>JACPVF010000012.1 GCA_016191845.1 Chloroflexota bacterium
GGCCGAGCAGGTGGGAGCGGTGTCGAGCACGGCAGCGGTGTCGCCATCCACGAAGCCCGAGTAGCTGGGCGTGATGGACGGAGCTGCGTCCCCGTATGTGATCGTCGCGCTCGAGGCCGTCACCGTCAATACAGGCTTGGCTTGCACGGTGAAGACACCGGTGTGGTAAGCGATGGTGTAGTTCGAACCAGCGTTACCACCCGAGCAGGCGATGGTGTAGGTACCGACCGCAGTGTGTGCACCGCTGACCGAGCAGGTCGGGGCAGTGACGAACGTGTCGGGGTTGACGAAGCCGCTGGCGGTGTAGTCGAAGGTGGGATCGGGGCTGCCGAAGGGGATGCTCTTGTCGTTGGCGGTCACGTCCAGGGTCTTTGCATTGACGGTCACGGAGCCGTTGACGTAGCTGAAGTCGTACTTGTCGTCCATGCCGCCGGCACAAGTGGTGACGTACGGACTGCCGGTCACGGTGAAGGGACCCGGGCCAGCTGTACAGGTCGGGGCGGTGTCGAGCACGGCGACGGTGTCGCCATCCACGAAGCCCGAGTAGCTGGGCGTGATGCTTGGGGTCGCACCATAGGTGATGGTCGGGCTGGAGGCTGTTACCGTCAAGACGGGCTTGGCGGCAGTGACATTGAGCGTGACGGGCACGATCCGGTCACCGTAGGCGTATGGTGTGTCGCTGACGAAGCGCAAGTAGGCCTGGTAGGTTCCTGCTGACAGGCTGGCCGCGTTCACGTTGACCGTGACGGGCGAAGAGCCACTGGCAGAAACGGAACCCGCAGTCGGCGTGGTGCTCAGCCAGGACGATTGCCAGGAGCAAACGCCAGTCTCGCCCGAGTCGGCTACGAAAACCTTCTTGGCGGAGTAACTGGAGGCCCATAAATTGCCATTGCAGTCGATTTCCAAGGCAGACTGGCCGTTATTGGCGAAGGCTTCTACGCCGCCGCTCAACAGGTTGAAGCCGCCTACGACCGCATAATTGTTGGCTGTGTCCAATACGGTGACATCATAGTGCGTCGGGGTGGTGGTGCTGTCGGTATTGGAGAGCACGAACAGGTGTTTGGTGCTCGGGTTGTAAGCCAGGCCTGAGATGGACAGACTGACCACCTTGGAGTCGAGGATGGTTCCATCGGGCGCAAAGTGGTTGATGACGTAATCGTTCCATGAGCCGGCGTAGTAGGTGTTGGTTACCGGGTCATAGGCCAGGCCGCGTTCGCTGGTTCCGAAGGCAGGGCAGATCTTGTTGCCTGTGGACACCATGGAAGCCGGGTCCATTTCATAGATGCAGTTATCGCCGCCGACGTTGACCTGCCACAACTTGTTGGTGAACGGGTTGTAAGTCATGTCGGCCCCGAAGGTGGTAATCCACGAGGCGGTGATGGTGTTGCCCGTGTTAACTCCTGCGGTGGTGAAGCGATAGGCTTTGTTATCGCCGCCGCCTGCCACAATGTTGCCAAGCCATAGATCGTTGGCTTCAGTGTTGAAACCAAGACCCCAGGCTGCGGTCAGACCGGTGTTCCAGGAGGCAGTCACGTTGCCGGCTGCCAGAGGTGGCATGACGGGCACATCGGGCAGAATGCGCAAGGCCGAAGCATCCATATCATTCAGATTCTTCGGACCAAGGTGACGGGTGTTATCGGCGAACGGTCCGGTGGGAGCGTAGCCGCCAAACGCGCCGGGGATGGCAAAGACCTCATAATTGGCCACTGCACCGCCGGCGTTGGACAGAGTCACAGGCTGGGAGCCGGTGGGGGAACTGACCGAGACGTTGAAGGTCAGGCTGGTGGGCGCCGCGGAGAGTTTTCCTGCTGCCAGGTTGAAATTCTGGCGCACGATGCCGCCGCTCACCACGGTGGGAGACTGGGTGCCGTTGGCATAGTGGAAGGCGCTGGCCGTCAGGCTGACGGAGCCGGCCGGCGCACCGATGATGTACATCGGGTGCGGCTGGGAGGCATCCAGGGAATTGTCCACCCAGGTGGCGCTGCGGGCGCCGGCTGTCACGCTGGCGTTGCTGATCGCCGCCGATGTGTTGGCGTCGTAGACTCCGCCGGTCACCAGGCCCGCATACGGGACGCACTGGTTGGCTGTGGCGATCTCCATGTAATCCATATGGATATCGTTGCCGTATTGGCTGGTGGCATTGAAACCGGGACGGATATTGGTCATGCCCGCGCCGGTGTAGGCGTTGATGTTGACGGTGTGCTTCTTCCAGCCGGTGCTGCCATCATAACGATAGATGGGATCGCCGACGCTGTTCCAGGAAGTGCCGTTGGTGGAGACTTGCACCTGGATGGTATCACCTTCAGTGAACCCAGTGTCGTGATAGACCCACAGGGAGATTTGGGCGCTGGACTGGCCGCTCAGGTCGTAACCGGCGGTCTTTGCCAGGCGGGCGGCGTTACCGGCTGTAACGGTCCAGGAGTTGAAATAGGCCAGGCGGGTGCCTTCGTAGGGCGCAACGCCCGAGGGATGCACGGTGGCAGTGGATGTGGTCCAGGCCGTGTTGGTGGTGGTGCCGGCCGTGCGAGTGCTTGTCCAACCAGTAGGCAGCCCACTCGTCGGGTTGAAACCCTCCGTAAAGAGTACGCTGCCGGGCGTGAACTGGTAGCCGGGCGCGGTGCAGGAGGCCAGGTCGGCGGTCAACGCGAAGTTCTGGGTGGCATTGGTCGAGACGGTCAGGCTGGCCGAGCCGGTGCTGTAGCCGCCGCCCAGGGCGGTGACGGTGAAGATGTACGGACCGCCATCCGCCAGCGAAACACTGTATGCGCCAGTGACCGGGTCGGTGAAGACCGGGCTGTTGGGATAGCCGCTGATGCTGATGCTGGCGTAGAGCGGCCAGCCGGTGACGGCATTGGTGACCACGCCGGAGATGGTGTGGGCGATGGCCGCGGTCAGGGTGAAGTTCTGGGTGGTATTGCCACCTGCGGTCACGACTACACCCGGGGCGTTGCTGGCGTTATAGCCGTATCTTGAAGCGGTCACACTATAGGTGCCGGCCGGCAGGTCGACCGAGTAATGACCAACTGCATCCGTCGAGGTCACATAGCCGTTGACAGTGATGGTCGCATCGGAGATTGGGTTGCTCCCGTCAGTGACGGTGCCATTCAGGTTGCCGGTTGGCAGGGCCGTGCAGGACGGGAAGCGGAAGGAACCGATGCGGGTCTTCCAGCTGGTGGCAGAGGTGGCTGAGTAATATTCCGACGTGTACCAGAAGGTACAGCCATCCACGGGGTCGACTCCCATCATGGCGTAGTCGCCCCAGCGATAGGAGGTGCTGGTCTGTGAGCCGCTGCCCGCGATGAGCGTGGATTCACCCTGAGGCAGGGTGCTGGCCGTATCGCTGGACAGGCGTCCCGTGTAACGGATGGACGGGTACATGCTGCTGCTCGAAACCGAGTAGCCCAGGCCCATGTTGCCGGCGTCATCCATGGCAATCGAGCCGAGCCAGCGGTGGAGCGAGTCGGCGGGAGCGTAGACGCTTTCCTGGTTGATGGCCCAGCCACTGCCGGAATTGCGCAGTTCGAACCAGTGGATGCCTGCGCGAGACGAGCCGGCGTCCACGGTGTGGGTGGTGACCAGGGTGGAGTACGAGCCAAAGTTGCGGTATTGCAGGCGGTACATCAGGCGGTCGGCCAGCGCGTCCACCTTGACGGTGGTGCCGGATTGCGGCACGCAGTTGCGCACGCCGTCGCACAGCACAGCCACGTTGGAGGTGGCCAGCTTATAGTTGGGTGTGTAACTGGCATCCGTGCCGAAGGTGGTGTTGGCCGTGTTGGCCCAGTCCACATGGAAGGCCCAGATACGCAGGTTGTCGGTTGTGTCGCCGCTGATCCAGGTGCTGTCATCCCATTCCATGAAATAGTTGGGTGTGCCAGCTGCCGGGGCGGGACCGTCCAGGTCTGAGGGCAGCATGCCGCCGTAGTTGCTGTTGACTCCGCCGACGTTGATGTAGATCATACGTGCGGGCAGGCCTTGCAGCATCTGCGAGCGTTCGAAGGCGGCCACGCCGGCTCCGGCCCAGGCCTCTGTCGAACCATTGAACTGGTTGACCGACATGTAATACCCGTCAGGCCAGACGCCGAAATGCGGGTAGTCATTCATGTTGACGGTGCTGGTCTGGAAGTCATACAGATACCAGGCCCCCGTCGGGTCGGCGGTGGCCGAGACAGCGATGCACTGGTGGAAGTTGTTCGGGAATTGCAGCGCGAACTGGCTCATCATCCAGCGATTGGCCAGGTGATCGTAGAGCGTAATCGGGTCGCCATCGTTGTTGGCGGCGCAGATCCCTCCCAGACTGCTAAACAGCGCATTGCCAGCCATGGGGCTGGCCAGTTTAGCCACCGGGGCGGCCGGGTTGGTCACGTCCCAGATCTGGAAGTACAGGTTCACCCACTGGACGTAGTATTTCTTGCCAGTGGCGGGATCATAACCAATGTCGCCCTGGGTATCGGGCGGCAGGACGCCGGCAATGTTGTTGACGCCGTCGAAATTGGCTTCGGTGGTGGGCATGTTGTTGCCAACCGGACGATCTTGCAGGATCGAGCGGTCGAACTCCCCATCACTCGCCGCATTGAGTGCTTTGGGAAGGGCCAGGCGCTCGGTGGCCTGTTTCAGGTAACTAGGGGCCTCGGCGGGATTGGCCGCTTCGAGAGCCAGTTCTCCCAGCGGACGGCTGACGCCGTGGCTGGATGCATCGATCACTTGCATATTGGGCAGGGATTGGGTCTTGGGGCTTGGGCTGGCTGCGGCGTAGGCCGTGTTCGGCACGCCGACAGCGCCGACGAGCATTGCCAACAGCGTGATGAAGCTGGCAATGTTCCATAGTTTGGTTCGCATTTTATTCTCCTCAGAATTTGGTACGTTTTGACGTGCGTGGGACTTGCGCTTGTATGTAATTGAGAGAAGTTTCTCCTCGAGTGAATTTCTTCCATGCTCACAAAATAAAACATACAACAGCATCGCTAAGATCGACGCGGAAGATCGTGGGAATAAACGTGTTTTTTAACAAATGGATATTCACGAGATTCCTTGCTGATATGCAACAAAAACCAATCAACTTTGTTGACTGGTCTTTGCTTTTTGCAGGCATCCGGGCAAAAGGGCAAATGGATTGCCCCGAGCGTACCGATAATATAAGACTGGATATTGTTTACCTGTAAAGACGTTTTCCACCCAAACTGCAGTTTTCTTAACGGGAGTATAGCAGAGCGGATTTGCCCAAGAAGAAATTAATTTGGAAGTGAGCTTACAAAATTGATAACTCTAAAGAGGGGGCCAAAAACAAATCGAGGCGGAGGAAAACCTCCGCCTCGAAAGACGTACTAGTAGTGAATCTATCCTGTCGTGTTACGGAAGCAGTTCGAACACGCGGATCAGGAAGACGGCCATTTCGGCGCGGGAGACGTTGGTGTCGGGGCAGAAGTTGCCACCGCCGCAGCCACCCGAGATGCCTTCAGTGGCGAACTGTTCGACCCAGTCCTTGGCCCAGTAGGTGCCGGGGACGTCACCGAACATCGTGCCGGTGCCGGTCGGGGGTGTGTAAGCGGAACCGTGCTCGATGCGGAGCAGGAAGACCGCCATCTGCGCGCGGGTCACAGAAGCATCCGGGCAGAAGAGGCCGGTGCCGCAGCCGCCGGTGATGCCTTCAGAGGCCAGCTGTTCGATCCAGGCGGCCGCCCAGTGAGTGGTGGGCACGTCGGTGAACACGCCGGTCGCGGTGGGCGGAGTGTAGGCGGAGCCGTGCTCGAGGCGGAGCAGGAAGACGGCCATTTCAGCACGGGTCACGGTGCTGGTCGGGCAGTAGTTGCCAGCGCCGCAGCCACCGGTGATGCCCATGTCAGACAGACGGTACACGAACGGGGCATACCAGTCGAGGTCGGTTACATCCGCGAAGGGAGTGTGCGGCTTGCAGGTAGGATACGTGAAGGCGCCGATATAGGTGTACCACTCGGCCGAGGAGTTCACGCGGTTCCATTCCTGGGTGTACCAGAACTGGCAGTCGTCGGTGGGCGAGAGGGAGATCGAGCTATAGTCGCCCCAGCGGGCGGCGCTGTGGGTCTGGCTGCCGGTACCGGCGAGCATGACGCTCTCACCCTGAGGCAGGGTGTTGACCGGGTCGGTGGTCAGGCGGCCGGCGTAGCGGATGCCCGGGTAGATCGAGGTGCCGTCGGAGATGCTATAGCCGATGGCCAGGTTGCCGTTGCCATCGAGGGCGGCGGAACCCATCCAGCGATGCGCTGCATCGGGTGAGTAGGTGCCCTGCTGGTCCACGCCCCAGACGCCATTGACCTTGTGCAGTTCATACCAGCGGATGCCAGCATGACCAGCGGGGTCGTTCACGTCCACGGTGTGGTTGGTGACCAGGGTCTGATAGGTGCCAAAGTTGCGGTATTGCAGGCGGTACATCAGGCGGTCGGCGATGGCATCCACGCCCTGAACGGTGCCGGGCTGCGGGATACAGTTGCGGGCATAGCCAGCGCAGACTTCGGAGTCGAAGGCCGCCACGGGCAGGGTGGCCACCTGGGTGAAGGTGCCGGTGCCAGCCGTCCAGTTGACGGCGAAGTCCCAGATCTGCACCTGGTCGGGCGAGTAGCCCCAGGCGTCATCGTCGAACTGCATGAAGTGGTTGGGTTCGCCAGCCGGTGGGACCGGGCCGTCGAGGTCGGAGGGCAGCATGCCGCCCAGGACGCACTCGGGCTCGGTGCTGGTGCAGGAAGCAGCAGTGTCGATGTAGACCATGCGGGCGTTGCCGCCGGTCAGCATCAGGCTGCGCTCATAGGCTACCACGCCCTGGCCAGCCCAGGAACCGCCGGAGAACTGGTTCATGGACATGTAGTAGGCATCCGGCCACACACCAAAGTGCGGGTAGTCGTTCATGACCGGGAACTGGTACTCATAGCGGTACCAGGCGCCCAGCGGGTCACTGGTGGCGGAGATGGCGATGCACTCGGAGAAGGGCGGGTTGGGGTAGTTCGGCAGGGCGAACTGCGAGACCAGCCAACGCTTGGCCAGGTGGTCGTACTGCACGATCGGGTCGCCATCATCCCAGGTTTCGCAGGCGCCGCCGAAGCCAGCGAACAGCGTGCGGCTCATGGCGGCCGGGCCGAAGACGGTCAGGGGCAGGCCAGTGTTCGGGTTGACCTGGGTGATATCCCAAACGGTCCAGACGTTGTTGACGGTCTGGATGTAGTGGGTGTCGCTGACGTCACCGTTGGTATCGGGAGGCAGCACGCCGTAGCCCTGGACGGTGCGGTTGGTGCCCTGATTGGCGCCGTTCAAGCCGGTGTCGAGGTTGGGCATCGGGTCTTCGTAGTATTTCTTGTTGCCGGCGTTGGTCTGCAGGGCGCCATCCACCTTGCTGGTGTTGGTGTCCACGACCTTGCGGTTGCTATCGAAGGCCAGGGGGATACGGTCAGGCTTGGCCTCGGTGGCATTCAGCACCGGGACGTTGCGCATCTGGGGGGACATATCGTGGCGGACGGGGTACTTTGTCTCACCGGTCAAGGAACGCTGGGTGGGGGCGGCATTTGTGCGCGCATCCACGCCCATCGGGGCCACGGCCGCGAAGACCATTACGATCAAAGCAAGCAACGAAAGAGCGCGTTGCAGTTTCTGAGTTGACATTATGCATTCTCCTTTTGGTATGTTGTGCTCAAAATGCGGACGAGCAATGCAGGAACCTGGTTGGCGACCACCTCCTTTCGGCGCAGATCCGATATTTGTGATGGAATGACTTTGCTCCTCATCGAACGGACCGGTAAATTAAATCAACCTTTCACGTCGCGACGAACGACTGGAAAGGTTCTTACCCTGTTTTGAGCGTTACTTTGGATAAAGGAATGCGGGATGTCCTGAGCACTGATTTGTCCATCAATTCGTGTTGAAAGAACTCACGTGCCGGCTGACTTAAAAAGTATATCACAGGCGTCAACCCTAAAATAGTACCAGCCAGCTTAAAATTTTGATGAGAAGTCATCTCAAAAATGGCTAAAATGCCTTACACTGCTGGATTACCCTCGTAAATTTGGGAGTTTTGCCCAGCAAGGGTATTTTTGAGACAAGTTCGAGTTTTCTGTGTCATAAAAAAATCCCCCGGGCGATGTTCACCCGGGGGATTTCGTATAGAAAGGATTTATGGGAGGTTGAAAGCCTTGACCAGGAAGACGGCCATCTGGGCGCGGGTCACCGTGCCGTTCGGGCAGAAGTTCCCACCACCGCAGCCAGTGGTGATGCCTTGGTTCGCCAGATCTTCAATCCAGTCCGCTGCGAAGTCACCGGAGGCGACATCGGTGAATAGCGTTCCGGTAGCTGTCGGGGGAGTATAGGAGGAGCCATTGACAGCCCGCAACAAGAAGACGGCCATCTGAGCGCGGGTGATATTAGAATTCGGGCAGTAGTTTCCACCACCACAGCCACCCGTGATTCCTTCGGCGTATAACTGTTCAATCCAAGCGGCCGCGAAATCGCCGGCATCAACGTCGTTGAAGACGGTGCCAGTTGCAGCCGGGGGATTGTATGAAGGTCCATGCTCAGCACGTAGCAGGAAGATGGCCATTTCGGCGCGGGTCACATTGCTTTCCGGGCAGTACACAAGTGGGGAGACGCCGCAGCCTGTGGTAATGCCATCATCGTATAGACGCTGGATGTAGCTCCAAGCCCAGTACGTACCAGGAACGTCAGCGAAGGTGACCGACTTGAGAACGTTGTAGGTTTCGGAAGTAAAGTCGCCATTGCCGACACCAATGCCGCCCAGGCGGTTTCCGTCTGCGTCCTTGATGGAGTCATTGTCGGCCAATCGCAGGCTCAAAGTGCCATCGCCCGAGCCGGTGTCTACGGTAACGATGTACTTATCGGTATCGCCGCCCACGGAGACGATGGAAGCGCCTGACAAACCGGTCGATTCAACGAAGAAGTCGGCCGCATCCACGCCGGTCACAGGAGTATTGAACTTAACCTGGAAGTCGACGGTCTGAGCGTTGGTCGGGTTCGGGTCATCACGCGAGATGTAGAGCACAGTGGGCGGGAGCAACAGAACCTGAGCCGAGTTGGCGGCGTTGTGCGTGCGCAGGAAGAGCAGACCCTTCGAGCCATTGGCGGCGATGTTGGTCTTGTCATACCCGATGGTGAAGGTCGGCTGGGCACCTTGGACGTCATACCAGTACGGTTCGCCGGTGTAGTTCGGATCCAGCGGGCTGAAAGATTCCGCCTGATAGTCGTAGTGGTAGGTCTCCGTGCTGTCGATTACACCCGAGCCATCACGGCTGAAGGTGCGGATGGTGAAGTCGAAGTCAGAGTTGGTGCCATCCAAACCGAGGGAGGCCGCATCGATGGGCAACACCATCACATTGTTATTGAAGAGATTGGTGTTGTAGTTGCCGCTCAACTGGTTGACATAATAATCAGCGTTACAGTTACTGGTAGCGAGATCACAGTAGGCGGTGAACATTACGTCATCGGTTGTGCCGGTGAAGAAGCCCTGGGTGGTATTGAAGATGACAAA
This sequence comes from Chloroflexota bacterium, assembly GCA_016191845.1. Taxonomy (GTDB): domain Bacteria; phylum Chloroflexota; class Anaerolineae; order Anaerolineales; family Villigracilaceae; genus JACPVF01. The sequence goes on from JACPVF010000012.1 coordinate 9,500, forward strand.
ATCATCGGTGCCATCTTCATTGGTGTCCACATAGATGTCGAATTCCACAGCCTGGGAGGTGTCCCAGCGGCTGTATGTGGACAAGCCAAAGAACAAGGTTGGTGTAGAGGGATAGAAACCATAGTCCGACATTACACCGACATATTGCACGTCGGCAGCATCGGATCCACCCATGCTGGAGGTTTCATTGGCATCTTCACCCATGTACTCCAAGATATAGGCAAGGGAGCTATCGTCGGCTGTATCCACCGGAACACCGGAGAGTGTGAGGTCGAACGTGCCACTCGCAGCGTCGGGCAGATTAATGCCGGTTTCGAGCACGCTCATGGCGGCTGCCGGGCGGGCGGCAATGTGAACCGGAACGCGCAGGGACGGCTCGCTACCGGTGGAGGTGAGGGTCACATACCCGCCGCCTTCACTGAAACGCTGGCGGCTGCCGGTGACAATGGTCGGGTCGAAAGCTCCCACCAGGTTCGCAGGATTAACTGTGGCCTGTACCTTGATTTCGAGCGTGCCGTTGGCCGGGACAGTAATTGGGTTCGAGAGAGCCGCGCCGTTGCCGTCCAGCAGGGTGAATACCAAGCCGGCGTTAGCCTGATAGCGCGAGTCAAAGGTCACGTTATAAGATTGTGCCGAGGCGCTCTTGTTCGAGATAGTAATGCTCTTGGTGAAGGTTTGGGTGGTAACCACATCCACCGCACCGAAGGCAACGCTGACTTGGCCGGGATCGTTCTTGTAATAGGCGATCACGTCCGACTGTACAGCACTGGCTACGCTGGCACGGCCAGCACCGACGCGCGTGGGTGAATACAGGTTGCCGGTGTGACCCAAGCCAGCATACACGTCATTGGTGGCGGTGTTCATCGCCAGAGCCTTGAGTTCAGCCACAGACCAAGTCGGGTGCTGTTCGCGCAACAGGGCCATGATACCAGCCACATGCGGTGAGGCCATGGAAGTTCCACCGTAGCTGATGCCTCGATTCCCAGTGCCGGTAGCAGTGGAATAGATCGAATCACCCGGGGCGGCGATATCAGGCTTGAGCAGCGTGCCGCCGCGGGCCGGGCCGCGTGAGCTAGAGGAAACCAGCGTATCTTCCACGGAGGAATCCGTCATCAGGAATTGGTCTCGATATTGCGAAGTCAGGCGGATGGTGACGGTGGCAGGAACGGCTAGTTGAGCTCTAATCGCGTTGCCGACTGCCAGAGTGGTCATCATCGAGGGAATGGTAATGGTGGCATCTGTGCCGCCCATAACGAACGGGAAGCCAGCCACGTTATTGGCTACGAGGACACCGATGGCGCCCTTGAGCTGGGCATTCTTGACCTTTACGGTGAAGTTACAGGTACCACGGTCAATCAATGCAATCTTGCCTGTCAGGTCTTCAGTGATGGCCGTACAGCCGTTGGCCGGGGTCGTGGTAGCTACATCGGCAGTGACGCCAGTTGTACCAGGGTCAGAGCCAAAGCCTGCTTCCACGGCTGGGTGGGTGCCAACCAATGCGGCGGGAGCGGTGGCTTCCAGGGCGCTGACGACGGCACCGGAATCAACCGAATTGGCAGTGCTGATAGCGTAGCGTGCCATGCCTGGGGCGCCAGTGATGTAGTACACATCACCGCTGTTGCCAGAGGAGGTCACCACGATGACGCCCGCCTGGGCTGCATTATTTGAGGCTGCAGCAGAGCTGTCATATTCCGAGCCGAAATTGGAACCGAGCGACATATTGATCACATCGAGGTGATCGCTGAAGTCGCCGTCATTGTTCGGGTCGATGGCCCATTCGATGGCCTGTTCGGTCAGGTCGGTGGAACCATCGCAGCCAAAGACGCGCAGGGCATACAGGCTGGCTTTGGGAGCCACGCCTGGGCCGATGCGGAATTTGCTCTGATAGGCGGAGGCGCTCAGGGCTTCCAGGTTGGAGTAGGTGTCCGCGCCAGCCTCAACATAAGTAGAGCCATCCGGGAGGACGCCTAAACCAGCCGCCGAACCTGCTACGTGGCTGCCGTGTCCGTTGCAGTCCATTGGGTCGGGATCGGGGGACGGGATGGGGTTGTAACTTGAGGAATTGGGATCAGCGTTGTAATCATCACCCGCAAAGTCCCAGCCGCCCACCACTTTTGCGGTCGGGAACAGATTGCCAGGCTCGGTCAACTTGGTGAAATCCTGGCCGGTGTACACGCCAGGCCCGCCGAAGTTGGTGTGGACATAATCGACACCAGTATCGATGATGCCGATTTTGACGTTCTCGCCGAGGATGCCAGCCAGGCCGCCCCACACTTGGGGTGCGCCCACCAAGGGAACACTGGTAGTGTGATCGAGGGTCTTGGGGATCATCGGGTGGATGGCTTTAACGCCAGACTGGGTGGCGATTTTTGCTAAGTCCTTGGAATCCACCTTGAGCCAGATACCGTTGTATACCTTTTGGGTGCGGTATAACTCGGTGGCATGGATCCCCATGCTTCGCAGAGAACTCATGAAACTGGTTTGCTTGGATTGGATCAAGCTGACCTGGCTTTGAGCCAGAGCCGTCGACTGTGAGTTGCGTTGGGCATAAATCAATGCCGCAGGCGTTTCCTCGAATTCAACGACTACACCAATGTTTCCCTGCAAGTCGGAGAGGCGACCATAGTAGTTCTGGACTTCATCCAGATTAACTGCTGCAATTTGGACTTTTTCTTTGGTCGGGGGAAGAGGACCTTGAGCGCTGGCCTGGCCGACAAACTGGGAAAAGACCAGGACAAACACGATCAAGACTGCCACAAATCCTGTTAACTTTGTGGACTTGCTGTGATTACGCATGTCATTCTCCTATGATATTTTGACGAGTTGGTCTTATTTCTTGCTCTATGCCTTGAAAAATATGTGTTTATTTGTGGATATTCACCTCCTGCTTTTTTGTTATTGATGCTATCCCTCTTTTTATTTAGCAGGCTTTAATGCATTACTAATGAAATTATACTAGCGATTTGTCATGGCAAAAGGTGCTTCTTGATTTTTTAAATGAGACCAATTTGACCAAAAAGAAAAGGACAGGCAGGTATCCTGCCTGTCCTTTTGTATTACAGTAAGTGTGATTATGGGAGACTGAACGCGCGGACCAGGAAGACGGCCATCTGGTCGCGGCTGACGGTGGTCGCGGGACAGTACATCGAGGCGGCGCATCCGCCGGTGATGCCTTCGGCCGCCAGTTGTTTGATCCAGGCGGCAGCCCAGTGATTGGTGGGCACATCATTGAAGCCGGTCCCGGCACCGACAGCGGGCGGGACATAAGCAGCACCATGCTCGCCGCGCAGCAGGAAGACGGCCATCTGGTCGCGGCTCACGAGCGTCTCGGGGCAGTACAGGCCTGTACCGCATCCGCCGGTGATACCTTCGTTATACAACTGCTCGATCCAGGCGGCGGCCCAATGGGTGGTGGGCACATCGGTGAAGATGCCGGTCGCGGCGGGCGGCGTATAAGCCGAACCGTGCTCAGCACGCAGCAGGAAGACGGCCATCTGGGCGCGGGTCACGCCCACGGTCGGGCAGTACAGACCGGTCCCGCAGCCGCCGGTGACGCCGTTGGCGGCCAGCTTCTCGATCCAGGAGTAGGCCCAGTGGTTGGTACCCACATCGCTGAAGCGGGTGCACTCGTAGACCTGGATGTCATCCAGCCACCAGCCCCATACGTAACCGCTGCTGTCCAGGCCCATGCGGAAGCGGAACATCACGTTCTGTCCGGCCAGCGAGGAGAGGTTCAGGCGGGTGGAGATGTAGCCGTGGCTTATGCCGGTGAAGGCCGAGCGTCCGCCCAGCGGGTTGCTGAATCCGCTGGATAGCACCGCATCGTAACCGTTGCCGTCCATCAGCGAGCCGGCATCGGCCCAGGAGGAGCCGCCGTTGGTGCTATATTCCAGCACACCGCCGTCGAAGCCTGTTTCAAAGCCATAGGCATGGTTGAAGATCATATACCCATTCGCCGGGACGTTGGCCACACTGACCATGCGCAGGTATGTGTCAGTGGCGACAGCAGGGTAGTCGTCCGCATACAGGAAGTGCACGCCGGAATGGGAGAAGATGCCGTAGTCGGCGGTATAGGGCCAATCGTAATACCAGTGGTTGGCGCCAGTGAAGTAGCCTGAGGTCCAGTTGCCGGAACCGGCTTCAAGGTTATCGAAGAAGCGCGGGGCCGGGTACTTGCCAGCTGTGTCACAAGCCGCGGTGTCGGGGTTGTATCCCGCCACCGGCTGGAGGTTCATCTCCACCGCATCCACGGCGTCCTTGACTTCCTGGCAGTCGGCGGAGGTGATGCCGGCTGTGCCGATCTGGGCAGCACAGGAGGTCTGCAGGGCGTTATACAGGTCGGCATAGTCCGAGCCGGAGACCAACAGGTTGGCCTGGGCGTAGTAGTAGATCTTGGCGGTCTTGGTGATGCCAATGCCGGTGACGGTATAGCCATTAAATCCGGCACCATCCACCATCAGGTAGGCAGCCTTGTTGTTCACGCCACTATTGAAGTGCACGCCGCCGTTGTCGCCCGTGCCGGTGTAGTAGTTCACGCTGGTGATCTTATCGGGATCGCCATAGATGGTCGGGTCGGCCATGTTGCGGATGACGCCGATGCTGGCGGGCAGGTCTTCTCCCATCTGCCAGCGGGTACCGGACGTGTCGGTGCCCTTGCCATTGGTCAGGTCCACGAACTCGCCCCACACATCCGAGAAGGACTCGTTGATGGCGCCCGACTGCCAGAAGTAGAACAGCCGCGATTCGTTTTCCGTCACACCGTGGGTGAGTTCATGCCCCACCACATCGTCGGCACTGGCGAAGCCCGCGCCGTACACCATTTGAGCGCCATTCCAGAAGGCGTTCTCATAGTTGACGCCGTAATTGACCGAGGACTTGATGGCCATGCCCGCGCCGTTGATGCTGTCGCGGCTGTGGTTGTTCCAGTAGAAGTCGTAGGTGTCGCCGGCGTAGGTATGAGCGAAATAAGCATCACCTGAACCGCCGCCGCAGTTGACAGTGCCTTCGTTACAAACCAGCGAGCCCGGCAGAGCGGTGGTGCCAGACAGGTTATAGGTGAGGCGGTTCTTGGCAGAGTCGATCTGGTTGAAGGTGAGGGCTGTGCCGCCGCGTTTGGCATCGATCAGAACCAGTTGGCGGATGGGATCGATCCCGTTCTTGGCGGTCACTTCCACGCGCCAGACGAGCGTGGTCGTGCCGTTATAACCGGCCAACAGGGCCGGGTTGTATATCCAGAGTTCGGGCTGGCTGGCCTGCAGGGCGTCGACGTTCTCACCGCTGTATTTGGCGGTAAGTTCGAGGGCGGCCTGGGCGGCGGCAGACTCTTCGATGGTGGGGGTCACGTCCAGGTCCGTGATGGGCAGGACTTCGCCGTTGGCCGAGAGCACATCCTTGGCCGAGTCCATCTGGACGATCATTTCACCGGCCAGTACGGGGATGCCGCGATAGGTCTGCTGGAAGCGGACCGTGCTGGTGCCGATCTCCGTCTGGGTCTCGCGCATGACCTTGAGGTCATTGTACGCGTCGCGCAGGCCAAAGGCCTCGCCATAGGTGGCGAGGAAGGAACGGGCGACCGTTTCGCCGCTTTGTTCGCGCTGGGCGGCCGTGGCTGTGTGAATGGGGCGCCCGTCGGCGGGCGAACCCATGTAACTGGCCAGACCAGTCAAGTTATGATAAGCAATGGTTGCTTGGGGGGGAAGGGGGGCAAGGGCCGAAGCGGGCACGTTCGGGACGACCAGAACTGCGATCATCAGGATGGCCAGCAGGGCTTGAATCCGTTTGCTAAGCATTCTAACCTCCGAATTGGGATGACAGAAAATATGATAGGCCATGGGTCTTGCAATCGGTATGTATTTATAAGGAAAACGCCACCTCCTATTTCGATATATGTTCATTATAAACGACAACGGAAGGGTCATATCCAGTACGCTTGTCCTGTTCTTTTCGGGTTTTGGGGCGAGGTGCGCCTTCAACCGGGATATAATAAGACGCTGGCTCGAGCCGCGGCCCGGGAGGGAAACCTTTTTGTCCGCTGCGGGTTAGGAACGATATCACATCAAGAGGAGTAGGTTTCATGTTCAAACCGAAAGTATTTTTGGCCGAGTTCATCGGCACGTTTGCCCTGGTCTTCGTAGTCGTTGCAGCTGTGATCGTCTCCGGCGCGGGCGGTGGACCGGTCGCCAATGCGTTGGCGGCTGGCTTTGCCCTGACGGCCCTGACCGCCATCTTCGGTCACATCTCTGGTGGACATTTCAACCCGGCTGTCACCTTTGCCATGGCCCTGAATGGACGCGTGAAGTGGCTGGAGGCCCTGTTTTACTGGATTGCTCAGTTCGTGGGCGCGATCCTGGCGGCTCTCCTGCTCAATTACTTCGTCACCACTTTGGGCGGTTCGATGGACGGTGCCGCCTCCCTCGGTGCGCTGACCAATCCTGGGTCCGCCACCGTGCCGACCCGCATGATGGCCATGGGCTTCGAAGCCGTCCTGACTTTCCTGCTGGTCAGCGCCTACTTGCAGACCGTCATGCTCAACAAGGCTGACGGCGGCTGGGTCTATGGCGCGACGTACGCCTTCGCCGTCCTCGCGGGTGGACTGTTCACCGGTGCATCGCTCAACCCGGCCCGCACCTTTGCGGTGGCGATCTTCGCCGGCGCGACCCACAGCATCACCGACCCGTTCCTATACGTGGTCTACTTCATTGGCCCGCTGTTCGGCGCCACCCTGGCGGTTCTGGCCTATAACTACTTCAACGGCATCATGGATTTGGAGGATGACGAGGAAGAGGAAGAAGAGACCGAGGCGGTCGAGGCAAAATCCGCCGAGTAAATTCAACGGTTGGAATTCTAAGTCCCCGCCTAGGCGGGGACTTTTTTGTGACAATAATTTGTCACAAATAGGTGACAGGCTTATAATAAAAATATACACCATCGAAGGAGGTCGTATGGCAGATCAGCCGCAAGGATGTGCGCGCACGACCGGGGCCGTGGTCGGGGAGAAACCGTCCGTGGCTCCCACCCCTGAAATCACGACCATCAAAAAGGAGCCCACCATGACCGCTCGTGTTGGACAGAAAGCCCCCGATTTCGAAGCCCCTGCCTATTACCGGGGCAAGTTCACGAATATCAAACTGTCGGACCACCTCGGCAAGTGGGTCCTGCTTTGCTTCTATCCCGGTGACTTCACCTTTGTCTGAGCGACCGAAGTGTCGGCGGTCGCCGGCAAATATCCCGAACTGCAAAAACTGGGGGTCGAGGTAATCTCTGTCAGCGTTGACAGTCACTTCGTCCACAAGATGTGGAATGATCATGAATTGACCAAGATGGTGGAGGGTGGGGTGCCCTTCCACATGGCGTCAGACCAGGCAGGGAATGTGGGACGCGCCTACGGAGTCTGGGATGAGAACCAGGGGATCGAATTGCGCGGGCGCTTCATCATCGACCCCGATGGCGTGATCCAGGCCATGGAGGTCTTGACTCCCCCGGTCGGCCGCCGCTTCGCCGAGACCGTTCGCCAGATCCAGGCGTTCCAGCATGTGCGCGCCAGCAAGGGGACTGAGGCCACACCCGCAGGCTGGATGCCCGGAGACCTGACCCTCAAGCCGGGGCCCGACCTGGTGGGCAACGTGTGGAAGGTCTGGAAGCCCGATATGGAGAAGTAGTTTTTGCTACGGACTTCGAAGTGGTCCCCTGTGAGTGGGGACCACTTTTTTGTTTGCCTTGTTTCCCTGGTATGGGCGTATAATTGTGAAAAATAATTCAATATCTGCTTTGCAGTCCACATCCCACTTAGGAGAAATTCCATGCCCACTACCTTGGAAAACATGAAAGACGCTTTTGCAGGTGAAAGCCAGGCCAATCAGAAGTATCGCGCGTTTGCAAAAAAGGCTGAACGCGAGGGGTTCCTGAATGTGGCCCGCCTGTTCCGCACTGCCGCCGAAGCGGAGCGCATCCACGCCGAAGGTCATCTCGGCGCGATGGAAGGAATCAAGTCGACGGCCGAGAATCTGCAGGCCGCCATCAACGGCGAGACCTATGAGTACAAGGATATGTATCCGCCCATGTTCGAACAGGCCGCGGCGGAGGAGCACAAGGCCAGCCGCATGTTCGGTTATGCCCTGGAGGCGGAGGCCGTCCACGCCAAGCTGTATGCCCTGGCGCTCGAGTCCGTCCAGCAGGGCAAGGACCTGACCCAGACGGATTTCTACCTCTGTCCGATCTGCGGCTACATTGAGTTTGGCAAGCCGAGCGGACCCTGTCCCGTGTGTGGCACCAAGCCCGAGAAGTTCGTGTTGGTGTAATTTGAATCTGAAGTAAAAGTAGCTCCCATCCAAAATGGGAGCTACTTTTCGTTTAGGTTGGATATTCCTCGCGCACGATCTCGATGAATTTTTGTGCAAGGAAGGACTGTACTCGCTCTACGCGGGTGGCAGCGGCGATTTTTCGTTGAGGCGCGGCATCGTTCAACTCACGATAGGCGATCTGATCGGATTTATCGTTGATTGCAAGTGCCCTGGGGACAAGGGAGATCCCCAACCCGGCAGCAATGCAATTTTGTACGGTGGATAATTGAGTTGTGTTGCAGACGATCTTCAATTCCAGGTTTTGCTGGTAGCAGAAGGATTGTACCTGCTCGCCCAGGCAATGCATCTCATTGAGGACAATGAAGGGGAGATCATCCAACTCTTTGACCCCGATTTTGGCACGGGTGATGATGTCGTTCGTTTTGGAGGAACCAACCAACAGTGGCTCGCTCAATAACTCCTGGGTGCGAATCAGCCTGTTGTGGATGGGCGTGCTGGTAATGCCGACATCCAGTTTCCCATCCACCAGATCGCGGACGAGAACCTCTGTCAACCCTTCGTGGACGATCAGATGTGCTTGTGGAAAGTCGCGGCTGAAGCGTTTGATGACTCGCGGCAGGACGAAAGGTGCAATGGTGGGAATGAAGCCCACATTCAACAGACCGTGGCTGAAATCTGCGTCCTGTTGCATCGCGTGTTTGATATCCTGTATTTCGGCGAGGATGCTGGTGGCGCGAGGGAGCAGGCTGCGCCCGGCGTCGGTCAGCACCACACGGCGGGGGAGACGGTCGAAGAGTGGCTCGCCCAACTCCTGTTCGAGTTTTTGAATTTGCTGACTGAGCGAAGGCTGGGCAACATTGCAACGTTCAGCGGCACGGCTGAAACTTCCCGTCTCCACGACGGCGACAAAATAGGTCAGTTGGTGGATTTCCATTTTATTTTTTGTGGTGTCCAAATTGGTTGCGTATAGTTTTTCCCTATAAATAATATAGGCAACATATATTTTACATCTATGCCATAAAATCGTACAATGAAGTTGTACAACATTGAATTCGCATCTTCACCTGATTCAAATTAGGAGAATAAAAAATGAGCGACGAAAGCAAATGCCCTGTTCCTCATGCTGGCATGACCTCCGCCAGCCGCGGCACATCCAACCACGATTGGTGGCCCAACCAACTCAACCTGAATATTTTGCACCAGCACGCGCCCGCCTCCAACCCCCTGGGGACGGATTTCAACTACGCCAAGGAATTCAAGAAACTCAACCTGGCCGCGGTCAAGAAAGATCTTGCCGACCTGATGACCAATTCGCAAGAGTGGTGGCCCGCCGACTGGGGGCACTACGGTGGCTTGATGATCCGCATGGCATGGCACAGCGCGGGGACATATCGCGCGGGTGACGGACGCGGGGGCGGCGGCACCGGCAATCAGCGCTTTGCGCCCGTCAACAGTTGGCCCGACAACGTCAACCTCGACAAGGCGCGCCGTTTACTGTGGCCGATCAAAAAGAAATATGGCAACAAACTTTCCTGGGCCGACTTGATGATTCTCGCGGGAAATGTCGCGCTCGAATCCATGGGTTTCAAGACCTTTGGCTTCGGCGGCGGCCGTCCCGATATCTGGCAGCCTGAAGAAGATATTTACTGGGGCAACGAAGACACCTGGCTGGGCGACAAGCGTTACAGTGGCGAACGCGATCTGGAGAATCCGCTGGCCGCCGTGCAGATGGGCTTGATCTACGTCAACCCCGAAGGTCCGAATGGTAATCCTGATCCTGTGGCTTCGGGACGCGATGTCCGCGAGACCTTTGCCCGCATGGGCATGAACGATGAGGAAACCGTTGCCCTCGTCGCCGGTGGACATACCTTCGGTAAGGCGCATGGCGCGGGCGACCCCAAACTGGTTGGGCGCGAACCGGAAGGTGCACCGCTTGAAGAGATGGGCCTGGGTTGGAAGAACAAATTGGGCACGGGCAAGGGTGTCCATACTACCTCCAGTGGCATCGAGGGCGCGTGGAAGCCGAACCCGACTCAGTGGGACATGGGTTATTTCAACATTCTCTTCGGCTACGAGTGGCAACTGGTCAAAAGCCCGGCCGGCGCGCATCAGTGGATTCCCGTGGATTGCAAGCCCGAAGACATGATTCCCGACGCGCATGACCCGTCGAAGAAGTTCCCACCGATGATGACCACCGCTGATCTATCCCTGCGTTTCGACCCGCTCTACGAACCCATCTCGCGCCGCTTCCACCAGGATCCTGAAGCCTTTGCGGATGCCTTCGCCCGCGCCTGGTTCAAGTTGACTCACCGCGACATGGGACCCAAAACCCGTTACCTCGGTCCCGAAGTCCCCAGGGAAGATTTGATTTGGCAGGATCCGATTCCCGTGGTCAATCATAAGTTGATCGGCGCGAAGGATATCGCCTCCCTCAAGAAGGAAATTCTGGCTTCGGGCCTTTCGATCTCTGAACTGGTTTACACAGCTTGGTCATCCGCCTCCACCTTCCGCGGCTCCGACAAACGCGGTGGCGCGAACGGCGCTCGCATCCGCCTCGCCCCTCAGAAAGATTGGGAAGTGAACCAGCCCGCGCAACTCGCGAAGGTGCTCAAGGCACTCGACCGCATCCGCAAGGAATTCAACAACACACAGGCGGATGGCAAGAAGGTCTCGCTGGCGGACTTGATTGTGTTGGGCGGCTGTGCGGCGGTGGAAGCCGCGGCCAAGGCGGCGGGTTACGCGGTGAAGGTCCCCTTCACCCCAGGCCGCATGGACGCAACCGAGAAGCAGACCGACGTCAACTCGTTCGCCGTGCTCGAACCCGAAGCGGACGGCTTCCGCAACTACCAGAAGACGAAGTTCACCATCTCCGCGGAAGAACTGCTCGTAGACAAAGCCCAATTGCTGACCCTGAGTGCCCCCGAGATGACTGTCCTTATCGGCGGCTTGCGTGTGCTGGGTGCGAACTACGGCGGCTCTTTGCATGGCGTGTTCACCAAGCGACCTGGCCAGTTGACAAACGATTTCTTCGTCAACCTGACGGACATGGGCGTCGAATGGCATCCCACTTCGGAAGCCGCCGACCTCTTCAAGGCGCACGACCGCAAGACGGGCGAAGTCAAGTGGACGGGCACGCGTGTGGACCTGATCTTTGGCTCCAACTCGCAGCTGCGCGCCCTGGCGGAAGTCTATGCCCAGGATGACAACCAGGAGAAATTCGTAAATGACTTCGTTGCCGCCTGGAACAAGGTCATGAACCTCGACCGTTTTGATCTTGCTTAACTTTGTGAAGGCGGCTGAAAAGAAGATGGGATAGTAGCCGAAAAATCGGGTTGGGAGTTTTCTTCCCAGCCCGATTTTTGTTTTACAATAAGGTGGAATCTTTACCGCGGAGGGCCTGCATGCCCAAGTACGTTGTTGCCATTGACCAGGGGACCACCAGCACCCGTTGCATCTTGTTCGACCATGGGGGGAACGTGGTGGCGGTGGACCAGAAGGAACATGAACAGATCTATCCCAAACCAGGCTGGGTGGAGCATGATGCCTTGGAGATTTGGGAGCGCACGCAGCGCGTGATTCGGGGCGCGCTCGAAAAAGCCGGTTGCGAGGTCTCGGACGTGGCCGCCATTGGCATCACCAATCAGCGGGAGACGACCCTCGTCTGGGAAAAGGAAACAGGCCGCCCGATCTACAACGCCATCGTCTGGCAGGACACTCGCACCGACGAGATCTGCAACGAGCTGGCGAAAGATGGTGGACAGGACCGTTTGCGCACCAAGACCGGCCTGCCGCTGGCAACGTATTTCTCTGGCCCGAAGATCAAGTGGATTCTGGATCGCGTCGAAGGTGCGCGCGAAAGGGCGGAACGCGGCGAGCTGCTCTTCGGCAACATGGATACCTGGATCATCTGGAACCTGACGGGGGCGCACGTCACGGATGTGACCAATGCTTCGCGCACGTTATTGATGAACCTAAACACGCTTGACTGGGACGATGAGCTTCTCAACCTGCTCGACGTCCCGCGCGCAGTGTTGCCTGAGATCAAGTCCTCTTCTGAAATTTATGGGACGGCCAAGGGTGCGTTGGGGGGAGTGCCCGTGGCGGGCGACTTGGGCGACCAGCAGGCTGCCTTGTTCGGCCAGACCTGCTACAGCCCGGGCGAGGCCAAGAATACCTATGGCACGGGTTGCTTCATGCTGCTCAACACCGGCGAGACACCCGTCCCGTCCAAGTCGGGGTTATTGACCACACTCGGCTACAAGATTGGGGATCAGAAAGCCGTCTACGCGCTGGAAGGTTCGATCGCCATCTCGGGTGCGCTGGTGCAATGGCTGCGCGACAACCTCGGCTTGATCGAAAAATCGTCAGACGTGGAAACGCTCGCGCAAACGGTATCCGACAACGGCGGCGTGTATTTCGTCCCCGCTTTTTCGGGGCTGTTCGCTCCCTACTGGCGCAGCGACGCGCGCGGCGCGATCGTCGGCATGACGCGCTACGTCAACAAGGGACATATCGCGCGCGCCGCGCTCGAAGCGACCGCGTTCCAGACGCGCGAAGTACTCGACGCGATGGAGACCGACTCGGACGTGAAGTTGACCGCGCTCAAGGTGGATGGAGGCATGGTATTCAATGAACTGCTGATGCAATTCCAGGCCGACCTGTTGGACGTGCCCGTTATTCGCCCGAAGGTGGCCGAGACGACCGCCCTGGGCGCTGCCTACGCAGCGGGGCTGGCCGTCGGCTTCTGGAAGGATTTCGATGAACTACGCGCCAACTGGGGCCGTGACCGTGAGTGGACTCCACGCATGGAAGCGGACCAGCGCGATGGGCTGTATTCCAACTGGAAGAAAGCCGTAACTCGAACGTTCGATTGGATTTAATATGAACCGAAATGAAATTCTCTCTGCCCTGAAAGCCAACCCGAATGTCTCCGTGCTGATCGTCGGCGCGGGCATCAACGGGATCGGCACCTTCCGTGACCTGGCCCTCAACGGTGTAGACGTGTTGATGGTCGACCGCGGTGACTTTTGCTCGGGTGCTTCCGCTGCCTCTTCGCACATGGCGCACGGCGGCATCCGCTACCTGGAGAACGGTGAGTTCCGTCTCGTGCGTGAGGCCGTGAAGGAACGCAATCGCATGATCCAGAATGCGCCGCACCTGGTCAAGCCACTGCCGACCACGGTCCCGATGTTCAAGTATTTCTCGGGCATCTTCAACGCGCCGCTCAAATTCCTACGCCTGCTTGATAAACCCGCTGAGCGTGGTGCGATTATCATCAAGTTGGGCTTGATGATGTACGACGCCTTCACAGGCAAGATGCGTACTGTACCGGCGCATACTTTCCGTAATCGTTCTCAATCGCTGGAAAAGTGGAAGGACTTGAATCCCCAAACGGTGGCCACGGCCACCTACTACGACGGCGCGATCCTCAACCCCGAGCGCCTGGCGTTGGAGATCCTGCTGGATGCCGAGGCGGAAAATCCCAACGCGCGCGCGTTGAACTACGTCAGCATGATCGGCGGCGGACAGGAGACCCTGATGCTCCGCGACGAGTTGACCGACGAGGTCTACGACGTGCGTCCGAAGCTGGTCATCAACGCGGCGGGACCCTGGATCGACATCGTCAACAAGAAGATCGGTCACGCCACCCGTTTCATCGGCGGGACCAAGGGTTCACACCTCATCCTCGATCACCCTGAATTGCGCGCCGCCATCGGCGAGAACGAGTTCTTCTTCGAGAACAAGGATGGCCGCATCGTGCTGATCTTCCCGTTGTACGACCGTGTATTGATCGGCACCTCGGACCTGCCCGTGGACAACCCGGACGATGTGCGCTGCACGGACGCCGAAGTGGATTATTTCCTCGGCATGGTCGAGCGCGTCTTCCCGAACATCCAGATCTCGCGCGAGCAGATCGTCTTCAAATTCTCGGGCGTGCGCCCGCTCGAACATAGCGGTGCCAAGACCACGGGTCAGATCAGCCGTGACCACACCATTCAGGTCATCAGTGGCGACTGGACGGGGCTGACCTTCCCGATCTATTCGCTGGTCGGCGGTAAGTGGACTTCCTTCCGCGCCTTTGGTGAGCAGGTGACCGACAAGGCGCTGGCCTATCTCGGCCTGACCCGCCAGAAGGATACCCAATCCCTGCCCATCGGCGGCGGGCGCGGCTATCCACGCAACGACGAGGAGATGAAGCGTCGCATCGAAAGCCTGACCGCCTGGACGGGCTTGCCTGCGGAGCACATGTCCAAGTTGTTCACCCGCTACGGCACCCGCCTTGAAGCGATGGCCGACTATATGCGCCGTGCGCCTGACCGCCCGCTCAAGACCCTGACAGAGACCACGCAGCGTGAGATCACTTTTATTGCCCTTAATGAAAAGGTCATCCACCTCGATGACCTGCTCCTGCGTCGTTCGATGCTCGCCATGCTTGGCAGGCTCACCCGCGAAAGCGTGGATGAATTGGCCGATGTGGTGGGCGAGGCCCTTGGCTGGAGCGCGGAACAGAAAAAAGCTGAGGCGGTTCGCTCCCTGTCCATATTGGCGGACAGGCACGGAATCCAGTTGTAGGCTTGTGGCTCAACTTGAAATTGACGTCCCGAAGGCGGATGATTTCCCGCCTTCGGGACGTTCCATTCTGATAAAATCCGCCCGATGAATATTTCTGTGGTCGTCCCTGTCTACAAAGGTGCTGATACGCTGGGTGCGCTTGTCCAGCGCGTGGGGGAGGTACTCCCAAAGGTCGCTGAACGCTTTGAGTTGATCCTGGTCAACGATGGCAGCCCCGACAATTCGTGGGAGGTCATCCAGCGCCTGTCGCAAGAGCACGAATGGGTGCGGGGTGTTCGCCTGCTGCGGAATTACGGCCAGCACAACGCCACGTTGTGCGGAATCCGTGCGGCGCGCTATGAAGTGACGGTCACGCTCGACGACGATTTGCAGAATCCGCCCGAAGAGATTCCTGTGCTGTTGGCAAAGTTGAACGAAGGCTACGATGTGGTCTACGGCGCGCCGCAACAGGTCCGTCAGAATTTGTGGCGTGCGCTGGCTTCACATGTCATCCGCCTGGTGCTGCGCAATGTGATGGGCAACCAGGTGGCCTGGCAGGTCAGTCCATTTCGCGCCTTCCGCACCTCGACGCGGGATGCCTTTGCGCACTACGCCAGCCCGTCCGTGTTCGTGGACGTGCTGCTGACTTGGGGTGCGGCCCGCTTTGCGGCGGTACCCGTCCGACAGGATGTTCGCGCGGCGGGGACTTCCACGTATACCTTCCGCAAACTGCTCAGCCTGGCGATGAACATGCTGACGGGTTTCAGTACCCTGCCACTGCGTGCGGCCAGCACGGTGGGATTTTTCTTCACGTTATTTGGCCTGGGGGTGCTGGCCTACGTCATCGGCCGTTTCCTGATCCTCGGCTACAGCATCCCTGGTTTTCCGTTTTTAGCTTCGGTCATCGCCATCTTTTCGGGCGCAACCTTGTTCGCGCTTGGCATCATGGGCGAATATCTGGCGCGTATTTATATCCACTCGATGGGCCAACCACCCTACGTGATTCGGGAAGAATAATGAGTTCCTTCGAGATTTCCAACCTGAAGGCAGACGACCTGCCCATGCTCCAACCTTTGCTGACTGGGAGCGCCTTCCAGCCAATGCGTTATTTGGCAAAGGAACTGGGCGCGGACCTGACCGACTTCTGGTCCCGTTCCATCGCGGACCTGGCGGCGGGTTCCGCTTCACGGGCGTTTTTCGTCACCCGAAGCGGGTCGCCGCTGGGACTGTTGATCTACGCCGACAATCCGTGGGAGACCGACCTGTTTGGCAGGAAGGCTGCCACCATCAACACCTTTGTCGTGGACGGTTCTGCGCCCGATAAGTTGTCTATGGCACAATCCATTCTCGATCACGCCATTCAAGATGCCACTTCTCGCGGAGCGCAATTCCTGCTCGGCAAAACCTACACCGACGACCTGACCTGCATCCACGCGCTCGAGTCGCGTGGCTTTCAACTCATGGATACGATTGTGGATTGTGTCTACGATGTTCGACGTACGCCGCTGGCTTCCATTCAAAGGCCCGCATTGCCCGAGGGAGTCAGCTTGCGATTGGCTGCGCCGTCCGACCGCGAGGAACTGGTCGCTGTGGCGGGAGCATCCTTCCGCGAACACTTCGGCCGTTACCACGCGGACGAACGTCTCGGCCGCGACCTGGCCACGAAAGCCTACGAACAATGGATGCGCTCTTCGCTGGATGGCTACGCCGATTGGATTCACCTTGCCATAGCGGCGGATAAGATCGTCGGCTTCTCGGTATGGAAACGCCCCTCGAAAGCCGAGAGCCAGCTCAAGGTCCGTGTGGGACATTACAGCATCGCGGGCATCCATCCCGATTTCCACGGCAAAGGCCTGTTCACCGCGTTGACCTATGCGGGCATGCAGTCCCTCGAAGGCATCGCGGACGTCATCGAAGGCCCCACACACATCAACAATTACGGCGTGCAATTCGGGTATGCCAAAATGGGCTGGCGCGTGTTGAGCGATGCCCGCCACTCTTTCCATAAATGGATCGACTGATGCCAGATTTCATTCCCTTCAACCGGCCCATCCTCGTGGGCAACGAGATGGAATATATGCGCCAGGCCATCGAGAGCGGACATATCTCGGGCGATGGCGCGTTCACTAAAAAGTGCCATGCCTTTCTTGAAAAAGAGTTGGGCCTGGCAAAGGCTTTGCTGACCACCTCGGGCACGCACGCGCTGGAGATGATGGCGCTGCTGCTTGATATCCAGCCAGGCGATGAGGTCATCATCCCCGACTTTACCTTCGTCTCGACCGTCAACGCCTTCGTGTTGCGCGGCGCGAACCCCATCTTCGTGGATGTGCGGCCTGATACGCTCAACCTGGATGAGTCTAAGCTTGAAGCCGCCATCACGCCACGGACCCGCGCCGTGGTCCCTGTGCATTATGCGGGCGTCGGCTGTGAGATGGACGCCATTCTTGAGATCGCGGATCGTCATAATCTGGCAGTTGTTGAAGATAATGCGCACGGGCTGTTCGGCAAATACAAAGGGAAATATCTCGGCACCTTCGGCAAGCTGGCGGCGCAGAGTTTCCACGAGACCAAGAACTTCACCAGCGGCGAGGGTGGGGCGCTGCTGATCAACGACGCGGAACTGGCCGAGCGCGCCGAGATCCTGCGCGAAAAAGGGACGAACCGTTCGCGTTTCTTCCGCGGCCAGGTGGACAAGTACACCTGGGTCGATCTCGGCTCCTCCTACCTGCCCTCGGACCTGCTGGCGGCCTTCCTGTACGCGCAGTTCGAACAGCGCGAGCGCATCCAGTCGCACCGCAAGAACGTGTGGGATTTTTATCATCAGTACCTGGGCGAGTGGGCCGCGAAGAACGGCGTGCAGATGCCGACCATTCCTGCCCACACTGAGCAGGCCTATCACATGTTCTACCTGCTGCTGCCCGACCTCGACACGCGTCAGCGCTTCATCATGTACCTGCGCGAGCAGGACATTTATAGTGTCTTCCACTATCTTCCTTTGCATCTCTCAGACATGGGACGCAAGTTCGGCGGTGTGGAAGGGGATTGCCCCGTCACCGAGCGGGTCAGCGACCAGCTCGTGCGCCTGCCGTTCTACAACAACCTGGGCGGCGCCGATCTCGAACGCATCGTGGATGCGATCCTGCAATTCAATTTTTGAACCGCCAAGCACGCTACCCTGGCGGACGGTGCCAGGGTAGCAGCTTTCGCAGTAAATTTTCGGCGAGGCAAACCAAGCCAATTTTCCAGCGGGTCCGCGTGGTACAATTTTTCTCCATCGGAGAAAAAGCGTGTTTTCCAAGAAAAAAACGACCGTTGACCTGGTCATCCCTGTCTATAACGAGGCGGGCGTGGTGGAACAGACCCACGCCCGCATTTCCGCCGCGCTTGAAGGCCTCCCCTACGATTTCCATTTCATCTACGTGAACGACGGCTCCCGCGATGGGACGGCGGATTCCCTTTCCGCGCTGACGGCGCGCGACCCGCGCGTGACCCCGCTCTCGCTCAGCCGTAACTTTGGTCATCAGGCCGCCCTCACCGCTGGGCTGGACGCCTCCACCGCCGACGTGGTCATCACCATGGACGGCGACGGGCAGCATCCGCCCGAGATGATCCCCGAGATGTTGCGCCTGGTCGCCCAGGGCTACGACATCGTCCAGACCCAGCGCATGGACGAGGCCCAGCCCGCCTCCTTCAAAAAGTGGACCTCGGGTCTGTTCTACCGCCTGATCAACTCGATCAGCAGGACGCAGGTGCTGGCGGGCGCTGCCGATTTCCGCGCGCTTACCCGTCAGGCCGTGGAAGCGCTCAAGGCCATGCCCGAATATCACCGCTTCCTGCGCGGCATGGTGGCCTGGATCGGTTACCCGACCGTCATCCTGCCCTATCAGCCCGCCGAACGCATCAGCGGTCAATCCAAGTATTCCACGCGGAAGATGTTCCGCCTGGCAATGGACGCCATCTTCTCGTTCTCGCTCGTGCCGCTCTACATCGGCCTGAGCATGGGCGGATTGTTCCTCTTCATGGCCTTTGCCGAAGCGGTGTACGTGCTCTCGTTCTGGGTGACAGGCCGCACGTCGGGACTGGCCCCAGGTTGGAGTTCACTGATGTTCATGCTCCTGATCGTGGGCGGCATTCTGATGATCTTGATGGGCTTCATCGGCGTATACATTGGCTACATCTTCCAGGAAGTGAAGCACCGCCCCGTGTATCTTCTCAAAAAGGACCCGCCGCATGACTGATGCCCGTCCTCGTTTCACCATCACCCTGTTGCGTCATGGAGAGTCGGTGGGCAATGCCGAGGCCCGTTGGCAGGGGCAGGCCGATTTCACACTCAATGATACGGGACGTGCCCAGGCACGTGCGCTGGCTGAACGCTGGAAATCCGAAGGCGTGACCTTTGACCGCATCTTCGCCAGTCCCTTGCTGCGCGCGAAGGAGACGGCCGAGATCATTGCGGCGGCGATTCCTGCGCCCATCGAGTTGGTCCCTACTTTGATGGAACGCGCCATCGGTGAGTACTCAGGCCTGACAGGCGAGGAGGTGCGCCAGTTTTCCCGTCCCGATTTCATCAATCCGTATGACGCGGTCGGCGGCAGCGGGGAAGGGGACTGGGAACTCTTCCTGCGCGCAGGCCAGGCCTTGCATCAATTGCTGCGCCAGCCCGTTGGCAAATATCTGGTCGTGTCGCATGGCGGCCTGCTTAACCAATTCATGCACGCGGTCATGGGCATCGCACCGCATGCCAATAGCGGAGGTCCGCGTTTTCGGTTTGGAAATACTGCTTTTTCGCGTTTGATCTATTATCCAGGCCAGCATCGTTGGGAGATCGACACGCACAACGATCACACCCATTGGAACGGCGACATGCCGTATTAGCTTTCAACTTTTATACCTTCAACCTTAATCATGCAACCTTCCTCTTCTCAATCTCTGAAAATCCTCTCCTTTGGCGCAGGCGCCATCGGAACCTACATCGGCGGGAGCCTTGCGCTGGCGGGACACCAGGTGGTGTTCGTCGAACGTCCCGACATCGCCGAGGACCTGCACGCGCGCGGACTGCGCCTCGACCTGACGCTCGACAAACGCCGCGAGACCCGCGACGCTTTCACGCTCGACTCGCGTTCCTTCGTGATGGCTTCCTCGCTGGAGGATGCGCTCAAGTTTGGCCCCTTCGACGTGGGCCTGTTCGCCCTTAAATCGTTTGATACCGCCCCCGCGCTCGAACAGATGAAGCCTTACGCCGACAAACTGCCGCCGCTGTTGTGTCTCTCCAACGGCGTGGACAACGAGCCCGCCATTGCTGCTGCGCTGGGTGCGGACAAGGTCATCTACGGCACGGTCACCTCGGCCATCGGTCGGCGCGGACCTGGCGACATCATCCTCGAAAAACTGCGCGGCGTGGGAGTCGCGGCGGGGCATCCGTTCTCTGAGCGGCTGGTCGCTGCCTTGAACGGGGCCTACCTCAATTGTCAGTTGTTCAGCGATGCAGCCGCCATGAAATGGTCGAAGATGCTGACCAACCTGATCGCCAACCCTGCGTCGGCCATCCTCGATATGACCGCCGCTGAGATCTTTGTCAATCGCAAGCTGTACAAACTCGAGATCGACATGCTGCGCGAATGCCTGGCCGTGATGAAGGCCCAGAACATCGAGGTTGTGGACCTGCCTGGAACGCCCGTCAAGGCCCTGGCGTTTGCCACTACTCTGCCGCTGTGGCTTTCGAAGCCGCTGCTCGGTCGCGCCGCAGGGAGCGGGCGCGGCGGCAAGATGCCGTCTTTCCACATCGACCTGCACTCGGGCCGCAGTAAAAGTGAAGTGGACTTCCTGCACGGTGCGGTTGTGCGCGCAGGCGGGAAGACGCACGTGCCTACGCCCGTCAATAAGGTGCTGACCGAGACGCTGTTGAAGTTGACGAACAAGGAAATTCCGCTCGAAGAGTTTGCGCATCAGCCAGAGAAACTGCTGGCACTTCTGTAGGAGTCCAAGGTCTCTGACTTTGGAGAACGATCATGAAAAGCACGACATCCATTCAAATGCTTCCCCCGCGCCCGACGATCGAGGTTCAACTATCGGACGGGCGCATTCTCACAGGTCCGCGCGGGGCCACGGTGGCGCAATTCCTGCATGCTGCCGAAAAGCCAGGGGATGCCCCGCTGGTGGCGGCCATTGTCAACGATGAACTGCGCGAGTTGACCTACTTCCTCGACATGGACGCGCGCATCCAGCCCATCACGCTCGGCGACACCGACGGCTCGCGCATCTATCGCCGCTCCCTGACCTTCCTGCTGGAGATGGCCTTCTCGGACCTGTTCCCCAACGCCAAGTTGACCATCGACCATTCGGTGGCCTTTGGCGGTTACTACTGTCAGGTCAGCGGGCGCGGGCCACTCTCGCAGGCCGAACTCGACAGGCTCAGCCATCATCTGCAAGAGTTCATCGATGCCGACCTGCCCTTCGAACGCAAGGAAGTGCCGCTGGCTGAGGTCATCGAATACTTCCGTTCGCGCGGCTACGAGGACAAGGTCCATCTCTTTGCCTATCGCAAGAAGCCCTATGTCACGCTCTACCGCCTCGGGGAACGCATGGATTACCACCACGGCTACATGGTCCCGTCCACGGGCTACCTGCGCTGGTATGACTTGTACCTGACCAATGGCGGCTTCACGCTGCGCTTTCCGCGCCACGACGCACCCACCGAGTTGCTGCCCGTCCCCGAATATCCGAAGCTGCTCAAGGCCTTCCGTCAGTACGGCGACTGGCTCGAACGCCTCGGCATCGACAACGTCGGCTCGCTCAACGACGCCATTCAGGCGGGACGCGGCAGCGAGATCATCCTGGTCTCCGAAGCCTTCCACGAGCAGAATCTCTCCGACATTGCCCGTCAGATCTCCGAACGCCGCGACCAGATCCGCCTGGTGCTCATCTCGGGGCCGTCCTCCTCGGGCAAGACCACCTTCTCGCGCCGCCTCACGGTCCAAATGCTGGCGTTGGGCATCTCGCCCTTTCCGCTCGAACTCGACAACTACTTCCTCGACCGTGACAAGACGCCGCTTGGCCCCGACGGCAAACCGAATTTCGAGGCGGTCGAGGCCCTCAACCTCGACCTGCTCGCCACCGATCTGAAAGCCCTGGTGCGCGGCGAGGAAGTCCAACTCCCGCACTACAATTTCAAAACGGGGATGCGCGAACCTGGCGACGTGATCCAGCTCAAGCACGGGCAGATGATCATCCTGGAAGGCATCCACGGCATGAACCCGCGCCTGATCCCCGACGTTCTGGCTGGTTCCGTTTACAGAATCTACGTTTCCGCCCTGACCCAGCTCAACCTCGACCGCCACAACCGTGTCTCGACCACCGACACGCGCCTGATCCGCCGCATCGTCCGCGATGCGCGCGAACGCGGTTATAACGCCGCCCAGACCATCAGCCGCTGGGAATCGGTGCGCGAAGGCGAGAAGAATTACATTTTCCCCTACCAGGAGAACGCCAACGCCACTTTCAACTCGGCGCTGGTCTATGAGATGGCCGCCCTCAAGCCGCTGGCTGAGCCCTTGTTGCGGCAGGTCCCCTACGGCACGCCCGAATATATCGAAGCCAAGCGCCTGCTGGCCTTCCTCGAATGGTTCCTGCCCGTCGAAATCGACCTGATCCCCGAAACCTCCATTGTGCGCGAATTCCTCGGCGGCTCGATCCTCAAGGATTTCAAGATCTGGAAGTAAACGGCGTCATTGCGAGGGCGGCGGTTTTCCGCCCGAAGCAATCTCCTGTCGTATGATGTATTTCTGGAATTGGTAGGTTGCTTCGCTCCCGCTCGCAACGACATGGCAAAAAGCTAACCTGGCGTTTCAAAATGCCAGGTTAGCTTTTTAAATTCCCAGGTTAGCTTTTGAATTTGTCAGGTTAGCTTTTCCAAAAGCTAACCTGACTTTTTGAATTCAGACGCTTGTATTATCCAGCGGCTTGACGTATTTCACCACTTCCTGCTGAAAGCCGAATTTCTCGTACATTTGCCTGGCGCGGACGTTGCTGGCAAATACGTTCAAGGCCAGGTGCGGATATCCCTGTTCGCGGGCCCAGGCTTCAGCGGCTTCCATCAAGAGTCGACCCACGCCCTGGCCTTCATAGGCCTTGTCCACAGCCAGATCGGAGAGGTAGCCGACTTGCTGCCCGTTGAAGAAATCGGTTTGAGCGTGCAGATAAATGAAGCCTGCAGGTCGACCTGCCTCATTTTCTGCCAGCAACAGCACGGATTCGGGTTCGGGTGCTTCGAGCGCCTTTTTCAAAGCAACCTGATTGGCAGTGTCCAGCTCAGTGGTGGAACGCCAGGCAGGTAGCTCAAAATCGGAGAAACGCTCGGCCAGAGAGAGCACGAACTCCTGATCAGCGGACGTGTAGCGGCAGATGCGAAAGGGCACTCTGGTTAGAACCCTTCGTATAAATTCGTCTCGAAAGGCAAGGTGCCGTGGCGGATGGCTTCCACCTGTTCCCCAGTCAGTGACTTGCGCCACTTGTCGGCCTGTTTGCTGGAATCGCGCTGAACCGCATAATATCCTCCATCTTTTGTGGTCCGCTGTTCGATTTCTGCTGCGATTTCCTCCGACCAGGACAAATCCAATTGCTCATATAAAATGTGCAATTCCTTGAGCGGATTAGTCGTCAGGGTCTCAAGAAAGACCCAATGCCAGCTCGGGTGTTTTTTGAACAAAGCCTGAACTCTGTGTTGAGTCTGCCCCCAGTCCCTGCCCAATTCTTCCAGGGCTGCAAGGGAAATCTCCTGGATGTTCTGGTCATGATAAGCCTGACGCAGGATACTCTCGCTGCGGCCTGCGGGGTGACGACAGATGTAGACTACTTCAGCCTGGGCCAGGGCTTCATAAGTTTCCTGCATTACGTCGATCAAGGCAATGGGCTTGATAACAATGGTCTTTACATCGCGTGCCGCCTTGAGTGCTGCAAGCATGGCGATACAAACCAAGCTATGAACCTTGAATTCCCGCTGTTCTTCTGAATGGACGAAATCCCAGAAGATCTGCTGGGTGAAGAAACGGTCTTTTCCGAAACGCTCTCTCAGCAATTCCACTTCAGGTTCGTGCATCAAAACAACTGCAGGTCCCAATGCCAGAAACTTGCTGAGCATGCTGGTTCCGCTGCGACTCATGCCGAAGACCAGCAAAATTCGCTTGCGGCTTAGAAAAATGATTCCCCGTGCTAGGTGAGCGATCAACCACCTGAGCGGATAGGTGGCGGCGATGAAGGCATAGGATCTCATGACTCAATTATACGTCAGGCATGCGCGCTTCTTGTGATAGCTTTTTCCACGCGGAGCGATGCAGGGCAGCGGCGGATTTGTGAATGGACATGGATCGGACTTTTTTCAGCCAGCCCACCTCGGCTTCGTCTGCCCGCTCGAAGCATTGGGCCGAAATCTGCCTCCGTTTCGACGGCGCGTCGCGCCTCTCCTGCAGCGCCATGGAGACGAACTCGGCTTCCAGCGCGTCACGTTCGGCGCGATAAGCCGCCATACGGACGGGGTAATCCTCCAGTATGGCGCGGTGTAGTTCCTCGTGCCGCCAGAACAGGGTATCGGCGGCATAGTGCTGACCTGGCTCGGGGCCGAGGTCGGGCAGGTCCGCGTCCAGCCAGAATGGCTTGAAGAGGCTCGTGCAGGGTGCAGACGTGCCTGTAGCGAAGAAGGTCGGGCGCTCAGGGTCGAGGACCGCCGCCAGCGATGCGGTGGATTGGCTGATACGGATCGGCCCCCAGCCCGCATGCGAGCAGACCGCTGCGCCCGTCAGCCCGCGGTCAGGACACCAGTCCGCATCCGCATCACCATGATCGCGCAGGTTGGCGAGGATGTGCTCCACGGTCAGGCTGCCCCGATGGGCGGTGAGGTTGCGCAGCGAGCAGGAGCGACGCGAACGGCTGTCGCTGAAGGAGGTGTAGAGGAAGTCGGAGTAACAGCGCGAGAAGTCGAAATCGTCACGGCCTTTGCACCAGCCCTGATCCACGGCATGCGAGACCAGGTTCGGCGAGGACAAGTCGAAGTCATTGCCAAGGGTCAGAACATTCGAGATGGCGTACACGCCCTGCACACGTTTGGCTGCCCAGTGACGGTCCACGGTTTCGAGTACCCAGGCCTCGCGCGGATCGGCAATCAGGAAACTGTTGTGGTAGTAGACGGGGTGAAAGAAGGAACAACCGCCGCCCTGGCCATATTGCTCCAGCAGCGAAGTGATGACCTCCACGGCCTCGCGAGCGGTGACGGCGCGTTCGAGGGCCAGTCGCAGCAGGTCCATGCCGAGCAGGGCGGGTTCCTTTTGCGCGGGGACCTTCGAGAAGATGGCTTCGTTGCCGATGGTCAGGCCGTGCTCATTCGCACCGATCTCCGCGCCCCACATCCAGAACGGACGCGAGAGCAGCACGGCATGGGTCCGCTCGGCTTGGGGGATCTCGATATAGGTGCATTTGACGGCCGCACCTGCTGCGTGCGTCTGCGCAGGGATGAACTCCAGCAGTTGTGATTCGTTCGGGTCGCGATCCGAGTTCTTACCGAACAGCATCAAGCCGTCGCGGGTGACTTCAGGGGTGGCGATGACGGTGTCGCACATGCTCCCTCCTAGGAGTCGAAGACGGCCACAGCACGAACAGGCGAGCCCGTCCCGCCGCGGATCTTGAGCGGCAGGCCGATAAAACGGAAACGTCCGCGCCCGACCAGTTGGTGCAGGTTGATCAGGTTCTCGTAATGTGTGAAGCCCATCTCGCCACAAATCTGGTGGACCTGTTTGTTGGAGACGTGACGCACGCCCGGGGCGGGGGACTCTACGCCGAAGGCTGCGATGCCATGACCTCCCAGCCAGCGGGCCGCCTCGACGGTCAGCCCTGGCCCCTCCTGCCAGTCGGCGGTGCCGAAGGCGCGGCGGTAGTGGTCGGTGTAGAGCAGCGCGGTATCGCCCGGGCGGAGGGTCAGGCCTGTTTGGGCGAGTGCCTGCTCCAGGTCCGCGACTTCGATGCGTTCACGCGGACCCTTGTGCGAGAGGTCGAGGCACAAGCCCTCGGTGTAGAACATCGTCAGCGGCATGGTGTCGATGGACTGGCCGCGATATGGACGCGCCATGTGGTTGATGGCGTCCACGTGGGTGCCCGTGTGTTCGCCCATCATCAGGCGATGCACGGCGGGCGAAACCACATCACTTTCGGTGATGCCATCCCATTCCTCGTGCGAGGCGTGGACGGTCATCTCTACTTCGGGCAGGCCCGAGAAGATGGGCATGCCCGGGTAGATGTCCTGGCTCAGGTCGATGATCTCAAACATGGATGGGAATGTCGCTTTCGGGAATCACTTCTTGGATTTCTTCGCCTTGGCGTTTTGTAACTGGTCGGCGACCCTGAACTGGACGATCCTGCGGACCAGGTCCAGCGGCAGAGGCTGGTCGAGCGGGAAGCGGACCGAGCCTTTGGCGCCCTCGTAGGCGGCCAGCTCATCCTTGAATGCTTCGATGCCGCGCGGCGCGGGATAGAAGCCGATATGGGTCTTGAAAGCTGCAAAGTGGACCAGGTTGCCATGCAGGAAGAAGGTGGGCATCTGGTAACTGATCTTTTCCTGCGCTTCGGGCGCCGCCTCGCGGATGACGGCTCGCATCTGCCGCAGACGTTCCTGAACGTCCGCAGGGAAGGCCGCGATGTATTCGTCGACGCTGGTGAAACCTGTCTTCTGCTTTTCCATGGTAGCTCCTAAAGTCACGATTTCGTCGGAGTATAAACCAAAACGAACCTCCGAAGTTGATGAGACTTCGGAGGCCTGCGACAAGATTCTTTTGTCTGTTTTTCGTGGTGTTGCAACTTATTGGCAGATGCTGGCTGTAGCGGCCCAACTGGCTTTAGAACACTACAGCTTTTGCATAATGGAAGTGTTCAACCGCATGATAGCGATCTGAACGGCCGTGGAAATAGCGGGCCTCAATATCTGTGGGCGCAAGATTTTCTTCAAGACGCACCCCGATCTTTTCGAGGTCAGCGGGTAGCGTTGACGGGTCGAAACCAGCCTTCATGGGCTCTCCAAGTTGAGCGGCCATCCACTGCATTTGCTGGACGCGCTTGGAGACCTTTTCTGGGACGAACGCATCTGCATCCAGATAATCTAAAACGATCAAGCTGCCTTGTGCGGTGTTGGAACTCATCTCTCGCAGCGTATCGAATACAACCTCGCGAGGTAGGTAATAACTGACACCCAGCCAGCTGAAAAAACTCAATTGGGTCGGATCATATGGCGAACGTTTGAGCGCACTTGAAAGACTCTCCTTTGTAAAATCGACGGGTACATCATGCAGATTCGAAGGATGTTCCCAGCCAGCCCTGGCAACACGTTCCTGTTTCATGGCCTGTGTGGCAGGATGATCGAGCTCGAAAATTTGTAGTCGATCGGATAAGTCTGGGCGCCGATAAGCAAATGTATCCAGGCCAGATCCCAAAATGATGTATTGACGTACGCCCTCTCGAATGGCCATCTCCAAACCATCTTCCGCATACCGCGAACGGGGAAGGGTGATCGGTCCGTTTGTGAGTTGTACCACCCATGCCAGCGCGGTCATGGGATCTGGGTTGGTTGCAGCCAATTCGGGAGCTACGTATTGGAGCATGTTCGCCCAATCCCGATTGGTTTGCGCACGCTCTTCAGGCGTAAACAGGGCATCAGCAAGGAAATCGTCGAAGATTTTGTGCGGTTCATGTGTCGCATGGTAGGCGCGCGAATATGCCATGGCAATTGCGGTAAGCCCAGATTGTTTTTCGGCCATTTTCGGTTTTCTCCATTTCCAAGGCGAATGATTTGACCCGCATTTTATATTGTTCCTCCAGCCAATACATCGCCTTTAATTGCCATTGCAATTCCCATGGTAATCTCCTATAATGTAAACAACAAACCAGTTGAACAAAAAACTTCCGAAGTCTTGACTTCGGAAGTTTCGTTTAAGTAGTTATGTTGGAATGATACCTTTTATACTAATATCATTCCCGCCAATGCTACGATCACCCCCGCCGCGCCGCAGGCAAAGTTAACCCAGTCATTATCCAGCCAGCGCCAGCCGCGGACTTGTTCGGTCCGCGTGCCGCAGGTGTGCAGGGGGTGACGCTCGGTCTCCTTCTGGCAGGCGGGGCAGTAGTAAATGGCCTGGGTCGTCGCGCCAAGCAGGGAGTCGAACAGCGAACCCGCCAGACCCGCAAAGCTGATCAGGAGGAAGGTCCCCGCGCCGAGCGAGAATCCGCCCGAGAGCAGGACGGCAGGCAGGGCAATGACGGCGGCGCCCAACAGCGCGGCGCCCGTTCCCCATAACGAGACCCCGCCCGAGGTTCCTTTTTCGACGGGCTTGCGCAAGTCCGTCAGCAGGCGCGGGGCAGATGGGTTGAGCACGCCCAACTCTGTGGCCCACGTGTCCGCATTGACGGCGGCCAGCGCGGCGGCGAATCCGATCCACGGCCAGAGGGCCTCGGGGTAAAGTCCGTGCAGGGCGGCAAAGAGTGTGGCGACGCCGCCGTTGCCAAAGACTTGACCCGCGTCGCGTTCGTGGCCCTTCGAGAACTTTTCGTTCAGGCCCGCCTTGCGCCGTTTGAAGGCGCGGCTCAATGCAGACGAGGTGATGAAGAAGATCAGCAGCAGAATCGCCCATGACAGGCCGCCCACCCCGAAGATGACCGTGCCGACGATGGTCGCGGCAACTGCACCGCTGCGGTCCAGACTGTGGGCGCGATGGGCCAGGAAGGCAATGAGGATGGCGAAGAAGAAACCAAGAAGGATTTGCATGATAGTTGTTTCCGCGCTCCCGAAGGGCATCGGGACGATGTGAGCGGAGGGGCAATGTTCTTTTGCCCCGTAGTCGAAGCGCACTCGGGCTTCCGCTCAACGCGAATTAATTTACACAGGCCTCGAAATGATGAACAACACCGCGATCAGAAACGCCAGGCTGGAGAGCGTGCCCGAGATCCAGACCACGAAGGCCAGCGGACGTTGTTTCTCCCAGCGGTAAAACGATAATCCTGCCAGCCAGCCGCTGACGCCCAGCAGGGCACTGGCCAGCGGTAATAGGATCAACTGCGTGGACGGCACCGCCTGGGCTGCGCCGCCCGCGTTGACATCCAGCATGACCTGCGGCATCGTCGGGATCAGCACGCCGACCCAGGCCAGCAGGCCGAGGTTGAGAAACAGCGCCGTCAGCCACAGATAGCGCGCCAGCGGACTATCCCAGGCGCGGGCCACGATGAAGGTTGGGTACACGGACTGGGCCTCGGTGGGCGTCAGGCTGCCCATCTCCACCGCGCGGGCAAAGGTCCGCACAAAACCCTGGGCATCCAGTGGTGAGATGGCGAACACGCGTCGTGAGGTGGCCACCAGCAGCAGGGCCTGCGACTCGGAGGCGATGAATTCCACCAGGCCGATGTCGGGATGGCGGCGCAGGCCGAGCACCGCGCCAGGCAGGGACGGGAACGGCAACCCGAGCGGATGGGTCAAGTCGTCGGCGGGGCGCACCCACTCGATGTCCGAGAGCGGGATGTCTTCGGCGCGCAGGCCCCAGCGGATGGACAGGCTGTCACGGCCCAGGTGGTAGTCGGCGCGTGAGAGCGAGTAGGCGCGGTAGACCAGCAGCGGCAGCGGAACGAAGGTCACGATGGCGGCCAGCAGGTAGGCCACGAAGAGCGGTCCCACCGCCGCCTGCGACAGGCTGATGAAGGCCGCCGTGCTGAGCAAAGCCAGCAGCGCGATGAGCGTGATATGGACGATCATCCCGCGGCGGCGGGCAGGGGGAAAGGAGTCGAGGTTCACGAGCCAACCTCCAGCCGCGCGATGCGGGCCGCCAACAGCGGAGTGAAATGACCCTGATAACGTGTCTGCAATTCGGGCAGGTGCCAGTCCGCGCCCGTCACACGCTGGCGGCAGATGCGCGAACCACAGGCGCAGGCCTCGGTCACGATCCAGTCGTCGATATCGTAAAAGGTGGCGTAATCCAAAGTCAACTCTTCGCCTGCCTGGATGTCGCGTCGCGCGACCACGGTGGCGGCATCCACCAGCCACAGGTTCGGCTCACAACTGTGATTGACGAAGTCATCGGGCAGATCGCCCAGCGACGGGCGCTTGCCGAGATACACGTTCTCCTCGATGGCCGAACACGAGCGCGAAGTGATGACGCCCGCGCGATACTCTTCGGGCGTGGCGCGCTGTCCGCCCCAGATGAAGACTGTCTCGCCTGCGCGCAGCTGGGCGAGGGCAAAGACACCCTGTCCGCCGATGGGCGAAGGGCGGACCTCCACCTGCGGGTGAGTCCAAGAAGTCGGGCGAACGTTCATGCCTGGCTGACAACCTCGCGGATGGCCTGGCACACCGTCTCGACCTGCTCCTCGGTCATCACGCTGCTGAATGGCACGGCCAAGCCACG
This sequence comes from Chloroflexota bacterium, assembly GCA_016191845.1. Classification (GTDB taxonomy): domain Bacteria; phylum Chloroflexota; class Anaerolineae; order Anaerolineales; family Villigracilaceae; genus JACPVF01. The sequence continues at coordinate 39,774 of JACPVF010000012.1, forward strand.
GCGGCCCAGGTCTTCGGTCACGGGGAAGTCCCCTTCGCGCCAGCCGAAGCGCTCGGCCATGTAGGGCTGCAAGTGAATCGGCAGGAAGTACGGCCGCACGGGAATGCCCATCGCATCGAGCCGTTTGGCGATCTCATCCCGGTTGAGCTTGGCATCGAAGCGGATGACGTACACGAACCACGACATGCGCGTGGTGGACGGTTCGACGAACGGGACCTCCACACCTGGGATTTCGGCCAGTCGCGACTCATACCAGGCCGCCACTTGTTCCCGTTTATCGATCAGTTCATCCAGCCTCGACATTTGCGTGCGCCCCAGCGCCGCCGACATCTCGTCGATGCGGTAGTTGTAGCCAAGGTGGGTGTGCTGGAGCCAGGTGTCGCCCGGGGCACGTCCCTGATTGCGCAGAGCACGCATGAAGGCTGCGGCCTTGTCGTCATTCGTGACGATGACTCCACCCTCGCCCGTGGTGATGACCTTGTTCGGATAAAAGGCGAAGACACCGAAATCACCCAGCGTGCCTGCCTGCCTGCCTTTGTAGGTTGCGCCGAGCGCCTCGCACGAATCCTCAATGACAGTCAGGTCATGCTGCTTGGCGACGGCGTTGATCGCGTCCATGTCGGCGGGCTGGCCGAACACGTCCACGGGCAGAATGGCTCGTAGGGGCGACTGGCTAGTCGCCCCTGCACGAGGCAAATATTTCTCAATGTTGTTGGCCGCATCTGCGACCAGAAAGGGATCGATGTTGCCCGTCTTCGCGTCGATGTCCACGAAGATGGGGATTGCGTTCTCGAACAGCAGCACATTCGACGAGGCTACGAACGAGAACGGCGTGGTGATGACCAGGTCACCCGGGCCGATGCCCGCCGCGCGGACGCACAGGTGCAATCCCGCCGTGCCCGAGTTGACGGCAATCGCGTGCTTTGCGCCTGTCAGGTCACAGAAGGCCTGCTCGAAGGCGGGCGTATGCTGACCCATGCTCAAGATGGGCGTATTGAGGACATCCAAAACAGCCTGACGATCTGCATCGGTCAGGTCAGGGGAGGACATGGGAACTTTGGGTTGAGTCATGGCAAATATTCTACCATTTTCCCCTACACCTTCACCCCGAGCGGAGCCGTGTGTTCTTCGCGGCGCAGTCGAGGGGGCGGATATTCAGATTACCCCTGCCTTGTGATTAACTGTTTTACTGCCGTAACAATCTCTTCAATCATTACCAGCTCCGCCTGAGACGCCGTCCGCGCCTTGACCTCCAGTTTGCCTTCCTTCAATCCGCGCTCGCCCACCGTGATTCTCACGGGGCAGCCGATCAGGTCTGCGCCGTTGAACTTGACACCCGCACGCTCATCACGGTCATCGAACAGGACGGGAACACTGGCGTCTTGCAGAGTCGTGTAAATTTCCTCGGCCTTGGCGCGTGTGTCCAATTCCTTGCCAGGCACGTGCATGAGATAGACATGGAACGGTGCAGCCGAGGCAGGCAGGGTCAGACCCTTGTCGTCGTGATGGGTTTCCGCCAGGGCCAACAGGATTTCCTCGAGATTGAATTTGTTGCGGGTAGCCAGTATCTCGGCGCGTTGAATGCTCAATGGATTACCACATTGCGGACAGGCTGCGCCTACCTCCGCTAGCACCAAGTCCGCGACGAGCTCGGGCGTGTAATCGCGTCCGCAATTGGTGTGGAGCAGGTGATAACCCGCTTCGTTGGCGCCGGCCACCAGATTGGGCGACTGCGGGATCAGGTCATCCACCACGATGAGCGCATCCGTCAAGCCGACAGGGGAGGCATATCCCGCCGCCGCGCCCGAGCGTGCGACCTCTTCGGGCGTAGCCATGCGCACCTCGCCGACCAGTTGCTTGAGCTTGGCCTCGCTGAGCGTCATGTCGCCGCGTACCACCACAAACACGAACCTGCCGTCTGCGACGCGGGTGAACATCAGAGCCTTGGCCGTCTTCTCTTTGGGGACGTTCAGGAAATTGGCCAGCGCCTCGATGGTGGGACATTCAGGCGTCAGGACCTTTTCTATTGGTAACGGCGCTTCCTGCGAAAAGGGAGTCTTTTTAAAAACGGCGACTTCCCTGCGCGCGACGAAATCGCAAACGGTGCAATTCGCAATCTCTGTCTCGCCTGCGGAAACTGGAAAGTAGGTTTCGTCTGTGTTGGAGAGGAGGGGAATGGCAAGGTGCGAGAGGAAGGACTGTTCACTAGAGCCTGCGCGTAGGTGATTGGTGGTTTGCTCGCCCAGTGGCAGGAGTTGATTTTCACGCGTCAGGTAGCCCGCGCGCACGAGCCAGCCGAATCCCTGGGTGCGGGCGTTGTTGGGAAATTCACGTTGCGTTTGGATGGAGAGATCGCGGTAGCGCATATTTTCCTTAAGCCACCCCCTCTCCATTTGGAGAGGGGGAAAGGGGAGGTCGATTACTTTTTCTTTTTGACAAACGTCGCTGCCGTGGCGGAAGTGGCTTCCACGGGGATGGGAGCAGGTGTGGGTGGCGGCGGGACGATGATCGGCGTCTGGGCGGCGGATTCGGCCTGGGCGGCCTCCGAAGGCGTGGAGTCGGGAGCAGGACCGAGGTCCAGATCGACGGTTTCCTCCATGCGGATCTGTCCGCGCAGGAAGGCGCCCTCTTCGGTCACGAAGGCGGTGGTGACCACATCGCCCCACACGCGGCCCGTGGCGCGGATCTCCAGCTTTTGGGTGGTGATGTTTCCGCGCACCGCGCCCGCTACGATGACGGTGTTGGCGCGCACGTTCTGACAGGTGACGCGGCCCGTCTCTCCGACGACGAGCATGCCGCGCAGGGCGATCTCGCCCTCGAAGGCGCCCTCGATGCGGACGCCGCCGCTGCCGTTGATGGCGCCGTGCCAGACGATGCCTGGCCCGAGCACGGAAGTAATTCGTTCGACAGCCTGGATCGGCTGGGTGGTTTCGGTGGGAGTGGAATTTCGCTTGAACATGATGAATTAATTGTACCGTAGAAACGGCGGGAGCGTTGTTTTTCTTACCCCGTACTGGTTAAAAACGCGAAAAAAACTGTGATTTCGCGTTATTTTGAATAAAAAAGGCGGACCGTGTGGTCCGCCCAATGGCTTACTGGTTTTCTTCTTTGTCTGTCATCTGCACGCCGACCGTGTTGAATCCCGAGTCCACGTACAGCACCTCGCCCGTGATGCGGGCCGAGAGGTCCGAGGCGAGGAAGACGGCCGAGTTGCCGACATCCTCGATGGTGACGTTCTCGCGCATGGGCGACATGTCGGCGAAATGTTTGTACATATCGCGGAAGCCGCCCACGCCCGCCGCTGCCAGCGTACGGATCGGCCCTGCCGAGATGGCGTTGACACGGATCTTTTGCGGGCCGAGGTCGTAGGCCAGGTAGCGCGTGGACGATTCCAATGCGGCCTTGGCCACGCCCATCACGTTGTAGTGCGGCGCGACCTTGACCGAGCCATAATAGGTGAGGCACATGACCGATGCGCCCGGGTTGAGCAGCGGCAGGAAGGCATTGGTCAGCGCAATGAACGAGAACACGCTGATGTCCATGGCGGTCTTGAAGCCTTCACGGCTGGTCTGGTAGTACGGCTTGCTCAGTTCGTCGCGGCCCGCATAGGCGATGGAATGCACCAGCACGTCGATCTTGCCGAAGTGCTTCGCAGCCTTCTCGGCTGTCACCGCGATCTGCTCGTCACTGGTGACGTCACATTCCTCGACCCACTGGCAGCCTACCTGCTCGGCCAGCGGCTTGACACGGCGCGCCAGCATCTCACCCGCGTAGCTGATGCCCAGGTTGGCACCCTCGCGTTTGAAAGCCTGCGTAATACCCCAGGCGATCGAGCGTTCGTTGGCGAGCCCAAAAATTAAAGCGTTCTTTCCTTCGAGTAAACCCATTGCTCCTCCGTTGGTGGATGTCATAGCGAGGGCAAAGCCCGAAGCAATCTCATGGATTTAGAAAACAGGAGATTGCTTCGTCGGCCTTCGGCCTCCTCGCAATGACATCAGATCTTCCAGCCTTTGACTAGGAATCGCCACGGCTTGGACAGCCACGGCTCTGGCGTATTATTTAAACCCACTCTCGGGCCAATCGTCACGGCCGAATCTGGGACAGTTTCCCCCGCCTCGATCCACAGGCCCGCGCCTGTCTCCGTTAAATCGACTGTATTCAGCGCCTTGTCGATGCCCAGCGCCTGACACAGCTTCCCAGGCCCGAAGGTGTCGCGCCCGTCCCTGCGCGCAGACATGACTTCCACGCCCTCGACGGGCCAGATGGCGCGGATCAGCACCGCCGCGGGGAAGCCCTCGCGCTCGGTGACGGCGTTCAGCATCCAGTGGTTGCCATAGGTGAAATAGACGTAGGCATGTCCAGGCGGACCGTACATCGGCGCAGTGCGCGGCGTGAGTCCTGCCTTGGCATGACAGGCCAGGTCCTCCTCGCCGATATAGCCCTCCGTCTCGGTGATCAGGCCGACGAGTTTCTGCCCGTCCAGAGTCCGCACCAGCCGCGCGCCGATCAACTTGCGGGCAACGGTCAGGGTGGGGCGGTTGTAAAAAGATTGAGGGAGAGGTGGCATCAGTTTGAAGGTTCTCAGGTTGAAAGGTTTGAACGGTCAACTTGTCAGCCTGCCAACTTGTTAACGAAAGCGTGAATCCCGTTGTAACGTCAATCTCAACCCTTCTTCCAGCTTGATCGACGGCTGGAAGCGCAATTTTTCCTGAGCCAGGCGCAGGTCGGCGCACATGCGCGAGACACCAGCCGAGGTCTGAGTATTGTAGACCACATTGGATTTGCTACCTGTCACGTTCAATACCTGCTTGATCAGGTCGTTGATGCTGGTCTCGTTCCCCGAGCCGACGTTGATGACCAGCCCGTTGATGCTGGGCGCGGTCGAGGCGGCGATCATCGCGCTGACCACGTCGTCCACATAGATGTAATCGCGGGTCTGGGCTCCATCACCGTGGGCGACCAGGGTCCCGCCACGCAGAGCCTGGCGCAGGTAATGCGGCACTACGGGCGGATGTGAGGCGGGCAAGTGTTGCCCGGGCCCGTAGGCGTTGAAAATGCGCAGGCTGACGGTCTCGATGTTCCACAGGTTGCCGATGGTGCGGACGTAATATTCCGCTGCCAGCTTCGAAACGGCATACGGCGAGCGCGGGTAGGGGGTGACAGTCTCGTTGAGTGGCTGCTCGCCCAGATCACCATAGACAGCGCCCGAAGAGGCCAGCACCACACGGCGCACGCCCACGTCGCGCATGGCTTCCATCAGGGCCACGGTCCCACTCACGTTCGAAGCGTTGTAATCGCGCGGGTACAGGACCGACTCGGGGACCGAAACGCGCGCCGCCAGGTGATAGACCACGTCCACGTCCTGGAGCAGGGTCCACAGCTTGGGGCGGTCGCTCACATCCCCGCGCGTGAAGTGGATGTCGGGCGAGAGCGCTTGAGGGTTGCCCGTCGAAAGGTCGTCCAATCCACGGACCTGGTGTCCCTCGCGGGCGAGTTGGTTGGCAAGCGAAGAGCCGAGGAATCCCGCGGCTCCGGTAATAAGGAAATTCATGGTGACAGGATTATAGCATTAAGGAGAATGTCCTTTGATTTATGGATCTGGACTGTACAGTCTTTTTGGGTGCCGCGTAACTTTTTTTAGATTCCAGCGACTTTTATGAAAAGGACATTAATTTGTCCAAATAGTCAGGAAAGGAGAATGCATGAAGATTCGAAAGGTTCTGTTTCGCATTGGACTGTTCCTCGCCGCGACCCTCTTGATCGGCGGTGGGGCTGGGATCGCGGCCAAGCCCGCCGACGCGGCGGCTGGCACGTATAAGATCCTGGCCTGGAACGACCTGGGGATGCACTGCTACAACCGCGACTTTGCCGACCTGGCCGTCCTGCCGCCCTACAATACGCTCTGGGTGCAGGTGGTCAAGTCGGGGAATCCGCCGCAGTTGGTCACCAGCGGGATCACGGTCCAGTATTCCTATGCCGATAATACCTACTCGGTCGGCAAGACCAATTTCTGGACCTACTCCAAGGCCTTGTTTGGAGCCGATCTGGCCCCGAACGTGGGTTTGAAGGGGAAGGGCCTGTCTGGGATGATGGACCTGGCGGGCGATCATTACGTAGCTGAAGGCATCCCCGTCACCGAGTTTAGCGACAGCGCCCCCACCGTCAGCCAGCCCTATCAACTGGCCACGGTGGTCGTCAAGGACTCCGCTACGGGGGCCACCCTCGCCACCACCCAGGTGGTGACTCCTGTTTCGTCTGAGATGCGCTGCGATAATTGCCATGGCGATACGGGCGAGGCTCGTCCCAATCACCCCACGGGTAAGGTCGAGACCAATATCCTCCAATTGCATGACGAGGAGGAGGGGACCCATCTGATGACCAGCCGTCCTGTGCTGTGCGCCAATTGTCATGGCTCGAACGCCCTCGGCATGACGGGCAACCCGAACCTGCCCAATTTGTCCAAGGCCATGCATTCGAAGCACAATGGCGAGGTCAGTAACACCCTGGATGGCTGCTACAACTGCCACCCCGGCCCGCAGACCAAATGCCTGCGCGATACCATGTCGGCCAAGGGCATGACCTGTATCAGCTGCCACGGCGGTATGTCCACGGTTAAAAACAATCCCAACCCGTGGTTGAACGAGCCGCGCTGCGACACCTGTCACAACTCGGGTCAATACAACCAGAACCACGCCTTGTATCGGTTCTCCACCGAGCATGCAGGCTTATACTGCGAAGCCTGTCACGACAGCACCCATGCCGTGGCTCCCAGCCGCGAGACGAATGACAGTCTTAAGTTCATCGCCTTGCAGGGCAAGAATGGCCCCGTGGACCAGTGCACGGTCTGCCACACCACTGTCCCTACGGGAGCGGGTCCGCACGGGATGACCTCCTCTGGACCTACGCCCATTTTCGCAGATGTGGGTGCCACCTATTGGGCACGGGACTGGATCGAGCGCCTGTACCTGGCTGGCATCACGGGCGGGTGCTCCACTACGCCGCTGCTATACTGCCCGGAGACCCTGGTCACCCGTTCGCAGATGGCCGTCTTCATCGAACGCGGCCTGCATGGCGCCACCTATGCCCCGCCGACCAATGTGACGATCACCTTTGGGGATATTCAAACCCATCCAATGCGTTACTGGATCCAGGCCTTTGCGGCGGATGGGATCACTGGAGGGTGCGGAAGCGGGAACTTCTGCCCCGAGGGTGTCGTCTCGCGTGCCCAGATGGCGGTCTTCCTCCTGCGTGCTGAACATGGCGCCGCATATGTTCCGCCTGCTGCCAAGGGCACGATCTTTACCGATGTACCCAAGACACATTGGGCCGCGGCATGGATCGAGCAATTGGCTGCTGAAGGCGTCACCACGGGCTGTGGGGGTGGACTGTTCTGCCCCGACACCTCGGTCAACCGCGCCCAGATGGCCGTGTTCTTCGTGAAGGTCTTTGCGATACCTTAAAAATGTGAATGTAGGAGGGCCCGATGGACACTTGGGCCCTCCTACAATTGACCATTCCCAATATGTGTGTTATTCTATGCCGCACAGGATAACAGGAAGTTACGTTGGTACGGATGACCGCGGTTCATGTTACGTCCATGAGCCGTTTTGTTTTTCCTCCGATGGAACCAAACCGAATATCTACCAATTTCTATTGCCTAAGGAGGCAAAAATGTCTGATCGTATCATCGGCACCGTCAAGTGGTTCAATGGCGACAAGGGCTACGGCTTCATCGCTCGCGAGGGTGGCGCGGACGTGTTCGTTCACTTCTCCGCCATCCAGGGCAGCGGTTTCCGCAGCCTGCAGGAAGGCCAGAAGGTCGAGTTCGTCGTCGAGAAGGGCCCCAAGGGTCCGCAGGCGGCCAACGTCACTGTCTTGAGCTAATCGACAAAAAGAGCCTGGCGCATGCGCCAGGCTCTTTTGATTCCATGATGACTTAGAATGTTATGTTTACATTGCCCTCTGAAAATTCATAACTCGGTTTCTTTAATTCGTATTGGAATTCACTAGTATCATCTGATGTTGATTTTCCAACAAACATAGGAACAAGGTAGCCATCGGTGTAACTCACTATGGACTGAGCTGGCCACTTGTCCATAAACTTAGTTCTATAAGCGAACCAAATTACTGTGTGATGCCTTAATGCAATATCTCCAAAGCCCCCTTCGGGAGGAATAGTTTCTAAATCATCAATTTGAAAACTTCCTTGAAGATTGATGTGTTTTATGCCTAATACACTAGGAATTGCAAATAAAACCATGCAAAACGGTTTTAAGGGTTTGTCATTATTTAAGAAAAAATCGCTTTTCCTAGTGACAAGCGTTGAAATTGGTATACATTCTGGCTCATCCATAAATATAGTTAATAGGTGTCTCATCCCTGCTTTAGAATCTTTGCGATTAAGTAAATAATTTCCCCTTATCAATAATTTGTGTTCTCCTTGAGTAGAGTGTGCCTTAAAACCAGTTTGACCAGAGGCGTGTATGCTTAATTTTCCTTGATCTTGAACTGAGTCCATAAGCTGGATAATCAATTCATTATTGTTTTCTGCTGCACCAATCCACTTAATATTTGGAAAATTTCGAAAACTAACATAGATACTTCCATCATTAAAATTTTGATTTATGCTGAAAAGTTTATAATAATTTCCATTTGCTAGTAAAAATATGCGTCGACTTGAGAAATCTTTTGTCATTCTTTTCCTCCAATAATCAGACTCTTAAGTAATTATAGACTCGCTTTGATCAGGTTTACATTTTTGACTTATAGATATTAGTAAGCACATATTTTCGATTACAACCATCCTCGGCGATAGGGATGATGGTTGTAATGATAGGTCGTAAAACTCATATTGATTATCTGTTTAGGTAAATCTCATAACGATGGGTCAGGGACCTGCGGCTGACTCTGCGCCCGCGATTCCTCCAACCTGCGGCCTGCCTCCGCCAACCGATGCGGACAGCCTTCCCAGATCTCCTGCGGGTAGACGATCTCGTTCGTGCCAGGTAGTTGTTCCATGGCCAGGCCCGTGTTGAGGTTGATGCCGACCTGTTGATAGGCTTTGTAGATCAACTGACTGCAATAAAAAGACTGGTCCGTTTCGGCATTGAGGAAATTCAGGTTGTAGAATTTTCCGACCTGCGCCAGCGCATACTCTGTGACAGCATGCCGCAAACGTTCCTCTTCTTCCGCGGATAGTTCCAAGCCGTCCAGCGGAGAGGCCACGCCGTAGAACGTGTCAAAGAGCAGGCCGCGCTCGCGCGCCATGCGCTCGGTGTCCCAGTGTTCGCCCGGGACCTCGAAGGTAATCACGCCACGCGAACCTGCTTCCACGCAACGGCCACCTGGACCAACGTACATCACTACGTGGTCCACGTCGCCAGGCACGAGCCGCCCGACCAGCCGCCAGAATTCGCCTGGCAGGATGTCGGGTTTGCCGTTCATGGTGCAGATGACGTCGCCTGTCTGCACGGTCAGGCCTTCGATCTGATAGGTATGGATCATACGTTTACTGTATTCATTATACGGATAAATCCACGATTTGTTTCATCCAGGTTCTAAAAAAGACCCGTCTCATGCGAGACGGGTCTTCGGTTACTTTTTACGCCTTGGCGCGAGTCCGTTGCGGGAATGGTGAGTCGCAGTCGGCGCGGGGGTGGGGGTGTGATGGGCCATGGGCTTGTGCCGATTGTGGATGGCGGGTTCCACCTTCGGCGGGGCAGGCACGGTGTAATCGAAGTCTTCGAGCGTGGCGCGCGGCAGCGGCTTGCCCATGATCTTTTCCAGCGTGCGGATCATGTCGGCATCGTCGGGCGTGACCAGGGTGAAGGCGTCGCCCGTTTTTTCGGCGCGGCCCGTGCGGCCGATGCGATGGATGTAGGCGTCGGCGGTGTCGGGCATGTCATAGTTGATGACGTGCGAAATGCTCTCCACGTCCAGGCCGCGCGCGGCGATATCGGTGGCGACCATGATCTGGTATTTGCCCGATTTGAATCCGCTAAGCGCCGCCTGGCGCTGTCCCTGTGAACGGTCGCTGTGCAGGCTGGTGACGCGGTAGCCTGCCTTGTGCACCTGACGATCGACCTTTTCGGCACGGTGACGAGTGCGGGTGAAGATCAGCACTGAGTCGGTTTCGGTGCGCTTGAGCAGTTCGAGCAGCAGCTGCGACTTGAGGTGCGGCGGTACAGGGTATAGCGCGTGTGTCACAGTGTGCGCAGGGCGGCTGATTCCCACCGCGATGCGTTTCGGGCGGGACAGCGTTTGCGCGGCTAACTGCTCGACCTCGGGCGGGAAGGTGGCTGAGAAGAGCAACGTCTGTCGCTTGGCAGGCACGGCCTTGATGATGCGGCGCACGTCGGGTAGGAAGCCCATGTCGAACATGCGGTCGGCCTCGTCCAGCACCAGCACTTCAATCTTTTCCATGCGGGCGTGGCCCTGCGCGATCAAGTCGAGCAGGCGACCCGGGCAGGCCACCAGAATTTCCACGCCCTGACGAAGGGCCTGGATCTGCGGGTTGGCACCCACGCCGCCGTAGACGGTGACGCTGCGGATCTTGGTGCCTGCCGCCAGCGTGCGGATGACATCGTTGATCTGGTCGGCCAGCTCGCGCGTGGGCGTGACGATCAGCGCGCGCGGCGCACCGCGCGGCCCGTCGAGCAGACGGTTGAGGATCGGCAGGACAAACGCGGCGGTCTTGCCCGTGCCCGTTTGCGCGGTGCCGATCAGGTCCTGGCCCTGTAAAGCGGCAGGGATGGCCGCCTCCTGGATGGGAGTGGGGGTCTCATAGCCCGCCTTGAGGATTCCCTGTTTCAGGCGGGAATCCAAATTGAATTGTTCGAAGTTCACGAATTTACCTTTTCTTCAGAAGTCCAACCTTGTTGGGGAGTGAGCGGAAGCTCAAGAGAACAGCGGAGACTGCTGATGTCGTTTTGATTGAAAATCATTATAACCTATGGCTGCACCAAAAAGTCCATCTGATGGGCGATGTAGACCAGTTCACCGCGTTCGACCTGCGCGCGCCGCTCGGCCAGCCAGGCCGAAAACGCGGCGGGGTCCAGCTCAGGGTGACCGCTTAACGACTCTTCGAAGAAGTGCAGGATGAATTGCAGGAAGTAAGCCTCGTCAGCAGGATAGGACCCGTTTACGGGATGCACGACCCAGTCGGAGGCGCCTGCCGACAGCAGGTCCGCGCCCACAGCCCGCAGGTGCGAGAACAGGTGCCGCCCGCACTGGCTGTCCCCGCCCGACGGGCGCGCGTCCATGCTGCGGTGGTAGAGCCGTTCGATTTCCGAATCCAGCTCGGGGCCGAGGATGGGTTCGAGGCTGGTCAGGCCGTCGAAATTGACCGTCAGCCAGGCCAGGTTTTTCGTCAGCGAAAATAGCGGCGGCAGGGATGCGGGCAGGGGCAACAGGTCCAGGACGGCGTGGGCGATCAGTAGGTCGGCAGGAGCGGGCTGGGAGCGGATAAAGTCGAAGACATCGGCCCGCACCAGACTGACGCGGATCTCATGGCTGGGGTCGAACAGGCGCAGGCGGTCGGCCCCGTCTCTTTCGACGCTCAGGCCTGTTTCCGTTCCCCAGCGCGAAAGCCAATCAGCGGCGTAGGCGATGTTCTCGGTCATCTCGTCCACCAGCACGTAGTCAGCCTGTTTCAACCAGCCCCAGCGGACCAGGCGCGCCAGCATGGTGCCGATGCCCGCGCCGACCTCGATGATGCGCAGCGGCTGGACGGGCAGGCTGGCGGTCATCTGCTCGTACACGGGGCGGTTGAGGGCGCGGTCATCCACGCTTTGTTTGGCAAGTAGGTAATGCTGAAAGGAATAGTCCATCAGGCTTCGACCTGTTCGAGCAGGAATTTGCGAATGGCATGCGCGGTCTGGTCCCAGGTGGGCTGGGCGCGGAAGCGGCGCAGGGCATTGTGCGAAAGACGCACCAGCAATCCGCGTTGGCTCGCCAGCGCAGACAGGCGCTCGGCCAAAACAGCCGAATCCCCGGGCGGGATCAGGTAGCCTGTCTCGCCTTCGTGGATGACCTCGCCCGCTGCGCCCGCCGTCGTGCCGATGGCGGGCAGGCCGAAGCCCATCCCTTCGAGGTAGACGATGCCAAAGCCTTCGTAGCTGGATGGGACGACCAGCACATGGGCAGCCTTGAGCTTTTCGATGAGCGGTTCGTTATCGAGCGGGCCGTGAAAGTGGACGGTGGACGATACGCCGTGGACCGCCGCTTTGTCCCGCATGGCTTGTGCATAGCCAGGCTCGGTGGTCAGCGAGCCGATCACATCCACCTGAACCTTGGATTTCAATCCCCTGACGGCATCGATTAAGGTGTGCAGTCCCTTGCGGAACATGACGTTGCCCAGAAATACGATGCGCAGTTCGGGTGCGACCGCGCGCTCGATGATCTCCTCTTCGGTGACGCGCGCTCCGAAACGGTCAGTAGGCGGATAAGCCACCACGGACGGCTTGGGCGGGACGAGTCCGCTTACCACGCCTGCAGTGGTCTTCGAGTTGAAGATGAAGCCGTCCACGCTGCGCAGGTATTGTCGCTCGACGAGCCGATAGAAGGCATTCTGCCATTTTTGGCGCAACTCCGAGCAGCGCAAGTGATGGACCAGACTCACCACGGGGTAGAGGTGTGGCCCAAGGTTGGCGGCCAGCAGCGAGGGATGATTCAGTTCATCCTGGATGAGGATGTCGAGGTTGGGCGGCAGGCGGAAGGTCAGGTTATCGGTCAGGTGGGCGGCATAATTCCGCCACGGCAGGCTGATCACTTCGACCGTGTCGCCCTGGGCGCGTAAGTAATCCACCAGCTTGCGGTCGTAAAGGTAGCCGCCGCTGAGCGTGTCGAGCGAGCCGTAGATGACGAGGCCGATCTTCATGACTAACGTTCGACGCGATAGGCCGCCCAGGCGTTGGCATGTTCCCACAGCACCACCTTGAGCGCAGTGATGTTGGCGGCCTGGATGCGCTCGCTCAGTGAAGTTGCCAGGATGCGCGAGAAGTGCTCGATGGACGGGTTCAGGCCTGCGAACTCGGGCTTGTCGTTGAGCATTTGTTCCTTGTAGTAACCGACGATCTCGTCGAGGTGCTTTTCCACGTCCACAATGTCGACCAGGTAGCCATGCTGGTCCAGATCATGGCCTTCGAGTTGCAATTCGAGGATGTAGTGGTGCGAGTTGGGGAAATTCTCGGGACCCCAATCGCCCCCGATCAGAAAGTGGCGGGCGATGAATTCACGGCGGACGGCGAGGGTGTACATGAGTGCTCCTGTGAAAAAAAAGTCGGGTCAGGGACGGATGGCGCGCATGACGAAGCGGCCATCCTCCCTGGCGATGGGCATGGCAAAGTCGAAGCGGTCCAGCTCGGTGCAAAGGTCGATATCTGAGGCTGGGAAGAGGGTCTGATTTGGGATGAAGTGCTGTTGGGCATCGCGCGAACGGCGGACGCGCTCGAGGTAGGGTGCTGCGTCTGTTGACTGGCCGCGCAGGCAGGCTTCGAGGTATTCGGCACAGGCCAGGTCTTCCTCTCCGCCTGTGGAGAAGGTCTGCCCCGTGATCACGAAACTGACGGTTTCAGGCGCGAGCTGCCGCACATGGCAGATGGTTGCACCTGCCACGACAAAGCTGGCGGCCAACATCTGCTCTGCGCGGACGCTGCGCGTCACGCCCTGGGTGCCTGCGCTGGTGCGCTGCAGGATGGTCCTGCCGCGCAGGTCGAGGAGTTGGGTCTGGGTGGGGGAATTGCCGAAGTCGAAGCCTTCGGGTGGGAGTCCGCCCACCTCGCCGCAGGCCAACGCATTGGGGAGTTGACGCTTCAGGGCCAGCGCCTCGTCCACGCTGCTGACAGGCAGGATGCGTTCCGCGCCCTGGCCAAAGGCGAAGGCGGCATTGGTGAAGGCGCGGATCACGTCGATGACGATGACCGGTCCCGTGGCTTCATGGCAGGTTTCGAGATTCGTGTAATGAAATTTCATAAATCTTGGATTGGCCGACGATATAAATCGCTAGTAATCGAACATCACCTGGATCGTCTCGTGTGGACGTTCGTCCAGCAGGCGATAGGCTTCGGCGGCCCGCTCCAGCGCGAAGCGCTGCGTGATCCAGCGTTCGGGGTGGATGCGCGTCAGGGCCTGCCATGCGACCTCGAATCGGCGGGCCTTGTCCCAACGGGCGCTCAATTCAGGGGCAATGCTGCTGACCTGTGAGGAGATCAACTGGATGCGCGAGCGGTGGAAGGCTCCGCCCAGGTCGAGTGCGGCGCGCTTCTCGCCATACCACGAACCGATCACGATGCGGCCCGAAAAGCGTGTCAACGCGATGGCGTCGTCCAGCGCGGAGGGTGCGCCGCTGACCTCCAGGGTCAGGTCCGCGCCATCGGGCAGGCAGGTCCTGACCTGGTCGCGGAAGTCGGGCTGGCTCGAGTCGAAGGAGTGCAGGCCGAGCGCCTTGCACCGTACGTCGAAGTGGTCGGCGGTGGCGAGACTGTCGAGCGGGAATTCGGTCAGCAGGGAGGCCGTCAGCAAGCCGATCACGCCCTGGCCGAGCACCAGCACGCGTTCCCCAAGGATGGGCGCGGCGTCCTGCACCAGGTTGACGGCCGTCTCCATGTTGGGCAGGAAGCAGGCCGCCTCGGGGGCGAGTCCCTCGGGGACGGGAAATAACGCTTCGGGGCGGGCGATGAAATGAGTCGTGTGGGGCTGGAAGGAAAACACGAAACGGCCGACCCATTCAGGGTCCACGCAGGGGCCTGTTTCGATCACACGTCCCACGCAGGCATAGCCATAAGCCAGCGGATAGTTCAATCCGCTGCTGAGGGCATCGTGCGAGTCAGCCAGTTCCCTGGGAAATTGTCCGCGATAGATGAGCAGTTCGCTGCCCGCGCTGATGGCCGAGCAGACGGTTTGCACGAGCACATCCTCCGCGCCGAGCGGGGGCAGCGGCTCCTCGCGGATTTCCACCTGGCGCGGTGCGATGAAGGTCAGGGTGCGTCTCACGCGGGTATTTTACCCTGCCCGAGCAGCGGGATTCCATCCCCCGTAGGTGGATTCTGGATGAGGTGACGCATCTCGGTCAGGACCGCCTGGTGGATGACCGTTGTCTCAGCGGATCCCAACTCCCGTACCCGGATCGGGCGTCCGATCTGCACTTGAACGTGGACATCCCTCTGGCGAAAGGCAACGTGTGCCAATAGTTGCAGGGCGGCGGCCAGTCTCTCGCGGTCTTCGCGATCCTTTTTGAGCTTGGCCAGCCAATGCCTTGCTGTCCGCTCCCAGATGACGCCGCGCACGAGGACGGGCACCACCGCCGTCTCGGGCGCCATGCGGACGAAGACGCCCACGCTGTCGGTCCAGTCGTTCAGCGACTCGAGCGCACCGGGGTACACGTTTGGGTCGGGCTCGATGTGGCCCGCGGGAAAGGTCAGCGCTGCGCCGCCGTTCTTGAGGTGCGCGCTCACCTGGCGGACCAGGCTCATGCGCGCGGCTGAATCGTCGCGCACGTAGAAGAGCTGTTTGCTCATCTCGGGCAGGGCGGTGAGGAAGGGACGGTCGAGGGCGATGATCTTCAGGTCGGGACGGTGCAGCGCCAGGAAGAGCGAGAGCGTGTCGGTCATGCCCGGGTGATTGGAGAGGGCTAAAAAAGCGGAATCAGGCAAAAGGTCAGCACCGTAGACGGTAACCTGGCGCGCGTACTGGCACTGCAATCCGCGTGCCGCCTCGACCAATCCCTGGCGGGCGACGGCGGCGTCGAAGTCCACCATCTGTTGGGCGAAGGTCCGCGCGGGCGAGCGGAAGAGGGTCCGCAGCAGGCGCGCCAGCATGGGACGGTCCCGCCAGCCGAAGGAACTGACCAGGTCGTCGAGGTTGATCTGGGTAAGGGTGTCGAGTGGATTCAATGGATTATCTCCGCCCTGCCTGCTCAGGACAACAGGCACACGTGAGCGCAGTCGAAGGACATATTTGGCAAGATACCCGCGCTTCGGCTTCACTCCCTGCTGGGTCTCGATACGGTCGGAAGAGCACCGACCTACTCGACCATCAGCAGGTCGCTCCGCTCAGCGCGAAATACTTTTAGCGCGAATACAGGTTGGAAAGTTGTCCCAACTCTGACGCACTGAGTTCGAGATTCATTGCCTCCAGATTTTCCTTTTGGTGCGCGGGGTCGAACGACATGGGGATGGTGATGACGCGCGGCTGGGCGATCAGCCAGGCCAACGCCACCTGGTAGGACGTGGCCCCGTGCGCCGCCGCGATGGACTTCAACGTGGCATTGACGTTCAGGTTGCGGAACTTGACGGGTGAGTAGGCCGTGACCAGGATATCGTTCTGCTGGCAGTAGGCGATCACGCCGTTTTCGACGTAGGTCTTTTCGGGCAGGCTATAGGGAATCTGGTTTGTCAGCAGGGGCGTCTCGCTGAGCGCAACCGACTCCTTGAGCATCTTGAGCTTGAAATTGCTCACGCCGAGATGCCTGACCTTCCCCTCGCGGACGAGCCGGTTGAGGGCGCGAAAGGACTCTCCCAGTTTGATGCGTGGGTTGGGCCAGTGGATCAGATACAGGTCTACGAAATCGACGCCGAGGCGGCGCAGACTGCGGTCACATGCACGCAGTACATCGTCGGGGTGGAGGTGTTCGGGTGAGACCTTGGTGGTCAGGAACAGGTCCTCGCGACGGATACCCATCTCGCGGATTTCCTGCCCGAGCAGTTCCTCGGCGTGACCGTCCGCGTAGTATTCGGCGGTGTCGAAGTGGGTGTAGCCCAGTTCCAGCGCGGAGCGCAGGGCCGTCCGTGAAACGGAGTCCAGCTTGGGGTCGGGAGACGATTGGCCGCCGATGGACCAGGTGCCGAATCCCACCTTGGGGATGTGCAGTCCGCGCACGGTTTCAAATTTCATGGGGAGCCTCTTTGGAAGCAATGGATTCATGGATGACCTGCTCGAACGCCCGTACCTGCTCCGGGCTGCCGATGACACCCAGCCGATCCTCAGCTTCGAAGGCTGTGTGCGACTTCGGGTTGGCGGTGACCTGTCCATCGCGCAGGACCGCCACCACCGAAGCGCCCGTCCGCGCGCGCAGGTCCGCCTCGGCCAGAGTCTGTCCCACCAGCGGACTCTCCGCTGACAGCCGCAGCCAGGTGATCTCGATGTTGCCGACGGCGCTCATCAGTTCGTCCAGGGAACGATGCTCGTCTTTGGTGTTGATCTGTATGTCATAATGGTCGCGGCGCACGGCGTCCATGTAGTGCATGATCTCCTGCACAGGGAAATTTAGCTGCAACAGCGTGTGCCGTACGATCTCCAGCCCGCCTTCGAGCTCGGGATGGATGACATTCTGTGCGCCCAGGTCCGCCAGGTGACGGATGCCTTCCTCGGTGGTGGCGCGGGCGATGATCGGCAGTTTGGGCGCGAGGTCGCGAGCGGAAGCCACCACCAGTTCGCTGGCCGATTCATCGGGGCCAGCCACCACCAGCGCGCGCGCATGTTCCAGTTCGGCGTGCGTCAGCACCTCGGAGTTGGATGCGTCTCCGTACAGGCTGGGGATGCCGCGGCGGTTGAGTTCCTCGATGCGTTCGGCGTTCGAGTCGATCACCAGATGCGGGATGGACATCCTGCCGAGCAGGTTGCTGATATGCCGTCCGACCCTGCCATAGCCGACGATGACGACGTGCGCCTCCCGTCCGCTTTCCAGCGGAACAGGCATGGGGTTGTGACGGTCGAGTAGATCCCAAAGCGACGAACGTCCGCGCAGCCATTTTTCGAGCGGCGCAATCGAGCGAAACATGAGCGGGTTGACCGTGATCGAAAGCAGCGCTCCCGCCAGAATCAGCGAATACTGGTCCTGGCTCAGCAGCCCCAGGTAGATGCCTGCCTGCCCGAGGATGAACGAGAACTCGCCGATCTGGCTGAGGCCCGCAGCGACGATCAACGCGGTGCGCGCCTGCCACGGGAAGACCAGCCCCAGCAGCAGTGTGACCAGGAATTTCCCGAGCACGATCAACAGGGTCAGGCTCAACACCTGCCCGATATTATTGAAAAGGTAGACGGGATTGACCAGCATGCCGATCGAGACGAAGAACAGCACGGCGAATGCCTCGCGGAAGGGGAACACGTCCGCGCCGACCTGATGGCTGAGCGGCGACTCGCTGACGACCACCCCCGCGATGAATGCGCCCAGCGCGAACGACACGCCAAATAACTCCGCTGCACCAAGCGCTGTCCCAAGCGTGATCGCCAGGATAGCCAGGATGAACAGCTCGCGCGAGCGGGTGTGAGCGATGCGCAATAGAATCCACGGGATCAGGCGTTTGCCGAGGAAGAGCAGCAATGCCACAAAAGCGCCTGCCTTGGCGAGCGTCCAGATCAGGCCCTGCCAATCGAAGGAGCCGGTTGTATTGGTCAGGATCGGCAAGAAGACCAGGATCAGGACCGTCGCCAGGTCTTCCAGCACCAGCCAGCCGACGGCGGCCTGTCCGTGCGGCGTGTTGAGCAGGCCGTTGTCGATCAGCCCGCGCAGCAGCACAACCGTACTGGCGATGGAGACGGCCAACCCGAGCACGATCCCCGCCGAAAGCGACCAGCCCCACAGTTGACTGAGTCCGAAGGCCAGCAGGGTGGTCAGGGTCATCTGCCCGATCGCGCCAGGGACGGCAACCGTGCGGACCTTCCACAGATCGTTGAGCGAAAAATGCAGGCCGACGCCGAACATCAGGAAGATGACGCCTAACTCGGCCAATTGGCTGATGGTTTCGGTATCCCCCACAAACCCGGGCGTGAACGGACCAATGGCGATCCCCGCCAGCAAATACCCGACGATGGTGGGCAGTCCCAATCGGCGGGCGACCACGCCGCCGAGGAAGGCCACCACCAGGGCGACCACGATGTTGATTAACAGGGTGATCTCGTGCATCTAGACTCCAATCTTTACATGTATCCCTCGATTACTGGACTCTATTTTACACAAGAAAAATCCCGTCGTGCGGCGGGATGGATAATAGTTTGATTAGGATTTTGACGTTATTCGGGCTCCGTCGAAAAGGTCAGCGGGAAACCCAGCATGGCCGCCGCCAAATGCGCCTGCTGGATGCGCTTCTCCGCCTCGCTGCGCGGCAGGGTCTGGACGTAGGCCGAGCCCTTGAAATGTGCCGTGTACATGATATCCATCGCGCGGTCCACGCCCAGCATGAAGATTTGCTCCAGCACGTTGACGACGACGTTCATCGGCGTGACATCGTCATTGTGGATGATGACGCGGTAGAGCGACTCGAGCTCACTCTCTTGCTCGGTGATGATCTGGATCTCGGGAAGGGCGGCGGTCTGCATACAGCTATTGTACACAAGAAAAATCCTGCCTGCGAGAGGCGGGATAGAGTTTGAAGTTAGATACGAGGTGAGATGATTTTCCCCGTTTCTGGATCCAAGAAGACAGACACACAAGACCTACTGAAAGCGGTTAGCTGTCCTTCCTGCCATTCAACGTTTGTGTAAACATCATCTACTCCTGGCAGATCAGCTTGCCAGATGATCGAACCGTCGAGTCTGCACCGCAGGATATTTTTAAAAGAACCTGTGTATTTAAGCATGACAATTTGCTCATCTCGTTTGGGGGCAGGAAGAACTTTTGCAATTTCGTAACTAGGAAGTCCGTCCTCCAAATGCAAGCGCAATTTTTCGCTAAAGCTTGGTTCGCCTTTTTGCACAGGCTTCAGGAGATCCAATTCGAAGGGGTCGGCCCAGAAGATATCATCATCGGATGCGAACAAAGGAAAGCGTACCTTGCATCGAGTCGTCTTTTGGAGTCCGCTTTGCGATAAATATTTCACATTGAAAGTCAGGGTATCTCTGTCCCAATCGAATACCTGATGGATTTCAATTTCAGTGGACCCAGCAGCGAGGAGAAATTCTCGAACCTTCTTTGTCGCCTTTTCCATAAAATAGTGATAGAAAGCCTTAATGACGTGTACGCCAGTCGCGAGAAGTGCTATCAAAATAATAGGATCGTAATTGTTCATTTTCCCTGTCCGTAAAACGTTTATTCCAATAATTGTACACAAATAATCCCGCCTGTGAGAGGCGGGATCATATTGTTTCATTCCCAGAAATGAACGGCGGTGAACAGGGATTTTATCTCTATCCCCCTGCCATTGCGCCGACGATGCGGAACGGCTCCCTGCCCGCGACGACCGCCTCGGGCAGGGGAGTCTCGTACGCTTCGAGGGACCAGTCCTGGCCGCAGGCGAAGAAGCGGATAAAGTCACGCCGCCGCCCGCTGACCTGGTCACGGACGGTGCCGCGCAGCATGGGGTAGGCCGTCTCCAATGCCTCCAGCACGGACCCGATGGTGGGCTCCGCTTCGACGGACAGTTCCACCTCCCGTCCCACCCGTGCCAGCGTCTGCAGGTGATACGGCAACTGCACGCGGATCATGGCAGGGTCTGGACCTCGACCGAGAGCACGGCGGGCAGGTTGCTGGCGATGGCCGACCAGTTGTCGCCCGAATCAGCCGAGGCATAGACTTGTCCGCCCGTGGTGCCGAAATAGATTCCACACTTATCGAGCGTGTCCACCGCCATTGCACTGCGCAGGATGTTGACGTAACAATCGCTTTGCGGCAGCCCCTTCGTCAGCGGTTCCCAATCGTTACCGCCTGTGCGACTGCGATAGACGCGCAGCTTGCCCTCGGGCGGATAGTGTTCCGAGTCGCTTTTGATCGGGACGACGTAGATGGTCTCGGGCTCGTGGGCGTGGACGGCGATGGGGAAGCCAAAGTCGCTCGGCAGGTTGCCGCTCACTTCTCGCCACGAGGAGCCCGAGTCATCGCTGCGCATCACATCCCAATGTTTCTGCATGAACAACACATTCGGGTTTGAAGGGTGCATGGCGATGTTATGCACACAGTGGCCGACTTCCGCGCCTGGGTCGGGCAATTCGCCGCCCGAGTGGAGTCCCTGGTTAATGGGCTGCCAGCTTTGGCCGCCATCCTCGCTGCGGAAGGCGCCTGCCGCCGAGATGGCCACAAAGATGCGGTTGGAATCTGCGGGGTCGAGCAGGATGGTATGCAGGCACATCCCGCCCGCGCCCGGCTGCCAGAGGTGACCCTTCACCTCGCGCAAGCCAGGCAGCTCGGTCCAGGTCTGGCCGCCGTCGGTGGAGCGAAACAGGGCGGCGTCTTCCGCGCCCGCGTAGACGGTATCAGGCTCGGTCGGCGAAGGTTCCAGCCGCCAGATGCGCTTGAACTCCCAGGGACGCTGGCTGCCGTCGTAGAACAGGTGCATGCCAGGGTCGCCCTCATATCCGAACTGATTGCCCACGGGTTGCCAGGTCTGCCCGCCGTCGTCCGAGCGCTGGATGATCTGCCCGAACCAGCCCGAGGTCTGCGAGGCGTACAGACGGTCGGGGTTCACAGGCGAGCCGTGCATATGATAAACGTCCCAGCCCGCGAAGTGCGGACCGCTGATGTCCCACTTCTGGCGCTTGCCGTCCGAGGTGAGGATGAATGCGCCCTTGTGGGTGCCGACCAAAACGCGAACTTTGCTCATGTCTCGATCCTTTCTAAAGTTGGTTGGGATTCGCGAACGACAGGCCATTTTCAGTAAGCGCGCGGCGCAAGGCCTCCAGCGCGTTGGGGCCGATGCCGTGCAGTTTCTTCACGTCCGCTTCGCTACACTTGGTCAGTTGTGCAAGGCTGTGGATGCCCGCATTGGATAATGCGCGTTGAGCGGGTGCTGCTAATTTTGGAAGATCGTTTGTGGAGGAGGGGGACATTGGCTCGCTTTCCATTACAAATAAAAAAGGTGGGCAAAACGAGCGTTCTGCCCACCCACCCGATAAAAAAGATTTTAGAACAAATATTCTGATACGTCAAGTCCGAATTTTACTTCTCTTCGGACGCGTACAGCCTCCACACAGCCAGGGAGAAAAACAGCAGCGCGTACCCGAGCAGTGCCGCGGACGGCAGCAGCACGGACTCGAATCCCAACCCGCGCGCGACGATGTTCTCGAAGCCGTCCATGCCCCAGGCCACGGGTGAGACGTGCCCGATGGCGTGGAAGGTGGCCCCCGTCACCTCCAGCGGCACCCAGGCTCCGCCCAGGCCCGAGAACACGAACATGGGGATCAGCGAAAAAGTGATGGCCTGTTCCTCGCTCTGGGCCGCAAAACCGATCAACAATCCCAAGGCCGAGATGCACAGCGCGGCGCTGACCGCCACCAGGACGGTGGCCTCGGGCACGCGGAAATAGTCCACTTTGAGGATGACCTGGCCGAAGACGATCAGGATCGCGAACTGGGTGAAGAGCAGCAGGAAGATGGCCAGGAAGTGACCGAGCGCCACGTCGATGCGGCGCGTGGACGTGGTCAGCAGGCGCTGCAGGGTGCGCGTCTTGCGCTCGGTGACGATGATCTGGGCAGCCGTCAATAGGCCTGCAATGGCGAACTGGAGGATCATGCCGGGGGCGGTGTGCGCCAGCGCCGCGCCCGAGTCGCTGACCTTGGCCACGGCGGGACTCTTCGTCTCGGTCACGGCGATGGGCGGGTCGTTCCAGGCATCCAGAGTCTTCTCGAAGGCATAATGGAAGGGCATGCGCTCCGAGTCGATGCGCTCGATGATGGTGGCCGTGCGCACTGCGCCGTCCAGACGGCTGGTGATGCGCAGCAGCTCCGCCTCGACGCTGGTCCAGGCCGTGGAGCTGGTGTCGGCGATGACGATCAGCCGTAAGTCTGTGCGGTTCTTGAGCACGTCACGTCCGTACCCGTGCGGGACGATGATCGCGGCGGCCAGATCCCCGTTGGCCACCTGCTGCTCCAGGTCGGCGGGGGAGAGGAAGACGTTCTCGCGCAGAGAGATCAGGTCCGATTCGGAGAACAGGTCGTGCAGCGAGTCGGTCACCCAGTGGTTATCCTGCGAGAGGTAACCCACGGGCAGGCGCGAGTCGGAGTTCCCGCCGAAGCCGCCGAAGGCGTAGCCGAACAGGAAGGTGAACAGGATCGGCATGAGCAGCAGGAACATGAAGGTCTTGAAGTCCCGCATGAGCTGAAGGAGGTCTTTGAAGGCAATGTCGAGGATGCGGATCATGACCTGCTCCTATACGTAGCGCCGGTTGAAGCGCAGCACGCCGACGATGAAGAAGGCCGCGCTCCAGGCCAGTGCGATCAGGACCGTGAACAGCACCGCGCCGAACGGCTCACCCTGCATGGCCTGCATCAGCCCGCGGATGGCCCAACCCTGCGGCACCAACAGCGAAACCGTGTCGCCCATCGTTTTGGCGATGGCCGAATTCATGGCGAAGATCTTGATCATGCCCATCATGCCTGTCACGGTCAGCACGCCGCCGAAGACCACGCCGCCCTGTTTGGTATCTTTCAGGAAGGAGTTGACGAACACGCCGAACGAGGATGCGGTCAGGATGATCCCCACCGCCGCCAGCGCCACCGCTCCAAGATCGCCCCATTGGATACCGAACATAAGGTGTGCAGCCAACAGCAAGACGGTCACCTGTACCAGCACGGTCAGGAAGACCGACAGCAGTTTGCCCGTCAGGATGGTGGCTTGGGAGGTGGGCGTGGTGAACAGGCGCGGCAGGGTGCGTTCTTCCTCTTCCTTGAGGATGCTTTGCGCCACGGACGTGCCCGTGTAGAAGGCGTAGAAGACCAGCATCCCGCCCATGATGGGGCCGATGATGGTGAGCAGGATGTTCTGTTTCTCCTCCGCCTGACTCTGCTTCGCGCTGACAGGTGTGCGCACGTCCAGCAGTTCGGCTTCCACGTCGTCGCTTTGGGCCAGCGATTCGTCCAGGTATTGCTGGACGAGGATGCCCGTCTGGGCGTAGTCTTCCGTCGAGGCGTCGTCGAGGAATACGTTGACCGCGATCTTGACGCCGCTCATGCCGTCCATGAAGCGTTCGAGGATCGAGCGCATGATGGCAGGACCAATCGTCAGCGTGGGATCCTGGTAGAACTCGATGACGGCCTTGCCCTTTTCGATGTCGGCGAATTGCTCGGAGAAATCGGGCGGGATGATCAGCGCCACCTGCGCCTGCTGGCTGTCCACTGCGGCGCGGGCCGAGACGGCGTCGGCGGCGAAGCGGACCTCGATCAGGTCGGCCATCTCATCACTTTGCAGGATGTTGACCACCAGGTCGCCCATCGTCTTGGCGGCGCGTCCGCCTGGGATGTTCTTCGGGTTGACCTGGAACTCGGGGCCGCCCTCGTCCAGGTTCGCGATAACGACGGCCGTCCTGGGCAGGTCGAAGCCGCCGTTCTGGGCGATGTTGCCGAACATCAGGTAGAACATGCCCGTCACCATGAGCGGCACGCCGAACATGAAGACCACCGCAAAGAAACTGCGGAAGGAACGGGTCATGTCTTTCAGTGCAATGTCGAAGGCTTTCATTCTTTATCCTATGTCGTTGCGAGGGTGCGGAGCACCCGAAGCAACCTCCTGATTATGAGGAGATTGCTTCGTCGCAAAGAACGCTCCTCGCAATGACATCAATCTCGTAACGCTCTTCCCGTCAGGTGCAGGAAGACGGCTTCCAGGTTGGGCTCGCGGATGTCGACCGAGGTGATGCGCATCGACTGGCGCGTGGCCGCTTCGAACAGATGGGGCAGGACCAGGTTGCTGTCAGCCACCAACAGGCTGATCTTCTCGTCCTCGACCGAGGCCTGCTCCACCCCTTCGACGCTTTGCCACGCTCCGAGGATTCTCTGCGGCTCGGCGTTGACCGTCAGGTCGATGCGGGTCTGCCCGCCAACCAGTTTGACCAACTCGTCGTGGGTCCCGTTGGCGATCATTTGGCCGTGATCCATGATGCCGATCTGGTCGGAGAGTTCCTGTGCCTCTTCCATGTAGTGTGTGGTGTAGAGGACGGTCATGCCCTGGTCTTTGAGCGCCACCACGCTGTCGAGGATGTTGCGCCGCGACTGCGGGTCGATGCCGACCGTAGGCTCGTCCATGTAGATGACTTTGGGTTTGTGCAGCAGCGCCACCCCGATGTTAACGCGGCGCTTCATCCCACCCGAATATTTGCCGACACGCTCGTTGGCGCGTTCACGCAGGCCGATGATATCCAGCACCTCGTCTACGCGTTTCTTGAGCGCGGATCCGCGCAGGCCGTACATTTTTCCCCAGAAGGACAGGTTCTCGCGCGCCGTCAGATCTTCATATAAAGCAATATCCTGCGGAACCACCCCCAGCGCGGACTTGACCCCGTTCCCGTCCGAACGGATGGAGTGACCCATAATGCGTGCGTCGCCATCATCGGGCCGCAACAAACAGGACAACATGGAAATAGTGGTGGTCTTGCCTGCCCCGTTTGGACCGAGCAGGCTAAAGATCTCTCCCTGTCCCACCTCGAAACTGACACCCTGCACCGCCCGATTCTCTCCAAAGGCCTTGTGCAGGCTCAAAACCTCGATCGCTGGCAAATTTTCCATTCAACGCTCCGTATTAAGTGCTTTGTTACAATATTCACATTGTATACGGAAATGCGGGGAATGGGTTGTGTAAAAAAGACTTCCGAGGCCTTTAAGGCTTCGGAAGTCTGTATCCATAATAATAGTGCCCAAATTCCACCCCGTCGAACTCCGCCACCCGTGGCAAATGTCCCCAGCGCTCGAAGCCGAACTTCTCCAGCAACTTGATGCTGGCTTCGTTGCTGTCGATCAGAATGGCAAACAGTGTTTTGATCTGCAGGGTAGGGCATATCTCGATGGCCTGTCGCAACAGTTTCGAAGCGACCCCCTTTCGGTGATGGTCGAAGTGGACGTAGTAGCTCACTTCCGCTGTGTGACGCAGTGCCATGCGCCCAGGCCGATAGGCGCTAAGGGTCAGATACCCGAGGATGGTGCCATCCTGTTCCGCCACCAGAATGGGATATCTGTCGGCAGGGTGTGCCTGAAACCAGGTTTTTCGCTCCTCCACTGATACAGGCGTGAGGTCCGCGGTCTTTTGGCCGACAGCAATGGCTTGATTGTAAATTTCGACCATCGCCCCAAGGTCTTCATTCTTTGCAATTCGAATGTTCATTTTTTCCTAAAACGCTGATTCACGGTCACGGACCGTGAATCAGCGTTGTGTAGACGATATTCCAGATTTGTGTTCCAGAATATGGATTACCTTCAGCTGACTGCTTTTTTTACGAGATCTCTGATTCTTGCCTCTTCGGCGGGGGTCAATGCCTTCAACGCAAAGGAAGTCGGCCACATGTTGCCATCGTCCAACTTCGCATCGGGTTGGAAGCCGAAGGTTGCATACCGTACCCCGAACTTGCCTGCTGCCTGAAAGAAGCAAATGATTTTTCCGTCTGCATTGGCATAAGCAGGCATTCCATACCAGGTCTTCGGCATGAGTTCCGGCGCGGCGGCTGTGATGACTTCGTGAATCCTCTTTGCCATGGGGCCATCCTGCCCCTTCATCTGTGCAATTGCCGCGAACACGGCTTTTTCGCCTTCCTCCCTGTTCTTGTTTGCCCGAGCTTCCGCTTTTAACTCCTGGGTACGGGCCTTCATTGCGGCCTTTTCTGCGTCCGTAAATCCTTCACCAGACTTCTTGACGGTCTTTTTTGTATCGGTCTTGGGGCTCATAAAATTCTCCTTATCTAATCGTGGCTCGTTTTGACACTTGCACTGAAGTAAATTTAATTATATAATAAAGATACTTCAAAATAAAGATAATGTCAAGGGCATATTTCTATGACGAAATCCACAAAGACAGATTTGAAGAAACGGGCGTTGATGGCCGTAAGAGAGTATGGAATCCATTTGACGCTGTTTCGAAATGCCATGAGTGAATGGGCGGGACTCAATGTAACTGATATGGAATGTCTCAGGTTATTGTTCCTCAAAGGTGTCGCCACACCTTCTGAACTTGCCAGGCAGACAGGGCTTACTTCTGGCGCGACAACCGCCATGCTCGATCGCCTTGAAAAAGCTGGCTTGATTGAGCGCCGACCCAATCCTGAGGATCGCCGCGGGACCCTGATCGTCCCAGCGGAAT
This sequence comes from Chloroflexota bacterium, assembly GCA_016191845.1. GTDB lineage: Bacteria > Chloroflexota > Anaerolineae > Anaerolineales > Villigracilaceae > JACPVF01. The sequence goes on from JACPVF010000012.1 coordinate 66,760, forward strand.
CGAGTGCCGAAAGGGCCGCGTCATGGTTCGAATCGGCGAGAAAGGCGCAGGACGAGTTGGTCTCAAGTTATTCGGAAAGTGAGTTGGAGATCATTGCTGATGCCTTCGAAAGATTTACAAAACTATGGGATCAGGAACGTGAGAAGATACAAGAAGGTCGATAACGCATTTGGATTCCCCATTAACTCATCCGAGGCATGCAAAACGTGTGCGTACTAGCGGAACTCGTCGATGAATGGGCTGAGACATGTGATTGTAGCGGAATCAGCCCAAAGTCAATGACAAAGCCTAGATTATAGGAATTTCATTTATGAAGCCGCTTGGGTTTGTTCGCCATCGCAGGCCATGTTTCGACGGATCCGCCCTGCCAGTTCGAGGCATTCGTTTTCAGGGATATCGAGGAACCCATTCTCAATCCCTAATGCCGCTAATTGTTGTTGCTTGAAGGGAGTGCCATGGGGCAGAGGGGCAATATGCCAATGAACATGACGATTACCTTGCTGGCTTCCCAACGAAAGAATATAGACACGCTCCGCTTCTACAGTTCGTCTTACGGCTTCCGCAACTTGATATATGCCTCGTTGCAGGGCAAGATACTCCTCCATGGTGAAATCGCCCGTTACCTGCTCCTTATGCTCAATGGGGGCAACCAGCACGTATCCATAGAGTGGGGGGTATTTGTTGAGAAAAGCTATAAACAAGTCATCACAATAAATAATGTAATTCCCATCGGTTCGCCCATTAACCATTTCACAAATAAAGCATGGATGGTTTTGGATTCGATCTATATAGGCGTCTAGATCGAACGATTTACGATTATTCATAAGCATGTTCCACCTTTTTCAAGATAAGTTGTTGTATTTTTCATCAGGCAACCTGCGATTTGCGTAGATTACATTCGGAATTTGGGCTCATACTGTACTTCAGGAAGCGCCACCACGCTTCGCCAGGCTTGTTCGAGATCATCGACAGACTTTGTCAGCTCCTGTGCTGTATTGCCTGGATGTGCCAGAATATGGTTAATCTGCCGAATGTACCCCAATGGCAAAAGAGGAAATCCGGCGACCACTTCCATTACCCTTTTGTCTCGCAGAAAATATCTCTCATTCAACGCAAATAATGCCTGAGTCATATTAGAAGCCATGCGAGTCAGGCATCCTACAGTGTTGTAAACATCCGCTCGACTGGCGAAACCACGGGCGTGGAGGAGGGTAAACTCCGTTGCCCACAGTGAATCAGCGATGATCTTTTGTTTCAACTTCGGAGGATATACCGCAACACTGCGTTTGAATTCAGCGATGAGCGACTCAGGATCGTAGAGCGGAATACAGATTTGGGTTTCGGCCAGATAGATCACGCTTTGGAAGCCGTAGGTGGGTTGCTGATCATAGTCATGATGTGAGATGCCCTGTTGAGCCTCGCTGATCGTTTGTTGAAGTTGTTCCACGTTGCGATATATGAAATCGACCTTGCCTTGTGGCGTGTGAATCCAGGCTCCCCCATTGACCCAGGCGCCCCACCCGTAAAACCCTGTGACAGTTGCTGTTCCATCCGCAGAAGTCTCTTCTGCGATGTGTCTGATATTGTCAATTGAGAATGGATTGGACGGGAAATAATATAGCCCAATATCAATATCAGATGCCTCGTGCTGAGTGCCGCTCGCGTAGGAACCACCCAGGACTATGGCAGACACGCCAGAGATCTTGCTGAGTCGGTCGACGAGATGTTCAAGCAATGAGCGCTTCTGTTTTGGGAGATTTGGTATGTTGTTGATCATTTTGAGATTCCAAATTTTTGTCTAGTGGGAGGATGTTACCTAATAAGCCACGTAAGTCTGTATATTCCCTCTCAAATCCCTGCGTTAGAATAGGACGGCAGGGCTGGCCAGAAAGGGTTATGCCGTCAAAGCTGATTGGATTGTGCGCAAATCAGGTAAGTAAACGCAATGAAAGGAACTTTTTTAGGTTATTGTCTCAGGCATTCTCAGATTCCTTAAATCTTGCTTGGACGGATCCAGTCTTATTCCTGCCTGACTATATCGACCGAAATCTCCACTGCCAGGACCGACCCTCGATTCTCGAGCCAGTGCGTGGTATTCCTGTCTTCGGGCCAACCCACTCCCGGCCCATAGTCTGTAGTGACTCCGTCTCGGTGGTCAGTGATGATTCCTTCCAGTATATAGACAATGCCTGGTCTGTCTTTATGGTCATGAAGCGGGCCGAAGACGCCTCCAGGCTCGATGGTCACCATACGCATTCGAAGTTGACGTCCTGCCATGCCCTCAATCTCAGGGCCAAGATCAACTGTTGCTAGTAACTGCACTGTAACACCCTTCGTTTCAGGAACTGTCTGTTCGTTGCTCATCAAATTCTCCTTCCTTTACTTCTTAAGGTTCAATAGCTTCTTCTGGGAAAATGACTCACTGCCGTAGAATCTTATCCATTGTTTTTCCTTTGGCAAGTTCATCAATCAACTTGTCCAAATAGCGTATGTTTTGCATCAGCGGATCCTCGATTTCCTCCACGCGAACACCACACACTACACCTTTGATAAACAAACGATTTGGATTCATGGCTGGTGCTTGCGCAAAAAAGGTTTCAAAATCATTTCCCTGCTCGATTTGTTGACGTAATCCCACCTGGCTATAGCCGGTCAGCCAGCAGATGGTTCGGTCAACTTCTTCTTTTGTGCGATTTTTGCGTTCTGCTTTTTGAACGTACAGCGGGTATACGCTTGAAAACTTCATTGCGAAAATTCGGTTATTAGACTTGTTGTTCATTGCTAAAGACTCCTCATAACTTTTTGTTTCACAAGTAAACGTTTCTATTTGGTATTGTGGACTCACCCGGAACGCGAGACTCGCTTGCAAAACGAAGATGTCATCACCAGGTCAATAAAATTATTGCACAGACTTTTTGTTTCGGCAATTACCTAAAATATGGTTTGCCGACGGATTGGAACACCCATATGCAATTCATGTATTTGAAAAAAATAGGAGGCGATTATCGTGGATTGCCGCAATCAATGTCATAATTAAAATTATAAGCGCGCGACGTCTGGATTTATTATCCATTATTCTTCCGCCAACATCCTGCATCGATACAAATACGGATGGGATCGCCTAGAACAATCGGTGTTTTTTATCTTTGTTGACAGACATACCGATTTAAACACACAATAGACGACCCCATTTGATCGTCTATTGTTATCGTCAGAGCTCAAATGGACTTAAATAGGTTGATAGCGCTGATACACCACACCAGTCGGTAACGAGGAGGATTCGACCAGCTTGAGGTTGAGGCGTTTCCCCTCAGGGAACAAGCGTTTACCACTGCCTAATACAATAGGGTACACATGCAGCGCGAATTCATCGATTAGGTCATTTTCGATCAAAGCATGGATCAAGACGCTGCTTCCATCTATAACGATATTTTTGCCGGGCTGGTTTTTCAATTTGCGAATTTCCTCAATAACATTGCCGTTAATGATGTTTGAATCCCGCCAGCCATCGGCGGATTTCAAAGTAGAGGAAACAACATATTTCTTGAAACCGGTGAAAGGGTCCTCAGCGGGATTAGGCTCGAATGCTTCAGCATGAGTTTGCCATGTCTTTCGCCCCAGCAACAAGGTGTCGGCCTCGGCGAAGATTGGACCGAAGTGTGCGCCAATGTCATCATGCCAATAGGGAAGTGTCCAGCCACCGTGGGGGAATCCACCATCAATATCTTCTGTCGGGCTGCCTGGCGCTTGAATGACACCATCTAAAGTGATGAACTCGTGAACGATTATTTTTCTCATGGTAGCTCCTTTTGATTATTAATTGATACATTCATCATATTCCCCTGTAGAAGTTTTGTCTTGGAAAAAAACGACACTATGCCGATTTGTTAAACGGGATGAGTTGGGCGGGCGTTTGCCCGTAAAACCTGCGGAGGGAATTGGTGAGGTGCGCTTGGTCAAAATATCCAGCCTGGTAGGCGGCTTCAGGTATGGGTACCCCGCTTTGGATGAGAGATGAGGCATGGTGTGCCCGTTCGATCTGCTGAATAGATTTATACGTCAAGCCAGTCACGTATAGGAATCGCCTCTGCACAGATCGGAGAGACAGATCCTGTGTTCTGCCACGTAATGTATCATCCACAACCTGATCGAAATCAAGTTGGCCTGCTTGTGTAAGCCGATTGATAAAAATGTCGACGTTTTCAAATGTAGGAAATTCCCATGTAGAGCCGAGAAAGTGAAATGAGTTTTTGATGTGCTCGCCAAGATGGATGGCATGGTCCACGAGCTTACTCTTGGGAAGCTGCGGCATGAAAACGCCATGCTTGAAAACAATGCCAATAAATTCAGCATCTTCAGGAATGGGTGCAGAAGATGCATGCGTTTCAGGCCCACGCACGCTGAGAGTAATAGCATCTTTTTGCTTTGTTACCACCATTTCCCACTGACTGACTGCATTGGAGATAAATGAACCGCCGCCAATACTATAGGAACGCCAGACAGAATCTACCAGCGGCGAAGCAGATGGACGATACTCGAAGCTAAATTTCATAATACCGAATAAAGTAAACTCAATTGTAGCGTAATTTCCGCAAATTTGGCGGACAAGCCCCCAGCGAGCACACCTGTATCGAAGACTGGGATGCTGCTTGTTCCATGAATGAAACCTAACAAAGTACGCGCTTTGTTAGATGTAATCTAAACGGGCATGCGCTCTATACAAGCACAGGTTGCTGGAACGGGAGGAGCGACCCGACTCAGGAATTCCACTGTTTGAATTTCTTTGATTCGCCATCCCTTGTCCGCCGTAAAATACGTTTTTATTTCATCGATTGAAATTTGACGGGGGACATTAGGTACCGGGAATTCCACTGCAAACTCATGCAAATAATAGCAACCATAAGGCCTCAAGATTGAGGCAACTTCATCGATTAATTGCTCACATTGGTCCTGATTAAACAAATGATAAAAACCTGAATCAAAGACTGCTCCAAATTTTTTGTTAAGTAGGGAAGGGCTGAGCGCATCTGCCACTTGAAAATTTAATGATAGGGCAGTTCCATGAGGAAGTGCGGCAGCTTTGTCTTGGGCACTCTTGATGGCAGATTCGACAAAATCAATCCCAACAACTTGATGCCCCAGCTTCGCCAAATAGATGGCGAGGTCGCCAGAGCCGCAGCCGAGATCCAAAATGGGGTTTGAGGGGGGATACTTTTCAATAAGAGCAGCCATGGCGGGCTGAGGTGCACCAATATCCCAGGGCGCTGCATTTTGATAAACGGAACTGAAAAAATTAAGCGGATCGGAACCAAATCTACTCACGATAAATCTCCGTATGATATTTTTACTGCCTAACTGTTTTTATTATGATGTGTGTGCGGAGTGTGGACTCTGCTTGGGAGCAGAAAAATAGAAAGATGCTTGTAAATTGTGTAGACTTTCACATGTGGGGCATGTGCTTTGTTAGCCCACTGCCCATTTTACCAATACTCTGCGGAATAAATTATTTCAGTATCCAGGTTGTGTAAGCCTGTGCAACTCAATCCTTGGGAGGTAATGAATATCCACGGCGGCGGGTTATTTCAAACGACGGGTCAACCACCCAATCCCCACCCATACCAGCCCACCGAGGATCATCGACACGAAGAATCGGGGCCATCCCTCCAGGGGAAGGAAGAGCAGAAGAATCGTCGTGCCCATCCCGCCCAGTGCGCCTGTGACGACCTTGTTCTTGAAGCTTACCCCGGAGGTCATCCAAAAAGTGCTGAAGGCTCCCAGGAGGGCATTCCAGCCAACACGCTGAAGGATGTCCAAAGGCCCCAGGGTAGTGAGGGCAAAGCCATGCGTATTGCCCAGGATGGTGCCCATGAACAGGCCTGTAATGATTCGATCCATCAGCGGCTTGTTTCGCCCGAGCCAGGCAGCCGAAGGCGGGCGGACGGGGCTGCGGGTGGTGTTCTCTGGGGCCTGTGCCACGATGCGGCTTGGAGCCTGGACGGCGGGGAAGGGTTCGGTGCGTAGGCGGGATTGTGCCTCGGCTAGCAATTCAGTCACAGGGCGCAGTTTGGGCCCGGGCAGGCGGGGCGTAATATGGGTCTTGACGAGTCCCATCAGGATCATGGTCAGGATCGCAATGACCAGCATCCCAAAGATGGGGGTCAGGAAAAGCAGGTCTCCGAGGGGGAGGGCCTTGGCAGCGGTTTTGACAGTATCGATCCATCGGAAGGTCAACAGCATCGAAAGCGGGATGGCCAGCACGAACAACGCAAACACCCCGTTGCCGAGGCGGTTGCCCCATTTACCGTAATGCTCCATGATCTCCATGGTGCGGCAATTGAAGGCCATGTACATCGTCAGCAAATTATGTGGACGGGTCCTGGCTGGGTCGGATTGCCGAACGGCCTGCAAGTGTTGTTGATGACGTCGCCACAAGATTCCCGTGTTGCGGGTGTCCACCAGTTCGACGTGATAGCCCGCACGGGGCCGATCTTCGCGCGCCCACAGGGGCAGGCTGCCCATGCCGAACTGCATCAACTTGAGGGTCAGGACCATGGGAAGATTGGAGGATGCATCCTCCCCATCTGGCAGGCTGCTCGAGGGCGGGAAGATCTGTGGTGCGCGTACAGGCTTCATGGTCGTTTCGACGACACGCCCGTTTTCCATGAGTGTGCGGATGCTGACCACGGGGCCGCCGAAAGAATTTTCGATGGCAGCAAAGGAAGATTGATCCAGACTGGTCCACACCTCATCCACTTCGCCGTTCTGTGCCGCGTCGTTCAACAAGGCGAGATCGAGATTGGCCGTCAGGGGCATGGCCTCGGGCTTCTGGCTGGATAAACGGAACTCCGCCAGCCCGATTGGCATGAACCCGTTGGCCAGCAGGTCAGCGCGCAATTCCGGGCTGCGGTCGGCCCGTGCGGCAGCTTCTGGATCATGGGTGGCATCGCGGTACATCACTTCGGGCGTTTTCATGCATATCCCTCGCAGGAGGAGGATGGTTTGGCTGGTCGTGGCCAGCCAAAGAGTGACCATCAAAGTGTAATTTATTTAGAGTGCTCTGTCATTCCTACTTTGTAACCATCTTTCCTCTTAAAAGCTCTTTTCATAGTCTCGCGGCAGAAGCTGCGCCAGGATAAGGGCCAATACCCCCAGGCCTGGATACTGGAAGAGAAAGGCCGCCACACCCGTCAGAATGAGTCCGCTCCAGGCCAGGAATTGGGCCTCGGGTGCTGGGAAACTTTCACCCTTCAGACGGTTTGCCTGTTCCCGTTTTATCGAGCGGAATGCCCACCCGAGCGAACCTGCTCCGAGCAGGGCGTAAGCTGCGACCCCTGCGTACACCGCAAGAGGAAGCCGTCCCTGGCTGGGAACGACGGGCGCGAGGACGGGCTTGCGGGTTAATGTGAAGAGCAAAGCCGACTCTCCCAGATAGGGTGCATCCGACAGGTTCGAGAGCAGGCGCGGCGTGAGCAGTGCGCCGTCGGCCAGCGGCCACGAGACGACCAATGCTTCGGCGCTCAAGGAATGGGCCTGGTCGAGGTGGCCGTTGGCGCGTGCCGCCCCGACGCCAAAAGAGCTAGCCGCCGTTCCATAGCCTGCCAGCACGGGACCTGCGTCTACGTCCGCAAAGAACCAATCGGGGTATGAACTCTCCTTTGAAAACTCTCTGACACCGGCCACCCAGTAATCCTGCTGCCAATACAGGTCGTTGTAACGAACGTACCAGTTCCGTGCCGTGTCGGGCCATAGCTCGGGAGCCCAGATCAGCATGTAGGAGATGCCCACTCCGCGCGATGGGCCGATGCCGCGCCCGCTGGAAGGCTCGGCGACGTAGGCGGGCAGGCCTGTGGATGGGTCGAGACGGGTCTCCTTAAAGGCGCGCACGGCGCGTGCCAGCATGGCCGAGTGATCCGTGCCCAACACTTTGTCCGCCCGCTGAATGGCGGCAATGGCAGGCAGGATGTCGATGGGGTAGCACTGACCGGGGTAATCGTCCAGCAGGCCGTAGGGAGAGGCGTCCAGTTCGGCTGCCAGGCTGTCCACTTGCAGGCGCAAGGCTTCTTGATAACGGTCGTTTCCCGACAACTTTTGATAGCTGGTCAGGCCGCTGATGTACAGCATGCGATAGAAGATGTTTTCGGTGTAGAGATAATCCTCGCCCCAGTAGGCCTTGACCCAGGCTGCATGGTTGGGGTCAGCCACCAGGTCCGCTGCTGCTTCGATGGCGCCTCGGGCGTAGACGGCAGGCGCCTCCCGCGAAAGGGATCGATCCTGCTCCCAGGCCTCCTGCAACGCTTCGGTGGCCCACAGGTAATATACCGATCCGAAGATCGGCCACTCGGTGCCTGAGATATCATATTGCGCTACCCCCGCTGCACTGTCTGCCGTTACACGCTCACGGGCCCAGGGTTCGTATCGGGCCGAGAGCGCCTTGTGCCAGCGATACGCAAAGCGTGGCATGTCCCCTGTCCGCAAGGCAGGGTCGCTCAAGTCATGCAATAGGAGGAAGAAGGGCAGGACGAAGAAGTACAGTCCCAGAAGGGCGACGATGCCCGCGTTTCCATATACAGAGATCGAGAGCAGGTCTTGCCAGCGGAGAGCAGATGATTTGTTCATGGCATTTTCGTTGTCGATGATTGTATCATCGCCCGTCTTCCGTTCCTTTTCATCCGTTCACATCTCTCCGCCCCATCTGCACAAATTCTGCACAAACGAAAAGTATCCTTCGAGAAAATTCAAAGGAGAACATCATGAGCTTCTTTTCCAACCTGCTCAAGAACAAAACCACCCGTATCTGGGGCGTCGTCATGTTGGTACTGGTCCTCGGTCTGGCAGCCTGGAGACTCTTCGCCGTGCCCGCCTCTGCCAGCGCTACGTCCACGGCCAGCAACCAGGTGGAAGTCGTCTCGCTCGACGTGGCCGAGACGGTCGAAGCCTCGGGCTCGCTCGAAGCCCAGCCCTTCGCCAGCCTGAACTGGAAAACAGGCGGTACGGTCGAGGATGTGAACATCCAGCCAGGTGACCACGTCCAGGCGGGAGATATCCTCGCCGCCCTGCAGCCTGAGAGCACCACTGCCAGCATCGTCTCCGCCCAGGCCGACCTGGTCACCGCGCAGCAGAATCTTGATGACCTGCTGCACTCCAACACCGACTTCGCCCAGGTGGTCATCAACCTCAAGGACGCCCAGGAAGCCTACGATGACGCTGTCGATTACCTGGACTATTTGCAGAACGAGGACAAGATCCCCCAGACCTCGACCGAGGTGTATCTCAAGTCCACGCGCACGGGCTACAAATATCAATACAAGATCAAGAACTTCAAAGGTCCCGCCACGGAGGACATGCTGACCGAGGCCCAGAACGATCTGACGCTCAAGAAGGCCAAATTGGAAGACCTGCAGCGTGAATACGACCGCCTCAAGGACGGTCCCAATGCACAGGATATCCTGGCTGCCCAGGCCAGAGTCGATGCCGCCCAGGCCACGGTCAACATGCTGCGCATCATTGCCCCGTTCGACGGTGTGATCCTCTCGGTCGATAGCCGCGTGGGCGATGTGGTCAGCGCCAACGAACTCTCCGTCAATCTTGCGAACCTGAACCACCTGTACGTCGAGACGCAGGTCGATGAGTCAGACGTGGCCAGGGTCAAGGTGGGCGCTTCCGCCGATGTCACGCTGGATGCCCTGCCCGATCAGACCTTCACAGGCCGGGTGACCGCTGTCAACCCCGTCGGGCAGACCGTGGGCGGGCTGGTTAAATATACCGTGCGCGTCGAGTTGGATCCCGTCAAGGATGCCTTCCTGCCGCTTGGGGCTACCGCCAATGTCACCATTCACGTCAGCGACTCGCAGGCCACACTGGCCGTGCCGATCGTCGCCATCCAAAACGACAGCCAGGGAGAATACGTCTGGCTCCTGCGCAACGGACAGACCACGCGCGTCGACGTGGTGGGTGGCGCGATCCTCGGCGACATGGTGGCTGTGACGGGCGACCTGCAGGCAGGTGACGTGTTGCAGGTGGTGCATCAGAGCAGCTTTAAGGCGCCCAATCCGTTCGCGGCAGGTGGCACCAAATGATCCACGCTGAAGGATTGACCAAGGTCTACCAGATGGGCGAAAGCGAGGTCCGCGCCCTGGACGGGGCCAGCTTCACCATCGAGAAGGGCGAGATGGTCGCCATCATGGGGCCTTCGGGCTCGGGCAAGAGCACGCTCATGTCGATCATCGGCTGCCTGGACGTGCCCAGCAGCGGACAATATTCGCTGGACGGCGTCTCGGTGGAAAGCCTCGATGAGAGCGGCCTGGCCGAGGTGCGCGGACGCAAGATCGGTTTTGTCTTTCAACAGTTCAACCTGCTGGCGCGTACCAGCGCGCTTGATAACGTGATGCTGCCGTTGACCTACGCGGGCGTCTCGGGCAGGGAACGCGAGAAGCGCGCCCGAGCCGCCCTCGAGCGCGTGGGCCTGGGCGAACGAACGCATCATGCCCCGAATGAACTCTCGGGTGGACAGCAGCAGCGCGTGGCCATTGCGCGCGCCATCGTCAATGAACCGACCATCCTGCTGGCTGATGAGCCCACAGGCGCGCTGGACAGCAAGACGGGCGTGGAGATCATGGACCTGTTCCAGCGCCTGCACCGCGAGAACGGCCAGACCGTCATCCTGGTGATGCATGATGCGCATGTGGCGCGCCACACCGAGCGCATCATCCGCCTCTCGGATGGTCGTATCGTCTCCGACGAATCCAACCCGAATCCCATCCAGGCGGGCGCGCCGCGCAATGATGATTAATTCGTAGGGACGGGCGGCTGCTCGCCCTGAATCGAGGAACCATGTTATTTTCAGAAAACATCCGTATTGCCCTGCGCGCCTTGCGCGCCAACAAGATGCGCTCAGTGCTGACCATTTTGGGCATTGTCATCGGCGTGGCGACTGTCGTGGCCCTGTTGGCCATTGGCAATGGCGCCACGGCCAGCATCACCAGCTCGATCCAGAGCGGCGGCTCGAACCTGTTGACCATTTCGCCTGGCCGCCAGCAGCAAATGGGACCCATGGCGGGACAGTCCCGTCAGATTAGTCACATGTACTACTCCGATTATCAATTGCTCGAGCGTGGCTTGAAGACCAATATCACGGCCATCGTGCCCGTGTATCAGTCGTCTTACACCATCAAGTTCGGTGATGAAAGCTTCAATGCTAACATCGTCGGTGTGATGGAAGCTCACAAGGATGTGCGCTCCTTCACCGTGGCCGAGGGCCGCTTTGTCAGCGACGGCGACAACAAGTCTCAGGCGCTGGTGGCTGTGTTAGGTGACACCGTGGCTCATGACCTGTTCGGCGATCTCTCGCCGCTGGGCAAGACCCTCTCCATTAACGGGATCAAGTTCCAGGTGGTGGGCGTGCTCGAATCCAAGGGCGCTTCGCTTGGCTCGCCCGATGACAACGTCTTTGTCCCCATCGAGACGGGTTATAAAAAACTGTTTGGTGAGACTGCGTTGTATAACAACAAGAAGACCGTCAACAATATTTTGATCTCGGTCGATGATACCAATGCGATGGACACGGTCTCAGCGCAGGCCACCTATCTGCTGCGCCGCGCTCATGAACTAAAGCCCAGCGAAGAAGCCGACTTCAATGTGATGAGCCAGGCCGATACACTTTCCACGCTCAACTCTGTCACTCAAACGCTGACCATCTTTCTGGGTGCCATCGCAGGCATCTCCCTGCTGGTGGGCGGCATCGGCATCATGAACATCATGCTGGTCTCGGTCACTGAGCGCACCAAGGAGATCGGCCTGCGCAAGGCCGTCGGCGCCACCAGAAATCAGATCCTGACCCAGTTCCTGATCGAGACCGTCACCCTGAGTGTGCTGGGCGGCATCATCGGCATCCTGCTGGGCGTGGGCATTGCCCTGGCATTCAGTGTCTCGGGCCTGATCAACTCGGTCATCACCGCCGACGCCATTTTGATGGCTTTCTTCTTTGCCCTGGCCATCGGTGTGTTCTTCGGCCTGTACCCCGCCATGCGTGCCGCATCGTTGCACCCGATGGTGGCGCTGCGATATGAATAATCTGTAAGGGCGACCCGTCGGGTCGCCCTTACCATTGCTATAATATCTCCATGCCCAAGAAAATCCTGCTCGTAGACGATGAACCCGAGATCCTCGAGATCAGCCGCGATTACCTCAAAGCTGCGGGCTTCGATGTGGTCACCGCCCGGGATGGTGCGCTCGGCCTTTCGGCGGCCCGCCGCGAAAAGCCCGACCTGGTCGTCCTCGACTTGATGATGCCCGAGATGGACGGCCTCGATCTGTGCCGCGCCCTGCGTCGTGAAAGCAATGTGCCCATCATCATGCTCACCGCCCGTGTTGACGAGGCCGACAAGTTGGTGGGCCTTGAAATCGGCGCTGACGATTACATGACCAAGCCCTTTAGTCCGCGCGAGTTGGTGGCGCGTGTCAAGGTGGTGCTGCGCCGCGTCAGCGGTGACCCGGCGGCGGAAGTCATCCGCGTGGGAGAGGTCGCATTGGACCGCGCCCACTACGAGGTCCAGATGGGGGAGCGGGCTGTGCAGCTCACGCCCACCGAATTCGAGATCATGGCCACGTTGATGAGTCAGCCTGGCCGCATCTTCTCGCGCACACAACTGCTCAACGCCGTACACGGTGTGGCCTTCGAAAGTTACGAGCGCGCCATCGACTCTCACATTCGTAACTTGCGCCACAAGCTCGAGCCCAGTGAGTTGGTCGTCACGGTGCATGGCGTGGGCTACAAGTTTCACGCTGAGTCAAATCGAAGTGTCGAGGCCTAGATGAAATCTTCCGTCCATGAGATTCGCGCCCGCCTGTTGATGCTTTTGATTCGAGCTTTTGTTATCGTGCTGACCCTGTCCTTTTTGCTCTTCATTAGCATCACGGGATACTTCCTGGCCTATTCTTCCTCCACCCCCATCCCTCTGCCATTTGCCAACCTGCTTGAAGGATATTACGCGGGCCACGGCAGTTGGAATGGCGTGGATGTGATCTTTACCCAGATCAAGACGGATGCACTTCAGCCCATTTTGCTGGACGCCGATCAGAACATTGTCCTCGACTATCGGCCTGGTTCCGTTTCGATGCCGAGTTCCCGCTATGAGCCCCAGCACGATGACATTATCCTCAAGCTGACGGTGAATAACGAGCTGGTTGGGTATCTGGTCATCACTTCGTTCACGCTGGCCGAACGTTTCGGGCTGGCACGCGCCATCCTGTTGCCTGTAGGCATTATTTCTTTGATTCTGGTCCTGTTCATGGTGATCGTGGCCATGTTGCTGATGCGGCGCTTTGTCAACCCGCTGGCTGATGTCATCTACGCGGCGCGCGCGGTGGCCGACGGAAAACTGGGCACGCGCCTTCCCACCGAGGGCCCGCAGGACCTGCGCAGTCTCTCTGAAAGCTTCAACGAGATGGCCTCCTCGCTTGAGCGCAGCGACCGTGAACGCCGCGACATGCTGGCCGATATTGCGCACGAACTGCGCACGCCGCTCTCCATCATCCGCGGACGGCTGGAAGGCATCGTAGATGGCATTTACACAGAGAACGGACCGCAGGTCTCGATGGCGCTCGACCAGACCTACGTGCTTGAGCGTCTGGTCGAGGACTTGCGTCTGCTGACGCTGGCCGAGTCGCGCCAGTTGCCCTTCGACAAACATCCCGTGGATCTTGGTCAACTGGTCGAGCGCACGCTGGAGGTCTTCTCGGCTGAAGCGCAGGAGAAGAATATTGTGCTGGCCTTCGCCGAGCGCAGCGGTGACCTGACCGTCAGTGTGGACCCGCAACGCTTTGAGCAGGTGCTTGGCAACCTGATCGGCAACGCCATCCGCTACGTACCCGAGGGTGGACGGGTGTGGGTCACTGCCCACAGCACCGTAGACGGCCTTTCGCTGACGGTCAACGACAACGGCCCTGGCCTGCCTCCCGAAGACCTGCCCTTTATCTTCGACCGTTTCTGGCGCAAAGACAAATCCCGTGCGCGCGTTTCGGGTGGCACGGGATTGGGGCTGGCCATCGCCAAACAGCTCGTCGAGGCGCAGGGTGGACAAATCTCCGCGCGCAACCTGCCCCAAGGCGGATTGCAGATCGTTGTCGAATTGTAGGTCTCTATCTCAAGAAGGAGAGTGAGCGGCGTCTCAGGTTGCGGAGCGCGTCGCGCAGGTCGATGAAGTCGGGCACATAGGTCATGACCGTCATTAGCGGGTGGCGGGCATACGTGCGCACGATCTGCCAGACTTCCTTGGCGTATTCGTGCCAGGCCTCGGCCAGTGAGCTCTTTTCGAGTTTGATCACATGTCGCAATCCATCCAGGTCGATAATGCGGATCGGCTGGTGCTGGGTGCGGTAATGCATGTTGATCAGCGTTTCCACGCCGAAGCGTGAGGGACGCAGTTTCGAGAGGATCGGCATCAGGTCTGAGCGCCAGACAGCCCGTTCGCCCGAGAGCCAGTGCAGGGTGCCGAATACGTCGTCTGGATCGGTATCCAGCCTGGGGTAGCCGATGACCATGTCGGCCTGACCTGCATGGAGCGGGGAGAGAACCTGTGCGGCGTAGTTGCCATCCCAGTTGACCAGATCCGCATCGACGAAGAGCAGAATGTCGCCGCAAGCGGCGGCGGCGCCTTCGGCCATCGCGTATCCCTTGCCGCGATTGGGAGAGAGGTAGATCGCGCGGATCTGGCCTTCGCGCTCGAACTGGTGCAGGATATCGGCGGTACCGTCCTGTGAGCCATCATCCACGACAATGATCTCTTGCACGGCGGGTGTATCCAACAAGCCTGTAATCACGCCTGAAAGATATTTTTCTTCGTTGTATGCGCAGACAATTGCGGTGCAGGTTGGCTGAGCGGGGCGGGATGGGGTCATCAGAGTTCTCCTGGTCATGTTGAATTTTCAGGAATTGTATGTCCCCGGCTGTTTTCCTGCCTAACTGCTGGCTAACAACTGGCCATCGGTTGGCCAACAAACTTTGATGAAACTTCACTGTTTTTCTGCGGTGCTACTATCCATAAGCATAGATATTATTATGACCCGCCGCCATATGGATTTTTCCCTGGCCCTGAGAGCGGGCGTGGATGAGCGTTGAACTCGACGATGATGGGGACAACAACGACAAAATCACCACCCCGAACAGCAAAAGTCCCAATAATTTGGAACGATTCGTTAGCAGCCACATCGGCCAGGAATCCAGACCCAGGTTGAGCATCAACACAAGGGCGGGCACGGCCAGGGCGGCGATCAGGATGTTCATGATGCGCCTGGTATTCCGCGCGATGCGCTGTTTGTATGCCTTGTGATGAATGATTGGTGTCTGAGTCATGTTGCCTCCAAATTGGATGTTGGTTTTAGGTGTGAAAGCTGCCTGACTATTTGCAGGACGTGTCGCATGTGCAAAGTATATCCATAAACGGCACTGCTTTGCAGGGTGCCAGGCAAAGGCCCTGTGATAGAATCTTTTCCTTGGAGTACTTCAACAAGCGAACAATGAAAAAGCACCTGTCCATTCTTTCCACACCGCTGCTGCTGTTGGGATTGAGCATCCTGGCTTTTGGTATCCAGGTTTTTTGGTTGGGATATTACCTGGATGACTGGGTCGTTCTCTATAACATTTTTCGTGGCGGATATGAACGGTTGGGTGCCTATTCGTTTGCTGTGAACCGTCCCTTTGGCGCTTGGCCCTGGTGGATGGGTTTCAAGTTGTTGGGATATTCCCCGCTGGGTTGGCAGATCTGGAGCATTTTCTGGCGTTGGTTGACCAGCGTTCTCCTTTGGCTGGGCTTTACGAGGATATGGACGGAGAAGAAGTTGCAAATTGCCTTGGCGTCTGCCCTGTTCGTTGTGTATCCGATCTTTCTCCAGCAGACCAACAGCGTGACCTTCAGCGATCACTGGATTTGCTTTGCTCTATACGCTGCCTCCATCTTGTGTATGGTGCTCGCGATACAAAGCCGGCGTTTTTTCCTGCCTTTGACCGTCCTCGCTTTGATTCTTTCGGGTCTGGAGCTTTTTGCCCTGGAATATTTTGTCGGGCTGGAACTCCTCCGTTTCGTGCTGATCTGGTTCCTGCTGCGTGATATCCCTCAGACGAAAAAACGTTTTCTGGGTGCGCTTGGTCATAGCCTTCCTTATATTGCCTTGTTTGGCGGATTTCTTGTCTGGCGGCTTGCATTTATGCCGACCTCGGGTTCTGACCGTAATACTCCTGAAATAGCGACCGGTCTGTTGGCTGATCCGTTCCACACCGTGCCAGGTGCTGCGCTCCACGCCATTCAGGATATTGCGGAAGCATTTTTAGGGACCTGGTATAAAACCTACCAACCTTCCACGATCAGCATCTCTCCCATGTCCAATCTGGCAGGATGGGGGGTGGGGGTGCTGGCTTTTGGGCTTGCATGGATCTTTTTCTTGCGGCAGAGTCAAATGGAACCCGATGTCGAGCGCAATAGCAGGGAAAACGCGGTCTGGATGGCTTTCAGCTTTTCGGTGATGGTTGCCGGGTTCCTGCCAGCTTGGGCCATTGGTCAGTATCTTGTGACCACCGAACACTATGCGGATCGTTACGGGTTGGCGGCCATGTTCGGTGCCAGCCTGTTTTTGGTCAGCCTCTCGGAGTTTTTCCTGCGCCGCAAGCCTCAGATCATCCTGATATGCATTTTGATCGGTCTGGGCGTCGGATTCCACTTTCGACTGGCGAACAATTTCCGCTATTCCTGGGAGAAACAGACCCGCCTCGCCTGGCAGATGCGCTGGCGCATGCCGGGCCTACAGCCTCATACCGCTGTGTACGGGGATGGTGTGCTGTCACTTGGCTCGTGGGTGGATATTGCCTGGCTCAACTTCCTGTACAGCAAACCGAGCCCTTCCCTTTCTGTGAGTGAAGATTACTGGTATTACGATATCAATAAGTTCAATGAGGACAGGATTCCACAGCCTGGACAGTCGCTTTCCGAAAAACGGCTTGAAAATATATCCTTTCAGGGGAGCACTTCGGATAGCGTTGTAATTCAGTTCAAAACCGTGGATCAGCAATGCCTATGGGTGGTCGACAACAGTGACGATATCAACCCCTATTTGAATTCTCGATTGAGAGTCGTGCTTCCGCTTTCCAACCCTGACCGTGTGGTCTTTGAAAATGCAGACAACACCGCGCACCTGCAGGCTATTTTTTCACCCGAGCCGCCTCATGACTGGTGTTATTACTTCGAAAAAGCCGACCTGGCAGTACAACAAAAGCAATGGGCCACTGTGCAGCAGTTATGGGTTGAAGTGGAAAGCAAAAAATTGAGCACCATTGTAGCGGCGGAATATCTGCCCTTTATTTACGGCACTGCGGCTGGTGGCGATTTTCAGACGGCGCTGGCGATCAGCGAAAGGGCAAAGATGATTAACCGAAAGATGGATGTGCCCGTCTGTAAGCTCTGGGAACAAATCCTCCTGAGTCAGCCTTTGGCAGGCGACACTGCTTTGCAGAAAGAGGTGCGCGATCGCCTCGGGTGTAATTAGCTGCCCGTGGCCTGCCACTCCAAAACCGAAGAGCGTGAGAGCCGCCTCATCCTGTGCACCAAAATATTCAGCGAGGTTGTAGAAGACCGTAAAAAAACGCCAATCAGAGCGCATATTGCCGATATTTATTTTCTGTCGTCTGGGAGAGGGTGGCCATGAGAATACCCCTAAATGTTTTGCAGGCCTGTTTCCTTGTTCAGTTGCTGAATACCTATCGCGGCAGATATTCACGCATCTGCTTATACAGCGGGGTGAGCGTGTCGATCTCGCATGTTCCATCGGAAAAGCTGTAGGTCGTCTCGAAGTCTTCGTAGCTGCGCGCCCGCCAGAGACGGCCATCTGGATCAATGACCAATGAGTGGCCCACACCGCCGCGAAATATGCGCGACCCATCTGTTCCGTCATACATCGTGCAGGTCCAGGGGCGCTCTGCTGGATGGGCGGCCATATAACTTTCGATTTCGCGGACCATTTTTTCGAAGATCTGAATACGGTCGCTTGCAGGCGCTTTGAGAGTCTCGGCGATCGCGCGACTCAGCATAGCGTCAGCTGGCGAAGTAAGGATTCCTGATCGGGGGGTAGTATTCTCTGTCATTTGTTTTCCTGTGCAGTATGCGCTTTCAATCAGAACGAATCGGATTATGATTCCGCCGGCCAAGGCAATCTCTATGCTTTGCCAGACAACGGTTTTCTACAACTCTTCCTGTTTGCATATGGACAATTATAAAGTGCTTCCAGCATGTCCGGACATGCACATTCTGACAGACAAAGAAGCCCGTCTCAACGTGAGACGGGCTTCTTTGCGTATCCCTTTTACGCAGGCACTTTGTCGAGTTCCTTTTGCGCATGCTCGTAGCCGCGACGCAAGGCCTCGAAATTCTTGGGGAGCAAATGTTTGTGGCGGGCAGGCAGGTGCCCTTCGAGGGCTTTCTCCACGTCCTTGATCGATAGTTCGGTTAGCGAGGAGAGCAGCGCACCCACGGCCACCATGTTGGTCAGCTTCTTGTCGCCAATTTCCTCGGCGATCTCGTTGCAGGGCACAAGGATGGTGTGGATGTCCGCGCGTTTTGCGCCGCGATCCACCATGGACTGGTTGACGATCAGCGTGCCGCCCGTGGCGAGCATCTGCTCGTATTTGTCGAAGGACGGCAGGTTGAGGGCCACCGCCAGCAGCGGATGTTGTACCAGCGGCGAGCCAATCTCCTCGTCCGCGATGACGACGGTGCAGTTGGCCGTCCCGCCGCGCATTTCGGGCCCATAGGAAGGAATCCACGTGACGGCTTTGCCTGTGTCCATGGCGGCGTAGGCCACGACCTGGCCTGCAAACAGCACACCCTGTCCACCGAAGCCCGCGATAATGATCTCTTTTTGCATAGGTTCACTCCGTTCACAGTACACCGGGAGCCAGATATCGGGTTTCATCCCGATTTCCATTCCCGATTCCCGCGATCCTAAATCTTCACCTGTTTGATCGCCTCGCTGACCTTGTAATCGCCCAGCGGATAGGCGGGGACCATGTGCTCTTCCACGAACTTGAGCGAGTTGACGGGAGTCATGCCCCAGTTGGTCGGGCAGGTGGAGAGTAACTCCACCATCGAGAAGCCCAATCCACGCACCTGGGTCTCGAAGGCCATGCGGATGGCCTTCTTCGCCAGACGGATGTTCTTCGGGTCGTGCAATGAGCGGCGCACGCAGTAGCCCACGCCGTCCAGCGTCGAGATCATCTCCGACATGCGGATCGGGTAGCCCTGGCTTTCCACATCGCGGCCGTTGGGCGAGGAAGTGGTCTTCATGCCAGGCAGGGTGGTGGGGGCCATCTGTCCGCCTGTCATGCCGAAGTTGGCATTGTTGATGAAGATGACCGTGATGTTCTCGCCGCGCGCCGCCGCATGGACGATCTCGCCCATGCCGATCGAGGCCAGGTCGCCATCACCCTGATAGGTGAAGACCACACGGTCAGGCAGCACACGCTTGACGCCCGTCGCCATGGCGGGTGCGCGACCGTGTGGAGCCTCCACGAAATCGGTATCGAAATAATTGTAGGCGAAGACCGCGCAGCCTACGGGCGCCACGCCGATGGTACGGTTGGTCACGCCCATCTCTTCCAGCACTTCCGCCACCAGGCGGTGTGCCACGCCATGCGTGCAGCCCGGACAGTAGTGGGTGGGGGTGTCGGTAAAGGATTCAGGTCGTTCGTAAACCAAAGATTCAGGAGCAGCCATTTTCACCTCTATTTGACTTCAGCCATGCGGGCCAGCCAGCTATTGATCGGGTCGGCATGGACCGACAGGTTTGCGCCGTTCATGCGCTGGACCTCGTGCAGGATCTCATCAGGGAATGGGACCATGCCGCCGGGGCGTCCGTGGAATTCCACGGGGACGCGTCCGCGGACGGCCAGCCGCACGTCGCTGAGCATCTGTCCCATGTTCATTTCGACCACCAGGAAGGCTTTGGCCTGACCTGTGAGCTGGTCGATGACTTCATAGGGGAACGGGCTGACAGTGATCGGGCGCAGCAGACCGACCTTGATGCCCTGAGCGCGCGCCGCGCGGACAGCGGAGAGGGACACACGTCCTGCTGTGCCGAAGCCCACCACCACGATCTCAGCGTCATCGAGGAAATACTCCTTGTAGCGCACCTCGTTGGCTTGCACTTCCTTCCAACGATTGGCCAGGCGCAGGTTGGCCACTTCTTCCGCCGCGGGCTCAATATAAATGGAAGAGAGGATGCGGCGTTCGCGGTTGAGTGCGCCGTTGGTGGCCCAATCCCAGTTGCGTTCGACGATGGGTTTCATCTCAGGCATTTCGGCGGGTTCCATCATCTGGCCCACCGAGCCATCGAGGATCATCATGGAGATCATGCGATACTTCTCGGCCAGGTCAAACGACAGCCCCATCATGTCGATGGCTTCCTGCACCGAGGCGGGTGCCAGCACGATGCGCGGATAGTCGCCATGTCCGCCGCCGTGGACGGCCTGGTTATAGTCGGCCTGCGAGGGGGCGATATTGCCCAACCCGGGGCCGCCGCGCATCACGTTGACCAACACCGCGGGCACTTCGGTCCCTGCGATGTAAGAGAGGCCTTCCATCATCAGGCTCACGCCTGGGCTGGAGGAGGTGGACATCACGCGCACCCCTGCGCAGGCGGCACCGTAGACCATGTTGATTGCGCCCAGTTCGCTCTCGGCCTGCACGAAAGCACGGCCCAGTTCGGGCATGCGGCGCGACAGATATTCGAGGATCTCGGTCTGCGGGGTGATCGGGTAACCGAAGTAAGCCTGCAACCCCGCGCGGACGGCGGCTTCGGCGATGGCTTCATTGCCTTTCCAAAGTTCTTTTGCCATTATGTGTTTTCTCCTGTAAGGCACGGCGAAGGGATGAGCGGACGGCTGAACCGTCTGCCGTGCCCATACAACTGGGTCATCCTGCGGTGGGCACAGCTTTCGTTACTTCCCGATAAACGGTAATTGCGGCATCGGG
Organism: Chloroflexota bacterium; assembly: GCA_016191845.1. Taxonomy (GTDB): domain Bacteria; phylum Chloroflexota; class Anaerolineae; order Anaerolineales; family Villigracilaceae; genus JACPVF01. The sequence goes on from JACPVF010000012.1 coordinate 87,771, forward strand.
ACAGACCAGGGCACAAATAGCACACCCCGTGCATCCGTCTTTGAACGTGTGCGCGGGGTGGTAGCCCTTCGGGGTAAGGCGGGACATGTCCAGTTCCATTACCTCCTGCGGACATGCGCTGATGCAAAGTTCGCATCCTTTACAATAGAGATCGCTTACTTCGATCCAACCTTTCGCGGGCATTCATTTCTCCTTATATGAGAAGTTGGACAAGAATAGGCGGCATTCGTCGCCACCCTGATTATGTCCCTTTGTGAATGTCCCTGCCAGTGTAATGCGTCATACACACCGACGCCGAAGGTCATTGCTTTTTATGTATTCCAATGATGGATATCACGGCAGACGTATCTGGATCAAGTCTGCGGGCTGTTCGCGTAGATCCCTTCGCGGTATTCTCTGGGTGTGACGCCTGACCATTTCTTGAAGGCCTTGCGAAAGACGCTGGGCTCGGAGAATCCCAGCAGGTAGGTGATCTGTTCGACAGAATAATTCTCGCGCAAATATTTTTGCGCCAATCGTTGACGGACCTCACGCAGCAGGTCGCTGAAGACCACTCCTTCCTCTTCCAGCCGTTTCTGAAGGGTGCGCACGCTGACGGCCATTTCGCGTGCCACCTTTTCGATGGACAGCGACTCGTCGTCCAGCCGCGAGAGGATGATGCGCGTTACGGCGCGGGTATGCTCGTCCTTGCGCTGCATCTCGTCGAGCAGGGTCTGTGCATATTGCTCGAAATGCGCCAAAAGGTCGGGGTTGGCCATCCGCACGGGGGTGTTGACAATGCCCCAATCCAGCGTCATCGAGTTTTCCTTCTGGCCGAACTTGACGGGACAGCCGAAGACGCGGTCATACTCGGCGGTCGATTCAGGCTGGGGGTAGGCGAAAGTCACTTCCAGTGGACACAGGTGCACACCCGTCAACATGCGCATCATGCGCACGCTGCTTGACAGCGTGGACTCGTAGCAGTGCCTTGTCATCTTTGGCGCGTGTGGCGGGGTGAAGACCACCACGTGGATCTTGTTGAAGCGCAGGTCGGCCCTGGCCTCGATCATGTTTCCGATGATGCGCGAGTATTTGCCCGATTTCTCGAAGGCCTCCCCCAGGTTCTTGCAATTCATCATCACATAGCCCAAAATGGACCAGCTGCCCGCTTCGGCAAACTCGCCCATGTGCAGGCCGAGATACGGGTCGTGGATGTACTCCGCGGCTCCATCCTGGATGTGCAGGTAGGTGTCCACGGGGATGCGCGCGTCGGGTGATTGGACCGACTGTGAGTCCACGCCGATGGAATGCAGGAAGGCATCCACGTCTACTTTTAAGGAGGAGAGGTAAAGGAACAACTGTGATAGGACAGTCACGGAGACGCTGATGGGTTCGGGGGCCATGCAATAATCATACCCCATTTGCGCGAAAAGGCACAAAGTGTGCAGGAAAAATCATAGCCGTTTTGGGGCCTTGGGGCTATCATCAAAATGACCGAAGGTATGCATATGGAACTCTCAAAAATTTTCCTCCCTGTAATTCTTTTTGTATTGACCCTGGGTTTTGGCTTGTGGTTGAGCCTTTCTGGTAAACCATACAGCGGATGGCCGTTCAACATCCACAAATTGCTGGCGTTGGGGGCGGTGATCCTGGCGGGATTGCAGGTTTACAGTTTGATGAGTGGCCCGTCCCCACAAGGATGGCTGTTTGTCTTGATTGTCGTGGCGACCCTTTGCACGGTAACATTATTTGCCAGCGGCGCATTCCTGAGTATTGGAAACTGGAATGCCCAGATGTTGTTGAATATTCACCGAATTGCCATCGCCATGGCGATCATTTGTGTGGCAGCGGTCATTACTCTGTTGAGCAGGAAAGTACTCTAAAAGGAAAGAACAATAAATTATGGAATCCCCCGCCCTGGACCCACGTTGGAAAGTGCTCTACAGAGTCGCCGCAGTGGCAGCCCTTGTTTCGGAACTCACGATCCTGCTCGGACTGGTCACTTATTTCATCTGGCCGTATGCGCCTGGAAATCAAAGCACGGAGAGCATTTTCCTGCTTTTGCAGACGAATATCCTGGGCGGGCTGATCTCGTTGGACCTCTTCCTCCTGCTGAGCAACCTGTTCGGTGTGATGCTCTTTCTGGGTCTGTACGCTTCGCTCAGATCGGTCAATGAGTCCTACGCATTGATCGCTCTGGTGATGGGATTGATCGCCATTATCCTGCTTGTGCCTGCCAGGCCAATTATTGAATTGCTTTCTCTCAGCAGGTTGTATGTCAGTGCCACCACCGAGGCGGCCCGAAGCCAGTACCTGGCAGCGGGGGATGCGTTGTTGGCGCTCTTTGACGGCATGGGCTGGTTCATGAACACACTGCTGGGTGCGCTTTCCTTGCTGACCAGTTCCCTGCTCATGCTGCGCAGTAGGCTGTTCACAAAATCCACGGCTTATGTGGGTATTGTCACCAACCTTGCAGTTTGCGGTTTTTTCATCCCTGTGCTGGGAAAACTATTGCTGTTTCTATCTTTGCCTGGTTACATCATTTGGTATTTCCAATTGGCCAGGAAGTTTTTTCAAATGGCACGCAGTGCCTGAAAAGGAAGAAGTATGTCGAACAAGATCCTGGTTACGTATGCCACCTGTACGGGCTCCACTGTCGGGGTGGCGGAGGCCATCGGCAGGACCCTTTCGGAGGGCGGCGCGCAGGTGGATGTGTTGCCCATGCGCGAGGTGACAGACCTCTCGTCCTATGGGGCGGTGGTGGCGGGCAGTGCCATCCAGGACAAACGCTGGCTGCCTGAGGCGATGCAATTTATCCGGGCACATCGCACGGAATTGACCCACAAGCCGTTCGCGTCTTTCCTGGTCTGCATGACACTGGCCATGCGCAACGGCGAGACGTACCGTCCGTTCGTGGCCGAGTTCATGGCTCCCGTGCGGGCGTTGGTGCGCCCCGTCAGTGAGGGATCCTTCGCGGGGGTGCTGGACATCTCCAAGGTCCCGACCCTCAGAAACCGTTTGATGTTCCGCCTGAGTGTGCTCTTCGGGGTCTGGACCGAGGGCGACCACCGCGACTGGAACGCCATCCGCGCCTGGGCCGAGGGACTGCGCCCGCTGTTGGCGCGCTAGGAGCCGACGATGAAGTCTGCCCTGCGCCCCTTCACGCTCACGTGGCTGATTACCCTTCTGCTGACGGCTCTCTCGCTGGCGGGACTCCTGTTCCCATCTGCGATCTACCCCAGCGCGGACTTGCGCCGCGCCTTCCTCGCCAATGACGTGGTCAACCTGCTGATCGGTCTGCCTGTGCTGGTCGTGTCCATGCTCTCGGCACGGCGCGGCGGTTGGATCGGGCAACTCTTCTGGCTGGGCGCATTGCTTTACGTGGTCTATAACGCGATTGCTTATGCGGTGGCGCTTTTCCCGTCGTGGATTTTCCTGCTGCAGGCCGTCTTGCTAATCTTAAGCCTGACGACTTTGGCCGGTGTATTCACCAGCCTGGATTTTCCCGACATCCAGCGCCGACTGGCAGGACGCGTCCCCGAACGGTTGGCGGCGGGGGTACTGGTGGGCTTGGGGACGTTGTTCTTTTTGCGGAGTATCGGTCAGGTGGCGGGCGGATCTGCACCACTTTCCCCTGAGTTTGCCGTGGCAGTAGCTGACCTGCTGGTCACACCCGTTTGGGTTCTCGGCGGGGTCTTGATGTGGCGGCGTCAGGCGGCTGGATATGCCCTCGGGGCGGGGTTGCTCTTTCAGGCCAGCCTGTTGTTCATCGGGTTGTTGGTTTTCTTTTTATTGCAGCCGCTTCTGCTGGGCGAGCCTTTTCCCGTGGTGGACTTCGTGGTGATCTTTGGGATGGGCTTGGTCTGCTTTATTCCCTTTGGATGGTTCGTGCGCGGCATGTTGCGCAGCCGATAAAAAAACTGGCATTGCACGATGCAATGCCAGTTTTCATCTCAGGAGTGGGGGATTTACTCGTACCCTTCGCGCTGGGCGATCTCGACGACGAGCCTGCGCTGATCGTCGGTCAATCGGGCGTATTCCGAGTTCTCGCGAGCCGTGTTGCGGTTCTCCACGAGCAGGATGCTGGCATCCTTCGATAACAGCACGCTGTGCCAGGCATTTTGCTTGACGTTGTATAGCTTGCCAGGCTCCATTGGCTGCGGGTGGACGCCGTCCAGCGTGGAGCCGTTGCCGCCCATCAGCAGGGTGGCGCGTCCGTTCAGCAGCACGAAGACTTCGTCGGTTTCGACGTGGCGCTCCATCTGCTCGATGCGGTCGGGCTGGAGTTCGTCGATGTAGCGGAGAATGGCCACGCGCCAATCGTTGAAGTCGATCAACGGTTTGTAGCCGATGCCGTCGAAGAATTGAATATCGAGCATGTTCTTATCCATGTTGCCTCATTTTCCCAGCCAGGCTTCGACCTGGTGTTCGCCCGCAGACAGGTCGGCGGGGATCAAGTTCCCTTGAACGGCGACCCCGTCCACGGTCAGTTTGACAACGCCCTGGCAGACGTGCTCAGGGTTGTGGATGGCGATGCGCAGCGTCCGACCTCGGAACTGGCGCGTCGCCGAGAAGCCATCCCACGCGGACGGGATGCACGGGTCGAGTCGCAGGCCGTCGGCTTCGGGGCGGATTCCCAGGATGTACTGCGTCGCGCTGAAATAGCTCCACGCGGCGGCGCCTGTCAGCCAGGCGGTGCGGGTGTTGCCCGCACGCGGCGAGTAGGTCGAGTAGGTGGTCTGGGCCTGCACATACGGTTCGCACTGACGAATCTCCGCCTTGGTGTTATAGGCGGCAGGCATGGACGCGCGCAGGTATTCGTAGGCGCGGTCGCCGTGGCCGAGCATGCACTCGGCCATGATGCCCCATCCTTGCGTGTGATTGAAGATGCCCGCGTTTTCCTTGATGCCCGGGTTGAAGACCACGGCGCGCATCACATCGACGGGAGTTTTTACGAAGGGTGGGGCGGAGAGCATCAGGCCGTAGGGCGTGGCCAGCTGCCTGTGGACCGTCTCCATGCTGCGCTCAGCCTGCTCGGATGTGGCCGCATTGCTCAGCACCGACCAGACCTGCGTGTTGAGGTAGACCTGTCCTTCGGTGTAATCCTTCGTGCCGTACACCGTGCCATCCTCGCCGATGGCCCAGATGAACCAGTCACCGTCCCAGGCGATGGCCTGAATGGCGGCATCCAGCTTCTCGCGATGAGCGAGCGCCCAGTCCGCTTCGGCGGGCTGACCCAGTTTCTGCGCCACCTCGGCGTAGATCGTCAGCCCAAGCCGCACCTGAAACGCGACGAACAGGCTTTCGCCGTAGTAACCGAGTCGCAGGCAATCGTTCCAGTCGGCGGAGAGGCCGCAGGGCAGGCCATGCTTGCCCATGCGTTCCAGGTTGAATTCCAGGGCGCGGCGCAGGTGACCGAAGACGGTCGCTTCGCCGCAATCGGCGTAGGGCAGGATCTTGTTGTAGAAGTCGAAGTCGCCCGTCTCGCTCACGTAGGCGGGCACGGCGTTGAAGAACCATAGGCAGTCGTCGGAGCGGTATTCTTCGTCGGCGGGCGCGGGCTCCTGTCCAGGTTTGTGCTCGAAGGGTTTGATGACGGGGATCGCGCCGCCGTTGGCAAGCTGACCCGTCAGCATCAGTTCAAGGCGCTGACGAGCCTCCTCAGGGATGGCGCCCAGCACGCCGAGGATGTCCTGCACCGAGTCGCGGAAGCCGAGGCCGTCACGTTCGCCGTTGTAGACCAGGCTGGCGGCGCGCGACCAGGCAAAGGTGATCAGGCAGTTGTACAGGCCCCACACGTTGAGCGTGTGATTAAGTTCCTCGTCGGGCGTGTTCACGGTGAGGCTGCCGAGTTTGGCGTGCCAGTTGTCTTTGAGTTTTTGCAGTTCGACGTCAGCGCGAGCCAGCGAACCGAATGCGGCAAAGGTCCGCTTGCCGACCGTGCGCGCATCGCCGATGCCGAGCAGGATCAACACCTCGCGGCTTTCTCCAGGCTGAAGGCTGAGATTCGCTTGCAGGGTGCCGCAGGCGTTGTCGCCGTAGGCTTTGCTGTCGGTGCAGTGACCAAGCTCAACGGTCAGCGGGTTGTGGTAGCTGCGGTACGGTCCGAGGAAGGCATCGCGGCTGGTGTCGAATCCCGCGATGTCCGCGCCGACCAACCCCATCCACGTGATCATCGCCAAATCCTGTTCGCGGACGGCGTCGCCGTCGGGCGTGAGGTTATCGTGAATGGCGACGCGCAGCAGGTTGTCGTCGGTCAGTTCGCCGCGCACGATGAAGAGCGAGTATTGCAGGTTAACCTGGTCCTGCTGGGTGTTCCACTGGTTGGTGAACTCGCAGAACGAGAAGACCGAAATCTCGCGCGGACGGTCGCTTTCGTTGGTGACTTTCAGCCGCCAGTATTCGAAGTTCTGTCCGAGCGGCACGAAGTAGGTCGCCTCACTGGCGATGTCCGCGTAGCGCGAGCTGATGACCGTGTAGGCCGTCCCGTGCCGACAGGTGGTCTGGTACTGGTCGAGCGGCTTGCCCACAGGCTGCCACGAAGCCGACCAGTAGTCGCCGCTGGCGTTGTCGCGCAGGTAGAAGTAACGGCCAGGCTGGTCGAGCGGCACATTGTTGAAGCGCAGGCGCAGGAAGCGTCCGCGCGCGCCCGATTGGTAGAAGCCGTAGCCGCCCGCGTTGTTGGTGATGATCGCGCCATATTCCGTCGAGCCGAGGTAGTTGCTCCACGACTGCGGCGTGTCGGGACGGGTGATGACGTACTCTTTGGCATTGTCGTCGAAATGACCGTATTGCATCACGACACCTTGACCGTCACGTGGACTTCCTTCGTCCCTTCAGCGGGCAGCGGGATGACGTTCCCCGCCACAGGCTGGCCCTCGACCTCGAGCTGGACTCCATTGCCCGAGCCTATGCGCTCGACCTTGATGAAGTAGCGCACCCCGCGATAGACACGCTCCGCGCTGAAGCCGCTCCACGCCGACGGGATGACAGGTGCGACGCACAAGCCGTCGTAAGTGGGGCGGATGCCGAGGATCCACTGCGAGATGGCCACGTAGTTCCAGGCCGCGGTGCCCGAAAGCCAGGAGTTTTTGGCCTCACCATGAGTGGGTGCGTCCTTGCCTGCGATCATTTGCGCATAAACATACGGCTCGCAGCGATGCACTTCGCTCAAGTCCTCGCGCGCTGAGGGGTTGATGCGCAGGTAATAATCGTACGCCTGGTCGCCGTGCCCGAGCTTGGTCTCAGCCACCATGATCCACGGGTTGGTGTGGCAGAAGATGCCCGCGTTCTCTTTATAGCCCTGCGGGTAGGACGAGATCTCGCCCAGGTGCAGGTGATAACGGGTGAAGGCGGGTTGCAACAGCACGATGCCATGCGGCGTGGCCAAATGCTCCTCGACCGAGTGCAGCGCCTTCTCGGCGCGGCCATCCGCCAGGCCTAGGTCGGCCATCACGCAGATGCCCTGCGGCTCGATGAAGATCTGGCCTTCCTCGTTCTCCTTTGAGCCCAGTACATGACCGAAATCATCGTACGCACGGCGGAACCATTCCCCATCCCAGCCGTGCTGCCAGATGACGGCTTCCATCTCGGCGGCTTTTTCGAGGTAGAAGGCGGATGTAAACGGTCCGAGGTCCTTGTGGCTTTCTGCGCCGAACTTTTCGCTCAATTCCGCCATCTCCTTCGCGGAAAGCACGAACAGCCCCGCGATGAAAACGCTCTCCGCCACCGTGCCGTCCTTGCTGGTGGTGGTCTGGAAGGACTGACCAGGCGTATCGGAGAAGCAGTTCAAGTTGAGGCAGTCGTTCCAGTCCGCGCGGCCGATCAGCGGCAGGCCGTGCGGACCGAGCCGCTCGAGCGTGTACTGGATGCAACGTTGCAAATGTTCATAGAGCGGCGTCTCGCTGCCGGGCTGATTGTCGTATGGGACGGCCTCTTCGAGGACGCTCCAGTCGCCTGTTTCCTTGACGTAGGCCGCCACCGCCAACACCAGCCAGTGCGGGTCATCGTTGAAGCCCGAACCAACATCGTTGTTGCCGCGCTTGGTCAGTGGTTGGTATTGATGATAAGCGCCGCCCGTTGGAAGCTGAGTGGCGGCCAGGTCCAGGATGCGTTCGCGGGCGCGCTCGGGGATGAGGTGCACGAAACCGAGCAGGTCCTGGTTCGAGTCACGGAAGCCCATGCCGCGCCCGATGCCGCTCTCAAAGTACGAAGCCGAGCGGCTCATGTTGAACGTGATCATGGTCTGGTAGGCGTTCCAGATATTGACCATGCGGTCGGTGTGGACGTCGGGGGTCTTGACCGTCAGCTTGCCCAGCAGATTATCCCAATATTTGCGCAGTTCGCCGAAGGCCGCGTCCACCTCGCTGGCTTGGAGGTAGCGCTGGATGATCGGCAGCACGGTTTGGCGATTGACATTCTGTGAATCGGGCGGGTCGAACTTGGCATCCTTCGGGTTCTCGTGATAACCCAGCACAAAGAGGATGCGTTTCTGCTCCCCGGGTTTCAACTGAACCTTGACATGATGCGACCCAATCGGCTGCCAGCCATGCGCCTCTGAATTGGACGATTGGCCTGATTCCACCACCTGGGGCGAATCCCAGCCCCGGTATGGACCGAGGAAAGCATCGCGGCTGGTGTCATGGCCCGCCAACGGCTCGGAGCAGGCGAAGAAGGCGAAATGGTCGCGGCGTTCGCGGTATTCCGTCTTGTGGATGATGGTCCCCAGATCCTGCCAGATTTCCACCTGTCCGATGGAATAATTACGCTGGAAATTGGTGGCGTCGTCGTTGGCATCCCACAGGGCAAACTCGACCGCTGAGAACACAGACAGGTCCGCCGTTTGGGCGCCGTGGTTGGTGAGGGTCAGGTCCCAGACTTCGAGGTTGGTGCCGATGGGCACGAAATAACGCGTCTCGGCCCCGATCCCATTCAACTTGGATTTGATGACGGTGTAGCCCATGCCATGATGACACTTGTACGAATCCAGCGGACGACGGGTGGGCATCCAGGTGGGGGACCAGAACGTGGGTTGCTCGGCGGTATTGTCACGCAGGTAGATGTAACGTCCGCCCATGTCGAGCGGGGCGTTGTTGTAGCGAAAACGGGTCAACCGTCGCAGGCGGGCGTCCTTGTAGAAGGAGTATCCGCCCGCCGTGTTGGAGATCAGGCCGAAGTAGTTCTCGCTGCCGAGATAGTTGATCCAGGGCAGGGGAGTGTCGGGCCGCGTGATCACATACTCGCGGTTGACGTCGTCGAAATAACCGTAACGCATAATCAAAACTCCTATTCGCGAAGCAATGGAAACGCCCCCCTTGTTTCCATTGCTCAGGTTCGAAAACTATGTGGTTCGCGCTGCTTACATGCTGCGGACTTGAGCAAGCATTCCCGCCACCAGATCTTCGGGGTGCATGGGCATGGCGTCCTTCTGCCACATCAGGATGCTGACCAGCGGCATGTCGCCAACCATGTCCATGATGTCCATGCCAATGGAGCCATCGGTGCCGTACCGCTCGTTCTTGCCTTCCTCTTCGCCGCCGCTGAACATCTTGCGGGTCTGTTCCTCCATCATGGCGTACATTGGGCCGAAGACGACCTTGCCGCGTGGATCGCTCATCCACTCACGGACGGTGGATTCCATGTCGAGGATGCAGGGCAGGTTAAGGGTCGATTCGAGAGTGACCGTCAGCGTGTGGCGGATGTCGGCCGCGGAGGCGGCGATCAGGATGTCAAAGTCGCCGTCCTCGGTGATCCACTGCTTGTATTCGGGGTGATAGTACGCAAAGGCGCGGAAGTCGAGCTGGATCGTGACGGTCCTGGTCTCGCCTGGTTCGAGCGCCACCTTGGCGAAGCCCTTCAATTCCTTCTCAGGGCGTACCAGCGCGGACTTCTGGTCGTGGACGTAGACCTGCACGATCTCCTTGCCTGCGACTTTGCCCGTGTTGGTCACGTCGACCGTGACCGTCAGCCCGTCCACGTCTTTGAACCTGGTGGCCGAGATGCTCGGGTTGCCGTACTTGAAGGTGGTATAGCTCAGGCCAAAGCCGAAGGGGAATTGCACAGGCATCTGCTTGGCATCGTAGTAGCGATAGCCGATGAACAGGCCTTCGCCGTAGCGGACCTCGCCCGCGCCGCCCGGCCAGTTGAGGTAGGCGGGCGTGTCGGCGAGTTTCATCGGGAAGGTCTCGGCCAGCTTGCCGCACGGGTTGACCTTGCCGAACAGCACATCGGCGATGGACACGCCGCCCGCCTGGCCCATCATCCAGCCTTCGAGCACGGCGGCCACGCCATCGATCCACTCGCTCATTGCCACAGGTGCGCCGTTGTTCAGCACCACCACAGTGTTGGGCTGGACCCTGGACACGGACTTGATCAGCGCGATCTGCTGGTCGGTCAAGTCGAGGTCGACGCGGTCATAACCTTCAGATTCCTTGAAGGTGGGCAGGGCGATGTGCAGCACGGCCACGTCCGCCGATTTGGCCAGGGTCACGGCCTGGTCGATCAGATCCTGGCGGAAGGAGTTGTCGGTGGGGTAACCTTCCGCGTAGGTGACTTCGGCATTTCCCGCCTGCGCTTTGAATTCGGTGAAGGGCATGGCCACTTTGGTCGGGTTGATGTGCGAGCTGCCGCCGCCCTGGAAGTGGGCCGCTTCGGCCGAGCGGCCGATCACGGCGATATGTTGTTGTCCCTGGAGCGGGAGCAAGCCGTTGTTCTTGAGCAGCACCATGCCCTCGTTGGCGATCTGATGCGCCAGCTCGTGATGCGCATCCACGTCGAAGGTGCCCGTCTTGGGCGTCTGCTTGGCCTTGAAGACGATGCCCAGGATGCGGCGCACGGATTCGTTGAGGACGGCTTCATCCAGCTCGCCCGAGCGGACAGCGTCCACCACGGCCTGCACGCGGCGTGCCTGCGGACCAGGCATTTCCCAGTCGAGACCAGCCTTGAGCGCTGCCACACGGTCGCGCACCGCGCCCCAGTCGGAGACGACCAGACCCTCGAAGCCCCATTCTTCCTTGAGGATCTCGGTCAGCAGGTAGTGGTGCTGTGAAGCGAGGGTGCCGTTGAGTTTGTTGTACGAGCACATCACGGTCCACGGTTTGGCCTGTTTGACGGCTTTCTCGAAGGCGGGCAGGTAGATCTCGCGCAGGGTGCGCTCGTCGACCTCGGAGCTCATCGTGAAGCGCTGGAATTCCTGGTTGTTGGCGGCATAGTGCTTGAGGGAGGTACCCACGCCCTTGCTCTGCACGCCGTTGATGAAGCTGGCGGCCAGTTCCCCCGCGAGGTACGGGTCCTCGGAGAAGTATTCGAAGTTGCGGCCGCACAGCGGGGAGCGCTTCATGTTCGCGCCCGGGCCGAGCAGCACGTCGACGTTGAGGGAGATGCATTCTTCGGCCAGCGCTTCGCCCATTTTGTAGATCAGGCCCACGTCCCAGGTGGAGGCGGTGCAGGATGCGGTGGGGAAGCAGGTGGCGGGCAGGCTGTCGATGGCCATCGAGTTGACATTGGGCACGCGGCGCACACCGTGCGGGCCATCGGACACGGTCATTTCAGGAACGCCGAGGCGCTCGATGGGCGTGGTGGTCCACGCGCTGGCGCCCGTGCACAGGGCGGCCTTTTCTTCGAGCGTCATCTGGGCGATGATGGATTGAATATCGGTCATGGAAGTGCTCCTGGATCTTGGATGGATCACGCGAACGATTCGTACAGACTCTGGACCTTGAGCGCCGACTGCACCTGGGCGGCGGACCAACCTTCGGGCAGGGGAGCGCTGACGCGGACGGTGCGCCCTGCAGGCAGGTCGAAGTAGTTGTCGCTGAAGACGACATCCGCATCATCCAGCGAGAGCTCGACGAAGCGGGCCAGGCTGCGAGCTGTGATGTCCACCAGCAGGGTCTGACCTTCGACGTTGACCTGAGTCTTCAGGCCAGGTTTGCGCAGTTCGATGTGTTTGTTCGCCACGAACGGCGTGACACTGGTCGCGGCCAGTTGACCGTCGCGCCACATCTCAGCCGCGAACACGACATTGCGCTGGTTGTCGGCGGAAACCTGGGTCGAGAAGTCGTGTGTGCTGACCAATGTGTCGGCCAGCGCCTCCGCGCGGATGAACTGTTCGCCCTTTTGCAGGGCCTTGCCATCCAGCGTCTCCAGCCGCCAGCGGATTTCAACATCGACAGGCTCGACCAGGTCACTGGTGACGTGGATCTTCATCGTCTTGCCGTAGTCCGCCACCGAGAGCAGCAGTGGGGCATAGAAACGTTTGGCCGCATAGTGGAGCGCCTTCCAGCGTCCGAAGTAATCGAGACTGGCCCACGAAGCCACGGGCCAGCAGTCATTGAGCTGCCAGATGAGCGTGCCGCTGACGCGGTTGCGGTTGCGCCGCCAATGTTCCACGCCGTAGCGGATTCCCTCGGCCTGCAGGATCAGGCTCAGGTACACCAGCGACGGGAAATGCCTGGGCATGCGGAAGGTATCCGTCATCTGCGCGATCATCAGACCGTTGCCCGATCCGCTGCGCTGGTGATGCTCCATGATGTAGGAGGTCATGTTCCAGTCGGCGGGGTCGGCGTAGGTGGCGATGGTCTTGAGCGGCGGCAGCGCCTGGAAGCCAAACTCGCTCATGAAGCGCGGGAACTGCGTGCGGTAGGCCGTGAACGGCTTGCGCCCGTGCCACACGTCCCAGTAGTGACAGTCGCCCTGGACCTGGTTGTTGGCGCCCTCGAAGGGGGTGTTCGCCGAGGCCGAGCTGGGCCAGTAGGGATGATCGGGATCTTCGATTTCGAGCAATTCGGGCAGCATGTGATGGAACATGCGGTCATAGCCATCTTTGAGACGCTGGTTGAGCGGATCCTCGGGCTTGTTCCAGCCCCAGTCGCACCAGCCCTGTTCCATCTCGTTGTTGCCGCACCAGATGGCCAGCGCTGCGTGATGACGCAGGCGGCGGATGTTCTCGACCGCTTCGATGCGCACGTTCTCGAAGAAGTCCGCGTCGGCGGGATAGATGCCGCAGGCGAACATGAAGTCCTGCCAGACCAGCAGGCCCAGGCGGTCGCACAGGTCGTAGAACATGTCTTCGGGGTAGTAGCCGCCGCCCCAGACGCGCAGCATGTTCATGTTGGCGTCCACGGCGCTCTGGAGCAGGCCTTCCAGCATCGACTCGGTGATGCGCGTTGGCAGCGAGTCGGTCGGGATCCAGTCTGCGCCCTTGGCGAACAACCGCACGCCATTGACGTAGAACGCAAATTCCTTGCCCCACTGGTCAAGTTCCTGGCTGAGTTCCACTGTGCGCAGGCCGATCTTGTAGGTTCTGCGATCGAGAATGTCCTTCCCATCCTTCAACACGACCTCAACCTCATACAACGGCTGATCGCCGTAGCCGTTCGGCCACCACAGTTGCGGATTGGGGATCTGGACCGAGAGATTCGCAAAGGAGGGGTCGCCGTCGATCAAGGTAAGCAGGCTTTCTTCGGACTGGAACGTTTCGCCCCCGGGGCTGGTGACCTTCAAAACAGCCTGGACCCCGTCCCAGCCATCTGTTTCGACGGTGATATCTGCGCTGACGGTAGCCGACATCTCGTCGAGTTCTTGCCGCACGTGGACATCCTCGAAGCGGACGGCGTAGCCCTCCAGCCGAATGTCCTTCCACACGCCGATGGGCGGCAGCTTGGGACCCCAGTCCCAACCCCAGTGACAGGGCGCCTTGCGCAGGTGCGGTCCGCCGGGGATGTCGCCACCGCCCGGAAGCGGCAGCTGTGCTTGTTTGGCGGTGATGAAGCGCACGGGCGAACCGAAGTAGATGCGGATCTCGTTCTCGCCTGTGTGCAACAGGTCTTTCACGTCCCATTCCCAGCAGCGGAACATGTTATCGGCATGGCCGAGGAATTCGCCGTTGAGGTAAACGTCGGCCAGGGTGTCGAGCCCGTCGCAGACGAGGGTGACATTCTCCTGGGCCAGCAGGTCCTTGTCCACGTTGAAGGAACGGTGGTACTCCCAGTCCGTTTCGGCCACCCACATCACCTTGAGCTCATTGTCGGCCACGAACGGGTCGGGGATGCGGCCCAGGGCCAGCAGATCGGTGTGGACACCGCCCGGGACCTGGGCGGGCAGCCAGTCCTGTGCGCCTGCCTGACGGAATTGCCAGGCGCCTGTCAGAGATTGTTTTTGCATTGGTTATCCTTGCGAATTTGAGTTTTGGAAAAAATTCTCCCGCCGCCATGCATGGCGGCGGGAGGGCCGCCTTGAGCGGATGTTTATGAATTTTTAGACGGTCGAGAGATCCCATTCCTCGTAGATCTTCGGCACGTCATTGATCAGACGCTGGGTGTACGGTTCTTTCGGCTGCAGGATCACTTCATCAGCACTTCCGAACTCAACGAACCTGCCGTGTTCCATGATATAGACCGTATCAGACACGTAATAGGCCAGGCCGATGTCGTGGGTGATGAAGATCACGGTCATGCCGATCTCTTTGCGCAACTGCATCAGCATGTCGAGGATGGTGGCGCGCGAGCAGGCGTCGATCATCGAAGTCGGCTCATCAGCCAGCAGGATCTTTGGCTTGAGCAGGAAGATGCGCGCGATCATCAAGCGCTGCATCTGTCCACCCGAGAGTTCGAAGGGATACTTGTTGGTCAGTTCCTCGAACTTCAGGTTGACGAAACTGCATGCCTCTGTCATCATCTCCACTTTTTTCGCGTGCGGGAGGTTGCGTCCACCGCGCATGTGGATGCAGTCGAGCAGCACGGAGTCGATCTTGTTGAAGATGTTGTAGGAAGAGAACGGGTCCTGGAAGATGGCCTGGATGTTCTTCCAATATTCCTGTTTCTTCTTCTGGCTGCTGATGTCGCGTTTGATGCCCTGGAAGTAGACCTCGCCCTCGCTGGAACTGATCAGCCCGAGGAGCATCTTGGCCAGGGTGGTCTTGCCGCTGCCCGATTCGCCCACGATGGAGACGACTTCACCCTCGTAGAGTTTAAGGTCCACATGGTCCACGGCGACCGTGCGGTGGGCGCCGAATCCGTAGATCTTGGTCAGGCCTGACGTGCTCAGACAGATTTGCTTTTCACTTGGCATTTTGGGAAGCCTCCCGGGCGTAAGCCTCTCTCAATTCATTTTCCGATAAGATGCAACGGTACGTGCGGCCGTTGCCCGCATCGCGCAGCGGGACGGAGGTCACGCGGCACTCGGGCTTGGCCAGCTTGCAGCGTTCGGCAAATCGGCAGCCCATGGGCGGTTTCTTGAGGTTGGGCGGCACGCCGGGGATGGCTGTCAGCTTGACATCGCGCAGACCCTTTTCAGGCACGATGATCGAGCCCATTAGGCCCTTCGAGTAGGGGTGGAGCGGATCGAACACGGCTTCCTGTGCGGCGGCCTTTTCCACGATCTGCCCGGCGTACATGACCATGATGTCATCGGTCACGTTGTACAAGAGCGGGAGTTCGTGAGTGATAAAGATCATCGAGCTGATGAAGCCTGCTTCCATCAATTGCTTCAACATCTTGATGACCATTTTCTGAGAAGTGACGTCCAGAGCGGAGGAGGGCTCGTCGGCGATCAGTACCTTCGGCAGGAGCAGCACCGACACGGCGATGACCGTGCGCTGTTTCATACCGCCCGAAAGTTCGACGGGGTACTTTTCCAGCACCTCGGCGGGCAGGCCTACGGTCTCAAACAACTTTCTGGCACGATCATAAATGTCCTTCTTGGTGACGTACATGTCGTGTTCTTGAATGACGTCTTCAATGAAGTGGATGATCTTTTGCGTGGGGTTGAGCGCATTCATCGCGGCCTGGGGGATGTAGGCGATCTCGCGTCCCAGGATGGATTTGCGCACATCGTCGGGATTCATCCCGGAGATATTGCGCCCGTCGATGATGATGTCACCGCTCATGTAGTGCAGTGGGGGGAAGTAATATCCCATCAGGCTGAGCGCCAGCGTGGACTTGCCGCAGCCCGATTCGCCCGCGATGCCCAAAGACCGCCCTTCCTCAACCTTGAGCGAGACATGGTCGACGGCGTATACGTCCTCGCGGAAGCGGGTGACGTATTTCGTCGTCAGTTCATGTACCTCTAACATGGTGTTTGCCATTGGGTATCTCCTAGTCTCTCAGGGCGGGATTGAATACCTGATCGAGGCCTGTGTTCATCAGGTTCATCGAGAAGGTGATCAGGGCGATGGTCATAAGCACGGGGAAGTAGGCCCACCAGCGTCCCTGGATATGAGCCTGGTAGATCATGGCCCAGTTCATCATCAATCCCAGGGTGGGGGTCTCCGTTGTCTTGGGGCCCAGCCCCAGGATCGACAGGCTCGCCTCCGCCAGGATGCCCGAGGAGATCTGCAGGATCAACGCCATGATGACGTACGAGGCGATATAGGGCAGGATGTCAGTGAGGATGATGTGGACGATGGAGTGCCCGGACAGTTTGGACAGGTTGACGTGGTCGCGGTTGCGCAGGGAGATCACTTGCGCGCGTACCGCCCTGGCCGTCCAGGGCCAGGCCGTCAGGCCGATCACTGTCGCCACCAGGAAGGGTCCTCGTTGTTCCTGGCCGACGCTGTAGGAGATCAGGATCAGCAACACGAAACTGGGGATAACGATGAAGAGGTTGGTGACGAAGTTGATGATGTCATCCACCATGCCGCCCACATAGCCAGCCAGCAGGCCGAGGGTCAGGCCGATCAGGGTGGCGACCAGGCCAGCCACGAGGCCAATCTGCAGGGAGGTGCGGGTGGCAGCGACCAATTCGGTCAGCACGTCGCGTCCGAAGTTGTCGGTCCCGAACGGCAGGAAGCGGACGCTTGCTACTTCGCTGACATTTACATAATCGGCCTGGTTGATCGCGTTCGACTCTTCGAGCGTGCCTGTTTCGGCGTTCTTTTGGGCGATGATCGCCCCTTCAGTGGATAGAATACCCTTAAGGGAGGTATCCAGCCGTTGGTAATAGCGCTGCTTGGCGAAGGTCATCCCCTGGATCTTCTTGTTAGGGTCGTAATTTTGAGCCCATTGTTCCAGGAGTTTTTCGGTGTTATTGATATCGATCTCGGATTCAGGAATCCCATCCGCCACGAGCCAGTCCCGGATATCCGCCCGCTCCTGATCGCCTAATTTGGCGGCCACGCGTTTGGCGGCGGCGTCGGGCAGGTTCAGGGTGTATTTGGGAGAGCCGAGGCTGTCATAGGCGCTTACGTAGATACCGGGCGGGAAAAAGGTGCCCTGTCCAATGATCCCCAGCGGAGAATCGGTGATAAAGATCGGGTAAACGATCACGATCAATACGATCGCCGCAAAAATGGAAAAGCCGACGACGAATTTCGGAGAGCGGAATATCTGTTGAAGGGTATGTTTCATGACAATACTCTCCTAGTCGGCCTGCGCCGCTTTGATACGCGGGTCGATGATGCCATAGAGGATTTCGAGCAGGAAGTTCGCGGTCAACACCATCACGGTGATGATCAGCGTGGAGGCCGAGATCAGCGGGTAATCCTGTCCCATGACGCCGTTCAAGAGTGTAGTGCCGAGGCCGGGATAGCTGAAGATGATCTCCGCCACCAACGCGCCGCCCACCATGGTGCCGATGGAGAGCGCCAGGCCGGTGATCTGCGGGAGCATCGCATTACGGAACACATACCCAATGATTTTGCGGTCTTTGATGCCCATGAAGCGGCTGTATTTCACATAGTCCGCATTGAGTTCATAAATAGCCATGGAGCGCATGCCGATGGCCTGGCCGCCGATGGCAATCAGCACGATCGACCAGAACGGCAGCTGATAATGGGTGATCACCGACCAGATGAAGGGCCAGGTGAAACTGGGAAGCAGGTCGAACCCGTAGCCGCCCGAGGTTGGGAACCATTTTAGGTTGACTGCAAAGACCACCAGTAGGATGACGGCCATGCCGAATTGGGGAAGATTGCTGATGAAAATGCTGACGGGCATCAGGATCTTGTCGAAGCTGCCTTTGAGATAGGCGGCCAGTGCGCCGAGCGTGTTCCCGATCAACCAGCCGACGATGATGGCCGGGAACTGAAGCGCAATCGTCCAACCGATGGAGGCTTTGAGCACTTCTGAGACAGGTCGGGGATATTGGCTGAAAGAGAGACCAAAGTCGCCATGGACAACATTCCTCATATATAGGAAGAATTGTTCGAGCATGGGCTTGTTGGTCCCAAAAAGATCAGCATATTGCTGATAGATCGCCTGGACGCCGGAGGCATTACTCATACCTTGGGCCAGCCTCGATACGATGGCTGCCACCGGGTCGCCCGGCATCAGACGTGGCAGGATAAAGTTCAGCAGGAATGCAAAAACGAAAGTGATTAAGAACCACCCCAATTTGTTAAGGAAATATTTCCAATATCCTTTCACGCGGCACCTCACGTTTAGATAATGGACAGCCATGTCCCGGGATTGGCGGAACATGGCTGTCTTCCTACGGCTTACCTTTACTTGACGAGCGTCAGGTTATAGAGGCCTGCGATGCTCCAGCCGTCGGTCAGATCCAGCGGCGGGACGGGTGGGTTGGTGCCGTCACCATCGTGCGGGAAGTTCGTCCAAACGCTTTCGTTCACAGCGTGGAAGGACTGCGGGCGGTACATCAGGGTGAAGGAGGGCACGTCGGTCAGGTAGATCTTGACCAGTTCGGTGTACATTTCCTTCAACTTGGCGGGATCGGTCTCACCGGGGATGGCCTTGATGATCTCATCAGCGGCCGGGTTCGCGTACTGGCCCCAGTTGCCGTTCCAGTTGCTGGCCATGCCGTTGAACTCGGAGCTCATCAGCTTGCGGATGCGGGACCAAGGCTGGGTGGGGCCGGCGCCATCGGACCACATCATGAAGATGTCGTAACCTTCGGGCAGCGGGGCGTCAGACTTGGTAACGACGGTCTGATAAACGGACCATTCGGGGTAGTTGGTGGTGATTTCGATGCCGATTTCCTTGCCAGCGGCAGCAACGACCTCGATGGCAGCTTGCCAGTCGGACCAGCCGTTCGGGCAGGTGGCCACGTAGCTGAGCTTCTTGCCATTGTATTCGCGCCAGCCGTCGCCATCGGTATCCTTGGCACCAGCTTCGTCGAGCAGAGCCTTGGCACCTTCGTAATCCTTGCCAGCCCACTGCAGGTCCTTGACGGTGTCATGGTCGTACATGGCCTGTTCGCCAGCGGTCGGGTTCATGAGCGAGCGCGGAACCTGGGTGAAGGTGGCGGACTGGTTGGTCATCGCGTTGGCGATGATCGTGTCGTAGTCAACAGCCATGGCGATCGCCTTGCGGATGTTGACATTGTCCAGACCGTTGGACTTCAGGTTGAAGAAGGCGGTCGGGAGGCTGGCGCCGATGCCGTAGGGGGCATCCGGCAGATAGGTCGAGATCGGAAGGTTGTCCTTCAGCCACAGGTCCTGGATGTTGGCGTTGAACTGCTGGCTGACATCCACCTCACCGGCCTTGAGGGCGGTGAAGCCGGCGGCATTGTCTTTGAAGATGGTGTGCGCCAGGTACTTGGGCGCGGGCAGCTTGCCCCACATGGAGGCATCCTGACCCCAGTAGTTGTCATCGCGCACGAAGACGACCTTGGTCTCGTCGGCGAAGAACTTGTGGTACGGGCCGGAGTAAACGACGTCTTCAGCGGTGTCGGCCAGGAATTTGGCCGCATCGCCACCAGCGCGCGCTTCCAAAGTCTCGGTCCAGGCCTTCTGGATGACGTAGTTGGTGCTCACATAGGCGCCCACGATCAGGGGGTTGACAGCCTTGCCATCAGCATCAAGTTTGGCCTTGATTACGACGGTCTGGGGGTCAACGGCCTCGATGGTGTCGATGTAATCCTTGTTGCCGGAGCCGGTGGGGGTGTTGTACTTGACATGGCTGGCCCAGGTGTAGGCAACATCTTCAGCGGTCACAGGGGTGCCATCGCTCCACTTCGCGGCGGCTTTGATCTTGAAGGTCAGCTCGGTTTGAGCATCATTCCAGGTGTAGGGGCCGTCGGCGAGCAGAGGATAAACCTTACCGTCGAGCATGTTGTACAGGTAGGGGGTCTCGAACATGGTCACGCGGGCGTTGTCTTGCTGGGCAATTCCCAGAGCGTTGTTGCAGCTGGAGGAATAGGGGTTCCAGCAGGCAACCGCGCCCCACTGCTGACCGTTGAAGTACAGGGTCTCATTGCGGGGCAGGGCATTCGCATCGGCGGGAGCTTCGGTAGCGGCAGGTTCAGTGGCGGGAGCCTCAGTGGCCTGCACCTCGGTGGCGGCCGGCTCAGCCGGGGCCTGGGTGGGGGTGGCGGCGGGCTGACATGCCGCAAGCAGCATGCTCAACACGACGAGGAGGGAAAACACGAGAGACGAGCGTTTCATCTTCTTTCTCCTAATTATGGTTTGATATTCAGTCGGAAACCAACCATTTGCGAGGGTGGGTTTCCTGGGAGTCCAGAGACCATATGAGGGGCCCGGACTTCTGTCTCATCGCTTACTATTAGTATATCCAATCTGCTGAAAAAAGCACCTCCTTCCACATTAAGATTTTTTGATGCTGCATATTAACCGCTGATCAGGTCTTTTCTGATTGCACCACACGAATCTCGGATGATGAGTTGGGTATCCATGATGACGTGGCGCGGCGGGTGGATGCCGTTCTCGATCAAGTCCATCAGCAGTTCAACGGCGCGGACGCCAAATTGAACCACGGGTTGGCGGATGGTGGTAAGCGGGGGATCATTTGTCGCGGCGAGGGGGACATCGTCGAAGCCGATGAAGGCGATATCGCTGGGGATGCTCAGGCCCGCCTCGCGTACGGCGCGGATTGCACCGATAGCCATCAGGTCGGAAGCGACAAAGACAGCCTCAGGCCGGGCAGGCAACAGACGCTGCATGGCGTAGTATCCGCCCGATTCGGTAAAGTCACCCTCGACCACCAATGCTTCATCTAATCTGACGCCGCGGTCATTCAGGGCCTTCGTGAAACCGGCATGGCGGTCAAGCCCCACGGCGCTCAGATTGGGACCGGTGATCGTGGCGATGCGCCGATAGCCAAGGCGAATCAGGTGGACTGCTGCGTTATAAGCTCCGCTGACATTATCCACATCCACGAAGGTGACGTTGTCGAAGTGTTGGGGACGGCCGAGCACCACCTGTGGGATGTCGGCATCCATCAAGTGGCCGATGATCTGCTGGTCGCCATGATGACCCGATTGGACCAATACCCCGTCCAACAGGCCTTTGCGGGTGACGCGGGTGAAGATCTTTTTCTCATCTTCCTTGCTACTCACCAGGAACAATGCCAGAGTGTAGTTGTGCTCATTGCACGCCTGGGCAATGCCCTTGGTCAGGTGGGGAAAGTAAGGATCGGTGAAAAATTGAAAAACGCTTTGGGGGAGGACCAGGCCGAGGGTCCAGGAACGTTGAGAGGCCAGAGTGCGGGCGGCGGCATTGGGGTGGTAGCCCGTCTGCTGAATCACATCCAGAACGCGGCGGCGGACGTCTTCACTGACGTTGGGGAGGTCGTTCACCACCCGCGAAACGGTGGATCGGGACACTCCAGCCTGCTCTGCAATGTCTTCCAAGGTCAGATTGGACACCATGACTCCTGTCAGATTGGTAGCGCTCCCATCTTCTCTCACAAATTCTTCACAAAAATCCACGTTTTGTTTAGATTTTTTGTTCAAAAACTGTGACGTATGGTATGATTGTGGGAGCGCTCTCATGGTTCATTATAGGATGCTTACCGGTAATAGTCAACAGGATTAATGTCACTTTAACGGCAAGTGATCCCAAGTTATCATTTGCTTGTCTATCCCTTTTGCCCTGGAGGTATCCATGATCTACCCTGCTCTCCCAAATATTCCTTGGGAGGACCGTCCATCTGGCCACTCGGACGTGGTCTGGCGCTATAGCCAGAACCCGATCATCCCCCGTGACCTGATTCCCTCGTCCAACAGCATTTTCAACAGCGCCGTCGTGCCTTTCAAAGGGAAATTCGCTGGCGTTTTTCGGTGCGACAATAAGAAGCGCGAGATGAATATTCACCGTGGCTTCAGCGATGACGGCCTCAACTGGAAACTGGACAACGACCCGATCAACTGGGAATACTCCGATCCCGAACTCAGTCACTTCCAGTATCGCTATGACCCGCGCGTAGTGTGGATCGAGGATCGCTACTATGTGAGCTGGTGCAACGGCTACCACGGTCCGACCATTGGCATCGGCTACACGTTTGACTTCGAAAAATTCACCTTCCTGGAGAACGCGCTGCTGCCCTTCAATCGTAACGGCGTGCTGTTCCCACGCAAGATTAACGGCAAGTACATGATGTTCAGCCGCCCCAGCGACAACGGCCACACGCCCTTTGGCGACATCTATATGAGCCAAAGTCCCGATATGATCCACTGGGGGCAGCACCGCTTTGTGATGGGTGTCAAAGGCGGCTGGCAGAGTACCAAGATTGGTGCGGGGCCCGTCCCGATCGAGACACCCGAAGGCTGGCTGCTCTTTTACCACGGCGTGCTGACCTCCTGTAACGGATTCGTCTACAGCTTCGGCGCGACTCTGCTCGATTTGGACCAGCCTTGGAAGGTGATCGCCCGCGGTGAGCCGTACCTGCTCTCCCCGCAGACCCTGTACGAGTGCGTAGGCGACGTCCCGAACGTAGCCTTCCCCTGTGCGACCCTGTACGACGAACCCACAGGTCGCATAGCCATTTACTATGGCGGCGCGGATACGGTCACGGCCCTGGCCTTTGCCAAGGTGGATGAGGTGTTGGACTTCGTCAAATCCACTTCGGAGATCTAAACGGGGTGGGTGAGGGTGGACCCAAAATCCGCCGCTTTCCTCGATTGCATGAAGATTAAATGAAATGAGCCCGCTCCCAAGAGCGGGCTCATTGTTTATAGCGGACTCTCCAGGGCATGATATTTGTAACTATTTTGGCGCGAATCCGATTTTGCTTGTTGACATGTGAAAAAATATATGCAATAATACTCTCATCGGTAACGATACCGATATTGATACCGATAACGATACCGAATCAACTGACGGAAATTCGATATGCCGCCCAAGAAACGCTCCGTAACCATACAAGACGTCGCCAAGGCATCCGGCGTGTCCGTGTCCACCGTGTCACGTGTGTTGAATGGCAAGGTGGATGTGGCGGACGAAACGCAGGCGCGCATCGTGGGCGTGATTGCTAAACTTGGGTACACGTCCAATCTGGCAGCCCGTAGCATGCGTAGCCACAAGAAGAATTTGATTGGCCTGGTCGTGCCTGATATCGGTTTTCCGTATTCGATCGAAATCATGAAGGGCATTAACCAGGCGATCGCTGAATCGACCTACGATTTGTTGGTTTACACCACGGGGGATGTGCAAAAGAGTGAAGCGGCTTCCCACGAACAACATTATGTATCCCTATTGAATAATTCGCTGACCGACGGCGTCATCATCGTGGCATCGGCGGCTTCGGACTTCATCACCAATGCTCCGATCGTGGCCGTGGACCCGCATGCACTCAAGCCGAATTACCCGTCGGTGCAGGGCACCAACTATCACGGCGCGTTGGACATCATGGACTATTTGCTGGGTTTGGGACATCGCCACATTGGATTTATCTGCGGACGCCCGGAGATCAACAGCGCGGGACGGCGTCTGCAAGGCTACCGCGATGCCCTGACCCGCGCTGGGGTGGAGGTGGATGAGAGTCTGATTGTGCCTGGCGATTTCACCACCCCCGGGGGGAGGGAGCGTGGTTTGCAGTTGCTCTCACTGGCCAATCCACCGACTGCCATTTTTGCTGCCAACGACCAATCAGCCATTGGTGTATTCCAGGCTGCTGAGGAGCGCGGCTTGCGGGTTCCACAGGATCTGTCGATTGTAGGGTTCGACAATATCACGGAAGCCAAATACCTGGGGTTGACCACCATTGACCAGCGCCTGGCCGAGATGGGTTATGTGGCGGTGCAAATGCTCCTCAAGCTAATCAAGAATGAGCCGATCGATGCGCTCGTTCATAAAATGCCGACCCAATTGCTGGTGCGCAGTTCCTGTGGCGCACCGTCACGGCCATAAAGAACCTTGAAGGCATGTTGTTGTCTTCTTTTTTTCTGCCTTCCGGTAACGTTACCGAGTTTTGAAAGGAGGTGATTTGCGTTTACAGTGAAAAAAGAAAGGCAGGCCTTCTCTTCGCCCTGACAGACAAAAGGAAGACCTGCACAATCGTGCGGAGACCTCTCCACACAAGAGCAGTATACCCGATTCAAAATTAATCTTGAAGGAGAAGAAACATGCGCAAGTCAGTGTTGTACGTTTTGAGCCTGCTGGTGGTTGCCAGCATGCTTTTAGTCGCCTGCGGTACCACTCCCGCGGCCCCTGCTGCTACGGAAGCCCCTGCGGCCACCGATGCCCCCGCTGTGACTGAGGCTCCCGCTGCCACCGATGCCCCCGCAGCCGAACTCGAAGGCACCCTGAACGTGTGGTCCTTCACTAATGAGATTCGTACCATGGCCATCGCCTTCCAGGGCAAGCACCCCAAGGTGAAGGTCGTGTATACCATGATCCCTATGACCAACGGTGAATACCAGACCAAGGTCAAGGCCGCCTCTGGCACCGCTGATTCCCCCGATGTGGTGGCTCTCGAAGCTGCCTTCGTCAAGGAATGGGTCGAATCCGATCTGCTGATGGACCTGAACGACCTGGTCCCGTTGACCGAACAGCTCAAGACCTACCCGGCCGTCGTGCAGGTGGGTACCTATGATGGTGTGACCAAGGCCTTCTCCTATCAGGCCACCCCGGGCGCTTTCTTCTATCGCCGCTCCATCGCGAAGGAATGCCTCGGCACCGACGATCCCCAACAGGTCCAGGCCATGGTTGCGGACATGGACAAGTTCGTCGAGACCGCTGCCAAGATCAAGGCCTGCGGCACGGGCGATTACTACACCGTCGGCACTGGCGCTGAACTGTTCACCCCGTACCTCGCCAATCGCGCCCAGCCGTGGGTCGTGGATGGCAAGCTCGTCATCGACCCGAAGATCGTGGAATATGTCCACTTCGCCAAGATGATGCGTGACAACGGCTACGAGTCGGGCGCTACGCAGTGGACCGAAGGTTGGTTCGCGGGCATGAACGACACCCTGAAGGATGCCAACGGCACCCCGAAGAAGGTCTTCAGCTACTTCCTGCCCACCTGGGGTCTGCCCTACGTGCTGAGCCCCAACTCCACGCCCAAAGATGGCGGCACGAGCACCGCTGGTGACTGGGCCATGGTCAACGGCCCGATGTCCTATCAGTGGGGCGGTACCTGGGTTGGCGTCCTCGAAGGCAGCCCGAACTCTGAACTCGCGAAGGAATTCGTTAAGTTCGTGGCGCTCGATGAAGAGAACCTGACCAACTGGGCGACTGGCGTGTACACCAACGAGTACCTCAAGGCCATCGACCCGACCACGCCTGATGACCAGGCGCAGGCCGCAGGCGACTTCGTCTCCAGCCAACTCGTGGTCGAGAAGATCACCAGCAGCTTCGACAATTCGACTTTGTCTGAATTCCTCGGTGGCGAGAACTCTT
Organism: Chloroflexota bacterium; assembly: GCA_016191845.1. Classification (GTDB taxonomy): domain Bacteria; phylum Chloroflexota; class Anaerolineae; order Anaerolineales; family Villigracilaceae; genus JACPVF01. The sequence continues at coordinate 113,281 of JACPVF010000012.1, forward strand.
ATGGCGCGTTTGCTGCCGCCGCTCCGAGCGTCGACGGCTCCTTCCTCACCGGCTCTGATGATGCCATTCAACGCGCGTTGAACGATCCGCTGGCTGCTTACCTGAGCGGCACCATGACCGAAGCTGAAATGTGGGCTGCCTGGTTGGATGCGGTTCGCAATGAATTCCCCGACCTGATCATCCCCGAACCCCCTGTGAAGTAATCTCCTGAATGATTGGGACGGCGCATCGCGCGCCGTCCCAATCCCATGGGGTTCCGTCCTCGATTTCATTTCCACCTTATCGGAGGCACCATGAATTTTGCTAAATTCAAGAAGGCATCCACAGGGTATTTCTTCCTTGCGCCGTTCATCATTGGATTCCTGGTCTTTGGCCTGTACCCGGTCGTCAATACTCTCACGCTGAGTTTCACGGATGCCACGTTGATGTCGGGCAAGAGTCACTTTATTGGGCTCGGGAACTTCCAGCGTCTGTTCGCTGATGAAGTGTTTATGCGGGCTGTGGGGAATACCTGGCTGCTCTGGATCCTGAACTTCCTGCCCCAGATCGGCATTGCATTGCTATTATCTGTGATGTTCACGAACGTCCGCCTCAAGATCAAGGCGGTGGGGGTGTGGCGGGCCTTGTTCTTCCTGCCCAACTTGTTGATGCCTGCTGCCGTGGCGGCCTTATTCAATGCATTATTTGCTTATTACGGTCCGGTCAATCAACTGATGGTGAGGGCAGGATTCCTGAGCGAGGCCATGCGTTTTTTGGAGTCGGTGGGAGTGACGCGCGGATTGGTGATTTTCATCCAATGGTGGACCTGGTTCGGTCAGACCATCATCATCGTCATGGCGGGCATGACCTCGATCCCGATCCAGTTATATGAAGCCGCCATGGTGGACGGAGCCAACGGCTGGCAAATGTTCCGCCGGATTACTCTTCCACTCCTGCGGCCCATCCTGATCTACGTCTTCGTTACATCGTTGGTGGGCGGCATGCAGATGTTCGACATCCCCTTCCTGCTGACGGACGGGCGTGGCTCGCCGCAAAGTTCCATCCAGACCAACAACATCCTGATGTACATGAAATTCGCCAGCAGCAAGGGGCACATCGGTGCGGCCTCCTCAGTGGGTGTACTGATCTTCATTATGACCAGTCTGTGTGCCCTGGGCATCTTCTACTTCCTGCGTGACCGCGATGGAGTGGAAAAGAAGCCCGCGAAGAAATCGACCTTGGTCAAGAATATGGAAAAGGCGTTGCTGTAATGACATCTTATAAACTAAGCACCTACGTCCTGCGCGTTTTTTCGTACCTTCTGTTGTTCTTCCTGCTGATCCTGATCATCGTCCCGATCTGGATCCTGATCGTGAACTCCACCCGTTCCACCACCGAGATCCAGCAAGGCATCAGTTTGCTTCCCAGTTCGCACCTGATCGAGAACTATCGTTTGCTGCTCAGCAAGGGATTGAACCTGCCGCGTGGATTTGGCAACAGTATTTTCCTGGCGGTCGCCTCGACGGTGGTTACAGTATATTTCTCGCTGCTGACCGCCTACGGTCTGGTGGTCTATGATTTTCCCGGCAGGAAGTTGTTCTCCAACTTCGTCATCGTGCTGGTGATGATCCCCATGCAGTTGTCCATCGTTGGTTTCTATCGCTTCATGTCCATGATGGGACTGACAGACAACTATGCGGCCTTGATCCTGCCACTGGTGGCCAATGCAGGCGCGGTCTTCTTTGGGAAGCAATACCTTGAGTCGATGCTGATTCAGGACCTGATCGATGCGGCCCGCATAGACGGCGCCAGTGAATTGGGCATCTTCCATATGATCATCATGCCGTTGGCGGTGCCAGGTGCGGCCACCATGGGCATCTTCGCTTTCGTGGCTTCCTGGAATAACTTCTTCAACGCCTTCATCATAATCACCTCCATCGAGAAATATACGCTCCCGATGCTGGTGCAGACCCTGCGTGGTGATGTGTATCGCACGGAATATGGCGCAATCTACCTTGGCCTGGCGGCCACCATCGTGCCAATTATCATCATCTACGCCATTTTCTCTCGTTATATTGTGAGTGGCATTGCCATGGGGGCCGTCAAGGAATAACACCAGACGGCCATCACCTCATATCCATCATCGATTGTCCGTTCTTACAGGACGACTTGCTTTATGTTGCTTGAAGGCAACATGAATAGCTGAAATCATTGAACTGAGGATTGCATGATATCGACTCAAAAAACGTTGGGCACCTTGCTTGCGCAGATGACCCTGGACGAGAAACTGGCCCAGATCGGTTCGTATTGGATGTATGAATTGCAGACGGGTGGCGAATTGGATTTGGACAAGGTGCGAACGAGGCTTGGTCAGGGCATCGGGCAGATCACGCGTGTGGCGGGTGCGTCCACGTTCGACCCTGTCTCGGCGGCGAAGGTGGGGAATCAGATCCAGAAATTTTTGCTGGAACAGACCCGCTTGAAGATACCTGCCATCTTGCATGAGGAGAGCTGCTCAGGCGCGATGATTCTGGGGGGCAGCAGCTATCCACAGATGATCGGCCTGGCCAGCACCTTCCAGCCTGAATTGGCTGAGGCCATGACGCTAGCCATCCGCAAGCAGTTACTGGCTATTGGCGCGCGACAGGCGCTGGCTCCCGTGCTGGACGTCTCACGGGATCCACGCTGGGGCCGCACCGAAGAAACCTTTGGCGAGGACCCGACCTTGGTCAGCCACTTTGGCATGGCCTACGTCCGCGGCATGCAGGGCGCGGACCTGGCCCAGGGCGTGATGGCCACGGGCAAACATTTCATTGGTCACAGTCTCTCACAGGGCGGACAAAATTGCGCACCTGTCCATATCGGTAAACGCGAGTTATACGACACCTTCCTGGCTCCGTTCCAGGCCGCTATCCGCGATGCGGGGTTGGCGACCATGATGAACTCCTATCCTGAACTGGATGGGGAGGTGGTGGCTGTTTCCCGCCGCATCCTGACCGACCTTCTGCGTGGTGAGCTTGGCTTCGACGGCCTGGTTGTTTCGGATTACGATGCCGTGGTCATGATCCACAGTTATCACAATGCAGCTCCCGATCTCGCCACGGCGGGACGGCTGGCCTTACAGGCGGGCATCGATGTGGAATTGCCCACCACGGTTTGTTACGGCGACGCGCTCAAAGCTGCGCTCGACGCGGGCGATCTGGACATGGAAACCGTCGATACGGCAGTTTCCCGCCATCTGCAAAAGAAATTCGAGTTGGGTCTGTTCGAGAATCCCTATGTGGACGAAGGCCGTGTGATCGAAGTCTTCGAGACTTCAGAACAGCGCGCCCTGGCACGAGAGATCGCTCGTAAGAGTATGGTCCTGCTCAAGAACGACGGACTGCTCCCGCTCAAAAAGGATCTTCGTACCCTGGCGGTCATCGGCCCCAACGCGGACAACAACCGCAGCCTGCTCGGTGATTACTCCTATGCGGCTACCAAGGAACTGGTCAGTTTCCAGGCCCCGCCTGATTCTTCGTTCATCGATATCGATGAACAGGATTTGGCGGAATATGACGTGAAGATTGTCAGCCCGTTGAAGGGCATCCAGGTGGCGGTGACCCCTGATACCAAAGTGCTATATGCCAAAGGCTGCGACAACCTCTCCGCTGACACGAGCGGATTCGATGAAGCCGTCCGTGTGGCAAACCAAGCCGACGCGGTGATCCTTGTGCTGGGTGACCGCTCAGGCCTAACCCCGAACTGTACCTCAGGCGAAACGCGGGACAGTGCCGACCTCCGTTTGCCTGGTGTGCAGGAAGAACTGGCCAAGGCCGTCCTTGCGACGGGCAAACCCGTGGTGGCGGTGCTGGTCAACGGGCGTCCGTATGCCCTCCCATGGCTGGACGAGCGTGCGAACGCCATCCTCGAAGCCTGGCTGCCAGGCGAGGAGGGCGGTGCGGCAGTAGCTGATATCCTGTTCGGCGATGTCAACCCGGGCGGAAAGCTTCCTGTGACCTTCCCGCGCAGCGTCGGCCAATTGCCGATCTTCTACAATCACAAGCCCTCAGGCATGAAGTCGAACTGGTATATCGATTACGTGTCCGAAAAGGCCACGCCGCTGTATCCCTTCGGGCATGGGTTGAGTTACACCAGCTTCGAGTACAGCGACCTGTCGATTGAGCGGAATCAGGCTACGGCGGGGGAGGGGGTGGATATCGCGCTGACGGTCACCAACGCGGGCGATGTCTGTGGCGATGAGGTGGTTCAGCTCTACATCCGCGACGAGTATGCCAGCGCCCCGCGCCCGATGAAGGAATTGAAAGGGTATGCGCGTCTGACGCTTGAGCCGCGCCAATCCAAAACTGTGACCTTCCACCTGCCCGTCGACCAATTGGCCTTTTACGACGCGGACCTCAATCTCGTGCTCGAACCTGGACGCATCTTTGTCATGCTCGGCAGTTCGAGCGACGATATCCGCCTGCGCGGCGAGTTCGAGATCGTCGGTGCGGCCAAGATGCTGATCAAGGAGCGCGTGTTCGTCTGCCCTGTGACGATATCGTAGTGATTTTGGGTTTTCTTCTCCTATCCCCTTGGACAAGGGTGGAGAATGATACTCCCTCCTGACCTTTGGATTTGGGTTAGGAGGGTTATTTTTTGCGGTGTAGGGCAGGGAAACTGAACTTTGTGAAAATTCGCTCTTGTATTTTTTGGGAATCTCCTTATAATACGAATAGTTAGTTTATATAACCATTAAACTAAATAGGCAGATCTTATGTTCACTGGCGACCAGGAAAAGGTACGAAAAGTCAACAGATCCCTCATTCTCAATACCTTGCGGCTTCACGCGCCTGTTTCGCGTGCCCAAGTGGCAAATATTACAGGTTTGACCCGCGGTACCGTATCGAATATTGTCAATTCGTTGATAGAAGAAGGGCTGGTTTTCGAGGACCAGCTGCAGGACTCGAAGGTTGGGCGACCGTCCATTTTGCTGAGACTGCGACCTGACGGCGGGGCAGTCATCGGGGTGGAAATCGGGGTGGATTTCATCTCTGTACTTCTGACGAATTTTGTCGCCGAGCCCTTGTGGGAAACCCGCGTCAAAACCTCCCCGTCCCAATCCCAAACCGACATCATCCACCAGGCGGAGACCTACATCGAGCAGGCGCTCGATATCGCGAAGGCGCAAACCTTACGGCCTCTGGGAATCGGCGTGGGGCTGCCGGGCCTGGTCAATGTGCGACAGGGAAACCTGATCATGGCCCCGAACCTGCATTGGACGAACGTGCCCCTGCGCCTGATGTGGAATCAACGTTTCCATCTTCCTATTTATATCGACAATGAAGCGAATTTATCCACGCTGGGGGAATACTACTTTGGAGTGGCCCGTAATACCGACAATTTCATCTATCTTTCCTCTGGCATCGGCCTGGGCGGCGGCGTAATGATCGATGGAAGATTGTTTCGCGGCGCGAATGGGTATGGGGGGGAGATCGGGCATATCCAGCGCGACTCGCAAGGTGAGCAATGCGCCTGCGGGAGGATCGGCTGTTGGGAGACCCTGGTCGGCCCGCGCGCCGTGCTCCGCCGCGTGAGGAATGAACTGAACGTCAAGCAAGACACGCAACTGTTAGAGGCCTGTTCGGGCGACCTGGACAATCTCACCTTTGAATTGATCGTTCAGTTTGCCTTGGACGGGAATGCCATCTGCCGCCAGGCGATGGAAGATGTCGCCGTAAACCTGGGCGTGGGAATTGCGGACCTGGTCAATATTTTCAACCCGCAAATGATCGTCATCGGTGGCGCTTTCATTGCGGGAAAAGATATTCTGTACTCGATCATCGAAAAGACGATCCTTTCCAATGCGCTGCAGCCGTCGGTCGAGAATTTACAGATCAAGTTCTCCGAACGGACTGCCGAAGCTTGTGTGCTGGGCGCGGTGGCGGTTGTGTTGGATGACATTTTGCGCGAACTGGCAATCAATTAAAAATCACGCCTGCGTGATCTACATTCCACCTTTGGAGGTCCCCGATCCCGATACCAACCCTTCCCTTCCTGAATATGAAGTCGTCAAATTCTAAAAAAGGAGCCTGAAAATGAAATCGAAACGTGTTTTGATGGCCATCTTCTCTTTGATGATCATCGCTTCCATGGCGCTCACTGCCTGCAGTGGCGCCGCCCAGTCCTCTGGCGGAAAGGTCAAGATCGGTCTGTCCTTCTCCGACTTTGCGACCGAGCGCTGGAAAAACGAAGAAGTTCTGATGCGCAAGCTTCTCGAAGAGAAGGGCTACGAGGTCATTTCCGCGGAAGCCAATCATGATGTCAAGCTGCAGAACGACCAGATCGACAACATGGTCAGCCAGGGTGTCAAAGGCCTGATCGTGGTCGCTGAAGACGGCGACGCTGTGGTCACCTCCGTGGACAAGGCTGCGGATGCGGGCGTGAAGGTCATCGCTTATGACCGCCTGATCAAGACCTCCAAGATCGCTGCCTATCTGTCCTTCGACAACGTCGAGGTAGGCCGCCAACAGGCCCTTGGTGTCATGAAAGCTATTGATGCAGATAACTGGGATGTCAACGCGAACGGTCCCGCGCGCGTTGTTCAGCTTGCCGGCTCGCCCACTGACAACAATGCTACCTTATTCACCAAGGGCCAGACTGAAATCTTACAACCATACGTCGACTCTGGCAAGATTGAAATCGTTGCCCAGCAAGGCATCGACAACTGGGATGCTGCCAACGCCCTCAAGGTGATGGAAAACATCCTGACCGCCCAGAACAACGACATCGATGCCGTGGTCGCTTCCAATGACGGCACCGCTCTCGGTGCGCTCCAGGCGATGAAGGCTCAAGGCCTGGCTGGCAAAGTACCGATCTCTGGCCAGGATGCCACTGCCGACGGCAGCAACAGCATCGTCAAGGGTGAACTGACTGTCTCGATCCTCAAGGACATTCGCAACCTGTCCCCGCTAGCCGTGGACGTGATGGACAAACTCATCAAGGGTCAGCCCGTGGATGGCATGAAGAACTTCACGCTGGCCGAACTGACCGTGGATAACACCAAGAAGGGTGAGGTCCCGTGCGTGTTCCTCCAGGTCCAGCAGGTCAACAAAGACAATGTGTATGACCTCGTTGTGAAGAGTGGCTTCCAGCCCTACGACGATGTCTATCGCGACATCCCTGAAGACCAGCGCCCTCCAAAACCCGGTGAAGCTGCCGCTCCTGCGGCCCCGGCTGAAAAAGTCAAGATCGGTCTGTCCTTCTCTGACTTTGCGACCGAGCGCTGGAAAAACGAAGAAGTTCTGATGCGCAAGCTTCTCGAGGGGATGGGTTACGAGGTCATTTCCGCGGAAGCCAACCATGACGTCAAGCTGCAGAACGACCAGATCGACAACATGGTCACTCAAGGCGTCAAGGGCTTGATCGTTATTGCCGAAGATGGCGATGCCGTGGTCACTTCTGTGGACAAGGCCGCGGATGCGGGCGTGAAGGTCATCGCCTACGACCGCCTGATCAAGACCTCCAAGATCGCTGCCTATCTGTCCTTCGACAACGTCGAGGTAGGCCGCCAACAGGCTTTGGGCGTCATGAAGGCTTTGGGTGTCGATGATGGCAAGTGGACCAAAGACAATCCCGCCAAGGTCGTCATGCTCGGCGGTTCTCCCACCGACAACAACGCCACCCTGTTCCGCAAGGGACAGATGGAAATCGTCCAGCCGTACGTTGATCAGGGCATTGTGAAGATCGTTGCCGACCAGTGGGTCGACAATTGGGATGCCGCCAACGCCCTCAAGATCATGGAAAACATCCTGACCGCTCAGGGCAATAAGATCGACGCCGTGGTCGCTTCCAATGACGGCACCGCCCTCGGTGCGCTCCAGGCGATGAAGGCTCAGGGTCTGGCTGGCAGTGTGCCGATCTCTGGCCAGGATGCCACTGCCGACGGCAGCAACAGCATCGTCAAGGGTGAACTGACTGTCTCGATCCTCAAGGACATCCGCAACCTCTCCCCGCTGGCAGTAGATGTTATGGACAAGCTCATCAAGGGTGAGGCCGTGGATGGCATGAAGAATTTCACCCTCGCTGAACTCACGGTTGACGACACCAAGCAAGGTGAAGTGCCCTGTGTCTTCCTGAAGGTCGAGCAGGTCAACAAGGATAACGTGTACGACCTGGTCGTGAAAAGCGGCTTCCAGAGCTACGACGATGTCTATCGCGATATCCCCGAAGGCCAGCGCCCGCCCAAACCCTAATTGATTTTCTGTCACACATATCCCCGGTCTCCAATACTTGGAGACCGGGGTGCTCAATGAGCAGAACATTTTCGCACAAAACTTGTATAAAAGGAAATTGCCGACATTTCAAGCCCTGCTTTGGATGAAGCAAAGGAGATAATAGTGGAAAACGATATTATCCTCGAATTCAAGAACGTGACGAAGAGATTTCCCGGGGTGGTGGCATTGAATGATGTTTCCTTCAAGATTCGTCGCGGCGAAATCCACGGCATTTGCGGGGAAAATGGCGCAGGTAAATCCACGTTGATGAAGATCCTTTCGGGTGTTTATCCCAAAAACACCTATGAAGGCAGCGTGCTCTATAATGGTGAGGAGTTAATGTTGGGGGAACAGGCTATTCAAGAGGCGGGGAGCAAAGGCATTGCAATCGTCTACCAGGAGCTTACCCTCGTCCCCACCATGTCAGTAGGTGAGAACGTTTACCTGGGGCGAGAGCCGTTGGAGCGTGGCGCAATCGATTGGAATAAGTTATATGCAGACACGCGGGGGATCCTTGAAAAGTATCAGCTGGATGTCCCGCCGCAGGCCATGGTCAAAAGCCTCGGGGTCGGGAAGATGCAAATGGTCGAGATCGCCAAGGCTCTCTCGGAGGATGCAAAGGTTCTGATCCTGGACGAACCAACCAGCGCCCTCAGTGAAGCTGAGATCGACAAGTTGATGGACATCCTGAAGTCTCTCAAGAATAATGGCATTACCTGCATTTACATCACCCATAAACTGGAGGAACTCTTCCGTATCACCGATAAGATTACGGTTATGCGGGACGGCAAGGAGATCGTCACCAAGCCGACCGTGGAGTTCACCCAGGAGAGTCTGGTCAGTTACATGGTGGGGCGGGAAATGAAGGAGCGCTTCCCCAAGGCGAAACGCTCACCAGGTGAAGTTATTTTCAAGGTTGAAAACCTGAAGGCGCTTGACCCCAATGATGCAAGCCGCGGCATCTTGAATGGTGTCAGCTTCGAGGTCCGCAAGGGTGAGATCTTGGGGATCGCCGGTCTGATGGGCGCCGGGCGAACCGAGCTGGTGATGACCCTGTTCGGTGAATATGCCAGGATCGTGGACGGAAAAATTACGTTGAATGGCAAGGATATAAGACCCACCAGTGCCCGTCAGGCGATCAACGCAGGCCTGAGCCTGGTGCCCGAAGATCGCAAGGGTATGGGTTTGATCTTGATCCAATCCATTTTGAAGAATATTTCGCTGCCCAATCTCGATCAATTCTCGGGATTCTTCCGCATCGATGCCGACGCAGAATTGAAGGCCAGCCTGATCCAGTCGAAAAGCCTGACGATCAAGGCGCCCAGCCTCGAGTCGACGGTCGAGACCCTTTCGGGCGGGAACCAGCAGAAAGTGGTCATATCAAAGTGGCTGCTCTCGAAGCCGTCCGTGTTGATCATGGATGATCCTACCCGCGGCATCGATGTCGGGGCCAAGTACGAGATTTACAAACTAATGAATGAACTGGCGGAGAACGGCGTTGCCATCATTATGATCTCCAGCGACCTCGAGGAGGTGCTGGGCATGAGTGACCGGGTCATGGTGATGTGCCGTGGACATTCGACCGAAACCCTGCCCGTCGCCGAGGCAACTGTGGAGCGCGTGATGACGCTCGCCACAGGTGTTTCATCTGATGAAAAATTGATGAAGGCAAATTGAGGTAATTCCATGGATACCACCAACCAAACACTCAAAAAAGAAGGCTTTCTCTCTGAACTGTATGGAGTTTTGCGACTCAATATACAGACGTATACGATCCTGTTGGCGTTGATAGGCATCTGGGGAATCTTCTTTTTCACCACGGGGGGGACCTATCTGGCGTCACAGAATGTGTCCAACCTTTTCCGCCAGATGTCGGTGACGGCATTTCTGGCGGCGGGCATGGTGCTGGTGATCGTGATCGGCGGCATCGACCTGTCTGTGGGCAAACTGGCGGGTTTCGTTTCTGTCGTGGCGGCGTATTTCCAGGCCCACATCTGGTTCGAATATCTGCCCGACCAACCGCTGTTGGCTGCCGCGCTGACCGTGGTTGTCAGCCTCCTGGTCGGCGCGTTATTTGGTGCGCTCCAGGGATATATCATTGCGTACCTGCGGGTGCCGTCGTTCATCGTCACCCTGGGCGGTCAATGGCTGCTCAACGGGTTGATTCTGCTGGTCACGGCTGGAAAGACCATCCCGGCGAACCAGCCCTGGTTTTCGGATATCGCCCAGGGATATGTCCCAGCTACATGGGGATGGGTTCTGGGGCTCGTGGCCATCGCCTTCCTGTTCTGGAGTATGTTCAACAGCCGTCAGAGCAAGCGGAAACATGGTTTTGCGCTGCGAAACATCTACATCGACCTGTTGGCCACTGGTTTTGCTGCGTTGATCATCCTGATCTATGTCTATAACGTCAATAGCTACAAGGGAATTCAAAACCCGGTCTTGCTGTTGGCTGCGACCGCCATGATCATGATCTACCTCGCGAACAACACCCGTTTCGGACGGTATGCGTACGCGATCGGTGGGAATCGCGAGGCGGCCCGTCTCTCGGGGATCAACATCCCCTGGATGACGTTCAGCATCTTCGTCCTGATGGGATTCCTCTCTGGTGTGGGTGGCATCGTACTCGCCTCTTACGTGGGCTATGGGACGATCGCAGCAGGAGCGGGGTACGAATTGGATGCCATTGCCAGTTGTATTCTCGGCGGCACATCCACCCTCGGCGGCATTGGTACGATCCAGGGTGCGATGATCGGCGCCCTGATCATTGCCAGTTTGTCCACGGGCTTGCAAATGATGAACGTGGCCCCGGCCTGGCAATATGTTTTGAAAGCAATTGTGTTGGTCCTGGCAGTATTGGCCGACGTATACTTCAAGAAAAAAGGTTAATGAAATGAGCAAAACTTACGAACCCAAACCTGAGCACAAATTCACTTTCGGTCTGTGGACCGTGGGCAACAAGGGACGGGATCCGTTTGGTGATCCCGTCCGTGAGACGAAGACTCCTGCCGAGTTGGTCTATCTGCTGGGCGAGGTCGGTGCGTATGGCGTCAACTTCCATGACAACGACCTGATCCCCATCGACGCCACGCCTGCCGAGGCGGAAGCCATCAAGAAGGATTTCCGCAAGGCGCTGGACGATACGGGTCTGGTCGTGCCAATGGCGACCACCAACCTGTTCGGTGATCCCATCTTCAAGGATGGCGCTTTCACCAGCAACGATCCGAAGGTCCGCGCGTACGCGCTGCAAAAGACCATGAAGGCCATCGACCTGGGGGTGGAATTCGGCGCGAAGACCTACGTCTTCTGGGGCGGACGTGAAGGCACCGAAACGGATTCATCCAAGAGCGCCGTCGACGCCATTAAACGCAATCGTGAGGCCATGAACTTCCTGTGCGAGTATGCGCTCGACAACAAATACGATCTGAAGTTCGCGCTCGAGGCCAAGCCCAACGAACCGCGTGGCGACATCTACAACCCGACCACGGGTCACATGCTGGCTTTCATTGCCGCCCTCGACCATCCCGAGATGGTCGGTGTCAATCCCGAGGTGGCGCACGAGCACATGGCGGGCATCAACTTCATGCACGGCGTGGCCCAGGCTTGGGAAGCAGGCAAGCTCTTCCACATTGACCTGAACGACCAGTATCCTGGCCGCTATGATCAGGATCTGCGCTTCGGTTCACGCGATCTCAAGGCTGCTTTCTACCTGGTCAAGTTCCTGGAAGATGTAAAATACGATGGTTCACGCCACTTCGACGCGCACGCTTACCGCACCGAGGACTTCGAGGGCGTGAAGGATTTCGCCCGCGGCTGCATGCGCACCTACCTGATCCTCAAGGAAAAGGCTGCCCAGTTCAACGCGGATGCGGAGATTCAATCCATTCTGGCCGAGATCAACGCGGACGATGGCTCGATGAGTGGTTTCTTCGGCAAGTACTCCGCCGAGAAGGCCAAAGCCCTCAAGGCCCAGCCCTTCGACCGCGCAGTGATCAGTGCCCGTGGCCTGAAGTATGAACGCCTCGATCAGTTGACCGTCGACCTGCTGTTGGGTACCCGCTAGTCTCGATGCGGCGCGCTCCATCAGACGGGCGCGCCGCATTTTTTAGAATAGCCGAGGATATCTATGAAAACGATCCAATATCAAGGTCTGGACTGTGTTGCTTTGGAGAATGCCTCCCTGAGCCTGCTGATCACACAATCGGTGGGACCGCGTGTCTTGTCGCTTCGATACAAAGGCGGCGAAAACCTGTTCGCGGAGTTGCCCAACTTCGTCTCGGAACGCCCCGATGGGAAGTTGTTCCATTTCCGCGGCGGACATCGTTTGTGGCATTCACCCGAGGCGATGCCACGCACCTACGCCCTCGACGATGATCCCGTGGAGATCATCCCAGCCGAGGGCGGCCTGCTGGTCAGGCAAAAAGCGGATGCGGAGACGGGCATCGAAAAGTCGCTTCACATCTCGCTGGTGGGGGATCAGCCGCGGGTCGTCGTACGCCACACGTTGACCAACCGCGGCTTGTGGCCCATCGAATGTTCACCCTGGGCCATCACCCAGTTCCGCACAGGTGGGGTGGCGATCCTGCCGCAGTCGCGCCAGGAGACGAACATGCTGCCGAACCGTTCGCTGGCGATCTGGCCGTATGTGGATTTCGCCAGCCAGCAGGTGGCCTGGGGCAATCGCTACCTCCTGGTCCGTGCCGAGATGACGGGGCCCTTCAAGGTCGGGTTTCCGAATCCGCGCGGCTGGCTGGCCTACTGGCTGGATGGCACGTTGTTCGTCAAGCGCGCCGCCTTCGATGCCAGCGCAGTGTATTACGATTTCGGCAGTTCGAGCGAGTGCTATTGCAACGACAAATTCCTCGAGTTGGAAACGCTGGCCCCCATCCACCGCTTCGAATCAGGCGGATCGGCCGAGCACGTCGAGACCTGGGATGTATATGCAGATGTGGACTTCCCCGCCGACGAGGATGCCGCGCAGTCCATTGCGGACAAGCTGGGACTGGAGTAACGCATGAAGTACTTCATCGGCATCGACACTTCGACCACCGCCACCAAGGCCCTGTTGATCGACGAGGGCGGACGTATGTTGGGCGTGGCCTCGAACGAATATCCTTACGATACACCCCAGCCGCTGTGGAGTGAGCAGGACCCTGCGCTGTGGTGGCACGCCACCAGCCTGAGCATCCGCCAGGTGGTGAGCCAGGCGGGCGTGGATCCTTCGGCGATTGGCGGCATCGGGCTGACGGGGCAGATGCATGGCCTGGTGCTGCTCGATGAAAAAGGCGAAGTCCTGCGCCCGTCGATTTTATGGAACGACCAACGCACGGGCGCACAATGCGACGAGATCCGCGCCAGGCTTGGACGTGAGCGTCTGATCCAGATCACGGGCAACGACGCGTTGACGGGTTTCACCGCGCCGAAGATCCTGTGGGTGCAGGAGCACGAGCCCGAGATCTGGGCGCGCGCCCGTCATATTTTGCTGCCCAAGGATTACGTGCGTTACAAGCTGACGGGCGATTTCGCCATCGACCGCGCCGACGGGGCGGGCACCATCCTGTTCGACCTGGCCCAGCGTGACTGGTCGCCTGAGGTGCTGGCCGCGCTCCATATCCCCGCTGACTATCTCCCCAAGACGTACGAAGGCAGCGAGATGACGGGGACCCTGCTGCCTGCCGCGGCCAAAGACCTCGGCCTGCCTGCGGGGATTCCCATTTTCGGTGGGGGCGGGGACCAGGCCGCCAGCGCGGTCGGCACGGGTGCGGTCCGTGCGGGCGTGGTCTCGCTCAGCCTCGGGACCTCGGGCGTGGTCTTCGCCACGACGGACGGTCCTGCCATCGAGCCGCAGGGACGCCTGCATGCCTTCTGTCACTCCGTGCCTGGCAAGTGGCACTTCATGGGAGTCATGCTCTCGGCGGCGGGCAGTTTGCGTTGGCATCGCGACACCTTCGCGCCTGGCACCGATTACGACACCTTGCTCAAGCCCGTTGCAGATGTCCCCGCGGGGGCCGACGGCTTGCTCTTCCTCCCGTACCTGACGGGGGAGCGCACGCCGCATCCCGACCCGCTGGCGCGCGGTGCCTTCGTCGGCCTGACGGTGCGTCATAGCTTCCCGCACCTGACTCGCGCCGTGCTGGAGGGCGTCTCGTTCGGCCTGCGCGACAGCTTCGAGCTGATGAAAGGCGCGGGGCTGGCGAACATCTCCCAGGTCCGTGTGACGGGTGGGGGCGCGCGCAGCCCGCTCTGGCGGCAGATCCTGGCGGACGTGTTTGGCGCGGAGATCGTCACGGTCAACACCGCCGAAGGCGCGGCCTATGGCGCGGCCCTGTTAGCGGCGACAGGCGCAGGCGTGTTCCCGAACGTCGAAGCCGCCTGCGACGCCACCATCCAGGTGACGGGCAGCACCCGCCCAGGCGCGGACCAGGCCGTCTATGAAAAGTTATATCCGTTATATCGGGGGTTATATCCTGCGTTGACGCCCATTTTTCACGCGTTGTAATGTAAAGACCTGGCAGATTTCCAAAAGCTGCCAGGTCTTTTTTTACTTTTCCTTTTTGCGGTCCTTATCCCGCTTCTTGTCGTCCTCGTTATGGGCCATCATGTCGATGGCGACGGCAATGGCCAGGATCAGGATGTGGTTCTGCCCAGGGTCGATCTCCACGCCGTAGGTGTCGGTAAAGCTGAACCATTTCTTCGAGACCTCGGCCACCTTGTCCCAGCCCTGTTTGATGGCGTACTCATGGTCGAAGATGTCGCCCTGCACATCCAGGTCATGGCCGCTCTTGACATTGACGTTCCACTTGTCACGCAGGGGGGTGAGCAGGGCCTTCCTGACGGCAGCTACTTCGTTGCCGTCCGCGTCTTCGATGACCATCGTGTCGCGGATCGTCAACAAGCGTTCCTTGATCTGACAGAGCGGCTTGCCCTTTGCATCCTCGAAGACCAGGGTCTTGCGGATGCGCAGGATCTTGCCGTCCACTTTGTAGACTTTCCTGCCCTCGTGGTCTTCGATCCAGAAATCATCCCCGATGGAGAACAGGGCCTGGCGGAGTTTGTAGCGGGTGGTCATGGGAATTCCTTTCCAATTTCGAAAAGTATAACCGATGCGATGGGGGTATGGGAATGCAACGAACTTGAGCGGATGTCAGTATAATCAGCCTTCGACATTATCCCTTTGCGAGGTGGCATGGATCCCTTATCGGAACGCCGCAAGGCGGTTTTTTATCTGGTCGTGACGGCCATCCTGTGGAGCACGAGCGGGGTGCTCATCAAGATCATGGACTGGCAGCCTCTCGCCATCCTGGCGGGACGCAGTCTGTTCGCCTCGGTCGTATTCCTCATCTATCTGCGGCGCGTGCCGATGCGTTTCAATCGCTGGCAATTACTGGCGGCGGGCATGTTCATCCTGACCCAGTTCCTGTTCATCACCTCCACCAAGCTGACCACGGCCGCCAACTCGATCTTCCTGCAATACACCGCGCCGATCTACGTGATGCTGCTGGCCTATTGGTGGCTCGGCGAAAAGCCCTCGCGGACCGACTGGTTTGCGATGCTGGTCATCTTCCTCGGGCTGACGCTGTTCTTCGGCGACCAGCTCAGCGCGGAGGGCTTCTACGGCAACCTGCTGGCCATCCTGAGCGGCTTGACCTCGGCGGTGATGATGGTGGCCTTCCGCGCTCAAAAGAACGGCAACCCCGCCGAGAGCAACCTGATCGCCTTCCTGGTCACAGCGGCCTTTGGCCTGCCCTTCGTCCTGAAGGAGACCTGGACGGTGAACAGCTGGCTGATCCTGGCCTTCCTCGGCATCGTGCAGATCGGTTTTGCATTCATCTTCTTCAGCAAGGGCATCAAGCACATCCCCGCCCTGGAGGCCAACCTGATCGGCACGCTGGAGCCTGTGTTGAATCCAATCTGGGTATTTCTCTTCTACGGGGAGAGCATGGGCAAGTTCGCCCTGTTCGGCGGACTGGTGGTGCTGGGCGGCGTGATCCTCAGCGCGGTGGGCAGCGCCAGGGCGGTCAGGGCGGGGGAGAGATAGCAGGGAAAAGAGGGACAAAGAATCCATGCCCGATCTGATGCTCTCCAGACAACTGCGCCAGATGACCAGAAACTACCGCTTCGTACAGGACACGGAGGGGATGTCGCCTGCCCAAGTCTATCGCCTGGAAGGTTCTGCCCAAACGCTTTATTTGAAAATATCAAACCATCTGTTTCATGGAACCACCTACGACGTGGAGCGCGAAAAGGACATCATGTTGTGGCTGAAGGGGAAATTGCCCGTCGCAGAGGTGCTGCACTTCGAGCAGCATGAAGGTTCGAGTTTCCTGTTGATGAGCGAGGTCCACGGGCTGGCTGGTGCGGCGGATTATGAGAAACACCACGATCCCGAACGAATGATCCATTTCTACAGCGAAGGGATTCGGATGCTCCAATCCGTGGATCCGAGCGATTGTCCGTTCGATAATCGCGCCGAGCATCGGCTGGCGGAATTGGATTCCCTGTTGAGTCAAAACCTGGCCGCTGTGGATCCCGCGCACTGGGAGGAGGATACCCCTTTTCAGGACCCACAAGAGTTATACACGTTCCTCAAGGATCATCGGCCTGCCGAAGATCTGGTCTTTTCCCACGGTGATTTCTGCGACAGCAACTTCTTCGTCCAGGAGGGAAAGATCAGCGCATTCATCGACCTGGGCCGCAGCGGAAAAGCCGATCGCTGGTACGACATTGCCTTCTGCGTCCGCTCCATCCGCAATGACCTGGGGAATCGACCAGAACATCTCGATCTGTTCTTCGAATTGCTGGGGGTTCAGCCCGATTGGGACAAGATCAGGTATTACATTTTGTTGGATGAGTTGTTTTGAGCAAAGGTACTATGGTCTCATCTTGTACATTTACTGCTTCCACACGGCCAGCAGGAGGGTGTTGATCACCAGCACGATCGAGTAGACCCAGCCCAGGGCGGGGCGGTCGGCGGCGAAGAGGGCCAGGGCGCCCGTTGCAAACAGGGTCAGCTCCAGGGCGTAGTAGGGAAATCCCTGCAGACGGTGGCCCGCCCTGGGGGCCAGGAAGGTCCCCCAAAGGATGGCAATCAGGAGCGGGAGTCCCAGCCCGAGGACGAACTTCCAGAGCCAACTGGATTGGGTCTTGAAGCCCCAATAGCCGACGGCGGCCAGCAGGCACAGCTCCAGTAGAAAACGAACGGCCAAATTCAGCATCTTTAAAGCATCCATGGGGTACCTCTATTTTATTTGTTGCAGGCCAGCCGCCAGAGCGGATACCAGCCTGCGAAAGCTTTCGTCACAATCCTGGGGCAGGCCGAAGCCGCCCGCCACCTCGAGTGTGGCAAAACCGTGGACCACGCTGCGGAAGGCGCGCAATCCGTGGATGGCTTCCTCCCCCTGCAGCCCCAGCGAGGACATGACCGCCAGCCCGACCTTGAGCGTGCGTTCCTCTTCGCGCTGCAGGGCCTCGTCGGGAACGGGCTGCGCGCCCGACGAGCGCAGTGTGGACAGGTACAGGCCGGGATGCGTCTTCACGTAATTGCGGAAGGCCTGCGCTGCTTCCATGAATAGGTCGGTGCCGCTCCTGCCGATGGCGGCTTCGCTCAAGTGGTCGGCCAGCAGGCGGGCGTTGAGCACGGCCAGTTCCTGTTGCAGCCCGCCCAGCCCGTCCACATGGTTGTAAAGGGACGGGGTCTGGATGCCCAACGTGTCGGCCAGGTGACTGAGGGTGAGCGCCTGCACGCCCTCGGCGTTGAGGATTTCGACTGCGGCTTGCAGCACGGCGTTCTTGTCGAGTCGGGTACGCGTTTTACGGGCCATCGTTATCCTTTCAGGGCGTTCAGGAAGTCGAGCACCAGCGGCGTGGTGGCTTCGGGCATCTCGGCATGCGGATAGTGTCCCGCGCCCTCGATCAGGTGGAAGCGTCCGCGCACGGCGGCGGCGACCCGCTGCGCTTCGGCGGCAGGGTCCTTGAAGTCGGGGTCCTTGCTGCCCATCAGCACCAGGGCGGGCTGGGTCACCTTGGGCAGACGTTCGCCCGAGGCGCGTTTGGAGGCGCGCAGCATGGCCATCACCGCCTCCAGCCGCCCGGGCTGCTGGAGGTTCTTCTGCAGCTGGCTCACATAGTCTGCAAAATCGGCGGGTTTGCGGGTGGGGTAGAGCGAGGTGTAATACTTCGTCCACATCGACGCGCCCCACGGACGGGCGAACAGCAGCGAGAGCAGGAAGACCAGCGGACCGTTGCTGTCGCCGTCCACGAATGGATCGACCAGGATCAGCCCGCGCACCAGCTCGGGCGCTTCGGCCGCCGCCCAGACGCCCCCTCCCGCGCCCATCGAGGTTCCCACCACCACGGCGGGACCCGCCCGCAGCTCGCGGACGAGGGCCAGCAGGTCCGCGCCGATGGCCGCCACCGAGTAATCGCCCCAGGCGGCGCTGCTTTCGCCGTGTCCGCGCGGATCCATCACCGCCACGCGATAGCCCGCCTGCGCCAGTTCGGGGGCCAGGAAGCGGTATTCGGCGCGCACGTCGCCCAGCGAGGGGATGCATACCACCAAGGGGCCGCTGCCCGTCACCTCATAGGCGATCTGTCCGTTCTGTTGAGTGAGAAAATGGGTTGTCATGGGATCATTTCCTTAACTAAAGATATTATTATAATAACTAATATAATTAGTTTTGTCAAGGCATCCAGGGCGGTTGTTTATTATGCAAGATCGCGATTGAAAAGAAGCTGCTGGGATAAGCTTTCTATTCTTAGACCTCCGAAGTCTCTGAGACTTCGGAGGTCTTTTTCTGGAGTAGAATCCCCTCGCAAAGCGCGTCTTATCGGTTGGAGGAGATCACCCGAACGAAAAATCCATTCGCACGACAAGGCTCAACTCATGAACGAAGAACTGGATATCGAAGATGTAGCGCCCGGGTTGGTGCTCTTTTTCACCCTGGCGGGGGGCGTGCTGCGAACTCTGTTGATCAACAGCAAGGGCATGTGGCTGGACGAGACCTTCAGCGTGTGGCTGGCAGGCCACAGCATCCCCGACATGCTGCATTGGATCGTCCAGATCGACCAGCATCCACCTTTATATTATTGGCTGCTGCACTACTGGATGATGTTCACGGGCGATACCCCCCGCGACGTCCGCCTGCTGTCCGTGTTGTTTGGGACGGCCACCATCCCGGTGATGTATTGGATCGGCAAGCGCATCTCGGGGCAGGTGGCGGGCGTGGCGGCGGCCATGTTCATGGCGTTGTCGCTGTTCAACGTCTTCTACGCCCAGGAGACGCGCATGTACACCCTCCTGACCTTCAACGCGTCCCTGGCGATCTATGCGCTGGTCAGGCTGCTGACGGACACTCGCTCCGCCCGCCCGATCGGAAGCCAGTTTTGGGAGGCCCTGCGCCCCGGGCGGACGCCTGTCCCCGTGGAACCAGCGCCCAAGAAGGAATTCAGTTATCGCGATGAGTCCACTCAGACGGGCTGGCGGGCCTGGTTCCGCTGGCCCTCCCTCCAGGCCGTCGAAACGGACCTGGCCTGGGTCGGGTTCATCCTCTTCTCCGCCCTGACCCTGCTGACGCACAACACGGCCGTCCTGTTTTGGTTCACCGTCAATGTCTTCGTCCTCGGCCTGATGCTGTTCCAGTGGCTGAGGAAATCAGGGTCACAGCCCGCCTTCCAGGCTCCCTCCTTCTGGAATTGGGTCAAGGCCCAGGTCGGCATCTTCCTCTTGTGGAGCCCGTGGCTTGCGCCCTTCCTCCAGCAGGCCAGGCGGGTCGATCAGCGATTCTGGATCCTCAAGCCCACCTGGGACGCCGTCCTGCAGACGCTCAAGACCTTCTTGAACGATTCCACGCCCAATCGGCACGGCATGTCGGACGTGGTGCTGATCGTGTATGTGCTGATCCTCGTCCTGGGACTGTGGCATTTCCGCAAGAAACTTTCGCACTTCCTGTTCCTGGCCGTCCTGTTCATCCTGCCCTTTGCGGCCGAACTGCTGATCAGCCTGCGTCGACCGATCTACTCCGACCGAACCTTGATCTGGACCACGATCCCGCTCTTCCTGGTATTGGCGGCGGGGATCACGCAGTTGAAATTCCGCCCCCTGATCCTTGTGACGCTGATCAGCCTGGGCGCCCTGAACCTGTTTTCGGACGGCGATTATTTCAGGTTCTATCAAAAAGAGGATTGGGATACGCCTGCGGGCTATGTCGCAAACTTCGCCGAAAAGGATGACCTGGTCCTGTTCAACTCCAACTTCGTGGTGGTCTCGTTCGACTACTATTTCAGACCCTATAAAGAGAAGTATTCCATCGAGGTGATGGAACGCGGCCTGCCCCTGGACCTGTACATGGACGGCGTGCTGGAACCCAAGATGACCAGGGACGATGTCCCCGCGTTGCTCGCCCTGATCCAGGGCCATAAACGGGTCTGGCTGGTCTACAGCCATGACTGGTACACCGATCCGCTGGGGCTGATCCCCCAGACCCTGGCCTCGCAGATGAAGGTGACTCGTGAGCGCGAGTTTTACGGCGGCAGGGTCATCCTGTACGAAGCGCCGTAATGAAACCTCCAAAATTTTCTATACCACGATGCAGATATGAATCCAGACAATCCCGTAATCAAGCTTTGTTTGCAGGGAACGCAGGCTGAATTGTTGAGGCAGATCGAGCAGGCTCGGTCTTTCTATCAACAGGCCTGGCGGGCCGCACAGGATGACTACGAGGCCTGCATTGCTGCCCATTACATGGCGCGCCATCAGGACGATCCTCACGAAAGGCTGCATTGGAATCAAGTTGCGTTGGACAGGGCGAACGCAGTGACAGATGACAGTGTTGAGGAATTTTATCCTTCCCTTTTCCTGAATATGGGCCGCTCTTATGAATTGCTGGGTGATGCCGATGAAGCCAGTCGTTACTACAACCTGGCCGCTGAATTGGGAGTCATTCATCAGGCGGACTAAGGAAGCAGCGTAAGTGACAGCCACCTATAAGTGAGACCTCCGAAATGCCAGAGAGGGCAAGGCTTCGGAGGTCTTGTTATGGAGTAGAATCTCTCGTGACAACTTTGAACCCACGGAGACTCTATGTCCACACCTGTGATCGTCGACGCCATCCGCACGCCCGTTGGAGCGCTGGGGGGCATCCTTGCTTCGGTCCGCCCGGATGATATGGCGGCGCTCGTTATCAAAGAGATCGTGAAACGCAATAAGTTCGATCCCGCCCTGGTCGAGGAAGTCTTCTTCGGCTGTGCCAACCAGGCGGGCGAGGACAACCGTAACGTGGCGCGCATGGCTGCGCTGCTGGCGGGACTTCCGCTCGAGGTGGGCGGCGTGACGGTCAACCGTCTGTGCGCCTCGGGGCTGAACGCCATCAACCAGGCGGCGCGCGCCATCAAAGCGGGGGAGGGCGACGTGTACATCGCAGGCGGGGTCGAGTCGATGTCTCGGGCGCCGTACTCGCTCCCCAAAGCGGAATCAGGCTACGCCTTCGGCAATCTCACTGCCTATGACACCGCCCTTGGCTGGCGTTATCCCAATCCCAAAATGAAGGAAATGTACGGCACCGACGCGATGGGCGAGACCGCCGAGAACATCGCCGCCGAGCGCCCGCACCTGACGCGCGAATTGCAGGACGCCTTTGCCGTCCGTTCGCATCAACGCGCCATCGCCGCACAGGATAGCGGCCGCTTCAAACAGGAGATCATGCCTGTCGCCATTCCCCAGAAAAAAGGTGACCCGAAGCTGGTCGACACTGACGAGCGTCCGCGCCGCGACACGACGATGGAGTCGCTGGCCAGGCTCAAGCCTGCCTTCAAGAAGGATGGGGGAACCGTTACCGCGGGAAATTCGTCTGGA
Organism: Chloroflexota bacterium; assembly: GCA_016191845.1. GTDB lineage: Bacteria > Chloroflexota > Anaerolineae > Anaerolineales > Villigracilaceae > JACPVF01. The sequence continues at coordinate 135,364 of JACPVF010000012.1, forward strand.
CTCAACGACGGCGCCGCGGCCCTGCTGATAATGAGCGAGGAAAAGGCCGCCGCGCTGGGACTCAAGCCGCTGGCCCGTGTGGTGGCTTCCGCCGCGGCAGGCGTCCCGCCGCGAGTCATGGGCGTCGGTCCCGTGCCCGCCACGCAGAAAGCGCTCTCTCGTGCGGGACTGAAGATGCAGGACATCGGCTTGGTCGAGTTGAACGAGGCCTTCGCCGTGCAGTCCCTGGCCGTGATCGAAGATCTGGGCGTCGACCCTGAACTGGTCAACGTCAACGGCGGTGCGATCGCCATCGGGCATCCGCTCGGCTGCTCGGGCGCGCGCCTGGTCACCACCTTGGTACACGAGATGCGCCTGCGCGGCAACGTCAAATACGGGTTGGCCACGCTGTGCGTCGGCGTCGGCCAGGGCGAGGCCACCGTGCTGGAGTGGCTCGGATAAGGTCCGCGCCCATCTCACACCGATAACGCAAAGGCGCGACGACGCAAAGATGGAAAGGAACCCTTTGCGTCCTGCGGCTTTGCGTTGTTTTTTTACTGAAGGAGTACATCCATGAAATTGAACCGATTATTGATCGCGATCCTCTTGCTGACCACGGCCTGCAACCTGCCGTTGGGAGCTTCTCCTGCACCGACCGAGGCGGTCACCGCGCCAGCGACGGAACCCTCCGTCCACGCCACCGATGTCCCCAGTTTTGGCGTGCCGCAAGTCGAACAGGCCACCCCTGTCCCGCAGCCGATCAACGCGTCTGTGGTGACCGACCCACAGTTCAATACCCTCCACATGCTGACCGAGCTTGACGGCTGGGCGTTGAGCGACAAGGCCATCCTGCGCACCAACGACGGCGGCAGCACCTGGTACGATGTCACCCCGCCTGGTGTCTATCCGTTGGGATACGGCGTCAGCGCCGACTTTCTCGATGCCAGCCGCGCTTTCTTTGTCGCTCCCGATTCCGCTGACCCCATGCACGCGGGTGCGCTCTATCGCACCGCCGACGGCGGCCTGACCTGGTCGATGAACGCCGTCCCATTTGGCGGTGGCGTTCTGGACTTTCTCGACACGTCCAATGGTTGGGCGATGGCGGGCCTGGGTGTGGGCGCGGGATCCAACGCCATTGCGATCTTCCAAACCGCCGATGGCGGCGCTACCTGGACCCAGGTCTTCATCAACGACCCCAACGACCCGAACGCCCGCACCGACATCCCGCTCGGCGGCTTGAAGGGCGTCTTCTACGCGCGCGACATGCAGACCGCCTGGGTGGGTGGCATCGTCTATTCGGACGCCACGCTCTATCTCTATCGCACCGACGATGGCGGCCGCACCTGGGCGCAGGTCTCGGCCGAATTGCCCTCGGCGGCGCAGCAGGCCCAGGTTAGCGTTGAGGAGATTCAATTCCTCGCGCCTGCCGACGGTTTCCTGACCCTTTCCTTTACCAGCCAGGCGGGCCTGACCCGCGCGCTTTACGTCACGCACGACGGTGGGAACACCTGGACCCTGACGCCCACCCTCATCCCCAACGGCCGCTCGGTCGATTTCGTCTCGCCCGCCGACGGCCTGATGTTCGACGGCCAGCAGTTCTACGTCACGCGCGATGCAGGTTCCACCTGGGGCATCGTCAAACCCGATGTGGTCTTTGCCGACTCGTTCATGAGCATGGATTTCGTCAACCCGACCACGGGCTGGCTCCTGGCCTCTGACCCCACCACCTTCAAGGCCAACTTGTACAAGACCACCGATGGAGGCGCGACATGGACACCGCAGTGAAACGGATTCTGGCCGCCTTGTTGTTCCTGACCCTGGCCGCTTGTGCTCCCTCCCCGACACCTCCGCCTGCTCCCGCTCCGACGGATACTCCCGCGCCTGGGGTTGCCTCCGCGCTCACCGCCGAGCAGGTGCGGAATGCCTCCGTCTCGCTTTCCACGCTGACGGGTGACACGCCCATCACCTATCAATTGTTGAACGGCACATATAATCTCCCCAACGGCAACGGGACCGTCAACCTGCTTGATCCTCTAGCTTTGGGCGACCTGGATTATGACGGGGCGGGGGACGCCGCCGCCCTGATCGCGGAGAATTACGGCGGCTCGGGTACCTTTGTCTCGCTGATCGCTTTTCGAAACGAGAATGGCCAGCCCGTGCAGGTTGCCATTACGCCCATCGACGACCGTCCACAGATCACCAGCCTTAACTTCGATGCGGGGCAGTTGGCTTTGGAAGCCACCGTCCACGGCTTCGAAGACCCGATGTGCTGTCCGACCCTGCAGACAAAGCGTCATTATGCGCTGATTGATTCGAGCCTGATCCTGCGTGATTTTTCCACCCTGGCCGCCGACGGCCGCTGGCGCGAGATTCAGATCACCAGTCCGCAAGATGGTGATGGGACATCCAGTGTGCAGATCCAGGGGACGGTCACCATCTCGCCCTTCGAGAACAGCCTGGTCTATCACGTCTTCGACGCAGCGGGCACGGAACTGGCTGTCGGCCCCGTGGCCGTGACGGCTGCCGAGCTCGGCGCGTCGGGCACCTTCGACGCGGTCATCGCGTTGAACGGAGTTCCCGCAGGCACGACAGTACGCATCGAGATTCAGGATGTCAGCGCCGCCGACGGTTCCCTGCTGGCGATGGACTTGGTGATCCTGACCGTAAAATAACGATTGAATGTCGCTGCGAGGAGGTTGAAAACTGACGAAGCAGCCTCGTTTTCAAGCGGGGGTTGCTTCGCTTTGCTCGCAACGACATCTTTGCACTACACCAACTGTGAGGCCATGGCCTCACAGTTTTGGTTTGCGCATAGCCACACTAAGGATGAGAATAATGATGAGAAAGAGCGCACCTCCTACGACGAGGAACGGAGTCGAGGTTGAGGCGGAAAGCCCCTGGTTTGACGGGGGCAGGCTCATGGTCGAGGTGGGCAGGGGTGTGGGGAGAGCCGTCGGCGTGGAGTCTTCCAGCGGGCGGTCGTTCATCGTGAAGACGTAGGCTGCGATGGCGTGGTACTCGTCCGTCTGGAGGATGCCCGGGTGCTGCGGCGGATGCGTGGCCTGGAGGAAGTCGGCCAGCGCCTGCAGCGACGGGAATTGCGCCAGCTTATCGGCGATCACGATGGCGGGCACCACGGTGGGGATGGGAAAGCCCGTATCTTCTTTGCGGCCCGCGTGGCAGCCACGCGCCCAGCAATTTTGATGATCGGGTTCCCAGACCCCGCGGAATTCATCGGTCAGACCCTGACCCACGTCACCGTGACAGGGCATGCACCAATGCCAGTACAGGTTCTTGCCCAGCTCCAACTCGGTGGGGTGCTCGGGCAGGGGCGGCTCGACCAGCGGATCGTAGGTTGGCGTGGGCGTGACGTCGGCTTGGACGGGGGGCAGGTCCGCCTGGAAGGCGCAGATGCTCAGGAGGGCGAAGCCTCCCAACACGACGACGAGCAGGGAGTGGATGGTTTTCATGTGATGGATTTCACATGAAGTATACCCCCTTGACGAGAGAGGGCCACTTTGAAAGTGACCCTCTCTTATTTACGAGCCAAGGCTTTGCGTGGCCGCATGCTTCATATGTGCCAATACTCCCATGAAGCCGTTGATGCGCTGGTGTGTGATAGCTTCTTCGAGTTTCATGGGCGTGAAGAAATCGGGTGGCACGGTCAGGATCTCTTCGGGCTTGCAGCCGTCCAGCCCGGTGGCGAGGATGGCTGCAAGCCCGCGCACGGTCGGAGATTGTGGCGGGATGTCGAAGTGGAAGGTCAGGCCGCCGTCGGGATTTTTTTCCGCGAAGAGGAAGACGGGTGTCATGCATTCGGGCACGGGTTCCATTTTTTCGCGTTCGCCCTTCAACCACTCGGGCAACGGCGGCAGGGACTCGGAGTACGCGATCAACGTCTCGACCTTTTCTTCGCGCGTCATGCTCGCGAAGTCGTCCACGATCTCTTGCAGCTTGGAAGGCAGGGACATGTTATTTCTCGATGGGAGCGTCCACCAGGTTGCCCCATTCGGTCCAGGAACCATCGTAGTTCTTGACCGTGGGATAACCCAGCAGGTATTTCAACACGAACCAGGTCAGCGAGGAACGTTCCCCGATGCGGCAGTAGGCGATGATCTCGCCCTCGGGCGTGATGCCCTTGCCCTGATACAACGCCGATAACTCTTCCGCCGACTTGAAGGTGCTGTCCGCTTCGTTGACCGCCTGCGACCAGGGGATGCTGACCGCACCTGGAATGTGTCCACCGCGGGTGGCACCTTCCTGAGGATAGTTGGGCATGTGCAGCAGTTCACCTGTGTATTCCTTCGGCGAGCGGACATCCACCAGCGGCTTCTTTGCTCCGACCTGCGTGAAGACATCGGTGCGGAAGGCGCGGATGGACTTATCGGCTTCCTGCGCCCGATATTGGGTGGCGGGATAAGTGGGTACGTCCTTGACGAGCAGCCGTCCCTCGGCTTCCCATTTGGCGCGTCCGCCGTTCATGATCTTCACGTTCTTGTGGCCGTAATACTCGAACAGCCACAAGGCGTAACAGGCAAACCAGTTGGACTTGTCGCCGTAGAAGACCACGGTGGTGTCGTTGGCGACGCCCAACTGTGAGCAAAGCTGCTCGAACTGTTCCTTCGTCACGAAGTCGCGCCGCAGCGGATGCTGGAGCGTGCTAAACCAATCCACCTGCACCGCGCCGGGGATGTGGCCGATGCGGTAGAGCAACGGGTCCTCGTCCGATTCGACGATGCGGACTTTGGGATCATTCGTGTGTGCAGACACCCAGTCGGTGTCCACGAGGTATTCGGGGTGAGCGTACATCATGATTTTCTCCATTCTGCGTTGACAATTCTGTTCAATAAATTATATTTTTATTATAAAAATTATCTGAATTCTCGTCAAGGTAAAAAACGATGAGAGATAAAACATAAAGGTCACAAAGTGGCTTTTCTTCGCGACCTTTATGTTCTTTGTGTTGAAAGTATGGGGCGGCTGAACTCTTTTTATGGGAGGTTGAAATTCCTCACGAGGAAGACCGCCATCTGGTCGCGGGAGACAGGGTTGGCGGGACAGTATTGCAGCGGGCTGGCCAGACATCCGCCCGTGATCCCTTCACTATAAAGCTGCTCGATCCAATCTGCGGCCCAGTAATCGGTGGGGACATCGTCGAAGATACCCGTGGCGGCGGGCGGTGTGTAAGCGCTGCCGTGGCTGGTACGCAGCAGGAAGATCGCCATCTGGTCACGGGTGACGGTCACGTTGGGACAATACAACATGGGTGTGATGGAGCAACCCGTGGTGATGCCCTCGTTGTAGAGCTGCTCGATCCAATCTGCGGCCCAGTAATCGGTGGGGACATCGTCGAAGATACCCGTGGCAGCGGGAGGTGTGTAAGCGCTGCCATGCTCGCCACGCAGCAGGAAGACGGCCATTTGGTCGCGGGTGACGGGCGTGGTGGGGCAGTAGGCCAGCGGGTTGGTGAAGCAGCCGCCCGTCACGCCGTTGGCGTACAAGGTCTCGATCCAACTCCAGGCCCAGTATGAGGCAGGGACATCGCTGAAGGTGGAGGCGGTGATGTGGTAGATCGATCCACTCAGGTCCACCAGATATAACTCGCCCGCCTCGTCCTCGCCAAAGGCGGAAATGTTGTACGAGGTGCTGACAAGCTGGCTCGAGGTCCAGGCTGAGCCGTTATAGGCCGCACCCCAGATGGCGCCCGTGCAATAGTCGCCGTACAAATACACGCCATCCATGGCAGGGAATTGTGTGCCGCGGTAGCGATATCCGCCCGTGACAGCGCAGCCGATGCTATCGCCCGGGCCATGTGCATATTCCAGAATGGGGGTTGTCAACGTTCCATATGTGGTGCAGGTCCTGCCCGAGTTGTAAGTGTGATTTCCTTCGTAGCAAGACCAGCCGTAGTTCTGTCCGCCTGTGCTGGCGGCTTGGAAATCGATTTCCTCCCAGGCATTCTGGCCCACGTCCGCGATGAACAGGTCGCCCGTCAGACGGTCGAAGGAGAAGCGCCAGGGATTACGTACGCCGAGGGCCCAGATCTCATCCGCCACTGCAGCGTTGCCAACGAAGGGATTGCTCGGCGGGATGCCATAAGGGGATCCACTGTTCACATCGATGCGCAGGATCTTGCCGAGCAAAGAGGTAGGATTTTGAGCGCGGTTCTCGGGGTCGCCGCCGCTGCCGCCATCGCCCATGCCGATATAGAGATATCCATCGGGACCGAACTGCAACTGTCCGCCATTGTGATTGCTGTAGGGCTGATCGATCACCAGCAAGACGGTCTCAGCGGTGTTTGCCACGTTTGGGTTGGCCGAGACGGAATAGCGCGCGATGACGGTGGCTCCATCCGATTTGCGGGTGTAGTCCACATAGAAGTAACCGTTGGTCTCGTAATTGGGATGGAAGGCTACGCTTAGCAGACCTTGTTCGCCGCCATAGGTGATCTTGTTGGAAATGTCCAAAAACGGCGTGGAGAGGAGCTGGGTTCCGTCATAGATGAGGATCTGACCCGTCTGTTGGGTGATGAACAATCGTCCTGAGTTGTCGCCCGCATGCGTGACGGCTACAGGGGCAGTCAATCCTAAGACGACCAGGTCGAAGCCCAGCGCACCGGGCAGGCTTGCCGACTGGATCATGTCCATTGGCGCGGCGAAGGCCTGCATCGGAGCGATCAACAGACTGAGGAGGACGATAAGGGGAAGCACTCTTCGTTTCATGGGGACTCCTTTCCAGCTAAAGAGGGAGAAACAGGAAAATTATATGAAGGGGAGGGAGATGGTCAATCCACCCATTTGGTGGACGTGGTATTTCATGTAAAATTAGATAGATGGCGAAACAAAAGTATTACGTGGTCTGGAAAGGTCGCAAGACAGGCATCTTCACCTCGTGGGCGGAATGCGAGGCGCAGGTGAAGGGCTTTGTCGGTGCGGAGTTCAAGTCCTTCGGTTCGCGCGCCGAAGCGGAAGCAGCATTGCAATCCAACTACGAGGCGCACAAAGGAAAGCCCGCCACGCTAGGCAAGTGGAAGGAGTCTAGCGAGCCGCCGCTCCTGCCCAGCCTGTGCGTGGATGCGGCTTGTTCGGGCGCGCCGGGGCCTGTCGAATATCAGGGCATTGACCTGAAGACCGGTGAGCGACTCTTCCATGCGGGTCCATTCAAGGACGGGACCAATAACGTGGGCGAGTTTCTGGCCATTGTCCACGGGCTGACCTGGCTGGCCAAACACGGATTGGAGATGCCGATCTACTCCGACTCCGAGAATGCCATCGCCTGGGTCTATAATGGGAAAGCCAACACCAAACTGGAACACACCTCCGCCAATGCCACGCTCTTTGCCTTGCTCCACAGCGCGGAGAATTGGCTGGCCGAGAACGAACTCCACGACGATGCCGTCCTGAAATGGGACACCGACCAATGGGGCGAAAACCCCGCAGATTTTGGAAGGAAGTAAATACGAGGAAACTTATGAACACAGCCCTCCTGATCATCGACATCCAAAAAGATTATTTCCCCGGCGGGAAATTTCCGCTGGTGGAACCAGTGGCGGCCGCAAAGAAGGCCTTCCTGTTGCTACAATGCTTCCGTGAACACGGCGGACATCATGTCCACATTCAACATGTCTCGCTCAAGCCCGATGCAGCCTTCTTCATTTCGGGTGACCGCGGCACCGATATCCACGATGAGGTGGCGCACTTCGAAGGCGAGCCTCTCGTACAGAAGCATTATCCCAATTCATTCCGCGAGACCAACCTGCTGGATCTGCTCAAGAGTTGGGGTACTGAGCGCGTGGTGATCTGTGGCATGATGACCCACATGTGCGTGGACGCCACCGTCCGCGCGGCAGCCGACCTGGGCTTCAAGGTGCTCGTGGCCGAGGACGCCTGCGCCACCCGCGACCTGGTCCACGGCGATGTGACCGTCCCTGCGGACCATGTCCATCGCGCCTTCCTGGCGGCCTTCAAATCCTATGGCCAGGTGATGACAGCGGAACAAGTCATTACCCTGCTGGCAGGTGAACAGGCTTTGTAAATCAAATCCCCTTCATGAGATATCATGAAGGGGATTGTGTTAGGACTTACGGAGTCGAAGCTACGATTTTCTCAACCAGGTCTTCCAGTGCAGAAACATTGGCGCGAGGATGATGACGACGATGATCACACTCAAGAAGACCAGGCCATCCGTCGAGCCAATCTCAGACGAAGAAACAGCAGGTGGTGTGACGGTCACAGTGGGTGTCCCTGCCTGCCCGAGTGCAATCGGCTGCCCGACCGCCGCGCTGACCAGAGCCAGCATCAGGCCGATGACAATCAATACCGCAGGGCGGAGGATGTGCAGGGGTTTCTTCATAGATCTACGGCTAGTATATCACCTGCCGCGTGGATTGGTCTGCCGGGTCACTGGGTGTAAATTATTCTTGTGTAATTTAGGTAAATTGTATCGCTTATATGTACTTTCAATCCCTTTTCGATTATAATGCGCCCCGCCGGTGGGGCTTACTTCCTGAGGAGAATTGAATGAAACGCTTTGTGACCGCCTCTTTTTTCGCCCTCGTTCTGGTGTTGTTGGGGACGAGGCTCGTATCAGCGGGGGGGATGCGGCAAGTACCAAATGTCGTGGCAGGGGCCCAACTGTACGACAAGTGGTTTGCCGTTTTGGGTGTCCAACCCCCGCAGGGTGACATGCCCATCTGGGGCCGCCAGTCCACCAACAGCCGCTCGGGTGCTGAAACCTGGCGCTGTGCCGAGTGCCACGGCTGGGACTATCGCGGTGTGGATGGTGCATATGCCACGGGTTCCCATAAGACAGGCTTTCCCAGCCTGATGATTGCTACTGCCAGTCTCTCGCAGGAGGAGATCATTGCGCACTTGAAGGGTGCGAATGATTCGCAGCATGATTTCTCTGCGTATCTTGACGATGCCTCCATGCAGCAATTGGCTGTTTTCCTTAAAGAAGGCCTGGTGGATGACTCGAAGTACATCGACCCGGCCTCGCTCAAAGTGATCGACGGGGATGTCGAACACGGCAAGAGTCTATTCGACTCGACCTGTGCAAAGTGCCACGGCGCGGACGGCAAAAAGATCATCTTCCGCACCGAGGGCGTGGATGAGTACCTGGGCGACGTGGCCCATCGTGACCCCTATCGCTTCCTGCACCGCACCCGCTTCGGCGTGGCCGGGACCGAGATGCCGGTCGGCTTCAGCCTGGGCTGGACTCCTGCTGACGGCCGCGACGTACTGGCGTATGTCCAGTCCCTGCCCGAGGCGCAGACCTCGGTTGAGGTAACGGGAGCAGGCGAGGGGTCCACGCCCGCACCACAGGATGTGGGTGGTCCGAGTGACAACTGGCTGTCGGGTATCTTCACAGGCATCCTGGCCGCGCTGGGCACCATCGGAACGGCAATCCTCTTCCTGTTCTTCATCGTGATGATCGGCGTGGCAGTAGTCTTCGTCCTGCGCCGCAGCAAGTAATTTTCAGGAGACTCCATGGTCAAACGCTTTATGTCTTGGCTGAGCGACCCGCTCGGCCGCATCGGGCTGCTCATCGCCTTCCTGGCGGTGTTCAGTGGCGCGGCGTTTGGGTTGTACACCACCCAGACCGCTCCGCCCCAGCCCATCCAGTTTCCGCATAACCTGCATGTGGGGTTGGGAGTTCAGTGTTTATATTGTCATCCCGGCGCGTACCGTCAGGCTTCAGCGGGACTGCCCACCGAGACGAAGTGCTGGGGCTGCCATCAGCAATTATCGAAATACGCTGACGGCACGGTGGCCCTTCCTGCAGAACTGCAGAAGTTGAAGGCCTATGTGGACGCCAACAAACCCATCCAGTGGGTGCCGGTGGCCCAGGTGCCAGACTTCGTGCACTTCAATCATCGACCGCACATTGCGGCGGGCTTGAACTGCGAGAACTGTCATGGCGACATGTCGAAGGTGACAGTGGCCGAGAACCCGCAAGTGATGAACATGGGTTGGTGTCTGGAATGTCACCGCGCGCGCACGGTGGACAACCCCGAGAAGCGCAATAAACTGCTCGACTGCGGCACCTGCCATTATTAGACCGGGCGAAAGGATACCGAAATCATGACTGACAATTTTTCCCGGCGCGACTTCCTCAAGCTGGCATCGGTCGGTGCGGCCACCACAGCTATCCTGACGGGCTGTGGTCCCGCCTCGCGCTACGTGACGCGCGAGCCGTACACCAAGATGCCCGAGTACACCTACAACGGCCAGAGCACCTACTACGCCACCACCTGCCGCGAGTGTGCAGCAGGCTGCGGCCTGGTGGTACGCACCATGCAGGGACGCGCCATTAAAGTCGAGGGGAACAAGAATCACCCCGTCAACCTCGGCAAGACCTGTGTCCGCGGCCAGGCCACACTACATGGCTTGTACAACCCCGACCGTGTGCAGGACCCCGCCAAACAATCCAAGCGCGGTTCGCGCGATTTCTCCAACATGGATTGGGACGCCGCGATTGCGGTTGTGGCGGATGCGCTCAAGAATACCGACCCCACGGGGGTGACCTTCCTGATGGGTATGGCCCCCGACCACCTCTTCGATCTGGTCTCCGACCTGGCCAAGGCCATCGGCGCGCCCGCCCCGATCCGTTTTGGGGCGCTGGGTATGTTCGAGGCGCGCGCTACGCTCGGCAAGGCTGTTGAGAGTCTTTTCGGTCAAGCCGCCATGCCGTTCTTCGACATGGGCAAATCGGACCTGGTCTTCTCCTTCGGCGCGAACTTCCTCGAAACCTGGCTCTCACCGGTGGCCTTCACGCGCGGATTTGCGAACATGCGCCGCGGTGGTGGTCACGGACGCGGCACGCTGGTCCACTTCGAGCCGCGCATGTCCCAGACCGCTTCGAAGGCGGATATGTGGATCCCCATCACGCCCGGGACCGAGGGCCTGGTGGCGCTTGCGATCGGCCGTATCGCCGCTGAAGCGCGCGGCGGCAGCTTGCCCGCCGCCTTTGCCGACGTGGATGTGGAAGCCATCGCCAAGTCCTCGGGCGTCAGCGCCGAGAAGCTCGATGAACTGGGCAAGCTGTTCGCCTCGGCAGACGCGGCGCTGGCCATCCCTGGTGGCGCAGCATTGGCTCACAGCAACGGACTCGAAACTGCCGAAGCCGTGCTGGCGCTCAACGCGCTGGTCGGCGGATTGGGCCGCGCAGGTGGTGTGTTCCTCGCCCCGCTGGCTCCCATGCAGACCGAGTTCAGCCGTCCCGCCAACATGGCGGAAATGGCCGACTTCGTCGAGAAGATGAAGAGCGGCGAGATCAAGACCCTTTTCATCCACGGCGTCAATCCCGTCTTCGAACTGCCCAAGTCATTGGGCTTCGAGGATGCGCTCAAGAGCGTGCAGACCGTCATCTCGTTTGCGACCTTCCCCGACGAGACCGCCATGCAGGCCGACTACGTCTTCCCCGACCATCACGGACTCGAATCCTGGGGGTACCAGCGCGTGGCGGCAGGTTCGTCACAGTCCGCGCTTTCGGGCGCCCAGCCCGTGGTCTCACCCTACTACAACACACGCGCCACGGCGGACGTGTTCCTGGCCGCCGCTGCCTCGGTGGGCGGTGCGACGGCTCAGGCGTTGCCGTTCAAGGATGAGGTCGAGTTCATTCAGAGTAAGATCGTGGCGCTGGTGAGCGAGAGCGATGGTTACTTCGGCGCGCCCGAGATCAATACTTTCACGGCCTACTTCCAGCAGTACGGCGGCTGGTGGAAGACCGTGGACGAACTGGCCACCCCGGGCGGCGATGTGTTGGGCAAGGCCATCCAAGTCGGTGAAGCCAGGTTCGCAGGGGAAGGCGAGTTCTACTTCCACCCGTTCGTCTCGCCCGTGTTGGGTGAGGCGGGTGCGAACAAGCCCTGGCTGCAGGAGATCCCCGACCCAACAACCACCGCCATGTGGAGTTCATGGGTCGAGATCCACCCCGAGACCGCCCACGAGCTGGGCGTGGATAACGATGACGTGGTCTTGATCACATCCGAGGCGGGGGCGGTGGAAGCGGTTGTTTACAAGTATCCCGCCATCCGCCCTGACACGATCGCCATGCCGTTCGGGCAGGGTCATACCGCGTACGGCCGCTACGCCGAGGGACGCGGGTCCAACCCCGCCGACCTGTTCGGTGAGCAGGTCAACGGCGCAGGCGACCTGGCCTTTGCGGACATGCGTGTCAAGGTCGAGAAGACCGGCAAGAAGTATCCGCTGTCGCGCCTGGAGAGCCGCATGGGCGTGTACGGCGAAGCCCTGGGTGAGGAGCATTAATCCTATGACAACTGAATTGAAGATTCCCGAATTTAGCGCGAATTTCGCCGAGAGCGGCCAGCAGGGCAAGTGGGGCATGGCCATCGACATGGACATCTGCACGGGCTGTCAGGCCTGTGTGGCCGCCTGTGCGATGGAGAACAACGTCCCCTTCGTAGGCGAAGCCGACTCGGGCTATGGCCGTTCGATGCACTGGATCCGCACTGAGCGCTTCTGGGAGGGCGAGTTCCCTGAGATCAAGATGACGCCCTATCAGCCCATGTTGTGCCAGCAGTGCGGACATGCCCCATGCGAGCCCGTATGTCCCGCCTTTGCGACGGTGCACAGCCAGTCCGAGGCGCTCAATCTGCAGGTCTATAACCGCTGCGTGGGTACGCGCTACTGCGCGAACAACTGCCCCTACCAGGTGCGCTCCTTCAACTGGCGCGACTTCGAACGCCCTGAGCCGCTGCCCAACCAGCTCAACCCCGATGTGACCGTCCGCCGCCGCGGTGTGATGGAGAAGTGCACCTTCTGCATCCAGCGCATCCACCGCGCCGAGGATCAGGCCAAGTCCGAGGGCCGTGAGATCGCCGATGGTGAGTTCACCACCGCCTGCGCCCAGGCCTGTCCTGCTGACGCCATCGTCTTCGGCCGCATCGACGATCCCGAGAGCGCCGTCAGCAAGCTGGCGCGCGGTTCGCGCGGCTTCCACATGCTCGAAGAGCTCGGCACGCTGCCGTCCGTCACCTACCTTAAGGCAGGCTAGCCATGACTTCCACTGAAAAACATCACGACCACGCACACGATCACGTCGCGCACCTGCGCGAACAGCACTTGATGCTCGATCCGCTTCCGCGCGGACAGATGAACGACATGGTCATGGAGTCGATGCACACCACCTCGTGGAAGTTCTGGGTGGTCTTCGGCATCCTGAGCGTGATCGTGGCGGTCTTCCTGTTCGGCGCCTGGGGCTACATGATCGCCAACGGCCTGGGCGTGGCGGGCGTCAACCGTCCGTCCTATTGGGGCATCTTCCTGGTCAACACCGTGTTCTGGATCGGCATCAGCCACGCGGGGACTTTCATCTCCGCCATCCTGCGTGTGTTCAAGGCCGAGTTCCGCCGTCCGTTCACCCGCGCCGCCGAGTTGATGACCACCTTCGGCCTGGTCCAGGCGGGCTTCAGCATCTTCATGCACATGGGCCGCGTCTGGCTCTCGTACTGGCTGATGCCCATCCCCAATCAGCGCGGACTGTGGCCGAACTTCCACTCGCCGCTCTCCTGGGACCTGCTGGCCATCACCACCTACCTGCTTTCGTCCACCATGTACCTGTTCCTGCCTCTCATCCCCGACCTGGCGATGGCGCGTGATCGCACACCCGATGGCACCTGGCAGAAGACCTTCTACCGCGTGCTGGCCCTGGGCTTCCGCGGTACCGAAGGCGAATGGGCCCACCTGCGCAATGCGATGAACATCTTCGCCTTTGCCATCATCCCGGTCATGTTCTCGGTGCATACCATCGTGTCCTGGGACTTTGCCGCCGCCACCCGCCCGGGCTGGAACTCCACCATCTTCGGCCCGTACTTCGTGGTCGGTGCGTTGCACTCGGGCATGGGCGCGGTCGCGATGGTGCTGGCCGTTGTCCAGAGCCGCATGAAGCACATGAAGTACTTCATCCGCGGCGAACACTTCGAGGCGCTCGGCATGTTGATGCTGCTGGTCTCGATGGCCTGGGCCTACTTCTTCTTCAACGATTACATGGTTCAGTGGTATGGCGGCGACAAGTGGACTCAGCAGCTGCTGCACTTCCATGAAGGCGGTCCGCTCGGCTGGATGTGGTTTGCCATGCTGGTCTTCAACGTGGTCATCCCGTGGGCCACGCTGTGGAACAAGAAATGGCGCTCCAACCCCTGGTTGCTTTTTGGGGTCGGCCTGCTGATCAATATTGGCATGTGGTTCGAACGCTACATCATCATCCCGATCTCGCTGACCATCAACCGCATGCCCTTCACCTGGCGCATGTACACTCCTGGCGTGGAAGTCTACCTGGGTATTGGCACAGTAGCCTTCTTCATCCTTCTGTACATGGGCGCTTCGCGCCTGATCCCGCTCATCCCGGTCTGGGAAGTGCAGGAAGGCCAGATGGCCCACTCGCTCAAGACCTACGGCCGCGAGACCGTCGTGACGGTCAGCGAACTGGAATAGGAGTCAGCCTATGACTACCAACGTATCCCTCATGGCAATCTTCCCCGACCTCGAGCCCGCCGCCGATGCGATCGAGCAACTCCGCGGCTTGGGCGTCGCTGACGACCAGATGAACGTCATTTCGGGCGTGCCCGTGACCGAGGCCATGCTTGGCCGTCCCCGTCAGTGGACCAACGTCCCGCGGCTGGCCCTTGGCGGCGCCATAGCTGGCTTTTTCGTCGGTGCATTCCTCGCCTTCGGTACGCCTTCCGCGTATCCCATCCAGGTGGGACGCCAGGCCTTCATCCCTGGCCCGCCGAGTGTGGTCATCCTCTTTGAGATGACCATGTTGGGCCTGCTGCTATCCACCTTCCTGGGCGTGTTCCTCGACAGCTATTTCCCGTCCTATCGCCCGATGCACTACGTGCCCGAGATCAGCGATGGCAAGATCGGCGTGTTCTTCTCCTGTCCGCAGGAGGACTCTGAAAAAATCACCAAGGCCATGACCGCCCTCGGCGCCGAGAAGGTCGAGGCCGCGGAGGCTCAACCCTTATGAGACTGTTCAAACAACTGCTCGGTGTTTTTGCCGTTCTGGGCGTGGCCTTTGCCGTGCTGTCGCTCTTCACCTTTGATGTGATCAAGATCGACTGGGTCACGTTCATGGAGATTCAGCCCGCCTACAAGCCGATGGAGAATCCGTTGGCGGTGCCCGCCCGTTCGATCCCCGTCGAGGGTCCGCTCTCGATCCCCAACATGGGCGCCCCCGAAAACCCCGTCGCCGCAGACGAAGTATCCATCGCGCGCGGACGGGAACTGTTCATGATCAACTGCCAGATGTGCCACGGCGAAGGCGGACAGGGCAATGGTCCGATTGCGGCCAACATCGTCAACAAGCCCGCCAATCTGACACTGGATGTGACCCAGTCCAAGAGCGACGGCTCGCTGTTCCTGACCATCTCGAACGGTGTGCTGGGGCGTATGCCACCCATGAACGAGAACTTGACCGTGCGCGATCGCTGGGACCTGGTCAACTTCATCCGCACACTGGTCGCTCCGAAGTAGGGGAGGAGTCAAGATGACCGAAAATAAAAATGACGTCCGTACGTTCATCTACACCACGATCGTGTTGTTCCTGCTTGTGGTGATGAGTTTCATCAGTTTTGCCTATGTGTCTGCGTGCGGATTTACGCTCAACTGTACCCGTGGACAGGCCTATGTATATCGCACGCCCATCCCGACCCTGTTGCCTGCCACCCTGCCTGCTCCCGACCGTGCCCGCGCACAGACGGCCTTCAATAAGTGTCAGGTCGCGGCTGTGGACCTGATCGGTGCGTGGGTCAGCGCGGGCTACCCCGAGAATGACAAATTCACCTTCACCGACGTCAAGGGTGCAACTTGCGAAGGCACATTCAAGAAAGATGTCCAGCCACTTTTCCTTGAATCCAGTCTGTGGTACCCAGGCGCGTTGGCTTGCGCCTCCTGCCATCAGTCTGACTTGAAGGTGGCCGTCAAGAACATGGACCTGAGTTCCTACGCGGGAATCGTGGCAGGCTCGGGTCGCGCCAACGGCGAAGCCAAGGGCAACGACATCCTCGGCGGTGGCGTGTGGGAGGATGCGCTGCTGTTCAAGATGCTCTACGGCCCGAATGGGCAGTCCACCATCGGGCGTCCGCTCATGCCTTTGGGCCGCCCTGCCGATGTCCCCGAGAAGGGGCCGTTGGTGTACGCTGGATCTCCTGTCAGCGAGCCCGGGACGGAAGCCGCCCCCAGTCCCTCGGCTGACGCCGCCTCCGCCTCCCCGGAGCCCACGGCTACTTCCACACCCACGCCGTAGGTTTTCTTCTCTGTCAACGAAACATCCCCGCTACAGCGGGGATGTTTTTATTATTTGCAAGCCGAGATCATTCCTGTTCATCACTGTTTATCTCGGGTGAATAAAAAACGAAAAGACTCCCGTGAAGGGAGTCTCTTGCTGGCGGAGAGGGCGGGAATTCGAATATCATCTCCTCAATGGAGGCTGCGAACCTCAAATAAAAAGACTCCCCAAGTAGGGAGTCTTGCTGGCGGAGAGGGCGGGATTCGAACCCGCGAACCTTTGTGGGTTACACGCTTTCCAAGCGTGCGCGCTAAGCCAGACTACGCGACCTCTCCATAAGTCAAGCGGGCGAATTATACACATGATGCCCATTTCAGGCAATGTTTCTCTGCGATACAATCGGAAAATTTTTTACAAAATCCCCATAATCTATCCGCATTTTTTTCACCACGCAATCCGTCTGTCCCGCTAGAATCGTCGAATTCAAAGGAGAAGACATGACAACGGAAACACAGACCAAGCCTCGCAGTCAGACCAGGACGAAACTGTGGATCGACCTGGCGATTTTTGCGGCTTTTTTGGTGACCATGGAGCCCCATTCCAGCGGACTGGCGATCCACGAATGGCTGAGCCTGTCGATGATCGACGCCATCATGGTACATCTGCTGCTAAGTTGGGACTGGATTGCCCAGATCACGCGCCGCTTCTTTGGCAGGGTGGCGGGCATTTCGCGCCTCAACTATTTGCTCAACTGGCTATTATTCTTCGACGGGATCCTGATCATGCTTTCGGGGATTCTGATCTCTGAGGTGGCATTACCCACGCTGGGGATTCGACTGCCGCCTGGTTTTGCCTGGCGCAGACTGCATGACCTATCGGCCAATTTCTTCCTGCTACTGTTGGGCGTTCACACGGCCCTGCACTGGGCTTGGATCGTCAATGCCTTCCAACGCTATATCCTTGGCTCGGCCGGCCGCCTGGTCTCGAAGGAACAACAAAAGGATGTGACTGCATGAAAACCCTTGGACGAATCCTGATCATTTTACTGGCCACCACAATCGTGACCGGAGCCTGGGTGGCCCTGGTCAATGGGATTGGCGCGAACGTCTCTGCCTCCTTCGATCGACCGGGTGGGGCCGAGTTCCGCCCGCAGCAGCAGGGGAATCAGCCGCCCGCTGGATTTCCCGAGGGCGGTTTCCCGCAGGGTGAACGCCCCGACCGTGAGCGAGGTGGCGGTTTCATGGGGCGGTTTGC
Source organism: Chloroflexota bacterium (assembly GCA_016191845.1). Lineage (GTDB taxonomy): Bacteria > Chloroflexota > Anaerolineae > Anaerolineales > Villigracilaceae > JACPVF01. Next base: position 152,848 of record JACPVF010000012.1, read on the forward strand.
ACTTGGACTGGTCAAGAACGTTGGTATCGTGGCGGTGCTGGTGGGGCTGATCGTGATTCCCAAGAGTCTGTTCAGCCAGAAGCGGAAGAAAAATCCACGAGTAGACGAAGCTTCGTTGGAATCCTAATCCTGGCCGATAGATCAAAAGAGCCGAAGGCATAACCTTCGGCTCTTTTTTGCTTTCTGAAACGTGCTGTTGTTATGCGCTGATGGCCGTCTTGGGTAAAGTAATGATGACCTTCAGCCCGTCGCCGAGCTGACTCTCCGCACGGATTCCCCCGCCGTGGGCCTGCACGATGGACCTGGCAATGGCCAGCCCCAGGCCCGAGCCGCCGTCAGCGCGGTGGCGGGCGGCGTCGGCGCGGTAGAAGCGGTCGAAGATGCGCTCCAGGTCTTCGGAGGCCAGACCGGGCCCCGTGTCGCGGACCGAGAGTTCGAACCCCTCCGAGGTCAGGCGGGCGGACAGGGTCACGCGTCCACCGGCGGGGGTGTGGCGCAGGGCGTTGTCGAGGATGTTGGTGAGGACCTGCGTGATGCGGGCGGGGTCTGCCGTCAGGTCGGGCAGGGTGGGATCCAGATCCAGTTGCAGGTCGATATTCTTCTGCTGGGTCTGGAACTGGTAATGGGCCGACAAATCCTGTAGCAGTTTGGGCATTGAAAAGGTCTGCGGATTGAGTTTGAGCTCGCCCGCGTCGGCCAGCGAGAGGGTGCGCAGGTCATCCACGAGGTGTTCGAGGCGCTCGGCTTCTTCGCGGATGATCTCGAAGTTCTCGCGTGTGGGCGGCAGGACGCCGTCGTGGACGGCCTCGGCGTGACCGAGGATCAGGCTGAGCGGTGTGCGCAACTCGTGGGCGATGTCGGCGGTCATCTGTCGGCGAGTATGGATGGAACGCGCCAGTTCGGTGCTCATGCGGTTGAAGGCGCGCGCCAGTTCGCCCATCTCGTCCTTCGAGCGGACGGGGACCTGCTGGTCGAAGTTGCCTTCGGAGATGGCGTGCGTGGCCGCGGTCAACTCGCGGATGGGACGGGTGAGCGTGCGAGAGATGAGGATGCCCAATAGCAGGGCCACGAGCGTGGCGCCAAGGCTGCTATAGATGAGCAATTCTGTATTACGTTGAACGAATTCCAGGGCGCGCGGGTCGTTGGCAAAGGGCTGACGGCTGCTCATCATCAGAATGCCGACCGTCTTGTCATCGACTTTGATCGCGATGCCGCTGCTCAATTCATTGGCGGGGACCAGCTCTCCGATTGGGAAGCGGTCTCTGGCCAGCACAACCACGCCGTTTGCATCGGTCAGCGTGAAGGGTGGAATGGGATGGTCGTTATGATCTGTATTCGCGTCGGGCGGGTTGCTGGATGGGGAAGGGAACAGAGACTCGACGTTGTCCCAGGATCCGTTGCTTTGATAGTACTTGGTCAATGCGTTGACCGTATCGTTCTGGGCACGGTCGGTGACGAAACGCATGAATTCCTGGTTGGTGTTCCAGCGCGCCAGGACAAGCATCAATACGATACTGATCAGGCCAACCACTAGGAAGCCAAGCACTAATTTGAAAGTGATGGTCCGCATGGATTATTCCCTGGCGAAGCGATAGCCGACGCCGTACACGGTTTCGATGTAACGCGGGCTGCGCGGGTCGTCTTCAATCTTGCCGCGCAGGTTCTTGATGTGTGTGTCGATGGTGCGTTCGTAACCTTCGTAGCGTACGCCCTGGATGATATCGAGCAGGTCGAGGCGCGAGAAGACCCGCCCAGGTGCGGACATGAGTGCGGCCAGGATGTCGAACTCGGAGGGGGTCAGGTCTACGTACGCGTCGCTGACTTGTACGGTGCGGCCTTCGCGGTCGAGGGTCAAGTCGGCGGCGTGGATGACCTGGGCGGCGGGCTCGGTGTTACCCACTCGACGAAGGACGGCGCGTACGCGCGCGGTCAACTCGCGCGGACGGAAGGGCTTGGTGACGTAATCGTCTGCGCCCAGTTCGAGGCCGAGAATCTTCTCGTCGTCGTCCACACGGGCGGTGAGCAGGATGATGGGCGTGTCCTGTTCAGCGCGATGCGCGCGCATGAAGGCATAGCCGTCCATCTCTGGCATCATCACATCCAGGATGATCAGGTCGGGCTTTTCGCGCCGCGCCACGATCAATGCCTCCTTCCCGTTATGTGCAGTTGCCACGCGATAGCCTTCCTGGGTGAGATAACTCTCCACCAGCGAGACCAGTCTTTTTTCGTCATCTACGACGAGGATGGTTTTTGTTGTCATCGTGCCTCTTCTGTTCAGTATACCAATTTTCAAACCTCGGAGGTCTTGTTTTTTAGACCTCCGAGGTTTTGCTGCCTATTCGCCCGCGACGCCTTGCAGGTATTCGATCAATGCGTTCAGTAATTGCGAGGTGGGACTCGTGCGAGTCTGCGTGCTGCTGGAGGAGGAACTGCTCGACGAGGAGGAGCGATTGGCGGATTCTCCGCCGCCGAAGCCGCCGCCCCCAAACCCGCCATCGGGCGGGCCGCCAGCACCCATCATCCCGCCGCCACCATCGGGTGGGCCGCCAGCGCCAGCCGTCGATCCACTGCCAGACGAGCTGCTGCTGCTCGACGAGTTGCTCATCTGCGGCAGGTTGCCCATCAGGCCCTTTTCCTGCATGAGCGACATCACGTCGCGCTGAGACAGGCTCAGGCCGTTGATGGCCTGCATCTGCGCGTCGGTCATCGTCCCTTCGATCTGCTTGAGCAGGCCGTCCACTTCTTCCTGGGCGGCGGTATCGCTCTGGCTGATCTCCTGGTAGACCTGCCACAGGATGACCAGTTGTTTGGCCTGATCCTTTGTGATAGCCTGGTCCGTGCCATCGAGTTTGAACGTGCCGACGATCAGTTTCGATTCAGTGCTCAACTCGGTCTGAGCGGGCACGGCCTGCGGGGTTTGCGCGCTGCATGCGCTCAGTAAAACGACCAGGATGGTCAGGGAAAGCAATGTCAATTTTTTCATAGGATTATCCTTGTGTGCCTTGTAAAAATTGGATCAACGCGTCGATCAGTTCGGGAGGAAGGAAGCCGCCACGGCCCTGAGGCGGATTGCCTGCCTGGGGTGTTCCATTCATTTGAGGCGGGTTCCCGTTTCCATCGCCTGTACCCCCAGCGGGGGGCGTCCCATCGGGTGGAGTACCAGCTCCCTGACCATTCGGTCCGCCGTTCCCCTGTGGACCACCCATCGTCACGCCTTTGTCCTGTAAAACAGACATCATGCTCTGGCGGGTGATCTTGAAGTCAGCGATGGCCTTGACCTGTTCGGCCGTCAGTGTCGACTCGATCTGTTGCAGGATGGCATCGGTCTGTTCCTGTGCGGTGGAATTTTGCACGGCCTTTTTCAATGACATCCACAACGGGATAAGTTGCGCAGTCTCTTCGCCAGTCAACGAGAGGTTTGTATCGGCCAGCATGAAGGTGCCTGTCAGTAGTTGTTCGGCCACGCTGACAGCGTCGGTGTAGTCAGTGCTCAGGGCGGAGGAGGTTGTCCCAGCCTGAGTGGGGGAGGCTTGCGTCGGGGCCGATTCCGTCTGCTGGGCAAGTTGGGTGGAGACGAGTTGGGCAATGGCCGTGGCATCTTGTGCGGAGACAGCTTGTTCGGTCGGGGCGGCTGCACCGCAGGCTGTCAGTAGGAGAGTCAGAAGGGTGAGTGTGATGAAGGGCCTTTTCATGGATGTCCTTGATATTTCCGCTCAGCGCGGATTTCTATTCGTATCTCAACGCCTCAATCGGGTCGAGTTGAGCAGCCTGGTTGGCAGGGTAGTAGCCGAAGAAGGCACCCACCGCCGCAGCGGAACCGAAGGCCAGCAGAATGGATGAGGCCTGGATCACGGTGCGCATGTCGCTCAGTGCGCCGAAGATGTACGCGCCGCTGATCCCCACCAGCGTTCCGATCAACCCGCCGACTACGCTTAGCATGAGCGCCTCGGTCAGGAATTGCAGGCGGATGTCGGCGGGGGTGGCGCCCACGGCCTGACGGATGCCGATCTCGCGCGTGCGTTCGGTCACTGACACCAGCATGATGTTCATGATGCCGATGCCTCCCACGATCAGTGAGACACCCGCCACCCAGGCCAATAACGAACGAAAGGCTGCCGTGGTGGATTCGCGTGTGCTGATGATGTCCTGTTGGGTGGTGATGGTGAAGTCCTCGGTGTCGGTGGTGACGTCGTGGCGCTTGACGAGCAGACGTTCGATGCCCGCGATGACCGTGTCCTGGTTCACGCCGTCTTCCACTTCCACATAGATCATGCGCACGCTGTCACCCATGAAACGGGCGAACATCGAGGGCGTGAACTTCTGGAACACCACACTGATCGGCATGTAGATGCGCGAGTCGAAGTCGGTGTTGCCGACCAGGCCTTTTTCCTTGAAGACACCGATGATCGCAATCTGTGTGTTGCCGACCTTGATGTATTCGCCGATCGGGCTGGCATCGCCAAAGAGTTCCTGGGCTACGTCATAGCCGAGGATGGCGACCTTGGTTTTGCGCTCGATCTCCTGGTCGGTGAAGTAACGGCCTTCGGCAATGTCCATGTCGCGCACCGACGGGAAACCTGTGGTCGTGCCGAGGATCTCCACGTCTTCGAGCGTCACGTCGCCTGCCTTGATCGTCTCGCTGGAGTTCTGTTCCACCACCACGGCTTTGACACCGCTCACGCCATCCTGGATGGCGGCTGCGTCATCGTAGACGAGTCCGCCCGTGGGCGCCTGGCCAGGTCCGCCGCGCGTCATCGCGCCCTGGACGAAGACCAGGTTCGAACCGAGGCTGGTGATCTGATCCTGGATGGTGGCTTCCGTCCCTGCGCTGATGGCGACCATGATGATGACCGCCGCCACACCGATGATGATGCCCAGCATGGTCAGCAGCGAGCGGACCTTGTTCTTGAGGATGGCTTCCCAGGCAATGCGGATGGCTTCAAGCGGCTTCATGTTGCACCTCGAGCGTGGGATGATGATTGCCGTTGTGGTTGATGACGTCGATCACACCATCCTTGAGGATGACCGTGCGTTGGGTGTGAGCGGCGATCTTCGGGTCGTGCGTCACCATCACAATGGTGGTGCCCTGGCTGTGTAACTTGTGCAGCAGGTTCATGATCTCCTCGCCCGAGCGGCTGTCGAGGTTGCCGGTCGGTTCGTCGGCGATGACCATGACGGGGTCGTTGATCAGCGCGCGGGCGATGGCCACGCGTTGCTGTTGTCCACCCGAGAGCTCATGCGGCTGGTGGTTGACTCGTTCGCCGAGGCCCACCAGTTCGAGCATGGCGCGTGCCTTCTGATCGCCATCTTCCACGGAGAGTTTGGCATCGGCGTGGTTGTAAAGCAGCGGCAGGGTTACGTTGCGCAGGGCGCTGGTGCGCGCCAGCAGGTTGTATGCCTGGAAAATAAATCCGATCTTGCGGTTGCGGACGGCGGCCAGTTGAGCCTTGTCGAGGTGGCTGACGTCTTCACCGTCCAGGATGTACTGTCCCGAAGTGGGCTGGGACAGGCAGCCCAGGATGTGCATCAGCGTGCTCTTGCCCGATCCCGAAGGTCCCATGATGGCGACGAACTCGCCCGCTTCGATCTTCAGGTTGATCCCGTTCAGGGCCGCCACGCTGATATCACCCATGCCGTAGATCTTGGTGATGTCAACGGTTTCGATGATGGTTGCGCTCATTTTGTCTCTGTGGTTCCAGTGGTGACCGTGTCACCGGGGTTGAGGCCCGATTTGATCTCGGCGTACAGCAGATCCTGAATGCCCACTTCCACGACCTTCAGGGTGGGGGTGCCATTTTCCATAACGAAAACAGTGTAAGTGTCACCAGCCTTGTGCAGGGCTTCGATCGGAACGAGCAGGGCGTTCTTGGCTTCGCCGCCGATCACGTCGACCGAGGCGGTGGTGCCCAGCGGAAGATTGAAGCTGCTTTCGTTGAGATTCGTCAGCTTGACGATGGCCCGCACGACCGAGGTGCCTGATTCCGTATAAAGGCCTGGATCCACCTGGGTGACGATTCCCGAGTAGGTCTTGTCGGGCAGAATGTCGAAGACCACGTTGCAGTCGTAGCCGACGGCCACGTTGGACCAATCCGATTCGTCGAGATAAACTTCGAGATATGGCTGGTCGAGGTCGGCGATGGTGATGACGGTTGAGCCGCTGCTGGCGTTGTCGCCGACGCTGGTGTCGATCGACATGATGGTGCCCGCGAAGGGGGCGTAGATCTCGGTCCCGTCCAGGTCGTCCTGCGCGGATTGCAGGTCTAGCTTGGCCTGTTCAAGCGTGGACAAGCTCGAGCCCGTGGCGTCTTCTGGGACCTCACCCCCCGTCAGCGCGTTGTAGTAGTACTGCGCCTCTTGGACGGCAGCCTTGGCGGCGGCCAGGTCCGCACGGGCGGAGAGGATTTCCGTGTCGGTGGGGGCGGCGATATATTTCTGCCCCGTTGAGCGGTCACTCATGGTGAAGTGGTTGGGGACGTAAATTTCCTCGTAGCTGACCCAGGCGCCCTTCAGTTTTTCGTTCATGTAGGAGAGCGTATCCTTGGCCTTCTGAAGCGCCGTCTGCAGGTCTTTATTGTTCGCGTCCTTGTCGGCGGCGGCCTGGGCATCGTCCACTGCGGCCTGGGCCTTGGCGACTTCATTCTCCCAGTACAGGATGTTCGGCCCGAGCACATACTCGAGATGGTTCTGGGCACTGACCACTTCCTCCTGCGCATCGGCCACAGCGATCTGTGCGGCAGCGATGGCGGATGGGGAAGTCAGTTCGGCCAGGGTGCGCTTGGCCTGTGTGTAAGCGATTTGGGCGCTGGAGTCGTCCACCTGGGCGAGCAGTTGGCCCGCTTCCACTTTCTCGCCCACACTGACGTTGATCTTGGTCACTTTGCCGCCTGTGCTGAAGGCCAGGTCGCTCTCGTTGGCTGAGGTCAACGTGCCTGTGCCGCTGGCGTAGATGACCAGGTCGCCCTGGCGGACGCGGGTGGTCTGCAGGCTAACGGTCGTGGTGGTGGTTTGGGCGGGCAGGTAGACGAGTTTGTAGTACGCGAATCCGCCCGCAGCGGCAGCTACGAGCAGAACGATCCCAATCCCCAGCATTGCTTTCTTCGAAAGTTTCGAGAAGAAAGCGGGGAGTTTCAGTTTGGCGATTTTTGTATTCGGGTGTGCTTGAACAGACATTGGGTTCCCTTTCTACGGGTCATCGATGTGAAGAAGAATGATGTCAGTATATTTTTTAGGTGTTATGAAAAGGTCGTTAAATTGTGAAGAGATTGTGTGATTGTTTTCACGGGCTGGGTGGAAATCCGCCGGGTTGGAAAGAGGGGAGATTCATGTATAATCGTTTCAGGATTCCAATACTGCAATTCATTTCCAGGCCTCTCAAGAGGATAGGAGCGCGAGAATGAACAAGGTCCACTATGTTTTCATTACCCTCTCGATCGCACTGATGGGACTTTTGAGCGGCTGCAACCTCAATACGAAGCCCACTCCAGATGCAGCTGCCACTCAAATGGCCATGAACCTGATGGCTTCCACTCCTTTGGCGATTACCGCCATGCCCGTGTTTACGAATACGCCGCTTCCCACCGCCACCCTGGACCCCGCCCTGATTCCCACCGCCACGCCGACTCCCATGCCGACGACCTACACCCTGCAAGTGGGGGAGTTCCCCTATTGCATCGCTCGCCGCTTCAACGTGGATCCCACCGAGTTGTTGTCCCTGAATCATTTGAGCACGACCGCAGGGACAATTTACAAAGCAGGAATGACGTTGAGCATCCCGCAATCGGGCAAACCCTTCCCGCCGCCGCGGGCGCTGAACACGCACCCGGCCTCGTTCACTGTCCCATCCGCGCAATGGACGATCTACAAAGTGGCCTGCTATTTTGGAGATGTGGATCCGCAGATCATCATGCAGATGAATGGCTTGACTTCCCCCACGCTGACGGCTGGTCAGGTCTTGCAGATTCCATAACCAACTCAATCATTCGAATCAAAACCGCCCCATAAACGTGGGGCGGTTTCTTTATGTTGAGGTGTTACTTCTTTCCGTTTGTGTGCGGAACTTCACGCGGCTCCAACATTCCCCAGCGACTGGCGCCGAGGTAAAGGATGTCGAGGATCAGGTCCTCGTAGCGGATGCCTTCGGCCTTGGCTTGCAGACACAAGTCACTGTAATCGGGGGTCAGCCCGGGCAGGGTGTTGATCTCTATCAGGCGCGGATTGCCCTCTTCGTCCAGGCGGATGTCGGTGCGGGAGACGTCCAGGGCGTTGAGCAGCAGATGGGCACGCAGGGCGAAATGCTTGAGTTTCTTTTCCAGTTCGGGGTCGATCTCAGCAGGGCAGAAATACCCGGGTGCGCCATCGGCGCCTACATCTTTTGACTTGGCCTCCTGGCTGTATACCCAGGGTGTGACCGAGCGGCTGCTGTCCAGTTCGAGGACGGGGAAGCGGTGGAAGCCATCTTTCTCGTACCATTCGGGGTTGCGCGAGTAGAGTCGGGCGTCGCCGCGGCCCAAAATGCCGACCGTAAACTCACGGCCCGGCAGGAAGGTCTCGACCAGGGCGGGCTGCTGGTACACGTTGATGATGTACTGGGTGCGCTCGCGCAGTTCCTTCTCGTTGTTGACAATGGCCTTCATATCCACGCCCATGCCTGTCCCTTCGCGGGCGGGCTTGACGAAGAGCGGGAACTTCAGTTCAGGGCGCAGGGGCTCGTCGCCGGCGTTGAACTCCTGAAACGGAGCTACGGGCAGGCGTCGGTCGCGCCAGATGCGCTTGGTCAGGGTCTTGTCGAGGGAGATGCCATTGGTCAGCACGCGCGATCCCGTGTAGGGGATGCCGAACATTTCCAGCAGGGCAGGCACCTGGGCTTCGCGTGCGTCGCCGCCGAGACCCTCGGCAATGTTGAAGCAGATATCGGGTTGGGATTCTTGCAGGGTGAAGGGGAGGGTGCGATCCGCCTGTAAAAAGACGGTCTCGTGTCCGTCGGTTTCAATGGCCGCACGGATGTGTTCGATGGTCTCGATGTGGTCGAAATCGGCAAATGCATCGGGGGGAACGCCTTCGGGTTTGGGCGTATTGTCATCCTTGATATTGGCAAGGACGGCCACTTTCCAGTATCGTTTCATCCGATGACTGGGAGGCTGTTCGGGGTCGGGCATGGGTGGTTGCTCCTGTGTGTTTTTGAATTAAAACGTTGCAAAGTATAGTACAAAACGAACATATTTCAAGGGAAACGAGCCAGAACAGGGGTTAAAGGTCGATTAGAAGAATAGACGCCCCGTTTTTCTACGTCGGTGATATTTCTAACTGGACAACTGGTATCGTTTCAGGTATCATTGGCACGCTTGTACGCCCGCTCACGAGAGCGGCAGACGCATAAAAAGCAGGACCCGGATAAGGCGTTTATCCGGGTTATTGTGCATAAAATCCGTGTTCATGAAGACTGCCAAAGGCAGCATATTCTCAAACCCCGGCGTGGAGGCGAAATGACGGACCTGATCAAACAAATCACCGGCGACTTTCAGAAACAAATTGAGGGATTCAAGCCCGAATTTGGTGTCAGCGATATCGGTACGGTACTGGAGGCTGGCGATGGGATCGCCCGTGTTCAGGGCCTGGCGAACGTGAAGTCGCAGGAACTTGTGCAGTTTGCCAATGGGGTGATTGGCATCGCATTCAACCTTGAAAAAGACAGCGTCGGCGTAATCGTGATGGGTGATTACGCCGAAATTACGGAAGGCATGAGCGTGCGTGGAACGGGCCGCATCGCTTCGGTGCCGGTTGGCGACGCGATGGTGGGACGCGTGGTCAACGCCCTCGGCGAACCGATCGATGGCAAGGGGCCGATCGCCACGACCGGCTTCCGTCCGATCGAGCGCATCGCCCCCGGCGTGGTTCAGCGCCAGGACGTGGATACCCCGGTCCAGACCGGCATCAAGTCCATCGATGCGATGATCCCCGTCGGCCGTGGTCAGCGCGAACTCATCATTGGCGACCGCCAGACCGGCAAGACGGCCATCGCCATCGACACCATCATCAACCAGAAGGGCAAGGACCTGGTCTGCATCTACGTGGCCATCGGCCAGAAGAAGGCCGCCATTGCCCGCACGGTCGGCATTCTTGAGCGCCACGGCGCGATGGAACATACCATCATCGTTGTGGCCGCCGCGGACGAGTCGGCTGCACTGCAATATATCGCTCCGTACGCGGGCTGTGCCATCGGCGAAGAGTTCATGGAGACGGGCCGCGACGCGCTGGTGATTTACGACGACCTCTCCAAGCATGCCTGGGCGTATCGCCAGGTCTCCCTGCTCCTGCGCCGTCCGCCTGGACGTGAAGCCTATCCTGGCGATGTGTTCTATCTGCACTCCCGCCTGCTCGAGCGCGCTGCGCGCCTGGCCAACAGCTATGTCATCGTCAAGAACGACTTCAAGGAAGCGCAGGCTTCCGAGTCCGATGCCGTAGGCGGCAAGGTCTACCGTGGTCCGCTTTCGAAGGATGAAGCCAACGAGGCCCGCAAGCACATGCAGGACGGCGACAACTACAAGGTCGTCAAGGTCGGTGGCACGGGCGGATCGCTCACTGCGTTGCCCATCATCGAGACCCTGCTTGGCGACGTCTCGGCCTACATCCCGACCAACGTGATCTCCATCACCGACGGTCAGATCTATCTCGAATCCAACCTGTTCAATGCGGGCATCCGTCCCGCCGTGAACGTGGGTATCTCCGTCTCCCGCGTGGGTGGCGACGCGCAGACCAAGGCCATGAAACAGGTGGCGGGCCGCCTGCGCCTCGACATGGCTGCCTATCGCGAGTTGGCCGCCTTCGCGCTGATGGCCTCCGATCTCGACAAGGCCACTCAGCAGCAACTCAGCCGCGGTCAGCGCATGCAGGAGATCCTCAAGCAGCCGCAGTACGCCCCCGTCTCGCTGGCCGACCAGGTCATCGTGATCTTCGCGGGCACCAACGGTTTTGCCGACCTGGTCCCCGCCGACAAGATGGCCCAGTGGCAGGCCGACCTGATGCGTTACATGGAAGCGTCCTATCCCGAGATCGGCAAGGACATCACCGAAAAGAAGATGATCACGGACGATAACCGCGCGGCTCTGATGAAGGCCCTCGAAGCCTTCCGCGCTGGTTGGCAGGCGGTATAACCCATGGCATCCGCACGCGAGATGCGTCTTCGCATCAAAAGTGTCAAGAACATCTCCCAGGTGACGCGCGCTCTGGAGGCGGTCAGCGCTGCCAAGGTCCGCAAGGCGGTCCAGGCTGTGACGGCGACCCGCTCCTACGCGACCAAGGCCTGGCAGGTGTTGACCCATGTGGCAGCCCAGCCTGGACGCCACAGCCTGCATCCGTTGCTGACGGAACGTCCCGACCCCAAAAATGCCCTCGTCATCGTGCTGACGGGTGACCGCGGTCTGGCGGGCGCATACAACACGAACGTCATCCGTTACGTGGGGCAGCGCTTCGACCAATATCGTCTGCCCGTCAAGTACATCGCCGTGGGACGCAAGGGTCGAGACCTGCTGATTCGCCGCCGCAAACAGGTCATTGCCGACTTCAGCAACCTGCCTGCCGCGCCCACCTTCGCGGACGTCTCCGCCGTGGGCCGCATGGCCGTGGACGATTTCCTCAAGGGCGAGGTGGATGAGGTCTATCTGATCTACACCGACTTCGTCAACATGGGCCGACAAGTCGCCACGATGAAGAAACTCCTGCCGTTGGAAGTCAGCAGCGGGGAAGGACGCGTGGTGGATTTCGAGCCGCACAATGGTCCGTCCGCGGCCTACGAATATGAGCCCGACCAGCGCGAGATCCTCGACGAGATCATCCCGCGCTTCACGGCTTTACAGGTCTATCAGGCCGTGCTCGAATCGCAAGCCAGCGAACATGCCGCACGTATGATCGCCATGCGCAACGCCACCGATAACGCCAAGGAATTGGTCAGCGCGCTGCAACTGGCTTATAACAAGGTGCGCCAGCAGGCGATCACTAACGACATCCTAGACATTGTGGGCGGCGCGGAAGCGCTCGCCGCGAAATAATTGGAGGTAATCATGGCAAACGTAACCGGCCGTGTTGTGCAAATCCTGGGTGGTGTGGTGGATGTGGAGTTCCCCGCAGACGCCATCCCCGAACTCTTCGAAGCCATTGAGGTGAAACGCCCCGGGCAGGAGCCGCTGACTCTTGAGGTGCAGAAGCACCTCGGTGACGGCTGGGTCCGCACCGTATCGATGGACTCGACCGATGGCCTGCAGCGCGGATATGCCGCGCATGCCACGGGCGCGCCCATCATGGTTCCCGTCGGCCCTGCCACGCTGGGACGCATCTTCAATGTGCTCGGCAAACCTGTCGACCGCAAGGGCGATGTGAACGCCGCCACCCACTATCCCATCCATCGCGCCGCCCCTTCTTTCGCCGAACAGTCCACCCGCGTGGAAGTGTTCGAGACGGGCGTCAAAGTCATTGACCTGATTGCCCCCTTCACCAAGGGTGGTAAGACGGGTATCTTCGGCGGTGCCGGCACGGGCAAGACCGTCATTATTATGGAGCTCATCCGCTCCGTGGCCACCGAGCACGAAGGTAACTCCGTGTTCGCGGGCGTGGGCGAACGCACCCGCGAAGGGACGCAGCTCTACCGCGAAATGATCGAGTCGGGCGTTATGAAGGACACCGTCATGGTCTACGGCCAGATGAACGAGCCTTCGGGCGTGCGCCTGCGCGTGGCCCTCTCGGCCCTCTCGATGGCGGAATACTTCCGCGACCAGGGCAAGGACGTACTGCTCTTCGTGGACAACATCTTCCGCTTCTCCATGTCGGGTTCCGAGGTGTCGGCCCTGCTCGGACGTATGCCGTCCGCGGTGGGTTACCAGCCGACCCTGGCGACCGAGATGGGCGAACTCCAGGAGCGCATCACCTCCACCCGCACGGGCTCGATCACATCCATGCAGGCCGTGTACGTGCCTGCTGACGACTACTCCGATCCCGCCCCTGTGGCGACCTTCACCCACCTCGATGCGACCATTGCCCTCGAACGCTCCATCGTGGAAAAGGGCATTTATCCCGCCGTGGACCCGCTGGCCTCTACCTCCCGCATCCTCGATCCCAATATCGTGGGTGAGGAACACTACCGCACCGCCCGCGAAGTCCAGCGCGTGCTTCAGCGCTACAAGGACCTGCAGGACATCATCGCCATCCTCGGCATCGACGAACTCTCCGAAGACGACAAACTCATCGTGGCGCGTGCCCGCAAGATCGAGCGCTTCTTCTCGCAGCCGTTCTATGTGGCCGAGCGCTTCACGGGCATCCCGGGCCGCTATGTCCCGCTGCAGGAGACCGTGCGCGGCTTCCGCGAGATCCTCGACGGCAAGTGCGACGACCTGCCCGAACAAGCCTTCATGATGGCTGGTACCATCGAAGACGTGCGCGAGAAGGCCGAAAAGCTCGCTCACAGCGCGTAAGATTATCGTCACTGCGAGGCCGAAGCAATCTCCTCGTCAAGGCAGAGATTGCTTCGCTTTGCTCGCAGCGACATGGATGTGACCATGACCATTCGTTGTGAAATTGTTTCGCAAGACCGCACCGTGTTCACCGGCGACGTGGACATCGTTGTGCTGCCGGGCGCAGGCGGTGAGATGGGCATCCTGCCCAAGCATGCTCCCGTTCTGACCACGCTCAAGTACGGCGTGATCAAGGTCCGCCACGGCGGCAAGGAAGATGTCTTCTCCGTGGCGGGCGGGGTGGCCGAGGTCCAGCCCGACATCGTCACCATCCTGGCTGACGCTGCGGAGAACGTCGAGGAGATCGACGTGGCCCGCGCGGAGACCGCCCGCAAGCGTGCCGAAGAAGCGCTGTCCAAGGGAGTTCCCGCCGACAGCGACGCCTATCTCGCCATGGAAGCGGCCCTGCGCCGTTCGAATCTCCGCCTGGATGCTGCCCGCCGCTACCGCAAGAGCGGACGTGCCCCTTACTCTGAATCGTAGGTCCAATTGGCCGTTTTTTCGAAAGACCTGGGCATCGACCTGGGGACCATGTTCACCCGCCTGGCAGATGGCCCACAGGTCGTCATGCAGGAGCCGACCATTGTCGCCATCGACGTGGACGAGAAGAAGATGGTGGCCGTGGGGCAGGAGGCGCGCGATATGTTCGGCCGCGTGCCCGACAGCATCGAGGTTGCCCGTCCGCTCAAGAACGGCGTGGTGGCCGATTATGAGATCACCGAGATCATGCTGCAATACCTGCTCCAACACGCCAGCGGGTCGATGCGTTTCATTCGCCCGCGCGTGATGATCTCGGTCCCGTTCGGCGTGACCAGCGTGGAGCGTCGCGCGGTGTACGAGGCCGTGCTCGAAGCAGGCAGCCGTGAGGCTTTTCTCATCCAGCAGCCGCTGGCGGCGGCCCTGGGCATCGACCTGCCGATCAATTCGCCCTCGGGCAACATGGTCATCTCGCTGGGCGGCGGATGTACAGAAGCGGCCGTCATGGCCATGTACGGCATCGTCTCGGCGGAGACCCTGCGCCTGGGCGGCATGGACCTGGATGAGGCCATCGTCAACTACACGCGCCGCAAGTACGGCGTGATCGTCGGCCCTGCCACGGCGGAACAGCTCAAGATCCGCATCGGGGCGGCGGTGCCGCAGGATACGGAAAACAGCATGGAGGTCCAGGGCCAGGACCAGGTAACGGGCCTGCCGCGTCCTGTCACGCTGACGACGGGCGAGATCGTCGAGGCCCTGCAGGACCCGCTCAAGCAGATTGTCGAGACGGGCCGCCGCGTGCTGGAGAGGACTCCGCCCGAGCTGGTGGCCGATATCATTGACCGTGGTGTGGCCCTGTGCGGCGGCGGCGCGCTCCTGCGCGGCGTGGACAAACTGCTGACCAAGTCGCTCGGCATCCCCGCCTATCTGGTGGATAACCCGATGACCTGCGTAGTGGAAGGCGCGATGAAGAGCTTCAGCATGTTGAACGTGCTGCGCCGAAATTTGCCGCAAGTGTAAATATAGAGAAAACGCCCTGTAAAGGGCGTTTTTTCTTGCGTTTATGCTATAATCATTTACAGTGAATGGGAATCGATTGGTGACTCTCCCCCTAATTTAATGTAAGCAGTAGAATTCAAGTGGTACATTAGAAGACGCGAAAGGATGTCCGAAGCATTTCTGGTTGGTTTGGGTAAACCTGTTTTTTTAGGTCGCTATACGTGGGTACTTTTCTGTCTAATTGATAGTCGGCACGATCTTGTAGGGTAAAGATAAATAATAGGAGTTCTTATGCCAAAGTCACAGGAAGATAAATCTTCATCGCCAAAAGGTGGAATAGTCTTTCAAGGGGAGACTTTCGTAAAAGGCGACATTGTTGAACGTAAAGAAATTCACGGTAACGAGATTCATGGCAATCAATATGTAGGCGGCGACAATATCTCCATCAAAGGAGATGGTAATATACTTGGGAATCAGAACTCATCTCAGATAATTAAAATAAATAACGAAGCATTGGCAGCGCAAATTGACCAACTTAACGAAAAGGTTAATGCCATTCATCGACTATCTGCCAGCGATAAAAAACTTCTAAAATCAACTTTGCAAGAATTGAAAAATGAAGTCCAAAAAGGTGACGAAGCGGATACTGACAAGATTTCACCCTGGCTAAAAATGCTAAAGAAAACTGCACCTGAAATAGTTGGCAATTTACTCGAAGTCTTAGTTCATCCATTCGTAGGAAAATTGGTAGAAGTTATATCGAAAGCAATTCTTAAAGACTAACCACCATATAACTAGGGAGTAAGTATGAGCAAAATGTCCGACGGCAAAAGTATTCATTTTCACGGGACGACAATTATTGAGGGAGATGTTGTTTACCATAAAATTGAAAGCGAGTCTGGTGGCAAGTGGGAACATACAATTTTTTATGTAAATTTTGTTGGGAAAGATGGGAGAACGCCCAAAATATGGGAACAGCCATATCCAAATATCCGAAGGTCAATTTGGCTGGCAGTTCAACCAGTAGTTATGGAATTTATTAATAAGAAATGTGCCGATGGATGGGAATTACAGAGCAATTTGGGCGATTATGACGAGATATTGGATTTCAACACAGGTACAGATATAATACGTTGGGTAGCGGAATTTGTATTAAAAGTTGGGACTACAGGATTAACCAACGTCAACGCTTATTGGACTGAAGCTAGAGGAGCAAGACTGCACTTCAGGCGTAAAGTACTATCTGCATAATGCACAGGAGGCAAAATGTACATCGAAGAACAGTTTCATTGGAAGGAAGCAATTTGTACAGGTCTGAGCCTAGTGGGCGGGGCAGCATTGGCTATTGGGGGTGTTGTTTATGCCTTACAAGGCACTCCCGACGAAGCGTTTACAGGAGTCCTTAACGGACTTGGCGGGGTTTTACTATTCATAGTGTCAGTTGCTGCATTCAAAATGACTGACGGATGGAAACATGCCAACGATTTGCCAACAGGTAAAAAAATTATGGCATACCTGCCAGTTCTTGCTACAGGAATTGCCTTCATAGTTTTACTTGTATTTTTCTATATTGCTAAAGAGGCATTGAAAGACTCTTTCAAATCATAAGTTATATCGCCTTTTCCTATACAATAAAGCATAATAGTAGAGTCTGAGGATGTATCCAAAGGTTTAAAGTAACTTTGTTGTGTAATTTTATTTTCTCAATCCAACCAAAACATTCTTTTCACTGGAGGCAAAAATGTCAGCAACACAAGGTTTGAAGTACACAGTAGATATTGTCCTGTGCATAGACTCAACAGGGAGCATGGGAAGTATCATTGGGCGCGTCAAGTCAAGTGCGCTCAAATTCTATGAAGATGTAAGCGAAAAGATGGCTGAAAAAGATAAAGTCATTGATTCTTTGAGGCTCAAGGTCATCTCTTTTCGCGATTACTTCGTGGACGGCAAAGACGCCATGATTGAGTCTGAGTTTTTTCTGTTACCAAAGGACAAGGAGGCCTTTACTGCATTTGTGGAAACCATAAGAGCAGATGGTGGTGGCGACGAACCTGAAAATGGATTAGAAGCCCTTGCTCTTGCTATAAAATCAGAATGGGCCACTACTGGCGACAGACGGCGTCAAATCATCGTCATTTGGACAGACGCTTCTGCACATCCTCTTGAAAAAGATGGTAAGCCAAGCGGCTACCCCAAAAACATGCCTTCAAATTTCGATGAACTCGCCGACATGTGGGATGGGCAAGGATTTGTAAATCATGCCGCTAAACGGTTAATAATTTACGCACCAGACGCATACGCTTGGACAGATATTGCAACCAATTGGGAAATGGCTTTACACTTTCCATCAAAAGGCGGCGAAGGATTAGCCGATATTGAGTATGGAGAAATTTTAGACCAAATTGTACGTAGCGTGTAACACGCCTTGAAAGGCGGTGCTTCATTATGTTTAAATTCATCAAATCACTATTCAAGAGAATTTCGAGACCTTCTAAAAATATGGACACTTCTCTAAATCTTATTAATTTTCCACGACCGTCTGGCGATGAAAACCATGATGAAGCACCCCCTATTTACCAATTTAGTATATGTGTTGGTAAAGACCCGAAAGAAAACGAAGACGCCGAACCTGTTCTATTGCATCAAGATAAGAAGGGGCTATTAAGTGTTTTTGATGGGATGGGCGGGGCTGGTAGCACTATATACAAGACCAAGAATGGCGAATCACACACAGGGGCTTACTTTGCATCTCGTATTGTAAGATATGTAATAGACCGCCATTTTGACTATTTTGACAAAAGCAGAGCATTTGTAATGAACATAGATACTTTGCGAGAATTGAAAGATGATTTGGTAGGGCATTTACAAAAAAACCTTTCGGCGTTTGAAAAAAATCCATCCCGACTAAAAAGCAGTTTAAGCAGAAAACTTCCAACAACTTTGGCAAGCATTTATTTTTCAGCGGACAAAGATTGCAAGGTAGATGTGGTTTGGGCTGGCGATTCGCGAGCCTATATGTTAGACGCAGACGGATTGCAACAAATTTCACGCGATGACATTAAATCGTCATCTGGTGAATACTCTGACATGACTCAAGACGCGCCCCTATCTAACTGCATTAGCGCAGATATTGATTTTGATTTAAGGCATTTTTCATTTAGAACAAAGTTGCCCGTCATTTTATTTGTTGCGACAGATGGTTGCTATGGGTATGTGAACACTCCAGCGCATTTTGAACATTTATTGATTAACACACTACTTAAAAGCAAAGATGACCAAGAATGGGGCGAGAATATTTCAGCAGTTTTAGAGCCTATTTCTGGTGATGATTTTTCAATGTCTTTAATTTGCTTGGGCTGGGATAAGTTTGCGAGTATAAAAAGTGCGTTTGAAAACAGATTGAAAGAAGTTCAAGAAATAATTTCCCCCGTTGATGCAGTAATAAATAAAATAAATGCTTTAGATGTAAAAATAGAAGCCTATAAGCAAGAGAAAGAAAACTGTATCATTGAAAAGAAAGAAGTCTATTCCCAATTTTGGGATTCGTACAAAGCAACCTACGAAAAACGGATAAGGGAGAGTGAATAATTATGTTAGAAGTGGGCGAAGCCGTTAAAGGCTATAAAGTTATCCAAGAATTCACTACCATTGGCGGCGGTCTCAGTCGTTGGACTTTTGCGGAAAAAGACGGAAAAGTTTTTTTTCTGAAAGAATTTCTTGCCCCAAAATATCCTAAAGACGATTCCCCTGGAAGTGAAAAAGTAAAAGCGCAACGCCGCAAGCGTTGTGAAAGATTCGAGCATCATCATAAAGCACTGAAAAGGGCTATTGACTCAAGCACTAGTGCAGGTGGAAACCTTGTGGCAACTATTGACTTTTTCAGGCATGGTACAACCTACTACAAAGTTACTGAAAAAGTGGACATCTCAACTATCAAGTTAGATGACATTTCTAAACTGCCTATTGAACGACGCATCTTGGTCTTGAAAACTGTCGCTCATAGCCTGATGGTTTTACATCAACTTAATATTGTGCATGGAGACCTTAAACCAGACAACATTTTGATTAAACAAACAAAAACTGGCGATTATGTAGCCAAGTTAATAGACTTTGACAATAGTTATTTTGCCGCCGCCCCGCCTGAAATATCAGATGAAAGTGACATTGTTGGCGACCCTGTGTATTATTCCCCTGAATTGGGAAAATATATAAAAAGGGATTCCTCTATATCGCCAAATGACTTAAGTACAAGTTCAGATATATTTACGTTAGGTGTTATTTACAGCCAGTATCTAACAGGAAAGTTACCCAATTTTAATTCCAAATGTCGTTACGTTTGGGAATCGGCTAATATTGGCAATCAACCATCTTTGAATGGGGCAAAGTTACCAGAGACATTGAAAAAATTAGTCAATAATATGTTAGACATTGATTCAAAAAATCGCCCTCCAATTAGAACGGTGTTTCAAACGCTGAAAAATTGGGACAAAATTGAAAAGATTGAAATAAGTCCTGCTAAACCCGAAGTATCTACGGGTAGCCGATTGCGTGGGAAAGGATTAAGCCCCACATCAACAGGAGAAGTTAGTTTACCTTCGACAGCAATCCCTATTCCGCCTGAAAAACCGATTGTAACATCAAGGTTAAAAGGAAAAATGGTTGAGAAGAAGAAATGAGTTGGATATGTTCACGGTGCGAAACGGTGAATGCTGACACATTTGATGTTTGTGAAGTATGCGACACTAATAAATCGCCCAAAGATACTTTGCCCTTCGGGTCTATCACAACAAGTAGTATTAGTAAATTCAATAACAGGTTAACCAATTATTGGATAATTGGTTTTGTTGTGTTACTGGCTTGTATGTGTTTTGTTTTTACAGCACTTGCAATTGTTAGCATATCAATTTTAATTCAAAATATTCGATTTTAGGCAAAACGGAAATGGTTTGACGATAAAAGAGTTAAGGATAGTTTTTTACTTAATAAATCAGGCAAACCCGTTACATTTTCATAAAGCAAATCAAAATTTGAGACAGATTGAAAGTTAGCCTTTCGGAGAAGAGTAAATGAGTTGGTCTTGTTCGCGATGTGAAACGATTAATCCCGATACGGTTGATATATGTGAAGTCTGTGACACGAAAAAAATTCACGACATAACGTCTATTAGCCACAAAAAAGAAGAACACCCTATCCCAACTGTCATTAGTGCACCAGCACCTACTCCGAAATCTTCCAATTTGGCATGGATACTCACCATCATTTTTGGTGCCGCATCATTTATTCTGTTTGCAATGTATTCCAGTCAGGATCAGGAATTGCAATCTATTCGCCGTCAATTGAATGACGCAAAGGAGCAGTTAAATTCTCAAGTAGATGTAGATTCAACAGTAGCCTCGGCAGTGGCTTCAGCAGAAGCGAATTTACGGGCAACTATTTTGGATCAAAATTATTACAGAGTTACGTTGACAGATTTTTACAATGTAAAGACTTATCCAATTAAAAATATAAATGGCGATCAAATTGGCGAGTTGTACGTTTCTTATGGTTGGGCGTTTATGGAAAATGACAAGCCTGTTGATATGAAAAGCCTGGTAACAACTCGTGTCATCTTTAATATTTATAATGAAAGTACAAATGGCTACTATGGTTTTTCTACAAGCATGCAAGATAAGTATGATACCGAAGAACGCCACATTCCTACTATTGGTAGCACATATTATGCTGAAACATCCAATTACAAAATGGCTATTCGAGTTATAGATTATAAAAAAGATCAGGAAACATCTGGATGGGATGAGCCAGCCTTTGGAACTCTAACTTTGGATATAGTAATATCGAATAAGTGAGTCTTAAATTTAAAAGGAAGCGCGAGAGACTACCATATTTAGTAGCATATTTGATCGTTGATGAATGGAGGAAGATTATTTGGATAGCTCGTTCTCGTTGCGTCCTGCCCAACGATAAGCCAAAAAGTGGTCACCGTTTTTCATTCCTCTTTCCAACCCGCATACACTGCAAAACGGAACCACTGGAAGAACGAGTCCGCGCGCTGGAAGCCTGCGTCCGTCAGCCAGCCGAGTTGGTCGGCCAGCGGAGCGCATCGGTCGAACGCCATGCGTTCCTGCGCCGCGCGGATCTCGTCCGCGGAACTGCCCAGGGCGCGGGCGCCGTTCAGGTGCATGTCATTGTAGAGTCTCTCGTGCCAGGGCGTCGGCCCGAGGATCTGCTCCGCGTTGACGAAGAGTCCGCCGGGAGCGAGGACGGCATGGATGCGCGTGAACAGGTCGCGCTTGTCTGCATGGCTGAGGTGATGGATGGCCAATGCCGAGATCACTGCATCGAACGGACCCGCGGGCAACGGGTCCGTGAATTTTTGGATGTGCAGGGTGGGCTGGAATTCCGCCAGCCGCACCTCGGCTTGGGCCAGCATCTCAGGCGATTCGTCCAGCAGGTGGAGCGAACGCGGCTGAACCCTCCGCGCGACAAACTCGCTCAGGATGCCCGTGCCTGCACCCAGGTCGAGCAGGGCGGGGGCGGTTTTAACGGTAGCCGCTGCCAGCTCCACGGCGATGGTGTAGAAGGGCTCGAAGCACGGGATCAGCCGTCGGCGCGATTGATCGTATTCGGCGGCATTCCAGATTTGGCTCATGGGTGGGGTTTATCCATTTTTCGCGTTGAGCGGAGTGAGCCGCCAGGCGAACGAAGTCGAAACGTGATCACCAAGGTTGCTTTCATACTGGTTTCGAGAACCAAAACGTCTCGGAGACCAATTCGAATCCCAGGCGTTCGGCCAGCCGTTGCATGGCCAGGTTTTGGCTGCTCGTGCCGAGTTGTGCAATCTTCGCGCCGCGCGCCTGCAAGGCGTTGAGGCCCGCCGTGACGATTGCTGCTCCCAATCCGCGCCCCTTGTAGCCCTCGCGTACGCCGATGGGGTCGGTGAAGCCGACCTCGGGCTGCCCCTCTTCGAAGCCGCAGATGCAGAAGGCGGCCAGTTCGCCGCTGGGAGCCACGGCCACCAGGTCCAGTTCGGGGACGTATTGCGGCGCGCGCATCATCGCCAGTCGATATTCGACGGTCATGTGGTCGGTGCCGAAAGCGGAGCGGTGCAGGGCGACCAGGTCCTCGACCTCTTCCTCGCCGCGGACGGGGCGCAGGCTGAACCCCGCAGGCAGCGGATGCTCCGCGATGGGCAGGTCCAGCGGGCGGCGATAGCCCAGCGAGCGGACCTCCTCGCGCTGGAATCCATGCCGTTCGAGGAAGGCCAGGCGGACGGAGTTCCCCGCCTGACAGGGGGCGTCCAAAGTGCTGGTCTCGCCTGCCTCGGCGTTGCGCGCGCGGACGAGAGCCAGCCCCCAGTCCACGATCTCGGCTTCGAGCGCGGGCGTGGCATGGGCGGGGTCGCAGACGAAATTCAGGTTGCTGAAATCGTCGACGAAGGCAAAGGCGATGGGGGTCTCGTCCGCCTGCCAGATACGGGTGGCGGCGCGGACCTGTTCGATCTGGATCTTCTCCTCGAAGTCCACCACGGTCTTGCCGTCGGGATGGCGAAGCAGGTCGCGCAGGGTTTGAACGTCAGCGTCGGATTGCAGAAGATGGCTTTTCATCGAAAAATCCTTTGAAACAAAATTGGAAACCAAACAGAGGCCGTGGAAACGGCTGAAAAATCCCCTTCAATTGTGTGTTTGGAAGATAAAGTGATGTCGGCGTCTTTATACCCCTGCCCGTGATGTCTGTCAATGCACACGGACGGCCCGCCTCCGAGCCGTCCGTGTCGATGGATGCTATTTGACCTTGTCCACCTCGGCCTGTAACTGCGCCTTGACCGTCTCGAATGAGAGTCCCTGGGCGGTGCAGAAATCCTTGACCGTCGTCAACGGATTGGGCATGGGTGCGCCCAGGATCTGCTCGATGACGGATTGCGGCACGCCCCAATCGAGTACCTCCTGGAAGGTGGTCTTGCCCTTGACGAGCCGTTCAGTGGCTTCCGCCTCGGGTGTGGATTCCGTTATGGGCGCAGAGTCCACGGCTGGGGCGGCAGGGTCGGGGACGATGTGCGCGTCCAGGTAGGCCAGCTGCTCGGGCGTGAGAGTCCTCGTGTGCAGGATGTCCGCCGCGCTTTGAGGCAGGTAGATTTCGGTGCTCAAGTCGAAGGGCAGGCCGTTGTAAAAGGCGACGAACAGGCGCACCGACGCGGTCCCGACCTCGAGGGTGCTTTCGGCGTAGATGGTTTCGAGTTCTTTCGTGGCGAAAGCGTCGGGGTCATCGGTTTGAATGTTGAACGCCTGGGCCAGGAGGGCGGCGGGGATGCCGAAATTCTTTTCCACGTCGCCGAAGGTGTACGAGCCGCGGATGTCGGCGGGGTTGGCCTGGCCCGCGAACTCACCTTCGGTGTAGGTGGCGGCCACCTTGCTGCTTTCGGTCTGCCACCAGCCCAAGGCGGCGCTGAGGGCGATTCCGCCGAACAGCACGACGAACAGGATCACGGCCAGGGATTTGGAGTTGAGAGTCATTTGACGGCTCCTGCGGTGAAGATCACGGTTTTGGCTACGGGGCAGACCGCTTCGGACGTGCATTCGAGGCAGGAAATGCACTGATGGTCGCGGACAGCGTTCTGTGTGTCCACAGGGATGTTCATCGGGCATAGGATGGAGCAGGCCCCGTCAGCTTTGCAGGTGGAGGCGGCCCGCTTGATCTTGAAGATGCGGAAGAGGTTGGTGAGTCCCAGCACGGCGCCGTATGGACAGGCGTATTTGCACCACGGCCGCTCGACGAACAGCGAGAGCACGAGTGTCGCGCCAAGGATGATCAATCCGCCGACTGCCACCTCGCTGGTCCAGAAGTTGAAGAGCGCGTAGTAGGGGTCATAGTCCGCGAAGATAAGGGTGCCGCTGGTGGCGGTGACGTACACCACCCAGGCCAGCACCAGATAACGCGCGTAGCGCAGGACCTGGTCGAGTCGGGCGGGGACGAAGTGGTTGTATCGTCGCTTGAAGAGCTTTTTACCGAGCTTGGCCATCCACTCCTGCACGGTGCCGAGCGGACAGACCCACCCGCAGAAGACGGGTCCGAACAGGAAGGCCAGCGCAAAGCCGATGATCATCAATACGAAGGAAGACTCGTGGATCTTCTGCACGAAGGTCCCGACCGTGGCGAACTGATAGATGGTCACCACGCCGCCGAATGGACACAATGCATGCAGCGATGCGCTGGAGAGGAAGGGGATGCCTGCTCCGCTTTCGACCAGGGTGTGGTTGACGGCGATGAACGCGATCAACAGGAAGAAGAACCATTGTACGAGTTTGCGGATCCAGATACTATGCGGGCGGAAGAGCCGTTTACCGAAAAATTTCATGCCATTCTCCTGGGGCGCGGGTTGCGCCGTGTTTTATTATGGACACAGTGTAAAGAATAATTGTTTATGTCCGACAAAGAGAGTATGAAGATTCGGTAAAGAAGCAAAAGACCCGCCAGATGGCGGGCCAGGGAAAAGGAAGGCCGCCTTGCGGGCGGCCTGGAAGTTACAGGTAATAGGTCATTCGTTGCAGGTGGATGGACGGGTCAATGTGCTGAACCTTGACGCCCTCGGGGACCACCAGGTGCAGCGGCGCATAGTTGAGGATGGCCCGCACGCCCACCTTGACCAGTTTGTCGGTGATCTCCTGGGCCGCCGAGGCAGGCACGGTGAGCATGACGATCTTGATGCCCGCATCGCGGATACGCTCCACCATGGTGGCGGCATCCTCGATGACGAAATCGCCGATCTTCTGGCCGATCTTCTCGGGGTTGTTATCGAAAACCATCACAATGTTGAATCCGCAGGGGGTGAAACTCTGGTAGCGGGCTAGGGCGTGGCCCATGTCGCCCGCGCCGATCAACGCCACATCCCAGATGCGGTCCACCTTCAGGATGGATTTCAACTTGTCGATCAGAAACTGGATCGAATAACCCGTTCCTTGCTTACCGAACTCGCCGAACTGCGAGATGTCCTTGCGGATCTGGGCAGCGGAGATGCCTACATGGTCGCCCAACTCCTGTGAGGAGGTGGTGCGCATGCCTTTTTCGGCCATGCGCTGCAACGCGCGCAGGTAGACCGGCAGACGGCTGATAATGATATCGGGGATTTTTTCAGCGTTCATTGTGCCCTCGCCAAGATGGAATAGTCCCTACTCTACCATAAATGGCTATTTTGTACAATTCCCCACAAGTTTAGTACAAGTGGTTCACAAGCGAAGAGCTTAAGCGGATTTCCACGGCTGAATGCGTTCCGCTTCAGGGGCATTTTTCGGACCGAGGACCCGGTACAGATTAACAGGCTCGGTCTTGCCCTTGACCGTGACCGAGTCGGCCCATTCACCATCGAACTCATCCTTAACCTGGTTCCAGGTGCTTTCGCTCACCAGCAGAGGCCAGCGGTAGGTCTTGGTCAGGTCCTGCAGGCGCGAGGCCAGGTTGACGTTGTCGCCGATGACGGTGTAATTGATGCGCTGGGCCGAGCCGATCAGGCCGACGAATACTGACCCTGAGTTCAACCCGATGCCAATGTCGATGCGTTGGATGGGGCGGCCCTCGCGAATCCAGGTTTCGGTCAGGCCGGGCAGTTCCAGCAGCATCTCGGTGGCGGCGCGGACGGCGCGCAGAGCGTGGTCTGCGTAGGGAACGGGCTCGCCAAAGAAGGCCATCAGCCCGTCGCCCTCGTACTTGTCCACGGTGCCGCCATACTTGTGGACGATGGCCGTCATGGACTCGAGGTATGAGTTGAGCAATCCCACCACCTGTTCTGGCGGGAGCTTTTCGGAGAGGGTGGTGAATCCGCGGATATCGGAGAACAGCACGGTCAGGTCGGTGCGCTTATTCAGGCTGTTGATATCCTGCGTGGCAAGGAGCTGGTCCACCATTTCAGGTGAGATGAAGCGGGTGAACAGTCCACGCACGCGGCGTTTCTCCAGCTCCTGCGAGACGGCCTGTTCCAACGTGGGCAGGACCACCCCCAGAAACAACATCGAGAGGGGTGCGGTCAACGGCAGGTACAGGCCTGCGTTCACAAAGACCAGGTACCCGATCACAACATACAGAACCAGCGCCAGGCTGAGCAGGGAGATGATCTGGATGGGACGCTGGCGGCGCATGATGAACCAAGCCGCGGCGGCGGCCAGCAAGGTGAGGAACAGGCCGCCCCAAGGTGGGGTGGCGCGCACGTATCGGCCCTGAAGCAGCATGTCCACGGTGTTGGCGATAATCTCCACACCTGGAGTGAGCGCTTGGGCCGAGAAGGGCGTGGGATACACGTCCTGCAGGGTGACGCTGGTGGCGCCGATCAACACGATCTTGTCGCGGAAGGCGTTGGGGTTCTGTTCGAGCGTGATGCCATCGGCCACGTCGGCGGCAGAGTAGGTGGGATAGGTTTCCGCAGGCCCGTTGAAGTTGACCAGCAGCCGTCGCCCTTGCAGGGGGACGGCGTTCCCGCCGAAGATGAGGTCTCTGCTTGGAGAAACGGAGGCAGGCTCACGGTCGAGGTAGAGGCGGGCCACCTCGAAAGCCCAGTTGGGATAGGTTGTCTCGCCGAAGGTCTGGTAGGCATCCACGCTACGCACCACGGCATCCTCGTCGCGGGTGAAGGTGGTGATGCCGACACCATCGAGCGCCGCACGATACTCGGCGCGCGGCTGCTGCAGGGTGATGACGCCATCGCCGCTGCGGAAGATCTGCATGACCGAGACGGCAGACGGCGATTGGGCGAGGGAGGCGGCCAGGGTGGGATCGCCGCCCGCGTCGGGGTCGGCCTCGAAAAGGAAAACATCCAACCCGACCACTTTGGCTCCGCCGCGATTGACCTGGTCCACGATCTGGGCGAGGTAGGTGCGCGGCCACGGCCATTGCAATTTGGTCCAGTTGAAGGAGAAGTCGTCCACCGCCACGATGACGATGTCGCCGCTGGGGGGCTGTGTCCCCCGAACGCGCATCATCAGGTCCTGGGCCGAATATTCCACGCGCTCGAGGGGCGTGGTGACGCCCGGATAGAGCGCCAGGACCTGCAGGCTGGTCAGCAACAAAGCAGTGCCAATCAGCAGGGCGGCGCGCAGGGAAAGGCGGCTGGCGTGAATTTTCATTAGTCGGCGTAGCAGTAGGGTGGCTGGTTGGGCGCGTCTTCACAGTAGCAGGGCGCGCTGGGATCTTCCCACTGACCGACCGTACAGGCGGCTTCCTTTGTTTTCTTGGGCTGGGGTGCTGGCTTGGTGAAGGAGCCCGTGGGCGACTTGCACATCTCATTGCCGTTGGCGTCGAGGGCGGCCACGTCCCAGGTGAAATTGACGTTTCCGCGCATCTCGTCGAAGTAACGTGTCAGTTGGGTGTCTGTAGTCTCGAAGAAGATGTAGGTGCCATCAGGGTAGTGCAGGGTCAGAACGTATTTTGTGGCCTGCACCTTGGAGGTCCACTGGAAGACCACAGGGTCGTTGTAGTCCACCACCTGGTCGTTGGGCGGGTTGACCAGGCTCATGCATGGACCCGTATCTGCCGCGGGTGCGGAGGCCGTCTCAGCTGTGGGGGAAGCCGGCACGGGCGTAGCGCTGGGCGCAGGGGCGGGCTCGGGAGTATCACTGGGCACGGGGCCGGGAGCCGACGGCAACGAGGCGAGTCCTTGTTGGGCAAGGGTCTTGGCCTCGGGGCTGCCCTCCAGCCATTTCTGGTAATCCTCATCGGTCATTGGCTCCACGCTCGGAGCAGGGTATTGGCCCGAGGTCGGGTCGCGGTGCAGCAGCAGGGATTTCTGTCCTGCCCCGAACTGCACCTTGCCTGCGGGGTTGCTAGCTTCGCAATGGCCTTCGAGGCAGGTGACCAGCACATCGAGGGTCTTCGAATCCACTTCCACCATCAT
This sequence comes from Chloroflexota bacterium, assembly GCA_016191845.1. Lineage (GTDB taxonomy): Bacteria > Chloroflexota > Anaerolineae > Anaerolineales > Villigracilaceae > JACPVF01. The sequence continues at coordinate 180,697 of JACPVF010000012.1, forward strand.
GTATGATCCGCGTACCGAGGCCACCCCCGAGGGCGTTTCCACATCCAGCGAGCCGCCCTTCAGCACGATGAATAGCCGCCCCAGTTCGAGCTTGAGGCGGGTGACCAGACCCTGGTCGGTGGATTGGTTGGAGATCAACTCGAACAGCGACGTGGGCGCCATGCGGAAGATGGTGCCGTCCGAGAGGTCGAGGCGCACGCGGCCATCTTCCCCCGTCTGCACCTGCCCATGCTCGGTCAGTACGGTGTCGCCCGTGGCTGGGCGGAAGTCGGCGCTTTCGGGCGGCTTGACGCCCACCGTGCCCTGGATCTCGCTTAATGCGGCCGAGAGCGTGGATGGTCCCGCCCCAGCCTGGCAGCCCGCAAGGAGCAGGGCCAGACCGAGCAGAACGGCCAACACGACAAATCCTGTTCGATTCTTCATGGGACCTCCGAACGGATCACGGACTGATGCGTTTACAACTGGACGGCTGGTCGTAGATGGCCAGACAGTCCACGAGCACATCCCCGAAGCGGACGAGGACATGCACCTGTTCGAGGTAGGTGTCGAAACTGCCGATGGTCAATTCGCGTGGACCGCCCACCAGGTCTTCGATGTCGTGCATGGCCGCCAGGTGCAGGTCGCGTGAGACCTTGCTGTCGATGGGCTTGCCCTGGTTGTCCTGCATGAACTGGAAGGTGGCGTTGAAGGCGATGATGGCCGAGCGCAACGGCTTGTTGTTGTCCGCTTCGACCAGGGTGCCGCCGATGCCCATCAGTACGGCGCACAGCAGCACGGGAATCAATTTTCCCATCACCGAGGTCGAGAAGGCGGCGGGTTGCCCCATGGGGATCTCCAGTACGCCCGCCAGGGTGACGAAGAGCGCCACCCACACAAAGCTGACGCCAAACCGCACGGTCAGTTCATCGGCCAGGAAATAGGAGATCAGACCCTCGAGATCGGGTTCGAGCGCCACCAGCATCCTCGGGAAGATCTCCAGTGGCAGGGCCACGGTCATCCAGGCGAAGACGGCCGCCGCCGCCAGCCAGAACGGGATGGCCAGCAGACCGCGCTCGAAGCGCATGGTCAACCAACCTGCCAATCCGCCGACTGGGACGCACACCACCGCGCCGATGATCAACTTGAGCCAGGGTTGCACCGCGTGCGCCTGGCTGAGCAGGTAACCATCCACGCCCCAGGCGAAGATGGCAAAGGAAAGGCCGAGCATGGCGCCGTAGAACAGTCCGTAGCGATACTGAGCACGCAGGACTTCAGGCCTACGGTGGCCGTGATCAGAAGAGGGAGAGAAGGATGTCGTCATGACTCAAATTATCGCACAGTTGAGAGGATTAAGGTATAACGCGCAGCCTCGAGGTTGCCCGCGCCACTTGCAGCCTGCAAGCGCAGCAGGTAGGGCTGGCCCGCTGTCAGCGTGAAGAGTGCTTCTTCTCCGCAGGTTAGTGTCGGGGCATCGGAGAGGGGCGCTCCATTCTGCCAGAGTTCTGCGCGGACTGAGGCATTACCCGTACAAGTCAGGTGGGCGGTCACCTTTGGCAGGAAGGGTGTGAAGCCCACCCAGTCTTCGGCATCGCCTTGCGGCGTGGAGAGGTCGCTGGTGTATTGTAGTCCGCTCGACCCGTTGGGCGCAAAGATCACATTCACGGCGGGCGCGGAGGACGAGTCGCCATCGTCCGCGGCGGGCATCAGGGTAGGGGTGGCTGTCGGTGGGATGCCCGTGGGCGTGCCTGTGCCGACCACCTCGCCTGCCTCACTCACGATGGGCAGGTCTCCTGCAACGGAGGTTTGTACGTAGGCGGCGGAGATCCAGCCGTGCCCGTCGGGGCCACCTGTGAATTCGATCTGGAGCCAGGCGCCGTGGGAATCCTTGCCTGTCAGTGTGACGCCATCCTGTGGATTGAGCGTGCCGAGCGAGTTGAAACCCGTGCCCGGGCCGCTGCGCACATTGACCTGCTGCATCACCGTCCCGTTTGGCGCAGACCCCGAGCCAGCCCCGCCTCCGAGGATGGGCACCTCGACCCCTGCCTCGACCTGCACGTATTGTGCCGTCAGCCAGCCCTTTCCCTCAGGGCCTGCCGGGTAGACGATCTGGTACCAGTTGCCCCCCACATCCTTGCCGAGGATCTGCACCGGGCTGAAGATGGGCAGCAATCCCAGCGAAGCCGCCCCGGTGGACGGTTCCGCGCGGACGTTGAGCTGGGCGGTGGTCGTGCCAGCCACGGGTGGCAGGGTTGGGACGGGCGTGGGGGGGAGCGGGGTGACGGTGGGTGGTGCAGGGAGAGTCGGCGGCAGGGTGGCGGTCACCAGTTCCACGGTCGGGCTGGGCAACGGAGACTCGGTCACGCCGCAGCCTGTACTCAGTAATCCAAGCAGGATCAAAGCGGGGAGAAGTTTGGAGTTCACGAATTAATTGTATCTCAAACAAAAAACCGCCTTGCGGCGGTTTGGGCTGGCGCCCCCGCGCAGACTCGAACTGCGCTCTTCGGCTCCGGAGGCCGACACTCTGTCCACTGAGCTACGGGGGCGGGCGTCCGCTATTTTATCACATCAGGCCCGATGGGTTTTGAAACCCGTCGGGCCTGATAATCTCTATCCTCTCACTTGCGGGCGGAGGCTGGCCAGTTGCGCGCGCAGGGACGCGATGATGGCCGAGTTGCCCGATTCCTCGCCGACCTTGGCAAATTGTTCCTTTTTATGAGCCAGTTCACCGCAGGTCTGATAGAAGCGGTGCGTGGCCAGGCCGCTGAAGACGGCGAAGGACATGGTGAACGGCGACATGGCCGACTGGTACTGAGTGGGCGTGAGCAACCCCGAGGTCACTTCATCGGCTAGGTGCTTCTTCATCAGATTGCGCTCATGGTAGATCAACCAGACGATGAAGCCGCCCATCATGAACCAGCCCAGCCAGTCGGTCAGGCGGCCGAGGATGTCGGGCAGGAAGATGGCCATGCTGTTGTGCAGGAAGTGCGCGAAGATGGCCAGTGCAAATCCCGTCGGGATGGCAACCAGCTTGACGAGGATGTTGCGGTTTAGACGCGCCACCGCCAGACCAATGCCTGTGAAGGCTGTGTAGAACGGATGCTGCCAGGCTACCACCACCAGGCGGATCCAGGCCAACTCGACCAACCCCATCCAGCCGTTCGCGTCATAGCCGCGGATGATGTAGATGGCGTTCTCTGTGGCGGCAAACCCCAGGGCCACCATGGCAGCGTAGATGATGCCATCCAGGATCGAGTCGAACTCTTTGTGGAAGAGGAAGAACACGATCAGCACCGCCAGGCCTTTCAGGCTCTCTTCCACAAAGGGTGCAATCAGCGAAACGGTCGTGATGTCGGTCAGGGTCTCGTCACCCGTGAAGACGTATACGCCCAATCCCAACACGGTGTTGATAACATATGCGCCGCCCGCCGCGATGACTACACCCCACAAAAAGGCCGCCAGCATGAGCAGCAGCGGTTCCTTCTCGTAGCGGTCGAGCCAGTTGACGAATAACACCATCACGAATGCGCTGGCGAAGGATAGGAAGATTGCAGTGAGTAAAGCCATGAGATTCTCCTCTTGAATAAATCGAACGGTTTCGACGATTTCTCTATTCTATCGATTCGTTTATAAAAATCAAGCGGGTGCGCTCGACGCGCACGGTGTCGGCGGGGATGCCAAGATGATCGAGCACTTCCTCGGGACGGCCTGTGGCCCCCTCGCGCGCTGACAGGCGCATGGTCAGATGGATACTGCCCTGCGGCGTTTCGACCACGTGAACCTGCCCGATCAGCGGACGCAGGTCATAGGATTTCCCGCGCCGTTCACGCGGCAGGCTGGAGGCCCCCAGCATTTCCGCCACCTGCTGCTTCAGTGTGGACCCGTCGGCTGGTTCCGTCAAGACAGCTTCATATTCTGCCTCGGCCACCAGCGTCTGTAGAGCGGGCAATTTCTCGTCCACGGATTCAACCTTGAGAATCTGCAGCCCCGAAGGGACCGCCGCCTGGATTCGTTCCTTTAATCCATCCAGCGGGATCTCCTCGCTCAGGCGCATGTCCATCACCTCGCAGCGGGATGAGAATCCCAGCGGCAGGGCGGAGGCCAGGCTGATCTTGGGTTGCGGATGAAACCCCTGGCTGTAAGCCAGGAGTAATTCGGCACGGCGTGCGGCTCGTTCCCAAATGTGATGCAGGTCGAGGTGACCTGTGTAACGCAGGGCGTTCAGTTTCGCAAAAGTGACTCGGAGGCGCATCAGGGTTGTCTCTGCAGGGAGCGTTTGAATCGTTTTCGAATGTCGGCGATGTGATGGCGGTAATGGTCCACGGTGATGTGCTTAATCCTCGGGGTCAGGCCCAGGTCATTGATCTGTTCCTCGCTCAATGCGCGGACTCCCGTCAACAGGGCCGAGAATGCATCGAGTTCTTCGGCTACCAGTTCATTCATGGCGGCATTCTTGTATTTTTCGTAGACCAACTCGTTGGCAGCGTCGATGCTGATGAGGGACGAGTCGAAATCGGGAAATCCATATTCCTCGATGAAGGCATCGAACTCTTCCCAAGTGGAACAGGGCTGATACGTTTCTCCGCGCGCGATCTCAGCCAGACGATCCGCCAGGTGCTGTTCGCGCGTCATCACATGCGCAACGATATTCTTGACCGACCAGTGTCCCGAAACGCCGCCGATCCCCACGCGGATCGAGCCGACGTGGTTGACCAGCAATTCCCACTCGTCGTGGGCGATCATCATGCGAGCGATCAACTGGGCCTTATGCATCAGTCACCCACCACGGGGAGTTCCACGTTGATCTTCTTCGCGGGCGATTTGACATCGGGACATTTCCAGCCCTCGCCTGGATTCTCACGGCGCATGTTGGAGAAGGTCGGCAGGATGCCGCAGGCAAAGCAGTTCTGGCGACAGTCCACGCGGATCTGGCCTTCGAGCGACATGCGGAAATCCTGGAACAGGAAGTTCTTGCGCACGGCGGCGGTGATATGTTCCCACGGGAAGACCTCGTCGGTGCGACGCTGACGGGCGGTGTAGAAGTCGATGTCGAGTCCGTGCTGGTCGAAGGCGGCCTTCCAGATCTCGGGCTTGCGGCCCTCGTCCCAGGCGTCGAATTTCGCGCCGTTCTTCCAGGCCGTGTAGACCACCTCAGACATGCGGCGGTCGCCGCGCGAGAGCCAGGCTTCTAGCAGCGAGTCGTCGGGGTCGGTCAGGCTGAGTTTGATGTTGCGGTCCCTGTAGAGTTCCCGCTTGAGCAGGGCCTGCTTTTCGAGGATGCGTTCGCGCGTGTCCACCGAGACCCACTGGAAGGGAGTCTGCGACTTGGGCACGAAGGTGCTGACGCCCGCATTAAGCTTGGCCTTCCACCCGATGACCTTGCGGCCCTCGGCCAGCACGCGCTTGCACAGATCCGCGATGGCCTGCACGTCTTCGAGCGTTTCGCTGGGATGGCCGATCATGAAGTAGAGTTTGATGGTCGTCCAACCGCGCGCATAGATCTCGCGCGTGGTGTTGATGATGTCTTCATCGGAGATGTATTTGTTGATGATGCGGCGCATGCGCTCGGTGGCTGCTTCGGGCGCAAGCGTGAAGCCTGCCGTGCGGCGCTGGCGCAGTTTATCCATCAAATCAATGGAGACCGACTCGATGCGCAGCGAGGGCAGCGACACGTTCAATTGCCTGCCCTGGAATTTTTCGCCGACGGCTGTCACCAGTTCGAGAATGTTGGTGTAGTCGGACGAGGACAACGAGAGCAGCGCCACTTCCTCGAAGCCCGTGGCGCGAATAGCCGTGTCAGCGGCGTTGACAACCTCTTCCACGGTGCGTTCGCGCACAGGACGCGTGATCATGCCTGCGTGGCAGAAGCGGCATCCGCGCGTGCAGCCGCGCATGATCTCGACTGTGACGCGGTTGTGGACGATGTCAATGTTGGGGACGATGAATTTGGTCGGCGGCGGGGGCAGCTTGGCCACGATGCGCTTGACCACGGGGTTGGCGATCCCATCCACGAGCGTTTCGATATGCGAGACGGTGCCATCGTCGAGGTAGAAGGTCTCGTAGAACTTGGGGACGTACACGCCAGGGACTTTGGCCAGCGCCAGCAATCGGTCTGCACGCGAGGCATGGGCTTGCAGCACGTCAAGGATATCATGGATGACTTCTTCGCCCTCGCCGATCACGAAGGCGTCGATGAAGGCGTGCATCGGTTCGGGATTCATCGTCGAGTGGCCGCCCGCAATGACGATGGGATGCTCCTCGTCGCGTTCGGCCGATCGGACGGGAATCCCCGCCAGGTCCAGGGCATTGAGCGCGTTGCTGTAAAGCGTCTCGTAAGGCAAGGTGAAGCCGATCAGATCGAACGCCGACAGTGGCCGCTTCGACTCGAGCGAGTAGAGCGGAATCCCATGTTCACGCATTAGGGCTTCCATATCCAGCCAGGGGACGTAGGCACGTTCGGCCAGCGAGTCTGCGCGCTGGTTAACCTGGTCGTAGAGGATCTTCAAACCGACGTTGGATACGCCGATATCGTAGATGTCGGGGAAAACGAGAGCTACCTTGGTGGTGGCGGTTTCCCAATCCTTGACCGTGATGTTGAGCTCACCGCCTACATAGCGGCCGGGTTTCTGTACCTTTAAGAGGATGCGGTCTAATTTGGCTTCGATTTGCTCAGGAGTTAACATGGCGCGTATTATACCTGATAAGAATTGTCAGGTTGTTTGCCTTTGGCGGCCATGTGAGACCTAACCATCCCTAACAAAAGTGATAGGAAATTGGGCCCTGAATAGGCCAAAAGGGCCAAAGGCTTCAGGTTAGCGCTGGCTTAGAATGAGCGACGTAAAGGAGTGAGCAATGAAAAAGATTCTTTTGATCTCGTTAGCCTTTGTGCTGACTGCCTGCGGCGTGGTGCAACCTGTCCAGCAGGTGCCGCCGACGCCAGTTATCGCCACCGTACTGGTGACGGTCATCCCGCCCACTGAGGCTGCGCCGCCGACCGCTATTCCGCTGCCAACCCAGGCCCCGACCCTGCCGCCGACGGAAGTCCCCACGCAGGTGCCGCCTACGCCGACGGCGGTTCCACCCACGGAAGCCGTCCAGCCGACCGCGACCCAGGCCGCGGCTGCCCAGCCCACCCAGGGAAGCACGGGGCCCAGCACCTCGCCCGTGGCGATTGACCCGTCCTTCAACGGCGGCGCGTTTACCAACATGACTGCCTCGACGGGCATTTTCTACCTGCGCTGCGCGCCCAAGGATATCAAGTTCGACGTAACCACCACGAACGTGTACATCACCACCGTTGAGATGTACTTCCGCATCCGTGACAAGCACTCCACCTACGTCCCTGAGTGGACCTGGGGCGGCACGCTCGAAACCGACGGTGGATACCACTTCTGGATCACGATCAACAGCGAGGGCGTCAACCCCGACCTGCGCAAACAGCAGGGCTGGTATGACGTGGAGTTCGTCGGCTTGAACAAACTGGGCGACGTGGTTGGTCGCACCGAAAAGATCACCGACGTTTTCAGTTTTGCTGTGGACTGCAAGTAGGATTTGTAAAGAAAAAGGACAGGCCCCGGGCCTGTCCTTTTTCGATTCTTTATGGCAGATTGAACACCCTGACAAGGAAGACCGCCATTTGGTCGCGGAGAACAGCATTGTCTGGGCAGTATTTATTTACGTCACAACCGTCTGTAATGCCTTCTGCCGCTAATTGCTCGATCCATGCTGCAGCCCAATGCGAGATTGAAACATCAGTGAAACGGGTCCCTGTGGCGACAGGGGGATGGTAGGCGCTGCCATGGATGGCCCTTAAGAGGAAGACCGCCATCTGATCACGGGTCACAACAGCTTCGGGGCAATAGTTTCCATTGCCGCATCCTCCGGTGATGCCTTCCGCAGCCAGTTGCTCGATCCATGCTGCGGCCCAATAGGAAACTGGAACGTCTGCGAAGCGGGTGCCTGTAATAATTGGAGGACTGTACGCGCTGCCGTGAATACCACGCAGGAGAAATACTGCCATTTGTGCACGCGTGACGGGGTTGACTGGGCAATAATTTAGGGGGGATGTAGAGCATCCGCCTGTAATTTGAGCGTTGTACAAGCTTATGATTCGATCCAGGGCCCAATAATTATTTGGCACATCCGAAAACACGGATTGCATTACATATTTATCGATCAAACTCCCTGAGGTGTTGTAGAACCACACTGTAATTTTGAGGTCTGTGGCTTCCACCAAAATGGCACCATATCCACCGTTATAGCGGACCTGACTGCCCGGGACGGGTGTGCCAAAGGAGTATATGCTTGCGCCACCCAGTCCATTGACGAAGTAGGGAAGCCCATTCACCACGATACGCTCGTAACTGTGATCGTGACCCGCCATTACAAGATCAGCGCCCCAACCTGCGTAGTCCCACTGCAGGGTGGGATTCGACCCATGCGCGGCGGATGAGTATGGGGCGTGATGCAAATAGACCAGATTCCATGGGGAGGTGGAGGTCGCCAGGCCGTTCTTTAGCCAGTTACCCTGAACCGAGTCCTGGGTGATGCCATCTGACTCGTGAGAGTCGCTGTCCAATGCAAAGAAGTGAACAGGTCCGCTGACGAAATCGTAGTAACGTTCATTACCCGGTAAATTGAAATAGTCTAGATATGGTTGGGCATTTGTAGCCACCCAATCATGGTTGCCCAAGACCGGGAAGAACTTGTTGGTCATGGTGCCAGTGCCATAGGAACCTGTGTAAGGGTAAATGTAACTGTGATAATACTGTCCGATATTGGCGTCGATGGTCGAGGACGCCCCGCTCGTATAGTTGTTATCCCCCAGGGTGATGACAAAGTCAGGGCTCCAGCTACTGACGAGGGTAGCCACTGCGGCTTCGTTTGGCCCTGCCAGCCCATAATCTCCAATCACGGCAAACCGAATGGGGGTGAGGGATGTTGGCGATGCGTGCACTTCTGCCCATTGACTGGGGAGAACGAATAATACCAGGCCGATGAGGAATAACCCTAGTTCCTTTCTCACGCGACACTCCTTCCAGGAAAACGACTAAGGAATTTAACACTGTGCGATAAAACAGGATACCTTCATTATACCGAGAAGCCTGCAATGATAAAAATCCCCAGACAGTACAAACTGCCCGGGGATTTTTTTATGTTAGGAAGAATTGTGTTACGCAGTGCGGGGTTCCATGGCCTCGCGTCCCCAGATCCACAGGGCGCCCAGGCCGAAGAGGACCACCGCAAAGTTGACCAGCCAGCCCAATGCGCCGATGGGGAGCAGCGGGAAACTCAGCAGGCCGATGCCCAGTACGAGGATCACGATGCCGAGGATGGACGGCCAATACTTGTGTTCCGCCGCCGACGGGCTGACGCGGGCCAGGATCCAGCGGCCGATGTTCTCACCGACCACGATCTTGGTCAGGTACGAGGTGACCAGCACGAAGCCCACGATCAGGCCGAACAGGGACAGCAGGCCAACCCACACGATGGTCCCGCTCACTCCGCCCAGCGAGAGCATGCCAAAGACGATTCCACCCAACACCGTGAACAGGATCAGGCACAAGATGGCGAAGAAGAACGCCGCCCACGCGATGGCACCCCATCCCAGGCTGGGCCAGGGTTGAGCACGCAGAGCCGCAGGCAGAGCCTTCATAAACTTGGGGAACAGCCAGCCCAGCACAAGGCTGAACAGGATCAGGGTGATCATTGTGCGTAACATGCCCAAGCCCCAGGTGCCCAATTTCTCGGCAGCAGTCGGCTGATGGACAGCTACAGTGGCTTCCACTGGGGGAGCAGTACGGGTGATCTTTCCACTCACTACGCCGCTCGGGACGGGCAGGTCGATGGTGCTGGTGTAGTCGAGGTCACCTTGGATGGACGAGTCCTTGCTGATGGTCAGGCCCGTTTTGACGCGCGGGATGGAAATCGGCACGTTGGTCATGGTCATGTTGACGGGGACATCCACGTTGTCCTCGGTGGCGTCCACATAGGCCTTTACGTCCCCGCCTACGCCGCCATCCAACTCAAATGCGCTGGTGCCCGCCAACACGTTTCGGCCGACGTCGCCCGCCAGCAGAACCTGGGCGCTGCCGACCACCACGTCGCCGCCAATCGTGGATCCCGTCTGGACCTCCAGGCTGGCGCCCGCGGCCACCACATCCCCGCCGACTTCCGCCCCCTCGCTCACACGCAGAGCCGCGCCCGCGATGCGGGCGTCGTCCATCACCTTGCCGTTGATGATCACGGCCTGCCCCGCGGCGACCAGGTCGCCCTCCACGGTGCCATTGATGGTGATGATCGACCCCACTGCATATACATCACCCTTGACGGTCCCGTCTAGGGTGAAGGTTTCGGCTGAGACATAGAGATCGTCGTTGATGACCTCGCCCTTCCCGATGGTCACGTCTTGACCCGTGCGCCCGTCGAAGGCGTAGGCAGGACTAGCAAATACGGCAGCCACCAGGGCTGTCAGCATGAACAGAGACAAAAACTTACGGAGGTGTTTCATGGGAACTCCTTGTGAAAATAAACGACTTCCTCTTTCCATACGAAAATGGAAAAGGGAAGTCGCAATTTTTCGGGACGAAAATTTGCCTACAGACCTGTACGCCTGGCGCGCGTACGGCGGGTGATGCCTTCAAGCAGCAGTTTGGCTGCTTCCTGCTGGTTGGCCTCCAATGCCACGTCTACAGGCAGTTTGCCATCGTTGCTGCGGGCATCCAGGTCACCGCCGCCGAAGATCAGGGCGCGGACCATGTCCAGGTTGCCATGCTGCGCCGCGGCATGCATGGGGGTGAAGCCGCCCTGTTCGCGGCAGTTCGGGTCCGCGCCGTTCGCCAAGAGCAGGTCCACGATGTGGATGTGGTTTCCCGCCGCAGCCGATTGGAGCGGCGTGGCCTGCAGCGCGTTGCGTGATGGCGAGTTTACCGCCGCCCCCGCGCGGATGAGATAACGAGCCGTCTCGTAGTGCCCGAAGAAGCAGGCCAGCCCCAGTGGGTCGAAGCCGTCTTCGGCGTGCTGTTTTACCAGCTCGGGTTCGTGCGCCAGGATGCGGATGACGTGCTCGGTCTTGCCTGTGGCGGCCGCCTCGTAGACGGTCAACGACACCTTCTTGCTTGCCAGGAAATCGGCCAGCTTTGGGTGGTGATGGTAGGCGGCTACCAGCACTGGGCTAAGCTTGCCTTCGTTGGCGTGAATCAGGCTCGGATCCTCAGCCAGCAGGTGCTTGACCTCCTCCACGTGGCCCTTCTTGATGGCTTCAAAAAATTTAGCCGTCTTCATGGGCACCCATCCAGGCGCGGAGGTTCGAGAATTGAATTATGAGAGGTTTGGCAATCAAACATGAAAAAGCCCTCGGAATGAATTGCCCTATTATATCCCCGACTGGAAAATCGCCCCACACGGATTTCATTTCCGCTTGGTTGCAAGCGATTCCCCCGTATCTTGGACCCTTGGTCCGCTTCCGTTTTCAGGCCAATTCCGCCGCTTTGGGCGCTACCAGCCAACCGTGCGCCCGTTCGACCGCCTCAGTAACCAGCGAGCCCGTGAACGGCGAAAGGTTTTCTTCAAAGCCGAATTCGTAGCCGCGGACGGAGACGAGAATCGCTTCGGGAACTCTTTCGTATAGCGAATCGCACATGGACAGCAACATTTCGGGGGTCAGGTGATGGGTGAATGGCGAGGTCTGATATTCGGGAGCCAGCTCCACGAGCTGAACATTATCGGGGATGTTGCCCGTGTGCGCATCCACGAAGCAGACTCGGTCAAAGGTGGAAATATCCTCGGCCATTTCAGGCGTGAGCTGAAGGTGGAAGGCGAAGGTCGTGCCGGGCGCGGAGGGCAGGGGATCCTCCCACGAGGTGGAGGTCTCGAGTCCCAGCTGGCTGGCAAGGTTCGTCAGCACGTGCCAGGCCACACCATCGTCTTGTCGATCAGGGTTTCCATATCCAATGAAGAGAGTGTTCATAGCATCACCATTCAACGTAGGGGTGGCAGCCTGCCACCCCTACGTTTATGTGTTAATTAATCACGCGTAATCGTCTGAACGACCTGTCCTTCAGGGCTGAGGACTTCGATCTGGATCGGCATCTGGCCGACCGCGTGGGTGGAGCAGGACAGGCATGGGTCGTGCGCGCGGACGGCGGCTTCGACGCGGTTGAGCATGCCTTCCTTGACTTCGCCGCCCACGATGTAGGTCTTGGCCACGCTGTCGACCGCGGTGCTCATGGCCCAGTTGTTGTGACCCGTGGCCACGATCAGGTTGACGGCGGTCAGCTTGCCCGTGTCGTCGGCCTTGTAGTGGTGGATGAGCGTACCGCGCGGCGCTTCGAGGATGCCGATGCCCTCGCCCCGATAGTCCTTGCGGGTGTTGAGGATGTCGGTGCTGAGGATGTCGGGGTCGTCGAGCAATTCGCTTACGCGCTCGATGCAGTAGATGACCTCGATCATGCGCGCATAGTGGAAGTACAGCGTCTGCCCGACGGGGTTGCCGCCGTTGAGCGTCTTGAACAGTTTGTGTTCTTCGCCAGCGATGGGCGTGCCGATGCTCTTGACCGCGTTCATGCGACCCAGCGGACCAACGCGATAGACGCCTTCGGGGAAGCTCATCTTCTTGTAGTATGGGAACTTGAGGTACGACCAGTTCTCGACGTGTTCAGCAATGTAATCGAGATAATCGCTGCCAGGGAACTTTTCGAGCTGCTTGCCTTCGCGATCCACCAGGCGGATGTTGCCATCGTAGAGGTTGAGGCTGTCGTCAGGGTTGACGATGCTCATGTAGCCGCTCTTCAACACGGCGAACTTGTTGATGTCCTCCATGTTGCGCTCGGCCCAGTCCTTCATGATGCTGACGCCCATTCTGGCGGTTTCGAGATTGGCCTCGATGCCCGCGCGGATGGCGTCACGCTCGCTGGCTTGCAGCGCCTTGTTGACGCCGCCCGCCACGGCAAAGTTCGGGTGGATGCGGCGTCCGCCCAGGGTGCGGATGATCTCCTGCCCGAAGCGGCGCAGGCCCACGGCCTTGAGCGCGATCTCAGGCGCGGTGTGCGCCAGACCGATCACGTTGCGGACGGCGGGGTCGGCGTCGAAGCCGAGCAGCAGGTCGGGGCCAGAGAGCTCGAAGAAGTGCATGCCGTTGCTCTGGATGACCTGTCCCATGTGCATCAGTTCGCGCAGCAAATTGGCAGGACGTGGGGCAGGGCTGCCCTGCAACGCGTCGGCAGCCTTGGCGGCGGCCAGGTGGTGGCTGACGGGGCAGATGCCGCAGATGCGCGGCGTGATGTAGGGCATTTCAAAATAAGGGCGACCTTCGCAGAACTTCTCGAAGCCGCGGAATTCGTTGATGTGTAAATAGGCGTGCTCGACCGAGCCATCATCCTTCATGTGGATGGTGACCTTGGCATGTCCTTCGATACGGGTAACGGGTTCGATGGTGATTTTTTGAGTCATGGGATACTCCTAATGCCAGTGCAGGTTCTCGTCTTTGATCTCAGGCATGCGGCCTTCGGCCAGTTCCTTCAAGACGTAGTAGATCACATCGGGGTCGGGCGGGCAGCCAGGGACGTGCAGTTCGACGGGCACCACTTCGTGGACGGCGCGCACGTTGCTCATCACGGCCAGCTCGGGGTCGCTGGGGATGATGCCGCTCTCGTCGTTGCTTTCTGCTTCGATGTAGGCGCGCTTGAGCGCTTCCTGCGTGCCGCACATGTTGCGCAGGGCAGGCACGCCGCCAAACACGGCGCAGTCACCGAACGCCACCAGGATCTTGCAGCGTGAGCGCATGCGATGGGCCACTTCCTCGTTCGACGAGTTGTTGATGCCGCCTTCGAGGATGCCCACGTCCACACCGCTCTCGTCAGGTTCCTTCAGGTCGGTGATCGGCGTGGCGCGGATGTCGGCCAGTTCGGCGATCTCCAGCAGGCGCTCGTCGATATCCAGTAAAGACATGTGACAGCCCGAGCAGCCAGCCATCCAGTCAGAAGCGATCTTCGGTTTCGTCATGATGCACCTCTACATTTCCAGTTCGACGACGCTGGGGCGCTGGGTGAGCGCCTCGCGCCAGTTTTCGTTCAAGGTCACGCCCAGTTCGTGCGCGATGTCGATCAACACCATCAGGTTCTGGCGCACGCCTTCGGGCGCGGTCAGGGCGGCCTCGGCAAATTGCAGGCGGCCTTCGGTGTTCAGCGTGTGACCCGCTTCCTCGGCCCAGATGTCGACGGGCAGGACCAGGTCAGCGCGTTCGGTCAGCGCGGATTCGTAGCTGGCCTGCATCGCGAGATACGGGACCTTCTCCAGCGCTTCGACCAGACGCTTCGAGGCGAAGTCATCGCCCAGGGCGACGTATGCCGCCTTGCAGTTCTGGACCTTGAGCTGATCCAGCAACCCGAGCTGCGCCGCCGCGAGGCTGTTGGCCCCGCCCTTGAGCGAGATCAGGCCCTTGCGCTCCGCGTCGGTCGCGCCGATGAGTTTGGCCACGCGCACCATCGCGTCGAGGGTGGCCGCGTCGCCGTTGGCGGTGACGCCCCGCCCGTAGACGATGACAGGCGCAACTGCTTCGGCCAGCATGTGAGCCGCGTCGATGACGTCTTCCGCTTCCAAACCGCAAGGCTTGAGCGCGGCTTCGAGCGTGGTCTTGCTAGACTTTGCGTCCGTGCGGGCCAGACCTTCACTGATGATGGCGGCTTCGAGCGCGTTGAAGACGGCTTCGTTGCTGCCCGCCTGCGGCTTGAGGTTGAGATTGGCCAGGTCGTCCATGCCGTTCTCGTTCGGGTCGATGACGATCAGGCGCGTGCCCTTGGGTTGGTTGCGCTTGACGTAGAAGCCAGCCGTCTCGTGCGTGGACTTCAGGTCCGCGCCGATGATCAGCACACAATCGGAGGTGCGCAGTGTGTCGAGCTTGCCTTCGATCGATTCGCCGTTCTTCATGGCATACTCGGCTTGCAGGGCGGTGGGGCGGCCTTCCTCGGTGGAGGTGACCACGGCGCTGTTGAGCCCGTCTGCGAACAGGGATTTGAAGGCATACAACGACTCAACGGGTAAACGGGTGGAGGCGACGGCGGCGAGCTGGCCCTTAAGCGGGATCAGGTTCTGGGCCAGAAGCTTGAGCGCATCCTCCCAGGTGGTGGCGACCATCTTGCCGTCCACGCGCTTGAGCGGGGTGGTGATGCGTGCCCGAGTCTGCTCGATGGGCAGGAAACGTCCCGTCTTGCACAGCGTCCCAGCGTTGGGCTTGTTATAGTCGCCCGTGATCTTGACGATGTGATTGTCGCGAGTGTGGATCTCGATCCCGCAGCCGAGCGAGCAGCCGCGGCAGACCGAGTGCGTGACGGTCATGTGTTTGTCGTGGCCGAGGTAGGCGCTCTGACGGTCGATGAGCGCGCCCGTGGGGCAGACCTGCACGCAGGAGCCGCAGGAGACGCAGCTGCTCTGGCCGAGCGGCACGTTGGTGTCGGCGACGACGATGGTGGCCGCGCCGCGTTCTTCCACGCTGAGGGTGAAGTTGCCCGACATCTCAGCGCAGGCGCGGATGCAGCGGCGGCACAGGATGCAGCGGTTGTTGTCGAGGATGAAGTACGGGTGGCTGGTGTCGACGGGAAAGTTGGTCCACTGCGGCTGCATGGGCCAGTGGTCCATGTGTTCGTCGTAGGCCGCGTTCTGCAGTTCGCAGTCGCCGCCGCTGACCTGACAGAACGGGCAGAAGTGGTTGCGTTCACTGAACAGCAGTGAGAGGATGACGTTGCGCGATTTCTTGAGCGCGGGTGTCTCGGTCTCGATGACCATGCCGTTGGCGGCGGGCAGAGTGCAGGCCGCGATCGGCACGCGCATGCCCTTGACCTCGACCACGCACAGGCGGCAGCCGCCGTAGGGCGTGAGGTTGGGATGGTCACACAGCGTGGGGATCTTGATGTCGTTCTGGCGCGCGGCGTTCAGGACCGTGGTGCCTTCGGTGACTTCGATTGGTTTACCGTTGATGGTTAAGTTGATCATTATGCCTCTACGATAAGACGGCGATGGCGTCGAAATTGCAGACCTGGGCGCAGATGCCGCAGCGGATGCAGGTCTTTTCGTCGATCACGTGGACCTGGCGTCGTTCGCCGCTGATGGCTTCCACGGGACAATTGCGGGCGCACACGGTGCAGCCTGTGCAGGTCGGCGCGATGACTTCGTAACGGATGAGCGCGCGGCAGACTTTGGCAGGGCATTTCTTGTCCACCACGTGGGCGATGTATTCTTCGCGGAAATGCTTGAGCGTGCTGATCACGGGATTGGGCGCGCCCTGTCCGAGACCGCACAGCGAGTTCTTCATGACTTCTTCGCACAGCAGTTCGAGCTGGTCGATGTCGGCCAGAGTACCCTTGCCGTTGCAGATTTTTTCGAGGATGTCGAGGATGCGGCGGGTGCCCACGCGGCAGGGCGTGCATTTGCCGCAGGATTCTTCCTGGGTGAATTCCATGAAGAAGCGGGCGATGTCGACCATGCAGGTCTCGTCGTCCATGATGATCAGGCCGCCCGAACCCATCATCGAGCCAGCCGCGGTCAGGGCTTCGTAATCGAGCGGCAGGTCGAGGTGTTCTTCGACCAGACAACCGCCCATCGGGCCGCCCGTCTGAATGGCTTTGAACTTCTTGTTGTCCTTGATACCCCCTCCCACGTCGAAGATGACCTCGCGCAGGCTGAGGCCGAACGGCACTTCGATCAGGCCCGTGTTGACCACGTCGCCTGCGATGGCGAAGGTCTTGGTGCCTTTGCTTTTCTCGGTGCCCATCGCCGCGTACCAGTCCGCGCCCTTGAGCAGGATCTGCGGGACGACGGCGTAGGTCTCGACGTTGTTGTTGTTGGTCGGTTTGCCCCACACGCCTTTGACGGCGGGGAAGGGCGGGCGCGGACGAGGTTCGCCGCGTTTGCCTTCGATGGAGGCGATCAGCGCCGTCTCTTCTCCACACACGAACGCGCCTGCGCCCATGCGGACTTCGAGGTCAAAGGAGAAATCGGTGCCGAAGATGTTCTGGCCGAGGAAGCCGAACTCGCGCGCCTGTTCGATGGCGACGTTGAGGTTGGCCACCGCGATGGGATATTCCGCGCGGCAGTAGATGTAGCCCAGGCTCGCGCCGATGGCGTACGCCGCCAGGATCATGCCCTCGACCACGGAGTGCGGATCGCTTTCGAGCACGCGGCGGTTCATGAACGCGCCTGGGTCGCCTTCGTCGGCGTTGCAGGTCAGGTACTTGGGGCCGTCAGGGACCTGGCGGCAGAGCTGCCACTTGCGGGCGGCAGGGAAACCCGCGCCGCCGCGTCCGCGCAGACCCGAGCGCATGACCTCGTCGATGACCTGTTCGGGCGTCATCGAGGTCAGGGCATTGGCGAGCGCCTGATAGCCATCTTCGGCAATGTATTCTTCGATGTTGTGCGGGTCGATCTTGCCGCAGTTGCGCAGCACGATGCGCACTTCCTTGGCCTTGGGCGCGCCGAGTTCATCATCGGTGACGACCGTTTCCTTGGCGCGGAACTTCTCGACGATGCGCCCCTTGAGGAAATGCTCCTCGACCAGGTACGGGATGTCGTCCACGCCGAGGTTGGCGTAATGCACATTTTCGGGATACACCACCAGGTCGGGACCGAAGCGGGCGGGGTCGCCCAGGCGGGAGGTCTCCAGCACCTGGACCTCGTCGATCAGGCCCCAGGCCACCAGCTCATCGTTGAGCGCGTCCACGATCTCGTGCGCGCCCATGTCCAGACACTGCGGGTCTACAGATACTAAAACGTGGGAACGGAAAAATTTCATTTGGCCTCTGTGGGGATGACGTTGGCTTCCACGACCTTGCCGCCCAGGATGTGCTGTTCCATGATCTGGCGCGCGGCGTAGGGGGTCACCTTGCCGTAGGTCACGGGCGCAGCGTTATCGATGATGACCTGCACGACAGGTTCCAGTGAGTCGAGACCGAAATTGCCTGTCTGACGCACGGTAACATCGGTGAGATTCTTTTCTTCGATGAGGTTCAGGAATTCCTTGAGCGTATCGCGCGCGCCTGCGGCGATGCCTGGCGTGCCCATGCCGACCACGATCTGCACGCGGCTTTCGGTCGTCTTGATGTCGCGCTTCTTCATGGCTTCTTCGCGGATTCTCTTCAGGTCTTCGAGGGATTTTACGGTTGGCATTGGTTCTCCTGTTTTCGTGCTTTACTTGCGCGCCTCGGCGATGCCTTCTTCGAGCGAGGAGCGCAGGAAGGTGATTACGTCGGGGTGGGTGAGGGATAGCCCGTCCAGGGTTTCCTTCACGGGCTGGTCATCGAACTCGTAAATGCGCGGACTGCCCTTGAAGGGCGGCTGGTAGCTGTAGGTAAAGACCCAGTGGATCTCGGGATGGGCCACTTCGAGCGTGAGAAAGGTGCTGGGCAGGTTGCCGAGCGGCATGCGGTCGATGTGTGAGTGTTGGAAGAAGGCTTCCACCTTGGTGCCCGCTCCAGGCTTGGACGAGATATTCATCCTGCCGTTGCAGGTCTCGGCCTGTTCCTTGAGCAGCGGGATACCCAGACCTACATTGCGCGTGGTGCGGCTGGTATAGAACGGGTCGGACAACTGCTTGACCGTATCCTCGCCCATGCCTTTGCCATCATCTTCCACGCTGACCGAAAGCTGATCTGTACGAAAATCCTCGGCCACCCGAATGTGGATGGTCTTGGCATTTGCGCTGACACTATTTTCTGCCAGGTCGATGAGATGAAGGGCGATTTCTTTCACGGTTGACTCACGAGTACTCAAGTTGTTGAGGCGGTGGATTAGCTTTCCAGTAATTTCTTGATCAATTGTGGGAACTTGTTGGGCTTGACGCGGCCGACCACTTCATCGTCCACGGTGACAACAGGGGCCTGGGAACAGGCGCCCACGCAGCGGCAGACTTCCATGGTCAACTGGCCGTCGGGTGTGGTCTGACCGATGTCGGAGCCTGTCAACTGCTTGGCTTTCTCGATCAACTGCGGCACACCACCCACGTAGCAGGCGGTGCCCATGCAAAATTTGATGGTGTGCTTGCCGCGCGGCTGGGTGGTGAAGAATGAGTAGAACGTCACCACGCCGTGCACTGCGCTGACGGGCACGCGCATCTTCTTTGCCACGTAGCGCTGCATCGGCTCAGACACATAGCCGACCTGCTTCTGGGTCTCGTTCAGGATAACCATCAACGCGCCAGGGCGATCGCGGTGTTGAGCGATGATGGCATCCAGTGCGGCGCGCTTGTTCTCGCACAGCTCATGTTCAGTGGTGGGGGCGGGGGTTTCGGTCATGGACGGTGTTACTCCGTGTGGTGATTTATATCACAATATTGTACTAAATTTCACAAACAAATATAGTTTACTCCCGCCATAAACGCGCGTCAATAACCGAATGTCATATTGAAATGTGATGTTTGTCTTTGCTGGAATTACGTATGCTGGGACAGGATTTTCATCCTACGCCCGTCTGCCCCCTGCAGTGCCTTGCGGATTTCCGCGATGGTCGGTGCTTCCAACTCAAATTCCATCGCCCCCAAAAATTCTTCGGGATAATGCACGTCCCCGCTTTGCAGCAGGGGAAAGCTCGTGAGTTGCGGGAACTGTTTGCATGCGGTCTCGGGTGTGGTGTGGCGCGAGATTTCCAATGCTTCGAAGATTGGTGATGCAAAGCCGAGCATGGCCAATAGGCCATAAGCATGTCGTTCCACGTGCGCGGGGATGACCAGTCCGCCCAGGGCGTTGACTCCCTGCACGGCCTCTTCGAGCGAAAGATCCACGTTGGTGATCAACATCCTGGGTTCCCTGCGGATGAAATCCCCCGTGGCATCGACGATATACTGCTCGCCGATATGTTCCTCGTCGTTGAGGATGCTCCCAAAGCGACGGTCGACGCTGCGCTGCCACGCCTCGGCCTGATCCAGGCCATCGAACAGACACAAGAGATGGACCTCTTCCTGCGTTTGCAGCTCCATACCGGCCAA
Organism: Chloroflexota bacterium; assembly: GCA_016191845.1. GTDB lineage: Bacteria > Chloroflexota > Anaerolineae > Anaerolineales > Villigracilaceae > JACPVF01. Next base: position 200,642 of record JACPVF010000012.1, read on the forward strand.
CACGGACAGCCCCGTCTCTCGCGCCGCACCCATCACTGCCTCGATGTTAGCCGTTTGATTGTGATCGGTAACCGCAATCAGGTTGATACCCTTCTCTAGTGCGGACTGCACGATCACGGGTGGGATCATCTCCACGCCCGCACAGGGCGAGAGGACGGTGTGTACGTGCAGCTCAGCGCGATAAGTCAACATTTTATTTATGTCATTGCGAGGGCGATGCTTTTCGCCCGAAGCAATCTCATGATATGGGGAGGTTGCTTCGTCATCGCTTCGCTCCTCTTCGCAACGACAATATTACTGAATCCCCATCTCCCACAACCTGCCAATTATTTCATAGCTTGGCGCAGAGGTGGAGAGCAGGATCACGCCCTGTTCATTCGCCCTGGTGATGACGTCCGCTTCGGGTTGGGCGCCCTCGGTGATGATGACCACCGACACTTCACGCAACGACGCCACGGCCACCACGTTCATGTGTGCTTGCAGGGTGACCCATACATTGTCGGGTTGGGCGCCTGCCATGACGCAGCTCAGCAGATCGGAGGCGTATCCGCCCCTGGGCGTGATGGCGGAGAAATCTTGAGGGGTGGTGAGAACTTTCAGGTCCAGTTTGGTGATGATCTCTTGCAGGGTCATACCAGCTCCTTGGTCAGATGCCAGGCTCTTCGGTCCCTTCGGCGGCGCTAAACTTTTCCTCAGGCCGCAGGTGGATCTCCATCATCAGGCGCGTCCCCTTGCCTGCACCCGAGAAGATTTCCATTTTGTCCACGCAGCTCTTGATGTTGACCAGGCCCATGCCCGCACCAAAACCCATGTTGCGGGCTTCCTGTGGGGCGGTGGACCAGCCTGGCTGCAGGGCCTTGTTCACGTCTGGGATGCCCGGGCCGTCGTCGGTGGTTTGCATCAGGATGCGGTGCGGCTCGATTTGTACACGCAGGATGCCGCCATTGGTGGTGTGGATGATCAGGTTCATTTCCGCTTCGTAGACGGCGATGCCGCACTGTCGGGCCAGTTGTGCGCTGGCGCCAAGGCGCAGCATGGCGCGCTTGATGTGGCTCGAGGCCTGTCCTCCGTTGATGAAATCACGCGGCTTGATGTGATATCGCAGGATCAGGCTGGTGCGGTCGGAGGTGATATCCTCGAACAGGTGACGCACGCGGTAGCGGCGGATCTCTTCCTCTTGATAATCCTTGCGGATGGCCACCAGCACGCCGCGTGTGATGTCGCCTTTGGTGATCATGCCCACCAGTTGGTCATGCTCATTGGTCACAGGCAGGCGGCCCACATTGGTGCGTGCAAACGTCTCCAGTGCCTTGACTACGGGTTCATAAGACTTGACGCTGATGACGTTGGCAGACATGTACGTGCGGATGGGGGATTTCAGGTCGTTCTGGGTCAGGGCACGCATCAGGTCTTCTGTGCTGATCACCCCCACCAGGTCACCGTTCTCCACTACAGGCGCCCCCGAGATACGCTTGATGCGCAGCAACTCGAGGCCGTCGCGTATCGTTTGATTGGGCGCAAGAGTAAAGACCTCACGACTCATCACTTCAAAGATACGCAGGTCGTAGGAAAGTTCCTCGATGCGCGTGATGTCCTGTGCATCGTTATCGGTGATGGGACGTCCCTTGCGTCCTTGCGTTTCTTGAAGGGTGCTACTCATGGCTGCCGTTCATGTTCGTCTCGAAACTTCGCAAGCCCGAACAATACAAGCGTCCGCAACATTCGAACATACCGCGCTGACTGGAGATGAGTGGAATGCCCTTCTGCGTGGCAAGCTCCACCATCTCGGGCATGGGCTGTTTGCCGCGTAAAAAAACGATGGCGCGCACGTCGGCCATCTCCGCCGTGCGGACGACTTGCAGGTTGCACAACCCTGTCAGTAACACCGCCTCAGGCTTGACCACGGCCAGCACATCGCTCATCAGGTCTGCGCCGCAGCCGCCGATGATTTCGGCGTCGGTCTGGACCTCTGGATTGAGCACCGTGCCCTGGACGTGTTTGATAATCTCAGATAATTTCATATAGTTGACCTGTTTGCGATTATTATGCCTTAATCGCAGGGGCATGGCTAGGCAAATCCTTATAGATTTCAGGTGACATTTATACCATATTGTGCAATATATCACAAAATAGGCTATCCCATCCTGTACCTCAGCCTGATTCCGTTTTCGAGTCAATCACTCCCCGATGATCTTTACCAGCACCCGCTTGCGCCTGCGCCCATCGAATTCGCCGTAGAAGATCTGCTCCCAGGTCCCGAAGTCGAGATGGCCTTCCGTCACAGCCACCACCACCTCGCGGCCCATAATCTGGCGCTTCATATGCGCATCTGCATTATCCTCGCCTGTATCGTTGTGACGGTATTGGCTGACCGGTTCATGTGGGGCGATCTTCTCCAGCCACATATCATAATCATGATGCAGACCCGACTCGTCGTCGTTGATGAAGACGGAGGCAGTGATGTGCATGGCGTTGACCAGTACCAATCCCTCGCGGATTCCGCTTTCGCGCAGACATTCCTCCACCTGAGAAGTGATGTTGACGAATCCCCGTCGCGTGGGGAGGTTGAGCCAGAGTTCTTTGCGGTAGGATTTCATAGGATTTTCTTTCTTACGGTATGTTTAATTTCAAGATCATAATATTCTTTGTTTGGAAAACAACCTGATAAGGGGTATTTATATCCTCAAGTCTTAACTTAAAATCAGGATCGGATTCCCTGCCAAAATATACGTAGTTCACGTTGTGACCAATTGAGTACTCAGCCATATCTTGGAATTCGCCCACCGTTGTTGGATAAATGACGTTTCTACCTGTCAATACTGGAATCCAGCCACCACCATCTGACGGCATCAATTCATCGCCCCAGATGAATGATTGGATGAAAAAGGTTGCATCTTGTGAAGTGTGGGATTGAATCCATTTCATTGCCATGGAATCTTCAAAAGTAAATAATGTAGTCCCTGGTGTGATGAGATTCCAGCTTGAGAAGATACCGATGACGCTGATACCTGCCAGAACCATCGGGATAAATACTTGACGCGCATAGGGTTTGCTTGCACCATAAATTTTTGAAGCCTGTACAAAAATATATTGTAAAGCAAGCATGCACAGAATAACGACAGGACCAGACAGGAAAATGAGAGCGTTGATATAACTTGTTATGGAGAATCCTATGGTCGCATATTGTGCCCATATAAGGGAGAATAAGACAATTGGCCAGGCTGCAAATCGCACGGTCGGTTTCCACTTTAGCAACAATGCGCTCAGGATGATGCTGAACGTTATGGCAAGAAATAATAAGTCATGTTTTTGAATGAGTGAAACTGCAATCCAAATATCCCCGCCGAAATCAGGATTTCCCAGCTTTCCTGCAAGCATCACCTGCAATGATTTCTGGCTAATAAAATTCAGCCCTTTTGGTAACAAAAATGCTAGTGGAAGCAGGAAAAGCGAGACAAATCGAACCAGCCTTGCTGATGAATGGCCTGACTCCATTTTCCTCCTTTTGGTCGAAAGGAAATATGAAACCAAATAAGAAAACCAGATTAACAAGGCTCCATAGTGTACGAGTGCCAGGGCACATAAAAGTATGAGTGCTTCAAAGTAATGATGTTTATTCTTGACCCAATCTAATGTAGTGTTGATGGAAGGAAATACCAGGGCCAGGCCAAGTAGAAAAGGATATCGACCCCATGCAATAAGATAGGAAGGGAACAGAAAAACCATGCAATAGAGGATTGCTCCTAAAAAGGCAAGGAGAAAGTGAACCCTATTTCTTCGAAGAAAAGCATAGAAGGACAGCCCTGTCAGGAGGGCTACCCATTGTCCAAACCAAAGAATCGTGTTGGATAAAGAAATCCCAAATATAAAGTGGATAAATATGGCCGCTGCATGGAATCCTGTGTGGTAGATTCGCTCAATCGGAATAAATCCTTTTTGCACCAGCTTTTGCAGGATGGTGACGTGAACAAGTCCATCCACCCAGTTGGGTACCAGGATGGCGCGAATCTCGATCAGTTTTGCAATTGATATCACTAATAACAAAATCCCCATCAAGTAGTGCTCTTTTTTGAGATCTGTAAGGTGAAGGGGGTGTTTTCTTATTTTATGAAGCAGAAAAATAAGGGGTCCTAAAAAAACTCCGCCTGTACTGATCAATAGACTGGCTGAATCAGTTTGTATCTTAAATACACCCAGACCTGTGACAATGAGAATAATACAAGCCAGCCCTAGGATGGGAACATAGAAAAGATCCACTCGATCGTTTTGAGCCTGACGGCCCCAACTCAGACTGTAATGAATCGCTGCTCCCAAGAGGCCGAAGACTATGGTTGCTGTGAGTAGAAAAAGGAGTGGGTTCATCGGATGGGAGATAGGTAAAAATCAGGTCGTGTTCAAGCACTGAGACACGACCTGGAATATTTATTTGCAATATTTTTTACAAGCAGCGGGAATCTGACTACCCGTCGCTTCGGGGACATCGTCGATGGAGAATCCGGGCGGCAGGTCCAGCCATTCGAGGGCCACCCAGCCTGTTTTCCCATTTGAGAACTCTACAAAGGCCCAGCCATGATATATGTACAGAATCTTGACAGGCGTACCTTTTGGAAAATCTCCAATCTTGGGAAATCGTAGATCGGGACCATCGCGAAGAGACATGAGGCTGACTTTGACCGTGGCTCCAGATACGGCGGTTGGTGTGCTGGCCGGTTTGCGAGTGCTAGTTGGCGGTGGAACGGCGGTATCGGTTGGCGAAACCGATGTTGGGGCAGGTGTATCTGTGATCCTGACGTATACGATTTGAGGGGCTGATGTGGGAATGGCGGTGGATGGGGTAGGTAGAAAGTTCTTGACGGCCAAAAATGCTACTGTAATCACTGAAACAGCAAGAAAGGCGAGAATTCCTAATCCACCCAGCCACAGCAGGTTATTGTTGCTTCTTAAGGGTATTGGATTGGGTGCTCTATTTTGTGAGAGGCTGATCAGGTCATTCGTAAAATCATCCATGCTCTGATAGCGTTCATCCCGCTGCTTTGCCATGGCTTTGAGAATGACTTTCTCGACTGCATCCGGCAAGTTAGGGGCAAATTTTTTAGGGCTGGGTAGAGGTTCGCTGGCATGTTTGAATAAGACGCCCACAGGCGTATCAGCCTTGAAGGGTTTGCGCCCTGTGACCATTTCATATAGAACAACCCCGAGGGAGTAGATGTCTGTTCGGTGATCCACGGTCTTGCTGGTAACCTGTTCGGGGGACATGTATTCGGGTGTTCCGATGGCGGTGCTGGTGCCTGTGAGGTCTTGCGTGATTTCCTCGTCAAGGATCTTGGCAATTCCATAGTCAGTGACCATCGGTTCACCCGATTGTGTGATCAGAATATTGGAGGGCTTAACGTCTCGATGAATCATGCCCTGCTTGTGAGCGTAGGATAAAGCCCTTGAGATTGGAATGAGCAAATTGACAGACTGTTGCCACGGTAGTGATTTCCCTGTCAACAGCTGCTTGAGGGTCCCGCCTGGAAGGTAGGGCATCACCAGGAATGGTTCGCCTTCAAATTCACCATAATCCAATACCTTGACGATATTTGGATGTGTCAACTTGGCTAGAGCTTTCGCTTCTCGCTCGAAGCGGATCAACGCCTTTTTCAAGATATACGGGGGGATGTTCTCGACTCGAATGACCTTGACCGCCACATCGGTATCAAGGCGGGAGTCATAAGCTTTATATACGATAGCCATTCCTCCTTCACCGATTTGCTCGATGATCTTGTAACGGCCAAGGATCTTGCCAGTGATGTCAGACATATGAGAGCTCCTCATGTTATTTTACAGGAGATTTTGGACGTTTCTTTGCAGTTGCCAGGGTCAAACGATATCTTGCCTCTTCAGGACGAATAACGTAAGCGCCACGAATGCGACTGAGAGACCGACCAGCATCGCCCAATTTCGAAGCAGATGTTCGATACTGTGCTCGTAGTTGATGGTGAACCCATAATGTGTTTCGACGTCCACAGGATCGGGGTCAACGGTAACTGATTTTGTGACTGTTTCCTTGACCTTTATCATCTCGTTCTCGACCACTTTTGCCATCGGCACGGGGCCAGTACAACCTGGGATTTCCTTCATTTCTGTCGTAACGGTAACAGGCTTCCAGTTGGGATCGGGTTTTTCCACTTCGAAAGATGCCTCTTGGGTGACGGGATCAGGCTGGAAGCGGGTACGCGAAAGCGTATCCAGATGGGAAAGGTCAGCCGAAGTGCCTAATCCTTGCATGGTCCAGCGTGTCAGCGTGACGGACGAGAGCGCCTTGGCGGTCCCGGGCAGATCGAAGATCACACCAGCAAACGTGATCTGCAGGAACAGGACTCCCATGATGATATAAGTGACTGTGTTCTGTGTGGGTGCAATGGTGGAGATGAAGAGGCCCAGCGTGATGGCAGCCAGGGCACCCAGGAATAGCGTGATATACATTTCCAAGAAGGGTGAAAATAAAACTCCTTCTGAGGGAAAGGTGATTTTCGACTGGATGACGATCAGGAAGAGCAGGCTTTGAACGGCGCCAAACAGCCCTAGCAGGAAGATCTTGGAAGCCAGATAGGGCATCAATTGCAGAGAGACCATCCGCTCCCGCTGGTAGATGCTTCGCTCCTTTGCTAGTTCGTATGCAGAAGAGAACAATCCGAGCATCACCGCCGTCAATGCCATGATGAACAGTAGTTTTTGGCTGCTGCTGACGATCATGTAGCTGGCGTTTCGTTCGCCAGCGGCCAGTTCCTGGTTGAGTTTTTGAGTGATGGCTGCAGGTGTATCGCCTGTCAGCCAGTTGGGTTCGGCGATGCCCAGGATTAGCAGGGCCAGCAATGGCATGACCGCCAGCAAAATGATCATAAGTGTACGGTCGCGCAGAACAAGATTGAAATATCGGCTGACGAGAATAAGGAACTGGTAAATGGAACCAATGAGAGAAAATTTTTGACCTGACGGTTTTCGGGCGTTCACCCGCTGACTGGTTCCATGTAGCGATTTGAAACGGTCTGTGACATATTTTTTGAAGAAAAGCGAGTCTCTAAAACGTCTTTCCCACGTTGCTGCTTTTTCCTCAGCTTTTTGGGGTTCGGGGTCGCTGATTTGGGTGTAAATATCGGCAAAGTTGTCATTGCCAACCTCGAAGAACTCGCTGGCCTGTTGCGGTGGACCGTAATAGACCAGCCTGCCTTGGGACATGAAGGCTACCTGGTCGCATTCAGTGATGTTGGCGGTCGCGTGTGTGACCAGGACAATGGTCTTGCCGCCATCTGCCAGTTTGCGCAGGGTCAGCATCATCTTCCGTTCCAGGCCGGGGTCCAGTCCCGAGGTGGGCTCATCGAGGAAGAATAGTGGTGGGTCAGCCAGCAACTCCACGGCAATGCTGGCACGTTTGCGTTGACCACCGCTCAATTTGTGGATGATCGTGTGGCGTTGCCCCGTCAATTCAACCTGTTCCAGCACATGTTGCACGCGGGACTTGATTTCAGACTCGGCAGTGTCAGGCGGCAGGCGTAATCGCGCGGAATAGTCCAGGGCCTGCTCCACGGTCAGATCGCCATGCAGGATGTCGTCTTGCGGCACGTATCCGATCATGGTGCGGTAGGCATCATAGTTATCGTAGAGGTCATCACCCTCGACCAGAATCTGACCCTCAGTTTTATCGGAGAGGCCGCTCAAAGCCTTCATCAATGTGGACTTTCCTGCGCCGCTTCCTCCGACCAGCCCGATGAATTCCTTTGGGTAACAGGAAATATTGACGTCCTTCAGAATGTTCTTTGGTTTGCTCTTGGTGCCTACGTTTAGCGTAAGATTGATCCCATCCAATCGCAGGCCTCGGCCCGCCACGGAAAGATTGACCTGCCCTTGCCCTTCGTACATCATGCGGAAGGGCCCGATCTGGATGGTATCGCCCCGCTTTACCTGTTCCGCTTTCTTCAATCGTTTTCCGTTCAGGAAGGTGCCGTTCTTGCTGTTCAAATCCATCAGCACCCATTCGGGTTGGGATGGCTGCAGCATGGCATGGCGGCGCGAGACTGACGGCGAGACCAGTGGGATGTCGGAAGCGGAGCTACGCCCAAAAATAAGAGGACGTTGTTCCTGTGGCTTGATCGATTTCAAGTGGACCAGGCCTGTCGTGGTCTCTTCCTCGGCAACAACAGTTTCCATCCCTGCTTTGTCTCGGACCTCTGCCTGATTTGCCTCCGAAGAAGGTTCCAGCACTTGGACGGTGAGTACCACCTCCTTGCGCGGATCCCGTCCGATATGGATTTTCATCCCGTCTCGCAGGGAAACCTGTTTGATGGGATGATCGTTTACCAGAGTCCCGTTTCGGCTGCCAAGGTCGGTATAAACCCAATCCGTGCCGCGTAACTCCAGGATGCCGTGTCTGCGCGAAACAACAGAACTTTCCAGCACGATATCGTTATCTTCATCCCGCCCGATACGATAGGATGTCTGTTCCAAAAGAATTTTGCGGCTGGGTTGCCCGTATGTGGAAATATGGAGGATGATCGTCATGTTCAGTTGCCTGTCTGTTCTGGATTATGGAAATCGTACACAGCGGAAGCCGATGTAGTTTTCTGCCATGCTAGGGTCTGCCCTGCCGCGGAAAGTGGTCCGTGCGCTGAATTCGTAGTCGAACCATGAGCTTCCACGCAGGACTCGGTAGGTTCCCGTGGGAGCGCCCGTCGGGTTGGCGGAGGGCAGGCTCAGGTCATAGCTGTCGGTGTGCCAGTCGAGGGTCCATTCCCAGACATTGCCCGCCATGTCGTAGAGTCCGTATGGGCTGATGCCTTCTGCATAACTGCCGACAGGTGTTGTATCTCCCGTACAGGGACCGTTGCTCTGTGAGTTGTAATTGGCAAGGTCGCAGCGAAGTCCCTTTCCCCATGGGTATGGACGTGTGTCCGTCCCCCGTGCAGCTTTCTCCCATTGAGCCTCAGTAGGCAATGATCCACCGCGCCATTCGCAATAGGTCTTGGCCATTTGCCAGTTCACGTAAAGGACGGGATAATGATCGAATTGTGGATTACCATAGTAACTGCTGCGGGTGGCAGAGGAGATATTCAATGGTGCTTTGCAGGCGCCAGCATCCACGCATAGTTTGTAATTGGCATTGGTCACTTCGTAGGTGTCCATGTAAAAGGCATCCAGGGCTGCTATGTGCGGTGGAGCCTCGTTCACAAAGCGGCTGGCCTGGCAATACTGGGTGTTATAGCGGTTGCATTCGATCTGCGCATCCTGCGCACTAGTGCCCATTGTGAATTCTCCGCCAGGGATAAAGCGCATGGAGATTCCGAAAGAGTCTGTGATGCTATCGGGCCATGAAGTGGGGGACGGGATCGGGGTCACCGTTTCTGTTGGGACGACAGAAACGGCGGGTATTGGATCGTTGACCTGCGAGTTGTTTGGAAGGTCGATGGAATTACTGAACATCAACATCCCCGCCACCCCAAGGATACCCAATAGCCCAGCGAGGGCTCCCAAAACCCAATACAGGTCAGTGCCGACCCCTTTTGAGGTGGAGCGCTGAACCGCATTGCTTCGGGGTGAGTTGACAGCAGAGGGGCTCTCTAGTTTAAGGGCAAGGTTGGCAGTCAAGCCTTCCAGTGCGGAGGCGAGCTGCCCGATATCCTGGTAACGGTCTTCGGGCTTTTTGGCCAGCGCCTTGAACAGGACGCTTTCCACGGCAGGTGGCAGATCTGGGACGAACGTCTGCGGGTGCGGTAGGGGTTCATTCGCATGTTTATACAGGATTGCCAGGGGGGTATCGGCGACAAAGGGGCGGCGTCCAGTGAGCATCTCGTAGAAGACAACCCCCAGCGCGTAGATGTCGGCGCGATGGTCGACCCTCTTGCCCGAGACTTGTTCGGGAGCCATATATTCGGGCGTGCCGACCATCACACTCGAACTTGTCAGGTCAGTGGTGTTGTCTTCGTTGAGGATTTTGGCGATGCCAAAGTCGGTCAACATGGGGGCGCCGTCAGCGGCGATAAGGATGTTGGCGGGTTTGACATCGCGGTGGATGATCCCCTGGCGGTGGGCAAAATCCAAAGCTTGCGCAATGGGGATCAGCGTGCGGGCAGCTTTTTGGTAGGGAATTGGTCCCTTGATTTTGGATTTTAGTGTACCGTTTGGCAGGTATTCCATGACCAGATATGGCATGAATTCAAATTCCCCATAGTCGATCACTTTGACGATGTTGGGATGCGTCAGGCGGGCCAGCGATTTGGCCTCGCGGTCGAAACGAGTCAGAACCTCGCCCAGAAAATCGGGTGGGATGCTCTCGACGCGAATGACCTTGATGGCCACTTCGGTTTCAAGGCGTTTGTCATAGGCCTTGTAAACCGTGGCCATGCCGCCTTCGCCAAGTTTCTCGATGATTTGATAGCGTCCAAAAGAACGACCAATGATGTTGGGCATGGAATGCCCTTCCTTCTGGCAAGAGGTCTCCTGCGAACCAACCCCAATCTTAATGGATTTAACTGAAAAAGCGCATCACAAAAATGTTATTTTTCCACCTGGGGGTGCAGACCTATCCTTCCCTTCTTTGTCGTTTCTGCCGTTCCGTCAGCACGTTGAACTGCGTCTGCTTCTCGCTGAGTAGTCTGCGGATTTTGTGACGTTGGGCCTCCTCGTAAGTGGCCGACAGCCGCTCCTTGAGAGCGGCGATCTCCTGCAGCAGACGGATCTCTTCGGGCACCATGCCCGCGTTCTTGAGGATGGAATAGGCCATACGCACATCCTCGGGCGTGTCGAAATAGGCGCTCAAGTCGAGCGGCTGACCCTTGCCGCGCAGGTTGTCGAAATCCCCGCGCTGCATGGCTTCCTGGATGATGGCTTCCACGGCTTTGTCGAAGGACATGGCCCGAGTATAGCACGGACAAATTAGATGTAAATTGACATCTCCCCCCGATTCCTGTACACTACTCCCATGGGCATCGACCTCGACCTCTATCGGCACGAAGTGCGCGTTTCCTCCAATCCGCTGGTGCGCCTCTCGGCGCTGGATGTCTCTCCCGACCATCCCCAGCGGACCTTCGTTTTCCTGCATGGTTTCGGCGGGCAGGCGCTGCAATGGCAATACCAGCTGGAGAAATTTTCGCTGGAGAACCGCGTCATCGCCTTCGACCTGCGCGGGCACGGTCTCTCGGATAAGCCTTCGGGTGGATACGACATGCCGCGCATCCAGGCCGACCTCGAAGCTGCGCTGGACGTGTTGAAAGTGAAGGGACCCGTTGTGCTGGTCGGCCATTCCTTCGGCGGGGCGGTGGCCACGGAGTTTTCCCTGGCTCACCCCGAGCGGGTCGAGCGGCTGATCCTGGTGGCGACGGCGGGCGAGTTCAAGCTGAATCCGTTCTTTCGGATGGCGCTGCATCTGCCCAATTGGTTGCTGCGCCTGATCGATCCATTCACACGCTCGTGGCTCTCGGCCCCGCCGCATGCGCTGAAACCGTACTACCTGCAGAATCTTTCCCGCTGGGTCGGCTGGGACAAGTTCTCCGCGCTGACGGTGCCGACGCTGGTTGTTCGCGGGCACCGCGACCAGGTCTTCGAGCGGCCATTCTTCGAGCGGGTGGCGAAGTCCATCCCGGGCGCGGAGGATGCCGATATCGGGGGATCAGGCCACATGGTCATGCTCGAACGACGCGAGGCGGTCGACCGCGCCATCGAGCGCTTCCTGGGCGAGGAATCCAAATCCTCATGGCGCGACACGCCCTCGACGGTTGTCAAAAAGAAGGGCGCGCGTGAGGAATTGCGCACCCAACGCCCCTGGCTGAGATTCTATGAAGCGGGCGTGCCCTACACGGTCGGCATCCCGAATATTCCCCTGCATCATTTATTGCGCTCGTCGGTGCGGAGATTCCCGCTGCGGCCAGCGTTGATCTTCGAGGGCGCGCGTATGTCGTACCGCCGCCTGAATCATGAGGCCAACCGCCTTGCCAACGCGCTGCTCTCGCTGGGCGTGGACAAGGGCACGCGCGTGGTGTTGTTGCTGCCTAATCTGCCGCAGATGGTGGTGAGTTTCTTTGGTGCGATAAAGGCGGGCGCGGTGGCAGTGTTGATTCCGCCCATGACCGAGCCTGAGGAGATTGTGCGCCAGGTGAAGGATGTGGAAGCCAGCGTGTTGGTGACGCTCACGCCCTGGGCGGGGCTGGCGGGGCAGATCCAGCAGGGGAGCGGGGTGCCGCACGTCATCCTGACCGATCCCGCCGACTATCTTCCGTTTTGGAAGCAGTGGATCTCGCGCTGGCGGAATCGTGGATTCCGCCTTCCCAACGCGCTGACTTATCGTCGCTGGTTGCGCGGGCAAAGCGACAAATCGCCCGCGGTGGATGTACAACCCGAGGATTTGGCGGTGATCCAATTTACGGGCGGCACGACTGCCGCTGCCAAGGGGGTGATGCTTTCGCATCGCAATCTGGTGGCCAACGCGCTGCAGACCCGTCACTGGATGCCAAACGTGGTGGAGGGTGGCGAGCGCTTTTTATGCGCTGTACCGATCTTCCATAGTTATGGCCTGACCACCGCGCTCAACGTGCCCGTGGCGCTCGGCGCGACCCTGGTACTGCAGCCGCAATTCCAGATCGGCGGCATTATGAAGAGCATCCGCGCCTACAAACCGACCGTCTTCCCTGGCGTGCCGAGCATGTATGTGGCCATCAACAATTTCCGTGCGGCGCGCAAGTACGGGATCCGCTCGGTGAAGGCTTGCATCAGCGGTTCTGCACCGTTGCCTGTCGAGGTGCAGGAAGCCTTCGAGAAGCTGACCAAAGGTCGGCTGGTGGAAGGCTATGGCCTGACCGAGGCCTCGCCCGTCACGCACGCTAATCCATTGGGTGGCGACCGCAAGCTGGGCAGCATCGGCATTCCGCTGCCCTCCACCGAGGCCGCCGTCGTGGACCTGCCAACGGGCCGCAAGGAAGTGCCCGCAGGGCAGATCGGCGAACTGGCGGTACGGGGTCCGCAGGTGATGATGGGATATTGGAAGAATGAAGAGGCGACTCGCAGCGTGCTGACGAATGACGGTTGGCTGTTGACGGGCGACGTGGCTCAGATGGACGAGGATGGTTATTTCCGCATCATTGCCCGCAAGGCGGATATGTGGTACCCTGACAAACCTGGCAGCCCTGCCTTCCCGCGCGACGTGGAGGAAGTCATCTACGAGATCCCGCAGGTGAAGGAAGCCGCCGTGGTGGCCGTGGCGGGACGGCCCTTTGCCTTCGTCATCGCAGGGCGGGAACGTCCCACCCCTGAGGCGGTCATTGCCTATTGCAAACGCCGCCTGCCCCCGCACCTCGTCCCACGCTTCGTCATTTTCATGGAAGATTTCCCGCGCACCTTCATCGGTAAAGTGCTGCGGCGTGAGTTAGCCAAACGTTATGAAAAATACATCGCATCCGTCGAATGAAACCCTGAGTTTTCCCACCCACGTCAATTTCATCCATCAGGGGGAGGGGGCACCCGTCATCCTGATTCACGGGCTGGCGGCTTCCCTGCACGATTGGGACGACCTCGTCCCTGAGTTGGCCCAGCATGGATACACCGCTTACGCTCTCGACCTGCTCGGTCATGGCGGGAGCGCCAAACCTGATTCGCGCGCCTATGAGATGGATTGGGTCTTTGATCATTTATCAGCCTGGATCGACTCGCTCGGGCTGGACCAGCCTCCCGTCCTGGTTGGACACTCCCTGGGCGGATACCTGGCCCTGGACTACGCCCGTCGTTTTCCCGCGCGGACCCGCGGCCTGGTCCTGGTCGACCCGTTCTATCGCCTCGGACAGTTGCCCGCCTTGTTGCGGCTATCTTATCGACATCCCTCCATCAACATGACCGTGGTCGAGCGCACGCCCGAGTGGTTGTTCCGCATCATCATCGACGCCACCAGCCTCTCGATGGGGCATAGCAGCGGTGGCGCGCACAACCTGCCTGAGCATATCCGCGCACAGACCGCGCTGGATTACAAGCGTACCGCGCCTGGCGTGTACAACCTGCCCAACACCTCCACTGACCTGACGCCGCATCTCGCAGAGATCACGGTGCCCACGCTGGTGGTGTGGGGCACTCGCGACAGCACCCTGGCGCCCGCCTCCTTCAAGGATCTGGTCTCCGCTTTGCCCCATGTGGTCGGGACCAGGCTGTTCGTGGCGGGCCATGTCCCGCATCAATCACATACCGCCGAGTTCGATCCGTTGGTGTTGGAGTTCCTGAAAAACTTGTAGCGCAAGATGCCGTCTTGTGTCGCGTTGTTTAGTTGACAGTACCCTTGGGGGAGATTTTTTAAGAGAAGCGTTTGGTTGGGGTACTTGTATTGACCTTCCCTTTATGCTACAATGCCATTCGTATCCGCTAGATGTACGGGGTCATGGATAGCTATCCCCCATATCTGGCGATAACATTTGTTCTATTTTGGAGTAGACCCAGATATGCGTTGCCCGTATTGTCAGCACGATGACTCGAAAGTGTTGGATACCTCCCATGACAGTCATGGAGGCATCCGACGCCGCCGCGAGTGCCTCAAGTGCGGACAGCGCTTCAGCAGCTATGAACGCCCCATCCTGGCCACGCCGTTGATCATCAAACAGGACGGCGCGCGCGAGGAATTCGACCGCGAGAAACTGGCGCGCGGCATCCGCATTTCGTGCGCCAAGCGTCCCGTCTCGGCGGCGGACATCGAGCGCATGATCGGCCAGGTGGAGACCGCCTTGCAGAAGATGGGCAAGGCCGAGGTCTCCTCGCGCGTGGTGGGGGACCTGGTCATCAACGGTCTGAAGGAGATGGACCAGATCGCGTATATCCGCTATGCGATCGTCTACCTGGGGCTCGACGACCTGCACGCCCTGCGCAACGAAATCGACCGCTTGCTTGAAGGCTAATTCGAGGCAGCAGCCTCCTTCCCGTCCAGGGAGGGAGTGTCGCTGCCTCTTTTCGTCTCTATAAATATCCCATCCCAATTTAGAGGAGAGTGTTGCATGGTAACAAAATCCGTGTCATCCGAACAATCCAAGCATGGGTTGCTGCCGACGCCACCCATGCCGAAAGGATTGCCCAAGGCGCAGTTGACGGACAATGCCCGCCAGGTGCTGATGAAGCGTTACGTCCGCCGCGGTGAGGACGGCAAGCCCGTCGAAACCGTGGAGGAGATGTTCTGGCGCGTTGCCTGGCACATCGCCAAGGTCGAAGAGGCCTGGAAGGGTGATGTCAAGGCAGCCGCCGTCGAGTTCTACCATCTCTTGAGCAGCAAGAAGTTCTTCCCCAACTCTCCGACCTTTACTGGTGCTGGTACACCCCTCGGACAGTTGGCCGCCTGTTTCGTGCTGCCCATCACCGACGACATGGGCCGCGACTCGGCAGGCATCTTCCAGACCCTGCGCGATGCGGCCTTGATCCAGCAGACGGGCGGCGGCAACGGATTCTCGTTCTCGCGCCTGCGCCCGCACGGGGCGCTGGTCCAGTCTTCGGCGGGACAGGCTACGGGTCCCGTGGGATTCCTGCGCGTGTACGACCATGCCTTCGGCGAGATCGCCCAGGGCGGGACGCGCCGCGGCGCGAACATGGCCGTCCTGCGCGTGGACCATCCCGACGTGGAGGAATTCGTCACCTGCAAGACCGACGAGAACCAGATCACCAACTTCAACATCTCGGTCGGCATCACGGACGCCTTCATGCAGGCCGTCAAGGACGACGCCGACTGGGACCTGGTCTTCCCCGACCAGAAGAGCATGAAGGAGCACGGCTTCCGCGGCACGCTCGACCAGGCGCGCGCGGCGGGCGTAAAGATCAACAAGTACAAGACCGTCAAGGCGCGCGAACTGTTCGACAAGATCGTCCAGCAGGCCCATCACAACGGCGAGCCTGGCGTGCTCTTCCTGGATGCGGCCAACCGCTCGAACCCTGTGCCGCACCTGTATCCGCTCGAAGCGACCAACCCGTGCGGCGAACAGTGGCTCGGACCGTACGAGAACTGCTGTCTCGGCTCGGTCAACCTCAACGAGCATTGCGGACCCAACGGCACGGTCGATTGGGAGACGCTGCGCCAGAGCGTGGTGACCGCCACCCGCTTCCTGGATGACGTGGTGGAGGCCAATGCCTACGTGCCCGCCGTCGCGCAGTTGAAGGAGGCCGCGCACCGCGCCCGTCGCATCGGCATGGGCATCATGGGCCTCGCGGACCTGATGTACCACGTGGGCGTGCGCTACGGCTCCGAGGAAGGTCAGGAATTCGGTGCGCAGGTGATGGAGTTCGTGCGCTATCACACCATGAAGACCAGCGTCGAGTTGGCCGAGGCGCGCGGACCGTTCCCCTCGATCTCGAACAGCATCTACGACATGGATAACATGACTTGGACTCCGCCCAGATCGCTGGTGGCCTACTCGCATGACTGGGGCAGGCCCGAGGTCCAGTGGAATGGGATCGTGGACGGCATCCAAAAGCATGGCATCCGCAACGCAGCGCAGACCACGGTCGCGCCCACGGGCACCATCGCCACCGTCGCGGGCTGTGAAGGCTACGGTTGCGAACCCGTCTTCGCGCTGGCCTACATCCGCCACGTGAACGACAACGGCAAGGACCTCAAGCTGACCTACGCCAGCCCGCGCTTTGACGAGGCGCTCAAGAAACTGGGCCTGGGCGAGGAGAAACGTCAGGAACTGGTGGAGCAGGTGATGCGCGAAGGCACCTGCCAGCACCTGAGCGAGATCCCCCAGGGCGTGCGCGACACCTTCGTGGTCTCGTCGGACATCACTGCCGAGGAGCACGTGCGCATGCAGGCCGCCTTGCAGGCCTTCGTGGACAACTCGCTCTCGAAGACGGTCAACTTCCACGAGAACGCCACCGTGGACGATGTGGCCAAGGCCTACATGCTGGCCTGGGAACTGGGTGCCAAGGGCATCACGGTTTATGTGACGGGCTCGCGCGACAAGGTGGTGCTGGAGACCAAGGCCACCGCCGAGAAGAAGCAGGGCGACGCAGGTGCTTCGACTGTGCCTGTGGCTGCTCCCGTTCCCGCGGCCCAGCCTGCCCCGATGATCTGGCACGAGAACAAGAAGCCGCGCCCCAAGGCCCTGAGCGGACGCACCTTCAACGTGGAGACGCCGCTCGGCAAGGCCTTCATTACCATCAACGAGAACGGCGGGACCCAGCCCTTCGAGGTCTTCATCAACACCTCCAAGGCGGGATCGGAGACCGCCGCCGTCTCGGAGGCCATCGGACGCCTGATCTCGTACATCCTGCGCCTGGCCAGCCCCGTGGTTCCCACCGATCGCCTACGCGAGGTGGTGCGACAACTGGCGGGCATCGGCGGCGGACGCTCGCTGGGATTCGGTCCCAACCGCGTGCGCTCCCTGCCCGATGGCGTGGGACAGGTGCTCGAAACTTACCTGCGTGACAAGGACGGCCTGACCGTCAACGACGTGCCCGAGGAGAAATCCAATGGCAACGGCGCGCACACCGCCTCCCACACCCCGCTGATGAAGATCGGCGACCTGTGCCCCGAGTGCGGCGAAGCCGCCGTGGTCAACGAGGAAGGCTGCCGCAAGTGCTACGCCTGCGGGTTTAGCGAGTGCTAGGATAAAAGGATTGCATGTAGGGGCGGGCGGCCCGCCCGCCCCTACAGTTTTGCAGGGAAGCTACTTCACACACGCCCTTACCACTTCACAAGATTCTCTTCATCTAAAAACCTCGGAGGTTTGCCCGCGCAAGGCACTGGCGAAGAGTCTTCCCGTGGACCTCCGAGGTCTGCTAACGAGAGGGTGGCAAACGAGTCTTAACACGATCACCAACGTGTCTTAACAGGATTGGAAACGAGTCTTAACAGGATTTATATCCTCTCCTGAGAGGGTGACAAACGAGTCGGGAGAGAATGGGGTGGAGGATCGCCTGCCCCCTGCCGCCATCCTGCTTGTCGCAGGACATCAACGGACTATAATAAAGATGTCGCGCAACTTGATGGAGTGGAGGGATGCCATGTTTTCCAACGAACGGCCGACCTGGATCGAATTCTTTCGGGGAGAACGCACGCGTCGGGAATTGCTCGCCACCCTGGGCCTGTTGATGCTCTATCGGCTGTTGACGTTCGTGCCCCTGCCCGGCTCCCTGCCCTACGACCCGTCTCAGGTACAGTCCACGCCCAACAGCCCCGACCTCGTCAGCGGATTCATCAACCTGCTTTCGGGTGGAGCCTACGCCCGTCTCTCCGTGTTGGCTCTGGGCTTGATGCCGTATGCCGCAGCCAGTGCCTTCCTGCGCGGTCTCATCCCCTTGGTCCCCGCCCTCGACCGCATGACCCGCGAAGACCCCTCTACCGCCCGCCGCAAGATCAACCTGTGGACCTACGGGCTGGTGGCTCCCTTCGCCCTGCTCCAGTCCTTTCTGCTGTTTTTCAATACCTCGCTCGATTGTTCCCTGCACTTCCTAATCCAGCCGCGCCTGCCGTTTTTCCCCGACCCGCTTTCGGTAATCACCCTGTTGGTAAGCCTGACGGCGGGGTCCTATTTTGTGGTCTGGATTGCCGAACTGATCAACGAATATGGCTTTCGCAATACGGGGTTCAACTCCATTGTCTTTGCGGGGGTCTGTGTGCTGCTGACCGAGGAACTCTACAGGTTCTGGCGCGGTCCACAAGGTACGGATAATTTGCTGGCTGTGATGGGCCTCTCGGAAGGTGCGCAGCATTGGTTGAACCTGGCGGCCTATGGTTTGATCCTGGTGATTGCCCTGTACCTGGTCATCTTCTTGATGAGTGGAAGGCGCAATGTCCCCGTTATGTATCCGTCCGTAAATAATTTGCGAGCTGCGCGTCAGGGACTTCATGCCCCGTTGGCCAGCATACCGCTGCGGATCTTTCCCGCCATGGAGTCCATGCTGGAGGTGCAGGGTCTGGCCACCTTGATCCTGCTTGGGCTGAGCAGGCTGGCGTGTACGTCCCAGCCGATCCTTCAAGCTGTGGGGCAGGCAGCGCAGGCAGCCGCTTCGCCGCAATATTTCCTGGCCCCCTTGCTGCTCTATTTTCTATTTGTCACCGTTGGACCCTTGCTGGCGGAGGTCGAGTTCTTGCAGACTGAGATTGCCGCCAACCTGCGGCGTAGCGGCGGGATCATCCCCGGAGTTAAGCCAGGGGCGCCCACCGAAAAATATCTGCTCAAGGTCTTTCGGCGCCTGATCTTCCTCCCGACCGTGTTTGGTCCGCTTATCATCTTCCTGCCATGGTTTGTCGGCGTTCTTTTAGGCATCCCATCCTCGATTTTGACGGGCGAGGCGCTTTTCTTCGCGGCAGGTTTCGTTCGCGACCTGGTTTATACGGCCGAGGCGGAAGTCATGTTATCTTCGTATGGAAGCAAACATCTGGTATAAAATGGAACATCTATGGAAAGAAAAGCCTTGATGACCAAATCTATTTCGATTGCGGTACGGATCCTGTGTGTCTTTGTTCTGGCCATCGGCGCGCTGGTCACCTCCGCCTTCCTGCCCCTGGCAGACGAAGGCTATTGGGCGCGGCAGCTGCGTCTGCACGGTGAGATGAACCTGCCCGTGGATACGCTCACGCAATCGAAGGCCACCTCCTGCGGCGAGGCGGTCATTGTCATGGCCTACAACTACGCCTACCCCGAAACGCAACTGACCGAGCAGGAGGTCATCGACTACGCCACCGATGCAGGGTACTACACCGAGCGCAAATTCCCTTACACCAGCCCCGAGAACATGGTCAAGATCGCCGAACACTACGCCGAGGTGATCCAGACGGGGACGGTCTCCAACCAGGAGGCGGCCCTCGACCTGCTGATCGACAAGCTGACGGGCGGCGACCCCGTCCTGATCGACGTCTTCACCCTGCTTTACGACCCCGACTCGGGTGCGCATTTCATCGTGGTGACGGGCCTCTCCATCGACCCGCAGAACCCCGACGATGTGCGCATCTTCTACAATGATCCGCTCACGGGGGAGAACCGCGCCAGCGATTGGAACGGCAGCGAAGGCATCTGGAACGCCTGGCAGAACAACGGCGACCCAGGCGGTTCGGGCTGGTGGATGGTCCTGCCTTCGCCCTGATATGGTTAGGGCGGGGTCATTCCGCGAACCATCGGGTTATAAAATAAAACGACCTCGGGTATCCGAGGTCGTTTCTGTTTCCTGTCTTGTCATGCGGGCTGCGGGACAGTTTCTTTCTGCGCCAGTATCACCACATAACGCCTGCCGCCGCTTTCCATCAAATGCGCCGTGGCGGAATAGTCTTTGGCCAGGCCGCGGCTGTTGGTCAACTGCAGGCCATACCGTTCCAGACGGTTCTCCTGGAAGAGGCGCTTGCGGAACTCCGCCCGCTGATAGGGGTCCCAGATGCCCAGGTCCAGCAGGGAGCGGCGCATCACCTGGTTGCGCTCCATGCCGAGGTGCAGCAGGAAGGAACGGTTGACCTCGATGATCTGCTCCTGGTCGATGTCGAAGACCACGATCATGGGGATCTCTGTACCCGCCTCGGCTTCGTCCTGTGTGCGCCAGCGGTGCTCGGCGTTGTGCCGCTCGGTGATATCATCCAGGCGGATGACCCGCCCAAAGGACCGATCGGTCTTCCAGCGGATGCTGGAGATCTTCACGTCGAAATAGACGGCCCCGTGATTCTTCAGGTTCAGGCTGATCTCGCTGCGAACGGTCGAGTCCAACCCTGCCAGCGACTGCAACTCGGGCCAGGGCGCCAGGGCCTGTTCGGCGTGTTGTCCAAATAACGTCTTGGGGTCCACACCCGTGTAATACTCGAAGACACGGTTGACGAAGACCACATAGTTCTGGTCGTTCAGCACGAAGACCACGTCGTCCATGCTTTCGAGCACCGACTCGCCTGCGATGGGCAGGATGTCCAGCACGCCGAAGCGCAGCAGACCGATGGTATAGATGATGCCCGAAAGGATCACGCTCATCGGGGTCCAGTCCAGTTCGGGGATGGGGCTGGAGCCGCTCAAGTAGAGCAGGTTGCCCGCCCAGGTGACCAGCACGCCGCCGATCATCACCAAAGGCTGGAATTTGAACGTGGACCAACTCTTGATAACCCGCCGCAGGAGTACCAGCGACCCGCTCAACAGCATGAGGTAGGAATAAGCGGCCATCACCCAGAAGAAGAAACCGTGCTGAAGGTGAAGTACGATAAAGGTCCCGTAGTTGGTCTGGCCTATCTGGGACCAGATCAACCCGTGGGCCTGGTTCGTCCACGCCAGAACGGTGGAGGCGATGGGGACGATCCACACGGCATGCAGCCACTTGCGGTCCACGGCCTTGGTTTGCTGGGTGTATTCGAGTGCGAAGATCAGGAAGAAGGGCGAGACGTACGGGATGCCGAAGTATTCCATCCTCAGCCAGAAGTATTGCCACTCGAAGGTGGCCGAGGAAAGCTCGAGCGCGTAGGTTACGGTCCAGACCGTGACAGTGATCAACATCCCCAACAGGGGAATGGCGCCCGCCATGCGGATGCGCCTCAAAACGAAAAATACGTTGATCAAGACGATCAGTCCTGCAACGCTCATCGGAATAACGTAAGGATTCGGTTGAATTAACAACTTGCCTCCAAGCCCGCCCGAAAAATGATGAAATATTATACATTTCTGTAAGTTTCGTTTGTTTTGAATTGCGGATAGTCAACTAACTAAATTGTAAGGTGAGGATATTGCAATCTTTGCCCGCAAAACATGGATAAAATAACATTATTATCTGTTTCGAGGAAAATAATGGCCAAACTCATCCCCGCTGCTGAACGAATTCTGCGTGCCCGTGACCTGATCCAGCAGGCGCGCGACCTGCCCGTCCCCGCTGAACTGGGGCTTAATGATCTGCACTATATCGCCCAGGTCAAGGACTTGTTGCGGCAAGCCAAAGACCTGGTCAAGTTCATTTCCATGACGCCCACCGCCACTGCAGAGATGAAGGCTGAGGTCAAGGCCATCTACGAAGAGATCGATCAGGCCGACCGCGAGATCCTGCACCCATCGCACTGACCGCCTGTTTGGATTACAATTAATTCAGGCAGTATAACTTCCAGATCGAGGAGGTTCCCATGAAAGATCAATCGTTGCGTAATCTGCTGGAGCAATTACAGGGGGAGTTGAAACGGTCCGAGACGATGGATACCGAAGGCCGCGAGTTGTTGCGCGGCCTGGAGCGGGAGATCCATCAATTTCTCGAGCGAGCGGAAGGGGAGCAGGCCAGGCCTGCCTTCCTGCGCGAGTTGGAGGATTCGATCACGCACTTCGAGGTGACCCATCCCGCCCTCACGCGTGTCCTGTCAGAAATGTTGAACACGCTCAACAACGCGGGGATTTAGTCCGCCTATGAAAGAAAAAACGGCCTCCAGATTCGGAGGCCGTTTTTCATTCGGGTTCGATCTTTTGGATGTTCTTCGGGTTGAAGACCGAGATCTGACGCAGGCCCAGGGCCGATTGCGCTTCCGCGTCCAGCTCCACCCAGTAAAAATTGCGGTGACGTGAATACGGATCGATCCTGACGATGGCGCCCGTATACCAGCCTTCGCGCGGACCAAACTTCTCGTCGAGGTGGATGCGTACCCGATCTCCGACCTGGAGTTGGGTCATGCGCGACGGTTTCCCCACCAAAGCAGCCCCGCGCCGACGATCATGCTGATGACCCCATTGACCGCCCACTGCGGGTCCCCCGTCATGAAGCTGCCTGGCAGCAGGTTGACGCCTTGCAGGAACCAGACCGCGCCTGCCAGGAAGAGCAATCCACCGATAATTTTCAACGCTAGTTTCATTTTCTCTCCATTCGTAATAGAGCGCGGACCTGGAGCCGCAATCCATCCTTACGGCTTTTTCGCCACCATGATCCAGTCCCACGGGTAAGGCTCACCCATCCAGTCTGGCACATCATCTTCCATTTCGGTCTTCCAGTCGTATTCCATCTTCAACACGTCGAGCACTTCGAGGCCCATCTCGTCGCGCGCCAGCACCATCAGCTCCTCGCGCAGATAATGCTTGGTGGGGTGGGTGCCACGGATGAGGACCCCCTGTGCCACCTGCTGTGGCTGGGTGATATAACTGGCGTCCACCATGGCCTCGGCTTCCTTGGGGGAGTTTCCCATCCTGCGCCACCATTCCGTCTCGCGGAAGTAACTGTACAGCAGCGACTCGACCGACGGCACGTTCAGGACCAGGTGCCCGCCCGATTTGATACGCGAGGCCATGCCGCGCAGGAAGTTCATGCGCAATTCGGGGTCGGGCATCAGCACGGCGTTGAGCGACACGGCCAGGTCCACCATCGGCAGATGGTCCACAGGCTGGGAAAGATCCGCCTGGGCGATGTGGACGTTCTTCAACCCCTCACAGCGTTTGTGCGCCGCTTCGAGCAGTTTATCGGAGAAGTCGTAGCCGTACACGGTGCGGAACTTTTCCGAGAGGTAGGGCAGCATCTTGCCAGGTCCGCAGCCGAAGTCGGCCACATCTTTGTCGGGTGCAGCGAAACGCTTCACCTGCTGCCCGACCGTTTTCGAGCGACCATAGGTGAAGGCGTCGATGACGTGATCGTCGTATTCGTGTGCAAATTCGTTCCAGTAATTGACGTCCATTGCCCTTGTGATTTTCCTTTGCAGAAGACCCTAAAGGCGTCAACCCTTTAGGGTCCGTGATGTTTTTTCTATCTTACATCTGGATGCAGGAAACGACAAGGATTTTACAACTTGACCGCCCGCGTAGCCATGTAGGTGGGGATATGTTGACTGAGGACGATGCTTGTGTGGCGGTCCTCGTACAGGCCGACGATGGCCAGTCCCGCCTCGGTTTGACCTGCGAGCTGGTCGGTGAGCGAGTGGCCGAACTCGGCGGGGCGGTCTTCCGCCCGGAGTCCCTCCTCGCCATAGACTTCGATGTCCGAATAGGGAATCTTGTGTTTTACGACGAAGTTACCTTTGTCCAATTCTTCGTAATCGAAGATATACATGACGGGCTGCATGAAGCCCGCCAGCAGTGTCCCGCCGCGGCGGAGTACGCGCGCGGCCTCCCTCCACACGGGGCGGATCTCGTGGATGAACAGGTTGGAAACGGGATGGAAGACCAGGTCGAAGGATTCGTCGGCAAAGGCGGAGAGGTCGCGCATGTCGCCTTCCACGGTGCGGATCATCAATCCTTCGCGCTCGGCCACCTCACGATCCCGCGCCAGTTGGGCGGGGGAGTTGTCGAAGATCGTCACCTCGGCGCCCGCCGCCGCGAAGATCGGTCCCTGCTGGCCGCCGCCACAGGCCAGACCCAGGATGCGCACCCCTTGCATGGGCGGAAACCACTCATGCGGCACGGGGATATTTTCCGTCAGCAGCACGGACCAGTCACCTGCGCGGGCGCGCGCGATGGTCTCGGAGCTGACGGGCACGGTCCACGGGTTTTTCCCTGATTGCACCTGGCGATCCCAGGCGTCGCGGTTGAAAGCTCGGATGTCGGTCATGGGCTCCTCTGAAAAAATCAGCCGCATCGTTGCGTGCGGCTGTGTTGGCTTCGATTATTGGCTGTTGAGAATGAGCTTGTGCACATCCTCGGCGTGTTCCTCTTCATGCTCGCCGAAGATCTCGAGGACGATCTGTTCCAGCGTGCCCTTGTCGCCCCAGGGCAGGGTGGCTACCTGCGTCACCATCTCCTCGGGCATTTGGCGGATCAGGTCCAGCAGCACGCGGCGGGTCTCGATGTACTCGCGATAGATTTGGTCGTAACTCAGCCCTTCGCGCGTGGCCACTGTCTCGGCGTTGTAAACGTCGAGTCCGCGCGCGGCGGGAGTGGCAGGCTCGCGCCCCGCCATCAGATCACGGATGAAGCCGATCGTGGCATCGTCCCAGCCCGAGAGGTGCGCCAGGATCTCACGCACCGTCCACAGCGGGTAGATCTTGCGATTCTTATCGATCTCTTCGAGATGCGCAATCATCATGGCGCGCGATGTTTCGAGGCGTTCGATCAGGGTTTGTCGTTTGTCCATGCTTTCCCTCGCGATAATGTTTTAATGTTGAATGTGCTTTCTGGATGCTATTTTACATTTGGATGCATACCCCGTAAACACCAATTATGGAATTGCAATTCGCAAATGCGTTGGGCCGACGGCGTAATCGTCGGCCCAACAAAAGTGAGGAGAATATTTTTTAGTCTGCCGCGGCTGAGGGTTGAGGCAGGGTTTCAGGGGCGGGGGAGTGATGCAGCTTGTGCAGGAGCAGGTACCCGAGGGTGGATACTGTTCCGATCACACCGCAGGCCATCCACAACAGGTTGGGGTTGAAGTTATCGAGTACCAGACCTGCAAGCAAGGGACCGACCGCGAAGGCCAGGCCCCAGGTCAGCCCGGAGACGGCCATGTAACGCCCGCGCATTTCTTCGGGGGCGAAACTGGCCACCAGGGTCTGACCGAAGGGCGAGACGACCATCTCTCCGACCGTGATGATGACCATCGCCAGGATGAACATCGCCATACCTGAGACGAAGCCGTACATGACAAAGCCGATGGCGTAGAGTGCCGTGCCGAAGGCCATCATGATCATGGGTTTCTGCTTTTCGAGGCGGCGCGTGATCCAGAATTGCATCACCACCACCATGGCGGCGTTCAGGCTGAGCAGCCAGCCATAGAATGCCTCGGTCATGCCGTGGTTATCACGCAGGTATACGCCCAGCGTGGTGTTCATGTTGATGTAGACCACCACCTGCAGGAAGGTCACGAACAGGAAGGCCAGGAAGACCGTGTCGCGGAAGACCTTTCCGTAGCCTGCAAAGGTTTGCAGGAGGGTCTCATGCTCGGCGTCGGGGTGCGGTGCAGGCTTGGTCTCGGGCATGTATAGGTAGACGATGAAGGCCGAGATGACGCTGATGACTGCATCCGTGATGAAGAGCGCCAGATACGAGCGCGTGGCCAGGAAACCGCCAATGGCGGGACCGATCACCACGGCCAGGTTGAAGATCACACGGATCATGCCATAGCCTTGCGGACGTTTCTCGGCGGGCAGCACATCCGCCACGATGGCCTCGTGCGCAGGTCCGCCGATGGAGCCGAGGATGCCGACGAAGACCGAGATGGCCATGAAGAGCTGCAGGTTGTTCACCAGGCCCATGACCAACGCGCTGAGCGAGGACATCACGAGGCTGAAGATTAACATGGACTTGCGACCCATGCGGTCGGTCAGTGCGCCTCCGATGGCGCTGCCGACGAAGCCCGAGATCGAGAACAACGCGAACAGTCCGCCCACCTGGGCCATGTTGATGCCGAACTTCTGCGTCAGGTACAGGGCATAGAATGGGAAGAGTAGCGAACCTCCCAGCCGGTCGATGAAGACGATCACAGAGTAGATCCAGAAGGCGCGCGGGAACTCGTTATAGGTGGCTTTCAACTTGCTCAAAAGGGTTTGCATTCTTCTCCAGTAAAGAGCGAACGGGAGTGCGGACCGAAGTCTGCACTTTTTTAGCTAATGGGCAAAACTTCCGCGCGCCGGCTGACTGCACGCTGTGGCGGGGATCTCATAGCGGCGGCGCAGTTGTTTGCCTGTATGGATCATCCAGTTGGCGAGATCGAACATGGCATGGGCGAACAGGCCGGGGCGGTAGGGACGGAACTCGTCCGCATGGGCCTGCTCTGTCTCGTTAAGGATCTCTTTGCGATGTAATTCGACAAGATATTCGAAATTTGACTGATACATATTAAACTCCTTTGGTCACACTCACGAACGGCCTAGAAAAAAGGCGGACACCGCCTTCAAAGTTTTCTCGATGCGGTCGTGATTCAGGCTGTAAGCTTTTGCGCCGTTGACTCTCCTTTCCTGTAGATATCCAGCCGCGGTCAACTGGATGAGATAACGGGAGACGCTCGGTTGACTCAGCCCCGTGGCGTCGATGATCTCGGGGGCGCGCATCTCGCCACGTTCTGCGATCATTTGCAGGATGTGGAGACGGGTATCGTCAGCCAGGGCCGAGAGCCGTGCGACGATCTCGGCGCGGTCCAGGGCGGGGATGCGTTCTTCCGTGCCTTCAGGTTGGCGCGCGCCAAAGTAGACCAGCAGCAGCCCATCGCTGTGTACCCGTTGCAGGTACGGCCCAATGTGTGCGTTCGGGATGAACACTGCCTTCTCTGACTTTTCGAATACCTGGCTCCAATGCGTCTCTTCCAACTCCTGGCCTGTGATGAAGCGCGCCATCTCGAGGCGCGACATTCCGCTCATGTCGGCTTTCTGGAAGGCTCTGACCGAATCCTCCAGCATCGGCTGGACCCGTTTCCACTCCGCTTCGAGATGGTTTTTCCACGCCCAGCGCATGTGACTGACCAGCAGTTGCTTCATCGCAGCGGGATCGAGCACATAATCGTAGGCACGGGTCTCAACTTCCACATCGACGTGGTCTTCGCCAAAGCGGCTTTTTAGAAATTCGATGTAATTTCCTGCCGAAGACAGGATCTCGTCCCAGTTCACAGGCTGAAGAGGGGCAGGCTTCGGTTCGATGAGGCAGATCCCAACGTAGGCCTTCAAGAGTCGCTCCCGCAGCGCGGATGCAGGCTGACCATCCAGCCAGTCGATATAAGCAGGGAAGGACTCGTGCTGCTTTTCGGGGACAACCGCATAATGCAGGCCGATCATCACCAGTTTGTGTCGGAAGATTTCCTCGCTCGAAAGGCTGTCGCGGAAGCGGCGAACCCATTCGTGGATGCCAGGGTCCTGGTCATTCTTGGCGGCCAGCATCAGGCTGATGAATCCATTCGAGGCGGGTTCCAGCGAAACGCTGACTTCTGCTGGCTGAATGCTTTTTTCGAGTTTGAGGGCGAAGGGGGCCATGAAATACTCCAGAAATTGAATTATTCAATAAATTGAATAATATGAATATTTTAACTATTCTTGCATTTTTGTCAAGGATTTTGGAAAAAGAAAAGCCCGCTGGAAGTCCAGCGGGCTGAGAAGGCGTTGATCGTTTATTGTGATGGTGTGCCTTGGACGGCCACCCCGACCCACGAGAAGACCCACTTCTCGCTGGCTGCGCCCGAAGGCGTGTAGACGGGTTTGCCTTGTTCGTCCGTGCCTGTCTGGCGGACAGGGACCACCCACCAGCGCAGGATGTGTGCCGTATTATCCTTCGGGCGGAAGGAGGTGGGGATGATCAACTTGGTGTCGGTTACATATTCGGTCAGGCGCGCACCCTGGTCGCCGGTCACATCCTCGACGATGACCTGGTAGGCTTCGCCCTCACGCAGGGTGCCGACCGAGGCCCATTGCAGGGTCACCACGTCGTTGGCCAGGTTGAAGGCTGCACCGTCGGCAGGCAGGAGCAGGTTCGGGGCGGGATAGGGCGGCGGGATGGTGGCGGTCGGCGTGGGTCCAGCGGTGGCGGCGCGCGCGCACAGCGGGATGGTCAGGGATTGGCCGATGAACACATTGTCGGTCGGGAGGCCGTTGTAATCCTTGATGGCCTGCATCGGCACGCCATAGTTGGCGGCGATGCTGGAAAGCGAGTCATTTTCCTGCACTGTCACCACCACGCGGTCACAGGCCAGCGCGGTCTGTGTGGCGGACTCGGGGGTGTTGGTGGGCAGGGGCGCGGGAGTGGCGGTCGGGAAGGGGATGTTGAGGGTCTGGCCCACCCGCAGATCCGTGCACTGGCTGGACAGGTTGTTCAGCACGATGATGCTCTGCACCGACACGTTGAACGCGAACGCAATTCCGCCGCAGGTATCCCCCGCCTTGACCGTGTAGGGGAAGGGCGGCTGAATCGTGGAGGTGGGGATGGCCGTGGGGATGAGCGTCTCGGTGGGAGTGGGGCTCACGGTCGGGGTGAAGGTGGGGCTGGGGACTTCCGTAGGCGGAATCACCTGCCCCGTGGTTTTTAGTGTGAAGTACACCACGACCGCGCCGATGGCGAGCAGTAAAATCACTAGGGCCCCCACGAGCGGCAGGCTGAGCGTGACCTCGGGCATGCGCGAGGCCTGGACGGCCTTTTCGGCCTTCTTGACGGCTTTTGGCTCGGGTTTGGCGCCCAAATCCGTGCCGCAGACCAGGCAGCGCGTGGCATTTTCGCTCAGGCGGGTGCCGCAGGTCGGGCAGATTTTCGTTTTTTGTTGTGAGACGTTTTCAGGGCTCATACGGGCGGGGATTATACCATCGAACAGAAATGGGATTTTTGCGCGCGGTTTGGGCTGTTTCCGATTCGGAAATCACTTCTTTCCCTCGGTTTCAGCATTGTTGGCCGTGCGGCTGGCCAGGGTGGTGACCAGCACCTTGTCCACGCGGTTGCCGTCCATGTCCATGACCTCGAAGGTCAGGGTGTTCCACTCGAACTTGTCGGCAGGCTGGGGGACGCGCCCCAGCGTGGTCATCATGAATCCGCTCAGGGTCTCGTATTCCGACTCGTGCGGCATGGTGCGCAGGTTGAAGATCTCCTTGAAGTCGTCGATGGACAGCATGCCATCCAACAGCCAGGAGCCATCCTGTCGCTGGGTGGCCTGGGGCTCCACTTCGAAGTCGCCGACGATCTCCTCGATGATGTCGTTCAAGGTCAGGATGCCCTGCAGGCTGCCGAACTCGTCGATGACCAGCATCAACTCGCGGTTCTGTTCTTTAAAGATTTCCAGCGCGCGCGAGGCAAAACTGGTCTCGGGAATATACAGTGCGGGACGCAGTTTTTCCTTGAGATTGATCGGCTCTCCCGCCAGGCTGGGGACCAGCAGGTCGCGCGCCTTGACGATACCCAGCACCTTGTCCAGGCTGCCATCGCAGACGGGGAAGCGCGAATACTCGCTCTCGGCGATCTTTTGTAGAATTTCCTGGGGCGAGTCGTTGATGTCCAGCCAGATGATGTCGGTGCGCGGGGTCATCAGCGAGTACACCCGCTGGTCGCCCAGGCTGAACACGCCCTCGACCATGTCCTGTTCGGACTCTTCGAACACGCCCGCCTGCGTGCCCTGGTCGATCAGCAGTTGGATTTCCTCTTCAGTCACAGGCGGGTCTTCGGAGGGTTTCACGCCCATCAGTCGCAACACGCTCTCGGTTGAAAAGCTGAGCAGTCGTACGAACGGTGAGAAGATCACCGAGAAGAAGGTCATCGGTCCCGCCACCATCGACGAGATGCGCTCGGGATCGCGCATGGCAAGTCGTTTGGGCACCAGTTCGCCCAGCACCAGCGACACATAGGTCACGGGCAGCACGCCCACCAACAGGCCGATGATTTCGCTGTACGGTTCGAGCACGGGGAAGTGGTCCATCTGGGTGTTGATCCACAAGCCGAGGGTGGCGCCCGTCAGCGCACCCACCAGCAGGTCGATGGATGTGATGCCGATCTGGATCACCGAAAGAAACTGGTTCGGGTTTTCGGTCAGTTTGAGTGCGGATGCAGCGCGCAGGTCCCCCTGGTTGCTTTGATTTTGCAGGCGGGCTTTGCGCGCCGAAAGCAGCGCTGTCTCCGCCATGGCCAGGATACTGTTCAGAAAAAGCAGGATGGCAATGGCCGCCAGGCCCGTGTTGAAATCTATGGTTAATGAAACTTCTGACATGAGCGTTTTCGGCAGGACTCCTCTCCCTGCCAGGGTTATTTTACCTTATAAGACTTCGGAGGGCTGACACGGCTCACTTCCCGGCAGCCCTCCGAAGCCTGGGTGCTTTTATCGGACCTCGATCCCGCTTCCGTCATGGACGGTTCCCACCGCCCAAACAGGTTGACCCACTTCCCGCGCCCGCGCTTCGAAGGCGGCGAGTTTTTCGGCGGGTACGCCCAGCAGCAGTCCGCCGCTGGTCTGCGGGTCGAACAGCAGCATCTGGGCAGGCTCGTCGAGCGAATTCGCGAATTTGACCTGGGCGCCGTAATGGTGCAGGTTGTCGAACGCGCCGCCTGGGAAGGTGCCGCGCTCGGCGTACTTGCGCACGCCGCTTACGAACGGAATTTTTGCGTAGTCGATGTGCAGCGACACACCCGAGGCTTCCGCCATTTCCAGACCGTGGCCAAGGAAACTATAGCCTGTGATGTCGGTGCCGCCGCGCAGGCCGAATTCCACGGCCAACTCGGAAGCAGAGCGGTTCAGCCGCTTCATCCATTCGACCACTTCGGCCACATCCTGCGGCTCCGCCTTTTGCTGCTTGAGCGCCGTGGTGGTGACGCCGAACCCAAGCGGCTTGGTCAGCACCAATGCATCACCTGGATTGAGTCCACCTTTGGTCATCGCCTTGTGCGGGTCCACAAAGCCGATTACCACCAGGCCGTACTTGGGCTCCTTGTCCTGGATGGTGTGTCCGCCTGCGATGACCACGCCCGCCTCGCGCGTCTTTTCCGCGCCGCCGCGCAGGATCTCGGACGAAAGTTCGATGGGCAGGTCGGGCGGCAGGGCGGCAATGTTCAACGCCAGGAATGGACGTCCGCCCATGGCGTACACGTCCGAGAGGCTGTTGGCCGCCGCGATCGAGCCGTAGTCGTAGGCCTCGTCCACCACGGGGGTGAAAAAGTCGGTGGTGACGACCAGCGCGCGCGAGTCATCCAGCCGCCAGAGGGCAGCGTCATCGGGGCCTTCGAGGCCCACCAACAGGTCGGGGTAGGCCTTGGGGTCGAAAACATCCTGTACCGGGCGCAGAACCTGCGCCAGCGCGTCCGCGCTTAATTTGGACGCTCAGCCAGCACAGGCCGAAAGAGAGGTGAGGCGGATCTGCCGCCCGGAAGGATGCGTATCGTTCAAAAGCGAGTCTCCAGTTGGGAGACCTCGGACGCCTGAAAGACGTCCGAGGTCTTTTGATTACTGCGCCGGGACAGTCGGCGTGGTGGGGGTGGGTGTGGTGGTGCTTGGCAGGGGCAGGATGAACTGATTGCCCGTGGGGATGAAGATAGTCTGCACGCCGGGCGCCAGCTTGGTGATGTATTGATATTGCAGCAGCAGCGGATTCTTTGCCAGCACGGCGGCGATCAGGTCGAGGGCCTTGGCTTCGGCATCTGCTTCGATCAGGCGGGCCTGGGCTGCGCCCTGCGCCGCGATGACGGCCGCATCAGCCTGTCCCTGGGCGGTCTGGCGGGCCTGCTCGGCCTCGGCCTTCTTCTGCGCGATCACAAATTCCGCCTGCTGGGCCTGCTGCTCAGCGATCTGCTTCTGCTCTACAGCAGCAGCGTACTCTTCACTGAAGTGGATGTCACGCAGGACGAAGTCCACCAACACAAGGTCGTTCTCGGCGAATTTTTCTTCCAACAGGGTGGTAATGGTATCTTCCATTTCCGAGCGTTTACTGGAAACGATCTCTTCCACACCATATTGTGAAGCCACATCGCGCACAATGCCGCGCGCGGTGGGGCGGACCAGCCCTTCGTCGTAGCGATCCTGCCAGATGATGTGCAGGTCCACGACCTTCTCGGGGTCGATGGAGAAGATGACCGAGGCGTCGATGAAGACTTCCTGTCCGTCCTTGGTGCGCGCGCGGATTGAGTCGTCGCGTTGCAGGTCGCCTTCGCTGGCCTGGGACGCCATGGTGTAGGTCTGGTTCGAAATGCTGTAGGTCTCGATGTATTCCACGAACGGGATCAACAGGTGCAGGCCAGACTGCAAGGGTTCCTTGCGGTATCCGCCCGGGGCGATATAGGAAATCACCACCGCGCTGGTCTGCGGGGGCACAAATTTGAACGTCGAGGCCAGCAGCCAGACGACCAGGACCACGACCAGGCCGATCCAGAGTACGCGGCCGTTGAAGTTGATGCGTCCACGAGTAAAGTTTTGATTCGACATATTTTCCTCTGATGTTGAATTCGAGTGCCATATTATACTTGCTTGTCCCTCGTGGGGAAGCGTGATAGCATCGGGACATGCACATCGGACAGGGACAGCTCTTCGAACTGTATTACGATGACGGGCGGGCCGCCGCGCGAATCCTGTGCTCGCCGTTGCTGGTCCCTGCGCCCGGGCAATACCTGCTGGCCCACGACGGTTCGGACGCGCCTCTGGCGGTTCCTGTTTTTCAGGCGGGTCCCGCCGCCGACGGGTTCCTGGCAGCCTCGCCTCTGCCGCGCGCATGGACCCCGGGCACAGCACTCCATCTACGCGGACCGCTTGGGCGGGGTTTCTCTCTGCCTGCCACGGTCCGCCGCCTCGCACTGTTGGCCTGGGACGACATGCCCGCGCGGTTGCTGGCACTGTTGCCGTCCGCACTCAGACTGGGCGCGGCCGTGACCCTGGTCTGCGAGTCGGCTCCGCGCGATTTATCCGCCGAGGTGGAAGTCCAGCCGATGAAGGCGCTGGACGAGGTGCTGGCCTGGGCCGACTTCCTCGCGGTGGACGCGGAGCGCGAGTCCCTGCCTGGGCTGAAGGAGCGCCTGGGCGGACGGAATCAATTGTCGGTCGAGGCGCAGGTGCTGGTCCGCACAGCGATGCCCTGCGGGGCGTTGGCCGAATGCGGCGTCTGTGCGGTCCGAGTCCGCAATGGCTGGAGGATGGCCTGCAAGGATGGGCCTGTCTTCGATTGGAACGAGTTGAAGGAATAAAAAAACGCCGCCATCTTTGGCGGCGTTTTTTTGGGTCGTGTGAGTTGTTAATACCAGATGCGGAATGAGGTGCTGGTGGCGCCCACGTTGCCGCCGTAGCTGCAAGACACATCCACGTAGATGACTTCGCCCTGCGGCTGGTTATTGAAGGCCATGGCTGCCACGGCCACGCCGCCCTCGTTGGTGCGCGCCACGGTGGTGTCGGTGTGCTGGTCGGGCCAGTGGACCGCGATGGTGCAGTCGGCCCCCGTGATGGGCTGGGTGCTTTGGTCTTGCACGGCGATGTAGATGGTTTGCGTGTCGTTGGTGAGAGCCACGGCCTTCTCCACGAAGGCGCG
The DNA here is from genome assembly GCA_016191845.1 of Chloroflexota bacterium. Taxonomy (GTDB): domain Bacteria; phylum Chloroflexota; class Anaerolineae; order Anaerolineales; family Villigracilaceae; genus JACPVF01. The sequence goes on from JACPVF010000012.1 coordinate 234,438, forward strand.
CACCTGCAGGGCCAGGACAAGCGGTTCGGTGCCCGCACTCATCGGCTGGACGGGCGGAAGCAGGCCCGGGTCCTCGCCCATGCGGTCGAAGTAGATGCGTCCCAGGTCGGTGACCACCACGCGCTGACCATCCTCCCGCATGGGCTGCCACTCGATGCGCGCATTCTCGAAGTACTGCACGATCATGTTGTCCTGGAACTCGAAGGGCGAGACAGGCTGCCCGAACTGAGTCAACCCGCCGTAGGCATCGAAGAATTCCAGGAAGGCGAAACAGACCGAGTAGCCCGTGTCGAAGCTGCGGCAGGCAAAGGGGTTGGAGAAATTCAGCGGCAGGGTGGGAGTGTAAACCTCACGCCCGATGGGTGTGAGGGTCACGGGTTCGGATAATTCGGGGTGATATTCGAAGCGCGCGCGCTGGAAATATTGCACCCGCAGGCCATCGGTGCGGGTGAATTCCTCGGTGATGGGATAGCCATACAACAGGGTGGGGTTGGCCGCCTTGCGATAGAAGGCCAGAAACTCACCCTGCACGTTGTGGCCTGTCTCGTCGAAGAACTCAAAGTCCTGGCTCTGCGCCTGGGCGGAACCCCAGGTGGAGAACAGGACACAAGCCATCAGCAGGAGCGTGAAAAACGTACGAAGCGCGCGCATCGATTCCATTATACCTAGAATGGCAAGGCGCGACATTACAAAGCGTTAACGGGAAATGGCCAGCAGGGACTCCACGATCCGCTGGGCGGCACGGCCGTCGCCATAGGGGTTGACAGCTTTGGCCATGGCCGCGTACGCGGCGGGATCGTCCAGCAGGCGATTGGCCTCCCGCAAAATGACCTGGGTGTCGGTGCCGACCAGCTTGAGCGCACCCGCTTCCACGCCCTCGGGACGTTCGGTCACGTCGCGCAGCACCAGTGCAGGGATGCCAAAGCCTGGAGCTTCTTCCTGGATACCGCCCGAGTCGGTGAGAATCAACCTGGCATGTTTCATCAACTGCACCAGCGGCAGATAATCCAGCGGCTTCAAGAGGGTGATATGTGGCACATTGCCCAGCAGACGATAGACAGGTTCCTGCACGTTGGGGTTGAGGTGCACAGGATAGACGATCTCCACGTCGCCGCGCTCGGCCAAGGCCTGGAGCGCCGCGCAGATATCCTGAATGGGCTGACCGAAGTTTTCGCGCCGATGGGCCGTGACCAGGATCAGGCGGCGGCCTTCGGCCTTTTGGATCAACGCTTGGATCTCGGCAGGCGCAGCCTGCTCCGCTACCACCTGCAGCGCGTCGATGACGGGGTTGCCCGTCACCTTGATGAGCACATCGTCCACGCCCTCGCGCAACAGATTCTGGCGCGCCCATTCAGTGGGTGCAAAGTGTAGGTCCGCGACCACGCCTGCGATGCGGCGGTTGATCTCCTCGGGGAAGGGCGCCCACTTGTCGTAGGTCCGCAGTCCCGCCTCGACGTGACCGAAGCGGATGCGGCGATAGTAGGCCAGCAGGCTGGTGATGGCCACGGTGGTTGTGTCGCCCTGGGCCAGCACCCAGTCGGGCTGGAAGTCGGTCAGCACGGGGTCGAGGCTGGTGAAGATGGACGCGCTCAACTCGGGCAGCGACTGATTGTCGCGCATCAGGTCGAGGTCGTAATCAGGTTTGATGTCGAACAGCGTCAACACCTGGTCGAGCATCTGACGATGTTGGGCAGTGACGCACACGCGCGCTTCGATGCCCGCCGTCTGGGCGAGCAGGCGCACCACGGGCGCCATCTTGACGGCCTCAGGCCGCGTTCCAAAAACGGAAAGTACCTTCATCATTTGCCCACCCCCAGGCGGATCACGTTGAAGCCCGCCTGTTCCCAGGCTCCGTCCCATGCGCCGACCGTGTCGAAGACAGTGCGGGCGGGGGTCAACTCCAGCACATGACTCGGGTTGAGCTTGACGAACTCGCTGTGACGGACCAGCAGGATAACCGCTTCCGCGCCGTCGAGCGCCGCTTCGAGCGTGGGCATGCACTGAATGCCTGGCAGGCCTTCAGGCTTGAATGGTTCAAAAGCGCGGACCTCCGCACCTGCTCCCGTTAAAAGATGCACCACCTCGGCTGCGGGCGATTCGCGCAGGTCGTCCACGTCGGGCTTGAAGGCCAGGCCGAGCGCGGCGATGCGCCTGCCTTTCAGCGAACCGAGCGCGGCTTGAACTTTATTGACCACAAAATGCGGCTGGCCATCGTTGACCTGGCGCGCGTTGAGGATGAGCGGCGTCAGCTCGGGCGCGGCCTCCACGAAGAACCACGGGTCCACGCTGATGCAATGTCCGCCGACGCCAGGGCCTGGGTTGAGGATCTTGACGCGCGGGTGACGGTTGGCGAGGCGGATGGCTTCCCACACGTCCACGCCGAACTTTTCGGCCAGGCGCGAGAACTCGTTGGCAATGGCGATGTTGACGTCGCGGTAAGTGTTCTCCATCAGCTTGACCATCTCGGCGGTGGTGGCGTCGGTCTGGATGATGTCACCTTTGACGAAGATGGCGTACATGTCCGCGCCCGCCTGTGCCGACTCGGGCGTCACGCCGCCGATGACGCGCGCGTTCTCGATCAGCTCGCACAGGATCTGCCCTGGCAGGACCCGCTCGGGCGAGTAGCAAAGATGGAAATCGGTGCCAGCTTTCAGCCCCGATTTTTCGAGGATGGGCTGGACCAGGTCCACGGTGGTGCGCGGGGGAGAAGTCGATTCCAGTACCACCAGGTTTCCCTTCCGCAGGTACGGCACGATGGCTTCGGCGGCCGAGGTCACGGCGCGCATGTCGGCCAGTTTGTACTGGGCGCCGTTGAACTCGCCGTATTGTTCGTCGAGGAAGGGGGTGGGCACGGCGATCAGGAAGGCATCCGCCTCCTCGGGCTGGGTGGAGACGGTCAGGTTGCCCGAGTGCAGAGCCTCGGTCACAGTCTCGTGCAGGCCAGGCTCGTGGATGTGCAGCCCGCCGTTTTGTAAGGTCTCGATGATTTTGGGATTGATGTCCATGCCGACAACGCGGACACCATGCGTGGCAAACGTGGATGCGGTCGGCAGGCCGATGTAGCCCAGGCCGATCACGCAGATTTTTTGAAATTTCACTTGAACTCCTTGGTGGAGGGATTTTCCTCTGGCGGGCCTATTATACCCACGCTCCCGAATTGCGTTTTCATATTTCGGGTTTGGTTGTTGCGGTGGGCGAGTCTCCCCGCTACAACTCCCCCCGTACCAATTTCGTATGTAAAGACGGAATGCCTGTTGTATAATGAAACGGAGGAACTATGGATTTCTTACTGGACCCTAACGTCGCTTACTTGTTCCTGATGGCGGGAGTTTTGCTGACCTTGCTGGCCATTGTCACCCCAGGCACAGGGATGCTCGAGGTGGGAGCCTTTTTCTGCCTGGCGCTGGCAGGGTACGCCGTCTATAACCTGTCCTTCAATTTGTGGGCGTTGATCGTGATGGCGGTCAGTATCGTGCCCTTCCTGTACTCGGTGCGGAAGCCGAAACGTGAGCTCTGGCTGGGACTCTCCCTGTTGGGGCTGGTAGTGGGGTCGGTGTTCCTGTTCTCACGCGAGAATGGCCTGCCCGCTGTCAACTTGTTCGTGGCGCTGACCGTCGCGGCCCTGATCGTGGCCTTCCTGTGGATCGCGGTGGGCAAGTCGATCCGCGCCATGCTCGAACGCCCTGCCCATGACCTTGGGGCGTTGATCGGCCAGGAGGGTGAGGCCCGCACCCAGGTTGGGGCGGAGGGCAGCGTGCAGATCAACGGTGAATTATGGTCGGCGCGCAGCAGCCGCCCGATCTCTGCTGGTCGTCATGTCCGTGTGGTGAACCGCGAGGGATTCATCCTCGTTGTCGAAGAAGTCATGCATCAAAATTAAAAGGAGAGAACGCAATGAATGCTCTTGGAGTAGGCAGTACCGTTTTTTGCCTGATTGGTGCGGTGCTGGTGATTGGCATCGTTTTCTTTGCCAATGCCGTTCGCATCGTGCCCGAGTACCAGCGCCTGGTGGTCTTCCGCCTGGGCCGCGTGCTCGACAAACCGAAGGGACCTGGCATCATCATCCTGATCCCCTTCATTGATCGCGCCATGAAAGTGGACCTGCGCGAGCAGGTGCGCGAAGTGCCGCATCAGACCTCGATCACCAAGGATAACGCTCCCATCTCGATCGACTTCCTGTGGTACTACAAGGTGCTCGATCCTGCCCAGTCGGTATTGCAGGTCGGTAACTTCGAAGCCGCTGCGGCTGGTATCGCGGCCACGACCCTGCGCGCCGTGATCGGCGGTATCCCGCTGGACGACGTTCTTTCCGAACGCGAACACATCAACAACATGCTGCGCACCCGCCTCGACGAAGTGACCGAGCGCTGGGGCGTCAAGGTGACCAACGTCGAGATCCGCGAGATCATCCCGCCGCGTGACGTGCAGGATGCCATGAACCGCCAGATGTCCGCGGAGCGTATCCGCCGCGCCGTGGTGACCGAATCGACGGGTACCCGCGAGGCCGCCGTCAACGTGGCCGAAGGCGAGAAGCAGTCCAACATCCTGCGCGCGGAAGGCCAGAAGCAGTCGGCCATCCTCGCCGCAGAAGGCGAGAAGACCGCCCAGCTCCTGCGCGCGGAAGGCTTCGCCCTGGCGCTCGAGAAGATCTACAGCGCCGCCGCGACCGTGGATCAGAAGACAATGACCCTGCAATACTTCGAAACCCTCAAGTCCATCGGTGCCAGCCCGTCCACCAAGTACATCTTCCCGATGGAGTTCACCAGCATGCTGGATAACTTCCTCGGCAAGGACGGCGGAAAGAAGTAGGTCGGTAGAAAGCAGAGGCCTGACGGGCCCAAGCCTGTCAGGCCTTTTTATTTTTGATACAATCTCCCCCGATATGGAAATCATCCCCGCCACCTTCCGCGATTTCAACGCGCTGCGCAAGCTGGAACATGCCTGCTTTGACAAGGATGCCTGGTCCTTTCTGGACCTGTTAGCCGTGCTGACCTTCCCCGAGGTGGTGCGCCTCAAAGCCGTGGAGGATGGCCAGATGGTGGGATTCGTGGCGGGCGACCCGCGTCCGTCCGAGGGGTTTTCCTGGATCGCCACCATTGGCGTGGATCCGCATTATCAACGCCGCGGCATCGGGCGGGCCATCCTGCGCGCCGCCGAGGCGCAACTCCACACCCCGCGCGTGCGTCTGACGGTGCGCATGTCCAACCAGGGCGCGATCAGCCTGTACGAGCAGGAAGGCTATCACACCATCGACATCTGGAAGGGCTATTACAACGATGGCGAGGATGGGCTGGTGATGGAGAAGATCAAGTAGGATTTCAAAAAAAGAATTTCCTTTTTTGCCTTATTTTTGCAACTTGCTTTGAATATAAGCGACGAGGTCATCAAGCCCCCATTCATCGCCAGTACCAGAAATTGCCTTTTCGTCCACAATTCTATACAATCCTTGCATATCGCCGCCACTAATCCAATAATGTTCTGGCCCAATATTGGCAGTGGCTCCCTTCGTGTCAAGACTTAGGAAGAACAGATAAGTTTTATCCATTTCTAGCGGAACATCCCCATTGACCGTCATACTGTCTTGCCCAACCGCCCCGCCACCTTTACGGATACGAATAGCATCCTGTTCTGAACCTCCTTTCAGGGTTTGCTCCACAGCGAATTCGTAATCTGTGATGATTGCCAGACCTTCTTGAATGACCTTTTTGTAAGTAAATCCTGATGGTAATTCCCCGTCCGATGTGGTCCATTGACTCGGATAAACGATCTTGACTTGGCCGATGATAATCGCGTCCGAATTTTCGATCATATCGTCAAGGGACATGGCTTCGTATGATCCATTAACTCCAAAATGGATTGGGTCTCTTGTGGAAATCTGGGCCTGACATGCGGAGATTCCTGTTGTAAAAAGGATCGCGAGAACGAGCAAAGTTTTCTTCATCACAACTGCCTCCTTTTGGTGTGACGAACAATACCCGACCTTTGTTCCATTCTACTCCATTCACTTCTGAGCCGTTGCGATATAATCCCCTTCATGCCCGAACCCTTGGCACCCCCTGTGTGGGTGAATACACCGCAGTCCCTGACGCGCATGGCCGCGGACCTGGCCTCCCAGCCGCGCATTGCCGTGGATACCGAATCGAACAGCCTGCATGCCTATCGCGAGCGCGTCTGCCTGATCCAGTTTTCCACACCCAAGACCGATTACCTGGTCGACCCACTCATCCTGGCCGACCTGAGTGAACTGGCCCCCATCTTCGCCGCCCCCAACATCGAAAAGATTTTCCACGCCGCCGAGTATGACCTGATCTGCCTGCGGCGCGATTTCGACTTCGCCTTTGCCAATTTATTCGACACCATGCAAGCCTCGCGCATCCTCGGCTATCCCGCCGTCGGTTTGGATAAATTGTTGGACGAGAAGTTTGGCATCAAAGTAGACAAACGTCATCAAAAGGCGGATTGGGGTGCACGTCCGCTCAAACCCGACCAGATCCACTATGCCCGCTTCGACACGCATTACCTGTGTGCCTTGCGCGATGTGCTCGAGCGTGAACTGATCGAGAAGGGCCGTCTGCCCCTGGCGCAGGAAGACTTCCGCCGCGCCTGCGAGGTGGACGAGTCCAAGCCCAGAAACGGTGGCGAGGCCTGGGAGCGTTTTGCAGGTCGCCGTGACCTGAACCTGCGTGAACTGACCATCCTCAGCGAATTGCTTGACGCCCGCGACGAGCTGGCCGCTCAACTCGATCGTCCGCCTTTCAAAGTGATCGAGGACGACAAGCTGATCGCCATCGCCCGTTCGGCGGCCTCCAACAAGGAAGGCCTGATCGAGGCGGGCATGAGCGAAAAGCAGATTCGACTGTGGGGTGGTCCCGTTTTGGATGCGGTGAAACGCGGGGTGGAGCGTCCGCTCGTGAAGCGGCGGCTCATGATCCGTCCCAGTGATGCGGTGGCCGCCCGTCTGGATAAACTCAAGAACTGGCGCAAGACCGTCGCCCAGCAGATGGGCGTCGAGTCGGATGTGATTCTGCCCAAGCCCTTTGTCCAACTGTTGGCCGAGCACGCTCCACACACGGCGCCCGACTTGGAAGTCTTGATGGCTCCGCTGCCCTGGCGTTACCAGCAGTTCGGCGGACAACTTTTAAAACTACTCGGAGGTTGACATGCGGATATTCTTTCACGGCGCGGCCCATACAGTGACAGGCAGCCAGCACCTGCTGGAGATTAATGGTTCCCGCCTGCTTCTGGACTGTGGCCTATATCAGGGCCGACGCGAAGAGACCTACGCCCGTAACTTGAACTTCCCCTTTGACCCGCGCTCTGTGGACGCAGTCATTCTTTCACATGCGCACATTGACCATGCAGGCAACCTGCCCAACCTGGTACGCCGCGGCTTCGACGGGCCGATCTATGTGACGAAAGCCACCGCTGACCTGGCGGATGTGATGCTGCAAGACTCGGGCCACATCCAGGAATCGGATGCTGAGTTTGTCAACAAACGCCGCGCCGAACGTCATCAGCCGCCCATCGAGCCGCTTTACACCGAAGCGGACGCCATCCACGTGGCCGAACATTTCCGCGGCGTGGACTACAATATGCCCTTCGAACCCGTGCCTGGGGTGGTGGCGCGCTTCGTCGAAGCGGGACACATCCTCGGGTCCGCGGCGGTTTCACTCGAGATCGAAGAGAAGGGCCGTAAGATTCGCCTGTGGTTCTCGGGCGATATCGGCCGCTTCAAATTGCCGCTGCTGCGCGACCCCGTCCTGCCGACCGCTGCCGATTATATGATCATGGAATGCACCTACGGTGACAAGCCGCACCGTGACCCGCTCAACGCCTACGAGGAGTTTCGCGGTGTGGTCAAACGCACGGTGGAACGTGGCGGCAAGGTTATCATCCCCGCCTTTGCGGTGGGTCGCACCCAGGAATTGGTGTACGACCTGAACCAGATGATGACCGATGGTGATGTACCCTCCGTGCCCGTCTATGTGGATAGCCCGTTGGCGGTCAAGGCCTCGCAGGTCTTCAAGAACCACACCGAATGTTTCGACGCTGAAACGGCCCAGTTCGTGCGCGAGGCACGTCATCCCGCCCTGGATTTCAAGATGTTGACTTACATCCAGTCGGTCGAGGAATCCAAAAAGTTGAATGAGATCCGCGAGCCGATGATCATCATCTCGGCCTCGGGTATGGCGGAAACAGGTCGCATCCTGCATCATCTGCGCAACAATATCGAGAACCCGCGCAACACAGTTTGTATCGTCTCCTGGCAGTCGCCTGAGACGCTGGGTCGCCGTCTGGCCGACCGCGAGAAACAGGTCCGCATCTTTGGCGAGCCCTACAGCGTCAAGGCGGAGGTGGCCACCATCGGCGGCCTCTCAGGCCATGCGGGTCAGGACCTGCTCACACGCTATGCGCTGGGAGTTAAAGGCCAGGTCAAACAGATCTTCCTGGTCCACGGTGAAGAGAAATCCGCGACGGCGTTCCGCGCCAAACTCAAAGAGAACCAATTCGACCGAACCCATTATCCAGAGTTGCATGAAAGCGTGGAGATTTAGGGTATAATACGCGCCGCACTTGGGAAGGTGCCAGAGTGGTTGAATGGGACGGTCTCGAAAACCGTTGTGGGCCTCGTGTCCACCGAGGGTTCGAATCCCTCCCTTCCCGCCAGAAAAGACTCGACACAAAGTCGGGTCTTTTTATTTTCCCCCGCGCGCCCTCATTGAGATGATGGTATTCGAATCCCTCCCTTCCCGCCAGAAAGAGCTTGATGCGTAGTCGGGCTCTTTTGTTTTGTATTAATGAGGTCGTCTGTGGATTTTTGCGGGCTTTAAGAGACTCAGTGTAACTCATGCCTCAAATAGTCCCTTATATTTTTTGGTGGTAAGATTCGCCCGATGAAACTACACCTTGCCCTTGCCCAAATCAACACCAAACTCGGTGATGTACAGGCCAACCTCGACAAGCATCTCAGCCTGATTGACGAGGCCAAAAAGCGGAAGACCGACCTGTTGGTCTTCCCTGAACTCTCGTTGACGGGATATGTCTTGCAGGACCTGGTCTCTTTCGTGGCCCATCGCCCTACGGATGACGACCCTGTCTTCAAACCGCTGCTTGCCGCCAGCCATGACCTGGACCTGGTGGTCGGGTTTGTGGACGAGGACTCTCGTCACCGCTTCTTCATCGCCTCCGCTTATCTCTCAGGCGGGAAGGTGCTCCACGTTCATCATAAGGTATATCTGCCCACCTACGGCCTGTTTGATGAGGGCCGTTTCTTCGCCTGGGGCGACTCGGTCCGCGCCTTCGACACACGTTTCGGGCGCATGGGCATGCTCATCTGCGAGGATTTCTGGCACGCCTCACCGCCTTACCTGCTCTGGCTGGACGGCGCCGACATCCTGCTGTTCTCGTCCGCCTCCCCTGGGCGCGGTCTGGGCGACAACGAGAAGCTTGAATCGGCGCGTTGGGTGGAGCGCATCAACATGGCCTACGCCAGCATGTTCACCTGCTTTGTGGCGCACGCCAATCGTGTCGGCTATGAGGATGGACTGCACTTTTGGGGTGGAACGACCGTCTTCGACCCGAACGGCGAGGAGTTGGTCCATGGTCCGTACAACGAAGAAGCCCTTACGTACGCCGAACTGGACTTGAATCAACTGCGCCGCACTCGTGCGCGTTTGCCTTTATTACGTGACGAGCGCACGGGCCTCGTGCGCAGCGAACTCGACAGGATTCTTTCCCGTGACTGACATCGACCTCACCATCAATACCGACCTGGCCCGCACGATCCTGACGGGTTTCATTAAATCCGAGATCACCCGCGTCGGCTTTTCGCGCGCCGTGGTGGGACTCTCGGGCGGCATCGACTCGGCGCTCTCGTGCGTCCTGGCGGCGCAGGCGCTTGGCCCCGAAAATGTGTTAGCCGTGCGCATGCCCTACAAAGCCTCCAGCCGCGATTCACTGGACCATGCCCAATTGCTGATCGACCAGCTTGGCGTGCAGAGCAGGACCATTGAGATCACCGACATGGTCGAGCCGCTTATCCAACTCGACTCCGAAATGTCCAAGGTTCGCAAAGGCAACCTGATGGCCCGCGCCCGCATGATCGTGTTGTACGACCAGTCCGAGGCCTTCAAGGGCCTCGTAGTCGGTACGAGCAACAAGACTGAGATTTTGCTCGGCTACAGCACCATGTTCGGCGACTCAGCTTCGGCGCTCAATCCCATTGGCGATTTGTACAAGACCCAGGTGCGACAGCTATCCCGCGCCCTGAACGTCCCCGCGCCAATTGTCGATAAGCCGCCTTCCGCAGACCTGTGGGCGGGTCAGACTGATGAGACCGAGTTGGGCTTCACCTATGAAGAAGTGGACAGGCTGCTCTACCTGCTGATCGATCAGCGCTATATGCCGCAGGAGGTCATCGAGGCGGGCTTTGACGAGAAGTTCGTCAATGGAGTGGTGGCGCGCGTGCGGCGTTTCCAGTTCAAACGCATGCTGCCGCCCATTGCCAAGATCAGCAACCGCACCATCGGCTACGATTTCCTCTATCTGCGCGATTGGGGTACTTGATGAGATTGCGCATCCCACCCGCGCTCAAGCACCGTCGTTTTTTCTACGTGTGGCTTGGGCAGTTGATCTCTGTCGCAGGGACCCAGATGCAAATCTGGGCCTTGTTTTGGCACATCCGTACCCTGACCAGTCAACCCATTGCCCTGGGTGGGATTGGCATGGCACGTATCTTCCCTGTCATCATTTTTTCGTTGATCGGCGGCGCCGTGGCGGATTCCTACAACCGCCGCACGGTCATGTTCATCACTCAAACGACAGTCGCCCTGTTGGCCCTGACCCTTGGCCTGCTCACCCAATTTGGCCTGGTCTCCCTGTGGGTCATTTACGGAATTACCGCCCTGCAGGCCGTTGCCATTGCCTTCGATGGACCCTCACGCCAGGCACTGATCCCCAACCTGGTCCCCGCCAAAGACCTGCCCAACGCCTTCAGCCTGACCTCGATGGCCTTCCAGACGGGGGCGGTCATTGGCCCTGCCTTGAGTGGAATTGTCATTGCCGCAGCGGGACAGCAGGCCGTGTATTACATCAATGCCATTTCGTTCGTGGCAGTATTGATCGCGCTGGTGTTGATCGGCGATGTGCCTCAGAAAGTTTCGGCGCAGGCCAAGGGTGTCAGCTTGGGCGCCATCCGCGAAGGGGTTCATTTTATCGTTACGCATCCGATCATCCTTTCGACCATGTTGCTCGATTTTGTGGCGACCTTCTTTGCCTCGGCCAACACGCTGATGCCCATCGTCGCGCGGGACGTTCTCAAGGTGGGAGTGGTCCAGTATGGCTGGCTCTCGGCAGCGCAGTCGGTGGGGGCGGTGTTGGCGGCGCTGGTCATCTCCCAGGTTCGCGAATTGCGCAAACAGGGACCGCTCTTCCTCGGGGCGGTGGTCGTGTTTGGGTTGGCGACTGTCCTGTTTGGCGCGACCTCCTCCTTGGTCGTGGCCTGGGCGGCGCTGGCTGTTACGGGGGCCGCCGACGGTGTCAGCACCATTATCCGCAATACCATCCGACAACTGGCTACGCCCGACCACATCCGCGGACGCATGACCAGCATCAACCAGATCTTCTTCCAGGGTGGACCACAACTGGGCGAGATCGAGGCAGGGGCGGCCGCGCAATTCTTCGGCGCGCCATTTGCCATCATTTCGGGCGGAATCGCCTGTGTTTTGGGCCTGTTTTTGATCGTTCGCAAATGGCCGCAATTAATTTCGTATAACGGTGACGAGACCGCCCTGGCCGGAGCAACGGCTGATTAACGACTGACATACGTCCACTTAACGAATTTGATAAAAGTGACTTTTGGGTGTTGACTTGCCCCCTGAAAGTAGCTATACTCGTCGCTAATAAGGTAACTTGCTGATATGCGAATGTTTAGCGAAACCCCCTATGTTTGAAACAAAGGCACGCGGTATCACCGTGTGCCTTTTTGTTTACCTTCTTTCCCGAAAAGGAGAAACCCTACTATGGATTACGGACTGATCGGCAAGCTCGAAAAAGCCAAGCGTTACGCAGAAGACCGCCACCGCTTTCGCTTCAATAAATTTGACCTTACCTTTCATGGCGATAACAACGACCACCATGTTCAGTATGATAACGGTGCTTTCACCTGCGACTGCGAGTTTTTCCTGACCCACAAACGCTGCGGCCATACCATGGCTCTTGAGATCCTGCTCAAGGATATGATCGTCGAGTCTGTCGAAGCGTAACTAAAAATTGAATAGATCGAACTGCCTTTCGCAGTGCGAAGGGCAGTTCTCATTTAACCATAAACTTTTTCGAGTAGAATCCTGCCCATGTCTTCCAAATTGACCCGACGCGATTTCCTCAAGTTCGGCGGCTTGAGCATGGCCAGCCTGGCTTTCTCGCCGCTGGCGCCCAGCCTTGGCGGCTTCGACGACAGCGATATCGTGCGTGTTGCCACGGCCTCCGTCAGCGTGTACAGGGAGCCGTCGGACAAGAGCGTCATCACGGGTACCTGGTATCGCGATGACCTGGTCCACGTCTACGGGCAGGTGACCGCCGAGGAGCCGACCTACAATCCCGTCTGGTACCGTGTCTGGGGTGGGTACATGCACCGCGCCCGCCTGCAGCGCGTCAAGATTCTATACAACATCCCGCTGGACTTGATCCCCGAGGGCGAACGTCGTCTGGTGGATGTCTCGGTCCCGTTCACCCAGCCATACCGCTATACCAAGACCTATGGCTGGCAAGTGCTCAATCCCAGACTGTATTACGGGTCCGTGCATTGGGTGGACCAGATCGTGGACGGCCCCGATGGCACGCCCTACTATCGGATCTTCGATGAGTTGACGGGAATGTACTATGCTCCCGCCATCCATCTGCGGCCCATTCCACACGAAGAGATCACGCCGATCTCCCCCGAACTGTCTTGGGAGGACAAGCATATTGAGGTCAACCTAACCACCCAGGTGTTGACCGCCTACGAGAAAGGCAGCACTGTCTTTCAGACCAACATCTCCTCGGGCTTGCCCAACGCACGCCGCAACCCGAAGGAGATCTCCACCAAGACGCCTGAAGGCAAATTCAACGTGCAGGAAAAGATGCCGTCCAAGCACATGGGCAACGGCAACTTGCTGGCTGACGCGGACGGTTACGAACTGCCTGGCGTCCCGTGGACTTGTTTCTTCACCGATGTGGGACATGCTTTCCACGGCACGTATTGGCACGAGAATTTTGGCTCCCCCATGAGTCATGGCTGTATCAACATGCGCACCGAGGAAGCCAGGTGGATCTTCCGCTGGGCCCTGCCTCCGCATTCCACACAGGAACTGAACACCGAATATTATTTCCGTGGTTACGGAACGAGTGTTGAGATTCACTACTGATGCCTCACATCACCTGGCCCGATAAGCACCTGCGCGAACCCGCTCCCGCCTCCCTGCAACTCGACTCGCTCGTGTATCCACAGGGGCAGGGGTATCCCGATCTTCGCCTTGGGAACCGATTGTTCCAGGGCGATAATTTCGCCATCCTCTCGGCGCTGTTGCCCGAATACGAAGGCCAGATCAACCTCATCTACGTTGATCCGCCTTTCTTCACCAATCGCAAATATCCCGCTCGCATCGGGCGCGGCGAGGACTCACGTAAACCGCAGGATTGGCAACTGACCGATGGCTACCACGATCACTGGGAGAGTCTCGACGAGTACCTGCAATTCCTCTACGAACGTCTTGCCCTGATGACCCGCCTGCTGACTCCAAATGGGACCATTTACCTGCACCTCGACTGGCATGCCGACGCCTATGCCCGTCTGCTGCTCGACGAATTGCTTGGCCCCGACAACCTGCTCAACGAGATCATCTGGACTTACCACGGCCCTTCGCCCATCCGCCGCGCCTTTAACCGCAAGCACGATACTATTCTGGCCTACGTCAAGGGCGACGGCTATACTTTCAACGCAGACGCCGTGCGTGAGCCGTACAATCCCAGCACGGTCAATACTTTTAAGTCTTCGCCCAAGGCGGGTTTTGGCAAAGTCCCTGACTTGGAGCGCGGCAAAGTGCCCGAGGATTGGTGGTACTTCCCTGTGGTGGCACGTCTGCACAATGAGCGTACAGGATATCCCACCCAGAAACCCGAAGCCATGTTGGAACGCATCATCCTGGCCTCGTCGAACCCTGGCGATCTCGTGGCTGATTTCTTCTGCGGATCAGGGACCACGCCCGCTGTCGCCGCCCGCTTGGGACGACGTTTCCTCGCCTCGGACGCTGCCTCGCATGCCATCCAGACGACCCGCAAACGGCTGACTGTTTCAGGGTCCGCCTTCTCGCTGGAGCGGGATTCCATTTCCCCTGCCGTATGGACAAAACCTCCCCGAACGAAGGTTCACATCACGCCGACTTCTGTTGCTTTGGAGACTCGCCTGCAACTGGACTCTTGGGAGGTAGATCCCGATTGGGACGGGGAAACCTTCCGCAGCGTTGCCCAGGCTATTCGGTCCGCGCGCAGGGATGAGATTCCCTTCGAGTTGGGAATCAAAAGCGGACGCAGGGTCTGCATCCGCTTGGTGACGGTCGAAGGAAAGAAGTATCAGCTAGACGTCCAGCCGATAGCCGACGCCGCGAATCGTCTTTAGGAATTTCGGGTGAAGGGGGTCGAGTTCGATGGCGCGCCGCAGCCACGAAATGTGTACATCCAGCGTGCGCGTATCGCCCGTGTAATTGGTTTCCCACACACGTTTGAACAAAGACTCGCGCTCTACCACTTCGCCGTGATGCTCCATCAAAATTTGCAGGAGCGTGACCAGGCGTGGAGTGAGCTTGGTGCTTTTGCCCAGCGAGCGCACGCGGCGCTGCTCGATATCCAAACGGACGGGACCGACATGCAGCACATTCTTGCCTTCACCGGGCAGCAATGGCTTGATGCGGTTGACAAGCTTCTGCACGGTGAATGGTAGCACCAACACCGAATCGGCGGCGTCCTTTTCCACACCATTCTCAGAGGCGAGAATTAAAATGATGGGCAACTTGGAATCTTTTTCACGCAGAGACTGACAAATACGCAGACCTGTGCTTCGCAGCGAAGCCGCATTGACGACAACCAGGCTTGGTGCGACTTCTTTCAAGCGTGCAACAGCCTGGCCGCCGTTTTGGGCGGTTTCTACTTCAAATCCCTTCTTCTGCAGGTCCGCCGCAAAAGAAGGGATTTCCGCATGTCTGCCTTCGATGACAAGTATTGTGGTTTTTTTGGTCATGATCCGAGAGATGATTGCTTTGCAACAAGCCTTTATTTTTTTAAGGTTTTGGTATTATACACTAGAATTCGGTGATTTGTTTTCATACTACAGTACTGGGTGTTTTTAAGGTTGGCGCTGGGTGGGTTTTCGATATAATGTTATTTTTGCTTGACGTGCCTCCCTGCTTATGGTATTATCCGCGGGCTGGAAAACCGATGCGGGGTAGAGCAGAGGCAGCTCGTCGGGCTCATAACCCGGAGGTCGCAGGTTCGAGTCCTGCCCCCGCTACTCTGAAAAAGATGCACCCAATTTTGGGTGCATCTTTTTCAGTATTTTGTTACAAGAGGAATGTCAATCTTCTTGGTCGGTTGCAAAGACTCGCAGAGCGGGTGGTAACCCAAGCAGCAGCAGGAGGGTGGATATCACGGCAGAGGACAAACACCAGATGCATACGGCATGGATGACAAACGGTTCAAGATAGGTCAAATAGGAGGAAAAGGTTACAGCAAAGAAGGCCATACCAAAAAAGGCTACTGCCGCAGGTTGTCCCCACTTTGAGAGGAAACGACGAATCAGCCAGGCAGCCAACAGGCCGAAGTAGCCCAACAAACCAAAGATTCCCATTGGCAGGATGCCGAATATCCTGGCATAGCTACTTTGCTGAACCGTTTCACAGTTCCCAATGGGGCCGCAGATGGGCGTGACAGGCTGAGTCTCAATATAAGTCAGGTAGCCAGCCACACCGATGCCGATCATGATGAACAACGGGATCAACCAATCGGTCCAGGCAGGCAGAGAGTAGGTACGGCCCATCGTAAAAGCGACCAGACTGTAGATCAGGGCAAGCACCATGAGGATCAGGATTCCAATCGCCAGGGAGAAGCCATCATTCTTCGGCTGGGTGGGAGCGGTATCCATGAGTTTGGGAGCGGTCTGTGCGGGAGCCGACCCTGTCGGTAGGAATTCCCGTAGAGAGGGATCTGTAGGCCAGTCCACACCGCCCTGGGCAAGGTGGCTTTCGATCAGCGCGGGGAGTTGGTCACGCACTTGATCGGAGCCAGCCAGCGCCTGGTCGCCGATGACAACCAGTGGGACCCCCGTTTGCTCCTTGGTCAGACCGTAGGCAGCACCCACATCGTAAAGCGTCTGGATGTCATCGACGTTGACCACTTCGATGGTCAAGAGCTCAAGTTGCGTACCATATTTCTCGCGCAGCGGCGGGATGGTCTGGGTGAGGGTTTCTTCACAATGGGGACAGCCCGCCTGCCAGAACAATACTGCGCGGACAACGGGTTGCGCATCCTGCGCATGGACGGTGGTGGGGAACAGACACGTTATAAGGATACACAAGAGGAGGAGACTTTTTCGTTTCATTGTTTGCACCGTGGGGTCGAAAGTTATCGTTTTAATTTCCATTCCATAGACTTGAAGATATTGTAAAGCGCAAAGATTAATTTAATATGTAATATTTTTCACAAATTTTAAGGCCGAAATTCCCAGGAGAGTGGAACTGCTTTTTGTACACAGCCGTCTATATGCTGGTAATTTTGAAGGTCTGATCCTCAAGTCGACACTGGCTGTGGCCGGGAGGTTGGAATGAAACGAATAAAGTATGTGCTCTTCTATCTTTTTCTGTTACTTTTGATCAGTTGCCAGCCGTTGGAACCTGCCAAACTGACAGTAGACGTTATCCCAACGGGTCCGCAAGTGGTGGACCAATCGCCATTTCCGAGCGAGCGTCTGGTGCTCGAGCCTACACTCATGGTCCGCTTTGACCGCAAGATGGACAGGGCCAGCGTCGAGGCAGCCTGGACTCTGCGGGATGGGCAGGATCAGCCCGTCGCGGGGACCACTTCCTGGGCCGATGATTCCACCTTCCAGTTCAAGCCCAAATCTAAACTCCAGCCTGGTTCCGCTTTCACGGGCGTCTTCTCTGCCTCAGCCACCTCCGCCAACGGCACACCGTTGACGGAGGAACTGCGCTTCAATTACATGACCGTCGATGCGCTGTCGGTCAGCCAGGTCTTCCCTGGCGATGGCGCCAAGGACATCGCGCCTGATACGGCCATCACAATCATTTTCAACAAGCCTGTGGTGCCTGTATCTATCATGGAGGAACGTGAGAACCAGCCCCACCCCATCACGATCTATCCTGCGATCAGCGGCACAGGCGAGTGGGTCAATTCGTCGGTGTACGTCTTCCAGCCTGAGAAACCGCTGACCTCGCAAACCCAATACAAGGTCAACTTGCGCAAGGGACTGGTCGACGTGACAGGCAGCGAGCTAAGCGACTCGTATTCCTGGACCTTTTCCACCACGCCACCCAAGATCCTGCACTATTCGCTGGTCAATGGCGAGCGGAATCCAACTGAGTTGGTGAAATACGTGCGCCTCGACCAGGCTTTCGAGATCGAGTTTGCCCAGCCGATGAATGAGGAAAGTGTCGCCGAGTCCTTGAGCCTGGTCAACCGTGAGATGAAAACCACCATCCCCCTGGACCTGACCTGGAACGAGAAGGGCACGCTGGTCACGATCAAGCCGCACGAGGCGATGAAGATCGCCAGCTTCTACGATCTGGTTCTGACCGACTCGGCGCGCGCCGCGGACAGCGGGACGCTGGCACAGGGCCTGACCCTGAAGATCTCCACCGTACCTTTGCCGCAGATCCTTGGAACCGATCCACAAGCCGATAGCAAAGCCAGCCGCTATTCTTCGCGTGTGACGATCAACTTCGCTTCGCCCATGGACATCAAGAGTTTTGAAGGCAAGATCCAGATCTCGCCTGAGGTGAAAGACTTTAAGCTGTATTATGACGACTACAGTTGGTGGTCGATGACGCTGGATGGCTTCATGCCATCCACGGAGTATGTGGTGCGCATCCTGCCTGGTATGCGGGACATCTACGGCAACGAGATCAAAACGGAATACGCCTTCAGCTTTACCACGGGGTCGCGTGACCCTTCGGCCTACATGCTCCTGCCGTATGATACGCTGGTCTATCGTGAACAGGGCAAGCAGGAGATGTACTTCCAATACATCAATGCCAAAAACGTCAATATTTCTGTTTATCAATTGTCGCCTGAAGAGTTCACTCGCTATCAGGGAGATAACAGTTCATCACCTGTATTTTTCGACCCTGCGAGTCGGTCTCCTATTTTGACCTGGACGCCCGACTCTGAGATCGAACTGGATGCCATCCGCCGTGTGCGCATCGACTTTGCCGAGCTGGGCGGTCCGCTCAAGGCGGGCTATTACCTGATCGGCTTGCAGGCCGATCCGTTCACCCACGATGGCCATTTTCTGCAAGCCAATGTCTTTGTGGTTGCCACCGACAACCTGACTTTCAAGACCACAGATACCGAGGCGCTGGCCTGGCTGGTGGACCTGGAAACGGGCGAACCCGTCAGCAACGTGCCTGTCAGTGTGTATGACCGGTATTGGAACAAGCTCAAAACGGTTAACACCAGTAAGGACGGTCTCGCTTACTTTGCCAATGTCAACAATCCGGTCTATGTCCGCGCCGAGGGGAATGGACACCTGGCCTACGCCACGCGCTACTGGGGCAGCGGCGTATCCTTCGGAGAATTCGGCGTGTGGACGGCCTATTATGGTGACGTCTCTGGGCCCTTTGCCTATGTCTACACCGATAGACCGCTCTATCGGCCTGGGCAGGAGGTCCTGTTCAAAGGCATCGTCCGCGAGCAGGATGATCTGCGCTACAGCCTGACCGATCATTCCAAGGTCTATGTGAAGATCTTAAATAGCCAGGGTGAGGAAGTCTACAAAGACACGCTGAATATTTCCTCAGACATGGGCACCTTCGATGCAAAGTTCAACATTGCTAAGGATGCCATGGTCGGGACCTATGACATGTTCGTGGGCTACGATTTTACGAACCCGTTTGCCAGCGTTTCCTTCCGCGTGGCAGAATATCGCAAGCCCGAATTCGAGGTCAATGCCAGCGCTGCCTCGGCAGATGTGTTGGCGGGCGACCCAATTACCTTCAATCTTGATGCAGCCTATTACTCAGGTGGAAACCTGAGCAATGCGAACGCGGATTGGTTCACCGAGGCTTCGTCGTACAGTTTCATCCCCGTGGAGGATTATGCCAACTTCAGCTTCAGCGACTTAAATTTTGACTGGTACCGTTACAATGCCAGTCAACCCTCAGGCGGGACTCTGAACGAAGGCACAGGCCAGACCGATGCGCAGGGTCACTTCAGCGTGCAGCAGCCTTCGAGCCTGGGCGAGGACAATATCAGCAGACGCGTCACGTTCAACGCCAACATCACGGATGTGGCGGGCAACCTGGTGAGCGGCAGCACCAGCGTGGTGGTGCATCAGAGCAAGGTGTATGCGGGCATCCGTCCGATGCAGTATCTGGGGACGCAGGGCGAGCCGCAGAGTTTTGAAGTGGTTGCGCTGGACTGGAACTCCGTCCCGCAGGCGGGAGCCACCGTCCGCGTGGAGATGCTCAAGCAGGAGTGGTTCAGCGTCCAGAAGCAGGGCAAGGACGGCAGATTGTCGTGGGAGACCTCGATGAAGGAAACGCCTGTCGAAACGAAGTCAGCCGTCGTCGTGGACGAGAAGGGGCTGGCACAGGTCCAGTTCACGCCGCCGACGGGCGGCATCTACAAGGTCATGGTCACGGTCGACGATGGCGCGGGTCACACGCACAAGGCGTCCACGCGCATCTGGGTGGCGGGCAAGGACTTCGTCCCGTGGCGCGAGACCAATGACCGCTCCTTCGACCTGGTGGCCGACAAAGCCGAATATGCGCCTGGCGATACCGCCAAGATCCTGATCGCCTCGCCCTTCGAGCAGGAAGTGTACGCGCTGGTCAGCTATGAGCGCGGACACGTCTACGAGCGCGAAGTGGTCTTGCTCAAAGGCAACAGCACGATTTATGAATTACCCATTACCAAGGATATGGCCCCTGGTGTGTACTTGTCTGTGACCGTCATTCGCGGCGCGCAGCAGGGTGGCCTCGACTTCAAGATGGGCGTGACCCAGTTCAAGGTCAACACCAGCCAGCAGGAATTGAACGTGACCGTGACGCCCGATCAAAAAACGGCTGGACCTGGCGACACGTTGACCTATACCGTGCAGACCAAGGATGCCTCGGGCAAACCTGTCGCGGCGGAAGTGTCGCTGGCGCTGGTCGATAAATCGGTACTGGCGCTGGCTCCGTCGAACACGCAGCCTATCCTGTCTGCGTTCTATCCGCAGCGCGCACTGAGTGTACAGACCTCGGTCGGCATCGTGCAGAACGCCGAGGATTTCAACGCCAATTACGAAGGCACCGAGACCGATGGCCAATCCAGCGGCAGTGGCGGAGGCGGCAAGGGCGCAGGCGACCTGGGCGTGATCGACGTGCGCCAGAACTTCAAGGACACGGCTTACTTCCGCGCCGTGGTGCAGACCGACGAGAGTGGCACGGCGACCGTCAGTGTGACCCTGCCCGACAACCTGACCACCTGGCGCATGGATGCGCGCGCCGTGACCGCCGACTCGCGCGTGGGCCAGTCGACCAGTGAACTGGTTTCGACCAAGCCTGTCTTCATTCAAATTCAGGCGCCGCGTTTCTTCGTGGTCAACGATGCCGCGCAACTGGGCGCGACCGTCCACAACAACACGGATGTGGCGATGCAGGTCACCGTCTCTCTTGACGCCAGGGGCGTGACGATGAAATCGGAAGCTGTGCACGTGGTGGACGTGCCCGCGCGTGGACAGGTCTATGTCACCTGGGATGTGGAGGTCAAGCCCGACTCGACACGCGTGGACCTGTTGGCCAGCGCCTCAGGCGGCGGTTACGAAGACCGCACCCAGCCGACGCTGGGCACGCTGGATGGCAACGGCATCCCAGTCTATGCTTATCGTGTGAGCGAAACGGTCGGTACCTCGGGCATCCTCACCACTGCCAATTCGGCCAGCGAAGCGTTTGTCCTGCCCACCTCGATGAAAGGCCAGGATGCGACATTAATGCTGGAAGTCTCGCCCTCGCTGGCTGCTTCCATGACCGACGATCTGACCTACCTCAAAGATTATCCGTACCTGTGCATGGAGCAGACCGTCTCGCGCTTCCTGCCCAACGTGCTCTCGACGCACGTGCTCAAGATGGCGGGGATCGAGAGTCCGCTCTCGAAGGATTTGGATGCCAACGTCGGCACGGCCTTGCAGCGCATCTATGCCAAACAAAACTCGGATGGCGGCTGGGGTTGGTGGAACATGGAGAGTCATCCGCTGACCTCGGCTTATATTGTCCTGGGATTGGTCGAAGCGCGCGATGCAGGATACACCGTTTCAGAGAGTGTCATTTCGCGCGGCATCAGCTATCTCCAATCTCGACTGCCGCAGTTGCACGTCAACTCTAGCACGAGCGATTACAACCGTCAGACCTTTATGTTGTTTGTGCTGGCACGTGCGGATCATGCCCATGAGAACCAGATGAACTTCGTGTTCGAGCATCGTGAGAAGTTGAGCGTCTACGCTCAGGCTTATCTGGCGCACGCCATGTTCCTGGCGGATCCGAAAGACGAGCGCATCACGACCCTGCTGGCCGACATCAACGGCACGGCCATCGTCTCCTCGACAGGTACGCACTGGCAGGAGAAGACCACCGACTACTGGAACTGGAACACCGACAAGCGTACGACTGCCATCGTTCTCAACATGCTGACCGACGTGGACCCGAAGAATCCGCTGACGGCCAATGCCGTGCGCTGGGTGATGTCCAACCGAAAGGGCGGCCGCTTCGACTCGACCCAGGAAACAGCCTGGACCCTGATGGCGCTGACCAACTGGTTGAAGGTCACAGGCGAGTTGCAGAGCAGCTATCAATATGCCATTGGCCTGAACGGCGACCTGCTTCAGCAAGGCGAAGTGACGAAGGACAACCTCTCCGACCCGATCGTGGTGAAGAAGGCTTTGCTCGATGAGGTTAACACGCTGGTCGTCTCGCGCGACAGCGGTAAGGGCAATCTGTACTACAGTGCCTATCTGGATGTTTCGCTGCCCGTGGACCAGGTCAATGCGTATGACCACGGCATCGCGGTTTCGCGTCAGTATTACGCTGTGGATGACCTCGACACGCCCATCACCGAGATCCAGCGCGGGGAACTGGTGCAGGTGCGCGTGACGATTGTGGTACCCGAGTCGCTGCATTACATGGTGGTGAACGATCCACTGCCCGCAGGCCTGGAAGGAGTTGACTCGTCGTTGATGACCAGCGCCGAGGTGCCCACGTCTCTGACGCGCACGATGTTCAAACAGCGCGGCTGGGGTTGGTGGTACTTCGACTACATCGGCATGCAGGATGAAAAAGTGGTGCTCTCTGCTGAATACCTGCCCGCAGGAACCTACGTCTTCAACTATCTGGCGCGGGCCAGCACGGCAGGAACATTCAACGTCATCCCTGTCACGGCACAGGAGTTCTACTTCCCCGATGTGGCGGGCCGTGGAGATGGGAGCGTGTTTGTGGTGAAGCCGTAGGGGAGAGAACAATGAGCAGTGAGTAGTTAACAATGAGCAATGGGGCGGGATTTTATCCCGCTCCACTGACTTTTATCGCTGATGGGGGCGATTGTAAGGCGCAAAATTCAACCTGAACGGCGCAAACATTTAGGTTTAAGCCATTAAACTTTAAATACGGAGCAGCGTATTCAAACTACGGAGATATATATTCAAAATACGGAGGTCCGTATTTAAAAGACGGAGCTTCGTATTCAAAAGACGGAAATCCATATTCAAACTACGAAGCAGCATATTCCAATTACGGAGGCCCATATTTAAACTACGGAGATCCATAACAAAAGTGTGAGGGCTTGTACTTAAGAGAGAAGACGATTTATGTATATTTTTACCCCTGTGAGCCATGAATTGGATAGCGCGAGATATTATCTCGCGCTGCTTGATTTTAAATTTACCGCGAAACGGCGAAGGACGCGAAGAAAAAAAGAATCTTTGCGATCTTTGCGCGCTTCGCGGTTCAAATTTTCTTATGACTCCAATACTGTGACCATCACAGGCGGAGTGGTGAGGATTTGTCCGTCTGTGGTGACGGCTTGCAGCCAGATGCGGTGCTCGCCGACGGTCAGCGGCCACCAGGTATGATAGGGCGCGGAGGTGAGCGTGATGAAGACGTTCCCGTCCACGATGACCGAGAGGCTGGTCAGCGCCTGACGGCTCTCGGCCTGGATGGGGATCTGCTGGGCCTGCGGGTCGAGGTCCGCGCTGAGGCGGTAGATAACGTCAGCGGCGGGGGAGATCATCACTAGGGATGCGGCTTGAGAAACGGGAGCAGGCGCGAGGTCTGCGAGGAGGGGCAGGTGCTGGCTCCTCGCCCAGGGAAAGGCCGAGGCGGGCAGGTCCAGTGCGATGACGGGCTGGTCCTCGATCCAAACCTGCTTGTAGAGTGTGTCGAACTGCGTGGGCTCGGTGCCTGCGATGAACCATTCGGTCTGGGTGTTGGGGCAGAGCGGCGTGGGCTGCATGCCCGAGAGCGTGCAAACCTGTGCCTGGATGATTCCATCGGGGCGCGCGAAGGGTTGGTCGGGTTGGCCCTGCAGGACGGCGCGCATATAGTTGTTCCAGATGGGTGCGGCGCCCGTCAGGCCTGTGACGTTGTGCATGGCCTGATAGTCGCTGTTGCCGACCCACACGCCGACCACCAGGTCTGGCGTGTAGCCAATCGTCCAGTTGTCGTGGAAGTTGGTGGTGGTGCCCGTTTTGACGGCGGCGGTGTGGTCAAGCTTGAGCGTGCTGTTGAGGCCGAAGCCGATCTTGCGCGCACGGTCGTCGCTGAGAATGTCGCTGATGATCCAGGCCACGCGCGGGTCGAAGACTTGCGTCTGCGGTTTTTTTGGTTCGGTGTAGAGCACGTGGCCGTCGAGGTCGCTTACGTCGAGCAGCACGGTGCGGTTGGGATAGGCGCCCTGGTTGGCGAACGTGGCGTAGGCGCTGGTCAGTTCGAGCAGCGACATCTGTCCGCCGCCGAGGGCCAGCGACAGGTCGTATTCGTTCGGGTCGGGACTCAGCGATTGGATGCCGAGTTTTTTGGCGGTGGTCAACGTTTCAGCGATGCCAACATGGTCGAGTGCCAGCACGGCGGGGATGTTGAGCGATGAGCCCAACGCGATGCGCACAGGCACGGGACCATGCTCGAGATTGTCGTAATTCTTCGGCACGTACGGAGTGCCGTCGTGCGTGGGGAAGGTCGTTTCGACGTCAAGTAGGGGTGTGGCGGCTGTCCACGGGGCGGAGGAGGTGGGTGATAAGGCCTGGGCGTAGATGAACGGTTTGAAGGCGGAGCCCGACTGACGCGGCGAGGTGGCCATATCGACCGAGCCGTGGATCGACTCGTCGAAATAATCCGCGCTGCCGACCAGTGCCAGCACCTCGCCTGTGTGCGGGTCCATCGCGACCAGCGCCGCGTTGTTGACGTTCTGGTCAAGCTCGCCATCTTTGGGTTTGTACAACTCAAGGCGGCGCGTGACCGTTTCCTCGGCCAGTTGCTGCTTATCGAGGTCGAGCGTGGTGCGCACGATCAGGCTTTGCGTGGGCGAAAGCTGCCCGCTCTCGAACAACTCATCCACGCGAGCCTTGACCAGCCACACAAAATGCGGTGCGCGGATGGGGAAGGGCGCGGGGTTGTAGGCCAGCGGCGTGATCTCGGCCAGCGCGCGCTGTTCGGCGCTGATGAAGCCATCCTTTTCCATCAATCCGAGCACGATCTTCTGTCGTTCCTGCGCGGCGGCGGGATCGGTGAACGGATTGTACAGGCTGGGGGCCTGCGGCAGGCCCGCGATCAGCGCACACTCGGGCAGCAACAGGTCGCGAGCGGGCTTGTCGAAATAAATTTGCGAGGCGGCTTCCACGCCATAGGCGAAGCTGCCGTAATAGGATTGGTTCAAGTACAGCGCGAGGATCTCGTCCTTTGAAAGCTTCCGCGACATTTGCCACGCCAGTAATGCCTCGCGCAGTTTGCGGCGCAGCGTGCGCTCGGTGCGCTCCTCGGGCAGCAGCAAATTGCGCGCCACCTGTTGCGTGATGGTGCTGCCGCCCGCCACGGTCTCGCCGCCTGTCAGGTTGATCCACAACGCGCGGATGATGCCCACCACGTCCACGCCTGGGTTCTGGTAGAAGTTGCGGTCTTCGATGGCGATGGTGGCGTCCTTCATGCACTGCGGCATCGACTCCAACGGGAGGACCGCATGTTGACCGCCGTCCTCGGGCATGATCTCGTACAGCAGGCGTCCGTTGCGATCCGTGATGCGGATGCTGGGCTGATTCAGTTTCGACGGCAGCGAATCCACCGACGGCAGGTCGTGGAACAGGTAGAACCATCCGCCCGCGAAGAGCAGGAAGAGGATGAGCAGGGTGTACCAGAAGGGTTTGCGTTTCAAGTATTCTCCAATCAAGTGACAGTCACCTGGCGAAGCACCTTGTAGTGCGGCGTAGTGGGCGAGGCGACTGTCACTTGTAAGACCCCAGAATATTTGTCGAAGTTCCATTTCATCGGTATTTGATACAATCCACGCATGCCCAGGTATTTCACCCATGTCAACGAACTGGACGTGCAAAAAGTCCGCGAGCTGTACGACGGCTTCGACGCACCCATTGCGCGACTGGATTGCGGCAAGAAATGCGCACCGTACAATCCCAGCGGAAAGCCGTTCTGCTGCGACATCTGTCATGCCGTGCCTGCGGCTTACCAAAGCGAGTGGGCCTACCTGCAACCCAACACAAATTTGTGGCATGAGTGGCGTGGCGATGAGTGCGGTTCAGCTCAGGAAGTAGATACACTCAAAGCTGAAACACCCGAGAGCATGATCCTGCTGGCCTGCCTCGGCCCTGACCGCTGTCAGCGCGATTTCCGCGCGCTCAGTTGCAGACAGTTTCCGTTCTTCCCGTATGTCACCGCTGATTATCGTTTTGTGGGAATGGCCTACGAGTGGGAATTCGAGTCGAAGTGCTGGGTCATCAGCAATCTGAGTCAGGTCTCGGTGCGTTACCGCGAGGAATTCATCCGCACGTATGACGAGTTGTTCGCGCTGTTTCAGGATGAGTTCGACAGCTACGCTGTACATTCAGAAGAGATGCGTGCACACTTTATCGAACAAAAACGCCGCATTCCAATCTTGCATCGGAATGGCGGCGTGTATCTGTTGAGTCCTGCCAGCGAGCGCATGGTCCGCGTCGAAGCTGGAAAGCTGCCAAAGTTTGAGCCTTATAAATAAAAAGGGATGCAGTATCCCTGCATCCCGAACTCTTACCATTCACATCCAGGCGGGGTCGAAATGCCTGCATGTTTTCCCACCCGTTTGTACATTGTCACATTTGTGAACGGCTCGCCCAGAATACCATCGTGGATGGCCCATGAGCGGCGGCGGATGCTGTTGGCTGCATCAGGCTGACGGAAGGGTGACGACCCGTCCAGTCGCGCCGAGAGGTCACCGCCCGGCTGGAACCCTGCCTGGATCTTGTCCATCAGGCGTTTTCCCACCTGATAGGTAAACCCGTAGCGCTCGAAGATGACCGCATTGTGATAATAGAGCGGCTCGACAAAGTACATGTCATGCCCGAGACTCTCGACGAAGCCTTCAAAGGCGTTGATGGCATCTCCCAACATGCGCACCCCGTGCCGTACCTGGCCTGGAGCCAGTCCCGCTTCGAGGGCGCCCTGCTCGGCGGCAAGGTTGCGATGCAGTGTGCCGAAGCGCGTGGGCGTACCATCGGGGAGTTTGTCCACGTTGAAGCGCGGAGAGTCGGGGTCGTTGAGGATGTATAGCAGCACGTGGATCTGACCGTTCATGGTGTCGGTCAGGTGCGCGTACAGGATCGGGTCGGGGAAATTCTTTTCGTGGAACAGGCTCATCTCCACGTCACTGGAGCCTGGCGCGAAGCGGAACTGTAAAAAGGACTGGATGCGCTGCGAGTCGGCGTCGGGCAGGCGGAAGCGTTCCAGCAAGGACTTTGGAATATAGCGGGCGTAGATGGCCCGTTTTTCGTCCTCAGGGAGCTTGTTGATTCCACCGATGGTCGAAGGGGTCATGACTCCTCTTTTCTTTCACCGCACGCGGGACTCGCGCTCCGCTCCGCGTTCCTGGTCGCGTTTGGCGATGGCCTCGCGTTTATCGTAGGCCTTCTTGCCGCGCGCCAGGGCGATCTCGATCTTGGCTCGTCCATCCTTGAGATAAATGCGCGTCGGCACCACGGTCATGCCTTTCTGGCGGACCTGGTTCCAAATCTCGCGGATCTGTTTCTTGTGAAGGAGCAGACGGCGTTTTCGCTTGGGATCGTGATTGAAGCGGTTGGCCTGCGCGTATGGCGCGATGTGCGCCTCGACCAGCCAGGCTTCCTCGCCGCCTTCGATGTCCACGTAGGCTTCGACAATGCTGACCTGTCCCGCGCGGATCGACTTGATCTCGCTGCCCTGCAGCGACAGACCCGCCTCGAACCGTTCGAGCAGGAAATATTCGAAACTCGCCTTGCGATTGGTGGCGACTACTTTAACGTTTTCAGTCATACAAGTTCATTTTAACACAAGAGAGTCTGGGGCCCTGCATAGTTAAATCGGCATCCATGTGGTGAAGATGGGAGGGGGCGATTATCCCCACTTCAGGATGGCCGCACCTGCGAACAGGCGCAGCACCCCGAAGACGATCAATGCGGCGCCAATGCCGATTCCGTCCGCAATGGCGGGACCCGCCAGCGAGCCGAACAGCACCGAAGCGTTGAGCACCATGTTGTACCAGGCCAGGTGTGCGGGACGGTCATGGTCAGGGATGTTTTCGAGCAGGTAATTGGCGTACGCGCCGCCGACCAGCGCCCACACGAAGCCACCCAGCAGAGAATATCCGTAAAAGTGCCAGACCTGGCTTGAGAGCGCCATCAAGATGGGATAGAGTGCCATGCCCATCACACCGTAGGCCGTCACGGTTTTATGCCCCAGCCGTTGGACGATGTGCCGCAGCTGCATCGAGCCAAACAGCATGGCCAGGTAGAACAGGGCCGTGCCAATGCCAATATGGTCATCGGTCAGGCGCAGGTTGTGGACCATGTAGATGGAGAACAGCGGAATGGCCAGATATTGGGTGACGTGGAATCCCAGCAGCACCAACAGGCTGCGACGGTAATCGGTCTTCCAGATTTCGAGCCGCAGGACGGAGCGCCAGTCGCGGCGGGACGAAGCGGCGGACGAAATGGAATCAGGCGCAGGGGCGGAAGGCAGGTCCGCTTGCAGGGGGCGGATGAAGTACAAGTGGACGGTGCTCATCACCGCCCCGAAGAAGCCGATCGCGAAGACCACCTGATATCCAGTTGGGAAGGGCAGGTGGTTGAGCAAATATCCGCTCAACACGGAGGAGAACATGAACATGATCGAAAGCACCACGTTGCGCATGCCTGCCACGTGGGCGCGATATTGCTGGGGCACCGACGAGGCGAACAGTGCGTTGAAGCCCACGGCCACCCCCGTCAACGGGATGCCCATCATCAGCGCGATCAGGATCAACGCCCAGATCTGATCCTGTGCCCCGAACAGCCACGGGAGCGGAATCCACAACGCGAAGCCGATGCGATAGATCGCCGCCGTCCAGAAGACAGCCTTGCCGACTGCGCGCTTTTCGAGCCAGCGCCCTGCCGGGATGGCCAGGAACAGGCTGACCACCGCCCCGACCGATCCCAATAACCCGATCTGGAACGCCGTGGCTCCCAGGCGCGCGGCGTACACGTTGAGGAAGTTGACCGATGACCCGCTCAACAGGCCAAACCAGCCAATGTCAAAGTATAGGTGGATGAAGTTGGCGCGATATTGTGGCGGGACGTCGGATTGACGGAAGAGTTTGTTGAGCATAGCGGGACGATTATAATGCCGCCATGCCTTCCCTTCGCTCCCAATTCCTGCTCGATCCCACCATCACTTTCCTCAATCACGGCTCTTTCGGGGCCACGCCCAAACCCGTCTTTCGCGAGTATCAACGCTGGCAGCGCGAACTGGAGCGCCAGCCCGTGGAATTTTTGGGCCGCCGCTACAATGACCTGATGAAATCTGCCCGCGCCGCCCTGGCCGATTACCTCGGCACGCAGGCCGATAACGTGGTCTTTGCCCAAAACGTGACCATCGCCCTCAACATCGTGGCCCGTTCGCTCGACCTCGGCCCGGGCGACGAGGTCCTCACCACCAACCATGAGTATGGCGCGCTCGACCGCACCTGGCGTTTCCTCTCCAGAGAGCGAGGCTTTGCCTACATCAACCAGACCATTCCCGCACCGCTCACCACTGCCGCAGATTTCGAAGCGGCTTTCTGGCGCGGCGTCACCCCGCGTACGCGCGTCATCTTCCTCAGCCACATCACCAGTCCCACGGCGCTGGTCTTTCCCGTTGAGCGCATCGTCCGCCGCGCGAGAGAAGCGGGCATCCTCACCGTGGTGGATGGTGCCCACGCGCCGGGCCAGCTTCCGCTTGCGCTCGATTCGCTCGGCGCCGATTTCTATGGCGGCAACCTGCACAAGTGGCTGTGCGCCCCCAAGGGCGCGGGGTTTTTGTATGCCCGCCCCGAGGTCCAGCGCCTGCTCAAACCGTTGGTTGTCTCCTGGGGCTACGAATCCGAAACACCGAGCGGCTCGCTCTTCGTGGATCACAACGAATGGTGGGGCACGCGCGATGTCTCCGCTTTCCTGACTGTTCCCACTGCCATCGAATTTCAGCGCCAACATCATTGGGATGAGGTGCGGGCGTCCTGTCACGAACTGGCGGTGGACTCCCAGCGGCGACTCTGCGCCCAAACGGGACTCGCCCCCCTGCACACCGACGCCGAGGCCTGGTTCCGCCAAATGTTCGCCGCCCCGCTTCCAGCGGATACCGATATCGCCGCCCTCAAGGCACGCCTGTACGATGAGTTTCGCATCGAAGTTCCGTTGATCGATTGGAACGGAAACAAGCTGATCCGCGTCTCTATTCAAGCCTACAACTCCCGCCGCGACGTGGATCGCCTGCTGCACGCCCTCGAAATCTGCCTGTGACCCTGTTCGCGCTGAGCGGAGAGCGGGTGCTTTCCCGCTTGCAGTCGAAGCGCAGTGCTTGACATCAGATAATGTACCTTTGCATCAACACTCCCGTAGGCGCATCGAAACCGTTGTGTGACATTCAAGGTTATACTTCTCATCCCGTCCCCGAAACAATCCGCTTTCAACGTTCCTGGAGGTTTGAATGAAACTGGTCCGACCCTTATCCCTGCTGGCCGCCCTGGCCCTGTTGCTCTCCGCTTGTGGACCGCAAGCCACGCCCACCAGCTCCGCCGACCTGTTCCTGACAGAAGGCGTCAACACCATCGTGGCCTCCTATTTCGGCACGCAGACCGCCGTTGCTCCCGTGCCGACCGTCCCGCCACCCGCCACGGACACACCTCCCCCGTCCGCCACCTTCCCGCCCGTGCCGACCCAGCCACTTGTCACGCCGACCTTCACGTTCATCTATTACACGCTCACGGCCACGCCCTACACTGTCACGCCCACGGGCACTTTCTACACCGCCACCACCAACGCGGATACACTGGCTTATGGCTGCAAGAACCTGCTGCTCATCGCCGATGTGACCTATCCCAGCGGGACGGCCGTCAAGCCGGGTGAGAACTTCACCAAGACCTGGAAGGTGGCCAACAACGGCACCTGTCAGTGGGAATACGTCTTTGCCCTCACCCAGACAGGTGGTACCGACTTCGATGCGCCGAGCAAGCGATTGGGGAAGGTCGTGGGCGTCAATGACTGGACCGAGATCTCCATCAACCTGGATGCGCCCAACAAGGAAGGCACCTATACCGCCTACTGGCGCATGTCCGATGGCGACGGTCACCTGTTCGGGTCCACGCTGGGCGTCACGATCAGGGTCAGCAAGAGCGCCTATCCGTAGCCTGTATCTTTGTATTGGGAGGGACCATGCGTAACCATTGGGTCGCCACCTTGTTGGGATTGTCCCTGCTGGCCTGGACGCTTGGGTCATGGGGGACCGTCTCAGCGGCCCCGCGGCACGAGCCAACCCCGTCCGAGCTGATCGCCGAGGTCAACAGTCTGCGCCTGGCCAATGGACTGAACGCGCTCAATGCGCATCCCATCTTGATGCAGGTGGCCCAGAGCCAGGCGGATACACTGCTGGCCACCGAAGGCGCGGCGGGACATAGTCGCCCAAACGGTATGACCCTCACCCAACAATTACTCCTGTTGGGTTACCCGCTCTCAGGTGATCTCTCGCTGGGCGGATACCGCTCCGAGAATTTTGTCTTTGGCTACGGTATGACCGCCCACGACGCCATCGTCGCCTGGCAGGGAGACGATCCGCACACCAACACCATGCTCTCGCCCAATCGCAGCGACATTGGTGCGGGCGTCTCCATTGGCAGTGATGGCACGGTCTATTTTGTGATTGACACCGCCCTGCAAACCGCCAGCGGACTTCCGCAGGAGGAAGCCAGCCAGTACTTGCCTGGCGGCAGCGGCACCGCCGTCAACCCCGAGGATGCGCTCAGTCAGTACATCGTGCCCATTGCGGTTGCCACAGCCCGCCCCGACGGCGACGTATATCACAAGGTCCAGTACGGGCAGACGTTGTGGGGCATTGCCATCGCCTACCACACCAAGATCGACGAGATCCGCCGTCTGAACAACCTGCGCAACGACACGGTCTATCCCAATCAACTGCTGCTGGTGATGCACGGTGCGACGCCGCCCCCGCCCCCCACGCGGACGGCGGCTCCCGCCGCAACCAAGTCGATCCACGACGTGGTCTTGCCGCCGCCTGGCGTGGCTCCCACCCAGACGCTTCCCGCCACGCCCATTGCTGCGCCCGCGGAGTCCTCCCCAAGCGGACCCTCGCTCGGCATGATCGTCCTCATCCTGGCGTTGCTGATCGTAGTCGGTGGCGGGACCGCCGCCTGGTTCATCCGCGAGCCTGCGAAATGATGTCATGGCTTCGCTCGCCATGACATGGGGACAAAGGTATAATCCCTCTGACCAGCGCCGTCTAACAGACGGCGCAACCCTTGAATGGAAGTGAACGAATGGATATTTCTGTCGCATTGGGCGGCGGCGGCGCCAAGGGAAATTCCCACATCGGCGTGCTGCGCCGCCTCGAAAAAGAAGGCTATCAAATCCGCGCAATTGCGGGGACCAGTTTTGGCGGTATCGTCGCGGTGTTGTACGCGTCGGGTTATACCCCCGCCCAGATCGAAGACCTGTTCCTCAAAGTGGACCAGACCAAACTCTATGGACGTCGCCCGAACGAGGGACCCGCTCTGCTGGGATTGGCGGGCGTCAATCAATGGCTGGATGAAGTCCTCGGAGACCGCACCTTTGCCGACCTCAAGATTCCCTGCGCCGTCACGGCCGTCGACTTGAACTGTGGTTGTGAGGTCATTCTCTCCGAAGGCCCCGTCAAGGATGCGGTCCTGTCCACGATTGCCCTGCCTGGTATCTTTCCGACCTTTGAGATGAACGGTTGGCGTCTGGTGGACGGCGGCGTGTTGGATCCTGTGCCTGTTTCGGTGGCGCGCTCCTTGGCGCGCAACTTGCCTGTGGTGGCCGTGGCGCTTACGGCTCCTATCGGCGAGCCCGCCCGTCCCTGGGGCGTGCCCATGCCCAGCATCGTCCCGCGCGTGATCGCAGATCGCATCAACCGCCTCAACGTAGCCCAGGCCATGGATGTCTTTATGCGTTCGATCGACATTGGCAACCGCGCCATGGCCGAATACCGTCTGGCCGTGGACAAGCCCGAGGTGCTGGTGCGCCCCGCTGTCTCACACATCGAACTGCTCGACCGCGTGGACCCGCGTGAGGTGGCTCAACTGGGCGAGGATGCACTCGAAGCCGTCCTGCCCGACTTGAAACGTGCTGTCAGTTGGCCTGTCCGTCTGGGCCGCTGGATGGGAGTCAAGGCATGAAACGTGATCTGCGCGATTATGCCCGCAAGACCGAAGTCCGCCTGGGGCTGGGGGCGATCGTCCTCTTCCTGGTGGTGGGCATGGGACTGATTTGGCTCATCTATGGCACGGGGGCGGCCTCGTTGGGCATGTTGTGCATGGGTGCGGGCCTGGCCACCGTGGTGCTCATCTATCTTGTCTTCCTCGGAATCGAGTTGATCCTGAAGAATGCCCGCCCCAAGTGATTCCCAGTTGATCGAATTCCACGGCTGGACCCTGCGCCTGCGTCCCGCTTCCGAGCCGCCCCCACGCCTGATGCTGATGTTGCACGGCTGGACGGGCGATGAGAACTCGATGTGGGTCTTCGGCCGCGACCTGCCGCCGCGAACCTGGCTGTTGGCTCCGCGCGCACCACATGCCGCCCACCCAAGCGGATATTCCTGGCGGCCATACGTCGAGGACACGCATGGCCGCCCGAGCGCCGAGATGATGCGTCCCTCTGCCGATGCGTTGATCCAATTGGTGGATGAGTACTCCGCCTCCGTCGGTGTGGACGCTGCCCAGTTCGACGTGATGGGCTTCAGTCAGGGTGCGGCCATGACCAACCTGCTGGCCATGCTTTATCCGCAGCGCATCCGCAGGGCGGGAGTGTTGGCGGGCTTCGTCCCGAGCGGAGTCGAGGCCCTCGTGGAGAAACGGCCACTCGAAGCGAAGCCATTCTTCGTCGCACACGGCACGCAGGACGAACTCGTCCCCATTGAGCGAGCGCGGGACTCCATCCGCCTGCTCGAACAGGCGGGGGCGCAAGTCACCTACTGCGAAGCCGAGGTCGGTCACAAGGTCAGTGCGGATTGTATGCGTGCGCTGAAAAGATTTTTTCAGGAATAGGAATCCGCGAGTTCTGCTCGCGGCAGAAGATGAGCCCCATTTCATCTGGGCGTTGACGCTCATTTTGTTTACGGGTATCCTTGACCGAAATTTTACATGAAGGACAAAGCATGAGACGACCTGTTTCCCGTCGTGACTTTCTCAAACTCGCGGGCCTGAGCCTGGGCGCAATGGCGCTCACCCCAGCCGACATCAAGTTTCTGGATCGGTTGAACGCTCCCAAGCGCCTGCCACAATTCCCCACCAGCGCGATCATCGGCCGTGTGACCGATAGCGACGTGGACCTCCGCAGCCGTCCCACCAACGACCCGGGCCTGAACACTTCCATTGCCAAACTGCCCGCCGACACCCTGCTCGAGTGGAATCGGGAGGTGGTCGGCAATGTGGTCTTTGGCCTGTCCAACCAGCGTTACGTGGAGACGCCGCAGGGCTACGTTTATGGCTCGGTGCTCCAGCCCACCCGCAACCTGCCCAATACGCCCATCACATCCATGCCGCCCGGCGTGCCTGGTTTCTGGGCCGAGGTCACGGTGCCGTACATCGACCTGGCGCACGAAGGGGCGGTGGCCTCGCCCTGGCTGCAGGACATGCAGAAGTACAATTTCCAGCCGCGCCTGTATTACGGGCAGGTGGTGTGGATCGACCAGATTCGCACCTCCAATGGGTTCCCCGAATATCGCTGGACCGAAGGGGCCAACGGTCACGGCTATGGCTACGGCGACTATGGCGAATTCTTCTGGGCCGACGGTGCGGGACTCAAGATCCTCACCGACGCCGACGTGGCTCCCATCAGCCCGGACGTCGACCCGAACGCCAAAACCATTTCGGTGGACCTCGACTACCAAACCCTGTCCTGCTATGAAGGAACCAACGAGGTGTACTTCTGTCAGATCTCCAGCGGCAAACGCTACGACCCCGTAACAGGCATGGTGACAGATGCCTTTGCCACGCCCGCGGGTACCCTGATGACCTACTGGAAGATCATCTCCAAGAACATGACGGCGGGCAGCGAAGCCTCGGGCTATTCCACGCCTGCGGTTCCCTGGTGCACCTTCATCGCCACAGGCGGAGTCGCCATCCACGGCGCGTTCTGGCACAATGCCTTCGGCGAACGCCGCTCGCATGGCTGCATCAACGTCTCACCTGAAGACGCCAAGTGGATCTTCCGCTGGACGACTCCGTATGTGTCCCTGGCCGTCAGCGAGGAGCGCCGCAGCCTGCCTGATCACGGCACGGTAATCAACTCAAAAGAGACCGTCGTCTAACTCAACCCAAAAAGAGAGTTCCCTTTCATGGATATTTCCCAGATCACCCTCGGCCTGGCCTTCCTGGCAGGTCTGGCTTCCTTCCTTTCTCCGTGCGTGTTCTCGCTGGTGCCCGCCTATGTGGGCTACCTCAGCGGACGTGCGGCAGGCGGCGAAAGCAGCGCGTCGAACCGCTGGATTACGTTCACGCACGGTCTGGCCTTCGTCCTCGGCTTTAGCGTGGTCTTCATCCTGCTGGGGGTGGCCGCCTCCGCCCTGGGCGGAATCTTGCACGACTTAAGCGATTGGTTGGCGCGCATCGGCGGCATCGTTGTGATCGTCTTCGGCCTGCACATGATCGGCGTCTTCCGCATCCCCTTCCTGGAGTACGACACGCGTGTTACCACCGCTCCCGACCGTAAGCTGGGATATCTCTCGTCCGCGCTCATGGGAGTCTTCTTCTCGGCGGGCTGGTCTCCTTGTGTGGGACCCGTCCTCGGCGCGATCCTGACCCTGGCCGCCAACGGTGGGAACCTGACCTTGGGCACGATGCTCCTTACCGCCTATTCCGTGGGATTGGCCATTCCCTTCCTTGTGGCGGCCCTTGGCATCGGCTGGGTGACCGTGGTCCTGCGCAAGTACAGCAAGGTCATGCGCTACGTCGAGATCGGCATGGGTGTGGTGCTGGTACTTGTGGGTGTCATGCTCTTCACGGGCGCGTTCTCGTTGATCGCCCAGCGCACCCAGTTCTTCTGGTTCGATTTCGGAATTTAGTTGTAAGCCTTTTGGGAGCTGACCTTGCTTACCGTTACCCTGTACACCCGTGAGAATTGTCCTCTGTGCGACGAAGTTCGCGCCGAGTTGGCGGCCCTGCAGGAGAAATTTCCGCACCGCCTTGTCATCGTGGATATCGACTCCGACGCGTCGTTGAAGCAAAAGTTCGGCGAAGCCATCCCCGTCGTCGAGGTGGGACCCTACAGTCTGAAAGCACCCATCTCGCCCCAATCTCTGGCGATGACCCTCGGCGCCGCTACCGACCGCCGCGACCAATGGCAAAAGCTGGACCCCGAGGAATATGAAAAGCGGGTCCGCCGTGGACAGGAGTTCACGCGCGGTGACCGCATCTCGTATTGGATCGCCAAAAATTACCTGTGGGTCATCAATCTGTTCATCCTCCTCTACGTCGGCCTGCCCTTCCTGGCGCCCACGCTCATGGAGGCGGGGTTGACTCTCCCTGCCAAGGCCATTTACGCCATGTACAGCCCGCTCTGCCATCAGTTCGGCTTCCGCTCGTTCTTCCTGTTTGGCGAGCAGTCCTATTATCCGTTGGCGGAAGCCAATGTCAGCGGCGCGGAGACCTTCGAGCAGGCTACGGGTATCCAGGGTTTGAGCGACCCTTCGAACATCGCCCGCCTGGAAGCGCGTCAGTTCGTCGGCAATCCGACGATGGGATATAAAGTAGCCTTGTGCGAGCGGGATGTCGCCATCTATGGCGCGATGCTGCTCTTCGGTATCGTCTACGCTCTGACGGGGCGCCGCATCCCGCCGCTGCACTGGGCCTTGTGGCTGGTCCTCGGCCTGGGGCCGATCGGCCTGGACGGTTTCTCGCAGCTTTTTAGTCAATTCAACTGGACCTGGCTGAGCGCCATCCTGCCGTATCGCGAGAGCACGCCCTTCCTGCGCGTGCTGACCGGCGCACTGTTCGGTCTGTCCACCGCCTGGTTTGCCTACCCCTACGTGGAAGAATCCATGAAGGAGACGCGCCAGTTCTTTGTCAAGAAACTCGCCGTCTCGCAGCCCACCGAATAATGCCTTTCATCGAAAAAAACGGTCTCCGTTATTACACCTTTGATCTGTTTCCGCGCTCGGTGCTGCACGGCGTGATTACGCGTCGCGGCGGGGTCAGCCCTGCGCCCTGGGAGTCGCTCAACGTAGGCGGCACCGTCGGCGACGACAAGACGCGCGTGCGTGCCAACCGTCAACGCACCTTCGAGGCCTTTGGCCGCGACCTGTCGTCTATCTTCGACGTGTGGCAGGTCCACAGCGCGGACGTGGTCTGTGCCGACCAGCCCATTGACCCCGACACCGACCTGACCCAGGCCGACATCATCCTCACCGATCGGCCCGAGGTCACGCTCTATATGCGCTTTGCCGATTGCGTGCCGTTGCTCTTCCATGACCCCGTCAAGCAGGTCATTGGCCTGGCTCATGCGGGCTGGGTGGGTACGATGAAAGGTGCGGGCCGCGCGGCGGTCGAGGCCATGCAAGCACGGTACGGCTGCAAGCCTGAGAATATCCTGGCGGCTGTTGGGCCCTCCATCGGCGTGGACCATTACGAGGTCGGCGCGGACGTCATCGTCAAGACCCGCGAGTCTTTTGGCGCAGATGCCGAGCGTCTGATCGAGTCACGCAACGGTCACACCTATCTCGACTTGTGGACGGCAAATTATGTCCAGCTGCAGAAAGCGGGCGTGGAACACATCGAAGTGGCGGGCCTGTGCACGGCCTGTCATCTCGAGGATTGGTTCTCGCACCGTGCTGAGAAGGGCAAGACGGGACGCTTCGGTGCGCTGATGGCGCTCCAGGCGTAAGGCCGTTGGCGAAACGGGAACAGGTTCAGGTCCAGGTGCGAAGCAGAGTAAAATAAGAGTGATGACCGAACTCGTCGATTCCATCCGTGAACGTTATCTGCATACGCTCGACCGCATTGCATCTGCCGCCCGCTTCGTGGGACGCGATCCCGCCGCGATCCGCCTGGTGGTGGTGACCAAGTCTCAGCCGCGTGAGGTGGTGGAGGCTGCCATCGAAGCGGGGGCAACCATTCTCGGGGAGAATTATCCCGAAGAAGCGGTCGAAAAAATCCAATCCATCGGCGTGCAATCTGCGGTAGAATGGCACATGATCGGGCACGTACAAAGCCGCAAGGCGCGTTTGGTGCCCGCGAACTTTAACTTGATGCATTCGCTGGATGGTGCGAAGTTGGCCGGGAAGCTGGACCCCTTTGCCGCTGAGGCGGGACGTGTCCTGCCCGTCCTGTTGGAATTCAACGTGGGCGGCGAGGACTCGAAATCGGGTTGGTCCGCCACCGATGAGTCCCGTTGGGATGAACTGGCGGCCTCGCTGACGCCCGTGCTGGGCCTGTCCCATCTGCGGATTCGCGGCTTGATGGTGATGCCGCCCATCGGCGACGACGCCGAGGCCTCGCGCCCGTACTTCCAGCGGACCCGCCGCCTGCAGGCTTTTTTGCGCGAGCACCTGCCGCAGGCCGACTGGTCCGAGCTTTCGATGGGCACCAGCACAGACTTCGAGGTGGCGGTGCAGGAAGGCGCCACTTTGGTGCGCGTGGGGACGGCCATCGTCGGCCCGCGCAAGTATGCTCAAAAATAATGTCGAGGAGCTTTAATGTACGGATTGGTAAGCGCGATAAGCCTGGTATCAAATCTCTTGATCTGGATCGTGATCGCGAATGTTCTGCTATCATATTTTGTGGACCCGTATCACCCCATCCGCCGTGCGCTCGACAGCATCGTGGAGCCGTTCCTTGCGCCCATCCGCCGCATCCTCCCGAGCACGGGCATGGTCGATTTCAGCCCGATGGTGTTGACCTTGTTGATCTGGCTTTTGACCCGTTTCCTTATTAGCATTCTGACTCATTAGCGAGGCATCTATGACCAAACGCAAGTTCCAACTGCACGACGGGAAAAAAGGGGCCGCGCTGGCGGTGCGGGTCACACCGCGGGCCAGCAAGAACAAGATCGTGGAAGTGCTCGAAGACGGCACGTTGAAGGTCCATCTCGCCGCGCCGCCCGTGGATGATGAGGCCAACCTGGAATTGCTCAAGTTCATGGGCGAGGTGCTGGGTATACCCAAATCACGGCTGGACATTGTGGCGGGCGCGGCGGGTCGTGACAAGCTCATCGCGGTTATCGATATGGACGCCGAGACTGCTCACAAGCGCATCCTGGCGTATCTCGAATAAATAAAAACAAGCCGATGAAAGTCGGCTTGTTTTTATTTGTCTACTTACTTGGCGTGAGGGTTGTCTCGCACTATTTTTATTGCACACCGTTATTCCCGTACAACCTGCGGTAGATGACGTAGATCTCGTAGATGTTGCGGATGTACTGACGAGTCTCGTCGAAGCGCACCACCTCGAGGAACAGGTCGGGGTCGCCGCCGGAGAGGTCATACCAGGCTTTGGCGTTGCCAGGTCCGCCGTTGTAGGCGGCCAGCGCGGCGTACAAGTCTCCGTTCAGGTAGGTGCGGTTGGCAGCCAGATAATGTGTGCCGAAGCGGATGCTGACATCGGGGCGGTACAGGTCATCGGGGGTGTACTCGATGGGCCAGCCCAGCTGGCTGGAAATGCTCGCACCCGTGCCCGGGACGATCTGCATCAGGCCGCGCGCGCCTGCCGAGGAACTCACAAATCCCTCGAACAGACTCTCCTGTCGCACCACGCTGAAGATAAAGAGCGGGTCGAAACCTTCGGAGGTGGCGTCAGGCACGATCAGGTCGGCGTAATACAACCCGTAGCGCAGGTGACTGAAATAGGTCGGCGCCATCATCGACTCGGTGTGTTCGTCCAGCCCGGCCAGGGTCAGGACCTGGCGGGCTGCAAAGATGGAGGTGCGATACAGGCCCAGGTCAAACAGGTAATTGGCGAGGCGGTAACTGCCCACGGCGTCGCCCGCCAGGTTGTCGCGCAGGTTTTCGAACTCGAGGCGGGCGTCCTCGTATAGGCCAAGATTCCACAGGGCCGCGCCGCGCTGGACGCGCGGGTCTGTGGCCAGCGGACCCAGCCCGCGCAGGTCGGTGTCGGCGGGCAGACTGAAGGTCACCTTCATCCAGGTATCGGCGGCGGGACGTTCGGCGGCCAGATCGAAGCTCAGGTTCGACGAGGCGGGCGGATCGAAGGGCGCAGGGTTGGTCAACAGGTCGCGGGCGCGCTCGCTGTAATATCCGCTGGGGTCCACGTTCTGTCCCTGCTGCCAGGCCTGTTGCATGGCGTCGGTGTTGCCCAACTGTTGTTGGGCCTTGCCGATCCACAGGTAGGCGCGTGAACGATCTTCGGTCTTTTGAGCGATCTCCAGACTGTGGGTGAAAGCGGTCAGTGCGGCCTGGAAGTTGCTCTGGCGGTAGCGGAGGATGCCCACCTGGAAGATGGCCGTCGAGGCATTTTCATTGCCAGGGTAATTATCTGCCACGCGGCCCCAGGCTTCGGCGGCCTCGTCGAGGCGATTGTCGCGCTCGAGGATGCGGCCTGCACTCATTAGGTAATCGGGTGCAGACTCGGAGTCGGGGAAGATGGTGGCGAACTCGGTCAGGGTGGCGGCGGCCTGCTCGTACATGTCCAGTTCGGCCCATTGCAGGTAAGCCTTCTCGGCCCAGGCATCGACCCACTTGGGATGCGTCGAGTAGTCCTTGATAAAGACCCCGAACTCATCCACGGCGGCTTGATAGTTTCCAAGTTCCCGCAGGGTCAGGGCGCGGTAGTAGTGGGCTGTGCCGTCGTTGACGGGGTTGACGGCCAGGTAACGGTCCAAAGCTTGCAGGGCCACATCATACTGGCCCGCGAAATAGTCGACCAGCCCGCGGTCCAGGTCGCTGACTTCGACGCCCGCGTTGATCAACTCGACCAGGCTGAGATAGGAATAATACGCCAGCGGATAGCTTTCCACTGCCAGGCGGAAGCGGGCCTGCGCATTCTCGGTCTGACCGAGAGCTTGATACGCCACCCCGGAGAGATACGCCACCTGGGCGCGCAGGTAGTCGTTGCTGGTGCGGGCCGCGATGCCATCGTAGAGCGAGAGGGCATTCTCGTAATCGCCGAGGCTGGCGCGCGTCTGCGCCACCTTGACATCAACGTAGATGCCGTCATCGAGGCGCGGCGCCTGGATGGCAGCCAAGTAGGCGGCCAATGCGCCGGTGTAATCACCTGCGTTGGTCAGTGCATCGCCGCGCAGCTCTTGCGTATAGGCATCCAGGACACCTGGCCGCAGGGTCAGATAAAGCTGCCAGGCGGCGGCCGCGTCGGCGTAGCGCTGCATCTGGTTGTAGGTCAGTCCCTGAAGGAAATAGGCATCGGGAAAGTAGGTCGAATCGGGATATTCGCTGATGAGAGTCTGCAGGGAGGCCAGTGCTTCGGCGTAGCGTCCGTCCGTGTAGAAGGTGCGGGCCTCGCCCCATTTGGCGGCGGCGCGCACGGCGGGATCGGACGAGTCCTGGTAGGCGGTTTGGTACAGCCCGAGCGCATAGTCATAGTCGCCGTTGAAGAGCAAGCGGTCACCGCTGGCCACGCGCACCACAGGTGCGGGCGTGGGGGTGACCGTGGCGGTGGGGGACGGGGATGGGGTGAGGGTCGGGCTGGGGGTGGCCGTGGCTGCCAGGGGCAGGGCAGGCAGGTTCGAAGGCAGGGAGCAGGCTGCGATGGCGGTGACAAGCCAAAGTCCCAGCACGAGGCGGAAGGTCCGTTTCATGCTGGGACTTATACTGGTAAAGCGGGATGATGTCAACGGCTTGTGCCTGGCGGACCTGTCCTTCGACTGCACGTCGCTCCGCTCAGGACGGGGGCTTGAAATTTACGTGTACTCACCGACCTTTTCCAGCATCTTGTATGGGTCGAAGGCGTCGCGCAGGCCGTCGCCGATGTAGTTGACCGAGATGATGCTGAGGAAGATCATGATGCCTGGGAAGACGGCCAGCCAGGGGTATTTGATGAAGTGCTCCTGCGCGTCACTGAGCAGGTTGCCCCAGGACGGTGTGGGCGGCTGGATGCCGAAGCCGAGGAAGGACAGTCCCGCCTCCTGGATGATGGCGTAGCCCAGTTGCAGCGTGGCCTCGACGATGACGGGGCCGACCGCGTTGGGCAGGATGTGCCCGAGGATGATGCGCAGGTCCGAGGCGCCCAACGCGCGCGCCGCATTGACGTAGTCCATTTCGCGCAGGGTCAGGAAGGCGGCGCGCACCAGGCGCGAGAAGGTCATCCACGAGAGGATGCCGATCACGAAGCTGATGGTGAAGACGCTGCTGCGCTGGAAGAGCGGAATGTCCACCTCGCGCAGGATGGCGGCCAATAGGATCAGCACGAGGAAGGGCGGCAGCGACAGGAAGGCATCGGTGATGCGCATCAGGATCGAGTCCAGTTTGCCGCCGTAGTAACCTGCAATGGCGCCGATGGGCACGCCGATCAACAACGAGATGGCTACAGCGATCCCGCCCACGGCCAGCGAGATGCGCCCGCCATACAGGATGCGGGTCAACAGGTCGATGCCGAGGGCGTCGGTGCCGAACCAGTGCGCGGTGGACGGACCCTCGAATCGCTCGGGCAGGTTGGAGGCGGTCGGGCTGTAGGGCGAGACGAAGGCCAGGACTGTCAACGCGATCAACAGGCCGAAGACGACCAATCCGCCGATGGCGCCCTTGTGACGCAAAAAGCGTCGCCAGACGTTGCCGACCAGATTGACCTGCGACTCGAGCGGATGCGGATATTCGGGAGTCCCTTTGATGGCAGCGAGGTCACTCATGGCTACTCCGAATACCGAACGCGCGGATCGAGCATGGCGTACAATACATCCGCCAGCAGGTTGGATAGGATGATGAAGGCCGCGCCGATGATGAGCACTGCCATCAGCAGGGGATAGTCACGCTCGACGGCAGCCTGGTAATACAGGCGTCCCATGCCAGGCCAGGCGAAGATGGTCTCGATCAGCACTGCACCCGTGAAGATGTAGGGCAGGTCGAGCGCTACCAGCGTGACAATGGGGATCAATGCGTTGCGCAGGGCATGTTTGTAGACCACCATCCGCTCTGAAGCGCCTTTGGCGCGCGCGGTACGCAGATAGTCGAGCGGCAGAATCTCGAGCATGCTCGAGCGGATGAAGCGCGAGTACCAGGCCACCCAACCCAGCGCCCCCGTCAGCACGGGCAGGATCAGGTGGCTGATGCTGTCCATCAGGGATGGGTTGTCCCCAGACATCTGCCCGGGCGGGAGCAGCGGTTCGCCCGTGAAGGGATTTCGCAGCCAGACGTAGAAGATGATGATCAGCAACAGTCCCAGCCAGAACTCTGGGATGGCCTGCCCCGCGAAGGAGAAGGTGGTGGCGATGAAGTCGAAGACCGAGTATTGCTTCACCGCCGAGAGGATTCCGATGGGGATGGCGATCAACAGGGCCAGGCCCATCGTGATGGACATCAGGTAGATGGTGTTGGGGAAGCGCTGGCCGATCTCATCCAGCACGGGCTTGCGGGTGCGGTACGAGAAACCGAAGTCGCCGCGCAGGATGCCGAGGCGGGACCCCGAGGCATCGGCGACACCGTCGCCGTTCGTGTCGACCCGGGTCCAGTCGTTGCCGATCAGCCACGAGACGTATTGCAAAGGGAGGGGTTTATCCAACCCAAATTGACGCTTGAGGATTTCCGCCTGCTCGGGCCGAAGACGCCTCCCCTGTCCATAGGCGGACAGGGGCCCGCCGGGGGCAAGGTTGACCAGCGCGAACAGGATGATGCTCAATAGAAACAGCAGAACGACGGTCTGCACCAGACGGCGGGCTATGTAGGTGGTCACTTCCGATCCTTACACCAGATGACAGTCACCCGGAAGGCGACTGTCATCTGCGTAGCGTTTATTTGATCTTCCAATCCGCGATATTCCAGGTGACCAGGTCATTGACCGTGGACTGCACACCTTCGAGACGACTGGAGTGGGCATCCGCGTTGGGGACGGTGAAGAGCATGATCTCGGGAGCCTGCTCGTCGAGGATCTTGGCCATCTTGCAGAAGGTCTCCTGACGACTGGCCTCGTCGAGAGTATAGGAATCTTCGATCAGGGAGTTGAATTCGTCATTCTTCCAGCGGGCCAGGTTCCAGCCAAAGCCAGGGGTGGCCGCCTCGATGGAGTAGTTTTCCCAAATGTAGTCGGTGGGATCCACGCCCGCGTAACCGTCGTCCCAGATGTCGATGTCGAAATTGCCGCTCTGTTCGATGCCGCCGCTCTGGGCGTCAGCCCACAACACGCTGCCTTCAACCACGGTCAGATCCAGTTTGATGCCGACCTTGCCGAGCATTTCGGCGATCAATTGCTGGGTAAGTTCGAGCGGTTCGCCATATTCGGCATATGTGATGAACTCCATATGCATCTCATATCCCTCTTCGGCGCTGGCGCAGCCATGACATTCACGCACGCCATCGTTATTCGTGTCGGTCCAGCCTGCTTCTTCGAGCAGGGCCTTGGCGGCTTCTGGATCATAGGCAGGGCGCGGCACGTCGCACTTGTTGTAAGGCGGGCGAAAGAACTCGGTCCATTGCGGGTGGCCCAGGCCGAGGAAGATCTCGTTGTTGATGGTGTCCACGTCGATGGCCTGGCGGATGGCCTGGCGCACGCGCACATCCGAGAGGATGGGATGCGGCGTGGCTTCTGCGTCGACAGTGCCCTTTTCGGCTTCGTTCATGAACAGGCGCATCACAAAGCGGTCAGACGGGCTGAGGCTGACCTTGGCGACCTGCGAGTCTTTGAGGTCATTGATGGTGTTGACGTTGATCCACATGTCGATGTC
This sequence comes from Chloroflexota bacterium, assembly GCA_016191845.1. Lineage (GTDB taxonomy): Bacteria > Chloroflexota > Anaerolineae > Anaerolineales > Villigracilaceae > JACPVF01. Next base: position 279,286 of record JACPVF010000012.1, read on the forward strand.
GGCATCTCCCTGTTGCATCATGGTCTTGCGGACCGAATCGTCGGGGACGACCTGCACGGTCACTTTCTCGATCTCAGGCTTGCCAGCCACATAATATTTGTCGTTCTTGAGGAAGGTCATGTGGTCGCCTTCGACCCAGTCCTGTAATACGAAGGGACCGTCACTGAGCGGTTTGCGGCCGCAATCCCAGGCCACGAATCCCTGCGAGGCGTCGCAGTAGTGCGCGGGCCAGATGGCGAGTTGCTCGCCGCCGAACTGCGTCAGGTACCCGGGGTAGATGGCGGAATAGTTGACCTTGAACGTGTATTGATCCACCTTCTCGACCGAGTCGATCGAGTCAATGCCGGGGATCCACGAACCCGTATTCGGGTCCTGGATGGCGTTCCAGGTAAAGAGCACATCGTCGGCGGTGACGGATTGCCCATCCTGCCACTGCACGTCCTGGCGCATCTTCCACGTCACAGACATGGTACCTGCCGCCTCGTCGAGCACCACGCCGCCGCTGTCCACGGTAGGCAGTTCGGCGGCCAGTTCAGGGAACACGGTTCCGTTCGGGTCGATGTCGGTCATACCGAGCAGGACCAGCTCCATCACGAGCGCATCGTAGCCCGTGTCAGCCACCATCGGGTTGAACGAAGGCGGGTCCTCGCCAACCAGGATGGTGATGGATTTCTCGTCGGATGGATTCGCGGCGGGAGCGGTGGATGGGGCAGCCTGACATCCAATCAGGCTGAGGATCGTTACTGATGTGAGGGTCAGCAGAGCGAGTGTTCGGAAATTCTTGGACATTCGTCCTCCTGTTGCTTTCTTGGAATAGCGAACGGGGCGTATTATTGCACATAAACCCCTCGATGTTAAGGTTTTTTGGAAATCAATTACAATCGTCGTGAAAGTGAGGACTCATGCGAACGCTCTTCTGGGAAGACGGCCAACTCAAGATGATCGATCAGCGCATTCTTCCGAATCGGTTCGAGATCGTGTCTCTGCACGATGCGCGTGCTGTTGCGCAGGCCATCCGCGATATGACCGTGCGCGGCGCACCTGCCATCGGAGCTGCCGCCGCCTTCGGCCTGGCCCTGGCTGGATTCGGATCCCAGGCCGTCTCGACCTCAAGCCTGCTCGCCGACCTGCGGGCCGCTGCCACGCTGTTGAAGTCCGCTCGCCCGACGGCGGTGAATCTGGCCTGGGCCGTGGACCGCACCATGGGCGTGGCGGAAAAGGTCAAAGGTGGTGTGGACGAACTTCGTCAGGTCATATTGAATGAAGCACAGCGCATCGCCGATGAGGATGTGGAGATCAACCGACGCATGGCCGAACATGGCGCGGCGCTGCTCGCCGATGGCGATACCGTTATTCATCATTGCAACACGGGTGCGCTGGCCACCGTCGATTGGGGGACGGCGCTGGGCGTGATCCGCATGGCGCACGAGCAGGGCAAACGCGTCCACGTGCTGGTCGATGAGACCCGTCCGCGTTTGCAGGGCGCGCGTCTCACCGCCTGGGAGTTGGAGCAATACGGCGTACCGTATGAGATCATCAGCGACAACATGGCGGGTTATTTCCTCAAGACGGGCCAGGTACAGAAAGTCCTCTTCGGCGCGGATCGTGTGGCCGCCAATGGGGATGTAGCCAACAAGATCGGAACGTACATGCTGGCCCTGGCGGCGTATGACAACGACGTACCCGTCTATGCGGTGGTGCCGACTTCCACCATCGACTTGACCCTGGCACATGGCGGTTTGATTCCCATCGAAGAACGGGACCCGTCCGAGGTGTTGGGCTTGCAATTTCACGGTGAACCTGTCGCGCCGAAGAATGCCAGGGCGCGCAACCCCGCTTTCGACGTTACGCCCAATCGATTGCTCACGGGGATCGTCACCGAGAATGGGGTGGTGGTTCCGCCCTTCGAGGTTAATCTTAAAGACCTCCGAGGTCTGCCTTGATTCTTTTGACAATCCACCCATCCCGTGTTAAACTCAGTTCGTTCGTAACAACGCACTCGCGAGAGTGCGTCTTTTTTGCGTAAACTCGGAGGTACAGTTGGATATTCTCCTGACTGGATCAGTTGCATACGATTATTTGATGACGTTCCCAGGTCTGTTCGAAGAACAGATCCTGCCCGAGCGCCTGGCTTCGATCAGCCTGTCGTTCCTGGTGGACTCGATGTCCAAGCAGCGCGGCGGTATTGCGCCCAACATTGCGTACAGCATGGCCCTGCTTGGCGGACATCCGCGCGTGATGGCTACCGTCGGCGAGGACTTCGGCGAGTACCGCGCCTGGCTCGACTCGAAAGGCGTGGACACCAGCCTGATGACGGTCGTCCCTGGCTTGTTCACCGCTTCGTTCTTCGCCACCACGGACCGCAAGAGCGCCCAGATCGCTTCCTTCTATCCTGGCGCGATGGGACAAGCCGCCACCCAGTCCTTGAAGGACTTGCCGTCCAAGCCCGACCTGGTGGTGGTCTCGCCCAACGAGCCGACTGCCATGACCAAGTTCGCCGCCGAGGCGCGCGAGTTGGGCATCAAATATTTGTACGATCCCAGCCAGCAGGTTCTGCGCCTCGAAGGCACGGAACTGGCACGCGATATGGAAGGCGCCTACTTTCTGTTCTGCAACGATTACGAGTACGGTCTGATCTCCAAGAAGACAGGCTGGAGCCTGGACCAGATCCTGGAACACGTCGAAGTGCTGGTCATCACGCGTGGCAAGGACGGCGCCGACCTGTATTCGGACGGCCACGCGGTTCACATCCCGACCGTGCCCGAGGATGAGATTGTCGACCCAACGGGTGTGGGCGACGCCTTCCGCGGTGGATTCCTCGCGGGTTACAACCTCGGTTTCGACTGGAAATTATGCGGCGAGATCGGTTCGCTGGCCGCCGTCTACTGCCTCGAACAGCGCGGACCGCAGAGTCACAGCTACACGCGCCAGGATTTTGTCAAACGCTTCCGCCAGAACTTCGACGACGGCGGCAAATTGGATATGTTGTTAAAGTAGGGCGGGCCTTTTGCCCGCCAGCCAGTTTGCGGGAGAACCTCCCGCCCTACACCAAAAGGAGTAACCATGAGCAATTACGATATCAAGGACATCAACCAGGCCGAAGGCGGACGCCGCCGCATGGACTGGGCCGAGCGCGAGATGCCCGTGCTGCGCACGATCAGTGAGCGTTTCAAGAAAGAAAAACCGCTTAAGGGCCTGCGCCTTTCGGCCTGTCTGCACGTGACCGCCGAGACCGCCAACCTGATGCGCACCCTGCAGGAAGGTGGCGCGGATGTGGTCTTGACCGCCTCCAACCCGCTCTCCACCCAGGATGACATCGCCGCGGTGCTGGTCAACCAGTTCGAGATCCCCGTCTATGCCATCAAGGGTGAGGACAACGTCACTTATTACAAGCACATCAAGGCCGCCCTCGACCACAAGCCGCATATGACCATGGATGACGGCGCCGACCTGGTCTCCACCATCCACAAGGATCGCCGCGAGCTGCTCGACACCATCATTGGTGGCACCGAAGAGACCACCACGGGCGTCATCCGCCTGCGCGCCATGGCCGCCGACAAGATGCTCAATTTCCCCGTCATCGCTGTCAACGACGCGCTGACCAAGCACTTCTTCGACAACCGCTACGGCACGGGCCAGTCCACCGTCGATGGCATCATCCGCGCCACCAACGTACTGCTGGCTGGCAAGAACTTCGTCGTCGGCGGCTACGGCTGGTGCGGACGTGGCCTCGCCTCGCGCGCACGCGGTATGGGCGCCCAGGTCATCGTCACCGAAGTCGACCCGATGAAGGCTCTCGAGGCCGTCATGGATGGTTACCAGGTCATGCCGATGATTGATGCCGCCAAAGTCGGCGACTTCTTCTGCACAGTGACGGGTGACCTGAACGTCATCGATGGTCACCACTTCAAGGTCATGAAGGACGGCGCCATCGTTGCCAACAGCGGCCACTTCAACGTCGAGATCAACATCCCCGCCCTGCAGAAGATGAGCAAGGGTGAGCCCGCCCTGGTCCGCCCGTTCGTCGAGCAGTACGAGACCAAGGACGGCCGCAAGATCAACATCCTTGGTGAAGGCCGCTTGATCAACCTGGCCTCTGCGGAAGGCCACCCCGCTTCCGTGATGGACATGTCCTTTGCCAATCAGGCGCTGGCTGCCGAATACATGGCCAAGAACGCCGCCAAACTGGAGAAGAAGGTCTACTCCGTGCCCGAGGAGATCGACAACGAGATCGCCCGCATTAAGCTCGAAGCGATGGGCGTCAAGATCGACGTGCTGACCGAAGAGCAGGTCAAGTACCTGAACTCCTGGCAGGAAGGCACGTAGGCCTGTTTTTGCAAGATGAAGCCAAAGGCCGCGCAATTGCGCGGCCTTTTTTGGCGCCTCCGCGTCAAAAATATCTCTGATTGTGATTTCTGATATAATCCCTCTGCCATTTTGGCGGAATCGTCAACTTTCAACCTATAAATTGTCAGGAACCCCATGCAAAACTTCTTTACACTTGCACAATTCGACGAGGTGGCGGCGGCGATCCGTACCCGCACCTCTTACAAGCCAACTGTGGCTCTTATCCTCGGATCGGGCCTGAATGGGCTGGCTGATTCGGTTCAAAAAGCGGACATCATCCCCTTTGGCGACCTGCCCCATTTCCCCGTCTCGACCGTGCACGGCCACGCGGGTCGACTGGTCATCGGTGAGCTGGAAGGACAGATTGTCTTCGTCATGCAGGGGCGCATCCATTATTATGAAGGCTACAGTATGAACCAGGTCACCCTGCCCATCCGCGTCATGCAGCGGCTGGGCATCGGCAGCCTGATCGTCACCAACGCAGCGGGTGGGGTCAACCCCGAATTCCAGCCCGGCGACGTGATGCTCATTACCGACAACCTCAACCTGATGGGCATGACGGGCGCCAATCCGCTCTTCGGCCCCAACATCGACGAACTGGGAACGCGCTTCCCCGACATGAGCCAGGCTTACGATCGCCAATATCAGGACCTGGCCCGCCGCGTGGCGCGCGAGAGCAACCTGACCCTGCGCGAAGGCGTGTACGCCGGCCTGAGCGGACCCTCCTTCGAATCCCCCGCCGACTTGCGTTTCCTGCGTCTGGCGGGCGCCGACTCGGTTGGCATGTCCACCGTGCCCGAAGTGATTGTGGCTCATCACGGCGGAATGCGTGTCCTCGGTTTCTCTGGCATCAGCAACAAGGCCAACCTCGACGGCTCCACCGTCACCACGCACGAAGAGGTGATCGAAGCGGGGCGCGTCATCACGCCCAAGGTCGAAACCCTCGTCCGCGGTGTGTTGCGCGGGATGTAAGGCGGTCTCCTCGACATGGTAAATCTGGTTCGCGCCCTCGCCGACTACGAGACGGCGATTTATATCGTGTTGGCCATTGGAGGGCTACTTGCCTTCCGATGGCTGTGGGTGTCGTGGCGCGAATGGCAGATGTCCGTCTACAAGCTGGAGCGTGAGTTTGCCATGCGTCGCCTCAGTCAGGCGGTGACCATCAGCGTGCTGGTGGTGGTGTTGTTCTGCGTGGAATTTACGATGGCCTTTTTTGTCATCCCAGGGCTGCCCGCCAGTTTCTTTGCGTCCACGCCCACCATGGATGTGCTGGCCCAGCCACAAGGCACGCTCTCGCCTGAGATGCTGACTCAGGGTGCGGCCGCGCCGCAGCCTGCCGTTTCGGCTAATATGCAAGGCTGTGTCCCTGACCAGATCATGATCACCTCCCCCAAGCCGGGCGACGAGGTCAAAGGCAAGATTGAGATCAAAGGCACGGTCAACATTCCGAATTTTGGTTTTTATAAATACGAGGTGGCCCTGCGTGGAAGCGATACCTGGGCCACCATCCTGGCGGGGACCGAGGTCAAGGTCAACGATGTCCTTGGCCAATGGGACACTACCGCCTTAACTCCGGGTGATTACCAGTTGCGTGTGGTCGTCACCGACAACCAGGGAGTGGCACAAACTCCCTGCGTCATCCCCATCCGAATCCTGGCACCCTGATATGACTGACATCGAGATCCGTCCCTCTGCTCCCACTGACCTGTCCCGCCTGATGGCGCTCGACCACTCTGCCCGCAGTGAGTACGTCTGGCAGTTGGAATTGCGCCGCGACACGGGACAACTCCTCGCTAATTTTCGCGAGGTGCGCCTGCCGCGCCCGATCCCTCTGGCCTATCCGCACGATCCGTATGCCCTGGCTGACGAATGGTCGCACAAGTCCATGATGTTCACCGCCATGATGGGTCCCGACGCTGTGGGATATGCGACTCTCGTCAATCGCGGGGTGGGGGTGACCTGGGTCACGGATCTGGTGGTGGGCGCGAACATGCGCCGCCGCGGGGTTGGCAGTGCTCTCCTTGCGGCCGCCCAGACCTGGGCGGGGGAGCGGGGGATGCGGCGTCTCATGCTCGAGATGCAGGCCAAGAACCTGCCTGCCATCCGCATGGCGCAGAAACATGGCTTCGAGTTCTGCGGGTATAATGACCATTATTACCTGACCCAGGACGTGGCTCTTTTCTTCGTGAGGGCCCTGAAGTAAAACTCTTACTGGACGGTGCATGATTAACGGTTGGCACGATACCATTCTGGCGGGGATCCAGACTCTTAACCAGATCCTGACGGCGGGCATCGCCATCACGGCCTTTTCTCTGTTCCTGTACGCTCTGTCATTCAACCTGCGTGATCGAGTGGCACGTTCGTTTGCCATTATTTTGTTGTGTGTGGTGGTGGTTTTCACCACAGAAGCCCTGCAAAACGAGACCGTCCCCTCTTTGGGTATTTATCTGCTTCTGCGCCTGCAGTGGATCGGAATCGTCTTTCTGCCCGCGGCCTACCTTCACCTCTCGGATGCAGTGTTGGTTACGGCAGGGCGTCCCTCGCGTGGGCGCCGCCGCTTTGCTGTACGGGGAATGTATGGTATTTCGGCTGTTTTCCTGCTTTTGTTAGCCATGGGTTTTTTACTGGGTGAGCTCGTGCCAAATGGCAAGCCCGCTCCGCATCTGACCCGCACTCCCTGGACCGAACTCTTCACCCTGTATTACATCGGCGCGATGATTTGGGCGGGCGTGAATTTCGCGCGCGCCTACCAGCGTATGCTCACCCGCTCGGGCCGCCGCCGCATGTTGTACTTGATGGCGGGTGCGACTGCTCCCGCGTTGGGTTCCTACCCTTACTTAATGTACGGTTACGCCCCTGCGGCGTCTTTCCCGCTTCTGTTCTGGAGCCTGGCGCTCATCATCAACATCCTTGTGGCGGGATTGGTGATCGTGATGGCCTACGCCGTAGCCTTCTTCGGCGTCTCATGGCCTGATCGTGTCGTCAAGAGCCGCCTTTTCAAGTGGATTATGCGCGGCCCCGTGACCGCCTCCGCCGCCCTTGGCCTGATGACCATCGTCCGTCGTGGTGGCGAGGTCTTTGGCGGGTCGTCGTATAACGCCTTTGTCCCGTTGACTGTGGTGGTGACGGTCCTCCTGTTGGAGCATCTCATCACGTTGGTTTCTCCCTTGTGGGAGCGCTGGCTGTTCTTCGGCGGTGACCGCGCCGAACTGGAACTGCTTCAGAACGTGGAAGAGCGTCTGCTTACCCAGGGTGACCTTCAGCAATTTCTCGAGGCCGTGCTGGCAGCTGTTCGCGATCATTTGCAGTCTCCCTCTGCCTTCATCGCTGCCTTGGATGGTGACGGCCTTTCACTGATCGTCATGGCGGGCAAACGCAATATGCTTGATCAGGCTGCCTTGCCCGAGGCCCTTGAAAAGGTGGGAGACGGCTTGAGAATGCGACAGGAATTTGCCTGGGGTAATTATTGGATCCTGCCCCTGCATCAGCGCAAGCGCGGAGACATGGACCGCGATGAGATGCCGCCTTTGTTGGGCATCCTGGGGGTGGCTTATCATGGTGACGGCCATCCCATGGAATCGGAACAACGCGACTCCCTTTGGTTGCTGGCGGACCGCGCAGCTCTGGCGCTCGAAGACCGCCAATTGCAGCAGCGCGTCTTCCGCTCGCTGGAGGACATCCAGCCGCAGGTCGAGATGATCCAGCGCCTGCGCGCGGTGGGACGATATGACAGCCGTACCAATCTGCTGGTCGATCCCCTGCCCGAGGAGGCCGACCTGGCCAACTGGGTCAAGGACGCGCTGACCCATTACTGGGGCGGCCCCAAGCTCACCAGCAGTCCGCTCATGCGCCTGCAGGTGGTGCGCGATATGGTGGACGAACACGATGGCAACGCCGCCAACGCCTTGCGCGCGTTGCTGCGTAAAGCCGTGGATCAGGTCAAGCCCGAGGGTGATCGCCGTTTCACCTCGGAGTGGATCCTGTACAATATCCTGGAGATGAAGTTCATCGAAGGTCGCAAAGTCCGCGAGGTGGCCTCGCGCCTGGCCATGTCCGAAGCGGACCTGTATCGAAAACAACGTGTTGCGGTGGAAGCCGTGGCGCGCGCCATCCTTGAGATGGAAACCCAAACGCAAGAACAATAAGTGGTAGAAGGAGGCTCACATGGCGGGCCAACGTAAGATCCAAGAACAGCAAATCTCCGCCCCCGACGAAGGTTGGTGGGACTCGCTCCTGGCCGAGGAGGAACGCTATGCGCCGCCTCCGCCTTCCCGTGCCGTGGCGGCCAAGCAGCAGGAACCCAAGGTCGAGGAACCTGCCGCCAGGCCGTCTGCTGACTGGGTGCAAGTCAAGGACCTGTATTCGAAGGACCAGATCGTGTCCCTGCGCGTGACCGGGCACAATCGCGGTGGTCTGCTCGTGGAGGGTGAGGGCCTCTATGGGTTCGTGCCGTTTTCGCACCTGATCGACCTGGCAGGCAAGACCGAGATCGCGGACCGTGATACCCAACTTGAAGCCTATGTGGGCCGCACCTTGAACCTCAAGGTCATCGAATGTGTCCCCGAGGACGGACGCGTGGTCTTCTCGGAACGAGCCGCCCTGGCTGAGCCTGGCCAACGTGCCGTGCTCTTCAACGCCATTGTGCCTGGGCAGCACATCACTGGCACGGTCACCAATATCACTGACTTTGGCGTCTTCGTGGACCTGGGCGGGGTCGAGGGCCTCATCCATATTTCGGAACTTTCGTGGGGCCGCGTTATCCATCCCAGCCAGATCGTCCAACTCAATCAGAAGATCGAGGTCCAGGTGCTCGATCTGGCTCCCGAGCGCTGCCGCGTGGCGCTTAGTCTCAAACGTCTGCATCCCAACCCGTGGGCGGATGCCGAGACCGTCTTCCCCGTGGGTGCGGTCATGCCTGCCACCATCACCAGTGTCGTGTCCTATGGCGCGTTCGCCCGTTTGGATGCGGGTGTCGAGGGCCTGATCCACGCCTCCGAGATCGAGATGAGTGGGGTGCAGGCTGTCAAGGATGTGCTGCGCGAGGGGCAGCCTGTCCAAGTACGCATTTTGCACGTCGACGCCGCCCGTCAGCGCATGGGACTGAGCCTGCGCTACTAGAATGACTTCCCATTCCCGCCCCCCGCGCCGCTTCGAAGAAGCCGAGCCGCCGACCTCGGACTGGCTCGACGGTCTGGCGCGATTCAACCAGCGTTTTGGCCCTTATCTCCGTGACCTGGCTGGGTTAGCCTTGTTGGCCTTGGCCCTGATCTCCGTGATCGCCCTGATGGGTGGCACGCGGGGTTGGTTTATCTCGCTGTGGGCCAAATGGATTGGGAGTTGGTTTGGCTGGGGCGGATACCTAGTTGTGATTGCCATCGGCCTGTTCGGCTTGGCCCTGTTTAATCTGAAACTTGGATCGTGGGGCCTGGGCCGCATCATCTGGCTGGAACTGGCCGCCTTCCTGACTCTCGGTCTGCTCTCGGCCCTGATGGGTCACTCCGCTGATCGGGCCGAGCTCGGCCTGGACGGCGGTCAGATCGGCTGGGGCATGACCTGGCTGTTGTGGAAGATCGCCACTCCCGTCGGCGGGACCTTGATCCTGTTTGTAGCCTGGCTGTTTTCGGTGGTCAGCGGCTTTGGCCTGTGGACTTATGTCGAGCGTTGGCTGAGGCAGATCGCAGGCGAAACACCCGTCCCCGTCGAGGTGGCGGCGGAGGAATCCGCTCCCGCCGTGGAAGAGGCCAAGGTGGAGGAGTCTGCGCCCAAGCAGCCTGCGAAAAAGAAACCCGCACCCCTGCCGCCTGAATTCCGCACCTCCCTGCGCGCTCCCGAAAAGAAGAACGAGAAGCCCATCAAGCTTCCCCCACGCGACGAAACCCTGCCGCCTCTGACCATCCTGCTGGCTGACCAGGCCATCCGCGCGGATGAACGCACCATCAACCAGACCGCGGGTCTGATCATGAAGACCCTGTCCGAGTTCGGCATCCCTGCCACGGTCATCGGATATCGGGTCGGTCCGTCGGTCACGCAGTTTGCCGTCCAGCCCGGGTTCATCAAGAAGGGCAACAATCCCAGCGAGGAAGACGCGCAACTGATGAAGGTCCGCGTGGCGCAGATCGCCTCGCTCGAAAAGGACCTGACCCTGGCGCTCTCCGCCGAGCGTCTGCGCATCGAAGCGCCCGTGCCTGGCAAGCCCTACGTGGGTATCGAGGTGCCGAACGCGCGCTCCGCGGTGGTGCGCATGCGTCCCCTGCTCGAAAGCGAAAACTTCCATAAGGTTGGCGCCCCGCTGGCCGTTGCCCTTGGGCGTGATGTCTCGGGACAGCCTCTTATTGCAGATTTGGCACGTATGCCGCACATGCTCGTGGCAGGATCCACGGGTTCAGGCAAGTCCGTGTTCATCACGGCCCTGGCGGCCTGTCTGGCTATGAACAATACGCCCGAAGAATTGCGCATGGTGATGATCGACGCCAAGATGGTGGAACTCCTGCGATTCAACGGTCTGCCGCACCTGTATGGCAAGGTCGAGACCAACGTGGAACGCATCCTGGGCGTGCTGCGCTGGGTGGTGGTGGAGATGGAGCATCGCTACCGCCTGCTCGAAGCCAGTCATTCGCGCGACCTTGCTTCCTACAACCACAAACAGACCCGCAAAGAAGGCGGACAGGCTCTTCCGCGCATCGTGGTTATTATCGACGAATTGGCCGATCTGATGATGTCGGCGCCTGACCAGACCGAGCATAACCTGGTGCGCCTGGCGCAGATGGCGCGCGCCACGGGGATTCACCTGGTGGTCGCAACCCAGCGTCCCAGCACGGACGTGGTGACAGGCCTGATCAAGGCCAACTTCCCCGCGCGCCTGGCCTTTGCTGTTGCCTCGGGCGTGGACAGCCGCGTCATCCTCGACACGACGGGCGCGGAATCCCTGCTCGGGCGCGGCGACATGCTCTTCCTCAATCCCGAGGTCGGCACGCCTGTGCGTGCCCAGGGCGTGCTCATCACCGACATGGAGATCGAACGCCTCATTGCCCATTGGCAGAAGGTCAGTGACGTGCCCGTAGCGGACGTCCCGCCGTGGGAGAAATTGCTGACCGAACCCGACGAAGACGAAGATGGCGACCTGATCGAGAAAGCCACCTCCATCGTCCGCTCGACGCAACGGGCTTCGGCCTCCCTGCTTCAGCGGCGGCTGCGCATCGGCTATCCGCGCGCGGCGCGTCTGCTCGACCAGCTCGAAGATCTGGGCGTGGTCGGTCCCTCGCAGGGCGGCGGACGCGAGCGCGATGTTCTGGTCAGCGAGACCGATGAAGATGTGGACGATCACGGGGACAAGTAAATCCAGACGGCCCATGTTTTCGGGTATGATTGGAAAATCTTCCTTGAAAGGACAAGAACGGTGGCAGATACTACAACCACTGCAAAATTGACGTTTACTGACCGATTGCGTGTCTGGTTCAAATGGCTTTTGGACCCCATCGGCAATTTCCTCAATCGAATCGGACTGACCCCCAATACCATGACCATCCTTGGATTGATGGGGAATGCTGTGGGCGCATACTTCCTCGCGCGTGGACAGATGACCACGGGGGGGCTGTTCGTGCTGTTGATGACCCCCATCGACGCGCTGGACGGGACGATGGCCCGCCTGCGCGGTGAACCCAGTGACTGGGGCGCCTTTGTTGACTCCGTCAGCGACCGCTATTCCGAATTGATCATCCTGGGCGGCGTGTTGTATCACTTCCTCGATGTAGGCGACACCCTTGGCGCGATGTTGACCTTCTTCGCGGCGGCGGGTTCGGTGTTGGTCTCATATACGAAGGCCCGCGCCGAGTCTCTGCGCTTCGAGGCCAAGGGTGGAATCCTTACCCGTGTAGAACGCTACCTAGTGCTTGCTCCGTTGTTGGTCTTCAATCTGCCTCTATGGGCGGTTGGAATCATCGCCGTGTTAGCCAATGTGACCGCTCTCCAGCGCATCGGGTTGGTGCGGGTGCAGGGACATGCACGCATGAAACAGGTCCGCGAGAGGAAAGCATGATCGACGGTTTCTACATCGGTCCGCTGTACATCCACTTTTACGGGATCATCCTGATGACGGGCGCGCTGGCGGGCGGCTGGCTGGCTTCACGCGAAGCCAGGCGTCGCGGCCACGACCCTGAGATCATCTGGGATCTGATGATCTACCTGATCATCGCGGGCGTGGTAGGTGCGCGTCTGTGGCACGTTTTCACGCCCTCGCCCAGTGCCCTGGTGATGGACCCCGTCACAGGCAAGATGGTCAACCCATATTTTGCGGGCGGCACCATCCACATCATCGATATCCTCAACGTTCGCAGCGGTGGATTGGGAATCCCGGGTGCGGTCATCGGCGGCGCAATCGCGCTTTATTTCTACAGCCGAAAGCATAAACTGGAATTCCTCGAATGGGCCGACATTGCTGCTCCCAGCCTCGCGTTGGGACAGGCCATCGGCCGCTTTGGCAACTTCTTCAACCAGGAACTCTACGGTGCGCCCACGAACCTGCCGTGGAAGTTGTACATCGACCCTCAGCATCGCCTGCCCACCTTTGCCAGCGTGGAATACTATCATCCGCTCTTTGCGTATGAGTCGGTCCTCAATCTGATCAACATGGCTCTGCTGATGTGGGTCACGCGTACGTACGAAGGCAGGAGCAAGAAAGGCGATATCATGCTCCTGTACCTGATCGTATATCCTGTGGTGCGCTTCAGCCTGGATTTCCTGCGCCTGGACGCCTCCCTGGTCGGCGGGATTAATATCAACCAGACCGTCATGGCGGTCATCGCCGTGATTGCCGCCCTGACCCTGGCCTGGCGCCATCGCCCTGGAGCCTCCTCCGCGGAGGGTTCCCCCTCTGATCTCACTGACAAAACTGACAGTTCCTGAGAGTCCCGCCCGCAAAATTTAACGGTAAGATAGTCCTCCGCGAAGACAACAAAACGTGAGAGGACTCTTGTCTTATTGACAGGGGGCCACCCTGCCGATATTCTGAGATAAAGACGATGATAGAAACCAACGATCTAAGCAAGCAATTTCATGATTTCTGGGCCGTCGAAGGCGTGACCATCAACGTCCAGCCGGGGCAAATTCTGGCTTTCCTCGGTCAGAATGGAGCGGGCAAGACCACCACGGTCCGCATGTTGACGGCGCTCTTAGAGCCGACGCGGGGTTGGGCGCGGGTGGCGGGCTATGACGTATCCACGCATGGTAACGAAGTGCGTGCCTCGGTCGGTGTGTTGACCGAACAGCATGGTTTGTATGTACGTATGAACGCGCTCGAATATCTCGATTTCTTCGGGCAGGTCTATTCGCTCAGCCCACAGGCCCGCAAGGCCCGCTCGGAATATCTGCTCGATTACTTCGGCCTGTCCTACGCGGCCAAGCGGCGCATCGGGGAATACTCCAAGGGCATGCGCCAGAAACTGGCCCTGGCCCGCGCCTTGATCCACGAACCGCCTGTGTTGCTGCTCGACGAGCCCACCTCCGCGATGGACCCCGAGTCCGCGCGGTTGGTGCGGGATGAGATTGCGCGGCTGAAGTCCTCGCAGCGATCCATCGTCATCTGCACCCATAACCTGGCCGAGGCGGAAGCATTGGCCGACACCGTTGCCATCATCTATCGTGGACGAATCCTCATGCAGGGTTCGCTTGACGAGCTCAAAGATAACATCCTCGGGTCTGCTGAGTACGAGGCGCAACTTGCCGAGGCATGGACTCCCAACGGACTGACTCTGCCCGAGGGCGTGACCATGCGTCAGTTGGACGGAACCCGGCTCAGGTTCCAGGTGAAACAGCCGCGGGAGGTGAATCCGCAGTTGGTGCATGCCCTGTCCGCAGGGCACGCGCCCGTGGTCGCCTTCCAGGAGGTTCCGCGCACATTAGAGCAGGCCTATCTCAAGGCCATGGCCGAGGCGCAGGGAGGGACCTATGTTGTCTAACCTGAAGCCTGTCTGGATCGTGGCACAGCGTGAACTGCGTGACCAGCTCCGCGATTGGCGTGTGCTCTTCCCGTTGGCGGTGTTGACCACGGCCTTCCCGTTCCTGATGATGGTCATGGCGCGTGGCGTGATCGACTTCATCAATCAATACGGCGCAGACTTGGTGATCGATGCCTTGGTGCCGTTCTCGGTTCTGTTAATCGGTTTCTTCCCGAACACCATTTCATTGGTGGTGGCATTGGAAACTTTTGTGGGCGAAAAGGAACGCGGCACCATCGAGCCGCTGCTCAGTTCGCCGATGAAGGACTGGCAGATCTACCTGGGCAAGCTGGTGGTCGGCGTGTTGACTCCACTGATCGCGAGTTTCCTGGCGATCGCCGTGTATCTGGTCCTGGTCTCGCGCCTCGACCTGACCATGCCCTCGGCGGGACTCGTCGCCCAGTTGATCATCCTGACCACGGGCCATGCCATTCTGATGGTGAGCGGTGCGATTGTCATCTCGGTCCAGTCCACCTCGGTGAAGGCGGCCAATTTACTGGCCTCGTTCATCATCATTCCTGTGGCTTTCTTGGTGCAGGGTGAAAGCGTCCTGCTCTTCTGGGGCAACGGCAGGATCTTGTGGGTGGCGCTGGTGGGTGTGATGGTGTTGGCTTCCTTGTTCGTGCGCATGGGCATTGCCCATTTCCAGCGCGAATACCTGCTGGGACGGGAGATCGATACGCTCAACATCCGCTGGATGTGGGTGACTTTCTGGCGCAGTTTCTTGGACGGGGCACATTCCATTGGCGAGTGGTACCGCATCGCTGTGGCGACCACCCTGCGGCGGCTGGCCCTGCCGACCTTGATCATGGTCCTGGTCTTCTTGGCAGGCGGTTGGCTGGGTTATGACCAGGTGACGCTCAATGCCCCGAATGCCTTGAAGGATGTGAGTTCTTTAGCCGAACTGCGTGAAAACGTAGCCTCCATCCCCTCGGCGAACGGCTTGGGCGAAGTACAGATCTCTGCTCCCTTCATCTTCATGAATAACATCAGGGCTACCGCCCTCATGTTCCTGTTTGGGATGCTCACCTTCGGGGTGCTGGGCATCCTGGTCTACCTGTTGAACGCGGGCCTGATCGGTGGCGTGTTGAGTCTCTTTGCCTATTTTGGAGTCTCGCCCTGGGTGCTGTTCTCCACGGGCATCCTTCCGCATGGACTGTTCGAACTGCCTGCGCTCATGCTCAGCGGGGCGGCGGTCCTGCACATGGCGGTGGCTCTGGTCACGCCGCAGACGGGCAGATCCATGGGCGAGGTGTTTATCGATCAGGTTGCGGATTGGGCCAAGGTCTTCCTCGGCGTGATCATCCCGCTGTTGTTGGTGGCCTCCCTGATCGAGACGTATGTGACCCCCGTCATCCTCAAAGGTGTTCTCCACTGGTGAACTATGTCCAAAGTCATCATCCTCGGCTCGTCGAACGCCATCCCCACCAAGAACCAGGAGAATACCCACCTGGTCGTGGTTGGTCGTGAACGCATGGTGCTGGTTGATTGCGTGGGCAATCCTGTCCTGCGCCTCGAACAGGCGGGCCTGGATTTCAATGACTTGACGGACATCATCGTCACTCACTTTCACCCTGACCATGTTTCAGGTCTGCCGCTCCTGTTGATGGACATGTGGTTGATGGGCCGCAAAAAGCCGATCAATATCTACGGACTGCATTACACCCTCGACCGCGTGGAGGGATTGATGGGCTTCTACTCCTGGTCCGATTGGCCCGATTTCTTCCCTGTGGCCTTCCATCGCCTGCCTCAATCGGAGAATTCGCCTGTCCTGGATTGCCCCGATTTCAAAATCGTCTCCTCGCCTGTTCGCCACCTGATTCCAACCATCGGTCTGCGCTTCGATTTCCACCCGACGAAGAAGAGCCTGGCCTATTCCTGCGATACCGAACCGTGCGTGCAGGTGGTGCGTCTGGCCGAGGGTGTGGACGTGTTGATCCACGAGGCGGCGGGTGACTTCGTAGGACATTCCTCGGCAGCCCAGGCGGCGGAGATCGCCTCGCAGGCCGAGGTGGGGGCGCTGTACCTGATCCACTACCCGACGGGGCGTTTCGGCAGCGGTGATATCACCGCCGAGGCCCGACAGAAATACCAGGGCCCCGTCACCCTGGCCCAGGACTTCATGACCTTGGAGTTCTAACCTTCCTCTTTTTGAAAAAACTCTCTCCGCTGAGGAGAGAGTTTTGATTTACCAGCCCGTGATGTAAGGTTCCCACTCGCGATTATCGTCGAGGTGACGCCCGTACAGGTACGATGCGTTGGCAGGTGGCTCCTTGGGGAACTGGTGTAATATCATATGAGATTCTTCCAGCCTGCGTCCGCCCTTGCGATGATTACAGGCGGGACAGGCCGCCACCACGTTCGTCCAGGTATGCTCTCCGCCGAGGTGGCGCGGCACCACGTGATCCACCGTCAGACCACCATCCCGCCGACCGCAATACTGGCAGGTATAATTGTCGCGACGAAAGACCTCGCGTCGAGTCAACTTCACGTGTGGCCGTGGACGATGCACCTGCATTTCCAGGCGAATCACGGATGGGCGTGGCAGCAATTGGGCGACAGTGTGAATATGCCCGCGGCCATTGACGACCATGTCCGCCTTGCCAGACAGGATCAAACCGATGGCGCGCCGTGTGGAACATACGTTGATTGGCTCAAAATTTGCGTTGAGGACCAATACTGGCTCATTCATGAGAGCCTCACAATAGGCACGATTATACTGCTTTTCGGATTTGCGCAAGACGCAGGAGAGACAGGAGCAAATGGTATGAAAGTCCTGATAACTGGCGGGACGGGTTTCCTCGGCACCGC
This sequence comes from Chloroflexota bacterium, assembly GCA_016191845.1. GTDB lineage: Bacteria > Chloroflexota > Anaerolineae > Anaerolineales > Villigracilaceae > JACPVF01. The sequence goes on from JACPVF010000012.1 coordinate 296,436, forward strand.
CCTGACGAATTCTTTGTTGATCGACGGACACCAGGTCTGGACCCTGAGCCGAGACCCACAGCGGACGCGCGTCCTAGCAGGGGTGCAGGTGGCTGCCTGGGACGGTCGCACGGCCGCGGGCTGGGGCGGCCTGGTCAACGAAATGGACGCGATCATCAACCTGGCGGGCAAATCCCTCTCCACCTGGCCGTGGACGGAAGCCAATAAGCGGGAATTTTGGGACTCGCGCGTGAATGCGGGCCGCGCCGTGACGGAGGCCATCTCGAAGGCTGACCGCCGCCCGAGGGTGCTGGTTCAGGCTTCGGGCATCGGGCACTACGGCCTGAGTGGGTCCCTCGCCGACGAATCCACCCCGCCTGCCGACGATTTCTCCGCCCGCCTGACGGTGGCCTGGGAGGACTCGACCCGCCCCGTCGAGGAGATGGGGGTGCGGCGAGCGATCATCCGCACGGCGGTGGTGTTGGGGCAGGGTGGCGGGATGCTCGGCCTGATGGCGCTCCCCGTCCGATTGTTTGCGGGCGGGCCGATCGGAGGTGGGAAGCAGGCCGTCCCGTGGATCCATCTGGCGGACGAGGTGGGCGCAATCCGCTTTTTGCTGGAGAACGAATCGGCGCGCGGACTCTTCAACCTGATCGCCCCCGAGGCGAGCACCAACGCCGATTTTTATCGCACGCTGGCAAAGGCTCTGCATCGCCCGTACTGGTTCCCGACACCTGCCCTCCCGCTGCGACTGGCTTTGGGCGAGATGAGCACCCTCGTCGTGGATGGGCGCGCGGCCCAACCCAAACGGCTGACCGAGCTTGGATATCGGTTCCAGTTCCCGGGTCTGGCCGAAGCGTTGGCGGATCTCTTCCGATAATGGCGGAACCCCGCCGCGTGGATCGTCGTCTGAAAAGGAAACATGTAAAGGAGTTCCCATGAAACGTTGGTTATTACTGGTCGTGTTGTTGCTTTCGGGATGCGGCGTTCCCCAGCCGCCGCCCGCGGAGGGACAGGTGGGTCCGACCGCCTTTATCTCCGAGTCCTATCCGACTGCGCAGGCGCAGTCCGTTTCTCCCAATCAGGTCGCCAGCGGGGTCAACGTGAGCGTGACCCGCGCCTGGCAGGACGGCAAACAGGTCAATGCGGATGTGTGCTTCACCCTGCCCGACAGTTCGGATTGGTCCATCTACAGTGCCAGCCTGCAATACGGTGACACGGTCTCGGCTGAGTTCGGCACCACGCTGGTGAGCATGCAGCCCGCGGGGGATGGCGCTTCGGGTCAGCGTTGTGACACGCTCAGCTTTTACGTCCCGCCTGATGCCGTGTTGACCAACGTGGTGGTGACCATTGACTCGATCGCGGCCCTTCCGCGCGAAGGCGATTACTGCAACCTGTACATGCCCAAGATCCAGCAAGCCATGCAGGAGCGAGGCATCGCCATCACCTTGGAATGCGTCGATGTGAACGGGATCCCCACCATGCAGATCACCAGTTTCCCGCCTGACATGACGCAGGAGCAGGCCGAACAGATCGTGTACAGCGACGAGTTCTACACGATCAAGGGCCCGTGGACGTTCACCTTCAGTCTCGGTCAGTAAAATGCCAGGCCGCCACTCGATGTGGCGGCTTTTTTTAAATCCTGTTTCTGAAGAAAAGAAATATTGGGTATAATGGGCACATGCTTGAATTGAAGTGCAAGTCCTACTATTATTATTCCCACCCCTAGTTTTTCCGCGGTGGAGTATTGAACGCGCCCTTCACCATCGCGGGCGCGTTTTTGTTTGCCATTTTTTGTCGGGAGGTTCCCATGAATATTGATGAACAAGTCGAACTTTTGATGCAAGGCACCGAGTACGGCGACGAGGACTTGAAGAAGGCCATGACCGCCGAACTGCGTGAGCGCCTGATCCAGGCCCAGAAAGAGGGCCGACCTCTGCGCGTGTATTGCGGTTACGACCCCACGTCCACGGACCTGCACCTGGGACACACCATCACCATGCGTAAGTTGCGCCAGTTCCAGGATCTGGGACATGAGGTCACCTTCCTGATCGGGAGCTACACCGCGCTGGTGGGTGACCCTTCCGACAAGAACAAGGCCCGCCCGATCCTGACCCAGGAGCAGGTGGCCGCCAATGGCAAGACCTACGCCGACCAGGCTTTCCGTGTGCTTGATCCCGCGAAGACGAAGATCCGCGAGAACGGCGAGTGGCTGTCCAAGCTGACACTGGTGGACCTGATCCGCCTGGGGCAGAATTTTACCGTGCAGCAATTCCTGGCGCGCGAGAACTTCGCCAACCGTCTGGAAAAGGGCGAGCCGATCTTCCTGCATGAGACCTTCTACGCTTTGATGCAGGGCTACGACGCGGCTGCCATGGAGACCGACATCCAGGTGGGCGGCACGGACCAGTTGTTCAACATCATTGTGGCGGGACGCAAGCTGCAAGAGGCCCTCGGTCAGAAACCGTTGGTGGGCGTCATCTGCGGCATTTTGCCTGGCACCGACGGGGTCCAGCGCATGTCCAAGTCGATGGGCAACATCGTGCCGATCAACACCAACGCCGACGACATGTATGGCAAGGTCATGTCGGTGCCTGATGCGGCCATGAGCAAATATTATCGGCTGGTGACGCGCTTCTCGCCGCACGAGATCGATGACATCGAGAAGACGGTGGCATCCGGCGCAATGCATCCGCGTGACGCCAAGATGAAGTTGGCGCGCGAAATCACCAGCATCTTCTACGGCGATGCGGCGGCTAATGCGGCGCAGGAAAACTTCATCAAGATGTTCCAGCAGAAGGAGGTCCCCGACGAGATGCCCGAATACAGCCTCAAGGCTGGCGAGACCGTGCTGGATGTGATCCTCGCGGCGGGTATGGCTGAGAGCAAGAGCAAGGCCCGCGGCCTGATCGACCAGAAGGGCGTTCGTTTGGACGGCGAGACGCTCGAACGCGGTGACGTTCCCTTCCCACACCCTGGCGTGCTGCAGGTGGGCAAGCGGCGCTTCCTGCGTGTCAAATAAAAAATACTCCCGACACCATAAAGGGTGTCGGGAGTTTGCTTTTAAGGAAGGACAGGGATGAGCACGGTCATCCCTGCCTTCTTTCGTCCTCGTCGATCATCCTCAGAAATTCGTGGACGATGGCTGGGTCAAAGTGAGTCCCAGATTCGGAGAGCAGGTACTCCGCCACTTTTTGCTTGGGCCACGCTTGGCGATAAGGGCGGTCGAAGAGCAGAGCATCATACACATCTATCACGGCAAAGATACGCGCCGCAAGCGGGATTTCTTCGCCTTTCAATCCGCGCGGGTAGCCATTCCCATTCCAGTATTCGTGATGCGCATACGGGATGTCTAGGGCGGGGCGCAGATAGGCGATGGGGTAGAGCAGGTCGTAGGCATACTTGGGATGCTGACGCATCTCGGCCCATTCGTCGGGGTTGAGCGGTCCCGTTTTCTTGAGGATGTGATCGGGGACGGCCATTTTTCCAATGTCATGCAGGAGCACGCCGCGACGGACGTGGATTAGGTCGGTTTCGGGAATTCCCATGCGGCGGGCCAGGCGCAGGGTCAAGTCTGTGACACGCACGGTGTGGCCCTGGGTTTCTTTGTCGCGCAATTCAAGCGCCTTACCCCAACCCTCCAGGGTGGTGTCATATGCCAGGGATAATTCCTGGTTGGAGCGTTGTAAGTTTTCGAACAGTTGGGCGTTGTCGATGGCAATGGCGGCTTGTCCAGCGATGGTGTGGAAGAAGTCCACCCAATTGGTTTCGGGCAGGAAGGATCGCTTCAAGTAGACCTCAAGGATGCCTTTCACCTGTCCCTTGCTAATCAAGGGAGTGGCAAAATAACAAACAAAGTTTTCCTGGTCGGCAATCTCTCTGCGATGGAAATCGGCCTCGGCCGCAATGTTTTCAACATAGATATCCTTGCGCGCCAGCATGATTTCGTTGAGCAGGCGGCTGTTGATGCGGATGGGAGGCTGCAGGCTGCCAGGCTGTCGGAAGCCAAGGCTGGCAAGATGGTTGAGGGTGCGCAGATCGGAGTTGTAGATGATGATGTCGGCGGCATCCAAATTGAGCTGGGCCAGGGTGTGGTCCAGCAGAATATTGAGGGTCACTCGCAGGTCGAAACTGGAGGCGATGGCGGTATCCACATCCCGCAATGCGGTCAGACGGCGAACCTGTTCCTCGCTCTGGTCGTATAACTGGGCGCGGTGGATGGCGCTGCCTACGATTTCTGTCAACGTTCCGAGTAATTGGACCTGTGGGGACTCTGCTTTGCGTGGTTGGGGCAAAGCCACAACCAGGACACCGATGGTCTGGGATGTGGTGCGGATGGGAACAACAATGCCTCCCCATCCCGCCCCAATCCTCGTGGCCATGGCAGGATGTGCATGCGGATCATGGGGAAAGTCCTGAACAATATAGGTTTCGCCTGTCTGGTAAACGAAGCCCACAATGGACTCATTGGGGTGCGCGTGTTTGACGTTCAAGTCGGCCTGCCATCCGCTGGCGACCACCAGGTCAAGCATATAGGTCTGCGGGTTGTACAACCAGATTGAGGCGGCCTCCGTGCCGATCACCCGCTGGATCTCCTTCATGACCATCGAGAGCATGTGGATCGGATCCTGAGTGGCGCGCAGGGCAAAGGAAACACGGCTGACCACTTCCAGTTCTTCAAGCCGCCTGCGTGTCTCCTCGTACAGGCGGGCGTTCTCAATGGCAATGGCAGCCTGGGTGGCAAAGGTCTGTGCAAGGATTGCTGAGTTCTCGTCGAAGGTCCCCACTGTATCGCTGTCGAGGGTGATGTAGCCCACAATCTCGCCACGGGTGACTAGGGGGACGCCCATCCAGCCGTGGACCTCGGTGTCCAGCCAGTTTTCGAAGCGTGGATCGACCTGCGCGTCGTAGAGGATGACGGGCTGGTTGTTATTCTCCCGTATGGCAAGAAACAGCCCGTTGTCGGAAGGGAAGGCGCGGTAAATGAGTTCATCCACTTGCGACAACCCCTGCGTGGCGGCAATGCGCACCACATCGTTATCCAGCAGGAACATGGTGGCACTGTAATAAGGGACCACCTGTCGCAGGGCGATAAGGATGGTTTCGAGCACCTGACGCGCGTCCAGCGTGGAGGTGATGGCCGAGGCAGCCAGCCGCAAGTTTTCGGCTTCCTGACGGCGGCGCTGTTCCATTTCAAACAGCCGTACGTTACCGATGGCGTTGGCGGCGTTGTTGGCGATGGTCAGGGCCAGGTTCTCGTCATCGCGGGTGAAAAGATTGGGCTGGGGACCGTCTAAGGTGACGATCCCGATAACTTCTTCTTTGAAGATGATTGGTACGCCCATGAAGGAATGGACATTTCGTATGCCCGGGATCCAACGATAGCGGTCATCTGCTTCGACTTCACCAATGCGGATGGACTCCCGGTGAGTCACGATGTGCTGATTGATTGGGAAGTCTTCCAACAGGAGCGTGTTCCCGCTCTTGATGGAATTATCCTTGAACCCGATGGCTGCTGAGACGCGTAGCCGGTCGCCTTGCAAGATCTGGATCGTCCCAGAGTTACAGGGAATAAGGTGGATGATGTGGCCGAGGATGGCATGGTTGACCTGATCCAGGTCAATGGATGAGGCTGCCAGACGCATCAGGTCGAGCATGGAGGCTTCGCGTAGACGCTGGCTCTGTTCGCTGGCAAAGAGGCGGGCATTTTCAATGGCAATGGCTGCCTGGATGGCGAAGGTCTCGACGAGGCGGGCATGTTCCTCGGTGTAGTAATTCGGTTCGATGTGGTCGACTGCCAGCATGCCGAGCAACTGCTCACGGACGATGAGCGGCACACCCAGCCAGGAGTGGATATGACTGTGCGGTTTCTCGCGGAATGTGCCGTACTCCGTTGGCGCATTCGTGAGGATATAAGGCCTCCGTTCGAGGATGACGGTAGTGTTCGGATTGTCACCAGGGACGGGGAAGCGCATCCCCTTGACTGCCTTTAGGTCGGGCCAACCCACACCCCCTACGATTTCAAGATAGCCGTCCCCAAGGATCTGTACTGAGGCGCTCTCGAACGGTACCACCTGCGATAACTGGTCCAGGATGACCTGAATGGCCTGGGCCTCATCAAGAGTCGAAGCCACGGCAGTGGCTGCCTCGCGCAAGGTTTCGGCTTCCTGGCGTCGTCGTTGTTCGGCTTCGAATAACAAGGCATTTTCGATGGCAATGGCGGCCTGGTTTGCAAAGGTCTGGATCAGAGTCGCCCGTTCTTCTGTAAAAAAGTTAGGGGTGCGGCTGTCCACATTGATGAAACCGATGATTTCATCCTTGACCACTAGCGGCAGGCCCATCCATCCACGGATATAGTTGGTTCCCTCCCAGTGCTCGAAGGACGGATCATTCTGAGCGTCTGCGATAATCAATGGGCGGTGAGTGGCATACATCTTTTCCCATTTTTCGGTCATGGGATATTCCTGCCCAATCAGGGGGGGATTCTGAGGCAGGCCACGCCCTGCAATGATCTCAATGTTTTCGCCTTTGAGGAAGAAAATGGAGGCGCTGTCGTATGAGGTGAAGCGGGCTAACATGTCGAAAATAACCTCGAACAGGCTTTCCAGATTGAGCGAATTGGTCAAGGTGGCGGTAGTAATGCGCAAGTTTTCCGCATCCAAGGCCCGCTGGCGCTCGGTCTCGAAGAGTTTGAATTTGGCAATTGCCGCCCCCAATCCACCTGCGATGGTATTGATGAGCCGTTCATCCGACTCATTGTAGGCGTCTTTCAGGGTACTTTCGAGGTTGATGGCGCCGATGACTTGGCCACTTGAGAGGATGGGGATACACATCTCTGACTGGATGCCCAGCGAGGTGGGGAGATATTCCGGGACCTTGCTGACATCCCCTAGGCGGATAGGTTGACGCGACGTCACCACCATCCCTACCACGCCTTGGTCGAGGGACTGTGGATCCCATGCCTCGGACAGGGTCAGGCCGAAGTAGGAGGCATGCGGGACGATGCGCGTGTGGCTTTCATTCACGACCAGCACGCCACAATTGTCGTTGATTAAATTTTCGTGGATGGCCTCAGTGACACGATGGATAAGTTCATCCACATCATTGGCTGTGGAGTTAGCCAGCGCAACTGTGTGCAGAAGCAGTAAGTCCCTGACCTGCTTCTGGACCGCTTCGCTCGACCGCTCGCGCTGGATGGCAGCGCTGATGATGTTGGCTGCTGTATGGAGGGCTTCGATCTCGCTTTCGCTCCACACGCGTGGAGTAACACAATCATCCAGGCCAATGAAGCCCCACCATTCATTTTCAATCATGATGGGGGTGCAAAGGATGGACAGAATTTCCTGCCGTGTGAACTCGGTCTGTTCTTCGATGGGCAGGTCGGCTACCACGCTGTAGACTGGCCTGCCATTGCCGAGAATATTGGTCCAACGCCCCAACTTGTTGGCGACCATATCAAACTCTTTCATCGATTCATCGTCGATGAAAGACATTACGCCAGGTTTGCACCACTCGAAAAGTTGTGTGACGATTGTCCTGTATTCTGGATCCTTCTGGAAGATATATACCCGGCTTGCATTGGCCGCATTGCCAAGAGTCTCCAGAATGGCCATGATATTGTCGGTCCATTGCAATGATTTGAGGAATTGGTCTGCGGCGAAGGCGATCGCATTCAGAATAGCCTCTTTGCGGCGCAAGTCATCCTGGGCTTTTTTCTGTTCGGTGATATCGTGGAACATAGACAGAATGCAGTCCTGGTTTCCGATGCGGATCAACTCGTAGAAGATGAGCGTATCACGGGCGATACCCGACGCGGTGACGAATTTGCCTTCCAGTCCACGCAGGGATTTTTTTTGTTTCAACTGCGCAAGCTGTTTTTCTCGATCCTGGCCGTCCTTCCAAATGCTCAACTCAATAGAGGTGCGACCGATGACCTCCATTGGGGTATAACCAAACAATTCCCAATATGCCTGGTTTGCGTCGATGAATCTACCTTCATCCAACGTGGTGATGCAGATAGCGATGGAACTGGCCTGGAAGACCTTACTAAAGCGTTCCTCGCTTTGTCGGATAGCCTCCTCGGCTTGGCGCTGCTTGGTGATGTCCAGTAACACACCTTGATAAGATAACGGAACGCCCTCCTGGTCTTGTAGTAATACGGCGTGGTCATACACCCAAATTGCCTGCCCATCACGGCGTATCAGGCGATATTCCTGGCTGAAAGGCAAGCCCTTTTCTGTTGTGCGAAGTTCTTCCGCATGGACGGCTTCAAAATCATCAGGGTGAATGCGCCTATCCCAAAGACCCGGGTCGGCTATCCACTCTTCGGGTGTGTACCCGACCAATGCTTCGACTTGCGGACTGATATAAGTGGTCCGATATTCTGTGGCTGAATCGACATACACAACAGCTGGCAGGTGTTCTACCAGGTTGCGATAACGTGCCTCGGCTGTCCGCAGGGCCTCTTCCACCTTCTTGCGCTCGGTGATATCTTCTGCAAAGGCGATCAAGACATCATTGCCGAAATAGGATCCTTTCGCCACACGGACGTTTTTCGGGAAGACCTCTCCATTTTTTCGCCGACCCCAAAATTCGAATTGTTGCGCTTCGCCTTGCAGGGCCAGTTGAATATGCCTGCTGATCTGCTCCATGTCGTTCTTATCGGGCGCTGCCACATCCTCGGGGGTCATGCCGATCAATTCCTCGCGAGTGTAGCCATACATGCGGACAGCACCCTCGTTTACATCGAGGAAGATACCGCTTGGATTTTGGATATAAATGGCGTCCGTCGCGGAGTCGAACAGCCTGCGATAAGAGATCTCGCTGTCAAGGAGTGAGTCCTGCGCCCTTTTCTGTTCAGTGATGTCCATCAATACACCCTGCCAGTATTGGGGAATGCCATCCTCTGCGCAGATGACGATGGCTTGATCCCGTAGCCAGATCGCACCCCCGTCCTTTTTGATGGCTCGATATTCGATTTGGAAGGGTTCAAGGGTTTCGTCTGTTCGCTGATTTTCAGCCAGAACCCGTGCACGATCTTCAGGGTGGATGGCGTTCCCCCAGATCTCTGGGTGTTCTGTCAACTCTTCAACCGTATACCCGAGGATGCGCTCGATTTGCGGGCTCAGATACAGGTGCTGATTTCCCTTTTTGTATTCTTCACGGTATACAGCAATTGGCGATTGCTCTACCAGGGCGCGGTACCTTTGTTCCGCCAGTACCAGATTCAGTTCCGCCTGCTTCCGCTCCTGGATATCCTCGCAGACCACGAAGATATTGAACTCATTGTTCTTGTCAAGAAAGGCGCGTGCGCTCCCCTCTACCCAGATTTGGTCTCCCGACTTGGTCCTGGTGCGGAATTCCATCTGAAATATTTTGTTGGGGCTTTCAAGACAATTGAACGCAGTTCGCAGGACATTCTTTCTGTCCTGTTCATGTGTTAGGTTGATGGCGTGCCGCCCGATTAGTTCTTCTGTAGAATATCCCAGTATCTGGCAGGCAGTTTGGTTGACGGCCAAAATGATACCCCTACGATCCACGTTGAAGAGGATGAGTGGGTTATGCTCGTAAAGCCCACGGAAACTCCACTCGCTTTCGAGTAGGGCTTGTTCGGCTTGCTTGCGTTGCGTGATATCCTGAAGGAAACCCTCGTAGTAAAGGACTTCTCCACTCTTATCTCTAACCACTCGTGCATTGGTCGAAGTCCAGATGATGCTGCCATCCTTGCGGACATTTTGCGCCTCATAATTCGAGACGAATCCATCGCGAAGTAATCGATTGGTAAAGGCTTTCCTATTTTCGCGGTTTAAGTGGTTTTGCGTGTTGATGTCCGTGACTTGGGTGATCATCTCTTCCGGCGAGCTGTAGCCGAAGATATGGGCCATAGCCGGGTTGACGTTCACAAACCTGCCGCCCGGAGTGGATTGGAAGAAACCTTGTGGGCTATTCTCGAAGATGGTGCGATATTCATTCTCGGCTTTCTCTCGGATGTCATATTCCCGCCTCACTACGAGAAAGAGGACAAGCGCAGTCGCCACTACAAACACCCCGCCTGCAACATTTTGTAACAGGATCATGATACTTGGGTCGGGGATCAATGCGTGGACGATCTGGTGAGAAGCAAAGACCCACAGCCCTCCCAGGATCAAATAAAGGAGAGTGATGGACAAAGGAAAGGGGAGTCGCGGCCTTTTATTCATTAATTCATGGAATACTAGTTAATATTATAGAACGAATTTGCATAAACAAAAATCAGAGTTACATTGCGCTGAAACGAGGAAATGCAGGCTATTACATCCGAGGGTTGCAGGGAGTGAATTACAGAATTGGATATTGCAACCCAAGTTTATCTCAAAAGATTTCAAAGAAAACTCAAAAGATTAAAAAAACTTAAGCGAGTAAATTTGAAACTGGCCGTTCTCTTTGGCCCCCCTTTCCTTCATCCCTTTGGATAAAAACAAGATACGATCCTTTTGAATGGAGAATCGTTCCCCATGGAAAAGTGGTACGTTCTGCACAGCAAACCCAGGTATGAGGATTTCCTTTGGAAGCAGCTTTGCATGCGCAAATTGGAGTCCTACTATCCCTGCCTGCGTGTGCGGACGGTGAATCCCCGTGCGCGGACGGTCCAACCGTATTTTCCCGGTTACCTGTTCGTGTCGGCGGATCTGGATGTGGTGGGAATCTCCTATTTGCAATGGATGCCTGGTTCAGCAGGGCTGGTCCGCTTTGGAGAGGAACCTGCCACGATTTCTGAAAGCCTGCTCCTCGCTATCAAACAACGCATCGAATGTCTGGAAAAAACTTCATCGGCCAAGGCAGTTCCTTTTCAGAAGGGTGACATTGTCTTGGTTCGGGACGGAGTCTTCAAAGGCTACGAGGGTATCTTCGATGTCTGTCTCTCTGGCGCGGATCGTGTGAGGATCTTGTTGTCGCTACTGGGCGACCGCCAGATGGCGGTGGAACTGCCTGCAGACTGTATCTGTTCGACTGCCCCGAACTGATTCGAGGCGGATCGGGGGAAGAGACATGGGGGATGTGCGCCGACAATCAGCGATTGTCGGAATGGCGGAGCAATCTTCGGACTTAAACCCGCCCCGGGCTTAAAAGGACATCGAACCGATCATGGAAGAATCTGCTGTTCTCGAACTTGTCGCCAGGTTGGCTCATGTACTTGCGGACGAAAGAATCGAATATTGTCATTGGAAAAGCAACGCTTATTTAGATCGTTCAGCCAGCGGCGAGAACGACCTCGACTTGTTGATTGGCCGTTCGCATGGAGAACGCTTTGTCGGGATTTTGTTGCGGCTCGGCTTCAAGGAAACCTTTGCCCCGCATGAAGCCGCCTTGCCTGGCGTACGTGATTTTTATGGATATGACATGCCGACGGGACGCTGGGTCCATGTGCATGCACATTTTCAGCTTATCCTGGGGAATGACCTCTCCAAGAATTACCGCCTTCCACTGGAACGCGAGTATCTGGCCTCCTCCTCGCAGGGGAATTTGTTCCGCCTACCCGCGCCTGAGTTCGAACTGTTGGTGCTCGTCATCCGCATGGTCTTGAAGCACTCGACCTGGGACTCGATCCTGATGCGGCATGGCTCGTTGACCAAGACCGAGCGCCGTGAGCTGGAAGTCCTCTCGACGGAAGAGAACCTCGCAAAGATGGGAGCGCTCCTTCCGCTTGTGCCTGGGCTGGACCGCAGCCTCTTCGACCTGTGCCTGCGCTCGTTGCGTCCAGGTTGCCCCCCCTGGACGCGGGTCCGGGCGGGAGAGCGCCTGCAAGCCCTCCTGCGCGCATGGGCACGCTATCCGCACACGGTGGATGTGCTGCTCAAGCTTATCCGCCGTGTGACGCAGCCCTTCGCGCGGCGTGTGCTGCGCATCCGACCCAAGAATCGACTCGTCAACGGCGGCCTGTTCGTTGCCGTCGTCGGCGGGGATGGGGCGGGCAAGACTACGCTGATCGACGCGGTAAACGCGTGGTTGTCAGCCAAGTTCAAGGTCAAGACCTTCCATATGGGCAAGCCCGCCTGGTCGTTGACCACTGTGCTGCTGCGCGGACTGCTCAAAGTTGGCACCCTGCTACGTTTGTATTCCTTTGAAGGCGATACCTACGAACAATCCGCAGGGCCGCACGGACTACCCTGGTTCATTCGCGCGGTTTGCACGGCACGGGACCGTTCGCTCACATACCAGCAGGCTCGCCGATTTTCCTCCAGTGGCGGACTGGCCCTATGTGATCGCTACTCCTTCCCTGGCTTCATGCACATGGACGGGCCACAATGCGAAGGTGCGGTTCAGTCCGAGCGGGTTACGGGATTGCGCAAATTCCTGATTGAACAGGAAAAGAATTTTTACCAGCACATCCCGCCGCCCGATTTGTTGATCGTCCTCAAGCTTGACCCTGAGATCGCCATCCAGCGTAAGACGGAAGAGACCGCCCTGTCGGTGCGGGCCCGCTCGACCGAAGTCTGGGGTCTGGATTGGGACGCCGTCTCGGGCCATATCATCGACGCGAGCCGCCCTCGAGACGAGGTGCTGGCTCAGGTCCAGGCTCTGCTCTGGGAACATTTATAAGCATGTCCACCAACGCCCATCCCATGAAACTCATCGCAGGTTTGTTCTCCGATAAAGGGCTGACCCGCAAGGCTTATCTGAATGCAATCACCGTCGTGCTGGATTACGGTGCAAGCCTGCTGGTTGGGTTCATTGTCACCCCCTTGATGGTGGCGGGACTGGGCAATTACCTCTTCGGCATGTGGCAGGTGCTGAATCGCCTGATCGGCTACATCACCCCCGCCAGCGGACGGCCTGGCTTTGCCCTGAAGGCCACCCTTGCCAACCAGCAAGCCTCCACCGACTACGACCAGAAGCGCCGCTACGTGGGCAGCACGCTGGTCATCTGGGTCATCTTCCTGCCGCTGTTGACGGGTATTGGCGGGGTGGTTAGCTGGCTGGTCCCATTCTGGGTGAAAGCCCCGGCCGAGTATGTGTGGGTCGTTCGCGCGGTGGCGGGATTGTTGGTCCTGAACATGATCGTGGACACCCTGTCTTCGATCCCGCAGGTCACTCTGCAGGGGGAAAACCTCGGCTACAAACGCATGGGCGCGTCCATCGTGCTGGTCCTGCTGGGCGGTGGTTACACCTGGCTGGCTCTGTTCCTGAAGACGGGCATCGTGGGGGTGTCGGCCGCCGTGGTGTTGAGTACGCTGTCCACGGGAATTTTCTATTTGTGGGTGGTGCGCAGATACACCCCTTGGTTCGGGATTGCCAGACCCACCCGCACTGATGTGAGTCAGATGCTCAATCTGAGCTGGTGGTTCATGGGTTGGAACCTGGTCACCAGTCTGCTGCTCGCCAGTGACGTGGTGGTGTTGGGGCTGCTCAACTCGGTCGAGTCGGTCACAAACTACTCGCTCACCAAGTACGTGCCCGAGACGTTGATCGGTGTGATCGTCATCGTCATCTTCGGGATCCTGCCTGGGCTGGGAAGCATCATTGGCACGGGCGACCACGAGCGGGCGATCCGCCTTCGGGACGAGATCAACTCGTTCATCTGGCTGACGGCCACCACGTTGGGCGCAGCCATCCTCGTCTGGAATCCTGTCTTCGTCGGGCTGTGGGTGGGTCCTGACCATTTTGCGGGGACCATCCCGAACCTGTTGATCATCGTCTCAGCCATGCAGCTGGCCCTGATCCGCAGCGACGGTAACATCATCGACCTGACCCTGCGCCTCAGCCAGAAAGTATTACTCGGCTTGCTCTCGGTCACGATCTCGGTCGTGGCAGCGGCTGTGTTTGTGGGTGTGTTCAAATGGGGGATCGTGGGCCTGGTGCTTGGCATCATGGGCGGACGATTGATCCTGAGCGTAGGCTACCCCTATCTGATCGGCCGCTTCCTGGGTGTCCAACCCGCCGCACAGATTCGTTGGATGGTTCGGCCGATGCTGGCCACGCTGGGAATTTTCTCCGTGGCGGCTTTTCTGGCGCGGTGGATTTCGCTGCCTGCGGGCGCGGACCTGACTCGTTGGCTGGCCTTTCTCTTCTTCGCGGCGCTGACGGGCCTGACGATGTTGGCTCTTTCTTTCTTTGCTGGGCTGACGGGCACACAACGACAGACCATCCTGCGCCGTATCCGCGCCGTGCTCTCCACTGCGGAACGGGATTGAGATGAAAACAGGTAATTTGCGCGTAGTCGAAATTGTCGGGCCCGCAGGGGCGGGGAAAAGTACGTTGTATCAAGCCTTGTGCGGGCGAGACAGTCTCCACCTCGACAACTTCCCTGATGTGCGCCGACTGGCGAACCTGCCCTTCTTCCTTTGGAATGGGGCGCGGGTGATCGGTTCCCTGCGCAGGCTGGGTGGCCTGAGCCGACGGGAACTGGCCTGGATGTCCATCCTGCGCGGCTGGCCTGCCTTGCTGCAAAAAGCAGACTCGCGCGTGACCGTGCTCGACCAGGGCCCTGTCTACCTGATGACGGAATTGCGCGAGTTCGGTCCCGCCTCTTTGCGGACTTCCACTGCCGACGCCTGGTGGCGCAACCTGTCCGCCCGCTGGAGCCAGACCCTGGACCTGATCGTCTGGCTGGATGCTGACGATGCCGATCTGCTGGAGCGCATCCGCACCCGCGAGAAGGCGCACATCGTTAAAGACGCCCCGGCCAAAGAAACCCTGTCTTTCCTGAACCGTTACCGCGCGGCTTATGAGCGCGTCATGGCGGACCTGCACGTGCCGATCCTGCGCTTCGACTCTTCGCGTATGACTGCTGCGCAGATCGCCGAGAATCTCCTGCGTGACCTGGGGGACGCGCACTAAACCAACCCTCATCGGATCTGAGATGAAAACTTCCAAGAAACGGTTGGCCTTGTTTCTGCCAGGTTTATACGAAGGCGGCGCGGAGCGCGTGATGCTCAACCTTGCGGCAGGCATCGTCGCCCGCGGCCATCCCGTGGACCTGGTGTTGGCGCGTGCCGAAGGGCCGTACATGCCGCAAATCCCCGCCGACGTGCGTTTGGTGGATTTGAAGGCGCCGCGCGTGTTGAGCAGCGTCCCTGCGCTGACAACCTATCTCCGCCGCGAACGTCCTGCCGCAATGCTCTCCGCGTTGTATGCGAATCTGGTGGCGGTTTGGGCGCGCAAGTTGTGTGGTTTTCCCAAACGCCTGGTGTTGACCGAACACAACACCCTCGCCGCCGTGGTGCGTCACAAAACGGACCTGCGCTGGCAGGCCTACCCAAGCCTGGCCCGACAATTCTATCCCTGGGCCGACGCGATCATTGCTGTCTCGGGTGCAGTGGCGAGCGAGTTGGTCAAGACGGCGGCCCTGTCCACTGAGCGGGTGCAGGTGGTTCACAACCCGATCGTCACCCCTGAGTTGATGCTCAAAGCCGACATGCCACTCGACCATCCATGGTTTGGAGTGGGTGGGCCGCCCGTGATCCTTTCCATCGGACGCTTGACCGAGCAGAAGGCCTTCGATGTGCTGATCCACGCCTTCGCGCTCGTGCGGAAGAACCAGCCTGCGCGGCTGTTGATCCTCGGCGACGGCGAAGAACGGTCTGCGCTGGAAGCTCTTATTGCCAACCTGGGCCTCAGTGCGGACGTGAGCCTGGCGGGCTTCGTGCAAAACCCGTACCCATACCTGCTGCGCTCACAGGTGTTCGTCCTGCCTTCGCGCTGGGAGGGACTGCCTACTGTGCTGGTGGAGGCACTCTGTCTGGGCGCGCCCATCGTCGCCACGGATTGCCCGGGCGGCTCGCGTGAGATCCTTCAGGATGGGCGCTTCGGCGACCTGGTCCCGGTGGAGAATCCGTTCCGTCTGGCGGAGGCCATCGAGGGGTCCATGCAGGCGCGGCGGGAACCTCCGCCCCGTGAGAGTTGGGAACACTTCGGACTCGACTTCATTGTCGACCGTTATCTGGATATCCTCTTCAAGGCATAGACATGCGAAACATTACCCGTTGGGTTTCGATCCTGCTCATCTTTACAATCCCCTGGGAAGACAGCATCTCGGTCTCGTCACTGGGCTCGCTGGCCCGTGCGATGGGGCTGGTGGCGGCTGGGTTGTGGATGGTGACCATTTTGCTCGAAGGTCGCTTCCGCAAACCACACGCCTTCCATGCCCTGGTGCTGATCTTCTTCCTGTGGAATTTTGCCAGCGTGTTCTGGAGCCCCGATGTCGATACCACTGTCCAGCGCATCAAGACCTATAGCCAGATCTTCCTGCTGTTGCTCATCTTTTGGGAATTCTTCGAGACCCCTGAACATCTGATGGCGGGTCTGCAAGCCTATGTGCTGGGCGCATATGTGTTGGTTGCCAGTACCTTGTATAACTATGCCAGCGG
Source organism: Chloroflexota bacterium (assembly GCA_016191845.1). GTDB lineage: Bacteria > Chloroflexota > Anaerolineae > Anaerolineales > Villigracilaceae > JACPVF01. Next base: position 312,761 of record JACPVF010000012.1, read on the forward strand.
GACGGTGGCGGTGGCCTACGAAGGCCGTTACAGCGCCACGGGCGTCAACGCCGTGGACCTGGCCCTGATCTTGATGATTGGCCTGCCGCTTGCGATGCAGTTGTTCTTTGTGGCAGGGAAAGGCGCAAAAGGCCTGTTCTGGAAGTTGCTGAATCTGGCCTTCATTCCGCTGGCGGTCTTTGCCATCATCCTGACGGGTTCGCGCACCTCGTTGATCGCCATTGTCCCGTTCGGGATCTTTCTGGTGACAACCAGCAAGATAACACTCAACCGCAAAATGCAGATATTCGCGATCCTGCTGGTGGCGGCCTTGATTTTATTGCCCTTCGTGCCTACTTCGGTGACCAGCCGCCTGTCCACGCTGGGGTCTTCCATCGAGGCGGGGGATTTGGGTGGGCGTGTGGCCCTCTGGCTCGAGTCGATCAAACTGCTGGCGGCCCACCCCTTCTTTGGCATCGGCAGCGGCGCCCTGGATATGGCCATTGGGTCGGCGGCGCACAACACCTTTGTCTCGGTGGCCACTGAGACAGGCACGTTCGGCTTCCTGTTCTTCTTCCTGATGCTGGTCATTGTTTTTCATGAAGCAGCCAACCTGCCCAACGGAAATGCGGGCCTGTGGCTGGCGGTCTTTTTCACCTGGGTGATCGGGGTGTTGTCGCTCTCGTGGGAGTTCCGCAAGTTGACCTGGGTGGTGCTCAACCTGATCGTGATCGAAGGCAGCATCGTCCGCGACCGCAGGCTGGCGGCGCTGGCCGAAAAACGTGTGGCGGCGAACCAGCCGCCCGTGATCGCATTCGTGGAGTGACGCTCAAGCGAGAGGCGAATGAAATCAAACTGGATGCGGCTTCTGACGGCCCTTCTGCTCCTGAGTTTGACCGTGAGTTGCCAGCCCGCGCCGATAGCGACTCCCGTCCCTGCGACGTTCCCCCTGTCGCCGACCCAATCCACGGGCGGACTGCCCGCCTTCCCCGGGGCGGAAGGCTTTGGGTCCATGACAGCGGGCGGACGTGGTGGCGCAGTGTTCGAAGTGACCAACCTCAAAGATAGCGGAGAGGGATCTCTGCGAGCGGCGATCGAAGCGGAGGGTCCGCGGGTGGTGGTCTTCCGCGTGGCGGGCACCATCGAACTCCAATCGGACCTGAAGGTCACACATCCCTTTCTGACCATCGCAGGGCAGACCGCGCCCGGTGGCGGCATTACCCTGCGTGGCATGTCGCCCGACATCGAGGCCATCCTGATGATCGAGACCCATGACGTGGTGGTTCGCTACCTGACCATCCGCGCGGGGCCGCCCTCCGTCAGCGATGGGATCGCGGTGCTGACGACAAAGTCACACGACACGTACAACATTGTGCTCGACCATAACTCGGTTAGTTGGGCCGTCAACCGCGACCTGATGACCTGGTACGACGTGCACGATCTTTCCATTCAGTGGAACATTTTCTCCGAGGGATTGAATTGCAGCATCCATCCCAAGGGCTGTCACAGCAAGGGGGCGCTGCTCGGCGGCTACGCCAGCGACGAGAACAAAGACCAGCCTGGCGCGCGGAACCTGTCCTTTCACCACAACCTGATGGCGCATAACGGCGAGCGCAATCCGCTTGTCTCGACCAGCGGGGTGGTGGACGTGGTCAATAACGTGGCCTACAACCCGCTTGGCTCCTTCAGTCACGTGGACATGCAAGGTCAGTTGGCCGTCATCCCCGTCAACTTCGTGGAGAACTACTTCAAGGCGGGCGTGGATACCGACCCCAATAAATACAGTATCGACGTGGCCAGCAAGAAGATCTTTGGCACGCAGATCTTTGTGCAGGGCAATATCGGCCCGCACCGCACGGACGACAGCCAGCCAGAGATCAACGCCATGGACCCTGACGCTCGCCTGTATGCGGTGACGGTCCGCAACCCCGCCGCACCGATCACGACCACTTCGGCGGACGAGGCCTACCGTCAGGTGCTGGAGCAGGCGGGCGCGAATCTCGGCCTGGCCTGTGACGGGACCTTCTTTCAGCGACGGGACAGTATCGACGCGCGCATCGTGACTGACGTGCAAAACGGGACGGGCCGCATCATCGACGACCCCGCCCAAGTCGGCGGCTGGCTGACGATCCCTGCTGCTGCTCCGTGTGACGACTCTGACCATGACGGCATGCCTGACCTGTGGGAGTCTCAGCACGGCTTCGATCCGAACGACTCCTCCGACTCCGCCCTCGACCTCGACGCCGACGGGTACACCAACCTCGAAGAATTTCTGAATGGGACGAACCCAAATCAAAAGGAAGCCTCCAATGCAACAGATTAAATCCCTCCAGAATGTGCAGGCGCAGGCGGCCACCGCCGACAAACGCCTGCTCTTCGTCGGCCCCAAGCCGCCGCCCATTGGCGGCTCCCCGCTGACGGTGCAGGCCATGCTCGGAGAGTTCGTGTATTACCCGTCGCTGAAGGTGCAGGTGATCAACACCTCGCCCGGGCTGGACGTCCGCAAAAAGATGACGGGCTTCAACTTCGAGAAGGTCCGCCGTACAGTGATGATCCTGCCGCAGTTCCTGTTCGAGATCGGGCGCTGTGACGCGGTGTTGGTCTTTGCCAATGACTTGTTCGCCATCACCCTGGCCCCGATCCTGTTGTTCATCGCGCGCCTGTTCCACAAGCCTTTTTATCTCAAGCCTGTCGGCGCGGGCCTGGACCTGTACATCAATGCGCAGAGGAAACCGCTGCGCGAGTATCTGCTGTGGGTGCTGCGCTCCACCGACGGCATCCTGACCCAGACCAAACTGCTGCGCGATGACCTGCATAAGATGGGTTGTCCCAATGCACACTACCTGCCTGGATGCAGGCCGCTTGCCGCAGTGAACTCCGACGCCCGCGTCCATTCGGACGAGTTCCGCCTGATCTATCTCGGTCACATCACGCGTCTCAAGGGGCCGCTCTACCTGTTGGAGGCGTTGCGCCAGTACAAGAAGATGTGCGACGTGCCGCTGGTCTGTGATTTTTACGGCCCCATCCACGACGAGATTCGCGACGAATTCCTGGCGGGGCTGGAGACGCTTCCCAATGTCCACTATTGCGGTGTGGCGGAAGCGGGCACGGGGCCACAGTTGATCGCGCACTACGACGCGCTGGTCCTGCCGACCTATTACGACACCGAAGGCCACCCGGGCGTGCTGATCGAGGCGATGCATGCCGGGGTACCGGTCATCAGCACCCAAGTCCGCACCTTCCCTGAGTTGATCAAGAATGGCTGGAACGGCTTCCTGGTCCCGACCAAGAATAGCTATGCCCTGGCCGAGGCCATCCTGCTGCTGGCGGGCAATCCCGCCATGCGGCGCGAAATGGGACAGGCAAATCAACTCAAGGGACAGGAGTTCCGTGCGGACTCGGTGGTGGCCAGCTTGTTGAAGATCGTCTTCCCCGGTACGAATTTTCAAAGAGAGTCAGCCTGATGCGAATTCTGTTCATGGGCCAGTGTTACGCTCCCGAGGATGTCAGCGCGGCGGTGCTCATCACCGAACTGGCCGTGGACCTGGCCCATCGCGGCCACGATGTGACGGTGGTGACGGGTGCGCCCAGTTACCCCTATGGCCGTGTGTTCGAGGGGTATCGCAACCCGCTCTATTCGGTGGAGATGTTGGATGGCGTGCGGGTGGTCCGCACCTGGAGTTATATCTCGCCTTCGAAGAAAGTCCTGCCGCGCCTGCTGCACTACGGGACCTATAGCCTGACCGCTTTCTACGGCGGACTCTTTTCGCCGCATCCGGACGTGATCCTGAGCTACTCGCCGCCTCTCCCGTTGGGACTTTCGGCCTGGCTGCTCAGCCGACTGTGGCGCGTACCGTGGGTGCTCCAGATCGAGGACCTGTATCCCGATGCCGCCATTGCTGCGGGTGTGCTGACCAATCGTCCGCTGATCGCCTTCTTCCGCGCCATTGAGGAATTTCAATATCGCCGCGCACAGCGCATCTCGGTCATCTCGGAAAATTTCCGCGAGAACCTCCTGGGCAAGGATGTGCCCGACGCCAAGGTGGAAGTCATCCCCGTCTGGGCCGATCCCGACCAGGTTCGCCCGCTGCCGAAGCACAATTCCTTCCGCCGCCAGAACGGGCTGGACGGCCAGTTCGTGGTGATGTACGCAGGCAATATCGGCCTGACCTCCTGTCTCGAAGATGTGTTGCATTCCGCCGAGTTATTGCGCGACCATCATGACATCGAGTTCGTGATCGTCGGTGAGGGAGTCCGCAAGGATGCCTTGCAGGCTGAGGCGAAAACCCGTTCGCTGACGAACGTCCGCTTTCTGCCTTACCAGCCACGTGAAATCTTCCCCGAGATGCTGGCTGCCGCAGACCTGAGCCTGGTGACCCTCAACGCGGGCGCGGCGCTCTCCTCCATGCCGAGCAAGACCTTCAACGTGATGGCCAGCGCGCGCCCGATCCTGGCGGTGACCCCGTCCGGGAGCGAGGTGATGCGCATCGTCACGGAGGCAGGCTGCGGCGTGAACGTCCCGCCCGGGGCGCCGCGGGAGTTGGCGGAGGCCATTATCCAGTTACAGGCCGACCGATCTGCTCTCGTTCAAATGGGCCAGAACGGACGGGCCTGTCTCGAAGGAAAATATTCGCGCGCCCATTGCGTGGACGCGTACGAGCAGATGTTTTCTGCCTTGTGTGAGAAATCCTGACCGACCCCTTTACCGCTGAGTGATTGGAGACGCCATGAACGCTGAAACCTTTGCAGAATGGATGCGCCGACAGGGCCATCGTGTGGTCCGCACGGCCAGCAGTTATTGGTACGAGGCGGGACCGCGTGTGTTCCAGGCATTTCCGTATCACTGGGTCATTCAGCCCGATGAAAAAGAGATCCGTGACCTGATGTGGGCACACGGCATCGCGTCTCTGCGCTACTCGACTCCGCTCGACTCGCCCGAGGGCATGGTCAGCTATCACGTGGTGCTGCACAAGCCGTACGACACGGATCGGTTGAAATCGCAGGCTCGCAACGGCGTCAAGCGCGGATTGGAACATTTCAAGGTCGAGCAAATCTCCTTCGAGCGGCTGGCTACCGAGGGTTGGGCCTTGCAGCAGGACACACTGGCGCGCCAGGACCGTCTGCGCTCGATGTCGCAGACCGAATGGGAACGCCTGTGTCGTTCGGCGCATGACCTGCCTGGCTTCGAGGCCTGGGCCGCCATCGCGGGCGATGAACTGGCGGGCGCGGTCATCGTCTGCCGCATCGACAATGTCTTCAATGTGCCGTATGCAATGAGTCACAGCCGCTTCCTCCCGCAGCACGTGAACAACGCCGTCTTTTATGCCGTCAGTCGCGAGCTGCTATCACGCGAGGATGTGGACCACATCTTCTTCACGGTGCAATCGCTGGATGCCCCTGCCAACGTGGACGAGTTCAAGTTCCGCATGGGATTCGAAGCCAGGCCTGTGCGCCAGCGCGTGGACTTTCATCCGCTGCTGAGGCCGTTTGCCTCCCGCGCCGTCCACACCTGGACCCGCGGCTTGCTCCAGCGCGACCCGTCGAATCCCACCCTGGCCAAAGCCGAAGGGATGCTGCGCTTCCACGTGGAAGGCAGGCGTCGCCTGAGCGAACAGTCCTGGCCCGATTGTCTGGTGTCTTTCAAGGCAGCCGAACGCTGACCTGTTTATCGGTTGAACCTATTTAGTGGAAAGGAAGGTTGTATGTCCCCGCACATGGAAGGTTGTCAGATCCCGAGTGTCCCCAAGATCGCTGAGCCCGCTACGCCCGCCGGCGACCATTCGCTGGTCGGACGGTTGAAGGCGGCCCTCGCCTACCCGTGGAACCGATACGTCAAGACCTGGTTGAAGCGCGGCTATGCCATCTCCGTGCGCCAGCAGGGAGGTTCGCCCCAGCAGGCCGCTGCAAAAGAGATGGCCCCGTCCGTGCCGTTCGTCATGGGCGACCGGGTGCGGGTCCGCTCGCGCGAGGAGATCCAGGCCACGCTCGACCCATTCAAGGAATTGCGCGGCTGCGCCTTCCTGCCCGAGATGTACGAGTATTGCGGCACCGAGCAGCGTGTGTTCCGTGTGATGCAGCGCTTCATGGACGAACGCGATTACAAGCTCAAGAAAGTGCGCGGCGTCATTCTGCTGGAGAACGTATTCTGCAGCGGAACGCCCGTGTTCGGTCCCTGCGACCGCAGTTGCCTGTTGTTCTGGCGGGAGGAATGGCTCGAACGCCTGCCGGAGTGACTTTTATAGTTGGTACGATTTGGAGGATGAATGATTCGTCTGACCTCACGACTCAAAGAAACCAGTGCCGCCCCTTTTGCCCCGGCCACCGAGACCCTCGACAAGGTGGTGAGCGGATTTGTCAAACGTGCCTTCGATATTGTGGCGTCTCTGATCGGTTTGATCCTGCTTTCGCCCTTGTTTCTCTTCATCGCCATTCTGATCAAACGCGACTCGCCCGGCCCGGTCTTTTACTGGGGTCCGCGCATCGGGCGGCACGGCATCGTCTTCAAGATGCTCAAGTTCCGTACCATGTACGAAACCCAGCGCAGCTACGACGGCCCGCGCGTCACCTGCAAAGAAGATGACCGCATCACCCCGCTGGGGAAATGGCTGCGCGATACCAAGCTAAACGAATTGCCGCAGTTGTGGAACGTGGCGATCGGCGAGATGAGCCTGGTCGGCCCGCGCCCCGAAGACCCGTCCATTTCGAAGACCTGGCCCACCAGCGTTGCTGCCGAACTGCTCTCGATGCGGCCCGGCGTCACCAGCCCGGCTTCGATCCTCTACCGCGACGAAGAATCCATGCTGCACACAGGCGAGGTCATGCGCAAGTATCTGCATGAGCTCAGCCCAGACAAGATGCGGCTCGACCAGCTCTACGTCCATTATCACTCCTTCTGGCTCGACCTGGACGTCATCCTGTGGACGGCCATCCTGCTCCTACCGAAGATTCGGGCGTTCTCTCCACCTGAGCACTTCCTGTTCGTGGGCCCGGTCAGCCGCCTGATCCAGCGCTACGTTGCCTGGCTGATCTGGGACTTCCTGATCGTGCTGGGTTCCATCACGTTGACCGGGCTGATTGTGCGGCTGGTCGTCCCCCTTAACCTGGGTTGGCAGACTGCCGTCAAGATGGCGTTGAGTTTCGCTCTGCTGTACAGCATCATCGGCATCCTGCTCAAGAATAACCGCGTCAACTGGCCGAAGGCCTCGTCCTGGGAGTCGGGCAACCTGTGGGTGACCTGGCTGATTTCAACCGTCATCACGCTCGGTTACTACTATACCCAATTTGGGTTTACCAACCTGCGCACGATGGGGGTCATCCTGATCTCCTCGATGCTGGCGTTGATGGGCTTTACCTTCATCCGCTATCGCGGACGCATCATCAACGGGTTGGTCAGCCGCCTGGAAGCCATCCGCCTGGATGCGCGGGTGCCGCGCGAACGGGTCTTGATCGTCGGCTCGGGGCGCACAGCCGAACACATCGCCTGGTTGATGGATCACCCAACCTACTCGCGCAAGTTCCGCATTGTGGGCTTCATCGATGACGACATGCGTTCGCAGGGGATGAAGATCTACGGTTCGAAGGTCATCGGCCGCGTGGCTGACCTGCGGCGGCTGATCAAAGAACAGGATGTGGGCTTGATCATCCTGGCCGATAACCAGGTGGCTCAATTCCATTACCGCGAGTTTCGCGACCCCGTCCAATATCAGCCTGCCCGTTTTGTGGTTGCGCCCGACATTTTCGGCTCACTCAGCAATCTGGACGGGACTCCTCGTCCTCAGCTTGCTCACGATCCCATGAAGGACTTTCAGTGCCGATATTGCCTGGCCCGTTCCACGCTGTATCTCGACCAGACCACGATACCGGTCAAGCAGGCATCGCATACGAAAGAATAGCCGCACGGAGACATGAACATGGATGAATTTTGGGCTGGAAAGAAAGTGCTTGTCACCGGCGCAGGCGGGTTCATCGGCAGCCGCCTGGTGGAACGGCTCGCCGCGGCGGGCGCATCGGTGCGGGCCTTCGTGCGCTACACCTCCCGCGCTGACCCGGGCCTGCTGCGGCTGGCTCCGCCCGAGACGCTCTCACACCTCGAGTTGATCGGCGGCGACCTGCGCGATGCCGACGCGGTCCGTCAGGCCGTGCGCGATTGCGAGGTGGTATTCCATCTCGGCGCGCTCATCTCGATCCCCTATTCCTACGTGCATCCCGCTGAGGTGGCCGAGACGAACTTCATGGGCACGCTCAACGTGCTGATGGCCTGCCGCGACTACGGGGTTCCGCGCCTGGTCCACACCTCCACCAGCGAAGTGTATGGCACCGCGTTGACCCCCTCCATCGATGAAGCTCATCCCCTGCAGGGACAGTCTCCCTACTCGGCCAGCAAGATCGGGGCGGACAAACTGGCCGAGAGTTTCTACTGCACCTACGAACTGCCCGTGGTGACCATCCGTCCGTTCAACACCTATGGGCCTGGGCAATCATCCCGCGCCGTGATCCCCACCATCATCACCCAGGCTCTGGCGGGGCAGGTCATCCGCCTCGGCAGCCTCGACACCGTCCGTGATTTCACCTATGTGGATGATACCGTCGCAGGTTTCCTGCGCGGCGCGGAGGCCCAGGGTGTGGAAGGGGCAGCGATCAACCTTGGCACGGGAAGCGCCGTCACCATCGGAGAACTGGCCGAGCGGATCGTCCAAAAGGTCGGGACCCAGGCGCGGGTCGAGACCGACTCCGCGCGGATGCGCCCGACCAAGTCCGAGGTCAGGCGGCTGCTGTCGAACAATGCCCTGGCGAAGGAGCGGCTGGGCTGGGCTCCACGCGTCAGCCTGGATGAGGGACTGGACTCCACCATCGCCTGGATCCGCGATCACCTGGATCGGTATCGCATTGGCGTCTACGAGTTTTAGCGAGGAGGCAATCATGAAAGCCGTTGTACTGGCGGGCGGCAAAGGAACCCGCCTTTCGCCCTATACCACCATCCTGCCGAAACCCCTGATGCCCATCGGCGACATGCCCATCCTGGAGGTGATGTTGCTTCAGATGAGGCAGGCGGGCATTGGCCACGTGGTGTTGACGGTCGGACATCTCTCCGAGTTGCTGCGCGCCTTCTTCAAGGACGGCAGCGAATTCGGATTGTCCATCTCCTATAGTTATGAACAGCAACCCCTGGGTACGGCGGGGCCGATCGCCCTGGTGGACGGTCTCGACGATACTTTCCTGGTCTCGAACGGCGACGTGCTCACCACGCTCGACTTGCGCGACCTGATCCGTTTCCACAAGGAACAGAAGGCCATCGCCACCATTGCTGCCCATCACCGACAGTCGAAGATCGACCTGGGCGTGATCCAGCGCGACGGCGACTACCGCATCACGGGATACATCGAGAAGCCCACCTATGACTTCATGGTCAGCATGGGCATCTACGTTTTCGAGCCAGCTGTCCTGCCCTACATTGGCCGCAACCAGTACCTCGATTTCCCCGATTTGGTCAAGAAGCTGATCGCTGCTGGCGAACGGGTGGTCGGCTACGAGTTTAACGGGTATTGGGAGGACCTTGGCCGCCCCGACGATTACGCGCGCGCGTCCAAGGATTTCGAGAACATGCGCACCCAATTCCTTCCCGCAGATTAGGAGTACACAATGGAATGGAAAATCCCGCTTTCTGACATCGACTTCGGATTGGAAGAAAGGGTGGTGGTGGACCATGTCCTGAAGAGCAAGTGGCTGACGATGGGGGCGATCACTGAAGAGTTCGAACAGGCCTTTGCCGCCTACGTCGGCGCCAAGCACGCCATTGCCGTGACCAACGCCACGGCGGCCCTGCACCTGGCCTGTGTGGTGGCTGGACTCGGCCCGGGGGATGAAGCCATCGTCCCGTCGTTGACCTTCGTCGCCACGGCCAATGCCGTCCGCTATACAGGTGCGACGCCCGTCTTTGCTGATATCTGCGGGGAACAAGACCTGAATATCGCGTTCCATTCCATAGAACAGGCCATCACCGACCGCACCCGTGCCATCCTGGTGGTGCATTACGGCGGCTACGCCTGCGATATGCCCAGCATCATGGAACTGGCCCGCGAGCGCGGATTGAAGGTCATCGAGGATGCGGCTCATGCTGTCGGCTCGGAACTCGGCGGACGCATGCTGGGTACCTGGAGCGACGTGGGTTGTTACAGTTTCTTCTCGAACAAGAATATGACTACGGGCGAGGGCGGGATGCTCGTGACCAATGACGATGAACTGGCCAAACGTCTGCGGCTGCTTCGTTCGCATGGCATGACTTCGCTCACCTGGGACCGTCACAAAGGTCACGCCTGGAGCTACGACGTGGTGGATCTGGGCTACAACTATCGCATCGACGAGATCCGCGCTGCATTGGGCAACGTTCAATTGGGGAAGCTGCCCTCGAATAACGAACAGCGCCGACATCTCACCCACGTCTATCGCGATGCCTTGCAGGAGATCGTCCCGCAGGTAACGGTGCCGTTCCAGAATCATCCAGGTACTTCTGCCGCCCATCTGATGCCTGTGTTGCTGCCCCCCGATGAAGACCGTTCGGCCTTCATGGAGGCCATGAAAACGCAAGGCATCCAGACCAGCATCCACTACCCACCCATCCATTCGTTCTCGGCTTACCGCGGTAGGGGTAAACCTCACCTGCCCAACACGGACGAGATTGCCCGCCGCGAAGTGACCCTGCCGCTCTATCCCGCCATGTCGGACGAGGATGTGTTGTCCGTGGTCAAGGCGATCTCCCAGGCCTTGCAGCCAGCATGAGTGTGCTGATAGGAACTCAATATGGAAATTAGAGATTTCATTTCCCTCCTGTGGCGGAATCTGCGCTGGCTGATCCTGGGGCTGATGATCGGTGCCATCGTGGGGATTCTGGCCGGGATATTGGAGCCGCCTGTCTACGAGACCTCGACCAAGGTGCTGGTCAGCCGAACCCGTCAGCAAAGCACCGCTGACATGCTCCCACTCAGTGACGAGCAGTTGGTGGCCATCAACCTGCAACTGGCAAAGTCTCAGCCTGTGCTGGCCGAAGTATCCGACCAGTTGGGCAGCACAGTGGACGCGGACAACATCCTGGTCACCACCATCCCCAACACGCTGATTATTCAGATCAAGGTGCAGGACCAGAACCCCAAGCGGGCGGCGGATATTGCCAACCTGCTCGTCCAGACGCTCATCAGCCAGAACCAATCCCTGCTTTCAGGGCGCTACGAGTCCTTCGAGACGGCCATCAGCGCGCAGATCGATGATGTCTCCGCGCAGATCGAGAGCCTGCAGACCGAAATCAACCAGATCAACGATACCAGCATCCAACAGCAACTGGACCAGGTGAACCAACAGATCGAACAGTTGAAGACGCTCACCACGGCCCTTGAGCAGGAGATTGCGGCCTTTCCGATTGCGCCTACGCCTGTTCAGCAGGCTTTGCTGGCCGAGAAACAGGCCCAACTGGATCAATACCACTCGCTGATGACCATCTATCAGCAAGTGCAGACCAACTTGACCTATATCGGCAAACCAGGTCAGGGCGGCACGGGACCTGAAAATCCGCGCCTGGCTGCATTGCAAGCCAGCCTCGATCAGTACCAGCAGATGTATCTGACACTGGTCTCCAGCCGTGAGACGGTGCGCCTTGTACGTCTGCAAAGCGCACAGAACGTGGTGCAGATCGTGGCGGCGGTCCAGCCGAAGAAACCGGTACGGCCCATTCCGCTGTTGTACTTCTTTGTCGGATGTCTGGTGGGATTGGCGGGTGCGACCACCGTGGTGATGGTGCTCGATCATTTCAATGACTCGCTCAAGACACCTTTACAAGCTCTCGACCAACTTGACCTGCCTGTGCTGGCAGTCGTCCCCGGGGAGGCCCGGGCGGGCGACCTGCCCGTGGTACGGGATCCATTCTCGGCGGAGGCGGATGCCTTCCGCTCACTGGGTGCGGGCCTGGAGTTGATTGGCAGGCAGAAAAGCCTCGATGCTCTGATAATCCTCAATGGGGATCCAAGGGATGCGCATACGTCCATCGCTGCCAGTTTGGCGATCATCGCGGCCCAGCAGGGACGGCAGGTGGTCCTCGTGGATGGTGACTTGCATCATCCTCACCTGCACGACCTGTTTGGGATCCCCAATCAGCGCGGACTGGGTGAAGCCTTCAGCGGCCGTCTGGACCTGCGGGGTGCCTCTCATGCCCTTGAGACTGTCACCGGGCTGACGCTCATCCCCGCAGGCAAGACGCGGGAGGGCGCCTCGGCCTGGCTGGATTCCGATCGCTGGGCGCGCATCCTGGCTGACCTCAAGGCTCAAGCCGATCTGGTCATCGTGGATGGCCCTCCTGCCGATACCGCCGACGCGCAGATCCTGGCTGCCCGCCTGGATGCCGTTCTATTGGTGGTGCGGGCGGGCCATACTCGTGCTCTTACCGCGAAGACCACCCAAAAGCGTCTCGAGATGATCGGCGCGAAGGTGGCAGGGGTGATCCTCAACCAAAGGTTACAACGTCGGTCCATCGATCGACAGATTTTTTCCTGGCTCAAAGCCAGATTCCAAAAGAAGGAAAATGCCTATGGGATTCACAGCGAAACGAAAGACCTGCCTGTTTCGTCATCCTAAGTTCGGTGGGCTGGCCCTCGATTTGAATGCCTGTCGGACGATATTTCATCAACCCTTTTTGATTGGAGGAAAGAATGTCTAAGGATCCTCGTTCCATGAAGAAGGCCTGGACCAAAACAGGTCTGGCTTCCCTCTCCGCCAGGGTGCGCTTGATTGTGCTCATCCTGGTGGTGGCCTGGTCTCTGGTGGGAATGGCTCCCTACGGGGCGTCGGCGGCTGGCACCACCTACTATGTGGACAAGACCAATCCCTCTTGTTCCGACTCTGGGTCGGGCACAGCGGCCATTCCGTTCTGCACCATCAGCAAAGGCGCTGCTGTGGCATTGACAGCGGGGGATACTGTCAATGTAGTGGCGGGTACCTACGCTGAAACGGTCTACCCGGCTGCAAACGGTACTTCCGTGGCTCCGATCACCTTCCACGCCCAGACCGGCGTGACCGTGACAGGCGACGCGGCTGGTTTCGGCAGCGCTTTTGCCGTGTCGGCCCGCAGCTATGTGGTGATCGATGGATTCAACATCACGCAGACCAAGTACAAAGGCATCTACGTCGATAGCTCGAATCACATCACCATCACGAACAACCACGTCACCTATGCTGGCATCAACGCTGGTCCTGACCAGCACCAGCAGGGCATCTTCGTGAGGAATACCACCTACTCGACGATCAGCGGCAACATTACGGACCACAACTCCTGCATCGGCATCCGCCTGATCAACGGCAGCGATTACAACCTCATCAGCAATAACATTTCCTTCGACAACACATCCTCGATTGCTTACCCGGTGGTAACGATTTCCGATGCGGCCGGCATTGAGATGACCGGCAGCAGCCATAACACGATCGTCAACAACATCACCTATGGCAACGAGGACGCTGGCATCAACCTGTACGTCAACTCCAGCGCGGTCGGCTCGACGTATAACGTGGTGGTCGGCAACCTGAGCTACGGCAATGGTGACCACGGCATCGACAACAACAACTCGCCCTACAACACCATCGTCGGCAATACCGTTCAGGGCAACGGCACGACCGGCATCAACTTCGAAGGCGATGCTGGCAAGGGGTCGCATCATGCCACGGTGGCGAACAATATCAGTGTCGCCAATGGCTTGACCCCGCCCACGGGTTCCTTCGGCGGCAACCTGCGCGTCGATATTGCCTCCATTACGGGGACGACCCTGGACTATGATATTGTGGACCTTCAAGGGGCTACAGTTCAGGTCATCTGGAACGATGTCAGTTATGCGACCTTGGCGGCCTTCAAGGCTGCTGTTCCCACCCAGGAAGTGCATGGGTTACAGGCAAATCCGCTCTTTGTATCGCCGGTAACCCCGGTCTTGCGCACCTCTGGATTAGCCTATGAGGGCAGCACCACAACCGGCGACTATCACCTGACTGCTGGGTCACCGGCCATCGACAGCGCCAACTCGGACGCTCCTAACGAGGCAACCACGGATATCGAGGGCAGCCCGCGCACGGACGACCCTGCGACCGCGGATACTGGCGCGGGTTCGCGCACCTTCGATGATCGTGGTGCGTACGAATTCCAGGCCAGCGCGCAGGAAACGATCACTTATAGCACGGCTGGCACCTTCACTTGGACGGCCCCCGCTGGGGTTACCTCTGTCAAAGTGGAGGTGTGGGGCGCTGGCGGTGCTGGCGCAAACCGCTCGTCCACCAGCGGTACCGGTTCTGGCGGCGGTGGTGGTGGCGGCGCGTATGCCATCAAAAACACGCTGACCGTTGTGCCTGGCACCGGTTACACGGTCACCGTGGGCGCTGGCGGCACATCCAGCCCGCAGGTCAACGGTGGCGATTCCTGGTTCTCGAGCGCAGCCACAGTCATGGCCAAGGGCGGAGCTTCCGTGGCGGCGAATAGCAGCACCGGCGCTTCAGGCGGGTCAGACGCTTCCAGCGTGGGGGATACCAAATATAGCGGTGGCGGCGGTGCAAACGGCAGCGGGACCACCTACGGTGGCGGCGGTGGCTCGTCTGCGGGTACCGGGGCGACTGGTGCAACTGCCACCAACGCCACGGGTGCTACGGCTCCCACTGGCGGCGGCAATGGCGGCAATGGCCGATCAAGTTCGGGCGGCAATGGCACTTCCGGATCCACCCCTGGTGGTGGTGGTGGTGGTGCGCTCCGAACCTCTTACATGTCGGGCAGTTTCACAGGTGGAACTGGTGCGACTGGGAAAGTTACCATCACCTACACGACGCAGCCCAAGGCGAGTTCCGCTACGGTGACCTGCGAGGCCTCGACCGTCGTCTACGGCTCGAGCCTCAACTGCACCGTCACGGTGACCGCCTCCAGCGGCACCACCAGCCCGCTCGGCAATGTGGCCTGGACAACGGATGGCACCGGCACCTTCACCGGCAGTCCGTGCAGTCTGGCAGGCTCGGGTGGCAGTTCCTCTTGCTCGGTGAGTTATGCCCCGGGCGCAGTGGGGACTGGCTCACATAAGCTCACCGCCAGCTATTCAGGCAATGCGAGCTTCCTGGCCAGCAGTGGGGACCAGACGATCTCTGTCACGCAGAAGCCAGCTTCGGTCACCCCGAATGCTGCTTCCAAGATCTACGGCGATGCGGACCCGGCCTTTAGCGGCACGTTGACCGGCTTCCTGCCGACCGACGGCATCACCGCCACCTACACCCGTGCAGTAGGCGAAACAGTCCTTGGCGGACCTTATGCCATCAGTGCAACGCTTGGCCCGGCCGACAAACTCGCCAACTACACGGTCACCTACAACACCGCCAATTTCACCATCAACACGAAGGTTGCCTCGGTCACCCCGGATGCCGCCTCCAAGACCTATGGTGATGCGGACCCGATCCTGACCGGCGTACTGACGGGTTTCCTGCCGGCGGATGGCGTCACTGCGGCCTATAGCCGCATTGCCGGTGAGACCGTCCTCGGTGGACCGTACACCATCAGCGCCGTGCTCAGCCCGGCGGGTGTGCTCTCCAACTACAATGTCACCTATAACACCGCCAACTTCACCATCAACACCAAGGCCGTTTCGGTAACGCCGAATACGCTCCACAAGACCTACGGCGCAGCCGACCCGACCCTGACCGGCACCCTGACTGGCTTCCTGCCGGCGGATGGCGTCACTGCGGCCTATAGCCGTGTTGCCGGTGAGACCGTCCTCGGTGGACCGTACACTGTCAGCGCCGTGCTCAGCCCGGCGGGTGTGCTCTCCAACTACAACGTCACCTACAACACGGGCAGCCTCATCATCGATGCCAAGGCCGCCTCGGTGACGCCGAGCACGCTCCATAAGACCTACGGCGCAGCCGACCCGACCCTGACCGGCACCCTGACCGGCTTCCTGCCGGCGGATAGTGTCACGGCTGCCTACAGTCGCGTGGCCGGTGAGACCGTCCTCGGTGGACCGTACACCGTCAGCGCCGTGCTCAGCCCGGCGGGTGTGCTTTCCAACTACAATGTCACCTACAACACGGGCAGTCTCATCATCGACACCAAGGCCGCTTCGGTAACGCCGAATGCCGCCAGCAAGACCTACGGTGGCTCTGATCCTGCCTTCAGTGGCACCCTGACCGGCTTCCTGCCTGCCGATAACGTCACCGCCACCTACAGCCGTGTAGCCGGCGAAAATGCAGGCACCTACTCGATCAGTGGGGCCCTTGCACCGGCGGGTGTGCTCTCCAACTACGCCATCACCTATAACACCGCCGTCTTCACCATCAATCAATTGGCCCTGACCGTCACTGCTGTCACCGACAGCAAGTTCTATGATGGGACGGTTGTCTCGAGTGGCGTGCCGACCATCACTGTGGGCGCGTTGGTCCCGGGTGATACCGCCACTTGGACGCAGACCTTCAACAACAAGAATGTCGGCACCGGCAAGGTCCTGGTGCCCTCCGGCGTGATCAACGACGGGAACAGCGGCCATAACTACGCCGTCACCTATTTGACGGTGTCCACTGGCTCGATTGCCAAACTGTCCATTACGGTTTCTGCTGTGACCGACAGCAAGGTTTACGACGGCACGACTGCTTCCACGCTTGAGCCTGTCATCACGCCTGCCCTGGTAGGCACCGATACCGAGGCCTTCTCTCAGGCTTTCGACACCAAGAACGTCGGCACCAACAAGACCCTCACCCCGTTTGGCTCTGTCAGCGATGGAAATGGTGGCGGCAACTACTCAGTGACCTTCTCGCCAGTGTCCACGGGCTCGATTTCCAAGCTGGCTATCACTGTCACCGCCAATACGGATATCAAGACCTATGACGGAACCACGGCTTCCACGGTCGAGCCGACCATTGTGCCTGCTCTGGCTGGCACTGATACAGAAGGTTTCTCGCAGGTCTTCGATACGAGGAATGTTGGCACCGGCAAGACCCTTACCCCGTACGGTACTGTCAATGATGGAAATGGCGGCAACAACTACGTTGTGACCTTTGTTCACGTGGCGACCGGCCGGATCAACGCCCGTGCCATCACCGTCACCGCCACAACCGATACCAAGACCTACGACGGCACCAACGCTTCGAATGGCACGCCCAGCATTACGAGCGGCGCTCTGCAGGATGGCGACACCGCCGCCTGGACGCAGACCTTCAATAACAAGAACGTGGGCGCGAACAAGACCCTCACCCCGGCTGGCGCCATCAATGATGGCAATGGCGGCTTGAACTACAGCGTCACTTTTGCGACTGCGCTGGGCACCATCAACGCAGCACCGTTAAGTGTGACCGCTAATAACAAGACAGTGATCTTCGGCAGCCCTGATCCCACCTTCGACTACACGGTCAGCGGATTCATCGCCCCCGACACCTTCACCACTGTCCCCACCTGCGCTGTGGTTGAGAATCCCCACACTGCTGCTGGCACCTACACCATTTCCTGCTCGGGTGGTAATGCTGGTTCGAACTACAGCATCGCCTACCACAACGGCGTGTTCACGGTCACAGCCAAGATCATCCTGACCGTTACGGCTCCCAGTGCTACCATCACTTATGGCGATACGGTTCCCGCCTTCACACCCGGCTATTCGGGCTTTACAGGTGGCGATGATGCCTCCGTGCTGGATACTGCCCCGACTTGCTCGGCTGGTGCGGGACCCTTCACTGTGATCGGCGGACCCTATGCCGTTACCTGCTCTGGAGGTTTCGACGATAAATATGACTTCGATTATGTGAACGGCGTTTTGACCGTCGGGCAGAAAGCGCTGAGCATCACGGCCTCGAACGGCTCGAAGACCTACGGCGACACCAAGACCTTCACCGGCTCCGAGTTCACCGCCAGCGGCCTGGTCGGCAGCGACACCGTCACTTCCGTCACCCTCGCCAGCAGCGGCGCTCCCGCCACCGCAGCCGTCGGCCCCTACGCCATCACCGCCTCCGGCGCGACCGGCACCGGCCTCGGCAACTATGCCATCACCTACCACGATGGCAGCCTGACGGTGGCCGCCAAGGCGCTGAGCATCACGGCCTCGAACGGCACGAAGACATACGGTGACACCAAGACCTTCGCCGGCACCGAGTTCACTGCCAACGGTCTGGTCAACAACGACAGCGTCACCTCCGTCACCCTCGCCAGCAGCGGCTCGGTCGCCACGGCCAACGTCGGCACGTACAACATCGTCCCGACCAACGCAGTCGGCACGGGTCTGGGCAACTACACCCTCTCCTACGCCAACGGCACCCTGACCGTCGACAAGGCTCCCCTGACCGTCACCGCCGCCAACAAGACCAAGGCCTTCGGCGCGGTCGACCCGGCCTTCACCTTCACCCTGACCGGCCTGAAGAACAGCGAGACAGCCTCCGTGCTCGAC
>JACPVF010000014.1 GCA_016191845.1 Chloroflexota bacterium
CGCGGCCTGGATCGAGCAATTGGCCAGGGAAGGCATTACAGGCGGGTGTGGGGGTGGAAAATATTGCCCCGCTACGGTTGTTACTCGTGACCAAATGGCAGTTTTTCTCCTGCGAGGTAAATACGGAGGGGATTACACTCCTCCAGCCGTTACAGGAGTTTTTGGCGACGTGCCTGCAAACTACTGGGCGGCTGCCTGGATCGAGCAACTGGCAGCCGAGGGCATCACAGGCGGATGCGGTGGAGGGAATTATTGTCCGACTATACCTGTTAGTCGCGACCAAATGGCTGTATTTCTTGTCAGGGCCTTCAGTCTGCCATAACCTGTCCTAGAATGAGACAGCTCCTGTTAAGTAGGAGCTGTCTCATTCTAACAGGTACAACGATTCATAGATCCACATAGAATCTTCCCTTTGGTCATCAAGAATATTTTTCTTCTCATCCATATCGACCGCATACTCATGTCCCATCCAAGCCGCATATTTCATTCAACCACCCTCCCCCATTCCGCCATCGGCAACTCACCGAATCTTTTCCAATGCCCCAATACCACCGCGACATCCTCCGATAAATTCATGCACCCCCAGCGCACAGCGTCATGGACCCAGGGAGTGCTGAGTTGTGTATAGACCAGCCGCATCCCGCTGCGTCCAGATAACTTCAATGCCTGCTTCAGCCGCCTGGCAGTCAATTCTGTGATCTCTGCACGGCTTTTGTGTCCATCCCCCACCTCCAGCCAGAAGAGGGTTTCATAGCCTTGGAGTCGCCCCCAGGCCAGACCATCTGGGATTACAGATACCTCGGGGATGCCCACTTCGCTCCAACCCGACCAGACCTCCGCCTGGGGCCAAGCGGATTTCAACCAGAATGGCCAAAGTCGGGCGAGATGGCGGTGTTTGTTGCCAACATCCTGGAGGTTTTCCTCTTCCCGGGCTATGAACTCCACACCTTTGGGTACCCCCCAGCTTCGTAGCGCCGCAGACAACCCTTTGTTCCTGGTTTGCCAAACCAGGTAGCCACTCTCCTTGAGTGCACGCTCCACCCATTTCTTTTGTTCCAAGTTGCATAGGAGTCTCTCCGTAACCTCACCCGGTAGACCTGCTAGCGAAGCGACCTCGGCCACATCCCCCACCTGCATTCTGGCCAGGGATTGCAGGCATTTCAATTCTGCGGGTGAGACTGACGGCGGTTGATCCGTCACCTCGGGCGGCGTCTGGGAGCGTGAGTGGAGCAAAGCCGGGGCGCGGGAAAAATCCATATAAGCCAGTTCCGCACCCCCGTGGGTAACCGCAAATGGCAGGCGTAATCCCCGCAGACAGCGGCGTAGTTCAGCAATGAACCATTCGCCCGGGCCCCCCACCTGCACCCAAATCGAGGCGCTGGGACGCTTGCTGAGCGTATGAGCGGCCATCCGTCGCAGGAGCGGGGCGTACTCAAAGGGTGGAATGCAGGCCAGGGGATCCACCCGAAAAATGAAAGTATCAGACCAGCCGCCCTCGAAGGATAGACTGGTCCAATCAGAAAAGGTCATCCTGCCGATCCGGACAGCCATTCTTAACTTGAACAACCAATGTTGATGTATTCGTCCTCGGCAAAGAACAACTGGGGATTGAGCCAGACATAGGTATCCTCCGCGGTCTTTTGCTTGATGCCGTAATGCAAATGTGCGCCTGTGCTGTTGCCTGTATTCCCACTCAGGCCCACCACATCGCCATCGTTCAGGATCTGTCCCTCGGAGACCTGGATACTGCTCAGGTGCGCCAGCCAGACCTGGTACCCGTTGTTTTCCACCACCACCAGGTTGCCCCACGGGCCGTTCTCGGCTGCCCACACCACCTTGCCACCCATTGTGGTATGGACCGGCGTGCCTTCATCCACGGGGAAGTCGCTGCCGGTATGGGTCTGATAATTGGGGTCATGAAAGAGGCAGCCCAGTAAGGGCTTGTCATACCAGGTGCCCCAATGCTGGATCGGGCCTACCAGCGGCAAGCCGTGGATCCCGGCTTCCGGGCCGCTGTATCCATCCCAGGGTACGGCGCTTGGACCAGCCGGGGTGGAATCATCCCCCGAGCCGTTGTCCGAGATCTCCGCGTCCTGAGGGATGTCGAACAACCATTGATAGACTGCTGGTTGCGCCCAGGCAGGCAATTGGGGAATGGTCAGGACCACCAGCATCACGTATCCCACCACCAAAGCCGCCCCGCATAACAGGGGGGCGGCCATGAGAAAGATCGAAAAACGAAGAAACCCCTTCACAGCACCCGCCCCAGGCGGTCCAGGCGGATCTCACCCTGGCCTCCCGCTTGCAGGCCCATGGAGGATTCGATGGACAGGCCGTTGCGGATCATGCGCATCGAAAGCCAATAGGAGAGGCCCGAGCCCAGAAGGACAGGGGTGAGCAGCAAGGGGTTGGCTGAATACAATTGTCCGGTCTCGGGTGTAGTGATAGCGATCACCACCAACACGGCCGGGGGAAACAACGCCAGAAAACGGGCCTGCCATTCCATGCCTTTGGCGGCGGCGCGCGCACGGGACAACACCTCCACCACCATCCCCAGGGTCTTGCGCAGGGAGGCCACCAAGGGCCCGATCTCGATGCGCCCTTCGATGGAGGCCAGGAGACAGGTTGCCACGATATCCACGGCCGGGTTGTCCCAGGCTGTGGTCCACTCTCGCACCGCCCGGGCCGTCTCGTCTGCAGGCGCAGTGCGCATGCGGACGACCAGATCACCCAGCACCTTTCGGCCATCCGGTCCCACTGCCTGGGAAGCATCATCCAGTGCGTCGCCCAGGGGGCGGCCTTGAGAGAGCAGGGTTTCCACCACGCCCAATCCGCGCAGGATGTCCCTGGCCTGTTTCAGGCGGAACTCCTGGCGCTTGTCCGAAAGTGTGCTGGCATACAACAGGCCGCCCGCAACCGAAAACAGAAGGGATGGGAAAACTCCAAGGAAGAAACCGCCTGCCAGTCCACCGCCCATCCAGGCCAGGAATCCAAAGGTGATCTGGGAAAAGGTCAGGCCGGTACCGGTTTGCAGGGCGAATTTTTCGGGATCGAAGCGTTTCCTCGGCTCCGCCACACCCATGGCGCGTGCCATGCCAGCCTCGCCCACGCTGCGCCGCCATCCAATGGAGATGGGTAGGGCTGCCAGGGCCAGCGCAGCGATCAGGGAGATCAAAGTGATCATGATGATTCTCCTAACGAAACCAAAGCGAAATATCCTGCGCCCCACTGCCAGCCAGCCAGACCACAACATAGACGCCCAATACGCCGAGTACCGCGGTCAGCAGGGGGTAGATGCCAATTTCGTCCCAGGCCAAGTCCATGGGATGTAGAACCACTTGGGAGGGTGCAGGAGCCACGGATGGGGCAGCCTCAGGAGCAGGCCCAGGTTTTTGGGGCTTGGGAGCGGGTTCCGGGGTTTGCCTGGCAGCCTGCCCGGACGGCTCCACTCTTCGACTGGGAGCCTGTTGGTTGACATAGCGGCGGGCCTGGACGGCAAAACGATAACGCCGCATCAACCAGACCTCGGGCGGCACACGGTCCGGACCCAGGCGGAGCAGGGCTAGGATCATGAATCCCACCAACACCAGAAAACCTGTCACCACCTTCCCAATAAATGAGAAAGGGAGAAAGAGGGAAAGAACGGCCAGCAACGCACCACCGCCCAGGATACCCAGGTCACGATTGTTGAACATTGGCTATCCTAAAAGGGCGGTTGGGGCTGGAAGTTCTTCAACAGCTCGCCGATCTGGGGCAGGAACAGGAAGGCAAACAGCACTATGATCACCAATCCCACCACTCCGATGATGGCCATCGAGGTCATGCGGCTGCCGCCAAAGGCCGCGCCTGCCGTGCCCTGCAGGATATAGTACATGCCTCCCAACAGGGCCACCACGATTAGCAACCCGGCCATGAAGGCCCAGGCGTCGCGGGCCAGGGAGAGGATTTGGTCCATGATGGGTTGAAACATCGAATACTCCTTGATCAACAGGCGCCCAGAAAGCGGGCAGCCAGCGGGATGGCGGCGGCGGCCAACAGCATGCCGAAGAACGCCTCCGCAGTTTCGGTCAGCGCGCTCGCCAGGGAGGCAGGCGCACCAAGGGATGTGGACAGGATTGAGGTCAGGGTTGCCTTGAGCATGCGCAGGGCGGCCAGCCCGCCGATCAGTTGAGAGGCAAACAGCCCCAGTTCGCTGATCGGTCCGCACCCGCCTCCGTTCGGCAGGGCGGACTGCAAAGCCTCGACAATCTTTGGTATGCCCAGGAAGGCAAACAATCCCAGGGTCAGGAGGGATAGTAGAGCAGTAAGCGCCTCCCCAACCCAGCGACTGGAGCCTAGAACGCCCGCCGAAGCGGTCCGCAACACTTGAGCCAGACCTGCCAGAAGGGCAAAAGCCAGGACGACTCCGGCCAGAGCGACCCAGGCCTCGCGCAAAAATGTCAACAGGATGGATGTGATTTCGTTCATGTGGAAAGGGGCGGGATGTGCTTGTGGAATTCGTTGGAAAGGGCAGGATAGAAGTTCTCGCCCCAAAACTGCATGGGCCAGAGGCGAGGAGGCGCCGTACGATCCTTGAGCGTAATGACTTCCAAAGAGACACATCCGCACGCCTGTACTTCGCAATGCCTGCGGACAAACAGCACGCGGTCCGCCTCGTATGGGACACGCTCATCCCCAAGCAGGGCGGAAAGATCCTCCCCATCTTGAAAACTATCTGATTTCAAGGCTGCAGCGGCGATCACAGCCCAATCATGTCTGCGCGCCATCTCACGTAGCGAGGCGGCGGCCTCTCCGCTGCGGCCCTCCTCATTCATGCGGCCCGACAGGCCCACGACCGGCACACGGTTGAGGTAGTCCACCGCCACCAAGGCGGGACCTTTGACGGGAAAGGCATACTCATGGAGGAGTGCATCTTCCAGGGCGCGGACGGTATCTTCTTGTGAGTTCAAGCTGAGCAGTACGGCCTCGCTGGCATCCGCCAGGATGGCCTCGACTTGGTTTCGGGCGGATTGGCCGTGCGGTCCGCCCACCTTCGCCTCCGCTTGTAGGAAGAGGCGGAAGCGCAGTTCCTGCGGAGTATGTTCGTAGCAACCAATGACCGCAGGGTGGCGGGAGACGCAGGCTTCGTATACCATCCGCAGCAGCCAGGAAGTCTTACCGATTCCTGGCGCTGCGGCAAGCAGGGTCAGGCCGCCACCCCAGAAGGACAGGCCAGCAAAGGTACCAAAAGGGAGGTAGGGTTGGGGATTGCCCAGGGTTCCGGAGCGCGGCATAGGAGCATGATAGCCAATTACAAAAAAGGGAGGACGGGATGTGTCGCTATAAGTTGTATAATTTTGATCATCATCCCCCTGGGAGAGAAAAATGAAACTTCCCTTTCGCTTCATCATGTGTGTAGTCGTTCTTCTATCAGCCTGCACACCCGCGCAGCAGATCACCCCAACGAAAGCAGCAACCACTGTATCCCCCGCACCCACAGCGACCATCCCACCCACGCTCGTTCCCAGTGCGGTAATCCAGGTACAGACCCTGCTTTCCGATTTTCCCGGCGACAACTATTGCAAACTCGGTGCGCTCATCCCCGCAGGGACGGAGGTGGATATGCTTGGCGCCTACCAGGATTATGTTGCGGTGGCTTGGAATGACGGTGCTGGCCGAAAACAAGGCTTTGTTCCCAAGTCGAAACTTGCCACCATGCCCCCAAACGTCCCGCAACTGGCAGCCGACGCGGTGCCGTGGCAGCCGTTGCTGGAGTTCAGCACGTGGACCTATTACTCGCCCAACAACGGGGGCGAACTGGTGATCCAGCCCGCCTCGGAAGAACAGAGCGACTGGGCTGTTGATCCCGGCCATCATCCTGTTCAGGTTCCGCTGCGCATGCACTTCGGCCTGCAGCGCACGTATGAGAACTGGGCTGGCGTCCGCATCTATGGCACGTCCGATGTCGCTAATCCGTGGTGGAAGGGCATCAACCGCATGGACGTCACCGTGGACAGGGAACACTACCGCCTGTGCGTGCGCGACGGGTCGAGCGAAGGCTGCACCGCCGATATTCCGCTGACAGTCGCCGCCGATCAGGAACTCACGCTGCAATTCATGGATGTGAACGGCAAACAGATTCAGGTGCTCGATCAAGATAACAACACTCTCCAGGAGATTGATCTCACGAAACTTCGCGGCCTGAACCTGCCCAACGGCCTCTTCCCCGAAGGCTGGTTCCAATTCGGCACCACGGTCGGCGCTCCCGAGAAGCTCAGGGTCATTCACCCCTCCGTCACCACACTGCCGATGGGGACGTATCAGCCTTCTTGGCTGGAGGCGCCGGGTTTGAAGGACCTGGCGGCGCCGCACGGTATCCAGATCGGAACCGAGTTCAATCCGGACCAACTGGTGGACGCGCGCCTGTGCGCGGTCTATAAGCACGACTACAATGTCGCCGTTATCAGCGCGTTCAGCGATCCGAAACTGTGGACCGGACCCGGCCAGTATGATTTCGCCACACTGGACCAGATCGTCAACCAGACCGCGCAACTCGGTGTAACCCTGTATGCATCCCACCTGGTATGGGGAACCTCCGATGAGGAAGGTGGTATTCCCGCCTGGATCCGCAACGGCAACTATTCGAAGGACCAGCTGTTGGACATCCTGCATCAGCACATCACAACCCTCATGACCCGTTACCGCGGCAAGGTAAAAATCTACAGCATTGCCAACGAGGCCCCACAGCGCGACCGCTACCCTGGGGCGGATTTCTGGTTCGACCACATCGGATCGGATTACATTGATAAGGCCTTCCAGTGGGCGCGCGAAGCCGATCCCGATGCAATTCTGATCCTGAACACAGACAACAACGAAAGCCCGCGCGATGCGGATACCTACTATAACATCGATGTGCAATACCGTATCGTCAAGCGTCTCAAGGACAAGGGCATCATTGACGCAGTTGGCATGCAGATGCACCTGTTCCTGCCGTGGAACAGCCGTGTCGTTCCGAAGGAGGCAGACGTGGAGGCAACCATGAAGAAGTTCGGCGATCTGGGCGTGCAGGTTATGATCACCGAGATGGATGTGAACCAGCACGAGATGAGCGGCACGCCGGAGGAGCGGGCTGCCCTTCAGAAACAACTATATGTCGATATGATGACCGCTTGTATTAAGTCTAAGGTTTGCACATTATTTGCCACCTGGGGCATAAGCGACGCGACCAGCTGGGTTGCCGCACGCGATATCCAGGCGGTCTATCCGACCTACACACCGGATGCGGCGCCGCTGCTCTTTGACGTAGACTACAATCCCAAGCCGCCCTACTTTGCCCTAGTTCAGGTTCTGAGCGGGCCCTAACCTGACGCAATACATCATGAATTGTGTTCAAGAGTAGGTGGAACTGGGATTCGGTCCGAATTTACGCGATGTCACATCTTGGATTCTGCCCGTTCGGACATCGGCAGACAAGCTATTTTTCACGATTGCCCACCTGATCAGTGCAGAAAAAACTGCAACATGAGATGGAGACCCACTCCCAACAATAACCCTGGCAAGGCCGGGATCGATCCATTTTGCCTGTAGGTCCAATACCTGCGCCATATCTCCAGTCCAAACAGGGACAACAGCACCGCAGGCAGGGGGAGGAGACAGGCCAGACCGCCAATGGCCAGGAGATCGGCGCGCCCGATTAGGCCCTTGCGATATCCGTAGGCGGCCAGCAGGACCGGCCAGGCAGGCGGAACGAAAAGGAGCAACAGACTCAGCCAGCCAGGCCAGTTGCGCAAGACGCCCCAGATGCAGGCTAGGAAAATGATCCCTACCTGCAACGGGGCGGCAGGCCAGCCCAGGAAAAGGGCACCCAGGAAAAACAATTCAACACCAGGCACGAGGTGGTAGCGCAGGTCTGCCAGGCTGAACAGGGCCAAGGAACCCAGCGCAAAGGCCTCATTGAGGGTCAGCATGGCGGGAGTCAGAATCCTTCCTGTTCTCAGCTGTGAAGGTGAGCATCCCCTGAATTTGACTGGCATGTCCAAGTTCAGCGGCATGACGCAGGGGATCCGGGGCCTGGTCAATCTCCAGTGGATGCTCGTTATAGGCCTGGACCATCTGTGCAGTCTCCTGCGGGTATTGTGCGGCCAGGGTTTGTAAATCCAGTCCGTGGCGGGCGATATGGGGGGACAATCCCTGGAACCCTCGTTGAAAATCCTCGGTCGAGCCCTGGAAACTGGACCCGATGGCAGCGTTTACGGATGTCGAGAACCCGAAGTCCTGTACTGCATCGGACGGCTGGGTGGGTTCATCACCAAAGCGCTCCATCCGTTCCCCCAATTCCGACTGACGGGCGGCCAGTTCGTGTTCATGCGCCAGCGTGCGGTTATATGTTGCCGGGGCGCGCAACCCCAAGGCCTCGAAGACGCCAGCGCGCTGGGTTAACTGCTGGGCGGCATTAAGGTGACCTAGGGCTGCCTCTGTCCCACTCATCCCGGCGGCTGTTGAAGTTGCGCTTGAGGCTCCCGCACCAGTGGCAACGGCCCCTGCGCCTGCTGCACCCACTCCACTGGCTGCCAGAGCCCCAATGGAGACAATCTGTTGGACGGCCTTGAGCATTTGTCCGAAGGCCTCCGCCGAGGTGGAGAGGGTCATCTTGCTCAGGATACCCGCCATGGAGATGAGCAGTCCGGTCGCCCCCCACAGCCAGATCACCCGAATCACAGCGGACAACAGGCCCTGAATATCGAACAGATAGCTGGCGGCTAGACCGGCCTTGAAGACTCCGCCCGCCACGACCGGCAGCAGCGCGATCAGCAGGACAGCCTTCAACCACAGTGCACGCAGCCAGCGCGCCTGGGGCAGGACGCTGGCAATCGCAAGCGGGGGTGCCAATACAGCCAGGATGAAGAGAACCGCATTGGCGGAGGCAAAGGCAAACAACAATCCGCCGATGGCCAACAGCGAGCCCACCGCCAGGCAGATCGAAAGCAGGCTGCCTAGGAAGGTCAGGTTGGCCAGACCCAGCACCACCGAGGTGGCCGTGGTCGAACGGACAAAATCCATTGCCAGTGCCCCCGCCTCCCCAATCACCCTCCCTACCATCCACCATCCCAGGCGGACGATCAGATCTAGGAAGGGACCGGAGGCAACTGCCAGCACGCCAGCCGTGACCCAGTCCCCAACCACCCTTATCCCGCTATCCTCCTCCCCTAGCAGACGGCCCCAGTGATAGAGGGCCAACCGCACCAAAAAGAGCGCCGGGGCCAGGGCGGCGGCCACGGGCAGGCTGGATTGCGCCACCTGGTTGTAATCTCCGACACTGGGGGCCTGTACGATCTCACCGATCACCTGGGTCCAGCGCGCCACCTCCTCGCTCATGGCGTTGACTTCCTTTTCCGCTGCACGGTTGAAGATGCCTGCCAACGCCTCGGAGATGGTCTCGGCGGGGAAGACTAGGTGATGGAAGATCTGAGTGATGCTGGTACCGGGAGGGTTGTCATCGCCGGGTGGAGGTGGCGTGGGGGTCGCGGTTGGCGTGGGAGTACCGTCCACAGCGGGCGAAGGTGCAATGGTCATGGCCAGGCTGCTGAGGGAGATCAAGGCTAGGAACAGCGAAAGCACAATGAATGGGCGAGCTTTTTTCATAGGGAGAGGGCGTATTGGGAGATGAAGTGTTTTTCGAAGCATAGGGAGTGATACCCGCAATTCCTGCAGGTGGAAGACTGGCGGAGGGCATTCAGGGGCGGATAAGGTCCCTCCTTGGCCAGGGTCGACAAGGATTGAACCGTACGCTCCAGGTCGCGCTCAGGGAGGGCTTGTTCGAAATGCTGCGCCTCCCCATTATCCCGGTCCAGGGCAAAGACAGTGGGACGATTTGGCCAGGGCTTTTTCCCAGGCGGGCTGCAACGGTCCAACAGGCACAGTCTCAATTGGTCCTGTTCCCCGCGCTGGACGAGCACCCCGATCCTGATCTCTGTTACCTGGCCCACAGATACCCGCCAGACCAGCGCGCCAAATTGGACCGGCAGGCGGGTGAAATTCAATGTCAACGCCACTTTTTCGATTGACACAGAGTGGTCTGTATTGCGCTCGATCCCCATCCCGCTCCGCCAATCCTGGCAAAGGAAGGCCCAGGTACGGACGTAGACAAAGAGGTTGCGCCAATCCCCGCCCAGGTTGTTGATTGCATTTTGTGACCCGAAGCGGCGGGCCACGGGAAGTTTCCCGCCACGAAACAATGGCAGGGTCTCGGGCGCCTGGACGGGATGCTGGGAACGGTAGGCCTGCACCTCCTGCACATAGGTCTTGATCTCCTCCGTGAGATCCTCGAACCCATAGCGTTTCAAATGCTCCAGGAGCGTTCCGCCCGATGAAAGATCCTGCAGGGATTGCCAGACCGGATCGAAAGGGGGAATCGGGTCAGCGCCTGCCAGCCACCAACGGGCTGCGGTCGGACAAAATGCATAGGCCAGTGCAGACAGGATTGGATGTCCGCGGGCGTTCTCGCGGTTGAGCAGGGCTTGAAACAGATCAGTGTACATACCAGCACAACAGCAGGAAGGGAATGGTGCGCCAGGCGGCCGGAGCCAGGGTGCCGGTCTGCGCTTGCCCCTGCACGGCCCGCCAGAGGATTTGAAGCAAGCCCGTACCCAGGTAGGATGCAAACAGGAAGACCAACAGATGGGAGGAAGACTCGGCAGGTAGCATCCACATCAGGGCCAACCACAGCTTGACATCTCCGGCTCCCATCCACTCTCCGCTCCAGGCGAACAATAGGATCCAGGTAGCCAACCATAGATCCAGGTTGCCCGGCCAATGGGTAATTAACCCGGTCAGGAGCAGGGGCAGGGTGCACCAGTTCGGGATGCGATGGGTGTGCAGGTCGTAAATGCTGACGGTGACAGCCAGGAGAAACAACAGAGTCATCGCACTGATCATATTGGTTTTCGGTTCAGGGTGTACTCAAGCCGTCGGCTAGTGATTGGGCATGTCGGGCGTATTGCTTCGGGTACATCTTCAATCCAACCGCCTACGCGTCTTCGAAGGTCGTGTTAGCTGAACATTGCCTGGGTTATCACTCACTCTCCCCCACACCTGGTTCCCCTTCTGCACATAAGTCTGATGGATAGTAAAACCCTCACCGTTGCTCATCTTCCGCTTGATGTTGAGCGCGTTGAGGGTGGTCATCTGCGAACGCACATACAGCCCGTCAGGATTAACGACGATGTACTTCTGCGACATGGCTACTCCTTTGGTTGTGGCCAGCCGCCCACCCGTTTTTAAAACAAGCAGACACAGCCCGTCGGGGGGCGGCTGTGTCTGACCGCGAATTTAAACCATAATCTTTACATTGTCAAGTTATTAGAACGCTCGAGCAAAGAAAAAGCCCGCCGAAAGGCGGACCATACTTCTCAATTTATTAACGATATATCTCGAATTAAAATTATGTATTCACAGATGGCGGTGGTGCTTGGATTCTCCAAGACTTAAACGACCCCGATTAGAAAGCTAGAATACCTAAAGTGATCGGGGCTGCCCTGGAAAAGTCGAGGGGAAAAACCGCGTCGCTTTTCAAAAATAGACGTGCCGCCTTTTTGTGGTTTAGGTACTAGCGGTTTTCCTTAGAAACTCTCTTGAATTGTTTCTTAGAATGCATTGTTGGCTGGCTTTTAATTTCGCAAACTATCTCATTTGAAAAGGTCAATAATCCATTGGAATGGGTTAAACGGTTGCTCTGATGGAGTAGGTACTATAACGGGATTGGGGGGAGTAATAGGGGTTGGAGTAAATGTTGAGACAGGGGCGGGATTACTAATAAAATCCATACAATCTGCAATATCAATAGTTCTATGCCCATTACCAATACTCCAATTCATTTCGTCTATATCTATTGTTTTCCCATTTGAAGAAATCCCTGTTACCAAAGCTACATGACCATACTCTAACGATCCTGCACAGTATGGACTCCATACTACAATATCTCCTATTTCACTTGGGTTTTTATTTACAGATACTCCAAAAGGGCTGCCGTTCTGTTGGGCTTGACTCGTCCATTGATAAGCATTCCCTTGACCTGGCTGTATCCATTGACACACATCGGGTCTTTTATCAGCCACAAACCATGTACAGTTGTTAACGGTAAATTTTGACTGACAATCAGTGGGGCTATAAGACGCTTCTACAGGCGGAGCAAAAATTTGGAGGATTTTTTCTAGCCAACTAGGACTTGGCTCATACCCATCGCCAGAAAGTGCACCGTCATAAGATGGATTAGTTGGTATCGGCGAAGGCGGAATTGATGTTACAGATGGTGGAATCTTAGTTCTTGTTGGCGGTAAAGGTGTTGCTGTAGGAGGAACGGGAGTATTGGTAGGATAAAGAACATTGATTGTAACGACAGATGATTGATTCCCCTGAGAAGAATACACTAAAAGCGTATATGTTGTGCTAGATGATAAACATATGTTTGCATTGCCAATTGGAGAAAACGCTTGGTCACCTATATAGACTCCAGTTATCCCTGATCCAGTTACAGACCAATTTAAATTGGTGCACTGTCCTGCCATTAGTGTTGTGTTGTCTGCCCAAAAAATGACAGACAAAGGCACAATAGGCTCGGGTGTGTTAGTTGGAGGTACAGCTGGATTGCAGTTAGTAACCCACTGATAATCGCTGACACTCATCAAGTATGGGGCTGAGTAGTATTCAATATCTGGATTCCAGATTTGAAGATATTGTCCATAATGATCTATTGGGTCAATCTCTTCACCCGTAGAAGTGACAAAAAGATTGCCATGGTGGTCCAAGTTTTCAACGATCCACCAACCACTTTGATCATTCTCGAAGCCATAAGGTACAAAAGCAGGAAATCCGCGGGTACCTGCATCTAACCGCTGAAATGATCCGCAAGTGTACCCTTCTCCTGTTTGAGAATATACAACAGATGTCGGTGTTCTTACTAAAAGCAAGGCAAATATAATAAGGATTCCAGAAACTTTGAATCCAAATTGCATATTCATAACTGTCTCCTTGTTTGATTTCTCATTGTACAACCAGCCAGTCAACGGCTTGCGTTACCTGCGCGTGGGCGGGCGTAGACAATGCTTGGGAGCAGAAAAAACTCGAAGTCAGAAATATGCTTGAAAACCGCGCAGATTGGGCAAGACAACGCCTCGACCACTTTGGAAATAGTCTCTTGCTTCCCAATTCTCACTTTGAATATCGATCCGTGAAATCCTTCAGCATGGAATTCAAGACGTAGACTTCAATGGCTGGCTCAGGCAAAGAGATTCCTTCTGCAAGATCCATGTACTCACCTGCCCCAACCGTTTGGACCTGACTTGCAAAACGGATACCGATCTTTCCAAAATCTTTCGTCTCGATATATCCGTCGGTGATCGTATCGCTCGTAAGTTCCACAGCTTTCCCGTTGCATTCGAACGCAGTGACGGTACCACTGGTAGGCTTGGTGACGCCTGGGGCAACCACGGTCCCTCTCCAGCTGGAATGGGAAACAATGCAATCGATCGGCGCGAGTACATACTCATCGGCCGCGCCAGGCTGTTCACTTGAACTCGAATTGCCAGCCGCTGGCGCGCCGCACCCAACCAGGAATAAGACAATCAGCGCAACACTTGTTGCCCGTCGCAAAAATCCCTTCGATTTCATCCTGACTCCTTCTTCACACAAAGCCCTTTAGTTATGGGCCAGGTGTGTATAAAACTTCGAAAACTACTGCTCCTGGGTTGTCAGAATAATGGGGCAATTCATCCACGGCAACAAAGATCAGATAATCGCCTTGAAGAAGTGAGACCGTTAAAACAGAACCTTTTGCAAGGTTTTCAACTTCACTTGGGCTTGAGTAATAAGAAAAATCCACTACGCTATAGTCAGGATCATCGCTAATGGCAATCCCATTCCATGCAATTGGGCGATTCTTGAACACTCTAATTGATGTCAACCATGTAAGTGTCCCTACGGGTGGTTTTTTATTTTCTGGATAGGTGGAATAAGAACCGCTTATATATTTGAACGAATAAGTACCTGCTTGAGTTGCTGTAAATCTTATGCCCTCGCTTGAATTTCCTGGAACGGAAATTTGCCCAATAGAAACTGGTGTAGGGGTGGGTGCTATTGTGGGAATTTCTGGAGTAGATATTTGTGTTATTGATCCGTCTTCTACAATTTCCCCAGTCGCACAAACAATGGTTTTAGAGTCTAACTGTTCCAGTGTCAATGAATTAAGCGCCGAAAAGGGCAGGACATCAACATAAGTTCCATCTGGGCGAGTAACTGAAATTGTTCCAGAAGTCCACACCTCTTCCCATTGTAGATGCGCCACCGTTTTGTCTCCAGGTGGGGTGATAATTTTAACAGATGATTTAGCCTCTGTTTCAGTCCCTATCCGTATACGAAGGGCAAGCCCTATTTCTTCGCTTAACATTGCCTTGGCTACTTCTACACTCCCTCCAACTTCAGCCGCTACTTTTTCCGATACTTCTATATCTATTTCTGTTAAGTAAGTTTTTGAACGTTCTTCCATCTTCTCCGAATCTCGCGCTCCATCACAATTATCTATAGCAATTTCGTATGGTACACCAACAGCCTTAACTAATTGTTTATCTTGTCTAACCGTAAATTGCAAATTAGATTCAGGTTTATGACCTTGCGCGTCTATTGGCTGAGTTGCACATCCATTCAAGCCCAGGATTAAGACCATAACAGCAGCAAATGCGACTCTGATGTTCATGAATCCTCTCTTTCATTAACTTACTAGACACATACCCACGCATATTATGTGCCATTACTTTCCCGCTAAAATATTTTCCACGCGCAAAATCGTTTGCTTAATAAATTATACGTCTGACCCATCCTAAAAACAACAACCTGCTCTGACGGATAATTTTCAACCCTACCCTCAATCACCACAGCCTCAACTGCACTTCCTCCCCCAAAGTCGGCGCACTTCCCGCATTTGGGGGACACTGTACCCGAGCGGAGCGAGTGGTAGGTGCCCCGCCAGGGGCAGAGGGGGTCCCGAACGGCCCTAACACCGTCTCTCCTGCCCGCACCAGCAGCCGTGCATACCGCTCCACGTCCACTTCGCGCGGATCCATCTCCTCGGGCAAGTCCCACGCCCGCGCGCGGACCTTCCCCCGCGTGTAGATCAACTTCACATGCTGGCCAGGCCGCAGACTCTTGCCCGCCGCCTCCAACTGGCGCAGCGCCGCCGCAGTCGGCGTGGGCGCGCGGAACTCCTCCAGCCTTCGGCTCACTGTCATCCGCACGATCAACTGCTCGGGCGGCACCCGCCCGCTTCGTAACTCGGCCAGCCTGCGCCGCAGGACGGCCCCTGCCTCGTTCACCTGCTCCCGCGCCAGGCATTCCAGCATTTCCTTTTGGGTGTCCGTTACAAAGACGGGCGTATCGTGGCGGCGCGTCTCGATGCCCCGCGTCTTGATCTCCCCACTCTGGAACACCCCGAAATAGCGGTTCGGCACCGCGATGCGCGCATCCATGCGCGAGGGCAGGAAGGCCACCCACCGAAAGACCCCATCCAGTGCGATCGGTAATCCCGTGCGTGTCGTGATGTCATCCAGCAGCGGCTGGAATTGCTCGGGCGTGGAGTGGCCCGCCTGTTGCACCCACAGCCCATCTACATACAGATGCAGCACCCGATAGCCTCTGTCCTCCGCCGCTTCCTTCGCCCGCAGCAGGATCTCGCGCCCGTAGGCCGTCACCGCCTCGTGCGCTTCGATTCGCCCAAAGCGGGCGGTGCGATAGCCCAGATATCCGAAGCAGGTCACCAGCAGCCATTTGTGCGCCGCCGCCTGCGCCTGATACCCCTGGGTGCGGCAATCCCATTTCGAGAGTCCCAACAGACTGTGTTTGAGACGGATGCGTTTCTCCAACAGCGGCCCCAGCGTCTGCGGGATCAACCCTGGGTTGGTTCGGTCCACGATCATATCTAGTTCGGGCACCGCTTCCGCCGTCGGGCGCCGTGTCCCCACCGTCTCGGGCGAGACGTTGAAATGCACCATGATGCTCGGGTACATCGAGATGAAGTCGATCTCGGCCACGTCCCGATGCAGCCCCACGATCGGGTCATACACCATCCCGCCCATATCCATTTGCAGCAGTTCTGCGGGGTTCTTGGGCCGCTCCACCTGTTCCTTGCGCAGCGGTACCAGCGTGCCCTGCTTCAGCGCGGTCACGATCTGCATGGCCGAGATGCCCGTTCCAGGCGAGACGCGCGCCGCGGTCTGGATCGGCAGCGAGGTCACCCGCGCCATTTCCATCACACCATACAGGCCGTAGTCGTGATACATCACCGTGTTCTCTGCGTCGATGTGCAGCCGTCCCGCCAGGTGGAACTGTCTGCCGCGGTAGATGACCTGGTTGTACGCGAAGTAACTGCGTTCCTCCTTCTGGCGGATCGGCCCATCGGGGTCGCGGTTGAGCGGCAGCGCCCGCCCCTCCGCCATCTGCAACAATTTGGGGAACAGCCACGTGTCTCCGCGCGAGGTCACCAGCAGGTCGGGGTCGTGTTCCTTGATCATCAGCCCCAGCACCGCCAGCAGGGACGGGTTATCCTCCAGCGCCAGCGCCGAGGTGCCGCGCTTCGAGCTCACCAGCAGTCGGCGCGGCGCGGCATGGAACGGGTCCCCTTCGGGTTCGAGCGTCAGGAGGCGCAGCGGCGGCGGCTCGGGATCCAGTTTCCAGCGCGAGTCCAGCACCGCCAATTCCTGCACCTGGTCCTGATCATCCACGCTCAGCCCCATCCTCGCCATTGGGTAAGTCCCGTAGCGCGCCGCGTGCCGCAGCGCGACGTGCAGATCGGCATCGTAGAAGGTCAGGTCGGGGAAGGCCTGGCTCACCTGGCGGTACAGCCTCGGCAGCGCGGCGGGGTCGTCCAGCTGGGCAGAGAGCACCACCGTCTCTCCGCGAAAGAGATCCCGCCGTTCGCTCCGCGCCAAATGGATTCGCAGCGGCTGACTCTGCAGGTAGACCCACAGTGCGCGCAATCGCGCCGAGGGTCCCGCCGCGTAGAAGGTCACGGGGAAGGGCCGATACACACACCGCCGCTGGCCATCGTCGCACAAAATCCACAGCGCCAGCCCGCGCTCGGGGTGCGCATACAGGTCCAGCAGCCAGCCTGTGATCTCACGCATCTCCTCCCTCCAGTCTCTCCAATCGCCTGCGCAGGGACTCCACTTCCTCGCGCAACCGCAGGGTCTCCTTGTGGTTCTCCAGTTGCATCGAGAGCAGGAAGGTCTCGAACGGCAGCAGGTGACCCGCATGGGCGGCAGCCGCGCGATGCTTGTAGGCCGCCGTGAACATCGAGTCGAACACCACCTGGTCCTCCCGCCGTAATGCGCGGCGGAAGCGGGCCAGGTTCTCCTGCTCGCGGTGCAGCAGATCGGTGATGGTCGGGGTGACGTTGCCCATCAGAACAATCCTGGCTGGGATGCCGTCGGCGCGGGCGTTTCGTAGGCCAGCACCTGCGAGGCGGCGGCGCGCAGCTGGTCCAGCATCCAGCGCGCTTCGGGCGTGTCAGGCGGTGGGTGGATGCTCACCGCCAGTCCCGCCCCACGGTTCAGGGCTTGGAAGGCCTGCACCGTTCCCGCCAGCAAATGCCGTCTCTGCTCGAAGGGCACGTTCTCATCCTGGAAGGTGGCCAGCAGGTCCAGCACCAGCACGGGCAGCGGACTGGAGGCGTGCAACTCGATCAGCCGTGCGGCTTCGAAGCAGGTGAAGGCGCGCTGCACCTGGAGTCTCTCCAGCACCTCCAGCCTGCCCCGTGCGGCTCGTGCCACCACCGTGGCGTCGAATTGCCGCCCGCAGTCCAGCACGGACAGCGGTTGCTCGTGGGCCACCTGCGCGGCGGCAATTAGCAATCGATGGCGCATCGGGCGCGGCAGAATCCACAAAGTCCATCCATGGGGGCGCAGGTCCAGGTCATTCATTCCGCCAGCATAGCCCAGGCGCGGAAAATAAAAAATCACCCGACGGGTGATTCAGGGGGTACCCCACATGGGGGAGGCACGGCTGGCGGGTTAACCTGCTTTGCCGTCCAGATTTAGGGGTTCCAGGCGCTGAAATCCCACTCCTTCAACAGCAGGCGCAATTCGGCGCGGTTCTCCACGCCAAACTTGATCAACGCTTTCTTGAAATGTGTCTTGACTGTCTCGGGCGAGATCCTCAATCTGCCCGCGATCTGGCGGTTGGTGAGCCCCAGGCACGCCAGCGCCACCACCTCCTGTTCGCGCGGCGAGAGCGCGTTCCATTTCGGCAGGACGTCGTCCACGGAATAATAATGGGTCAGGCCAGCGGCCAGCAGGTCTTGGAGGAAAACTTGTTCAGGTCGGCCCTCATGCTGTGCAAGGGTGGCCAGCGTGGTCTGCATGCTTTCGCTGAGCTCATAGGTACGGGGGCTGGATTTCGGACGCAAGCCTATCAGGCGCAGCACGCGCTCCCAGATAGACATGCAGGCATTATAGTAGAACGTGTGTTCTAAGTCAATCCAGGCACAACAAACGGCCCGCCCTTATAAATATCAAATACTGAAAGGCGGGCCAATTTTTACAAGCGCTTGAGCCTGAATATTGGTACTACGTTCTGTCTAATACGCGATCGGTTTGCCCGTCATCCTCATCCACGGCAAGCCATCTGCCACATGGGAATGTCCATTCCTCATCGGTGTCTTCCTTGTGGATGATTATTCGATCCAGGAACCAACCAGGCTTTTTGTGTGAATTATCATGCCTAATCCTGACCTGGGTAATTTCCCCAATGTCTCCCATCTCGAGGCTGAAGACATCGGTGTGGCCTCTTTCGAAATTGTCGGCGGAATTATCGAGAAATCTTTCCCCGCTGGTCCCACTCGTTCCGTACAATGTGATGTACACATTTGCATCTGTGCCTGCATCTTCAACTGAACCAGTCACCACTACGATCCGATAGGTTGCCATTTTCGGTCTCCTTTTACTGTTTCAAGTCTTTGGCGGTTGGAGAGTACTGAGGCTGTTTTTTGGTATGGACCTCCTTCTTCAGACGATCGCAGTTCAAATTGTGCTATCGGATACCTGGCTCGCTTGAAAACACGATTAAGGTCGAAATTACAATAAAGATTATACGTCTGCCTCTTTTGGAATACAACAATAGCCATAATTCGAATGACTGTTGTTAAATTATCAGCGGCGCAGCCTGAGGAAACCAGGTTGCGCCGCCAATTACTCCCACGACCTACTTCTGCCCCGTTTGATCCTGATCAGAAGGAACACCGAACACCTTGACCATCAGCAATCCAATCGGGAGCAGCAGGAAAAGGGTGATGAAACCGTATCCCAACTCATTTGAAGTCACGGCCGCAATGATCAGAACCATAAGGAGTAATAATCCCCAAATGCTTTTCAGGACTTTCATCTTGACCTCTGATCTGGAAAAATATCAGCGACGCGGCCTGAGGGGGGCAGGTCGCGCCGCTGACAATCATAGTATATCACACCCTTTCAACCTTGATTTTTCATGCTTCACCAGCCAGGTTGAGAGTTCCCTCCCCAACTTTGAAGCCCTTGCGTCCAGGCGGTGCTTCTCTCACAGTAGCATGGGCCGCGGCCCCACCCAGCCTTGTAGACAGGGTGGCCGTTCCACGCCGGACTCACTGGCTGTTGCACTTGTCATCCAGGGCCAGGCCTTGCGAACAGCCTCCCACTCTGCATAACTGGGCAGAGAGTCTTTCCGCTTCAAGACCAGGTGGTACATCGGCTCCCTATCCGTGATCGTAATGATCAGACCGTGCTTCAGTCTACGTTCAATTGGCTGGCATGGGCGGCAATCGGCCTCCTCCACCATCTCCAGCAACAGGTCAGACAAGCCAAACTTTTTTCCAGAGATCTTAGATTGCATGTTTTTCTCACTATATTGAATAGGGATGGAACCATCGCGCAAAATCCAAGCGGGGACCACCCGTTGAAGAAACTTTCCCAGGGTTATTGCCCCGGCCAGCCGATCTGTCCCTGGCCCTCCCGCACGGCCCAATAGATGAGTCCGCCCCAATTCCAGGAATGTTGGTATTGGGGATTGTCCACATGATTGGCATCATCCATGCGCCGCAAGGTCAGGTTGTGATCCCAATAGGCATCTGGTGTTCCATCGCCATTGGTATCCGCGGCGGTGGCTGGTGGCAGGCCATTGACCTCGGAGGGCGGAATCTCCCCTCCGTTGGAATGAGGCCGCCATTCATAGCCTACAATCTCCTTGTGGCCGGTACCGCCGCCGCAGTTATATCCACCGCCTCCAGCGGGTCCCGGCACGCATTCCTTGATGGCCTCATATTCAAGGTAATGCACCTCCCAAAACAGTTTATACGGGGTACGCCCATCCCCAACGAACAGGGGCATGTCTGTAGGCAATTCCTCCAGGCCGGCAATGGTCCCCGCCAATGGACCGGCTCCCACGCTTGGGTGGGAGGGAACCTCCCATTGCACCAGGGTCGGGGTGCCGCTGTCTCCCTGATTGGACAGGGATAAACTGCCCACCTTCGGCAGGGTGATCATCATCGGACCGGACGGCCGCAGGGTCAGGGTCAGACGCAAATCCTGCCAGTCTCCCTCCTGCGGATTGCCCGGCGACCCACCTCCATAGGGTAGATAGTCCACCTCGCCCGAACCGGAGGAAGTCGGAGTGCCGCCATTGCGCAATGCCGTCGGCCAGCGCACCAGGGTCACGGGGTAAGGCCGCACATCCAGGAAGGTCTCCGGAAAGGAGACACGCGCGCTGACCTCCCATTCGGTGTTGGTGCAGGTGATCCCACCCCCGCCCACGGAGAAGATGGTGCAGGGATGCTGCGGCCCCGATGCCTCCAGGGTGCAAGGCATGTCATCCACCGCATCCCCACCGGATTCAACTGCCTGCCCGGTGCAGTTATCAACCCAAATCGGGATGGCATCGCAGGTGCCGGCCTCCGGGTCATAGGCGGTGACCTGATAGACCAGGTGCTCTCCTGGCGTGCAGGTTCCGCCCTCGCCGCTGCCACCACCCTCCCCGCCCCCTCCTCCTCCCATCGTGCACACGATGCTTCCGTCCGGTTGAAAATTGCAGGTAGGTGCCCCCGATTGGGCCCGTGCATTCCTGAATTGGAACAGGATCAGGGTCAATAGAATGCCCAGGGCAAGGATCAGGGAGCGCTTCACGGCTGGCCTCCTTCGGCGCCGTCAGACAGCCCATCCAGAATGGTCTGTTTCTCGTATTCGCTGGTCATGTCCTGCCAGCCCTGCGGCGGAGGTTGCATGGTCAGGCCATAGGTGTTTTGCAGCCAAATTGCATCCCAGGGACGAGAGTCATACAGGCTGGCCATGGTCAGGCGGTCACGCGCGTTGGCAGTCAGGTCCGTGATCGGTTGCCAGGGATCCGTTTGTGTTCCCAGCCAGACCCATTCCCCCT
The DNA here is from genome assembly GCA_016191845.1 of Chloroflexota bacterium. Taxonomy (GTDB): domain Bacteria; phylum Chloroflexota; class Anaerolineae; order Anaerolineales; family Villigracilaceae; genus JACPVF01. Next base: position 21,421 of record JACPVF010000014.1, read on the forward strand.
CGCCCAGATATCCAAACAGCAGGAAGGAACGCATGGGAACGGCGGAGGCTGTATACACGTGATCGAAGAGAGAGTAGACGATGCGCGTGTTGATGGCGTCCTCGGCCACCAGGCACACCACGGGATAATCACCTCCCCAGGTGTTCAGGCGGTTGCCCACCACGGTCGAGGTGCGGAAACAACCGCGCAGACCATATGCCACGGCCGGCTTGCCCTCCTCCGTCAGACGCCACTCGGTGAAATAGGGGTTGGTGGGGATGAAGCTGACCGGCACCCCCAGGGGCCCCTGGTCGGATGGAATATTCACTTCCTGCAGGGCCCGCATGGGCATTCGCGAGAAACCCAGCATCTCTGTCGCCTCAGCGCGACTATAACCCTCGCGGACTGCCAGGGCCCAGGCGACTGTTTTCTCCAGTCCCTGGTAGACGCAGGCGGGCTGAATGATCTGATAGGTCTCGCTCACATAAGATGGGACAAGCGTCCAATCGCCTGAGTCGGTTGGGCAGCCTGCGGGGATTTGCTCCTCCACCAGCGAGGGAGTCGGTGGGATGACCTCCGTTGGAAGTGAGACGGCCAGGGGAGCCGCATGCACGTCTCGCCACAACCACCATTGATTGGACAGGGCGATGAATACAGCCAGGAGCAGCATGGCCAGGATGGCGCCAGCCAGGACCGCATAGGCGCGCGGCTGGCGGCGACCGGCCAGGTCCCGAAAGGTAAGATTTTCCAGGACTATGGTCCAAATTTTTTTCATCGAAGACTCCACTTCATTGATCGCCGCGGGTGACGCCATGCGCCAGATAGCCAATGGCGCGCACCGTGACCCAGCGGGCGGGTAGCAGGTAACCGGCGGAACGGGTCTCGGCCGTCACCAGGCAGGCCGGTCTTCCCTGATGGCGTCCACAGGAGACCGAGAGCAGCCGGGCCTGGGCCGGTCGTTGGGTGTTGAAATAATCTGCGGCAATGACATCGCCACCCGCGGTGGCCGTGATCGTCCCGTCCGGGAGGACGGTGATCTCCTGCGCCCCGGCGTGGGCGGCCAGATCCGCGGCCGCCACGGTCTCCATAACGCGGGCATTGGTCAGCATGTAGTCCAGGATGCCCAGCAGGAACACGGCCATCAGGGGCAGCAGGATGGCAAAGAGCAGGATGGATTGTCCGCGTTCACTGCGTCGAGCTTTCATTGCCACCTGGCCTTCCAGGTTTCGGAGCGGGAGACGAACCATTCATGCCCCCAATCCGCCTGTTCCGATCCCAGTAGAGCCTGGAACAGGGAGGGAACCCAATAAGAGACCTGACATGCCCCCGCCAGGCCGGGTCCTGCAGGCGGCGAGACCTGCACACGATATTGCACGCCATAGGTTCCGGACCAGTCCGCATCCAGGGTCTGCCAGGCGGCGCGGAGCGCGTTTTGCCGGGCGTGGGCCGGGTCAGGGGATTGGGACAGGAACTGCGAACAGGCATAGGCTGCCGCCGTGGATGCAGTACGCGCGCGGTGCATGGGAATCCAGGACAACAGGCCAAAGGCCATCAAGACCGCGAGCAGGGCAAACAGGGCGGTTTCGGGCATGGCCTGTCCGCGTTCGTACCTGCGCTTCATTCGATGCCTCCTGCCGCGGGCGGACCGGGGTAGAAGCGCCACAAGCGGAAAAAGACCGCGGCGCGCTGGGCCTCCGCCAGGCGGATCCCGAACACCCAGGCGCGCGAGTCCTCCACCGAGATCCGGGAACGGACCTGGCGCGGGCCTTCTTGCCCGGTTTGAATGCGGTCGGTGAGATCCGGCCACAGATTGGAGGCGTGCGCGGTTTCGACCATCGGGCGGTTGTACGATCCGCCGGCCACCCCGCTGACGAACACCCCCCAGTCCACAGCGGCAGCTCGGAAGGCATAGAAGGCGGCCAGGGTCATCCCAAACAACAGCAGGATCAGGGGTGGGATCATCAGGGCGAACTCGGCCATGGCCTGTCCACGCTCCCTTCGGCGGGACATCTAGCCACCCCGCGCGAGGCGCAGCGCTTCGATGCCGGCCTCGAAGGCAGCCTGTAGTTCGTTGCGGTAGCGGGAGATCACAGCAATGGCCACCACCCCCACCGCCCCCAGGATCAGGGCGTACTCGGCAAAGTCCTGGCCGTCCTCCTCGCAAATGAAACGTTTCAACAACTTGAGCATGGGTTTCTCCTTGTTCGAATCAAAATCGGCTGGCAGTGTTCTGCCAGCCGGGATGATACAAAACCGCCTGTCCGGGTGTGAAGGCCGTGTCGCTTGCAACAAAACAGTGGGGAGGTTATGGCAACCTATCGGCCCAGTCCAACCCAATTCGAATCTCGATGTCCACCCCCTCCTCCCCGCCGGTCTGCAGGACCAGGTGGTCCCCTGTCACCCCGAACAGTTCGATCAGATAGCGCCAGGCATATATCTTGGGCGCATACAAGACCAATTTGCTCCGTTCCAGCACCTCATTTGAGGAGGCAACCTCCACCACCTGCAGGCCTCGGGAGGACAGGGTTTCAGCAGTCCGCTGACCCAGCCCGGGGAGGCCGGTGGTGTTGACCACCCGCAGGCGCGCCCCATCGGCCAGGGCCAGGGAGAGGGGTTCCCCCTGAGCTTGTGGGTGCAGCGGTCCACCGGGCAGGAAGAGTTCATCCCGCAGGATGCGGATCGCATCCGGGTGGGGCCTCAACACGCTGGAGGGAATTCCGTTCAGGGGAACCGTGGCAAAGGAGACCATGCCCTCATCGATGACACCCTGGCGAATGTTTCCTGCAGGGATTTCCTGCGCCAGTGCGGCCAGCTTCACGGCCTCCTCCAGGGACAGATTGGTGTGGATGCCGGCTGAAAAGGCTTGATACAACTGCGGGGCCTGCAACAAGAGTTGGGGAAAGTAGGCCGGGTCGAGCACCTTGTCCCGCACGGCCCAGACCACCTTCTGCTGGCGTCTGGCGCGGCCGAAGTCCCCACCGCTGCACCCCTGGGACTCATCCCGGCAGCGTGCATATGCCAGGGCGCGCCTTCCATCCAGATGGCGCATGCCGCAGCAGGTCAGCACGAAATGGTCCTTTCCCGAGCCGAGCGGATCCAGTTTCAACTTTTCATCGGAATAGAGGTCGATCCCGCCGATCCGGTCGATGACGGAGACAAAGGTGTCGAAATCAACCTGGACATAGTAGTGGATCGGCAGGCCGATCAACTGGGTCACCGCCTGCATGGCCAGGCCGGGGCCGCCGCCCGGCAAGCGGGCAGCCTCCCCAAGGGTCCAGGCCGTGTTGATACGGCTGTAGCCAAAGCCGGGGATGTTCACCCACAGATCGCGCGGGATGGACAGCATCCCTGCCGTCCGGGTCAGTGGATCAACACTGAGCAGCAGGATCGTATCGGTGCAGTTCGGGCACCCCTCGCCGCTGTTCTCCCCACCCCGCAGTCCGAAGAAGACGAAGGTAATGCGGCTGGCCCCATCCCAGGAAGGAGGCGTTGCCTCTGGCAGGGCAGGCATGGCCTCGTCTTCTTCTATTATTCCCGGTATCCCTGCCATAGGGGGTGGGTACGGAGCCTCCAGGAGGTCCGGCCTCTCTCTGCTGCAATAGGCGGGCGGAATGCCCGGCAAGGCGGTTACCTGCCAGCAGGCCACACCCCAACGCGTCAGCAGGAACAGGGCTATGGCAACAGCCAACGCACATCCCCAAAAGAGGAACATCCCTTGGAGATGTCCTGTCTGCTTCTTATCGGATGTCTGCATCATGTCCCCGCCTACATCAAGCCCGCGCCCAGGAAGGGAGCCAGGATGGACAGTACCAGCCCCAGCACCGCCATCACCCCGAACAGTCCGGCCCGCTGGCGCACCAGGGCGGCGCGGGCTTCGGTCAGTTCCACCACCGTGCGGTGAACGGATTCCTGCAGGCTTTGCACGCTGGCCAGGATGGGGCGGTTATTGGCGAAGAAATCCTGGATGTCGCGCAGGAAGAGTGTGGCTTCCACGTCGGCGGGATCCGGCAGGTGGGCGCGCGTGACCTCCACGGCCTTGGAGAAGTCATCCACTTCCATGCGCGCCACCAACAGACCCAGCAGGTTGCAAAACGGTCCGCCCACAGCCGAGGTACGACGCAGCGCCTCCTGCACCCCCACTCCGGAGGAAAGCAGCGCGCCCAGCACGGACAGGCCGGTCAGCATGTTGTTGCGCAAGGCTTCGGCCCGTTTGCGAGCCAGGCTCCGCAGGCGCGCATGGGGACGGCGCAGACCCAACAGGATGAAGATCGCAGCCACCACAGGTGCAGCCGCGATCATGTTCAGGGCCGCCAGGGCGCCGGCCAGGAGGCCGCCCACCAGCAGAAAGGCGGAGAAATCGCGCAGGGCGGCGGCGTAGAAATCCCCGGGCGTGTCATACGGATACCCCGCCCGGCGGAGTCCCCCCACCACATCCGCCAGATCGCGCGCCCGGGCCGCGTCGAAGCGCGCCGGCCAGATCGCCACAAGCAGCGCTTCCCAGGTCGAACGCTGTTTCCCGCCGGTCCCTTCGGAAGGGAAGGACATCAATCGCTGGCGGCCGATATCTCCCAACGCAGACTGGAAGGCGGTCATCAGTTCAAAGCCCAGCACACTCAGGCTGAGCGCGCCGAGGAAAGCCAGAAGGGTCATGAAGGGTCTCCTGTGGAAAGATCGAACTGGAAGTCTAGCAGCTTCTGAAGCTGGGTTTCGCCGGGCTGTCGCCCGCGAAAACGCTTGCTGAACAGGGCCCGTCGCAGGGCGGCCATGTGCTGCTCGGAGCGCAGGACGCCATGCGGTGGGCGCGGCTCGGCATGGGACAGCGCGCCGCTGCCGGACTCCCAGGCGGTCCCGCCGAATTGCGGCGGCCATAGAGGGTACGCACAGGGATCCCAGTCCGGCAGGCGGCCCGTCTTCCAGGCGCGATGCCAGCGCCAGAGCGCCTCGAACCTCGGCCCCCACAGACCCCAGACCAGATCCAATTGCAAAGGTTCGTCCCGCAGCAGGTCCAGGGTCTCGGCACAGTGATGACAAACCGGGACAGCATTTTCGGGCCGCGCGTAGCGCCATTGAATCTCGGGCGGCGCCCCGTGCACAGGCTTCAGGATCGGGTGCCAGGAGGCCGGTTGCCCACAGCGCATGCAGTGGCTGGGAAATTCATGCCGCCAGGGAACGCCCGCCACCGAGGCCGCCACCAGTTCGTCCAGGTAGGGGGCTTCGGCCTGCAGCACCGAGTGGGAGAGCTTCACCGCCCCCTCGGGCAGGTTCCACTCGTCTGAAAAGTCCAGGAGGAAGCCGGCCGAGGAGACGATCTGCCCGCGTTCCCAGACGGAAAACCGTTTGCGCTGAACCTCGGGCCGCACCTCCGCGCCGTGCGCCTCGCGGATGCGGCGGAGGTCGGCCACGGCCTCGGCCAGCAGGGCGAACAACAGATTGTCCATGCGCAGGCTGTCATCCAGCATCCCCTGCTGCGGCAGATCAGGGGAAACGGAGAGGATGGGCTGCAGGCAGGGTCGATAATCCACCGTCGGCCCGCACTCGACCACATAACGGCAGGCCGGCAGATTCACGAACTTCCAGGGGGAGAGCACCTGATCGAAGCGCACCTGCCCTTTGCCATCCAGGGCGACCATCCGCATGGGGGGACAGAAGGCGGTATGGAAGGTGCGGGGTGCGTCGTTCGGATAAATAAAAGCCAGGAGGTCTTCGTCCAACTTGTGCATGAACATGGCGCCCAGGGCGCGTTGTCCGGATGTAATCAGCAAGTGCAGTCTCATGATGGTTCACAGGCTCCTTCGCCAAAGAGGATGGCCCGCACGATCGGCAGGCGTAAATTGCCGGCCCCCATAACCTTATTCCAAGCGGGAGCCAGCGGATGATTTAACGAGAGAGGCAGGGCATAGCCCTGTTTGGGGGTGGCATCGATCAACTCCAGCAGTTCGGCCGGCGGCAGGTCGGCCAGCTGGCGGAAGATCCCGCGCGCTTCGCGCAGCGGGTGTTCGCGCAGGCGACTAAGGGCATAGCCCAGCGGGTCGGACAGGTTCCCACTCCTGGGACTGGCCGCATACAACACCCAGGAGACCAGGGCATGCACGGAAGCCTGCGCCTCCAGAAGTTCACGCTGCACCCGGGGGTGCACCTCGTTTTGCTGCAGGAGAGCCTCGAGTTCCCAGAAGGGCGGCGCCGCCTCCGCCACCTGAACAGCGTGTTGGGGGGCGGAAGTGTTTTTTCGATTGGTGTTTACGGGGTGTTTAAAAGAGTTAAAACCGGTCCCATCCGCGTCCGCCATACGACTCCCACCTGCGCCCGCTATGCCTTCCACCCGCGTCCGTATATGAATTCCAGGCGCGTCTGCCATATGCGTCCCATCCGCGTCCGTTGTATGGCTTCCATCCGCGTCCAGCGGCTCGTCCAGAAGGACGCGAAAGACGCGCGGCATGCTGTCCACGCGCAAATCGAGATCCAGGCCGGAATCGGGCACATCCACCTCCTGCAGAAAACGGGCCAGATCCCCGCCGCGTTGCTGGGTGGTCCACTGAGGATGCAGCCAGGCCTGCACGGTCTTGTAACGATTGGAACCGGCCAGTTCCGCCATCTCACGGTAGCCTCCCCGAAAGGTCACCCGCTCGCGCCGTTCCCCGGTGCGTGCATTCACGAAGGCCATGTCGCGCGCCACGGTAATCAGCCAGGCCTGGGCGGGGGTCAGGCCGAAGGCGGGGATGGTGTGGGTGATGAAGAAGTGCGGGATGTGGATGTCGCCCAGCGAGTCGATCACCCGCCGATGCAGGGACTGGGCCAGAGAGTCCAGGTTCGCAGAGTAAGCCGGTCCGGCCGCAACGCGCACGATGTCCATGACCGTATTCAAGGGCAAGGCCTGTGGAGTGAGCCCGGTGGAATCAAGCAAGGATCCCAGGTCCATATTCAGGAGTTCCTGCAGGGCTGCGGCCAAAGTCAATCCTTCCGCAAGCCTGCCTTGAAGATGGGATTGGATCGCGGCAGAGTCCATGCGGGTCAGGCGGGGTGTCATATGCACCCGATAGCGAATCGGCGCCTGATGGGGACGCCCATCGCGGCCGCGCCGAAACCGGCGGTAACCGATTGGATCGACGCGTTGCACCAGACCGTCCAGGCAATTTTGGGTGGCCGCGTCTTTCAACAGACGCTAGAAGGCGCCATGACTCAGGGCGCTGAAACGCAGCACCTCCCGGCTGTGCAGGGGCTGTCCCTCATTGCCCTTTTGATCCTGTCTTCTCCAGGCTGCCTGGTGAAAGCCGATATACAGCCAGATGGCCTTGGGACCGATCTCCCGGCCCAGCCGCCTCAGATAACCCTTCACCACCACCTGCCTGTGCGGCTGGACGATGCGGTCGTAGTCCAGCCAGGCCACCGGCTCAACAGACAATTGTGGCTCCTCCTCCTCAGGCTCCTCCGTTTCAGCGCCGGAGACGAACCGCACGGTCACCGCCCGCTCCAGGTGATCGTTTAGCCAATCTTGAATCGGTGCAGTCAATCGCGCCTCAAGCCAGTCACGGGCATAGGCGTTTTGCGCGCGCACGGTGAGGAGCCCCCCTTCCAGGGAGAGGGCCTGTGTATCCCGCACCCAGGTTTCGAAGGCGGCACGCGGCAGGTCCGACTGAAGATGGGCCAGGACCGGCTGCCAAATCTGCCCGGTGGTCATGCTCGCACCTCCCCGAAGCAAATTAGTGGGTCCATGCAAGGAGATGCGCCCCATCGTGCCTCCATCTTGAGGAGCTCATCTATCCTTCCCGTTTCTCGGATGCAGGCGGCTGCATGTGGAGGATTCGTAAGCGGCATGGAACCTGCAGTGCAACGGATCTCAAGGATCCCAATTGGCTTCTGGCAGACTCTCATTGGGCTCCCTCCCGTGATGGCGGGAGGGGGAGTTCGTGGCTCGCCGGGGTAAGCCGCAGCCGCCCCTCGCGATACTCCTGCAATCCAAAATCCAACAGGGCGGAGACCAGTTCCCCGATTGGCACGTTCAGGCCCTCCTCGCCGGCCAGGGCAGATAATTCCCCTTTGAGTTCCTGTGGAAAACGACGCCAGGTGGTGATCACCCGCCAGCGCGCTTCGGGGCGCTTGATTCTGGATGGGCCGGGATCATTCCCAATGGGAAGCAGGGTCATGTGCAGGCGACGCGGGTGAGGACGCGGATGGAGGTCAAAGTCTCCGCGCGCATAACAGTCCAGGGCGTGTTCGATCAACCTGCGCGCCACCTCGCCCACAGGGACGAGCAGGTCGGCTGCTAAGGTCTTCACCTCCAAGGCCAGGTTCGGATTCACCCCACGGTACACGGCCTTGTCCTTCCCGTGCCGCTTCTCCCAACGGCGGTTTCGTCGGCGCGGCATGGCTTCGATAGGATCTCGCCTGCGTTTCATCCCGCCCCCTCGAACTTCAATACATGTTTCGTCAGGGCCTGGTATTCCTTGGCGGCGCGGCAGAGGGGATCCACCTCGAAGATGGTCCGGCCCAGCGCAGCGCTTTCCCGGAGCAGGGTGGCGCGGTGGATGGGCGGCAGCAGGCTGGCTTCGAAGCGTTCGCGCAGATTCTCCAGGGTGGCCTGGCTCTCGCGGGCCTGCTCGTCATAGAAGGTGGGCAGGATGCCCAACAGGCTGCCGCGCCATTTCTTTTGCTCCTGCAGGGCACTCAGCTGCCGCAGCATCTTGCCGAGGCCATCCACGGAAAGGAACTCCGTGGCAGTCGGCACGATCACCAGGTCCGCCGCCCAAACTGCCCGTTCCTGGATGCCGCCCACGCTGGGGGCCGTGTCGAAGAGCATGTAATCCAGACCATCTTTGAAAAAGCGACTGATCGACTGGCGGATGGCGGAAATGGGCTTATCCTGTGCGTTCAGGACCGTTTGGGCAGACAGGGTCTGCCGGTCGCCGGGCAGCAGGTACAGCCCATCCCGCCCGGTAAACCGCACCCAGGATTGGACAAAGCCGGCCTCCTGCGGAGATGAGCCCATGGTTAGCAGGTGGAAGGCGCCCGGTTCGGGGTTGCGTCCCAGGTCCGTCGCAGCTTGCCCCTGTGGGTCCAGGTCGATCAGCAGGACCCGCTTGCCCCTTTGACTCAAACCATGCGCCAGGGAGACGGCAGTGGTGGTCTTACCCACACCACCCTTCTGACTGGCGATGCAGATCACTTTGGCGGACATGCGGCCCCTCCCCCCTTACCCGGCATGTATTTCTTCACGTAGCGCCTGCCCAGGATAACGAGGATCCCGCCGATCCCTAGGCTGCTCAGGAAGGTGAGAATGGTGAATGAAATGGCGAGGAGCATGTCCATCATGGCTGCACCTCCGGCAGGGGACCGCCTGTCGTGTCCAGGCTGTTCCTAAAATTGGGTGTCCTGCGCCGAGGTAAATGGAGATGGAATTGCGCTGCGCATGGATCCTGTCCGGCAGGTTGCCACCTGGCCCCTCGATTTGGATTGACTGTAGAGTGTATGTGTTTTGCCATGCTTTCCTTCTGGTCCTGGAAATGAAATGAGCCGCTTGTCGGCGGCTCATTCATAGCAGGGGCGGGTACGGTTTCTCTACGGTTTGGACTCCGAACTACGGTACGATTTGGGCGCTCTCTTTCCAGAGGATATCTCCGACAGGGACGGGTTCAGGGATTCTTCTGCGTGGGACAGGGGGCCAAATTCGAGTTGCAGTTCCCGCAGGATGCGGTGGCGCCAGTCATAAAAGGTGGAGGGCGCCATCAACAACACCCCGTCCGCGCCGTACCCGAACTTGCGTCCCAGGAACTCCTCCAGGGTCTCGGCGGAAAAGAACGGATCCCGCTGCTCCCATTCCAAAACCGCCGCGCGAATCTCGATCAGGGGGAAGCGCGCCTGCTTGCCCCGTCTCTTTTTCGGGGTGCGGAGCAGATCCTGCATCTCCTGACGGGTGTGCTCTTTCTCCAATTCGGGCACCGACTTCGGATGAGGATTCAGATCGATATCGAGGACCCTGAATAGCAAGTGCCTGTGCTTTTCATTTAAAAGAAGGGAAGGATCGACTGCATCCGCATATTCCCGCAGCAATCGGTAGATGCAATACGTGTGACGGGCGCCGCGAATCACCAGAATCAAGGTCCCCGTCAGGAACAGCACCAGGGCAACCAAAGCCGCCTCGGATCCATAGTGATTCCAAAAATATCGGTAGAACCAGGTCAGGGCAATCGCCAGGAGAGCAAGGAGCAGGAGCAGCGCCAGGCCATGCCCGCCTGCTCGTTTCAAATCGTTCACGAACCAATCCTCTAGGGTGGGAATAATGGGCTGGTGATTTTAAGAGCGGGGAAGGGGATGGTAAAGGGATGAATGTCCCGAATGGGACGGACTCTCTTCGGCAGATTTTGTGACAGTTCACGAGAATTGCTTTCGGAATCTACCAATCGTGTGCACAGCGTCCATTCGTCACTGCAATATTTTCGGAGGGAATTTCGGACTTCAATCCGTAGGGAAACCGAAGTCCGGGATGCTACAAGTTGGTCATGAAGATCCCACAACGAAAGCACGTCCCGTCCGCCTCTGAATCGGCCCCCATCCACTCCAACACCCATGGCGACTTGAATCCACCCAATCCAACAGATGCAGATCGGATTGCATTAAACAACATGTTCAAGGCCATCGCGGAGTATGGGAGGAGAGTCCGCTTGCACCGCCAGTCGAAAGGGACTTTGCCGGTCACGGAAACTCCGCAGGTTGATGAAGGATCATCTACCGGAAAGTGACAACCTTCCTTCTGGAAATGAAGACTTAACCACCTGTAAGATCCGATTCATCGGTCTTCCCCCTTCTTGCAAAGGTATAATTTCCCCAGGAGATAATGCATGGCAAATGATGAATGGTTGACCATCCAGCAGGCCGCACAATTAAGCGGGTATCACCCCGAGTATTTGCGCATTATCGTCCGGGCGGGGAAATTGGACGCTCACAAGTTCGGATCCGTGTGGGCGATCAACAAGAAATCCCTGTTGTCCTATCTGCAGGCGGCTGAAAAGTCGTCGGATGGGCGGCAGGGGCCCAAACTCGTCAAGTAAACGGTTTTTGACCCATCCCTGGATGTCCTTGCTTTAAATATATTTTATTAGTAAAATGTATTTATACTGAATAACGGGCGTATACCGTGCTGCCACACAATACACGCCCTGACCCAACCCACCGGCATAGGCGGTAGGCGGGCTGTTCGTATTATAGCCCGAGCAGACGCCCTGGTGGGATTCCATCGGGGCGTCCTGCTTTCCGTCTCGGGAAGGGGGAGGCCCACACAAGGAGACCGTCCATGAAGGTTCAATTTGTAGATCGCCAATCCACTTCCCCTGCACTTTTGGATCGGGCAGCGACGCTCGAAACCCTTTCCGCCTTTCGACGGGAATGGGAGACGGTGGCGGAAGGAGACAGCCTCCTCGATGTCTGCGCCTCGGTCGGGCTGGTGCTTTTCGATCTCACCACCCGCCTGAGCCTGAGCCCGCAGGAGCAGGCGCATGTCCTTGGCGATCCGCTCCTTTTTGATGCCCAGCGAAAGGTGAACGGAAATTCCATCTGATACGGACTCTGGCGGGCCGGGCGGGCCCCGGCCCGAACCAAGAGAGCCGACCCGGGAACAAGACAGAAAACAAAGGATTGAAACAATGGCAAAGAGAGCCGTGATCTACGTTCGAACTTCCTCCGAACAACAAGGGGAAAAGAGCAGTCCTGCCGAGCAGGAGGCAGATTGCCGCTGGTTTGCAGAAAGACAGGGCCTGGTCGTTGTAAACGTGTATCGCGACATCGAACGATATCGTGTCGGAAAAAAATGGGTGGAACCGTCCGGCGTACGGTATGACCGTCCCGGATTAACGGCGATGCTGCGGGATGCCGCCGATGATCAATTTGATGTCATTCTTGCCTGGCGGGAGGATCGTTTGTATCGCGGCATGCGTGCCATGCTCCTGGTATTGGAAACAATCCAGCAACACAACCTTACCATCCTGCTTGCCCAGGAGACGTTCGACCCTGCCTTGGCCCCGCTCAAAGCCTGGCTGGCGCAGGTGGAATTGGAGAACATCAAGGAACGCATGACCATGGGGGTCAAGGCACGCCTCAAGGCCGGCAAGGCGAATTCGGGACAGGATCGGTATGGCTACCGCCGGGTAGGGGAGCGCATTGAAGTGGTCCCGGAAGAAGCAGAATGGGTACGGCAGATTTTTGCCTGGTACAACGAACGTATTCCCTTCAAGGAAATGCGCCAACGGTTGATTGCAGCAAATGCTCCTCAGAAGATTGCTACAAAACCGCGAAAGATCACCTGGGCAATCAGCAGTATTTTAGGCATCCTGCAAGGAGCCGAAGAATATGCAATGGGCAAGAAGTTCCAAAGTAGGGAAGGGGATCGGTTCGAAATGGATATTAAGCCAATTTTGGACGTTCAAACATATCAAGAGTATTTGCGGGTCAAACCAAAGCCGCCAGTGCCGGCACCGGCAAGCATCAAACAATATGCCCTAATTCAAGGCTTGCTTTATTGCGCTTGTGAGTATCGATGGCAACCTCGCGGTACGACCAGCCATTATCGAATGCCCGATGGGAATTGGTTGAAAAGGCGGACTATCAAAGGCGTCTATTTTTGTCCATGCAAACATGAAGAAATCCGCTCCCCGGAATGTCCTCGTACCATCCCGCGAATCGATGCAGATCGTGAAGTTTGGAGACAGGTTTGCAACGCCATAAATCATCCTGAAATTCTATTGGATAGAGCCCGGGATTTGGTTGCTGAACTCATGAACGAAGTAGGCAACCAAGATGTAAATCGTGAACATATCCAAAAGGAATTGGAGAACCTTTTTTTGAATAGGCAATGGATTATCACCCAGGCTCGCATTGGCAACATTTCAGAAGATGAAATGGAACGCACACTCAATGCATACTCCCAGCAGGAGGTGGATCTGAAAAGCGAATTATCTGCCATGCAAAAAAGAATCGATGAACAGCTGTTGGTGGACTGGGAAGCCAAAGTGATGGAATTTCTTGCTGACTTACAGGTTGGTATCCAGGCATTGAGTGATATGTCTGTGAACGAAGAGGAGTGGGTTAAATCGTTTGAACTGAAAAAACATATCGTTCAATTGCTGGTGGAGAGGGTAACGATTGATATTAACCGGCAGTTGACCGTGACCATCCATTTGGACCTGATGGAATTGCTTGAAGAAAGTCTGAAGAAAAGCGGGGGTTCTGGCTCCTCAGGCTCATGGCCTGCCAGTGGCCGCCCTGCAAAATCGGATTCTCATCGCAAGCCGGCAATGTTTGCCGGTCGAGCAAGATACATATCGATTAGCACAATTTGGAATAACAAATAATCTGAGGAGACAACAATGAATAACCGTGCGGTCATTTACGTTCGTACCTCGTCCGAACATCAAGGAGAAAAATCAAGCCCGACCGAACAGGAGGCGGATTGCCGGCAATTGGCGGCGGATAAGGGTTTGGTGATTGTCAATGTCTATCGTGACATTGAGAAGTATCGTGTACGGACCAAATTAGTCGAACCTTCTGGTACACGTTCTGATCGTCCCGGGTTGCTTGATATGTTGAGTGCTGCTGCGCGAAATGAGTTCGATATCATCCTGGCTTGGCGTGAAGACAGACTTTATCGCGGAATGCGTGCCATGCTACTTGTATTGGAAACAATTCAAGAGCACAAGGTGACAGTCATGCTAGCTAGAGAAACCTTTGACCCCAAAATTGCCCCCTTACGCGCGTGGGTGGCTCAAATGGAATTGGATGGCATGAAAGAGCGAATGACGATGGGTGTGAAAGCTCGTTTAAAATCAGGAAAGGCAAATACGGGACAGGACCGTTATGGTTATCAGCGTATTGACGACCATATTGTGATAGTCGAGGAAGAGGCATATTGGGTTCGGAAGATATTTGAGTGGTATCTTAATGGTTGTCGTCTCATGGAAATTCGTGATCGATTGATTGCCGGTGGCGCACCCCAAAAAGGGAGCAGCATTCCAAGAAAGATCCATTGGGCCCGATCCAGTATTCAGGCAATTCTTAAATCAGCAAAGGAATATGCATATGGATTGAAAATTCAGTCCAGAAAAGGGGAACTTTTTGAAATACCGGTGGATCCAATTATCGATGTTACAACTTTTGAGAGTTTCACAGAATTGAGAACTCGGAAGAAAACTTATCCTGCGCGTCGTGTACACCACGATTACCTGCTTGGTGGAATACTCAAATGTGAATGTGGCAATAAGTGGGGCGCAAGAACTCAAAAGACCAGAAAGAATCGGAAAGGTGTGCTGGTCGAGCGAAAAACATTAACGGGCGTTTACTATTGTCGTCAGAATCACAAAGACCTTGTTTCGCCCGATTGTCCAAGACATATTGGTGCCAAGAAGGCTGATGAAGAAGCCTGGGGGAAGATTTGTCGCGCTCTCGACAAGCCTGAATACCTGCTTTCACAAGCAATAAGTTTAGTTAATCAACTTCGTGCCAATGCATCTAATCTTCATGAAGAAAGAGACAGAATCGAAAAACAGCTTCAGAGGATCAATCATGACCGCCAATGGGTAATTACACAAGCAAGAGAGGGAAAATTTACAAACAATGATATGGAACAACAATTGGCAACTTTGACGTTGCAGGAGATCAGCTATAAGCACAACCTGTCTGCATTGGGTCAGACAATAAACATCAACGCGCTCGATAACTGGGAAGAGAAATTTGAGGAGTACCTTGCGGATTTACAAGCCGGCGTCGTGGAGTTAAAAGAATCCGCTCCTCAAAATGAAGAGGAGCGGCATAGATTGTTCTTACTTAAAAAGCAGGTTGTGGATACCTTGGTTGAGGAAGTAAAGATCAAAAGAAACCGAGAACTTGAAGTTGTGATGCGTTTAGATTTACTAAAGATCCTCGATCAAGATGCAGGTTTAGAGAACCTTACCCCTGCGGCATATTCCAGGCGGGGCGAAATTTATACCCGTAAACGATAAGCCCTCTCTCATCGCCATCATTACGCATCTTGCGAGTGACCATTTCCACAGGCATGCCAATCTCGACGGGCTGTTCGCCCAGGTCGGTCAGTTGGGCAGTGATCATGGGGCCCTCTTCGAGCTTTACCAGAGCCACGGTGTAGGGAGCATTGCTGTCGAATCCGCTTGGGGCCTCGTAAATAGTAGTGTAGGAAAAGACCTCGCCCTTACCGCTAAAGGTGTACAGGGTCTTGGCTTCGTCGCCACAGTTTGGGCAAACGTCACGCGGGGGGAAGATCTTGGCATCACAGTGCGGGCAGACCTCCCCAACCAAACCATATCGTTGTTGTTTGAGACGCCAGTGGCGCGGAATTTCCATGGAATATCTCCTTTTTTCTTTCGTCTGAGCGTATTCTATCCTTCCCCACTATCAAGAACTATCAGGAAGGCAAAAAACGAACTGCAAAAAACTATCAGGCGGAGGGATGTTGCCTCGACCAAAACGGAAGGCCAGGCCTATTAGATGAAACAGGTGCAAAATCCAGGAGGAGGACTAGACAATCGACAAATCACCCAATCGGTTGTCTAAACATTCATGACATTATACAGAGTTGTAATGAATTTCGAAATGTTGTACAACAATATTTGACAATTGGATATCGCCTACCTACTTAATTAAGGAGGCCACATGCAGACTCTGGATCAGGAGCGCGCCTCAGCGCCCCCCAAGCAGATCGAGGACCTCTCCCTGCTTGGTGAAGTCTCTCACCGAACCGCGGGCGTCTCGCGGCTGGAGATGTGCATCCAATGCGGATGCTGCGGCGGGTCCTGTCCTTCTGAAGCGGACATGGACCACACGCCGCGCATGTTATTCGCCATGCTCCGGGCAGGCATGCGTCATGCCGCGCTGATGAGCAACACACCATGGATCTGCGTCTCCTGCTACCACTGTGTGGTGCGCTGTCCACAGAACGTGCACATCGCCGACGTGATGTACACCCTAAAAAGTATGGCCATCGAAGCCAAGCTCTACCAGGACTCGACTGCGCCCGACTTCTCACAGACCTTTGTAGACATGGTCGAGGAGTACGGACGCAGTTTTGAATTGGGGTTGGCCACACGACATTACCTCAAGCACTTCCCACTACGGTTGCCCAACATGGCACCCATGGGCATTGGCATGTTGAGCAAGCAACGCATGAGTATCATGCCTACGCGCATCAAGGGGATTGCCCAACTGAAGGCCATCCTCAAGCGGGCCAAGGAAGTGGAGGCGTCTTCATGAACAAGTACATCCTCTACCCTGGCTGCTCAATGGAGTCCAGCGCCCGCGCCTACTACGACTCGCTCAAGGCCATCACCGACATCATCGGCCTGGACCTGCAGGAGATCGAGGACTGGAATTGCTGCGGCGCGACCGAATATCTCGGCATCAAGTTGACCCCCGCCTACGCATTGATCTCGCGCAATCTGGCGCTGGCCGCCCAACAGGCGGATGGCACACGGACGGTGGTCGCGCCATGTTCGGCCTGCTACCTTAACCTGGCCAAGGCGGACTACTACATGCAGGAACAGCCCGTGCTCGGACAGCACGTCAACGAGGCGTTGGCGGCGGGCGGACTCTCCTACACGCCTGGTTCACTCGACATCCGCCACCTGCTCGACGTGCTGGTCTATGACGTGGGGCTGGATACCATTAAAAGCAAGGTGGTCCGCCCGCTGACGGGTCTGCGCGTGGCGCCCTACCTGGGCTGCATGGTGCCGCGTCCCGATTACGAGCATCGCTGGTCAGACTACGAATATCCCGTGGAACTGGACCTGCTGCTCAACGCCCTCGGCGCAGAAGTGATCGAATTCCCGCTCAAAACCGAATGCTGTGGCGGGCACATGACACAGATCAGCCCCGACACAGCCTTCGAGTTGATCCGTCGCCTGGTCTCCGCCGCCGATGCACATCAAGCCGACCTGATGGCCACACTCTGCCCGATGTGCCAGATGAATCTGGATGCCTACCAGAGCGAGACCAACAAATATTTCGGCACCAGTTTTCGCATGCCTGTCATCTTCTTTACCCAGTTGATGGGTCTGGCCTTTGGGCTGGAAGCCAAAGACCTGGGCTTCGGGCTGGAGTTGGTCAGCGCGCGCAATGCGCTGGCGAAGATCGGCATCGAGCATCCCGCGGAAGTCCCTGCAGGAACGGCCCGTCCCAAGAAAGACGGCAGCCTGCCGATGCCCGCTCCCCTGCCGCCGCGCAACATGCCTGCCGAGAAGGGCAAGGTGGTGAAATGACTCAATATGGCGGGACCAACCCAAAGCTTGCCCTGAGCGAGTCGAAGGGTCAAGAAAGAATTGGTGTGTACGTCTGCCACTGCGGTACGAACATCGCAGGCGTGGTGGACGTCCAGGATGTGGCAGAGTGGGCTGCCGCGCAGTTGGAACATCGCGGGGTGGTGATCGGGCGCGACTACAAGTTCATGTGCTCCAGCCTCGGCCAGGAGTTGATCGAGAAGGACATCAAGGAGCTGGAGCTGACGCGCGTGGTGGTGGCGGCTTGTTCACCGCACCTACATGAAGCAACCTTCCGCACGGCCTGCAAGAACGCGGGATTGAATCCGTATCTATGCGAGCTGGTTTCCATCCGCGAGCAGGTCTCGTGGGTGCATACCGACAAGGAAATGGCCACAGCCAAGGCGAAGGCGATGGTCTCGGGCGGCGTGGAACGTGTCATCCGCCACGTGCCGTTGGAGCCGCTGCGCGTGCCGATTCACCCTGATACGATGGTGGTGGGCGGCGGCATTGCGGGCATTCAGTCGGCGCTGGAGATCGCGGACGCGGGTTATCACGTCTACCTGGTCGAGCGCGAACCGTC
Source organism: Chloroflexota bacterium (assembly GCA_016191845.1). Lineage (GTDB taxonomy): Bacteria > Chloroflexota > Anaerolineae > Anaerolineales > Villigracilaceae > JACPVF01. Next base: position 39,229 of record JACPVF010000014.1, read on the forward strand.
GATCGGCGGGCACATGGCCCAGTTCGACAAGACCTTCCCCACCCTGGACTGCTCGGCCTGCATCCTGACCCCCAAGATGGTGCAGGTGGGCACGCATCCCAACATCACGATGCTGACCTGGAGCGAAGTCGAAAAGGTGGATGGCTTCGTGGGCAACTTCACCGTGACCGTGCGCAAGAAAGCGCGCAAGGTGATCGAGAACCTGTGCACGGGCTGCGGCATCTGTCAGGAGAAATGCCCAAAGAAAGTCATCGACGATGTGTATGAGGCAGGCCTGGGCTATCGCAAGGCCGTGTACACCCCCTTCCCGCAAGCCGTACCCAAATACCCCGTCATGGATGTGGAGAACTGTACCTATTTCCAGAAGGGCACCTGCAAGGCCTGCGAAAAATTCTGCCCGACCAACGCCATCGACTTCAAACAGCAGGATGAGATATTGACCCTGCAAGTGGGCAACATCGTGCTGGCCACGGGCTATGACCTGTTCGATGCGCGCCGTGTGACCAACTACGGCTACGGACGCCTGCCGAACGTGTTCACCAGCCTGGAGTTCGAGCGCCTCAGCAACGCGGCAGGACCCACCAACGGCAACATCGTCCTGCGCGACGGCAAGACCACGCCCAAGGCGGTCGGCATCGTGCATTGCGTGGGCTCACGCGACCGCAACTTCAACAACTACTGCTCGGTCATCTGCTGCATGCAGGGACTCAAGTTCGCGCATCTCGTCCACGAACGCACGGGCGCCATCGTCTACAACTTCTACATCGACATGCGCACGGCCTACAAGGCCTACGATGAGTTCTATCAGCGCGTGCTCGACGAAGGGACGCTCTTCGTGCGCGGCAAGGTGGCTGAGATCACCGATGTCCCGCGCCGACCTGACGAGGATGGTCATCTCATCGTCCAGGTGGAAGACACCCTGGCGGGCAAACAGCGCCGCATCCCTGTCGACATGGTCATCCTATCGACAGGCTTGCAGCCGCGCTACGACGCCAAGGAAACGGCCAAACGCTTCGGCCTGTCCTGCTCGTCGGACGGCTGGTTCATTGAGAAGCATCCCAAGCTGGATCCCATCTCGACCATGACGGAGGGCATCTACATCGCGGGCTGTGTGCAAGGCCCCAAGGACATCCCTTCCAGCGTGACCCAGGGAGCGGCGGCAGCGGCGCGTGTGCTGGGCAAGATCCAGCAAAAGGAGATCGCCATCGAGCCCGTGCGCGCCAGCGTCAATCAGGACCAGTGCTCGGGCTGCCGAATCTGCAATACCCTGTGTCCATACAACGCCATCAGCTTCGACGAGGCCCGCGCGGTCAGCCTGGTCAACGCGGCGCTGTGTCAGGGCTGCGGAACCTGTGTGGCGGCCTGTCCCGCGGGTGCCATCAGCGGAACGGCCTTCAGCAACGACCAGATCCTCTCGCAGATCGAAGGCCTGTTGCTGCTCAACGTCGATGAGCCTGTGACGGCGTAGGAGGAAACATGACCGACAAATTCGAACCCACCATCATCGGCTTCACCTGTAACTGGTGCTCCTACCGCGCCGCCGACCTGGCTGGCACGGCCCGCATCAAGTATCCACCCAACGTGCGGCTGGTGCGGCTGATGTGTTCGGGCCGCCTCGACCCGACCTTCGTCTTCAAGGCCCTCTCCAGCGGCGCGGACGGCGTCATCATCACGGGCTGCCACCCCGGAGAATGTCACTACCTCGAACAGAATTACAAGGCCCTGCGCCGCTTCCAGCTTATGCGGCGGACGTTGGTTGGGCTGGGGCTGGAGCCTGGGCGCGTGAAACTGGTCTGGGCCAGCGCCGCCGAGGGAGCCAGATTCGCCAGCGAGATCAACATCTTCGTCGAGGAGATCCGCGCGCTGGGCCCACTGCACTGGGGCATTCCCAGTGACCTGTTGCCCGTTCCCAACGAACCGCTGGAGGAGGTGCCCGCATGAGCGGCAAGCCGAAATTTGCAATGTACTGGGCGGCCTCCTGCGGCGGTTGTGAGATCGCAGTGCTCAACACCAATGAGAAGATCCTGGATGTGGACGCCAACTTCGACGTCGTCTTCTGGCCCGTGGCAATGGACGCCAAGTACAAGGATGTGGAAGCCATGGAAGATGGCTCGATCCTGCTGACGCTTTTCAACGGCGGCATCCGCACGGACGAGAATGAGCACATCGCCAAACTGCTGCGCCAGAAGTCGAAGATTCTGGTCGCCTTTGGCTCGTGCGCCAACGAAGGCTGCGTGCCCGGGCTGGCCAATTTCTCGTCGATCAAAGACATGGTCGACACAGCCTACTCGACCGTCAGCACCGATAACCCGACAGGCATCCGCCCTGTGACCGCGTACGACATGCCTGAAGGGACCATCCGCCTGCCTGCCCTGAGCCCGATCCTCAAGACCCTCGATCAGGTGGTAGATGTGGATTATTACATGCCTGGCTGCCCGCCCGAGAGTCACCAGATCGCGGCGGTGATCGACCTGGTCATTCAGGTGCTGCAGGGCAAGGCGGAACTGCCTCCCAAGGGATCGGTCATCGGCGCAGGCAATTCCACCGTATGCGACGAGTGCAAGCGCACGCGCAACGTCAAGACCATCACCTCCTTCAAGCGCATCTTCGGGCAGGAGCTCGACCCCGAGCTGTGCCTGCTCGAACAGGGCATCCCGTGCAACGGCATCGCCACACGCTCGGGCTGCAATGCGCGCTGCCCATCAGCGGGAGCGCAGTGCATCGGCTGTTACGGCCCCGCTGAAGGCGTCGTCGATTACGGCGCGCGGTTGATCTCCGCCTTTGCCTCGGTCATCGACGCCAAAGAACCCGACGAGATCGACCACATCCTGGACGGCATCCCCGACCCCGCGGGTCAGTTCTATCGCTTCAACCTGGCAGGGTCACTGCTGCGGGCGAACAAATCCGCCTGGGAGAAGGAGAAGGCATAATGGCACAACAGATCACCATCGACCCCATCACCCGCCTCGAAGGTCACGGCAAGATCGAGATCTTCCTCAACGACGAAGGCGATGTGGCCAATACCTACTTCCAGATCCCCGAACTGCGCGGATTCGAACGCTTCTGTGTCGGCCGCCCCGTCGAAGAGATGCCGCTGCTCACCAACCGCATCTGCGGCGTGTGCCCCGAGGCGCATCACATGGCCGCCGCCAAAGCCGCAGACATGGTCTACCACGTCGATCCGCCGCGCACGGCCAAGTTGCTGCGCGAACTGCTCTACATGGCCTTCTACTGCACCGACCACACCACCCACTTCTACGCGCTGGGCGGCCCCGATTTCGTGATGGGGCCAGACGCGCCCGTCGCCGAGAGAAACATCCTGGGCGTGATCCACAAGGTGGGGCTGGAGATCGGCGGCAAGGTCATCCAGATGCGCAAGTTCGGCCACGACACGGTCGAGATCATCGGCGGGCGCAAGGTGCATCCCTGTACCTCCATCCCTGGCGGTCTGACCAAGGGCATCACCGCCGAACAGCGCGACCGCATCGAAGAGATGGGCAAGTACGCCGTCGAGTTCGCGCAGTTCTCGCTCAAGCTCTTCACCGACATCGTGCTGGGCAACAAACAATACGTCGACCTGATCCTGGGCGACGTGTACAACCACAAGACCTACTACATGGGTCTGGTGGACGAGCACAACAAGGTCAACTTCTACGACGGCAAGGTGCGCGTGGTGAACCCCGAGGGCAGGGAGTTCGTCAAGTATGCTCCCAACGAATACACCGAACACATCGCCGAGCACGTCGAGCCGTGGACCTATCTCAAGTTCCCGTACCTCAAGAAGGTCGGTTGGAAGGGTTTCGTCGACGGCATGGACTCGGGCGTCTACATGGCCACCCCGCTCTCACGCCTGAACGCCGCCGACGGCATGGCCACCCCGCTCGCCCAGGAGGAGTACGAACGCTTCTTCGGCACGCTGGATGGAAAACCCGTCCACCAGCGGCTGGCCATCCACTGGGCGCGACTGGTCGAACTGCTCTATGCCGCCGAACGCTGGCTGGAACTGGTGCGCGACCCCGAGATCACTTCGCCGCACGTCCACGCCATCCCGACCGAGACGCCCACCGAAGGCATCGGCATCGTCGAAGCCCCGCGCGGGACGCTCACCCATCACTACATCACCGACGAGCGCGGCCTGCTCAAGAAGGTCAACCTGATCGTCGGCACCACCAACAACTACGCGCCCATCAGCATGTCGATCAACAAAGCCGCGCGCAGTCTGATCAAAAAGGGAAACGTGGTCACTGAGCCGATGCTCAACATGGTCGAGATGGCCTTCCGCGCCTATGACCCGTGCTTCGGCTGCGCCACTCACGCCCTGCCTGGCCAGATGCCGCTGCAAGTGACCATTCACGACGCCAAAGGCGAGATCGTGGATGTGTTAAAACGATAGCCCGTAGGGGCACAGCGGAATATGAAAGATCACGTCCGTAACCGTCTCGCTGTGCCCCTACCAGAAACCATGAAAACCATCATCATCGGCCTCGGCAATCCCATCCTCAGCGACGATGGCGTCGGCTGGAAGATCGCCGAGGCACTCACGCCCATGGTCCATCGTCCACCGTCCACGGTCGTGGAAACCGCCTCCCTTGGCGGACTCTCGCTCATGGAACGGCTGGAAGGCTATCAGCGCGCCATCCTGATCGACTCGATGCGAACGGGACTCCGCCCCATCGGGACCGTCAGCCTGTTCCCGTTAAACGAGCTGCCCAACGCCGCTGAGAGTCACTCCGCCTCCGCGCACGACACGTCGCTGATGACCGCCCTCGAAACAGGCCGCCGCATGGGTCTCGCCCTGCCCGATGAGGTCATGGTCGTCGCCATCGAAGCCAGGACCGTGCACGACTTCTCCGAGGAGCTTTCACCCGAAGTCGCGGACGCTGTGCCACGAGCAACACAGATGGTGATGGAACTGTTATAAAGAAGTAGGTCACGCTTTCAGCGTGACCTACTTATCCATTTTATCTGTGTTCATCTGTGGTTGATTGATACCCCGCGTCCTTCGACTGCGCCGCGCAAAGGGCGCGCGGCTCCGCTCAGGACGAAGTACCCAGCGCACTTCCCGCCAGCCAGCCCGTCGTCCACGCGGACTGGAAGTTAAATCCCCCCGTGATGCCATCGATATCGAGCACTTCGCCCGCGAAGAACAGGTTGGGCGCGATGCGGCTTTGCATGGTCTTGAAGTCGACCTCGTCCAGGCGTACGCCACCGCAGGTAACGAACTCTTCCTTGAACTGCCCCTTGCCTTTGACCATGAACTCGCCTGCGGTCAATTCGGTCGCCAGTTTGCGCAACTCGACCTTTGAAAGGTTAGCCCAATTCTTGTCACCGATGAATTCGACCAATTGCTTCCACAAGCGGATGGGGATCTGCGAAAAGGCGGGATGTGTGGAAATCTTCTTGCGCGCGTTGTCCTTCCAATCTTTGTTGCGCTGCAAAATTTCCAAGGCCTTGTCGAAGGTCATCTCGCCCAGCCAGTTGATCGTGATGGGCGTGTGATATTTCTTTGCATGCAACTCGCGCGCACCCCACGCGGACAGGCGCAGCACGGCAGGTCCGCTCAGACCCCAGTGCGTGATGAGCAGCGGACCGTGCTGAGTCAGGGCGTCCATCTTGACGGTCACATTTTCCACAGACACACCCGCCAGCCCGTCGATGCGCGGGTCTCTGACATTGAACGTGAACAGCGACGGCACAGGCTCTTCGATGGAATGTCCCAGCGATTGGACGATCTCACGCGTCTTTGAATCGCTGCCCGTGGCGAGCAGCACTTTTTCAGCCTGCAAGGTCAGCGTCTCTTTCTCCCTACGGACTTCCAGCCAGAAGCCGCCCACGCGCAGTTTCTTCACGCTCAACAAACTGGTCCCCGTCCAGACTTTGACGCCTGCTTCCTTCGCGCTATTGCGCAGGCAATTTGCGATGGTCTCCGACGAATCGCTGACGGGGAACATGCGCCCGTCGGCTTCGGTCTTAAGGGTCACATCGTGTGCAGCAAACCACTTGACCGTGTCCGCAGGCTGGAAGCGCGTGAACGCGCCACGCAGCGCCATGCCTCCACGCGGATAGTAGCTGACCAGTTGCGCGGGCTCGAAGCAGGCGTGCGTCACGTTGCAGCGTCCGCCGCCCGAGATGAGCACCTTGCCCAGCGTCTGCTGCGCCTTTTCGAGGATCAGCACCCGCAGGCGCGGGTTCAGCTCCGCGCAACGGATGGCGGCAAAGAATCCCGCGGGCCCGCCGCCCGCCACAATCACGTCCCAGGTCAAAGAAGAGGATTGGTTCATATCAAAAAGCCCTGCCAGTATAACCTGACAGGGCCATGCTCGCTACTCGATTCTCTCCAGGATGTGACTGACCGCCGTCGAGGCAGGACCGCCCAACGATTGGATCAATCCAAAGCGTGCCCCCTCGACTTGATTCTTCCCCGCCTGCCCCCGCAGTTGGATCGTCGCTTCGACGGCCTGATACACGCCCGCGGCTCCGCCGGGGAATCCGCGCGCCTTCATACCGCCCATTGTGGCACACGGGATGCGGCCTTTCAGGCCGATCGCACCCTCGGCGGCCAGTTTCCAGCCGCTGCCCTTGATCGCAAATCCGACCGCCTCGAGCTGCAGCGCGGCATAGATGCTGAACGCATCGTGGTACTCGAAGAAGTCGATCCCGTCGAGCGGCAGGCCGACCTGCTTCATGGCCTTGCCTGCCGAGATCTGGGCCGTGTCAAAGAAGAGCGGATCCTTGCGGTCGTGCAGGGCCAGCGTACCCGCAGCGGCAGCGGAGCCCGCCACCTTCACGAGTGGATGCGAAGCAGGCCAATTTGACGGGATCAAGTCGCGGCGGGTGAGCACCAGCGCCGCAGCGCCGTCGGCGTTGGGGGCCATGTCGAACATGTTGAGCGGGTCGCTGACCATCTCCGCCTTGGCATAAGTTTCAGGCTTGATGGCCTTCTGGAACATGGCGTACTGGTTGCCTGCGCCATTGGCATGCGCGGTAAGCGCAAAGCCCGCAAAACCATCGGCAGGGACGTGGTATTCGTGCATGTAACGACGCATCAGCAGCGCCGCCTGCGCCGAGGCCGTCAGTCCCTGCACGGCCTCGTAATCCGAGTCGCCCGTGGTGGCAATGGCGGCGTCCACATCCGAGCCGACCTTGTCGGTGAATTTTTCCACACCGACGACCAGCGCCACATCCACCAGGCCGCTCTTGACAGCCAGGTAGCCCTGTCGCAGCGCCGCCCCACCCGAGGCGCCCGCCGCCTCGACGGTCACCGCCTCGATGCCCGTCAGGCCTGCGTAATCTGTCAGGAGCGCGCCGAGATGCGCCTGGTTCGAGAGGTTCGGTGAAAGCATGTTGCCGACGAACAAAGCCTGCGGCGTCAGCCCGCCTGCGTCCTTGACGGCAGCCTGGATTGCGTGAAATGCCAGTTCACGCAGGCTGATATCCCAGTGTTCGCCGACTTCGGTTTGTCCGATCCCTGCAATAACGATATCTGTCATGATGGTTCCTCTATGAGGTCGGGAGGACCCCGTCCTTACCAAATACTCTTCAAAAATTTCAACTTCTCAGCCGTCTGATAACTGCCACCACCTTCGTGACCGTTATACGGATAGACCTCGATGTCCTTCTCACCAGCCCAGTGATTGTAGGCCGCGAAGACCGTCGACGGCGGACAGACCTGGTCCATCAGTGCGGTCGAGAAGAGCGCCTTAGCATGAGAGCGCGCCGCAAAGTTGACGCCATCAAAATAGGACAATGTCTCGAAAACGGTCTCGATCTTGTTCCGATGCGTGTGGCAATATTCTGCGATCTCTTTGTACGGGAAGGTATCCACCAGTTCGGTGGCACGGCGATAGTGACACAGGAACGGCACATCAGGCAAGGCTGCCGTCACATCGGGGACCAGGCCTGCGGCGGCGATGGTGATGCCGCCTCCCTGCGAGCCGCCCGTCACGGCAATGCGCGAAGCATCCACGGCGGGGTGACTGCGAGCCGCGTCGATGGCGCGCGCGGCGTCAGTGAAGACGCGGCGGTAGTAGTAATGCTGCGGGTCGAGGATGCCCTTGGTCATACTGCCGGGATAATGCGCGTTGCCGCCGTCGGCGTACAGGTCGGGCGTGTCGCCAGGGGACCAGGTGCTGCCCTGCCCGCGCGTGTCCATGATGAAGTGGGCATAGCCCGCGCTGGACCACAACAGCCAGTCAATGGGCAGGCTGCGTCCGCCGCCGTAGCCGATATATTCGACCACGCATGGGAGCGGATGTTTTGCCCCGGCAGGCAGGATCAGCCAGCCCTTGATGGGCTGCCCGCCGAAGCCTGAGTACGTCACATCGAACATTTCCTGCGCCGACAGGCCGTAGTCCACGCGTTCGAAGCTCGCATTCAGCGGATGGGCACGCGCCTCCTCCAGTGTGGATTTCCAGAAGGCGTCGAAGTCCGCGGGCTCGGTGCGCGCGGGGCGATAGGTCTTGAGTTCGTCGAGGGAAAGGTCAAAGAAGGCCATGTGGATTCCAATCGTAGGGGGCGGACGGCCGTCCGCCCCTACCAAATTATCTCATCGCCAGCTTGCCGCGATAGCGGACGTAGGTGGCGTAGTCGATCTCGGTGCGGCGCGCGATGTATTCCTGCGTCTTGGTCGCCAGGGATTGGCGCTCGGTGATCCTGTCGGTGACGGTAATGTCAAAGGCGTCGGAGCCAGCGCCCGAGCCGAAGGAAACCATCAGGATACGGTCACCAGGCTGGGCCAGGTCGAGGGTGGCGGTCAGACCGATGATGGCGGCGCCCGCGTAGGTGTTGCCGATAACGGGCACCAGCAGTCCAGGCGCGATCTGCTCGGGGGTGAATCCCAACTGTCCCGCCACGCGCTGGGGGAATTTGGTATTCGGCTGGTGGAAGATGGCCCACTTGTAATCCTTGGCAGTGGTGCCCATGGCTTCCATCATGTGTGTGGCCGCTTCGGTGATGTGTTTGAAGTAGGCGGGTTCACCCGTGAAGCGCATGCCATGTTCAGGATACTTTTGATATTCACGGCGCCAGAAGTCGGGCGTGTCGGTGACGTAGGAGTACGAGGCGTTGATCACGGCCAGCGACTCTTCGGCGGGGCCGACGATGTACGCGCCGCCGCCCGCGCCCGCGGTGTATTCGAGCGCGTCGCCAGGCTTGCCCTGCGCGGTGTCCATGCCAATGGCCATGGCGTAATGTCCCATGCCCGAGCCGACCAGGCCCATCGCGGCGACCAGCGCTTCGGTGCCCGCTTTGCAGGCGAATTCCCAGTCGGCGGCCTGCGTGTTGGGCACTGCGCCGATGGCTTCCGCCACCAGTGTGGAGGTCGGCTTGACGGCGTACGGATGCGACTCCGAGCCAACCCAGACCGCGCGCAGTTCATGCGGGTCGATCTGGGCGCGGAGCATGGCATTGCGCGCCGCCTCGATGGACATGGTGATCACGTCCTCGTCGAGGCCAGGCACGGCCTTTTCCTTGATTGGCAGGCCCGCGCCCTTGCCGCCCGTCCAAACACGGGCGACTTCCTTCGCAGGCAGACGATAACGCGGCACGTAGGCACCATAGCCGACGATGCCAACAGGCTTGGCGGGTTTGAGTAAAGTGGGGGAGGTTTGAGGAGTTGTCATTTCATTCCTTAATTTTTATCAGGGTAGGCGCGACCCGACGGGTCGCGCCTACAATATTATGATTTCATTTCCTTTAAAATCTCTTCTGCCCGATCAATTCTAACCACCTTTTCCGCCACCATCTGCGCGGCGACCTTTTCGACCAGGTCCGCGCTGGCGCCTGCGGCGATGGCGACCTGACGCGCGTGCAGCGACATGTGTCCGCGCTGGATGCCTTCGGTGGCGAGGGCGCGCAGGGCAGCCATGTTCTGGGCCAGTCCAACTGAAACGATGATCTCGGCCAGTTCGCTGGCGGTTTTGACGCCCATCAGCTTGACGGCGGCCTGCGCGGCGGAATGCACCTTGGTCGCCCCGCCGACGATGCCCACCGCCATCGGCATTTCCAGCGTGCCAACCAGGTCCCCGTCCCTGTTCTTGCCCCAGGTGGAGAGCGAAGTGTAACGTCCCGAGCGCGCAGCATAAGCATGTGCGCCCGCTTCAATGGCGCGCCAGTCGTTGCCCGTGGCGATGACCACCGCGTCCACACCGTTCATAATGCCCTTGTTGTGCGTAGCCGCGCGGTACGGGTCGGAGGCGGCGAAGGCATACGCCTCAATGATCCCATCGCGGACACGCTCGCCCGTGTAAGGGCGACCCGACGGGTCGCCCCCACCGAAGGCCAGTTCCTTGACAGGGATGACACAGCGCGCGCGCGCAATGCGGCGGTCCGCCAGATTGGAGAGGATGCGCAAGTGGACGCGTCCGCCCGTGATGGCTTCGATGCGCGGAGCCAGCCGTTCGCAGGCCGTGTTGACCGCGTTCGCGCCCATCGCGTCGCGCACGTCATAAATGAGATGGACCACGAGAAACGCGCCGATGGGCGAATCGTCGATGACCCGCACTTCGAGGTCACGCGCGCCGCCGCCGAATTTCTTGAGGACGGGGTCGATGGAATCCGCTTCGGCCAACAGGTCCGCTTTATGCTCGTAAACTTTCAGCCGCGTCGCGTGGACATCGTCCACGTCCAGCAGTTGCATCTGGCCGATCATCTCGGGCGCCGAACAGGTGGCTTGGAATCCACCACCCGCACGAGCCAGTTTGGCCATGAACGAGGCGCCTGCCACCACCGATGGCTCCTCCAGCGTCATCGGCACCAGCACATCACGGCCATTGACCTGGAAGTTGAGCCCGATCCCCAGCGGCAGGCTGAACATACCCACGGCATTCTCCACCATGTGGTCGGCGGCCTCGGGGGTGAGTCCGCCCGTGGTGAACGGGGTCAGGCCATCGGTCGGGAAATCAGCGGAGGCGGCCACTTTGGCGAGGCGGTCATCCAGGCTTAGGTTATAAAATCCAGAAATGCGGGAATTGGTCATCAGTTTACCTTTTGCGCTATTATATTTCGTCGGCCCGCCAAAATCTATCAAAACCGACCCAAAACCAGCCTTGCAATGCCTCGACAAACACCTCGTCGTTTTGAATCCTGACAAAACTTGGATATAATACCGTTGAGGTGTCTTAAATGCTATTAACGCGCGAACAGCTCCAAGACCGTCTGATCGCACTGCATCAGGCCAGCCTGGAATTGGTGAAGGATGTCTCGCTGGAGACGCTGCTCGAACGTATCGCCGCCCTGGCCTGCGACCAGGCAGGGGCGCGCTATGCCGCTTTGGGGGTGTTGGACGAGAACGGCAGCTTGAAGCAATTCGTCACTGTTGGAATGACCAAGGACGAGATCAATCGTGTTGTCCACCCGCCGCTGGGGCTTGGATTGATTGGCGAGTTGATGGATCGTCACGACCCGTTGCGCCTGCCCGTGCTGCAGGAACATCCCAGTTCGGTGGGATTTCCCGCCCATCATCCGCACATGGCTTCCTTCCTCGGGGTGCCCATCCGCGCGGGAGATCATCAACTCGGGCAGATCTATCTCACCGAGAAACTAGATGCCCCCGAATTCACCTCCGACGACGAGATGATCATCCAGATGCTGGCGGCCTACGCCGCCGCCGCCATCCAAAACGCGAGCCTGTATGAACAGATGCGCGAACACGATGCCGCCGTCACCCGCCGCAACGAAGACATGGCCCTGGTCAACGACATCGCCACGACGTTGACCGCCTCACTGGAACTGGACGAGATCTTGAACAAGTCGTTGGCGTTGGTGATGAACTATATGAAGGTGGAGGCGGGCGAAACCTTCCTGCTGGAAGAAGACAGCAAGACCCTGCGCATGGTCTTACATCGCGGCGAGGCCGCGGAAGCGTTTTGGAACCAAAATCTCTTCAAAATGGGGGAAGGGTATGTGGGCATGACTGCCCAAAAAGGCGAACCCCTGCTCAGCTCCAACCTGCTCACCGATGACCGCTTTGTCCGCCAGGCCGTGGTCAAGGCGGGATTCCGCCAAATAGCCTGCATTCCGCTGCGTTCGGGTGAGAACACGCTGGGCGTCTTGAGCATCGCCACCCGCCACACCATGCCCTTTGACGATCGCAGCATTCAAATGCTCTCCGCCGTGGGAAACTGGGCAGGGCTGGCCATCGAGAATGCCCGCTTGCACAACAACGCCCGCCGCCTGGCCGTGCTCGAAGAGCGCGACCGCATCGGCATGGACCTGCATGATGGCATCATTCAGTCCATTTACGGGGTGGGATTAGCCCTCGAAAGCGCATACCACACCATTGACGAAGATCCCGCCCAGGCCAAGATCCGCGTCCAGAAATCCATCGATGGACTGAACCAGGCCATTCGCGATATCCGTACCTACATCCTCGACCTGCGCCCGCGCCAACTCGGCAACGACGGCTTGATGGCGGGCCTCAAACGCCTGGTGACCGAATACCGCGCCAATACCTTTGCCGAGGTCAACCTGACGGGTCCACGCTCGGACCTGAAAGAGATGCCCCACTCGCATTCGCTGGCGCTCTTCCATATTTGCCAGGAAGCGCTGGCCAATGCTGCCAAGCACGCGGGCGCCAAGAAGGTGCAAGTCTCGGTGTGGACAACCAAGGAGCGCGTGCTGCTGGAAATCCACGACGACGGACGCGGCTTCCACCTCGAGAAGATGGCCACCACTATTGGCCACGGCCTCTCGAACATGCAGACTCGCGCCCGCGGCGTGGGCGGCGAAATGGACATCAACTCCACGCCAGGGGAGGGAACCACCATCCTGGCCTGGGTCCCACGCAACGTCAAATCATGAATCGGGAATGCCTGAACGATTCGCAAAATCGAATCACCGATTCCTGGGTTTCACGAACGAGCTTTAAAATCAGCTTTCACCCCCCATATTTTAAGGCAGATATACCCACTTATGGCATTTACGCTACACAATACCCATATATGGGGGTGTGGATAACTTTTTCAGACGCTTCTGGCTGAAACAGATGTTCCAAGCGCTGGGAATGTCCAACCCTTTCACCCGCATGATTCTTTAACATTGAATAACCTTAAAAAAACGGATGTTTTTAACGTAGCGTAGGCCAGCCGTGTTGGTAAACCTTCCTTTCTTCTGCTAGAATATGGGCACGCTGAAAGAGGATGCACGGCCCAACCAGAAGCATCCATGAACCCCTGAAGTTCGTTCGTCAAAAGTCCATAATTACAAAGTCACTAAGCCGCGGCAGGTTGGCGGGTTAGTTTTATCTACCCTATCCCCTCTCCAAGGGAGCGACCGTTTATGAACGCAGAGCAGGCCTGGCAGTCCGTGCTCGGACAGCTTCAAATGGAAATGCCCCGGGCGTCCTTTGACACCTGGGTTCGTGATACACGCCCTGTCTCCTACGACAAGGGTGTTTTGACCGTGGGTGTGCGCAATGCGTACGCCCGTGATTGGTTGGAGAGCCGCCTGGCCGATACCGTTAGCCGTTTGTTGATTGGAATCCTGAACGCGAACGTGACCGTCAACTTCGTGGTCGTCAACGCAGATGAACCCATCCCCACTGCAGCGGACCCCGAGCCTGTTCCTGCTTCGCCGGAGATGACTCCGCCCGAGCGCACCCGCAGCACCACCCTCAACCCCCGTTATATCTTCGATACCTTCGTGGTCGGCTCCGGCAACCGACTGGCGCACGCCGCCTGTCAGGCCGTGGCCGAAAAGCCCGCCCGTGCCTATAACCCGCTCTTCCTGTACGGCGGCGTAGGACTCGGCAAAACCCACCTGCTGCACGCCATTGGCAATTCCTGTATCGCGCGCGGATTGAATGTACTATATGTGTCGTCCGAAGAATTCACCAACGACATGATCAACGCCATCCGCACGCACACCACCCAGGCTTTCCGCGAGAAATATCGCTCCGCCGACGTGTTGCTGATCGACGACATCCAGTTCATCGCGGGCAAGGAATCCACGCAGGAAGAATTCTTCCACACCTTCAACACCCTGCACGGGCAGGACAAGCAGATCATCGTCTCGTCTGATCGACCGCCTAAATCACTGGTCACGCTGGAGGAGCGCCTGCGCTCCCGCTTCGAGTGGGGCCTCACCGCCGACATCCAGCCGCCTGACCTCGAAACCCGCCTGGCCATCCTGCGCTCGAAGGCCGAGCGCACGGGCCGCCACATCCCCGACGAAGTGCTCGAGATCGTTGCCCGCCGCGTCCAGTCCAACATTCGCGAACTGGAAGGCGCGCTTAACCGCATCATCGCCTTTGCCGACCTGAGCGGCACCCCCCTGACGCCCAAACTGGTCGATCTGGCCCTGGCGGACCTCCTGCCCCAGCGCAGCGACCTGGCCCCTGAGAAGATCATCGAATTGGTGGCCCGCGAATGGCAGACCTCTGTCGAGGCTCTGCTCGGACGTGACCGCTCCCAGAAAATCGCCCAGCCGCGACAGGTGGCCATGTACCTCCTGCGCAAGAAAACCGACGCGTCCCTGCCCCAGATCGGCGAAGCGCTCGGCGGCCGCGACCACACCACGGTCATGTATGCCATTGAGAAGATCGACAACGAAATCAAGATCAAGACCGACCTGCAAAAACGCATCAGCATGATCGAACAGCAGCTCTACAGCGGAGCCGCAGCCTAACCGAATTTTCAGCCCGCAGTTTTCTGCGGGCTTTTTGTTGCCTGCCACCCATAGCTGCGGCTATAATTCCCCCCTACCATGAAATACATCAAAGGCTTGGATGGTCTGCGCGCGGTTGCCTTTCTACTCGTATTCCTCTTCCATGCAAATTTCGGATACTTTGGCTGGGTGGGGGTGCAGCTTTTCTTTGTGTTGTCGGGATTCCTCATCACAGGCATCCTGCTTGACATGAAGCGCAGCCTGCCCACGCTGACATACTTCCTCAAGTTCTATGGACGGCGGTTCCTGCGCATTTTTCCACTGTATTACCTCTACTTGTTCCTGATCGCACAAGTGGCAGTGGTCCTTCTCCAAAACGGGATCCGCAGGAATTACGTGGAAGTCTTCTGGACCCAGTACCCATACGCGCTGGTCTATGCCTATAACTTCTTCATGGCCACCAGCAAATTCACGCTGACCTCGCAGTTCCTCACCCACCTGTGGTCGCTGGCCGTGGAAGAACAGTTTTACATTCTCTGGCCGCTGGTGGTCTTTCTCACACCCGTGAAACATCTAAAGAAAGTCTTCCTGGCCGCCATCGGACTGGCTCCGCTCTTCCGTCTGGGAGTGCTACTGTTCTACCAACATGCCTCGTTCAAAATCCTCGGCGACGCCAACACCGCCGTCTATGCCCTGCCCTTTTCTCATTTGGACGCCTTCGCCATCGGCGCGCTGCTCAACCTGGGCGTGATCTTCCCCAAGGCGCGGACCCAGTTCCTGGTCCTGCTGGTGGCCTTCCCCGCCCTGGGCATGTTGACCGATTTCCTGTCCACGGGTTTGTGGAACTACAACAACGGCTTCGGCTTGCCACTCCTACTACCCAACGCCTACAAACCCGTCTGGGGTTATTCCATCCTGAATTACCTCTTCGTCCTGCTGATCTACGGGGTGGCACGTGAAGGGTGGATGGTGCGCATCCTCGAACATCGATGGATGCGCTACCTGGGCAAGATCTCCTATGGCTTATACGTATACCACTATGCCACACTATGGCTGACGGCCGAGGTGCTCTTCCCCAGCGTGAATCCGATCCTCGGGGCGGTCATTGCCCTGGCGCTGACGATCCTCATTGCCTCGGCCAGCTTCCGTTTCATCGAGAAACCCATCACTGACCTCAAGGATCGCTGGTTCCCCTTCAAGGCGGAGCCAGCCCAAAGTCAGGCATGAGGCCCAAGGGCCGCTCGGAATTTGTGATATACTTGCGTCCGCTCTCCGCAAGGAGGCACATTCTGCCAGGGCAGGCAACGTATGCCCAACTTCACACGCCTGCGGACCTTCCAGCGCGTGCTGCGGACCGAAATGGACGTAGTCGCTGGCGGGGATGAAACAGGCGGAGGCCAAACGCTAGGAGGTTCTTTCCCATGGCCATTATCTCAATGAAGGCCCTGCTTGAGAGCGGCGTCCACTTCGGGCATCGCACCAACAAGTGGGACCCCCGCATGAAGCCGTACATCTTCACGGAGCGCAACGGCATTCACATCATCGACCTGCAGCAGACCGTCAAGTTGCTCACGCAGTCCTATAACACCATCCGCGATACGGTCGCGAATGGCGGCACGGTCCTCTTCGTCGGCACCAAGCGTCAGGCGCAGGAAACCGTGCAGGAAGAGGCCGTCCGCTGCGGCATGCCCTACGTCACCGAACGCTGGCTGGGTGGCATGCTCACGAACTGGTCCACCATGTATCAGCGTATCCAGGAACTGGATCGCCTCGAGCAGCTGCGCGACAGCGGCGACATCAACCGCCTGACCAAGAAGGAAGGCCTGTTGATCCAGCGCGAGATCGATCGTCTGCACACCCGCCTCTCGGGCGTTCGCAGCATGAAGCGCCTGCCCGACCTGCTCTTCATCGTGGATGTCTGCCGCGAAGACGCCGCCGTCCACGAAGCCAACCTGCTCAACATCCCGATTGTGGCGCTGGTCGATACGAACTGCAACCCGCAGGGCATCGATTACGTCATCCCCTCCAACGATGACGCCATCCGCGCCATCAAGCTGCTGGTCGCCAAGATGGCCGACGCCGTGCTCGAGGGTAAGGCCTCGCGCAAGGATGAGGAACCCGAAGAGGCTCCCGCCGAGGCCAAGTCCGAGACGCCCAGGCCGTCCCGCCGCCCTGCTCGCGCCGCTGAACAGGAAGAGGAAGTAAATGAAGACGCTCTGTTGGGCGCCTCCACCCTCGCCAAGTTGAACGTGACCCGCAACCCCGAAGCCGCTGAAGAAAAGCCAGCCGCCGCCGAAGAAACCAAAGACGAGGCCTAGGCCTGGTTCTTTTCTGAAAGAGGAACGCAACATGGAAATTACGACCGAGATGATTAAGCAACTGCGCGCCGCCACCAACGCGCCCATGCTGGACTGCCGCAAGGCGCTTCAGGAAGCGGACGGCGACTACCAGAAAGCCGTGGATTGGCTGCGCGAAAAGGGCATGGCTACCGCTGCCAAACGTGCCGACCGCGTCGCTTCCAACGGCATCGTCGAGATGTACTCGCACGGCGGCGGACGCGTGGGTGTGATGGTCGAAGTCAACTGCGAGACCGACTTCGTCGCCCGCTCCGAGCAGTTCCGTACCCTGGCTCATGAGATTGCCCTGCAGATCGCGGCCAGCAACCCCAAATACATCAAGGCGGAAGACATTCCCGCCGCAGAACTCGATCACGAAGCAGATATCGCCCGTGCCCGCGCCAAGGAAGAAGGCAAGCCCGAGAACATCCTTCCCAAGATTGTGGAAGGCCGCCTCGAGAAATACAAGGACGAAGTCTGCCTGCTGCGCCAGACCTACATCCGTGACGAGAGCATCACCATCGAAAAACTGATCCTGCAAAACGTGGCCGCCATCGGCGAAAACGTGCTCGTCCGCCGCTTCCAGCGATGGGAGTTGGGCGAGAGCCTCAGCTAGTTTGGAAGGCCAACCTTCGGGTTGGCCTTTTTTATAACCAATCCATACAAGGAGACGTGGGATGAGCAAATTGAAATACAAGCGGATTTTGCTCAAACTGAGCGGAGAAGCGCTCAGCGGACCGTCGGGCTACGGCATCGACGTGACCGAGGCCGAATCCATCGCCAGCCGCATCAAGGAGATCAGCGACATGGGTGTGCAGGTGGCCGCCGTCATCGGTGCGGGCAATCTGTGGCGCGGCAAGCAGGGCATCGACCGCGGCATGGACCGCGCCACTGCCGACTACATGGGCATGCTCGGCACCGTGATGAACGCGCTGACCCTGATGGACGCGCTCGAGCGTCAGAGCGTCGTGACCCGCGTCCAATCGGCCATCGAGATGAGATCCGTGGCCGAGCCTTACATCCGCCGCCGCGCCATCCGCCACCTCGAAAAGGGCCGGGTGGTCATCTTCAGTGCGGGCACGGGCAATCCCTTCTTCTCCACCGACACCGCCGCCGCCCTGCGCGGCACCGAGATGGATGTGGATGTGCTCATCAAGGCCACCAAAGTGGACGGCGTCTACGACTCGGACCCCAAGAAGAACCCTGATGCCGTCAAATTCGACGAACTCTCCTACATTGAAGTGCTCAACCGCCGCCTCGAAGTGATGGACAGCACGGCCATCACCCTGTGCATGGAAAACAACCTGCCCATCCTGGTGCTCAACCTGTGGGATTCGCAGGCCCTCATGCAGGCCCTGCGCGGCGAAAAGGCAGGCACGCTCGTCCATCACGGCTAAACAGACCCAAGCAGGGCCTGGCGGGCATTCTTCAGGTTCCCCCAGGCCCTGTTGAGAGACTCTCAATCCACCACAAATTCTATCGCAAACCCACCACCCCATAGCACAATTTACCGTTTTAAGGTATCCTTATGGCAATGACCCTTACAGGAGGACGAGGTGATTAAAGACATCCTCAAAGACGCTGAAACCCGCATGAACGGGGCCATCCATGCCCTCACCGATGACCTGGCCACCATCCGCACGGGACGCGCCAGCCCTGCCCTCGTGGAACGACTGCACGTGGAATATTATGGCGCCCCCACCCCGCTGATGCAGCTGGCCTCGATCAGCATTCCCGAACCGCGCTCGATCATGATCAAACCGTTCGACCCTTCCACCATGAAGGATATCGAACGGGCCATCCGCGCCTCGGACCTGGGATTGAATCCGAACAATGACGGCAAGGCCATCCACCTCAACCTGCCTCCGTTGACGGAAGAGCGCCGTCGCGACCTGGTCAAGCACATGCACACGCGCCTCGAAGAGGCCCGTGTGGCCATTCGCAATATCCGCCGCGACCTGCACAACGATATGCGCGATTTCGAAAAGGAAAAACTCATCACCGAGGACGAACTGAAACGCGGCGAAGAGGACCTCCAGAAACTGACCGACCGCTTCGTGGAAGACATCAACAAGCACGGCCAGGCCAAAGAAAAAGAAATCATGGAAGTGTAATAACGCGTCCTGTCGTTATTCCTGATCCCCATGAGTAAATCCCCCCTCAATATTCCTGCCGAAAAGATTCCACGCCACGTTGCCATCATCATGGATGGCAATGGGCGTTGGGCCATCTCGCGTGGATTGCCCCGCCTGGCGGGCCACAAAGCGGGCACCGAGAATCTGCGCCGCATCATCCGCGCCACCGTGGAATTCGGCATCAAATACCTCACCATCTACGCCTTCTCCACCGAAAACTGGGGACGCCCCACCGAGGAGGTGCAGGGGTTGATGGGCATCCTCCAGGATGTGATCGACCGCGAGCTCAATGAGCTGCACCAGGAAGGCGTACAACTTCGCCACATCGGGCGGCTGGAACGCCTGGATCCCAAGATCCAGGCCAAGGTCCTGAAAGCCATCGACCTGACCAAGAACAACGACAAACTGGTCCTCAATATCGCCTGGAATTACGGTGGCCGCGACGAGATCGTGTGCGCCATCCAGAAGATCATCAAGGATGGCATCCCGCCCGAGGACATCACCGACGAACTGGTCAGCCGCTACATGTTCACGGCCGGCGTGCCCGACCCAGACCTGGTCATCCGCACCTCAGGCGAACTGCGCGTGAGCAACTTCCTCATCTGGCAGGTGGCCTACTCAGAGTGGTACGTCACCCCCACCTACTGGCCCGACTTCGACCGCGAGGAATACCGCCGCGCGCTCGAAACCTATGCCAACCGCGAACGCCGTTTCGGCAAAGTCTCATCGCAGCAAATGCAGGAGACCAATGCTTAAGCGCTCCCTGACCGCACTGGCATTATTGCTGGTCGGGATGCCCACCGTCATTTTTGGGGGACCGCTCTTCTTCGTGCTGATCGCCGTCTTCCTCTCGGGTGCCGCCTGGGAGTACACCCAGATGTTCAAGGCGGTGGGATACGACGCCAACGAGTTCCTGACCGTCGGGGGGGTGTTTCTCATCCTGGCTGCGCGCGACTTCGCGCCAGATCTGGCGATTCCCGTCCTGGTGGCCTTGTTGTTGACTGCCATGGCGGTTCATCTGTTTGCCTTTGAGCGCGGCCGCGACCAGGCCGCGCTCGATTTTGGAGTGACCGTGGGCGGGCTGGCCTATATCGGCTGGCTGGGCGCCTACCTGGTCGACATCCGTGGCTTGCCCGACGGCGGCTGGTATTTCATGATCGTGCTGCCCGCCGTCTGGCTGGCAGACACGGGCGCATATTCCATCGGCGCGGCTTACGGTAAACACAAGATGTCCCCGCGACTCAGTCCCAAAAAGAGTTGGGAAGGTTACGCGGCGGGTGTCTTTACGGCCACCATCGGCGGCGCCTTCTTCGTCTATGCGTATCAGACCTTTGGCTATCTGCCCCAGGGGATGACCCTCTGGCAGGGCGCGCTGCTGGGCCTCATTCTTGGGGTGCTCACTCCGCTGGGTGACCTGGGCGAGAGCATGTTCAAGCGCCAGGCTCACATGAAGGACTCGAGCAACATCTTCCCCGGCCACGGCGGATTCTTCGACCGCCTCGACTCGTGGATCTGGGCCGTGGCGATCGGTTTTTACTTCATCCAATGGTTCGTTCTATCCTAATGGAGGCTTGATATGGAATCCCTCGACATCTCTGCCCCCACCCGTAACCTGGCCCTCGACCTGGCCCGCGTGACCGAGGCCGCCGCCCTGGCGGCTGGCCGTTGGATGGGCCGCGGCGACAAGGAAGCCGCCGATCATGCCGCCGTGGAGGCCATGCGCCTGGTGCTGAGCTCCATCTCGATCAATGGCGTCATCATCATCGGCGAAGGCGAAAAGGACAAGGCCCCGATGCTGTTCAACGGGGAGAAGGTCGGCAACGGGACAGGCATCAAAGTGGACGTGGCCGTGGACCCCATCGACGGGACCCGCCCGCTGGCGTTCGGCCGCTCGAACTCCATCGCCACCGTGGCCATCGCCCCGCATGGCGCCATGTTTGACCCCGGTCCGTTCGTGTACATGAATAAGATCGCCGTCGGTCCCGAGGCGCGCGGCAAGATCAACATCGAAGCACCCATCACCGACAACCTGCGCGCCATCGCCCGCGCCAAGGGCAAGGCCGTGGAAGACCTGACCACCATCATCCTCGACCGTCCACGCCACGAGAAGTTGATCGCCGAGATTCGCCAGGCGGGCGCACGCATCCGCCTGATCCCTGACGGCGACGTGGCCGCTGCCCTGATGACTGCCCAATCCGATTCGGGCGTGGACGTGCTCTTCGGTATCGGCGGCACGCCTGAGGGCGTGATCTCGGCCTGTGCGCTGCGCGCCATGGGCGGCGAGATCCAGGGCAAACTCTATGCCCGCGACGAGGACGAACTCCGCCGTGGACGCGACGCGGGCTACAACTTCGAGAAGATCCTGACCATGGATGACCTGGTCTCCTCAGAAGATGTTTTTTTCGCCGCCACCGGCATCACCGACGGCGAGTTGCTCAAGGGCGTGCGTTATTACGGCGACGGCGCCACCACCGACTCGCTCGTGGTGCGCGGCCTGACGGGCACAGTCCGCGAGATCACCGCCCACCATCGTCTCGACAAATTACACCACCTGAGTGCCATCCACTACTAATTCCAAATAAAAAGCCAGCGTGATGCTGGCTTTTTTGATTCACAACTCCATTCCTTCCAATTCCTCCCAACGCGCATATGCGCGGGATAGTTCCTCTTGCAATTCCTTCAACCTGTCCACGGCGCGGGTGATCTCAGCCTCGGCCTGTTGATAGAAAGCAGGGTCGGCCATCGCGGCAGTCCGCTCGTGGATCTCGCTTTCGAGTGACTCGATGCGCTGCGGCAATTCAGCCAGTTCGCGCTGACGAGCCTCACGCTCACGTTTCTCTTTGTAGGTGGGTTTCTTCGGCGCTTCGACGGTTTCCTGCGGCACAGACTTGCGCGGCTTCTCCTCGACCTTGGGCTGATTCGCCGCCTGATTCTGATTCAACCAGTCATCGTAGCCGCCGACGGTTTCAATGACGCGGCCTGTTCCATCCAAAGCCAGGGTGCTGGTGACGATGTTGTTCAGGAAGGCGCGGTCGTGGCTGACCAGCAGCAACGTGCCTTCGTAATCGAGCAGCAGGTCTTCGAGAACCTCCAGCGTCTCCAGGTCGAGGTCGTTGGTCGGCTCGTCCATCACCAGCAGATTGGCAGGCCGCGCAAACAGACGCGCTAACAGCAAACGATTGCGTTCACCGCCCGAGAGGGCCGTGATGGGCGCCTGCACGCGCTCCTTCGAAAACAGGAAATCTTCCAGATAGCCGATCAGGTTGCGGGTGCGGCCGTTGATGGTGACGGCATCCCGCCCCTCCCCCACGTTGTCCAGAATGGACTTCGACTCGTCCAGTTGCGCGCGAAGCTGGTCGAAGTAGGCGATCTCCAGATTCGTCCCGTGCTCGATCCCGCCCGTTTGCGGCTGCAACTCACCGATCAGGAGCCGCAATAGGGTGGTCTTGCCCGAGCCGTTCGGGCCGATGATGCCGATCTTGTCGCCGCGCTGGATGGTGGTGGTGAGGTCCTTGACGATGGGCCTGTCGCCGATCGAATAGCTGACGTTCTCCGCTTCGATGACCAGCCGCCCCGAGCGCTTCTCGGCCTGTATCTGCATGCGGACCTTGCCAGGCTGTTCGCGCCGCTCGAGCCGCAGTTCGCGCAGGCGCTTGAGCGCGCGGACGCGTCCCTCGTTGCGCGTGCGGCGCGCCTCGATGCCTTTGCGGATCCAGACTTCCTCCTGGGCCAGCTTCTTGTCGAACAGCACGTTCTGTTGGGCCTCGGCAGCCAGCATGGACTCCTTGCGTTCGAGGAAGGTCTCGTAGCTGCAATTCCAGTCGAAGAGGCGGCCACGGTCGAGTTCGACGATGCGCGTGGTCAGGCGCTGCAGGAAGACGCGGTCGTGCGTGACGAATAGCAGCGTGCCGCCCCAGCGTTTGAGGAAGGTCTCCAGCCAGTCGATGGAAGCGATGTCGAGGTGGTTGGTCGGCTCGTCGAGCAGGAGCAGGTCGGGGTTCCGCACCAGGCCGCGCGCCAGCAGGACGCGGCGCTTCATCCCCGCTGAGAGGACGTCGAATTGGGCGTTCGGGTCGAGCTGCATGCGCGCGATGACCTGGTCCACGTGGAGCTGGCCGCGCCAGTGATGATCCTCATGCGCCGACTTGCGCGCCTCCAGCCCGCTGGCGACGATGTCGAGCACGTTGCCCTCGATGCCCGCAGGGACCTCCTGCGGCAGATAGGCCACGCGCAGATTCTGCTGACGGGCCAGCACACCGCTCTGCGGCAGGATATCGCCGTTCACCAGCTTGAGCAGCGTGGACTTGCCTGCGCCGTTGCGGCCCAGCAAGCCCACCCACTCGCCCTGCTCGATCTGTAAATTGATGTTGTCGAAAAGAAGCGGCCCGCCAAAACCGAGACTCACTTCCTGCAAGCTGATCAATGCCATGAATGATTTCCTTTGAAGGCACGAATATACTACAAAAGGCAAGAAGCAGAAGAATTTGTTCGTTTGGAACTTAAACTCGACAGGGCGCGTTTATGAAAGAAGACCATGGAGCAGGAGAATGAATATGATCAAGAAAGTACCAACGCAAAAAAGAAAAACATGGATCGTCCTTGTTTTTATATTGTTTTTTTCTGCCTGTTCATCTCAAACGCCAAATGAAGAAAGCACAAAACAAACTGTCGAACCTGTTACGAAAACTTCCGTGCCACAAATAACGCCCACAACACCCTTCGTTTTCGATTTCGATTCCTCGTGTTGGCCAATTAGACCATTACAACCCGGCAACAATATCCCCGGAAGTTTGCTAATGGGCAGGGACCCAAGCGGAGGATATTACTGGGACATTAGTACTTTCCAAGCGAAGGAACTTTCAAATAACAATTGGATGGATCCGATTGTGGCGTTTGGTGGGGAGTTCTTGATATCCTTATCCAATGAGGCGGGCAACTTCACCCGACTCACTCTTACAGGTTCAGATCGGGTTATAACTGTTGATTTGCCGAGAGACAACTATCGAATAAGTAATCTATCAAAAGGAAGAATTCTTTTAGCGTCGCAATCAAATCGTAGTTATGAAAGCAATAACTATCAGAGCGGCGTAGGGTTTACTGATGTCTATTACATTTTCGATCCGGCAACGAACGCACTAACATTCCACTCGATTTTCTTGCCGAATATAGCTCCTTGGAGAGAAGAGAGTTTTTTTATTTTCTACAGCCCGGACGGACGCTATGTCTTGTATCGTTCACAAATGCCTGAACCACCCAGCGAATTCGGCTATGCCCTTATGGATATTCTGTCCAAAGAGATTCTATGGACGTTGCCAGATATTAGGACTCTCACGCTAGCTGTAGGAAACGCAGATGTACCAAACTGGAAACCTGATTCCCAATCCCTCTTATATTATTATGTATCCGGTAAAGGAAAAACGGATCAAAATCTGTATGAAATTTCCTTGGATGGCACACGCACACAATTTACTCGTTTGGAAAGTGTGCTAAAGCAAGGTTATCGCATCGGTTCCGACGTAGAATGGGCTCCCAACATGGAATATGTAGCATTCCATATAGAATCTCCTTCCGAAGATCCCCAGTTATATATATGGGACGACCATACTAAAACATTATTAAAACCCTGCTTGCCATTAATGAATGTTGCCAACTTAAAGGATGTTATTTCTCCGACTTTCGGTTGGGGGTGGTCGTTTGATGGCAACTACCTTTTGATAACTCTATCCTATCAGGGTACTCCGACCCCGGACGGAATCCTGTCTTATACTCATCGGCGGCTAATTCTTGATCTGCCTAATAAGATAATTTGGGAGATGCCAGATGATCATACTATGCAAGCTTATCTAAAAACGTCAGATAAATCCTGCTCATATGGGCCTTTTGGTTGGATAAATTGGGAAATTCCATAAGTGTATTAATGTAACTTTACAGACTATGGACCTTATAGATTTCATTTATTGAAGCCTTGCCTAAAAAGGTAAATACATTCAAGAACAAAACCGCCGCAGGGATCTTCCCTGCGGCGGTTGCTTTTCTTTTTACGGCAAATTGAACGTCCTCACAAGGAATACCGCCATCTGGGCACGTGTGACAGGCACCTCGGGACAGTAATTGCCCGAGCCGCATCCGCCCGTGATGCCTTCGGCGGCCAGTTGCTTGATCCATGCGGCGGCCCAATAGTTCACGGGAACGTCGCCGAAGCCTGTGCCCGCACCCACATCGGGCGGGGCGTAGGCCGCTCCATGCTCAGCGCGCAGCAGGAAGACGGCCATCTGGCTGCGTGTGACTGCGATCTCGGGGCAGTACGCTCCATTGCCGCACCCGCTCGTCACACCATCGTTCTTCAGGGCCTCGATCCAGTATTGCGCCCAATGACCCGATGTATCCGAGAATGTGATCGGCACCACGGGCGGGTTGAACGTATTCCCGTGGATGCCGCGTTCGAGGAAGACGGCCATCTGGCTGCGCGTGACCTGGGTCTCGGGGCAGTAGAGCAGTGGATTGGTGCCACATCCGCCCGTGATACCCGCCGCGTATAAGCGCTCGATGAACGACCAAGACCAATACGAAGTGGGTACGTCCGCAAAGGTGGCGCTGACCGTGCCCGTCGGGACGACCAGCAGTGTGATGGAATTAGCAGGGAAAGTAGCACTGATACCATTCGTGGTAACCGCCGCATCCGATTGGCGCAAGATGGCACCCAGGTTCGCAGACGAATACCGCCAGACCTGGGCCGTGCCCGAAGATTGGAAATTGCTCAGGGCGATGCTGCTGGTCAAGTCGCCACTCGTCTTGTTGACGACCATGATCGTCAGGGCGTTGTCGGCGGTGCGCTGGGCGGCGTAGATCGCCAGTTGGGACTGGTCCGCGCTGGCAGCCTGGACCGAGGTCTCGCCGAAGGCGCTGCCCGAGCCATCGTAGTTGCGATACATGCGGAAGGCGAAGATGCCAGGCGCGTTCGCGTTATCGGGCGGACCCCACAGGGTGGCCAGGTCCAGCCCCTCGCGGCCGAAGATGCCGAGAATGTCGGCCTGGGCCAGCGCGCCGTTCATATAATTGAGTGCACCCCAGTTGTATTCGGTGATGGCGGTCTTCGTGCCAGGATAGTTGGCGCTCACCCAGGCCTGCATGCGCGGGATCAGGTACACGGGCTGGCCGATCCAACCCTCGTGGACGTAGGTCGGATCCCACAACTGACGGGTGGAACGCAGGCGGGCGGCCTGTACGCTGGAATCCCCCGCTGAAGTAGAGTACACGCCGTCCACCTGGGGGTAGACGTGTACATCGAGATAATCGAGGATACGCGTGCCGTGAGCGGTCTGGTAGGCCTGCATCTGCTGGAGATACCACGGGATGAAATCCGTGTCCCCGTGCGCGGCGTGGTCCGCGCCTGCGGAACAATCGTCCGCGGCGGAGTAGAAGTAGGCGCACCAGCCCCAGACCACGGGGCCCAGCGTTTGGGCGGAGGGATCGGCCGCTTTGACGGCAGCCGCATACAACTCGGTACGGGTCTTCATCTCGTCGTAAGTGGTTGGGTTCGGGTGGACGTCGCGGTGGGTGCTGTTCCACAACATCGGCTCGTTGTCGAGATTGTAGAACTGCACGCCGCCATCCGCCGCCGTTCCGTATCGCGCGATGAAGTGATTGATCCAGGCGGTGACGAAGGTCTGGTCGATGGCGACGCTGGTATCGAGCGGGTTATTGCCCGTAATGTTCGCGCCGTTGTGGACGCCGTTCCCGCAATCGGGATCCCAATCGGTGT
The DNA here is from genome assembly GCA_016191845.1 of Chloroflexota bacterium. Classification (GTDB taxonomy): domain Bacteria; phylum Chloroflexota; class Anaerolineae; order Anaerolineales; family Villigracilaceae; genus JACPVF01. The sequence goes on from JACPVF010000014.1 coordinate 66,063, forward strand.
CGGCATCGTCTTGTGAGCCATACACGCTGATCTTGAAACCGCAATCGAAAGGATGATCCCCCACCCGCCGCTTGGGCGTCCAGCCGATCATCGGAATGGTGATGAGCGAGTCGGTGCCTGTGGCCTGGTCCTGGTCCACAAACTGGTCGGAGGCTGAACCGTTGGGCAACGTCTCAGTGGGAGAGTTGCCGTCGGGGATATTTTCGTAGTACCAGTCGCTGCCCGTGTTGTGGACGTTGATCTGCCAGTTGTAACGCGTGGTGGAGTTGCCACCCCAGCGGCGGACGGGCAGGCGCAGGTCAGCGGCGATGGCCTGGCTGGCGTAGTTGATACCATAGATGTACGGGCTGATGGCATGGCGGCTCGCGGCAACGTCCACGCTGAGGGCGGGGCCTGTTCCAGGCGGCGGGGGGGGCGTCCCAATATTTTCGAAGGAGATGTCGTCGAGGTAGTAGGTGGACTGCGCTCCCGCCGTGTTGTTGAACCAGGCGATGCTGTACGCACTGCGCGGCGAGCCAGCCGAGGTCAGCGAAACATCCACCTTCGTCCAGGTGTTGGCCTGGGGAGAGAGGTCCTGTTGAACGATGACGCCGTTCGCATCGCTGACCTGCAATTGGATGGTCTGCCCGCCCGAGGTCCCACCATTGATCCAAAAGCGGAAGGTATCGTAGGCGCTGATATCGAGGCTGGCGGCGTGGTAGCCAATCTGGAAGCCGCTCCAGCCGCCCGTGTACGTCACGGCTACGGCGTGCGTCCCCGCATGGACATGAGCCGAATGGGCCAGATCCACGGTGATGGAGTTATACGACCAGTTTTCCCAACCCGTGGCCAGGCCCTCGGCATAGACAACCTGACTGGCTGCCTGGGCGGGCATGATCGGCCCCAGCAGAATGGAAGTCAGGAGGATGACGGTCACAAGTATGCGTTTCATAAAGCACTCCTTTCGAGGAATAACTATTTTTACCATCGCCAAATCCCCGCCCTCGAGAAAGAAAAAGTATAATGCCTTACAGCTTTGTCAGCGGTGACCCCAAGCGGGTGGTAAGTTGGTACCAGAGGAGAACCCATGTCCGAAACCCATGTCAAAGGCGAGATGCACGGCTGCATTGTGTGCGGAAAATTGTACGAGTTGTACGTGGTCTACGATGAAAATGGAAAATTCACCGGCAGCAAGGTGATGAGCGAAGGCGGGCGCAAGGTGGAACATCCACTCCGACCGCTGGTGGCTTGCGAAAGGCATTCCGAGGCCGAGGTCGAAGCAGCGGTGGTGCGCGTGTACGGCGAGCAACACGAGGATGAGGATTGAGGATCGAATGAGACCTCGGAGGTCTCTTGCTATTGACCATAACCCCCACCTGCCATAGAATCAAGATATTCCCCTTATAGTCAGGAGTCGACATGACGGACCAGGAACACTTTCAAGCCATCGCCGATGCCGTGGTGGACGGCGACACCGACCTGGCTACCGAAGCCACCCAGGCCGCCCTGGATGCGGATGTTGATCCGCTTCAGGTGCTGAACGGCGGTCTGATGAGCGGCGCAGAAGAAGTGGGCAAGCGCTTCGAGCGCGGCGAATACTTCCTGCCCGAGCTGATGCTGGCGGGCCGCGCCCTTAAGGCTGCCATGGAAGTGGTCAAGCCGCCGCTGCTGGAGAAATACTCCGAAGGCGAGGGCAAGGTCAAGGGCAAGGTGGTAGCCGCTACCGTCCAGACCGACATCCACGACATCGGCAAGAATATCGTCGCCTCGATGATGACGGCGGCAGGCTTCGAGGTCACCGACATGGGCGTGGACGTGCCGATCAAGTCCATCATCGACAAGGCCGAGGAACTCGGCGCACAGATCATTTCGCTTTCCGCGCTGTTGACCACCTCCATGCCCTTCATGAAGGACCTGATCGACCTGCTCGTCGCGCGCGGCATCCGCCAGAAATATGTGATCCTGGTTGGCGGCGCATCCGTCACCGAAGACTGGGCCAAAGCCATCGGCGCTGACGGCACCGCCCGCAATGCGGCCGAGGCTGTTAAGCTGGCACGCTCAAAAATGAACGCATAATCTTGTAGGGGCGGACGGCCGTCCGCCCCTACATTTATTTATTGGAGACCCCAATGCTGAATTATCTCGAAATCCTCGACCGCGCCAACACAGGCCCCTACATGACCGAAGAGAACTGGGACCTTGAAAAGGTGGCCATGACCACCAAGCGGCTGGTCAAGAAATACAAGCTCGAATGGAATCCTAACGAGATCGTCACCGACGACCCCGCCCTCTCTGAAGCCATCTGGAAGGCAGGCTACGAACTGGCTGTGACCCTCGGCGCCTACAGCCGCTCCACCGAGCGCCTGATCCACATCACGCAGGACGAGATCGACTACGGGATCCGCACCGCGCCGCAGGAAGTGGTCATGGGCGAGGGCAAGGATGCCCGCACGCTGTATGCGCGCCGCCTGAACGATGAGCGGGCTCCGTTATTCTTCGGCGGTTCGCCAGGGACGCCCATCCCCGAGCGCATCTTCCTGGCCAACGTCATGTCCTACATGCAGGAGCCGCTGATCGACCTGGCCACCTGCGGCACGCTGGTCGAAGTGGACGGACGCGAAGTGCGCACGGGCAACCCGATCGAGATCGTCTCCACCCGCCGCGAACTGCAATACATGCGTCAGGGACTCAAACGCGTGGGGCGCGCGGGCATGGGCATGCTGGCCGCGCAAAGCTCGGTCTCCGAGTTGGGTGACCTGGCTGCCGCCCACCCCGATTACCTGCGTCCCTGTGACTCGCACCTTGTGCCCGTGCTCAACGAATTAAAAATGGACCATCGCAATATCTCGCGCGCGGTCAACTCGCTGGAGTATGGCATGGTCAACGCCTCGCTGCCGTGCGTCATCGTCGGCGGCCTGGGCGGCGGACCTGCGGGCTCGGCGGTCGTCAACGTGGCATCTTATCTAATTGCCAACATCACCTGCCTGGCCGATTATCATATCCTGCACCCCATCCACGTGCGCCACATCGCCACCTCCACACGCGATGTGCTGTGGGTCATCAATGCCACGGGACAGGCCTTCGCCCGTCACGCGCCGCACATCATTGTCGCAGATATTTACCCGAAGTCGGGTGCAGGCACGAAGAAACTGCTTTACGAAACGGCTGCCAACGCCATCGTCAACGCCGTGAGCGGCAACCACCTCGAAGGCGTGGGGGCCGCCGACGGAAACGCTCCCAACTGCTCGGGCCTGGAAGCCCGCCTGATGGCCGAGGTCGCACTGGCCACGCATAAGATGAAGATGTCGCTCAAAGACGCCAATACCTTCGTCCAGCAATTGCTGCCGAAATACGAACACGTCTTCACGCCAGACGGCAACCCAGGCCTGCCCTTCGATCAGGTTTATGATACGGTCAAGATCCAGCCGCAGGATTTCTGGCAGAAGATGTATGAAGAAGTCAAAACCGAACTGAAAGAGATGGGTTTATCCCTGTAGGTATTCCAGAGCGCACGCTCTGAGCCAAACAAACCACAGAAGGAGAATGCTGCAATGACTCTTCCCATAATGATCGTTGTGAACGTTCTGATCCTCATTGTGCTCGGTCTGCTGGCCCGCTTCGTCAAGCTCGGCGAACAGGACAGCCGTGGCGGCGGGTGGAACTTCAACTACACCACCTCCGATCTCATCATCCTGGCCGTTGTGGGCGCCATCGCTGGTGTCGTCAACACGGGCACAGGCATCATCTGGAATGCTGCCAACGCTGCGGGCGGACCACTGGCGGGCGCGGCCCTGCAGGGCGCTTTCATGTGGGCCTACCTGTTGGCCTTCTTCCTCGTCCGCAAGCCGGGCGCCATGCTGATCGTCGGCCTGATCGAAACCGCCATGGAAGCCCTGCTCGGTAATCCCTCTGGCTTCTCCACCCTCGGCTGGGGCCTCACCCAAGGCATCGGCGCGGAAGCGGTCATGGCTCTCGCCAACTACAATAACTTCGGCTGGTGGGCTTTCCTCCTCGCGGGCGCTGGCACCTCCCAGTTCGGCACCGTCTGGACCGCCTACCTCTTCGGTTGGGACAGCAGTCCCGAGATCGTAGCCCAGTATTGGCAAGCCGCCCCGATCAACATGATCTCCGGCGCGATCATCTCGGGCCTGTTGGGCTGGTGGCTCGGCAAACTGGTGGAACGCACCGGTTTGTTGCGCACCACACGCAAAGAGTAGTTTTTCCATAAAATGACCATTCCTCCAGCAGTTCGGCTGCTGGAGGAATGGAAAATGCTTACGCGCATTGTAGTTTCATGCTAAGGTTTCCAACATTTTCCAACCTCGAATAAAATAACCCCGTGACCACACCCCCGCCCACCCCCGCCGAGCCGCTCGTCCGCTTGAGCGGAGTCACCTACAAGCACTACGGCAAAACTACGCCTTCGCTCGTGGACGTCAATCTGTCCATCCAGCGCGGGTCTTTCACGTTGTTGGTCGGGCCTTCGGGCTCGGGCAAATCCACGTTGTGCATGCTGTTCAACGGCATCATCCCGCACATCCTGGGCGGCAAACTCGAGGGCAAGGTGGTCGTGGAGGGGCAGGATGTCTCGGCCACGAAGGTGCAGGATTTGGCACACTCGGTCGGCATGTTGTTCCAGGACCCGGAGTGGATGTTTGCCACGCTGCAGGTCGAGGACGAGGTCGCCTTCGGCCCCGAGAACCTGCGTCAGGACCCAGACAAGATCGCCGAGCAGGTCACGCGTTCGCTCGAATACGTCGGCCTGAACGGCCTGCGCAAGAATCTGGTCTGGGCGCTCTCGGGTGGTCAGATCCAGAAATTAGGGCTGGCCTCGGTGCTGGCCATGCAGCCCGCACTGATCGTGCTCGACGAGCCCACCGCCAACCTCGACCCCGCCACCACCCACGCCGTCCACCAATTAATTCTGCGCCTGCGCGACGAGGGCAAGTCCATCGTGCTGGTCACCAAAGACCTGGATGAGTTCATGGCCCAGGCTGACGACTTGATCCTGCTCGACAAGGGACGCGTCGTCGCCCAGGGGACACCGCGCGAGGTGATCGAGCGTCACGGCGCGGAAATGCTGGAGTTGGGAGTCTGGCTGCCCGAACCGACCGAGGTGGGTCTGCGCCTGAAGCAGCGTGGTCTGTTCCACGGACAGGTGCCCATCACCGTGGGCGAAGCAGCGGACGCCTTTGGCGGGTTCAACTTCCTCGAAGGCCGTACCCGCCCCGAGGCCCCAACACGGGGTGAGGTGCTGGTCCGCGCGGAGAATCTGCGCTTCGGATATAACAAAAAATCGCGCGCACTGCGCGGCGTCTCCTTCGAGATCCGCCAGGGCGAGATCGCAGCCATCGTCGGCCAGAACGGCGCGGGCAAGAGCACGCTCAGCAAATTGTTGGTAGGCCTGCTCAAACCTACGGGCGGCGACCTGACGCTCTTCGGTCGCAAGGCTCGTCAGTGGACCGTGCAGGATCTGGCAAACGACATCGCGCTGGTCTTCCAAAATCCCGAGCATCAGTTCCTGACCGACACGGTCAAAGAGGAACTCGAATACAGCCTGCTGGCTCAGGGCATCGACGATCCCGACGAAGTGCACAAGCGCGTGCAGGCCATGCTCAAGCGGCTGGAAATCAGCGAGTCGGAGGGACATCCCTTCGCTTTGAGTGCGGGCGCCAAGCGCCGTCTGGGCGTGGCGACCATGCTCGTAGGCGGGCGGGCGCGCCTGCTCATCGTGGACGAACCCACCTATGGTCAGGATAAGCGTCTGACCGAGAGTCTGATGGAATTGATCAATACCCTGCGCAAGGAAGGCATCACCGTGCTGATGATCACACACGACATGCGCCTGGTGGATGCCCACATCGACCGTGCCATCGTGATGGCCGACGGTGAGAAGGTCTTTGACGGCACGCCCTCGCAGTTGTTCAGTTCGCCCGAGGTGGTGGAACGCGCCTCGCTGCGCCCTACCGCCCTGCGCCGCCTGACAGACGAACTGCGTGCCCGCGGAAAAGTGGTGCCTCACGGCCTGAACACCGTGGAGGCCTTTGTGGAAGCCATGACCCCATGAACGAGCATACCCTCGCCTACATCGACCAGGACTCGCTCTTCCATCGTGCCGACGCGCTCAGCAAACTGCTGTGGGTGGTGGTGGTGATCGTACTGGCCTTCCAGACGACCACGATGGAAGCACGCGGGATTCTGCTGGCCGCCCTGCTGGTCATCGCCTTGTTGTTCGCGCGCGTCCCCTTGTCGGTCATCTTGAAGGCCTCGCCGCTGATCTTCGGCGTGGCGTTGCTGCTGGGCCTGTTCCATTTCTTTGTCACGCCGGACGAGCCGATCTTCACGCTCGGCCCGTTGCATGGTTCACAGGCAGGATTGGTCAAAGGCGCGGGATACTTCTTCCGCCTGGCGATCATGGTGCTGGTCTCGTTCATGTTCATCTGGACCACCAACATCCGTGAACTGATGGTGGGCCTGACCAAACTGGGCATCCCTTACCGCTATGCCTTCGCCATCTTCACCGCCTTGCGCTTCCTGCCCATCATTCAGCAGGAAGTGGACGCTGTCCAGGCCGCCCATGCCATTCGCGGACGCGCAGCGCGCTCACCGTGGGCGCACCGCTTCCGTCTGTGGCAACGCTATCTGTTCACAGTCATCGTCAACGGGTTGCGCAAGGCGGAGAACACCGCACTGGCCATCGAATCGCGCGGCTTTGGCGCGTATCCCACGCGGACCTATGTCAAGCCGTATCGGCTGACCTTCGTCGGCGTGCTGATCGTGGTCGCCTTCATGCTGGCGGGTGCGGGACTGATCCTGTGGGAAAAGGGATTGCTAGTACTGTAAACGTACGAAATCAACTTCCATCCGCGCTTCGATTTTGCGCAGTGCGATGAAGAACCTGCACAGACTGAAGTCTGTGCTCCGTTTTAAAGGTGAAACCATGCAAAGCAAATATCGAGTGACTTACTGGCGGCACATCCCCACCATGATCACCGTCTCGGGAGATGGCCGCGAGGTCAAATTGGAAATGTCCAAGCGGTTCATGGGCGCAGTGGATGCCTACGCCATGGCTGTCGGCTTGACGGGCACGGACGATTACGTGGCCCAGTGGAAGAAGGGTCCGTGGATCGAACGTGAGGGTGAGCCTGAGGAAGTTGCACAGGCGGTCAAGGCTGAACTCGAGGCCGAGTTCAAGGTCATCGAAATCCCCAAACGAAATTCGTAGCCTGTATAATTCATGGGGCGGGAAAATCCCGCCCCATTCGCTTATGACCAAACACCTCGTCATCCTGCAACCCTCTGGCCGCCGTGGACTCGTCGAAGAAGGTACGAGTCTGCGGGCCGCCGCGCGCGAGCTGGGCGTGGAGATCGAGTCGATCTGCGCCGAGAATGCCACCTGCGGCAAGTGCATGGTTCTTGTCGAGGAAGGCCGCTTCGAAAAGTACAACATCCACTCGAAGCGCGAACACCTTTCCCCGGTCAGCGCGGATGAGACTGCCTATTTTGCACGCCGTCCCAAGCTGCTCAAGGATCGCGGCTGGGAGGTGGGACAGCTGCGGCTGTCGTGTCAGGCCTGCGTGCTGGGTGATGTGCTGATCAACGTACCCGAGGAAAGTCGTGGCAACAAACAGATCGTGCGCAAGTCGGCCACCCAGCGCGAGATCGAGATCCATCCGTCCATTCGAAAATATTACGTGGAAATGGAACCACCCTCGCTGGCCCAGCCCTTCGCGGACTGGGAACGGCTGGCGCTAGGCATCGAACGCGCCATGTCACTGGTGCGGCGCGGCGAGGAGCATTTGCCCAGGGCGGCAGACCTGACCATTGATTACACAGTCCTGCGGACGCTGGCGCACACCCTGCGCGAAGGCGAATGGAAGGTGACGGTCACGGTCTGGCAGGATAAAGAAGTGGTCCGCGTGCAGCCTGGCTATCAGGAAGACTCCTTCGGCGCGGCGGTGGACATCGGCTCGACCACGATTGCGCTGTATCTGTGCGACCTGCGCACGGGCGAAGTGCTGGCGGCTGAATCCGAGATGAACCCGCAGATCGTCTACGGCGAGGATGTCATGTCACGCATCCAGTATTCCATCGAGCACGGCGATGGGCTGGAGAAGATGCACAAGTCGATTATCGGCACGCTGAACAAGTTGATTCGACAGGCCGTCCGCCATTGCGAGGAGTTTGCTTCGGGGAAGAGCACCACTCGCAATGACATTACGACCGATGATATTTTCGAAATGGTGCTGGTCGGCAACACGACCATGCATCATCTTTTGCTCAACCTGCCCCCCACTCACCTCGGGCGCGCGCCGTACGTGCCGACCATCCACAAGGCGGTGGATCTCAAAGCACGCGAACTTGGGCTGAACATCAACGCGGCGGGTAATATCCACGTGCTGCCGACCATCGCGTCCTTCATCGGCGCGGATACCAGCGCGGTGATTATCGCCGAGGAGCCGCACAAGCAGGATGAGAACTGGCTGATCATCGACGTGGGCACGAATGCCGAACTGGTGCTGGGCAACCGTCAGCGGTTGGTCTGCACGTCCACGCCGACGGGACCCGCCCTGGAGGGCGCACACATCGAATACGGGATGCGCGCCGCGCCTGGCGCCATCGAACGCGTCGAGATCGACGAAGTCACACTGGAACCGCGCTACAAGGTCATCGGCGCGGAGGGCTGGAACACGGGGGATGTCAAGGGCATCTGCGGCTCGGCCATCATCGACGCGGTGGCAGAAATGTTCCGAGTGCGGATCCTGGACGGTCGGGGCCGATTCAGGAAAGGGCTCCAGACCGAACGGGTGCGGGAAAGCGAGAACGGGCAGGAGTACGTCATCGCCTGGGCGAGGGAAACCTCCATCGGCCGCGACATCGTCCTGACGTTGAAGGACATCCGCCAGATCCAACTGGCCAAGGCCGCGCTGTTCGTGGCGGCCCGCACGTTGCTGCGTCAGATGAACCTCGAAAGACCTGATAAACTTATCCTGGCGGGCGGCTTCGGCAGCTACATCGACAAGACCAAAGCCATGCTGATCGGCCTGATCCCCGACCTGCCGCTGGAGGACGTCTACGCGGTGGGCAACGCCGCAGGCGACGGAGCGCGCATCGCACTGCTCAACCTGCAGAAGCGCCGTGAGGCCGCCGAAGTGGCGCGTAGCGTGCAACGCTTCGAACTACCTACCGACCCCGAGTTTCAGAACCAGTTCATGCTGACGCTGAACTTCCCGCATATGACTGAACCGTTCACGCACGTGGCGCACCTGATCCCCCATCACCAGGTCGATCCGATGGCAGAGAAGTTACTAAAGAAATAATGTAAGGGCACGGCAAATCCATCGCAGGCGCGGTCTTCGATCAACATGCCGTGCCCCTACTCAAAGGAGACGACATGAACAAATTTCTGGAAAGGCTCAACGCGGGGGATGTTCTCGTGGCGGACGGGGCCACGGGCACCAATTTGCAGATCATGGGACTGAAGGCGGGCACCCCGCCCGAGGACCTCGTGATGGACAATCCCGACATCCTGCTCACGTTGGCAGGCCGCTTCGTCGAGGCGGGCTCGGACATCATCCTGACCTGCACCTTCGGCGGCACGCGCCTGCGCATGAAGGATTCCAAGTACGTGGACCGTGCGCCCGAGGTCAACATGCGCGCGGTGGAACTGGCCCGCAAGGCCGCCTCCAAGCGAGATGGTGTGCTGGTGGCGGGATCGATGGGACCCACGGGCGCGCTGATGGTCCCCTACGGCCCGTTGACTCCCGAAGATGCCCGTGCCACCTACGCCGAGCAGGCCAAGGCCCTGACCGAGGGCGGTGTGGACTTGTTGCTGATCGAGACCATGTTCGCGCTTGAAGAAGCCACCGCCGCTTTCGAGGGCGCGCGCTCTGCCAGCGACCTGCCGATCGTGGTCTCGTTCTCGTATGACCGCGGCGTGCGCACCATGATGGGCGTCAAGACCTCGCAGGTGATGCAGACGTACACCGATCTGGGAGCGGTGGCCATCGGCGCGAATTGCGGTACCACGCTCGAGAACATGGAAAAGGTCGTCGTCGAATATGGCGCGGCCAAGGCGGGATTTCCGTTGTGGATCAAGCCCAATGCAGGTCTGCCCCACATGGATGCGGCCACCAACCGCGCCCTGTACGACGTCACGCCCGAGATGATGGGCGAGTACGCGAAGAAATACGTGAGCATGGGCGCGCGCATCGTGGGCGGCTGCTGCGGATCCACACCCGAGCATGTGGCGGCCATTGCCAAAGCGATCAAGGGATAATCGTTTGACTCGTAGGGGCACGGCGGGACGGAATACCGACATGGTGAATGATCGTCACGCCGTGCCCCTACATTTTTTATGAACCCACGCGAAACCATCCTCGGCCTTTTTAATGGAGAACGCCCCGCCTTCATCCCTGCCTTCAGCGGACTGACCCACGTCACCGCGGCGGGATTGGAACGGGAAAGACTATCCTTCCATGAAGTCCACAGCGACGCAGATAAGCTGGCCCGCGCTGCTGCCAGCACCTTTCGTCTGACGGGTCTGCCGTCCGCTGCGTTGCCACTGGATCTGTGCGTCGAGGCCGAGGCGCTCGGCGCTGAGGTGGACTTCCGCGAGAATGGGCTGTATGAATTTCCACGGGTGGCAAGGCCGCCGTACCAGACCTCGGAAATCTTGCTGGAGGCTTTACGCTCGGAGAGTCTGACACAAGACCTCCGAGGTCTCGGGCGGATTTCCCTAGTCTGCGAAGCCATCGCAAAAGTAAAGGCCGATATCGGCGCAGAAGTTGTCATCGGGGGTATCTTGCCTGGACCGTTCACCCTGCTGTTATTCCTGGTCGAATCGGGGGTGCTGTTCACCGAAATGAAGCGCAACCCGCAAGCCGTTCTCGATACCCTCTTTCATCTTTCCTCTTTCCTCTCCCAAGTGGGCCATGCCTATCGCAGCGCTGGCGCCGACTTTCTCACCATCCACGACATGGGCGGCTCGCCTGGTTTCCTCGGTCCCAAACGTTTTGCGGATTTTGTCCTGCCTGCACAGCAACGATTGATCGCGGCTTTGCCAAAACCACGTGTGCTTTCATTATGTGGAAATACCAATGAAGTCATGCATCTGCTGACTCAATCGGGCGCGGAAGCCATCTCCGTGGACCAGACCAACGACCTCGTGGCTTCGCGCGCGGCCCTGCCCCACACGCTGCTCTTCGGCAACCTCGACCCGGTGGAAACGCTCTCGCGTGGCGACCAGGCTCAGGTCCAGGCAGCAGCGGAACGGGTCCGCGCCGTGGGGGTGGATGCGCTCTGGCCAGGCTGTGACCTGTATCCGCCCACGCCGCTTGAGAACCTGCGCGCCCTAAATCCACCCGCCGCATTCTGATACAATCCCCCCATGCAGCGTTTTTGGCAATCGAATAAATTCATCCCCGGCCTCTTTGCCCTGCTGACCCTGCTCGCCTATGGGCTGCTCGCCCCCGCCGCGGGTTTCCACTGGGACGACTGGGGCTTCGCCTGGGCGGACCATTTCCTCGGCTCGGCGCAATTTGTCCCGTCCTTCTTCGGCTTCCGCCCCTTCCTCGGGCCGATCTTTTTCCTCACCACCAGCCTGTTGCCGCCCACCCCGCTGGCCTGGCAGATGTTTGCGCTCGTCATCCGCTTCCTCATCGGTCTTTCGGCCTGGTGGATGCTGCGTGCCTTCTGGCCGGGCCGCCCGCGCCTGGCGTTGACCGCCGCGCTCTTCGTGCTGGTCTTCCCGGGTTACTCGCAGCATTGGGTGGCCTTCACACACATCAATCAGGAACTCATCCCCTTCATCTTTTACCTGCTTTCGTTCGGCGTCAGCGCCTACGCCATCCGCCGCGGACGCTGGCCACTGGCCGTCCTGGCGCTCTTCCTGCAATTCTGGGGACTCTTCCCAACCGAATATTTCTTCGGCATGGAGCCGCTGCGCTTCCTGCTGATCTGGTCCATGCTCGACGAGGTCAACTTCTGGAGTCGTTTCCGCTGCGCGTTGACCGCCTGGCTGCCCTATCTCCTGCTTTGGGTGGCCGATGGTCTGTGGCTGGTCTGGTTTTACCGTTCGGGCGCGTACATCTCGTACGACATGGAAGGTCAGCGCCTCAACTGGCTGTTCGAATTGCTGGATGCCGTCTTCAAGGCGGGACTCTACGTTTGGGGACAGGTCCTGCTGTTGGTCGGTTCTGCACTCACTTCTCCCACCTCCCTGCTGACCCTCGGCCTGGTCGCCGTCACCTTTACTCTCCTCATCCTTTACCTCTTCCGTTTCCCCTCCACCGACGAGCAATCCCCCATTCCCCACTTTCCGCTCTTCCTGATCCTCCTCGGCCTGACGGGCATCCTGCTTGGCCGCCTGCCTTCCCTCGCCGCTGGCCTGCCGCTGACGCTGCAATCCACCTTCGACCGCTTCATGATTTCCATGACCCTGGGCGGGAGCCTGTTCCTGGCTGGGTTGATCGAGTTGCTCCTCGGCAAGAACGAGCGCCTCAAGCTGACCATCATCGGCCTGGTCATCGCCCTCGGGGTGGGACAGCAATTCTACAATGCCAACCTCTTCCGCCGCGACTGGGCACGCCAGCAGGAGATCTTCTGGCAATTCGCCTGGCGCATCCCCGCGCTCAAGCCGAACACCCTGCTGCTGACGGGTGTCATCCCCGATATGCCGCTGGAAACCGACCTCTCGTTTACTGCGCCGATTAACTGGATGTACGCGCCCGAGTACCACAGCGGAGACCTGCCCTACGCCCTGCTCTACGCGGAGGCTCGTCTCGGCGGCGGCGTGTTGACAAGCATCGAACCGAACACACCGATTTCCCTGCCCTTTCGCACCGTGGACTTCCACGGCTCGACGGACCAGGCGCTGGTCTTCCTCGTCCCGCAGAGTGGTTGTCTGCGTGTGCTCGATCCGTCGCTGGGCGACACCGAGACCTACGAGAAAGAATCCGAATTTCTCACCCAACTTATCCCGCTCAGCCAGCCGAGCCTGATCCGCACGGACGCGCCGCCGCTCCAATTGCCCCGTCCGCCGTTCAGCGCCGAGCCAGAACATACCTGGTGCTATTTCTATGAAAAAGCCGAACTGGCACGACAGGTCGGCGACTGGCAGACGATCCTTGATTTGCAACATCAGGCCGAGGCGATGAACTACGCACCCGAAGACGTCTTCGAGTGGCTGCCCTTCATCGAAGCCCAGGCCCGCGTCGGCAATGCGGACGAGGCGCTGGCCCTCTCGCGCGACGCGGTGCGACAGGTTGCACGAGTCCGCAAAGGAGTGTGCAACGTCTGGGAACGGGTGCAGGCCCAGGTCCAGGACCGCGGTGGCGCCGCATCCCAGGCGCTGGCCGAGTTCGACTGCATCCCCTAAAAGAAGCAAGGCGTGCGCTTGACGTCTTAAACATCATGTGCTACCATCCCGAACAATATAAAAAAGAGGAAGAAAGAGGAGAAGATATGATCCTGAAACCCCACGGCCTGAAGCTGGCCGCGATTCTAAGCCTGGCGCTCCTGCTCTCTGCTTGTACGCAATCGATCTCGAATGCGCCCGTAGCTACGCCGACCCTGCTCTCGCCTTCGAGCCAGTTCACCACCCCGTTGCCCAACGGGGCCACCAACATGGAATCCATCGGGACCCAGGCTGCCCAGCAGGCTGCCACCCAGACCGCCCTGGCCACTGCCGGGACGTCGGCCACGCCCCAGCCTGTGGTGGTCACCATGACCACGCCGCAGAACGGTACACCGACCAATCTCGTGCCTGTTGCGACAACCGCTGTGGCATCCACGGTGATTCCGCCGGCGGCCAACACCCCCAGCGGCCCTGCGCCCACGGCTGGCCCCAAGCCCGCCAGCTACACCCTGCAGGCGGGTGAATTCCCCTACTGCATTGCGCGCCGCTTCAACGTCAATCCTGATGAACTGCTCTCGCTCAACGGCATTTCCGACGGCGGCCTGTTCATGCCCGGCCTCGTGCTGAAGATCCCGCAGACGGGCAACCCCTTCCCCGCTGACCGCGCGCTGCAGACTCATCCTGCCACATACACAGTCCTCTCCTCTGATGAGACGCTCTACAGTGTCGCCTGCAAATACGGCGATGTGGATCCCGCTGCCATTGCCTCGTACAACGGTATCTCCCTCTCGACAAAACTCACCGCAGGGCAGAAGCTAAACATCCCGTAACGCCAAATGAACCACGAAAGCCCAGGCCTGTTCCTGGGCTTTTTTTCTATTGATTGGAGGAACTCATGCCTTTTGAATTGCTCAGATCGGAACCGCTCTTTCAAGGACGGGCTTTCAAGATACGACGCGACTATTTAAAAACACCCGACGGAAACGAGACCCGCTTCGAGATCGTCGAACACGGCGGTTCGGTCGTCATCATCCCTGTGGATGCGGACGGGAACATGCTCTTCGTACGCCAATATCGTCACGCTGCGGGTCTGGACCTGCTCGAGCTACCCGCAGGCACCCGTGATGGCGACGAACCCCACGCCGAATGCGCCGCCCGCGAGATCCGCGAAGAAACGGGCATGGCCGCCGACACCCTCGTGCGCGTGGGCGACTTTTACCTCGCGCCCGGCTACTCGACCGAATTCATGGCCGTCTTCCTCGCCACCGACCTGCGGCATGATCCGCTTGAGGCGGATGCCGATGAGTTCCTACAGGTGGAGAAAATGTCCGTCCGTGACGCGCTGGCCATGGCCGAACGCGGCGAGATGCCCGATGCAAAATCCCTGGCGGCGCTGTTCCTGGCGCGCCCATACCTGGAGAAATATCGATGAGCAGGCGGATGATGATCCTGATCGCCGGGCCGTATCGCTCAGGCACAGGTGATGACCCCGAAAAGATGGCGGCCAATGTTCGCGCGATGGAAGATTGTGCGCTGCCCATCTTCCGCAAGGGACACATCCCTGTGTTGGGTGAGTGGTTCGCACTTCCGCTGGTACACCTGGCAGGCTCCCAACAGGTCGGCGATGCGGCCTTCGACGAGATCTTCCATCCCATCGCGGAGCGGCTGCTCGAAAAATGTGACGCTGTCCTGCGTATTGGCGGCGCCTCACAGGGTGCGGATCGAATGGTGGAGGTAGGACGCGAGCGGGAGCTGCAGATCTTCTTCGACCTGGATGAGATCCCAACAGTTTGATCGAAAAACGGCAGCGTGGGCTGCCGTTTTTTGTTCCATTTTGAATTCCACCAAGCTTATCCAAAATATGACAACCCGCACCTTAATTCAGGCCTTTAATAACTATCGCCTGGTTTACCCCGGGGATAAACTTGATTGAAGCGCTCTCACAAAATTGTGATAAAATTCACAGTTAGCACATTTTCGAGCCTTCGGGCTTGTTTCCTAAAGGAGCATGTATGAAACGTCCTGTTATCACCATTGATGGCAATGAAGCCACAGCCTCCGTCGCCCACCGTTTGAGCGAAGTGATCGCGATCTACCCGATCACCCCCTCCTCGGCCATGGGCGAGTTTTCCGACGAGTGGTCAGCCAAAGGCAAGAAGAACCTGTGGGGCACCGTCCCCGCGGTGATCGAAATGCAGTCCGAGGGCGGCGCCGCGGGTGCCGTGCACGGTGCACTCCAGACGGGCGCCCTGACGACCACCTTTACTGCCTCCCAGGGCCTGCTGCTGATGATCCCCAACATGTACAAGATCGCGGGCGAACTCACCAGCACGGTCTTCCATGTGGCGGCGCGCGCGATTGCAGCCCACGCCCTCTCGATCTACGGCGACCACCAGGATGTGATGGCCTGCCGTCAGACTGGCTGGGCCATGCTCTCCTCGGGCTCCGTTCAGGAGGCGCACGACTTCGCCGCCATCTCGCAGATGGCCACCCTTAAGTCGCGTGTGCCGTTCCTGCACTTTTTCGACGGCTTCCGCACCTCGCACGAAGTGACCAAGATCTTCCAGTTGACCGACGACGATCTGCGCGCCCTAATCGACGAGGACCTGGTCCGTGCCCACCGTGCCCGCGCCCTCTCTCCCGAGCACCCCGTGCTACGCGGCACCGCCCAGAACCCGGACGTGTATTTCCAGATGCGCGAGACAGTCAACCCGTACTACGCGGCCACGCCCGCCCTCACTCAGGAGGCCATGGATAAGTTCGCCCAGGTGACTGGCCGTCAGTATCACCTGTTCGACTACGTCGGCCATCCCCAGGCTGAGCGCGTGGTTGTGATCATGGGCTCGGGCGGCGAAACCGCCGAAGAGACGGTCAACTTCCTGGTAGCCAAGGGTGAAAAGGTCGGCGCGATCCGCGTGCGCATGTACCGCCCCTTCCCCGTTGAGCAGTTCCTCAAGGCCTTGCCCGCCAGCGTCAAGAGCGTGGCCGTGCTCGATCGCACCAAGGAACCCGGCGCCACCGGCGAACCGCTCTATTTGGACGTGGTCGATGCCCTGGTCGAGGGTGGCCGCGGCAATGTCAAGGTCATTGGTGGACGCTACGGCCTGTCTTCCAAGGAATTTACGCCCGCGATGGTCAAAGCCACGCTGGATGAGTTGTCCAAGCCCCAACCCAAGAAGCACTTCACGGTCGGCATTGTGGACGACGTGGCCCACACCAGCCTGGATGTGGACGCCTCCTTCTCCATCGAATATGAAGAGACCGTGCGCTGTCTGTTCTTCGGCCTCGGTTCCGACGGCACCGTGGGCGCCAACAAGAACTCGATCAAGATTATCGGCGAAGAGACCGATAACTACGCGCAAGGTTACTTCTACTATGACTCGAAGAAGTCTGGTACTGTGACCATGTCGCACCTGCGCTTCGGCCCCAAGCCGATCCGCGCGCCGTACCTGATTGAAATGAACCAGGCCAGTTTCGTGGCCTGCCACCAATTCACCTTCCTCGAACGCGTGGACATGCTGAAGTATGCCAAGCCAGGCGGCACCTTCCTGCTGAACAGCCTGTACGGCCCCGAAGAAATCTGGGACAACCTGCCGCTCGAGGTCCAAAAGGACATCGTCGAGAAGAAGCTCAAGTTCTATGTGATCAACGGCTACGAAGTGGCCGAGAAGACCGGCATGGGCGGCCGCATGAACACCATCATGCAGACGGCTTTCTTCGCCATCAGCGGCGTCCTGCCGCGCGAACAGGCCATCGCTGAGATCAAGCACGCCATCGAGAAGACCTACGGCAAGCGCGGCGAGGCCGTCGTCAAGATGAACTTCGACGCGGTGGATGCCACCGTCTCGAATCTGTACGAAGTCAAACCGGGCAAGATCACGGCCACCAAGTCGCGCCGCCTGCCTGTTCCCGCCGAGGCGCCTGAGTTCGTCCGCAACGTGCTCGGCCAGATCATCGACGCCGACGGCGACAACATCCCCGTCTCGGCCTTCCCCGTCGACGGCACCTTCCCCACCGCCACCACCCAGTGGGAAAAGCGCAACCTGGCGCTCGAAATCCCCGTCTGGGAAGCGGATTTGTGCATCCAATGCGGCAAATGCGTGATGGTCTGCCCGCACGCCGTCATCCGTCACAAAGTGTATGATAAGGCCGCCCTGGCCAGCGCTCCTGAGACGTTCAAGTCGATGGACTCGAAGTTCAAGGAATTCCCCGGCATGGCCTACACCGTCCAGGTGGCCCCCGAGGACTGCACGGGCTGCACGCTGTGCGTGGAAGTCTGCCCTGCCAAGGATAAGACCCAGGTGGGCCGCAAGGCGCTCAACATGGCCCCACAGCCACCCCTGCGCGAAAGCGAAGCCAAGAACTGGGATTTCTTCATGGAGATCCCCGATCTGGACCGCAAACTGGTCAACCCGTCCACCATCAAGAACTCGCAACTCCTGCGCCCGCTCTTTGAGTTCAGTGGCGCCTGCGCGGGCTGCGGCGAGACTCCCTATGTCAAACTCGTCACCCAGCTCTTCGGTGACCGTGCGGTCGTGGCCAACGCCACGGGCTGCTCGTCCATCTACGGCGGCAACCTGCCCACTACCCCGTGGTCCGTGGACTCCAAGGGTCGCGGCCCCGCCTGGTCGAACTCCCTGTTCGAAGACAACGCGGAATTCGGCCTGGGCATGCGCCTGACCATCGACAAGCAGCACGATTACGCCTGCGAACTGCTGGCGGGCTTCGAGAAGGAACTCGGCGACGATCTGGTCTCCGCCATCCTCAAGGCTGACCAGTCCACTGAGGCGGGCATCGAGGAGCAGCGCGAACGCGTCGCCACCCTCAAGGCCAAACTGGCCAACAGCCAGGACAGCCGCGCCCGCGACCTGGTCAGCGTGGCCGACGCTCTGGTCAAGAAATCCGTCTGGATCATGGGCGGCGACGGTTGGGCCTACGACATCGGCTACGGTGGTCTCGACCACGTGCTTGCCAGCGGCCGCAACGTCAACATCCTGGTGCTCGACACCGAGGTGTACTCCAACACGGGCGGCCAGGCCAGCAAATCCACCCCGCGCGCGGCGGTCGCCAAGTTCGCCATGGGCGGCAAGGGCCTGCCCAAGAAGGACCTTGGCTTGATCGCCATGTCCTACGGCTACGTCTACGTGGCGCGCGTCGCCATGGGTGCCAACGACCAGCAGACCCTGCGCGCCTTCCTGGAGGCCGAGGCCTACGACGGCCCGTCCCTGATCATTGCCTACAGCCACTGCATCGCCCACGGCTACGACATGGCCAAGGGCCTCGAGCAGCAGAAACTGGCGGTCCAGTCGGGCCACTGGCCGATGTACCGCTACGATCCGCGTCTGGCCGAGAAGGGACAGAATCCGCTCCTGATCGAGTCAAAGGAACCGTCCATCCCCGTGTCGCAATATGCATACAACGAGACTCGTTACCGCATGCTCACTCAGATGGACGAGGCCCGCGCCGAGAAACTGATGGCAGAGGCCCAGCACGACGCCAAGGCTCGCTGGACGCTCTACCAGCAGATGGCCGCCATGCACTACAATGGCAGCGAGAACAAAGAAAACTAGCATAAGAGAGGGGCCGGGCAACCCCCTGGCCCCTTTTCATTTCACCAACATTCATCGACGATCAAGGAGTCACCATGACCGACTTATCCACCACCTATCTCGGCCTAAAGCTCAAGAATCCGCTCGTAGCCTCGGCCTCTCCCCTTTCCAAGAAACTGGACAAAGCCAAGCAACTCGAAGAAGCAGGCATCTCCGCTGTTGTGATGTATTCACTCTTCGAGGAGCAGATCATTCACGAAAGTCTCGAACTGGACCATTACCTGACCCGCAGCAGTGACACTGGCGCTGAAGCCATGTCCTACTTTCCCGAGTCTGGGACCTACAGTCTGGGCCCCGATAAATACCTCGAGATGGTTTCCAGCCTGAAGAAAACGCTCAGCATCCCCGTCATCGGCAGCCTGAACGGCGTCTCCCGCGGCGGCTGGACCCGCTACGCCCGCCGCATTCAGGACGCTGGTGCTGACGCCCTCGAACTGAATCTGTACTACATGGCCACCGACCCCAACTTGAAGAGCGAGGACCTCGAAAACGCCCAGGTTGAATTGGTCTCCGAAGTCAGTTCAGCCATTCAAATCCCACTGGCGGTTAAACTCAGCCCCTACATCACCAGCCTATCGAATTTTGCTCATCGTTTGGTTGATGCGGGCGCCAAGGGCCTGGTGCTGTTCAATCGCTTCTATCAACCCGATTTCGATCTGGATGAACTGGAAATCGTCCACAGCCTGGACCTGAGCACCTCCGCCGAGCTGCGTCTGCCCTTACGTTGGGTCTCGATCCTCAGTGGCAGGACCCAGGCCGATCTTGCCATCACCAGCGGAGTTCATACCGCCGCTGATGTACTCAAGGGCATGATGGCAGGCGCCAAGGTCACGATGATGGCCTCCGCCCTGCTCCAGAACGGCCCGAAGATCGTCGCTCCCATGCTGGACCAGATCCAGGCCTGGATGAAGGAGCGCGAGTACGAATCCATCCAGCAGATGCAGGGCAGCATGAGCCAGCAGGCCGTGGCCGAACCAGCTGCCTTTGAGCGTGCCAATTACATGAAGGTGTTGGATTCCTTCCGCAACCTGCCCTAGCCAGCCAGACAACAAAAAAGACCGCCGTAAACGGCGGTCTTTTTTGTTGCAATAAATGCAGGAGGGCTAACTCAGCGACTCGAGGGTGGTGCTGCCATTGGCGTTCTTGCGATGGCGGAATGTGATACGCCCACGGGTCAGATCGTACGGAGACATTTCGACTGAGACACGGTCCCCCAACAGAATGCGGATGTAATACTTGCGCATCTTACCGGAAAGATAGGCCAGCACCTGGTGGCCGTTATCCAGTTTCACATGGAACTGTGTCCCTGGAAGCGCCTCCACAACGGTGCCTTCCATCTTGATTTTGCCTTCATCTTTTGCCATGCGACCTCCTGACATGGACCAAAATGGCCCAGACTTACTCGTTATCCTTGAACTGGCGACGCTTGATGCGGCGGATCGCCTTCTTCTTCTCCATGCGGCGCTGTTCACTCTTGGAGACGAACCAGCGTTTGCGGCGCACGGTGCTTAAAATTCCGCTCTTGACGATTTTCTTGCGAAACCGCTTGAGCAGGGAGTCTTGCGACTCACCATTGCGCAAATTGACAACAGCCACGAAATTCACCTCCTTTCGAACAGGCCTTCATAAAAAGAAAACCTCGGACTTAGAAAGACAAGCCGAGGGACACATCAGGAAGAAACGACATACATGATCAGGCGATCAAACAGACGCTTCACACTCCTCATTGTGAAAAGGTGGGATGGAACCCTCAGCCAAGTCAGCGTGGGCATTATACTATACAAGCATAATGCTGAGAAGATTTTAATGTTGTCGGGGTAAAAAAGCCCCGAGATTATTAAAAGAAAAGTCTCTTGGCAATGACCTACTCTCCCAGGAGGCCTCCCTCCAAGTACCATCGGCGCTGACGTGCTTAACTTCCGGGTTCGGGATGTAACCGGGTGTACCCACGTCGCTCAAATCACCAAGAGACAATTTCACTAGGTTGGTCTGAACAGCAATCGAATGTAGTTTTTTTGAAAAGTACCAAGTTCTCCGCACCACGGAAGGAAGCCCTCGACCATTAGTACAGCTTAGCTCAACACATTACTGTGCTTACACTTGCTGCCTATGTAGCAGGTAGTCTTCCTGCGGTCTTACTCTGTTAACCAGAATACAGGGATCTAATCTTGAGGCGAGTTTCCCACTTAGATGCTTTCAGCGGTTATCTCTGCCCGACATAGCTACCCAGCAATGCCGCTGGCGCGACAACTGGCACACCAGAGGTCAGTCCACTCCGGTCCTCTCGTACTAGGAGCAGCTCCTCTCAAATCCCTTACGCCCACAGCGGATAGAGACCGACCTGTCTCACGACGGTCTGAACCCAGCTCGCGTACCGCTTTAACGGGCGAACAGCCCGACCCTTGGGACCTTGTCCAGCCCCAGGATGCGATGAGCCGACATCGAG
>JACPVF010000013.1 GCA_016191845.1 Chloroflexota bacterium
CTTTGTTTCACTCCACTCTCCCTATGCAGGGAGAGACCATGGATTCGCCGCTCACGATGGTGTCATCTTCGTTTCAATCCACTCTCCCTATGCAGGGAGAGACACAAGCTCTGGCGGCCATCTTCTGACAAGATGGTGTTTCAATCCACTCTCCCTATGCAGGGAGAGACCAGGGCATTCCACAGGTCCTTGACGATACTGACGTTTCAATCCACTCTCCCTATGCAGGGAGAGACCTGGGTGACACGCAGGACGGCGTAGACGTGGACCTGTTTCAATCCACTCTCCCTATGCAGGGAGAGACGCGGAGTTATTCGATTACCTACATTTTAACAAGTTTCAATCCACTCTCCCTATGCAGGGAGAGACAAGAAGCGCTTCCCTGGTCACTGGGTAGGGCTAGTTTCAATCCACTCTCCCTATGCAGGGAGAGACCAAGCGCATCATCGACGGGATCGTGAACGGGCTGTTACAATCCACTCTCCCTATGCAGGGAGAGACAGAGACCACTGCACCGATCGCGTGGAGCTCCACGTTTCAATCCACTCTCCCTATGCAGGGAGAGACCAGGAGAATTTGTCGCTATCCAGTTCTGGGTTGCGTTTCAATCCACTCTCCCTATGCAGGGAGAGACATGGTTTCATACTGCTGTGCGGTCCCGCCGTGGATGTTTCAATCCACTCTCCCTATGCAGGGAGAGACAACTCGACCACGTTCGGGCCGGTGCCGCTGTCCTTGTTTCAATCCACTCTCCCTATGCAGGGAGAGACCCAACGCCAGCTTCCAATGGCGCTCGACCTTCTCGTTTCAATCCACTCTCCCTATGCAGGGAGAGACATGGAACGGTCCTCACCGCGGCCGAGTATTTCCTTGTTTCAATCCACTCTCCCTATGCAGGGAGAGACTCGAGGCGATGCGCGCGCCGACAAACATGCGAGGTGTTTCAATCCACTCTCCCTATGCAGGGAGAGACGCGGGTCGTGTCGCCAGTCCATATGCGTGAGCGCGTTTCAATCCACTCTCCCTATGCAGGGAGAGACTTCCGCCTGCCTTATAGGTGTATTCGACCCGAATGTTTCAATCCACTCTCCCTATGCAGGGAGAGACAAGGCTTCAAATCCGACGCTGAGCGGGCGACTGAAGTTTCAATCCACTCTCCCTATGCAGGGAGAGACACGATGCAAGCCCAGGCTTGCGACCCCCTCGTCAATGTTTCAATCCACTCTCCCTATGCAGGGCGAGACTCGCACGCCACATCGCGACCTGCTGGCCCAGATGGTTTCAATCCACTCTCCCTATGCAGGGAGAGACGTTAGGCGCATGGGCGGCTAGACTTGTCCGTTTTGTTTCAATCCACTCTCCCTATGCAGGGAGAGACAGGACCAGGACAAGGACCCGCGCTGGAAGGAGCCGTTTCAATCCACTCTCCCTATGCAGGGAGAGACGTGATGACCGAGAGATAGTATTTCTTGTGGCTGTTTCAATCCACTCTCCCTATGCAGGGAGAGACACACAATCTGCGGCGGTCTGCTTGGACTTGAGCGGTTTCAATCCACTCTCCCTATGCAGGGAGAGACCCAAGGGCCTGGCCATCATCGACGACCCGATCAAGTTTCAATCCACTCTCCCTATGCAGGGAGAGACTGCAAAATCTGGCAAAAAAATAAGATGCCCGCCAGATATGGGCATACCGCTTAATCGTCATCAGTAAAAGGAGGTAAAAATTTGCGTGAAATGATTGATATTCTGTTGTTAAGGTGCCAGATGCCCTGCGAACCTTGCCGTGAATCTGTGGGCGCTTCGGGTTCGCGGGAATGTTTCGTTTAGGCTCAGTGTGACACAGGCCTACGCGATGATGGTCCCTTCCAGGTCGATGCTGGGCTTGGCGCCGATGTGTTCGACGCGGGTCTTCCAATTGTCGCCAAGGTAATAGAAGCGCAGCGAATCTACTTCGGGGTCGATGATCTTTAAGAGTTTACTCTGCAACTCTTTGAGCTGCGCAGGGTCGATCAGGCATTCGAAGACGGAATGTTGCACACGCTGACCGTAGTCCTGGCACTTCTTGGAGACGCGCCGCAGACGGGATTTCCCCGCCTCAGTTTCGGTCTTGACATCGTACGTGATGAGCACCAGCATGTCAACCTCTCAATTCCAAAAGAACGGCGGATAGGCGTCCAGATCGCCGCGCAGGTGACGGGCCAGCAGCATGGCCTGGATGTGGGGCAGCAGTCCAAAGGGTACCTTCTCTTTGAGGTAAGGGTGTATGAGTTCCTCTTTCTTGCGCTCCTGCCAGGCCACCAGCACGGCCTTGCGCGTGTCGTCGTCCATCAATACGCCGCCGCTCTCCTTTTGTGTGAATCCCTTCCCGTTGATCTGCTTTCGGTTGACCAGCGACAGCGCCAGACGATCCACCAGCACGGGTCGCAGTTCCTCCATCAGGTCGAGCGCAAGCGAGGGACGCCCGGGGCGGTCCCGATGCAGGAAGCCGATGTAAGGATCCAGCCCCACCGTCTCCAATGCCGAGGCGGCTTCATTCGTCAACAGCGTGTAGAGGAACGAGAGCAAAGCGTTCATGTTATCCAGGGGCGGACGGCGGTTTCGTTCCTTGAAGAAGAAATCCTCGCGCTGGTGCAGGATCAAATGGTCGAACGCGCCAAAGTAAATCTTTGCCGCACTCCCCTCGAAGCCCATCAGGTCGCCCGTGGACTTACACATCGGGATGGCTTTCAAGGTTTCCTTCATGAAATTGGACGCGCCCGTCAGCGCCTCCACACGCTCTGCGAGCAGCATGGCATGGTCGCGCACCGCACGGTCGAGCACCTTGCGGCAGTTGGCGATCTTCCCCAGCAGGAAGGATTGGGCGATGGGAATGCTTTGCGCCTCCCGTTCCGACACATCGAACTGTTTCCTCCTCAACAGGACGTTTCCCCTCACCCGCCCCGTGACCCGCGCCTGGAACCGCCCATTGGGAGTGAGAAAGGTCAGCCCGATGTTTCGTTCTGCGCATGCGCCCATCAAGGCAGGACTGGCTCCCTGCCAGGTGAAGCAGACGATGTGCTCGAGGTTGTGCAGCGGCAGGCGCGTCGAAGCGCCCTCCTCCTTCTTGACGACGACATTTTCGCCGTCCAGGGACAGAAAGGCCTCGGGTGTGGTGATATAGAGGACGTTCCCAAGATGTTTCATCGTTTCACTTTCATGTCGTTACGAGGAGGGCGTTCTTCCCGACGAAGCAACCTCCCGTTTGTAGCATGTCATTGCGAGGGTGTTCTTCCCGAAGCAATCTTCTGGAATTAGAAGACTGCTTCGTTCCTAGCAGCGACATCATTCTTCGATATTCTCTTGAATATACTTCGACGCCGCTACAACCTTTCCCTGCAGCACGGGCAGGCAAATATCCGCCAGGGAGCAGGAGCGGCAGCCTTTATGGGTCTTGACCCTGGGGGTGTAGCCGCGGCTGAAATAGTTGTGCATCTCCGCGGACATATCCTGCACGAGCGTCCGCAGCTCGGGCGTGAATTCGACCTCCGCGCGGTGGCGGGTTTCACCGTAATACAAATACCCGCGCATAATTTCGGTCGAGAGCATTTCTTCGAGGCACATCGCCTGGGCGCAGAGTTGCACCTCGTCGCTATGGTCGTGCTTTTCCCTGCCGCGCTTGTACTCGACAGGCACAGGCAGATACAACCCTTCGCGGTTTGGAAGTTTTACGCCCTCACCGCCCTCTCGTCCCCCCATTTCTGAACTGTGAAATGGGGGGATTGAGGGGGGTAGGGGTGAGGTCCTAAACTCCACCACGTCACACACACCCGACAATCCCAGCCGATAGGATGCCACAGGCACGGAACGCGCGGTGATGACCCCGTTCCTCGTCTCGGTGAAGAAGGGGTCATCGACGCGCTTGTGCAGGATCCTGCCCTCGGCGGTCAGCGCGTTTTCCTTCCACTGCTGCTCGACGTGGATCAACGCCCACTGCCTGCGGCAGAACAGGAAGTGCTGAATGCCAGAAAGGGGCAGCAGGTCGTCCTGGGTGTATTCGGTCATGATCTTTTATGTCGTTGCGAGGCCTGCACAGCGGGCCGAAGCAACCTTATGGTACATATCTGGGCCATCGGTTATAACCAACCGTGGGGTTATTTGATGAGAACATCCTGATAAGTTCAACCTCCTTCTGGTTGACCTCACGGTCTGTCGCCATTTCTGACTCCCAAAGGATTTGCTTTCGGATGGTGAAGTCATGTCTTTCTTCAAGTGTGAAATCTTTTGCTACCAATTCTCTGCTCACACTACCAAAATATAACAATGTTCCTGTGTGGTCTTTTCCAATATAGATCTTTCCATTTGGGTAGGTAATTTTGTAAATCACCTTCATGTGTAAGGCACTCCTTTGACAGAGTTGACAGTCACCTCGAAGGTGACTGTCAACTCTTGGTTGAATATTTATAGTCTCTCGATCAACTCCACGCCTTCAGGAGCTTTGCCTTCGACCTTCACAGTGTAATCATCGAACTTGCGCGGAATAATCACACCGTCTTTCTTTTCCACTTTCACCATGTCGAAGAGTTTGTGCGAAGGCGCGTTGCCGAGTTCATCCTTGTGCTTGAAGACAAAGAGCTTGCGCGAAGCCATCTTGCCGCGCGCAGCGGAATGGTCATGTTCGAACATTTCCTCCAGGGCCTTCCAGAACAATTCGAGGTCTTCTTCCGAAAAGCCCGTGCCCTTGCTTTCGTCATTGGCCAGCTTAGCGGAGACATAACCCTCGACTTTGTATAAAGCATAGGGCACGACGTGCTTACGCCCCATCGTACGCTCTTTCTCCGCATCCTCGATTTTGGTCACGGTCTGGCGTGTGATGGTCACTTCCTGTTGGACGATGGGGTCGATGCTGCGCGAGAAGTTGATCTGGATCGGGCCGCGGACCTGTCCGCAGTTGTCGCCTGTGCTCATGACCGCGCCAAAGGTGCGGACATCGAAGAATTGCTCACACATCCAATTGCGGGCTTTGCCAACGCCAGCCGAGTCTGCTTTCTTGCCAGGTTCAAGCCCATCAACAGATTTATAGGCTTCCACATGATTCTGATTCAAGGGCGTTCCTTCTTTGACGTAAATACGGTAACCCTTTTTGTCGCCTTTAACCAGTTCCACGTAGTTGCGGACTTTGCGTTTGAGCGCCACATCGGTCACGATGCCATAGCCTGTTTCGGGGTCGATGCGCGGCATGTTGCCCGCGTCGGGGTCGCCGTTGGGGTTGCCGTTCTCCACGTCGTAGAGCAGGACAAATTCATAGCGGTTGGAAATAGCGGTCATGGTTTAGTCTCCTTGGAATTAGTGGGTTTCGGTGGTTTTGTTGGAATTGTCATTTTTGACGAAGAACGCCGCGCGCTGGTGATAATACCCAAGCACGAAGACGCCCTGTTCATCCAGCGATAAACGCGCGGGAATGGGATTCTTCTCCACGTCAAGCAGGTTCAAAATATCCTGAATGCGGCGGTCGCTGGCGTAGCCATATTCCGCTTTGGAGATCCAATGCTGGGAAAGCCGCAAGAGGGTGGGGAAAACCGTTCGCGGCGCGGCGCAGGCGGACGTAAAGTAACGGTCTTTGACGCTGGCATTTATATCGCCGATGGCCTCCTGCTGGACCTTTTCCAAGACGGCGAACAGGCGTCCCAGCAGATAGGCGGGGACAGTGGATTGCTCATTGAGCGACATGACGAGTACCTCCTGAATGGGGTGGTGGGGTTGGTGACGATACTTGCGGAGTAGATATGCCTTGAGGATTGCCGCCCGCGCATAATTGACCTTCTTTGTGAATTTTTCGTCCTGGTCGGCGCGGACGCGGTTGATGATGGAGTTGAACAGCGCGGCAGGGTAGGGCGTGTTTTCGAGGATCGCGCGAAAGACCGCGCCAGCCAGCAGGGGCGAAGCGTCTTTATCCGAAGACTTTGGAGAAACGGTTTCCTTCAAAATATCTTGAATGGTTAGATAGGTGTGCTGGTCTTCAAATTCCTTGATGATTTCAAGGTCTTTATAGTGCCGCATGATTTTTTCCACTGTCTTGTCGAATAGGTCGCTGTGGAAGAAGCGCACCGAAACCCGCGCCGCATTGGGGGCCAGCCCCAGCACATAGAAGCGTGGGTTACCATCCAGGCCATCGAGCAACTTCTTGGTATCCAATGCCTGGACACGCCTGACCTTTTCTGCTATTTTCTTTGCTCTTTTCTCGGCCTTCTTATCTCGCGCAGGCTTTTCTTCCTCGGCAGGAATCTCAATTTCTTCGGGTTCGCACAGCCCTAAAAAGGCCCTGGCGTATTCCTTTTGCTCGCTCTCTGCCCAATAGACGACGGTGGTATCGCCGATAACAAATTTACGGTTTTCGTTGCTTGAAGAAAGTAGATAGTTCAATGCTGTGGTGTAGGCAAAGGCTGCCTTCTCACTAACGGGAGAATTCATACCCTGTTCACGGTTATATGATTCGTACGCACGCGCATTGAACCCCACCAATGTAGCGCCTGTGGGGTTGGCGTCGCGAATACCCTTCAAGCTTGGATGCAAACGGGCAAGCGGCGCAATTTCGCCCGTTACAAGGCATTGGATTAATTCAGAGTCGCTGACACCTTTATGCTTTTCCCATGCCTGTTTGACTGCGGCGTCTTCGTGAACAAACTTTCCATCACACATGAATACCAAGTTGCCGCCCTTCAAGATGGTTTCAAGGTGAGGCATAATTTTGGGGTGTTTCCTACCCTGTTCTGGCTCGTAATTCTCTAAAAAGGCAATTACGGCTTTGGCGGCAGGGTTCCTAATTTCTTTGAGCATGTAAATATTTAGTTGGCGAAATGCCTCAAGTCGCTTGATATTGTATCCAGGGTCCTTTGCCTCTTTGTCCGATATGCCTAAGACATAAACACAGTTATCCCACAAGTAATTTGCGGAAATATTGACTGCACGTTTTACCTGCTCTGGCACGATCATACGACGCGGTTTATCTTCTATTTTTTTTCCACGCTGTACCTGCTCGAAAAGCGGGAGGACATCCAATAAGTCTCCCGTTGCCGATAGGTTCAACGCGTAGCTGATCCCGATGGCACTATATCCAGGCGGCGCAATGTCACTGTCAGGGTCATTGGACAAAATATCATAGTAGCGTGCCAATGCTTGAAGGATCATCCTCGCACCTCCAGATGGGTCAAGTCCAGTACTCCACTTTTGAGAGCGGCCTTGAAGAATTGCGGCTTGATGTCTTCCGAGTCGGAGAAATCCAGGTCGTGTAGCATCCAGCCTAATTCCACGTCTCCCAGCGGGCTTTGTGGAATGGGGTCACCGTCCTCGATCAACTCCACCTTTGCGCCGAACTCGCGTGTTCCCAGGCAGGGTGCGTGGAAGTGCTGGCCTTTTCGCAGGCGGCGCAGAATAATGTTATAGTGTTTTTCTTTCGTATCTTCCTCGCCTGCCTTGTCGGTCAGGTCGAAATGCGCTTCGATAACGTAGTCCACATTTTTCAGTACCAGCGCGGCGCGTTGCTGTCGAATTTCAGGGGCTACCAGAAAGGGCTTTCTTTCTGAAGCCTTCTCGCTGACCTCATTGCGCCGAATATTGGTGAACTCGATCGGCTTCAACACATGGATTCTGTCGATCACCCAGCGGATGGCGGGCTTCCAGTAGACCGCCTCGATGATGCCGCGCGCCGCCGATGGGGTGATGACGTCGTAACTGACGCGCTCCACCTTCATCTCGGGGCGGGTGAACAGGGCGTAGTCGCCGCTTACCCGAATCTTGATTCCGTATCCCATGGAATGAACCTCCTTTATGTTTATGTATGTCGCTGCGAGCCCGAAGAGCGAAGCAGCCTCCCAATGACAGAGGGTTGCTTCGTCGGGAAGAGCGCCCTCTCGCAAAGACATTGTTATCCATCATAGAACAATGCGTCTCCGCCCGCATCCGCAGGCAGGGCGAGACCCGTCTTCTCGCTGTAAAAATCCTTCATCTGGCTTTCACTCAAGGCTTCATAGGTATCGTTTATTGTTTCGATGACTCCTTTGCTCTGTAATTTGACAAATTCATTCTCGTAGATATTGACCGTGTATACCTGCAAGGCTCGGGCCAGTGAATAAGGGTATGGATGGTGCCTTGCCTGTTCAAGCAACTCCCTGGCCTCCTCATTGTAAGGAATGACAATGCTGACGGTGTTGTTGTCGATCATCTTGAAATCTTCCGCGGCTGTTCTGAACTCAAATTCCAATCCATTTTCAAAACGTGACAGGATTTTTTTTACGTCAAATGCGTCCTTGCCCTGGAGACCATATAGGAAATCGAAATAATGCCTGATTGCCTGTGTCGAATCGGGGCGGTTTGCATACTCTCGTAGAACGCTCTCTGTAACTCTGGCCCCTTGTTCCACAAATGCAGGCGTCTTTTTGATGAAGGGCGTCTCGGGGTCGAAAACATACATCTCGCTGAGGCCGCGTTTCATCTCTCGATTCACACGCCCTGCCGCCTGGATGATGGAATCCAAACCCGCCAGCGCCCGAAAGCCGATGGGGAAGTCCACGTCAATGCCCGCCTCCATGACCTGGGTCGAAACCACGCGGCACGGCCGATCCGTCTTCAACCTTTCTCGAATTTCCGTCAAAGTTTCCTTGCGATGTACAGGGCACATCAACGTGGAAAGGTGATAGCTACCCTCGTAATCTTTCAATTCGTTGAATAAACCTTTGGCATGCCTGCGTGTATTGACGATGCACAAGGCTTGCGGATGTTCTTTTAATTTTCCCAGCAAATCCGCATCGGGGGTTTTTCCAAGATTGGTCACTTGCACCCGCTTGTAAAAATCAAACAAGGCTTGCGGGTCGGGTGCGAGTTCGGTAAAGGTCACTTTGCGAAGCCGCTGATTCAACGCGGGTTGGGTTGCCGTGCAAAACACCGCACTTGCACCGTAATTGACGACCAGTTCTTTGACCGCCAGCAGGCAGGGATCCAGGTATTCGCGCGGCAGCATCTGGGCCTCGTCGAAGATAATCACGCTTTTGGCGATGTTATGCAGTTTGCGACAGCGCGAAGACTTGTTGGCAAATAGCGACTCAAAAAACTGCACATTGGTCGTGACCACGATGGGAATATCCCAATTCTCCGAGGCGAGTTTAAGTTTATCCAGTACGTCTTTGGTTTGGTCATCAGCCTCCTCAGATTCCTGTCTCACGCTTTTTTTCCAATCGAAATTGGAGTGATGTTCCAGCACGTTGTCCTCGCCCAGGTATTCCTTGAAGACGCCCGCGTTTTGCTCGATGATGCTGGTAAAAGGGATGACGTAAATGACACGTTTTAGTCCGTGTCGCTTGGCGTGGTTCAACGCAAATGCCATCGAAGCCAGCGTCTTCCCGCCGCCTGTGGGAATGGTGAGCGTGAAGAAGCCTTGCTCCAGATTCGCTTTATCTTTGCAGGCTTTCAGGGTCTCAGTTCGTTTCCTGTTGATTTCTCCTTGTGGATTGTCAAATTTTTGGATGGCGGTATTGAACGTTTCGCAGAGTTCTTCGATGCTGCTATATTCACCGCGCGCCTTCTCGCCCTGCATGAATGCTTCTGTTTCTTGGAAATCTGCATCTACAAGGGCGGAATATAACATGCGCGTCATAAACGCCAGAGAAAAACTTTGGTTGGATGTTTTTACAGGGCGGGGCTTAAGTGCTAGTGACGCAGTGTTAATCTCCATTTTGTAGACGCTAAAATCCTCCAATTTCTTTTTGGCAGGATCGAGCCTTGCAGTCAATGTCCCGTCGCCATCCACATCGATTGAACTTCCATAATCTGGCAGCCCTGTGTGATGACCTGCAATGCAATAGGCCAGCATGGTGGCAAGCGACCTGTCGAGTTCGGTCTTGTTAAAAACCTCCATCACTGTCCTTGCACCAGCAGTGGCGTGGTCCACTTTACGTCCCGAACCTTCAAGACGTTTTTGAAATGCTTTTGAATATTTTCCCAGGTCGTGCATTAACGCCGCCACTCGTGCCAGTTCTGAAATACCCGCGTCAGCACCAAATCCTGCGGCTAAATTTGCCGTGTTGGTTAAGTGGTCTTTGAGCAATTGCCAGTTGGATTTATCCTCCCCTTTGCGGGAATGAGCATAATATTTTATAGTTTCGTTCATTACCCGATACAACCCCGCCAATTTCCGTGCCTCATGGATCAGCGCCTCTCGCAATTCCCTTGGCTCCAGCACCTCGCAATCCGCCCCCCAGCCGCGCACCCAGGGCAGCATCTCGCGCCATTCGGCGATCTCCACGCTCCAAATACAGCCGCCATCCTCGGTGTCCTCCACAGTTTCCAACGGGTGCCAGATGCTTTCCCTTACTCGGCGGGTCACTGCGGGGGAGAAGCGCAGTTTGACAGTGATGGGGTCTTTATCTCCATACCAAATCCCCCAGGCGTGTTTGAGCAATTGCTCGTCATCGAACGTCTCTGGGATCTCGAAGGTCTCCCCTGAAAGGAAGGCCGAAAGGATGCGTTCCATCTTGAAGGCGAAGATCCTGTCGTTGAAATCGCTGCGTGCGATCACATACACGCCGTCGTTCCAGATGGAGGGCTCGATGATGTACGGACTGATGGTATGGCGGGTCAGTCCGTCACTTCCAAGGGCTTGATATTCGATCCGCGCTTTTTGTTGTTCCACCCAAGCTTGCGCAATGGTTTCAATGATCTTGACCTTGTCTGGATTCTTTTCCTGTGCAGTAACCAGTTGAGCCGATTTGAGCAGACGTTCTGTCATCGGCTGGCGCAAGGTGGCAGCCAGTTTCTCCACAGCATTCACGGTGTGTGGCTGGTGAAAGCGAGTCTGCCGCGAGGTTCTACGCCCAGCTAAATAGAGG
Source organism: Chloroflexota bacterium (assembly GCA_016191845.1). Lineage (GTDB taxonomy): Bacteria > Chloroflexota > Anaerolineae > Anaerolineales > Villigracilaceae > JACPVF01. The sequence continues at coordinate 10,857 of JACPVF010000013.1, forward strand.
GTTAGTGCTTCATGAAGATTGAGTTTGATTTCTGAGATCAACTTTGTTTTTGGAATGTAATAGCGTCCCTCATCATCTTTTTCAAAAGGATAGTTATTATCACCTGTTGCTAATTCCCGACGGTCACGAAACACAATGGTTCTATCCACACCTAAACGTTCCGCCATCTCGATGTCCGAAAAGGCGCGTTGGATATATAACCGTTTCATTTCTTCCAGTCGTTCCGCTTTGGTTCTTCCGCTCATCTCTACTCCCTGCAACCCGTTCTCACAAATTCATCCATCGAGGATGTCCCGCAGGTTCCCCTGGGTTGATAACCTGCGGGACGGGGGGATGGGCGCTGGTTGCATCGGTCTGCAACAGCATAGCATGCCGCCCCGTCGAATTCTGCAACATTTTTTCGCTTCATGAAGCGTTGTGTTTGGGGTTATTGAGATTTTTTGAACGGCCATAGACCTCCCTTATCGTCTTCGCTCAGGTGCAATCCTCGGTCTTCGAGCGTGGGCAGCGAACGGGTCACGTCGCTGCGGCTGAGTCCCAACAGGCGGGCGATGAAGCCTGCCTTCTTTCCTGGATGTTCCTGAACGGTATTATAGATGTTTTCCAGTTTTTTGTCATCGGTCTTGCGGGCCATGTATGCCTCCGTAAGGGGTGGATTTCTCCCACTGTACGGGGGGCATGTTGCAGGTATTGCAACAGCACGGCTGGAACACGATTTGAAATTGAAGCAGGGGTTGGGCCCCGGGGTATTTCTCCCCGGGGCCCAACTTTGATCATGTGGCTACCGCTGCAGCACCTTCTGGCCCGTGTGACCAGGCAGGTCCCTGGCTACGACCTGCACCTGTATGGCGTTGCTGCCGTCGGCGGTCGTGGTGTAGGTCCACCAGGCGCCTTCCGCGGCGGCGGCAGGACCGTGCTCCAGCGCCTCGCCGCGCGCATCCAGGATGGACACCTCCACCTGCGTCACCTGCACGTCGTCCACGGCCAGCACACGGATGGTCTTGCCCGCCGTGCCGTCCCAGTCGCTCAGGTCCACTTCCTTCACCTCGGGCGGGTTGAGCCAGTCGCCCACGGCCACGTTATAGGAATTCAGCGGCGTCCCTGCCGCCTTCTTGACGTAGACCTCCAGGCCCTTCGCGCCCTTGGCATAGGTGGTGGCGTCGCGGAAGGCCTCGTGGTGGGAGACCTGGGCGGGGGTGAAGGCCTGGCCCTCGTTGAAGGTCGGCCGTGCGCCCACGATGGTGCGCCCTGCCTTGTCGGTACGGATCAACAGCTGGTCGCCCAGCAGTCCAGTCAGTCCTTGCATGGCCATATTCTTGCGAACTCTTGCCATTTTGATATTCCTTTCGGTAGGTAGATTGTGACGATCGAATCCAGCCCTGTCACTGTGCGCTGGCGGATGCCCCTCCTCAGGGCTTGCGCGTCCCTGCGGCCATCCTCTATCGAACCTCTATCGAACCTCTATCGATCCTCTATCGGTCCTGTATCGCGCTGTTCCCCAATAGGTTTTGTCCTTTCTGGAGGGCGATGTGCGCATCATGGCCCTCCTGCCGTTTGAACCTGCGACTCATTCTAACGAGCTTGTTGGAATCCATGTTTTGCAGATTTGAAAATTCGATAGAGCCCCCACCTGACATTTTTGTCAGAACAGGCCTGAATCCGCCCTGATTCGCCCTGAGCGGATTCTTCGCCCTGAGTAACCTCCGCCCTGAGCGGAGGCCCTGAAAGGGCCGTAGTCGAAGGGCAACGTTAACCAAGATATATGCCCTTACCCTTTCGGGTACGATGTCGACTACGGCCCTTCGGCAAGCTCAGGGCCTCCGCTCACGTGTGCCTGCGTGCCTTGGCACAGTGCAGGCAGGGCGGAAATCTCCCCCCCCAAAAAAAACACAGGCCATGCGCTCGGCATGACCTGTGTTTTCTTTTCTCATCCCCTCGTCCAGGCGATCTGCGGGTCGACCCGCTTCGCCAGGCGATAGGCTACGTCCTGGAAACCGTACCTCGGCCAGTGGCGCGCGGCCAGCAGGTTGGGGCTGATCCAGTTGGTATAGCAGACCTCGTATCCACTCTCACGCGCCTGCCGCAAGCCATGTCCACTCAACAGCGTGCTCAGGCCGCGTCCGCGCGCCTCGGGCTTCGTGGCGGCCACGTTCAGATAGACGGTGCGGGGCGCGGCCAACAGGTCGGTGTCCGATTCGGCTTGGGCGGTGAAGCCCACTATTCCCAGCGCCGTCGCGCCTTCCAGCGCCAGCCAGATCGTCCACTCGGGGTCATCCGCCAGTTCCGACCAGCCCTCGTGCAGTTCCTCCCAATCCTCGGGCGGGGTCGGGTGCCAGTAGGGGGCATTCGCCAGCGCGCGGAAGATGATGTCGTGGAAGCCCCCCGTCTGGGCGTTGTCGCCTGGGCCTGCCTTGCGGACCGTGATCCCCTGCGGGGTCTTCTCCTCGAGGAGGTCCAGCGTCCGCAGGTCGAGCAGTGCGTCCACGCGTTCCTTGCCGAAGCCGACGTTGAACAGGGCCTCGACCATCTGCGGCTCGGCCGCCGAAACGTACAGCCCGTGGCTGAAGACGCCGTGCCGCACCCAGTCCTCGCCCAGGCGGGCGTACAGGTCTTGCAGCAGGGCAGGGTCCTCGCCCTCGGCCAATGCGTAGCCTGGCAAATAGACGTATCCGCAGCGCCCCCACGACTGGACCACGGTCTCGCCCAGCAGGTAGCCCCGCATGCGCCCGTCACGGAAGGCTGCGTAGCCGCCCTTGAACTTCTTCCCCCACAGGGCCTTCACGGCCTGGGTCGCGACGGCGGGTTCCTCGAAGCGTGCGGGCAGCAGCGGCAGGCGGGCGCGGTCTGCGCGATGGCGCGCGGCCAGCAATTTCCCCGCCTCGGGCAGGTGTTCTTCTGTAAATGGGATGATTTGAGTTTTCATGATATTCCTTGTTGTCATCCCTTCCACTCGTAATCGTATTGGGTGGTCAGGTGTTGAAAGCCGTGCCTGCTCACGATGGGCTTGCTCATCGCGCCCGCCTCCACGATGGCATACGGGCGCCCGCGCTCGCGGATCTCCTGCAGGCGCAGGGCCAGCAGGCTGGTGTACAGTCCCTGCTTGCGGTGGGTCTCGAGGGTCGAACCCGCGAACAGGGTGGCGAACTGCCCCTCGGGGAAGTAGGTCCACGCCACGGAGGCGGGCTGGTCCTGCACGTAGGCGACGTACACGCTTAAATAACCAGGGATCTCGAGGTGCCCGCCCAGGCGGTCGTAGACCCAGGTGTTCTGGTTGCCGTACACCCCGTCCAGCACCTGGACCACGTCGCGCAGGCCCGCTCGGTCTGGGATGCGGCGGATGTCCGCACGCACGGGTTCAGCCAGGTGCGGCGGCAGCTCGCGCACGTCCAGGATCATCATGTCGCCAGGGTCTTCGTCGTCGAGTACGAATCCGTGCGCCTCCAGCTTCTCCTTCAAGCCAGGCAGGCGGTCGTGTTCGTAGAGCTTCCATGTAAACGGCTGGCCCAGCGGCAGGAAGTGCTTCAGTTGCGCCTGGATGGCGCGTTCGTAGTCGGCTTCTCCCGCCAGGGTATAGGTCACGAAGTTCATGGCGGGCGCCTGGCGCGTGAAGCGCACCACGTCCCGCGTCACTTCCTTGCGCGCATCGGGATATTCGATTTGTACGCGCAATTGCTCATCGTACTTTGCCAGTAAGACTGTGTCTTGAGATGGGGTAGGTTTTGCATCCATAATAAATTCTCCAGTAAGAGATTCGCCCTGAGCGGAGGCCCTGAGCTTGCCGAAGGGCCGCAGTCGAAGGGCGATTAAGTGCTTACCCTGTAAGGGCCAAAGTCGACATCGTACCCGAAAGGGTAAGGGCGTATTATCTGTATTATCCGATCGAGCCTTGCTCTTCTTCCTCGTCCGAGGCCATCAGTTTGCGCACCAGCCACACCGCGCCCAGGAAGGCCAGCCCCAGCACCCCCGTGATGCCAGGCAGGATCCACATCAGCACGTCGCTGCTCGGGGATTGGATGCGCGCGTCGATCGGCTTCTGCGGGTTGTACCGCACCACCACGTCCTCGCCCGTCTCGTAGGAGGGCGGGTTGCTGCCCTCGCTCATCTGCACGCTGCGCGTGCGGCCGTCGGCGGCGGTGAACTCGACCACGGGATAGTAGTAATCCTGGTAGACGTGGTCCTGCTCGTTGACGTACTGGCGCTGCGAGACCACCTCCACCACGCGCCCTGGGGCGCTGGCTTCCTGCCCGAGCTTCTGCAGGTTGAAGAACGAGGCGATGCCCGCGATGGCCAGCATCAGCAGCGCCACCCCCGTGAAGATGCCCATCACGATGCGGCTGCCCTGGGCGGCGTCCTTGCGCGCCTTCTGCATGTCCTTCTCGAACTCGCGGTCGAACTCCTCGAATTCCTTGTCGAACTGCTCGGCGGTCTCGTCCATCTCCTCGGCCGTGTCCAGCATGGCCGCCAGCTTCTTGCGGTCCTTCGCGTTCGGGACTTCGTCCAGCGTGCGATAGGTCACCCCGTCGATCTCGAAGGAGACGGGCTCGTCGTTTTCCCAGTTGATTGAATATTTGGTTGCCACGGCAAGGTTCCTTTACAAATAATAAATATGTCATTGCTAGGGCGCGAAGCGCCCGACCCTGGCACCGCCCGCCAGGGCAGGTGAGCAATCTCATCCTTTGGCCTTGCGGGTGGTCGAGTAGCCCGAAGCGTTAGCGAGGGCGTACCGAGACCACGATGCTGTACAGGTTTCCAACTTGAGATTGCTTCGAGCCTTGACGCTCTCGCGTCTCGGCCCTCGCAATGACATCGTTTTCTTTAATCAGCCGCCACAGCCTCGTTCAGGATCTCCGAGGTCTCCGAGATTTCGGAGGCCTGTCCATCGGCCACGCCGTACTGCACTTCCATCTCGTGACGGAACTGCTGCGTGTACAGGCGGTAGTAATGTCCGCGCAGTTTGAGCAGCTCGGCGTGCGTGCCCTGCTCGGCGATGTGTCCGTTCTCGATCACCAGGATACGGTTCGCGCGGCGGATGGTGCTCAGGCGGTGGGCGATGACGAAGGACGTGCGGCCCTTCATGAGGGCCTCCATACCGCGTTGGATCAGGGCTTCCGTCAGCGTGTCGACCGACGAGGTGGCTTCGTCCATGATGAACAGCTCGGGGCGGGCCAGCACGGCGCGCGCCAGGCTGATCAGCTGCTTCTGTCCGACCGAGAGCAGGTTGCCGCCTTCGCCCACGTTCTGGTCGTAGCCCTTTTCGAGGGTGACGATGAAGTCGTGTGCGCCTGCGATCTTGGCCGCCTCGATGATCTCCTCTTCGCTGGCTTCCAGCCGTCCGTAGCGGATGTTGTCGCGCACGGTGCCCGAGAACAGGTGCGGCGTCTGCAGCACGATGCCGATGCGGCTGTGGATCGAGGCCAGAGTGTAGTCGGTGTAGTCGCGGCCGTTGATGCGGATCTGGCCCTCGGTGGGCTCGTAGAAGCGGCACAGCAGGTTCACGATGGTGGACTTTCCTCCGCCCGTCGGGCCGACCAGCGCGATCATCTCGCCTGGCTGCACCTGGAGCGTGAAGTCCGTCAGCACGGGCTTGCGGTCCTCGTAGTAGAAGTTGACGTGCTCGAACTCGATCCTGCCCAGCAGGGTCTGGGCCTCGACCGCGTCGGGTTTGTCGTGGACGTCGGGCGGGGTGTCCACCAGCTTGAAGATGCGCTCGGCCGAGGCGATGGAGTGCTGCATTTCGGCGTACACGCGCGCCAGGTCCTGGATCGGCCACATCATGAAGGTCAGGTACGAGACGAAGGCCTGGATGCCGCCAATGGTCATCAAGCCGGCCTCGATCTGTTTTCCGCCATAGCCGACGATCAGCCCGAGCGCCACCGCGGCGATGATCTGCACGGTGGGCAGGAACAGCGCCGAGAGCCAGGCCGCGCGATAGGCGGCGTTGTACATGGTGCCCGTCAACTGGCCGAACTCGTGCGTGTTCTCGTCCTCACGGCCCAGCGCCTTGACCACGCGTACGCCCTGGATGTTCTCGTTGTAGGCGCCCGTGATCTTCGAGTTAGTGCGGCGCGTGATGCGGAACTGCGCCAGGATGCGCTTGCGGAACTGCACGGCGATGAACAGCATGAGCGGGATGATCGCGAATACGATCAATGCCAGCCGCCAGTTGATGATGGCCATGAAGGTCACCGAGGTGATGATGTTCATCACCGCCCAGGTCGTGTCCACCACGCCCCAGGTCATCAGGTCGGCCACGCGGCCCGTGTCCGAGGTGACGCGCGCGATCAGGCGTCCCACCGCGTTCTGGGCGTAGTACGAGAGCGATAGCTCCTGCAGGTGGTTGAACAGCATCTTGCGCAGGTCGTATTGGATGCGTTCGCCCAGCACGCCCGCCAGGTAGATGAACGTGAACACCATGCCCGATTGCAGGATGATGAAGCCGCCGTAGAGCGTGGCGAGCTGCATCACACGCGCGGGGTCGCCGCCGTTGATGCCCTGGTCCACGATCTGCTTGTTGATATACGTGAAGTACGCGTCCAGGCCCGAGGTGCCCGCGATGGTGATCAGGAAGCCGACCACCCATTTCCAGTGCGGCTTGAGCAGTCCCAGGATGCGCTGGAACACGGGCGCGGTCAGGTTCGAGGTATGTTCTTCTTCTTCGAGTTCGATAAGTTCTTCAGCCATTTTTTATTCTCCATCATCCATGTCGTTGCGAGGGTGGGGTTCTTCCACCCGAAGCAACCTCCTCGGAAGGGGGCGGTTGCTTCGTCGCAAAGAGAAAAGACGCTCCTCGCAACGACATGAGATATCAGTTCACGCTTGCGATCTCGTTCTCCAGTTCCTCGTCGATGCGGGTCTGGATGTCGTAGATGCGGCGGTACATGCCATCCTTCTGGACCAGCAGGTCTTCGTGCGTGCCCATCTGGATGACCTCGCCCTTGTCCAGCACCAGGATCAGGTCCGCGATCATCACGGACTGGATGCGGTGGGCGATGATGAACGTGGTGCGGTCCTTCATCAGGCTGTTCAGCGCCTCGCGGATCTCGGCCTCCGTCTCCAGGTCCACCGAAGAGGTGGAGTCGTCCAGGATCAGGATGCGCGGATTCTTGAGCAGGGTGCGGGCGATCGTCACGCGCTGTTTCTGCCCGCCCGAGAGGGTCACGCCCTTCTCGCCCACGATGGTGTTGTAGCCGTCGGGGAAGCCGACGATCACGTCGTGCACGGCGGCGGCCTTGGCGGCGCGCTCCACTTCCTCCTGCGGCACCTGGCGGCCTACGCCGTAGGTGATGTTCTCGCGGATCGAGCGGCTGAACAGGAAGGGTTCCTGTTCCACGATGCCGATCTGCTGGCGCAGGGTCGAGCGCGAATAGTCCTTGATGTCCACGCCGTCCAGCAGGATGCGCCCGCCCGTGTACTCGTGGAAGCGCGGCAGCAGGTTGACCAGCGAGGTCTTGCCCGAGCCCGTCGAGCCGAGCAGGGCCACGGCCTGTCCAGGTCGGACGTGGAAGGAGACGTTCTTCAGCACCTGATGCTCGCCGTCGGAGTAGACGAACGAGACGTTCTCGAACTGGATGTCGCCGCGCACGGGACCTGTCGGCTGGTGCACCCCGTCGAAGAGTGGCTCGCGCTGCTGCTTGACGATCTCCATGATGCGTCCGTACGAGACCATGCCCGTCGAGGTCTGCACGATCATGCGGCCCAGGTTGCGGATCGGCCAGATCAGCCACACCACCAGTCCCACGTAGGCCAGGTAGGTGCCGACCGTGATCTCGCCGCGGATGGCCATCAGCGCTGCGAAGACGAATCCGAACAGCATCTGGAAGCCCAGCACGATGTCCGAGAGCGGCCAGAACATCGAGTGCATGAAGAGCAGGATCTTGCCCTTCAGGTACTTGCCCCAGTTGTCCTTCTCGAACTTGCCCTTCTCGTAGTCCTGGCGCGCGAAGGCCTTGACCACGCGCACGCCCGTCAGGTTCTCCTGCAGGGTGGTGGAGAGCAGGGCCTCCTGCGCCTGGTAGTCCTCGTAGGCCTTGGTGACCTTCTTGAAGAACCACAGCGAGACCAGCAGGATGATGGGGATGACCACCACCGACACCAGGCCCAGGGTCACGTTCAACTGCAGGATCGCGACCCAGTTGATCACGAACAGCAGGATGATGCGTCCCATGCCGATGGCCTGCTCGCTGAAGAAGCGCCGTAGGGCATCCAGGTCCGAGGTCACGCGCTCGATGATGTCACCCGTGGGGGTGGTCGAGTGGTACGAGAAGCTCAACCGCTGGATGTGGTCGAAGAGGAAGTCTCGCAGGCGGCGGGTGATGCCCTCGGCGGTGTAGGCCGCCAGGCGTCCAGAGATGAACGAGAAGCCGCCTTCGAAGGCCGCCAGGGTCACGAAGCCCGCCGCGATCCACAGCAGGGTGATGGTCAGGCTGTCGGCAATGTATTTGCCCTGGGTCAGCACGTCGTCGGCAAAGTAGCGCAGCAGCAGGTAGGTGAAGGTCTTGGCCAGGGCCGAGACCGCCAGCGCGGCCGTCGCGCCTGCGTAGGACAGGTGATAATCGGTCATCATCTGCCACAGGCCCACAAGACGGTTCTTGTTCAGGGTGGTGCGGAAATCGAAGGTGAGGGGGGCGGGTTCGGTAAGGGTGGTCATGGTGAAGCCTTTCGTGATAAAGCGGAACGACAAAAAAAGCCACGGTGCTGGGTGCACCGTGGCTTGGAGGCGTAAGGTCGTTAAGAACTAACGCGGGCGGGCAACAGGCGCACTACGAGAAGGAATGGATCCAGCGGGAACGAACGTGTTGATACGGGCGATGGTGCTCATGTAGTGCGCCTCCTTTCTTAGAATTTGATTAACGCTCCGAGTTTACCTCGTAGCCCGCGGATGTGTCAAGACTTATACAGCAATTTCCATCCCCCATGAGTGTTATATAATCGTCTTTATGGTGACACTTTGGAAAATCACGGGGCAGGGGAGCGAGGAAGTCCGCCTGCCCGACCTCTCTTCACTGGATGCGGCCACGAACGGGTTGCCCGATGGCCTTTACAGCACCTTTCGGACCTTCCGCCAGCGTACGCACGCCCTCGACCTGAAGACCCACCTCGACCGCCTCTACCTGCCCGCCGCCAAAAAGGGTCTCCGCCCCTCGGCGGATTCCGTCTCCCTGCGCCGCACGATGGCCGACCGCCTGGAGGCCTACTCCGCCGACGAGGCGCGCGTGCGCATCAGCCTGACCCATCACGGGCAGGTCTACCTGGCGCTCGAGCCGTTGAAACTCCTGCCGCGTTCGGTCTATGAGCAGGGTGTGCGCGTGGTCGAGACGCGCGCTCACCGCGAGAACCCCACGCTCAAGTCCACGGCCTTCATCGCCGCCAGTCAGGCGGAACGGGCGCAACTGGCCGAGCAGAACGCCTTCGAAGGCCTGATCGTCCATCACGGGCAGATCCTCGAATGCCTGACCAGTAACTTCTTCTACGTGCACACAGGGAAGCTCGGCACGGCCCCGCGCGGCGTCCTCAACGGGGTGACGCGTCACGAGGTACTGTCCATCGCCCGCGCCGAGGGGATCGAGATCCTGTACGAACCGTTGCCCCTCAGCGAGGCGGGGAAGATCGACGAGGCCTTCCTCACCAGCAGTTCACGCGGCATCGTCCCTATTGTGGACATGGATGGGACGCAAGTCGGTGACGGCAGGGTCGGTGCATTGACCCTGCGCCTGATGCGCCTGTACGAAGCCGACATCGAGAAGCGCGTCGAACCGATCCGCCCGTAGCGATCTGCTGGTCGAACGTTCGCCCAGCCAGTAAATTGATTAGGAGTATCGATCGTGAAGAAAACCCTTATTGTGTTCCTGACCCTGATCCTTTCGGCCTGCAGCTTGCCTGCCGCCTCGTCCCCTGAGCCCAGCCCTACGCCTGTCCCGCCGACCGCTACTTCACTTCCCACCTCCGCGCCGACGGCGACCCTTCCTTCGGCCACGCTCCCGCCGACCTCCCAGCCTGACGATCTGTTTGCCGCAAACTTCATCAACCTGCCTGCGCCCGTCTGCAATGGCCCGACGCCCGAACAGACCGAGGGTCCGTATTACACGCCCAATACCCCTGAGCGCAACATCCTGTTCGAGCCAGGCATGGCAGGCGAACGGCTGATCGTGGTCGGCTACGTGCTGGACCCAAACTGTCAGCCCATCCCAAACGCTTGGCTGGATTTCTGGCAGGCCGACGCGAACGGCGTGTACGACAACGCTGGCTACACCCTGCGCGGACATCAATTCAGCGACAGCCAGGGACGCTACTTCCTCGAAACGGTCCTGCCTGGCGAGTACCCCGGCCGCACGGAGCATATCCACGTCAAGCTGCAGGCTCTCAATGGGGTGATCCACACCAGTCAACTGTATTTCCCGAACGTGGCAGCGAACACCACGGACGGTATTTTCGATCCCGCACTGATCGTCACCCTGGAGGAGCGCGAAGGGTATTACGTGGCGTATTTCAACTTCGTGATCGCCCCCTGATTGTTGGAGAATCAAAGACGCCGCTGTTCCCAGCGGCGTCTTTTTGTTTACGGAATATACACTTCACAACTGCCTGCATCCACTGCGCAGCGGGCCAATTCCTCATCCTTCCACAACACGCGGAACTGGTGACTGTTCTCTTGGGCCGTCCAAAAGATCTGGTTGTCGGTGGCCTGGCGGAACTGGATGACGTTCAGGTAACCGCGCTTGCATTCGCGCGGATCGAGGTACGGGACGGTGTTGCCATAGATCTTGAGCATCACGCAGTAGCCGTTGCGGATCTCGTCGAATTGTCCCTGCCAGTTCCAGCCGCCGAAGTAGTTCGGCAGGGTCTTTCCGTCGTCCCCCAGGCGCTCGAAGGCGAAGCCCGACATGGTGCGCGGCAGGGTCCCCTGGCTCAAGAGTACAAAGCTGCTTTCATTGTAGAACAGGGTAAAGCGCTGACCATCGGGATACATCACGGTCGCCTGGGGTGCAGGCGTCGAACTGGGTAGCGGCGTCGGCGTGGCAGCCTCCGTCGGCTCGGCGGTTGGGGTGGGCGTCTCACTGGGCAGGGGAGTGGGGCTCGCTTCAACCTGCGTGGGGGCGGGCGTGAAAGTCAATGTGGCCGAAGGGCTGGTCATCGTTGGCGCGGGGGTGGAGGACGGCTCGTTCGTCGGGACCAGGCTCGGGGTCGGGGACAGGGGGGTGGGGGAGGCTGTTGCCGCCAGGATGGGCAATGGTAAAGAGGCGAAGAGTCCAGGGTTCGTGTACCACAGTCCGCCTGCGCCTGCCAGCAACAGGAACAACACGAGCCACCACGGAAACCCGCGGCGTTTCTTCTGCGCAGGCTCCGCAGGGACGGCAACCGCCTCTTGCGGAGGGGTGGCGCGGACGGTGGGCGGTGGAGTTTTCGGGAGCACGGCCGCCATGCGTGTGGCGGGTGCAGGGCGCTTGGGGACACCGCGTCGTGTGAGCTCGTCGATGGAGGTCTCACTGCGATGGATGGTTGGCACGTTGACGGGCAGCGGCGGCATCGGCAGCTTGGAGGGGATCTTCGTCACCGCCAGCGCCTTTTCGAGCGCATCCATCAGTTTTGTGGCCGACTGGAAGCGATCCTTGGGGTCTTTCTCCAGCGCCTTGAGCAGCACGGCCTCGACCTCCATCGGCAGGTCGGGATTGATGCTGCGCGGGGCGGGCGGCTTGTTGGTGATGTGTTGCAGGGCCACGCTGGCGGGCGAGGGATCATTGAACGGGACGATGCCCGTCAGGATCTCATACAGAATCACGCCGAAGGAATACAGGTCCGATTGCGGCACGGCGTCGGCGGAGCGGCGGGCCTGCTCGGGCGAGATGTAATGCGGCGTGCCGAAGACGTCGCCCATTGAGCCGTCGCGGACTTCGAGAGCCATGCCGAAGTCACCGAGCACCACGCGGCCATCGCGGGCCACCAGCACATTGGACGGCTTCACGTCGCGGTGGATCACGCCCTGGGCATGGGCGTAGTCGAGCGCGCCCGCGATGGCGCGGCCGATGCGCAGGATGTCGGCGATGGGCATCAATTCACCCGCCTCGGCATAATAGGACATGAGCGAGGCCAGGTCCTGGCCGTCGATGTATTCCATGGCATAGTAATACAGGCCCGCCTGATCGTCGGCATAGTAGATCTGCAGGATGTTCTCGTGCCGCCACTGGGCCATCACGCGCGCTTCCTTGACGAAGCGCTGGGCATAGTCGGGGTCCTTGCGGTAACGGGAATCGATGACCTTGATGGCCACGGGACGCTGCAACTTGACGTCCTGTCCGCGATAGACCTGCGCCATGCCGCCGCTGCCGATCAGCGATTCGACGCGGAAGTTGCCGAGCAGTTTTCCGATCAGGGGATCATTCATGAGAGGTGTCTTTGAGGCGCGGAGATTTGGCGGGCTGGGTCTCGCGGCTGGCGGTGGTGATGCGGATCAAGTCCTGAATGAAAGTGTTCATGCCGAGGGCATACGAGTCGAGATAATCCTGTGTGACGAGGCTGGCCAGGTCCTTGCGGCCCGCAGCCAGCAGGGCCGCCACGTGTGGGCGGAAGTCGCGCAGACTGACTTGCATTATACCGTTTGCATCGGTCATTACACCCCATACGAGTTGTTTCTTTTCGTTGTCATCCTTGGCGGTGATGAAGCGCGTCAGTGAACTGGTGTTGGCCACCGCACCAATGTTCGAGAAGACCTCCTGTCCTTTGAGGAGGTTGTTGATCAACTCGAAGCGTTCGGGGACCTTATCCAGCAGGCGCTGGACAGGGGTGGGCAAGTGCGCCAGCAGCTTGATCGCGCCGACGCTGGCGCTTTGTCCCTGGCCAGCCACTTGCTTGGCGCGGCTCACATACATGCCGAGGCCTGCCAGCGAAGCCAGGTACAGGCGCTGATATTTGTCGAACTCCTCGTAATTGGCGGTTCGATCTCCGATGGCGGATTCGTAGCGGTCGAGCGCGTGGATGGTGTACGCGTGCAGGTTTAGCAGGTCCAGTTCGGCCAATGGCACTTCGAGGTTGAGCGGATACAGGCGTTCGCGCGGATTGCGCTGGCTGGCATCGATGGGGATGAGCAGGGAGGGGTTGAGTCGGTTGGTGTTCTCAAGTCCATGCATGACGACCTGGTAGGTATCGTCGCGGTTCTGGGCCAGCTTGCCCAGTTCCGCCAGCAGGGCGGGGGAAGGCTGGTAGGTGAAGGCATGGATGGCGCGATACAGCACCAGCAGGTCGTTGATGGTCAGTTGCAAGAGGTCATTGCGCTGCTTGAACAGCTTGCGCAGGCTCATGCAGGTCTTGACGTTGATGCGCGCATTCTCCGCGCCGACCTCGGCCGAGATGTGCGGGGCCTGCTGGATCTCGGCCACGTCGGCCTCTTCGAGCGGCAGGGACAGGGGTGTGTACAACCGCTGCGGGTCCGAGGCGGCGGGGCCGAGCAGCTTGAGATAACCCGCCCAGGAGAGCGCCTCGTTGGTGATGATCTCGGCCAGGGCCGCGCCCCAGGCGCCGTCGAAGAAAATGTGCGACTGGTCGAAGACGAAGGTCTCTTCGGTGTTGAAGACCGTCAGCGGATGATCGCCAACGCCGCGTTCGGCCTGGCGCAACTCGGAGAGCGGCAGGGCGCGCGTGCGCGTGTCCATGTTGAGCAGGATCGGCGCGAAGCGCAGTTTCTCGATGTCGCCGATCAAGGTGGCGTTCAGGCGGTGACGCAGACTCGGCAGCGCTTCGCGTCTGACGCGGGCCAGCGAGATCAGTCGCGCAGGTGACCCCGCCTGAGAGCGCAGCATCCCCGCCACCTGGGCGCGGACACGGTCCACGCGCATGGGTTTGGTCGTGCCAGGTTCACAGGCAGGCAGCAGGAAATAATTTCCGTGCAGGACGATCGCGACGTGCGCCTGACTCAGATGATACGGGACGCGTGTCTCGCCATAGGGGCCAGGGTCGAGGTAGGCCAGGATGGACATCTGGCGCTGATAGGCGGGCAGGTCGCTTTGGATGGCGGTATTCAGCTTCAAGGTCCAGGCTGCGTGAAGAGCCTTGGGCAGGGACTGGAGGTGGGTCCCGATAAACTGGTCGAACTTGAAGCGGCGATAGGCAGGGTAGTCCATTGCCACGGCTTCGGCTTCGCGGCGGTAGGGACGCTGTCCCTCCCATTCGCGGAAGAGGCCGCGATAATGCGCCGCAGTCGGCGCGTTGCGTGTGACCTCCTCGAGCAGCGAGAGCGAGACGCGCTCGTACCACTCGTTGGCCAGCAGAGAGTTGAATTGATGGATGCAGGTGATGGCTGCCATCGCCCAGGCCGTGACGCGGTCCACGTCGCTCAAGCGGATGCGATGCTGACGCAACATGCTGTCGAAGCCGTGCGTCTCGTTGGTGTGACGGGCCGTGTCCTCACGCAGGGCGTAGTCCACGTAGAATTGCCAGGTGCCTTCGGGGAAGGAGGACTCGGGGTCCTTGCCTGCCAGCTTGAGCAGGTTCTGATAGCCCCAGATGATGGCGGCAGGCCCCGCAAACACGGCCCCGAACTGGACCTGGTCGAGGGCGCGCTTCACTTCCTGAAAGAGTGTGTTGACGTCCTGATGGACCTTCTGCGGCGGCGGTCGCAGCCCAGGCAGGCGTGCCAGTCCGCTCAGGATCATGCCAGGCACGTTGCCTGCAGGGATGACCTGCGAGACCAGGTCCACCGCCTTGTCCACATCGGGCAGGGACAGGTGCGAGAGCTTCTCCACCGAAAGGGTATGTGCCACGTCGCGCAGATTCTTGGCGGTGAGGGTGGAGATGCGTTTGAGGTCGGCGGAAGAGTCCATTGGGACGATTATAGTGTAAGTCCGCACAAAGGAAGCAGTATGTTTTTCCTATTGACGCAGGGTAAATCTTGCATGGCACAGCCATGTTATGTACGGCCGTATCTTTTTTGGCAAAACAGCGACTTGTGCTTAAACACCCTCGCTCGACCGCGAGCAGGGATCGCCAAAGGAGAACCTCATGACTCACGTAATTACCAGCCTGTGCCTGCGCGACAACGGATGCTCCGAAGTCTGCCCTGTGGAATGCATCCAGCCTGGAGACCCGAATGCGGGCTGGCCGACCTATTACATCGACCCCGCCACCTGTATCGACTGTGGCGCCTGCGTGCCTGAGTGCCCGTACCACGCCATCTTCCCGTTGGATGAAGTCCCTGCCGCCTTCCGCGCCCAGGGCGGGGAGGTGCTCAACGCCCCTGGACTCTCGGGCCGCTATGACGGAGTCAGCCATCGCGGCGAGGCTGTGATCCTGTCCACGACGCGCGTCCTCGGGGCAGGGGAGGTGGTGGACCTGCGTCCGAGTATTCAGGATAATGCGGCGTTTTACGGATAGTGAAAATAGAAGTGAGGCGCATCTTGCAGATGCGCCTCACTTGTTTTAACAGGCAGGGCAGGGGAGTTACTTTTTCTTCCGTTCGAAGGCCTCATAGTAGGCCTTGTCCAATTCTTCATTCGACAGATGCGTATATCGCTGCGTGACCTGGATATTCTTGTGACGCGCCAGTTCTTGGGCGATGCGCAGGTTGCCCGTGGTCTGCAGGACCGAGGTGACGAAATAGTGGCGGAAGGAGTGGGGTGTGATCCTGCCGATTAATTCCTGGCCGAGAAATTGTCCGACCCGTTCCTTGACGATGTTGCGGCCCGTGGTGGGCGTCATCGGCTTGACCTTTTTGCCCGCGCCCTTATCATGGCGGGCGAAAAGCGGCAGGGCGGAGAGCTGCCTGCCCGAGTTGCCGTCGAGAGCGGCGCGCTGGGCGAGGTAATCGCGGATGGCCTGGATCGAACGCGAGGTGAAGCGGATCACGGCCTGCTTGTCGCCCTTGCCGATGATGATGGCGCGCTGTTCGTTCCAGTCGATGTCACCGCGGCGTAGTTTGCAGGCCTCGTGGACGCGCAGGCCCGTATCGGCCAGGGTCAGCAGGAAGGCGCGGTCGCGGTATGCGCGTAACCGAACGAGAGGAGCCTCTTCGGCGGCCTCAGGCACAGAAATCGTCAGATTTTCGACGTTTTCCACCTGTTCCAGCAGGTGTTCGATGTCCTCAGCGGGGAACTGCGGGAAGCGCACACCTGGACGGCGCGAACGTTGTCGTATAAGCACGCGCACGCGGGACTGGTTGAGCGGCACCAGGCGTTCCGAGTCGACGAACTCGAAGAAGCCCTTGACGGCCTGCAGGTACATTTGCTCGGTGGCAGGGGCGTAGACCTTGAGATGTTCCGCCAGTGGAGAGATCAGGTCTTCTGTGAGGCTCTCAGCAGGGGCGCTCTCGGGGTCGATGGCATTTTTGCGGAGCACCTCGCTGAAGGCACGCAGGGCGTTCTTATACGCAAGCATGGTGTGCCTGCTGCGAGCTAGCTTCACCATGTCCAAATACCTGCGCATCGCATCTGCGATCGTAACAATCTGCGGGCTGGTGGGAGTGGACATGCCTTCATTATAGGGGTTTTCCTGGATTTGTCAATGTTTTCGATAATAATACTTATCGAAAACAAAAGGGTAAAAAGAAGAAAAACGGGCGCAAGGGCGCTCCCCCACTCCACCTCGTTCGTCTTTGCGAGGAGGCCGCAGGCCGACGCGGCAATCCCATTCTCTTGGTGTGGGGATTGCTTCCCGCAGGCTCGCACAGTATCCCCTTTGGGGAATGACATGCTGCTCCCCTGCCCTGCTCCAGCGCGCCCCATTTCTTGAGTTTATTCCTGGCCCTTCCTTGATAGGCGATTTTAAACACGCAAGCCAGGCAACTTCCGCCTGGCCCGCGCCTCCCCCACCCCACCCGATTTCCGAATCCCGATTCCCGCCTATCTCATCCCCGCCAGCACCTTCGCGATGACCGCGTCCAGCAGGGCGGGATTCACCTGCCCGTCCAAGCGCGCCAACACCGCCGCGCGGATCTTCGCGACCAGTTCCGCGTCCGTGGCGGCGGGAGTCACAGGCAGCGACGCGGAGTTCGACGGGCGGTTGGGCCCGTGCGGGTAGGCCGCGATCAGGTTGACCGAGGGGCTGTAGGTGGCCTTGGGCGGCGGTGAGGATTCCACACGCACCAGTTTGATGCCGTGGCGCATGGCGCGCTCGACCGCCAGGTCGGTCAGCACCAGGTTGTCGGTCACGTCGATGGACGTGACCCCGCGCGCTTTCATGTCGTCCACGTCCCGTTCGGTGATAAAGGTTTTGGGCATGCTGCCTTCTTTCTTCGCGCTGAACGTAGTCGAAGCGCCCCTCGACTACCGCTTCGCACGCTCAGCGTCCGCTCGGGGCGGAGTTACTTCTCAGGGCGTCCGTCGAGTTCTTCCAAGGCCTTGACGGCGGCGTTGCGGGCGGTCAAGATCTCAGCCTCTGAGCCAGACAGCCACATGCGGCCGAAGCGTCCCACCGAGGAGACGTGCAGGATCTTGATATTGGCGCCCTTCTCGGCTTCGTTGACCGCGTAGTTGATGTACGCGGCGGGAGCGCACTCCAGCACAAGCATGGTCTCGCCTGGCACGAGCATCGAGCCGCGGCGGAAGCGGTTGAGCAGCTGCGCCTGGTACGGGTCCACGTTGGTGATGATCTGCACCGAGGCGATGAACGGCTTGATGCGGTCGGCGGGGTCCAGGCCCAGGCGTTCGAGCACGATGCGACCCGCTTCCAGCACCTCGGACTGCGAGTGCGAATGGACCTCGAACATGCCAAATTCGCGTTCGACGATCTGCGCGCCAGGCTTGGCCTCGGTCGACTTGACAGCGATGTCCACCAGACGGAAGACTTCGTTGCCAGGCGCCACTTCCACGTATAGCGAGGCCATGCCTTCGGTCGGCAGGTCACCCTGGGTGATGGTGCCCACGAAGGCCGCGTACTGCGGCTGCATGCGGTCGAGATAGGAGTACACGCGTAATGAAAATTGTTGATTCTTGTCTGCCATTGACAGGCTCCAGTTAATTGTTGTGCATGGCAATGCCGAGCGGCGTAACGAACAACGGATTGCCAGGCAAAATAGTTTCGATGCCAGTCATCTCCTGGATGACTTTATCCATTCCTGGATAAGCGCAGGTACCGCCCACCAGATAAATATGTTCGACCTTGTGGCCCGCGATGTTGCGGTTGATGATACTGCCGACCTTTTCCATCACAGGGCGGATGACAGGAAACAGGCGCGTCTGCTCTTTGGGATCGATCTTGAGCGCCTCCGCCTCCTCGAAGCTGGTTCCCGTGGAACCAGCGATCACCAGCGAGAAGTGGGTCCCGCCTGTCGGCTCGTCGGCGGTGTACACCACCTCCCCATCGCGGAAGATGGCCACGCCCGTCGTGCCGCCGCCCACATCCACCACGGCGCCGTCCCGCACTTGCAGGACATTGTTGGCGGCGGTCGGCTCGTCGATCAGGCCCGTGCAGTCCAACCCAGCGCCATATAACACGTTGGCTGTCGCGCGGACCTCCGCCTGCGGGACGCCTGGCGGATAGGCCGAGGCGGCCGAGGTCAACTCGAAGCCGAGCTTCTGCTCGACCCGTGCTTTCATCCTGCGCAGCAGGTCCACCGCGCCGACGAAGTCCACCACCAGGCCGTCGCGCGTCACCTGCGCGAACTGATACTCGCCTGCGATGGGCTGGTAATTCTCATCCAGCACCACCAACACGGTGTAGGCTGTGCCCAGATCCACGCCTACGTGGACGGTGCCGCGATAGACGCCATTGGGCAGTAGCAGGTCAGGGTCAGGATGCCAGCCATTGGCTCCAGCCATGACCGCATCCGTGCGGGTGAGAAGGGACGAGAGGTTCGGGTTCATAGAGTGATTATGTCATTGCGAGCCTACGGGAAGCAATCTCCTGTTTTATGAGGTTGCTCACTTGCACTGCACCAAACGCAGTGCGGTGCAAGTGTCGCTCCGCTCGCAGCGACATGATTACAACTTTCCTGCTTTCCAATACAATTCCAGCACGTACACCGCAGACGAAAAGCGGTTGAATGCCTGGGGCAGATTGGCGATCGGCCCCGCCTCCAGTGCGATTACTTCCACTTCACGCGCCTGGGTCCGCAGGACGTTCAGCC
Source organism: Chloroflexota bacterium (assembly GCA_016191845.1). Classification (GTDB taxonomy): domain Bacteria; phylum Chloroflexota; class Anaerolineae; order Anaerolineales; family Villigracilaceae; genus JACPVF01. The sequence continues at coordinate 29,905 of JACPVF010000013.1, forward strand.
AGTGCAGCATTTCATGATCTTCTGGCCCTGGCACAATGTGCTGGATTCCGAGATGACGGTCGGGCCAGTGCGAGATCTGATGCAACTCTTCCTCGCTCTTGCCCAGCAAGGTCAACGGCGCGACGGGGCGCATATTGTACTCTGCGCTCATGATCTCGCGGCAATACGCAGCCAGCGTGTCGAGATGACCAGCCAGAGCGCCCATACCAAATCCGCGCGCCTTGGAGGCCGCCAACATGACGAAGGCATGCAGCGAGTCGACCCGTCCACGCAGGACCAGCCTCGGGGTCGTCTTCGGGGCGAAAGTCTTCGCATCGAGCTGGGTCATGTGCTCAGGCTTGTGCTTGATCGGCTGTCCGCATTCGGAGCAGACGGGCAAGGGTCCGCTCAGGACCACGGGAAAGGTCCCAGGCTTGTCCCAATCCACAGCCGTCACTTCACTGGACGTTTGAAACTCAATCTTATGGTTACGCAAAAACTCGCGCGCCGAATCCGAAAAGCGCGTATCGGGCGGGAAGGCGGGAAGTCGCCCTCGCCCGTTCTGCCATAGCTCGCGCAGCTCGCTCTCGGTGATGATCGTCATTTCTCGTTCCAATTGACGGGAAAGACCACGTACACAAAACGCGTGTGACTGGGCGTCCCGAACGTGATGCTCGAGCCCTTGGGGATGTAGATCGTATCCCCTGGGCCGCCGCGCACCTGTTCCGTTCCGCGCGTGATGACCAGTTCGCCTTCGAGCACGATGTCGATCTCGTCATAGGTCAGCATCCAGGCCATCTCGCCCTTGTCAAGCGACATGTAGCCTGCGCCCATCGGCGAGCGATCCTGGGTGACCACCACGTCCTTCAGGCGGACGTTCGTGCCTGGGGTGGCTGGCCCTTCGAGGAACGGGTCCAACTGGACCCCTGCCCCACGCACGACTTTTAGCGGGGGCAGACTCGGCGGGATGGGCATCGGCTTCGACGTTGAACCTGATTCCGTGCCGCGAATCACCTTCACGCCCAGAGCGTACGCGACATCGGTCGCCTCGGGCGTGATGATATCGCCCTGGCCGAGCACCAGCGTGTTGGAACGCTCGCGCGCCAGGCGGCGAATATCGTCGGCCGTGAACAGTTGACGCGGCATCGAAAACGTATTCCGTTTTACGTGCTACGGACTACTTCTCTTTGTTGCGTCCGCCGAAGGAGCCCTTGGTGTTCTGGGGCAGGATCATCTCGACGTCGGCGTGCGGGCGCGGGATCACATGGACCGAGGCCAGTTCACCAACACGTTTGGCAGCGGCAGCGCCAGCATCCGTGGCAGCCTTGACGGCGCCCACGTCACCGCGCACCATCACGGTCACGTACCCACCACCGACATACTCACTGCCGATCAGGGTCACGTTCGCGGCCTTGACCATGGCATCGGCAGCTTCGATCGCGCCGACGAGACCCTTGGTCTCAACCATACCTAAAGCAATCATGGAAACATCTACGGGCATTGTCGTAATCTCCTTTTGAGAGTTTGAATTCCGATTAGACATCGGATGTCAGGGTTGAAACGAGTTCAGGCCCTGAAATCTGAGGTCTAATCCACCCTGAGCGGAGCCGCGTTTTCTGCGGCGTAGTCGAAGGGCAAGTTTCTTGGAATACAGCCGCTTCGACTGCGGGACGGAAGATCACCGTCCCTCCGCTCAGCGAGGATTGTTTCTTATTTTTTCAATTCCAGCAACACCCTGCGCACGATCTCCTCGACCTGCGCATCTGTGGAAGGCGCGGCAGGCATCGGCGCGGGAGCAGAATAGCCGCCGCCCGAGAAGGCGCGCCGCTGGGCGGGATCATCCGTCGAACCCGGGGCGAAGGCCGCAGGCGGTGGAGCTTGGATCTCGTAAGCCAGACGCTTGACGTTGTACAGGTGATGCACGGAGATATTGTCACCTGTGATCGCGCCGCCCACGCCGCCCGAACCGAGCGTCATGGACGGGCTGACGCCCGTGGTGAATCCTGTCGCACCCAGCGTGCCAAAGGTGTTGACCAGGATGCGGAAGACAGGCTTTTCCAGACCGAACTGCATGATGACGTTATTGTCGCGTGCGTGGATGACCTGCGAATGTCCGCGTCCGCCGTAATTGATCAACTCCATCGAGCGTTCGCAGCCCTCTTCCCAACCGTCGACGTCGTACCAGCCGAGGACGGTAGTCAGCTTCTCGCCCGAGAGAGGTTCTTCCGTCCCAACCTTGGTAAGCTTGCAAACGATGATGCGTGCCCAATCAGGGACGCTAAATCCGTACATCTGCGCCAGTTGCTGCGGACTCTTCCCAACCGATTTGGGATTCGGAAGATGTCCGACAAACAAATTCTTCGCGAGAACTTTCGACATGGCCTCATCGGCGAAGTATGCACCTTCAGCCTTCATCAACTCTTCGAGTTGAGCTGCAATCGGACGGTCTGCTACCACAGCCTGTTCTGTGGCACAGATGACCGAGTGGTCAAAAGCCTTGGAGGCCACGATGTACTTGGCCGCGCGCTGGATATCCGCGGAGCGGTCCACGTAGACGGGCACATTGCCAGGGCCGACGCCGTAGGCGGGCTTGCCCACCGAATGTGCCGCGCGGACCATGTCCGAGCCGCCCGTGGCCAGGATCAGCGCCACGTATTTGTGCTTCATCAATTCCTGCGTGCCAGGCAGGGAAATGCGTGTCATGGCCGAGACCAGACCCTTGGGCATGCCCGCGCGCTCACCCGCTTCCGCCATGATGCGGACCGCTTCGGCGGTGCATTTGGCCGCTGAAGGATGCGGCGCCACCACGATGCCATTACGCGCCTTGATCGCGATCAGGGTCTTGAAGATGGCGGTCGAGGTCGGGTTGGTGGATGGGGTCAAGGCGGCGATGACGCCCATCGGCCAGGCGATATCGTAGGTCCCTTTTTGCGGGTCGTTGCGGATGATGCCCACCGTGGGAACATCCTTGATCGCATTCCACAGGATCTGCGAAGACAGCAGATTCTTCAGCACCTTGTGTTCGGGCACGCCGTAGCCCGTCTCTTCGTTGGCCATGCGCGCCAGCGACTGGGCATTGTCTGTGGCGGCCTGGGCCATCGCGGCGCACACGCGGTCCACCTCGGCTTGCGAGGCGTGCAGGAACTTACGCTGGGCGTCGCGCGCCTGGGTGGCCAGGGTGCGGGCTTCCTGAATGGAAAGCAGATCACTATCGAGTTCGGTCATAATTTTGTCCTATGTCATTGCGAGGAGGCCGCAGGCCGACGAATCAATCTCCTGTTATTGGGAGGTTGCTTCGGGCTACGCCCTCGCAACGACATTTAGAAATTAAACGGTTGGTTCGCAACCTCAAGCACTTTGTTTTGGAACGCCAATGTGGCGGCGCGACAGGCAGGTTGGTCACCCGTCAGCATGACGCCCATGTAGTTGGTCTCAGACGGCGGCATGGTCAACGCGCAGATTTCCACCGCAGCAGCCTTGAGCGCGGCATCCAGCGCCACCAGGCCTTCCATTGGTGGCGCAACCAGATACGCGATTGGCGAGCCGACAGGGATGTTACAAACCTTGGAAAGATACGTGCCCGTGCGCGAGATCAAGTGCGGGAAGAACGCAATGGACGCATCCTCGTTGGCCGAATACCAGATGGCCTTGGTCTGGATGTAATCCACCGCGGCGTTCAGCCCCGCACGGACCTCGGCGGGGTCGGGTCCCGCCAAAATGGCCATGATCTCGCCTGAGATCAATCCAGAGGAATGCTTTGCGCCTGCATAGAACGAGTGCGCATACACCACTTCCACATCGGCCATTTTGGTGGCTTCGTCGATGGCAGTGTAGGTGGCATCATCGTTGTCGACAGTCAGCAGGCCGATGGAGCGCTGCTCAGGTCGGAGCTTAAGCTGCTCGGCAAAGTTCCGCTCCACCTGGGGAATCAACTGGACGGACAGGGGCGTTCCATAGATCGGGTCGAGGATGGCCATATTATGTCCTTACTTCGCCATTTTCAACTTGACACCAGAAGCCTGATGTTGACGCATCTTCTGGGCAATTTGTACCACAAATGCGCCCGCTTCGAGCGGATTGGTACCACCGTTCTCGAAGATGTTACACACCACGTCGCGATCGGCGTCCGTGTCTCCGTATTTGGGCTTATAACCCATGTAGGCGCTCATCGACTCGGCGCGGCCCAGGCCAGGGCGTTCACCGATCAGCAGGATGACCACGTCTGGCTTGATTGCCTCGCCGATGTCGTTCATCACGCCCACGCGCGCATACTTGACGAAGAAAGGCGTGCCGAAGGTCAGGCCAGCAGACTGCACACCCTGACGGACGACGGGGAACATCTGCCGCAGGTTGGCTTCAACCGCCGCCGCCGACAACCCATCCCCCACCACCACCTGCACGTTGACGTTCTTCTGGCACTTTTCGTTGAGGGTACGCTTGGCCTCGTCATTGAGCAGGCGGCCCAGGTCGGGGCGTAGCAAATACTCCTGCTTATTGCTGACCTTGGTCTGAACCGTGAACAGGTTGAATTCATCCAGCAGGCGTTGGTCGACGTCACGATAGAGAGCGTCCTGGGTAACGGCATGGTCGCCCTGGAAGAGCAGCAGCGAGACCGTACGATAACGCGGACCCGCACGTCCCACACCGATGCGGGCCGAGGTGGAAGCCATCAATGCGCGCACGCCGTTGGGGTCTTTGGCGTTCGTCACACGCGGGGTCATGCGGGCCTCGGGCGTCGTCGGGTCGGGAAGATCAATGGTCAGGGAACCGCCGAAGCCTGTGGGTTTGGCAGAGAAAGGTTGAGGGGCGGGCGGAGTCCATGTAGCGGAACCAGCCGTCGGCGCGGACGGTTGGACGGCTCCCGAGGCTTTCAGCTCACGGACGATGGCTTCCACGATCGCATTCAGTTTGGCATCATCCATGATTACCTCTTGAGGAAGAAGGATGGGTCGCCCGCTTTTTCGGTCAACACACCGTTACGGATCAAGCCGAGGTCTTCCATCCATTTTTCGAACTCGGCGGCGGGTCGCAGCTTGAAGAGCTGGCGCAGGGTCGGCGCATCGTGATAGGAGGTGCATTGATAGGAGAGCATCGAGTCATCCCCCATCGGCACGCCCATGAAGTAATTGCAGCCCGCAGCCGTGAGCATGACCGCCAGGTTCTCGATGGCGTTCTGGTCGGCGCGGGCATGATTGGTGTAACAGGCGTCCACGCCCATCGGGATGCCCGTCAGCTTGCCCATGAAGTGGTCTTCCAGGCCCGCGCGCTGGATTTGACGGGCGTCGTACAGATATTCAGGGCCGATGAAGCCAACCACGGTGTTGACCTGGAAGGGATGATAGCGTTTGGCCAACCCATAGTTACGGGCCTCGAGCGTGAGCTGGTCCCAGCCGTTATGGGCCTCGGCCGAAAGCGCGGACCCCTGACCTGTCTCGAAATACATGAAGTTCGGCCCCTTGGGGAAGCAGTGCTTCTTGGCAAGTTCGTAGGCTTCGTCCAACATGCCGACCGAGATGCCAAAGGATTCGTTGCCCTTCTGCGATCCCGAGATGGACTGGAAGACCAGCCCAACGGGCGAGCCTGATTGCATACATTTCATCTGCGTGGTGACATGGGCCAGCACGCAGTTTTGGGTGGGGATATTCCAGGTCTTGATGACATCGTAGGTCATGTCGAGCAGGCGCGAGACAGAGCCATACGAGTCGTCCACGGGATTGATGCCGATGACCGAGTCGCCCGAACCGTAGGACAGGCCTTCGTAAATCTCGGCGCGGATTCCTTCAGGGGCATCGGTGGGATGGTTGGGTTGCAGGCGGCTGGAGAGAGTCCCTGGTGCGCCGATGGTGTTGTTGCAGTGTGCCGTGACGGGGATCTTCTTGGCGGCGTACATCAAGTCCATATTGGACATGAGCTTGGTCACCCCCGCGACCATCTCGGCGGTCAGGCCGTTGGAGATGCGGCGGATCATGTCGGGCGTGGTGGTGTCGGCCAGGATCCACTCGCGGAAATCGCCGACGGTCATGTTCTTGATCTCGGCGTAGATCGACTCGTCCACAGCATCCTGGATCACACGCGTGACCTCGTCCTGATCGTAGGGCACGGCAGGAGTCTCGCGCAGCACACTCAAAGGGACTTCTGCCAGTACGAGTCGCGCGGCCACGCGCTCGGCGGCCGTTTCCGCGCCGACGCCCGCGAGGTGGTCACCCGACTTCTCCTCGTTGGCTTTGCCCATCAGGAGGCGAATGTCAGGAAATTCGTAGGTCTTGCCGTGTAGTTTCGTGCGGAGAAGCATGAGGTTTACCTTCTGCTTATACAGGTATTGCTTCCACTTCAAGCAATTTTACAGACATTCCAAGTCTCAATGTATTTTGTATCTCAGCCACACTATCGGTAAAGATCATCAACTCGCGGATCTGTTCTTCGCTGGCCTTGGCAACGACTCTGGCACGATAAGCGATATTCCTTGCAGGTTCACCTTCACTGCCAAAGTCACCATCCACTTCGACTTCCACGCGTTCGACCTGAATGTTGCGTTTGGTCGCCTCGCGGTAGATGTCGTTGCAGTAACAGGAGGCCAGTGCCAGGAAGAGCAACTCGCCGCCGTTTGCGCTGGAGCCAAAGCCTGTCGGCCTGGGTAGGATGTCGAGCGCATGCTCGTTGTCATTCGTTCGCAGCGTGACCTTGTGGCTGCCCTGACTGTTCTGGACTTGCGCGCTAATTTTCATGCGATAAATCCTAAAATTTGGGAAACATACCAGTAAATCTGAGATTGCTTCGGGCGGAAGAACGCCGCCCTCGCAATGACATTGGCTAGTGATAAAAAATCAACGTCTTGACGCTCAAGGGGACCACGCGGCCGTCCATGAGCGGGGTGCCTACGTCGATGTAGTCGCCTTCCGATAAACCGACCTGGTCGATCACGAGCAGGGAGCGCTGCGGCGCGAGTCCTTTGACGGTCTGGCCCAACGCCTGGGCGTAGTCTCTTTCGATAATAATGACGAGCGGCCTATCGGTGGGCAGGTTGCCCGAGAACTCCCGCAGGCCGTTCGCCAGTTGTGTTAACGAAGTATAGTCCAAAGGACGGTTGAGTTCAAGCGCAATCGCGAACAGGTCGGTGGCGAGATTCACATCCCAGCGGCGTACGGCGGCGGAAATGGCCGAGGCAACGGAAGCAGGCTCCAGGTCCGCGGGGAGCATGGGGCGGATGACGGGCACGTTCTTCATCGGCAGGATCTGCCGCTCGGCCCAGATCGTCGACCCTGAGAGCGTCACCGTTTGTGTGCTGGCTCCCAGCACCGTGGCGCGCAGCGTTTCTGCAGGTTGGACCACTTCGTAGGCACTCAAAGCAGGATGTTTGCGCAATGATTCGGCCAGCAACGGACCCACGTCATCGTGACGGGTCGCATCGGCCACCGAGTTAATTTGAATGGGATTGAAATAATAATGCCCAATGCCGCCCGAGAACATCAGCACCGTACCCCGCCCCGAGACGTTCGTCGGCGGGGTGAGATAGAGTTTCTGTGCCAGCGGCGAGGACGTGCCTTCGACCAGTTCAAGGGTCATGTCGGCCATGCGGTCGGTAAAACGGCGTAGCTGTTCGAGCGTGGGCACCGACCCAACCTCAAGCTGGATGCCGACATCCGCCAGGATGTGCTTGGCGGGGTCGGCAATATGGCGCACTCGTCCACTGCTGTGCTCGACCTCGAGGATGCGCCCGCCATAATTCATGGCTGCCGCGCTGACGAAGGTCCCGCTTTGGAAGGTGGCGCTGTTAGCACTCCCGCCGCCGATATCCACGTTGGTGACGGAAGTATAGTGGGCCTGTGAATACTGGGCCGCCCCTGCCCCTTTGCCTGCAATGAGACTCTCCACGTTCGGCCCCGCCACGCTGACCACGAACTCGCCCGCCAGCCCCGAAAGCGCGCGCAGGATCTCGTCGGCGTTCTTCTTCTTGGCCGTCTCGCCCGTAATGATGACCGCACCCGTTTCGACCTGCTTCGGATCGACGTTGGCGGCGGCGTACTCATGGCGCACAATCTCGTGGAGCCTGTCGGCGTCTACAGTTTCGTAATCCTTGAGCGGTGTGAAGACAATAGGGCTTTGATACAGCACTTCACGGCTGGAAATGTTGATGCGCGGAATCTGTCCAGGTCGCGCTACATCGGTCAGGCCGAGGCGCGAAAAGATGATTTGCGTGGTCGTGGTCCCCACATCCACGCCGACAGAGAGAAGGGCGCGAGAGTCGCTCATAAGATATATGTCGCTGCGAGGACGAAGTCCGAAGCGGCCTCCTGCTCATTCGAGGAGCTTGCTTCGGGCGAAAAATACCGCCCTCGCAATGACATCTACTCTTTCCTGTATGTGACCTTGCCGCTCAACTCAAGCGAGTCGATTACGCCCACGATGACGGCGTCCACAGGGGCATTATTGGTCTGATTGGTGTAACGAGCCGAGGACCCATCGGTGACAAGTACCAGGTCGCCCGTTCCCGCACTGACCGTATCCACTGCCACATACGGTTCGCCCGTCACCTTGCCTGCTGTGTCCGTATTTCGCACAATCAACAGTTTGCGTCCGCTGATGGAGGCGTCCTTGATGGTCGAGATGGTCGAGCCGATCACGAGTGCAATTCGCATGATTGCCTCAGGAAATGCCAGGATGAGTGAATTTTATCTCAATTCACTCATCCTGGTGATGTTCATTTTAGGACGCTAATCGTTGCCTTTGGCGGCAGCGGCCATTTCCGCTTCGATACGGCGCAGCTCCGCTTCATCGGCGGCCTTCGGGCCCTTGAAGTGGGCCTTGGAATAGCCGAACCAGGCGATGGTCAGGATGATGACGAACAGCAGCATCGTCCACAACACCAGTTCGTTTGGGGGCAAAACGAACAGGATGCAGATGAAGACAGTGTAGATCACCGCGATGACGTTCAACAGCGGACCCCAGGCACCAAGGTTCCAGGGAGCGTTCTCTGGCGTGGTGAAATTCCCCTTCTTTGCCAGTTTGTTGCGCACGTTCAAGAAAACAGGGATGTTGTATGCCACGTACAGAGCGATGGTGGAGATGGAAGTCACCACGAAATAGGCAGCCGAGTACATGCATACCAGGACCGCCAGGGTGCTGGTGATCAGAATCGACTTGACGGGAGTGCGCAGCTTCGGATGGATCTCACGGAAGGCAGATGAGAAGGGCATACCATCATCGCGTGCAAAGGCGAAAAACATGCGACTCATGCTCGTCACAGTGGATAGGCCGCACAGCCACATGCCACCGAAGACAATGATTGCCACCGTGTCGGCGAAGTAGCTCGCCAAGCCCTGATAGGCGATGTATAGCACGGGATATGGGTCACTGGCAGTGGCGGCAATGTCTGGAATATTGAGGGTGAAGGCCATCAACACAATGTAGCCAACCACAGCTGAAACCGCCACGGAGAGGAACACGCCCCAGGCGCTGTTCAAACGTGCCATGACGGTCTCTTCCGCGACGTGGGCAGAGGCATCATAGCCCGTGTAGGTCCACTGGCCCTGCAGGAAAGCCAACACGAATACAAAGCCAAAGGGAGCCAGTTTGTACAGGTCGGCTATGGCAGGGAACATGGCAAAGAACGGAGACTTCAACACAAGGTTGCCCACCACCAACGCCGGTCCTGTGGTTCCGTCAGCGAAAGTGGCCGAGGAGGCGTCCAGTGGATTGACCGTGTTGACCGCCTGCATGGCAAACGAGAAGGGCTGGTGATTCTTGCCGAAGAAGGCCAGCAGCAAGGCAATGATGATTACGCCGCCGATGTGCCAGTACACGCTGAAATCGTTCAGCATGGCCGTCAATTTGATGCCGAAGACGTTGATGAGTACCTGCGGGATCATGATCAGGACCATGATGAAGATGTAGAAGCCCCAGCTGCTCAGGGTCCAGCCAAAAAGGCCGCCCAAGGCAGGCGCGTTCGGATCCAGGTCGAACATGCGGGTTACCAGACCCACACCGTAGATGGCAGCGCCGATGTTAATGCCTGCCGTGATGGTGATCTGCCCGATCATGTTCATCCAGGCTGTCCACCAGCCCCAACCAACTCCGCCCAGTTTGGAGGCCCAGAAGTATAACCCGCCTGCTGTTGGGTAGGAGGAGGCAATCTCTGCCATCGAAGCGGCAATGATCAGGGTGAAAACACTGATGAGGGGCCAACCCACCGTGTTGATGATCGGCCCCGCAAATTTGAGGCCGTAGCCGAACAACAACATCGCCCCAGTGAGGATGGAAATAATAGAAAACGAGATGGCAAAGTTCGAAAACCCGCCCATCTCGCGGAATAGCTGCTGGGCATATCCCAGCTTATGCAGGTCGCGCACATCCTGCTGAATGAGTTCTTCGCGCGTCTTTTTGTTTGCCATACAGGGAAATCCTCCAAAACAAGAGTGATTCGCACAACAGTCTGGCTTGCGAGGTGGAACGGATACGCAACTCGGGGATGTCGACCTCCTGTTTTGGTTGGATGCAGGGCAGATATAAAAATTCTCACAACCTTAATTTCTTGTGAGAAATATAGGAATATTGTAGAGGAAACGGTTCCGTGATTCAAGAGGCAATTTGAGCAATTGTGCACAAAACGGGCAGGCCGTCCATTTGGACGGCCTGCCGCTCAATCATGATTCGGAATTTTATGTTATGGGCCCGTGATGCGTCCATCCACGACGGGTGCGACGGGTGAGTTGGCAGCGACGTAGTCGATTGCGATTTGCAGCAGGTCGTCGCCAGGTTGCAGCACGTTCGTGCCCTGAGTGAAGATGGTATATCCGTCGCCGCCGGTGAACATGAAGTCATTGGTGACGATGCGAATCGTATCGGAGGGGCCGATGGGTGTCAGCGTGCCGCCTACCCCATCAGGAGCCTTCCACATACCGGTAACGACAGGCGTGGTTCCATTGCAGGTGAAAGTGACCACCAGGCCCGAGATCTGCGGGAACCGACCGGTAGCGATGGCCGGGTTGCATTTGGGCGAGAAGCCGTTCAGGAAGGCTTGCTCCAGTTGCGCCCCGGTCAGGGTCTCGATGACCGTGCGGTTGCCGAAGGGCAACACTGCGAACATCTCGCCCCAGGTGATCTCGCAGTTCTGTTCGCCCGCGCTGGGTGGAGCGCACAGCAGGTCTGCACGCAGGCCGCCGGAGTTGGTATAGGCCGCATCCACGCCAGGATATTTCAGGCGCATGGCATCTGCCACCATGTTGCCCATGGCGGACTCGAACAAACGGGTCGGGGCACGTTTAATGTCGAAAGCCTGGGTGCCGATCACCTGGTTACGCAGGATGGCGGTTTGGGCGTTGGCATCGTCGACGATGGCTTGCACATCTGCGCGCTTCGGGACGCCGATGTTCTTGGCCACGCGCGTCGATGCGCCAGCCCATTCGACATCGCCTTCCCTGGTGTTGACGACCATCTGCACGACCGAGTAACTGCCGCCGGCGTTCAAACCTTCCGCCACCAGAATATCTCCGACCATCATATTGGAGATGCGGTGTGTATGGCCCGCCAGGATCACATCCACGCTGGTGTTCTGGATGCTCTGTGCGATGGTGATGATGGGACCATCCCACGGGACGGCAGGGGTGCCATCCACGGCGTTGCTGCCGACAGCACTGCCTTCATGGATCAGGACGATCTGGATGTTGACGTCCTGCTCGCTCAGCTTTTCGGATTCGGCCTGGATGGTCTCGATGGCGGGCAGGAATTTGAGCCCGGCCGTGGCTCCCGCACTGACCAGCTCGGGCGTGGTCTCCAGCTCGATACCGATCACGCCGACCTTCCATCCGTTGTAATCGAAGACGTGCATTCCCTGGACCCAGTCCGGGTTCTGCATCGTGAGTTCATCCACGATGTTGGCGCCGAGGAAGGGGAAGTTGGCGCGCGCCTGATGTTGTTGCAGGCGGGCAATGCCATAATCGAATTCGTGGTTGCCGTAGGAAGTGGCGTGCAGACCCCAGGCATTTTCCACGTCGATGGCGGGGCGATCCTCGAGCAGGCCCGAGTTGGCCGGGCTGGCCCCAACGTTATCCCCAGAGGCGAAGAGGAAGGATGGGCTGTTGAATTGCGCGGCTTCCTGATCGAACATGGTGGCCAGTTGGGACGCGCCACCCACCGAGATGTTGCGTCCGTCCAAGGTGTAGGAGGTCTGTTCGAGCTGGCCGTGGAAGTCGGTCAGGCCGATGACCGGGATCAGCGTAGTCTTGTTGCTGTCCTTGAAGAGGTCGAGGCGCACCACGCCTTGTGAATGCTGTGGTTCAGGGACGCCGAGCAGGTAGGCGATGGTCGGCGCAAGGTCGATGGTGCGCAGTCCAGTCACGGACTTGTTGCGCTTGATGTTATCGCCGCCCGCGATGAACGTGGCGCGCACGTTGACGTTGGCCGCCAGGTTCTGCACATCGGGCACGTACCCATGCTGACCAAAGAAAGCCGAACGTGCCACCAGCGTGCCGGGTGTGGCCGCGTCGAACTGGTAGGGTGGATATGCAAACACGACCAGGTCGCCCGTGCGGGTGGGATGTGCCATATCGGCGGTGCTGTCCGGGCCGTTCGGGATGTAGCGGGCCTCGGCGCGGGAATAGGCGCGGTCGATCATCATCCAGCCCTCGGGCTGGCCGTCATTGGTCCAGTCGTTCGGATCGCTCAAGGCCAGGAAGGCGTTGCGGATCATCTCCACCGTGGCGTCTTCCTGGTTGGCGGGGATCTGGGTGAACCCGCCGTCCGCGGGGTCGCGCCCCGCCAGGTTCAAGTAGATTTGCACCGTACCGCCTGCCCAACAAGCCTTGGCCTTGCCGATGGTCTCACCCGTGGCGGGTCGACAGTTGGAGGTCTGCGGCTTGGATAACAGGCCGAGGTCCACCAGCACCTTGCTGGCATCGATGGCCAGGAACTGCGGCGCAAAGCCGTGGTCAGATGCGACGAAGGTGGTGGTATCTCCGTCCATCAAAGATTGGACCAAAGCCAGGGTCGAGTCTGCGCCCTTGTAGGCCCGCTGGATGAAGGAGGTGCGTTGAGCCACCCGTCCATCGGGTGTGCCATTGACCTGCACATCGTCGTAGGCGGGATTGGGTGCACCGTTTGGCAGCGTGGGCGTGATCAAACCAAGGAATTGGTGCTGGAACTCGTCCGTGGTCGGGTAGCCGACCATTGCCAGATCGGGCTTGTATTTTTCCAGCACGTATTTAATGATCGGTCGATAGGAGGTTTCCCAGTACAGACCCTGCTCGACGTAGGTCTCTTCGCTGACAATGCCCGCCTCCAGGATAGCAAAATCTGCCGACATGGAAGTGGGGAAGCGCTGCGCCACGAACTCTTCGAAGCTGCCGCCGAAACCGTTGGGAGGAGTCCAGGTGGGCCAGGTGGCGTTCGCGCGGCTGACCGAGGTGTGATACAGGCGCACCTGCGAGAGGTCCTTGCTCAATTCCTCGACCTTGACCAGCATGCCAGCCGTCTGACCATCCAGCGCGCCGCCAGAGATCGTGACCTTGATGTCGGCCCATTCGCCGCGCTTTAGTTTGGCCACCGCTGCGCCTGCATCCTTGCTGAAGGAGAACCAGACGCGGTCATAGTTGACCTTCTTGTCGTTGGTGGAGTCGAAGATGTAGGCGTTCAAGCCATACTTATCCACGCCGCCATCAAGCACGCGCAGGCGCATTTCCTTGGCAGGGCTGAAGGACTTGGGAGTATTGGTCCAGCCCGTGGCGTCAGCGGGAGCCGCGCCTGGGAACGGAGCCTGCCCCGCGAATCCTGCTGGGTGGTCGAATTGCAGGCCAAAGGAGGCCGTAAAATTGGCGTCATCCGTTGGGGAGATGTAGTTGGTCGCCACACCGCGCCCGGAGAAGAAGGAATGGAAATCCAGGGTCGGCCCGTTGATCAGGCCGTTGCGCCCCCCTGCCCACTCGATCTGGACCACTTTCTTGCCACCGCGCTCAGCCGCCTGGGCCAGGGACTCAGCCTGCAGCACGCCAGAATCAAAGGAGCCGGTTCGATTGCCAAACGCGGCTCCATTGATGGCAAATGTATTGTTGGTGGACCCATGCACCCCCGACCAGGCGCCCGTGGAAAGGCTGTACCAGCCCGCGCCGGTGTTGGTGGGCGCCTGGGTCAGCAGACCACCGTCTGCCGCGCGCGCGCCCGAGTTGAGCAGCTTCTTCATGGCAGGCATCATGCCCTGGCCGGCGAAGGATTCCACCAGGTCCTGACGCATGCCGTCAGAGGCGAAGAAGATGACGGAAGTTTCATCGTCACGTTCGTGCCTGTCCTGCCTTGGCCCCGTTGTAGACGAGGCAAAAGCTTCCATCGGCGCAACCAGTAAGGTCAGTGCAAGGATCGCCGAAATGAAACGGAGCAGAAACGCCCTGGGGTGTACTCTGCTCCGTTGGAGAAACGGGTCATTCTTCATGCTAATGCTCCTTACCCATAAGAATCTTCATGTCTGCCAGCATGGGCGAATGCGCAGCCACGCGACGGTAAATAGGGTGGAAAAGAAAGACGCCCATTGTCACCTTTCAAGAGGATATAAATTCGGACTATTTAGATTTTATTCATACTATTACCAAAAGTCAACTGGTACTTTGGGATGGGTATAATCGCCCCATGTCCAACACATTCGACGTCATCATCATCGGCGGCGGCGTGCACGGCGCCAGCCTGGCCTTCCATCTGGCGGAGCGCGGGGTCAAGCCCGTCGTCCTCGAAAAACGTTTCATCGCAGCAGGTGCCACGGGCCGTTCGAGCGGACTGGTGCGGATGCACTACGACCTGCTGGTCGAGTCACAACTGGCCTGGGTCTCATTTGGATATTTTCGCGACTGGGAGGATCGTGTCGGCCGCCCTTCGACTGGCCTCCGCCCTGAGCGTAATCGAAGGGCGGAGTGTGGATTCACCAAAACGGGATTCTTGCAACTCGTCCGCCCCGAGCAGACTCCCGCGCTACAGGCCAACGTCGCCGCCCAGCGTGGACTCGGCATCGCCACCGAAGTGGTTTCCGTGGACGAGGTGCGTCGTCTCGCCCCAGGCTTTTTCCTCGATGACGTCGAAGCGGCGGCCTATGAGCCCGAGTCGGGCTATGCCGACCCCACCTCTACAGCCAATTCCTTGATGAACGCCGCCAAGGCGCATGGCGCGGTCTTCATGCAAAATTGCGCCGTGACCACCATCCACACCACGGGCGGAAAGGTCACAGGCGTCAGCACCACGCAGGGAGAATTCTCCGCGCCGATCGTGGTCAATGCCGCAGGCGCCTGGGCCAAAGGGATTTGCGACCTGGCAGACGTCGACCTGCCGCTCAGCACCTGGCGGCACGACACCATGCTGGTCAAACGTCCGCCCGCGCTGCGCGACCCGCACCTGACCGTGATCGACTTCCCCAAGCTGATGTACTTCCGCCCCGATGTCGCTGACCTGACCCTGGTCGGCCTGGAGGACGGCAACCCGCTCGGCCAGTCCGCGGATGGCGACGCCGACCATGCCAGCCCTGGCTTCGTGGAAGCGGCCATCGAACGCATCTGCGAACGCATTCCACAAATGGAATCCGCCCACTTCCACAGCGCGCACAGCGGCTACGACGCCATCACCCCCGACCAGCATCCCGCCCTTGGCCCCATCGGCCCCGACGGCTTCTGGCTGGACACAGGCTTCAGTGGCACAGGCTTCAAGATCTCGCCCGCTGTGGGACTGTGCATGTCCGAGTGGATTTTGGATGGGAAACCGTCTACAATGGATATTTCGCTTTTCACCCCCACGCGCTTTGCCGAAGGACGACATATCGTCGGTGAGAATCCGTACGATAGTATTTGGACGTAATGGCGTGGCAATACCATATTATGCTATTTTTAATAAGCAGGGAATATGCGACACAACAAAAAGAAAGTGATAACTTACTTAATATTGTTTGCAATATTTATGTTGACGGTTTGTGTCTACGGTCTTCCGTTTTTTATTGAAATTTACAATGATATAAAAGCATACGAAACCAGAGCTTCTTATCGGGATAATTACAAATTACACACTACGCCGCTGGCACAAGACACGATCCTGGATATATGCACAAAACTCAAAATCTCGAACAAAAGTAAAAGTTGTGTAGCTGGTGCTACTGTGTATGCTCCCGAGTTATTCGACGAAATCAAAGAGTATTTCAAGGGCCTTCCAAAACAAAATAAAACTTTTGATACAGTCCGTGAATATTTGGGGAACTATCTAGTCGAATGTGAAAAGCCAGACCCCGATGGATACTACAGATGTAAATACGATCTTCGCGGAGATAAGATGTATCCAATATTTTTCTTGTTTGATAAAAATAATTCCTATTATGAAATAATTGCAAACATCGGCGGTTCTTAATTATTTCCTCGTGATCGGCATCATCCGCCCCGAACCAAAAGCCTTCTTGCTGACCTTCAATACCACGCCCATCTGTCCGCGCTTGTGCTCACTGCCGCGCATGGCCGCGTTGCTCTCATTGGCTAGTACCATTTCCTCCAGCGCAGGCGCGAGCGTCTCATAATCGAACGGATCGACCTGCTCAGGTCTCAGTTCAGCGGAAGGTTTCCGTTCGATTGCAAACGTGGGAATGGGCGCTACCCTCCATTTTCCACTTTCCACCCCCCACTCATTGATCCATCTCGCCAACTCATACACCTCAGGCTTCGTCACATCCCCCAACGGACTGATCGCGCCTGCCATGTCGCCGTACAGCGTGGAATAACCCAGCGTCAGTTCGGTCTTGTTGCTGGTATTGACCAGGAATCCACCGCGCTGGTTCACGTAGCTCATCAGGATCATCATCCGCAGCCGCGCCTGAAGGTTCTCTCCGCCCACACCTTCGGCCCGCGCCCCAAGTGTGGATTCCGCTGCCTGGTGCAGCGGCTCCAACTCTACGACCTCGAAGCTGATCCCCAGCCTGGATGCCAGCTCCCGCGCCGCTTCGGTCGAGCGCGGATCCGTGTAGCGCGACGGAATAGCCACACCCGTGACATTCTCCGCACACAGCGCCTCTGTCGCAATGATCGCTGCTACCGACGAGTCGATTCCGCCTGAAAGACCGAGGAAGGCATGTTGCATTCCGTTCTTGCGAGCAAAGTCGCGCAAGCCAAGG
Source organism: Chloroflexota bacterium (assembly GCA_016191845.1). Classification (GTDB taxonomy): domain Bacteria; phylum Chloroflexota; class Anaerolineae; order Anaerolineales; family Villigracilaceae; genus JACPVF01. The sequence continues at coordinate 46,997 of JACPVF010000013.1, forward strand.
ACCAGCGCATGAAAGATGTCCTCTGCGGTTTCGCGTTCCGCTTTCCATTCACCGCATTCCAGATTCCAATCGAATACTTGGACCTGTTCCTCGAAGCGCTTCAATTTTCCACGCCCTAAAACAAAGCTTCCGCCATCGAAGACCAGTTCGTCGTTTCCGCCCACCAGATCGACAAAAGCAATCGGCAGTCCCTGATGGGAGGCGTGATACACCCGATCTTGCAGGCTGCCTTTGTGGAACGGCGCAGCGGACATGCACACCAGCGCGTCCGCGCCCTGGGCCTTCAACTCCGCGCCCGGGTGGACGGGATATTCCTCGTCCCACATGTCCTCGCAGATCAACACGCCGATTTTTTTGCCCGCGATCTCGAGTGGTGGCAGGGTCTTTTCGCCAGGGACGAACCAGCGTGATTCATAGAACACATCGTAGACAGGCAACAATTGTTTGATCTGCGCGATCTGCATCTCTCCATCGCGGATCAAATACGCAATATTATGCAAAGCAGGATGCAGGAACAATTTCTTCCCCGATGGCGCAAATGACCCAACCAGCATGGGTGGCAGCCCTTTGGACTGTTGCGCCAGGTCTTCAGTCGCTGCAACAACTGCTTCTACAAAGGAAACATCATACAGGATGTCTCGCGGCGGATATCCAGGCACGACCAGTTCAGGGAAGACGATTAGGTCGGCGTCATGCACTTTGCGCGCTGCATCCAGAATGCGCGCAAGGTTTCCTGTCAGGTCGCCGACAGTGGTGTTGATTTGAGCCAGTGCGATGTGCAGGGGCACGGCGGGACGGTCCTTTGACATTGCGGTCTCCATGACAGCCGTGCCCCTACTCCATTTCCTGCGCGATGGCTTCCAGCAGATTCAAGGCCGCGATGACCGAGTCACGTTTCATGCAGACCTGGTCGCCGAGCAGGAAGGTGCGGTAGCCGAGTTCCAGCAGGTAGGCCGCGTCGGTGATGTCGGCGCTGACAGGGACAGGTTGCCATGTTAAGCTTTCAAAGAGACGACTGGCAAGTATGGTATCTTTGTTGTCTTTAATGGCTACGCGAATTGTAGAAATAATCTTGTGAGGATGGAGGACTTCGACGTAAAGATCGCCACGCGCGACCATCAACTGTCCAAATTGATTGCCATAGCGTTTAGCAAACTCCAGCCCTCGCTGGGTCTCGATCTTGAGCACCACCTCTGCCCCAGGCAGCAGGTCACGCACTTCCTGCGCATCTTCAGGTGATTCGGCGTAGGAAAGCATCACTTTGGTCAAACCAAGGTCCTTCATCGCCGCCAGATAGGTCTTGTCGGTCTCGGTCAGCGTGCCTTCGATCTGTAGCGACGGGTCGATGATGTTAACCGACTCGCCAGGCCCGACCATGCGACGTGGACCATCCTCCATGATCAGGCGGTCACCATCCACGGCGGCCACACGGGCACGCTCGTTACCGTCCGAGAAGTAGGCATCCACTGGCGTGTTAACTTTGATCTTGTGGCTGAGCTTGATCTCGGTAAAGGGTGGAATGGCGGGAGTGACTACGCGCAGCTGACGTCCTTTGAGATCTACCCAGAGCGGCTGACCCAGCTTCGAGAGGCGGGCCAGCACTTCGCGCGGAGTCTCTTTCAGCGGCATGACCGTGTTCAAACGGAATCCGCTCACGAGGCGGTGGCGGGCCACTTCCTCCAGAAAAGTCGCATAGGGCGGGACGGTGACGATGGCGTCAACAGGGATAGGCACGGCAAGTCCTCGATTAGCTAGTGGCGTGAATGTCGCGCCGCGCTCTTACAATTTCAGGGTCGTGCCGCAAAAGCCGCACTTGAACATGCCGCCTGCGGAGACGGGGATGGGCGCGCCACAACGCGGACAAATCATCTCGATTGGCTTGCTGATTTGCTCCACCTTCTTCTCGTCTTGACGGGCACGCATGTTCTCCTGGAAGTCGCCGAAGTAGCCCCACGAGCGGGCGATCATGCCCATGGCGTAGTCGACGGCGCGCTGCTCATCCTCGATGTGGAAGATCTTCTGCTCACCGATGGCCTTACCCCATTGCACATCCACCTGGTCGCCGCGCTTGCCCGTCGGGCGACGCATGAACCAGGTATTCCACTTCTGCGAGAGTTGTTGCCAGGTCTTGATCGCATCGATGTCGCCATTGACGCGATCCCCGAGGTAATGCTCGATCTGTCCACGCGCGATGACGGGATGCATGGTCACGTCACCGAAGACGATCAGGAAGGGCGGCTCTTCGGCATTAGGGACCTGCACATGGGTATTGACCCAATGTGCAAACAGGCCGTAGCTTTCAGGCGCGTCGCCGCCACCGCCTTCGCCGTAGAGGGAGCCGAGCAACTGCTCCAGATCGAAACCACTGGCGAAGGTCGTGACCTGCAGCGGCCAGCGGTCCACGCCCGCGTCGCCGATGGCAGCGAAACAGATCTCCACGTCGGGACGATATTGCGAGAGCGTGTTGTACAGCAGCGGCAGACGGTCGAAGATCTCGAACGGCCAGCGCGCCATGGAACCCGTCACGTCGATGGCGACAATGATCGGGTTCTTCGACTCGCTGCGAATGATCTTCTTCGGGTCAATGATCTTCTCGTTCGGGCCGCTTTTGCCCTGATAGGTGCGCGGGCCTGCCGCTTTGGCACGCTCAGCCGAGTCGACGCGGGCGGGCGCCGCGGCGGGCGCATACGCATACTTGCCCGAGCCGTACCACTTGCTGGTATCTTCATCCCATGAATACATGATGCCTCCTAAAATTTGTGCAAGAGCTATCTCGCATTAAGAAATCACCGTTGCCATTGCCAACGTTTCAAGACCGAACTCTTTGCGGAAGCGGACGTCCAACCCGTTCGACTGGATGTATTCCGCCACCTGCTCTGGGACCCAGGCCTGCCACCGTTCCCCACGCGCCATCGCCGCCCGAACCATGCTCCCGTCGACACGCACCCGCTCATTTAACGGGACCAGCTCGACGGGTCGGCACAGCGGATAATCGTCCTTGAGCAGGTTCGCCACGTAGGGATTATCCGTCACAAACAGATCAAGCGGACCGAGCAGGTCGAGCAGCATCAGCCGCCAGCGCGGACCATCATCCAGGTCAGGGACAGGGATGATGGTCACATTGTCATGCCCATCGAGGACGAGGCGCAGCATGTCTTCAGCTTCGGTCAGGGTAAAGGGGTTGCGGGCGTTGTAACGGTTGGACGACCCGATGCCGATCAGCACCTCATGCGCGTTGGCGGTCAGCGCGCGCAAGGCGGCCGCCTGTCCGTTATGGACGGGACGCCAGCGGGCCACCATGCCAATGCGCGCGAATTGAGGTTCGGGCATGCGCCGATTATACAGGGAAATGAAAATGAAAAGGCCGAACGATGGTCCTATCGTTCGGTTTGTATCGTAAAAATATGGATTTCAGGAGTGGATGCGGCTGATGGTCTGATGCTGTGGGGTTTTGCCGCGGCGTTTTTGCTGTGCCAGTTTACGAGCCTGTGCCTTCTCTTCCACCTTGCGCGCCCAGAGGAGATACAACCAATAGGTGCACAGGAAGATGATGGAAAGGAACGTCACCAGGTACATGAAGCCTACAGCCATGAGCGGAGAGTCGGTGCCCGAGAACAGGCCATGTAGGGTTGCACCGAGGTAGGCAGCCAGACTCAAATAGTGAATAGTGCGGAAGGTTTTCTGCGAGATGCGCGAGCGCATATAGAAGGTGACCGTCACCAGCAGGGATAGGTAGAAGGTGATGACGCCAATTCCCACCCAGAATGGGCGGTAGGCTGAGAGGAATGGGATCAGTACTTGCAAGAGCGAGAACGGCTGGAATTTGTCGAGCAGAAGTACCACGACATGCAGGGTCACAAAACCCAGGCCAAGCAGGGAGAGGTGCTCGTGAAAGTCAAAGGTGAACAGGCGCTCCAGCCACGGATCGAAGATCTTGCTGCTGACAGCCAGTCCCCACAGGGTGGAGAGCCAGATCATCAGGTAACCAAGCAAGCCCGCCGCGCGGGTGACGTACCACCAGGTCTGCACGCTGTCGAGCGCGAAGAGCGCGCGAATGCTGCCCAACTGAACGTAGGACAAGCCAAAGGTCAGCGCGGCAAGGACAACGGCCAGGATCAATACAGTGGTCAGCGCTTGCGGCATGGGTTTCTTGACTGCGGGTCGAACAACAGACTCAGGCATAGACAGGTTCCTTATGATGGGCAGAATTCCAGAGCTGCCCATCGGCGTCCACGGCCAGGAATTTGATGGCGGTATTTTCACGGGTCAGGCGGTCGGCAGCACGCGGACCGCCGATCAGGAGGGCCTTGGCAAAGGCTTCGGCCAGGGCGGCGTGTGGAGCGAGAATGGTGACGCTCAACCAGGGCGTCTGGGCGGGTTGGCCGCTGCGCGGGTCGATCAGATGATGGCGGAGTTGGTCGCCCTGCCGCCAGGTGCGCTTGGCGACCGAGGAGGTCACCACCGCGCCCTGGTCGATCCACAGGGTGATCAGGTCCTTCGTCGGATCGCGCGGATCTTCGAGGGCCACGTCCCAGCCCGCCTGTCCCTGCGGGTGACCGACCATGAACATGTCACCACCTGCACTGATAGCACAAGCCGTGGAATACTCAGAGAGAACTTCGGCCGCGTGTTCAGCGATCCAGCCCTTGGCGATGCCGCCCAGGTCGATCAGCATTCCCTGCGGGAGGAAGACGCGGCTACGGGCGCGGTCGAGGCGGAGGGAGTCGAAGGCGGGAGCGCGGCCCGGGGAACGGTCAGCGGGTGCGGGGTCCGCGCCATCAACGCGAAGTTCATCCATGCTGCGGGTATAGCCTGCCCGCTGCAAGTCAGGCAGGATGGACGGGTCGAACAATCCGCCTGTGGCGCGGTAGTATGTCAACGAAAGGTCGAGCACCTCGAACAGGTCGGGCGAGACGGAAGTCCACTGCCCTGCCGAGCGGTTGAGGTGAGACAGTTCGCTTGTCTCGCGGAAGCGGCTGAAGCGTTCTTCCGCAGCTTCGATGAAAGAGCGCGCCGCCTCGAACCCAGCCGCTGCGCCCTGCCCCTCCGCGCCCATCAGGATGGCGGAGTTCATGGCGCGGAATTCGTAGTAGTCCATCTTAAGAACCTGCCGTGCGGAAACGTGGTGCGAAAGCACGCACGGTCCTTGTGATGCGCGGTCCGCCCAGGCCATCGCTGCCGCCGATCAGATCGGAGAATTGCGGCACAGGGTCGAGGCCGAGTGTGGCGCGGCTGGGGTCCATGTAAGGCTGGGGCTTGGGAGAATGCGCCAGCACGGCCCAACCCGTCAGAAAACCGAACAGGCTGATGATGGTGATCCAGAAACGCAGGGCGGATTTGAAGAATTTCATGGCGGGACCTCGTTATTGGTTCAGGAAGATGCGCCCATCACTGCTGACAGTGATGATGCCGCGGCGTTGCAGCGCGTCGAGCAGGGCCTGGAACTGCTGGATGGTGGCCTTGGCCTGGGTGATCTGCTGGGCGGCCTCGTTTAGTTGGGTCTGGTATTGCTGCTCACGCGACTGGTATTCCGCCACCTGGGCTTGGAGTTCCTTGATCTGCGCGGCCTGGCTGGCGTAATCGATCTGCGCAGCGGCAGCATCCTTGGTGGTGGCGCTTGGGAAGGCAATGCCGTTTCCGTTGAACAGGGCGTTTCCGCCGACGGCGAAGATGGCCATGCCCACGCACAGCGTGATGAGCAGGGAAGCGGCCAGGGCGGGGATCATCTTTTGTAAGTTCATGGTTCAACCTCGTGTCAGTTTCAATGCCCACAGTATAGACCGCGAAAATGACAGGTAGATGACGGACCCGTGAGGAAATTTCAGCGATGGACGGCTCCACGCCTGGCCAAATCCGCGTCTTCAGCCGTTTCATCGTTTCGTCATCTGCCCGTGCTACAATCAACGGTGGAGGATTCTGTGCGCATTCTGCTTGTGGAAGATAATCAACGCCTGAGCGACTCGCTCCGCCGTAACCTGACCGACGACGGCTACGCCGTGGACGCCGCCTATGATGGTGACGAAGGCGAGGAAATGGCCGAGTTCACCCCCTACGACCTGATCATCCTGGATGTAATGCTGCCCCGCAAAGACGGGCTGGAGGTCTGCCGCTCGCTGCGAAACAAGCGCGTCCGCACCCCCGTCCTGATGCTGACCGCCCGCGACACCCTCACCGACCGTGTGACGGGGCTCGACAGCGGCGCGGACGATTACCTGATCAAGCCGTTCGAGATGGACGAGTTGCGCGCACGCCTGCGTGCCCTGCTGCGGCGCGATGCCGAAGACAAGAGCAGCGTGCTGGTCATTGCCGACCTGCGGCTGGATCCCGCCACCCATTTCGTCGAGCGCGGCGGACAGCCGCTCGAGTTGACTGCCCGCGAATATTCCCTGCTCGAATATCTCATGCGCAACCCCAATCGACTCATCACCCGTCAGATGGCGGAGAATAGTCTGTGGAGTTACGATGTCAATGTGGCCTCTAACGTGGTGGACGTATACATCCGCCGCCTGCGCCGCAAAGTGGACGACCCCTTTGAGCTCAAGCTGATCGAGACCGTGCGCGGCGCGGGCTATCGCATTCGGCGGCCATAAGCGAGGATGAAGCCTTTGTTCAGTTCTCTTCAAGGATTGATTCACAGCATCCGCGCCCGCCTGGTGTTGTGGTTTGCGTTGATCCTGGCGGTCGTACTGACCCTCTTCAGCGTCATCGTGTATTTCAGCCAGGTGCATGACCTGCGCAGTGAGATGGTCGATCGTCTCGAAGGGCGTATGGAAGACCTGGAACACACCCTGCGCTCCTCCGACAGTGTCTCCATCGATACGGCCGACCTGGCGGAAAGCGACGTGCTGGTCCTGTTCAACGAAAGCGGCCAGATGACCTTCCACTGGGGGCCCCTTTCCGAAACGCAGATCACCTCCCTGGTGCAGGCGCGATTATCCGAGCCAACCGAGACAATCCTGTATCGGGACGTTTCATCGGGCGAAAGGCAGACCACGTATGGCTTCATGCTCTCACCGCGCATGTCCGAGCAGAAGATTTCTGGCTTCGTGCTGATCGGCGCTCCGCTCGACCCTGGGGAGCGGCTGGAGAAACTGCTGATCACTCTCTTCCTCGGCAGCCTGGTCACGCTGACCGTGGCCCTGCTGGGTGGGTTCTGGCTGGCCGACCGAGCCATGCGTCCCGTGGCAGATATCACCCGCACCGCTCGCGCCATCAGCGAAACCGACCTCAGTCACCGACTCAACCTGAATCAGCGCGACGAGATCGGTCAGCTGGCCGACACCTTCGACGCCATGTTATCCCGTCTTGAAGCGGCCTTTGCCCGCCAACGGCAGTTCACCGCCGATGCCAGCCATGAGTTGCGCACCCCGCTGACCATTGTCAACCTCGAGGTCAATCACGCGCTGGCGGCTCCGCGCAAATCTGCCGAATATCAACGCGCGTTGCGCGTCATCCAGGCCGAGAACGAGTTCATGTCCGAACTGGTCAACGACCTGTTACTGCTGGCTCGCATGGATGCAGGCCAGGGCGCGCCTACGCGCGAGCGCCACGACCTGGGCGATCTGTCGCTCGAGGTGCTGGAACGTCTGTCGCCGCTGGCAGCCCGCCGCCAGGTCCAGTTGGAGGCGGGAGACCTGCCCGAGACGCCTGTCCTCGGTGACCGCCAATACCTCATCCAGATGCTGACCAATCTGGTCGAGAACGCCATCAAGTATTCCACCCGCGCCGACCGCGCTGCCGTAGTGCAAATCGAGACGGGAACCTCTGAAGACGGCACCCAGGCCTGGGTCCGCGTGAGCGACAACGGGCCAGGCATCCCAGCAGAACATCTGCCACATCTCTTCGAGCGTTTTTATCGCGCCGACGCCGCCCGCACCGCCCACGACAGCGATGCATCCACCTCGGGCAGCGGTCTGGGGTTGGCCATCGTGCAGTGGATCGCAAATATCCACGGCGGCGACGTGCGTGCGAAAAGCCGTCTGGGGGAAGGCAGCACATTTATGGTCCACCTGCCACTGGCAAAGTAAGGCCAAATTCCCAAAAAAGCCAGTCGAACGACCCGCGCAGTGATTGCCAGGTGCTATCCAAGCTGTATCCTAGCTGTATCCTAGCTGTATGGTAGCTGTATCCTGGCTGTATCGATCCGATATCCATCCGCCACCGATGGAAAAAACGTGAAAACCACCAGCGCCATGTCGCTTTGTTTCGCGAAATAAAAGCGATACAATGAAGATATGAGTACCTTCAAAAACATCCTTGGGCATATCCACGGCGGCACAGTTCTCGACGTAGCCACGGGCGGGGGCGGATTTGCAGCCACGCTTAAAGAGAATCTGGCCTCTTATACTGAGATCGTTGGCGTGGACACCAGCGAGCGCGCCGAAGCGGCTTTCTGGGAGCGCTTCAAGACCGATCCCACCGTCCGCTTCAAGCGCATGGATGCGGCGCACCTGGAGTTCCCCGACGCCAGTTTCGACACGGTCAGTATTTGCTCCTCGCTGCACCACCTGACAGATCCGCTCCTCACCCTGAACGAGATGAAACGCGTAGTGCGGCCTGGCGGTCTGTTGATCGTCAGTGAGATGTATCGCGATCACCAGACCGATGCCCAGTTGACGCATGTGCTGCTGCACGATTGGTGGGGACGAGTGGACACCGCTCGCGGTATCTGCCATAACCCTACCTATCGGCGCGACGAGATTGTGTCCCTGTTGCAAAGTCTCGGGCTGGCCGACCTGGCCCTCGAAGACCTGGTCGACCTCTCCGACGATCCATTGGCGCCCGACACCCTGGCCGAGATCGACAGCATCATTGATCAGTACAACCACGAGCGAATCCAAGGCCTGCCTGAAGAAGAGTCGCTCAAGGCGCAGGGCAAATCCCTGCGCGAGCGGGCACATCAAGTCGGCTTTCATGGCGCCAGCGCGTTGGTGATCGTCGGAAGAAAAAATTAATCTCGATACAAAACGTCCAATCCCCGCCCTCTGCAAAAGCAGAGGGCCTTTGTTTTTAATTCACTTCTTGACCTTTTCTTGATACCTTTACCAGCGTCCTTGCCGCATTTTTGATGGGAGACTCAATACACTGGGGGACGAATGGAGGCACCATGAATGATCTGATTTATGTGGGTTTAACCGTCCTGTTCTTTGTCCTCGAAGCGCAGAAATGGATCTGCCCTCTCCAGAGAGCCGCCTCCTCCAAAATGTAGCTTTACAGATCGGGCTGGCGATCGAACGGGTGCAGATCACCGAGTATGAGGTCGATCATGCCGTGCGGGAAAGTGTTCAGACTTCTTGATAAGATCTTGATTGGATCGACCTGCATCTTGTCCCCTTTTTGACATGCAAATGAATAGACTGTATCTGTCAAAAAGGTGAACCATGAAGAAAAAGGTGTCCAAAATTTTCGAGCAGGTCTTTACCTACTCACCCCTGGCAGGCATCATCGGCGCTTCATTCCTGAAACTGAGTAATTTTCAGCACCAACTCCTGATGCTTTTCCTGCTCGTCTGGGCGAATGCCTTTTTCCTCTATAAATCCTGGGCCAGCCAGTAAATCTTCTTGACACTTTCTTGACGTGTCGGGGGCAATTCTTGCGCCTAAATTGACGCGCCCAACAATAGAATGTTGGGCGCTTTGATATTTTCTTGATGGCGCATTGATGACCCCTGTTCCCAACTCCCTTTTGAAGATCCTCGTGGTTGACGACGAGCGTCCCATCCGACGCTTCCTGAGCGCGTCCCTCGGGAACCGCTATCAGGTCCTGGAAGCGGAGAACGGGAATCAGGCCATCCAACTGGCGGCGCTGCACCATCCCGACGTGATCATCCTCGACCTGGGCCTGCCCGACATGGATGGCGCAGACGTCACCCGCCGTCTGCGCGAGTGGACCGAGGTGCCCATCATCGTCATCTCAGCCCGCGACGGCGAACAGGACAAGGTCACTGCCCTGGACGGGGGCGCCGATGATTACCTCACCAAACCCTTTGGCATCAGCGAACTGCTGGCGCGCATCCGCGTGGCCCTGCGGCATTCCAACAAGACCGAGGAGGAATCCGAAGTTTTTGAAAATGATGACCTGCTGGTCGATCTCATCAAGCGCGAAGTGCGGGTCCACGAACAGACGGTGATGCTCACGCCCACCGAGTACAGCATCCTGCGCACGTTGGTCAACCATGCGGGCAGGGTGCTCACGCACCAGCAGTTGATCCGAGAAGTATGGGGCGGCAACTACGAAGCGGATTCCCATCTGTTGCGTGTCAACGTCAGCAACCTGAGAAGAAAGATCGAAAGCGACCCGTTGCGGCCGCGACACATCATCACCGAGCCAGGCGTAGGCTATCGGCTCAAGGAAATCGAAAAAACTCATGACAAACAACATGGTTCCACATTTACGACAGGAATATGAAACGCAAAAAACGCTATTCGAAAGCCAGCCCGTCATCGTGCAGCGCTTTCTGGAAGGACAGGCCCAGCCCATCGCCGAGGCGTTGATCACCAAAACGGCGCGGGTGCGTTTTTCGCTGCCCGATCGTGTGGTCACCACCCTGTCCCAGATCCACCAGTCTGGGACCATCACGCTGCCTGAAGCCGAGCGGCACATTCAGGTGGGTCGCTTTATGCAACGCGATGTGCGCGATGCGTTACTGCACCGCCTGAGCGAGTTGGAACGGTCAGCGGACCAGGCTGTCGCCGTCAGCGCGGGATTGCTGCGCTACGTCACAGCCATGCATATGGTCCACAACATGCTGCCCGCAGGCCGTTCCGTAGTCTATCGCCCCGATGAAGATGAGCAGATCCCCACCATCCCTGTGGGTGATGCCGCGCCCGAATCAGCTATCACCCAGGCCACTGACGCCATCGCCGAGGAGGGGGCTGCCGACAACCGCGGCGAAGTGCAGACGCCCTTCGTGCCTGCCGCCCGCAAATTCTTCCTGCCGCAATGGGTGGCCTTCGATCTGGATGGCAGGCTGTTGGTGGGTTCCGTTCAAGAGGCCGAAGCCCACGTCCAGTCGATGCAGCGCTATGTGCTGATCCTGCATCGCGCGCTGGCGCTTGCGCCCTACATGACCGCCGACGAGGAATACCAGCACAAGCGCTACGGCATCCTCGGACAGTTGATCCATCAGGGACGCGCCCTGGCCAACTTCAAGACAGATGAGATCATTTCCGCGATCAAGGCGCGGGCCGAGCAGCAAAGCCTGAACCGCGGCCTGACCGTCAGCCTGCCCTACTTCGACGACCAGACCCTCGCCCTCGACCACTCCAACCTGGAGATCATCCCAGCAGGGCGCATCATGTTCATCCCTGCCTTCGTCGTCCGCGCAGCTCGCGACGAAGAAGCCAAGGTTACACAGGACACGCGCCTGAACGCTTCCACGCGCAGACACCTGCTTGCTCAACTGAAGAACCTCGAAACAGCGTTCCAGTCCTAGATATTCAGAAGGTAGACAAAATGTTTTTTTCCATCGGACTTCTCATCGTAATTGCTTTTCTGGCTTACAAGGTTTCCCCCGTCGAAAAGGAGGAGGATGCGCACATCCACGGCGCAGGGCAGATCGGTCTGCTGGCCGCGCTGGCCCTGTTCGGCGTGGATTACTTCACCTCTTACTTCTACGCCACGGGCGAGATGATGCACGCCCTGCATCCCTACGGCATTCAGCAATGGGGCTATGTCGCCGCCGCGATCATTAGCGTTGCCAACATCGTATTTGGCGGGCTGTACATGTACTCGCTTGGAATTTTCAATGAAGGCGGCGGTTCGTACACTGCATCCATGCGCTACCTGACCCCTGGCTTGAGTCTGGTCGTAGCCATCGTTTTGATCCAGGACTACATCTTTACGGTTGTGGTGTCCGCGCTTTCAGGCGGTGACCAGTTGCTCTCGGTGCTTGGACTTTACGGCACCAACTGGATCTGGCATTTCCTCATCGGCGGGACGCTGGCAGCCATCACCTGGTATCTCACCATCCGCGGACGCGGAGAATCGGCGCGGGTGGTTTTCACTCTGCTGGGCGTTTTCATTATGATGACGCTGGTGATGGTCAGCGGGTTGATCTACGCCAACTTAAACGGCGTCAAGCCTGTGGCCGTCGAAGAAGCCATCCAGCAGGTTTCCTTCGGGCAGGCGCTCTTCCACCTGTTGACGGCCTCCATGAAAGGTCTGGTGGCGTTGACAGGTCTGGAAGCCATGTCCAACGGCATCCAGTTCGTCATCAATGAGGATGCCAGTATTGTCAAATGGGGCAGGAAGCGCCTGCCGAAACTCAAGGGCTTGTGGGATTTCTATAGCGGCAAGGCGGGCATCGGGCGTTTCGTTCAGACCTCCTTCCTGTTTTACGGCGGACTGACCACCTACATGTTGACCTTCTTTGCCATCCGCTTTAACGTGTTCGATGGTACGCTCGGGCGCACCCTGGTCGGCAACCTGGCGTACATCGGCTTCACCCAGCTTCCAGGCGGGACGATCCTGTTCTGGGCTTATCAAATTCTGGCAGTGGCGCTGCTTGCCGCTGCATCGATGACAGCCTTTCAGGATCTGCAGGCCACGGGCTGGCGCGACGTGGCCATCGGTGAGTTCCCCGAGTTCATCGTCTATCGAAACGAGCAGGGCACATTCACCCGCTCAGTCACGATTGGCTTCGTCATTACCATCGCGCTCATGCTCCTGGTGCGTGGACAGACATCGGTTGCCGTGCCGTTCTACGGTGTGGGCGTGTTCATGCCGATCACCGTCATGGGGCTGGCGGTTCGCAGGCACATCCTCGAACATTACACAGGCAGCAAACGCAAGTGGGGCGCGGTCGCCGCTGCGGGGGCGGCAGTACTGGCGGCGCTGGTCTTCGTCGGGCAGATCGTCGGCAAGTGGCAGGAGGGCGGCTGGATGGTGTTGATCTCCTTCGCTGTGCTGGTGCTGGCTGCCAACGCCATGCTCATCTCTCCTGGCGGGCACCGCGACCCGAAACAGATCCACCGCATCGTGCGCGACAAGGCGCGCGTACAGGGCGCGATGGCGTCCATCGTCGAGTGGCAGTCCCTCAAGATGCAGGAATACCGCTATTCCGTGCTGATGGCTGTCACCAACTTCTTCGGAATGCTCGGCGTTCGACGCCCCACCCGCTTCGACCCGCCCGTGGCGGCTGGCGACTACGACCACGCCCTGCACGTGGATCATCCCGAAGCGCCCTCGCTGCTGGATCAATACATCATCAAGCCACAGCCACAACTCGGCGGCACCCCCAAGCAAACTGAGTCAGGCCGCGAAGAATCCTCATGAACCACAAGGCTGTGCGATTTCTGCACAGCCTTGTCTTTTACAAGTCGTTTGTATCTTGAAAAGATATTTAGAATACAATGGAATAAGCTATGGAAACACGTCCCGACCCCGATGAACTCTTGAAGCACGTTGAAACCGAAGATGCCACGCGCGGTAAGCTGAAGATCTTCCTCGGCTATGTGGCGGGCGTGGGCAAGACCTACGCCATGCTCGAAGCCGCTCACCAGCGCAAAGAGCAGGGCTGGGATGTGGCCGTCGGTTACGTGGAGACTCACAAGCGGGCTGAGACCGAAGAACTGGTCGCAGGCCTGGAAGTCCTGCCGTGCAAACAGGTTCAATATCACAATGTGACCCTGTCCGAGCTGGATGTGGACGCCGTTCTCGCCCGCCGCCCAAAGCTGGTCTTGATCGATGAGTTCGCTCACACCAACGCGCCTGGTTCGCGCCACCCCAAGCGCTTCCAGGACGTGGAAGAGATCCTCGACGCGGGCATCGACGTCTACACCACACTCAACATCCAGCACCTCGAAAGCCTGAACGACATCGTCGCTCAGGTGACGGGCGTCATTGTGCGTGAGACCATCCCAGACCGCGTCATCGACGAAGCTTCTGAGATCGAGGTGATCGACCTGCCGCCCGATGAATTGCTCGTGCGCTTGAAGGAGGGCAAGGTCTACATCCCCGAGCAGGCCAGCCGCGCCATCGACAAATTCTTCCGCAAGGGCAACCTCACCGCGCTGCGCGAGATGGCGCTGCGCCGTGCTGCCGAACGCGTGGATGACCAGATGCGTTCCTACATGCAGACGCGCGCCATTGCGGGTCCGTGGGCGGCAGGGGAAAGGCTGCTGGTCTGCATCAGCCCCAGCCCGCTGGCCGAGAAGTTGATCCGCACCACGCGCAGGCTGGCCGACGAACTCAACGCCGAGTGGGTCGCCGTCTACGTGGAGATCGCCTCCAAACCCGAAAACGACCCCGCCAACCGTGAGCGCATCGGTCAGACTTTGCAACTGGCCGAAGAATTGGGCGCTACATCCATCACTCTGGCGGGACGTTCCATCCATGAAGCCGTGCTGGATTACGCACGCAAGCATAATATCACCAAGGTGGTGCTCGGGAAACCGCTCAAACCGCGCTGGCAGGAGATCATCCAGGGTTCGGTGGTGGACCAACTGATCTACGCCAGCGGGGACATCGACGTGTACGTCATCAGCGCGCGCACCGAACTGACCAAACCCATCATCCCCGCGGACTGGCAGCCACATCGTCCTGCTGGGCGTTATATGCTCAGCATGGGTCTGGTGGCCCTATCCACCCTGTTGGGCTTTACCGTCCGAGGGACGCTGGAACCCACCAACCTGGTGATGCTCTACCTGGCCTCGGTGGTGATCTCGGCCATCTTCCTCGGGCGTGGACCGTCCCTGTTGGCGGCCGTTGCTGGGGTATTGGCTTTCGACTTTTTCCTCGTTCCGCCGTATCACACCCTCGCAGTCGGAGACACGCAATATCTCATCACCTTTGCGGTGCTGCTGGTTATCAGTCTCATCATTAGTTCGCTCACCGCCCAGAGCCATGAGCAGGCTGAAGCCGCCATTCGACGCGAAGCGCAGACGTCGTCGCTCTACAACCTCGGCCGCGACCTGACCTCCGCCACGGACCTGGATAACGTGGCCAACATCATCATCTCGCACATCGCACAGGCCTTCGGCCGCGAGGTGGTCATCTTCCTGCCCGAAAATGGTTCGATCCATCCCTTTGCCAGTTCACCCGATTACCATCCAGACGAGCACGAACTGGCCGTGGCGACCTGGACCTTCGAGCATAACCAGCCCGCAGGGCGCGGCACCGATACGTTGCCCGCCGCCAGCATCCGCTGCCTGCCCTTGCGTACCTCAAATGGGTTGGTGGGCGTGCTGGGAGTCCGTCCCAAAGAGGAAGGCAACTTCCTCACCCCTGAGCAACGCCAGACTCTGACCGCCTTCTCAAACCAGGCCGCATTGGCCATCGAACGCGCCAGTCTGGCCGAACAGGCGCGCCGCGCCGAGTTGTTGCAGGCCGCCGAAAAATTACAGACCGCCTTGCTTAACTCGATCTCCCACGACTTGCGCACGCCGCTGGTCTCGATCACAGGCGCGCTGACCAGCCTCGACGAACAGGCTGAGACCATCGACGATGAGAATCGTCGCAGCCTGGTGGTCACCGCGCGCGAAGAAGCCGAGCGCCTGAACCGCCTGGTGGGCAACCTGCTTTCGATGACGCGCATCGAAAGCGGCGCCATCAAATTGCACAGCGAGCCTGGCGATATCGAGGACGTGATTGGCACGGCGCTCGAACAACTTGGCAAGCGCCTCGGTCAGCATGACGTGAAGGTGGACATCCCCGCCGATTATCCGCTCGTGTCAATGGACTTTACGCTGATGGTGCAGGTGGTGGTCAACGTGCTGGAGAACGCCATCAAATATTCAGCAGACGACTCGCTGATCGAGGTCTCCGCCCATCTGGCGGATGACAAGTCCCGCCTCCAGATCGCGGACCGTGGGGTGGGCATCCCGCCCGAAGACCTGCTGCGCGTCTTCGACAAGTTCTACCGCGTCCAGCGCCCTGAGAGTGTCAGCGGCACGGGGCTGGGGCTGTCCATCAGCAAGGGCATCGTCGAAGCACATCATGGGAACATTTACGCCAGCGCCCGCGAAAACGGCGGGACGATCGTGACAGTGGAACTTCCATTAAACGGGATCGAGGATCAGGGTCGATGAGCGAAACGGGACAGCGCATTCTTATCGTGGACGATGAGTCCCCCATCCGCCGCTATCTGCGGGCGGCTCTCAGCGCGCAGGGCTTTTCCATCTACGAAGCCACCAACGGGGAGGAGGCGCTGAGCGCCGTCATCGCCGACCGCCCCGATATCATCATCCTCGACTTGGGCCTGCCCGACATCGATGGTATCGAGGTCACGCGCCGACTGCGCGAGTGGTCGCAGACGCCCATCATTATCCTCTCGGTGCGCGAAGCGGAACAGGACAAGATCGCTGCCCTCGATGCAGGCGCCGACGACTATCTGACCAAGCCCTTCGGCACGGGTGAGCTGATGGCGCGCATGCGTGTGGTCATGCGCAGGCAATCGAATAAACCCGAAGAACCCATCCTGCAAGTGGACGAGTTGCGCATGGACCTGGCTCGCAGGCTGGTGAGCATTCGCGGAGAAGAGATCTCGCTGACCCCCACGGAATATGACATCCTGCGGCTGTTGATGCAGAACGCAGGCAAGGTCATCACGCATCATCATCTGCTCAGACAGGTGTGGGGCAATGCCTACGAAAGCGAGATGCACATCCTGCGCGTCAACATCAGCAACCTGCGCCGCAAAATCGAGCTCGACCCGTCCCGCCCGCATTACATCCTGACCGAGCCTGGAGTGGGGTATCGTCTGAGGGTGTGAAAGCACACGCGTCGACTATAATCTGGGGGACGTTTTACCCGATCACACCTAAAGGTATCCATGCCCAATCATCTTGTCGGTTCCACTTCCCCCTACCTGCTGCAACACGCCCATAACCCCGTGGACTGGTTCCCTTGGGGAGAGGAGGCCCTCGCCAAAGCCAAAGCTGAGGATAAGCCCATCTTCCTCAGCATCGGTTACGCGGCCTGTCACTGGTGTCACGTCATGGCGCACGAATCCTTCGAGGACGCCGAGACCGCCGCTTTCATGAACGAGCACTTTGTCAACATCAAAGTGGATCGCGAGGAGCGGCCCGACCTGGACACGATCTACATGCAGGCCACCACCGCCATGACGGGTTCGGGCGGCTGGCCGATGTCCGTGTTCCTCGCACCCGACCTGCAGCCATTTTATGCGGGCACTTATTTCCCGCCTGTTGCGCGCTACAACATGCCCTCCTTCAAAGACGTGCTTAGCGGACTGGCCAACGCCTGGCAGAACGAACGTGCCGAAGTGACCAAGGTCGGCGGCCAGGTGACGGCGCACCTGCAATCTGCCTTGCAGAGCCGTGCCAGCAATTTCTCGCTCGCACCGCAGCATCTCGAAGCCATCACTCATGCCATCGTCGAGAATTACGATTGGGGCTATGGAGGCTGGGGGCCCGCACCCAAATTCCCACAACCGATGACCATTGAGTTTCTATTGCGCCGTTCAAAGCAGGGAGATTCTGCTCCTACAGGGACGAAGGCTGCTTTGCACGCATTGCAAGTCATGGCGCGCGGTGGCATGTATGACGTGGTCGGCGGTGGCTTCTCGCGTTATAGCACCGATAATTTCTGGCGACTCCCGCATTTTGAAAAAATGTTATACGATAATGCGCAGCTCGTCCGCGCTTATCTACATGCCTGGCAGATCACAGGCGAGCCATTCTACCGCCGCATCGTCGAAGAGACCTTGGGCTTTGTGATGCGCGAACTCACCCACCCCGAGGGCGGCTTCTATTCCTCGCTCGACGCCGACTCCGAAGGCGTGGAGGGCAAGTATTACGTCTGGACTCTCGGCGAGATCGAGTCAACGCTCGGCACGGAAAGTGAATTCTTTGTCGCCGCATATGGCGTCAGCGCCAAAGGCAACTGGGAAGGCAAGACCGTTCTGCAGCGTGCCCTCGATGACTCCTCCCTCGCCGCCCGCTTCGGCCTGGACCCTGCGGTTGTTCCCGCCAAACTGGCCGAGTGCCATCGAAGGCTGCTGGCTGTCCGCGAGGGACGTATCCGCCCAGGCACGGACGACAAGATCCTGACCGCCTGGAACGGCCTGATACTGGCGGCATTTGCCGAGGCAGCGAGAGTGATGTCCGATAAGACTGAGATTGCATCGGTCGCTACAAAACTGCTCCCTCACAATGACATATACTATAAAGTGGCTACGCGCAACGCAAATTTCTTACTCAACGCGCTGCGGTCTGACGGGAAACTACATCGTTCGTGGCGTGACGGCCAGGTCACACAGGAAGTCTTCCTCGAGGATTACGCCGCGCTGATCCTCGGTCTGCTGGAACTGTATCAGATTGATTTCGACAACTGCTGGTTCAAAGCCGCGCTGGAACTGGCTGATGAAATGATCGAACGCTTCAGTGATCCCGCAGGTGGATTCTTCGACACACCTGCCGATGGCCAGTCGCTATTGGTGCGGCCCAAGGATATTCAAGACAATGCCACGCCTTCGGGCAATGCGTTGGCCTGCGAGGCCCTGCTCAAACTGGCGGCTTTCACGGATAAAGGCGAATACCGCGACCGTGCGGAGCAATCGTTGTGGTTGGTGAGCGAGTACGCTCTCAAATATCCAACGGGATTCGCGCGCTGGCTCTCCGCTGTGGACTTTGCCCACGGACCCGTCAAGCAGGTTGCGATCCTGGGCGAAGGCGAAGCGGCCGAGGCATTGATCCAGGCTGTTCGGTCGGCGTATCGGCCGAACGTGATCGTGACTGTATCCTCTTATCCGCCCGTGGATGGCTCCCCCGCTCTGCTGCATGATCGTCCGCTCGTGGAGGGTCGTCCCGCCGCTTATGTGTGCGAGGGCTTCGTCTGTCGCCAGCCCGTGACGGATGTCGATGCCCTCTTGAAACAATTGTAAAATTACACTATGAATATCTTGACTGAAAACCTCATCAAACTTGGCCTGGCCATTTTGGTTGGCGGGGTCATCGGCGCGGAGCGCGAGTTCCAGGATAAGGCGGCAGGGTTCCGCACGATCATCTTGATCACGGTCGGCGCAGCGTTATTTACGATCTTCTCGATCAGTCTCGACCCTGGCAACAGTCGCACACGCATTGCCGCAAACATCGTCACGGGTATCGGCTTTCTCGGTGCGGGGACCATCATCCGCGAGGGCGGACGCATCGCGGGTCTGACCACCGCCGCCACCATCTGGCTTTCATCTGCACTGGGCATGGGCATCGGCGCAGGCGAGATCCAGTTCGTGTTGATCGCCACTGCTGCCGTGCTGGTGGTGTTGCTGGTCTTCCCGTATCTCGAAGGGATCATCGACCACATCCGTGAAGCGCGTACCTATCGTGTGGTGATCCGTTCCACAAATGCAGAAAAGGCCGTCGAGGCCGACAACCTCATGCGGTCCACCAGGCTGCACATCCTCGAATATCACCTGACCAAGACCGACAACACGCTTGTCAGCACCTGGCGCACCATCGGCTCGCCAAAGAAACACGAGAAATTCGTCCAGGCCATGATGTCCGACCCCGATGTGCATGAGTTGGACTATTAACGTGCAACCGTAAACGCTCAACCTCATGCCCTTCTCCAACTCGCCCCGCCCTGAGACGCTGAAATCCCTTTCCTCGATTCAACTCAAGCCGTTCTGGCTGGACGATCCCGCCCGCCCCGAACCCGCGCCCTTGTTGACCGAGTCCACCTCCGCGGACTTGCTGGTCATCGGTGGCGGGTTTACGGGCTTATGGACGGCCCTGCTCGCCAAGGAGGCCGATCCGTCCCGCGATGTGGTACTGCTCGAAGGCGGCGAGGTCGGCTCGGGCGCCAGCGGGCGCAACGGCGGATTCATGTCCGCCTCGCTGACTCACGGCTTCGAAAACGGACTGGACCGCTGGCCGCGCGAACTCCAAACGCTGACACGCCTGGGTCGCGAAAACCTGGATGAGATCGAGGCGACGCTTCGGCGATACAACATCGAATGTGACTATCTGCGTTCGGGCGAATTCCATCTGGCCACCGAGCCCTACCAGGTGGAGGACCTGCGCGCCACGGCCGCAACCGCCGCGCCGTACGATGGGGAATTTCAATGGCTGGACGCGGAACAGATCCGCGCGGAGGTACATTCGCCCACCTATCTCGGCGCACTGTTCGAGCCGCACGTGGCAATGGTCAACCCCGCGCAACTGGCCTGGGGACTGCGGCGCGCCTGCCTCGGGTTGGGAGTCCGCTTCTTCGAACGGACGCAGGTACGGGCGCTGGAACAGGCGGGGGATTCCATCCTCGCACGCAGCGCCTTCGGCCAGGTCCGCGCCCGTCGAGTCGCATTGGCCACCAACGCCTTTCCGCCCCTGCTCCACCGCCTGCGGCATTTTGTCGTCCCCGTGTACGATTACGTCCTGATGACCGAGCCGCTCACCCCCGCCCAACGCGAATCCATCGGCTGGCGCGGACGGCAGGGCCTGGGCGACAGCGGCAACCAGTTCCACTACTATCGCACCACCGCCGACGGGCGCATTCTGTGGGGCGGCTACGATGCGGTCTACCACTGGAACAACGGCTTCGGCCCGCACCTCGAAGCGGATTTCGACTCGTTCGGGCGGCTGGCCGAGCATTTCTTCGAGACCTTTCCACAGCTGACAGGGCTGCGCTTCACGCATGCCTGGGGCGGCGCCATCGACACCTGCTCACGCTTCAGCGCCTTTTGGGGCACGGCCCATGGCGGGCGCACCGCCTACGCCCTCGGCTACACGGGATTGGGCGTGGGTGCTTCGCGTTTCGGCGCACAGGGGATGCTCGATCTGTTGGACGGGAAGCAGACCGAACGCACCGCCCTGACGATGGTCCGCACTCACCCAACCCCGTTTCCGCCCGAACCGTTCCGCTCCGCCGCAATCGGGGTCACGCGCTGGTCGCTGGCCCAGGCCGACCTGCATAACGGCCGCCGCAACTTGTGGCTGCGCCTGCTCGATTTGCTTGGTCTGGGCTTCGACTCGTAAAACGGGACTCAACGCGGGTTCAGACTCCTTGTCATCCGACTGTCATAAATATGTGATGAAATTGGGGGCAGTAGTACAATCAACGCGCGCACAAGGAGCACCCATGAAAAAGATCATCCTCTATCTGGCGATTGCCGCCGTCGTCGTCTTCGGCCTCATCCAACTGGTCCCCTTCGGGCACGACCACACCAACCCGCCGACCGTCTCAGAGCCCAAGTGGGCCAGTCCCGAGGCGCGTGCGCTCGTAAAGGAACACTGCTTCCAATGTCATAGCAATGAGACCGCCTGGCCGTGGTACTCGAACATCGCCCCCGCCTCCTGGCTGATCGCCATGGATGTGAAGGAAGGCCGTCAGCAGTTCAACTTCTCCGACTGGCAGGCCAACCCCGGCGAGGTAGACGAGATGGTCCAGGAGATCCAAAGCGGCGGCATGCCCCCGCTCCAGTATTGGATCTTCCACCCGAATTCGAAGATGAACGACCAGCAGAAACAGCAGTTGATCCAGGCCCTCGAACAATCCATCCAATAGAAGACAAAGTCCCCGCTTCGGCGGGGACTTTTGTTTAACCTTTCAACAGTTCCAGGACCTTCGGCTTGAGCGCCGCGTTACAGGCCATCGCCTCCCCAAAGGTATGACCCTCCTCCCCTGCCCACGATCCGAAGAATCCGCCCGCCTCGCGGAAGATGACGGGGAATGGGCCGCAATCCCAAACGTTCATGATCGGGTCGAGCGCCACCTCGGCGCGGCCCGTGGCCACGGCCAGGTAGGCGTAGCAATCGCTCCAGCCGCGCATCATGTACGCCGCCGACATCACCCGACTCCACAGGGCGGGATCACGCTTCTCGAAATTGTGCGAGGTTGTGAAGCACACACAGGCGCGGTCGAACGAGTCGACCTCCGAGACATGCGCGCGGCGGCCGTTCCACCAGGCGCCGAGACCGTCCGCAGCGCACAGCATCTCGTCCAGCGCAGGGAAATAGGACGCCCCCACGCGGACCACGCCGTCGATCTCCAGCCCGATCAACACGCCGTACAATGGCACGCCACGCATGAAGGACTTGGTCCCGTCGATGGGATCAATGATCCAGCGGAAGGTTTCGCCCGCACCCGCCGACTCGCCGAACTCCTCGCCGACGATGGCATGACCGGGGTAAGTCCGCTCGATCTCGCCGCGGATGAATTGTTCGGCGGCACGGTCCGCTGCAGTGACGGGCGTATCGTCTGCCTTGAAATCGGGACGAATGCCCGTGTTGTAATAGCCCAGTGTAATGCGCCCCGCGCGGTAGGCCAGGGAGGTCGTGAAGTCGAGGTAGGGTTGGAGGTTCATTTAAATTCCTCAAAAAAGGATACATCAACATCATAGGCTTTCTTTGGCTTCAAGCCGAGTTCAAGCTCCTCAAACATGTCCAAAAGCTTTTCGCCATCCACCAATTCTATTGGGGGAACGCCATCGCGAACCGCTTCTTTACGCGCGTCAGCAGTAAACGTTCCTGTGGTTAATATGATCCCCTTATCTGCGCGGCCCATCATGGCTCCACGAAAATCACGCACCTGAGACGGAGTAACCGAACCCAAATATCGTTTGCACTGGAATAAAACCTTGAAACTCACAAAAGCATTCACTTGCAATATGCCTATACCGTCGAGACCGCCATCGCCGCTTTTGCCAGTGATTTGCACTTTTTCAAAGCCAGACTCGCGCAACAGTCTTTGGCACAGGCGCTCAAATCCGTCGGCAGGAAGCGAAGTAAAAATGCTCATTAGCGCCAAACGATGATCGACACTTTCAGGCAATGAAGTATCGTCTTCTATAGCCTTTTCGGTTTTCGACTTTTTTCTATCTGTCGAAAACTGCTTATGAACTTGATTAAACAAATTAAGCGCTTCATCTGGTGTTAACTTCGTGGTCCTTCCTTTCTCAGTCAAATTCCAAACACCACGCGTGGATGAGTCAATCAATCCCGCGCGCACCAAATAAAATCTTGCCCAATTCACCTTATTGCTGAATCTAGATTGGCCGCTCGGTATTTGTTCATTCCGCTCTTCTTCACCCAATCCTAATTGTTCAGCAATCATATCCTCGACTTCTTCTGGGCGACCAGAACCGCCAAGTCCGATTAAAGCATCAAGGACGGGTTGGAAATAGCGAACAAATTGCGGACCTTTTTGCAAGTTAGACATTGAATCCTCCTATTTGGCAAGAAATTCCAACAATTTCTTCTCTTCTGCTTCATCTTTCACTTCCCCATCCAGCCAGGCGGCGCGCAGGCGGGAAAGGATTTCCTTGTACCTTGGTCCGGGCGGCAGGCTCAGGGATTTCAGGGTCTCGCCGTCGGTATGCGGCTTAACGTTCCGCCACGTGGCGAGAAAGGTCGTCAATGCGGGTTCGCGCGTGACCAGCGACACCACAAAGACCGAGAGAGGCGGGAATTTTTCGAGTGCAAAAGTCCAGACGCTGGGTCGGGAATTGGTCAGGGCTGGCAGTTGCGCTTTCAAACGCGATGCCCCCACCAAGGTCTCACTCAACTCAGAGGTGAAATCCAGTCGGCGGCAGAGAACCGTGAGATCCTCGGCAGGAACGTCCAGCAGCCAGACCAGATAGCCAAGCGTCACACGCTCACAGGGGAGGTTCAAGTCAGCGCTGGGAAGTTGGCCAAGCAGGTTGGCGCGGGTCGAGTCGAAGCGCGGCAAGGCGGGATGGATGGCGTGCAGCACACCCAGGCTCTCCGTACAGAGGAGCATCGCGGCGGCATTCTCCTCGGCCAGGATCAAGTCCAGTTCGTGGCGCAAGCGTTCACCGCTCAGGCTGGATAGCACACCCAGGGATTCGGCGTCGATCCATTTCAGTGTGGCAGGCTCGATCTGGAACCTATAACGGCCTTCGTAGCGGATGGCGCGCAGGATGCGCGTGGGGTCGTCCACGAAGGAGCGCGGATGCAGGGCACGGATCAGACCCCGCTGTAAGTCAACTTGTCCATCCAGCGGGTCGAGCAATTCGCCAAAGTGAGGCCCGTCCACGCGAACGGCCATGGCATTGATGGTGAAGTCGCGGCGGCGCAGGTCGTCCGCAATGGTGGAGGGGGTCACGCTCGGCAGCGCGCCAGGAAATTCATAAGCCTCCGAACGAGCAGTGATCAGGTCGAGGGTCTCGTCCGAGTCAGGCAGATGCCAGATGGCGGTATGGAACGGAGCATGCGGGGTGAGTTTGCCACCATATTGCTGGAGGAGCGCCCTGCCGAGTCGAATAGCGTCACCTTCCACGATGACATCCAGGTCATTGACGGGCTGATGCAGCAACAGATCCCGCACAAAGCCGCCCACCAAATAGCAGGGGAATCCCAAGGCGGCGCTTTGGTCGGCGACGCGCGAAAGCAGGGTCCGCTTTTCGGGCGGAAGCAGGCTGGGGTCCAGCATCAGGCGGGCGAGATCGGTCGGCATGGAAATAGTTTCAACTCAAATGAGTATATCGATCATACGCGCGTGCGGCATCCTCATGGCGACCTGCGCGATCGAAGGCGTCGCCCAACAATTTCCACATCGCAGGGTTGCGCGGGCTTCTCAACGTCCCTTTTACCAGGTCATCCACAACTTCTTCGATATGCCTGCCGCGTGCAATCAAATAGGAATAGGCATTGAAAGCTTTCTCGAAATCGCGCTGATTCAGCGCCTCGCGTGCCACATGCAGGAGCGGATCCACCTCGGGTGCGATATCCACCGCAACCTTATGTGAAGTGCCGACCCGGGGCCGAGGGCGGACGGGAATAAACTCGATGGGTTCCTCTTTTTTCTTGCGACTCAGCTTCAAGAAAGAACCGTTACTGCGGGAGGCCTGCGGCTCCAACGCCTCGGCCAGACCGTCGCCCAACAGATTCCAACCCACGCCGAAGAGGATCAGCGCCAGGGTGGCGGGCATGAAGACCCACCACGTGTCGAACAGGTCGCCGCCTGGACCGATAACCCAGTTACGTCCCATCGAGAGCATCATGCCCCAGGCCGATTGCCCGCCCAGACCCACGAAGGTGATAGTAGCTTGCAGGATGACCGAACTGCCCACATCGCGCGCAGCCAGCACAATGGCTGGTCCGACCGCGTTCGGCAGGATGTGACGGCGCACCACCCACCAGGGACTCCCACCCAGGGCACGCGCTGCCTGGATGAACTCGGTGTTCTTGAGCGTGATGACCATTGTGTTGACCAGTCGCGCGATTGGCATCCACGAGAAGAGGATCAGACAAATCAGGATCGGGTCAACCTTCATGAGAAACACAGCAAAGGGCGGCGGCGCAAACTGAAAATCGATCACCTGACCAAAATAATCGTTGTTGAACCAATAGATTCCGCCCATGGATTCGATGGTCATCGCCACAAGCTGTTGGAGGAAGACTACCCCAGCCAGCACGGGAAAGGTCAGGAAGGCATCTGCGATGCGCATCATCAAACCGTTGACCCAGCCGCCCGAATAACCAGCGATCGCCCCGAAAAGCGATCCGAAGACAAAGGCGCCCAGCGCCACCATCAGGCCGAATTGCATGGCCTCGCGCGCGCCCCATATCAGCGCGTGATATACATCGAGTTGGCCGGGCAGAGTACCCAGCGGAGCGGTCTCGCTCGGTGGGTGCGGGCGCTTGTCGGATTGGCGGCCCACTTTCATGAATGGGCCCTGCGTCGTCTGATTAGACGGAGCGATAAGCGGGGCCGATAGAGCCACCACGACAAAGGTCAGGGCGATGAACAACCCAAGCCAGTTCTGCCAGCGGGAGAGGAAGAAGCGCAGCGACCTCATGACTTCAACACCTCTTCGCGCACACGCGGATCGAGGATGGCCTGGATCACGTCCAGGGTGAACATCAGGCCGAGCACCATCAACACGCTATAAACGGCAAAGCCCAGGGCAGCAGGCGCATCGGGATCGCTGCGCATCGAGACGACAATGACCTCGGACACACCCGTCAGGCCGAAGATGATCTCGACCACGAAAAGTCCCGTCATGATGCTGGCGGCAGAGAGGGCAATGGCCGTCAACGAGGGAGCCAGGATGGCGCGCAGAGCATGCCGCCACACCAGGCGGGTTTCGTTCACACCACGTGCACGCGCCGCCGTGATGTACTCCTTATTACGCTCGGCCATGACCGTGGCGCGCGTAATAAGGCCCAGCGTGGCCCAATGGAAGAGGGAGAGCGTCACGACTGGCATGACCAAATGTTTCAAGGCCACCAGGAACACATCGAAGCGGCCGTTGAGCAGGCAGTCGAGGGTCAACGCGCCTGTATATTCCACGAAACCTGAGCGGGACAATTGGATTTCGGTGGTCACGTCCAGTCGACCAGGCTGCAGCCAGCCCAGTTTGACATAAAGGAAGGATAGCAGCACCATCGAAAGAATGAAGGGCGGAGTCGAGGTGCCCAGGAAGGCCAATGAGCGGAAGACCCCGTCAGACAGGCCGCCAGGCCGCCAACCCGCCGCCAACCCATTGATCAACCCCAGTGGGATCAATAGCAGCAGCGAGTAAAAGGCCAACTCCAACGTGGGCGGCGTGCGCTGCAGGAGCGACGTCAACACGTCAGCCCGAAGCGTAGGGCTATACCCCCAGGAACCCGTCAGCATTCCGCGCGCCCAATATCCGTACTGCACCAGGTAGGGGTCACTCAGGTGATATTTCTCGATCAGAACATTGATAAATGCCTCGGTAGCGCGCTCCCCGCCTTTCCCCGGTGGAAGGTACAAGCGCGCGCGCGCCTCGGGCGGGGTCAACATCACACCTGCGTACAGCACCATGGTGATGACGATTAGCGAGACGAGTGCATAAAACAACCTGCGGATGATGAACTGCAAAAGCGGCGGCATGGGGACTCCTTGGATGATTTTACCGCTTATATAAGATTCTCGCGCTTGTCATCCAGGGATTAATTTGCGATAATGAACACGGATTGGAGCATGCATCATGGCGATCAAGTATTTGAATTTTGACCTGTTGGTGGAACGCAGCGGAAAGGGATATCAAGCCAAGGTACTGGAGTCGCCTGCGGGGGAATCGAGCGAGTATTTCGAGGTTCCATTCTCGCAACGGGAAGTGGAAGATTTTTTCATCCAGATTGGTCACACACGATCGACTGAATCTCCTGAGGCAAAGCAAATCCATAGCTTCGGCCAGCAATTGTTCGAGGCGACCTTCAACGGAAAGGTGCGCGACTGCCTGCGCGCCAGCCTGAATGAAACTGCCAAACAAGGCGCGGGATTGCGCGTCCGCCTGCGGCTGGCGGACCTGCCCGAGTTGGGCAACCTGCCCTGGGAGTTCATGTACGACCCCAGCCAGAGCCGCTTCCTCGCCCTTTCGGTGGAGACGCCCCTCGTGCGTTATCTGGAGACCGCCCAGCAGATCCAGCCACTGACCGTCCAGCCGCCGCTGCGCATCCTGACCATGATCTGCAGTCCACGCGATTACCCCAAACTGGACACCGAGAAGGAATGGGAGAACCTGCAGGAGGCTCTGCGCGATTTGCAAGGCCGCGGCCTGGTGGATCTGCAGCGTCTCGACCCGCCCACCCTGCCCGCCCTGCAACGTCAATTACGGCGGGAGCAATATCACATCTTCCATTTCATCGGCCACGGCGTCTTCTCGAAGGCCAATCAGGATGGTTATCTGCTGCTCGAAACCGAACAGCGCCAGGGGCAGCGATTGAGCGGACGGGACCTGGGGACGATCCTGCACGATCATCGTCCGCTGCGGCTGGCCATGCTCAATGCCTGCGAGGGTGCGCGCTCCTCGCTGGAGGACCAGTTCTCGGGTACGGCTCAAAGCCTGATGCAACAAGGTATCCCCGCCGTTATCGCCATGCAATTCCGTATCACCGACCAGGCCTCCATCACCCTGGCGCACGAGTTCTACGGCGCCCTGGCCGACGGCTACCCCGTCGATGCGGCGCTGACCGAGGCCCGCAAAGCCATCAAGACCCAGGGCAACAACCTGGAATGGGGCACACCTGTGCTGTACATGCGCTCCCCCGACGGGCAGGTCTTCGACGTGGCTCAACTTCCCACGTCGGCCCCATTCCGTCAGCGGACCAGGGTCAACGAACAGGAAGCCGAGCGCCTCGAGAAGATGTACACCGAGGCATTGGAGGCGTATTACCTTGGCCGTTGGGACGAAGCCTTTCAGAAGTTCCAGGCCATCGTCGACCTGGCGCCCGACCATAAGGATGCCGCTGCCAAACTGGAATCCGCCCGCCATAAGGCGCGGATGCAGGGATTGCAGAACCAAGCGTCCGCAGCGGAGAAAGCAGCTGACTGGGACAAGGCCATCGAGGTCCTCGAGCGGATCGCCAAAGAGGATGCCAGCTTGACGGAGATCCCTGCCCGTCTGGCCCAGGCGCGCCGACAGAAGCAGCTGCACGAGTTGTATACCGAAGCCCAGCGTCTGTCACAGGCCGAGAAGTGGCAGGCCGTGCTCGAGATCTTCAAGGAAATCGAAGCCATCGTCCCGCGCCATCCTGACCCGCAAGGGCTGCGCGTCCAGGCCGAGAAGCGGCTCGCCCAGTCCCGCCGCATCGCGGAATTGGAGAGCGCCTACGCAGATGGCCTGCGCGCCATCGACCAGTCCCGCTGGCAGGAGGCGGTCCGCCACCTGCGGCGGGTGCGCGGCATGCAGGCGGGTTACCGCGAAACAGACCAGTTGATCAAACGAGCTGAAGCGGAACTGGCGCAGGCACGAACGACTAAGAAAGGTGCGGCCGCCGTCACCAAATCCCCAGACCTGGCGGCCCTGTCTCTGGCGGGTTTTGGGCTATTCTTCGCTGCGCGGTTTGCGATCGAATTGTTTGGCCCGCTTTTTGACCGAATCAGAAATTCGTATATGGAGGGGATCTACACAGCCCAGGCGATTTACATGCTAATCCTGGGTCTTCTCTTGGGAAGCGTGATTTGCTGGTGGTTACGTATTGCAAAGGTCAGACTGAGCGGGAAACACATCGCCCTGATTGTATTTGGGACCTCCGTCTCCACCGCCGTCACCCTGGTCTTCGCCTTGTTCCTGTATCTGAGGCTGGATGCCCTTAATTACGCCAACCTCAATTGGATTTGGAACGTGATGTTCAGCCTCCTTGGCGCGTGGGTCGGCTGGATGATGGCTGCCGCCATCCGTGCCCAAAACCCGCAGTTTGGCGTCCGATCCATTATCTTCACCATCGTCGGCTGGAGCCTCGCCTTCCTGATCGGGCAGTATGTCCAGGGTGCATCATATGGGAGCCTGCAGAACCTGATGGGTGAACGTTTCGCAAAGTTAATCGCCTATTCGCTGGAGACAGGCATTGCGGGTCTCTTCGGCACGCTGATCACATTTGCCCAACTCAAAGGAACTCCCTGGACAAGGTCCACCTGGCTCACAGCGGCGGGCGCAGCGGCAGGCATGGCCCTTGGAAATTATTTCGTGTACGTGTACATCATCAGCGGAGGGACGTACTCTTTCGCGAGTCGGACGGTCACCCATACGATCTGGGGCGTGCTCATCGGTCTCGGCTTCTCCCTGCCCAGCAAGGACTACAAGAGACTCCTGACGTTTAGCTTGCTGGGCGGATTAGGGATGTATGCGGCGACTCTAGGCTGGAGGTTCGTACCAACCGCCTTGTACGGCCTTTTTTTGGGTGCCATCCTTGGTTTCACGCTTGGGCTGGGCACAAGGCGCATCTCCATCACCCTGGCCTTCTCTGCCCTCTTTGGAAGCGTTATCACCATTTTGAACGGGATCACGCCAAAAATCCTGTACAACTACATTATGCTTTCCCCAACTGAGATCCTTTTCTATCCCCTCTTTGCCGCCGTCTTCGGGTTTGTCCTCGGCCTGGCGTGGAGCTATCTGCAGGCAGACGCGGGTCAAAATCCGAATCTCAAGTCCTCAGAGACCGAGATTCAGGTATAATACCGCCCATGCAAATGAACCCGGTCCCGTCCCCTGCGAATCAACCTACCCGGTCTGGATAAGGTTCGCACTTGCGTGCCCAAACGGCTCCCAGACCTGGCGAGCCGTTTTTTATTGGATGAAAGAATTCGTTTTACCCCGAAAGTTGGTCCCGTTATGGACATCAAACAACTGACCGAAAAAATGCACGAGCTGGTCGCCTCCAAAGGTTGGTACAATGCGGACAGCAAGCGTCCGCAGACGCCACGCAACCTGGCGGTCTCGCTCTCGATCGAAGCTGCTGAAATCCTGGAGCATTTTCAATTCGGCGAAGAGGTCAAGGATAGAGAAGAACTCGGCAGTGAGCTGGCGGACGTGGCACTCTATCTGCTGCAACTGGCCTCCGTCACAGGCATCGACTTGGAGCAAGCCATCTTGAAGAAGATCGAAATCAACTATACCCGCACATGGGATCAGAAATGAACATCACAGTATTCGGCGGTTCCCAACCCAAAGAAGGCGACACAGCCTACCTTGAAGCCCAAATGCTCGGACGTCTGTTGGCCGAGCACGGCCACGCCGTGTTGACAGGCGGCTACATCGGCACGATGGAAGCCGTCAGCCGCGGAGCGGCCGAGGCGGGTGGACACGTCATCGGGGTGACCTGCTCGGATATCGAGGAGTGGCGCAAGGTCGGGGCAAACCGTTGGGTCAAAGAGGAACGGCGTAAGAAGACATTATTCGAACGATTGCAGGGATTGATCGAAGGCTGCGACGCGGCCATCGCTCTGCCTGGAGGCCCAGGCACTCTGACTGAAATCTCCCTGATGTGGAACCTGATGATCATCGAGAGTCTGCACCGGAGGCCGCTGATCCTGGTCGGGGATGGCTGGCAGTCCGTCTTCGATCAGGTCTTCGCCAAACTGGGGACCTACACCTCCCCCGCTCAACAGGAGCTATTGCGCTTTGCTCCCGATATTGAGACTGCTGTGGAAATGTTATAACTCGTCATCGCGATGACGTATCAAAAAAGAGGACAAAATGGCTGACGAAAAACTCCCCACCCGTGCAGAGAACTTCGCTGAATGGTACAACCAGCTCGTGTTGAAAGCCGACCTGGCCGATTATGCCCCCGTGCGTGGCTGCATGGTGGTCAAACCCTACGGCTGGGCGCTGTGGGAAAACATCACTTCATGGCTCGACAAGGAATTCAAAGCGACGGGTCACGTCAACGCGGCCTTCCCCACGTTGATCCCCATGTCGTTCTTCGAAAAGGAAAAGGAACACGTCGAGGGTTTCGCGCCCGAACTGGCCGTGGTCACCCACGGCGGTGGAGAAGAACTCGAAGAGAAATTGGTCGTGCGCCCCACGTCCGAGACCATCATTGGTCATATGTACGCCAAGTGGATCAAGTCCTGGCGAGACCTGCCCCTCCTGATCGTGCAATGGGGCTCCGTGCTGCGCTGGGAAATACGTACCAAATTATTCCTGCGCACCGCCGAGTTCTACTGGCACGAGGGTCACACCGCACATGCTGACTCCGACGAAGCGAAGGAAGAGATGTATCGCATCCTCGACATCTACGAGCGCTTCTGTTATGAGCTAGCGGCCATCCCCGCCATCAAAGGCACCAAGAGCGAGACGGAACGATTCGCGGGCGCACAGATCACCACTTCCATCGAAGCAATGATGTGGGATAAACGCGCGCTGCAATCGGGCACGTCCCACTATTTTGGCGATAACTTCGCGCGCGCTTTTGAGATCCAGTTCCTCGACAGGAACAACAAACTCGCCTACGCCCAAACCACTTCCTGGGCGATCTCGTCCCGCATCATCGGCGCACTGATCATGGTTCACAGCGACGATCAGGGCTTGGTCCTGCCCCCACGTCTGGCCCCCATCCAGGCTGTGATCGTGCCCATCTACAAGAATGATGATGAAAAGTCCAAGGTCATGGCCGTGGCCGACCGCATCTTCGTGGAGCTCAAGGCCGCAGGCATCCGCATCAAGATGGATGACCGCGAGAATATCAGCAGCGGCTTCAAGTTCAACGATTGGGAGATGCGCGGCGTGCCCGTCCGCATCGAGATCGGCCCCAAGGACGTGGAGAAGAACTCCGTGGCCCTGGCCCGCCGCGACAAGCCTGGCAAGGAAGGCAAGTCCTTCGTCCAACAGGTGGGGCTGACAGAATCCGTCAAGCAGTTGCTGGTCGACATCCAGGCCTCCCTGCTCAAGCGCGCCACCGAATACCGTGACGCCAACATCCACGACCCCAAGGATTACGAAGAACTCAAGCAGGTCGTCCAGGATGGTTGGGCGCTGTCCTACTGGTGCGAGTCGAAGGAATGCGAAGCCAAGGTCAAGGAAGACACCAAGGCCACCACGCGCAACATCCCCTTCGAACAGCCCGACCACGGCGGCACCTGCATCGTGTGCGGCAAGCCCTCGAAGCGCAAAGTGTATTTCGCCAAGGCCTATTGATTTCACATTGGGGCGCGGCATGCCGCGCCCCAATCCATTCCCATGCCTGCCATTGACCTCGCCCGTCTGCGCAAACAAGCCAATCGTCTGGCCGATTTCTTTTTCGTGCCCGACGAGTTCCTCAAACACCTGCACGAGATGCTGGATTTCTACGTCAACCGCACCCTGCGCACGGTCGAAGACATCGCGCCTGGTTCCAACCTGCCCACCTATCGCACGCCGCCCGTGGTCATCCGACAGATCGAAATGGAACTGGGCCCGCTCGCCAGCGAGAATCCCTCCGAGGCACTCAACCTGGCGGACCTGCTTTGGGACGAGGGTCATCTCGAAACGTTGATGTTGGCTGCCTTCCTGCTGGGACGCATCCCGCCGCAGGAGGAGCGTCTGTTGGCCCGCCTCACCGCCTGGACCTCACAGGTGCGCGACTCCAACGTGCGTTCCGCCCTGTTGACGACCAGCCTGACCCGCCTGCGCAAGGAGACGCCCGTCCAGTTCCTGGAGTTGATTCGCGAGTGGCTGCATCCCGCCCGCTCCCGCACCTGGGCCAGCGGATTCCAGGCGCTCATCCCGATGATCTCCGACCCTGAGTTCGAGAACCTGCCATCCGTGCTGGACGTAACCGAGCCCATCGTTGAGACGTCGCCTGCCTCCATTCAGTCAGACCTCGAAGCCTTTCTGATCGCGCTGTACAAGGCCTCGCCTGCCGAGACAAGCTTCTTCCTGCAACAGATCCTTGCCAACCCCGAAAACGAATCGGCGCGCATCACCATGCGCCGCATCCTGCCCTCCTTCCCCCCCGAACTCCAAACGGACCTGCGTGACCTGCTGCGCCGAAAGCCTGTCACGGACAAAGGAGAATAAGATGCTGACCGTTGTCAATTTGATCCTTGGTGCGGGCCTGCTCCTCTCGGGCCGCAAACTCTTCTGGCTGTTCGTGGCCGCCGTCGGATTTCTGGCGGGCGCACAACTCGCCCTCCGCTCGTGGGATGGTTCCGAGTGGACCGCTCTCGTGGCGGGGCTGGTGTTGGGTGTAATCTTTGCCGCGCTGGCGCTCTTCTTCAAGTCGCTGGCCATCGGCGTGGCGGGCTTCATCGGGGGCGGCACCGCCCTGCTCAGCCTGGCAAGCCTGGTCGGCATGGACTCAGGCTTCATGGCCTGGATCGCCTTCTTCATCGGCGGCGTGCTGGGCATTGTCCTGTTGACGTGGCTGTTCGACTGGGCCATCATCCTCCTGTCGAGCATCGGCGGCGGTCTGCTCATCGTCCGCTCGTTGGGGATGCCAAACATGGTGGGCTTCATTGCGTTGATCGTGCTGGCCATCGTGGGAATCGCCATCCAGGCCAGGGTCATGAAAGAGGAAAAGAACAATGCTTGACCACGCGAAGATCATCTACCTGCACGGCCTCGAAAGCACCAGCCAGAGCGGAAAGGCGCGCCAGTTTGCACAGCGTTTCCCTGGTATGCTCACGCCCGATTTCACGGGGTCCTTCGAAGAACGCATGGCTCAGCTACTTCCCATTCTGGGGGATGAGGGCGGCTGGACGGTCATCGGTTCATCCTTCGGCGGGCTGATGGGTGCGGTCTTTACCCTGGAAAACGAATCGCAGGTGCGGAAGTTGGTATTGCTGGCTCCCGCCCTGATGTTGCCGCCCTTCGCCACCCTCGCGGACCGTCGAACGGTTTCCGTGCCGACGGTTGTCATCCACGGGACGGAGGACGATGTGGTACCGCTGGCCCCTGTCCGCGCTTTGGCAGAAAAGGTCTTCACGAATCTGACCTATCACGTGGTCCACGACGGACACCGCCTGGCCAAAGCATACGAAGAGTTAGCCTGGGAAGATATCCTGGCATGAAGCAGCAGGTCTTCTGGCACACCACGGCGCGGATGCCTACCGAGGCGGACCTGACTCCGCTTCCCGCCCAAGTGGATGCGGCGGTCATTGGAGGCGGGTTCACAGGCCTGAGTGCTGCACGGACCCTGGCGCAGAACGGCGCCAAAGTGGCCGTGCTGGAGGCCGAGACCATCGGCTGGGGCGCATCCTCGCGCAATGGCGGCATGGTGCTGACGGGACTCAAGTTGCCGATGCAGACCATCATTCGGCGTTATGGGCGGGAATTAGCGAAGCGCTTGTTTCAAGTCTCGTTGGATTCCATCGACACGGTCGAGCAGATCATCAAGGATGAGGCCATTGAGTGCGGCTTCGCCCGTACGGGTCACCTGCTGACGGCCAACAAGCCCAGGCATTTCGACGCACTCC
Source organism: Chloroflexota bacterium (assembly GCA_016191845.1). GTDB lineage: Bacteria > Chloroflexota > Anaerolineae > Anaerolineales > Villigracilaceae > JACPVF01. The sequence continues at coordinate 81,560 of JACPVF010000013.1, forward strand.
AGGCTGAGGTCGAGTTCATGGACAAGGAGTTCGGGCATAAAGTTCACCTTGTCTCGAAGCGGGACCAACACACGGAGGTCGGCTCGGACCTGTACCACGGCGCGCTGGTGGACGAGGTCAGCGCAGGTGTCAACCCTGCACAATTCGTCGTCGGGCTGGCGGGGGCAGCGGAACGGGCTGGGGCGTCGCTGCATGCGCGGGCGCGAGTTACCCGGCTGGAGCGGGGGACGAACGGATTCATCGTCGAAACGGAACGCGGCAGATTGTCTGCCAAATCCGTTTTGGTGGCTACTTCAGGCTACACGGGCAAGGTCACGCAGAATCTCCAACGTCGGATCATCCCCATCGGGTCATTCATCATCGCCACCGAGCGCCTCTCGGATGAAGTGGCGCGCGAGGTCAGCCCGAAGAACCGCATGATCTTCGATTATAAACACTACCTGAATTATTTCCGCCTGTGGGACAACCGCCTGATCTTCGGCGGACGGGCAGCCTTCTTCCCCGAGAACGAAAACACCATCCGCGAGAGTGCTGAGATCCTGCGCCGTGAGATGGTGACGGTGTATCCACAGTTGTGCGACGTGCGCGTGGACTATGCCTGGGGTGGCACGCTCGACTTCGCCTTCGACCAGATGACCCACGTCGGCGAACTGGACGGGGTGACGTATTCGCTCGGCTACGCGGGCCACGGCGTGGCGATGGGCACACACCTCGGCAAGAGCGTGGCGGAGGCCATGCTCAACGGGACGGTAAGGGAGCATCCCTTTGCAGCGTTCGATTTTCCCCGCGCACCGCTGGGGCTGTACGATGGCCGTTCGTGGTTCCTGCCGTTGGCAGGGCTATGGCACAAGATCCTGGATTGGGCGGAATAGCAACCTGCATCGAAAAACGGTGTTCCAAATTTGGAGTTTTCCTGTAAAATAAGTCAACCCTTTTCGCCAAAGGATGACAGATGGATATCAACACGTTCTACGCCGTGACGTCTGCCACGTGCTTTACGCTGGTGGGACTGTGGTGGTCGGTGGTCAAGGACAAAGCCGAGTGGTTGAAAGACGAAGCAACGCGACGCCTCGCGGGCGGTGTATACGCTTCGTTTTTGATTCCCGCGCTGATGAGCCTGGGGGCACAAGTCGGCGGGGACAACCGCCTGATCTGGCAATTCGTATTCATTGTCGCCGCCCTGGTGGGAATCATCTCCACGACCCAGTTGATCTTCAAAACAGCCAAAGCCAACCCGAAGGGATCGTTCAGCCGTAACCGCTGGATCGTCCCGATCCTGTACGTCTTCGTCTTGTGGTTCGCGCTCTTCCCCGCGACAGCGTCCCTGCTGGGGTTGCAGCCGCTCCAGGTGGAAGGCATCCTGTTGTGCATTTTGATCCTGATCGCCCACATCCTGACCTGGGAATTCATGACGTCCCAGGCGCAAAAATAATCCCAGAGGAGAGAATATATGGAAGGTGAAGTCTATTATCCGTCAGAAGAAGTTGTGGCGCAGGCGCGTCTCAAGGATTGGGACGCGCTGGCCGAGAAGGCTCACAAGGACCTGCAGGGTTTCTGGGCCGACGAGGCCAGCGAGCTGGAGTGGTTCCAGAAATGGGACCAGGTATTGGACGACTCGAACCAACCTTTCTTCAAGTGGTTCGTGGGCGGCAAGACCAACATCGTCCACAACGCCATCGACCGTCACCTCAAGACTCACCGCAAGAACCAGTTGGCGCTGATCTGGGAAAGCGAAGACGGCAAGCTGGAACGCACTTTTTCGTACTACGCCATGAACCGCGAGGTTTCGCGCATGGCGAACATCATCAAGTCGATGGGCGTCACCAAGGGAGACCGCGTCACCATCTACATGGGGCGTGTGCCCGAGATCGTCTTCGCCATGCTGGCCTGCGCCAAGATCGGCGCGATCCACTCGGTGGTGTTCGGCGGCTTCTCGGTCGACTCACTGCAGGGCCGCATCGACGACAGCCAGTCGAAGCTGGTCATCACCTGCGATGGCTCGTATCAGAACGGCAAGATCGTCGAGCTCAAGAACATGGTCGATGATGCCGTCAAGCGCTGCCCGAGCGTGGAGAACATCATCGTGGTCAAGCGCACGGGGCAGCCTGTCAACATGGAGGCGGGCCGCGATCACTGGTATCACGACATGTGCGCGCTGCCCATCGCCAACGGCAAATGCCCGACCGAGGTCATGGACGCCGAAGACCCGCTCTTCATCCTCTATACCTCTGGATCGACGGGCAAGCCCAAGGCCATCCTGCACACCCATGGCGGTTACATGGTGGGGACTTATTCCACGCTGAAATATGTCTTCGACATCCGCGACGATGATCGCTGGTGGTGCACCGCCGACCCAGGCTGGATCACGGGCCACTCGTACCTGGTCTACGGCCCGATGATCGCGGGCGCCACCTCGATGCTCTTCGAAGGCGGACCCACCTTCCCGTATCCCAACCGCTGGTGGCAGGTCATCGAACGATTCGGCATCACCGTCTTCTACACCGCGCCGACGGCCATCCGCGGGCTGATGCGCTTCGGCGAGGCCTGGCCCAACAAGCACGACCTCTCGTCCCTGCGTCTGCTCGGCTCAGTCGGTGAGCCGATCAACCCCGAGGCCTGGAAGTGGTATTATCGCGTCATCGGCAAGGAGAAGTGCCCGATCATGGATACCTGGTGGCAGACCGAGACGGGCGCCTTCATGATCACCCCCACCCCCGTCGTGCCGCTCAAGCCTGGCTCGGGCACCCGTCCCTTCTTCGGGCAGGAAGCCGAGATCGTGGACGAACAGGGCAACCCCGTCCCCGACGACACCGAAGGCTACCTGACCCTCAAGAATCCGTGGCCCTCGATGCTGCGCACCATCTACGGCGACAATGACCGCTACGTGAGCCAGTATTGGAGCAAGTACCCTGGACGCTACACCACAGGCGACTCGGCCAAGCGCGACAAGGACGGCTACTTCTGGATCATCGGCCGCGTGGACGATGTCATCAAGGTCTCGGGGCACCGCCTGGGCACCGCGGAGATCGAGTCGGCGCTGGTCAGCCATCCCGCCGTGGCGGAAGCCGCCGCCATCGGCCTGCACCACGATGTCAAAGGACAGGCCATCCACACCTTCGTGCTGCTGCGCCAGGGATTCGCCCCCTCGCCCGAACTAGCCGAGGAGCTGCGCCAGCACGTGGCCACCCACATGGGACCCATCGCCCGTCCCGAGGATGTCAAGTTCGTGGATAAACTGCCCAAGACCCGCTCAGGCAAGATCATGCGCCGCGTGCTGAAGGCCCGCGCACAGGGCCTGCCCGAGGGAGATGTCAGCACGTTGGAAGAGTAAAAGAAGAAAGAGGAAAGAAACAACCCCGCAGCATCTGCTGCGGGGTTGTTATTATTGCAATTATTTTATTACAAAATTGAAAATCCCAACCTGAGAAACTTCACGTATAATCGGCCAATTCTATTTCATCTCACCCCAGGAGACTCTTCATGAAATTCCTTCGCGTACTTGGTTCGGAAATCGTCCTTGGCACATTGGTTGCCGTATTATCCGTGTTCACCGCCTTTGCCTCGTATCAGGGCTCGATGGCCGACTCGAAGCAGAACGAACACGAGATCAAGGCCATGCAGGAACTCAACGACGGCAACGCCGAATACCTGACCGCCAACCAGTTCATCGTCTACGACTACAACATGTACGACGGCTGGTATGTCACTGACGACGAGGCCAAGGCTGCTTACTATCAGGACAGCTACTCCGAGCAGCTCCAGGCATCCATCGCGGCCAATCCCGATGATCCGTTCAGCTCGGCCTACTACGACGCCATGTATGCCACGGCCAACGATTACTTCGCGCAGTCCGACGCGGACTTCGAGACCGCGGGCCAATGGGACAACCGTGGCGACGGCCTGCAATTGGTGGTGCTCTTCATGGCGCTCGGTCTGGCCTTCGCTGCCTGGGCTTCTCTGCTGAATAGCGAGAGCAACCTGCGCCCCGTGTTCGCCATCCTCGCCATCGCCATGGCCATTGTGGGCGTGGTCGCCTACCTGGGCGTGCCTGCCATCGCAGCCTGATTTTCCACACTAAACAAAAAAGCCACCGCGCACGCGGTGGCTTTTTGATTCCACAAAACCTGCTATCCTCCCACCAGGCGGATGAGCGCTTCGGGGACCCAGAACTTGCCCAACCCGAAGAAAGCCAGCGAGAAGGAAAGCGCCACCATCACCACGCCCACCCAGATTAGGATGTAGTCACGGAGGTTGCGCTGTAGCACCTGCAGCCAGGTCCGCGGCCCCACACCGAAGGCGCGCAAATCCATCGCGTCGATGATGTCCTCGCTGCTGATGATCGCATGGATGGTGACGGGCACAAAGATCGGCCCCAGCTTACGAACCTGCTCGATCAGCCCACCCCTGATCTTCTCCAACTCGTAGCCACGCGCGCGCTGAGCGTCCATGGTCAGTTGGAAATCGCGGCCAAAGGTCGGGACGAAGCGCATGGTCAGGTCCATGGCATAGGCCAGTTTATCGGGCAGACCCAGCCCCTTGAAGGTGATCCCATACAGCGCGGGGTCGAGCGAGTAGGGAATCAGGATGGTCATGATGGCGATACTGACCACGCGCACAAACTGGCTGACGGCAAAGAAGGCACGCTCCACGGTGATCTTGAGCGTGGGCGTCCAGCCGAAGAGGGAGAAGGGAGCCGTGAACTGGCGGATCAAATGCTCCTGCTTGTACACTTCCTCCCCGCCGCGCCCCGTCAGGAAGGTCAACAGGGCGAAGAAGGTAATGAAGCCAATGATGAACAAAAAGGCGCGACGCACCTCATGCCATTTGACCCCTGAGGTAAGCAGGACAAACAAGGCAATGATGAAGAATGGCGACAGAAATCTCACATCCCAGAAAGCTAGGGTGGAGAACATGAAGCACAAAAAGAAGATGATCCAGGCGCGTGGATCGAACGACTGGATGAAGGATTTGCGGGGACGGTATCGCCAGGCTACGAGCATGTTTCACCTTGCCCGTCGGGGACGTGTGTCCCCGACGGGCGAAAAAATCGAAAGGAATTAGCGGCCAGACTGTCGGCGAACAGAGGCGTAAGCCAGCACGAGCAGCGGGACCAGGACGGCGGCAAAGATCATATTCGGGCCCGCCGCGGGCAGGAACTGTCCCACCATGGTGGCGGGCAACGAGAAGCCGTTGATCCAGATGTCGGCAATGGCGGCGAAACCGATACCTACAATATTGCCGAGCATGCCCCAGGTGACGGCGGCGGCCACATCTTCGTTGCTGCCGAAGAAGAAGCGCACCCCCAGCACCAGCAGGAAGCCGACCAGGATCGAAAGGCCCGCCAGCGGGGAGATCTGCGCGTCGCCGAAGATGTTGTTGGCCGCGTCATAGAACATCATGTTGGGCTGGTCGCGATTGAGGAAGAACAGCACCGCAGCCAGCGCGGTCAACACGCCGCCGACCCATAGGACAGTGTTCATGCTCTGCTTGCGATCCTTGAAGAGCATCCACAGACCCGAGACGAAGCCGATCAGGCCGTTGCCAATGCTCCATTGCGGGGAAAGGCCGAAGCCCGTCAGCGCATCGCCGAACATATTGCCGACCGCGCCGCTAAAGAAGCCTACCACGGGACCAAAGGCGTAGCCAAAGAACATGGGAATGGCGATGGCAGGACGCAGGGCCACCTGGCTCAGCGACGGCACGACGAAGACGGTACCGTTGAACAGCCACGAGAACACGGCATACAGGGCCGCGCCGATGGCCATCCACACCACCTCGCGGGTACCCACTTCCCAGGCTTTGTTGTCACGCGTCAGGAAGTACGCCACGGCGGGGATCAGCACGCCCAGGACCACAAAGAAGAAACGCAGGCCGACCGTGGCCTGGTCCACTTCGAAGTTGAAGACGCTGATCTTGGTGGACAGCACGAACATGACGACCGCAAAGATCGCCAGCACGGCGGCCAGGGAAAGGATAAAGTTCAAGAATTTCTTGTCCATCTTACTCTCCTGTGAGTTAGATATGCGCCAGACCTTCGGCCCGCAGGAAACGCCCCGTTTCGGGGAAGCGCTTCACGTTCAACTCCAGCAAGGAGGTCGGGACGAGTCGGTTGGCATTGAGTCGGTCGAAATCGCGCAGCACGTCCTGCGGGGCACCGTCGGCCACCAGCCGACCGTCGGCCACCATCAGGACACGATTGGCGTAGATCACAGCCAAATCCACGTCGTGGGTGATGAAGAGAATAGCTTCGAACCCAGGCATTTGCAGGATGGCATCCATGAAATTCATGTAGTTCTGGTAATCCTGTCCCGCGGTGGGTTCGTCCATCACCAGGATGCGGGAACGCATCGCAAGGATGGCCGCGATACTGACGCGCTTTTGCTGACCAAAAGAAAGGGCCAGCGGGGGGTCCTGCTCTTTATCCGAAAGGTTGACGGTCCGTAAGGCTTCCTTCACCTCCTTCGCGATCTGGTCTTTAGGATGCTTGAGATTGGTGGGCCCGAAGGCCAACTCATCGTGGACAGTGGGAGCGAACAGCATGTGACTTGGACTCTGGAAAACGTATCCCAGGGTACCTGCGATCTGCGCCACGCTGGCTTCGCGGGTGTCGCGCCCGTCCACCAGGACACGTCCCGACTTGGGCTTGAGCAGGCCGATGGCGTGCTTGACAAAGGTGGTCTTGCCTGCGCCGTTCGCGCCCAACACGGCGATTACGTCGCCGCGCTTGATCTCGAGGTTGATGCCGTGCAACACCTCGCGGTCCACATCGTATCCAAAGGCGACATTCTCGAACTTTACGAGAGTCTCCTGCTTGCCATCCGCTACGGACGGCAGAATCTTCATCTCGGCTGGAGCAGGCGCAAATTTCGCAAACTCCATGATACGTTCGGCAGGAAGTTTGACTTCCTTATAGTTCACCTGTTTATACAACCCCTCTACGTCGCCCAAGTAACGGATTCGGCCTTCGGACAGGAACAACACGCGGTCGGGGCGGATGCGCAACACGTCTTCCACGCGGTGCTCCACCATCAGCACGGTCATGCCCTGGTCGGCCAGCAGGCGGACAGTGTCCAGGGTGTCCTGCGCGGAGGCAGGATCAAGGCTGGCGAGGGGTTCATCCAACAGGAGAATCGAAGGGCGCATGGCAAGCACGCCTGCCAGAGCCACTTTCTGTTTTTCGCCGCCCGAGAGATTGAAGGTCTCACGGTCACGCAAATGGGAAATCTTGAGGAAGGCCAGCGCCTCATCCACGCGCTGGAAGATTTCCTCGCGGGAGAGGCCCAGGTTCTCGAGGCCGAAAGCTACTTCGCTCAAAACCTTGGTGCCAAGGATTTGACGTTCAGGGTCTTGCAACACCGTGCCGATCTTCTGGGAGACGCGGGCCAGGGTCCAACCCTTGGTCTCTTCGCCGAAGACCAGAATACGTCCCTGCTCCTCACCCTTGTACGAGCGGGGAATCAGGCCATTGATGCAACGGATGAGCGTGGTCTTGCCACATCCGCTTGCGCCCGCAATAAGCAGGATCTCACCGCGCCTGGCGGTGAAGGAAATATCGTGAATGGCCGCGCCCTCACGGTCACGGTAACGAAAGGAAAGGTTTTCGACAACAAGGGGAAAATCAGTCGGCATAAAAAGTCGCTTCGATGGGATTTGCACTCAGAACACCCAAAGCCGTCAAATGGCTCGTCACTTTCACGGCGGGTTCGAGAAATAGTTGCATGCCCCTATTATCTGGATTTAAGGTAGTGCTGTCAAGGATGGTACCAAAGTCCTATAAACGAAATCAGCGCAGCTTGATGCCGCGCTGATCGACAGAAATCGAGACTTTATTTCAAATGTTCGGCAAAGGCGCTTTCCAGATCCTCTTGCGAGGTAAAACCGATCCATTTTTTCAAGACATTCCCATCCGCGTCCAGCAGGTACAGCTCAGGCTGATAGCGGAAACCAAGCGCACTCTGGAAAACGTCGGTGCGAGGATCGTCGGCATCGAGATATGAGAATTTGATCTGCCCAAAATATTTTGCCTCGAGCCCATGAACCATGGGCGCCATTGCGCGGCAGGTCGTTCAGGTGAAGCGGAAGAACTCGACCAGTTGCAGTCCGCCCGAAGCCAAATTGACGGTGGTGGGGTCCGTCGCCTCGAGGTTGGGACCACGCGACGTGGCGACTGCCACGGGTGTGGGCGACGCCACTTCCACCTGGACCGTAGGTTGGGTCGCCGTTTCGACGGTCGAGGTGGCGACTGGAAGGCTGGGCGCGGTCTCCGTCGGCGCGGGGGAAGCGGGAGCGGAAGGGGCGCAGGCTGCAAGCGTCAAAACGGCGGCCAGGCTGAGGGTCAAGGACAGACGGGCAAGGGCTCGGGAACGGGTCATGTCGTCTCCTTTTTATAATTGGTCATCTGATGGGATTATCAACAAAATCCTTACACAAACAAGCCGCGAGTGTATTGGTTGTTTCACTACAATTGGTATAATTGAGCATATTTCAGCGGAGAGGATGGAGCCATGGAGTATAAACTGTTGATCGACGGCCAGTGGGTGGATGCAGGTCCTGCACTTGAGGTGAAGAACAAGTACAACGGAGAGGTGGTTGGCGTGCTGCCCACCGCCCGTAAAGAGGATCTGGATGCTGCCATCGACGCTGCGGAGCGGGCAGAAGATGTGATGGCAGACATGCCCGCGCACAAACGCGCAGAGATCCTGCTCAAGACCGCAACGCTGCTGCGCGAACGCACCGAAGACCTGGCCAAGACCATCGCGGCCGAGGCAGGCAAGGCGCTCAAGTTCGCCCGCGCCGAAGTGGACCGCGCCGCCAGTACCTTCACTATCGCAGGCGAGGAGGCCAAGCGCCTGCACGGTGAGACCATCCCGCTGGATGCGGTGCCCTCGGGCGAAGGCTATTTCGGCTTCTGGACCCGCCGTCCCGTGGGCGTGATCGCGGCCGTCAGCCCATTCAATTTCCCGCTCAATCTGGTTGCGCATAAAGTGGCGCCCGCACTGGCCTCGGGTAATACGCTGGTGCTCAAGCCCGCCACCACCACCCCGCTGGCAGCGGTCAAGCTGTGCCAGATCTTGCAGGAGGCAGGGCTGCCCGCTGGCGCGATCAACCTGGTGGTTGGTTCGGGCGGCACGGTCGGCGAGTGGCTGATCACCGACCCGCGTGTGGATAAGATCACCTTCACAGGCTCGCCCGAGATCGGCCGTCACATCCTGGCCGTGGCAGGCATCAAGAAGGTCACACTCGAACTGGGCAATACCTCGCCCGTGGTTGTCGCCCCCGACGCCGACCTGGACTTCGTGGCCAAACGCTGCGCGCTGGGCGCGTTTTATAACTCGGGCCAGGTGTGCATCTCGGTCCAGCGCATCTACAGCCAGAAACAGGTCTTCGAGCCGTTCGCGGAAAAGTTCGTCAAGGCGACCGACGCGCTGGTGGTGGGTGACCCGCTCGACGAGCGCGTGGACGTCGGCCCGATGATCGACTCGAAGGAAGTCGACCGTATCGAAGGCTGGGTCAACGAGGCGCAGGGCGCGGGCGCACACGTGTTAACAGGCGGCAAGCGCGATGGCACCGTCTATTACCCGACCATCCTGACGGGCGTGGAAGCGGACATGAAGGTAGTGGCCGAGGAGGCCTTCGCGCCCGTGGCGTCTGTGATTTCGAGCGATGACTTCGAGTCCGCACTGAAACAGGCCAACGATACCAAGTTTGGCTTGCAGGTCGGCGTCTTTACCAAGGACGTGGACCGCGTGTTCAAGGCCGTCAAGCGCCTGAACTTCGGCGGCGTGATCGTCAACGATACGCCCAACTTCCGTGCCGACCACATGCCCTACGGAGGCAACCGTCAGAGCGGCCTGGGACGAGAGGGCGTCAAGTTCGCCATGGAAGATATGACCAACATTCAATTGGTCGCCATCCGATTGAATTCATAACCAAACCAAAGGAGAGACGTATCATGGAGTACAAGCTTTGGATCGACGGCAAATGGGTGGATAGCCAGGGAGGTGGCACAATTGTCGTTGAAAATCCGTCTACTGGGCGGAAGATCGCGGAGGTGTTGGACGCCAGCCGCGCAGACGTGGATCGCGCCGTGCAGGCGGCAAAAACTGCCTTTTATGATGGGCGCTGGTCAAAAAAATCCCCTGGTGAGCGCTCGAAGATCATATGGAAATTGGCAGATCTGATCGAAGCCCACGCAGAAGAACTAGCCAGGATCGAGTCGGAGAACACAGGCAAGCCGTATCAATTCGTCAGCTTGGGTGGCGACCTGCCTTTCGCAGTAGACAACCTGCGCTTTTTTGCAGGCGCTACGCGCGACACCAGCGGCTCGCATGCGGGCGAGTTCATGCCCGGCTACACTTCCATGTACCGCCATGAGCCGGTTGGCGTGGTCGGCCAGATTGCACCCTGGAATTATCCGCTGATGATGGCAGCCTGGAAGATCGGCCCAGCCCTGGCGGCGGGTTGCACCGTCGTCTTGAAGCCCGCCCCTGGCACGCCACTCACCGCCCTGATGTTGGCCGAACTGACCAAAGAAGCGGGCATTCCTGATGGTGTGGTCAATATCATCTCAGGCGGCAATGACTCTGGTCAGGCATTGGTCGAGCACCCCGATGTCCGCATGATCAGCCTGACGGGCTCAACAGGCACAGGCAAGAAGATCATGAAGACTGCCGCGGATACACTCAAGAGGGTCCACTTGGAATTAGGCGGCAAGGCCCCCTTCATCGTCTTCCAGGATTCGGACCCTGAGTTGGTTGCCGCCAAAGCGTCTCTGGCCGCCACAATGAACACAGGCCAGGACTGCACCGCCGCCACGCGCATCTACGTGGAAAAGAGCAAGGCAAAAATTATCCAGGAAGCAGTCGTCGAGGCGATGCGCAATGTCAAGGTTGGACTGCCGTTTGATGAAGGTATACAGATGGGACCGCTCATCTCTGGAATCCAGCGCGAACGTGTGGGCGGCTTCGTGGAGCGCGCAAAGGCGCAGGGTGCGAAAATCCTCACGGGCGGCGGTGTTCCCACTGGTCTCGATGCAGGCTACTACTTCGAGCCGACCGTCCTCACAGACGTGCAACAAAACTGGGAGATTGTCCAGAATGAGGTCTTCGGTCCCGTGGTCACGGTGCAGGAATTCGAAAATGAAACAGAAGCTCTGCACCTGGCCAATGACATCCAGTATGGTCTGGCCGCTTCTATCTTCACCAAGGACGTGAGCCGCGCCATGCGTCTGTCTTCGACTCTGGAGTTTGGCACGGTGTGGATCAATGATCATCTACCGTTGACTTCCGAAACGCCACATGGCGGTTTCAAGCAGTCAGGGTTCGGAAAGGATCTCTCTGCCGAGGCCATTGGTGACTACCAGGTAACCAAACACGTGATGATCGCTCAATAAAACATTCAAGTCCTGGGGTGGAGGCTTTCATCTCCATCCTAGGACATTCCTCACTTGCAAGCCGACCTTTTCCGCACGATACTTGAGCCATGGACCCAACTCACATCTACCAACAGGTTGTTGAGTCGATCCGCGATGACATCCTCGCAGGGAAATTGACTGCGGGAGAGTCTTTGCCGTCCATGCGACAGATGACAAAAAAGTGGCAATGCACCACCGGCACAATTATGCGCGCCTATCAGGAATTGGCGCGGCAGGGGTTGGTGATCAGCCATGTAGGTAAGGGCACGAAGGTAGCCAATGGAGGCCAGACGAAAGGTCAGCCCTCCCTGCGGAAGGCCTCATTATTCAATAGGTCGGAAGCATTCCTTCTGGAGGCCATGACAGCGGGCTACTCTCCTGATGAGATCGAGCAGTCCGTGCAAGCAGCACTCGACCATTGGCGAGCCTACTCCAGCCAGGCAGAGGAGGCCCCACCTTCTATCCTGCGGTTTATTGGTAGCCACGACCCGTCTCTGGCAGAGATTGCGGCCCAGTACCACAAAATGAACCCCAATTTCACACTGCAACTGACATTCACAGGCAGCCTAGGCGGATTAATCGCATTGGTTGAGAAGAAAGCCGATCTGGCGGGTTCCCACCTATGGGATGAGTTCACTGACACCTACAATGAAGCGTTTGTTCGCAGACTGTTACCAGGACAAAAAGTTGCCTTGCTCACACTGGCGCACCGTCGGGTGGGGCTCATTACTCCGCGCGGGAATCCGTACGCAGTTCGAGATTTGGCTGATCTATCTCGGCGAGGAGTCCGCTTCGTGAACCGTCAGTCTGGCTCAGGAACGCGTGTCTGGCTGGATGCCCAACTCCGTCGTGCGGGCATCGCCCCAGCCGAGATTGTCGGGTACCAGGATGAAAGGATGACCCACTTCGAGGTGGCTCGTGCTATCAGCAAAGATCAGGCAAACGCAGGCCTTGGTGTGGAGACCGCCGCCCTGTCCTTCGACCTGGATTTTCATTTTCTAACCCTAGAAAAGTATGATCTGGTCATTCCTGCCAAGTGCTGGGAGCATGAAGCGATCCAGGCCCTGAGAGACTGGCTTCAGACTCAGGAGTTCAAATCGATGATGGAACAGCTTGGTGGATATGACACCACACATAGCGGGACCCTGACCTGGGTCCAGTAAAGAGAGATGTCGGTCAAGCTGAATACTACTTTGACGCTCCTTCCAACCTACGCTATACTAGATTTGTCTGAAAAATCTATATAGACTATTTCATGTTCGATACCCTAACAAGGAGGCACGGAATGTCTGATTTCAAGTTGACGTACGCAACCATGTTCAACCCGCCCGAGGAACTGCACAAGGGCTTCGATGCGGCAGTTGCCAAACTGAAGCAGAACATGGGCAAGGAATACGGCCTGATCATCAATAACAAGGATGTCTTCGCCGATGAGAAGTTCGACGACTTCTCACCCGTCAACACCGAGTGGAAACTGGCGACCATGCAAAAAGGCAACGCCACGCACGCCCAGGCAGCCATGGCAGCCGCCCGCAAAGCCTTCCCTGGCTGGAGCCACACTCCCTGGCAGGAGCGCGTCAAGCTGCTCCGCAAAGCCGCAGCGTTGATCGAAGAGCGCATCTTCGATCTCGGCGCAGCCATGGCCCTTGAAGTAGGCAAGAACCGCATGGAGTCCCTCGGCGACGTGCAGGAAACCGCCGACCTCATCTACTACTCGTGCTATCAGATGGAGTTGAACAACGGTTACGTGAAGGAAATGGGCAAGGATCCGCTGGTGGGCTACGACTCCACCAACATTTCGGTCCTGCGCCCCTATGGCGTGTGGCTGGTGGTCTCTCCTTACAACTTCCCCTTTGCGTTGACGGGCGGCCCCTCGGGCGCGGCCCTGGTGGCGGGCAACACCCTTGTCATCAAGCCTGCCTCCGACACCCCTTGGATCGTGCGCCTGCTGGCCGACTGCTTCCGCGACGCGGGCCTGCCCGAAGGCGTGGTCAACTTCGTGACGGGACCTGGATCCACCCTCGGCCAGGCGCTGGTCGACAGCCCCGAGGTGGACGGCGTCACCTTCACGGGCTCCTTCGATGTGGGCATGCGCATGTTCCAGGATTTCGGCAAGCGCGACTACGTGCGGCCGATCATCCTCGAGTTGGGCGGCAAGAACCCAGCCATCGTCTCACGCCACGCGGACCTCGAACGCGCCACCATTGGTATCGTCCGCTCGGCCTTCGGCCTGCAGGGACAGAAGTGCTCGGCGGCCTCCCGCGTGATCGTGGAAGAACCCGTCTATGACGAACTGGTTGCCCGCCTCAAGGATGCCACCGAGAAACTCGTTATGGGCGATCCCACTGACCGCGCCACCTACATTGGCCCCGTGGTCAGCAAGAGCTCCTACAAGGACTTCAAAGATTTCTGCGAGGAACTTTCGCAGGGGGGCGGCAAGTTCCTGACGGGCGGCAGGGTCCGCACCGATGGCGACTTCGCCAAGGGCTATTTCTGCGAGTCGACCTTCGTCACAGACCTGCCCTTCAGCCATCGCCTCTGGCAGTATGAGATGTTCCTGCCCATCACCACCATCGGTAAGGTCAAGAACCTCGACGAGGCCATGCAGATCGGCAACAACGTCAACTACGGCCTGACGGCTGGCTTCTACGGCAGCGAGGAAGAGGTCGACTGGTTCTTCGACAAGATCGAAGCGGGCGTGACTTATGCCAACCGCCCACAGGGCGCCACCACAGGCGCGTGGCCTGGCTTCCAGCCGTTCGGCGGATGGAAAGGCTCGGGTTCTTCGGGCAAGAACGCAGGTGGCCACTACTACCTGCCGCTCTACATGCACGAGCAGATCCGCACCCGTATCAAATAATCTCACGTTGCGACCATGCCCCTTCCCCGCCTCGGGAAGGGGCATTTTTTCGGCTACAATTGCGCCATGCCCTGGGACCCTGACCGCTACCATCAATTTCAAAGCCAACGCAGCGCTCCCTTCGAGGACTTGCTGGCGCTGGTGAAGGTGCGCCCCAGTTTGCGGGCTGTGGACCTCGGCTGCGGGACAGGCGAACTCACCCGCCGTTTGGCCGATGTCCTACCCAAAAGTGATGTGCTTGGCCTCGATAATTCCGCCGAAATGCTGGATCGTGCCGCCCAATACGTCCGCCCTGGCCTGCGCTTCGAGAGAGGCGACCAGGCCGACCTGACAGGGTCCTTCGACCTGATCTTCAGCAACGCGGCCCTGCAATGGTCCGAAGATCATCCCGCCTTGATTTCGCACTTGTACGGATGTCTGACCTCGGGCGGACAACTGGCGGTTCAAGTCCCGTCGAATCACATGCATATTTCGCACCGCATTATCCGGGAAGTGGCAGCCCAGGACCCATTCCGCACTGCATTGAACGGTTTCATCCGCCAGGCGCCTGTTCTGCTCATCGAGGATTATGCACGTTTGCTTTTCGAATTGGGTGCACAAGAGATCATTGTTTTTGAGAAAGTGTACCCACATGTCCTTGAAGACTCTGATGCGGTGGTGGACTGGATCTCGGGTACGGCCCTGGTCCCCTATTTCGAACGACTGGACGAAACCACAAAGCAAACCTTCACGCACGCAATTCGTGTCCGCATGAAAGAAGAACTCCCCACCCAGCCTGTTTTTTATCCGTTCAAGCGGACCTTGTTCTCAGCGGTCAAACCCCTATGAGCGAAGACGAAGACCTGCTCGTACGCATTGGCACTTTTTTCATGCTGGTCGGTTTCGTTATCTTCGTCATGTTTGTCGCATCCGACCTTGCCTCGAAGCATAGCGCGGATATACGGGCTGATTTCGATTACCTCTTCATCGCCATTCTGGCTATCGGCGGTGGCTGGCTATTGCGCCGCCGTAAACCGCCGCGACCCTCGGCGGGACGTTTCGGCATGATTAGCAAAATGCGTACAGACGCAAAGAAACGCAAGGAAGACCAACAAAAAGCGAAAGCGAAAAAATAGGATATGTCCAAACTTGTCACTCTGCAAGAAGTCATCTCGGAATACGTTCACGATGGGGATGTTGTCTATGCGGCGGGATTCACCCACCTGATCCCCTTCGCCGCGGGACATGAGATCATTCGCCAAAAGAAGCGCGACTTGACGCTGGCTCGCGCCACCCCCGACCTGATCTACGACCAGATGGTGGCCGCGGGCTGCGCCCGCAAGGTCATCTTCTCGTACATGGGAAATCCTGGTGTAGGCTCCCTGCGCCTCGTGCGCAGTGCACTGGAGAAGGGTCAGCTCGAATGGGAGGAATATTCTCACTTTGGCATGATCACCCGTCTGCAGGCGGGCGCCTCGGGCCTGCCCTTCCTGCCCATGAACCAGACGGGCGCAGAATCTCTCGAAAAGGCCAACCCGCTCATCAAACGCATCCCCGACCCCTACGGTGGAAAGGATGTGATCGTGGTCCCCGCCCTCAACCCAGACGTGGCCATCGTCCATGTGCAGCGCGCCGATGAACAGGGCAATGCTCATCTATGGGGCATCATCGGCGAACAAAAAGAAGCCGCCTTCGCTGCGAAGCGCGTCATCCTCACCGCCGAAGAGATCGTCGACTCATCCGTCATTCGCTCGGACCCGAATCGCACGATGATCCCTGGCATCATCGTGGACGCCGTCTGTCATGTGCCGTACGCTTGCCACCCTTCGTACGCGCAGGGTTACTATGACCGCGACAACGAGTTCTACCTCCAATGGGACAAGGTCAGCGAATCGGCTGAAGCCACGCAAAAATATCTCGAAGAGTGGGTCTACGATGTAAAGGACCGTAACGAATATTGGGAGAAGCTTGGCGCTGAAACCCACAAGCGCCTCGAAGTCAAAGCGCAGATGAGTGAGCCGATCAACTACGGGCAATACTAGTCCGCAAATTTGCGCGAATGAGCATTCCTTTCATTGATCACGGCGGCACGGGACAGCCGCTCCATTTTCTGCACGCCAACGGCTATCCACCTGCCTGCTACCAACCGCTGTTTGACCTGCTGCGCAGTCAATATCACGTCTTCGGCATGACTCTGCGCCCGTTGTGGCCCGACTCCAAACTCGAGGAGTTGCGCGATTGGAATCCGCTCTCGGATGACCTGTTGCAATTCCTTGACGAGCAGAAAACAGGTCCGCTGATCGGCATGGGACATTCCATCGGAGCCATCGTCACGCTCCGAGCAGCGCTGCAACAACCTGAACGTTTCCGCGCATTGATCCTGCTGGACCCTGTGCTGTTCCTGCCGTCTTTCATCCGCACATGGAATGTGGCGCGGATGCTTGGCATAGGGCATCGCGTCCATCCGTTGATCCCAGGTGCGCTCAAGCGCCGCCGCACCTTCGACGATCTCGACACGGTCTTTCGCGGATACCGCAGGCGCGAGATCTTCCGCTACCTCACCGACGAGAATCTGCGCACCTTCATCGCAGGCATGGTCAAGCCCAAAGCGGAAGGTGGCTACAAGTTGGCCTACTCGCCCGAATGGGAATCGCACATCTACTATACGGGCGTCTGGCGCGACATGGAACTCTGGCGCGGCCTGTCCAATCTGAAGGTGCCGACCCTCATCATCCGTGGCGCGGAAACGGACACCTTCCTCGAAGCGGCAGGCAGGCTCGTGAAACGGAAACAGCCCAAGGTCCAGGTGGTGACGATTCCACAGTCCACTCACCTCGTGCCGCTCGAACGTCCACAAGAAGTCTTCGACATTATGCAATCCTTCCTGAAGGAGATCCAATGACTGAACTAACCTATTCCTCGGCCGAACTGATGATTATCCACGCGGCGCGCCTGCTGCGCGATGGCGACGTGGTTTTTGTCGGCGTCGGCCAGCCCAACCTGGCTTGCAACCTCGCCAAGCGCACGCACGCCCCCAACCTGGTGATGATCTACGAGGCGGGTGTCATCGGCGCGGAACCCGCCCGCCTGCCCCTCTCCATCGGCGACCCAACCCTGGTGAGCGGCTCGCTCTCAGTGGTCAGCATGTACGATATTTTCGCCAACTACCTGCAACGCGGCAACGTGGATGTGGGCTTCATGGGCGGGGCTCAGATCGACAAATATGGCAACATCAACGCCACCGTCATCGGTGACTACGCGCATCCCAAGGTGCGCCTGCCAGGCTCAGGTGGCTCGCAGGAGATCGCGGCCTGGGCCAATCGCTGCTACATCATGACCCCGCACCAGAAGCGCCGCTTCCCCGAAAAAGTGGACTTCCTCACCTCGGCAGGCTTCCTCTCAGGACGCGCAGCACGCGAAGCCACAGGCGCGCGCGGAGGTGGGATGCTGGCTGTCGTCACCGACATCGGCATGTTGGAGCCCGACGAGAACGGCGAGATGATCCTGACCGCCCTGCACGCGGGCAAGACCGTCGAGGATGCCAGAGCCAACACAGGCTGGGACCTGAAGACGGCTCCCGTCATTCGGACAACGGATCCCGTCACCGAGAAGGAACTGCGCATCCTGCGCGAGGAACTCGACCCGAAGGGCATCTACCTCAAAGGCGCAGGATAGGTACAAAAGTACAGTTTTCCAACCTGTGGTGATCGGATACAATAAGCCAAGATCAAGATGTGGTACTTCTTTCCTCAGGCCGATGAACTGCCAAAGAGCGACTCTGCGCTGCGCGCCGAGATGTCTTTTCGCGACGAGAAGATCAGCGGCCTGATCGAGAAGCGCACAGACAGTCAGGGGGCGGTGATGCTTTTTGCGGGCGGCTCGCCTGCAGGTGCATACACACTTGCGGAGAATTCCAGCCAGCCTATTTCTTTTGCAGAGTTCTCGATCCTGCCCGCCGCTGAGTATCGCGCCATCCGTCTGCCAAACCGTGCCTTGCGCCTGCTATGGCTCTCCCTGGAGTCCAAGGTCCAAAATGTAACCACCTTGCAGTTGGAGGAGGTTTGGAAGGGACAGGCCAAGGCGTGGAAGGACTCGAAGTGGAGCGGCCTGGTCGAGGTCCGCTCGGAGGCTTATCACGGCTTTCTCCAATTCTGGGATGGCAGCATCGAGTCATCCGATGTGTTTTTCTCGGGTGTGCAGGTTGAGCCCAACCTTGTCCTGCCGCACGAATATCGCAATACGCCGCGCACCATCGTTACATTCGACGTTCAACCGTCGGCGCAAGCCTACCAGTGCAGCCTGCTCCAGCACAGTGCGGCGGATTGGACGACCCGTGCCTTGTATCGTTACAAGGAGTTGGTCGGGCAAAAACTCCTCCAATCACTGGAGCGCGAAATCAACCGTCTGGCCCAACCATGGGGGTGGGAAATCCGGGCTGAGAACGGCATGCTGACTGACACGCACTTCTTCCTCCATGCCGACTTTGCTGCTCACGCCTATCGCGCCATCTTGATGAATGCGGGGGCACAGATGAATTTCGTTATTGGTAACAACCTGACTCAAAAATTATTGGCCGACACATTTTCGGGTGTCCCATCCAACGAAAGCGTTCTGCTTCAGACTTATCGCCTCATCCCCGCCGCCTTTTCGGAATAAGCCCGCCAGGAATGTAGATGAACCGACCCACCCGCTTCCCCACCATAGAACCTAAAAAAGCCCTCTGGTTTATCGGGGTCTGCTCGATCCTGGCCGTGGCTGTGCTGATCTGGCTGTCGATAGCCCAACCCCTCTCCGCGGCCACCCTGGACTGGAATTACCTGGCCTCCTCCTCCCTGAATCTGTTGGCGTCTTTGGGCGCGGCCACGGCGGGCATCATGGTCATCCGTCAATTTGGCAGGGACGAGAATCCCCACCGAGTCTGGCTGAGTTTCACCATCGGCCTATGGTGTTGGGTGGTCGGCCAGGCCATTGTCTTCGTACTCGACATCACATCCAGTCCCTATCCAACGGGTCTTTCGGTCATCGATATCCTGTGGATTCTGGGCTATATCGCCCTTGGCCTGTCGCTGTATTACCAATTCGTCCTGCTCTACAGCATGAACGGCAAGAGACGAACCGCTTTCTACCTTTTGTTGGTAGCCGCAGCCTTTGGAGTAGCGGCCCTCCTGACCAACCTGGCTATCGGCGCGGGTCTGGGACAAGACTCACACTGGATCGTGGTCTTTGTCACCATGCTTTACCCCGTCTTTGACCTGGCGGAGGGTACCGCGGCGATTCGCCTATCCCTCCTCTTTGGGCGTGGCCAGTGGAGCCGTCCGTGGTGGGGTCTGATCCTGTTCGCCCTCGCAGACGGCATCGACACCTTCTTCTGGATGGGCGGGTATAACCTGCTTCCAGAGGCAGTGCAAAATCTGCTCAACCTGCTTTCCAGTATTTTCTCGTTCGGCGGCTATCTCGTGATCGGATTCACCCTGCTCATGAACTACTACATCCTGCGCTACGGCCACATCAGCGGATTGTTCCGCGCCACCCAGCCGCTCGCCCCGCCGCCACCTCCTAAATCCTAACTCCCAACGGCTGCTGCACAGCCGTTTTTTTGCAACCGCGATGAAATATCAACGTACATCTGGATGAACAAACTTTGGAACGGAGGTTTATCCAATGAACGCACAAAGAATAGCATTACGGCGGTCCCGTTCGGATCGTATGCTGGCGGGTGTCTGCGGCGGCCTGGGCGAGTTTTTCGGCATCAGCCCCGCCTGGTTCAGGCTCGCCTTCCTTATCGCGCTCATCCCTGGCGGCGTGCCTGGCATCGGGCTGTACATTCTGATGTGGCTGATCATCCCAACGCAATAGATAGCCACTAAGCCTGCTCCCAGGAGCAGGCTTCTTTGTCTCAGAGGGTAAAACGAGCATGGCAATTCCAGCGTGATATAATCCGCGCAATGAAGACGCTAAAAATCAGTTTGCCCTATGGGCGAATTTTTTTTCAGGCAAGCCTTGCCTTGCTTATTTTTTGCCTCATTTTGGAGTTTTTTGCCAGATCGCCAATTGTAACCAAGCTCTCGCTGCCTCAATCCTATGGGACCTCGCATCCGCATTTCGAGACGCAGTTCGCCCGATTGAAGGAACGGGCGGCCCAAGACAAAAAGATCGATTGCATTTTTATCGGGAATTCGCAGGTGCTCTATGGCATTGATCCGTTCATCGTAGAGCAGGTTTACCAAGAAAAAACAGGGCATCAGATCCGCTGTCAAAACTTCGGGCTGGGCGGGCTGCCCCCCATGTCAGCAGCCTCCCTGGCGCGCGTCCTGATTCAGAACTTTCACCCTTCGGTTATTATCTTCGGCACGGGGCTTTGGGATTACTCCTCCTCTAATGCCACCTCGACCAATGCCAGTCTGATGTCCTCCCCGTGGATGCAATATCAACTAGGTCATCCTTCGTTAGACGGATGGCTATATCAGAACTCCGTAGTCTATCGATATATTTTTGGGCTGGATCGTGCGCTAAAAACAGGTGAGGATAAAAGCCAAAGCATCGATGCTGATGGTCACGCTACCTACTCGGGACAAACAGGACTGTCCATTTATGAGCAACTCGAATACTTCGAGACCATCGCGAAACGTCCCGAACTAACCGAGCCTCAGGTCAACGGATTACGCGATGTAATTGCACTTAATTCTGGTGATCTCAAAATTATCATTATCGAAACGCCGTTCAATCCCATCTTCCTCGATTACAAGCGGAAAGGTCGCCTGCTTTATCCAGACTTCAAGAAAATGCTTGCCAACCAAACCGACCTGGCGGGCGTGGATTTATGGATGACGCAGGATAACATTCAGTTTCCTCAGGAAAACTGGTACGACCTTATCCATTTGAACAAGGAAGGCTCTGTATATTTCAGCTATCAATTAGGGGAATATCTTGCCACCACCCAGGCCTTTCAACAAAAATGATCCATACTAAACAGGGTTATAAAAGTCTTAAAAATTAGGCATGATATAATCGGCGCGATGAAGACCCTGAGGATCACATTGCCGATCGGCCGAACCTTCTTTCAGGCTGCCTTATCATTGCTTGTTTTTTGTGCAGCTCTCGAACTTTTTGCGCAGACTCCTGTTTCGAAATTCCTATTCCCCCGCGTTTCCTACGGCTCCTCGCACCCGCACTTTGAAATCCAGTTGTCCCGCCTCAGGGATCGATATGCAAAAGAAGGCAAGATCGACTGCATCTTCATCGGGAACTCCCAAGTCTTGTACGGAATTGACCCATCCATTGTTGAGCAGGTTTACCAAGAGAAAACTGGTCGATCCATACGATGCCAGAACTTTGGGCTGGGCGGTTTAACCCCGCTCACATCTGGCCCGCTCTCAAAAATGCTCATCAGAAATTTTCATCCTTCACTTATCGTTTTTGAGACGGGCGTGCTGGATTACTCGCCTTCCAGCATGGAAGGGACAGATGAAAGTATCATGTCCTCCCCCTGGATGAAATACCAGTTGGGTGATTTTTCTCTGGATGGTTGGCTGTACGAAAACTCATACGCATTTCGCATGGTGGCAGGTATTGACCGCACCTTGAAGTACATTGAAGAAAGTAACACGCACATCGAATGGAATGGGCACGCCGAGTTAAGCGGCCAGACCAGCACCTCCATTGAGGATCAGGTAAAATTCTTCGAAACCGCCCTCAACACACTGGAAATAACAGACCGCCAGGTGGGCGGCCTGGAAAGTTTATTGTCCCTCAATTCGTCCGAAGTCCAGGTTGTCATCATTGAAACACCCACTCATCCCACTTTTTACCAGATCAAACGCAGGGTTCGCAATCTATATCCAACTTTTGAGAGTATGCTGATATCCAAGACCAGTCAGGCTGGTGCCGACCTATGGTTGACTCGTGCCGAGATCGAGTTCCCCGTCGAGGAGTGGCATGACTTAGCTCATTTGAACGAGGAGGGGGCGGCCAATTTTAGTCGGCAGATTGGCTACTTCCTTTCCAACGTATACATGCCTCGTCAATCCAATAATCCATAATCTACCAAGACTTATCATGGTCCAATTCTTTTCTAGTCTCTCCATTACCAGCACTGGCTTTTTTGTTTTCGCCCTGATCATCTTTGGGATTTATTATCTGGTCCCCAAGAAGGCACAAAATCTGGTGCTCTTGCTCGCTTCTTATGTATTTTGCGTTACATGGGCCTGGGATTTTGCTGCTGTCTTGATTGGCTTTTCAGTGGTCAACTACTTCTTTGCACTGAAAATCTCTGCGGCAATAGATAAATCTAGATTGCGCTGGCTTTGGGTCGGGATCGTGCTCAACGTGGGTGTCTTGCTCTTTTACAAATATTTTGATCAGACGCAATATTTTTTGTTCAAAGCCCTATTTCGCCTTGGCTTGATTCCAGCCCAGATGGAACTCCGCATCCTCCAGCCGATCGGCATCTCCTTCTATGTTTTGCAGGCGATCTCCTATCTTGTGGACGTGCATCGACGCCAGATCCCCGCGAATCGCAACCTGTTGGAGGTCTCACTCTATCTTTCTTATTTCCCGAAACTGATGGCAGGGCCGATCGAGCGGGCGCAGAATTTCTTCGATCAGCTACACGCCAACCGCGTGGTGGACAACCAGCAAGTCACAGATAGCCTGCTGCGCATCTTCGTGGGGCTCTGCCGCAAAATCCTGATTGCCGACACTATCGCGCAGTTACTTCCGTCCGGCCTCTTTGCCAACCCCTTGGTCTTCTCCTTCTCCGACCTTATCTTTTGGTGGTTCGTCTCGGGCATCATGATTTACAATGACTTTGCGGGTTATACAGGTATTGCCCGCGGTATAAGCGGTCTGTTTGGCATCCAGCTTTCGCCCAACTTTGAACAACCATTTTTCTCCACAGGCTTCCTCGATTTCTGGAATCGCTGGCACATGTCTCTTTCCAACTGGCTGAGGGATTATGTCTATCTACCCGTCAGCCGCGCAATGCTGAGGCGTAACCCGAGCGGACGATACCTCCCCAATCTGATCATCCCGCCATTGGTCACAATGATCGTCAGCGGAATCTGGCATGGCGCAACGTTGCACTTCATCCTGTGGGGCTTCATGAATGGTTTACTCCAGGCCTGGGAACGCGTGGACAAAGCCTTCCGAAAATCCGCCCCACCGCCTGTCAGCCGCTGGGCGGTAGTGGGAACGATTCTGGTACTATTATTAATCAACGCCCCATTCCGCCTGGACATTCCACAGACGTTTGCTTTCTGGACGGGTATTTTCCGCTGGGGGCCTTTCCAGACTTTTACAGCGGCCTCCACCCTTAAGCCGTTGTTTGCAGTTGCATTGTCCTTCTACCTCGACTGGAAACATCTCGCCACGCGGGATGAGTTGGGCCTGCTCCGTCTTCCCAAACGCACGCAGATCTTCCTGCTGGCTGCAGGCATGTTCCTGCTCTTCCTGGCAACCCGCCAACAAATCGCTGCACCTTTCATTTATCAGGAGTTCTAAAAATGGACCAAAACGAAATCAAAGCCAAATTAAGGCAGTTCATCTGCAAGGAAATTCTCAACAACGCCGATTATCCTCTCAAGGACGACGAAGCACTCATCACCAGTGGATTAATGGATTCCTTCTCTCTTGCGCAGGTGGGTGTGTTTGCCGAACTTGAATTCAACGTGTACATCCCAGATCCCGAACTCACTGTGGATCGCATGAATACCTTGAATGATATGGCTTTCCGCATCGCGGAGAAAATGTCCGCATGAATAACGATATTGCCAGTCTCAAGACCCTAATGGATGTGGCGCGATATCATGCAACGCACCATCCCGACCAGGTTGCCTATGTGTATCTGGAGGATGGGGAGTCCGACGAACATTCCATCACCTTCCACGAATTGGACCGACAAGCCCGCGCCTTTGCCGCTCATTTGCAGACCGTTGTCAAGGCAGGAGATCGCGCCCTGTTGCTTTACCCATCGGGACTGGAGTTCATCGTGGCATTCCTGGGCTGCCTCTATGCAGATGTGATCGCCATGCCCACCACGGTCCCGCACCTGAAGCGCTCCACGCCGCGGCTGCTCTTGATGATGAAAGACGCCGAGGCTCACGTAGCCTGCACCACACAAGGCGTCCATGAGAAGATTAAATTCCTGGCTGAAGAGAATGTCGAGTTTCAAGATATCCGCTGGGTGATCTCAGAAGAAGTTGACAACGACGGTGCAGAGAAGTGGCTGCAACCCGAAAGCCAGCCTGACAATATCGCCTTCCTGCAATATACCTCGGGTTCCACTAGCGTACCCAAGGGCGTGATGATCACCAACTTCAACCTGCTTCGTACGATCCAGGACCTGCAAATCGGTGTTCAATTCGAGGATGACTCGGTCATGGTCTCATGGTTGCCCATCTTCCACGACATGGGATTGATCTTTGGCTTATTGACCCCGCTTTACGCGGGTAGACCTTGTTATATCATGTCGCCAGTCAGTTTCCTGGAGAGGCCCTTCCGTTGGCTGAATGCGATCTCTACGCATACGGGCACTCACACCGCCGCGCCGAATTTCGCCTACGAACTTTGCGTGCGAAAAATTACTGATGAAGAAAAGAAAGAACTTGACCTGAGTCACATGGTGGGTGCTGTTAATGCAGCGGAGCCTGTCCGCCTGGAGACTATGCGAGAATTTACGAAGACCTTTACGCCCAACGGTTTCCGTTACGAAATGTTCATGCCTGGCTACGGATTGGCCGAGGCCACTGTCAAGGTCAGCAACAAGAAGCCAGGTCAGGCCCCTGCACATTGCATTCTCGACGCAAATGAAATTCAGAAAAATAAACTTGTCTTTGTCCCCGAAACAGACCCGAATGCCTACCCCAACATTGGCTGCGGCTGGACTTCCATCGGCGCGGACATCCGCATCGTGAACCCTGCGACCAACAAGCCCTGCCCGCCTGACGAGATCGGCGAGATCTGGGTCCAGAGCGATAGTGTAGCCCAGGGCTACTGGAAGCGCCCTGAGGTCAGCAAGGAGGTCTTCCACGCACAGCTGGCGGATTCGGGCGAGGGTTCCTTCCTGCGCACGGGTGACATGGGCTTCATCCACGACGGTGAACTGTACATCGCAGGCCGCATCAAGGACATGGTCATTATTCAGGGCAGAAATTACTACCCGCAGGATATCGAACTGACCATGGAGAAGTGCCACCCCGCCCTGCGCCCGAGCTGCGGCGCGGCTTTCGCCATCGACGACGGCGAGGCCGAGCACCTGATCGTGGTACACGAGGTGCGCCGCGAGTTCCGCAAGATGGACAACTTCAAGGAAGTTGCCGATGCCATCCGCATGGCCGTGGCCAAGAATCATGGGTTGCGCGTTCACGCCGCCGTACTGATCACGCCATCCACCATCCACAAGACCACCAGCGGCAAGATCCAGCGCAGTGCCGTGCGCGAGGCCTTCCAAGGCAACTCGCTCGATGTGCTCTATGAGTGGCGGGCGCCTGTCCTGCCTGGGAAACCAGGCTAGGGTACTCTTTTGCCCTTTACGAAACCCGCCTTTCGCACTAAAGTGAGGCGGGTTTTCTTATCATGAACCGATTCATCCGCGCCGTTTTGTTCGACCTGGGCGGGACTCTGATGTACGCCCGTGATCCGTGGAAACCGTATGAAGCCCGCGCTGACGAGGCCCTGGCACAGCGTCTGCGTGACCAGGGCATGGACCTTCCGCCCACCTTTGCCGCCGAGTTCCGTGAGCGCGTCCACGAATACCACGATGAGCGTGATCAAAACCTGTTCGAGACCACTTATTTTTCGGTGGTACGCGCCATGCTGGTCGAGCGGGGATTCGCCCAGGTAACGGATTCAGCCATCCGATCCGCACTGGACGCGCTCTTCGCAGTGACCCAGCAGAACTGGGTCCTCGAAGAAGATGCCCTGCTCACCCTGAAGCTGCTCGAGTCGGCGGGGTATCGCATGGGGTTGGTCTCCAATGCAGGTGACAATCAGGATGTCTTCCAATTGGTCGAACGTTTCCACATTGAGCCGTTCTTCGACTTCATCCTGACCTCTGCGGCCTGCTCCTACCGCAAGCCACATCCGCGCATCTTTGAACTGGCCCTGTTGCATTGGAACCTTCCCGCCCAGGATGCCGTGATGGTCGGCGACACGCTCGAGGCAGACGTGCTGGGTGCGCAAAATGCGGGTCTGGCCAGCATCTGGGTGACGCGCCGCGCCCGCCACAATGGAAAGCCGCTCATCCAACCCGACTTGAGCGTGGCCACGCTGCTCGAGATCCCCCAACGCCTCGGCCAGTCCGATTGATTTATAATCGTTGACATGACCGACTTATTCGACCACGCCATGCAGGAACGCATGAAGACCGAAGCTCCCCTGGCCGCGCGGATGCGCCCGCGCACACTGGAGGAGTACATCGGCCAGGAGCATATCATCGGCGAGGGCAAACTGCTGCGCCGCGCCATCGAAGCCGACAAACTCTTCTCCTCGATCATCCTGTGGGGGCCGCCAGGCACGGGCAAGACCACGCTGGCGCAGGTCATCGCCAATACCACCCAGAGTCATTTCACGACCATCTCCGCCATTCTGGCGGGCAAGGCGGAGTTGCGCGTGGTCATCGAAGAGGCGCTCGAACGCCGCCGCCTGCACAACAAGCGCACCATCCTGTTCGTGGACGAGGTCCATCGCTGGAACAAAGCCCAGCAGGACGCGCTCCTGCCACACGTCGAGAACGGCACCTTCACCCTGATCGGCGCCACCACCGAGAATCCCTACTTCGAGGTCATCAAGGCGCTCATCTCGCGCTCGCGTGTCTTCCAGCTGCGGAATTTGAACCAGCAGGAGACGGGCATCCTGCTCGACCGCGCTCTCAGCGACAAGGAGCGCGGCTACGGAACCAAGAACATCGTCATCGACCCCGAGGCCCGATCCCATTTAATCGAGGTCTCCAGCGGCGACGCGCGCAACGCGCTCAACGCCCTGGAGTTGGCTGTGGAATCCACCGCCCCCGACGCGGACGGCGTCATCCACATCACACTGGACGTGGCACAAGAGTCGATCCAGCGTCGCGCCGTGTTGTACGACAAGGATGGTGACGCGCACTACGACACGATCAGCGCCTTCATCAAGTCCGTGCGTGGAAGCGACCCCGATGCCGCGCTCTATTGGCTGGCCAAGATGATCTACGCAGGCGAGGACCCCAAATTCATCCTGCGGCGACTCATCATCCTGGCGGGCGAGGACATCGGCCTGGCTGACCCCATGGGACTGGTGGTGGCCGAGTCCGCAGCACGCGCCTTCGATTACATCGGTCTGCCCGAGGGCATCTATCCCATTGCCGAGGCTACGCTGTATCTGTCCACCGCGCCCAAGTCGAACAGCGCGGGCGCATATTTCAAGGCCATGAAGAAGATCGAGGAAGAAGGACAAGTCTCCGTGCCGCGCCATCTGATGGACGGTAATCGCGATGCCGCCGCAATGGGTCACGGCAAGGACTATGTCTACCCCCATGACAGCGAGGGACATTTCGTCCCGCAGCAATATTTGCCGAAGCGCCTGCTGGGCACCTACTTCTACGCGCCTTCGCAGGAAGGCTACGAAGCCGACGTCACAGCCCGCCTAGAAGCCTGGCGCGAGGCCCAACGCAAAGCTCTCAACATCGAGCGCCGCGAGGACGTCCCCGCCTTGAGCGAGGAACAGATCGTGGAAATGAAGCGCAGGATCAAGTAAAACCAAGTTGCAGGTTGAAGTCGCAGGTTTAGCGGTCTTCAAGTCCAAACCTTCAAACTTTTCAGTTTTTTACCATGCCACTTTTACTGCTCATCCGTCACGGCGAAAACGAATACACCAAGACAGGCAAGTTCGCGGGGCGCACGCCTGGGGTGCATCTCAATGAAAAGGGTCAGGGCCAGGCTCAGGCGCTGGGTGAAGCGTTCAAGGAGGTGCCGCTCAAGGCGATCTACTCCAGTCCGCTGGAACGGGCGATGGAAACGGCGACGCCCATCGCGTCCGCCCGCAAGCTGGAGATCATCCAAACGTCTGGTCTGCTCGAGTCGGACGTTGGCAAGTGGCAGGGACAATCTGTGCGCAGAGTAGCGCTGTCGAAGGTCTGGAAGATCGTCCAGAACGCACCATCGCGTGCGGGACACCCTGGCGGAGAGACCTTCCAGCAGGTGCAGACGCGCATCGCCACCACGCTGAACGAGATCTGCGCGAAATACAAACCGCGCGATATCGTGGCCTGTGTCTTCCACGCCGACCCGATCAAGCTGGCGGTGGCCTATTATCTCGGCCTGCCGCTCGACTACTTTCAGCGCCTGGCCTGCGACACGGGTTCGGTCACGGCGCTACATATTACCGACATCGGCGCGTATTTGCTTAAGTTCAACCAACGTCCGCCCTTCGATTTTCTTCCCAAGAAATAATGGCTAAACTCAAACTGGATCTGCACGACATTTACAATCGCGGCAAGGAGATCGACGCCGAACTTAACCGCATCGTGGAAGAGGCCATCGAGCGCCGCATCGAATTGGTCGAGATCATCCCTGGCAAGGGCAGCGGACAACTCAAAAAGAAGGTCCTGCGCTTCCTCAACCAGGGCCACATCAAGAAGCTATATCATCGCGTCGAGAAAGACGACAAGAACTTCGGACGTATTTTCATCCATTTCAAACATTAGGAAACATCGAAGCCATGTTTAACCACATCCTTGAAAACCTGAAGACACACTTCCAGGAAGAAAGCCTGCCCGACCGCAGCAAGCGCATGATCCCAGCCGCCTTGTATGGTGCACTGATCGCCACCCTCTACACGTTCACACTGACCTTCGTCAACGTGGTTTCCTATCCCAAGCTCCCGCTTGGCGTGGACTGGCCGCGCACTCTGGGGATGTGGGTGGGGTACAGCCTCGCCTTCGCCGCCTTCGGCGCAATCGCAGCCTGGTTCACGGAAGAATATGCAGGCATTGTGGGCGGCGGGATCATCTTCACTCTGCTGCTGGTGGTTGTGTTCCTCGTCCAGTCTGGAGCCAGCAACAGCACGATCACCATGCAATCCATCATCACCGCCATCCCACTCGTGGGTGTGAATATGCTGGCAGCCTGGGGGCTGCGCTGGGCGGCGCATCGCCACCTGACAATCCAACAGGAGGAACCCAAAGCCCGACGGCAGCACCTGACGCGGCACATCCTGATCGTAGTCCTGATCGGGTTTGTCCCAGGCTTCCTCGGGCACATGGACTCCCCCGCCGAGCAGTCGCTCACCCAATTGCATACCTATCTACAGGCCGCTCCCACCGACTCCTCGGCCTGGTCCCATCTGCCGCTCAAGAAAGTCCCCGCCCTGCAAGACCACTTCGGCGTGGACTATAAACTTTACCCGCGTTGGTCGGCGCTCTCGGCAGGCGCACTGGACGTAACCGTCCGTTTTGCGGACGGTTACGTCATGACCTGCCTGCTGCCTGTCGGCAGCGGGTCAAACTTCATCACGGACTGCAACGAGGGCGAGACCATCCACCCCAATCCCTAGCCTTACTTCCACAACTTTGCCAGTTCACTCAGCGATTTGTAATACGGCTCGATGCTGGGGATGAAGTGCCGCTCATCCCTGGCGTGCGGACCAATGCCAGTCTGTCCCCAGACCACGGCCTGTCCGCCTGGGGCAAAGCGTGCGCTCGTGCCTGGCAACTTGCGTCCTACTCTTGGTTCGGCGCCAGAAGCCTGTCGCACCGCTTCAAGTAGAGCCGCCAGCGCAGGGTTACCGGGTGAGCAGGCCACGCCGTTTTCCATGACGTTCATGTGCAACTCGAGACCATTCTCTGCGCAATAAGCGTCGATCTTCGACTTCAGGCCTTCGACATCATCCTGCGGGATGGGACGGATTTCCACGCCCAGGATACCCTCTGCCGCTGTGACGTTGTACACGCCAGGTGTACCGACATTGATGAATGGGAACTTGGCCTGTGACTGCCAGCCATCCGCAGCTTTGAGCGTGAGATGCTTCGCAAAGAGTTCGTTCAGGGCTGCACGGGCGGCGATCAACTTCTCGCTCAGGTCACCCGTGCCTGCCACGCCGCTGTGACCTTTCGCCCCGCGCGCCAGAACGTCGAAGCGCATCACGCCGCGATTCTCCACACAGACTTCGCCGAAGAGTTCGCTGCCCTTCTCTCCCGTTCGTTCGCCTGCAATGAAAAGAGCGGGCGCGTAGGGGCGACCCGATGGGTCGTCCTTGCCAAGCTCAGCAAGGACATGCGGCGTGCCCCAGGATTCGGCTTCACCGTTCTCCTCGTTGCCGACCAATATCAAGGAAATGTTCGGGAAGGGCTTGCCCGATTTCATCACATCCTTCATCCACACCATGTAGGTGGCTACGACCGTCTTCATGTCTGCGGCGCCGCGGCCCCACAGGTAATCGCCATCGATGCGCGGCGTGAATTGGGCATCGTCAGGCTCGGGCTCGACCACATCGAAGTGACCTGTCAGGAGAATCTCGCCCTGATTCCGCGCTTCGGCTTCACTTGCCTGTCGGCTCGCTCCACTCAGCGCGGGGAATTTTGCATACACGGCAGGATATTTTCCGTCAAAATATTTGACTTCGAGTCCAGCACCGCGCAGATAGTCATCCACCAGCGAACCCGCGCGATGGACTTCGTCGAGGCGTTCGTTCGGGCAGGCGGTGACGGAGGGGATGCGGATCAACTGCTGGGCCAGGTCGAGGATCTCGCTGGTCTTGTCGGGGTAGGATACCTCGACCACAGCCTGAGTCCGCGCGCGGAAGGAGATCGGCACGGAGGCCTGACGCGTGGCGTCGCGGCTGCGCTGCAGGAATTCGGTGACCTTGGACGCATCCGCGCCGAGCGAGCCATAATCGGCGGCGATGCGCTCCACATCCGCCTTGACCTGCACCTCGCGCTCGTAGAACAGTTCGCGCAGCAAAGTCAAAGGCACCTCGTCGTTGCCGCCCAGTTCCATGTGCAGGCGGGCGCGAATCTTCTCGGAGGTATTGCGTCCACCTTCGGACATTTCCACCAGCGGGGTCAGATCCTCCCACCAGCCGAGCACCTCTGCCAATGGCTTGACCTCGTTGAGCGTCCATTTGAGGAAGGCGCGCATGGCGATCGGCTTGCCCGTCAGCGGATTCTCGATCTCGGCGCGCAGACCCTGCTTCGCGGCCAGGTTCTCGTTGGCGCGGGCGCGGGCGATGTCCTCGCGGTCGTAACGGAAGGAACGCGCAAACTGCGGGTCGGAGTAGATGCGCAAAAGCAGGAGATGCTTGAGGGTCAGGTTGGCAATGTCGAGGTCCAGGCTGTGACCGCCTTCGTCGGTGCGAATCTCCACGCGTCCCATTGGAAGGTTGATACGGGCCATCAGGTTCTGCTTCTCGATCTGCAGGGCCATTTCCTCGGGCGGAGTGGCTTCGCCCACGGCAAACAAACCACGCGCATAGAGCGAGGTAAGCTGGTCGCTGGTGGTGGAGATGATGCGTTCGACGGGATCAGCGAACGAGCGCGCGCGGACGGGCGTCCAGTTGTTGTTGCCGAAGCGCACGCCGCGCCGCACGAGGTCGTAGGAGATTTGCAAATAGTCGTTGTACGAACGATACAGGTCGGGCAGGTCGATGCTGGGCGGGTTGGGGAAGGTCAGGTTACGGATCGAGTCGAACTCGGTCAGCGCGACGACCGCCCGTCCACCGCGGACCTCAGCCTGCATCGGCGTCGAGGCGCTGGTGGCAATGAACAGCGAGGCGAAGGCACGCAGTAAGCGAGTAGCGGTGATGTAGAACTCAGACTTGAACTCATCCAGGTGATGGTCGCCGCGCTCGTTGGAGGGCAGGTGCATAAAGTCCCAGGCAAAGAGCGGGTCGGGCAGTGACATGTTGGTGTGGATGCCCGTGGTGGCCAGCGTGTCGCCGTACAGGTCCACGCATTTTTCGAGATAGCGACGTTTGGCAATGGCCCAGTTGCCAGGAATGGAGTGATGGCCGATATCGGTCAGGAATAACAGGTTGCCATGCCAGTAATGCAGTCGCTCGCCAAAGTGGACGCCCGCACGATGCAGGGAGTTGATCAGCGCCGCCTCCATCAGGCGCGCCTCGTAGATTGCCCCACGCGGACTGTAATACGGGCGCGTGGCCCACTCGATCATCCAGTGGAAGACTTCAAGCTGGCTGAATTGCGTCTGCCAGTGTGGAATGCAATCCGCACGCAGGTAATCGACGAAGGATTGCTGGCTGGGCCCCGCGCCGACGGTCAGCAGCGGGCGCAGGTCTTCATCGAGCAGGTTCCATTCCTGTTCGAAGCCGTTCAGGCCGCCTTGCGGCTTTTCTTTGATAGCCTGCTCCACGGCGAGGAGGTATTTGTCGGCAAATTTTTTAGAGGGCATAAGATGGTCCTATGAATGGATATGAGATGGTCGAAAAGAAAAAACTAGTTTAATGCAATGCTATAATGTGCTTACACATTGTCTCCATTTTTTGCCAATCACTATCGAATAACAATCTTGCAGAATGATTGAGGGAAAATGTCTCAGGACTTCAAAAATAGACCACTAAAACCAAGCGTGCCAGATATATCAGACCTCTTATTGCTAGCACAAAAAAATAAAACACTTTTAGAACAAAATGAACCGAAAATACTTGAACGACTGAACATTCTCAAGGACATTGTACACAAACCGTTTGTTCAAACTGTGCTAGAGCAAGATGTGAGCAACAGGGTGTTTACTAAAGGCACAGAGGATGCTCAGCAATATCTTGATATGTCTTCAACTTTTACATTACGCTCCATTTGCATCGCCTTTATTCTTGGTAGGGAATATGCTAATCATTACAAGGAAAATCCAAAAGCGATTATTCTTGCTGAAAAATTAGATAGCATCGCAATTCCCACATCAACACAAGATGAGCTTAAAAGAATTAGCGAATATGGCGTATTTTGGATTATGCGCCTTGATGAAATGTGTTTCTTTGCACAATATATTGATAAATCCACAATGCTCCACGGTCAAGATTTACACACATCACAGATGCAAACAACAATTTTAAATGCCTTTAAGGATGGTTTAGCTAGCTACTACGAAGAAATAATAAATACACCTTCAAATAAAGCTTCAAATAAGCTTTTTCTGGAAATGAGTGAGTCAGAAAAACAACAATTTGTCATTGACAAACTCTTACCAGCCATGGAAGACATCGCTCTTGAAAAACTAGCCGAAAGAAAAGCCGTAAAGAAGAAAACCATTGCTTATGTTAAGAAGGCAACGAAGGAACGTGATCGCAATGTTTCGGCCCAAATAGCTTTTTTTATCATTGCAGGCATAATCATTGTTATTCTAGTTCTTAGTTTTCTAAAATAAGAATTTATACGGCAGTGCATTTTCTTCAAACAAAGCGATTGAAAGAGGAAAGAAAACTTCTTTCCGCTTTCTTCTTTCCTCAACTTATTTCTTGAGGCTTTCCAACCCTTCCATCAATCTTTTGAATGCACCTTCCGTCCGCTCCACAGGCGTGGCATACGAGAAGCGCACCCAATCCGCGCCGAAGGGCGAGAAGAACGCGCCAGGCACAATGGCCACGCCGTGATTCTCAGCCAGGTACTGACCGAGCGGTTCACTGTCCGCCCAGCCCTTGGCCTGCAGGAACTCGCCCACGTTCATGAAGGCGTAATAGCCCTTGCCGATGATGTGCTGCAATCCGCTCTCAGCCAGCAGTTTCTTCAACACGACACGGCTGGCGTTGGTCGGCTCGATGATGGTTTTGGCAGCTTCCATGTAGCCCATCTCATAGGCAGCCATCGCCACGGCCAGCGAATAGAAGGTGGGCATCACGGTGTGCGAGGCGCGCGCCACGATGAACTTGATCACACTCTCGTCCGCGATCAGATGGCAGTTGCGGATGTTCGATGCGCCCAGCGACTTGGTCAGGCCGTCGAGGAACATCAGGCGTTTGCGTTCCTCGGGTGTGAAATGCTTGAGGAAGGAGTTCAGATCCATCGGCGATTCGTCGGTGACATAGTGGTACATCCAGTCGAAGAGCACAAAGGCCACACCCGCTTCGAGGGCCGCCTTGGCCAGCGAGACCTGCTTCTCGACCGAGATGGTCAGCCCCGTGGGGTTGTCGGGATTGGTGATGACCAGCCCCGCGATCTTGCGTCCCTTCGACTCGGCAAACTTCACGCTCTCGCGGATCGCGTCTTCAGAATACGCCCAGCCCTGAGCAGGGTCACCAGGCGCCCACAATACGTTCGCGCCGACGTTGTATGGCCCCCAGTTGTACGAGATCCACGGCACGCGCGAGACCATGATCAGGTCGCCCTGACGGCCATAGCCGAGCGCCAGCATCGCCTGATAAGCCTTGACCAGTGCATCACGCCCGCCTGCGGTTCCCAGGACATTAGCGGGACCCACTCCCAGGTCAGAGTCCAGTTTCCAGTATTGCTCGACCACCGCCTTGCGATAGGCATCCGTCCCAAAAGGCATGTCGTAGGCGGTGCCGTGCTCGATCTGAAGCTGCGCCGCCCGTTCGAGGATGGCCTTCGGCGTCCCAGGCAGGGAGGCGCCGCCGTCGCCCTGAGAGGCATCGAAGACCTTCGCACCTGGATTCTTTTCCAGATAGACCTTGAGCGACTTGTTGATCAGGAACATGCGCGAAGGCGGGATGTCGGCCATCTGCTTGAGATGGTCACTCACGGGGATGAGGTTCTTTTCATCCACAGCAAGGACAGGGGTGGCGTTGGAAACGGACATGATGAATTCTCCTGGGGGTAAAAATAACGCCCCGATTTCTCGGGGCGTTTGGTGTACTTAGCTTGCTTGAACCTGTTGCAGTTCATCAGGCAACCACCAACGCCCCGTCACCGAATTGGTACGAGTGGTAGTGGTGGTCACATCAACGATGAGCTGTCTGGACATTGCGCGCAAGGATACCACCGTGATGAGGACGCGTCAAGAACGGATTTTAAATCCCGTAGCCGCCCGCCACTTCCAGTTCTGCGCCGTCGGGGGCGGCAGCCAACAGAGGCCTGGCTTCCGCGATCAAAGCGCGGACCCGCTCATCGGTCAACGAAACATCGTGAGCTTCACGATCATCCCAGGCCTCGAAGACCCACACGTGTGTATCATTCGAGAGATCCTCGCAGACGATGTACATGCGGCACGCAGGCAACTCCCCCACCAGGTCCGCCGCTTGTTTGAGGATGTGAACCAGTTCGCCGCGCTTGCCCAATTGGGACACCAATCTTCCTGTCATTGCATACATGGGAATTCCTTCTGTTCAACAATGCGCTTCGACTTCGCTCGGCGCAATATCAACAAAAACCGCGAAGTTATGTTGCTTCGCGGTATGGATCGAATCAGGTCACTTGTTGAAGCTGGGATCCACGCTCGTGTACAGCGCCAGGAGGTTGCCCGTTGGGTCCCTGAAGAGGCCAAACCAACCTGTGCCAGGGATCTCCATCTTGGGCTGGATCACCGTCCCACCCAGTTTCTCCACCTGCTTCAAGTCAGCCTCGATGTCGTCGCTATCGATGTAGACCAGCACCTGACCGACGGGATACTCCTCCGACACCTGGTTGAAGCCGCCGCCAAAGCCGCCGCCATCGGCCCACATGGTGTAGTTGAACTCGGGCACATGCTGCATCTTCCATCCAAAAAGGGCCTCATAGAATTTGGCGGCATCTCCCACGCTGGCGGCAGGAATCTCAATATGGACGACGTTACGCTTGGACATCTTTTTCTCCTTGGTAAATTTGGATAATCGATGTCTTTATTTTAGAATTTTTGTTCTAATTAGTCAAGTGCCAGATATGGGATTTTTCCAAAGTATTGACCAGATATGGTTACTCATACTTCAATGCCTGGACGGGGATCATGGTCGCCGCGCGAAGGGCAGGATACAAGCCCGAGATCATCCCGATGAATGTGGCAAAAGCCAGCGCGAACAGTGGAAGCCAGGCGGGAGTATAGACCGCTACACTCGGCGGAGGTCCGCCCTGCTGCGTGGATTGATTCGCCAGATAGACAATGGCCAGTACGTTGAGGGCCTGTCCCGCCAGCCAGCCGATGACCACGCCGCCCAGTCCGCCGAGGAATCCGATCCCCGCTGCTTCCCCGAGGAAGATCGACAGCACGTCGCGGTTGGTCGCCCCAACTGCCTTCATTAGGCCAATTTCGCGCGTGCGCTCCAGAATGGACATGGTCATCGTGTTGGCGATCCCGATGGCCGCCACCAGTAATGCGATCGCACCCATGCCACCAAAGACGACCTGGAGTACCATGTAGAAATTATTCAGACCTTCCACGAAGGATTGCATGGTAAAGGCCTGAAAGCCCATCGCAATGATCTGGTCGGCAATATCGAGCGCCTGCTTGGCGTCCGCCACCTTGACGATGACCTGATTATAGCCATCCTTGTTGTAGTTGATCTTGGTCCCGTTGGTCCACTCGTTCAACGCCTTGATGTCGCTGAACGGGATGAACACCGACCAATCCGAGTCATCGCCTTTCTCGGTCAACACGCCTGTCACGCGCACGCTCAGGTTCTTGCGAATCTCGTTGCCCTCCGCGTCCCATTTGACGGCCGTGATCTGGATCTGCTGGTCGTACAGATCGGGCGGCGGGGGCGGTTCCTGGCCTGGACGCAGGCGCGGGTCATAGAAGTTGGCCGCCACCATCGCGCCGATCACGACGCTGCCGCGCTTCACTTCCGTGCTACCCTGCTGTGCTTCCAATCCCAACAGAGACAGGTCAGAAGTATCCACGCCGCGCAGGTTCGAATTGCCCTCGAGACGCTGATATTTCATGATCATCATGGAATAGAAATATTCCTGCGGGATGACGGCTACCACGCCGGGAATGGCGCGAATCTCATCCAATGCGGTGTTGGTTAATTTAGGCAGGTCAGACTGGCCGCCTCCTCCTCCACCGCCCATGACGAATCCGCCTCCCCCCATCATCACGCCGCCCTCGCCATACGAAGGCGAGACTTGGATGAGGGTCAGGTCCCCGATGCCATAAAGCTGCTCGTTGGCGTTCTTCTGCAAACCAATGGCCAACGACACAAGGATCACCACCGCCGCCGTACCAATCACGACGCCGATGGCGGTCAACCCCACGCGCGCCTTACGGCGGTTGAGATTGCCTGTAATGAGCCGCAACAGGTCAAGGAATTTCACAGCCTATCCTTTGCCACCACCCCCGCCGCCACCTGGCATCGGAACGGGCATCTCCGTCGGTCCGCCTTCTATGGATGGAGAGGTGGAAGGCGCGCTGCTATCCAGCCCAAACAAGCCGAGGATGAAACGCCAGACTTTTTGCAGGAAGGTCTCTTCGCTGGGCGGGATGACCATCTCTCCACCGCCTCCCCCACCTCCGCTGCCCTCCATGCCAGGTTCAAGAGTAGGCCCTGCAGACCCCTCTTCAACGGTCAGGTCAAGGGTCTTGGTGATGGACCTAGGCTGGTTGAAGTCGTCGGTATATTCGATGGTCAGGGTCAGCTTGAGGGGTCCAGCCGTATCGGGAATGACAGAACCGTCGAAGGTAAAGTAGCCGCCCGCATCAAGCGATCCCACCAAGGTGGTCTCCATTTCCATGGTTCCGTTATCGGTGGCTAATGTCATATTTCCCAATACGGCGGTACGCTTGCCAAGATTCACCACCTGGATAGGCAGGACGTTCGACTGGCCCGCAAATAGCGCTCCAGGGTCACGGTAAAAACCGATGTCCACTTTCGGCAGGCTGTACACCAGCAAGGTGATGACCTGGTCATCGTTAACCACCTCCCCTTTGTCGTTGACGTAGGAAAAGGTGATCTTCATAGGATACGCGCCAGGCGCAGTGGAGACATTGACGATCAGGTTCTGCGAGACTTGTAATTTGCCGCCTTGAGAGAGATTACCCAGGGACTGGACATTTGAAGTGCCGACTGGTGCGAAGTTGGTAAATTCACCGCTGCCGCCTGAGACGCCGCCCGGCTGAGGCGTGCCACCGCTATCGCCCGAGGAGCCTCCACCCACGATCATGGTAACGCTCTTGGCGGCAGAGTTCCCCATGTTCTCGACGGTCATGGTTAATTTGAAGGTTTCACCCGGCTCGAGCGGATCCACACTGGCGACATAACTGGTGATGACCAATTGGGCGGTCTTGACCCCGGTCGGCGTGGCGGTGGCGTACACTCCGCTCGACCCGCCCGCAGCAGGGACGCTGAGGGTGAACTTGTCAGAGTAGGCTGTGCCCTTGTCATCGTAATAAGACAGGGTCACATCCACCACCACGACGGTCTTGCCCGAGAGCGAGTCGGCAGCCAGGAAGGTTTGCGACGCTTCCACTGTGCCGCCCATGGGAATCGCGCCCACGTAGGCAACACCGCCCGTCCTGGTAGGGATCAGGTCCTGCGAACTAAATGCCGCCTGGACGTTGAAGGCGGGGGCCGTGCCCGGGTTGCCGATCCCCAGATAGAGTTTGAACTCTTTGCCCGATTGCACCAGTGAGACGTTGGCCTTGTAGGAAGTGATCACCAGTTGCGGACGGACGAAATCTGGCAGGGTGGGCGTCGCCACGGGCGAGGTGGGAACCTCCGTGGAGTACACGACCAAGGTGGCCGAACCAGCGGCCATGCCGCTATCCATCTTGACCTTTAGTTCGTACGACCCGGGTGCCACGCCGGCAGGCACGGTTGCCGTCAAGGTGGATTCGTCGTTGAAAGCGGTAGGTAGGACAATACTCCCGGAAACGATGCGCGCGGAGGAGTCAAACCCCGTCCCGGTCACGGTAATGATATTCGCCGTCCGATTGGAAATAGTGGAAGGGGAGACTGAGATCACCGTGGCGGCAAAAGCGGTCGAGATGTGGCTCATCACCAAAACAACGGCCAAAACAGCCGTCACCAAAATTTTTATCTGTGTCTTCATCTGTGCTCCATTCACTAATCGGATGGCAGGGGGGCTTCCAGCGCGGCGGACTGGTATTCCGCCTCGCTGACCACTTTCCCGTCCAGCAGGAAGATCTTGTGGGTGGCAAAGCGCGTCATGCGCGGATCGTGGGTCACGACCAGAACCGTTCGGCCGCTGCGGTGCAGGTCGGAGAGCATCTGCATGACGGTCACACCGCTGGAAGTGTCGAGGTTGCCCGTCGGTTCATCGGCCAGGATCAGGGCAGGGTCATTGACCAGGGCGCGGGCGATGGCCACACGCTGCTGCTGACCGCCCGAAAGTTCGCTCGGCTTATGATGGCTGCGGTCGGCGAGTCCCACCTGAGACAACAGACGCGTGGCGCGCTCCCTGCGCTGAGTAGCCGAAACTCCAGCGAATTGCATCGGGAAGGCCACGTTCTCCCAGGCAGACATGCTTTGCACCAGGTTGAAGGATTGAAAGATGAAACCCATCTTGTCGCGGCGGAAGACTGCCAGGCGATTCTCATCCATCGTGTCGAGGCGTTGACCATCCACCCAAATCTCACCGCCTGAGGGACGGTCCAGGCCGCCCAGCAGGTAGAGCAGGCTGCTCTTGCCTGAACCTGAAGGCCCCATCACCACGGTGAAGGTATGCGGCTCGATATCAATATCCACGCCATCCAGGGCGCGGACGGTGGTGCCGCCCATCTGGTAGTGACGGGTCAGGCCCGCCACACGGATCAACGGTTCGGTCATGGGTTAGAAGAAGGGCCGCTGGATGGCCGTCCCGCTCAGGCTGGAGGTCAACGTCCCCAAGCCCGACCAGGCCGCCAGAATTAATCCCAGCACGATGAATGCCCCCAGGATCGCCTTGCCTTGGGAAAGGTTATCCACCAGGAAGAAGCCCATCATCAACAGGAGCATCTGCCAGATAAGAAAAATATCCACATGTGAGAGAAGCTGGGAGAGGAAGCCCGCTTCTGTCACAAAGCCAGAAAGCCCGGGGCTGGCAATCGGATGTTGAACAACCAACATGAAGATCACACGCAGAATATCGCGCAAGGCAAATGGAAGTGCCGCCCAGGCCGTCACGTTCAGCGCACCGCTCATCGTGCCACGCCCGCCCAACAGCGTGGACGCCAGGTGCATCAGCCCTCCCAGCGCAAGCCAACCCAACCACAGCGAGACCAATGACCCAACCAACGGAATGATGTACACAAAGGTCGGGCCAGACATGGCCTGCTGCGCCGAGAAATAGTTTTGCTGCATCTCGGGGGTCCAGTATTGGAAGTCGGGCGGCAGAGCCGCGGTCCCCATCTGGGCAGCACGCGCGGTCAGGAAGCCGCTCACGAGCACCACCAGCAGGGCTGTGATGCTCAGGACGAGCATCGGTGTCTGCCAGGTGGGTTGCCCCTCAGCTGCGATCCGCTCGAACAACCCGCGGGGACGCAGGAACAGGGCCAGGACTTGGGAAAAATCGAGACGTTTTTGGGGAGATGGAAGTTTGGAAGCTTCTGTCATAGCGAAAACCTTCACAATTTTGCCATTCTAACATGCTTCTAGGCTAACCCCTTAAACGCCGAATCGGTCGGGATAGTTCCCAACCGATTCGGAAGAAAATTTGTCAAAGCAGGTTGTTGATTAACTTAGGTCGAACAGATCCTTTTTCACACGGAACTCTGGACCGACAGGCGGATAAGCGCGCATAAAGGTCTCAATCCCGTCAAACATACGGAAGAAGGTGCCGACAAAACCACGCCGCATCTGCCCGCCACCCTGGCTGGCATGACAGGCGCTGGCCTGTTCCTTGCGCTCGGTCACAGACTTGTAATCGATTCGCGCGTGGACGGGGAAATCCACCTCGGCCAGCGAAACCAGGTCGATGTCGCCGTTGCGACCCCACTTGCGCGGATCCTTGCCGAACAGACGCAGCAGGCGCACGCCAAACTTGAACAGTCCGCGCGGGATGGTGTGATAGTACAACGCCGACGGCTGGTACGGAGCACCCGCCTCGGGGTGGAAGGAGGCATCCGCAGCCTTCTCAAAGGCCAGCACGGTCGCGTTGTGGATGTGGATGTGGTCGGGGTGACGGTACCCACCGATCGGGTCAAAGGTCAGCACCACGTCGGGCTTCACCTCACGAATGTGACGCACCACCTTGGCGGCCACCTCTTCGATGGGGTGATTGATCTGCGCCTCAGGATGCTGGTTATCCACCATGCCAGGCATGCCCGAATCGCGGTACCCAAGGAAGAAGACATCCTTCAGGCCAAGATGCCCCGCTGCGCAACGCAATTCACCTTCGCGCAATTCGGCAATGGTCGTGAAGCCTTTCAAATGTTCATCATCCACCGTGCCTGCCTCGCCGCGCGTGGCACAGGCCAGATACACATCCGCGCCGCGGGAGGCATACAAGGCCAGCGTCCCACCCATGCCAAAGGATTCGTCGTCGGGGTGGGCCAGCACGGCCAGGATGGTTTTTTGTTTGTTCATATTGTGATTCCTCTCGTAAATAAGTTCACTTCGTGTCATGGACAGCCTCTGCACACATCCTCTTACTGCGTGCCCCAGTCCCTTTGGTATACTTATAACACTCACGCACGGAGAACGGTCCTTCGTGCGTTCGATTTTTTCGCCAAGGAGACACTCATGAAATTCGAGACCCTCGCCATCCACGCGGGCCAGGAACCCGACCCGAACAACGGCGCCGTGATGACGCCCATTTATCAGACCTCCACCTACGCCCAGGACGGGATCGGCAAGCCGCGCCAGGGATACGAATACTCACGCACACTCAACCCCACGCGCAAAGCTTTGCAGGATTGCCTGGCCGAACTCGAGGGCGGGGCCTGGGGACTGGCCTTCTCTTCGGGCATGGCCGCCACCGATACGGTGCTGCGCCTGCTCTCCAGCGGCGACCACGTGGTGGCAGGCAACGATGTCTACGGCGGCACCTTCCGTCTGTTCGACAAGGTCCTGCGACGCTTTGGCCTGGACTTCACCTTCTCCGACACAACCGACCCCGAGAACCTGGCCGAGGCATTGACCTCGTCCACGCGGGTCGTCTGGCTGGAGACCCCCACCAACCCGCTACTGGCCGTCTCCGATATCCGCGCGGTGGCCGAGGTGGTCAAGTCGCACGCCAACAAGCCGCTGCTCGTGGTGGATAACACCTTTGCCACGCCCTACCTGCAGCGTCCGCTCGAACTGGGCGCGGACCTCGTGGTCCACTCGACGACCAAGTATCTGGGCGGCCACTCGGACGTGGTCGGCGGCGCAATCATTGGCAAGGATGTAGAACTGGGCGCAAAGCTGGCCTATCTACAAAATGCCATCGGCGCCGTGCCTGGACCAATGGACTGCTTCCTGACCCTCAGGGGAATCAAAACCCTGCCCGTCCGCATGGATCGTCACGCCGCCAACGCGGAACGCATCGTGGCCTACCTGCGCGAGCACGCCAAGGTCGGGCGGTTGATCTACCCATTTGACGGGAACCACCCGCAGGTCCAGATCGCGAAGCGGCAGATGCGCAACGGCGGCGGAATGATCTCCTTTATCTTGAAGGGCGGGCGCGAGGCCGCCGTCAAAATGGCCGAAGCGACCCGTCTGTTTACGCTGGCCGAGTCGCTGGGC
This sequence comes from Chloroflexota bacterium, assembly GCA_016191845.1. Lineage (GTDB taxonomy): Bacteria > Chloroflexota > Anaerolineae > Anaerolineales > Villigracilaceae > JACPVF01. The sequence goes on from JACPVF010000013.1 coordinate 124,321, forward strand.
GGTGTCGAATCGCTGATCGAAGTTCCCGCGGCGATGACACATCTCTCCACCCAGGGCTCGCAACTCGAAGTGGACCCTGGCCTGGTGCGGCTTTCGGTGGGCATCGAGAACGTCGACGACCTGCTGGCTGACCTGGAACAGGCATTGAGCAAGGCTTAAAAGTAAACCGCCGCCCGAATGGGCGGCGGTTTTGTTTACGCCACATGGATGGCGACAAGCGTGACGTCATCGTCCTGGCTGGCCGCCTGTTGATAGTCGCGCAGGGTTTCAAGCAGGTGATCACACACACGCTGGGCAGAGAGGCCCGCCAGGCCCGCCAACGTGGACTTGATGCGCTCGATACCAAAGGCCTCGCCTTGCGGGTTGCGGCAATCGGTGAGACCATCGGTATAGAGAAGTAACGTAGATCCAGGCGGCAGGTGGATGCTGCGCTCGTCGATAGTGATGGTGTCCCACATGCCCAACGACATGCCTGGGCCATACGACAGGCGCTCCACCTGACCGTCGGCCGTGAGTAGAAGCGGGGTCTCGTGACCCGCGCGGGCATAAGCGAACTCGCTGGTGCGGTCGTCCAGCAGACCGTATAAAGTGGTGACAAATTGCGTAGACTTCTCCAACCGCGTAATATGGCCGTTAACCAGCCGCATGACCTCACCAGGGATCAATCCCGTATCGGCCTCGGCCATGATCAGTGCATGGGTCCGTGCCATGAAAAGCGCCGACGGCACGCCCTTGTCAGAGACATCGCCGATCAGCACGCCCATTTTGTGTTCGATGACAGGGAAGATATCGTAGAAGTCACCGCCCACCTGACGCGCAGGCAGGATGCGCGCACCGAAATCATAACCCGCCAAACGCGGAAGTGCATCGGGTAGAATGCTGAACTGGATCTCGGCCGCCACCTGAAGTTCACGCTCGAGGCGTTCCTTCTCCACCAGTTGGGCCTGGGCAGCCTTGAGTTCATCATAAGCCTGCTGAAGCTGACGATTTTTCTCGGTCAGGTCGCGAAACGTGGCCGTGTTGGTGGCGTCCAGGCGCTGACTGAGGACATGCAGCATCGAAGCCGACAAAGCGGGGTAACGCGTGGTCAGGTCTGCGAACTGGGTGCGGCTGAGCGAAAGCAGCACGGAGGGCGTCTCAGCACGCACACTGGCGGTGCGGTGTCCACCTGGGACGATGAGGCTCATCTCCCCCAGGTATTCGCCTTCGCGCAGAACATTCAAGACCAATTCATCAGGCTTACCCTCGCCCATCAAAACCTGTAGTTGGCCCTTGACCACCACGTAAAGATGCTCGCCCGGGTCCCCTTCGCGAAACAAGAGTTCCCCCGCCTTCAGATCGCGGACATCCAGCGCGGCCACCAGTTGGTCGAGTTCCTTGTCAGGTAGATCGGCAAACAGCGGGATGCGAGCCAGCAGACTTTTCATAACGACGCTCCAGTACCAAATAAAAGGCTCAGAAGAAACGGGCGTACAGATTAGGTTATCCGCGCAAGTCCATTACTTCCCTGCCTGCCAGTTTGTCCTGAATACGGTTCACGACGGTTTCGAGATGTCCCGTCTGATGAACAAAGTCCAGATCGTCGGTACGGATGGTCAGTACGGGGCACAGGTCGAAGGCGGCCAGCCACTCATCGTAGAAGGTGTCGAGCAGGGCCAGGTAGTCGGCTGAGATGCCTGTCTCCATGTTACGGGCGCGGCGTCGGATACGGTCCATCAACACGTTGACGGGGGCCTTGAGGTAGATCAACAGGTCGGGGCGCGGCAACCCTTCCACCACCTGGTCGAATAGGCGGCGGTAAGACAAGTAATCACGCTCGGAAAGATTGCCCATGTGGTGCAGTGCACGCGCGAAGATGTGCGCATCCTCGTAAATGCTGCGATCGAGGATGGAGGAACGTGCGTCGCGCGCAGCTTCCAGATATTGCTCGGCGCGATGACCGAGGAAGAAGATTTGCAAATGGAAGGCCCAGGCGTGCATGTCCGCGTAGAAATCGGACAGGTAGGGATTGTCCATCACTGATTCGTATCCCGTCCACCAGCCGAGCCGTGCTCCGATCCGCTCTGTGAGCGAAGTCTTGCCTGCCCCGATGTTGCCTGCCACCAATACCAGATGTTTTGCCATTGAGAATCCTCGGAAATTGTTTCAGTAAGTATAGCAGAAAAGCATGTCGGATGACTCAAGAAAAAAGCCCGATGAAATTCATCGGGCTGAGGGTTACTGGCAGGATATGGAAGGATCGGGCATCGTGGTGGCGGAGGTTGGCAATTCCACGGGTTCATCCACGGCAGTAGCCAGAGACGCCAGGATGGCCTGGGCGTCGGGATAGTCCCATGCGCTGTCAGGCGTAAAAACGACTGAGAGCAGGGTATCGGGGCTGAGCGGGAAATACACCAGACGATGGGTTCCGCCGTCTGTAAGGCCATCCGTCACAGTCACAAGGACCCCATCATGGTCCCCATAGCGGACAGGCGCGATGGATTCCACCGTCTGCTCGGAAGAGTAATTCTTGTAGATGTAGCCAATGGCCTCCTCCATGGTGAGAGATGGATCGATCCCCTCAATGGCAATCACATTGAGAGCCATCGTCCCTTCGGGCCAATTCCCGTCCACCCATTCCCCGCGGACAGAATGCGCCTGATAGAACTCCTCGCTAAAATTACGGGCGGTCATGGCGGCAAAATTCCCCTCAGGCGGCGTAGGATAGTAGCTCCAAAAACATGGCAGAGCCAGGCCATATCCAAAACGGGCGTCACGATATTCCTCCCAGAAAAGGGAGGACGTTTGCGGCGTGGACATCTCTTGCAAAACGGGAGCAGACTCCAGGGTTGGAACCTGGGTCGGGGAGGCCGTAGCCACATCCACAGGCAGCGCGGGGGACATCTCCGCTTGCAGACCACAGGCCATCGACAACAGGCCCAGACCGAAGAATGCGATCCATATTCGTCGTCTCATGTTTACTCTCCTGACTAAAGTTTTTAATGCCAGAGCAGACGAGTTCATCGTACAAAAAGTTCCCCGGTGCGTGTATAATTTGCACATCTCATTCAAGGATGACACAATGCTGAAAATTCGCGACGCTTCAGGCTGGACCATGTTTATCTTCGGCGTATTGGCTCTCCTGCTTGGACTAGTTGGTCTGATCCGCCCCGAGATCCTGCTCTCCCTCCTGGGCTTTACCGTTGTGGACCGTGCGGCACGTGTCGCGGGGGACTACACCCTGGTGTTCATGATGGCCTCTTCAATGGCCTCGTTCAATATGGGTGTGTATTACATCCTGGCCGCCCTGAATGACATCAAGAAATTCTATGGCTGGACCGTCCCATTCCGCCTGCTGACCTTCACCATCTTCACATTGGTGTCCCTCTCTGGCGTCGCCCCCATCCGCTTCATTGGTGTGGGCCTCTGGGAGGGATTGGGAGCCGTTGCAACAGGTGTAGCGCTGTACCTTGAACAGCGCGGAAAGAAGTAGGGCACATGCGTTCCAAGTGGATCGAATACAAGGGCACAAAGATTTTCTACCAGGATTTTCAGGGCCTGTTCTATAACAGCGAGGCCGTCAAAGCGGAGTTGAACGAGGTTCAGGAGATCGTGGTGACCGAACCGAACAACTCGGTACTGATCCTGACCGACTTGCGCGATACCCAGATCGGTGGTGACGTGCTGGCGGCCATGAACACTGCTTCGACCCGTACCAAGGACCACGTCCGCAAGACGGCCGTCCTCGGCGTGACAGGCGTCAAGCGGACCCTGGGCGATATGCTTTCCCGCATGACGGGCCAGCCCCTGATGTATTTCGACAACGAGATCGACGCCAAAGAATGGCTTGTGAAGGAATAGAAAAAGTTCAGCCCGAACCAACTGGTTCGGGCTGATTTATGATTGGGACGGCTAGAAAACTTCCAGGGTTCCGCGTCGCTTGGCGATGAACTCGAACCACGAGAACAGGACGTAGCCGATCAGGCCGTAAACCAGGCCCACACCCAGCTCGGTCCACAACAACGGAGCCACGTCTGCCAGGGAGGCACCGCCCACCAATGAACGAGCGGCGGCGATTCCGCGTGTGAGTGGCAGGGCGTACGAGATGGCCTGCATCCAGTTGGGGAGTTCGGCAATGGGGACGTTCGCGCCCGAAAAGATCAGCAGCAGAAAATAGACAAAATTATTCACGAACATCACGTTGACCGTGATCAGGCTCAGGCAGCCCATCAGCAATCCCAACCCGCAGGTGCTGACGGTGGTCACGGCGATGGTCAGGGCCAGCGCGGCCAGGTCGGTGCGTGAAAGGTCCAGGCCAAGCAGGATCACGCCCCAGGCAAAGGCAATGACCACGCCCAGCATCCCGTCCAGGATGTGCATGAAGGCCCGCCCGAAGAAGGTCACCAGGCGGTTGGCGGGCGTCCCGAACAGATATGGCAGCGTGCCCGTTTCGCGCTCACCGCCCACGCTCATGGTCACACCGAAGATGCCGCTGACCGCCGTGATCTGGATGGCATTGCCGATGATGTAAAAGCCCGCGTTGGCAGCGCTAGTGGCAAAGGTGCCGAGAAAGACAAAGAAGAACATCTGCGCCAGTGGCATGAAGACCTTGGAGGCCACGTACTGAGCAGGCCGCAGCCAGTGGAACAGCGCCCGATACGAAAGCAGGGTGCCCTGCCAAAATAACCGAAGATTGCTCGATAAAGCCCGCATGGATTACTCCATTCCCAGGGTGGCGTCGGCGCGCGCCTTGTACAGCATTAGTTTGAACAGGCGAGAGGCAACCAGCAGGTCGATCAGCGAGAACAAGACCATCATGCCCCAGGCAAAAAAGATCTCGCTCGGGGCGGTCCCGACCGTCGTCGCGCCGTGCAGGGCCACCGCCGCCCAGTAAGGCGGGAGCAGGTACGAGATGGGCGTGGTCCAGCCAGGCAGGAGCGCGATCGGGAAGAGGAATCCGCACAACAGGTAGACGGGGAACTCCATCGCATTTTGCCAGGCGCGCACGCCAGGGTTCATCACAAAAACAGGCGCGATGATCAGGCCAAAGCTGATGAAGGCAAATATGCTGATGATCAGAGAAACGGCAAAATACCACGGCTGAACGATGGTCAGGTCATAACCGAAGAAGAAGGCTGCCACGATGTACCCCAGCACCATCGAGAGCAGCGACTGGATGACGTTGGCCAGGTTCTTGCCGAAGATGATCACCTCGAACGGCGTGGGGATCGCCACCAGCGGTTCGAGCGTCCCGCTCCAACGTTCGGCGTTGATGCTGTTGCCCGAGATGAACAGCAGGCTGGACCAGAGTCCCGTCAACCCCGAGCCGACCACCACGAAGATGGCGTAATCGGGACCTTTGCCCTTCAACATCCACAAGGCCAACAATGCGATGATGATAGGCTGGAACAGCACCGTGAAGATGATGAAGCCGTCCATCAGTTGCTGGCGGATGGTCATCTCGGCTACGATCAGGATCGTGCGCCAGTATTTGAGCAGCGTGCGGACGTTCATGCTTTGCCTCCCACCAGGCGGACGTAGGCGTCCTCCAAAGTTGGCTCGCGCACGATGACCCGTCCCAGGCGCTGACCGTCGAGGGCGGCCATGATATCGGGCACGGCCTCGGCCCCGCGGCGGGTCTGGACCAGCAGCATCTGTCGCTGATCGGATTCTTCCACCGCCAGCGAGTCGACGAACGGCAGCGAGCGGACCTTTGCCAGGGTCTCCTCGTGCGCGCCGAAGGTTTCCACCTCCACCACCGACAGGTCGGAGACGTGCTGCTTGAGTCCGCCCGGGGTGTCGAGGGCAATGATGCGTCCCTGGTTGATAACCGCGATACGGTCACACAGTGCATCAGCCTCGTACATGTAATGCGTGGTCAGCAGGATGGTCTTCTTCTCGGATTGCAGGTTGAGGATCACCTGTCGGAAATCGCGCGCACCCACGGGATCCAGACCCAGGGTCGGCTCGTCGAGGAAGAGCACGTCGGGGTCGTGCAACAGGGTGCGGGCCACGTGCAGGCGCTGTTTCATTCCGCGCGAATAACCACCCACATACTCGTCGCCGCGCCCGTTCAAGCCGACCATTTCCAGCAGGTACGGGATGCGCTTCTTCGACACATCGGGGTCCACGCTGTACAGGCTGGCAAAGTAACGCAGGTTATCAATGCCCGAAAGCCGCCAGTAGAGTCCGCGTTCGCCGCCGAAAATAAAGCCGATGCGCTTGCGGACCTGGTCGGCCTGCTTGACCACGTCGAACCCCATGACGGAAGCCGACCCCGAGGTCGGGATGAGGAGCGTGGTCAGCATCTTGACGGTGGTGGTCTTGCCCGCGCCGTTCGGCCCGAGCAGCCCGAACAACTCCCCTTCCTGGATCTCCAGGGAGACATCCTCCACGGCGCGGACTTCCTTGCTGGTGCGCTTGATCACGCCGGTATGCGTCTTGAAGACGCGCTGCAAATGATTGACTTCGATCGCGTTCATTCATCCTCGCGAATTAAGGTTGTGTACACAGGGGCAAGCGGTAAGTCTATCATAATTTGCCGCCCTGCCAGGAAACAACTCCGCGTAGGAGAGTTGTCGGGTAGTTGCCCAGGAATTTTCGGGTAAAATGGGACGCCTAGCCAGGAATTATATATTGGCTACGCGAAAGGAAAATATGAAAACCAAATCCCTTCCCTTAATTCTGATCCTGCTGACTGCCCTGACGCTGAGCGCCTGCGGAAGCAGCCAGGCCGAGGAAACCCCCACCCTGAGCGTGGAGGACCTGCAAACTGCTGCCGTCGGGACCTTCCAGGCGGTCCAGACCCAAACAGCGCTGGCCGCCCCAACAATGACCCCGCCTCCCTCACCGACCGTTACTCCCACCTTTGCCCTGCTCCCCACCCTGCCGCTCAACACCCAGGCGGTCAACACGCCTGTGGTGGCTACCACGGCCTCGTGCAACAAGTTGCTCTACATCTCGGATGTGACCATCCCCGACAACACCGCGGTCAATCCCGGGCAGACCTTCACCAAGACCTGGCGCGTGCAGAACTCGGGCAGCTGCGCCTGGGCCGCGGGCTACAAGTTCAGCCTGGTCGGCGGGGACGCCATGGGCGGCCAGACCGTGACCCTGACCGCCTCCGTTGCGCCTGGCTCCAGCTACGACATCTCGGTCCCGATGACGGCCCCCTCCAAGGCAGGCAAGCTGACGGGCAGCTGGCGCATGTCCGACGCGTCGGGCGTCTATTTCGGTGATATGCTGACCGTGGTCGTCGTCGTGGGCAGCACCACGGGCACCGCCGCTCCCACCGCCACAAATACCCCCGTCACTCCCGCGTATCCGTAATCGCCTTCCTGAACAAACAAAAAAAACAACGGATGAGAAAAATCTCATCCGTTGTTTTTTTTGTCATTGCAAGGTGGTTTTCAGTTCGCAGTAATTCCGTCTATTAAATGCTTCAGCCAGGGTGAGGGGGGCACCCTGGCTGAAGCGTCTATATTTTCGCACAGGTCCCTGGTTTTGGCAAGGGTTTTGAGGGGCCAATTTAAAACTCAGCGGTTTTTTCCTGCAAAGCCAGCTGGAATCCTAAACAAGAGGACATCAGAAAATCGGGGCCGTATGTTAATGCACGAGCAGGAATAGAAACGCGCCCATCCAGACTGCGCAGAAGGCAAACAGAGGAAGAGTCACCGTGAGACCCCAATTGGCAGCATGAACACCCAACCGTTCGAGCAGAAACAGTGCAATGAATACAACACAGCCCAAATAGACGACCAGCGTAGCCGCCTGGGCAATTTGCGCCAGCAGGATTTCATCCCTGGCGCGTTGACGCAGTTCATCGCTGGGTGCCCGTGCCGCCACTTCCCGCAGGTCGGCTATGCCTGCCTCCACACCTCCCCGGGACAGGTACAGGATGCCACGGAAATAATGTGCCGTGACAAAATCGGGATATTCCTGGATGGCCTGGGACAGATCGCGCAGCGCGGCATCCTCTTGCCCCATCAGGTGATCCATGTCCGCCTGGAGCAGGAGTTCGAGGAGCGGCCGGTCTTGCGGACGCTGGACCAGAGCGGCAAAATCCTGGTCCAGCGCGATGTAGCCAGAGAAGGGCCGCTGACGATATTGGAACACACCCGCCGAAGAAAGCAGACTGACGATTCCCAGGATGGAAAAAAACAACCCAACCCATTCCAGGATGAAGAAGGCTGTTTTTTTCATAGTCTGCCTGCTTGAAATCAATGGGACAGGATCACATCGGGGATGTTCGGCTGCCAGGCCTCGTAATGATGTTTGCACAGCCAGCGGTAATCGCCCGTGTAGGTGGTGACGCGGTGGAGGCCGAGTTTGGCCTGGGTGGGATCTTCCTCGTTCAAGAAACGATGTAAGGTCAAGATTCCCGAGCGTTCGGGTTCGCTTAGTATTTTGCCTAGGGTCATGTCATGGTCAGAGACTTTCATCTCGTCGGGCAGCGAACCAATGACAGCATTTGCAAAATCCAAATGACGGTCAATATCCAAGGTTTTGGTTTTATCGCGCCCAAAGAAAAGATCGATGGCAGGAGCAGCGATAGGTGCAACAGTGGCAAGAATTTTCAACACAGTATTGGCATACGGCGCAACTTGTTTGACCCATTCATACGGCTGGTCAATGGCATAAACGCCCTTACCTGATTCAATGACAGGATGCTGACATCCTTCGGCTTCACACCAGAGTTGCAATTCCATCGGACGGAAAAGGATTTGCTTGGGTGAAAGCCCTGCTTCCCGCGAGCGGAGCGTGAACAAGCGTGGACCGCTTTTGGCTTCATCTGCAATCGCTCGCATGGTTGCCATGAAGTAATTGGCGATGCGGCTGTCCATGCCTGATAGTTGTTCTTTGATCTCGCGCAGTTGAACGCTCATGTCGCGTTCTTCAAATCCTAATAACAACTCGGCAATGGACAGTTTGCACGAACATTCCTGACAGCGGACATGCGTGTCGCCTTCCGTCAAAAACTGACGCAGAGCATGAATGTTGAATCGTCCTTTGCAGGGTTCACCGTCTTTCGTCTCAGGGCAGGGAACGGCGAAACGATAACGGTCTTTCAAGCCAGGCCAGTTGTCAGTAATTAACTTCTCCAAAGTGTTTTGGAGGATATTCATGAAATACTCAGGCCATTGACCCTGTGTGTAGACGTGGAATTCGCGCCCGCGCTTTTCGAGCATGGCGGTGCCATGTTTGCCGTGACTGAGGAACATACCCTTTTGCCAGTGCAGGCTGTGCGCGCTGACAGGATAAGCATAATCATGCGTGCGGACGATCATCCACGGCACCAAGCCAGGTGGGTCTTCTTCCATCGAGCAGACCATGGCGATGCGGCGCAAGTTTTTGGGCGCGTCTTGCTCAGGTAGCCATGGCAATTCAGGGCGGATTTGCGGTACGTGCTGCGCGACGAGACTGGCTTTGCCATCCGTCAGGCGGTAGCAGACGTCATACTTTTCCATGAGACGGAGGAAGAACGGATAAATTTCGGGGTCGTAGCACGGTTCGTTCGGGAAAGCGTGGTCATGCCAGACTTGGTACAACTCGCCGTCGGGCAGGAGGCCTTCGCGTTCGGCGGTGGCGCGGTTTTCGAGCACGAAGCCGATGGCTTTGGTGAGCCATTCGGGTTTGAGCACCACATCGTCGCGCAGTTTTTCATCGTCGGCGTAGTGGACGATGTAGCCGAGGTCGTGCATCAGGTGGGCGAGGGTCTCGGTGTCGATCCCGCTCAAGCCGCGTGCGGCGCAGATTCCGCTAAAAGTCCCGAAAGAGATGCGCGGTTCGGGGAGGGCCAGCAGTTCATCGCGGGCAGCTTTCCAGTCGAGATTGAATCCCATCCCCATTTGTTCGAGTTGGGCGGCTTCGGCGGCGATGAGTTTTTTCAATTCGGCGATGCCCGTCATCTCGCCTGTGGCTTCGTCGGGGACGAGGCTGTCCACTTCGTGAAAGCCGACGATCATGTCGCCGTATTGTCCTTTGAAGACGGGCTGGTCAATGCGCGCGATGCGCTCGCCCGTTTTGCAATGTGTGGAGACGATGATGACGCGCGCTTCGTCGCCGACCCGCAGGCGGATCATGTTCAGCCAGTCTTCGACCTGACCCTGCTGGACGCCGCGGCGCGGCTCCCAGACCAGCAGGTAGAGCGAGCGGCGGCTGAAGAAGAACTGGTGTGTGACGCGGTAGACATCCTGCCCGCCGAAATCCCAGGCGTTGAGTTGGATTTCGACGCCATCTCTCTCAGGGTGCGGCAATTTCAACCCGTTAATATCAATCTCAACCCCATGCGTCGTTCTCTCCTCTTTCTTCGGCGCACCTTCACCCTTATCTCCTTTGAGCGCCTTTAATAATGTGGTCTTCCCGACGTTGCCTTCGCCGACCAGCACGAGTTTGGCTTCGTAGAGCGGCTCGGCGTTTTGCTCGAGGCTGCGGAGGTATGCCCAGAGTGGTGCATAATCTCCATACTTTCCACCGAGTTTATTACAAGCGTCATATACGCTTTGCAGGGCGGGGTTGAGGGGGTTACCGTCGAGGTCGAGTTCTGTCAAATACTCAAGTTGTGCGAGGGAGGGAGGAATATCAGTGAACTGATTCCTATAAACTTTGAGTTCTTTGAGTTTCTTCAAACGACCTAATGAATTTGGTAATAATGTTAATCGATTCCCAGAAACCCATAATACTTCAAGGTTGGCAAGTAGTCCTAACCACTCAGGTAATGTTGTTAATTCATTATTGTAAAGATAAAGACCCTGTAATTCTTTCATTTGGACGAGCCACTCAGGCAAGGATGTTAATTGATTGTCAGATACAAGGAGGCTTTGCAATGAAACCAAATTACTTAAAATATCAGGCAATTTCTTGAGTTGAAACTTAGAAATATAAAGTTTCTTGATTTGACTAAAATTGCCAAACCATTCTGGAATGTCTGTGAACTGGTTCTCGCTAAGAATGAGATCATTTAACTGTGTGAGTTGCCCCAGAGAGTTTGGCAGATATGTTAGTTTGTTTGATGCAAGATTCAGGGATGTCAACAGCGTGAGTTGCCCGAGCAAGTCTGGCAGGGCGGTCAGTTGGTTGCGGGAGAGATTCAGGGAGGTCAACTGCGTGAGTTGACCGATTGATTCTGGTAATTCGGTTAACTGCATGTCACTGAGGTCAAGTTCCGTCGCGCCTGTTTTCAGGGCTTCGGCGATTTTTTGTTCGGCGAGTTTATATACTTTATCTTTTGCCATGAGTTCCGCCTTTGAGTTGGGGCGACGCATGCGTCGCCCTTACAGGGTTTTCGTCATCCTCATCCCATCGGGACGGGTTCGCCTCGATGTAATCCGTGATGCATTGCAGGTCTTTCTCGTCCCGAATTATATGCGCATAATAATTCCGCTGCCAGATGCCAGTGGCGTTGTGTTCGCGGCCAATGCGGTGGGTTACGGCCGATTTGAACGATCCCACAATTGCGCCCAACGAACGAGGCGCGGGTCCGCGGGGTTGTTTGGGTAGGGGCGACGCATGCGTCGCCCCTACATGTTGCGGCACAATGCCGTTGGACGCGGATTCGTCCGCGCGAATCACGATAATCCCATGCACATGATTTGGCATGATCACATGCGCGCCCAATTCAACGAACGGGAAATGCTCGGGGATGGCGCGCATATTCCTTGATACGGATCGATTTGCGATGGTGGCTGCCCTGAGCACCCTGAGCATCGTCGAAGGGCTTTTGCGGGTCGAGTTTGGGACGCAGGTCACGCGCCATGATTGTCCGCCTTTTGGGATAGTGGCTATTGAAGATATTTTATATCCAAAGCAAATCTACAAAAAGCGGCATTCATGGTTTCGAGAGATGTACAGCATTTGTAAAGCGGGCCTTTTTCTTTCGATATCAATCTAATGTATAATGACCGAAATTTTTCGAGGACTGGTGGAGGTTGTATGGCGGCTGCTGACGTTCCATGCCCATTCTGCGGCGAGATGATCAAGGCCACGGCCAAGAAATGCCGTTTTTGCAATGAATTTCTGGAGCCTGGCCTGACGCGCGAAGCCATCCTCGAACAGCGCGCCGCCGAGACGGCCGCCCAGGCCGCCGCCGCGCCCACCGTGCAGGTGCAGGTCACGACCCAGGTGGCGACTCCCATCCCCGCGGCGGAGACTCCCGCCCCTGCGCCTGTTCCTGCTGAGGCCCAGCCCACCGCCCCCGCACCTGCTCCCGTGGCGGAGGCGCAAGTCCCCGCCCCCGCCGAGTCAACGCCCGAAGCGGCCGCCAACACCCTGGCCAGCCTGTACCAGATGGTCTCGCAGCTGCCCGACTCGGATGAGAAGTCCAAGCTGCTGGAGAACCTCAAGGCCCTGGAAGGTAAGACCGAAACCGACGATGAGTCGGGCGTGGAGGAGATCGTCAAGAACGTGGCGGGCCTGGTCCCCGACGTAGCCGAGGTCGCCATCAACACCATGATCAACCCCGCCAGCGGGCTGACCACCCTGGTCCAGAAGGTGGCCGTCCGCATCGCGGAGAATCAGAAGAACAAGGAATAGGTCCACGAAAGCGAAACGCCTCTCGAATCTTCGAGAGGCGTTTTTTGTTGGGGAGTTGCTTGTATATGGGATGTTGCGTCGGGCGGGAGAACCCCGTCCTCGCAACGATGTAAATTATTCGTACAGATCCTTCAACCGCTGGCGCTCGTAGACGATGGTCAGCGCCACGCTGGGCAGGAGCAGCTTCTCGTCCGCATCGGTGAAGGACTCCACGGCTTGCAGGGTGTAGGTATCCACCAGGAAAGTGCGCTCCTTCTTGAGTTTCATCACCAGTTTTCCGCCCAACTGCACCACGTAGAAGGGCGTGATCAGGCGCGAGGCAAACGGCAACTGACGGGTGAACTGGTAGAGCGGAATCTGCTCGATCGCCAGCGATTTCTGGTCGGGGGCGATGAAGCCCAGCTTGATGCCCGAGTTGTCCTTGATCCAGTACATCGGGGCGGCGCGCATGCCCAGGCTGCGGTGGACACTGCCCGCCAGGAAGTCGCTCAGGGCGGGGTTGTCGGCGAACTTGACCCCGTCCAGCGCGGTGACGAAATCGTCGTCGATCACGCCGATGGTCTGGCCGTCGGGGGTGATGATGTCCCAATTGCTGGGGATGTCGGTGATACGGTTCTCCTGGCTGATGACCTTGAAGGTCCCCCCCGTGGTGTTGAGACTGATCTCGTCCTTGGAGGACATCAGCTTCTTGGCGGCCGTGAAGACGGGCCACCCCGCCGCGTCCGTCACCTGGATGGTGGGTGAGACAGCGAAGGCTGAAAAACTGAACTTAAGCGGATACTGGAACATGGCATTCTCCTGTTTTCGTTGGATGTCCGCAGTATAGGGGAAAGCCCGTTGAAAAAGTTGACTTTTGTTGACAGTTTTCCACAGTCTGCCCTTGCAACTTTCCCCCGTTTCGCGCATCTGATACAATGCGGCAGTAAGTCCACTGCTGCATAAAACGTCCATACAACGCAAACTACAATTGGTGAGGCAACATGTTCAATCTGGGAAGTGTATCCACTCCTTCAAGCAACAATAATGAAACGAAACACGTCAAAGTGCTGGTGCTGGGCTCGGGCCCCGCAGGCTATTCCGCGGCCCTGTACGCCGCGCGCGCCGAGTTGCAGCCCGTGGTGTTGACAGGCATGCAGTTGGGCGGTCAGGCCGCGCTGACCTACACCATCGAGAACTACCCTGGCTTTCCCGAAGGCGTGGGCGGGGCACAGTTGGGCGAGTTGTTCCAGAAGCAGGCCGAGCACTTCGGCGCGGTGACGGAATTCGACCTGGCCAATGCTGTGGATTTCAGCCAGCGCCCGTTCAAGGTCACCACCGACAACGGCCAATACACCGCCGACGCCGTCATCATCTCGACGGGGGCCAGTTCGGTGGAACTGAAGGTCCCTGGCGAGAAGGAATTGACAGGCAGGGGCGTCTCGTACTGCGCCACCTGCGACGGCTGGTTCTTCAAGGACAAGAAGGTTGTGGTGGTGGGCGGCGGCGACTCCGCGCTGGAAGAGGGCCTGTTCCTCACCCGCTACGCCTCCGAGGTGACCATCATCCACCGCCGCGAGGAACTGCGCGCAGGCGCTATTTTGCAGAAGCGTGCCAGGGAACACGAGAAGATCAAGTTCATCTGGAACACCGTGATCACCGAGGTGGTCGGCAAGGATAAGGTGGAATCGCTCAAGCTGAAGAACGTCAAGACGGGCGAGGAAAGCACCTTCCCCGCCGACGGTGTGTTCATCTTCATCGGCCACACACCCAATACCCAAATCTTCAAAGGCCAGCTCGACATGAATGACCTGGGTTTCATCAAGGTCAACGAAAAAATGGAAACCAGCGTCCACGGCGTGTTCGCGGCGGGCGAGGCGGCCGATCCGCACTTCCGCCAGGTGGTGACCTCGGCGGGCATGGGCGCGGCGGCGGCCATCCAGGCCACGCGCTACCTCGAAGAAACGGAAGCAGGCTAGAGGTCCAGGAACGAAACAGACAGGATTTTGACACCGAATCGGCGGTCAAAATCCTGTTTTTTGTCGAAAAATCGTCGATTTGTCAGGTCAACACGTGACAAATTGAACTTTTTGCAGGCACAACTTTCGGATACAATCAAACTACATCGCTAAATTGGAGGAACCATGAAAAAGATCTCGATCATCGGCGCAGGCATGACGGGCGCAACCGCCGCCCACTGGCTGGCCGAACGCGAACTGGCCGACATCGTGCTTGTAGACGTTGTGGAGGGCATGCCGCAAGGCAAGGGTCTGGACCTGCTGGAGGCCATGCCGATCATCCGCAAGGACGTGAAGATCGTCGGCACCAACTCCTACGAAGCCACCCAGGGATCGGACATCATCGTGATCACGGCGGGCCTGCCGCGCAAGCCTGGTATGAGCCGCGACGACCTGCTGACCGCCAACGCCGATATCGTCCGCAAGGCCGCCACCGAGACCCTCAAGTTTTCCCCGAATGCCATCTACATTGTGCTGACCAACCCGCTCGACACCATGGCCTACCTGACCATGAAGGTGACGGGCCTGCCCGCGAACCGCGTCATCGGCCAGGCGGGCGTGCTGGATGCCGCTCGCATGAGCGCTTTTGTCGCGCTGGAGACGGGTGTGAGCGTGGAGAACATCAACTGCTACGTGCTCGGCGGCCACGGCGACGAGATGGTCCCGCTGACCCGCCACTCGAACGTGGCTGGCATCCCGCTGCGCGAGTACCTGCCCGCCGACAAGCTGGAAGCCATCGTCAACCGCACCCGCAAGGGCGGCGGCGAGATTGTCAATCTGCTGAAGACGGGTTCGGCCTACTATGCCCCGTCGATGGCGGTGGCGCAGATGGCCGAGGCCATCCTGAAGGACAAGCATCTGATCGTCCCGTGCGCGGCCCTCATGCAGGGCGAGTACGGACTGAACGACATGTACTTCGGCGTGCCCGTCATGCTGGGTGCAAACGGCATCGAGAAGATCATCGAGTACAGTCTGGATGCCGACGAGAAGGCCGCTTTCGAGAAGTCTGCGGTGTCGGTCAAGGACACCCACGACGCCCTACGCAAGCTGGTCACGTTCTAATTCGCCATCAGACACGGCCTGACCCACACACAACAGGCCGTGTTCTATTTTTGGAGGAGGTCCTATGATTCTGCACGATAAGATCGAAGCCCAACTGCCTGCCTGGCGCGACCGCATCAAATCCCTCAGCAAGGAGCATGCCGAGGTCGTGGTGGATCACGTCACCGTCGGACAGATCGTGGGCGGGATGCGTGACATCAAATCCCTGTTGACCGACGTCTCCTTCGTGGATCCCGCGGAGGGCATCCGCTTCCGTGGCATGTCCATCCCCGAACTGCTCAAGGCCCTGCCCAAGGGGCGCGGCAACAAGATGCCGCTGGTCGGCGGCCTGTATTACCTGTTGATGATCGGTGAAGTTCCCAGCCGCGACCAGGCCATGGAAGTGGAAGCTGAGTGGGCCAAACGCGCCGCCGTGCCCGATTATGTCTACAAGATGCTCAAGTCCATGCCGAAGGAAACGCACCCGATGACGCTGTTCTCGCAGGCTGTGCTGGCCCTGCAGAACAATTCGGCCTTTGCGCACATGTACCACGAGGGCATGAAGAAGGACCATTACTGGGAGCCCGCCCTTGAAGACAGCCTCGACCTGACCGCCAAGCTGCCCGTTATTGCGGCTTTCATCTACCGCATGAAATATTTCGGCGAGACCAAGAAGCCGAAATACAATCCCAAGTTCGATTACGGCGCCAACTTCGCCCGCATGCTCAAGGTCGACGACAAGAAGGGCTACGCCGAACTGGCCCGCCTGTATTTCATCCTGCACAGCGACCACGAGTCTGGCAATGTCTCGGCTCACACCATGCACCTGGTCGGCTCGGCACTCTCGGACCCGTTCCTGTCCTTCTCGGCCTCCCTCAACGGCCTGGCTGGACCTCTGCATGGCCTCGCCAACCAGGAATGCCTCGGCTGGCTGCTGGAAGTCCACAAGCAGTTTGGCGGCGTCCCCACCCGCGATGAGTTGTACAAGTTCGCCTGGGAAACGCTCAACGGCGGCAAGGTCATTCCTGGCTACGGTCACGCCGTGCTGCGCGTGCCCGATCCGCGCTTCACCGCCCAGTTGGATTTTGCCAAGAAGCGCTTCCCCGATGATGACCTGGTCCGCCTGGCGGACATGGTCTTCGATGTGGTACCGACCGTGCTCAAGGAGCAGGGCAAGGCCAAGAATCCCGCCCCGAACGTGGACGCGATCAGCGGCACGCTCCAGTACTACTATGGAGTGCGCGAATTCGACTTCTACACCGTGCTGTTCGGCATTGGCCGCGCCCTGGGCGTGACCGCCAACTACGTGTGGGCCCGCGCCCTGGGCATGCCCATCGAGCGCCCCAAGTCACTGACCACCAAGATGCTGGAAGATGCCGTCGCCAAGGCGGCGCAGACTCCTGCGTAACCAAACAACAATGAATCAAAAACGCCCCCGAGAAACTCGGGGGCGTTTTTTTATTCAAACTCAGAAGGGGCTTCGGAATCTTCGTAGCTGTAAGAGAACTCCACCCCTGCATATCGGGTCAGCAAATGGCCCAGTGAGATCAACCTGCCGTTCTGATCCAGGAATGGATCATCCGCTTTGACCAGCAAATATTTGGCCGCATCGACAATCACCTGCGCCGCACCCTTGCAAGCAAGAATATCGGCAGGCTGGGAACGCTCCAAATAGCCCAACAACAATTCGCTATTGAACAACATCTGCGACGTCGCCTCGTCCGAGTCATCGCGAGTTTGTGTCAGGGAGGCGGCCAGCCCGATCATGTCGGCATAGGCATCCATACACTCGCGCAATTGTTGGGGAGTTGGATAAAAACTGCATTTGTTCTGGAAATCAAAATACAACTCCGAACTGCCGAACTCCTCGATGGAAGGCGCAAACCTTTCTTCGAACGTACGACTCTTTTCGATCAGGACGGAAAACTTTGGCTGCATGTTGGTTCGATCCTTACTTGTAATCTGAGCCCAATTTCTTGACATCCACCTGGGTAGTGTCCACGCGGACATAGATTCCGTTGGGCAGGCGGAGGTACTCAGGGTGATCCGCCATAAAAGTAGCCAGCTTGTTGAAGTTGTCAGCAATGACGTCTGGCTTCAGTTCGAGGATGCTGTAGGCATAATTCCATTTGTTGTGACCAGGAGCAAAATCCGTGGCGGGTGCTCCCTTGGCGATGAAGGCATCACTCTTGCCGAGAAGGTCGATGGCCGTCCGCTCGGAGAAATAGGGAATCTGTCCCGCCGCATGGACGGCGATGACCGCAGCTGCGCTGGTGGACTCCTGAATATGCAGCCCGAGCCTGACACGTTGGATGTCCGTCCGCAACATGGGCGCATTGGACAGGGTCCACGTAGCCCAGGGTTCACCGCTGATCACGAGCAGGGCCCCAAGTCCGATGGCGAGAGAAATGCCAATCCTCACCCTGGCCCGCTCCCATAAGGTGAGTGGACGCAATAACCTGTCCATGCTGAGCGCAAACAGGATGAACAACGCGGGCATGCCTTGAGCAATAAAGCGGTTGGCCGAGTCGACCAGGTCTTCGGCGTAGTCACCACCCACCCATACCGAGTAGCCGACCTGAGCCCCAAAAAGCAACAGCAAGGCAAGTACCTCGCGCGTACGCAATTCTTTGAAAAGCGCGATGCCCAGCAGGCTGAACATCAGGGGCATGAGAAAATCACGGGCAGCGTAGTGATTCAGCGCCAACAACCCCACACGGACCCGCTCCCAGGCGGTCACGCCGTTGACCTTGAGGTAGTATGTATTCGGAAGAAAGTCGCCAAAGTAGGTTTTCTGAAAGAGGAGAATGACCACCAATACAAGCGCCGAGACGATGGCAGGCAGAATCGCCTTGCGCGGATTCTGGCTGGCAATGTAGAGAATGAGGATGCTGACAGGCAACGCCGCGTCCATGCGGATGAGCAAGGCCAGGCCGAGGACGAGAGTCAGCCAGAAAATGGAAGCAGGTTGAGGGTCCCGAATGGTTTTGAGGGTGAGCAGGATTCCCAGGCTGACGGCTAGTGTCAGGGCGCCGACTTCCAGTCCACGTAGCGTCCAAAAGACAAGCGGAAAATAAAAAGCAGTGATGGTCGCAGCAATCAGCGACGCAAACTGGGCAGACGGGTCGAGATACTCGACGATCCGATAAACAATAAAAGTATTGGCAAGCAAAATTGCCGCGGCCAGGATCATCACGGCCAACGAAATATGCAATGGCGAAAATGGGACAAGGTGGAAAAGCGCGAGGACAAGAGTCCAGCCCAGGTTGGTGAATCCTTCGATGGGCGGTTGGCCCACGTTCCAGACCAGGCCGTGCCCTTCGGCCAGGTTGCGCGCATAACGCATCGAGATCATGGCGTCGTCCACTAGCGTGAAGGCTTTCTGGCCGTGGACGTCGAAGGCGGTGCGAGCGATGAAGACGACATAGAAAACAGCAGCCGCAAGCAACAGAATTTTGAGGGATGATTTCATGGGTTGCGGCGATTATATCGCACTCCCTTCACCTCCCTTGACAGGCAAAAGAAAAGGCATAAAATATGACTAATCAGTCACATGACCAAGTAGTCATATTTTATCGGAGGCAAAAATGGAATTTCTCAACGATTTCCTGACATGGGCCTGGGCCCGTCATCACAACATCCTGAGTTGGTATATCCGCCCACTCTTCATCATCCCATTCGTGTATTTCGCCTACAAACGCAGTTGGAAGGGTATGTTGCTGACCATCATCGCGTTGATCACCAGCATGTTCTGGTTCCCCGCCCCCGCCAGTGTAGACCCAACCGTGGCACAATTCCTCGAAGTGGAAAAACAATATTTGCTCGGCCCCTGGACGGTGCAAAAGATCTTTCTCTCGCTGACGGTGCCCGCCTTCTTCTTCCTGTTGGGCCTGGCGTTCTGGAAACGCTCCTGGACCTGGGGCTTGGTCGTCATCAATGTAGCGGCGTTGGGGAAGATCGCCTGGAGCGTTTTCGAGGGCGGCGAGTCGGGTTGGGCCATCCTCCTTCCCGCCGTGCTGGGGATGGTCCTCTGTGACCTGGCCGTTTATTTCGGCGTACGCTGGCTAAGTCACCGCAAAGGACCGCAGGCACAAACTGCATGAGCAGGGATTTATAATAGGCGCATGCCAAAACAGACTTTTCTGAATCTTCCCGAAGAAAAACGGGCGGCCTTTCTAAATATTGCATTGGAAGAATTCGCCGGCAACGAATACAACAGCGCCTCGATCACGAAGATCGTGGAAAAGGCTGGCATCGCCAAAGGGAGCGTCTACCAGTATTTTCGAGACAAACAGGACCTCTTCCTGTATCTGGTAGACGTCTCCAATCAGGCTATGATGGGTTTCATCCAACAGACGCCGCCGCCCGACTCCAGCGCGGATTTCTTCCAGACCCTGCGCTGGCAGATGTCGGCCACGGTACTGGCGGCACAGCAATTCCCCGTCCATGCCAGGCTGTTACGCCGAGCCTACTCTTCACCGCTTCCCTTTCAGGATGAAGTCTTCGAAAAAGCCAGGCAGGTCCGCGACCAGCATTTTCAGGCCCTGGTCGCCCAGGCGCAGTCAGCGGGTCAGTTGGATTCACGCTATCGCCCTGAGATGGTCGTGTTCGTGGTGCAAAGCCTGATGGGAGAGCTGGGAAATTTCCTGCAAAATAAATTCAAGGACCACCCTGGAGACTGGGTCGGTTCCCCTGAAGTGGATGCCACCTTTGATGAAGTAATCGAGATTTTGAAGAGCGGCCTGGCATGAAGCAAGTCATCGTGGTTAACGAGGCCCTGAAATTACCCCGCGGAAAGCTGGCAGCGCAGGTGGCGCACGCCTCGGTGGCCGCCCTGCTCGAAACGGACTCTCGCGATCAGATCGCCTGGCTGGAAGAGGGCATGCCCAAGGTGGTGCTCAAAGGCGAGGATGAAGCGACCCTGCGTGATCTCGAACAAAAAGCCGCTTCTCTGGGCCTACCCGTCAGCCTGATCGAAGACGCGGGACGGACGGTTGTCCCCGAGGGGACGATCACCTGCCTGGGGATTGGCCCCGCTGAAGATGCGCGGATCGATGAAGTGACGGGTGGATTGAAACTATTGTAAATACCATTGCGAGCCGCTATTCTTTGGCGGCAGATTAGACTCCAGGCAAATATTTCTCATGGATGCAGGCCATGTGGTGTTCGACGTGGCCGACCAGCATGTAGATCAAGGCCCGCGCGCTGATGGTTGCTCCGCTGGCAGCGCCGAGGCGGGATACGGCTTCATCGTTCAAGTGGGAGATCATCAGGATATTGGCACGGCGCAACAGTTCGAATTCGTTCAGCAGCTCCGTCAACGGGACGTTGTCGTAGCCAGCGGCGCGGATGTAATCTTCCTGCTCGAAGCCAGGCAGCGGCGTCTGGTCACCGCGAGCAATGCGCAACAGACGATACGAGAAGACGCGCTCCACGTCATTGAGGTGGCCGACCACTTCCTTGATCGACCACTCAGCGGGTCCGAACTTGTAAAGGGCCTGCTGGTCACTGAGATGGCCCAGGGCCGAGCAAATTTCGTCGATCTGCTTCGGCAGGGCTGCCAGCACATCCTCGCGGGCAATGGCGCGCTGGACGTAGTCCGCGTAGAACGAGGCGTATTCTTCAGGGGTGGGGTGATTCAATTTAAGGGTCATGAGTTGGGTTTCCTTGGGGAAAGTATAGCATGCAGAAATTAAACCTTCAATCGCTTATAATGTCTGACAAAGCATGGTCAAATCACCTGAACTGCCTATCATAAGTTTTGCGTCCCAGGCCGAGTGGACCGATTGGCTGGCGCAACACCACGACCAGTCGACAGGCCTGTGGATGAAACTCGCCAAAAAGGAATCGGGCATTCCTTCGGTGACGTATGATCAGGCGGTCGAATCCGCTCTGTGTTATGGCTGGATCGATGGCTTGAAGAAGAGTTTCGATCAGCAGTTCTGGCTGCAAAAGTTCACACCGCGCGGACCGAAGAGCATCTGGTCCAAGATCAACGTGGAGAAGGTTGAGAAGCTGATCGCCAGCGGACAGATGCGTCCCGCAGGCCTAAAAACCGTCGAGGCCGCGAAACTGGACGGTCACTGGGAGCAGGCTTACGAATCACAGAAAAATAGCGGCATCCCCGAGGATTTCCAGCGCGCGCTGGATGCCAACCCGAAGGCCAGAGAGTTCTTTGCCACGCTCAAAAGCGCCAGCCGTTACTCGTTCCTGTTCCGCATTCAGACTGCCCAAAAAGTCGAGACGCGCGCCAGACGCATCGAACAGTTCATCGCCATGCTCGAGCGCGGCGAGAAATTCAACTAAAAACTCCGCACTCATGATAATGCTTGACGCATCTCCTGAATGATACGATAATCACTCTCTGAGCTAATTCCATGAACAAAATCGACGACGCAGAACTTCATCAAATTGTCCAACGTGTGGTCCGTCAGGTGCTGGAGCCCACTCCCGCTCCCGTTAAAGCCGCCCCTGCTCCCACTTCGACACCAGCACCCGCCAAGATCCCCGAGGCCCCGATGGGCAAGGTGGTCGCCATCGGCGCGGACCACGGCGGGTTCGAGCTGAAGGAAATGCTCAAGGTGGAACTCCGCATCTGGGGCTACGAATTCCTCGATGTGGGCACCAACAGCAAGGATGCCGTGGATTATCCCGATTTCGCTCACGCTGTGGCGAAGCAGGTCAGCACGGGCAAGGCTTGGCGCGGGATCATGATTGACGGTGCGGGCATCGGCAGCTGCATCGTCGCCAACAAGGTCCCAGGCGTGCGCGCGGGCATGGCCTATGACCTATCCTCGGCCAACAACAGCCGCGAGCACAACGACACCAATGTCCTCACCCTGGGCGCGGGCCTGATCGGACAAAACCTCGCCAAACAGATCGTCAAAACCTGGCTGACCACCGCTTTCGGCGGCGACCGTCACCAGAAACGCATCGACAAGATCACTTCCGTAGAGAAGCAATATTTGAAATAGAAGGCATGCAATGAATCCCGACGTAAAAGTAGTTGAACAATTGGTGGAGATCATCACGCGCGAAGTGCTGACCGCCATGATGGAACAAAAGGCCAGCGTGCCCGAGGGCGCCCGCTGCGAGTATCAATGCGCCGATAACGTCTGCGTGCACACCTGTTTCGACCGTGCAGGCAACGTGGTCAACGCGGGCGCGGCCCGCCTGACCTCCACGCTGGGAGTCATCCCGCAGGACGTCAACCTAGCAGGCATGATCGACCACACCCTGCTCAAGCCTGATGCCACCCAACAGGAAGTGGCCCAGTTGTGCTTCGAGGCCCGCAAGTACAATTTTGCCTCGGTGTGCGTCAACCCCACCTGGGTCAGTTTATGCGCGCAATTGCTGCAGGGCTCCTCGGCCAGGGTCTGCACCGTGATCGGCTTCCCGCTCGGCGCGACCGCTCCCGAGGTCAAGGCCTTTGAAACGCAGACCGCCATCCAGCATGGCGCGACCGAGATCGACATGGTCATCAACATCGGCGCGCTCAAGGCACGCGACCTCGAACTGGTGGCGCGCGACATCCGTGGCGTGGTCGAAGCCGCCCACGCGCGCAACATCATCGTCAAGGTCATCATCGAAACCGCCCTGCTCGACGACGAGGAAAAGACCATCGCCTGCCTGCTCTCCAAGGAGGCCGATGCCAACTTCGTTAAGACCTCCACGGGCTTTGCGGGCGGCGGCGCCACCGTCCACGATGTGGAGCTGATGCGCCGCACCGTAGGCCCCGAGATGGGCGTCAAAGCCTCAGGCGGCGTGCGCACCTTCGAAGATGCCGAGAGCATGATCAAGGCAGGCGCCACGCGCATTGGCGCCAGCGCAGGCGTCAAGATCATCCAGGGTCCCAGCAAGGACAAGGCCCCTGCCAAAGAACCCGCCGCCGCGAAGGCGTATTAGGAGCACATTATGTTGATCGCAAAAGTCATCGGCACCACCGTCTCTACCATCAAGGACGAAAAGCTCCACGGCCGCAAACTGCTCATCCTGCGCCAGACCGACGAAAAGGGCGAAACCTTCGGCAAGCCCTACGTGGCCGTCGACACCGTCGACGCGGGCATCGGCGACCTGGTGCTGACCGCTGCGGGCTCGTCCGCGCGCCAGACCAATATCACCAAAGACACGCCCGTCGACTCGGTCATCATGTCGATCATCGACTCGCTCGAAGTCGATGGCCAGGTCGTCTTCCGCAAGTCCTGAGGCACGCATGGTCAAGAAGTTCTACACCGAAAAAGACGTCGAAGAACTGTATGAGTCGGGCGTCCGCTCGCTGCAACTGGGTGACAATATCCAGATGACCGAGATGGCTTACGAAAAAGCCACGCGCCTGGGAATGTCGCTGTTGACGAATGCCCCCGACCAGCCGCCCAGCGCCCCAGTGCGCCCCTACCTCTCCAGCGTGGGGACCTCGTCCGCTCCGAAGCCTGCTTCCGTCATGGGCAAAGCTCCCGCCCCGCAAGCCGACCCGTTAAAGGACTCCGCGCTGGCGCAGCGCATCCGCACAGCGGTCAATGCCCGCCTCAGCAACCAGATCGACCCGCAATTGCTGGACACGATCATTCGGCGCGTCCTCATCAGCACAGGATTGAAATAATGCTATTCGGCAGAGTCAAAGGCAGCGCGATCTGCACGTTGAAGTACCCTGGCACCGAAGGCCTCAAACTGCTCGTCGTCCAGCCGTTGAACAAGAAGCTCGAGCCGCTCGGCGCCCTGCAAGTCGCCGCCGACGTGGTGGACGCGGGCATCGGCGACCTGTGCGTCATGGTCCGCTCCCGCGAGGCCGCCCTGGCCATGCCCATCGAGAAATTCGTGCCCATCGACCTGGCCTTGGTCGGCATCGTGGACGAGCTCGAGGTCCGCGCGGACGGCGAATACGACGTCACCCTGCGGCGCGGAAGGAATCAGTTCTCATGATCCTCGCTAAAGTTGTCGGCACCATCGTCACCACCATCAGCCATCCTGACTACAAGAACCGCCGCCTGCTGGTTGTCCAGCCATTGACACTGGAAGGCGAAACCTCCGCGCCCGAAGATGACTTCATCGCACTCGACAACACCCACGCTGGCATCGGCGACACCGTGCTGGTCAACCGCGAAGGCAACGGCGCACGTCAGGCTCTCAAGAACCCCAACGCCTGTGTGATCTCCGTCATCGTGGGCATTGTCGACTCGGTGTACGCGGAATACTAGCCGAAATCAATGATCGTCCTTTGCAAAGAGCCTCCTTTCAGAGGCTTTTTGATTCCCTGTATTTGAGCAAGCGCAAAGACAGAGACAGGCATTCCGCATAAAATCACGTCTATGAAATTTCAAACTCGCTTACTACCCTTTTTAGCTTTAGCCATCCTGGCTTTATTCTTCGCCCTGTGGGCGGGACTCTCCCGCCTGGGCTGGAGCCTGCCTGTTTTCCCGACTCTGGCCCTGGCACATGGTCCGCTGATGGTGGCGGGCTTCCTCGGGGTGCTCATCCCGCTGGAACGCGCGGTCGCCATCCGTCAGCGCTGGATGTTCGCCGTTCCTGTCGTCACAGGCCTGGGATGGATCAGTCTGTTGTTCGCGCCGTTTATCGGCGGTGTCCTGATCACCATTGGGAGCATCGGCACACTGGCTATTCTGCTCGTGATGACCCATCGCGAGCCACACATCCACACGATCACAATGGCTGTCGGCGCGCTGGCCTGGGTGGTTGGCAACCTGCTTTGGCTCTCGGGCCTGTCCATCTTCCAGATTATCTTCTGGTGGATGGCATTCCTGATCCTGACCATCGGCGGCGAACGCCTAGAACTGAGTCGCGTCCTGAAGCCCAAACCTGGCCAGGTACGTGTCTTCATTGTGATCGTTGTCGTTCTGCTGGCAGGTGCCGTCTTGTCCATGTTCGACCTAGGCTGGGGCACGCGTCTAAGCGGACTGTCGATGCTGTCTCTCGCGATATGGTTCCTGCGCAATGACCTGACCACGCGTAACATCCGTCACGCCAATTCGCTCACACGCTATATTGCCATTTGTCTGTTCAGCGGATTCATCTGGCTGGGTGTTAGCGGCGCACTGCAACTGACACTGGGAGCCGCGTACGCGGGTCCGTTTTACGATGCGGCGCTGCATACTGTTTTCGTGGGATTCGTCATCTCGATGATCTTCGGACATATGCCCATTATCTTCCCTGCCATCCTGGGCACGCCTGTCAGGTTTTATTCTGCTTTTTATGCCCAGCTCATCCTGCTGCACCTGTCACTGGCGCTGCGCATTTTTGGCGACCTGATGAGTCTGGTCGAGATCCGCAAATGGGGTGGATTGCTGAACGAGGTCGCCATTCTGCTCTTCCTGGGTATGACCATTACCTCCATCATCAGGAACAGGGAATAACATTCCAAGGCTGGTTCGCTGGTTTCCCTAAGCCGCCCTCGTGTACCTGCTTCTGGCTTTATGCTCAGGGATTCTGCTGGCCCTGCCTAAGCCTCTCTCAGGCCTGTTCCCTGTCTATATTCACACACTGGCGTTCGGTTGACTGACACAATTGATCTTCGGCGTGGCCCTATGGATGTTCCCAAAATATAGCAACACCAAACCGCGCGGACATGAATGGCTGGGCTGGGTCGCCTTTGCGCTACTCAACCCGGGACTGGTGTTGCGCGCCAGGCACAAAGCTGGGAGTCTTGCCCAGCGCCTCCAACGTTTCTCGGACGGTGTCCGCAGCAGACATGACGGGTGGCCAGGTCTTGGCCTCGGGGTTGGGATTCTCAGTCCGCCAGCCCGGTGTATCTGCTGCATCGACAATCATTGTCAACACATCCACACCGCAGGGGCGCAATTCCTGCCAAAGGGCCTCGCCCAACACCAGGTCATATGCTTTGGTGGCGGAATACTCGCTGAAGTCACTCGTCCCAGATAGGGCGGATATGGATGATACAAAGATGATGCCGCCACGTTTGCGAGCGCGCATCAACCCGCCGAAGTGATGAGCCAGGATCAGCGGAGCACGCACATTGACCGCCAGCATGGACAGGTGTCTTTCGAGTGGCAAGTCTAAAAAATGGCCGATCGCTGAACCCCCCACAATGTTGACCAACAATCCAATCTGCTCATCAAGATCGCTCGAAACATTGCGCAAAAAGTCAGGCTGGGCCAGGTCCACCACAATGGGACGTATGCCCACGTTGAACTCCTTCGAAACCGACTTGGAGACTTCTGTCAGTACCTCTGCATTTATATCCAACAGGAGCAGATTCAACCTGCGTGCCGCCAATTGACGGGCAAACTCAGCGCCCAACCCCATCGCCGCACCTGTCACCAGCGCCCAGGGTCCATACTTCTCAGAGAATACAGACATTCCTGCCTCCTGTCCATGAAGATGACTTGGAGGCAATTGTACATCTCTTCATGCCCTCTTCGACCTCACCGCCGATCACAGTTAGTTGGGGTGGATCAGCATCACAGGGATCGGTGAAATGTGCACCAGGTCGTCGGCCACGCTGCCCAGCAAAAAGTGCTGCAAACCCGAACGCGCATGTGTGGACATGGCGATCACGTCCGCATGGGTTTCGCGGGCAACCGAGACAATGGTTTCGAGAACCGCGCCGTCCCGCGCAATCCCCGTGACTTGATTCCCATCATCTCGCAGCCTTTGAACCTCGACCTCGACGTATTGCCGTGCCTCCTGTTCCATTTCCTCGACCAGCCGCGCGCCCGTTTTGACGTCACGGGCGAGGAACTCGGGCGCAGGGGGCTGCGAAACTCGCAGGAGCACGATCTCAGCACCTTCAGATTTCGCAAGAGCCTGGGCATGCGGCAGGATCGCCTCTGCCAGGGGGGAGCCATCCAAAGGGACCAGAATTTTCTTATACATACTACATCTCCTTCTTGACGAAAGATGGTAATGATAAAAAATTCTGAGGATTGCTCACTTTCACTCTAGCACGCAGCGGCGCGTAATTCAAGTGTCTGCCGCATGTTTTCCACCACATAAACCCTGTATAATATTTTCATGACCATCTACCTCGGCTGTCCCATCTGGTCGTTCAAGGGCTGGGTTGGGAACTTCTACCCGAAAGGCACCAAATCGACGGAGTTTCTGCGCGAGTATGCACGCCGTCTGACGACCATCGAGGGCAATACCACCTTCTACGCCATCCCCGCGCCCAAGACGCTCGAAGCCTGGGCTGCCGAAACGCCCGAGACCTTCCGCTTCTGCCCGAAGATTCCAAAGGCGATCAGCCACGAAGGCAGCCTGACCGAGAATCTCCCGCGCGCGCTGCAATTTGCCGATCTGCTGCGCGGACTGGGCGTCCGCCTCGGACCGATGTTCCTGCAACTGCCTCCGCGCTTTTCCCCCAAGCAACTCGATGAGCTGCGTGCCTTCCTGGACGGTTGGCCGTCCGAGGTGCGGCTGGCTGTGGAAGTCCGCCACCTGGACTGGTTCGACACACCGCATGACGAGGTGCTGAACCGCCTCCTCACAGACCACAACATGGCACGCGTCACCATCGACACGCGGCCGATTCGGGACCTGGCGGGCGACTCCATTTTGGCGGGCTCCAGTTACGAAAGCCTGCTCGAAGCGCGTGAACGCAAGCCCGATATACCCGTCCTGCCTCAGCGCACGACTGACTTTATTTTCGTGCGCTACATTGGCCATCCGCACCTGGAGATGAATCTTCCGCTGCTCGACGAGTGGAGCCAGTATTTCGCCGCGCAGATGAAAACAGGCGCAGACGTTTATACCTTCTGTCACTCACCCGACAATTTGATTGCACCCGAGATCTGCCGAGAGTTGCATCGCCGCGTGGATGCGCTTACCCCCATCCCGCCGCTGCCCTGGGATGAGATTCCGCCCGAGGTGCCGCTACAGCCCAGCCTGTTCTGACAAGGCGCGCAACACGGTCAGCGCCCGCTCAACATCAGGAACAGGCACGAAGATATGGTCGTGATGAAAAGCCGCCACCACATTACAACTGATACCCGCTTCGCTCAGAGCGTGCGAAAAGGCCGCCGTCAGGCCGACCGCTTCGAGCGACGAATGCACGGTCAGCGTGAGCCAGGCAAAGCTCCCAGCGTAGGACAACCCCGCTTGATCGGCATCCGCTCGCGGCAAAATGACCGTCACCCCTTCCCTCTCGCGAAAAAAGCCTAAGGGAGTCACATCCGCTAATCGCATGGGTGAATCCAATACACAAAAGACATATTCGCCCGCGTTACGCTCAGGCTGCATACTTTGCAAAAGTTTTTTTAGATCCGTTTCACCGCTCATTTTTCAGCCTCCTTTCTAAAATTGTACCTTGACAATCGACCGTGTTTTCCATAGAATACGGCCCAATGCGCAACCAGATGCATCCCCGTCATCATGCCAACACCCTCCTCCCTGGACGGGCGGCTTAGACGCGCATCTTACCCCAGCGTATCGAATCCCAGGCTCCCGCTCCAGCGGGAGTTTTTTTATATACCCACGGGTGAAAATTGCGCTTTCTGCCCTCTAAAAGAGCGCAATTTTCACCGAGTGCGGTATGTTTTCCGAGGTGACATGATCTCCATTCTAGACTCTACCATTGCCCGCAAGACCATCCTGCGCCGCATGCCTTTGGGCGACGAGGATGTACCCGCTTCTGTATTGGACCGCATCGAATCGACTTTTGGCGAGCGGATCACCCCGAACGAGGCCGTGACCCGCATCCTGCGCGACATCCGCACCCAGGGCGATTCCGCGCTTCGCGTCTGGACCGAGAAGCTGGACGGCAAATCCCCGAGCCTTTTCCGCGTCTCAGGCGATGCTTTGCAGGCCGCGCTGGCTTCCATCAGCAAGGAAGAGCGCGCCGCATTGGAACTGGCTGCCGAACGCATTGCGGCCTTCTACAAAAAACAGCCACTGATCTCCTGGCTGACGCAGGATATGGGCGGCGTGCTCGGGCATCTCATCCGCCCCATCCGCCGCGTGGGAGTCTACGTGCCTGGTGGCACAGCGCCTCTTCCTTCCAGCGTGTTGATGTCGGCAGTCCCCGCTCAGGTGGCAGGCGTGAAGGAGATCGCGCTGGCCGTCCCGCCCCAGCGCGGGACGGGTGAGATCGCCCCGATCATCCTGGCCGCCGCCGCCCTGATCGGCGTGGACGAGGTTTACGCCATGGGCGGCGCACAGGCCATCGCCGCGCTGGCCTACGGCACCGAATCCATCCCCGCCGTGGATAAGATCTTCGGCCCTGGCAACCTGTTCGTCACGCTGGCCAAGAAACAGGTCTTCGGCGTGGTCGGCATCGACGGGCTGGCGGGTCCCACCGAAACCGTGGTCGTCGCCGATGAGTTTGCCAAACCTGCCTGGGTCGCCTCCGATCTGCTCGCTCAGGCCGAACATGATGTGCTGGCCTCTGCCATTTTGCTCACGCCCTCGCAACAACTGGCCGAAGCCGTGCAGGTGGAAGTCGGCAGGCAAATGGAAACCCTGCCGCGCGCCGAAATCGTGGCTCAATCGCTTAAAGATCGCAGCGGCATCGTGGTGACCAAAGACCTGGCCGAAGCCGTGGAACTCTCGAACGCGTACGGCCCCGAGCACCTGTGCCTAGCCGTTCAGAACCCGTGGGCCTGGAGCGAGAAGGTCATGTCGGCGGGCGGCATCTTCATGGGCGAGTATTCGTTCGAAGTGCTGGGCGATTACGTGGCAGGGCCGAGTCACGTCATGCCCACCAGCGGCACGGCGCGCTTCGCCTCCCCGCTTAACGTGTGGGACTTCGTCCACATCATCAGCCTGATCGGCCTGGACCAGACGGTTGGACAGGAACTGTCAAAATCCGCCGCGGTCATCGCCCGCTCCGAAGGACTCGAAGCCCACGCGCGTTCGGCCGATCAACGCATTGTGCCATAGAAGAATCCGCAAGCTCTACTTGCAGCTAAAAGAAGTCCCGAGGTTCTACTTCGGGACTTCTGGCTTCTATTTGCGTTTCACGTCTAAAATAGCGATCTTGGTCGAGTGATTGAACGGCGTAGGATCGGTGATCGGGTTGCCCACAGGGTGATAACCGGTAAAATCTTCGGGCACGGGGATCAACTCGCGAAGCTTAAGATAGCCATCAGCACACAGGGCTTCGAGCGTGTCCATGTACTCACGTCCACTGACGTAGAGCGCATTGTTGATGGCGACCAGCGTGCCACCGTCGTTGATCAGCGGGCGGACCTTGTTGATCAGCCGCGCACTCTCGTGGACCTGGTCCACGCGGCCGCGGGCGGTGGAGGAAAAGAATGGCGGGTCGATCAACACGCAGTCGAAGGTTTGATTCACGCTTTTGAACTTGCTGACCGCGGGGAAAAAATCCTGCGCGATGAAGTCGCTCTTATGAATGGGAAATCCGTTGAGCGAATACGAGTCTTTGGCCAGGTTGAGGAATTGGCGGTTCAGGTCCAGTTGCACCACACGCGCTGCGCCGCCCGCCATGGCGGCAACACCGAGACTGCCCGTGTAGGCGAAGGTGTTCAGCACCGACTTGCTCTGTGAATTTTCGACCAGCCATTTGCGCAGATATCGTGTGTCGAGGTACAGGCTGGCATCGCGGTTCATGCTCAAGTCCACGGCGTACCAGACGTCGTGCTCTTTCACCTTGCGATCGGGCTCGCCGCCAAAGAGCGGCACACCGCGCCGCTCCTCGGGTAAAGGACTATTGCGATACTTTGCAATGCCTGCCCGCAGCCAGCCCGCGAAGCGCGGATATCCCTGAACAAACTCGGCGGCCTCACGTACCAGCGCGCGCCCCGTGGACTCGTCAGGGGCGTAGTCGTGAAAAATAACGGTGCCAGCATACAGGTCCAGGCTGAGATGCAGCTGGCCTTCGCTGAATCCGTTGAAGAGGCGGAAGGCCGTCTCGTGTCGTAAATCGAACAGGTCCGCGCGGGCAGCGATGGCTCGGTCGAGCAAAGTGGAAAGTGATTCGGGCATATTCAAAAGTCAGCCTCCGAGTTGTGGCTCGGAGGCTTGTGAACTATTTCTCGGTGATGGTGATACTCTCGATGGCATCACCCGTAAAGGTCGGGTTCTGCTCGGGGTCGCGGCGTGTGATACCGTTGACCACGTCCATCCCCTCAATGACCTGACCAAAAATGGTGTAACCGCCGTTGAGAAATTCGGCAGGGCCAAAGGTGATGAAGAACTGGCTGCCGTTGGTGTCGCGGCCTGCATTGGCCATGGCAACCACGCCCGCCTTGTCGAAGGTCAGGTCACTGTCTTCGTTGGGGAACTGGTAGCCAGGTCCGCCCATGCCCGTGCCCGTGGGGTCGCCGCCCTGGGCCATGAATCCCTCCAGCACACGGTGGAAAGTGGTGCCGTTAAAGTAGCCTTCGCGCGCGAGGAACACAAAGCTGTTAACGGTGCGCGGAGCCTTGTCGGGGTAGAGTTGGATGACGAACTCGCCGCCCTTGGCCATCTTGACCGTGGCAAAATACTGTTTATTGACATCGATAGTCATAGACGGCTCCGCATCATACTGCAGACTTGCGACGGTCGGAACTGCAGCATTCGGGTTCGTCTGTGCAGATGAACCCGAGAGGTTCATCCATAATGCTACAGCAATCACTACCAGGACCAGTCCACCCAGGACAATCATAATCTGGGTGTTACGAGCCTGCTGCTGCAGGCGCTTCTCCCGCAACTGGACACGTTTCGATTGAGTCATAAGGGATTTCTCCTTAATTGGATTTCAGCCGCCAATTGTAGCAGATACCAAGTGGATTCACCCCTTGAAGTGAGATATCTCAAGAAGAAGGGGGAACAGGATCGTAGAAACGATAGCAATTTCGAGTGCGTTTGGCCTGGTACATTGCGATGTCGGCCTTGCGCAGAAGCGTCGTGGCATCGTCGCTATCAGTCAGATACAAGCTGATACCTATGCTCGCTGAAATCGTAAAGGTGTGACCCTCGATTTGCATCGGTTCCGAAATAGCGCTCAGTACCTTTTGAGCAACCAGTTCACAGGCATGGGAGTCGGACATATCTTCGTTGATCAAGGTAAACTCATCGCCACCCATGCGCGCCGCCGTATCCGATTTGCGCAGGCAATTGCGCAAGCGTTCAGCTACAAGCCGCAACAAATGATCACCGTAGGCATGCCCGTAGGTATCATTGACTTCCTTGAAATTGTCCAGGTCGAGCAACATGACAGCCAACATACTGCGTTCTTCGCGGCGGGCGCGTTCGATCGCAAAGGACAGGCGGTCCTGGAAGAGTTGTCGATTTGGCAATCCCGTCAGGCTATCGTGCATGGCCATGTGCTCCAGACGCTTTTCCACCTGTTTGCGCTCCGTAATATCCCGTGCGATGCTGCCCACACGATAGCCAAGGTCTGTTTTGTAGGTATACATGACAACTTCTGCGTCACAGCGCGATCCATCGGGGCGCAGGATAGCCGTCTCACGTGGCAGGTTCAGCCCACCCCCCAGGCCAGTTTCCAAAGTCTGTCGGGTGTACTCCTTAACACGCTCAGTAAAACCAACGGGGCGCATCTCGAGCGGAAGTAATCTATATTGAATTTCCCAAATAGGTAGACCCAAAACCTCCTCGCGTTTCAAACCAGAAAGCAATTCCTGGCCACGATTCCACTCGACTACCATCCCCTCCTCGTCCACGATGATGATCCCATCGGGAGATTGCTCCACTAAACTGCGAAATTTGGCTTCGCTTTCCATTAAAGCCTGCTCAGCTTTGATGCGTTCAGAAATATCACGAATGGCAGCAATATGTGCAGGCCGTCCTTTGTAACTGATGTGCGATGCCGTAATTTCAACAGGAAAGATTGTACCGTCCTTCTTGCGATGGTAACGAACTGGGATATTGGTTATGCCTGTCTGGGTGGCTTTGCGCGTCTCGTGAGGCTGGGCCGAAAGGTCCACATTGCGAAGCAGCAATAGTTCCTCGCGCGTAAATCCATACATCTCAGAGGCAATTCGGTTCACATCCTGGATCTGACCTGTCTCGTTATCGATCAAGAAGATGGCATCCGCGCCGAGGTCAAAGATCTGGCGATACTTTTCCTCGCTTTCCTGCACGGCCTGCACCATTTGCCGTTTTTCAGTTATGTCACGGATGACGTGAATAGCAGCCAGAAGCACCCCATCGCGACCAAAGACGGGATCCACAGTCACCTCCAGCATACGTCCATTCCGTTCGAATTCCTCACTTTCACGGCGAAGGGTCCGTATCATGCGGCAGGTCGGACAATTAACGATGGACGAATCAGTATTATGCACGACCTGCCAGCAAAATTTCCCCGTCAGTTCAGCAGCGGTCTTGCCAAAGAGCTCCTGCATTGCTCGGTTACTGCGCAGGATGTGCTGCTCTTTATTCAAGAGCATGATCGCGTCGTTGGTGGCGTCGAACGTAGCTTGCCATTGATCGGCCAACTCACGCATGCTTTGTTCAGCCAACTTGCGTCCACTAATATTCCGTATCACCACCAGAAATCGCCCATTGGATAGACGGCTTCCGTTGAACTCGATCTCAAGGATTTCGCCATTCTTTTTGACAAAGGCGGTAGCGCCGATGATCGCTTCCCCCGATTCAAGAACCTGATCCACGTGAACTCGCACCTGGTCACGTTCCCCTTCGAGGACCAGGTCAAACAGAGAGACACCAGCCAACTCTTCCCGAAGGAAGCCCAGCATCTCGCATCCGTGCAGATTGACATCAATGCACACCCCCTGGGAATCCGTCAAAAAAACACCTTCACCCACCTGAGAAAGGATTTCCCATAACAACTCTTCGTTGATTTCCCAGCTTCGGTTAGACATGCCGTTTTGCACGACTCCTAAACCTTTATAAAAGTTTGGGCAATTTACATCGGAAGTAGCTAGAACACCCGTCCATGTCAATATTAGCACAAGTCCAGGATTCCTAGATTAATCGCACCTTGGTTTCATTCTACTCTCACCGCGTCTTTTTCGTTTTCCTTTAGACATACATTTTTGAAAACTTTTCAAACCTGATAAATGACAGCCGCCTCACAAACAAGAGGCGGCTGTCGTGACTTTTCTATTTTAATGCTTTGTCAGCAAACTCCAGTGCCTTATCCAGCACGTCAAAGCCTTCTTTCAACTGCGCCTCGCTGATGGGCAGTGGCGGGATGATCAAGAGGGTGTGCCAGTGCGTGTACAGGAACAGGCCGTTATCGGTGCAATATTTCTTGACCGCGGCCATCTCGGGCGAAGACCCGTTCCAGGGGGCCATCGGCTCTTTCGTCCCTCGGTCCCGAACCAGCTCGACGATGCTGAACAGGCCAATATTGCGGACCTCCCCCACAGACGGGTGAGCCTCACCCAGGTCGGTCAACATGCGATTGAGGATGGGTCCCATTTCGGCGGCGTGTTCCACAAGTTTATCTTCCCTCATCACCTGGATGTTCGCCACCGCTGCCGCCAGCGAAATGGGATGCGAGGTGTAGGTCAGGCCGCTCTCAAAGACGTGCTCATCGAAGGCCGCTGCAATCTGCGGCTTCATCGCCACTGCGCCCAACGGCGCATACGCGGACGTCAGCCCTTTGGCCATGGTCATGATGTCGGGCACCACGTTCCAGTTATCCACGGCGAACCATTTGCCCGTGCGGCCAAATCCGCTCATCACTTCGTCCGCGATCATGACAATGCCGTATTTGTCACACAACGCGCGTACGCCCTGCATGTAGCCTTCGGGCGGGATGATGATACCGTTCGTGCCCGTGACTGATTCCATCAAAATGGCAGCAATGGTCTCAGGCCCTTCGTAGCGGATGATCTCTTCGAGGTGGTTGAGGTAATCTTGCGCGAAGTCCGCTTCGGAGATATTCGGGTTGGTACGGTGGAAGGTGGAGCGATAGCGGTATGGGTCAAGGAAATGCACCACACCTGGCATCGTGCCTGGTTCCCACATTTGACGGCGCGGGTCACCCGTGGCGGCCATCGCACCCATCGTCGCGCCGTGATAGGAACGATAGCGCGTAAGGATCTTGAAGCGTTTGGTATAGCCGCGCGCCAGTTTGATGGCGTTCTCGTTCGAGTCCGCCCCGCCCAAGGTGAAGAGCACCTTGCTCAGCGCCTTCTGCGGGGTGATGTCGGCCACAGCCTTGCTGGCCAGCGCGCGGATGCGGGTGGTCATGCCAGGCGCGGCGTACGGCAGGTCAGCGGCTTGTTCCTGCATGGCGCGGATCACGCGCTCGTCGCCATGACCGATATTGACGCACATGGTCATCGAGTTGAAGTCAAGGTAGCGTTTGTCGTTCACATCCCAGAAGTAGACGCCTTTGGCGCGCTTGACCGCAATCGGGTTGACCTTGGCCTGCGCAGACCAGGTCCAGAAGACATGCTCTTTGGAAAGCGAAACAATTTCATCATCGGGGAGATCGAACATGAAAGCCTCTTTGGATTTACGATTTTTTGATTGACGATTGACGATTGTGGCTTGCAGGCGAATCGTAACACAAAACCCCAGGTCATTGCGAGGAGCGCAGCGACGAAGCAATCTCCCCCAACAAGGAGGAGATTGCTTCGCGGCAAAAATCGCCGCTCGCAATGACATGCGTTTATACAACTCTTATACCCTCCACCTTGACAGGGCATCCTCCTATTGTTATCATAAACTTACCGAGCGGTCAGTAAGTTAAATTCGCTTACTCATAGGAGAAACATGAACGACAAAACCCGTAATCAAATTCTGTTGGTGCTGTTTCTGGGGGTGTTGATGGGTGCGCTGGACATCGCCATTGTGGCGCCTGCCTTGCCCTCGATCCAGAAATTCTTCGGCGTGGGTGACCGCGCCCTGACGTGGACCTTCACCATCTACGTACTACTTAACCTGATCGGCACACCGCTGATGGCCAAACTCTCGGATATGTTCGGGCGTCGCTCCATTTACGTGTTGGACGTGACGCTCTTTGCCATCGGCTCGCTGGTGGTAGCGCTTTCGCCCTCGAACCTGTTCGCCGTTTTACTGGCGGGCCGCGCCCTGCAGGGACTCGGCGCGGGTGGCATCTTCCCTGTGGCCAGCGCCGTGATTGGTGATACCTTCCCGCCCGAGAAGCGCGGAAGCGCACTAGGGTTGATTGGTGCAGTCTTTGGACTGGCCTTTTTGGTGGGCCCCATCCTGGGCGGGATCATCCTCAGCTTCACAGGCTGGGAGTGGCTGTTCATTATCAACCTGCCCATCGCATTGGCCGTCATCATCATGGGATTCAAATTGTTACCTGCCACGCGACCTGAGACTCAACGTCCGTTCGACACGCTGGGGATGCTCACGCTGGGCATCCTGCTGGCTTCGCTGGCTTATGGCCTGAACCAGATCGACACGCAGAATTTCGTCGGCAGCCTGACTTCGCTCAACGTCTGGCCGTTCCTGGTGGGAGCAGTTGCCTTGATCTTCGTCTTTGTGCAGTTCGAGCAGAACGCCGAGGACCCAATCCTGAACCTGCGCCTGTTCAAGAGTCGCCAAACGGTGCTGGCCAGCTTCCTTTCCGCGGGAGCAGGCCTGGGCGAGGTCGGGATGGTGTTCATCCCGTCGCTGGCGGTGGCGGCCATGCCGACCATCATCAACAAGCACACGGCCAGCTATCTGCTGATGCCTGTGGTGCTGGCGATGGCGGTCGGGTCGCCGCTGGTCGGCCGCCTGCTGGACAAGTTCGGGTCAAAGGTCGTCGTGCTGGCTGGGACGGTTCTGCTGGCGATCGGCATGCTGATGCTCAGTAATTCGAGCTGGACCTCAGTGTTGTGGATCTTTATCACGGCTGCCACCGTGATCGGCCTGGGACTCTCGTCTCTGCTGGGCGCGCCTGTGCGCTACATCATGCTGAACGAAGCCTCCGCCGCGGACCGCACCTCGGCGCAGGGACTGATCGCGCTGTTCACCAGCGTCGGCCAACTGACCAGCAGCGCGCTGGTGGGCGCGGTAGCCGCGTCGATGGGCGGCGGCGTGACGGGATACGGCACCGCCTACCTGGTCATCGGCGTGATCGCCGCGGTCATGGTGGTACTTTCATTCGGATTGAAAAGCCGCGAGCAGGAAGTGGCTCACCGTGCCAGCGTCACAGCAGAAGCGTAAGGGTCTCATTGACCCGCATCCGAAAAGGAATACAATAGGCTGTATGACCTCAGAAAACGACCTGCGCGAACAGATCCTGGCGACCGCCAAAAGCATGTTCATCCAACAAGGCTACCATGGACTGGCCATGCGCCAGATCTCCGAGGCGCTGGGCGTGTCGAAAGCCGCGTTGTATTATCACTTCAAGGACAAGGAAGAATTATTCCTTGCCATCCTGACCAGTTATCTGGACGATATCGAAAGCCTGCTCGACCGCATCCTGGCCGAGCAGGCTTCGAACCGTGATCGCATCGGGATGTTCGTCGCCGAGGTGCTCCGTCAGCCCGCCGAACAGCG
Source organism: Chloroflexota bacterium (assembly GCA_016191845.1). Classification (GTDB taxonomy): domain Bacteria; phylum Chloroflexota; class Anaerolineae; order Anaerolineales; family Villigracilaceae; genus JACPVF01. The sequence continues at coordinate 162,231 of JACPVF010000013.1, forward strand.
GGCGGTCATCCGCCTGGCCAGCCAGGAAATGGCGCAATTGAGCGCCGCCGCGCGCAAGGATTTCGATAAACTCTATCGCCAGAAATTCATCGGCAAACTGGCGCAGATATTCCAACAAGGCGTGGACGCGGGCGAATTCCGCCCGCTGCAAACGGAGGTCGCCACCTGGGCGCTGATGGGGATCATGTATCCCTACTTTTATCCCGCCCACACAGGCGACAAACCGCTGCCTGCCGAGACCATCCAAACGATCGTGGATATTTACCTAAACGGCGTGACCCAAGCCTGAGTCATGTCCATGCCTGGCTTTCCCCATCGTCGTCTGGCGGTGATTGGTACCACCAGTTCTGGCAAGTCCACGCTGGCAGAGGAACTCGCCAGGCGCCTTGACCTCGATTTTGTCGAACTGGATGCGCTCTACTGGGAACCCAACTGGAAGGGCGTGGATGACGAGACCTTCAGCCGCCGAGTCCAAACAGCCATCAGCGCGGAGCGTTGGGTTGTGGCAGGGAATTACAGCAGGGTGCGACCTCTGATCTGGCCCCGTGCCGAAGCGATTGTCTGGCTCGACTATCCACTGTGGACGGTCTTCTGGCGGCTGACACGCCGCACCTTCCAGCGCTGGTGGACTCAGGAATTATTGTGGGGCACGAACCGGGAGAACTTGTGGAATCACTTTAAGCTTTGGTCGGATGAATCGTTATTTCATTGGTTGTTCAAAACCTACGGGCGGCGCAAACGAGAAATTCCCCAGTTATTGACCTTGCCTGAGCACAAACACCTGACCGTCTTCCATTTCACCACCCCAAAAGAGACCGACGATTGGCTGAAAAGTATCCGCTGCACTTCACCGCAAAACGCAAAAGACTTTTAATTTTTGCGACCTTCGCGGTTCAAGTCTTCTCCTCAAACGATCATTCCCCTCGCCGTTGCAACCACGAGACCACCTGTGTCAACCCGATTCCCGCCAGCAGAACCAACGCCACAGCCAACTCGAACGACAGTCTGATCCGTATCACGGACGCCACCCCCGCAAGGACCAATCCCAATGCGCTGACTACGGCCACGCGCGCCATGTGCATTTGCTCGATCTTCTTCACATCGTCCGTGGACGAGGCCAGGCGTAGGCGATGCGACACCCCCGCCAGATCCCAACCCAGCAAACCACCGACCGCCGCCAGCGTCATCAGGCTGGCGGGCAGACCAGCCCACAGTCCATAGGCCGCCGCGCCAACAAAGACCAGCAACCCTAGAGAAGCCGCCCAATGCAGGCGTTGCCATTGTGCAAATAGCCAGGCCGCACCCGCCGCCAACAACCAGCGCGCAGGTCCATCCAGGCTAGCCAGGGAATAACCCCAAAATAACGCACCCGTTCCAACCACAATACTCGCGTACATGACAATCGTCGTCACACTCATCTCCCTGTCCGCAGCCAGCCCAGCGGACGGTGAAGCTGCCGCGCCACCACCTGATCAAAAGGCTGACTTACATCCCAATTTAAAGTCTGCACGCCCGAATGCTGCAACTTACGCAGCAACAGGCCGCGTTCCATTCGCACCACCCGCGACGCCATCTGCACCGACGGATCCTTCGCGGGCAGATAGGACATCTCGAACGAAATCGGGTCAGGGCTGACGGCCATGACTTGATAGCCCAATCCGCGCAGTTGCACCAGCGGAGCAACATCATCTTCGGTCAACGGACTGACCACCACGATTTGCGACTCAGGCGGGAACAGCCGTGTGGGGATATGCTCCAGCGCCGAAAACACCTGGCTGTCGCCTGTCTTCGCGCGGGCCAGAGCTTGCAGAATGCGCTCGCGCTGTACCTTTCCATAAGCAGGCAGAGTCCAACCAAGATAATTGGCATACAACAACAGCCCCACGCGATTGCCCTGAGTGAGGAAGGCATCCGCCAGGGCCGCCGCCGCCATGACCGAATACTCGAACAGCGAATGTCCACGCCCGAAGGCGTTGGTGCGCAGGCGGCCGTCCAGCACGATACCCACGTCCGAGACGCGCTCCTGTTGGAACTCGTTCGAATACAGCTCTTCATGGCGCGCCGAGGCGTGCCAATTGATGGAACGCGGCGAGTCACCTGGCTGATAATCACGCACGCCAAAGAACTCGGAGCCTGCTCCGCCCGCGCGCGCGGGGATACTGCCCGCATAGACGCGCGTCCGCCTCGGGCGGATGGGAATATGTCGAAGATGGGTCAGCGGCGGGAAGATAAACAACTGGTTCGCAGATTTAAACTGGACCTCGGAGCCTGCCACCGCCAAATGATCGTTGACTTTCACCTTGAGCGACTCGAAGGCATATCCACCGCGCGGCCCTGAAACGGAATAGGTCAGGGTGTGAACTCCGCCCTTGGGTAACGTGACCAGGCTGCGGGGCGAACCATCCAGCACCTTGAGCTGCGACGGGACCACATCCTCGAATTGAGCCTCCTCCAGGGCGGCGCCCAGGTTGGTCACCGTCACGGTCACTTCCACCGAGGTGTCGGGTGTGGCGCGTTCGGCGCTGAGATGACGGGACACCTCCAGTTGCACCTCGCCAGGCGCAAAGAGGAATCCTGCCATCAGGTACACGGCGAAAGGGATCGCCAGAATGAGAAATTCACCGCGCAAGGTGAACAGCGTGGCGATCAACAACGTGTATACGATCAGGCCGAGGAAATTGAAACGGGACATCGTGATTTCGCGTTAAGCGGAGGCCCTGAACTCGCCGAAGGGTCGCAGCCGAGGCGCATCCACTATTTGATAACGGGCACCGCCACCTTGCCAAACACATCGCGGATGACCTCGCCCGTGATCTGATGCGACATCCAATATTCGGGTTGGAGGATCAGGCGATGGCTGAGCACGGGCGCAGCAAAGTGCTTGATGTCGTCGGGAAGGACGTAATCGCGGCCCGAGAGCGCGGCGTGCGCGCGGGCGATCTTGAGGAAAGCCAGCGACCCGCGCGGGCTGGAGCCGACGGCCACGCGACGGTCAACACGGGTGGCATGGACCAACTCGGCAATGTAAGTTTCCAGGTCGCCATCCACATGGACGGTTTCCACCACGGCACGCATCTCAAGCAACTGCTCGACGTTGGTCACCTGCCGCAATGTGACTTCCTCCTGGCGGCGTTCGCGGCGGCGTTTGAGAATTTCGCGCTCCTCTTCCACGGAAGGGTGACCCACCGTCAGCTTGAGCAGGAAACGGTCGAGCTGGGCTTCGGGCAGAGGGAACGTGCCTTCGTATTCAATGGGATTCTGTGTGGCCAGCACGAGAAACGGCTCGGGCAGGGTCAACGTCTCGCCCTCGAGCGTGACCTGCCCCTCCTGCATGGCCTCCAACAACGCGGACTGCGTCTTAGGTGAGGCGCGGTTGATCTCGTCGGCCAGCACGATATTGGCGAAGATCGGACCCTGTCGCAACTCGAATTTGTTGCTGGTGCGATTGAAGATGTAGCCACCCGTGATGTCGCCTGGCAGCAGGTCTGGCGTAAACTGGATGCGCTTGAAGTCCAGGCCTAACACTGATGCAAAACTGCGTGCGATGAGCGTCTTGCCCAGGCCAGGATAATCCTCGAACAGCACATGCCCACCTGCCAGCACCGACGCCATGACCATGTCGAGCAGGTCGCGCTTGCCGACCACGGCGCGTTCCACTTCGTTGACGATCTGCTTGCCCAGATTGGATACAGTTGTGATGTCTGCCACGGTTATTCTCCATTATGAAACCCTAAAGGTTTCGAAAACCTTTAGGGTTTGATCTCCGAATGTCCTTCCAAAAACTCCACCGCCTCGTGGATCTCCACATCCAGCGGTGAGCCATTGATGCGGATCACGCGCTCCGAGTCGGGATACTCGGCAAATGAGCCATGCAAGCCGACCTCGAGATATTTCTGCAATTGCGGAGAGGGAGACCAGTCCGCGCCGACCAGCGGGGCAAAGACCGAACGCTTGCCGTCGCCCTCGCGCTGGATCAATATCTGGTAGGCCAGTTTACCCAGGCGGTTGGCCACCATCCACTTGAAGTAGGCCCCGTCGCGCGTTTTCTGAATGGACAGGGCCAGATTCTCCACGGGTCCCTGCGGCGGCTTGGACGGGTTGCGATCACGGGGAGTGAAAATCTCGGGCGGGGCCAGGCTGCCAATCAGCATCACCAGCACGACCATCACGTCCAACACCCACCAGAGGAGTTGCGGCATGGAACGGTAGAACAGGCTCAAGGTCCAGAGGATGACCGCCAACGGAGTGATGAACGTCCGCTGGGTCCAATCGCGCAGCGGGAAAGCCATCACCAGCGCCAACCCGAGTACGGCCCCTGCGATCCACCACAGACGACGGTTCTTCATGCGGCCTCTCCGCAGTAATGCAGGATGGCGGTCAGGCATTGAGTTGCTTCCTGAATCTCCTGATCAGTGGAGGCACGCGCCCCATAACGGACATGCTCGAACAGACGCGTCAAACGGCGGACGGCGTCGCCTGGCAGGCCCGCCTGCTCGAGCCGCGCCGCAAACTCAGACGGGGTCATGGCACTATCACGAAAGAGTCCACGCCGCTTCTCCACCGCGCGCGACATGCGATCATAGCTTTCGAGGATCACATCGTCCCAGGCGCGGCCCGCAGAGAGGTCCTCCAGCGAGGTGCGCGCGATCTGGGCGATATCCTCCAACGGACGCTGCAACTCCAGGAAACGTTTGCGCCGCTCCCACCAGCGGACGGTGCCCCAAACCAGAGCGATCAGCACCACCAGCACCCCTACGCTGACAACGAACGACAACCAAGGCGAAGCAGGCGGCGGCTCGAACACAGGCACGGTCACCTCGCCCTGCGGACCCTGGTTGACGGCGGCCGCAGGATCGGGGATCGGCAAATTGGAAAAGGCATCGCGAAAATAGCGGAACAGCAAAAACAAAAGAAAGCCCACAGCCGACAACCGAAGAAAGATGATCACCATCTGACGGCGCAGCCCGGGCGAAAGCAATAGACTCAACAACACAAAGATCAGGAGCAGGATCGCCCAGATCAGCAGAGCCTTCCACAACGGCATACCTTCGAGGCTGTTGATGAACTGCACCACGGGTTGGCCCGTGGCCTGCACCTCCTGCACTCCCAAAGCCTCGCCACTATGAAAGGACACGTCACGCAGGCCGCCCGCCAGCGCCACCAGCGCCAGCATACCAACAACGGCCAACACCATGATCCACGCCCTGGATTTCAGGAAGGTACGCATCGAGAGCATTTTACCACCCGCGTGATATACTGCGCGCATGACCGATTGTGAAGGCCTCCTGCACCCCGCCGCCATCGAAGGCATCCGTCTCTTCAACCAGGGCAAATTCTTCGAGGCTCACGAGGAACTCGAAACCGCCTGGCGCGCCGAGCCTGGCCCCATCCGCAGTTTATATCAGGGCATCCTGCAAATTGCGGTAGCCTATTTTCATCTCACGCGGGAGAATTATGTCGGCGCCGTCAAAGTGTATGGACGCGCCCTCAAGTGGCTACGCGCATACCCAGATTCCTGTCGGGGCGTGGATGTTGGCCAGCTCAAACGCGATGCGGAAATTGTCTTCGCCGAGGTGGAACGACTGGGACCCGAGCGTCTTTCCACCTTCAACCTCGCCCTCTTCCGCCCCATCCACTGGACCCATGACTGATCCTGCTCCCTCAGACATTCACCCCGCCTCGAGCGATGCCGACGAATCCTCACCCAAGAAGCGCATCTTACTCTGCGACCGTTGTGGCGCGGAGATGTACGAGAGAAACTGCAAGGTCATCTGTCCCAATTGCGGGAATCGCTTCGATTGTTCGGATCTGAACATTTATTTTGATTAATTGTAGAGGCGACCCGGCGGGTCGCCTCTACGGAGGCCATATGGACTTCCAAAACAAACTTGCGCTGATCACAGGTTCAGGTCGCGGAATTGGCCGTGCCATTGCGCTCCATTTTGCCCAACGCGGCGCGGATGTGGCGGTCAACTTCTTCCGCAACCGTGCACCTGCCGAAGAGACCGCCCACGAGGTCGAGGACTTGGGACGCCGCGCTCTGTTGGTCAAGGCAGACGTAGGTGACCTGGATGATCTCAACCGTATGTTCGACGAGGTCGCCAGTCAGTTTGGCGGGTTGGATATTTTCATCCACAACGCGGCCTCGGGTTACAACCGTCCCGCCATGGAACAGAAGCCCAAAGGCTGGGACTGGACCATGAACATCAATGCACGCTCGCTCTTGTTCGCCGCACAACACGCCGTTCCATTGATGGAGAAGCGCGGCGGCGGGCACATCGTCAGCGTGAGCAGCGCAGGGTCCACGCGAGTACTACCAGATTACGTGGTGGTCGGCGCAAGCAAGGCCGCGCTCGAATCCATCACCCGCTATCTGGGCGTGGAACTCGCCCCAAAGAACATCCACGTCAACGCGGTATCGCCTGGTGTGGTCGAGACCGAGGCGCTGCATCATTTTGCCTCGATGGGCGGCCGCGAGAACATCCTGCAAGCCTTTATCGACAAGGTCCCCGCGGGACGGTTGGTCTCGCTGGAAGACGTGGCGGGCGTGGTGGCTTTTCTATGCTCCCCCGCCTCGGCCATGATCGTCGGCCAGACCATCCACGTGGATGGCGGCTACCTTTTACCCGTAGAAAAATAGTTCATCGAAATCACTTGCCAAAGAATCATGTCTCGGCTATAATACCGCTCGCTCGATTTGGGCGCGTAGCTCAGTTGGTTAGAGCGCTACTATCACACAGTAGAAGTCGGGGGTTCGAGTCCCTCCGCGCCCACAAGACCGCCGTCACTGGCGGTCTTTGTTTTTAAAGCTTGGGAGTATAATGCGGAAATTTAATCGCTGGACAAGTCATGGAACTCAATACTCAATTCGATAAGATTCGACAATCCGCCACGGTCGCGATGAACGACCGCATTCTGGCCGTCAAAGCCTCGGGCCGACAGGTGATCCAGCTTCAGGTGGGCGACCCTGATTTCGCGACGCCCCAGTCCGTGTTGGATGCCGCCAATGCAGCGCTCAGCAGCGGACTGACACACTACGGCCCCAGCCGCGGCTCGCTTGAGCTGCGGACGGCTGCCGCCGTTAAACTGGCCCGCGACAACGGCCTGAGCTACGACCACGCCTCCGAGATCCTCGTCACGCACGGCGGCATCCATGCCTATTACCTGGCCATGCAATCCATCCTCAACCCTGGTAATGAGGTGCTGATCCCCGACCCCACCTGGGCCACGCATGCCAACATGGCCTCCATGCTGCGAGCGGACGTGGTCCGCGTGCCCGCGCCCGCCGAGAACGGATTCATCCCCCGCTTCGAATCCTGGGAAAAGGCGCTGACCGCAAAGACGCGCGTCATCGTGCTAAACTATCCGTCCAACCCGACGGGCATGTACCCCACTCGTGAGTATCTGGCGAAGCTGCAGGAATTTGCCGCCGCGCACAACCTGTGGGTCGTCAGCGATGAAGTGTACGAAAATCTATACTATGAAGAAAAGCCCACCAGTGCAGGCGCCTTCCCTGGCGCAAAGGAACGCACACTACTGGTCCACAGCCTGTCCAAGACCTATGCGATGACGGGCTGGCGTGTCGGCTATCTGGCCGCGCCGTCCAGTGTCATCGAGAATGCGCTCAAGGCCAGCCAGAACTCGATCACCTGCGTGGCACCCTTCGTGCAGAAGGCCGCCGCCTTCGCGTTGACTGACGCGGGCGTGCAACAGTCCGCCACAGACATGCGTGCCGCGTATGCCCACCGCCGCGATCTGGCCATCCGCGTCGCTGCCGAATATGAAAGCGAGAAGGTGCTCGTTCAGCCGTCGAAGGGTGCCTTCTACTTCTTCCTCGACTTCCGCCCGCTGGGCATGAGCTCGGTCGAGATCTGCGAGCATCTACTCGACGAGGCAGGCGTGGGACTCGTGCCTGGGTCCGCCTTCGGCGACCAGGGAGAGGGCTTCGTCCGCATGACGATCGCCGCTTCGGATGCAGACGTCGAGACGGGGCTGAGAAGGATCATCGAATGGGCAGAGAGGCAGGGGGTCCGATGAAAATTGCATTCCAGGGCGAGCCAGGCGCGTACAGCGAGCAGGCCACCTTTAACTACTTCGGCGAGGTTGAGACTCTCCCGTGCGAAACCTTCGATGATGTGTTCGCCGCCGTGCCCTCGGGCGCCTGTGACATGGGCCTGATCCCCATCGAGAATTCGCTGGCGGGCAGCATCCACCAAAATTACGATCTGCTGCTGCGCCATGACCTGCACATCGTCGGCGAGTATTTCCTGCGCGTGAGGCATTGCCTGATCGCATTCGAGGATGTTGAGAAGAAAGATATTCAGCGTGTCATCAGCCACCCGCAGGCGCTGGGACAATGCGCGGGCTACCTGCGCAGCCTGGGCGTCAAGACCGAACCCGTCTATGACACGGCGGGTAGCGTGAAGATGCTCAAGGCCAGCGGAGAACGCACCACCGCGGCCATCGCGTCGAAGCGCGCAGCGCAACTGTACGGCATGAGAATCCTCGAAGAAGGCATTGAAGACAATCAGGAAAATTACACGCGCTTCCTGGCCATCTCACGCGCGGACAAACAGCCCGAAGGTGAAGCAAAGACATCCATCGTGTTCACGCTCAAGAATCAGCCTGGTGCGCTCTTCAAGGCACTGAGCGTCTTCGCCCTGCGCGACATCGACCTGACCAAGATCGAATCCCGTCCACTGGCGGGCAAGCCCTGGGAATATCTCTTCTACGTGGACTTCATCGGAGCGGTCAACGAGGATGCATCCAAACGCGCGCTCGATCATCTCAACGAGTACGCCGTCATGCTGCGCGTGCTGGGATGTTATCAAAGGTATAAAGTCTGATGTCGTTGCGAGCCGCTGCACTTGTTCTTTGGCGGCGCGGCAACCCCATTGTTACTGCGAGCATCCATAAAACATGAGATTGCTCACCTGCACTGCACCTGCGGTTTGTGCAGGTGCAAGTGTCGTCGGATTTCGATGCTTTGCATCTCAACCCTCCTTGCAATGACGGGAAATTTTGCTTCTTGACACATTCTCTCTTGATGCGTAGAATAGCGCCCAATATGAACCTGTCTCACCGCTATTATTTTGCGTGGTATTTTTACGGCTTCCAGAAATCGGTTGCCGTTGGTGGCGCTTAAGCGGTAGGCAGAAGAACACGCATACCCAGGAAAAGAGCGAGCCAAACGGCTCGCTCTTTTTGTTTCCCCTCTCCCCCCATTTTGAACGGTTCTTTGTTCCAAATGGGGGGACCCAGGGGGGCCACAGGAGGCTCCATGACTACTCGCGGCATCCGCGGCGCGACCACTGTCACCGCAGACAACAAGGAACAGATCCACTCGGCCACTCAGGAATTGCTGACGTCCATTCTGGAAGCCAACCCCGCGCTGCGGACGGACGACATCGCCTCGGCGGTCTTCACCGTCACCGACGACATCGCTGCGACCCACCCCGCACTGGCCGCCCGTCAGATCGGCTGGGACCTCGTCCCGATGCTGTGTGCCCGCGAGATCCCCGTGCCCAATAGTTTGCCACTGTGCATTCGCGTGTTGATCCACTGGAACACGGAGTTGCCGCAGTCTGCCGTTCAACATGTCTACCTGCGCGACGCCGTCAAATTGCGGCCCGACCTGGCCGCCCGCGCTTAAAAATCAGAGTTCGAAGGAGAAACCACCATGATGATCATAATGAAAACCAGCGCCACCCCGCAGGAAGTCGAGCGGGTGGTCGACAGGATCAAATCACTGGGACTGGCTGCCCACCTCTCGCAAGGCATCGAAGCCACCATCATCGGCGCCATCGGCGAGACCCACAGCATCCCCACCGACCAGTTCGAGGTCATGGACGGGGTCGAAGTCGTCCAGCGCATCACCCAGCCGTATAAACTTGCCTCGCGGCAGTTCCATCCCGAAAACTCAATATTCTCCATAGACGGATTCACCGTCGGCGGGGACGAGATCGCCGTCATCGCAGGACCCTGCTCGGTCGAGAGCCGCTCGCAGATCCTCGAAACGGCACAGGCTGTCAAGGAAGCGGGTGCCAGCGCGCTGCGTGGCGGAGTCTTCAAGCCGCGCACGTCGCCGTATGCCTTCCAGGGATTAGGCGAGGAAGGGCTGGAACTGCTGGCCGAGGCGCGCGAAGCCACGGGGCTGCCCATCGTGGTCGAGATCATGTCGCAGGTGCAGCTCGATTTGATGGTCAAGTACGTGGACGTGCTGCAGATCGGCGCGCGCAATATGCAGAACTTCAACCTGCTGCGCGCCGTGGGCGAGACGCGCACGCCTGTCCTGCTCAAACGCGGACTCTCCGCCACCATCGAAGAACTGCTCATGTCTGCCGAATACATTCTGGCGGGAGGAAACAAACAGGTCATGCTGTGCGAACGCGGCATCCGTACCTTCGAAACTTCCACCCGCAACACCACCGACATCAATGCCATCCCCGTCCTCAAGGGACTCACCCACCTGCCCGTCATCCTCGACCCCAGCCACTCGACGGGACATTATGATTATGTAGCCGCCGTGGCTCGCGCTGCCGTAGCCGCTGGTGCCGACGGCATCATCGTGGAGGTCCACCCCGACCCCGCGCACGCCGTCTCCGATGGACGCCAGTCGCTCAAGCCCGAGAAGTTCGCTGCGATGGTCAAGCAGCTTGGACAGATCGCGCAGATCATGGACCGCAGGCTGGCTTCAGCGCACGGCTCGTACTCGCCGCAGGGTTGGGCGTGATACATCCGTCCTGAGCAGAGCGAGCCGATAGGCAAGCGCAGTCGAAGGACAAGGTTACCAAAATCTCATCAGTTACAAAAGCGCTTCGACTGCAGGACGGAAGAACACCGTCCCTCCGCTCAGCGCGAAAATAGAAAAGGACTCTTTCACTATGATGATCATCATGCACCCAGGCGCGACAAAGGAACAGGTCGCACACGTCATCTCGCACATCGAAGAGAATCACCTCTCGGCGCACGTCATCGAAGGCGCAGAACAAACCGTCATCGGCGCGGTGGGCGAAAGCCACAGCGTGCCCACCAGCGTCTTCGAGACGCTGCCAGGCGTGATGCTCGTGCAGCGTATCTCGCAGCCGTATAAATTAGCCTCACGCCAATTCCACCCCGAAGATTCGGTCTTCCCCATTGACGGGTTCAGCGTGGGGGGCGAGGAGATCGCCGTGATAGCGGGACCCTGCTCGGTCGAGGGCCGCTCGCAACTCCTCGAAATTGCGCAGGCTGTCAAAGAGGCAGGCGCAAATGCGTTGCGCGGTGGAGCCTTCAAGCCGCGTTCGTCACCGTACGCCTTCCAGGGATTGGGAGAAGAAGGCCTCGAATATCTGGCCGAAGCCCGCGAAGTGACAGGCCTGCCCGTGGTGGCTGAGATCATGGCCATCTCGCAGATCGAGGTCATGACCCAATACGTCGACGTGATGCAGGTCGGCGCGCGCAACATGCAGAACTTCAACCTGCTGCGCGCCATCGGTGAGACGCGCACGCCCGTGCTGCTCAAGCGTGGATTGTCCGCCACCATCGAAGAGCTGCTCATGGCGGCGGAATACATCCTCTCGGGCGGCAACAAAAAGGTCATGTTGTGCGAGCGCGGCATCCGCACCTTCGAGACCGCCACGCGCAACACCACCGACATCAACGCCATCCCCGTACTCAAGTCGCTTACACATCTGCCCATCATCCTCGACCCCAGCCACTCGACGGGCCACGCTGCCTTCGTCTCGTCTGTCGCCAGGGGCGCCATCGCCGCGGGCGCTGACGGCCTGATCATCGAAGTGCATCAGGACCCCGCGCACGCTCTCTCGGACGGTAAGCAATCGCTCACGCCCGAGACCTTCGCGAAGCTCGTCAAACAGGTCAAGTCTGTAGCCGAGGCCGTCGACCGTCGGCTGGCGGTCGCGTCGACACACGAGGCGGCATGAGCGAGGATGGCTTTCGCCTGAGAGATGCGAAGGTCGCCATCGTGGGATTGGGCCTGATGGGCGGCTCGCTGGCATTGGCGTTGAAAGGACAATGCGCCGCGCTGTTGGGAATCGGCCCCGACCCTGCCGCCCTGTCGCTGGCTCTCCGTCAAAACATCGTCGACCAGGCTGAGAGCGACCCCGCCAATCTGCTCCCGCAGGCGGACCTCGTGATCCTGGCCGCGCCCGTGCCTGTGATCCTTGCGTTGTTGCAGAAGTTGCCTGAGTACACATCCAATGTATGCATCGTGCTCGACCTGGGCTCGACCAAGCGCGCCATCGTCGAACAAATGGACAAGTTGCCTGCGCGCTTCGACCCACTCGGCGGACATCCCATCTGCGGCAAGGAAAAGCTGAGCCTGGCCAACGCGGAACGCACGCTCTACTACGGCGCGCCCTTCATCCTCACGCCGCTGGCACGCACCACGCCACGCGCGCTGAGCGCTGCACAGCAACTCATTGCCACCGTTGGAGCAAAGGCCATTACATTAGATGCCGCCGAACATGACCGCATCCTGGCTGCCACAAGTCACCTGCCGTTCCTGCTCTCGTCCGCGTTGGCGTTGGCCACCCCCGAAGAATGCGCGCCACTGGTCGGCCCAGGCTTCCGCTCCACGAGCCGACTGGCGGGCACCCCGTCGAGTATGATGATGGGTGTCATGCAGACCAATCGCGAGAACATCCTGACCGCTATTCATCGCGTGCAAGCACAACTCGACACGCTCGAAATGCACCTCGCCTCAAACGACTTCGCCAGCCTCGAAGCCACCCTCGACCAGGCACAAACCCATTATCGCCGCTTTATATCCTGAGATACGAATTCACCAGAGACACCTGCACTGCGTGCGGCGCAAGTGTAAACAAAGATGAACAAAGATTCTTCAGCACTCATAAAACCGACTCGGTTTTCCGCTCCTCCCATCTCCGTCCATCACCGTTCATCTCTGGTTATATTGTTTTGAGTCCTCAAGCATTCCACAATAATTACCATTTACCAATTACAGCTTATGCAAATCATACCCATCCCCCACCTCCTCAACGCCACCGTCCACGTGCCTGGCTCCAAGTCGCTGACCAACCGTGCGCTGCTGATCGCCGCTCTCGCCAACGGGGCCACTCGTCTGACGAACGCGCTCTTCAGCGACGACTCACGCTACTTCGCCAGGACTTTGCAAACCCTGGGCTTCGACGTGGTCCTCGACGAGATCAACCATGAGATGGCGGTTACAGGTTTGGGTGGAAGAATCCCCGCGCAGAAAGCAGAGTTGTTCATCGGCAATGCGGGCACGGCGGCGCGTTTCCTTTCCGCATTCCTGACTCTGGGGGATGGCGAATACATCCTCGACGGCGATGCCCGCATGCGCGAACGCCCCATCGGCGACCTAGTTCAATCGCTGACCCAACTCGGCGCCACCGTCCACGGTCAGCGGTCCACCGTCCCGTTAAAAATTATTGCGCATGGCCTGCCAGGTGGGAAGACTCAAATCGCGGGCAATATATCCTCGCAATTCTTATCTGCATTATTGATGGTCACTCCCTATGCACAAGCCCCGATCGAGATCGAACTCAGCACCGACCTCAATTCCAAACCCTACGTGGACATGACCCTGGCCATCATGTCTGACTTCGGCGTGGACATCAAACGCAACGGCTATTCACGCTTCATCATCCATCCCACTCACTACTCTCCGCTTTCCACCTACGCCATCGAATCAGACGCCTCCGCCGCCTCCTACTTCTTCGCTGCGCCCGCCATTCTCGGCGGAACTGTGCGCGTGGAAAACATCTCGCGCCGCTCGAAGCAAGGCGACATCGCCTTCCTCGATGTACTGCAACGCATGGGCTGCGCCGTGGAAGAAACTGATCATTGTGTGCTGGTCACTGGTCACTCTCCCCTCGTCGGCCTCGACGTGGACATGCGCGACATCCCCGACACGGCCCAGACGCTGGCGGCCATCGCGCCCTTTGCGTCCACGCCCACGCGCATCCGCGGCATCGCCTCAGCCCGCGTCAAGGAAACGGACCGCGTGTCCGCCGTCTGCACGGAATTGGCCCGCCTCGGCGTCCATGTCGAGGAACACGACGACGGCATGACCATTTATCCCTGTGATACATTCCAACCTGCCACCGTCCACACCTACAATGATCACCGCATGGCTATGTCCTTCGCGCTGATCGGTCTGCGCATGGACGGCGTCAGCATCGAAAATCCTGGCTGTGTCTCCAAGACCTTCCCCAACTACTTCGACGTGCTGGAGACGCTGCGATGATTCATCTTGGTCTGATCGGCTATCCGCTGGGACACAGCCTCTCGCCCAAGATTCATCATGCCGCATTGGAAGCCTGCGGCCTGCAAGGCGAGTACTCGCTCTTCCCCATCGCACCTGATGATCTGCAAGGACTGCGTAACTTATTGACCCACATGCGCAATGGCGAGATCCACGGCCTGAACGTGACCATCCCGCACAAGCAGAACGTCATCCCGCTGCTGGATGAGTTGACGCCCACCGCACAGGCCATTGGCGCGGTCAACACGATCTCGATGCGCGATGGAAAACTCACAGGCGATAACACCGATGCGCCTGGGTTCCTAACAGACCTCGGAGGTCTCACAGGGAGTCGTCCTGACCGAAAGACTGCGCATCAGACCTCCGAGGTCTCGAAAGCGTTGGTCGTAGGCGCAGGCGGATCCGCACGTGCCGTGGTCTATGCCCTCACCCACGCTGGCTGGGACGTGACCCTCTCCGCCCGCCGCCCTGAACAGGCCCAGGCCCTCGCATCCGAGTATCATTTACCAATTTATCAATTCCCGATTCCCGATTCCCAACCGCCAACCTTCGACCTTCTGGTAAACACCACCCCCCTCGGCATGTCCCCCAACGTCGGCGCCTCACCGTGGCCTGAGCATCTCGCCTTCCCAAAGGATGCCGCCGTGTACGATCTGGTCTACAATCCACGCGAGACCAAACTCGTCCGCGACGCGCGCGCGGCGGGATTGCCCGCCAGGACGGGGCTGGGGATGCTCATCGAGCAGGCGGCGCTGGCGTTTGAGATATGGACAGGGCATCGTCCACCACGCGAACCATTATCCGCTGCTATTTACTGATCACTGGAGTTAACATGCTACGTTTCCTCACTGCTGGAGAATCCCACGGTCCTGCGCTGACCGCCATCCTGGATGGCGTCCCTGCGGGGCTGCCGCTCGCCCCGTCTGTCATCGACCTCGAACTGGCGCGCCGCCAGAAGGGCTATGGCTCGGGTGGACGCATGAAGATCGAGAAAGATACCGTTCAAATCTTGAGCGGCGTGATGGCAGGCGAGACGACGGGCGCGCCCATCGCGCTGCTGGTCGTCAACGATGACCACGTCAAGTGGAAGGGCAAGGCGGTCGAGGCTTTGACCACGCCACGCCCTGGTCATGCGGACCTGACGGGTGCGGTCAAGTATGGCTATCGCGACCTGCGTCCCACGCTCGAACGCTCGTCGGCACGCGAGACGACCATGCGCGTGGCGGCGGGCGCAGTCTGCAAGCACCTGCTGGTGCAGTTCGGCATCCGCGTGGGCGGGTATGTCAAAGCCATCGGCGAGGTCGAAGCTGATTTTGGCGGGACCAGCTATGAGGTCCGCTTTGAAGAGGCTGAGGCCAGCGACGTACGTTGTCCCGATCCCGTCGCAGCCGCGAAGATGCGCGCGCGCATCGAAGAGATCATCCATGGCAAGGACACGCTGGGCGGCATCCTCGAGATCGTCGCGCTGAACCTGCCTATCGGCCTCGGCTCGTACGCGCAATGGGACCGCCGCCTCGAGGCGCGGTTGGCGCAGGCGGTGCTATCGGTGCAGGCCATGAAGGGCGTGGAGATCGGCGACGCGTTCGAGAACGCGCGCCGCCCTGGCACGCAGGCGCACGACGCCATTCACCTGGGCGCGGACGGGAACCTGCTGCGTCCCTCCGATCATGCGGGCGGCACGGAGGGCGGCGTGACGAACGGCCAGCCGCTGGTCATCCGCGCGGCGATGAAGCCCATCGCCACCACGCTCAATCCGCAGCACACCGTCGACCTCGCCACGGGCGAGGAAGGCCCCACTACCTACGAGCGCTCCGACTTCTGCCCCGTGCCGCGCGCCGTGCCAATCCTCGAAGCGATGGTGGCTTTCGTGCTGGCCGATGCCCTGCTCGAAAAACTCGGCGGTGATTCGATCGCAGAGATGAAGCCGCGCTTCGAGACATTGCGGCGGGCGAACTTGCAGGATTTGCCGATGGATAACACGGCGCATGTATGGTGGCCGTAGAATGGTAATTGGTACATGGTGCGTGGTAATTGTTGAAGCTCCAACCTGCAAAATTTCTCACCGCAGAGTCGCAGAGACTCTTAAAACACCTCAGCGTCTCAGCAGTTCAAATTACCAATTACCACTTACCGCTTCCCCATTCCCGATCCCCAATTTCCGACTCCCCACAACAAGGACCTTATGACTCACATCTTTCTCTACGGCCCGTCGGGTTCGGGCAAAAGCACGGTGGGCAGGCTGCTGGCTGAGAACCTCGATCTGCCTTTCCTGGACCTGGACGCACATATCGAACGCATGGCGGGACAGGACATCCCGTCGATTATGGCCGCAGGCGGCGAGCCTGCCTTTCGAGACCTCGAAGCGGATTCCCTTAAAGCGGCAGTCGCTGGCCCCGAAGCGGTCGTCGCGCTGGGCGGCGGCGCCTTGCTGCGAACGGAGAATCGCGCGCTGGCCGAATCGTCGGGGCAGGTGATCCTGCTCGAAGCGGACCTCCCCACGCTGGTGACACGGCTCGCGCAGGACTCGAATCAACGTCCGCTGCTGGCGGGCGAATTGGAGAGCAAACTATCAGCTTTGCTCGAACGCCGACGTGAGCATTACGACTCATTCGCCCTGCGCGTGGACGCACCCGCCGCCGCCGAGGATGTGGCCTGGGACATCCAGCGCCTGCTGGGACGCTATCACGTGCGCAGCATGGGTGCGGGCTATGACATCCTCGCGCAGGAAGGCGCGCTGGATTCCATTGGCGAGATGCTCAAGGCACGTAACCTGGGCGGACCGACGCTGGTCGTCAGCGACACGAACATCGCGCCGTTGTACGCCGAGCAGATCATGGACTCCTTGCGCGCGGCAGGTTACCTGACCAGTTCCATCGTCATCCCTGCGGGCGAGGCGTACAAGAATCTCGAAACGGTGGCCGCCTTATGGCGAGGATTCCTCGAAGCGGGGTTGGACCGCAAGAGCACGGTCATCGCGCTGGGCGGCGGCGTGGTCGGCGACATGGCAGGCTTCGTGGCCGCCACGTTCATGCGTGGCTGCAACTGGGTGGCCGTGCCCACTACCCTGCTGGCGATGGTCGATGCGTCGATGGGCGGCAAGACGGGCTTCGACCTGCCCGAAGGCAAGAACCTGGTTGGCGCATTCCATTCGCCGCGCCTGGTGCTGGCGGACCCGCAGGCTCTCGTCACGTTGCCCGAGCGCGAGTTGCGCGCAGGGCTGGCGGAGGTGGTCAAGCACGGCATCATCGCAGACACCGAGTTGTTCGAGCTGTGCGCGCAGGGCTGGGACGTTGTCCACGCGCGGCTGGCCGAAGTGGTGCGGCGCGCCATGGCGGTCAAGGTGCGCGTCATCGAAGAGGACCCGTACGAGCAGGGCATGCGCGCGGCGCTGAATCTGGGTCACACCATCGGGCACGCGGTGGAGTTGGTCAGCGGGTTCAAGCTGTTACACGGCGAGGCCATTGCCATCGGCACGGTGGCCGAGGCGCGGCTGGCGGAACGTTTAACGGTATCCAGCCCAGGCGTCGTCGAGCGGATCGCGGATACTTTATCAGCGTTGGGGCTGCCCATCGAAATTCCCGCAGAAATGGACCGCGCGCAACTCATCCGCGCCATGCGCATGGACAAGAAGAAGGCGGCGGGCGTGGTGCGCTTTGCACTGCCCGTGCGCATCGGCGAAGTAAAGGTCGGCGTGGAAGTGAAGGATCTGGAGGAGGCGTTATGAAAATCCTGGTATTGCATGGACCCAACTTGAACCTGCTCGGCACGCGCGAGCCTGGCGTGTACGGCAGCCTGACGATGGATGACATCAATGCGCGACTAGTGGAACTGGGCAAGACACTGGGCGCGGAGGTGATCTGTCAGCAGTCGAACCACGAAGGTGTATTGATCGATGCACTGCACGACGCGCGGACCTGGGCGGCGGGCGTGGTCTTCAACCCCGGGGCGTACACGCACACGTCAGTGGCCTTACGCGATGCAGTAGCAGCCATCGGCATCCCCGTGGTGGAGGTGCATCTCTCGAACGTCTACGCGCGCGAGGAGTTTCGTCATAAGTCGCTGCTCTCGGCGGTGTGCAAGGGGAAGATCAGCGGGTTCGGGTGGATGTCGTATGCGTTGGGGTTGAGAGCGTTGATGGAGGCCAACTGACTTTTCTTGACAGCGGACTGGTTCTCCCCTACACTGGAGACAATCCACATCGAGAGAATAGCATGCCAAACGACAAGAATCGCACCGTCTGGTCCTCTGATCATGGAGACCAGCGCAAGGCGGGGCCAACCAGGTTCATTAGATCCCTGCCGCCACAACAACAGACCATTTACCTGCACCGCGAGTCAAAGGGCCGTGGCGGGAAGACGGTCACACTGGTCAAGGGTCTCGTGCTTTCGGACGATGATCTCAAGTCGCTGGCCAAGCAGTTGAAACAGGTCTGCGGCACGGGCGGAACCTTCAAAGACGGTATCATCGAGATTCAGGGCGAGCACCGCGAGAAAATTGCGGAGTTTCTGAAGCAGCTTGGGTACAAAGTCAAGATCGCGGGCGGATAATCCACTTCGAAAAGAGGAAAACATGAATAGTCCCGAAGTCACCCAAATGGCATTGAGCATCCTGCGCAAAGGGGATAACTTCCAGTGGTATGTGATTACCCTGCTGGCACTGGTCGTTTATGTGTACACAAACGAGGTCGCCAAGAAGAATTGGAAGGGCATCGCGGCGGGACTTGCACTGTATTCCGTGCACTGGTTCTATGAGATCCTCAACGCGTTGATCCAACACTTCAGCGGCCACGCCCTATGGACCGTCCCGACTGGCACGGCATTTTTACTATTGATCGGTGTGGGCATCGAATTGAGTTTCATGTTTTCCATCGCAGGCCTGGTGATGAGCAAACTTTTACCTGCGGATCCCAGTCTGAAAATTCTGGGCATCAACAATCGCCTGCTCTTTGCGGTCGGTAACGCGGCTTTTTTCTCTATTGTGGAAATCTTCCTGGCTAAAACACCCGCCTTCGTTTGGGTCTATCCGTGGTGGGGTGCTTTCCCCGTTTTCGTCACCGTGTATATCCCCTTTTTCCTGGCGGCCTTCTATTGCCATGACTGGAAGCCGAGGGCGCAGATCACTTTTATCAGTTCGGTTGCCGCCGTGGACATCCTTGCAGTGATTGTTTTTGCTGGCATCCTGAAGTGGATCTAGGCCGACGCCTGCTCCATTCCCTCATCCCAAATCGTTACACAGTTGCGTCCTGCGGCCTTCGAACGATACAAGGCCTGGTCCGCTTTGAGGATTACCTCCTCGGCAGTGCCCCCATGTGTCGGATACGCAGCTACCCCGAAAGACATGGTTACTTGCAGATTCGCCCCATTGTACTGAATGAACAACTCGGCGCACTTCTCTCGGATGATCTCCGCCCGCTTACAGGCAGAAGTGGCATCTGCCCCAGGCAGTACCAGTAGGAATTCTTCACCGCCGTAGCGACAAACTACGTCATAACCACGCACGTAAGCCTTCAGAAGACTGGCAATCTGAACCAGGAATCGGTCTCCAACCTGGTGCCCGTAAAGATCATTGACCTTCTTGAAATAGTCGATATCTGAAATGATGACACTCAAATGCCTGCCCTCACGCTCACTGCGGGCGATTTCGCGCGTCACGGCCTCATCCAGATAGCGGCGGTTGTACAGACCCGTCAGCGGGTCACGCAGTACCTGTTCACGCAATTCTGACTGGAGTTGTTCAATCTCGGCTAGGTGAATGCGCAACTGTTGATTCGCATCCTTGAGCGCCTCCTCAGCCCGTTTGCGCTCCGTTTCAACTCGCTCGCGCTCTGCAATCTCTTTTTCCGCGCGGGACAGGGCCCGCTGCATAACACGCATCGCATACAGGGATAGGCCGCCCGTCACAGCGAACAGACCCGTATATGTAAACCATTGCGTCAGATTGACCGTGTAATCAGGCGTGGGCAACAAGCCTGCGTTTTCTGCTACGATCAACCCCAAGACTGCCATCGAACTTGCCAAAGTAGAGAACAGAAAACCTTTCCAACCGAAAAGCACTCCTGCAACGATCACTATCACGATATAGTTTCCTGTAGTGGGAGTTCGAATGGTACCCAGATTTATGGCGGCCAGGGTTATCCAAACAAATGCGAGGATTTCCAGAATTCCACCTACCAATATGAGGTTTCCTCGTTGCAACCACTTGCGCAACAATAGCAGGAATGCTGAACCAAATACATTTAAGAGGATCAAATTGATGGAAAAATTTTCCCCGAAAAATTCAATGAGGATCAGAATCACGCTATAAAACCAAACAGCTGTCAAAATGGCGGTGAGCAGGGCAGCCTGCCTCGTCTTCTCGCCATCGCCTTCGAACATGGGCGGATCAAACCACTGCTTGATCATGTTCAACATGAGCGGACTCTTTCGTTTTGAAGGGCGCGGATCGATTAAAGTATATCCGTTTAAGGTTTGATTTCCCCTTACAAAAATGACTGGCAGGTGGTCAATTATTATGGAAACGTTTATTCTTCCAATAATCCCTTTTGTGCAGCAATCGCCACAGCAGCAGCGCGTGAGTCCACGCCAAATTTCTGGTAGATACTTTGCAGATGTGCCTTGACCGTCCGCTCGGTGATGCCGAGGCGGTAGGCAATCTCCTTGCTGCGCTCCCCGCGCGCGGCGGCACCCAATACCTCCAATTCACGCTCTGTCAGAGGAGACTCAGCCAAGGGCGCAGAAACAGGCTTCGGGTCCGGACGAGGAGCGGAGAGCACGCGGGCCAGGATCTCGGGCTTGAGCAATGTCTCGCCTTTGGCGGCGGCCTGGATCGCGTCCAATAAGTTTTCGCGGCTCGAATCCTTCAGCAGATATCCGCGCGCGCCCGCCTGCAGGCCGCTCACCATCAAATCATCTTCGTTGTAGGTGGTCAGGATGACAATGGCGATCTCGGGGTGATCACGGCGCAGATGGCCGATAGCGGTGATGCCATCCATGCGCGGCATTTGCAAATCCATCAGGATGACCTCGGGCCGCATCTCCGAGACAAGGCGCAGACAGTCCGCCCCATCGACGGCTTCGCCTACGATCTCGATCATTTCCGCTGTTTCGAGGATCAGCCGCAGCCCTTCGCGGACGATAAGGTGGTCGTCGACGATCATCACGCGGATCATGAATTCCTCCCCACCCAAAAATGGACTCGCGTCCCATCACTGGGTCTCGACTCAATGGTGAGTTGCCCATCCGCCAAGCGGGCACGTTCGCGCATCCCCAGCAGGCCATAGCGGCCACTCGCTTCCTGGTCTACATCGAAACCTTTTCCATCGTCATGGACTTCTACTTCCACTATGTCTCCCTGCACAATAAATCTGACCTTTGCCTTCGTCGCCTGGGCGTGGCGGGCAACGTTTGCCAGCGCCTCGCCAAGGATGCTCAAGGCATGAGTCGTAACTTCAAGGGGAAGTTCGTGCGTTTTCACTGAAATATCCTCTTCACAAGGAATCCCCGTCGCCTGTATGAAACGCTCGACCTTTTCGTGCGCCGCATCCGACAGGTTTGCAGGCGCAGCGCGCAGGTCATCAATGACGGCACGGGACTCGGCCAGGGTGCTGCGGGCGCGGGTAATGGCTTGCTCGACAATGGTCAAGGCACGTTCGGTCCGCTCGGCCGCGAGATGCGCCTTGACCGCCTCGAGTTGCAAGACCAGTCCTGCCACACCCTGGGCAAGCGTATCGTGGAGTTCACGCGCCATGCGTTGGCGCTCATTTTGCAGCGTCAGTGACTCGATCTTCGCAGCAGAGGCGGCCAGTTTGGCGTTGGCACTTTCGAGTGATTCGGCCAGGTCCATCGCCTTCTGTCGCTCGGCCAGTTGCTGGTTCAACACCACCATGAACAGCACAATGAATCCACCATTGACCAGCACGGTGGTCAGGGCAACTCCCAGGTCCCCTGGCGCCACCGTGCGCAGCATGACGACCAGGGTGATCGCAAAATAATACAGGCCCAGGATCAAAGCGCGGCGCGTGTTCCCCCACAACCCCAATGCCTCCCCAATGATCGAAATAACCGCCGACCCGAGGATAGTCAGCCGAATCTGAGGCCCGTATGGGATGCTCACTAGCGCAATGATTAACAGGGTCTGGGCGGCGTAGTAGAACATCCACCAACGCTCACTCTGGAACTGCTTCATATTGAGCCAGTACAGGGCGATGTGCACCGCAAACAACAGGGCGCACAGGATGGCATAAGGGGTTGCACCCACAGCCAACAAGTCCCGCAGACTGATAGCCGCGATCACTCCCAGCAAGAGAGTGATGAAGACATAAAAGGGGAAACCGATGAACTGATTCTTGTTCTGCATTTACCCTGATTGTACTGTACCTCGTCGCGGGGCCGTATTGTCCGAACGGACAATGTCCACTCTTGCACTGAACGGACGATGTGGAAGCGGAAGAAAATCTATAAACTATCCAAAATATTTCATTCAGGAGAGTCACATGAACAAAACCTTGCGTTATCTCTGGCTTATACCGATCTTCATCCTCGGCCTCTTTATGGGCGGTAAATGGAATCTTCCGCTCGCAGCCTGGCTGACCCCCATCTTCGTCATTCGCTTCTTCCGCAGCAGCGACAAGGCAGGACGCGATTTTCTCCTGCTTTGGGTCGCCTCCGCCATCTCAACCATCCTCTCATGGAGTGGTGCAACTTTCATGTCCAAAATTCATCCCGCCGCTGAAGCAGGCTTCTTCCTGCTCATGGCCCCGCTTGGCTTGCTGCCTTATGTGGTGGACCGCCTTTACTTCCGCCGCTTTGGTTCGTCCGCCTGGCTGACGCTGGTTTACCCTGTGGCGGCCACCGCCATGGATTTCTTCTCCTCCAATGGCAGCCCGTTTGGGACGTTCGGTGCGGCGGCATATAATCAACGAGATTTTCTACCCGTTATGCAGATTGTCGCCGTCACGGGATTATGGGGAATCACCTTCGCCGCCAGTTGGACCGCCAGCCTGGTCAATCATTTCTGGGAGACGAAACCCACCCGCCTCTCCTGGACTTTTGCTGGGCTGCTGGCCTTGATCCTGACTCTCAGCTTTGGGCGGATTCTGCTCCCGCTCCAACCCAAAGAGACTGCCCAAGTCGCGGGCTTCTCCCTGCCAGCAGGGAAATTGTCCGAGTTGCTGAGTCAACTCCAGGCGGGGAATGAAGCAGGCTTCCGTCAGGCCGTGGATGAACTCCACGCGCAGGAACTGGATCAAATCCGCATGATGGCACAGGATGGCGCAGACATCGTCGTTTTGCAAGAAGGCGCAGGAATTGGGTATTCCGATCAGGTGGAAGCATTGACGACTCAAGCATCGATTCTTGCCCAAGCCGAGGGTATCTACATTGTCCTGCCAGTTTTCGACCTGGGAAAATCACCCGTCGAAAATAAGATCCATATCATCGACCCGAACGGTGCGATTGTGTTGACCCATGTCAAGTACGGTGGCAACGATTTCGAAGGTTCACTCAAGGGCGATGGCATCCTCCAAACCGTGGACACACCCTTCGGAAAACTGAGCGCGGTCATCTGTTGGGATGCCGACTTTCCGACCGTTATCAAACAGGCAGGGCAGCAGCATGTTGACCTGCTCTTCGTCCCCTCAAACGACTGGCTGGAAGTGAAAGACATTCATGCGGGCATGGCCTCCTTCCGCGCTGTGGAAAATGGCCTGGTGATCTTCCGCCAGACAGGGGAAGGTGTCTCGTCGGTAGTAGATGCTTACGGTCACGAACTCAACCGAGTGGATCGCTTCGAAGAAAATGCCTCTGGCTTCACGGGCATCCAAAATATTCAGGTCCCTCTTAGCACGCTGAACACTCTGTACCCGTCAGTTGGCGACCTGCTCGGAAATGCCACGCTGGTTGGGTTGGCGGGTCTGTTGATCGCGTTCTGGTTGACCAGAAAAAAGAAATCCCAGCCTGCCATATAGAAATAGGCTTACAAAGCCATCCAATATCCTGCTTTTGTATCGATTTGACCAATGGATTTTATTGTGTATAATAAAAAACAATTTAAATTTCCAACAATATCAATAAGCAGGAGTGATGAATATGCCCAGTCGAATCCAAACCCTGGCCAAACGAATCAACATGTCCTACGACGAGTTCGTGGGTGAAATGCGAAAGCGTGGTTGCAGTGAGCCTACAGCCGAAAAGTTGTGGAATGGTGTGTACGAACAGTTCGAAGCCTACAATGACAACGACATTTATCTGAGCAACCTGCGCAAGGCCGCCGATGTGCTCAAGGTTCGCACGGGTCGTCTTCTGGACGACTAGATGCCCCTTCCACGAGTTCAAGAGACCGTCCCTGCGACGGTCTCTTTTCATTCATCCCATCGGGTATAATTCGGCGCACATGAACGCACGCACTAACGAATCCTGGCTGGAGGACCTGCGCACACCGGGCCCAGTCCGTGACGCGGCGCTGGACGACCTGCACGCCATCGTCAGCAAGGGACTGCCTTACGCCCTGTCGCGCTGGCTCTCGCCCGACGATCCCCTTTTCACGCCCCTGGTGGAGGAAGTCTCCCAGGAGACTCTTCTGCGCGTCCTCGACCAACTGGATACGTTCGAGGGCCGCTCGATGTTCACCACCTGGGTGCACAAGATCGCCATCCGCATCGCGCTGACCGAACTCCGCCGCAAACGTTGGCAGGATTCCTCCCTCGACGAATTGGTGGACAACGAGGAGAATCCCGCCCCTGAGCGATTGATGGCTGACCCCCAGGCTGGTCCCGAAACCTCCACGGAGCGCGCCGATATGCTGACCCGCATCCGCCGCATTCTCGACGAGGAGTTGACCGAGAAACAACGGCAGGCTCTTGTCCTGCTCGGCTTGCAGGATCTGCCCATGGAGGAGGCTGCGCGCATCATGAAAACCAACCGCAACGCTCTCTACAAACTTCTGCACGATGCGCGTCTGCGTCTCAAGCGGCGCCTGGCTGCCGAAGACTTGAATGCACAGGAAGTTCTTTCCGCGTTCGAGAGCAGGTAAGATTAAACTGACATTAATCGTCCAGGTTGCAGATTATCAACAAAAAGAAATCTGGAACAAAAAATGACCCAACCGCAAAATGACACAGACCGACTTCCCGATGAGCTGATCGAAAACCTGATCCGCTCCCTCGAGCATACCAAGGAAGAGGAGTGCACCTGCGACGAGGTGTATGCTGTGGTGGACCAGTATGTCGAGGCCGAATTCCGCGGCGAGGATGTGCAACGTCTCATGCCGCTGATCAAGCAGCACATGGAATTATGTCACAACTGCTGCGAAGAATACGAAGCCTTGCTCGATATTCTCGAAAAAAACGATCCCGCCTAAAAATCAGGGTCTCCGTCTCGGAGACCCTGTTCACTTAATGCTCGGGGTGAAAGATTTTTTCTCCCGCACGGATGGGGATCTTGAGCCGATTCTCGAACGGGGTGATCGGGCAGGACCACATCTCATTGTAGGCGCAGTAAGGGTTGTAGGCCAGGTTGAAGTCCACGAGGAAACGGTTACCAGGTAGCGGATCGGGGTCAAGGTAACGGCCTGCGGGATAGGTCTCGCTGCCTGCCAGGGAATCCACAAAGGGCAGGAAAAATCCATGCTGGCTTTCGTAGATGGTCAATTCCGCCGACTGGCCATCCACCTCAAAACGAAATCGGCCATAGCGCACATATTCCTGCACGTCGCCCGTGGTGGTTTGCATTTGAACAGAATCCTTCTGCAAGAATTCCTCCACTTGCACCTCCAGCCGCAGAGACTCGTCTTCGGGAAAATAATTGAGGCCGTTGAACGTCTTGCGCTGCTCACGCGTCAGTGGGCTTTGCGGGTGATGCGCGAAGAACTCATCTTTCTCTTTACGAAACTCTTCCAACTCGGTCATGGCACCTCCAATTCAATACAGCATGGACGGAGGTTTTCACGGGTTTCTTACATTCGCCCTTGCAAATTCGCCATTATTATGCTATTTTTGCTCACATGGATGACAAAAAAACCGTGATGATCGTCGAGGATGAGGCCGACGCCGCCGAATTGTTCGCGGAAATGATGCGCGTGGGCGGTTTCCGCGTGCTGAAATATTTCAGCAGCGGCCCTGCCATTCCCGCCATCGAGCACGAGAAGCCCGACGTGGTCATCCTGGATGTGATGATGCCCGACATCTCAGGGCTGGAAGTGCTGCGCTACATGCGCCGCCAGCCCGATCTGGCCTCCATCCCCGTTATCGTGGTCTCGGCCAAGAGCATGCCGATGGACATCAAGATAGGTCTGGATGCAGGCGCCTCGATGTACCTCACCAAACCCGTCGGCTACCGTGACCTGATCCAGGCCGTTGACAAGGTTCTGCAAGGGAGCGACGCTCCACAGATATGACACTGTTGCGCGCGTTCATCGCGCTGGAAATCCCCGCTCCGATTCGGGAGGCGATCCAACAACAGACCGCCGCCCTGCGAAAATCTGCCGACTCGAGTCTTGTCCGCTGGGTGCCTGCGGGAAATCTGCACCTGACCCTCAAATTTCTGGGCGACGTGTCCACTACCAACCTGCCGTTCCTGACCCAAATGCTGTCTCGCGAGGCGGGGCAACACACAGGGTTCTCTCTACAGGTCGGCGGATTGGGAGCCTTCCCCAACTCCAGACGCCCACGCGTGATTTGGATTGGGATCCATGCCCCTGAGGAGCTCTCCGCCCTGGCCCGCAGCCTGGAATCCGCCACCCGACGGCTGGGTTACCCGTCCGAGGAACGACCCTTCTCCCCGCACCTGACGATCGGCCGTATCAAGCAGACAACCTCCCCAGCAGACTTGCAGCGGATCAACACTGCACTGGAATCGACCCAGGTTGGCCCGCTCGGAAGCGCAGAGGTAACCGCAGTCCACTTGATGAAAAGCGACCTTCAGCCGACAGGCTCGGTCTACACCCGACTGTTTTCGGCGCCCCTTTCCGCTCCATACATACAATGAGGTGAACCCTGAACACACTTGAATTTGCCCGCGAAGTCGTCAACGCCCTGGAAGACAAAAAGGGCGAGGATATCGTTTTGTTGGAACTCAAAGACGTAGTGGCTTTTACCGATTATTTCGTCATCTGTACAGGCACCAGTGATCGCATGCTTGACGCGTTGGCCGATGCAGTGTTGGAAGACATGCGCAAGAAGCACAAGCGTAAAGGCAAAAAAGAAGGCCTGGCCCGCGACGGCTGGCAGATCGTGGATTTTGGCAGCGTGGTGGTCCATCTCTTCTCCCCCGACCAACGCGAGTATTACGCATTGGAAGAATTGTGGTCGGAAGGGAAAGTCTTGCTTCGTTTACAATAGCTACCGGCCGATGCATCATGCCCTGTGGAGAATACCTCCGCAGGGCGTTTTTTATTCCACAAGAAACACATAATCCTGCGACAGGTTGGTTACATGGGGTCACTACAATCCGTTCTGTATCAAAATTCATGAGGCTACAGAATGAAACGCGGAATTGTCCCCACCCTGCTCGCCCTGACCGCCATCGGAAGTTTGCTGCTATCCGCTTGTGGCGTGGAAGAGACAGCCACCCCGTCTGCCGAAAATGCGGTGGACCTGCTCTACACCGCCGCCGCGATGACTCTCACCAGCAATCTGCCCGTTCCTGCCGCCACCCCTACCCTGCCTGCTACCCTCACCCCCTGGCCGACGCAAAATACCGTCCCGCCGCTGACAACCAACACACCGTCCTATACCTACAATGTCTCTTCCAGCACCGCCTGTGACAATTCCGCCTACGTCAGCGATATGACCATCCCCGACGGGACCGAGGTCGCTGCGGGCGAGTCCTTCACCAAGACTTGGGCCATCCTCAACACGGGCACCTGCACCTGGACCACTGACTATAGCATTGACTTCTACAGCGGCAACGATTTGGACGGTTCAGCCACCGCCCTGACCGAATCCGTGGCGCCCAACGAGACCGTGTACATTTCCGTGGACATGGTCGCCCCCAGCACAACAGGCGATTACGTCGGCTACTGGCGCATGCATAATGCAAGCGATGCAGACTTCGGCGCGTCGGTCTACGTGATGATCACCGTCACTACAGCCTACACGTCCACGCCAACGGTTACTGAAACCGAGGAGCCCACCAGCACACCCACCCCTACGGTCGAGGCATATCCCTAGTTGACACTCCGAAGAAAAGAGGTCTCATGCAAAACAAAACTCGGGCGGCAAAACCGCCCGAGTTGCATTGCGTGGATTTACTTCTCGAAGATCCACTTGTCGTTGTCGCGGGACCAGTCCACGAGTTCCTCGGGTTTGAACCACAAGGCAACTTCGCCCGCACCGTTCTCAACGGAGTCCGAGGCATGGGTCAGGTTGCGGCCCACTTCCAAGGCAAAGTCGTGGCGCAGGGTGCCGGGCGCGGCTTCGGTGGGACGGGTGGCGCCCATCGTCTGGCGGACAGCCGCCACCGCGTTGGGACCCTCCCACACCATCGCCATCACAGGCGCGGACGTGATATATGAGATCAAGCCGTCGTAGAAGCCCTTGCCTTTGTGAATGGCATAGTGCGTCTCGGCCAGTTCCTTGCTGACCTGAATGAACTTGGCGGCCACCAGGCGCAGGCCGCGGCGCTCCAGGCGGGCAATCACTTCACCGATCAGGCCGCGCTGAACACCATCAGGTTTTACCATAACAAACGTTCGTTCCACAAAATCCTCCAGAGATTCAAAATCGTAGGGCGACTGGTTGGGTCGCCCTACGGGTTTACCGTAGCAATTCTTCCGCCTTGGTGTAGGCGTCGAGCGCCTCCTGCAGGCGGTTTTCGCGCATAAAAGCGTCGCCCAGGGTCTGCCAGATGGTCACCTCCACAGGGTAGCGGTAGAGGGCATCGCGCAGATCGCGGATGATCTCCTCCAGCCACTTGCCGCGCTTGATCAGACGGCCGTAATGCTCGAGGGCGGCGGGAATGTCACCGCGATTCATCTCAGCCTGGGCAGCCGCCAGCGCGGGATCCACCGCAGGAGTCAACATGCCTGTGAAGCGTCGGACGGGGGCCTGGCGGGTGGGCTCGGGCGTCGAGGCGGGTTTCTCCACGCGGGTGGGTTTCCGCTTGGGCGCAGGAGCAGGCTTCGAGGCAACAGGCTTGGGCGGCTCGGGTTTGAAGTCGATCGGCTTGATCTCGAGTTCAGGCTCGGACTTGCTCTCGACTGCGAAATTCACAGGCTCAGGCGTAGGTTCCACTACAGGAGCGGGAGCAGGCGGGGGTGTCTCGAGCGGCGGGCTGTAAATGATCTCAGGAGCCTGCTCGGGCACCAGCGGGGGACTGAAGACGAGATCCGACTCAGGTTCTGCGGGATGCCAATCGGACGGGGTGATGGGCTCGGGCTGGGCAGGTGGCTCAGGCTCGCCCTTCAACCAGGACGGTAACTCGTCGGTGCCAATGCGGGTGGCGGGCGCAGTCTCTTCTTCTTTGTCAAGGCCCTGCAGCCAGTCGGGCAGGCTTTCTGCTTCGGCGGCGAGTGGCTCCAATGGAGCAGCAGGCGCAGCCTCGGTCTCGTGCGGCGGCATGACCACCTCGGCGTTGTCCAACTCATTCAACCAGTCGGCCACGTCAAGCGCGGGGCCTGTCACCTCAGCCTGGGGTGCAGCAGCAAACAAGTCTTCGTCCGTTGTCTCTTTTTCGGATAAGTCACGCAACCACACACCTGTCTCATCGGTGACAGGTACAGGTGCCGGCTCGATTACAGGAGCAGGCGTTTCAGGTTGGGCCTCGCTCAACTCACGGGCCTGGGTCACCCATTCGGGCGGGGTTTCTTTGCGGGCATTCGGGTCGGTGACCAATTCTTCAGGTTTGGCGCCATGCTTGGACGCCAGGCTTTCCAGCCAGGCGATGGCGTCATCCTGCTCCTGCGCGGATGTACCAAGCGTATCGAGCGAGGCGGCGGGAGCCGCTGGAACAGGCACGGGCGGAGTGACAGGCTCGGCGGGGACTTCCTGCGGGACGGGCGCAGCAGGTTGAACCGCAACAAACTGGTCCTCATCCATGCGGGCTTCGCCCAACTCGCGGGCCTGGGTCACCCATTCGGGCGGGGTCTCTTTGCGGGCGTTCGGGTCGGTGACCAACTCTTCAGGTTTGGCGCCATGCTTAGACGCCAGGCTTTCCAGCCAAGCGATGGCATCATCCTGCTCCTGTGCGGACGTACCGAGCGTATCGAGCGAGGCAGCGGGAGCCGCGGGTGGAGGTGTGACCACTTGCGGGGTCGGAGCGGGTGTTGGCGTGGGTTCAGGTTCGGGCATCAGCCAATCGGGGAGGTCGTTGTTGTCGGTCGGCACGATAGGCTGGGACTCGTCCAAGCCTTTCAGCCAGTCGGCAATATTCTCATTAGACGCAGTGGCAGACATAGGCTCTTCAGCAGCCGCAATGGGCGTGACAGGCTGAGATTCATCCATACCTTTGAGCCAATCGGGGATATTTTCATCGCCAACTGGCTGGACTTCATCCATGCCTTTCAGCCAATCGGGGACATTCTCGTCAGCGACAGGCTGGGGGGCGGCGGCTGTCGCCGCACCTGCGACAGCACCGGCAGCGGCAAGGCCCTTGAACCATTCT
The DNA here is from genome assembly GCA_016191845.1 of Chloroflexota bacterium. Taxonomy (GTDB): domain Bacteria; phylum Chloroflexota; class Anaerolineae; order Anaerolineales; family Villigracilaceae; genus JACPVF01. The sequence goes on from JACPVF010000013.1 coordinate 193,077, forward strand.
TCAGCCTCAGCGGGGGTGTCAGCAACGGGGGCGGCAGGCTCGTCAGGAGCCATGGCCTTCAACCAGTCAGGCATGTTAGCAGGGGCCAGATTCTCATCCGCACTGGATTCGTCGAAGGAAACGGGCTGCTCGGGGCCAGTAGATTTCGTCCAGCCCGCATCGCGCAGGAAGTCGGGGATATGATCCCCTGAGGCTTCGGCCGCGACAGGGGCCTGCTCCATAGGTGTGCTGACCACAGACGGATAGTCGGCGGTCAACCAGTCAGGTTCGACCGCACGAGAGTCGGAGGCCGAGAGTTCGATACCCGCCGCGCGCCAGGTACCCTGGTCCACTTCAGCACCTGCGTACTCGAAGCGCTCCAGGTTAATGGCCGCGTCGGAGACTTCGTTGGAACGGAAGATCGACCCCTGCACGAAGTTGGCATACGGGTCGAGTTCGCCCACGCGATGACGATAGACCTGCGTGGTCTCAACGCTATCCGAACTTTGCAGGAGTTCAACCATGATGCGGTTGGCATCCAGACAGTAGGGGTAACGTTTGAGCAATTGCTGGCAGATATCAGAGGCATCCGCTCGCTGGCCCGCATGGAAATAAGCCTGCCCCAGCAGAACCTTCATATCATCGCGATCTGCTTCCTGACCGAGAACAGCCTTGATCTCGGAAATGGCCTGCGGATACAACTCACCCTGCACGTACATATGCGCGAGTGCGCCGCGCGTCATGCGGATCTTGGGCGGCTCCATCCCATCGCGGCGGCCGAACAGTCGGCGCAGTTCGCCCTGGATGGCGGAGTTCGATGGCTGGCACTCGAAGGCGCGCTGCATGTGCCAGATGGCTTCATCTAGTTTGCCCTGCTCATCGCGGATGATGCTCATGCCTACGTGCGATACAAAGTCGTCGGGGACAGCCATGAGCGTACGCGAGAAGATATCCACAGCTTCGTCATATCGTTTCGCCTCCAGGTAGGCCTTGCCAAGCAGGCGATACGTCTCGAGGTGTTTGGGGAAGGTCTTCAGGATATGACGACAATGCGCGATGGCCTCATCCAGGTGGCCCTGGTCGATGAGACCTTCGATATCTCGGTTATATATTCGCAGAGAAACTTTAGCCATCGATGCGCTCCTGATGCAAGTATGCCCGATTCTTAACAATTACGCAAGACCAAAGGTCATATTTTGAGAAAATTCCCGCGTTTTGGCGCGGGAATTTGACTCTCAGGCGTAAAACAGCGGAAGTGGCGGAACAGGCTCGTCGCTGATGACGTGCGCCGCCGCCACCCGCGCCTGGACCTCGGGCTTGACCGCCGCGTTATTGGCATGGATCGTGAAAAGCGGCTGACCCGCTTCGATCTTGTCGCCGACCTTGTGATGGATGATGAAACCGACAGCGTGATCCACAGGTTCGCCTTTCTTCGCACGGCCCGCACCCAACGAGACAGCCGCCTTGCCCACCTCGCGCGCATGGATCTGCTGGATCCAGCCACTCTTCGGCGCGCGGACGACTTCCACCATACCGGCCTTGGCCATCTTGTCGGGATCGTCCACGTACGACACATCCCCGCCCTGGGCGCGGACCAACTGGCGGAGCTTCTCGAAGGCGCGGCCCTCGGCAATGGCTTTTTCCGCCATGGCGCGGCCCTCTGCAAGATCCCTAGCCTTTTTACCGGCCACAAGCATCTCGGCACACATGTGTAATCCATGTTCGCGGAAATCAGCAGGGCCGCCGCCGCGCAGTGCATCGATGGCCTCGCGGACTTCCAGCACGTTGCCCACAGCTTCACCCAAAGGCTGATTCATGTCCGAGATCACCGTATGAACGTCACGCCCCGCCAGTTTTCCGATGGCGGTCATGGCTTCAGCCAGTTTACGCGCATCTTCGAGGGTCTCCATGAAGGCACCGTTGCCCGTCTTGACATCCAGCACCATGGCATGCGCTCCGCCCGCGATCTTCTTGCACATGATCGAGGAAGCGATCAGCGGGATGCACGGCACCGTGCCCGTCACATCGCGCAGGGCATAGAGCTTCGCATCAGCAGGCGCCAGTTCTTTCGACTGGCCCGTCAGCACAATGCCGATCTCCTTTAACTGCTTCTCGAACTCCTGCATGGATAAATCCACGCGATAGCCAGGGATGGACTCAAGCTTGTCGAGCGTGCCGCCCGTGAAGCCCAATCCGCGGCCCGACATTTTCGCCACGGGCAGGCCGCAGGCGGCCACGGTCGGGAGCACGAACAGCGAGGTCTTGTCACCCACACCGCCCGTGGAGTGTTTGTCCACGGCGATGTCCATCAGATGAGAGAGGTCCATGATATCGCCGCTATGCGCCATGGCCATGGTCAAGTCGGTGGTCTCGCGGTCGGTCATGCCGTTGAGCAGCACGGCCATGGCCCACGAGGACACCTGATAATCAGGGATGCTCCCCTCAGTAAACCCCTTCACGAAGAAATCGATCTCTTCTTTTGTCAGCTCGCCTTTGTCGCGTTTTTTGATGATGATATCTACTGCGCGCATTCGCAACTCCTTGTGAAATTCAACGCAGGTATTTTATCGCATTTTGTCAGACAGGTTAAAACATCAGCGGAGGGATGCCCTCCGCTGGAAGATCATGCCTTGACGATCTTCTGTCCATCCTTGCCATCTTGCACCTGCCATCCGAGAGCAAGGATCTGGTCGCGTAATCGGTCCGAAGCAGCAAAGTCTTTTGCAGCGCGGGCCGCAGCGCGCTGCTCGACCAGGGCCAGCACTTCCGTAGATGGTCCCTCCGCTTCGAGCGGTGGTGCCTCAGTCACCATCTGCCAGGCCCGCGGTGAGATGCCCGCACTCAAGTCCTCGGGCTGAAGGAAGCGCCCGATCTCTTCGAGCGGAATCTTCGCACCCGAGGGGAAGATCTCGGGATTGCAGGCCCGCACCAGCGAAACGCTGCTCACCCCGCTGACCTCGCACGTGTCCGTCTCAAAGTCGAAGATGATGCCCGTGTGTTCGTCCAGGCCAAGGGTGACGTTCTCAGGTGGCAGCAGATTACACCACTCGGCGAAACGGTCCATGCCCACAAAGCAGCGACTGGTGTCGAGGTCCATGCCGCCTTCGGCGTTGTTCCAGTGCGGAATGAAGGACAACGTCACGCCATAATCAGCAAACAGGCTCAGCCCAGGCTTGACGTGCACATCCTCGCCGACCTTGTAGATCTCGTACACAGGCAGTGCATGGGCGCCGACAGCAATTGTCGCAGCGGAGGCAAACACCAGCGTGGTTCCGAGACGGTGTTTCGCGCGGATCACATCCCAGGCAAGCGTCCCCGCCAATTGACGGGCGGCATAGGTCGGGCTGCCGGGTCCCATAAAGATGATGTCGGCATACAAGAGCGGCTTGAGGATCTCGGGGTTGTCGGGACTGAACTCTGTGCCGCGCTTACGGGCGGGGATAACGTCCACAATGGGTTTGTAATTTTGCAGGCGGGTCTTGAGGAAGTCTGCCACACGGCCCGCCACCAGGTTCGAGTTCAGTTCGAAACCCGCCGTGGTTTCGAGCACGGCAATACGCAACGGGGAAGCATGCTTGCGGGCCACGGCTTCGAAGATGCGGCCGCCCGCCAGTGATGTCTCGCCCGAACCAAGAAAGGCGATCTGTCCAAGGGTGTGATGAGTCATATTTTTATGATGTGATATTAAGCTGATCTATTACACCTAGCAGCACTTCATTATCAGGGATATCAGACATGCTTGCGCCAAAATGGGCATAGCGGATGCGGCCTTCCTTATCCACCACACACACCAACGGCATGCGACCTAACTTGAAGATGTTCACTTCCTGGCGGTACTTGCGTGCCACCTTGTGATCGGGGTCGGGCAAGCCAGTATAGGGGATCTTCTCGTTCGCCCAATAGCGGACAAATTGCGGCGGTTTATCGGGACCGACGGCTAATATTTCCGCGCCGTGATCGACGAAGGCCTGATGATCGTCGCGCATACGCGCCAACTGCGCGCGGCAGAATGGTCACATGAAGCCGCGCAGGAAGGCCAACACCACGGGCTTCGATCCGCGATAACTGGAAAGGCGCACAAGATTACCCTGTATATCGGACAACTCGAAGTCGGGGGCAATCTCCCCAGGGGTGATGAGGGCAGTGGGATTCATACTCATTTTACAAAGGAGGCCAAAAATTGAACAACCGCCGCCACGACCTGGGCTTGTTGGTCCGGGCGTGAGATGGTCGCCTCATTATCACCAGGCTGCGAGCCGTAATTGCCAAATTGGGCATGGTTTCCGCCGTCGACGACCACATACTGTGTGGAGGCGGGATTCAACGCGCGAGTTTCATCGAACTTGGCCATGCCCGCCATATCGCGCGTGCCATAGATGGACAGCACACGCAGGTCGGAATTCTTGATCGACTCGTCGGCGGGATACGAAGCCCAAAAGACCAGTCCCTGGACTTGAGCATGGCTCCCCGCAAACAGCGAGGCTGCCACCCCGCCCAGGGAATGTCCGCCCACGACCCAATGCTCAATCTCGGGATGCGTGGCAAAGACGGGATCGGCAGCATTGACATCGAAGAAGGCCAGGTTCAGGCGCACGGGCACCAATACCACGAGATACCCTTGCGCGGCGATCTCGTGCAGGGGTGGCGCATAAGAGCGCGCATCCACACGGCCACCAGGGTAGAAAATAAAGCCAACCGAGGGACGAGAATTTGCAGGTTCGAAGGTGATAAACCGATCCGCAGTCACGGTCACTTGCGAATCAGATTGCAGCGCAGTCAACGCCTCGGGCCCAGGACCCAACGGGGTCTCGGCCCAAAATACGAATCCACCCACGGCCAAAAGGATGAGGATGCTTAGTGCATAAAAAATATAACGAACTTTGAACTTCATTCCATCTCCAAAAGGGACCTGGCTCTGGCCCACACTGCGTCGAACATCTCGACCGTCAACTTGCCTGTCAGAGTATTTTGCTGGCTGGGATGGTACGAACACACCAGCCACGGACCCGTGTCGAGGCGGTAGGTCGCACCGTGGGCGAACTTCCAGGCCGAATTTCGCGCGGAATATATCCGCAGCACCCTCTCAAATGCTATCCGACCCAGGACTACGATCACTTGTGGCTTCAAAATTTCTATTTCGCGCTCGAGATACGGTTGGCAGGTATTGAGTTCCTCAAGCGTGGGTTTGTTGTCAGGCGGAACGCAGCGGCCCGCGGCGGTAATGTACAGGTCGGACAGAGTCAGGCCGTCGTCCAGGGAGGTCGCCACAGGCCGATTGGCGAATCCCACGCGATGCAAGGCGGAATACAAAAAGTTGCCCGAGGCGTCGCCCGTGAACATGCGTCCTGTGCGGTTGGAGCCGTGCGCCCCAGGGGCGAGCCCCACCACGAGCACGCGCGCACGCGGGTCACCGAAGCCAGGCACGGGTTTGCCCCAATACTCCTGGTCGCGATAGGCTTTGCGCTTGACGCGCGCCACTTCCTCGCGCCATTCCACCAGGCGCGGACATTTACGACAGGCAATAATTTCAGCGTTTAGCATTTTCAAATTCATGAGATGATTGTACCCCTCACATCCCCAGATCACACGATCAGCATTGCGTCCCCGAATGAGTAGAAGCGATACCCCATACGGATGGCGGTTTCGTAGGCAGAGAGGATGTGCTCCCGCCCCGCAAAAGCGCTGACCAACATGATCAGCGTGGACTTTGGCAGGTGGAAGTTGGTGATCATTGCGTCCACGACTCTGAACTGATAGCCTGGAAGGATGTAGATGGAGGTCGGGCCAAGGAAAGGCTGGACGGTGGAAAATGGGTCATGGACCTTCTGCTGGCCCGCAGTTTCGAGCGTGCGCACAGAAGTTGTGCCCACCGCGATGACTCGCCCACCTGCAGCACGAGTCGCGTGGATGGCGTCGGCGGTGGTTTGTGGGAGTTCGCACCACTCGGTGTGAATTTTGTGTTCTTCGGGGTCATCTTCAGTAACGGGCGCAAACGTATCCAGCCCAACGTGTAGAGTGACGTAAGCAATCTTCACCCCTTTGGCCTGAACCTCTTCCAGCAGGCGCGGCGTGAAATGCAGGCCTGCCGTCGGCGCGGCGGCGGAACCAGGCTCACGCGCGTACACGGTCTGATAGCGTTCAGGATCCGACAGCTTCTCGTGAATGTACGGCGGTAGGGGGACGTTACCCACTCTGGGGAAATAGGGCTCGATCAGTTCACTGAAGCGGATCAGCCGCTCGGAGCCGTTAAGCAGTTCGACGATCTCTGCCTGAGGGCCATCCTCCACAACGACCTTCTTCCCGACACCCAATCCTTTTCCGCCTACCAGTGCCTCCCAAGTCAACGCATCGCGGCGGCGCAAAAGCAGCAATTCAACCTTGCCACCTGTCTCTTTGCGGGCGAAGATGCGCGCAGGGATGACGCGCGTCTGGTTAAGTACCAGCAGGTCACCCGCACGCAAGTAATCCGTGATCTCGCGGAAGATTCGATGGTCGAGTTCGCCCGTGGCGCGATCCAACACCAACAGGCGCGATGAGTCGCGCGGCTCGGCAGGCGTCTGCGCGATGGAGGATTCGGGGAGGTGGTAGTCGAAGTCGGAGGTTTTCATAAGAAAGCGGCGCGGGAGTCCGCGCCGCCGATTGTATCAGGGATTGGCTAGGGGGGCGGCAGCACATCCCACGGGCTGATCACCACCGTGGCCGTGCGGACCTCGAAGTGCAGGTGGGGACCACTGGAATTGCCCGTAGTACCGACCGCGCCGATGACCTGGCTTTGGCTGACATTGTTCCCACACTCGACAAAGATCTGGCTCAGATGCGCATACAACGTCTGGAAGCCCGTGCCGTGATCGATCATGATCATGTTGCCGTAGCCATAGTTGTTCCAGCCTGCATACACCACCACGCCACCGTCGGAGGCATATACATTCGCGCCCTCCAGACCCATCAGGTCGATACCAAGGTGATTGGTCTTGGTGGAATAGTCAAAGCCCGAAAGGACGTGCTTGTCGGTCGGGTAAACAAAGGTTCCCGTACCAACCGCACCGCCGCTGATGGGCGGGCAGGAACCAGGTCCCGCCACCTGGGCCGAAGCAGGGGTGTCGCGGGTAATGCCCAAAGGCATCCCACCAGGGGTATGATATTGGTACACGCCATTGGGCACGATCAGGAACTTGCCCGTCGGGACATTGGCATTGACGTAGTCCGCACCCACGCTGGCAGGATCGATGTTATTGGGCGGGTAGTTGATGATGTCCTCAGGCTTGACCTTGAAGTATTCGGCCCACTGTCCAAACGGGATGCCACCCTGCCATTCCCAATACACGCCATCCACGGGCAGGATGCGCAGGGTCTGATTCGGACGCAGACTGTGCGGATCATCTTGCAGCACGTCGAAGTTGGCGGCAAAGATGGTGGCGGGCTGTAGGCCGTATTTCTCCGCGATACCCGAGACGGTGTCCCCTTCCTGGACGGTGTAGGTCTCGATCTGTTGACGCGGGCGACTCGGAACGATGGTGTGAAGCTGCGCCAGACGCGTGATCCCCAACGGGGAAGAATCGGCAGGCCCAGCGGGAGGCGGATTCACCGCCGCAACCTGAGCAACATCGGGGGTGGCTGCCGCAGCATCTGCATTGAAGGCACCCTGACGGTAGAACATCTGCACCAGCCAGATGACCACCACGATGGCAATCACAGACAGGACGTTCGTGCTGGTACGCAGCAGGGATTCCCCCAACCCCATCTGAAGCAGGAGATTTGTCAGCCGTGAAAACAGGCCTGGAGCCCGATCTCTTTTCTCGTTTTTGGTTGCATCCCCTGAAGGATCCAGGGGCAATTTATTGTCCATACAGATTTAAACTCTCCACGAAGTATCATAACAGGGCGATTTCATCCCCGTCAAGCCGAACGCTCATGCTGTATTAACCCTCGGCAGCGCGCAAGGATGGGTTGAACAGGTGGATCAGGGCAAAGGTCGCCAGCAGGAAGAGTCCGCTGGCCAACATGGTTGTGGCCAATCCCCACGACTGCGCACCCCATCCCACCAGCAGGCTTCCCAGTGGCGCCACGCCCTGCAGGGCCCACAGGTAGAAACTGAACACCCGCCCGCGCAGGTCATTGGGAACCTGCAATTGCACCAACGTGTTCATGGTCACCAACTGCGTGACCGATCCCCAGCCAACAATAGCCAGCACAACCAGCGCCAGCGGCAGATAACTGATCCTGCTGAGGATGATCATACCCACCGTGAAGGAGGCCTGCCCGAGCGTGAGCACCAGCCCCTTATGACGCGTGCTGCTGAAGTAAGCCGCCAGCAAGGCTGCCACCAATGCACCGACTCCCTGGGCGATGTAAACTTGACTTGTGCGAAGTGCCACCAACGCCTCGGTATCCTGAAACGTCTTCAATACGTCGCGCGCCAGGGCAGGCAACTGCTGTAAGAGCGGTAGCCCCAGAGCACCCAGCAAGCCAGCCATCAGGACGATGGAACCGACCACCTGATTGCGCGCGATATAACCCGCACCTTCGCGGAACTCGCGCACTAAATCGCGTTCACCTTTCACTTCATGCGGGATCTGATAGCGGGTCCGCGCAAAGAACAGCCCAACGATCACGAACAAGAAGCTAAATCCATTCAACAGGAAAGCATTGCCTTCGCTGCCTGTTGCCATGAAAGGAGCTGCCAGACTGGGTCCCAGCACTCGTCCCAGGTTGAAGGCGGTCGTTTGCAAGGCAATGGCACTGGGAAGAGCGTCGCGCCCAACAAGCTCGATTAGCATGGCCTGACGGGCGGTGATTTCCACTGCACTGGCCGTGCCGAAGACGAAGGCGATCAAGGTGATGTGCCAGATCTGGATCTGATGGCTAAATGTCAGTATAGCAAGGACGAAAGCCAGCACCGCCATAACAGATTGCAGGATGATGACCGTCTTACGCTTATCCCAGCGCTCGACCAGCACCCCTGCGGGTAGGGCCAGCAGGAAGGTCGGCAGGGTCGAGGCGGCGCCGATCAGCCCCAGGTCGAGAGAACTGCCCGAGATTTGATAGGCCAGATAAGGCTGGGCCGTGTTCTGCATCCATGTGCCGATGACAGAAAGGAACTGTCCAATGATGAACAGCACAAAGTCCCGCGAGGCAAGGGCGGGGAAACGGTTGATAATCGTGGATTTGATGTTCATAGTGGAACAGTAAGGATACGGCCAGGCCTGATAAAACTGCAAAGGCACCCATCCCGCAACACCCTTACCTACACAGGGACAACCAATTCAGGGCGATCGTTGGCAGGGGTGTTGACCAGCGTCGAAACGGGGTGAGCGGACATCTTATCCGCAGGGAAAGGCTTGAGTAGAGGCTGCAAGCTCTCGGGCGTACGCGGTGCGGGGTCCAGCCATTCAGCATAATCCGAAGGATCGAGGATGACAGGCATACGGTTGTGCAGCCTGGACATCAACTCATTCGGCTCGGTTGTGATAATAGTCGCTGAACGGATCGAGCCGCCGTCGGGCGAGTGCCATTCATCCCATAAACCCGCAAAGGCAAAGGGGCGACGGTCACTGAGGAAGATGAAATGCGGGACCTTGGTCTTCGCACCGGGCTGGGCCTGCCACTCGTAGAAACCATCCGCCAGGATCAGGCAGCGCTTGTATTTGAATCCGCCACGGAAGGAGGGCTTTTCACCCAGCGTCTCGGCACGCGCATTGATCAGGCGCTGGCCGATCGTCGGATCCTTCGCCCAGGAGGGGATCAACCCCCAAACAAAGAAATCGGCTTTACTCTTTGCGTCGTTGGGAATGGCCAGGATGGGCTGAGTCGGCGCGATGTTGAAGCGCGGGGCAAATTGGGAGGGAAAGGTAAATTCAGTAAAGGCGTCTTTGAATTCGGCAGGGTCAACGGTTAAGGTGAAACGTCCGCACATATCTCATCATCTCTCTTTCCTTGGAAATAGTCGAGGGCGAAACAACAAAAGAATCCAAACAATCAGGGAAACAATACTAACGGCATTATACACACGACCATGGGGGAACTCAAAATGCGCGTGCATTTCGTACTCCCCAGCAGGCAGCATCCAAGCTCGAAAGAAACCATTCACAGAAAACGCATTAATCACCGTGACATCGCCGCCAGAAACAAGAGAAGCCGACCATCCTGGAAAATAGACTTCATTTTCAACCATTATCGTCGGTCTGGGCAGCAATATCTTATAGTCAATTTCATTTATTCCGTATCGGACTTGCTGCACGTTAAACAGATCTACTTCGGTTCTTGAAAGAATTTCAGCCCGTAGAGATTTCGGGGGGATGTTAATATCAGATCCGTTCGTTTCGACAGAACGGGGATCAACCAATACAGGCGACCAAGGGTTTAGCATGTACTGTTTATATACAGGATCATCCAAGGCTATGGATGTGTTCTTCAACATATCGGGGGACTTATAATCATTGAGAGTATATTTCCCATCAACAAAACCCTCCCTTCCAAAATCGGTCGGGTCTTGTTTCTCGATGCGGGCGGGACGTCGCTGTGGGATATTCTTTAGAATCGAATAGGTCACTAAACGGTCATCATTTTCCAATTCCCAGCCTTGAGTCTCGTACAGCATACTAAATGCAGAAACCTGCCAGGTACTGAGGGTCAAACCATCTGGCTGAGGAAAAACCATCTCAGAAAAAACCTTTGCTGCATCAAGAATTACCAAAAATAGCAAAATAAGGATAATACTCATTAAATTCCCCATAGTCTTTATACCAAATTTAATCATAAGGGTAATGGAAATTAGAACCATAATAAAAATCATTATGGATTTATAAGAAGCAGAACCAAATTGTCCCGAGTATCCTATATAAAGACCCAAGAAAAACCAGATTAATATTATTACGAATCGAACAAAGAAATCCTTTAAATTAAATTCACCATTGACGATCGATTCCAAAGATTTTACTGAAAAGAAAATGGCAACTACAGCTATAAAAATTCGATAATCACTGGATGGAAATCTGGAATATCCAAGTGGAGGCAGAATCTTAACCAAGAGAGACCATAAAAAAGTTCCGGGTCCGAAAGCCATGATCAATGAAAATAGAAAGGCACCCACCAACGGCCAATTTTGTTTCAGCGCACGAATAGAAACAAAGCTCAATAGAATTAACGCAGGCAGGGTGATGTAAGATGATGTCATTGAAATTTGCCCTGGAACAACAGTGTTCTCAAGGAAAAAGGAGGGAAAGTGGGCTAGTTTTAGCGTAGCCATCCCTGTAAAATTCCCAACTTGCTCATTCCGTACCAGAAAATCCTTATAAAGCATAATAGGGCCAAGATGATAAAAGGCCAGACCAATTCCTAGTAGGGACAGGATAATTATGTGAGTAGAAAATTTAATAAGACTCGACCACTCTAGTCCGAGTCGCCGATACTCAATTAACTGAAAAAGGAAATAGAGACTTGCTACAATCGAAGTGGATATGATATTTCCTGGATATCCACCTGTCATCAGCAACACAATCATTACGGGTATGGAATAATACCTTTTGCCAAATCTCTCAAAATCAGTAGAGGTAACAGAAAAAAGATACAAAAACCAGGGAGAGAAAGAGAATGCACGCACAATATCTGCATGCTGGGCATTGGAATAAAACCCGCCGAAGAATTGGAATATGAAGGCCGAAAAAAATGCATAAAGATGGGAGTTTTTTGTGGTCCCAAACAATAACTTTGTAAAAAAGACCATGCCAATGGCCCCAAATAAAACATGAAGGCATTGGATGATCACAGCTGCATGGGGGGAATATTCGACTCTAAAAAGCGGAAAAAGCCACAAAGGGGGGTAATGTGACCCTGTTTGAAGAAGAAGGTCAAACGGCATCCCCATCGAATAATAAGGCATCCAAGCAGGATAAATCCCCTGACCAACCAGGGTGGTCCAAAATGCCGTCATGGGATAATAACCGTTCACAAAGTCCCATGGAAAACCAAAATCATTGAAATAATGATCACGGAAAATAATCAGGTTTTGGACAACAAGCAACAAAATACCCCCCGCAAAGACAACCATCAAATTCCTAGTACTCTTATCACCGCCTACCATAGACAAAAAGCCTCATTATCGATTCCCCGAAGAGGAGTTCTACATTGGGCCGATTTTTGTTTCATTACCGCGGAAATTTTAGTAATCATGAATACACCTACCCTTTCCTCAACTTCCTGAAATCTCCATCGCGCATCGTCATGCCGATGGTGTCCAGATGTTCGAGCAAGGCTTGGGCGTATTTGCGGCTGGTGTTGAACAGGTCGCGGACCTCGGCCAGGGAGATCTGTCCGTTTTGAGTAAGCGCCATCTTGACCTTTGTCACCATCGCATCATAATCTTCCTTGTGGAAGATGACCTCCTGCGAGACGCTCATCAATTGACCCGAGTCGATCAGCGCATTGAGCAGTTCATCGCCGACCTCGATCTGGCAATCCTTAATGGAAGGCGGTGTGTACGGGTTGGCTGCGAACTTACTCAGCAATGCCTTGACTTTAGCCTGTTGGTCATCATCGAAGCGAACTTCGTGTGCAGGCAGGCTGACCACGATCTCGGTTTTGGATTTGCGATGTTCAACCAGCAATCCGCGTGAAACGATCTGCGTCAGCAAAGCATTGAAGACGCGCGGCTGGAGTTTGAGCTTGGACTTCAATTCCTCGCGCGGGACGCCGCGCCGCAACGGATAGGAACGATGGTAGTCCACTACAAGTTGCAAGGTCTTTTCTCGCAGGGAATTCCAGTGTGGCAAGGCCAGGGCCAGCAAATCAGAGGCAATGGACAGCGCGCCGTCTTCCAACAGAATCAACTTTCCGTTTTCCAACAATTCTGTCAGGGCTTCCATTGCAAGTGCAGACTCGAGCCGTGAACGGGTTACCATCTCTTTTAGCGAGGCAACCTGGAGCGCCAGGGCCGCCTCAAACAGCACATCGGTGGGCGAACCCTGCGCCAGCGATTCGAGCGACTTGAGCACCGCCTCGTCCATGCGCTTGTGACGGCCTTTAGGTTGATTATCCATAATGACGCCACCACCCAGAGTCTCGCTAGGTGAGGGACGGCGCAGGATGTAGCGGTCGCCACGCACGGCCACCACCGGGTCACGCAGTTCGAGCTGAATCCAACCCTCTTGCCCGGGCTCAAGTTCTTCCACACCAAGCAAACGCAGCATAGCTACGGTCTCACTTGCGCCAACAAAAACCTTGACCTCGCTGCCATGTTTGAGTGTAGAAGAAACATCTTTCAACAAGCGGAAACGCGCGTCGATACGGCGCGTAGCCTGATATTGATTCGGATGAACCACCACTTCGCCGCGACGCACATCCTCGGTATTCACGCCTGAGATGTTAACCGCCGTCCGTGAACCAGGCGCAGCCCGGTCTTCCTTCTTTTTATGAGTCTGCAATCCACGCACACGGCCTGTTAACCCGCTCGGCAATATTTGCACTTCATCGCCAATCGACAATGTCCCGTCGCTGAGTGTGCCCGTCACGACGGTGCCAAATCCGCTCATCGTGAAGACACGGTCGATCGGCAGACGCGGACGGCCCAGGTCAGGACGAACAGGTTTGGTTTCGAGGAGTTGGGTCAGGGACTGGAGCAAAATGTCCAATCCAATTTTATTACGAGCAGAGACGCGTACGATAGGCGCATCTCGCAGGATGGTATCTGCCACGGCAGTACGGACATCCGCTTCTATCAAATTCAGCCAATCGGGGTCGGGGGCTAAATCGATCTTGGTCAGGACGATCAACCCTGCAGGAATCTGCAACAGGTCGAGGATGGCAACATGCTCGCGGGTTTGGGGCATCACGCCCTCATCGGCAGCAATGACCAAAAGAGCGGCATCGATCCCACCAATGCCCGCCAGCATGTTCTCGATGAAGTCGCGATGACCAGGCACATCCACAATGCCGATCTCTTCACCGCTCGGCAGGGCCATCCAGCCAAAGCCGAGCTCGATGGTCATTTCGCGGGCCTGTTCCTCCTTGAGGCGATCGGGATGTGTACCCGTCAGCGCCGCGATCAATGTGGACTTGCCGTGATCGACGTGACCAGCAGTGCCGATAACTCGCATGGTTAGCGGCTGGATTTCTTGGTTGGTTTCTTGCCGTGGCCCATAATACGCTCGTAAGAAGTCAGCCATTCATGGGCGACATTCATCAATTCCTGCAATTGCTTCTCAGTGGTCTCTGTGACCTGGTTCATCTGGTCCTGCAACACCTGCACAGCGTCATCCAGGTTGGCCGCACGAGACTCGTAGCGCTCCATGTCCTTACGCAGGTCGCGCATGGATTCTTCTTGCGAAAGCGAATACCCCGTCCAGCGTTTCTGGTCGTCGGCCTTGAACGTGACCCACTCCTGGCGGACGCGGTCCTCAGCCAGGCGCTGCATCTCGGAGACCTCAGTAATGCGGCGTTCAAGTTTGGTGTTGAGTTCGGTATAAGTCTCCTGCACCTTCTTGGCTGTGCGCAAAGTCTCGTCGATGGCGGTTAACTGCGTATCGAGGGTATGGCTGGTCGTCTTGAATTCCTCGAGCTTTTCGTTCCAGGCCTTAAGGGCTCGATCTCGTTCCAACTGCGCCAGGGACTGCTGCTCGATGAAAGTCTGCTGGGTGGTCTTGCGCTCGGATTCGGAAGCCAGCAACTCACTGATGCGATTCTCCATGTTGCGGACGGCATCATTGCTCAGGTCCGAGCGACCACGCACCTCGTCGATACGTTTGCGCAGGGCGGTCACTTCGCCTTGCAGATCCGCCACCCGCTTGACGTCCTGGCGGCGGTTCTCGTCGAGGATGCGCTGGGTACCCTTGACCTCTTCATAGACCTTAAGCACGTCGTCGATGCGAGGCTTGACCTCGGCCACCGAATCGGCCAGGCGCAATTGATCGGCGAAACGAACCTTGAGGTCCGCTTTGACGGCGGCAATCTCGCCAGGTAGAGTCTTCTTCAGTTTCTCCACCTCCACCTGGACGGGTTCCAACTCTTCCAAGTGGCGCTTGGTGGCCTCGCGCTCACGGCGTTGATATTTCTTCTCCAGGTCATCCAGTGCCTTGTTGAAATCATCCCGCTGCTTGGACAGCAATTCCGTGAACTGATTCAGGCGCGCCGCCGCGGACGAAATATCTGAGATGTCCTTGCCAAGAGCCTTGACCTGCTTGGATACGCCATCCACACTCGTCTCGATGGCCGTCAATTTGTTTTCAACAGCCGCAATGCTAGCCTTGGTCTTGCGCTGCTCGGTCTCCAGCCAATCCAGGCGTTTGATAATCTGCTCGAATTCCATACTTCCTCCGAAAATATTCGGGCATTATAGCATGCCCGACTTTTTGGTCGTTCCGCGGCTCAAGGGCCGAAATGGATGAACATCAGTGGGAGATTCTCCAACAAGGGACGTACCACCTGTGGAAACAATCCCAGGATAAATAAGCCAAGCACCCCGACCCCCAGCATGATCCGCTGGACCCAGGTCTCGCCCAGCCCCCAGGGGGAATATTCGGGCGCCATGACCAGGACCGCCAGGGAGCGAAGAGCACCCGTCAGTAAGCCCAGGATTCCGATCAGCAGCCAGAAGGCCAGCAAAAGAGAATTCCCGGCCAACCCTTCCCATAGCGTGAGGCGGGGCGGGAAGCCTGCTAACAAGGGGAAACCCGCTGCCGAAAGGTGAGCCAGCACAACGCCCGACACCGCCAACGGATAAGTGCGGGCCACGCCTTTGACGGAACCAAACCGCAGCGAGTCCACACGCCTCAACAGGATGGTGAGCGCCAGGGCCCATACCGCCAATCCAAGTCCGCGGGGAATCATACTCAGGAAGACGACCTCCAACGCACGCGCAGGCGGCTGAATACTGAGCGCGAGGATGGCAAATCCCGTCTCAACCACGGCCACATACGCCATGATGCGTCCGAGGTGCCGCTGGAAGGCCGCCCACAACCCACCAGCCACCACCATGAGAATTCCTGAAAGCTGAAGGGTACTCGAAAGAGCAGCCGAAGTCCGCAGCCAGGTGTAACGGTCGAGAAAGCCCAGACCAAAGATGATCGTGATGGTCGGAAGTCCCCAAAACAGGAAGCCCATCACATAAGGAGAGGATTCCTCAGCCAGCATGGGCATCCAACTGTACAACGGAAAGACCGCTAGCAGGAAGGCAAACCCCAAGCCCAACATGGTGGCGGCCTGTAAGGTCAACGCAAAATCGCCAGGGCTGGATTCCACGCCTGCCAACATCCAACCCGCAAAGAGGATGAACGGCATGGCCAGGGTCTGATGTACAAGGAAACGCAAGGCCCCACGTCCAGGCATTTGTCCGGCAGGGGTAAGAAGCGGGATTCCCAACAAGGCGGCCATCTCGATGAATATGGCCGCATACAGGAACGGCTCGACCGCAATCGACGCGACCAGCAGTGCTATGATTCCCAGTCCATACGGGACCAATCTGCGCGCTACACCTGCCGCCTCCGAGCCGAAGAACCATAACGCCGCAATGCCATACAAGATGACCAGCAGGGATCCATCCGCTGTAGTGAGAGTCAGATTGCGGCCAAAGATCTGAAGAGAGGCAGAAATCTTCAATGAGATGGGTCCGATCAACAAAGCCGAGTCGATCGGGATAAACAAAGCGACGACACTCAGGCTAAGGGCGGTCAACCCACCCAGGCCCGCATTGAAGCGCTCGTTCGGGATGAATAAGGACAACGCCGCTACCAACAGCGGGATGCCGATCCATAACAAGGGGGCATTCACAGAAGCCCCTCCTCTTCCTCAACCTCAGGGTTGGATTGCAAGATCAGATAAGACCCCGTCAGGGCCAATCCCAGCGTGACTGCCGAAAGCAAGGCAGCCACCAAAATAGAGGTTTCAACAGCGGCATACAGAATTTCAAAACCTGCAAGGATGATAAGCAATACAATGACTACGCGCAAAACATCAGAAGTCATCCCCAAATGGAATAAGCCAACGCCAACCAAGGCCAAACCGCCAACGAGAACAGATTGACCGATACCAGGGATCACCGCTTCGATACGTGGCGTGGCGCTTACCACCAACAGAATCACCATACCCGCGCCAAACAATCGGAAGGGACTGCCTTCCACAAAGAAAGACCTCCTCCCATCCTCATCCAATGAACGGTTGAGCAGGGTCATACCAAGCGCGGCTGTTCCCATCCAGCCCGTGACTAGTTTGACCACACTCATGGCAAGCGGCCAATGTTGCAACACAAGGAGGAAGACGGCCAGGTAGATTGCAGCCAGCAAACCAAGCATCCAGCGCCAGTCGCGGACCACGGTCAGCGTAGGAACGGCCAGGAGCAGGATTCCCACCGCCAGCCAGGAGAAGATCGTCGAAGTCATCAGCGTCCCACCTGCGACATATAAGAAATGAACAGGGCCAGGAACAACAGACTCCACATCACGCCACCCTCGCCTTCGAGCGCGTTGGTAATAACATCACTCATTCGTCCCACCCCTTGATACAAGGACCACAATCCACGATATAGAAAATCTACCCAAGAGGCGCCCGAGGGGCGAATCCAATGAGCGCGGATCGGGTTGAGGAAAGGCAAACGCGGGGCGGCCCAAACCAGGCCCACGGTCAGAAGGAAAACAAGCAAAGCGGGAATCCAATTCCCCACTTGCAGTGCACCATCCCAACCTACAAATCCTAGAATGAGGATAGTCAACAACAGCAGCCCGATTCCCAATGAATGGAAGATACGCACGAAAGATGGACGGGTATCAAGCAACTCACGGCTACCTGGACGCAGAGCATGGCGGGCAAAGCCTGCAATGGTCATGGTCTGCGCGGCAATCAGAAGCGGCCAGGCAAGGAAGAAGACAGGCGCACCACCATCCCATGCGCTGGCCGTCAGCGTGAACGGCAGCGTGGAGAGGGCCAATGCTCCGATCAATACAGCACGGTTCAACCAAATCTGCTGGGCTGAGTTCAGGAACAAGGCACCGCCTGCCAGCACGAGCGCCACACCCCAGCCCGTCACACCCGCAGGGGATGCGCTCAATGCGGAAGCCAACGCCAGCGCTGCCAGGCTAAGCACCCAAAACGGACGACCAGCCAGTTCATCGGGCGCGCGCAGCCAGGTCCATGAACTATAAACAGCGGCAGCAGCAACCAACACAAAAAGATAAGGCGTCAGCGGAGAAGCCACGCTCCCGGGCGGGATGCGCGTCAGCAGAACCAAACTGGAAGCGGCCGAGGTCAGACGCATGGCCGTCCCCACACCACGGCGCAGTTTCGACTCAGAGGCATATGGAAGGTGAAGCGGAAGCACGCCCAGGCGGAGTCCCGCCGCCACAAGTAAGAACAGACCCGCGTCAGCAGGCATGGAGGCAAAGTCGAGGCGGCTGCCACCCAGCACACTGAGCACATTAGCCCACAACACCAAGCCAATGCCCGTCACGCGGCTGGCAAAGGCCACCACAATACGCTCGCTGGCCTCAGGGGTCTCGACCGAACGCAGTTGCGTGAGCAGTTCCGACAAATCGAGCGCGGCCCAGACCAACACCAGGGTCAGCGGGTTGTTGGCGGTAACAGCCAATACGCCCACGCCCGTCAGCAGGAGCGCCCCCGCCCAAGGCATGGGGTCGGTCAAATCCTGCCGCACCACAGCGGTGAGAACGATGGACAGGGCCAGAGTCCCCAGGCTGATGGCAAACGGCCAGGACAGGCCATCGGCAGTGAAAGTCGGAGCATGGAAGAACAGGTCCGCAGGTTGCCAACGCGGCAGTTGGAAAACAAGCGGCAGCCGCGCCAGCCAGATCCACAGGCTGATCCAACCCAGCAGGCCCCCGCCCAGGGCGATCAGCCAGAAAAAACGGAAATTCGGCCGTAAAATGCGCAGAATTACCAGCGCCAAGGCGGGGAGGATGAATAGCAAAACCGTAATCGGGATCAACATGGGCGGGTCAATTGTATCAGTTTTTGCGGGTACAGATTGCAAGGCAGTCGTCATCCTGATATGGGGCGGCTTTGGTAAAATCCCAACCATGTCCAGACCTGTAACTCTTTATCGGTCCCTGTGGTGGGCTGTGTCTGTTTTGACCGTTCTCACACTGTGGATGACCGCCTGCGCCCCCGCTTCGACCCCCAGCCCGGTCCTGGTCGAACGGACGGACATCACCCCCACACCCTTCCAGCCTCAGACCTCCGCTCCCGACTCGCCCTTTAGCCTGCCTGTGGATGCTCCGCCCGTAGAAACCATCACCCCCGTCTCCCCCGCCATCGTCAAAGGAGATGGAGTGATCCCTGCCCGCGTGGTGCCACCCACGCCCGACGGCAGCCAATCCGTTTACGAAATCAATCCACTGACAGGCCTGCCTTTTCCCGATCCAGCCCTGGCGGAACGCCGACCGATCGCAGTCAAGATCGGCAACTCACCCGATTACGTCCGCCCACAATCAGGACTCACCCTGACCGATGTGGCCTTCGAATATTATATCGAGTGGGGCGATACGCGTTTCATCGGCGTGTTCTATAGTAATGATGCTAAAAAGGTTGGTCCAATTCGCTCAGGACGATTCTTCGATGAACACGTGTTGCGCATGTACCATGCCTTCCTGGTATACAAATATTCTGACCCGCGCGAGAAGGCTTACTTCTATAGCAGCGACTTTGCCCCTTACCTGACCGTGCCTGGCTACATCGGCCTGAACAATTGTCCACCCTTCTTCTACGCGCCCGCCAAGGATAGTTACAACAACATCTTCTTCGACACGAGTCGCATGGCGGCCTGCGCGGCCAAGCACAAGGGCGTGGACAACCTGCGTCAGGACCTGCGCAACGGATTCTTCAGCGAAAAGATCCCCGAGAACGGCCAGCCAGGTACGCGCATCTTTACCGATTATTCCATTTACAATTACAACTACTGGGAATACGACCCCGCCACGCACCGTTACTTCCGCTATCAGGAAGCCAATGACATGGTCAAGGATCAACCCCGCGCCTATGCACCGATGTACGATGCAGCCACGGGACAGCAAGTCAACGCCGACAATATCATCGTCATCTTCGTCCCCACCTCGTTTACCAACCAGTACGACGAGGAAGACCAGGTCTATCATATCGACCCCGTGGACAACGGCCTGGCCTACGTCTTCCGCGATGGACAGGCCTATCCCGCGCGTTGGTACCGCACCGACATGGACCAGCCGCTCTTTATTGCCGATGAGAACGGCGTACCGATCTACCTGCGCCCAGGCCGCACCTTCTACGAGGTCATTGGCGAGTCGTCCCAGCAGGCGCAGAATGGTTCCGATTGGTATTTCACCTTCCATATCCCATGAGCGAGCGTTGGACTTCACGGGGTTTGCGGGTAGAATTGGATTAACCCTCCGAGGCGACCATGACCCTTGACCCAACTTTTCTCAGCAGTTTCCTGCTCGTGCTCACAGCCTTCGGCGGCGCATTCCTCGTCGCCTTGTGGATCGCGTTGATCATCTGGACCTACCGCGACATCCGCGCCCGCGCGCGCGATCCCTTCGTGCAGATCCTCTCTGCGCTGTTGGTGGCCGTGCTTAACCTGCCTGGCATCCTGGTCTATCTGATCTTGCGCCCACCGCGAACTTTGGAAGAGGAATATCAGCGCACGCTCGAAGAGGAAGCCCTGCTCCAGGCGCTGGAGGATCTTCCGCTTTGCCCAGGCTGCGAGCGCCGCGTGCGGGATGAGTGGCAGGTCTGTCCGAACTGTCACACCAAGCTCAAGAAGAGTTGTCACAACTGCGGCAAGTTGATGGAACTGCCATGGAATATCTGTCCCTTCTGCGGCACGCCTGCGGTGGGCGTCCGCCGCGAAAGTGTCAGCATGGACGAGGCGCTGAAGGGATTGCAACTGGGCGAGGATGCAGGCGAGGTCAAGATCGAATAGCCTGCGAGCAAATCAGGAATCAAGGCCAGGCAGTTCAACGCCTGGCTTTTTTTCAAAGTGCATTGCGAGGGTCATGGACCCAAAGCAACCTCTTGTTATCAAAGAGAGCATCGTATGAAAATCGAACAGATCACGTTGAATCTCATCCGCATGCCGCTGGTCGCACCGTTCGAGACCTCCTTCGGGCGCGAGACCGAGCG
This sequence comes from Chloroflexota bacterium, assembly GCA_016191845.1. Classification (GTDB taxonomy): domain Bacteria; phylum Chloroflexota; class Anaerolineae; order Anaerolineales; family Villigracilaceae; genus JACPVF01. The sequence goes on from JACPVF010000013.1 coordinate 214,149, forward strand.
GGAGTGCATCCTCATCACGATCCGCTCCGAAGGGCTGACGGGCTATGGCGAATGCGTGGCCGACGCAGATCCTGGCTATTGCTATGAGACCACAGGCACAGCCTGGCATATCCTCCATGATTTCATCGCACCGTTGCTGCTCGGCCAGGACGTGACCGACCCCGCCGACTTCCAGCGCCGCGTGGAGGGCATCCGCGGACATAACCTGGCCAAGGCGGGCGTCGAGATGGCGCTATGGGATTTGATCGGCAAGCGCGAAGGCAAGGCGCTGCGGGAGCTGTTCGGCGGCGTGCATGACAAGGTGCAGGTCGGCGTCTCGGTTGGGATTCAGGCTTCGCCGTCGGCGTTGGTCGAGACCGTGGACCGATATCTGGCCGATGGATATCGGCGCGTCAAGCTCAAGATCAAGCCAGGGCGTGACGTGGCCGAGACATCTGCCGTGCGCGCGGCTCATCCTGACCTGCGCCTGCAAGTGGATGCCAACTCAGCCTACACGCTCGAAACGGCCGAGGCGCTGCGTCCGCTCGATGACTTGAATCTGCTGCTGATCGAGCAGCCGCTCTTCGAGGATGACATCTGGGATCATCGCAGACTCCAGGCACAAATGAAGACCCCCATCTGCCTCGACGAAAGCGTGACCTCGCTGCGCCACGCGCGCTATGCGCTCGAGATGCAGGCCTGCCGCATCATCAACATCAAGGCGGGGCGCGTGGGCGGACTCAGCCAGGCGCTCGCCATCCACGACCTGTGTCGCGCCAATGACATCCCCGTCTGGTGCGGCGGGATGCTCGAAACGGGCGTGGGCCGCGCCTCGAACCTGGCACTGGCCGCCCTGCCTGGCTTCACCCTGCCAGGCGACATCTCTGCCTCAGACCGCTACTACACGCGCGACATCACGAACGAACGCTTCACCCTCAACGCGGATAGTACCATCGACGTTCCCACCGCTCCCGGGCTGGGGGTTACAATCGACCCGCAAGCCCTCAAAACCTTTACTCTCAAAGAAACCGAACTGACCCCTCAATGAAATTTCTCCCCCGCCTCTTCCTGTGCGGGCTGACAGCGGTCCTGCTGCTCTCGGCCTGCGCGCCTGCCAACACCCCAACCAGCGACACCGCGCCTGCGGTTCCCCCCGTCGTCACCGCCGTTCCGCTCGAAGCAACCATCACACCCTCCACCCCCAAAAGCGGATTGTGGTTCGACCCGTCGGCGCCCGCCCAACTGACAGACGCCGCCTCCGCCTGGAACCTGCCCGCCGCGACAGATGCCGTCTCTGCCGCCGTCCGTTTGGACCTAGTCCAACCTGCCCCCTCTGACCCGAACCAGATCCTATGGGTTTATGCGCTCGTTGCACCCTTCCCCACCATCACGGACGGCGTCTCGACCTACGAGTTACGCTCGGCCTGGAGTGGAAAGCCGTCGCCCGGTTTCGAGGGGCACACGCTCCTGGTGACAGAGTCCACTCGGGCGGCGTTCGCGGCCTTGTGGGGCGAACCAGACTCAAAGTCCGTGAAGGTGCTGCCCGCTGACGAATTAGAATCCACCGCCTGGGCCGACCTGAAATCCTGGGCCGTCCTCCCATTCGAGGAATTGAACTCGCAGTGGAAGGTCCTCAGCATCGACGGTCAGTCGCCCATCCACAACGACTTCGACCCGACAAATTATCCGCTGCTGGCGGGATTCCGCCTGAGCGCCGCGGATGCCAGCTACAGCCTGCCCGCCACCAACCGCGACGCCAGCAAGTTGACCACCGTCCTGATGACGGGTGTGACCGCGCTGGTACGCGCCACCGCCAAGACCATGGAAATGAAGGGTGTGCTCTACCCTGGCCGCAACATCCGCGACATCATGCGCCAGGCCGACATCGCCCACGTCAGCAACGAGATTCCCTTCTACAGCAAGTGCAGTCCGCCCAACCCCAGCCAGACTGCGCTGGTCTTCTGCTCCGACCCCAAGTACATGGAGTTGTTGACCGACATGGGCACGGACGTGATCGAGTTGACGGGCAATCACTTCGGCGATTACGGCCCCGTGGCCATGCTCGAAACCCTTAAAATGTACAACGACCTGGGCATCCCCTACTACGGCGGCGGCGCGGACCTGACAGATGCGCGCAAACCGCTCAAGCTGGAAAACCATGGCAACAAGATCGCCTTCGTGGGTTGCAACCCCGTGGATGTGGCGAACTTCGAGGTGGCTGCGCCCAACCGTCCAGGCGCCAATCCATGTGACATGAAATTCCAGGCTTCGCAAATTCGCGAGTTGCGCGCCCAGGGCTACGTGGTGATCGCCACCTTCCAGTATTTCGAATACTACTCGCCCGATGCACGATTCTGGCAGCAGGACGACTTCCGTCTGATGGCCGATTCGGGGGCGTCCATCGTCAGCGGCAGCCAGGCGCACTTTGCGCAGATCATGGAGTTCCGCGACGGCTCCTTCATCCACTATGGCCTCGGCAACCTGTTCTTCGACCAGATGGGCGACATCCCGCCACAGCCTGGCATCCGCCGCATGTTCATGGATCGCCATGTCATCTATGACGGGCGCTACATCAGCACCGAATTACTGACAGGCATGATGGAAGATTACACGGGTCCGCGCCTGATGACACCCGACGAGCGCGCCGCCTACCTGCAGGAATACTTCGCCTATAGCGGATGGCTGCCCGCCGTTTCGACGCCCACCCCCGCGCCCACCGTCACCCTCACACCCATGTCCCTGCCTGGGACTTCGGGCCTGGTCCCGACTTCCACGCCGACTCCCGTCCCATAGGAGTTCCCGATGCGCATCCTCGATATCTCCCTACCCGTTTCACCGTCCCTGCCCGTCTGGCCAGGTGACCCTGCCATCGAACTGGAACAAATTTCCTCGATAGAGTTAGGGGCGGAGTACAACCTGACCAAGCTGAATTCCAGCGTCCACATCGGCACCCACGTGGATGCACCCCTGCACTTCCTCAGCGATGGCCGCAGCGTGGACCAACTTCCGCTCGACGTGCTGACGGGCCTGTGTTACGTTGTCCAACTCCCAGATGGCGTGGACGCCATCACCGCCGAGGTGCTGGATGGCATCCCCCTGGCCGAAGGCACCACGCGCATTTTGTTTGGCACACGCAACTCACACGGGTGGGCCAGCGGCGAGACGGAGTTCCAGCCCGATTTCGTCGCCATCACCGAAGATGGCGCGGAGTGGTTGGTGGCACGCGGCGTTCAACTCGTCGGCGTGGATTACCTCTCCGTGGCGCCCTACGAGGACCCAGTTCCCACCCACAGGGTTTTGTTACAAGCGGGTGTGATCGTGGTCGAAGGCTTGAACCTGTCCCAGGTTCCGCGCGGATTCTATGACCTGTACTGCCTGCCGCTGAAACTCGTCGGCGCGGAAGGCGCTCCCGCGCGGGCGGTTTTGGTTTCAAGATAAAGGAGACAGCATGACCAGAAGACGCTCCAGACGAATCCTTGGAATGACCGTAGCCCAACTCCTCATCCTCGCCTGCATGGGTCTCGTGCTATGCGGCACGCTGGGTGCAGGCGTCTGGATGGTTTCCAGCGCCTATGGCGTAGCCCTCGCCTGGCCGACGCGCGTCGTCCCGCCGACGGCCCTCATCATCCCGACCTCCACCTCGATTCCCACGGTCACCCTCACCCCCAAGCCGACACTGACTCCCACCGCCACGCCCATCCCCTACGAGGGATACGTCCCTGCGGGCTGGAAGCAATACAAGACCGACAAGCTCGAGATCTGGCTGCCCGACACCTTCGCCTTCGTGGAAGATCCCAACGGCTTCAACCAAGAATTGACCACCAAATACACCCAGATCGGTCTGGGAGATCTGGCCAAGCAGCGCGAGAAGAATCTGACAGTGTATGAATTGCTCTTCCGCTACGGGCCACCCATCAGCAATGGGTACATCCCAACCGTGTTTGTCAAGGAGTTTGCCCGCAACGGACTGACCCTCTCCCAATTCGTGGATAAGGCCATTTCGGTGCTGGAAGTCAACACCATCCTGGTCGAGCGCAAACCCTTCGACTTCTATCATGCCAAGGGGGAACGCGTCATCGTGCAGACCAATTACAACAACATCTACATCAGCTTTGTGTACTATTTTGTTGTAGATGGAAATAACATCTGGGAGATCGGCAGCGACGCCAACCTCGATAACTTCTACACCTTCCTGCCCACCTTCGACGATATTACCCGCACCTTCCGTCCCGTCAAACCATAACTGCTTTTTCAAACAAACAGACTCGCCTACGAAGAAAATTCGGGGCGAGTCTGTTTGTTTCTTCTGTCACAAAGTAGGCGTATACTTTCCCCCATGAACAACACAATCACCTTTCATCGCGACCGTTTCACCTGGCTGGCCTACTTGTTGCTGGCCCTCTATGGCTACTTCATCAACATCCTCGGTCCGCTGACTCCCTTCCTTAAAGATGAGTTGGGACTTTCGTACACGGTCAGCAGCCTACACTTCACGGCCTTTGCCGCGGGCATGTTGCTGGTGGGATTGAGCGGGGGGATCATCATCCAACGCATCGGGCGCGGACCTGCGCTTTGGCTGGGGGCATTCGGGATCGGCATCGGCGCGATCCTGCTGCTGCTTGGGCGGACGGCCGTCCTGACCATTGGCGCATCCTTCCTGATGGGGCTGATCGGCTCGTTGATCCTGGTCATCGTCCCCTCGGCGCTATCGGACGAGCACGGCGAGGCGCGCGCGGTGGCTCTCTCGGAAGGGAACGTCATCGCTTCGGCCTTTTCGATGGCCGCACCACTGATGGTCGGCTGGACTGCTCCGCTGCCCCTCGGCTGGAGGCTGGCACTGGGCTTCGCCGCCTTCCTGCCGCTTCCGTTGTATCTGATCTTTCGCAATGTGGCCCCGCCTCAAAGCACAGCCCAAACAAGCTCGACTTCGGCGCGGAAACCGCTGCCCTTCCTGTTTTGGGTCTATTGGGTTGCCATCGTGTTGGGCGTATCGCTGGAATTTTGCATGATCTCGTGGAGTGCTGATTACCTGGAGAAGACCCTTTCCATTCCGCGCGCGGATGCAGCCCAGGCTGTCAGTCTGTTCCTGCTGGCGATGATCTTCGGGCGGATGGCGGCCAGCCGACTGGTGCAACGCTTCTCCGTGCACCGCGTGGTTATCGGCTTCATCCTGACAGCGGCCCTCGGTTTCAGCCTGTTCTGGCTGACGGGGTCCCGCCTGTCCAGCCTGGCAGGGTTGTTTCTCACAGGCCTGGGCGTGGCAGGACTGTATCCCCTGCTGCTCTCGATAGCAATGGGCGTCACGACCGACACTACCCAAGCCAGCGCCCGTTCCACCCTGGCCTCGGGCACGGCCATCCTGCTCCTGCCGCTGACCCTGGGCCGCCTGGCCGACCTGGTGGGAATCCAGCAGGCCTATGGGGTCGTGGCCGTTCTATTGGTGTGTCTCCTGGGAATCGTGCTGGCGGCGGGAAGAAAAAATACGGGCCACGCGTGAGGCGTGACCCGTTCAGATTTCATTTCCACGGACGAAGGATGAGTGAGGTGGCATCGTCCTTGGCATGGCCAAGGTACGGCAGCCCCCAGGCCTCGGCAATCGTCTTCAGCAGGGAGTAGTGCGAGTAGGGCGTATCATCCTGGAAATTGGACTTGGCCTGCGGCGAGATCAGGATGGTGGCGATCCGTCCGCCCGCCTCGGGGGGCAGGCCGCAACAGGAGTGATTGCCCTGCCCTTCATCCCAGGTGAGAACGATCAGGTACGGTTCGGCCGTGGCATCCAGGGCAGGGACCAACCTACCCACCAGGCTGCTCAGCCAGGCATCCGTGAGTTCGATGGCGCAGTCATGCGCGGAGTAGCATAGGTTGGGCGTGATGAAGACAAAGTTCGGCAGGGTTCCTTCGGCCAGGTCGAGATCGAGTTGCTCCAATGGAACGATGCTGCGCTTGCAACGCTCTTCATCCAAACGGATGGGATCGAAATAGATGAAGGGGTTATGCTTTTGGGCGTAAGCTGCCGTGCTGCCAACGAAACACGGTGACGGCATACTCTGTTGATAGGTGCGCCAGGTACGTCCACTCTTCTCGATCAGGTCGGGCAGGCTGGTGGCATCGACAAAACAATCCTCGCAGTCGCTGGTGATGCCGAAGGTGTCGCCGCCGATCAGGGCCAGGTAGTTCGGCAGGCTGGGATGTGTGGGGGCGTAATACTGGGTCAACAGGGTATTGGTCTGCGCCAGCACGTTGAAGTACGGCATGTTCTGGCTGCCAATGACCGTGCCGAATTCCTTGTTCTCGAAGATGACAATGACGATGTGCTTGAAGTTCGGCACCAGCGGCTCGGGCGTGGAGGTGACCTCGGCTACGGAGACAGTTGTCGGCGTGGAGGTGGGGGGCGGCGGAAAGGTCGGTTGGGGTGGGATCGGGGACAGGGTCGGGGTCGCACTGGGCGTGCAGGCACTCATCAGGATCGGGAGCAGCAGGAGGGCTTTCCAAAATCGGGACATTGCAACCTCATTAATCTTTTTTTCGTTGGGAATCGTTGTATCATAAAAGATATCAATCCGCAATTCGGGAGGCTCCATGGAAATCCAGACCGTCAAGATCGAAAAACCTGAAGACATCAATTTCATCCTCGGACAGTCTCACTTTATCAAGACCGTCGAAGACATGCACGAGGCGTTGGTCAGCGCGGTGCCTGGCATCAAGTTTGGGCTGGCCTTTTGCGAGGCCTCGGGCAAATGCCTGATCCGCTGGTCGGGCACGGACGAGGCCATGATCGAACTGGCCAAGGCCAACGCCCAGGCCGTCGGCGCAGGGCACTCGTTCATCCTGTTCCTCGGCGGCGGATTCTTCCCCATCAACGTGCTGAACCTGGTCAAGGCCCTGCCCGAGGTAGCGCGCGTCTACTGCGCCACTGCCAACCCGACCGAGGTGCTGGTGGCCCAAACCGAGCAGGGACGCGGCATCCTCGGCGTGGTGGACGGCTTCTCGCCCAAGGGCGTGGAAGGTCCCGAGGACCAGGCCTGGCGCAAGGACTTCCTGCGCATGATCGGGTATAAGTTCTAATCTTCGTTCCGAGCGGAGGGCCGAAGATTCTTGGGGCCCGTAGTCGAGGGACGCGATTGAAGCCTGTGCATGTGCGCCTGCGGCCCAGTACAGGCAGGGCGAAAGGATCACATGAAAAGTTACGATTACCAGCATCGTCAGGGCGTCGAGGAAATCAGTTGGGAGCGCTTCGCGGCGCTCTCCGCCCAACTGACCGAGGTGCTTGCCACGCATAGGATCGACATGGTCATCGGCATCGCCCGCGCAGGCCTCTTCCCCGCCACGGCGGTGGCCTGCGCCCTGCGCCGCGAGTTGACGCCCGTGCGCATCACCCGTCGCGTGGATGACGTGGTGCAATATGCCAGCCCCATCTGGCGGGTGGACGTCCCCTCGACAGTGATCAGACAGCGCGTGGCTGTGATCGACGAGATCGCCGACACGGGCGAGACGCTGGCCCTGGTGGCGGCCCGCGCCCTCGAACGCGGCGCCCACACCGCCCTGACCGTCAGCCTGGTCAGCCACTCGTGGGCCGATCCCCGCCCCAACGTCACCGCGCTGGTCAGCGATGCGCTGATCGTCTTCCCGTGGGATCGCCGCGTGTACCAGGACGGGGCCTGGCGGACCCACCCCGAGATCGAGGCCGCCCTCGCGGCGCAAAAATCTAGCCCGAATGGGTGAAAGCCTCCGAAAAGCGGCGATGATAGAATTTTCTGAAATCTCCCGCTGATCAGCCCGCCCGAGGTCCCATGACCACCATCCGCACCCCCAGCAAGATCATCCCCCGCGCCTTCCCAGGCATCAAACCGAAAGAGATCGAGCAGGTCATCTCGAAGAGCCGCGTCACCACCTACAAGTCGGGGACCGTGTTGTGCCGCGAGAACGCCGTCGAGCAGACCTTTTACATGATCCTCGAAGGCGACGTGGAGGTCAGCAAGGGCATCAACCAGCAGGAGACGCGCCTGCTCAAGACGCTCACCGCGGGCGATTTCTTCGGCGAGATGGCGCTCATCCACAATGCGCCACGCGCCGCCACGGTCACCGCCAAAACGGACGTGGTCGTCCTCGAACTGGACAAGGCGGAGTTCGACCAGATCCTCGAGCAAAGCCCGAGCGTGTCGATGGCGATGGTGCACGAGATCAGTCAACGTCTGCGCCAGAATGACGATCTGGCCATCGAGGACCTGCGCGTGCGCGCCGCGGAACTGGCCGACGCCTATCAACGCCTGTCGGAAGAAGATCACACCCGCCGCGAATTGCTCACCAACATCGCCCACGAATTGCGCACCCCGCTCATGGCCGCCAACGGCTATTTGCAGATCCTGCAAAAAGGGACCCTGCCACCCGAGCAGATGAACGAGGCCATCAACACCACAGCCCGCAATGTGGAACAGATCGTCACGCTGGTCAACGATATCCTGTTCATGCAGGAGGTCGAGCTGGTCATGCCCGAATTCGAACCCGTGGACCTGGCCGCCATCGCCGACCGCGTGGTGGAGGCCTACGCCAAGAAGGCCCTGGCGCGCCGCGTCCGCCTGGCCGTCCGCAAGGATCGTCACCTGACGCCCGCCGCGGGCGATCCGCGCTCGCTGGAGCGCGCGCTGACGGCGCTGGTCGACAACGCCATCAAGTTCAGCCCGAACGGCGGCGACGTGGAGATCAGCCTGACCAGCCGCGCCGACCAGGTGCTGGTCCTCGTCAAGGATGAAGGCATCGGCATCCCGCCCGAGATCCGCGCGCGCATCTTCGACCGCTTCTTCCACGTCGAGAAGAACGGCGACCACCTCTTCGGCGGACTCGGCCTGGGGCTGTCCATCGCCAGACAGGTCATCCAGCAGCACAAGGGCACGCTGACCGTCGAAAGCGTCGTCGGGCGCGGCAGCACCTTCCGCATTGCCCTGCCTGGTTGGCGGCGCTAAATTCCCTTCGTCCTTCGACTTCGGGACTACGCCCCTCCGCTCAGGACGAAGCAATCTCAAATTATTCCGCAAAGACCATCTGCAAATTCCCACTCTCGTCATAAAACGAACGCGCCGAAAAGGGCGGACTGCTCGGCATCATGGCGCGGATGCGTTCCAGCATCCAGGCCACATCTTCAAGGAGCGGCAGCGACGACAGGTCCGCGAACGGGATCCATTCCGCGTGCCCCTCATCCGAGGGGATCGGCTCACCCTCGGGGCATTCCCCCGTGAAGACGTAGATGCCCACGCCGATGGCGGGCTCCACGTCCACAGCCACCACCCCACACAGCCGCAGCGCGGACCGTAAGCCTGCCTCCTCCCACAACTCGCGCCGCGCCGCCGAAAGCGGATCCTCGCCCCGCTCCACGTGTCCGCCCAGCCCGTTGTACTTCCCTGCCCACAGACGCTTGGTCGGTGCACCCTTGAGCAGCAAGACGTTCTCTCCGCGCGTCAGGAAGATCAGCACGCGCGGGATCAGCAAATAACGGTCACGGTTGACACCCTGGTCAGAGCGAGGCATGGGGAAAGTCCTTTGAGGGAAAGTTGTTGTCGAAATTATGGATTAGCTATATAGTAAATAAGAGCACGGGAAACTAAAGATAAATTCCCATGCCAACAGATTATACCGAAACACATCGTGCAATTGGGTTCCCGTCCTGCCACACACAAATAGAGCAAACGTTGGTAACTGTCGAAATAAAATGATGAATCTCAAATTTCACAAAAAATCGTTAGAGTTGATAGGTTATCAACCAGAATTTGGCGACAAAACCTATTTTGATTTACCTGCTTCGGTATCAGAATGGTTTTCTCTTGTGAAAGGCGTAGAATTATTGAAGAAATACAGCAACCAAGATGTGCCTGTCTCGCCCTCCGAGTTTGAAACTTACAAGCACAATGACAAAGAGTTTGTTGTTTTTATGTACGAAAATCAAGGAGTGGTTTGGTGGGCGTATGAAAAATGCAACAATGATGACCCACCCGTCTACATAAACTTCGACCCGCCTCCTAATAATTGGCAATTTGAAACAAAGACATTTTCAGAATTCATTTACACATGGATCTTCGACCATTGTCATTGGGTTGACGATGCACTATTTATGATGGAGAGCGGAAAAGTTATTGACGACAGCACTTTGGCGATTTTGCAAAAGGAATTTTTTCAAGAGCCAACATCTTTTGATTGGAACAAGCGAGTAAAGCATAGATTTTCACACAATGATCAAAAAGTTACAATTATGAGTGACGGTACTCAATCAGATTGGACATTTTCAGCAGATACATCAGAGTCCTTGAAAAACGTCTATGAAAAACTTAAGCACTTGCTCCAATAAGTGTTCTAAAATAGCAACAATGGCTACCGATTAAAAGTAGCGTCAAGGGATGAAAGGAAGATGAAAAAGCAAGAAGAAGCAAAAGCGGTTCGGATGATATATCCAAACCGCTTTTTAGTCTTTGCAAAAAGCGGACCTCCGAAGCATTGCAACTTCGGAGGTCTTATTTCTTACGCCACCGTGATGCTCTGGTCGAGATACACATCCTGGATGGTGTTGAGGATCTTCACGCCGTCGGCCATCGGGCGCTGGAAGGCCTTGCGGCCCGAGATCAGGCCCTGTCCACCTGCGCGCTTGTTGATCACGGCTGTGGCTGCGGCTTCGACAAAGTCGTTCTCGCCCGAGGCGCCGCCGCTATTGATGAGTCCTGCGCGGCCCATGTAGTTGTTCGCCACCTGGTAGCGGCACAGGTCAATGGGGTGGTCGCTGGCGAGTTCGCTGTACATGCGCTTGTCCAGCTTGCCGTAGGACGAGTCGCCCGTGTTGAGGGCCAGGAAGCCGCCGTTGTTCTCGGGCAGTTTCTGCTTGATGATGTCCGCTTCGATGGTCACGCCGAGGTGGTTGGCCTGGCCCGTCAGGTCGGCGGAAACATGGTAGTCCTTGTCCTTCTTGAAGGCCGAGTTGCGCAGGTAGCACCACAGCACGGTGACCATGCCCAGTTCGTGCGCCAACGCGAAGGCCTGCGCCACCTCGATGATCTCGCGGTGCGAGTCGTCCGAGCCGAAATAGACCGTCGCGCCGACGGCAGCCGCGCCCATGTCGTAGGCCTGCTCCACGGTGCCGAACAGGATCTGCTCATGGCTGTTCGGGTAGGTCAGCAGTTCGTTGTGGTTGATCTTGACCATGAAAGGGATCTTGTGTGCATACTTGCGGGCGGTCATGCCCAGCACGCCGAAGGTCGAGGCCACAGCGTTGCATCCGCCTTCCATGGCCAGTTCCACGATCTTCTCGGGGTCGAAGTAATCGGGGTTCTTGGCGAAGCTCGCGCCGCCCGAGTGCTCGATGCCCTGGTCCACGGGCAGGATCGAGAGGTAACCCGTGCCCGCCAGGCGTCCGTGGTTGTACATGCGCGCCAGGTTGGCCAGCACGCGGTTGTTGCGGTCGGAGTGCGTGAACACGCGGTCCACGAAATCGGGACCAGGCAGGTGCAGGCGCTCCTTGGAGATTTTGGGCGAGTTGAAGCCCAGCAGGAACTCGGCCTTGTCGCCCAGAAGGGACTGGATGTTGGTGGTCATTGCGTTTCTCCTTGCCTGGCGTTCCCCGCCAGGCGATATGATAGGTTGTCTTGTCGCACGATATCGGCGCGGAGTCGCGCCCGTGAGAAGCCAAGAGTCTTTGATTTCGGCAGGATTACCGTCTGTGAAATCGTTTACTATCCAATTATACACTTGTCTGAACGAGGTGGGATGAGCAGATTGAAACGCAGATGGAGGTCACCCGGGAAGCGTGACCTACGGATATGGCTGATTCCACTTTTCAGGCAGTATAATTAACCTGTTGTTACGAGACCAATCGACATATCGGACGTATATTATCGCAGGAGGCTCCCATGAGCGATTTCTTTGAAAAAGTAAAATCCCAGGTGGACCCGTTCAAAAAGTTGGTCGGGTTCATCCCAGGCTTCAACGGCTATGTCGAACGACAGAACCGCCGTGACGCCGACAAGTTGCTGCGCGACACCGTCGCGCGCCGTTTCGAGGAGCAGTGGAAGCGCGCTTCCAACCTGCAGGCCGACCTGGTCAGCAATGGCATGATCTCCCAGGTGGCCGATATGGAAAAGGCGTCCATCAAGCTGCGCACCTTCATCGACAAGATCAGCACCGCCCCGCGCGGCTACTCGGGCCTGTTCGATGCGGTCAAGATCAACGAGAAGGAATTGGAGGCCATTTATCAGTTCGACGCGGCCTTCTTCGACCTGGCCGAGCAGATCGCCCGCGCCCTTGACAACGTCGAGGCCAGCCTGGGTGACGAATCCGCCCTGCCCGCCGCCATCCGCAATGTCACGTCGCTGGCCCGTCTGGCGGTCGAGACCTACGAAAAACGCTCCGAAGCCGTCACCGGCGGCGGACAATAAAATTCCTGTAGGGGCGGACCGATGGTTCGCCCCTACCCATTGAGGTTCATCATGTGGCACGAATACGTTAACGCAACATCCACAGATGAAGTCGTGGCTGTGCTGGCTGAGAAGGGGGCGCAGGCTCGCATCGTGGCGGGAGGAACCGACCTGATCCTCGAGTTGGAACGCGGCGCGCGCAAAGGGGTGAACACCCTCATCGACGTCACCCGCATCCCCGCCCTCGACCTCATCACGCTCGACGAAGACGACATCATCCATCTTGGCCCATTGGTCACACATAATCATTGCGTTGCATCCAAGCTCATCCGCGAGCGCGCGTATCCGTTGATGCGTGCCGCTTGGGAAGTGGGCGCGCCGCAGATCCGCAACCGCGGCACCGTGGCAGGCAACCTCATCACCGCCTCGCCCGCCAACGACACCATCTCGCCGCTCATGGCGTTGGGCGCCTCGGTGACCCTGCTCTCCAAGCACGGCGAACGTACCGTGCCCTTCAAGGATTTCTACCTGGGTGTGCGCAAGACCGTGATGCAGCCCGACGAAATGATGGTGGACATCTCCTTCCCCGCCTTGAAATCGACTCAGCGCGGTACCTTCATCAAGCTGGCGCTGCGCCGCGCCCAGGCCATTTCGGTGGTCAACGTGGCCATGGTGCTGGACCTCGAGGCTGGCTCCGTCAAATCGGCGGCCATCACGCTGGGGGCCGTCGCGCCCACCATCATCCACGCGGAAGGGGCCGAAGCCTACCTGGTCGGCAAACCGCTGACCGAGGAAGTGATGGCCGAAGCCGCCCGCCTCGCCATGCAGGACTCACGTCCCATCGACGACCTGCGCGGATCGGCAGCCTATCGTCGCGAGATGGTGCGCGTCTGCACCCTGCGCGGGCTGAAGCAGATCGCCAATGGTCAGGAACAGACGGGGGTCCCGAACCAGCCCATTCTGTTGTGGGGCAAGACCGAAGCCGCGCCGCCGCCCGTCGCGCATAAATCGCCCGAACCCATCGTCGCCACCGTCAACGGCAAAGAGGTGACCTTCACCAGTGGTCATGACAAGACCTTATTGCGCCTGCTGCGCGAAGAGGGCATGTTGATCGGCACCAAGGAAGGCTGCGCCGAGGGTGAATGCGGCGCCTGCACCGTCTTCCTTGATGGCAAGGCCGTGATGGCCTGTCTCGTCCCCGCCCCCCGCGCGCACGGCGCGAACATCGTCACCGTGGAAGGGCTGGCCGATGGCGACAAACTGCATCCCATCCAGGAAGCCTTCATCCAGGACAACGCCGTGCAATGCGGTTACTGCACACCTGGCTTCCTGATGTCTGGTGCGAAACTGCTCGAAGAGAATCCGCGCCCGACCCGCAATGAGATCGAGCAGGCCTTCACGGGTAACCTGTGCCGATGCACGGGCTATTACAAGATCGTGCAGGCCGTGGAAGATGCCAGCAAGGCGGTCAGCCATGAGTAGGCTCGAAGTTCGCCAGGTCTCGAGACAAAAGGGATCCGAGGGTCCGCACCCCGTGTGGAACGGGTTGGGCTGTCTCATGCTGGTGGTCGTGCCTGCCATTTCCATCGCCTTGAGCGTCGTCGTTCTGCAGGTGATCCAGGCCAACAAGTGGCCCTTCCCCTATCAGCTGATGGGCTACCCGCGCTTCCCCGATTTCCTCTACAGTACCAAGGGGCTGTCCCAGTTGTTCGGCGCCATCGATAACATCCAAAACCTGTACGCTTACATTGCCATCTCCCTCATTATCATGGTGATCGTGGGCGGCATTCTATCCTTTGTGTATGCCCTGATCTATCGTTTCGTCGGCCCGTCGAAATACGGCCCGACGGACGCCCCGCCCGTCAAACTCAAGGTCACCAAGAAACAGCGATAAGCCATGACTATTCAATCCGTTGGTCAATCCGTTCCGCGCGTAGATGCCCTAGGCAAGGTCAAGGGCGAAGCGTTGTATTCTGGCGACCTCAGCATGCCAGGTATGTTGTACATGAAGATCCTCTTCGCCGAGCGGGCCTTCGCGCGCGTGAAGAGCATCGACACCTCCAAGGCGGAGGCCGCGCCAGGCGTGGCGGCGGTCTACACCGCCAAGGACATCCCTGTCAACGAGTACGGACTCCAGATCCCCGACCAGCCTGTGCTGTGCGGACCTGGGGCCGCCAAACCCTACACCGACCTGGTGCGTTTCGTCGGCGATCAGGTGGCCGTGGTGGTGGCCGAGACCGAGGCGCAGGCCGCCGCCGCCGTCAAGTTGATCGAGGTCGAATACGAGGATCTGCCGCCCCTGCTCGATCCCATCGAGGCCATGAAGCCTGGCGCGCCCCTGCTCCACCCCGATCGCGGCAGCGACAACATCTGTGTGCATTACCGCATCCGCAAGGGCGACATCGACGAAGGCTTTAAGAAAGCCGATGTCATCGTGGAAAGCGAATACCGCACCCCCGTGCAGGAGCACGCCTACCTCCAGCCCGAAGCGGGCCTGACTTATATCGATGAAGAGGGCCGTATCGCTGTAGTCTGCGCGGGTCAATGGACCCACGCAGACCGCGATTCGATCGCACACGCCCTCGGCCTGCCCAACGAACAGGTGCGCGTCATCTATCCCGCCATCGGCGGCGCGTTCGGTGGCCGTGAGGACCTCTCGGTGCAGATCGTGCTGGCCCTGGCCACCATGAAACTGCGCAAGCCCGTCAAGATCGTCTGGAGCCGCCGCGAGTCCATCATCGGTCACGGCAAGCGCCACGCGGTCATCCTCAAGGCCCGCTGGGGCGCCAGCAAGGACGGCAAGCTGGTGGCGACCGAGAGCGAGGTCATCGGCGACGGCGGCGCGTACATGTACACCTCCAACAAGGTGCTGGGCAACTCCACCATCACCCACACGGGACCCTACTTCGTCCCCAACATCAAAGCCGACATCTACGGCGTGTACACCAACAACGTGCCGGGCGCAGCCTTCCGCGGATTTGGTGCGCCGCAGGCCCTGTACATGGCCGAACTGCAGATGGATAAACTGGCCGAGAAGCTCGGCATGGATCCCGTCGAGTTCCGCTTGAAGAACGCCCTCCAGCAAGGCGACACGATGTCGGTCGGCACGCCCGCGCCCAATCCCGTCAGCATCACCGAGGTCATCCAGGCCGCGCGTGACAAGGCGGACTGGGCCAATCGCGGGTCGAAGGTCGTGGCGGGGACTCCCCTCGTCCACGGCCGCGGCTTCGCGGCGGGCTTCAAGAACGTGGGCTTCTCGTTCGGCTATCAGGAGAACTGTTGGGCCAAGGTCGAGATCTACGGGAACGGGCAGATCGAGCGCGCGGTGCTGCATCACGCAGGCGCGGAAGTCGGCCAGGGTACACACACCGTCATGGTGCAGATGGCCGCCCACGTATTGGGCATCTCGCCCGACCTGGTCGAGATCCGCACCTCCGACTCGGCCAAACAGGGCAACTCGGGCTCCGTCTCGGCCTCGCGCATGACCTTCATGGCGGGCAACGCCATCAAGGGTGCAGCCGAAGCCGCTCTCGAAAAATGGAATGCCGAAGAACGTCCCGCCATCGCCGAGTTCAAATACCTGGCCCCGCCCACCACCCACATGGATCACGACACGGGTTACTCGATGCCCAACTTCCAATATGCCTACTCGGCCCAGGTCGTGGACGTGGAAGTGGACACCGAGACGGGTCACGTGCGCGTCACCCGCGTGGTGGCCGCCGATGACGTTGGCAAGGCCATCAACCCCGACCTGGTCGTCGGGCAGATCGAAGGCGCGGTGGTGCAGGCGCACGGCTATGCCATCACCGAAGAATACAAGACCGACAAGAACGGCAAGGTCATCAGCGACCAGTTCAGCACCTACCTGCTGCCGACCATCCTCGACATCCCCGAGCAGGTCGATTCGGTCATCGTCGAAATTCCCGACCCGAACGGCCCATGGGGCGCGCGCGGATTGGGCGAGTTGCCTTACCTGCCCTACGCCGCCGCCGTGGCCGCCGCCGTCCACGATGCCACGGGTGTGTGGATCCACGAATTCCCCTTCACGCCCGAACGCGTCTTGCGGGCGCTGGGCAAGATCTGATTTGTAAGGGCGGGATCTCCCCGCCCTTTTTGATAGTCAACGCCAGGGCGCGAGGACCGCGTCCCTCCACAAATCCATGTCCTTTCCATTCTTTGGCGAATCCCTCGAACTCAACGAAACGACCCGTGCCGCTGCGGACGGGTCGTTTGTCTCCCTGCCTGACGGCGTGACGCATTACGAGTTTGGCGGCCCTCATACAGGTGTCCCCGTCGTGCTGGTGCATGGCTTCTCGGTCCCCTACTACATTTTCGACCCAACCTTTGATTTCCTGATCCAGGCGGGTTTCCGCGTGCTGCGCTATGACCTGTTCGGGCGCGGGGGATCGGATCGCCCCGACGTTACCTACACGATCGACTTGTTCACCCGTCAATTACGGGACCTGCTGGATGCGCTCGACCTGCACGGACCCGTCAGCCTGGTGGGGCTTTCGATGGGCGGACCCGTCACCGCGGCGTTCACCGCCCGTCATCCCGAGCGCGTGTCCCACAATGTGTGGATCGACCCCGCAGGCGTGCATCCCGTGGCCTTGCGTGGATTGCGCTTGCTGAAGCTGCCCCTCGTCGGCGAGGTGGCGCTCGGGCTGGGTGGCGAGCGCATGGTCAAGGGCGCGGCCGAAGGCTTCTTCGATCCGCAGCTCGTGGAAGAATTCCAGGCGCGCTATCGGGTGCAGATGCAATTCAAGGGTTTCCGCAGGGCCATCCTCTCCACCATGCGCAACGGCATGCTGGGCGATTTCTCCGAGACGTATCGGCGCGTCGGCGCGCTCGGCAAACCTGCGCAACTCTTCTGGGGTCGGGAGGACACCACCGTGCCCTTCGCCTACAGCGCGGACCTGTTGAAATGGGTTCCGCAGGCCGAGTTCCACGCCTTCGACGGTTGCGGACATACGCCCCACCTCGAACGGCCTGACGAATTCAATCAGTTGTTGGTAAAATTTCTTTCCCATTCCATGTAGGGCGGAAGGTTTTTCGCCTCTGTCCAAGAAGGCAACATGAACAAACAAGATATTCAGCTGCTCTTTCGATACAACGCCTGGGCCAGGGCGCGCATCCTGAATGCCGCCGAGGGTCTGAGTGACGAACAATTCGTTGCGTCCGCCCCTTTCCCGCACGGCGGCATCCGCGGCACGCTCGTACATGCCCTGTTCGCCGAATGGATTTGGCGCAATCGCTGGGAAAGCAATTCGCCCGCCGTCCGCTTTAAGGAAGCGGACTTCCCCACCTTGGCGTCCCTGCGTGCCCGCTGGGAGCAGGAGGAAAAGAACCTGCAGATCTTCCTCGAAACCCTGACGGACGAACGCCTGAACGCTCCGTTCGAATACCAGACCACCCGCGGCGAACCGATGCGCGAACCCGTCTTGTGGCCCGTCATGGTCCACGTCGTCAATCACGGGACCCAGCATCGTACCGAAGCGGCCGCCCTGCTGACCGACCTGGGCCGCTCGCCTGGTGATATCGACCTGATCGTCTTCCTGCGGGAACAGGGAAAATAAAGGGGTGGGCGCGCGGTTGTGCGCTCATCTCCACACAACCCAATCGGGGCGGAAAATGCTACAATGGGCGCCATGTTCCAAAAAATACTGCCTTTCCTGAAAAGAAATCGCTACAAATTGGCCATCTTCGGCCTGATGGCGGGGGCCTCGCTGATCTGCATCATGTTGGTTGGTGCGCGCATCACCGTCAGCGACTCGGGGCGTTATGCGGGCCTGGTCTGGAATCTGTTCCTGGCATGGATTCCCTTCCTGCTGGCCTATGCCGCCTATACCCTCTCGTGGAGCCGCCGCTGGCTGTACATCGTCATCCCCGTCACGGCCTTCCTGTGGCTGATCTTCTTCCCCAATGCGCCCTACATCCTGACCGACCTGCAGCATCTGGCGCGCCAGTCGGTGGATACGCCGCTTTGGTACGACGTGATCATGCTGGTCTGGTTCTCGTGGACAGGCCTGCTGCTTGGGCTGGTCTCGATGTACCTGATGCATGAGATCCTGCAGCGCACCTTCAACAGGACGGTGGGCTGGGGCTTCGTCTTCCTCGTCTCGGGGCTGAGCAGCTTCGGGGTCTACCTGGGACGCTTCGTGCGCTTCAACTCCTGGGACATCCTGCAGGACCCCAGCGAGGTGGCCGTGACTGTCCTCGGCCTGGTGATCGATCCGTCGCTGCGGATGGTGGCTTTCACGGCCCTGTTCGCGGTCTTCTACCTGTTCGTTTATCTCACCTTGTACTCCTTCGGGCATCTCCTGCAGGAAAAGGAAAATCCCGTCCATGTGGGCTGACCTGCGCACGCGTTTCGCAAGCAACAAATACCGCCTGTTCATCGTCGCCATCCTGGCGCTGGCCTCGCTGGTATGCATCGGGCTGTTCCGCTGGCGCGTCTCGCTGACAGGCAAGGAAAACTACGCCTTCCTGATCTGGAACCTGTTCCTGGCGTGGATCCCTTTCCTGGTGGCCTACTTCACCTACACCTCCAGCCTGCAGCCTACGCGGATGCGGGTCCTCGTGCCCGTCGCCGCCTTCCTGTGGCTGATCTTCTTTCCCAATGCGCCCTACATCCTGACCGACCTGCAGCACCTGGCGGTGGCCAACTGGCAGGATATCGACACCTGGTACGACGTGTTGATGCTGGTCTGGTTCGCCTTCACGGGACTGCTGCTGGGCATGGTCTCGCTGTTCATGATGCAGGAGATCATCCGCCGCGAGTTCGGGCGTTGGATCGGCTGGGGCTTCGTGGCCCTCGTCACCGCCCTGACGGCGGTGGGCGTGTACGTGGGCCGCTTCCTGCGCTGGAACTCGTGGGACATCCTCTCGCGTCCGCGTGAACTGGCGGATTTCACCCTGGCTCACGCCGTCGACCCGAGCGGACGCTCCATCGTCTTCACCACCATCTTTGCGGCACTCTTCCTGTTCCTCTACCTGACCCTGTACGCCTTCGGTCACTTGCTGCAGGAACGACATATTTAATCGATGTCGTTGCGAGGAGCCCTGCAAGGGCGACGAAGCAATCTTTTTGAACACGGAGGTTGCTTCGTCGGGCATATACCCTCCTCGCAACGACATCACCAAGGAGAACTATGCGACCTGAATTGATCGTCCTGCGCGGGGGCGGAGACCTGGCCTCGGGCGTGGCCCTGCGCCTCTTCCGCGTGGGCTTCCCCGTGTTGATCCTCGAACTACCCCAGCCCCTGGCCGTGCGGCGCACCGTCTCGTTTGCCGAAGCCGTCTATGAAGGCTCGTGGACCGTCGAAGGCGTGACGGGCCGCCTGGTTTCGCCCGACCAGTTGCAGCACGTCCAGGAACGGGGCGAGATTCCCGTCTTGGTCGATCCCAACGCCAACCTCCTGTCCAACGCCTTCCTCACCAGCCCGCAGAAGACCATCGTGGTGGACGGGCGTTTGCTCAAACGCGAGCCCGATCCCCTGCCCGCCCGTCCGCTGCTGCACATTGGGTTGGGACCGGGTTTCACGGCGGGCATGAACTGCGACGCCGTGATCGAGACGCGTCGCAGTCACACCCTGGGACGCGTTTACTGGGATGGCCCGACCCAGTCCGACAGCGGACAACCCGAGGGCGACCCCAGGCGCGTCCTGCGCATGCCCGTCGAAGGCAGGTTGAAGGCGCGCGTCCAGATCGGCGAACACGTGGAGGAAGGCCAGGTCCTGGCCGACCTGCTCTCGGAGGGCGGCAGCCAGCCCATCGTCAGTCCGTTATCAGGCATGTTGCGCGGACTGCTTCACGACGATGTGACCGCCCCCCAGAACATGAAGATCGGCGATGTGGACCCGCGCGACGACGCCAGCGTCTGCTGGCTGGTCTCGGACAAGGCGCTTTCCATCGGCGGCGGCGTGCTGGAAGCGATCCTTTCGAGGATTAAGACAGAAGCTTGAACCCAGGCGAATTCCCACTTGAAATTAAGCCAATTTCGTATAAACTGAAGGAAGCACCATTTCTGGCCGAATTTTAGGCTGTGCACCGCGAGATCAGATTAATTTACAGATAAAAGAACACCAATCCTTTGCAAAGACGTCGCAGGAGATGCCATGTCTGGAAAATTTCACGGGATTTTCATCGGTGTCAACGAATATCTGGATGCTCGCAATTTACGCACCTTGAAATTCGCAGAAAAAGATGCTCAAGATATCTACAAGACTTTCACCGATCCCGCGATCGGATTTTCGAATCCTGGGGAAATAAAGGTTCTGTTAGGGCAGCAGGCAACAAAACATAATATCGAGGGCACCCTTCATACCATGCTCGTGAAGAATGCCAGGCCCGACGATACAGTGATCGTGTATTATTCGGGACATGGATTTTTGGCCGGTGAAGAGAAGACAGCCTATCTGGGAGCATTCGATACCCAGATCGCTGATATTGCCTTCAATCCGAATTCCGGCCTGCGAATGTCTTACATCTATCAGGACATCTTCCACAGATCCCCGGCGAGAAATATTCTCTTCATCCTCGATTGCTGCAACAGCGGCGCCTTTATACCGCCCACGCTGGTCAAATCCTCCGCTGGCGCAGAGAATCCGCTGGAACAGGTGTCGAGCACCAAGGAATTGATCGACGGAAAGCTGCTGGCATTCCCGGACAATGATCACACCATGGCTCGTGCGGTCATGTTCTCCTCCCCTTCCGGCGTTGAATCGCGCGAGCATGAACAATATCAGAATGGAGTTTTTACCTATTACCTTCTGAAGGGGCTACGGGGGGATAAACTCGCCGTTGAGGCGGGTGAAGGCGAAGTCACGATCGATAGTTTGAATTCCTATATAAAAAGAAAGGTGCCGGAGAAGCAGCCCTCGGGATTTGCGGGAAAGGTCATCTCACGTTTTGTACTGACACGTAATCACGGGAAGCGGGAGGCAGCCCCAAGCGTCCAGGTCGACAGCGAAATGGTCGATTCGAATGCGCACCTGCCAATCAGCATCATCGCTTCGCCGCTCGCCAGTCCGTTCGACTCAGCATATCCATTTATAAGGAATATAACGACTCGCCTCGGGGATTTCAATTCCGCTCTGGGAATGGAGCCTGGGACGGTGATCCTGAACATCATTCGGGATTTGTACGATGCAAAAATCGTGTTCCTGCTGCACACCTCGGGGAAGGAACCAGCCTTCAACCGATTCAGCAGTCAGATGACCGGCAAGGACGTGACCGAGAGCGAACTGGTCAGTATGGCGGCAAACCGCATCGCCCAGGGCATCGAGGAAAAGGTTTTCGAGGCAGGGAACAAGGGCATATCTCACAACATCCCCTCCAGGCAGATCGCCAAGTACGAAAAGATCATGGTCGTGCCGATCGACAAGGATGATTTCCTGGTCATCTTTGCGACCTCGGTGGATATCTATATCGGTGAAGTGTATGCCTGCATCCTGCGTTCCATTTACTATGCCACGGATGAATTTACCTATATCTCCCCGGAGTTGGAAGCCAGCATCCTGGATGAGTTGAAGAAGACCTATGGGTATATTCCGTTCAAGATGTACGAACAAAGGTTCAAACTATTCGATGACAGCCTGAATAACGACACGGTTTTCTTTGAACCGATCCTGTTTCTGGATTCGAAGAACCTGGATATCAACGGCTGGGAGGCGCTTGCAAGAGAGGCCCAGGCGGAGCATGCACCCGTCAATCTTTTCCAAGCCGCGGAACTGTGGGGGGACAAATTCATGATCCAATTGGACTCGTATTTTCTGCGTCTGGCGACGGAGCGTTACCGCGAACAATTGAAAAAAATGGGCAAACGGCCAAACGAATTTCTGCCCTTGTCCGTCAATGTCTATCCAGCCTCGCTGATGCGATCGGCATACCGCAAAACACTGGACGATGTCATCAATAAGGACAAATCCATCCCAGGCCATAAGATCATTCTTGAAATCTCCGAGAAACTGCCGGTTTCCTTTGATGGAGAAGAGAATACCGTCGCCGGGTTGAGGCATTTTCGGGAGCAATTATTTGACCTGACCAAAAGCTTCAGTGTCAACTTTGCAATCGATGACTTCGGCAGCGGATATTCCTCGATCTCTCGTTTTGCCAGCTTGAGGCCAAAATATGTCAAGATCGACCGCGACATCCTGCTTCAAAAGGATATTTGCGATATTACGCTCCAGTACATTCGCCAAATGACTGCCATCAAGGAGACCTCAGCCACCTACGTCATCGTGGAAGGTTTCGACGGCAGCAGCGACATGGCCGTCAGCCTGCAGCAGATCTACGAATACGATATCCGTTACGTGCAGGGATACATCATTGGGCGGGCGGGACCCGAACTCTACGATCTGGATGAGGCCGCCGCCAGGCGCCTGGTCGACATGCTCACGGGATACAAAAAAAATGAACGAGTACACCTTTGAACTCATCCTCAAGAACGATCAGATCCCACCCCGCGAACTTGAAAAGTCTGCCGTCGCCTTTGAGACAGAGGCGGCCAAAAATTTTGGGGATATCCACCGCAGCAGGGAGGCTCCCTCAAAAGATATCGATCCCCTGGCATTCGCCACGTTATCCATTGCAATTGCCCCAATCGTGGCAACAAAGTTCTTTGAATTCCTGAATACCTGGGCGCTCCGCAGGGAGAATCGAAATATCAGGATCAAGATCCAGGTCGGCAAGGACGAGTCGATCGAGTTCGAGGGGTCGGAGACCCTTTCCAAACAGGACGTAGAAGAGTGGATTGAAGCCATCGCCCGCGCCATGAAAAAGAGAAGAAAGTAGATAATCACCCATCCCCTTGCAAGCCGACATCCCTGCGAGTCGGCTTGTTTTTTTATGTCCTCGGGCAGGCAGGCCACCCACGCATCCTCCGTCGTTCATGGCTTCTTGAATCTGCGCATAATTTCCTTATAATGAAGATAATCCATTAGAAATATCTTGCGGGGGAGAACGGTTGGGTGAGGTCCTCGTTGTGTTCCCACAGGAGGTGCCAGACAGAAAACAAAGGCCGCGTTCCGTTGCCATTCTGCTCACACAACCCAAGGAGAAATAATGAAAACATTTGCTGTAACAGGCATACCCGATAAACCTTCAGGGGAAAACAAAGGCAAGGATAAAGAAAAGGATCAAAAAACCGAGCTCAAAGGGTGGGCGGCCTTCAAAGCCAACAACAGCTGGCCGCGCACGATCCTGATCCTCCTGATCGCGGTGTTTATAGTCAGCCTGACCGTGCGGACCCTCCAGGAACCAGCGCATATCGGCTGGCTGTTCGGACCCAATGGCGCCAGTGACATCAAAAACGCGCCACCCCCATCGGACGGCGGAGCTGAAAAACAAGCCAACGACACGCAAAACGATATCGCCATTGCCCTGGGTCCGATCCTGGCGCTGGCGCTGGCCATCGAACGCCTGATCGAAACCATCTTCGACATGTTCGAGACCCAGGTCGAGAATATTGCCAAAAAGATAAAAAACACCACGGAAGTAATGGGGTCGATAGAATCAATCCAGGGGTTGTATTCCCTGCAATTGAAGCAGGCGGAAGAGTCCCTCAGGAAAGCGTTGGGCGATCCCAATATCGCAGACGCAGAGAAGGATAAACTTCAGACCTTCCTGAGCCAGGCGCAACAACGGGTCTACGAGGCGGGGGACCTGCTCCAAAATCTATCCAAGGACCCGATCTATGTTGGATGGAAGCGGGCTCTCAGTATCTGGCTGGGCCTCGTACTGGGCATGGTGGTCGCGGTCTTTACCGACAAAGGCGTTTTCTATTACCTCGGCATGGGGGTGCCGCGCATCTTTGACATGCTGATCACGGGCTTCGTGCTCGGCGCTGGCTCGGGTCCCCTGCACTCGCTGATCGGCATCCTGCAAAGCGCCAAGGACACCCTCGCCAACATGGGAAAGATCGCCGATACCACGGCCCTCAAGGACGAGATTCGCGCCCTGCGAGCCAGGCTGTAAGACGGGCACCCCGCTTGAATTCTCCCCTCAAGTGACCTATACTTTTTGTGTACAAAACCGAGACAACGCAGCCGAAGGTCATCGCTCTGAATCGTAAGAGAAAGAGGAGAAGCGTATGGCAAGAAAGACGATCTTGCGTTCGTTTGTATTGGCCGCCGTCCTGCTGGCGTGCTTCGTGCCGGGCATGAGCGCCTACGCGGGCGGAGTATGCGGCGGGCTCTACACCATCCAATGGGGGGACACGTTGTGGGGCGTCGCCAACATGTGCGGCACCACCGTCGACGCGATCTATGCGGTCAACCCAGGCCTGGGTTGGTGGCTGTACGCGGGACAGGTCATCAACCTGCCCTCGGCACCCGTGGACTATCCCCCGCCCCCGCCGCCGCCCGTCTATTACAACCCGCCCGTGGCGGGCACGAATTACGTGGTGCAGCCAGGGGACACGCTCGGCAATATCGCCGTCCGCATCGGCTCGAGCGTGCAGGCCATCCTGGCGGTCAACCCGCAGATCTGGAATCCCAGCCTGATCTACGTGGGACAGGTCATCTACCTGCCCGCCCTGCCCGTCTATTACACCGTCTGTTATGGCGACACGTTGTATTTGATCGCGGTACGCTACGGTACGACCGTGGCCAGCCTGCAAGCCTTGAACGGACTCTGGAACCCGAACTGGATCTACGCAGGTCAGGTCCTGCGCGTGAGGTGAGTTTCCCTGGGAACCAAAAGGCCGACTCTCGCTCGAGTCGGCCTGTATGATTCTTTCGGATGCCCGCTACGCACGCAGGTGTTCCACCAGCAGGGCATGCGCCTCGTCGACGCTCAGGGCGGGGGCCAGGACATTCCCCTGGGCATACTGACAACCCGCCTCCCGCACGAAATCCAGTTGCGCCTGCGTCTCCACGCCCTCGGCCACCACCGCGATCTTCAATTCGCGGGCCAGGGCGATGATGGCGCGCACGATGGAGGCCACCTCCGCCGCCTCGGTGGTGCGGCTGATGAAGGAGCGGTCGATCTTGAGCACGTCGATGGGATATTGCGTCAGATAGCTGAGCGAGGAATAGCCGATGCCGAAATCATCCAGGCTGACCTTGACGCCCAGCCGCCGCATATCGCTGAAGACACGCTTCGCCAGGTCCACCTCGTCGAGCAGGGCTGTCTCGACGATCTCCAGGTTCAACTGACTGGGCGACACCGAGTGCAGGTTCAGGGACTGCTCGAGCCAGTGCAACAGTTCGGGATGGCGCAGGCACAACGGGGACAGGTTGACGCTCAACGAAAGCGGACCCAGCTCGGGCGGCAGCATGGATTGCCAGGTCGAGACCTGCCGACAGGCCTCGTGCAGCAGCCAATGGGTGATCGAGTTGACGAATCCGCTCATCTCGGCGATGGGGATGAACTCGGAAGGGCCGATCAGGCCGCGCGCGGGGTGATGCCAGCGGATCAGGGCCTCGAAGCCGTACAGCCTGCCGTTCTCGAGGCAGTAGATCGGTTGGTAGTACAGGGCCAGCTCGTTCCAATCCAGGGCGTGGTGCAGCTCCGACTCGAGCGTGAGGCGGTTGAGGGCGCGGTGACGCATCTCGGTCGAGAACAGGGTGAAACGGGCCTTGCCGCTGGTCTTGGCGGCGTACATCGCCAGGTCGGCGTCGCGCAGGATGTCCACTGCGCTTTGATATTCGGGGCTGGAGATCACCACCCCGATGCTGGCCGTGACGTAGATGGCATGCCCGCCCAGGTCGAACGGTTCGAGGAAGGAATCCAGCACACGCTGGGAGGTGGCGGAAACGTAGCTCTCTGAATGGAGGCCCTCCAACAGGACGATGAACTCGTCCCCGCCCAGGCGGGCCACCGTATCGGACGAACGCACCAGCGAGGTGAGCCGCTGACCGATCTGGATCAGCAGCTGGTCGCCGACGAGATGTCCCAGGCTGTCGTTGACCACCTTGAAACTGTCGAAATCAAGGAAGAGCACGGCGTAGCGTTCCTCGGGGCGGCGGGACAGGCGCTGGATGGCCTGCTTGAGGCGGTCGACCAGCAGGGAGCGGTTGGGCAGGCCCGTCAGGGCGTCGTGCAGAGCGAAGTGAGCCAGTTTCTCCTCGCGCTCACGCAGCATCATCTCGATGCGGCGACGCTCCTCCATCTCGCGGCGCAGCTCATAATTGGTGAGGGTCAGGCTGGAGGCGCGCTCGGCCACGCGCTTTTCGAGATCGTCGTTCAGGCCGCGCAGCTCGGCAGCCAGGCGGTCGTTCTCGAACGTGATGACCACCTCGCGGACCACCAGGAGCAGCAAAATGCCGCTGATCCAGGCCTCCTGGCGCAGGTAATTGCTGGTCACCCAATCCCGTTCGCTGATGTGGATCAGGATGTAGGCCAGGATCAGCCACAGGAAGGGAAGGACCAGACGCATCAGTTTGAGCGGTCCCTCGTAGCGCTGGAAGGGGGTGGTCCTGGTCTCCTGCACGGCGCGTTGGGCTGCGACGGCCTGCGCCAGGCCGCTCAGCATGAAGAGCAACGGCGCGGCCGCGAAGAGCAGGTTGAAGAACAGGCTCGAACTGAAGGTCAGGTTGAGGTTGGAGAAGGAAAACAGGATGTCGGCCAGGGCGGTGAGGACCTGTCCCGCCAGCATCCACGACAAAGCCGCGAACCATTGCGGGAGGCGCGGCTGGAAGAGGATCAGCGTGATGGACAGGACCAGCATCAGGTCGCCGAGGGGGTAGGCAGCCGAGGCCAGCAGGAAGGCGGGCGAAGGCGGGAGTCTGAAAGCCTCGGACAGGCTCAAATTCCAGAAGACGCCTGCGGCCGAGAGCATGATGATGAGCACATCCAGCCACAGCCAGCGCAGCCCCTCCCCGATCCCAGGCTGACGCGGGAAGAGCAGCACGCCCGTCAGGAAGAGCGGATAGGCGATGAGGTAGAAGAAATCTGCGATTGAGGGGTAGGGAGACAGGCCATATCCGAGTTCGAGGATCAGCCAGAGCAGGTCGCCCAGCATCCAGCCGAACATGGCCAATGCGAAGAAGGTCCACGAGCGCCCCAGGCGTCGATCGAGGCGCGACGACCAGTAGGCGGCGAAGGTCATGGCGACAAAGGCAGACAGGCTTCCCACGAGGGAAGCCCAATCGTTCAAAGCCACGCGCATCGAGGGGTCTCCCCTCAGCAGCACCCACAATAAGGCCTGTCCCCCGACAAGCGTCGCGGCCAGAATCATCCCCACTTTGTAGGCGGTCTCGGGCGGCAGGCGCCGCGCGGCCGCGCGCACGGAAAAAAACGCGCTCATGTGAAGGCGATTATATGGCATTCCCCCGCTCCGCGGGGCGGCAAATCAATACAGTCTTGTAAGGTGAATGGAGCCAGCAAGACGCGCCCCGAAATCATTCCTTCATGGGCGCGCCAGGGGCTTCGAAGACACAGCGGACCCGTTCCACGCGGAGACGCGAAGGCCGCGAAGAGTCTTTTTCGTCTTCGCGGCCCTGGGGTTCCGAAAGGCCCCTGCGCCTGAATTCAAGGCTATGGGTGAATGAACGGCAGGGGCCGATCGCCTAGGTTGGGATCGGATTCTCGGGATGTTCCTGGTTCCATTGGGCCACCAGGTCGTCGGAGGTCTTGCCGATGTTCTCACGGTTGAGGATGGTGCCCGTGAAGGTGCCTGGCATGTTGATGCCGAAATTCAAGGCGGGGTCGGGGCGGAAGGAGATCGAGAGGGTGCCGTCGAGGTCGATGTTGGGAGAGAAGGTCCCCAGGCCATCCACCTTGACGGCGCGGCCTGCGCGGTTGAACTCGATAATGTGATCACGCAGCTCCTTGGTGGCCTGGTCGATGGACCCTTCCACCAGCCCTGTGGCGCGCGAAAGGGCGCGGATCAGTTCGGGCTTCTGGACGGTATTGCCCTGCTCGATGCGGGGACGGTAGGCGTTGATCGCCTGGATACGGGGTGCGGCCATGATACGGGTTCCTCCTTTACATGGTGGGGCGGACGCTTGGACCTGCGGGGGAAAACCTTCGTTGCGCGCTGTCGATGCCCCCTCAGGGTGTGACACGATGATCATTATATAGAGCAGTCCATGCTTTGTGTTTTGCGTTTTTGTTATTTTGGGGAATCCGCTATAAGCCACACATTACAATTTTATAAACCGAGCCCCTTTAAGCGGGTTCGAAAATTCCCTTATAGGGAAAATTTTTTTCTAACCAGGGATGAGTCGATTTCCAATAAGGAAATGGGGGAATTCTTTCCTTGAAATTTAAATTTCCTTCCTAGAAATTTAAATTTCCAACAAGGGAATTTTGAAACGTTTTCGCCAAAAAACGGCCGTTTTCGAGGGAGGGCTGCCAGGCTTGCGTTGTATCGGTTTTCTTGTATACTTATGGTATTGGATCAAGAAGGGATATGAACGAAGCTGACACCTGCCGCACCTACATTTTGCCAAAATTGAAATCTGCTGGATGGGAGGATGACTTCATCACCGAGCAGATGGTATTGACGCCTGGACGTATCGTGCCGATTGGCGGTCGTCATACCCGCAAGGAGGGACTTCGCCCTGATTACGTCCTCTCCATTCGACAAAATATTCCCATCGCCGTGGTGGAAGCCAAGGCAGAGTATAAAAGCCCAGCAGCGGGGTTGCAACAAGCCATCCAGTATGCGGAAATGATGGGGTTAAAGTTTGCCTATTCGAGCAACGGCAAAGGCATTGTGGAGCACGATTTCATCACGGGCCTGGAGCGGGACCTCGACGCGTTCCCATCGCCTGATGAGTTATGGGGACGACTAAAAGGCACGTTCAATTTTCGAAACGAGAAAGAAGAAAAGGATGCCCTCTCCGCCTACTGGCAGGAGGTGGGCGGGAAAGCGCCGCGCTATTACCAGCAGGTGGCAATCAACAAGGCGGTGAACGCCGTACTGGCGGGACAAAACCGCATCCTGTTGACGATGGCGACGGGCACGGGCAAGACCTTCGTGGCGTTTCAAATCGTCTGGCGGCTGTGGAAGTCGAAGCGCAAGAAGCGGATTCTGTATCTGGCTGACCGCAACGTGCTGATCGACCAGGCAAAGGACAGGACCTTCTCACCGATGGGTCAAGCCTTGCAAAAGATCCAAGGCAGGGCAGTCAAGAGCCGCGAGGTGTATTTTGCCCTGTATCAGGCGCTGGCCAACCCTGTGACGGGGGAAAACCTGTACGAGAAATATCCGCGCGATTTCTTCGACCTGATCATTGTGGACGAGTGTCATCGCGGGTCGGCGAATGAGTTTGGCAGTTGGCGCAAGATACTGGAGTATTTCGAATCCGCGACGCAGATCGGCATGACCGCCACCCCGAAGCGGACAGACAACGCGGACACCTACGATTATTTCGGCGAGCCGATTTACACCTACAGCCTGAGACAGGGAATCGACGATGGTTTCCTCGCGCCGTATCGGGTGTATCGCGTCATTCCCGATGTGGACGCCAGCGGTTTGCAGATCGACCCAGGGGTGCTGGATCGGTTCGGGCGCGAGATCCCCGCTGATTTGTACGGGACGAAAGACTTCGAGCGATTGATCTCCCTGCTCTCGCGTACGGAAGTTGTCGCCAGACATTTGACCGAATACCTCAAGCGCACCAACCGCATGGACAAGACCATCGTCTTCTGCGTGGATCAGGAACATGCGCTGGACATGCGAATCGCTTTGAATAATGCAAACGCCGATTTGTCGAAAATTCACGTGCATTACGTGGAACGTGTCGTTTCTGTGGAAGGCTCGGTTGGGCGTGGACATTTGGATGATTTCCAAGACCCCGAGGAGGACGTGCCCGTCATTCTGACCACTTCGCAAATGCTGACCACAGGCGTGGATGCTCCCACCTGCCGCAATGTGGTCTTGTTCCGCGCCATCAACTCGATGACGGATTTCAAGCAGATCATCGGGCGCGGGACACGGGTTTCGGAAGAGCATGACAAGTTCTGGTTTACGATCATCGATTATGTAGGCGCGACGCAGTTGTTCTATGATCCTGCCTTCGATGGCGACCCTGTGCGCGTGACGAAGACCGAGATCGACAAGGATGGGAATGAGACCAAGGTGGAGGACAGTGAGGAAGGGACGCTTCAAGAAGAGCAGGTGACAGGCACTTCAGAAGTGCCTGTCACCTTGGGTATCGGCGAGTTGCCCCGCAAGTATTACCTCGATAATGTGCAAGTATATATCGCAGGCGAACAGGCGTTTGAACTCGACCCCGATGGGCACATCCTCAAGACCGTCGAGTTTACCGATTATGTCACGCAGAACATCCGCCGCTTGAACTTGACGGCGGAACATTTGAAGCAAAGTTGGACACAGGCAGAGCAACGGATTGAGATTTTAAACCAGCTGCGTGCCCGCGGCATTGACCCCGACCATCTCGCCAGAGTCACGCACCACGAAGAAGCCGACGCACTGGATTTGCTTTTGCATGTGGCGTACAACGCGCCGTTGGTGAGTCGCCGCGAGCGGGCGGAGAAGTTACGCCAGAAGAAGGCGAATTTCTTCAATACGTTTACACCTGCGGCAAGGGAGATTTTGGATACCCTGCTGGAGAAGTACGCGGATTATGGCATTGGCGAGTTTGACCAGTTGCCGCGCGTGTTGCAGGTCTCGCCGTTCGACCAGTACGGGACGACGCACGATATTTACCGTTTATTTGGCGGGGCAGAGAAGTTGTTACAGGCGGTGGATGAGTTGCAGAAGTTTTTGTATGAATAAAATTCCATGTCATTGCGAGGGCGATAGCCCGAAGCAATCTCCTGATTATTGATGTATTCTGCGAGAAGAGGAGGTTGCTTCGTCGGGAAGAACACTCTCCTCGCAACGACATATATCCAAGCATGTCGCTGCGAGCGGTTGTTGCGAAGCAGTCTCCTGATTAGCGAAGTGCTCCAACAACAATGAAGTTGCTTCGTCGCTCACTATCGTTCACTCCTCGCAACGGCATGAGTAATTGGGAGTTTTGATGTCAGTTGGCAAGCAATATTGCGTTTATATTATGACCAATGCCCACAATACTGTTTTGTATACGGGTGTAACCAACAATTTGGCGCGCAGGGTGTATGAGCATAAAAACGGAATAGGCAGTGTGTTTGTCAAGAAGTACAATGTTCATAAGCTGGTTTATTATGAAGTCGGAGATAATATCCATTCTGCGATCGCAAGAGAAAAACAGATTAAAGGCGGCTCGCGGAAGAAGAAGATTGATTTGATCAATAGTCTGAATCCTGAGTGGAAGGATTTGTATGAGGAGATAAAGTAATTGGAGGTCGTTGCGGTCCCCGAGTAGGCGAAGCAATCTCCTATTTATAGGAGTACTTCAAGTACGAGGAGATTGCTTCGGGCGGAAGTGCCCCGCCCTCGCAACGACATGCAAATGCCAAGATGTCGTTGCGAGCGACTGAAAGGAGCAAAGCAATCTCCTCGTAAGTGGAAGACTGCTTCGTCGCAAAGAGTACACCTGCCCTGGCAGGCGGCGCCAGGGAGAGCACTCCTCGCAGCGACATGGATGGAATGAGGAGATTGCTTCGGGCGGAAATGCCCCTCACAATGGCATAAACCAACAGTAGATGAGTTGCAGAAGTTTTTGCGTGGATAATCTCGTTGCGAGTAGTTATGCGAGAAAAACCAAACTTCAGTAAAAAGGCTTCTTCTAATGTACAGGCCCGAAATCATGACGATTGGGGGTGCGTCTGGCTTCCATTTGTCATTGCAGGTGGATATATCGTTTCGTCTGCGATTGTGCGCGTAAATTCTCATACAGGGAGTTGGCTTGATCAAATCATTTGCTACGGAATATTGATCGGTATTGTGGCTCTGTTTATTCTGGGAGCCTGGGCGCAGAAAAAAGAAAAGGAAAGGCTCCATGAAGCAAGACAGGAGTGGAAGCGAGCTTGCAAGTCTGTCGAGGTTGCCATCGTAAGTCGACATGGCTACCCTGGCGGATCATACGAGGATGAGTATGGTGACCTTCATACTACCCGCCCCTATTATTATTTGGATATTGCGCCAGGCGCTGACCAGTTGGAAGTTTCTCCGAATCAAGCCTCTTTTCAGGTAAAGGTAACTGGTGAGATCTTCGAGAAGCTGGAAAAACGTGATACGGTCCGTATTTATTACAAGCCCGAATCTCCATTGGAATTCCTGCTTGAAGAAGAACTCTCATTATGATATGTCGTTGCGAGCCTTGTCCTGAAAGATAGCAAAGGAACAAGCGGAGCAGCTCCCGATTAATAAGGAGATTGCTTCGGGCGGAAGTACCCCGCCCTCGCAACGACATGCAAATGTCGAGATGTCGTTGCGAGCGACTGAAAGGAGCGAAGCGATCTCCAGTTAAGTGGGATAGCTTCAACAGAGAGAGGGTTGCTTCGGGCGGAAGTGCCCCGCCCTCGCAACGACATGCAAATATCGAGGTGTCGTTGCGAGCGACTGAAAGGAGCGAAGCAATCTCCTCGTAAGTGGGGTAGCTTCAACAAAGAGAGGGTTGCTTCAGGCGGAAATGCCCCACCCTCGCAACGACATGCAAATGTCGATATGTCGTTGAGAGTGACTGAAAGGAGCGAAGCAATCTCCAGTTAAGTGGGATAGCTTCAACAAAGAGAGGGTTGCTTCAGGCGGAAATGCCCCGCCCTCGCAACGACATGTAAATATAAAGACATGGGATAAAATAGCAGAATGCCTAAAAAGACCACACCACAGCCTCAACACAACACGAAAGCGTCTCTCTCCTCCCTGATCAAATCGTCCCGTGACATTATGCGGAAGGATGCAGGGTTGAATGGGGATTTGGATAGACTGCCGCAGTTATCGTGGATTCTGTTTTTGAAGTGTTACGATGATTTGGAGATGCGGCGCGAGGAGGATGCAAAGTTAGAGCGCAAGGCGTATAAGCCTGTGATTCCGTCGCCGTATCGGTGGCGGGATTGGGCTTCGGATGAGGATAACGGGGCGACGGGCGAGGATCTGGTCAAGTTCGTCAATGATGGGTTGCTGCCTGCGCTGCGCGGGTTGACGGGGTCGGATGAACGGCTGAAGGTGGCGGAAGTGTTCAAGGAGACGTACAGCCGCATGTTGAGCGGGTATCTGCTGCGGGATGTGGTCAACCTGGTGGATAACATCCACTTTCAGTCGAAGGATGAGATCTTCACGCTGGCGCATTTGTATGAGTCGATGTTGAAGGAGATGCGCGACGCGGCGGGCGATTCGGGCGAGTTCTATACGCCCCGTCCCGTAGTAAAGCTTATAGTAAACCGAGTCAAGCCGCGGCTGGGAGAGACCGTTCTTGATCCCGCTTGTGGCACGGGCGGGTTTTTAGTCGAGTCGTATGAGTATCTCAAGCCGCAGGCGAAGCAATCCAAAGAGCAGGAAACGCTGCAAACGAGGACATTGTTTGGGGTGGAGAAGAAGCCGCTGCCGTATCTGTTGAGCACGATGAACCTGTTGCTGCACGGGATCGAAACGCCCAACATCCGCCGCGATAACGCGTTGAAGAATCCGCTGAACGAGATCGGGGAGAAAGACCGCTTCGATGTGATCGTGACGAACCCGCCCTTTGGCGGCGAGGAGGAGGCGGGCATCCAGTTGAACTTCCCCGAGAATACGCGCGCCAGCGAGACCGCGCTGTTGTTCATGCAGTTCGTGATGCGTTCGCTCAGGCATGGCGGTAGATGCGGCGTGGTGGTGCCGAATGGATTTCTGTTCGGCGACGGAGTGGCGGCGCGGGTGAAGGCGCAGATGCTGCGGGACTTCAACCTGCATACGATCATCCGACTGCCCAACGGGGTGTTTGCGCCGTATACGTCCATCCCGACCAATTTGCTGTTCTTCGATCGTCCTGGTCTCGATACGCCCTTCGCAAAGAGCGCTCAGGGCTACTCGACTAGCGAGATTTGGTATTACGAGCATATTCTCCCCGAAGGCGTGAAGAACTATACCAAGACGCGCCCGATGCAGTTCGAGGAGTTCCAGCCGATTTTAGATTGGTGGGATGCTCGTGTCGAAAACGAACGCGCATGGAAAGTGCGCGCCGCAGACGTGATCCAGACTAACGGGGGCGGCGATGTGGTGAGCGTCAATCTCGATATCAAGAACCCCAGTCGCAAAGAGGACTTGGAACACCTGCCGCCTGTCGAGTTGGCGGAGAGTATTCTCGCCAAAGAGAAACAGATTGCGGCGATTATGGATGAAATCAAGTCTTTGCTGGCAAAGGAAAATTAGTGAGCAGTTCTATTTTCCCAACGCCTTACAAATTAACGCGTGAAGAATTATTACTTTCTTCAGCGGCTACTGTTATTTTCAAAACCCTTTTAGATTCTGGTCGCGAAAATTTATCCGTATCTGATATTTGTGAACATCCACAATATGGATATACCGCTTCGGCAGAAACTATAGCAAATGGTCCAAGATTTGTTCGTATTACAGACATAAAAGGTGGAACCATAAATTGGGATACCGTCCCTTATTGCACTTGTGACGAGCCTGATAATTACCTAATCAAAAAAGGCGACATCCTAGTTGCAAGAGCAGGCTCAATTGGGAAATCCTTTCTTGTAAAGGATGTTCCAGAAATTGCTGTATTTGCTTCCTACATGATTCGATTGCGGGCAAGAGATGGAATTATGCCTAATTATGTATATTGGTTTTTTCAATCTCAGCAATTTTGGCTTCAAATAGAATCTACTCATAGAGGCTCAGCAATGAGCAATATCAACGGCAAAATGTTGGCGAGCCTGATTTTGCCCAAGTCATCATTTGCTGAACAGCAGAAAATATCAGAGTTTCTTGGTGTTTTCCGAAGAAGGCTTTTTGGCGAGAAAATTGAATTACCTGAATTACCTTCTCCCATGCAAGATGTACGCCGCATTGTGGCACACATCGAGTCGCTGGCGGCGCGGGTCAATGAGGCACAGCGTCTGCGGGATGAGGCTGATAAAGAAGCGGGAAACCTTCTCAAGGCAACACGAAATGCAATAGTTGAGAAATTACGTAACACTTATCAGACTATGGCTTTGAATGACCTGTGTACAAAAATAACAGATGGTCCTCATGTTTCGCCCGCCTATGTTTCAAAAGCGGAAGGTGTAGCCTTTATTTCAGCCAGAAACATTTCTGAAACAGGTTATGATTTTTCAACTGCTCAATATGTCTCTCGAAAAGATCATGAAGAGTTTTCAAAAAGGGTGAATATTGAGAAAGGGGATGTGCTGTTAATAAAAGTTGGAGCAACAACTGGAACTGCTCGTCGGGTTGACATTGATATAGAGTTCAATATCTGGGTAAATGTAGCGCTATTGAAACTACGTCAAGATATTATTATTGATGCCTTCATGGAGCACATGCTAAATGCACCATCCATAAAAGAACACACTTTATCAATGACCTTTGGTTCGGCAACGCCATATATCGGTTTAGGGAAAATCGGCAAGATAGAAATGCCCGTTCCCCCGCTCGACGAACAGTGGCGCATTGTCGCTTATCTGGATGGGTTGCAGGCGAAGGTCAATGTGTTGCGGGAGTTGCAGTCGCAAAGTCAAGAAGAATTGGACGCTTTGTTACCGTCCGTGCTGGATAGGGCGTTCAAAGGAGAATTGTAAAATGGCAAATCACAAAGTCTATTCTGCTATTGTGCAGGCAGTCAAAAGTGGTCAACTCAAAGAACCATTTGGACAAGATGATTTTCGCCGTGCCTGTCCTGGTCTTGGAGTTGGAACTTATCAAGCATTTCTACATAAACACAGAAAAGGAAATCCAGGCGGTGCTTCAGAATTGTTTGAAATGGTTTCATCGGGAAAATTCCGATTACTGCGTCCTTTTCGCTACAGCCTATGACGAAGCAGGCGAAGGTCAAGGCGTTCCCACTCGCTGCGCTCGGAGACGATGTGCGGGAGTTACAGGTCAAGAGCGGGGCACCCAAAGGGTGTGATAAGGAGTTGCGCCTGCTCTTTGGGCGGACGTTGATGGCGTCAATTCTTGATAAAGCATTCAAAGGCGAATTGCAGGAGAAATAAATCCATGGAAATTGGAACTATAAAACGTATATACTGCAATACTTGCAAAGGTCAAACAAACCACGAGCTTATTTCCATCCGAGAAAGAAAAAGCTCAGATGCCGATTTTGAAAAAGATCCACTAAACGAGATCGGGAAATATGATGAGTGGACATATCTTTTTTTGATATGCAGAGGTTGCGAGACGGCATTACTTCAGGAAGACCATGTTGCCTATGTAGACGGCAAAGAACAATATGTTAGGGTTTACTATCCGCCACGGGAGAGGAATAGCTTAACCGCAAAAACCTTTATCCAGCTTGACGAAAAGCTGACTGATATCTACGAGGAAGTGATAAAGTGTTTTAATAACGAGGCTTGGATTCTATGTGCAATAGGATTACGTGCCCTCCTGGAAGGAATATGTGCGGACAAGAACATATCTGGACGATCGTTGTTCAATAAGATCGAGGGATTGAATAAACACTTACCGTCCAATATAGTAGAAAGCTTGCACCGTTTCCGATTTATTGGTAATGATGCTGCGCATGAGTTGCAAGCGCCGCTACAAAAAGATCTTCAGGTAGCAATTGAGGTAATGGAAGATCTTTTGAATTTCCTTTATGAATTGGATTACAAGGCTCGGAGCATTTCAATGGGCTTGGTCGATAAAGACATGAAAGTGAAGCGGCCATCAAACGAAATTATTCGACGCATACTTGAACGCAATCCACCAATTCAACAATCTCAAAAAGATCTATTTAGAGCGCTGTTTAATTCAGCAGATAAGGGGCTCAAAATATCTCAAATAGCAACCTCTCTTGGTATAACCAAAGAACAGATCTATGGTGTCTTAGGAGCGTTGGGGAGGCGCATCAACAACACCAAAGGTGTAGAAGGAAAACCAGGCATTTTGTTACTATTTGAAGTCAAGCGATATGATTCAGACGAAAATAGTGACAACTGGGGATGGGCTCTGAGATCCGAGGTAAGGTCTTGTTTGGGAACAGCTAACTATGTTTGGCTAAAGGGTGATTAATTTTTATCAATAAAGA
This sequence comes from Chloroflexota bacterium, assembly GCA_016191845.1. Taxonomy (GTDB): domain Bacteria; phylum Chloroflexota; class Anaerolineae; order Anaerolineales; family Villigracilaceae; genus JACPVF01. The sequence continues at coordinate 251,530 of JACPVF010000013.1, forward strand.
TGCCAAACAACGAATGCGGATGAGCCTCATCGGTGCATTGTTGCTTATCAGGATGAGTCCCCTTTTCGCTCCACTACAGGGATGCATCCGCGTTGATGCCTTCAATTCTTGATAGGGCGTTCAAAGGCGAACTATGAAATGGCAAAGTTGAGACCCACCCGGCGATAATAGGAGACAAAGTCGATATGTCCACCATTGATGAAGTTCTAAGTGAATTCTCGCCTCGCACCCGAGAAAAGGTAAAGGCCGCCTGGGAAGCTTTGCCTAAGCCCCTCCAGGATGAACTCGAAACTATCCTTAAAGCCGTGCCCATTCAGCCGCAATTACTCAGGCGGCTCATTGACATTGCTTTGCGCCAATATCAAACTATCTCAGGTAAAAAGAACAAGATCACGATCGTCGGTCCCGCCAATGTCGGGAAATCCACTCTATACAATCATCTTATTCGCTCCAAAACCGACCAGGCCGAAGTCGGTCCGTTGCCTGGCACCACCCGCATTAATCAGGAAGCCGACGCTGGTTTCTTCTCCATTATAGATACCCCCGGCGCGGATGCCGTAGGCGACGTTGGCGAGATCGAAAAACAGCGCGCGTTAACTGGAGCCAGGCAAGCCGATTTCCTTATAATCGTGTTCGATGCGATTCAAGGAGTCAAGAAGACCGAACAGGAACTTTTCGAAGAACTTGCGGAATTCGATAAACCCTTCCTGGTCGTACTCAACAAAATTGACCTGGTAAAGCGATCCGAAGAGCGGGTCATTGCCAAGGCAGCAGCCACCCTCAACCTGGAGCCGAGTCAAATAGTGGCAACCAATGCCAAAGATGGCAAGAATATTGAGCATGTTGTGATGGCCATTGCCAAGATTGACCCTGAAACCATCACCGCGTTGAGCCGGGCCTTGCCCGAGTTTCGCTGGCAACTAGCCTGGGGCGCGATTGTCAGCGCAGCTTCAACGGCCGGGCTGATCGGGGCAGTCCCTCTTCCATTTGTAGATTTTGCGCCATTAGTCGCGGTCCAAGGGGCAATGGTATTATCCATTGCACGCATCTACCAATACGAAATCACTCTGGAAAGAGCCAAGGAATTAACTGTCACTTTTGGCCTTGGCTTCCTGGGACGGGCTTTGTTTCAAGAACTCAGCAAATTAGGAGGGCTGCCCGGTTATGTTTTAGCAGCCGCCATTGCAGCTTCTACCACTGTAGCCATGGGCTACGCCTCGATTGTCTGGTTCGAAAAAGGTGAAAAACTTACCTCCGAATCGCTTCAGAAGATGACCAAGGATATTACTGATATTTTGCTCAAATCGTTCAAGAATTTGGGAAAATCCCGACCTAGCAAAACTGCTTTGCAACAAGCCATCCAAAATGGGTTGGAGAACTCAACTCTCGCCAGTCAGCAGCCTGATCTTGGCCAATCTCCCCTGCCTTACCCGCCTCCAACAGGTCCGAATACTCAGTCCCCATGATGATTTAGCTTTCCTGGCAAGTCGCATAACAGGATTCCCAAACTTCTTTGTAATGGAAGGAACATCATGCCCGATTCGATCATCGATCAAATGCTCAACAAAAGCATTGCCGCCTACAAAGCAGATGACTTAACCACCGCTTCGAAACTTTTAGCCCAGGTAATCAAGCAAGACCCCAATAACGAACGCGCATGGCTTTGGCTTTCTGGCATCGTATCTTCAGACGCGGAGCGCCTTTTTTGCATTAAACGTCTGCTGGCAATCAATCCAGAAAATGAAATTGCGAAACACGGTCTTTCTTTACTTCCGAACAATCTAGACCCTGTGCTTCCTTCCCTTGAAAAAGTGAAACGGGGAAACGTAGAAATTTGCACCTTCCCTGGCTGCGATCAACCGGTCACACGCATTGGTTTCAAATTCTGCTATAAACACTGGAAGGCGGTCAACGCCCCCATCGAGCCGAACGCCACCCTCACAGCAACTGCCATCGGCGAGAAATTTAATTTGAACAACCGCAGAATGAACCTGGTGTTCTCAGAACTTGGCTGGATAACAAGAGACAGAAAAGGCTGGGTCCTTACTCCACAAGGAAAAGCATTGGGCGCAGTGAACAAAACCCACCATCAAACTGGCGTTCCTTATGTGCTATGGCCCGAGTCGATCCTGAACAATAAGGTACTTCGATCTACAATAAAAAGTCTGTCGGGCGAAAGTGACGAACCTGCCGCAAAGAATGATAAAGAAAGTACAAGTTTCCGTGAAAAGTTCACGCCCACGCATCGTGCAACAGACGGTCATTGGGTCCGCTCCAAGGCAGAAATGCTGATTGACAACTGGTTATACATGTCTGGCATTGTCCATGCCTACGAACGTCAACTACCTGTAGAAGAGGAGTTGTATTGTGATTTTTATATTCCTGAAGGGAAGGTTTATATAGAGTATTGGGGCCTGGAAAAAGACCCCAAATATGCTTCTCGCAAAAAAGAAAAGATCGAAATCTATCAGAAATATGGTTTCAACCTGATTGAACTTACAGATGAACATGTCAAAAATCTGGATGATCATCTGCCAAAAATTTTATTAAAATTCAATATTGTTGTGAGTTAACATAATTTATTTGAAGACCCTAAAGGTTTTTCCCGCTGACCTTCGTCCCGATGGGCAAAACCGTCCCGCCTGACAGGTTGACCGATGGTCAAGGAAACCTTTAGGGTCTCGGATGGCGAAGGTCAAAGCGTTCCCACTCGCTGCGCTCGGGGACAATGTGCGGGAGGTACAGGTCAAGAGCGGGGCACCCAAAGAGTGTGATAAGGAGTTGCGCCCGCTCTTTGGACGGACGTTGATGCCATCCGTGCTGGATAGGGCGTTCAAGGGAGAGGCGTGAAAGAGCCCCCTCTGTCCTTCGGACATCTCCCCCAAATACGACGGTGGTGCCGTCGAATTTGGGGGAGAATTGGAAACTGAGATTTTTATAAACGCTGAGAATGTTTCTAAAATTTTGATTTCAAGAGCAACCGTCCCTCCCCAATTTCGACGTGCTCTTCGTCGCAATTGGGGAGGTTAGGAGGGGAAGAAATGCTACGCCCGCCCAGAAGTAACTCAAAAACCAGAACCCATGCCATTGAATTGCGAAAAGAATTAACTCCCACCGAGCGAAAACTCTGGGCAATCATTCGTAATGACCAGTTGGGCGTCAATTTCCGAAGGCAACATGCCATTGGAAAATATATCGCCGACTTTTGTGCGCCGCGTAAAAAATTAATCATTGAACTGGACGGCAGTCAACACTTGGAGCAAGAGGCGTACGATGAAGAAAGAACCAAATATCTCGAATCCCAAGGGTACAAGGTGATCCGTTTCTGGAATAACGATGTAACCAACAACATCGAGGGGGTTATACTTGTCATCATGAACACATTGGAGAAGCAGGAATGATTCTCGGGGACGAATAGCGGCGTCCTGTCGCTGATCTGGAGGGGTTGGGCCTCCCCCCCGTCCCCTCTCCTACAGGAGAGGGGTGCTTGCTGGCGAGAATCACCCCCGCAAGCCAAAAAGAATTTGTTCTTTCTTCTAAAAACGTCGAATGACCATCCTCTGCACACAAACACAAATGAAAGTTACAAAATGACGAACCCGCAGCCGAATAATCCCTTACATGGAATTACGCTTGAAATGCTCCTCACCCAGCTTGTGGAGCAGTATGGCTGGGCGGAGTTGGGCAGGCGTATTCCCATCCGCTGCTTCAACGAGAACCCCAGCATCCAATCCAGTTTGAAGTTCTTACGTCGAACTCCCTGGGCAAGAAAGAAAGTGGAAGACTTGTTCCTGAAGTCAAGTGTAAAATAGAAGGGAAGCCATGGCTGGCAAATACACTCCGCTCGAAAATTACCTTCTGGCCCTTCCGAAAAACAAAAGAGAAGTCACACTTTCCTTCGAACAGATCGAAGGCATATTGAAGTTCAAGCTGCCCGCGTCCGCGTATGAAGATGAGCGCTGGTGGCGGCGCGAGAAGGAAGGCAACCATGTCCACCTGCGGGCGTGGATCCACGCGGGCTGGAAGGTCGAGACCGTGGAAGTCGACAAGAAACTGGCAAGGCTGGTTCGAGTGTGAGAGCGCAGGCCAATATCCGCGGGAACCCGCCAGGCAGATGACCTTGAAGTCCGCCCCTTGAAAAGGTAAGTATAATAAATGGAAAAGGATCAAACCAATGGCAACAAGCATTCGAATTGTCGGGGTCCCCGTGCAGGGCGGAAGTGAAGTATGGGTGGTGAGCCACGTGATCTGGTGGCCCGTGGATGATTATGTCGGGAAAATCGGGCGCGAAAATGCCGTCCCAGGATTTCGGGAAAGCGTGGACAGCACGCTTTATCTCGACCAGGTGGGCATTTTCAACGTGGAAGAGTTTGTCCGCCTGAATGAGGGCCACAAAACCGAATTCCTGGCGGATGCCAGCAGGAAACCCCTCCATGACGAACAGCAAAAACGCATGAAAGAGGTCGACCAGCATCTAAAGCAGCGCCCGGACACCAAATGGATCCTGGTGGAACGGTATGAATGGGAAACCGGTATGAATTGAGAGATCTCAAAGCGCCAAGAGAGGATTTTTTGTTGATATAACTCCTGTATGCACTGTGCCTCAACTTATCAATGATATAAGACAGATGTGCGATATCAAGAGAAACGAATTCGCGAGAGAATCACCCCATGCCCTACGATCCCTCCGACCCCACCGCCAGAGACAGCGCCCTGCAGCCTTCCGAGCAGCGCAGGCTCGAAGAAGCCAATTTCTATCTCGAAAATAACAAGCCTGCACAGGCCGCTCCCATCTTCGCCAAACTGGCCGAGGTGCTCCGCTCCGCCAACCAACCCAAACGCGCCGCAGCCCTGCATTCCCAGGCGGCGCTGGCCTTTGCCAGGAGCCGCAATGAAGCCGCCGTGACGCAGGCCCGCGCGGCATTGACCCTGCTGCTGCAATACGACCGCGACCAACAGGCTTCGATGTTTTACAAAGACCTGACGGGCGAATTGACCAAACGCGGCATGAAGTCGGCGGCCGAGACGCTGACCAGGGAATTCGGCGACAAGATCCCGCAGCCCGCCCCGCTCGATCCGCGTGCCGCGCAACTGAGCCGCCTCCCCAGCAACTGTCCCAATTGCGGCGCGCCCCTTCGCCAGAGTGAAGTGACCTGGACGGAGATGGGCACCCTCGAATGCGGATTTTGCGGCACGCCCATTCGTCCCACCGCGTGATGGAGCTAAGAATCATGAAAAAACATATCGGGTTCACGGTGCTGCTCGTTCCAATCCTCTCCTTTGCCTGCTCCCTGTTCCCCAGTTTCTCCCGCGCAGAAGCGACGCCCACCTTCGACTATATTTTTACACCTTCCACCGTTGTGCTCAAGATCGATCCTGCTTCCCTGCCAGATGCACAGGCAGGGGTGGAATACAAAGTCGATCTCCGTGTAAGCGATAACGTCACCCCCGTGGATGGCGTGTCCATTTCCAGCGGAGAGCTTCCCGCGGGGTTGGAATTGGTCTTCGTGGACGGCGAAGACGGCGCAAAGATCAGCGGCGTGCCCAGGCAGGCAGGGACCTACACTTTCACGGTCTTCGTCGGCTGCAAGGGGACCATGGTCAGCGGGCAAACTCTGGAAAAGGAGTTCCAAATCGTCGTCAAGGAATGAACGTTCCAGGTCCTGCCAGGGCTCCCTCGCGTGGATGGCATGCGGAAAGGAAAGTCACGAAATGGACAATTCATCCTTCCTGAATTTTCTGAGCGCGATCATCTCCGCGCTGATCACCACCACGGGCGCTGTGCTGATCGCATATTTGGGCAGGAAGGGAGAGAAAAAAGCCGGGCAGGACAAAAGCGGGCTCATCCTGCCGCCTGGCTACGTCCCGCATCGAAATCCGAAAACGGCCTGGGGGAAATGGGCATTCTTCATCCTGCTTTCGCTGGTCGTCCTGACCCTCCTGGTCCGCCTGACCATCACCGCCTATTTCGAGACTTCCACCGAGACCATCCCGTTCACATCCGACCATGACACGACCGCACTCCATCCGAGCCTGGAATGGGAGGCGGGCAGCTCCGAGATGGATGCCTACCATCTGGTCGGCCAGTCCATCGAGATCACGGCGGGACCCTACACCTGGCCCAACTTCCCCATGCTTCATGACAAGCCGACCCTCACAGGAGACTTTCGCGTCAGCGTGAAAATGAGTTTCCTCCCGGATGCGCCCGTCCTCGAGACGGCCCAGATGGCGGGCATTCTGATCCACCCGCTCAATGGGCACCTGGCTCAGGGCGACGAGAAATTTCCAAACGACTGGATCGCTGTCAGCAAGAACGTCACCAATGAAGGAAGCCTGGTCGGGTGCCGCGGAGCCTGGGCGGACTATTCGTATTCCGATCCCGTCTTCCTGCGGATCGAAAAGGTTGGAGATGTATGGCGCTGTGCCTATAGCAGCAACGGAGAAAATTGGACGTATCTGACTGCCTCGGTGGACAGCACACAATTGGGGGCCCAGCCCTGGGTGGTGTCGCTGTTTGCTTATTCAGGCACAGAGAACGCCATCCAGGTCACGTTTTCCGATTGGGTCATCCATGTCGGGAAATGAATGATGCACATGTCACCCATTTTGTTACGCGTGGTTCAGCTCCTCGTCCTGGTTCTCATCCAGGCGGTCTTGCTCTTTGCCAGCGCAGGGACCTGGAAGTGGTCGGCGGGCTGGGGGTACATCGGCCTGTACCTGTCCATGCTGGCGGGGGCTTCCTTTCTCCTGATGCCGCGTCACAAGGAAGTCATCGAAGAACGCAGCAGGGGCGCCAGGGGCGGGAAACGCTGGGATACCTGGCTGACCCAACTCATGATCCTCCCCTCGCTCGGGACGTTGATTGTCGCGGGACTCGACCAACGCCGGGGCTGGACCCTGCCTCTGCCCGCCTGGCTCCGCGCGCTGGGCGGGCTGGGCTTCGTATTCGGGTACGCGCTCGTACTGTGGGCCATGTATACGAACAAGTTCTTCTCGCAGGTGGTCCGCATCCAAACCGAGCGTGGTCATGTGGCTGTCACCGACGGTCCCTACCGCTTCGTCCGTCATCCTGGCTACCTGGGCATGCTCACTTCCCTGCTGGGAGCGGTCTTCCTGCTCGATTCGCTCTATGGGCTGGTCTGCTTCGGGCTCTACCTGCCGTTGCTCCTGCTCCGCACCCATCTCGAGGATCAGACCCTGCGCGCTGAACTGCCTGGGTACGCCGAGTATGCAGCCCGCACCCGATTCCGCCTGTTTCCAGGGGTGTGGTGAATTCCCCACGGAAAAAATGCTATACTGAAACAACATCATCGAACAAGGAGACCTTCATGAACCAGTCTGACTATCCGCAACCCCCGAATTATGGCGGCATGCCGCCCATCGCCCTGCCCACCAGCACGCTGGCCCTGGTCAGCATGATCGCGGGCATCCTGGGCTTTACCTTCTTCCCTGTAGTGGCCTCCATTGTCGCCATCATTACGGGAAACATGGCCCGCAAGGAGACCCGTGCCGTCCCGCCCACCGCTTCGGGTGACGGCATGGCGACCGCAGGCATCATCATGGGCTGGATCCAGGTCGGCCTGGCCGTTTTGGGGATCTGCTGTGCCATCGCCTACTTCGTCTTTTTTATGGGGGTTGTCGGCGCTTCGGGCGGCTTCAACAACTAGGTCGGCTCCCGCCCTCTTGCAGGCCGTCCGCTGCGAGGTCCAAACCTGACCGCGCAGGATGGTTTTTGTTCCGTGGAAACCATCGGAGATTTTTGCGAATCGCCGATGGTTTTCTTGTTCCGCACCCTCATCTTGAATTCGGGCTTCCATTAACTGTATAATGACTGTAGCGAATCGTCCGTTGGCCTTCCCAAGGAGGTCCTGATGAAAAGCATTACGATTTCCACCTATGTACTGCGGGTGAGAAACAACCAAAAGAATCTCGAATATCATAAGTTGAACAACCTGCCTGGGGGACGGAACCTGTTCGGCCTGCTCCTGGAATACCTCGACCACCTCGAAGAAAGGCCCGCCAACGACATCGATAACCAGTCCCTGTTGCGGGCCTCGCACCTGCATAAGAGCGGCCGCACCTTGAGCGGGCTCCTGGAAAAGGGCGAGTACGGCATCAAGAGTTCGCTGGTGAACATCCGAAAGCGCGAGATCACCCATGAGCGCTCGGTCAGCGAAGCGGAAATGCTGCCGTTCTATTTCCTGATGGTGGTCCCCAGCGCTGGGACCAAGGCCCTGGTCGCGTTCGAGATGGAAGGCAACGCGGGCATCAACAGCCAGTTCGAGCGCGATTTCAGGAGCTTCCTCAGGCAGAAATGCGGCGAGTGCGACCTGGAACTCGACCGCTTGGTGCCCGAGCGGCTGATCAAGCAATACTTCTCCAAGGGGCGGGTCACCAAGCTGCGTTTCGTGCGTTTCAAGGTGCCCACCGACATCGCAGACGCCGTCCAGATGGGGGTCGACGAACAGGGCAGCACCATCGAATTGCAGGTCAAAGCCAAACGAGGGGCAGCCTTCTCCATGGGCAGGGAAATTCAGGACGTGCTGCGCGGACAGATGAGCGCCAGGGAATTCGTCCAGGTCAAGGGGCTGGACTATGACACGGTCAAGATCGAATTCGACATGAACGGCAAGCGCCGTACCATGGACCTGACCGAACCTGGCAGTTTCCGCGCCGATTACAACATCACGAACCGAATCGAGATGTACGGCGGGCACCCCACCTATTCCAGCATCGACCGCGTCGCCAGGGAGATCGTCAGGGAGATCCTGCCATCGATCGGCCTGGAGGCCAGGGATGTTTAGCAAGGTCAACATCTGGCAGATCGTCACCGACCACATTCAAACGCTCCGTAATTTTGCCAACAACAGGATCTCGGTCGAGGATATCCTGCTGTTCCTGGTCACACCTGCCGCCGCCTCCCTGCTCCTGACCTTCCTCCTGCGCTTCACCCTCGACCTGGATGCCATCAACGCGCTCATCACCTCCCTCTCGGTCTTCTCGGCCCTGTTATTCAACCTGCTGCTGCTCATCTACGATATCCTGCGCAAGGAAGGCGGCGCCCACGCACAGGCCACCCTGCGCAGGAAATTCCTCGGCCAGATCTACGCGAACATTTCGTTCTGCATCCTGGTGGCGGTCCTCTCCATTGCCCTGCTCCTGCTGCTCTTCATCGAAGCGAATTGGCCGTATCTCACCCTCGCGCTCAACCTGGTGATCTACTTTCTGGTCATCAACTTCATCCTGACCCTGTTCATGATCCTGAAGCGGGTGCACATCCTGCTGGCCAGCGAAATCAATCCCCCCAAGAATTCCGTTCAGTGAGCCTTTGCGCTTATCCTTTATAATCTCCGCATGAACCTCGCCCAGGCTCTGCGAACAATCCCTGTCGACCCCATCACGGTGGCGGCGGTCGGCGCGGGCGGCAAGACCAGCGCTTTGTTTCAGCTTGCGCGTGATTGGCTCTCTGCGCCGCACGGCCCATCCTCCGTGATTCTCACCGCCACCTCACACCTGGGCGAATGGCAGATCCCCCTGGCCGACCGTCACCTCATCGCACAATCTCCCGCCGATTTGGATGACCTGCCCGCGACAGGCCTGACTCTGGTCACGGGGCCGCTGGATGGGACGCGTACCCGTCCCCTGGACCCCGAGCTGCTCGCCCGTTTACGCGCGGAATGCGCCGCCCGCGGTTGGCCCCTGCTGATCGAAGCCGACGGCTCACGCCGACATCCGCTCAAGGCGCCTGCCGGGCACGAACCGCCCCTGCCCGATTTTGTGGACCTGGTTCTCGTGGTCGCAGGGCTGACGGGGTTGGGCCGTCCGCTGACGGATGAGTTCATCCACCGCCCCGAGATCTTCTCCCACCTGGGCGGACTTCCGCTCGGCGCGGCAGTCACGCCCGAGGCCCTGGCGCGTGTCTTGACTCATCCGCAGGGTGGGTTGAAGAACATCCCCGCCTCTGCGCGCAAGGTTGCCTTACTCAATCAGGCCGACACGCCCGAGTTGCAAGCCCTGGGTGGAAAGCTCGCCAACCTGCTCCTGCCCGCCTTCGACTCTGTCATCGTCGGCGCACTGCAATCCCCCACAACGTTCCAAACCTTCGAACCCATCGCAGGCATCGTCCTTGCGGCGGGTGCATCCACGCGCTACGGTCAGCCCAAGCAGCTGCTCGACTGGCGCGGGACTCCCTTCGTACGCGTCGTGGCACAAACGGCCTTGTCTGCTGGCCTCACGCCCGTGCTGGTCATCACGGGCGCACATGCCGAGGAAGTGGAAGATGCGCTGCAAGGCTTGCCCGTGCAGATCGTCCGCAACGAAGCCTGGCAGGAGGGACAGGCCAGTTCGATTCGTGCAAGCATCAATGCATTGACCTCCTCCGTCCCTGCGGGACACCTTCCCCATTTTCAAAGAAAATGGGGAAGGACGGGAGGGGGCATCTTCCTGCTGGCCGACCAACCGCAGGTGACCGTCCCCGTGCTGCAAGCCCTGGTCGAGCGCCACCGCCTCGACCTGCCGCCCGTGCTCGCGCCAATGGTGCAGGATGCGCGCGCCAATCCCGTGCTCTTCGACCGAGTCACCTTCCCCGATTTGCTTTCCCTGCAAGGCGACGTGGGCGGACGTGGCATCTTCCATAAATATCCGCCCGCGTACCTGCCCTGGCATGACGACCGTTTATTGCTGGACGTGGACACCCCCGAACAATATCGCAGGCTGGTGGATGATGAAACGCTTTAGCATCGCCGCCCTGATCCTTGCCGCGGGACAATCGAAGCGCATGGGCCAGCCCAAGATGCTGCTGCCCTGGGGGGAAAGTACCGTACTGCAAACCGTCGTCACCGCCTTCCGCACGGCAGGCACGGACGAAATCGTCGTCGTCACAGGCGCGCTGCACGATTCGATCACAGCCCTGGTCGGCGACACGGCACACACCGTTTTCAACCCCGAATATGCCAGCGGCGAAATGATCTCCTCCATGCAGTGCGGGCTGCGCCGCCTGCTTGCGGAAGCAACCGAGGCGGAGGCCGTTCTCATCGGGCTTGGCGACCAGCCTCAGGTCCAGGCGCAAAGCGTAGAGGCGGTGTGCGCGGCCTTCCACCAAAGCGGGGCAAGCCTGGTCGTGCCTTCCTATCAAAAACGGCGTGGACATCCCTGGCTGGTGGCGCGTCCATTGTGGGAGGCGCTGCTGGCGCTCGAATCCTCCCAGACGCCGCGCGATTTCCTCAACGGGCACGCGGACCAGATCCAATATGTGGACGTGGACACGCCCACCATCCTGGCAGATCTCGACACTCCCGAAGACTACTTGAAATCCAGACCCTGACGTGCTATCTTAAATATGGAACGGTTCGGTTCCAGGAAGGAGTTCACCATGACTGACTGGGACATGATGACCGAGAACATCCGCCTTGCCATGCAGGCCATGGACGAGGCCCAGCGCGCCCGCGATGCGCTGCAGGCCCAGCCCACACCCGACAAGTTCGATGCATTCCGCGCCCAGATGCAGGAATTGATCGAACACCTCTCCAACCTCCAGACTGTGCTCGATGACGAAGAGAAGTACGCTGTGGATGAACTGGCCGACTGGCTCAGTTCGGTCTTCACAGGCCATCGCGCGGACTATCGCCATACGCCGCGCATGGAGCGTCAGGTTTGATCTGCCTGGAGGCCTGAACATTCGAGACGGGCAACATTGCCCCACGGAGGGAAGTATGTCTTATATCGAGTCCCATTTGCAATCGGGGGAGCGAATCCTCTACCGCGCCAACCGCGGCCATGCCTGGTATGACGTCCTGCTCGCCATCGTCCTGGCATTTCTGGTCACCCCGCTGGCGCTGGCTCTCTACATGTTTGCAATGAACTACTTGATACAGATCATCGCCGCCATCCTGCCCAGCGGTCCTGAAAGTCAACTGCTCCTGGTACTGTTGATCATCGGGCTGATGGTCATCACCCCGCTGCTGGCGATCTACTCCCAGATCGTGGATTTCGTCGCCTTCTGGCAGACGGACGTGGCGCTGACCGACCGCCGCCTCTTCGGGCGCGCCTTGGGCAGGAATCGCTTCCGTCTGCGCACCATCGATATCCCCACCCAGGATATCGCCTGTGCCCATCGGTACCGCCTGTCAGCGCTCCTGTGCGTGGACCGTAAATCCACCCGCCATTCCGAGGTGTTTGGCCCATTCAAAGGCCTCCGCCACCTTGTGGACGAATGTAAACGCTGGGAATGAGACCAGCCGCCAAAGAGACAGCCACCGTAACAGTGGCTGTCTCTTCATTTATTCAAAGACGGGGACAAAATATGATAAACTCGCCCCATTCCATTTTCGGGAGTCCTCTTCGTGAAGTATCTCATCATTGTCAACCCCACCTCGGGACGCGGCCACGCTGAAAAGATGGTCCCACAGATCGAGGAACTCATGCATCGCCACCACCTGGACTTCGAGTTGGTCCGCACCGAGCGGCCCTGGCACGCCGCCGACCTGGCCGAGCGCGCCGCGCGCGAGAAGTTCGATGTGGTTGTCACCGCCAGCGGCGACGGCACCGCCAACGAGGCTCTCAACGGTTTGATGCGCGCCCGTGCGGCGGGTTTCAATCACACAGCCATGTACATTCTGCCCGTCGGCACAGGCAACGATGCGGCCTACGGCCTGGGTGTCCCCACCGACCTCGAAGGGGCGATCCAGGCCCTGGCAGCGGACAAGCGCCTCAGGGTGGATGTGGGCATTGTGCGCGGCGGCGAATATCCCGAGGGGCGTTATTTCGTCAACGGCGTGGGCATCGGCTTCGACGCGGCGGTCGGCTTCGTCGCCATCGAAGTCCGCTGGGCGCGCGGCCTGCTGGCCTACCTCATCGCGGTGCTGCAAACCGTCTTCCTTTATTACAAGGCTCCCACCGTGGAGATGACCTACAACGGCCAGACCATCGTCCAGCCTTCGCTGATGATCTCGATCATGAATGGGAAACGCATGGGGGGAGGCTTCCACATGGCTCCCAAGGGGAATTCCTCCGACGGCAAACTGGATCTGTGCATTGCTTCTGAAGCAGGGCGGCTGCGCATCTTCGGGCTGGTTCCATACTTTATCAAGGGCACGCAGGAAGGCCAACCCGAGATCCGCATGGAACGCACCGACCGCATCGCGGTCAAGGCAGTCAAGGGCAGTCTGCCCGCTCATTGCGATGGCGAGACGCTCTGCCGCGAGGGACAGGAACTCGCCGTGGAATTGATCCCCGCCGCACTGGATTTCATCACCGCGGAGAGCGCTTGAGATGGGTCCGCTTGGATTGTTCCTGGGCTATGCCTGCCGCCTTGGGCTGGAGGTGATGTGCCGTGTCGATAAATCGGACCTGCACAAGATCCCGCAAAAAGGGCCCGTCATCGCCTACTCGAATCACACGGGCTCCATCGAGGTGCCGATCATCTTCACCGAACTGTTGCCGCGTCCCGTGACGGGTCTTGCCAAGGTCGAGACCTGGGACGGCTGGTTCCTGAATTTCATCTTCAATCAATGGGAGATCATCCCCATCCATCGCGGGGAGGCGGACATGGCCGCCATGCGCAAGTCGTTGGAGGCGCTGGAGAAGGGCTGCATCCTCGGCATCGCCCCCGAAGGCACGCGCAACAAGACGGGTGCGATGATCAAGGCCCAGCCTGGCATCGTCACCCTGGCTCAGCGCAGCGGCGCGACACTGATCCCGCTCGGCAACTGGGGCGGCGAAAATTTCCTCAAGAACCTCAAACACCTCAAACGCACCGAATTCAATATCCGTGTGGGCGAGCCGTTCAAGGTCAACACTCGCGGCGAACGCGTGACCGGTGAGCTCCGCCAGCGCATCGCCGACGAGATGATGTACAAGGTGGCCGAGTTACTGCCCGAAAGATATCGCGGCGTCTACGGAGATCTGGAAAACGCCACTTCGAACTACCTGGAAAAACTATAAACAAAACCGCCCGCATTCGAATGCGGGCGGTTTCCATATAAACACGATGACCTTATCCAACCATCCACCTGCTCCCGTCTCCCGACAGGAACAACTCAAAAGGATGCCCTTGATATTTCAATTGCACATACAAACGTCCATCCGATGCAGTAAACAACTTTGCAATAGGGCACTCCCCCCCAAAGCCCATCTGCTTCTGCCAGGATTGTCCCTGATCCTCTGAGATGTGGATGTCACCATCCCGCAGCCCGCGGTAGATCCGCCCGTTATACTCCACCTCTACGGGGGCCAGAGCCAACTCCGCCAATTTCCAAACAGGGAATGCCAAAGCCAAAGACGAAATGGCTGCGATCTTGAGAAAGTCGCGACGGTGCATAAGGCCTCCAAAGGAAAGGGTGCAGAAAAAGAATACAGATCAGCTATTAAGTATCCTGCATTTGAAGATATCTTAGCCTAATCTCATTTAAATGTCCAGATATTAATTACAAATCTAATAGGATTTTTCATTCCGCTATATATTCAAAAGTGAAATATAATCATAGATATACTTATTAACCCATCTGGGGGGTTGTATATTCAAAAAAAGAAAGTATAATGCATTCATCAAATGGGACATACTTTATCCTATTTTATCGAGACCACTGTCACAATTTACCCAGGAATTAGATGAATACCTTCGGCGTTCAGACTCATCGCACAAGTCATACCCCTGCCATCGCAAGGGGGATTTTTGTTTTCCAGGTGAGGTCGCAAATACAATGACGCACGGAACAGAAGGCGCCTATGCACTCCGTTCTGTCACCGCACAGGATGAAGATTTCCTGCTCCGCGTATATGCCAGCACCCGTGCCGAGGAAATGGCTCTGGTCAATTGGACCGAACAACAAAAAGCGGATTTTCTGCGCATGCAATTCGACGCCCAGACCGTCCACTACAAAAGGCACTACCCAACTGCCGAGTACATGATCGTCGAACAACATGGCACAGCAGTTGGCCGCTTGATCCTGGAACACACCGACAGGCAGCACCTGATCATGGACATCGCCATTCTGCCAGAGTATCGAAAGCTAGGCATTGGAACTGCCGTCATCAAGGATTTGATGGAACTGGCCCGCAAGGACAATCTCCCGCTTGTCTTGCGGGTCGAGTTTTTTAATCCCGCCATCAGTTTATATTCGCGCCTGGGATTTGTCAAAACACGAGAGGTCAACAGCGTCTATCACGAAATGATCTGGACGCCGCGTAACGCATCATAATATAGGGTATTGCAGAGAAAGGACAAGGATGCTCGAACAGATCAGACCACAGCAGATGAGCGAATATATTGGGTCGGAGTTCGATGTTTCGATCGACTCCTCCCACACGATCCACCTGACCCTGACCGGTGTCGTGGAAAGCGTCAAAACCGAACACAGTGAGGCGTTTTCCCTTTTCTTCCACGGCCCGTCAGATACGTTCCTTCCCCAGAGAACTCGCAAGGTACAACATCCAGCTCTGGGGGAATTCGAACTTTTCCTTGTTCCTGTTGCACAGGATAAGGATGGCTTTCAGTACGAAGCTGTTTTCAATTTGATGCATTAAGCCGCTCCACCCGGTCGTTTCCCCGCTCGGGACAGGCCCGCGCAGGGTTCATTTTATCAAGGAGAAAAATATGGCAGAACCGTTCTTAAGTGAGATTCGCATTATGTCCTTCGGCTTTCCACCGAAAGGATGGGCCCTGTGTGACGGGCAATTATTGCCCATCAACCAGAACCAGGCACTCTTTTCCCTGCTGGGAACGACCTTCGGTGGAGACGGACGAGTGAACTTCGCCCTGCCTGACCTGCGGGGTCGTGTCCCGATTCACATGGGGAATCACACCCTTGGTGAACGCGGCGGCGAACAGGCTCATACACTTTCGATCTCCGAGATCCCAACCCATGTGCATGTTGCGCAGGCGTCCTCCGTGGCGGCCACTGCCATCGTCCCTTCCAATAGTACCGTACTGGCGCAATCGGGTTTCGATGCCTACCATAGCGCCACGAACCTGACCAGCATGATCCCTGGCAGCATCGGTAACATCGGTGGAAGTCAGGCGCATCTCAATTTGCAACCCTTCCTCACATTGAATTTCTCCATTGCCCTGCAGGGCATCTTCCCCAGCCAGACCTAAAGGAGAATCAAACATGGCACAACCTTATGTCGGTGAGATTCGAATGTTCGCGGGCAATTTTGCACCCGCTGGCTGGATGTTCTGCGAAGGACAACTCCTGCCCATCTCTGAATACGAGACCCTCTTCAATTTGATCGGCACCACCTATGGTGGAGACGGGCAATCCACGTTTGCCCTGCCCGACTTGCGCGGGCGGCTGCCGATCCACATGGGAAACGGTTTTACCCTGGCCGAGACAGGCGGCGTGGAAACTGTCACGCTCACAGTGAGCCAGATCCCTGCCCATTCCCATCCCATGTTGGCCTCCCTGGACCAAGGCAATACCGTCAACCCCGGCGGAAACGTGCTTGCAGCCACGGCCACAGCCACTCCATATATTGCCATCCCGCCTAATGTCCCCCTCTCCTCGCAGTCGGTTTCGTCGGTTGGAGGCAGCCAGCCCCACACGAACTTCCAACCCTACCTGTGCGTGGACTTTATCATTTCGTTATTCGGGATCTTCCCCTCGCAAACGTAGCATTAGCGTAACGTAAACACGAAAGAATTCAAGGAGAAAATCATGGATCCATTTGTGGCCGAAATCCGCATCTTCCCTTTCAACTTTGCTCCTAAAGGTTGGGCGTTTTGCGACGGGCAGATCCTGCCACTCTCACAAAACACGGCGCTTTTCTCACTCCTCGGCACCACCTACGGCGGGGATGGGAAATCGAATTTTGCGCTTCCCAACATGCAGGGCAATGCCCCCATGCACCCGGGACAGGGTCCCGGACTTTCGCTGCACGATCTTGGCGAAACCGGCGGCTCGGAAACAGTCAGCCTGCTCGAGTCGGAAATTCCCAGCCACAGTCACGCATGGAATACAGATGCTGCCGACCCTGGCGAGGATCGCATCCCCACCAATGAGGCGTTGGCCAGGTCCGTTGGCGGGAATTTATATGGAGCAGCTGGCAGCCTGGTTGCCCTATCTGGCAACGCTCTGGTACCCGCGGGCGGTGACCAACCCCACAATAACATGCAGCCTTATCTGACCCTCAATTTCTGTATTGCGCTACAAGGGGTCTACCCGCCGCGCACCTGATGATCCACAGGCCATACAGCATGCTGTCCCTTGGCATGCTGTATGGCTTCTTGCAAGTCCAGGAAGTGAATGAACGTGCCCGCCTCCTTCAGGGCAGGAAATAAAGTACTAACGAAATCATTGTTACTGCCGGCCATCTGCATTCACATAAAGGAGTTTCCATGGCTACTACAAAACGCTCAGGACAGACTCGGCGCGGACCACTCGCTCGAATTCGGTCGCGCATCATGCGGGGATCGGTCATGCTCCTCGTTGCGGCGGTAGCCGCATTCGGAACCTACGGCATCGTACGGGCCGCCCCAACCATCGTTGCGACCATGACCGATGCATTCATCGGCGGCGACGGAGATGGCAAAGCCGACCCCGGCGAAGTCATTGAGTATACGGTCTCGATCCCCAATACGGGATCGGACGCAACCGGCGTCACCTTCAATGACATCATCGACGCCAACACCACCCTGGTGGGTGGTTCAGTCAACGTCTCGCCATTGGCTATCAACGACAGCTACGACACCATCGGAAATACCTTGTTGGAGGTCGGCGTTGCGGCAGGCAGTGCCCCAGCCGTACACATCTCCAGCAACCTATTTGCCAATGATGTGGAGTTCCTGGGAGATGCTGGGACATTCACCCTCACCGCCCATACCAACCCGTCCAACGGGACCCTGAGTGTGTTCGACAGCGCCAGCGGGACCTTCAGCTACCTCCCCAATCCAGGCTTTACCGGCACGGACACATTCACCTACACCTTGACCGATTCCGGTGGCCTAAGCGACACGGCCACTGTCACGATCAACGTCACCACTCAGCGCATCTGGTATGTGAAAAACGATGCAACCGCAGGCGGTCAGGGTCGCTCGACCGACCCATTCGATACCCTGGTCGAGGCACAAACCGCTTCGGCCGCCAACGATACGATCTACGTCTTCGCAGGCAACGGAACGACCAGCGGCCAGAATGCAGGCATCACCCTCAAGGCCGGTCAACGGCTATTGGGAGAGGGGGTGGCATTGACAATTCCGGTCAGTGTCAACGGCGGCGCGAATCCCACCACCCTGCGCGCGGCAGGAACAGCCCCACTGATCGACAATACTGCTGGGAACGGTGTCTCCGTCACCGACATCAGCAATGTGGAAATCCGCGGGTTGAACATCGCAGGCACCCCCAACGCCGTCAACGTGACCACCACCGCAGCGAATAGCGGCAGTTTCGAGCTGGCCAATAACACCATTCGATCTGCCACCGCAAATGGCATCGATGTGAATGGCGGCGGCAGCGGTACGCTGACCGTGAGCATCCACGGTAATGCCGTCACAGCAAGCGGAAACGGCATCGACATCCAGCGCACGGCAGGCAGTGTTGTCGTTACCGCCTTCGACGATAACACGATCAGCGGGAACACCGTCGGCATCGGCATCAATGTCGTGGGGACTGGTGCGACCATCCTCTTCGACACCAATCCCGCTACGGGCACCTTTGACACTGTCCCAGGCGGTACGACAGCCATTGGGCAATCAGGCAACGGGGTCGGGACCTCGGGCTTGGTCCTGAGCAACGTACGCGGCGACTTGAACTTTGCCGACCTCGATATCTACGCCGACAACGGCACGGCCCTGTTCATCGACGGGACAAGCTCCAACTACACCGGCACGACGGGAACCCGCGTCGTGGCGAACACCAACTCGACCACCCTGTCTGCGACAAATGGCCCGGCGGCGGATTTCAAGGAAACGGCTGTCAATTTCTCGGGAGTGGCCCTCACGAGTTCCACCAGCGCGACCACGGGGGTATCCATGGTCGAGGTCAGCGGGACCTTCCCGATCTCGACAGGCAGTTCGATTACCAACGCCACAGGGACTGACTTCTTTGTCAACAACAACAGTGTCGCCACTGCAGTTCCCGCTGTCACTTATGATGGTACGATTTCAGACGACCAGGGCTCACTGATACAGATCCAAAATGCGCCTGGTGGCTCATACACGTTCACAGGCTCGATCACGGACCTCGACAATGGCACCGGCAACGGCGTCAGCCTGACCAACAATACGGGCGCAACCATCACCTTTGCCGGTGGACTGGTGCTATCCACCGGGGCGAATGCAGCCTTCACAGCCACCGGCGGCGGGACAGTCAATGTCTGCGATGAGTCCCCTTGCGCACCAGGGTCGACCGGCGCGCTGGTCAATAAGCTCACCACCACCACCGCCACTGCGCTTAACGTCAATGGAACCACGATTGGCGCGAATAACCTCGAGTTCAAGAGCATCTCATCGAACGGCGGCAGCGCCACAGGCATCATCCTGGTCAATACCGGCGCGAGCGGCTCCCTGGTCGTCAAAGGAGATGGCGGTACCGCAAGAGGTGGAAACAGCTCAGGCGGCACAATTGCCAATAAAACAGGCGGCGCCGACGGAGATGGAACCACATCCTCAGGCGTGTATATCAACAACGGGTCGGCCATCCTGCGCAATATGACCATGTTCCGCCTCGATAATTACGGTGTGTATGGCCTTGGCGTCAGGAATGTTACTGTGCAATACAGTTCCATCGGCGCCATCAGCGGAGCGGCCTGCGCCGACGGCGATGGCGACATCGGCTCGACCTCGGCCTCCGGCGACGCAGCCCTGGTCTTCGGCGTTAGCAATCCCAGCGGCTCGAACGGCTTTACCAGCAGTGGCACCCTGCTGCTCGACAATCTGAAGGTATATTGCTCCATCGAGCATCAGGTCGAGATCTACCAGCAAAGCGGAACCTTCACTGCCACCATCTCGAACAGCGACATCAAGGATGCCAGCAGCCTGCTTGGCGGAGACGGCGTGCAGACAGAGATGCAAGGCACCGCCACCGCCACCATCACAGTGGACACTGTCAGCTTCGACGATAACAAATCGCAGGCGGTCCAGGCGGCCGCCAACGACAGTTCCACCCTCGACATGACGGTGAAGAATTCCACGCTGGTGCGCAGCACGCAGGGAAACGAGGGCATCCTGTTATCCAACGGCAGCAATGGTCATCTGACGGCGCACGTCACCGGGAACAACATCAGCGGAATCCCTGGTGCCAACATCTATGTGGGCCAGACCGCCGGGAACGCCACCAGTTCCTCCTACCTGACCGCTTACATTGCCAACAATACCATCACGCATCCCACTTCGGCGACGAACAGCGCGATCCTCGCCTTCCTGACCAGTTGTAATGGAAGTTCCTGCACGGCACAGTCGGCTCCGGCCAATATCATGATCACCAACAACACCGTCTTCGAGAACTCCACAGGCGGAGTTTCACGCGGTATTCTCGTGGATACACCGGACGCCAGCAGCCTTCCTAATTTCTCTGCTTCGGTTATATCCAACACTGTTCATATATATGACAATGTGCTTGGCCTGCAAGGTATCGCAGTTCAGGGACGCCAGTCATCCACGGCCTGCTACGATGTGCGCAGCAACCTCGTAGATTTTCCCAATGGCGTGCCCGCCGGAATCAACGGGATTCGCATCCGCCAGGCGAATACAGCTACCGTGAATCTTGCCCAGGGAGTCTCGGGCTCGACTGCAGCTGCGACCGTGCTTGCCAACAATAACACCGCCACTACGGAGGCGCTCGGCACCGTGAACGTCGTTTCCAACGGGACCTGCCTCGCCCCGCCTGTTGCGGCACAACCTTCCAGCCAGACCCTGGCGAACACACAACCATCCGACGATGCGGTGGCTGTTGCTCCGGCCGCCCTCAACACGCTGACGACTACCATGTCTGCATCCGTTGAACGCAGCAAGCAGACCGAGCCGTCCGCTGTTGCGAGCGGTCCCACCATCCAGGCCTCGACCGGCGTCGGCGGCGGCAAGCCGCTCTTCATCATCGAACCCGCACCCGCTCAATCGGGAGAAACCGTCAATGTGACCATCGGCACCCTGCCCGCAGGGGAGACGGTCACCATCAAGTATCGCGTAACAGTCAACGGCCCCTCGTTGCCGCTCGGTACCACCAAGATCACCAATCAAGGCACGGTCTCGGGCAGTAATTTCAGCGATGTTCTCACGACCAACGGCGGTCCAGTGGACTGCGAAACTGGTTCCGAGACCTGTACCCCGGTCGACCGCCCCGACACAACCGTCACATCCATTAACCGCACCAGCGCCAACCCCACCGGCGCCGCCTCCGTTAGCTGGCAGGTGATCTTTGCCGACCCGATCTCGGGGCTGACGGCCAGCAACTTCAGTCTGGTGGCGGGGGGCTCGGTCAGCGGTGCATCCATCACCAGCGTCACACCTTCAAGCGGATCTCCCTCCGCTACCTGGACCGTCACAGCCAACAGCGGCACGGGGGATGGGACTCTCGGCCTGAACCTGGTCAACGACACGGTCCTGTCGCACGATGTGACCAACCTGCCCTTCACAGGACAGGTGTATACACTCGACCACACGCCGCCCACTGTGACCATCAACAAGGCGACGGGCCAGGCTGACCCCACCGGAATCAGCCCGATCAACTTTACGGTCGTATTCAGCGAACCTGTCACAGGGTTTGCCACTGGTGATGTGAGCCTGGGTGGCACGGCCAACCCGACGACGGGCACCGTCACCGAGATCACACCCAATGACGGGACCACGTACAACGTGGCTGTCAGCGGCATGACCACCGACGGAACCGTCACAGCCACCATCGGGACGGGCGTAGCCAAGGATGCAGCGGGCAACGATAACGCTGCCTCGACCAGCACCGACAACAGCGTGTTGTACGACACGGCGGTGCCCACCGTCACGATCAACAAAGCGACAGGACAAGCCGACCCGACCAACATTGGCCCGATCCACTTCACGGTCGTCTTCAGTGAACCCGTCACGGGCTTCGCCACTGGCGACATGACCCTAAGCGGTACAGCCAACCCCACGACAGGCACCGTCACAGAGATCGCGCCCAATGACGGAACCACTTTCGATGTGGCTGTCAGCGGAATGAATTCCAACGGCACGGTTATCGCCACGATCGGCGCTGGTGTAGCTCTCGACGTAGCCAATAATGGCAATACCGCCTCGACCAGCACCGACAACAGTGTGTTATTCGACGATATTCAGCCCGTTGCACCAGTGGTCACTACACCTGCCAATGGTAGCTACACGAATAGCCCCTCGCCTGTTGTCACCGGCACAGCGGAGCCCAATAGCACGGTCACCGTATACATAGACGGGTCTTCGGTCGGCACCACCAGCGCGGACGCCAGCGGAACCTGGTCCTTCTCCTCGGTCCCGGCCCTTTCCGCAGGCCTGCACAACGTCAAAGCCACGGCAACCGACGCGGCCAACAACACCAGTTCCTTCTCCAACACCAACACCTTCACCGTGGACCTGACTGCGCCGGGCGTCACGATCAACAAGGCAACGGGCCAGGCCGACCCGACCGGTGTCAGCCCGATCCACTTCACGGTTGTCTTCAGCGAACCCATCACAGGCTTCGCCACCGGCGACGTGACCTTGGGCGGCACCACCGGTGCGACAACGGCCACCGTGACCGAGATTGCGCCCAACAACGGCACCACCTTCGACGTGGCCGTCAGCGGAATGACCAGCGATGGCACCGTCACCGCCACACTCGGAGCGGGCGTCGCAAAAGACCTGGCAGGCAACGACAATACCGCCTCGACCAGCACCGACAATTCCGTCGTGTACGATACGGTCGTTCCATCTGTGACCATCAACCAGGCCAGCGGCCAGGCCGACCCGACCGGTGTCAGCCCGATCCACTTCACGGTCGTCTTCAGCGAACCCGTCACAGGATTTGCCACCGGCGATGTGACCTTGGGCGGCTCGGCCAACCCGACCACGGGTACGGTCACCGAGATTGCCCCGAACAACGGCACCACTTTTGACGTAGCCGTCAGCGGAATGAACACCAACGGCACTGTTACCGCCAGCCTCGGCGCAGGTGTGGCCAAGGATGCGGGCAATAACGACAATACCGCCTCGACCAGCACCGACAATACGGTGACCTACGACGCCACTGCTCCGAGCGTCACCATCAACCAGGCCAGCGGACAGACCGACCCAACCAGCACCAGCCCGGTCAACTTCAAGGTTGTGTTCAGCGAACCCGTCACGGGCTTCGCCACGGGCGATGTGACCCTGGGCGGCACGGCCAACCCCACGACGGGCACCGTCACCGAGATCGCACCCAACGACGGCACCACTTACAACGTGGCCGTCAGTGGAATGACCACGGGCGGCACAGTCACTGCCAGCATCGATCCCAACAAGGCACAGGATTCAAGCGGCAACGGGAACACGGCTTCGACCAGCACTGACAACATGGTCAAGTTTACGTTCAACACCACCACCGCCATCACTTCCGACACGCCCGATCCGTCCATCATCGGTGAGTCGGTCGCCTTCAACTACACTGTCAGCGTCAATGGCGGCAGCGGCACGCCCACCGGTAACGTGACCGTCAGCGATGGTGCGAATAGCTGCACAGGCACGGTCGCGGCGGGCACCTGCTCGATCACGTTCACCAGCCTTGGCACCAAGACGTTGACCGCCACCTATGAAGGAGACACCTACTTCAACACCAGCACCTCGGCCAGCGTCAGCCACCAGGTGGTCAACGCCAACACGACCACGACCATCACCTCCGACACACCCGACCCGTCCCTGACGGGCGATGCAGTAACCGTCAACTACAGCGTGACAGTGGTCGCCCCAGGCACGGGAATCCCCACTGGCAACGTGACCGTCAGCGATGGTACGAATAGCTGCACAGGCACGGTCGCGACAGGCACCTGCTCGATCACGCTGACCACGCCCGGGGTCCGCACCCTGACCGCCACCTACGCGGGTGACAGCAACTTCGGTGGCAGCACCTCGGCGGGCGTATCCCACACGGTCAACGCGGCCCCCGCGATCACCTCTGCTAACACGATCACCTTTATGGTTGGAATAAACGGCAGCTTCACCGTGACCGCCACGGGATATCCCACGCCCAGCCTCTCCAGCAGTGGAGCCCTGCCCAGCGGAGTCACCTTTGTAGACAATGGGGATGGCACCGCCACCCTGAGCGGCGCGCCCGCCTTCGGGTCGAGCGGCACCTACCCCTTGACCTTCACCGCCTCGAGCGGGTTCGGCACGGATGCGACTCAAAACTTCACTTTGATCGTCAGCATCGACCCGATTTTCGTGGACGTCCCAAATGATTACTGGGCCGCACCATACATCAACGCCATCTACTATGCGGGCATCACCAGCGGCTGTTCCAGCTCTCCGATGAGTTTCTGCCCGACCGCGTTCGTCACCCGCGCCGAAATGGCCGTCTTCCTGAAACGCGGGTTGCATGGCGGGGCCTACCAGCCTCCACTGCCAGCCTCCTTCCACTTCACGGACACGGTCGGCCACTGGGCCCAGAACTGGATCGAGGACCTTTATAACGAAGGCATTACGGGCGGATGTGGCCCCACCACGTTCTGTCCCGACGTGCAAGTGGATCGCGCCCAAATGGCGGTCTTCCTGCTGCGCCTGAAATACGGAGCGAACTACACACCTCCGTCTGCCACAGGCACGGTGTTCACAGATGTGCAGTCCAGCTACTGGGCGGCAGCCTGGATCGAGCAACTCTACAACGAAGGCATCACCTCAGGCTGCGGCGCAGGGATGTACTGTCCCAATGCGCCCGTCACCCGCGCCGAAATGGCCGTGCTGCTGGTTCGAACGTTGAACCTGACCCTGCCGTAATCCGGTTTTCAAGAATCAAAAAGGCCGACCACAAACGGTCGGCCTTTTTGATTTAGCTGGGAGTCAGAATTTATATACGTACGCATTGGTCTCGCGCCTGAGAAAGCCCATGCGCTGATACAGGCGGTTGGCGGCCTCACGCTTCGGGTTCGAGGTCAGGGTGACGGCAGGAGCACCCTTCTCACGGGCGATCTCCAGGCAACGGCGGACCAATGCCTCGCCGATGCCCTGCCCGCGCGCAGATCCATCCACGATGACGTCTTCGATGATGGCGCGCGTGCCTGTTGGGACGAGGTAGACCGTCAGCGCGGCCGCGCCGAGGATGGAACCATCGTCCGCTCGTGCAATCAACAACGTGGACGCCTCAGATTCCACAAGGGCGGTCAGCAGGTCCAGCGAGGGCGGCGGGTTGTTGTTCGTCAGTTGCGGCACAAGGCGCTGAAAGGCAACCCATAGTTCCTGTGTCGCTATGCTTGCAATCTCAATCAGCATTACTTACCACCAGCAGAAAAATGTACAGATGAAGCACGATTATACAGAAGCTCGCACGAGCAATTGATTAACATCAAGGTCAGCTAGAGGGGTCATTTTGAATATTCATGTCGACTCTAAAACCTTCCGAAATTTTTTCGAGACGGTTCATAATATACTTTGGAACAACCAGACCCAATATATATTTTACGGGCACTTTTTCAAAAAAGAGCCTCCAAGCAACGATACCTATGCCCACGATCGCGGCGGTCAGGATGTTTCCGTACCCGGTCGCAATCTTAAGAAATACCCACCGCAAATCGTGGTCCTCCAATGTCTTTTGCATAGAAAGCACGTCACCAAGATGATCGGGATAAATTAAATCATAGGACATCGACTCGATACTGTCCTGAATACGCATGTGAATTGAGTCATATTGATTAGGCAAAACAATCAGCGAAAAACTAACAGTAAAGATGAGTCCAGCCCAGACAAAATACTTAAGTCTTTCAACGCTTGTATCCAGAATGGTATTATGCATCGATGAGCGCTGCTCAATAATTACATACAAAAAAATCAATGCAGTTGTAAGTACATATTTTTGGGATATTTCAGAAATCAGATCGCCAAATTCTATCAAACGGATCGTCGCATATTGAATATGCTCAATATCCGTCAATAAGATACTATTGATTTGCCCGGCATACAACCTTACAGCATCCGTATCAGATATTATTCCCTCGACTATCATGACAAATGTTAATATACCTATTCCGCCAAAAATAAGCAAAGGATAAGGAAACCATGCCCAGTAAGGCCTGATATATTTTCTAAAATGGGTGTTCGAAAAATATCTGTAGCTTCCACAGTGCCTCAAGGCAAAAAAACGGGGGCCGAGGTAGAAACACCACAAAAAAGAAATGATAAACACACCCAGAAACGACCAGCGAAAAAATGGGCTCAACAATACATTCTCAACTTTTATTGATGCTGAGTAAAAAGGCAATACCAACAGGCAGAAAGCCGTGATCAGAAATGCCCTCAACATTTCAGCCATCATGCCAGCTTTTCTTTTCCTTTCATGCAAGGCTTTTTCAGCCATTTTTTCTTTTGCATTAATAGGCGGGCCAAAATAATCAACCATTTCACTGCTTGTTAGAGGGCCCCAGGTTAAATAGCTACTAACCATTGATGTCACAAAAAAGACAATTATGACGAGGACGATTGTTATCATAGCATTATCTTAAAGGCTAAGGACTGCTACAACCGGCAAGTGATCCGACAACAGGCGAGTATCGCTCTGACGAACGTACCCCTCAAGGAACCTTAAGTTATCCGAATAAACGATATAGTCCAGGGTACGATCCGGTCCTTTTAGTTTCGGATCATTTCCAGAATAAGTGAACCACTTATCGGCAGGTTCTTGCATAACATCAAGCAGAGGTGGGACAACATTATGCTCTTCATAAAAATCCTTAATTTCAGTATCAGGGTTGTAGTACGCACGATGAGAAGTCTCCAATTTCTCATATTGTCCAGGAGGCAATAGATTGAAGTCCCCAGCTAATATCCAAGGGACTCCTCTTTCATTTAAGGATCCAGTTTGTGCCTGTACACTTCCCAATTGACTGGTCATTATGTCAGAACCAACTGTAAATGCATCCAAATGCGTACTCATAACAGACAACTGAGATCCATCGTCAACAGGCAAAAAAGCCTGAAGGATTAATTTTTTTCCGCTAAATTGGCTCAAGAAGAAGTTTAGAGGTAGAGACGGAAGGTTCCGCCTTACGGCGCGATCGATCTTGTATTTTGAGATTACTGCCGTTTTCATACCCAAAGAACCAAATATTTTTGGGTGCGGGATAAATTTAACCTTCCAATAAAACGCCGAAGTATAACAACAATACTCGGACGGAAGTCTATCCAAGAGCAGCTTCAATTGATCTACATAACCAGTACGGCGGGACCCGTCATCAATTTCCTGCAAACAGATAAAATCTGGCATCTCATCAATAATTACTTGCGCGATACCATCAGCAGTAGCAAGGACATCTTTGGTATCCACAACAGAATCTTTACCTGAAAGATCAGGAACATCGTGAAAGAAGACATAATTCTTTCCAGCTAGAAACTGAATATTGTAGGTCATGATCTTTATTTTTTGCCCGCGTCTAAGCGTGGGAGCATGCGGTGCACAAAAAACAGGTAATTCGCTGTCATCCTGGGGATGGTCGGCGTTTAGCCAAGGCAGCACAAAAAACAAAATAAATATAAGTAAAATTAACCCAAGGAACAATGGGGTCATTTTAAATATTCCTCTTCTCTCTAACTTTTTCAATAACAAGAACCAGGATCCAGAGAACCAGCCACACGGCAGGATAATACAAAGGATTCCATGCCCAGGCATCGGTAAATCCATTAACCATAAATTGAAGCGGGAATAACGGTTTTACACCCCATTCCCCAGTATGCGTAAATAAGTCCAGGAATATATGCAAAAAATACGAAAATAACACCAGCTTATTCATTTTAAGCAAACTCACCAACGGCAAAACAATAAAAAGAAGAGTTAACAAACTATGCGGAATATCCCACCACAAAAGCCATCCCGAGTTACTTGCACGAAAGCCAATCCAATCTGAATTATATGGCCAGAAAAATGGGCGATGATTAATATATCCCAAATATAAATACAGGGGTATTTGAAATAAATCCGGTAAAGCACCAAATAACACTACGAGCCAAAAATCACTCGGTTTGTTTTTCTTTTTTGTCACAAGCATACGCCCCACGATGGCATGACTTACTATATCCATTTCCAATCTCCTTTTTAGCAGAAGTTTTAATTAAAAATTATTTATCCTAAAAAAATAAAGGGATGTCCTGGTACTTAAGGGCGTAACACTTGAACATTACACTCAGTAGTAACAGACATCCCTTTATCTTCACGTCAAGGAGGATATTGGATTCATTTTATCACGATCTTTCCAAGCCAATTCTAACCTTCTCGCCTTCGAACTCGTCTTCGACAACGGATGCCTCGGCAGGCGGAACCGCGAACTTGAGGTTAGCGGTCAGCGTTTCGGTGGTGATGTAGTCCTTATACGCCTCCACCGCGGATTTGAGTCCAGCGCTGGCCTCGACGAACAGGTTCACGCGGTCGGCCACGTCCAGATCAGCAGACTTGCGCAGGTCCTGTACGCGGCGGACAAACTCACGCGCCAGGCCTTCCTGCACCAGTTCGGGCGTCAGGTCGGTGACGAGGGCGGCTACGTAGGCGCCTTCCTCAGCCACGGCGAATCCGCTCTTCGCGTTGGCCTTGACCTCGACCTCCTCGGGCAGGATGCCGTACTCCGCGCCATCCACGCTGACTTTGAGCGGCTGGCCCGAAAGCAGGGTGCGCGCCACGTCTTCTGTATTCATGGCCAGGATGGCCTTCTGCAAGGCGGGGAACTTGTTGCCATATTTCTGTCCAAGCTGCTTGGGCAGCGGCTTAACGGTGTGGGTTAACGCTTCGGCGCTGGCGTCCAGCGCGCGCACACGCTTGACGTTCAACTCGTCAGCGACGATGTCAGCGTGGGTCTCGAGTGCCTTGCGTTCCGCGGGGCTTCCGACTGAGAAGGCGGCTTCTGCCAACGGCTGACGAACCTTGCGGTTGGCCTTTTGGCGCGCAGCGTGACCGAGCGAGACCAGGCGCATGACGGTGGCCATGTCACGGTTGAGCGACTCGTCGATGAACTCAGGCATGGTCTTGGGCCATTCGGCCAGGTGCACCGACTCGGGCGCGGTTTCGTCTACAGAGCGGACCAGGTTTTGGTACAACTCTTCAGCCAGGAACGGCATGGCAGGCGCCAACAGCTTGGCCACAGTCACCAGCGCAGTATACAGCGTGGAATAAGCCGACTGCTTGTCCGAGTCGGATTCGTTCTTCCAGAAGCGGCGGCGCGAGCGGCGCACGTACCAGGTGGAGAGGTTCTCGACGAACTTCTCGATCGGGCGCGTGGCGTTCGGCACGTCGTAGGTCTCGTACGCGTTCGTCACGTCACGGACGAGCACGTTCAATTCCGAGAGCAGCCAGCGGTCGAGCTCGTTGGTGGCTGCGGGGACGGTTGTCAGGGTGGGTTTGTCGAGGTTCGCATACGTCACGAAGAACGAGTAGACGTTCCACAACGTGAGCGTGAAGCTGCGGATAACCTCGCCCACCAGGTCGGAAGAGAAGCGGCGTTCCTGTCCAGGCGGGGTGGCGGTGTAGAGATACCAGCGGAAGGCGTCGGCCCCGTGAGCAGAAAGCACTTCCCAGGGCGCGATGATATTGCCCTTCGACTTGGACATCTTCTGGCCTTCGCCGTCGAGGATCAGGCCGAGGCTGATGACGTTCTTGAAGGATGGTTTGCCGAACAGCAGCGTACTGATGGCGTGCAGCGAATAGAACCAGCCGCGCGTCTGGTCCATGGCCTCGCAGATGTAATCGGCGGGGAACTGCGACTCGAACTTTTCCTGATTCTCGAATGGATAGTGCCATTGCGCCACAGGCATCGAGCCCGAGTCGAACCACACGTCGATCAGGTCGGGAACACGCTGCATTTTGCCGCCGCAATCCGAGCAGGCCCAGTTGACGTTGTCCACATACGGGCGGTGCAGGTCGAGCTCGCTCAGGTCGCGGCCCGCCTTGGCAGAAAGCTCCGCCACTGAGCCGACGCACTCACGATGCTTGCAGGACTCGCATTCCCAGACGGGCAGCGGCGTGCCCCAGTAACGCTCGCGGCTGAGGGCCCAGTCGATGTTGTTCGAGAGCCAGTTGCCGAAGCGGCCTTCTCTGACATGCTCAGGCACCCAGTTGATCTGATTGTTCAGGTTGACCAGGTCATCGCGATGCACACTGGTGCGGATGTACCAGGACTCACGCGCATAGTACAGCAACGGAGTCTTGCAGCGCCAGCAGAACGGATAAGTGTGCGTGTACGCCTCGGACTTGAACAGCAATCCACGCGCCTGCAGGTCCTGGATAATAAGCGGGTCGGCATCCTTGACGAAGACTCCGCGCCAAGGCGTGACCTCAGGGATGAAGGTGCCGTCAGGCTGGACGGTCATCAGCACAGGCAGGTTGTAGGCCTTGCCTGTTTCCATATCTTCCTGACCGAAAGCGGGCGCCGTATGAACCAGACCCGTGCCATCCTCGGTGGTGACGTAGTCAGCGGTCACCACGTAGTAGGCGGGTTTGTCGGGAGGCAGGAAGGTATACAGCGGATGATATTTCAGGCCTTTGAGCTTCTTGCCCTTGAAGGTCTCCACCACCTTGACCGCCTCGCCCTTGAAGACCTTCTCGACCAGGGCTTTGGCAAGGATCAGTTTTTCCTTCGTGCCGTTGTTATCGCGTTCGACCGTCACATAATCCACATCGGGGTGTGCGACGACGGCCACGTTGCCAGGTAAGGTCCACGGGGTGGTCGTCCACACCAGCAGCGAGGTGCCAGGCTTGTCGACCAGCGGCATGCGCACGAAGACCGAGGGGTCGACCGCTTCATCGTAGCCGAGGGCCACTTCATGGTCGGAGAGAGGCGTGCCGCAACGCGGGCAGTAAGGCACAACCTTGTAGCCCTTGAAGAGCAGGTCCTTCTCCCAGAAGTTCTTCAGGATCCACCACACCGACTCGATGTAGTCATTGGTGTAGGTGACGTAGGCTTCTTCCAGATCGACCCAGTAGGCGATGCGATCGGTCAGGCGTTCCCAATCCTGGATGTAGGTGAAGACCGATTTCTTGCACAGCTCGTTGAACTTGTCGATACCGTATTCTTCGATCTGCTGTTTATTGGTAAAGCCAAGCTGCTTCTCAACCTCAATCTCGACGGGCAGGCCATGGGTATCCCAGCCGCCGCGGCGCGAGACGTGATAACCGCGCATGGTCTTGTAGCGCGGGAACATATCCTTGAAGGCGCGCGCCAAAACGTGGTGCACACCGGGCTTGCCGTTGGCGGTCGGCGGACCCTCGAAGAAAACGTACTCAGGCGCACCCTGACGTTGCTCCACGGTCTTCTTGAAGGTTTGGTTTTGCTTCCAGAACTTCAGCACGCCCTCTTCCAGCGAGGTCACGTCGAGTTTTGGAGAAACGGGTTTGAAGGTCATTCAGACTCCTTGTCGGTTGCTGCAAATATTTTTTGAATTCAGGGTCAAGCACATGCGCGGACTCACTCCGCAACGGGAATAATTCCTATTTCTATGTCCATAACGGCCTCCGTGAAATAAAAAACTCTCGCCTCATACAGAGACGAGAGCCAGGCTCACGCGGTACCACTCTGCTTCCCTTCAAGCGAAGGGCGCTTGGTCGGATACAACCATATCCGCAGGGCTGATAACGAAGCCTGACTCCGTCTCCCTTACTCTCCCTGGAAGGGATTTCAGTTCGCTGCTACGGGAGGATTTTCGGTCCGCTTCCATGACCTGGCTTTCACTCGGCCCAGGCTCGCTGACAGTTCGGCGGGCGTACTCGTTCCCATCCACGCATTTGATTTTTTGATTATGCCACAAATTAAAGGCTGGGTCAACGCTTGCGGATTATGTTTCGCGCGTGGATAATAGGCGTATGGAAACCACCCTCGAGATCGGGAACGACATTTTGACACTTTCGGCGGATGAAATCCGCAAAATGGATCATGAGATGCGCCTGGTCGGCGCACATGTGACCGTGGGCCTGCCCCGCCCTCCCAGACGCTACCTGCGCCACGGCTGGCAGTCCTGGTCCCTGGCCGCGTGGACGGATTCCACGCCCCTTCCCACCCAACGCCCGCGCCTGTTACAGCCGATGCAGACCGACCCTGTCTACGTCCACGACGAAGGGCCGCACGGCTCGTGGGTCGGTGCGATTGAGTTTGAGGACGGCAAGATTCTCCTGCTGGGAGCGCTCGGGCTGGAGACCCACGTCCGCTTGAACGGGACCAGGCTGGAGGGCTGGAGCGAAGCGGAGTCTGTCGAGTGGCTGGTCGCCTACGGAGAGGAGTCCGCAATCTTCGCCCGCTATGCCGACCTGCTGGGCGACATCTTCGGTCGCGTGGAAAAGAAGCCCGCGCCGCGCATCTGGTGCTCGTGGTACAGCCTATACACCGCCATCGACGAGCCAACCCTGGGCCGCATCTTCGACGGTCTGGGCGACCTGCCCTTCGATGTGCTGCAAGTGGACGACGGCTGGCAGGTCTCCATCGGCGATTGGGAGGCGAATGCCAAGTTCCCTGCAGGGATGAAGGCCCTGGCCGAGCGAATCAAGTCTACGGGGCGACAGGCGGGGTTGTGGCTCGCGCCGCTGATCGCGGTCAAATCATCCAAGCTGTTTCGCTCGCATCCTGATTGGTTCCTAAAAGACGACCAGGGCCGCTTCATCTCGGCGGGATTCAACTGGGGCGAACCGCTCTTCGCGCTGGATACCACCCACCCCGCCGCGCTCGACTGGCTGGCGGCGCTGATGAAACAGGTGCGCGCCTGGGGCTTCGATTATCTCAAACTCGATTTCCTCTACGCGGGCGGATTGCCTGGCAAACGCCACGTGGATATGCCGCGCGAGGCGGCCTATCGAAACGGGATCAGGGTCATGCGCGAGGCGATGGGCGCGGATGCCTTCTTCCTGACCTGCGGCGCGCCGATCCTGCCTTCGCTGGGATTGTGCGACGCGCTCCGCGTCGGCCCCGATGTGGCGGGCGAATGGGAGAGTCACCGCGATGCCGTCCTGCTGTACAACCCGACCACACCTGGAGCGAAGAACGCCGTCCGCACCACCCTGCATCGGTTGTGGCTAAAGCCGCTGGTGCAGACCGATCCCGATGTGGCCTATTTCGCAGCGCGCGGCAACTCGCTGAGCCCCGAGCAAAAGCGGATGCTGCAAGACCTGGCATTGGTCTGCGAATTTCGCGCCACCTCCGACCTGCCGCAATGGCTGACGAACGAAGAACGCGAGTCGCTACGCGATTTCCTGGGAGACCAACCCGAACCGCGTCAGATCGGGCGGACCCAGTTTCAGCTTGGTCCGCGGACCGTGGACTTTGCGTCTGCCATGTCCATGCCCGAACCTCCGCGCGGCCTCACGTCCATGCAGGGTGCGCTCACAGGCTGGCTGGGGAGCCAGGGTTGGGTGCTGAACTTATTGAATAAATTAGGTCAGCGTGCATTAGAAAAGATGAAAAAGGAACTATGACCAACGCCATCCTCTTCGAAACGGAATGTCTTTGCCTGCGTAAATTTACATTAGACGACGCGGACTTCATCCTCGCGATCCTGAACGAGCCCGCCTTCATCCGCTTCATCGGTGACCGACATGTGCGGACGACCGAAGATGCCCGCCGTTACATTCAGGAAAGGGTCATCCACAGCTACGAGCGGAATGGCTTCGCGATGTTTCGGGCCGCACTAAAAGAGGACGACACGCCCATCGGCATGTGCGGACTGGTCCGCCGCGACACGTTGGAGGATGTGGATATCGGGTTCGCCTTTCTGGAGCGCTACTGGTCGAAGGGCTATGCCAGCGAGGCCGCGCGGGCCGTGATGGAGTATGCCCGAGACGAGTTGCACATCCCACGCATCGTCGGCATCGTGGACCCTGCCAACAGTGGGTCGATCCGTGTACTGGAAAAGCTCGGCCTGCAGTTTGCGCGCATGGTCCGTCTCTCAGAAGATGACATCGAACTGAAATTGTTCACACCAGACGGCAAATAACAGAAACGGAGAAGCATGTCAGTCTACAACGGGTACGATGAAGAAGGCTCGGGCTGGACAGCGTCGAAGATCGTGGGCGTCGCATTGACCTTTCTGGGCGTGGTCGTGGTCATCTGGACCGTGGTGGAAATTTTTCAACTGTTCACCCAGGGCAGTGCTTTTATCGTGCTGGATGGCATCGTCCCCCAGCGCATCGTCCTGACCGAACTGAGCAAGGACAGTTTCCTGCTCCTGCCGCGCGAACTGCTGGTCTTCGGAATTCCCGTCTGGGCGTTGAGTGTCACTACCAAGATCGGCGTCATGTTGATGAAAAGTGGCCTACAATATGTGGAGCTGCCGCGCCGCAGCGGATTGAAATCCGCAGATACAAAATAAAGTCACACCGATCTACTTTTACCGTTAGAAAGGAAACCCCATGACTACCCCCGCTCATTTATCGTATGAAGAATTGCAAGCCTCGCTGTCTCCCATCCGACAGTCGCCCAGGGAAACGGGCAGACTGGAATGGATCGTGCGCCGCCCAAGCGTGGACGAGCGCGAGGTGCTGACCGAGGCCCAGCTCACCCTGGACGAAGGCCTGGTCGGCGACAACTGGCAGCCGCGTGGCAGCAACCGCACCCCCGATGGTTCCGCCAGCCTCGAAAGACAGATCACCTTGATGAATGTGCGTGTCATCGCCCTGCTGACTCAGAGCCAGGAGCGCTGGGCGCTGGCAGGCGATCAGCTTTATGTGGACTTCGACCTAAGCGTGGAGCACCTGCCAGTGGGCACACAGATCCAAATCGGGGAAGCCATCCTCGAGGTTTCGGCCCCGCCGCACACAGGCTGTAACAAATTCGCCGAACGCTTCGGCGCAGACGCGCTCAAGTTCGTCAACTCGCCAGAGGGCAGGGAATTGCGCCTGCGTGGGATCAACGCGCGTATCGTCCGTGCAGGGACGGTCCACGTGGGGGATACAGTCAAAAAATTGTGACCAGTGCCAAAGCACTTGAATGAGATTTATAGATGTGCTAGACTTCAAATAGCGGGTGTCACAAAAGAATAACCCCTCTCCAGGATTCAGACATTGGTATTCGTCTAACCGACGTCCTGGCAGCAAAAAAAGCGGAACTTGTCTCAGGTTTCGCTTTTTTATTTTCCTTCGGATGATTCGGCAAGAGAAGAAGGTAAACATGAAGACAAGAATTGTGCGCAGTGTAAGTTTGTTGACCACCATCCTGTTCCTATGCGCTTGTGGAACACTTGCACCAGAAGAGACTTCCACTCCCATCCCACCGACGCCAACACAGATAATGCCCGCCTCCACCGCAATCAACTCCGTTGCCGCGACGGCTACATCGATCCCGCTCCCGCCGTATGCCGGGGCCACCTTCGTTGGGACTTTCAACATGGGTGACAAAGCCCAAAAAGCGGAACTCACCCTCAAGGCTTCTGAGGATGGGCGGGCATTTGTTTATGTCAAACTCGACTTCACCGACATCACCTGCGAAGGGTTCACTTCGGGATTCACCAAGGCTAGCGTAAAAATCGAAAACAATAAGATCGTATCGTCCATCACAGATGGAACCTTTGAAATCAAAATGTCGAACCTGGCCGAGATTGTCGGTTCCTTTGACAGTCCAACAACCCTTAAAGGCACCATCCACTTGATGGGCACTTCTGGCCCCCTGGGTATGCCTGCCGAGTGCGGAACCTGGGAGTGGACTGCTCAAATGCAATAGCTGAGAGCCTACTTCATCAATTCCTTATACACGTCCACGATCTGGGCGGCGATGCGCTCCCAGGCGTAGTCCTGGGCATGCGTCACGGCGCGCAGGCCCATCGTCGCGCGCAGGTCGGGATTCCCCAGCAGCAGGGTCAGCTTTTCGCACAGGGCGTCGGGGTCGTTATCGGGAATGGTGAAACCCGTCTCCCCATCCCGAACGAGATAGGCCAATCCGCCCACTTGCGAGGCAATCACGGGCGCGCCGCAGGCCATCGCCTCCAGCGCCACCATCCCAAAGGACTCATATAAGGACGGCATGACCAGTACCTCGGCCGCTGAGTAGTAATACGGCAGCGTGTCCTGGCCGCGCTTGCCGAGAAAGACCACCATGCCGCCCATGCACAGGTCGTCGCACAACTTTTGCAGGCGGGCCATCTCTGCGCTCATCTCACGCGGACTGGCGGCTGGCTCGCCGCCGATGATGGCCAGATGCACGGGCCGCGCCGCGTCCAACGAGCGGATGCACGACATGGCACGGATCAAGGTGTCCACGCCCTTGAGCGGCTCGATGCGCCCCACGAACAGCACCATGCGGTCTTCGGGCTTCAAGCCGATGAACTGCTTGGCCTCGTCGGGCGCGATGGGATAGAAGTGGCCCACATCCACCCCGGGCGGGATGATCGCGATATTACGTTTCCCGTTTCGATAGAGGAAGCGCAGTTGCGTCTCCTCGGCCTGGGTGGCGGCGATGATGCGGTCGGCCCGCGCCAATACCTGCTTCTCGCCCTGGATGCGATACTGTCCCTCGCGCTCCTCGTCCGAGCGGGCGATGCGGTTCTTCATCTCGCCCAGGGTGTGGAACATGTGCACGATGGGCGTCCCGCCCCAGGCATCGGACAGGGCTTCGGCCGCCAGACCAGACATCCAGTAATGGCTGTGGATCACGTCGTAGCGGATATCCTTCTCGGCGGCAAACTGCTTGATGCCCTCCACGAACTGCGGGATGTAGCCCGCCAGCTCCCGTTTCGGCAGCGGATTCTCGGGCCCCGCGGGGACGTGGACTACGCGGTTGCCATAGCCCAATTGGTGGACGACGTGCGGCACGTGCTCGTCCTGCGAGCGCGTGAAGACATCCACGTGGATACCCATCCGCCCCAGCTGACGGGTCAACTCGCGTACGTAGACGTTCATCCCGCCCGTGTCCTTACCGCCCAGGGTGGCCAGCGGACAGGTGTGATAAGAAAGCATGGCAATTCGAAGCATGGAAGTTCCTTCCCGCGTTATAGATGACATGACCTGTCAAAAACTTGCGAGATTACGCGTTCTCCTGTATAATCCCGCCCGCTGAAAATTTGCCACCGTAGCTCAGCTGGCAGAGCAGACGATTCGTAATCGTCAGGTCGTGGGTTCGTATCCCACCGGTGGCTCTCGCACGAAAGCAGTACTCGCAGGAGTGCTGCTTTTTTGTTGGGAATTGTACCCTATTGATTTTTAAAGAGAGGGAGTGACAAGAAAAGCCTACATAGAGAGAATGCTTAGAGATTCAATCCAAGAACTCAGAACCGCTGAATTATCTTTTTGATGAATTCCACCCGAATTGCAGGTATAGCTTTACTCCTGTGCTTTAGGAGGGTTTATATTTAGTCACAATTTTAGGCTCTATTAGTTCCTGTAAATCTTCTTTTCCCACAGCTTCTTTCATTACCTTTTTACTCAATTTTCCGTTTTTCAAATTATCTGAAACAGATTTTATAAAAAATAATCCATATTTTCTAATTAACTCCCCATGATTCTTTTGTGAAAATGTCGAAGGCTGTAGCATAAAATTAATCCAATAATAAACAGCATCAATAGAAATTACATCGTCCAGCCGATAATATTCCCCAACATTATGCTCAAGGATATTTTTATAACATTTATTAGAAACAACTGTATTTGAAAGTTCCGATATTATTGTCTCATCAAAAGCGCCAATAGTTCTACGAATATTAAAAGCATTTTGGGCAATTTCTTTATAAAGGGATAACCTTATACTATTTAATTTATTTTTCTCTGCAAACCAATTCTTTACAGGCTCAGAAAAGAAGGTTGTCATAGCGGCAGTAATAAAAGCCGCTATCATGCCAAGAATTGTTAGTGCCGTATCACTCATTTGATTTTCCTAAAGGGAGTTTAGTTTTAGGGGGAATACTACTATTAGATTTTGCTGCCAATCTTGCATTACGTTTATCTATTGCTAAATACATAAGACGGAATCTATAGAAAACATAGAAAAATATTGTAGTTGAAAAAATACATATAAATAAGATTATTATTGTAGAAACAATATATCTGAAAGTGTCGGCAGGATTACCGCTTACTCCAAATGTCAGAAATGTAATACTACCAATCAGTACAGTGAAAGCTAATATAGTAAGAATTATTATTCTATTAAATTCTACAAGAATAGCAAATTCATCTTGACTGTATAAATTACTGATAGATTCATCTTTTGCTTTTTGCTTCTCGCTCCTAAATCTCCACCAACTAGAGACTTTAGACAGGCTATTATCTAATGGCTCTTTCAGATACGACGAAGCAAGGTTTATGATGATAGCCACAACAACAGCTGTGAACCACCATGCGGGAGAGTTTAGATTGCCAAGGATTTCAATCATTTTAATTTCCTCCAATACATTTATTGGTTTATGGGTAGAGGTGAAGGCAAGAGTATTTCAATCTTAACTGTTGGGTCTATATCACCAGCCCAAATAATTGGCTCAAGCAAAAATCTTAAGTTATTTCGTAATGCAACTTCGGGAATTTCATAAACAATTGCACCCGCCCCCGAATCTCCATAAAGAAGAGCAGGCAATTCAGGCAAACCAAAATCAACGGCCATAATTTTAGGAGCATATCTGTTCCCCAAATCATCTGCAATTACTGTTTGAAGCGAGTCCATGTAATGATGACTGCCATTCACTATCCGAATCTTTACTACAACAAAGATATAACCCTCCCTTGGAGGAAATCCATGATTGGTCTTGCGGTAAGCATTTACTTCATCAATGACCAATGTAATATTTCCAGCAATAACTGTAAAACCTACTTGT
This sequence comes from Chloroflexota bacterium, assembly GCA_016191845.1. Classification (GTDB taxonomy): domain Bacteria; phylum Chloroflexota; class Anaerolineae; order Anaerolineales; family Villigracilaceae; genus JACPVF01. Next base: position 290,384 of record JACPVF010000013.1, read on the forward strand.
CCACGGGCACTAATTTCATACTCACCAAAATCAACGGGTGTCCCTACAACTGTAGGTTTCGGAGTTAATGAGGGGATTACCGATGGTAATTGCAAAATAACATTGTTATTTATTGGCTGGCTTTTTAATACTGTAAATACAGTTACTAAAATAAGAGCACCAGCACCTATTAAAGAAGCTATTACTGTTGCTACAGGGTTTGTGAGTTTCAGCGTATCTTTTTTTATTCCCGGTCGGTTTTGCATAATAACTTCTCCTGAAAAAAATTTTACCACTAAGTAATTTAAAAAAACACATGTTCTGTTTTTAGCCATATGGATTTACTCACTTTGGAATTTCAGAGGCCTTAGTGAAAACATCAGACTTTTGTTTTTCCTTTGACTCAATATAGTATTAATACTATAATACTAGTACTATAAATTATGTCCCTAAAACACGCCATCCTCGGGTTTCTCTCCTTTGCCCCGCTCACGGGCTATAACCTCAAAAAAGCCTTCGACCGCTCGGTGCAGCATTTCTGGCCCGCCAACCAGAGTCAGATCTACCGCACGCTGGCCGAACTGACCGAAGAAGGCCTGGTCGAAAAGGAAGTCATCGAGCGCGAAGAGCGGCTCGACATGAAGGTCTACACCATCAGCGAGGCGGGCCGCGCCGAACTGCATGCCTGGCTGTCCACGCCCCTGCCCGAGCAGGACGACCGCGAGCCATTTCTGATCCAGGTCTATTTCGGCGGGCAGCTCTCCGACGGAGAACTGCTGAACGTGATGCGTCAGCGACTGAGGTCCACGCAGGAGCGGCTGGCTGTCTACGAGGCGGTCTTCCAGTCCGTGCAGAAGACGCCCAGCCAGATCGACGATCCGCGCGCGGTGTTCCTGTCGGTGCTCACGCTCGAAGCGGGCTACGTCAACAACAAGTCCATCGCCGCCTGGCTGGCCTCCGCCATCGAGCGCATCGAACGCAAGGACTATTCCATCCACATAGGAAATTCATGAACAAAATCATCCGCAACATTCTCATCGTCGCGCTCTTCACTGTGGGCGGCGGCTGGCTGGGCATCTGGCTCAACCAGGTCACAAGCAACACCCAGCCGCCCATGCAAAGCCTGGGAGTGCTGGTCTGGCTGACCACGCCCGCACTGGCGGGGATTCTGTTGCGGGCCTTCGGCGGGGATGGCTGGAAGGATGCGGGCTTCGGGCTGGCCCTGCCCTCAGGCTGGATCTGGTACCTGGTGTCGCTCCTGGTCTATCCGCTGGCCGCGTTGCTGACCTTTGGGCTGGGTGCGCTCCTGGGCGTCGTCCACGCGGACGGGTTCGCCGCGCAAGGCTTCGGCGCGTATCTCTCCGCCGCGGGCGTCATGTTGGTCGGCTCGCTGATGAAAAACATCTTCGAAGAATTCGCCTGGCGCGGCTACCTCACCCCTCGCCTGGACGCGGCCAAGGTCCCACCGATGTTGAATCATCTCATCGTCAGCCTGCTGTGGATGACCTGGCACCTGCCCTATTACTTTTATTACCTTGACCGTCAAACACTGAACAGCGCACTCACCGTCAGCCTGCCTGTGTTTCTGCTCATGGGCTACCTCGTCATGTTCCCCACGGCGATCCTGTTCGGTGAACTGCGTCTGCTGAGCAAATCCGTCTGGCCCGTGTTCCTCCTGCACAACGTCATCAATGCGTTGAGCATGCCTTTACTGATCAATGGTTTCATTCATGTGGATGGTCCGCTGGGAACGATCCTCACCCCCACCAACGAAGGCCTCTTTGTCTCCCTGCTGTTTGGCCTGGCAGGCTGGATGCTGTATCAACGCCGCATGAAACTTCAGAACCCCTAGTACAAAAAACCCGTCTGCTCGCTCCGATGGGGGTGCTACAATCCATGTGACATCACACACCTTTTTTGTTGCGGCGGTGGACACATGGCAAGATTCCCGAGCAAGCCCGAAACCCAAAGACTGACCAGCCAGGCAGATCATCTCTATCGAGCGGGGCAGCGTTCTGAGGCCATCCGCCTCTACAACGAAGCCTTGCGACTGGAGCCAGACTGCGTTTATGTGCTGGTCCAATGCGGCATGGCCCTGCAGGAAAGCGGTTCGCCCGACCAGGCTGTGCGCAGATACAATCGCGCCATCGACCTGGATCCGCAATACGCCCCCGCCTACTACGGCCGCGCCTGGGCCAAAGGCTGGAAGAAGGATTTCAAGGGTGAGCTTCAAGATGCCCAAAAGGGCTATCAACTCGACCCCAATCATCCTGGCATGTACTTGAGGCGCATCGGCGCGGCCCTGACAGGCATGAAACGCTTTCAAGAAGCCATTAATGCCTACACGAAAGCTATCGAGACGAACCCAAGCGATGAAGGTACCCTGCTCAATCGCGCCATCTGCTACAGGCAGATGAAACAATATGACTTAGCCTTGCGGGATCTGGATCGTGCCTTGCAGCTTGACCCCGATTGGGATTGGGCCTTTGCCCAAAAGGGATTGGTCTACGAGGAGATGGGCCAACCGAAAGAGGCCCTGGTCAACTACGACAAAGCCTTGTTCTATAATCCCAGATATGGCCCCGCCCTGGAAGGACGGCAACGGGTCCAAGGTGGAGCCAGAAGCACATTCAGGGCCAACGCCAGGGCAGGCAGGCCTGCTCAAGGGTCAGGTTGCGTTGACGTGGTTATGTTTTTCCTTTTATGCCTGATCGTTGCACCCCTCCTTTTATATTTGGGGATTTCAACCATCTACGATGACAACGAACTCCATGACCACGGGCGAACCGTCAATGCAGTCATCACAAATAGCAGGTCAGAAAATCAAAATGGCCGCACACTTTACGAGGTCCAGTTTAAATACAGTGTGGACGGCGGCTACATCTGGTACACCTGCTCGGACAATACAGGCAGGGTCAATTTGTGGTGCACGCTTCCCGAAGCGGAATGGGGGTCGGCCCTCGCTTCAGGGCAACGGCTGTGCTCTACCTTCCCGAGCGTCCCTGGGTCAGCCGTTTGGCCTATTCCACCCCCCTTTTCCATACGTTTGATAATCTGGTCGCAGTGGGAATGGGGATCTCGATTTGGGTACTCTTCCTCCTCCTGAGCCTCTCCAGACGCCAAAAAGGAACTTCTCATTAAGCAAAAAACGCCAGGCCTGGCGTTTTTTGCTTAATGATTACTCAATTCCATCAAAGATGTGGTCGAGTGTTTCCTCGCTCACATCGAAGACTGCGCCATTTTCGGGCAGGGCCTCGCGGGTCATCCACTCGGGCAGGCGGTCGTCCTTGGCGGTGAAGCCAGCACGACGATTGAACTCGCGCTCCAAGCGGATGGCCTGCTTGCCTAATTCCTGCAGGATATTATCGGGCAGGTCGTCCCAACCGTAACGTGCCTTGAGCAGGCGTTTGACTACGCCGTCGGGCGTGGCGGCATAGCCAAAGCCCGCGAAGATGCAGGCCCCGATGGTGTCGTAGCCTGCCATGTTCAACTGCGCGTTGCGCGAAACATCGCGCTGCACATTCGGGTCGAGGTGGTTGATCTGCGCGCGGATGGTCAGGCCGCAGGTGTGGTCCGCACCCTGTGGTGTGGTGGCGTAGGTCACGCCCGTGCCCTTGATGGAGCGCGGTTCGTAAGCTGACATGGCCTGTCCCTTCACGGCAGGTACATGCTCGATGTTGTACTTCTTGCCGACCGTCACCGCCCCGTCGCCGAGGATGTGACCCAACTCCGTGCCCGCGCGGATCTCGTCGATCAACTTTTGCGCGTCCTCTTCGCTGCCCCAGCGCATCAAGCCTGCCTCGGCAGCCACCCCCAACGAGCCGCCAATTTCGATGGAGTCCAGCCCCAGGTCGTTGACGTGCCAGTTCAGGCGTCCGATGGCATCCAGCGAGTCGATGTCCACGTTGGTACCCATCAGGCCGATGGTCTCGTACTCGAGCGGCGAGACGATGATCTTACCATCCTCCCCGCCGAAGACGTTCGAGCATTTGATGGTGCAACCCGCCATGCAGGCATGTGACGGGTCGGATGGTTTGCCGCGCGTCAACGTGAACTCGCGCAGGGTCTCGCCGCTGATGGCTTCCACGTTGTCGCAGGTGCCACGCGAGAAGTTATGCGCGGGCAGCGCCGCAAAGCGCTGGGTCATCTGCGCCATGGCGGCTGTGCCATAGTCCCGATACGTGACCGACTGCGGGTGCTCCATGACGGCTTTGGTGTAATCCTTCTGCGCGATCTTGAAGGCCTCGGGGTCGGCGATGGGCGGTTTCTGCCCACCTGTGTTGTCGAACACGATGGCTTTGAGCCCCTTCGAGCCCATGACCGCACCCAAACCGCCCCGTGCAGCGATGCGCGAGGGGATCTTATCCTTGTCGAGATTCTGGATGCCTGCAGACTTCATGCGCATCTCGCCGCCTGGGCCGATCAGCGCAATGGCCACCTTGTCACCATATCGTTCAAGCAGTTTGGGCGCAGTGGCGTACACGCCCACACCCGCGAGTTCGTCGGCCTTCTCCCATTTCGCACCGTGGAGCGAGAAATGCAGGACCCAAGTTCCATCCTCGGTAGGCTGGTCTTCGAGGATCAACGCGTGGATGCCCATGGTCGCCATGTGCAAGCCTGTGCGCCCGCCCGCATTGGCTTCCTTGATGCCGCCCGTCAGCGGGGACTTGCCGCCGATCGAGATGCGGTCCGTGGACGAGAGCATGTGTCCCACCAACAGGCCCGGGGCGAAGATCAGTTTGTTGCCAGGGCCAAGCGGGTCACAGGTCGGGTCGACTTCGTCGAGCAGGATGTGATCGAGCAGGCCACGCCCTCCTAAACGGGACCAGGATTCAGGAACGGGTTCGCGTTTCAGTTCCTGGGTGCGAACGTTGACGCGCCAGACCTGGGATCGATTTTCCGTCATGAATTCTCTCCATTCCATCATGGCCTCGGGCTGACGCCCTCGCCATGATATCAACCGAACAAACTTTGCACCGCCTCGCGGAAGACTTGCGTGTGATAGTCCACATCAGCCTGGGTGGTCTCGGGTGAGATAAGCGCCATGTTGTGGAACGGGGTCATCAGGATACCGCGGTTGAGCGCGTACAGGTGCATATAGCGGTCCAACTCGGGGTCGACGGCAGCGTGGGCCTCGCCGCCGTTCTTCGGCGGCCTGGGGCGGAACCAGTACTCGGAGCGGTTGCCCAGCCGCTTGACGATCCACGGCAGGTTGAATTCCTGGATGACCGACTCGACGCCTGCGGTGAATTGCTCCTGTAGTTTGGTGGCCTTGACATAGAAATCGTCGGTCAGGACATTTTGCAGGGTGGCTTTCATCGCCGCAATGGACAGGGCATTGCCCGCCAGGGTCCCACCGATGCCGCCGACATCCGCATCATCGAGATTAAGGCGTTCGGCAAAGGCCTGCGAGACTTGCTCGGTGAAACCATAGATCGCGGCGGGAACACCGCCAGCCAGGGGCTTGCCGAGGGTCAGGAAGTCAGGCTGGAGACCGTGGGCGGCGGTGTATCCGCCAGGCCCTGCACAAATGGTATGCGTCTCATCAATGATGAGATAGGTACCATATTTGCGGGTCAACTCGCGCAGCGCCTCGTGGTAACCAGGCTCGGGGTGGATGATACCGATGTTGGTCATGACAGGTTCGGCCAACACAGCGGCCACGTCCCGCGCAGAGAGCGCTGTTTCGAGTGCGGCGATGTCGTTGAACTCGATGACCTTGGTCGTCTCGCGCGGGTCGATCTGTGGACCCATGTTGTTGGGGCGCGACATGGGCGTGCCTTCTTCGTCGAGAGTCATGAAGGTCTCGTCGACGGTGCCGTGATAGCAATAGTTGAAGACGAGGATCTTCGGGCGGCCCGTAATCATGCGCGCCATGCGCAGCGCAAAGCGATTGGCGTCGGTGGCGGTCAGTGCAAACTGCCAGTATGGCAGCCCGAAGCGGCGCTGCAATTCCTCGCCCACCCAGATAACGTCTTCGTACGGAAGCATGAGCGTGATGCCCTTCTGGGCCTGCTCAGTAATGGCCTGCACTGTGGCCTCGGGCGCGTGCCCCGTCATGGCACCTGTGTCGCCCAGACAGAAGTCGATGTAGGTATTACCGTCCATATCAGTGAAGCGCGCCCCCCTGGCGGACTGAACGAAAACAGGGAACGAGCCCGCCCAACGGATCATCCACAACATGGGCACGCCGCCGTGGAGCGACTTGCGGGCGCGCTGATACAGTTCATAGGATTTAGGGTGGCTTTTATGAAAGAGGGCTTCTTCAGATTGCAGTAGTTGAGTAAGTTTGTCGCGGTTGATGGATTGGGTCATGATGGTTTTCATGGCAGGGGCACAGCAGAGCGAGGCTGATTTTGACCATCCCGCACCGCCGTGCCCCTACAAATTATTTTATGGTTACCTTCAGGGCTTCACTGAAAACCTGCAAGCCGTCATTGATCTGTTGGCTGGTCACGTTCAACGGAGGGATCCAGCGCACGACGTTGTCGTAGGTGCCGCATGTCAATAGCAGCAGGTTGCGCTCCTCAGCCGCGTGGACGATCTCCTTGACCATCGGCTTGGCTTTGTCGGCATGACCATCAGCCACGAACTCGGTACCGATCATCAGGCCCAGCCCACGCACATCGCCGATCTGCGGATATTCCTCCTGCAGCTTGCGCAGCCCTGTCACCAGTTGGATGCCGCGCTCAGCAGCGTTCTCCAGCATTTTCTCATCACGCATGGCGCGGATGGTAGCCACGCCCGAGGCACAAGCCACCGCATTGCCGCCGTATGTCCCACCGATGGAACCAACATCCACCTTCTTCATGATCTCAGTGCGGCTGAACACACCCGAAAGCGGCATGCCCGAAGCCAGTCCCTTGGCGGCAGTGATGATATCGGGAACCACGCCGAAGTGTTCCAATGCAAACCATTTGCCTGTGCGACCGAAACCAGACTGGACCTCGTCGAAGATCAGCAGGATGCCGTGCTTGTTGCAGAGTTCGCGCAGTCCCTTCATGAACGACGTGGGCGGGACGATATACCCGCCCTCACCCAACACTGACTCGACCAGGATGGCGGCCGTGTCCTTGGGCGCGGTCTGCGAAGCCAGCAGATATTCGAGTTGCTCCAGCGCGTACGCGGATGCCTGTTCCTCGCTCATGCCCAGGCGGAAGGCGTACGGGAAAGGCGAGACGAACACGCCTGCAGGCAACGGACCGAATCCCGTGCGATAGCCCGTCTTGGATGTGGTCAATGCCATCGTCATGGCTGTGCGTCCGTGGAAGGAACCGTTGAAGACGATGACATTCTGACGTCCCGTGGTGGCGCGCGCGATCTTGACCGCATTCTCCAGCGCCTCGGCGCCCGAGTTGGCGAAGTAGAAGCTGTCGATGGAAGGCGGGGCGATCTTGCGCAGTTCCTCGATCAGTTGCAGCATCGGCTTGTGGATGACGATATTGGCCTGCGCGTGCAGGAACAACCCCGCCTGCTCACGAATGGCTTCCACCACCTTGGGGTGGCAATGTCCCGTGTTGGTCACGCCGATGCCGCTGGTGAAATCCAGCAGCTTGCGGCCATCGTCGGTGTAGATGTACGCTCCCTCGGCACGCTCCGCCACAAAATTGAAGATGCGGCTCCAGGCAGGGGTCATGTGCGGAAAGTTATCTTGATAGAGTTGACTGGTGGTCATGAATGATGATCCTGTTTACGCCTTGAGCGGAGTCGCCAGCTTGAAAGTGACTCCGCTCAAGATAAATTGACATTTATGCGGGCAGGTATTCAGCCGCCCACTCGACATCATGCTTCTTCAAGGCATCGGGCGTCGGTATGCCATTGGAGGTCCAGCCCGCCATCCTGTAGTAGGTATCGAGAGCGGTATCGACCTCCTCGTGTGTCAGGGCAAAGCCTGCGGTGGGACCTGTCCCCTGGAGTTGCTTGAAGAATTTCTTGGGCAGTTTGTCGGCCTTGCGGTCTAGGCCTTCGCGCGCATTGAACACGCGGAACAGGTTCAGGCGGCGGCGACCAACATCCATCAGTTCGTCGAGGGTAATATCCCAGCCCGTAACCGCGCGGATCATCTTGGCCGTATCCTCGCCGTCGTACAACGTCCAGGTCGGACCATACACGAACTGACACAACTCAGCCGAGTCGAGCATCGAGTAGAAGACCTCGGTCTCGTACGCAAAACGGACCTTCTCCTCGCCCAGGCTGTAGGCGGGCTGCGGCGCACCCAGGCCGATTTGCTTCAGACGATTGAGATTGAAGTCGCCCACGCCCTCTTCGTAGTAGGGATCATGTTCACTGGACTGATGATCCGCGCCGAAGGGATTAACCGCGTAGATAAGTGCCAGGCTTCGCTTGGCCTGGGGCATATGGGCAGGAGCCTCGGCACCCTTGACCGTGATCAGGCACTCGTCTGCGCCATTGCCCCAAACCTGGGCAGCGCGCTCAGAACCCTGACCAAGCGTCCTGCCGAATGGCGTGCTGCCTGTCACGATCTGACGCAGGGTTTCGAGCATGGCTTCAGCATTGCCAAATTTCAGGTCGATTCCACCCGTTTGTTCCTTGGTGATAATGCCTTTTTCGTAACACTCCATCGCGAAGGCAATGGTCGCACCGCAGGCGATGGTATCCACGGCGTATTCGTTGCAAATCTGGTTGGCCAATGAAACGGCAGCCAAGTCGTCAATGCCACAATAGGAACCAAAGGTGCCAAGCGTTTCATACTCGGGTCCGCCATAATATGGATCGACCTTGTACGGCCCATCCTTGATCTCGACCACGCGCTTGCAACGCACCACACAGGCATAACACGTGTCGCGTTCTTTCAAAACGGTCTCGGCCATCTTCTCGCCGCTGATCGGCTCACAACTTTCGAACTGACCTTCGTTGTAGTTACGGGTCGGCAGGGTGCCGATGGTATTGTTGAACATTACCACCACCGCCGTACCGAACTTGGCCAGGCCGTCCATATCGCCGTTTTCAGGGATGGCTTTGGGACCAATGCGGTTCAACGCGGTTAGCGCCTTCGCGTCGAAGACGACAGGTTTCTTCGTGCCGCGCACAACCACTGCCTTGAGATTCTTGGAAGCCATCACCAGGCCCATCCCAGTGCGTCCATTGTGACGGTTCGACATCGACACCAGAGAGGAAAACAGCACCCCATTTTCTGCACCGATCCCGTGCTGGAGAATCTCAGCCTTCGGGTCCACTTCCTGGTGCAGGATGGAATCCACCTCGCCCGAAAGTTTGCCCATCAAACGAGCGGCGTCCCGCAGCTCGGCTTTGCCATCCACAATGGACAGGTACACAGGCTTGGGTGACTTCCCCTTGATGACGATGCCGTCATACCCTGCAAACTTCAACTCAGCAGGAAAGAATCCGCCACTCTGCGAATCGCCGATGCCGCCGCTGATCGGCGATTTGGCGTTGGCATTCAGGCGACTCTGGCCTGAGATGGCCGCGCCCGTGGCCACACCCGTAAAGAGGGTCAGCACATTTTCAGGTCCAAGCGGATCGGCACCTTTAGGCACTTCGCGCAGAATATAATGCATTCCCATTGCGCTGCCACCCAGGTATTTTCGATAGAACGCCTCAGGGGGTTCCTCGACCGTCAACGTACCCTGGGTCAGGTCAACGTGCAGGATCTTGCCAATGTATCCGTAAGGCATGTCGGTCTCCTCTTGAGTGGTTACGAACTTTTCTGAATTATACGGAAATTCGGCAAGGTAGGCAAACCTCATTTGCCGAAAGCGACAATAAACATAAAAAAACTGTTGTTACCTTGCATGGCATGTTCCGATTGGACGAAGCATCCCGCGAGAATCCTCCCACGGGATGCCACTTTTCTGGACCACAAACGGGTCCCGTTATTCGTCTTCGCCCGAAGCGACAAAGGGATCCACGTCTGGCACCCCGGGCTTGATCCACTTGCGAATCGGGAAGTACACCACCGCGCCGATTACCATGGAGATCAAAGCCCATGAAATGGACGCCATACCCTCTTCCACGTATTGGCTGTAAATCGCCAGGGCAATGATCAGACCAGGGGCCAAAGTGACCAACAACAGTCCGACCCAACCGCCGGGCACGGCCTTGCGCGGAAGGTCGGGCAGGTCGAAGCGCAGTTTCCACAATGCAAAGAACTGTGCCATCAACACCAGCATGTTGAGAAACACGTCGATCACAACCAGCGCGGCGAATGCCGATAACGAGAAGATGGAATAGATCAACCCGCAGAACAAGATCGCCACCCACGGCGTGCCATATCTCGGATGAACCTTGACCATGAACTTCGGCATCATTCCGTCGGCTGCCATTGCAAACGGAATGCGCGTACCGCCGAGCCCGTTACCGATGAACAGGCCAATCATGCTCAACACCGCAGAGAATGTCACCAACCCGCCCATGACTCGCGCAAGCATGCCATCCTTTTGGCCCATCAACTTGTCGGAAATGACGTGCGCAATGTCGGGAAACTCCCAGCCGACGGAACTGGAGGGATCTACGCCCCAGGACTCAGCCTGCTCGGGAGCCACGCCATACTCCTCCAACACGGGACCGATCCCCGCGCCGCTCTCGTACTCCTCGATGCCCCAAACCTGGTAACGCCCATCCTCCCCAGCGCCACCATACAACCCAGCCAGGGTCGGCAGGGAATAGGTTGCAATGGCGGCAACCAGCACCAACACCATCGCCAGCGGATAGGTCTTCTTCGGATTGACGATCTCATCTCCAGCGGCGGCGGGCAACTCCCAGCCCATGAAATTCCACATGGCCACAAAGATGCCTGTGCTGAGCGCGCCCATCAGGTTTCTAAAATTGACTTCCTCACCGCCGGGCAGAAATGGCAAATGGACAGGTGTCCCGCTCTTGATCCAAACCGCAAAGCCGATCACCGTCAGGGCGATCAGCGGAAGCAACATGACCAGCCCCAGCCAGTTGGTCGTCAGTCCCGCAAGGCGGGCGCCGCGCACATTTAAGGCCGAGACCAGCCAGATCAACACCAATGCCACCAGGAAGGACAGCCATGTGCTGCTGACAAACACGCCGCCGATGGTAGTACCCTCACGCAATGCGGGGATGAAATATCCCAGATAATAGGCGGCCAGTACAGGGTAGATCGATACATCCACCCAGGAGACCACCCAGTTCATCCAACCGCCCATGAAACCCGCGAACGGACCGAAAGCTTTCTTGAGCCAGTGATAATATCCGCCCTCCACAGGCATCATGGATTGCATCTCGCGCACCATCAACATGTTGGGAATGCTGAAAAAGATCGGCGCAAGGATGAACAGCAATAGCGCCAGTCCTGGTCCCGACCAGCCAACCATCGGTTCTGCACCGAAAGCGCCGCCACACACAGTGAAATAGATGAGCCCGAACAACGGCAACAAGGTCAACTCTCGCTTGAGCTTCCTGGTCTCCGCATTAATGGCATGTTCGTCCCCAAAATTCCTGGTCATGTGCCCTCCATGAGCATGTATGGTCAAAAAAGCGGACAAACATAATATGTTTGTCCGCTCATATTCAACGTTACGCGATAGTCTCGGGGGTCATTTCCCTGATCCCATACGGGAAGCCGTAATCGGCCATCTTCTCCATAAAGGGATCGGGCGGGAAGGCCTCTGGCCCCAGCACACCCTTCCCCTGCCATCCGCCATGCTCAAGCAAGTCCATGGCGATGACGGCGCTGAAGGCCGTCTGTGCCACCACGGCCTGACACCCCCAAGCTTGCATACAAGCCTGGTTGTCGGCCACCTGATATAGATAAATCTCGCGCGGCTTACCATCCTTCACACCCCTGACCCAGGTACCCGCACAGGTCTTACCGTGCATTTTCTCGCCCAGGTGAGCAGGATCGGGCAGGCAGGCCGCCACCACATCACGCGGCGCCACCTGTACCCCTTTGACGTTGATCTTCCCTTTATTATCCAGGCCCAACATATGCAAAGTCTTGAGCACGCCAATGAACTGGTCGCCCAAACCGTATTTGAAGGTGACACGTTTAGTCTTCACCCAACGCGGCACGAGCAATACTTCCTCGTGCTCCACGTTGACCACTTCCACAGGGCCAATCTCTGGGAAGTCGAAGGTTTCGGGCTCGGAGAATGGCGGGGTCGTGAACCAGCCCTTGCCTTCTTCCCAGATTACGGGCGGGTTGAGACATTCTTCGATGGTGGTCCAGATCGAAAAGTTGGGGGCAAACTCATAGCCGTCGATGGCAATATTTGCTCCATCGCGAATACCGATCTCTTCGATTTCATCAAAGAGATGTTCCTGGGCGTAACGGGCGAAAACATCCGCCATGCCTGGTTCCACACCGATGCCGACCAGCGCCAGCAGGCCCTTCTTCTCCCAATCCGCAGCCCGCTCAAATTGATAATCCCCAAGTTTGATCCCCGACTTGTTGAAGGGATCGGTCGGGTGTGGCTCGGACAGGGTCATGGCCATGTCGAGGTATTTCACACCCACGTTGTAGGCTGCATCGAAGATTTGCTGGTTGAAAATCGGGTCCACGGAATTCATGATCAAGTCCACGCCGTATTTACGGGCCAGGTCCTCGATCATCTTTTGGTTGCTGGCATCGATGAATTCCACTGGGAAGCGCCTGGGATCGCCCAGTTTTCTCTGGACCTCCTCGGCACGCTTGACATTGTAATCCGCCAACACCATTTGCTCCATCCAGGCGCGCGGCTTTGCAATGGCCGCGATCGCCTCCCCTACACCACCCACTCCGACGAGCAATACTTTCATAGAACGGTTCTCCGTTTGTTTTATAACCCGCAGATGGCGAGTTAGTATGACTTTTTCGTTGGACCGAATGGCAATGCCAGCAGATAGGCCTTTGCAACTGCTTCCCCCATCGCGATCACAACTTGTACGAGCTTTTTCATAGTTCCTTTCGAATGGCTCTGCCCATCCGTCTCTCAGGGGGCAGACAAAGTATGGGTGCCAGGATCAGACGCGAGGTCCAGACCCAGGCGATTGAGTCACGCCGCAGGACGGCGAAAACATCCAAAGTTAGAAATAGACTTCCTTGATGATCTTGAGGTGCATGAAGGATTCGGTTTCCCGCACGCCTTCGATCACGGATAGCTTTTCGGTCAGGAAACGCAACAGGTCCTCATGATCGCGGCAAAAGACCTCAGCCATCAGATCGTAATGACCGCTCACCACGATCAGGTAGACCACTTCCTGCAACGCCGCAACCTGCTCCGCCACCTGTAACATGCGCTGGCCATCGGTGCGAATGCCGATCATAGCCATGGTCTTATAACCACGCTGAATGGGATTGGTGATGGCCACCACCTTCAAGACGCCCATCTCGACCAGACGGTTGTATCGCTGACGGATCATCCCTGGAGAGACCTTGAGCTGCTCAGCAATCTGGGAGAACGCCTCGCGTCCATCCTTGCGCAGTGCATCCAAAATATATTGGTCGATCGGATCGAGACCCCCCAGAGGCGTTGTAACAAATTCGCTTTCCATCCTTCTATTTTATGATGATTTTTTATTTTTGTCAAATTATTATAACTATTTTGCATTTTTATAGTCAATAAATACATTTTTATTAAATCAAAAAAACTCCCAAGAGAATTCCTCTTGGGAGTTTTTACACACAGACTAAAGGCTAATTACTGCCTTTGACCTCAACCCAAATGGCGTCATAGAGGGGCGTGGCATCGCCCACGTCCTTGATGCCGTGCCCATTCTTAATCGCCTCAGCAGGCGGATTCGTGACCGGGGATTCAAAATAGGCCTTGTAGATATCAGGCTGGTTGGCCTTGGCATACTCCAACGCAGCGGTGTTCGGGTTGATATACGGGAAGTCGCGGATGGTCAACCAGAAGACATCGCCCTGCAACAGGTAGTTCATCCAGGCGTAAGCGGCATCCGCGTGGGATGCACCCTTGAGCATCGCCCAGTTATCCTGCCAGAGGATCGCGCCTTCCTTGGGATAGACATATGAGATGGAGGGCTTTTCCTGATGGGCGATAAAGGCTTCACCCGTCCAGGTAATACCCAAATCCACATCCCCGGCGATGAGTGCGGTCTTGGGGCTATCGCTGTCGAACACCTTGACATTGGGAATCAGTTGCGCCAGTTTGGCCTTGGCCTCATCCAGCTGGGCAGGGTCGGTGGTATTGGGGTCGTAGCCCAACGTGAGCAAGGTCATGCCAATCACCACGCGCGAATCGTCGAGGAAGATCATGCGGCCCGCATATTCGGGCTTCCACAGGTCAGCCCAGGATTGCGGCGGTTCCTTGACGGTATCGGCGTTATAGACAATGGCATCCGTACCCGCCAGATAGGGAATGGTGTATTTGTTGTCTGGGTCGAATTCCTTGTTCATCCAGTTCGGATCCAGGTTACCCATATTAGGCAGTTTGCTGTGATCGAGCTCCTGAAGGAGATCCTGGCGGATCATCAGGTTGACAATGTAGTCGGTGGGCTGGACCAGGTCATAGGAGGTGCCGCCCGCCGAGATCTTGGCGTACATCTCCTCATTGCTGGAGTACTCGTCACGGTTCAACTTGATACCATAGACCATCTCGAAGCAGTCGAGCATATCCTGCGGAAAGTATTCCGTCCAAACGAAGATATTGAGTTCCTTCGAGGTGACATCGATGCGGGGATTCGGCTCAGGGCAGACGAATCCAGTGGACGTGACCTTCTGCCCATCCGCGCTCGGCTCACTGGAAGTCGTACTGCCTCCACCTCCACAGGCGCTCAATACCATGCTGACCATGACCAACAGAGCCAGCAATTTGAATAAATTTGTAGTACGCATCTCTCACTCCTTTTACGAAATATTTCGATCACACGCGATAACCTCCATCGCGCGAGATTCCAAAAATTAGTGTTGCGGCTTGGCCTCGCGACTCTGAATCCACTGCAACAAAAGGACTGCCAGGAAGACGATCAGAATCCAGACCGTCGACAGCGCATTGACCTGCGGGGTGATGATTCGGCGCAGCAGGCCGTACACGTAGATCGGCAGGGTCGTCGAGCCAGGGCCATTGGTAAAGAACGTGATGACGAAGTCGTCCAGCGAAAGCGTGAAAGCCAGCAAAGCACCCGAGAGCACACCTGGCAGGATCATCGGGAAAGTGACACGGCGGAAGGTGATCCACTCGTTGGCGCCCAGGTCCATGGCGGCCTCTTCATAAGCTTTATCGAAACCCTGCAGGCGCGCCTGCACCACCAGGGTCACGAACGGAACCATGAAAGCGATGTGGCTGATCGTAACGGTGACGATACCCATCGAGAGGCGCGCATCCCCCGTCAGCCCGAGCAGACCGTTGAACCATCCAAAGAACTGACTGAACAAGGTCAGGATGCCGATACCCATCACGATCTCGGGGATCACGATCGGGATGTACAGCGAAAGCTGAGTAAACGGTTTGATCCTAAACTCATACCGCTGGAGTGCAAGGGCGGCCATCGTGCCGATGATGGTCGAGAGGATAATGGCGGTGAAGGCGATGGTCAGCGTGTTGCCCGCTGCTTCGAGCACGTCGGAATTCTTGGCCAGGTCGCAGTACCAGTGGAAGGGTCCACATGGAGCGGATTTGACCAGGCTGCCGTCCATCACCACACGACCGCTGAAGGAGGGGATGAATCCCTCAAATGTGACGTTGGTACGCGAGGCATTGAACGAATACAGCACCAAACCCACGATGGGAGCATACAAGAAGATGTATACCAGCACCATGGCAACCAGGATAAAAGGAGATCGGCGATGCGGATTCATGCTGCAACGATCTCCTCTCCGAAGCCAAATTTGCGGGTGTAGAAGTAGGTCACGATCAGTGTCATCACCATCAGGATGAGGGACGCCGCTGAGCCAAAGGCGGGATCGCGCGCATCCAGGAATTGTCGCTGAATGAGGTTCCCAACCAGAATATACTGCCGTCCGCCAAGGATGTCGGACACGATGAACGTCCCCATGACAGGGATGAAGACCAGGATGGTTCCCGCCACTACGCCTGGCATGGAGAGCGGAAGTGTCACCCGCAGGAAGGTCTTGAACGGGCTGGCACCCAGGTCCGCGGCGGCTTCGTAAAGCGAATTTTCGATCTTCTCCAGCGAGGTGAAGATCGGCAGGATCATGAATGGCAGGAACTCGTACACCATACCCACCAATACCGCCCCGGGCGTGTAGAGCAACTCCAGTGGTACAAAGTTGATTCCCAGCCAATGCGCCACCGTACCAATGATGAGATTGATGGCGCCTTCCTTGCGCAGAAGCATCATCCAGGCATACACGCGGATGACGAAATTCGTCCATAACGGGATCAGCACCATAAACAGGAAGGTATTGCGGCGCTTCGGATCGGCGCGGGCAATGAAGTACGCCAGCGGATAGGCCATTGCGATCACGATGACAGTGGTGTTGAAGGCCAGCATTAAAGAGCGGCCCAGAATCTGCATGTACAGCGGATCGAAGCAGCTGGCCTGACCGCCAGCACAGTCACTGCTAAAGCCCAGCAAACGGATGTAATTATCCAGTGAGAAGGTGAAAATAACTTCGCCATCCGGGCTGCGCTTCCCAAAGCTGATGACCAACGTCAGCAACAAAGGCAGGATTAATAGGATGAACATCCAGATGGTGGTCGGCAGGGCCAACAGGGTGCCCTGCGCAGATTTATTTTCGCGGAGACGCTTTAACATGGTCAGTCCTTCTTCAAGACCAGGGTGTTTTCGGGCATCAACATCAGGTCCACCTTTTGGCCGATGGTGTAGAAGGAACTCGGCTCGAGGCGCGAGATACGATTCTGCTCCCAAACCTTCAGGCGAACATCTCCTATATGAACCACTACATGGGTATTCGAACCGATGTAAACTGTGCTCGTGATTTCACCTTCGAAAGTATTCAGACGTGCTGAATGCTCGGTCAAATGAATCTTTTCGGGGCGGATGGAGACGAAGACCTGCTCGCCATGGACCAGGCCCTCCGAGGCGGGCGTCCCCGTCACTTCTGCGTTCAAAGCGGGGATGAAGACCGAAGCTTCGTTCGCCGACAGGGATTTGATCTGGCCTTCGAGGAAATTTGACTCACCGATGAACTCCGCCACAAAGCGGTTACGCGGACGCTCGTAGATTTCCGCGGGCGAGCCCATCTGCATGACCTTACCTTTGCTCATGACCGCAATGCGATCAGACATGGTCAGGGCTTCCTCCTGGTCGTGAGTCACATAGATGAAGGTGATGCCCAATTGTTGCTGAAGTGCTTTCAATTCGAGCTGCATTTCCTTGCGGAGTTTCAAGTCGAGGGCGCCAAGCGGCTCATCAAGCAGGAGCACGTCGGGGGTCTTGACCAGGGCGCGGGCCAGGGCTACGCGCTGTTGCTGTCCGCCCGAGAGTTGTTTGGGACGGCGGTTTTCCATCCCGATCAATTGAACCATCTCGAGCGCACGCATCACACGTTTCTTGATCTCTTCCTTCTGGGCACCTTCCATTTCAAGGCCAAAGGCCACATTCTGGTACACAGACATGTGCTGGAAGAGTGCATAACTCTGGAAGACCGTATTGACCTTGCGCTGGAAGGGCGGCGTATGTCCCATCGGCTTGCCTTCGATGTATACCTCGCCTTCGGTAGGCCACTCGAAACCCGCAATCATGCGCAGGGAAGTCGTCTTGCCGCACCCCGAGGAACCAAGCATGGAAAAGAACTCGCCGTTCCGAATCTGCATGTCCACATGATCGACGGCATTCAACTCGTTCCCCTCAGGGGTGATGAACTTCTTTACCACATCCCGCAATTCAACCGCAAACTCTTTCATCCTACTCGCTCCTGCCAATGGATTTGAGGGTGTCTTCCAGACGATCCAGCAAGGTATCCAACTGCTCGTATGTGACCAACAACGACGGCTCGATGCGGATGGTTTGGGCACTTGTCAACGTGCCCGCCACCAGGATGTTCCGCTTGAACAATCCAGCCGCCACCTGATAGCCAATCTCAGGTGTCTTGAAATGCATACCGATCAACAGGCCTCTGCCCGTTATTTTCTCATAAATTTGAGGATATTGGTCTGCCAGTTTCTGCAATCTGGGAATCAGGTATTCGCCTTTTTCAGCAGCCTGCTCCCACAACCTGTCACGCAGTGTTACATGGATGGCCGCAATTGCCGCCGAACAAGCCAGGGCATTCCCGCCCGTGGTGGTGGTATGCATAAATGGATTGGGATACATCATCGGCTGGAAGATCTCTTCGGTGGTGCACACCGCGCTGACAGGCATGACGCCCCCGCCCAGGGACTTGGCCACCGCCAAAATATCGGGGACCACGCCCCAGTGGTCTACGCCCCACAGTTTACCCGTGCGACCCAGGCCTGTCTGTACCTCATCGGCAATGAGCAGGGCACCGTGCTTCTTGGTTGCCTCGCGGACGCGCGGCCAGAAATCATCAGGCGGAACGATCCCACCCGCCTCCCCCTGGATGGGCTCGAACAAGACACCCGCCACACCAATACCGACTTTCTCGCAAATCTCCAATTGTTTCTCGACTGCTTCGGCGTCGCCAAACGGGACGTGGTACACGTGCCCGCCATAAAGGGTACCCAGCGGCGTGCGGTAATCAGACTTGCCCATCATCGAGAGCGAACCCATCGTCTTGCCGTGAAAAGCCTTGACCGCCACAATGAACGCCGACTTCTTGGTGTACAGTTTGGCGATCTTGATGGCGGCCTCGATGGCCTCCGTGCCGCTGGCGGCGAACCAGCTATATTTCAGGTCGCCAGGCGTGATCTCCGCCATCAGGCGCGCCAGCACGCCGCGCAACGGGTCGATCAACTCCTGCGAGGGCATGGGCGTGCGTTCGAGCTGGGCACGCACCGCGCTCACCACCTCGGGATGACTCCAGCCCAGGTCCATCATGCCGTAGCCACCGAGGAAATCCAGATACTCGCGGCCCAGTACATCCTGGAAGACCGCCCCCGAACCCGTCCACTCCACCGCAGCCCAATCCCCTGCTTCAGTCACCGACTTGCGATATTCCAACCAGTTGCGGTTGTAATACTCCGCAAAATTCTGCTTGGATTCTTCGATGATTTGATGCGCCTCCTCAATGCTGGGAAATTCAGTCCGTCTGATCATGTCCAACCAGCGGGATGAATAATCCAGTGCTCCTCCAAAATCCTTGGCCATACTCGCTTCTCTCCAATTTAGAATTTGCGCGACCATTCCTTCGGCCAACGCTCCACAACCACTTTCTTCTGCGTAAAGAATTCCACCGCATCCATCGACTGGCCGTGCATGTCGCCGAAGAACGAATCCTTCCAGCCGCTGAACGGGAAGAAGGCCATCGGGGCGGCCACGCCAATATTGATGCCGATGTTGCCTGCTTCGACCTCATAGCGGAACTTGCGCGCCGCCGCTCCGCTCGACGTGAACAAGCTGGCCTGGTTGCCGTACGAGTGGCTGTTTGCCAGTGCAATAGCCTCGTCGATGGTGTTGACGTGCATCAACCCCAACACAGGGCCGAACACCTCGGTGCGCCACAATTCACTGCCTGGCTGGACATCCGCCACGATGGTGGGGCGCACGAAATTGCCTTTTTCATAGCCCTTGATCGTGGTCCCGCGCCCGTCCACGCAGACGTTGGCCCCTTCCGACGCGCTGACGCCGATCAACTGCTCGACGCGCGCCTTGCTGGCAGGATTGATGACGGGACCCATCTGCACACCCGAGTCGAGGCCATAGCCGACCACACGGCTGGAGGCAGCGTCACAGATCAGCTCGGTAAACTCGTTGCGCGCCGAACCAACCGTCACCGCCAGCGAGACCGCCAGACAACGCTGACCGGCACAGCCGAAGGCCGAATCCGCGATGATCTTGGTGGCCATGTCCATATCCGCATCGGGCAGCACGATGACGGGATTCTTCGCCCCACCCTGGGCCTGGACCCGTTTCCCGTTGGCGGATGCGCGGCTGTAGATGTACTTCGCCACATTGGTCGAGCCGACGAAGGTGATGGCGCGGATGGCGGGATGGTCCAGGATGCCATCCACAGTCTCCTTCGCGCCGTTGACCATATTGACCACGCCCTTCGGAAAGCCAACCTGCTCGATCAGCTTGAAGATGTACTGCATCGTCATCGGGACCTTCTCCGAAGGCTTGACGATGTAGGTGTTGCCCGCCGCCAGCGCGTAAGGCAGATACCAAAACAGGATCATGCCAGGGAAGTTGAACGGCGCGATGGTGGCACACACGCCCACAGGCTGACGGATCATTAACTCGTCGATGCCAGGCGCGATGTCTTCCACCAGCTCACCCTTGCCGAGGTACGGCATGCCGCAGGCTACTTCGATGTTCTCGAAGGCGCGCACCATCTCAGCCTTGGCTTCCTCGAAGGTCTTGCCTGCTTCCTGCGTGATGAGCCTGGCGATCTCATCACCGTTCTCGCGCATGATGTTACGCAGTTTGAACAGATACTGCACGCGGTCCTGCACGGGAGTTCGCCGCCAGCCAGGGAAAGCTTCGCTGGCCGCTTTGGCCGCCGCATCCACATCGGCCTTACTGCACAGAGGCGTGCGCGCCACGACCTCGCCTGTAGCGGGATTGACCACATCGAAGTATTCGCTGACCTCGGGCTTGATCCACTCACCATTGATGTAATTCAGGATTTCCATGATGTCTCCTGTAGGGGCGACCCGACGGGTCACCCTTACTTAATATTCTTATCCGCAACTTCCAACGCCTTCTCGACAATCGCCAACCCCTCGTCAAGTTGTTCCTTCGTGATGCACAGTGGCGGCACAACGAAGACCATGCTGCCCATATTGTTCGCCATGATAAAGGTGAACAATCCGTTCTCGCGCAACACCTTCCCGACCTCCGCCATGACCGCAGGCGCGAAAATCTCCTTCGTTTCGCGGTTGGTGACCAGTTCCAGCGTACTGAACAGGCCGATGTAGCGTGCGTCTCCGACCGAGGGATGGCGTTCCTTGATGTCTTCCAGGCACTCGCCGAGATAGCTGCCCATCGTCGCCGCATTCTCGATGAGATGGTCTTCTTCATACACGTCAATGGTGGCGAGCGCCGCGGCGCAGGCCAGCGCGTGACCGTTGTATGTGAGGCCCGCATAAAGATACTTGTCGTTGAAGAACGCAGCGATCTTGTCCGAGACAATCACTGCGCCGAGTGGGACGTATCCGCTGGTAATGCCTTTCGCGGTGGTGATGATGTCGGGCGTGACGCCCCAGTTGTCTACGGCGAACCATTTTCCCGTGCGACCCCATCCGCTCATCACTTCATCCGAGATCAACAGGATGCCGTATTTGTCGCACAATTCACGCACACGCGGCCAGTAATCATCAGGCGGGACGATCAACCCGTTCGAGCCGACCACACCTTCCATGATAATGGCCGCGATCTTGTCGGGGCCTTCGTACTTGATGACCTCTTCGAGATGCGAAATGCACTCGCGCTTGCAGGTCTCCTTCTTCTGCCCGAACGGACAGCGATAGCAGATCGGGTCGAGGAAATGCACCCCGCCGGGCATGGTCGGCTCGACCGCCAGGCGGCGGTAGTCGCCCGTCAGCGCGATGGAGCCGTGGGTTGCACCATGGTATGAGCGGTAGCGGGCCAAAATTTTATGTCGTCCCGTATAAAAGCGCGCGATCTTGATGGCGTTCTCGTTGGCTTCCGAACCACCCAGGGCAAAGAAGGTCTTCTTGAGATTCCCTGGCGTAACCTCCGCCAGCCGCTTGCCAAGCTGGGCACGGACGTCGGTGGTGTTGCCTGGGTGTACGAAGCACAACTTCGCGGCCTGGTCCTGAATGGCCTTGACCACCTTCGGATGTTGGTGACCGATGTTCGTGTTCATCAGTTGAGATGAAAAATCGATGTAACGTTTTCCGTCCACATCCCAGAAGTAGATGCCTTCTGCCTTTTCAACAGGGATGGGATTGGCCTGCCCCTGCACAGACCAGGAGAAGAAGGTGTATTCCTTGCTGAGGTCAACGATCTCTTTGGAAGTGAGTTTGGTCATGACAGCTCCATTGAATTGAAAAAATGACAGGTTTGCAAGCCGGGATTTTCACCCAACCTGCGAACCTGTCAACGGCTATTACTTGGCTTTCTTCACAATATCTGCATAGACGTTCAGGGTCTCGTCGATGTCTGCATCGCTGTGCGAATAACATAGGAACCACGGCTCACGTGCATCATGGTCGGGCATCACCCCGCGCTCGATGGCCATCTCCGTCAGCTTGAGATAAAACTCCTGGTCAGAAGCACTCCAATCGCGCTGACAGGCGACCGACTCCACGCCCAGGGCGAACGAGAACATGGCGGGGTATCCGCTCATCACAAAGGGGATGCTATTTTCGGTGAGGATATCGCGCAGGCCATCCATCAGGCGCTCGCCGCGCTGGGCGATGGTCTTCAGGATGGGTTTCTCGCGCAAAAGGTTTAGCGTGGCATAGGCCGCAGCGACCCCAGGCTTGTTATTGGTGTACGTTCCACCCTGTGACACACCCTTGCCAACAATGGACATGATCTCCGCCTTGCCGCCAAATGCTGCGATCGGATACCCGTTACCCATGGCTTTGGCATACGTCGCCATGTCTGGAACGATCTTGTGGACTTCCTGTGCGCCGCCGTTGGCGATGCGGAAGCCTGTCTTAACCTCATCCAGGATGAAAACGATGCCGTGCTCTTCGGTGCGTTGACGGATCAAATCCAGAAAGCCAGGCTGGGCATCAATGGCACCGCAATTGCCCTGACATGGCTCGGTGATGACCGCTGCAATCTGGTCGCCGAAGGATTTCATCACACGCTCGAAACCCTCCACGTCATTGAATGGCAGCGTAATGATCATGTCACGCAAATTCCTGGGGATACCCGAGGAGGCGGGCACAGGGATGGGACTGCGTCGATTTCCGTAGGATTCGATCGGGGCGTAGGTGGACCACAGGGCGTGGTCGTGCATTCCATGATAATTCCCCTCGAACTTGAGGATGACCTCGCGCCCTGTATAGGCACGCGCAACGCGGATGGCATGCATGGTGGCTTCAGTGCCCGAACAAGCCAGGCGAACCATTTCCACGCCGGGACACAGATCCACGATCAGCTCGACCAGCGCCACCTCCAATTCGCCTGTCATGGCGAAGAGCAAACCCTTCTTGAGCTCTTCGACCACTTGAGCATCCACCTCATCATAGGCATGCCCCAGGATGATCGGCCCGAATGCCATACGGTAATCAATGTAACGTTTACCGTCCACATCCCACAGGTAAGCACCCTTCCCTCTCTCCACGTAAGGTGTGATCCCCTCGCCCCAATAGCGGAAGTTGGAATTCACCCCCAAGGGGATGACTTTCCGGGCGCGTTGCTGCAGAGACTGGCTGTTCGGGCCAAACAAACTCATACATCCTCCGAATTGTTATTATGTTTTAGATCTTCTGGCGTGGCATCGTCTGCGATGCTCGCAGGTACCCGCCAGTGGTACACATCCTTGAGGACGATCGGCACGATGGATGTAGTGGTCTTGCGGACGCCGGGCGTCTTGCGGACGGTCTCCGTCACGAAACGGTAGATCTCGGCCGTGTCTTTTGCGATGACCTGGATGCTCACGTCAGACTGGCCGATGCCACACGCCACATAGCTCACGTTGTCGTATTCGGTCATCTTGCGCGCCACGTCGAGGATTTGGTCCGACTCGACCTCCAGCCACACGTCGGCAGTAGTGGTCAGACCGAGCGCCTGGGGGTGGACCACCGCGCTAATCTGAATCACGTCCTCGTCGATCATCTTTTCGATTCGGTAGCGCACCGCCCGCTCGGAGATATCTCCCAACTGACGCGCGATCTCGGAGGCCGACATTCGACCGTCTTCGAGGAGTAAATTGACGATTTTTACGTCTGATTTGTCGATTTCATACATAGATAACCCATTATTGTTCCGAATTTACATTTCGCGCTACTATACACAATCCGTTCATGTGTGTCAAGCGGCAATTTCCGAAAAGGCATAAAAATATCCACTCAAAATGCCGAGCGGGTATAATCGAACCATGACACACCCCCCCCTTGTAATCGGCATCGCAGGCGGTTCGGGCTCGGGCAAGACCACGGTGGCGCAGGAGATCCTGCAACGGGTCGGCCCTGACCGAATCGCCTTTTTACAACACGACTCATACTACAAGGACCTGACGGGACTGCCTCCCGCCCAGCGTGCCGAAGTCAACTTCGATCACCCTAATTCGCTCGAGACCGAGTTGCTGGCCTATCACATCGAACAACTCAAGGCGGGTCACGCCGTGGACGTGCCCATCTATGACTTTTCTACACACAGCCGAACCGAGCGCAACTTCAAAGTTCAGCCACGCGCAGTCATCCTGGTGGAAGGCATCCTGATCTTTGCAGAGCCCGAACTGCGCCAGTGCTTCGACGTGAAGATCTTCGTGGACACTGACGCCGACTTGCGGCTGATCCGCCGCCTGCAGCGTGACATCACCGAACGCAGCCGCACCCCCGAATCGGTCATCAAGCAATACATGAAGACCGTCCGCCCGATGCACCTCGAATTCGTCGAGCCGTCCAAGCGCTACGCCGACGTGATCATCCCCGAGGGTGGATTCAACCTCCCCGCCCTCGACATGGTCGTGGCACGCATCGAGACCTTGTTAAAGTAATTCGCGCTGAGCGGACGCCAGGCGAGCACAACGAGCCCAGGCTGAAGTCGAAGCGCATATCACTGTTATCAATAACCAACTCAAACCCAAAAGGAGAAAACATGACCAAGCAATGGAGCACCCCGCCCGCGATGCAGATCGACCCAAAGAAGAAATACACCGCTCACATGGAAACTGACAAAGGCACCATGGTGATTGAGTTATTCGCTGACAAAGTTCCGAATACGGTCAACAACTTCGTTTTCCTCGCACGTGAAGGCTTTTACGACGGTGTCATCTTCCACCGTGTAATCAACGACTTCATGGTGCAGGGCGGCGACCCCACCGGTACAGGCCGCGGCGGACCTGGCTACAAATTTAAAGACGAATTCCATCCCAGTCTCAAGCACGACAAGCGTGGCATCCTCTCGATGGCCAATGCAGGATCCAACACCAATGGTTCACAGTTCTTCATCACCCACGTCCCCACGCCCTGGCTGGATGGCAAGCACGCCGTCTTCGGGCAGATCATCGACGGGACGGGTGTGCTGATGTCCATCCCCGTACGCGACCCCAACAACGTCAACGCTCCTGCGGTAAAGATCATCCGTGTCACCATCGAAGAAGCCTGACGTCCCCGAGACCAAACAGCGTTCACAGAGCGGCTCTGTGAACGCTGTTGACTCATCCACCCGCGCGCCCTTCGACTGGAAGACAACGATCCTGCGTGTGCTGGCCCTGGTGGCTGTGGTGGGCATCACTGTGTTGGTCTTCAGTATCCGTGACCGCGTGGAAGAATTTGCCGCCTTCGGTTATCCTGGCATCTTCCTGATTGCACTACTGGCCAACGCCACGGTCTTCCTGCCTGCACCTGGCGTGGCTGTGGTCTTCGCCATGGGTGCGATCTTCAATCCCATCTTTGTAGGTCTGGCGGCGGGATCGGGTGGCGCGCTGGGCGAACTCTCTGGTTACCTGGCTGGCTACAGTGGACAGGCCGTGATCGAACGGCTGGACGTGTACAATCGCATCGAGCCCTGGGTCCGAAAATATGGCGGCTGGGCCATTCTGGTACTTTCCGCCGTACCCAATCCCTTCTTCGATATCGCAGGCGTGGCGGCAGGGATGAGCAAAATGCCAATGGCCCGCTTCCTCTTCTTTTGCTGGCTTGGACAGCTCATCAAAATGACGCTCTTCGCCCTGGCAGGTGCTTATTCGCTCAATTGGATTCTGGACTTCGCCAAATAGGAAATGACATGACCGACTACACAAGAATCGACTCCTACCTCGAGGCCAACCTGGACCGCAGCCTGGCCGAGCTTGGACAACTGGTGGCCCAGCCCAGCATTTCCGCGCAGAAGATCGGCCTGCACGAATGCGCCGCCCTGGTCGGTAAGATGCTCAAGGCGCGCGGTTTTTCCGTGCAAATTCACCCCACGGCGGGGTCGCCCATTGTGTTCGCGGAGCGCAAAGGCAAAAGCGACCAGACCCTGTTGATCTACAACCACTACGATGTCCAGCCGCCCGAGCCGCTCGAACTGTGGGAGACTCCGCCCTTCGAGCCCAGCATCCGCGATGGCAAGATGTACGGACGCGGCGTCAGCGATGACAAGGGGCACCTCGTCTCGCGCCTGCACGCCATCGATGCCCTGTTGGCCGAAGGCGAGCTACCCTGCACGGTCAAGTTCATCATCGAGGGTGAAGAAGAAACCGCCAGCGTCAACCTGGCGAAATTTGTCAACGAGCACACCGATCTGCTCCAAGCTGACGCCTGCCTGTGGGAATTCGGCGGGGTGGACCACACCGACACGCCCCAGGAATACCTTGGCCTGCGCGGCATTCTGTATGTGGAACTCTCGCTCGAACTGCTTGGCACCGACGTCCACTCAGGGCTGGGGGGCAGCATCTTCCCCAACGCGGCCTGGCGGCTGGTCTGGGCGCTGAACACGCTCAAGGGTCCCGACGAACGCATCCTCGTCCCAGGTTTCTACGACGAGGTCCAGCTCCCGTCGGCCCGTGACCGCGAGTTGATGGAGGCCCTGCCCGACCCATCGGATGATTACAAATCCCGTTACGGCGTGCCGTACTTCACCAAGGGCCTGGCGGGCGGCACTGACCTCAAGATCGAGGAAGTCTTCACGCCCACTTGCACCATCTGCGGGCTGACTGCTGGCTACCAGGGACCTGGTTCGAAAACCGTGTTGCCCAAACGTGCCTCGGCCAAGGTCGATTTCCGCCTGGTGCCGAATCAGAACCCTGAGAAGATTCTCTCCTCCCTGCGTGCCCACCTGGATACCCACGGCTTCAGCGACATCCAGATCGAAAACCTGGGTGGCGACTTCCCTGCCCGCACCGATCCCGACCACCCCTTCATCAAGCTGGTGGTGGATACTGCCAAAGAGGTCTACGACAAGCCGATGGCTGTGATCCCAATCACAGGCGGTTCAGGGCCGAATCACCCCTTTATCCACGTGTTGGGATTGCCCGTCGCTACAGGCGGCATGGGGTATCCTGACACGCGCACCCATGCCCCCAACGAGAACATCCGCATTGACCTGTATCTCCAGCATGCCCGCCATGTGGCGCGTATCATTGCAGAGCTTGGAAAGTGACCTTTTTCACTCCGATTTCGTGACATTGAAAAATTCCGACCAGACGTATAATTGTTTTGTACAAATAATCACAATTCAATAAATTTGGAGGTTCCCATGCTTGTCGGTGAAAGAATGTCCCAACCCGTGATTTCCGTGTCGCCCGATACGCCCATCCACGATGCCCTGGCGATGTTCAAGAAGGAGCACATCCGCCGTGCGCCTGTCATCAAAGACGGCAAGATGGTCGGCATCGTGACAGAGACGGATCTTCTGAATGCCTCGCCCTCCCCTGTCTCCACCTTGAGCGTATGGGAGATGAATTACCTGCTCAGCAAGGTGACCGTCAAACAGGTCATGAGCAAGAAGGTGCTGACGATCAAGCGCGACACGCCCATCGAAGAGGCTGCACGCATCATGGCCGACAACAAGCTGGGAGGCCTGCCCGTAGTGGACGACAACAAGGTGGTGGGCATCATCACCGAGACCGACCTGTTCAAGGTTTTCCTTGAACTGATGGGCGCACGCGAGAAAGGTATCCGCGTGACGGCGCAGGTCGAGGACAAGCCTGGCCAGTTGGCAAAGATCACCAAGGCCATTTCAGATGCAGGCGGCAACTTCATCGCCTTCGGCCAGTTCACGGGCCCCGACGCGGGCTCCAGGCTGGTGACTTTCAAGGTGGCAGGCCTGAAGAAGGATGCCGTCAAAGCGGCTGTGGAAAAGGCCGTCAAGAAGTTCTGGGATGTCCGCCAAAGCTAACAAGTCTCTGACCATGAACATAAAAAAACAGACTGGCATAGCCAGTCTGTTTTTTTAGAGTGAAATCACCTAGCTATTGATTGCCAACGCAAGTAACAACGCAATCATGAAATAAGCCAGCACCGCCCCTCCAGACACCACGGCAGTCACTACGTATTTCAAAACAGGATTCATTTCAGTTCTGAAGAGTCTGGCATTGATCGTGAAGGCCAGGACACCTGCAATTGCGCCGAGTGCACCACCAACGAAGACCAACACCACAGGCCAACCGCCCCACAGCCATTGATACCACTGGAGCGGCTCGACCAACTTGACAGGCTTGCCATCCACGACCAATTGTGGGATATCAAAGCCCATCATCTGCTGTTTCCAAATCGCCACCACCTGCCTGCCATCATTACGCTGCAATAACATTTCGCCACGCTTCGCACCTTTTGGCGCAGGTTGGCCGTTCACCAGCAACTTTGATCCCGTCCAGAAACTGACGTTAACCTCCAGATCCTGGCCTTCGAATCCTTCAACATTCGCTTTATATCCCATGACTTCTCCTTTTTTGTACCTGTGCTTTGGAGTTTTATTCAGCACAGCGTATGACTCATAAATACACCGTCTCACCACGGACTGCATTATATAACGCTACAATTCTGCGCCCACCACGGGTGCTGACATCGAGAGCGA
Source organism: Chloroflexota bacterium (assembly GCA_016191845.1). Classification (GTDB taxonomy): domain Bacteria; phylum Chloroflexota; class Anaerolineae; order Anaerolineales; family Villigracilaceae; genus JACPVF01. The sequence continues at coordinate 318,998 of JACPVF010000013.1, forward strand.
CGCGGCGGGCCTCCTCAAGATCAGCGCAGCTGGTGGCAATGTCGAGGTAAACCTGCCCTGTATGTGGGTGGACCCAGAGACCGATTTGGCAATCTGCCTCGCATAGCAGAGACTCATTCTCAGTGATGAAGCGCCGCAGGCCTTTAAGCAGGTCAGCGTCAGGTGGAAGGATAACGGTACGGCCTGGATATTTAGGGAATTGCCACTCGTCAATGGGTGGCAACAACTGACAATTCACCAGACTAGCGGAAGCACCACCGTATGTACGAGTGGCCGCCACAAGATCCAGCAAAAAGCGCTCGATACAAGTTTGTTGTAAATTTGACTTCGTTTGCGAACGGATAAGTTTTACCAGTTTCATTGATAAGTCATTCCGCAAAACTGGCATCCTCTGTATGTGGCCTTGAACCGCTCACTTCTTCCCAGTCTGCGGATTCCCCTTGAGCGCCTGCACTTCCTCACTGGTCAAATGCCGCCACTGACGCGGCTTGAGATTGCCCAGGCGCAATACACCGATGCGCACACGCAGGATGCGCACCACAGGCAGGCCCAACAAAGTGCCGATCTCACGAATCTGGCGCTTACGCCCCTCGCCCATCGTCACGCGGATCCAGGCGCCCTTGCCCGAGGTGGACTCGAAACGTACGTCTGCAGGTTGGGTCTTGTAGCCATCCTCCAACACCACACCGCGTCGCCAGGTGCTGAGCTGCTCCTCGTCAGGACGGCGGGCGATCAAAACACGGTATTCCTTTTCGTGGCCGAACTTTGGATGAGTCAGACGGTTGGTCAGGTCACCATCATTGGTCATCAGGACCAGCCCCTCGCTGTCAAAGTCGAGGCGACCCACGGGGTAAAGATGCCCCTCGAGCGGAATCAAATCCCGCACCGTCTGGCGTTGATCACCCGCTTCGGCTTCAACAGTCGAGAGCACATTACGGGGCTTATATAGCGCAATGTAAGTCAATTGTTCTGCGGCGGCAATCGGCTTGCCATCCACTGAAATCTTGTCCTTGAGCGGGTCGGCTTTTTGTCCAAGAACGGCAATATAGCCGTTGACACGCACACGTCCAGCCTCGATGATCGTTTCGCAGGCACGGCGCGAACCGTACCCAGCTTGAGCCAAAATTTTCTGCAATCGTTCTTCCATGAGAGGAATTATAACGGATGATTTTGCGACATTCCTGTCGATATCAATGCAAGGTGAGCGCGCCGTAACTTCTCCGCGTCCATCTTCTCCACCTGACGGTCATACGTCAGGTAACCGTTGATTTCGATCTCCACATCCGTCGTCTGGGTGTAGACCGCGGCGGTCAGTCCCTGCGCAATGAGCGGCTGCAACTCGTTTTCCAACAGCGCCAGATACGCGGCAGTCAACTCCTCGCGCGTCTCATAGAAGCGATAGCCGAACTTCTTGGTCGCGTCCCACATGTGGTCGGGGGTTTTCAAACTGTAGCCGCCGAACTCCGAGATGACGAACGCGCGCCCATCGGGGTTGGGTCGTTTCAACTTCTTGACATAGATGTGCTTGCTCTTGAAGTCTCCGCCGCCCTGGTCGAACCAGCCCGAGGCGTGATCCACCAGCCGGGTCGGGTCATACCCCTTGGCCCACGCCGCGACCTCATTCGCCTGGAACTGTCCCCAACTCTCGTTGAACGGAACCCACACCGCAATGCAGGCCGCGTTGTGAAGGTGATCGATCATCCCTTGCAACTCGCGGCGATACTCGGCGCGGTTGGCCTCGTCCGCGCGGCCAAAGCGCGATAGCCAGCGCGTGTCGTTGCGATGGAAGCCAAGGATCAGCGACAGGATCGCCACCGTGTCGCCGTCGATCAACCCGCCGTTCGGCATGTCCTGCCAGACGATCATCCCCAGTCGGTCGCAGTGGTAATACCAGCGCAGCGGCTCCACCTTGATGTGCTTGCGGATCAGGTTGCACCCGATCGCCCGCGTGTACTCGATGTCGAACAGCATCGCCTCTTCCGACGGCGGCGTGTACAGCCCATCGGGAAAAAATCCCTGGTCGAGCGGGCCATACAAAAACAGCGGCTCGCCATTCAACACAAAGCGCAGATGACCGTCTGCGTCCTTCACCAATCCAAACTTGCGCATGGCAAAGTAACTGCCAACTTCATCCAGCACTTGACCCTCGCGGACAAGTCGCACGCGCAGATCATACAAATGTGGATTCGACGGACTCCACGCGACAGGATTCGGAATCCCGATTCTCGCGACACCCGAAGCGGGCGCGTCCCCCGACGAAATTTTTTCTCCCTTCGACGTTACCTCCGCTTCCACCTGCACCCCGTCCGCGTTTCCCCTAACTTTCACTTCCACCGTCACGGATTGGTCATCCAGATCAGGCGTCAACTTCAGCGCCTCGATACTGACCTCAGGCACGACTTCCAACCAGACCGTTTGCCAAATCCCAGAGATGGGCGTGTACCAAATCCCCTTTGGATTCAATACCTGCTTGCCGCGTTGTTGCAATCCCGTGTCGGTCGGATCCCAGACGGAGACGAGCAGTTCGTTGTCACCATCCACGAGTGCGTCGGTGATGTCGAAGGTGAAGGGCAGGTATCCGCCGCGGTGCGAGCCGATGGATTTTCCGTTTATCCAAACAGAACATTCATAATCGACCGCGCCAAAATGAAGCAAAATCCTTTCTCCCGCTTTCACAGAAGGATTTGCAAAGACTCGTCGATACCAGAGACGTTGGTCAGGCAACAATGGTTTTTGGACTCCTGACAACAACGACTCGACAGCATACGGGACAAGAATCTTTCCATCCCATGTTTGTGGTGCGGGGCTGTCTTTGGGAAGGATGGCATAGTCCCACTCGCCGTTGAGATTGAGCCAATCAGGCCGCGTCATTTGCGGGCGCGGATATTCGGGCAGCGGGATCGGCGTGGACGGAGTCCACGGAGTGCGCAGGGAATTACCACTTGGCATGATGTTCTTCCGCAAAGCCGATCAAGTTTTTGATTTCGATTTTCTCGCCGTCATCGGTGATGATGGTGCCATTGTAGCGTCCGAACATTTGGTGGACTTCGCTGGTGATGATGGCAAGGTTGGTGGTGGCGACGCGTTCTTTGAACGGAGTGAAGACCAGGTCGAGGCGGCCTTCGTTGTCGGTGAATTTCCAGGGTTTCATGTAATCGCCAGAGACGTAGTCGAACTTGACCTGCTCCAGTTTGTGGATACGGTTGTTCAAGATGACGGCGTTCTCGCCCGCCCTGGAGAGGTCGCCGAAGCCGCAGCCGAGATTGAGGCCGATGGTGCGACCGTCGGCGAGAAAGCCCGAGGTGCTTGCCCAGTTCCAGTAGGATTGGTATTCCCAGACGCCACGCCCCCAATCGAGCGAGCCGAGGCAGGTCGTGGGGTCGAGGGTTTCGGTCAGGTCCCCGTATTTGACTGTCCCACTGGCGGGCAGACAGTTGATCTTGCGATTCCAGTAGAAGCGCTTCTGCCCGATGGGGATGACAATGTTCATCGACTCGTAGCCCGTAGGCATCTGCAGGTCGATCTCAGCTGAGATGCCGCGCCCGTCGTGGAAAGTCGGCCAGGAGACAGATAAATGTCGATGGTTAGGAGCAACCCGAAAGTCAAGTTTGAGGCGAGAGTCTTCGAAGTGGCTGTCGCCTTCGGTGGAGTTACGCGGCAGGGTGATTCCCTTTCCAAACGGGATGACGAGTCCCTCCTCGTGCAGGTCGCCCGTCTCGAAGTCCATCGTGTAAACGAAGAGATTACCCGCGTAGCCGAGGTCGGCGATGGTGGCGGAGAAGAAGCGGCGCGGGCTGAAGACAGCGTAGTAGTCCCAGCGTTTGATGCGGAAGCGTTGGAGGGGCTGGAAGGCGTAGAAGCGCGCGGCCTCGAGGTTACAGTCGAGCAGAGGTTGACGCGCCCAGCCGATTTGGGAGAGGCGGCCGTCGGGCTGGAGGAGGGGGGAGGGGGAGGTCAGTTCGGTTTGCATGTTTACTCCAGGGTCAATTTCCAACAATGCCAGGATGCCGCGTGTATGACCAATGTGTCTGGATAATTTTCCAGCCGTCATTACTTCGCCGATAGACTTCTGTGCAATTCCAGCGCGAGGATGCTTCGCCTGTATAAGAGGCATAGTTGAATGTGAGCACGGCTAGATCGCCACTGGTCTGAACGCAGGGATCGATCAACTCAAAGCGGTCAAAATGCACCTGCCCCCAGATGGTTCTGTAATATTGAGTCAGAGCTTCGATGCCGTCGATCCGCTTTTCCAAATAGGGATCGAAGTAGACCACATCTGGAGCACAAATTTCGAGGAAACCAGATGGGTCACCGTTTCCCCAGCACCTGAGCGCAGCGCTTTCCAGTGCAGTAAGGGTCTCAGTTATCCCTTGTTTTTCTGACATACGTTTTTTCCTTTTCTACTCAGAAGCAATGTATTAAGTACCCACCCATACGGTCATGGTGGAGTCACCGCGGTTACCCCACAGATGGTAGGGGATGAAGGTGAGGGGATGACCATCTTGGGATTTACCTTCGATCTTCATGACGCCGCCGAGGAGGGATGCGTCGAAGGTAGGGTGGAGGGAGGTCGCGTCAATTTTGATGTTGAAAATATCCACGTTAGGATTGTCGGTGCTTTCGAGGCAGTAGACCAGCGGTCCGCGCGAAATGGCAATAGGCCCTGCGGCGCCACGGATATTGAAGAACGCAGGACGCACAATGATGGGCATGGGAAGAAGCATGGAAACTTGATCGTTGGGTTTCCATGTGCGGGAGATGGTCACGATACGCCCCCAGCGCGGATCGAAACTGGATGCGGATCTGTTGACGCCATATTCTGGCGGGAGGGGTGCAATTCCAACTTCCTCGCCGTTGACTTTGACAGTTGGGTTGGGACACCACGATGGCAGGCGAAGGTGGAGCGCGAATTCAGCCGATGATTTGATTTTGATCTGCACATTCTCATTCCACGGAAAGTCGGAGTGGAGTTCGAGTTTGGCAAATTCGGTTTCGTGCTGGCTGGAAATATATTGGTGGATCCAGAGTTCGTTTTGCCTGGATGAGAAAAGATACTTGCCAATGTCCGCCCAGGTGCGCGAGAGGTTGGAGGGACAGCAGGGCACGGCATACCAGGGTTTGCGCGTTACGCCGCCGTGGCAGGTGAGGGGATTGTTGTACAGGTAGGTGTCACCGTCCATGCCCATGCCGACGGCCGCGGCATTATAGAGTTGCCACTCGAACAGGTCGCTGTATTTGGCGTCGCCTGTCAGTTGCGCCATCTCCCAATTCCAGAACATGCTGCCGAGGGCGGCGCAGGTTTCGGCGTAGGCATATTCGGGGTCGAGTTCATAATCATTGCCAAAACCTTCGATGGCAGGCAGCGAACCGATGCCGCCCGTGACGTACATGCGGCGCGTCACCATGTGCTCCCAGGCGCGCTCCAAAGCGGGGAGGAGAGTCCGGTCGCCAGTTTCGCGGGCGAGCATGGCGATGGCGGTTTCGAGATACGCAAAGCGGACGGAGTGACCAACGGGCACGGTCTGCTTGCGGACAGGCGCGTGCTGTTGGAAATATTTTCCGCTCAGCGCGCTGAGGTTCCAACGCAAGGTCGCGTTCCACGATTTCTTGGCAGCATTGCCAGGCGGGAGTTGGAACGGCTTGAAGTCGGGGTGTGCGGCGAGATAGTCTTGCTTCTGCTGTTGCACTACTTTCTTGCGTGCTTCCACGCTGGCGTTTTGTTTTAGCAGCGAGAGGGCAAAAAAGGGATCGCGTCCGCGCTGTTCGATGAATTGACGTGCCATCTCCAGGTAGGATTTCTCGTCCGTGACTTGATACAACCGCAGGAGCGCAATCTCGATCTCTTCGTGACCTGGGGTATAGCTCGGACCTCGGCCGCGGAAATCCTCCACGATACGGTCGGCGGCGCGGCGGGCGATGGTCAGCAGGTCGGTGCGACCTGTGGCCTGGTAGTGCGAGATACCCGCTTCGATGAGATGACCGTGGCAATAGAGTTCATGCTCGATTTGGAGATTCGTCCAGCGTGTGCCTGGGAAGTGGATTTGGTTGTAGGTGAAGAGGTAACCGTCAGGTCCCTGGGCACGGGCGAGGAGGGAGATAAATGCGTCGATACGCGTGGCCAGCTCAGGGCGCTGTCCTGAGCCTGTCGAAGGATCAGGTTGGGATGCGAGGATGCGGGAGGCCGCGTCCAGCCATTTGTACGCGTCCGAATCGGCGAAGAACCAGCCCTCGCGGAAGCCATCCACGTCCCCCGCGGCGATGCGGAAATTTTCGATGCAACCCGAGGCCTCGAGTTGATCCCATTGATGGAAGATGGCGCGGTGCGCGTTGACGTCAAGGCGGTCGCGCCAGAAGCCAGAGGTGATTTTTGTTTTCATTCATTCTCCGTGCTGAACGTAGTCAAAGCACGACGCCCTTCGACTACGCTCAGGACGAATCATTTCCTGTCATTGATGAACGCCAATGGAATCAGTGACAACAATGCCACCACCGAGCCAACCTGGAAAATGATCGGCACGGGGATGAAGCCCGCCTGTCCATTCGTGATGGTGGGGATGCCGAAATTTTGAATCAGCGTGGAACCAATCCACGGTCCGATGACCATTGGGATGGCAATCCAGAAGATCATGCGGATGCCCAGGAATTTGCCGCGGCTCTCTTCGGGCAGGAGGTCCTTGAGCCAAGCAACGGAGGCGATGGAGGCCGCAACTGAGAAGGCCTGCCAGAGCAGACCCGTGAGGGCGAGCAGCGGCAGCGAACGAACGAGCGAGAGCAGAATGCCGCCAAGGCTGGAAATGGTGATGGCGACCGCGATCATGTTGCGCTTGTTCCATTTGTCGGCGAGGATGCCGAAGGGAACAGCGAGCACCGCGCTGCCGACCATCACTGCGCCACCGATAATGCTGAACTCGGACTTGGTCACGCCGACGAAATTGTTGAGGTAAACGATAAGATACGGGAACGAGACTTCCATGCCGATGCTGCTGACCATGATAAAAAGCAGAAGGATGAAAAGTTTGCGGTTGTTGCGGAGCGTGTCGAGATTGAAGAGGTCGGCGAACTCTGACCAGAACGAACGGGTGGGTTGGTCGAGCGGCGCGTCCGCGTCGTGGAGCAGGCTGCCCGCGATGAGACCCGTCACCGTGACGATGCCGCCGAGCAGGTAGAAGAACGTGAAATAGCCGAGGCTGTCGATCAGGATGCCCGCCGCGACCATGGCGATGATCTGCGCGATGAAGAGACTCAGATTGAGCACGCCCTCCACGCGGCCGCGCGTGTCGCTGGTGGCGATGTCGGCGGTCCAGGCGTTGAAGGCTGCGTCGTTGGCGGTGGAGCCGAAGAAGGTCATGATCGAGTCGGCGACGACGACCATGAACACGGCGAGGCTCGAAATTTTGATGTAGGCGACGGTCGGGAAGAGGATGGTCGAGATGCCCCACAGGATGTAGCCGATCAAAATGAACGGGCGGCGGCGTCCCCAGCGGGAACGGGTGCGGTCGCTGAGCGTGCCCATCAGCAGGGTGGTCAGCGTGGCGGTGATGGCGCTGGCGGCGGTCATCCATGCCACGGGACGCGGGTCGGGAGTCAGCGTGTCGTAGACGAAGGTGTTGAACCAGGAGTTTTCGACCGCCCAGGCGATCTGTCCCGTAAGGGCGAGGGCGAACATGACGAACCAGGCGCGGGAGGTGAGACGGGTAGAGGATTTGGTCATGGAATACCCTTTCAAGGAGGGAGTGTTCCCTCCATTATAGGTGGTTTGCCCTATTTTCCACAAATGGCTTTTTGGGTCTGGATGTGATTTCAACACTTCCCCCCACATTCATCGGATAACTCTGGTATGCTTGTATCAGAAAGAAAAAAACTGATAATTTGCGTCTAAAAACGATTACAAAACTAACAATCCATTTCCAAGATTTTGTGTTATAGTGACAAAATTCACAATAATGTACCTCGCCTCTTTGCAGGCGGGAACCTCTCAAGGAGAATAAATACTATGGACCCACTTGTACCCCCTGGCATCGACCCCGCGCATGACGTGCTGAATTACACCCATAAGGCGCTCGATACCATCTTCGCCCCCAAGAGTGTCGCCGTGGTCGGCGCCACGGAGACCCAAGGCAGTGTTGGACGAACCATCCTCTGGAATCTCATCAGCACTTCATTCGGCGGAACCATCTATCCCATCAACCCCAAGCGCCCCAGCGTGTTGGGCATCAAGGCCTATGCATCCCTTTCGGAACTGCCCGAGGTGGTGGACCTGATCGTGGTCGTGACCCCCTCCCCATCCGTGCCCCCCATCATCAAGGAAGCAGTCGACCTTGGCATCAAGAGCGCCATCATCATCTCCGCTGGCTTCAAAGAGACGGGGCCCGAGGGCGTCGAGCTCGAACGTCAGATCCTCGAACATGCCCGCCGCGGGAACATGCGCATCATCGGCCCGAACTGCCTGGGTGTGATGAACCCCATCAGCGGACTGAACGCAACCTTCGCCACGACCATCGCCCGCCGCGGCAGCGTGGGCTTCATCAGCCAGTCGGGTGCGTTGTGCACCGCCATCCTCGACTGGTCGCTGCGCGAGAACGTCGGCTTCAGCTCCTTCGTCTCCATCGGCTCCATGCTGGATGTCGACTGGTCCGACCTGATCTACTACCTTGGCGATGACCCGCACACCAAGAGCATCGTCATCTACATGGAAACCATCGGCAACGCACGCGCCTTCCTCTCCGCTGCACGCGAAGTGGCCATGACCAAGCCGATCATTGTCATCAAGCCTGGCCGCACCGAAGGCGCCGCCAAGGCCGCTGCTTCGCACACAGGCTCTCTCACGGGCAGCGACGAGGTCCTCGAAGTGGCCTTCCGCCGCAGCGGCGTGCTGCGCGTCAACAGCATCGCCGAGTTGTTCTACATGGCTGAAGTACTCGGTAAACAGCCGCGCCCCAAGGGTCCGCGCCTGACCATCCTCACCAATGCAGGCGGACCTGGCGTGCTGGCCACTGACGCCCTCATCACCAACGGCGGCGAGCTGACCAAGATCTCCCCCGAGGCGATGGAAGAATACAACAAGTTGCTGCCCGCTGCCTGGAGCCATAACAACCCCGTGGACATCCTGGGCGATGCCAGCCCTGAACGCTATGCGAAGGCGCTTGAGATCGCAGCCAGGGACGAAAACAGCGACGGCATCCTGGTCATCCTCACCCCGCAGGCCATGACCGACCCCACCAAGACTGCCGAAGAACTGGCTCCTTATGCCAAGAAACTTGGCAAGCCTGTGATTGCCACCTGGATGGGCGGCAACGACGTTGGGCCTGGCGAATTGCTGCTCAACAAGGCCGATATCCCCACCTACCCCTACCCCGATACTGCTGCGCGCGTCTTTGATTACATGGCGCACTACGCCGACAACCTGAGCAGTCTGTACGAGACCCCCATGCCCGCCAGCGAAGGTAACGGCGACATTGACCGCGAAGGCGCTGCGAAGATCATCAAGGCTGTGCGCGACTCGGGCCGCACCATCCTGACCGAATACGAATCGAAGCAACTGCTCTCCTGCTACGGCATCCCCACTGTGGATACACGCATTACAAAGAGTGCTGCTGAAGCCGCCAAGGCCGCCGACGCCATCGGCTATCCCGTGGTGCTCAAGCTGCACTCCGAGACCATCACCCACAAGACCGACGTGGGCGGCGTCCAGTTGAACCTGGCGAACGCCGAAGCGGTGAAGAAGGCTTACACCGCCATCCAGAAGTCCGTGACCGAGAAGGCGGGCGCCGAACACTTCCTGGGCGTGACCGTCCAGCCGATGGCCAAACTTGACGGCTACGAACTGATCCTCGGCTCCTCCATCGACCCGCAGTTTGGCCCCGTGCTACTCTTCGGTCTGGGCGGACAGTTGGTCGAGGTCTTCAAGGATCGCGCCCTGGGCATTCCGCCGCTGACCACCACCCTGGCCCGCCGCATGATGGAACGCACCCGTATCTACACCGCCCTCAAGGGTGTGCGCGGACGCAACCCCGTCGATCTGGCCGCCCTCGAGCGACTGCTGGTGCGCTTCTCGCAGTTGATCGCCGAACAGCGCTGGATCAAGGAACTGGACATCAACCCGTTGATGGCCTCGCCTGAGAAGCTGCTGGCCCTCGACGCCCGCGTCCTGGTCTATGACAAGAACACCACCGCGGATCGCCTGCCCAAGCTGGCCATCCGCGCCTACCCGATGAAATACGTTGGCAAGTGGATCGCCAAGAACAACGTCGAGTTCACCATCCGCCCGATCCTGCCCGAGGACGAATCGCTGCTGGTCGATTTCCACAAGACCCTTTCCGAACGCACCGTCTTCCTGCGCTACCTTCAGCCGATGATGCTCCAGGATCGCGTGATGCACGAGCGTCTGTCACGCATCTGCCACAGCGACTACGACCGCGAGATCACGCTGGTGGTCGAAGGCAAGAACAAGGAAGGTCAGCCCAGCATCCTGGGCGTCGGCCGCCTGAGCAAAGTGCACGGCACCAATGAAGCCCGCTTCAGCGTGCTGATCAGCGATGCCTACCAGAATATCGGCATCGGTGCGGAACTGCTGCGCCGCGCCATCAGCGTGGCTCGTGACGAGAAGATGCAGGTCATCACCGCCACCGTCACCGCCGACAACCAGCCCATGCGCAAGCTCTTCGAAAAGGCTGGCTTCACGGCCGAGCCCGACGAAAACAAGCAGGTGGCACACGTCCGCCTGGTCCTGTAATCTCGACAGAAAGCAAACTGCCCTGGATACCCAGGGCAGTTTTGATTCATGCCAGCCCTGTAATGAACTTATGCGGTCTCGTTGATCGGGGCATCCAGGGTGGTCATGTCCCGCATTTCGGGGAAGAACCAGGCCACAGCCAGGACCACTACAATGGTCCCAATGCCGCCGATCACCACCGAGGGGATCGTCCCAAGCAGCTTCGCGACCGAGCCCGACTCGAAGGCGCCCATCTCATTGGAGGTACCGATGAAGATGCTATTGACCGCCGAGGCGCGGCCGCGCATTTCGTCGGGGACACGGGTCAGCATCAGGGTGTGACGGATGACCACGCTGATGTTATCCAGCGCGCCGAGCAGGCCCAGCATCAGCACAGAGAACCAGAACGAGCGCGAGACGCCGAACGCAATGGTCGCCAGGCCGAAGCCCGCCACCGCCCATAGCAGGGTCTTGCCTGCCTGCTTCATGGGCGGCAGGTGTGCCAACAGGAAGGCCATGAGGATCGCACCGATGGACGGCGCGGCGCGCATCCAGCCGAGCCCCACCGCGCCGACCTTGAGAATGTCAGTGGCGTAGACGGGCAACAGGGCCACCGCACCACCGAACAGTACCGCGAACATATCCAATGTGATCGCCGCCAGGATGACGCGCGTATCGCGGATGAAGCGCCAGCCCTCGGCCAAAGATTCGAGCGTGGCCGACTTGCGAGCCAGCGCCAGTTCCCGCCCCTTGATGAGCGAGATCAACGCAATGAAGACAAAGGCCGCGAACGCATCGAACACGTAGATGATGGTCACACTGCCCAACACGGCCGCGATCACACCCGCTACAGCAGGGCCGACGATGGCCGCAAACTGCCAGGCGCTGCTGCTCCAGGTGGCCGCGCTGGTGAACAGGTTCGGCGGGACGGTCTGCGGAAGGAGTGTGGAGGCGGCAGGGTCGTAGAAGGCGCGCGCGATGCCGATCCCCAACAGACAGGCGTAGATCCAGAGGATCGGTCCCTCGGTGAAAGACAGATAAGCCAAGGCCAGCGAACAAAAGGCCAGCAAGGTCTGCATGATGAAGACGATGCGCTTGCGGTTGTACTGGTCCGCAAGATGGCCGCCAGGCAGGGACAACAAGATCACGGGGACCACCTGCACCAGTCCCACCAGACCGAGGGAGAAGGGGTCGTGCGTGCGCAACCACAACTCCCAGCTGATGGCAAAGGACAGCATCTGCCCGCCGAAGGTGGTGATGAAACGACCAATGAATAACAAACGGAAATCGCGATGCCGAAAGGCAGCGTATGGGTCACGGGGAGCGGAGGAGTTTTCCAAGGAACCTCTCAAGGGACGACGGGATATCGGGGGGAAAGTCTACCACTCTTTTTCGAGGGTGATGCGCGAAGATTCTATTTCGACTGCAGGGGTGTTGCTTTTGAGGCTCGAATCGACTAAGATAGAAATATATTTCAAAAAAGGAGATCATGATTCATGGCCACCATCACTGAGATCGAGGGGATTGGCGAGGTCTTCGCCAAGAAGTTGCGCGCTGCGGGTATCTTCACGACTGAAACCCTGCTGGAGAAGGGCGCCACGCCCAAGGGCCGCAAGGAACTGGCCGAGGCGACTGGCTTCAGTGAGCAGGTTATTCTGGAATGGGTGAACCGCGCGGACCTGTTCCGCGTGCCTGGCATCGGTGCACAGTACTCGGACCTGCTGGAAGCTGCGGGCGTGGACACCGTCCGCGAACTGGCCCAGCGCAAGCCCGAGGCCCTGGCCGAGGCGCTGTCCAAGGTCAATGTGGAGAAGAACAAGGTCAACAAGCTGCCTGGCTTGTCCGTGGTCCAGAAATGGGTCGAGGCGGCCAAGAAGCTCCCCAGGGTCATCCAATACTAGAAAAGCAAAGAGCGCTCATCCGAGCGCTCTTTTTATTTCAACAGCGCAACGCCCTTCGACTTCGGGCTTCGCAAAATACGCTCAACCCTCCGCTCAGGGCGAAGGTTATTAATCCCGCACAGGCAACCGCTCCACCTTGAAGGGCGTGACGGCGGGATCGACGGCCTCGTCGAATTCCCGTGCCGCGAGGTGACCGCTGAAGACAGCCTGGGCGATGATGTTGGGCGCTTCGGCGTCGCCAATGACGCGCAGGGATTTGAGCTTCCCGCTGGACAAGGCGGGCTGGAGCTCGCGGTACAGGCCGTCATTGGGAATGCGGTCAGTGACCAGCACCACGGCGTCGGCAGGGAGAGTCGCTTCGGTGGCGGTGATGACTTGTTTGACGGTGACAGCCGCGGGGGCGATGGAAGTCAGAATATGCTGCGGGAGCAGGGTCACGCCCAGGCGGCGCAGTCGCGCGTGGATCTTGTCCATCTCCAGGGTGAATTGAGTCCAGTAGGAAACCGAAGGCGCAGGCGTGGCGATGGTCACCTCACAGCTGTTTTGCGCGAGCAGCTCGGCCAGCACGCCGCCCATGTAGTAGTGGTCGTCGTCGTAGATCAACACGTGGCCTTTGGGCAGCTTGCCTACCATCAGGTCATCGGGCGTAAAGACGCTCGGCAGGTCGCAGCCAGGGACGGGCTGATGCAGGGCGCGGCCAACACCGTCACGGCGATAGGTCGAGCCCGTGGCAATGATCACATCGGTGGGACCCGCTTCGAGCACGTCGGCAGCGGTCATCGGGCTGCCGAGGTAGGGAAAGACGTTCTTGTCGAGCTTGTCGATCTGGGTCATGCGCCAGTCGAGCACGCGCCGCCACTCGCTCAGGCCAGGCAGCGCAGCTTCGAGCGGAACGCGTCCGCCAAACTCGCGGCGCGCCTCGGTGAGGACGACGCGGTAGCCGCGTTGACCCAATGCGCGCGCCGCCTCCAGGCCCGCAGGTCCACCCCCCACCACCAGGATTTCCTTGTCTTCCTTCTTCGGCGCGATGCGCTCGGGGTGCCAGCCGCGCCGCCACTCCTCGCCCATGCTCGGGTTCTGCGTGCAGCGGATGGGCGTCATGCGCATGTCGGCGCTGACGCAGATATTGCAACCGATGCACTCGCGGATATCTTCGAAGCGGCCTTCCCTGACCTTGGTTGGCAGGAACGGGTCGGCGATGGACGGGCGCGCCGCGCCGATCAGGTCGAGCACGCCGCGCTGGATGGCGGAGAGCATCGCGTCGGGTGAGGTGTAACGTCCCACACCCACCACGGGTTTGGTGGTCAGCTTCTTAACGAAGGAGGTGTACTTCTCCTGATAGCCCTGCTTCTCGAAGCGCGACGTGGCCGAGTCGTTGCTCCAGTTGCTGACGTTGACGTCCCACAGGTCGGGCAGTTCCGCCAGCATCCCGATGATCTCCTGCGCTTCGCCATCGGACCTGAGGCCTGCGTCGCCGTTCAATTCGTCGACTGCCAATCTGACGGCAACCGCGCACTGATCGCCCACGGCTTCCTTGGTGTCCTCGATCAGCTCACGCAAAAAGCGCACGCGGTTCTCCAGTGAGCCGCCGTACTCGTCGGCGCGGTCGTTCTCGTGCGAGAGCAGATGCATGGCCATCGAAAGTCCGTGCCCCGCGTAGCAGTAAATGATGTCGAAGCCCGCGCGTTTGGCACGGATGGCCGCATTGCGATGCCAGAGGCGGACCTGACGCAGGTCGTCCTTGGTGGCAGCGCGGCTTTGCCCTGGCTCATAGCCCGAGCCGCCGACGATGCCCATCGAGCGCGGACCAAACGGCGCGGTCCGCGAATACAGGTTCGAGGCGTCGTGGCCGTTGTAGGTCAGCTCGATGCCCGCCAGCGAGCCATGCGCATGGACGGCGTCTGCCAGCAGGGCCAGCGCGGGGATGTCGGCGTCGTCCCACAGGCGGCCTTCGATGTACGGGGTCAGGTCGGTGCTGTGGTGGATCTCCACTTCCTCGGTGCAGACCACCCCCCATCCGCCCTCGGCCTTGACGCCGCGCATGGCGGCGTGTCCGCGCGGCATACGCCAGCCGAAGCCGTTGCAATGCGGCACCTGGTAGAAACGGTTCGGCGCGGTGACGGGGCCGATCTGGATCGGCTGGAAGAGGACGGAGAAATCGGACATGACGGGTTCCTTGGGAATGAGATTGCCCTCAATTCTAACGCACACCCCTGGTTTAAAGCACTTCACCGCGGAGAGAGGGAGGCCCTTCGCGGTGAAGATTGCACGTACATTCTTATTATAGGGAAATTTACGCCAAAATATTTATCAGTTTTGTTGGGCAGTCTGTTCCATGCCTCAGGGCTTGATCCGCCAGCGGACTTCGAGCAGGCCGTAGCCGCTCTTGTCGTAGAACTCGATCACGACGGTATGCGTCCCCACGGACAGGTCACGGACCATATCATGCCCGCCGCCGCCATCCCACCAGGCTTCGATCCAGCTGAGGCCATCCACGTACACGCGGCAGCCATCGTGATGCTCGCAGTGAAACTCAAAGTACCCATGCGTGAAGTCGAAGGTCCCCACCAAGCGCAGGCTGATGTTACTGTCAGGCAGGCCACCGACTCGTTGCCGCAACGCCTGGGACTCGATATGGACCTGATAGCCGCCCTCCGTATTGGCTTCGGCGGGCTGGGTGAAGGTCGCCAGCGGCGAGCCATTCAAATCGATGTTGTCGAAGACATCCACTTTCCATACGCCCAACGGCACGGGCGTGGAGGTGGGAGCGGCCGCAGCAGGGATCAGGCCAGGACCGATACGCATCTTCGAAATTCCCCACACAGCTATCATAACCATGAACAGAACAGTGATGCCAGCGATCACGCCCCAGAGGAAGAAGGGACGAGGCTGGATGGCGTTCTCGTTCCCCACGATGATATTGCCCGTCATGTTCCCGTGGACGGTGACGTGCGCGTCGGGGGTCTCTGCTTTTTTGGGATCTTCGTCGGCCATCTCGTCGCCTTCTGTCAGAAATCAATCCGCTTACTGCGAAACGGAGCGGGCGCAGCGGAAGCCTGTGGTCGGGAGGGCGCTCTCCGTGCCGCCGCGTACGCGCACATAGGTCAGCAGGTACAACGGATTATTGTACTTCCACGCCCCGCCGCGCACCACATGGAAATCGCCGTCTGCATCGGTGGGACCTGTCGGGTTGGGCGGCCATTGGTCGGGCGGATAGGCGCTGTAGTACTGAGCGTCGTGGACATCGTAGACCCATTCCCAGGCGTTGCCCGTCATGTCCAGCACGCCAAAGGGACTGGCCCCCGCAGCGAAGGAGCCAACAGGTGCGAGGGTCTCGAAGGTGTCGCTGCCGCAGGTCCCGCCCGCGTTGGCCTTGGAGCAATCCCAGTCGTCCCCCCAGGGGTAGGCGCGGCCGTCGGTCCCGCGCGCGGCATATTCCCATTGGGCCTCGCTGGGCAGGTGCACCTCTCCCGTCCCGCCGCCCGCCCAATCACAATAGGACCTGGCCTGCGTCCAGGTGACATAGACCACAGGCAGGCTGCCCTGGTCGTAATACGTAAGGTCGGAGGGCGGGGTGCAACTCCCCTGCTCCACGCACAGGCGATACATGCTGTTGGTGACCTCGGTCTGGTCGATCCAAAAGGCGTCGAGGGTTACGCTGTGGGCGGGTTGGGCGGTTCCGTCGGGGCCGCCCATCTGGAAGCTCCCGCCTGGGATGTAGACCATCCTCATCTGGTCGGTCGGGCGCAGGTCGAGGGTCCCCGCCTGGGGCGTGGGAGCGGGCGTTTCGGTCGGCGTGGACGTAACGGGAAGAATGGGAGGAGTGGTCGCAGGGGTGGCCGTCGGCAGCGCAAACCAGGAACAGCCCATCGTCAGGGCCAGCGCCAGGAGCACGAGAAAGGGGGGCGTTTGAGTTTTCATCCGCCCATTGTATGAAAGCGGGCCGTCCGCTTCAAGCACTCTCAATTCCTATTGGATCAAGACCGCTCATCAGCGCAGGAACACGATCTGCCTCACGACAATGGTATGTTTTCCCTGGGTAATGTCGGTATCTACGGATAAGCCGACCTCGTGGATGGCCGTAAAATCGGTGTTCGAAAACGCAGAGAGGGGAACCTCGTACGTGCGTTCCGCCCCGCTGGTCTTCAGCGAGCCGCCAGCAGGCGCAGACTGGCCGAGGAGCACGTAATCTCCGCGAGTGGAGATGTCCTTGATGAACAGCTCGCACTGGGTGACATCGTCGAAATATTCCAACACCAGCTTGATGAATTTGTACTGTGTCAGGTCCTGTGTCTGCCCGAGGCGGAAATCCACGCCCGAGTAACCGAAAGTCCCATCGGACGGCAGGTCATAATCAAAAATGTAACGCGCCCGCTGATCGGAATAGGCAATGGATAACTTCGCCCACCCCTGTTGGACCGCGCTATCCCCCACACCGTCGTAATCATAGATCGTGAGCGGAAAAGACTCGATGCTCCGTTCGGATGCACCCTCTTTGGGCGAGGCGACGGCCTCCGTCGCGGGAAAGGCCACCTCGGCGCCGAACAGGTTCACCTTGACGAGCCTTCCGCCTGCAGCCATCAGCAGCGCCAATAAGATCATCCCCGCCACGACACCGATGACAATGGACTTCCAATCGGGCACGAAAGGCTTCTCAGCTGGAGCTTGAGGCTTCGTCATGCGCTACTCCTTTTCGGGAAACTTGCGCGGCCCCATCTTGTATGACCTTTTAAATTATACGCCCGCCCACACCTGTAAGATCGTTCCAAATTCCGCAGGGAAAGGTTACCGCCAAAACAGGCCTGGGCGACGGCAGGAAATATGCGGGCAATGGACACTCGCTTCCCGCCAATGGGAAGATCGTCCTCTATTATTTCTTTTCCTGTAGGTGTCCTATGATAAGCAGAATCAGGGAGATCCCGCCCACACCAGCGGATAAGTCTGGAATCCCAGGGATTCCCAATACAATATCTGGAATAACCAGGACAAACGCGGCGATCAAGCCGTATTTGCCTAATCGCGTATAAATGTTGGGCTGGGTTGTCTTTTGAGTCTGGTCAGCGGCCTTTGCCCCCGCCGTGTCTTCACTCGCTGCCTGAGGCGCCTCCTTGGGCATCTTCTGGTCTGGCCCCAGAACGGGCTTGGGGGCCTTTTTATGATCGGCATACAGGGTGGATGGATCCTCTTTTTCCTTTGGCGGATTCGAGACAATGAACTCCGCCTGGGCAATTCTTTCCCTTTTCCCGAGGCTGTAGTGACGATAGACAAAAAGCCGCCAGCCAGTCTGGCAGGCTTCGTTCTCCATGGTGGGGCAGAAATTCAGGGGCAGGTCCAGAGAGAAGGGCGCTTCCCAGTTCTCGCCAGCCTGGAGAGAGACTTTCGAGGCCAGGGTCTGTTCGCTCCACCTGCGGGCCGTGTGATGGCCCGCCCCCAACAGCACCTTCTCCCACGACACCAGAGCAATGGATATCTTGCTCCCATCGAATTTCTCCCTGGTGTGCAGATGCAGAGTGCCTTCGACCTTCTCCCCTGGCAGGTAAGTCAATTTGGAAATATCGAAGGCGGCATCCAAAGCTGGGACCAGGCTATGCCCCTTGGGCGGCGTTCCCTTCCAGGCGGGCGCGGAGACTGGCACGGCAAAATAGGCTTCCCGCGTTCCCAAAATGGATTTTCCCCAGAAGCTGCTGCTCATTACCTTGAGCGTGATCCCACATTCGAGATCGACGATCTCGCCCTGGTAGGTCGGGGAAATGCTGGTTGGGATCTGCCAGACAAAGGTAAACGGTTCGTAATACCCCTGGTTGAGGTGCCTGTTTTCCATCAAGACTTTGCTGGCGATTGGGATCGTTTCATCGACCTGATCGAAGAATTCCTTCTTCACCTCTTCGAAGCCCAGGCTCACCTTCACCCTTTCGCCGCTGGTCTCGTCGGTTCGGACTTCGAACTTTTCCTTCTTGAGCAGTTTCGTGAATTTACTCTTGTACTTTTTCCTGGCCGTAAACTCTACAGAGATACGCTCCACATCATAGGGAAGGCTGCAACCAATCGGAATTTCGACCTGCAGTCTGTCGCCAGGGGCGTAGACTTTCTTCTGCGGTTCCACCAGGATCTCGGGGAGCCTGACAGGCAGGTAATCCAGGTTGCTCACCCCGTCCACCAACTCACTCACGATCCCGTCAGACTTTCGGCGGACCGCCGCGGGAGCCTTCGAACGCGGACCCTGCACAAATCCCTTCATGGAACGGTCGAGGACGGCGTTGGGGTTCCTGGCGATGACCAATTGTCCGTCCTGGCCGTACACCCACTTCATGGGAGTCTGCCTGGAACTGGCGGCCTTGAGATTGTCGGAAATGTAATCGTATAGTTCGTCGAGCGTGATCTGCCCATTCTCATCGCGGTCGGCCAGTCCCGTTCGCAGGCCCTCCACCAGATAATAAGTGAACAGCGATAACCCGTTGCTCTGTTCTTTGGAGCCTTCCTTGGCAAACTGTGTGGAACTGGTGGCAGTAATGACGGCGCGTCCCGTTCCGCCTGCAAAGGTGGCCTGTGTAATGGGATGCTGTTCCTCGGCCTTGACGCCCTTTGCAAAGGACCCGCTAAAACAGCAGTCCAGGACCAGCACCTGTTGCCTGGAATTGCAGCGGTCCATTTGCTTCAAGACGAAGTCGCGGTCGATGGAAGTCGAGCCCAGCATGCCCGCCTCGGTATCATTGGCGATCAGGCATAACTGTCCCATATCGTCCAGCTTGCCATGACCCGAGAAATACAGCAGAACCATCTCGTCGGACTTCCTCTTTGCAAAAAAGCCCTCGATGGCCTTGCGAATTTCCTGATTGCCCTGGTCGATCAGTTTCTCGACCTGAAAATCCCCGATCTCGGGGGCGCTGAGAAGCTCCTCCAGGTCGATGACGTCCTTATCGGGACCCATCAGGGGGGCGAAATGGGCGTCTTTGAACTGGGCGTTCCCGATCAGCAGGGCGTATTTTCTAGCCATTCTTCTTCAATTCCTTGAAATGCTCCTCGAACAGGGCGATCATCCTGCGTATATCTTCTTCGGACATGGCCGCCGAGAATTCGACTTCCATCTCGACCCCCGCCTTGTTGCGGAACTTGATTCGCATGCTGCGCCCCTCGCGCCGCAAGGCCCAGGCTTTCAGGAAACCCATGAAATGATCGAGCATGGTGGGCAGCAACGAGACCACCAGAAAGCCCATAATGATCTCTTCTGAAGACTTAACCCCATCTGGGGCGGGCTGACGGGAGAATTGAACCTCTTCCACGAGGTCCGTGCCCCTGAGTTCCTCCCTGAGTTGACCTGTGAGCCGCTGGAGCGCCTCGGCATCCTGGTCTTCCGCGATGACTTGCAAGTCCAATTGAATAGTGTTCATGGGCTTCTCCTTCGATGAGAATGGGAATGATCGCCTTTCAGGTGTTACAAAAACGCAGGGCGCTTGGGACGGGTGAGATAAGATGGCAGCCAGATCACCGCTGCACCTCGTTGTCATCGCCCGCAATGATCGTCCCGCTGACGCTGCCGCCGATGTAGATATTGGTCGTGTTCCCAGCGGACTGGCGCCGCTCCGCCTCGCTGACCACGCCACTCAACAGTTTGCGCACGTCCACCTTGACCAGACGGTTCCCGTCCTTGACGGGCAACTCGTAAAACCCGTCCCGCTCCAATTGGAGAAGGTAGTCATATTCGAGCGGGCCAGCGTTGGGCGCTTCAGGGATAGGGACACGCTTTTCAGGGTTGAGTCCCTTGATCGAATTATGAATTTCATCAAGCTGATAGCGTATCGCGGACAGGGCATCTCGCCGCGTGTGTTCAACTCCGTCAATGGCGATGGTGATCTTGCGGTCTTCGATATCCGCCTTGACCAGCGCTTTGTTGTCACCGATCTTCAGGACCACACCCGTGCGCCAGACGAAGCCATCACAGATATGCTGGTTCATGCGGACGATGAAGCGGGTGACGACACTGGAAGGCAGGACGGGATAGACATATTCAAAGGCAGGGATGCCGTTGAAGCTCAAGTCGGGTTGGTCCTTGGGAAGCAGGTCAGGGACGAGGAAGGTTTTGTCCGACTCTATGTCGTAGCACAGTTCGAACTTTTTCATCATGTCCACGATGAAGAGACGTTTGCCACGCGGATATTCGGGCAGGTTGAGGATCTCATCGAGCATGGAAACGGTGAGAACGCCTTTGTGTTGGAACAAGGCATGGGAGTTGAGAATTTTATAGACGCCATTCGTGACCCACTGCGGATTGAGAATGCCAAGCGCTTCGAGGCGGGGATCATCCTGAAAGTGCAGGACAACGCCGAGGTCGTGGAGAAAGCCGATCAGCGTACGTTGACTGGTCTCATCGCTGACTTCGTTTTCGGCGCATAGGTCGAGGTATTTATCGTGGGTAATGAAATTGGATTGTTTGCCCAGTTCTTCCAGTTTGGTTTTAACCGTGAACCAGGATTCGGGCAGCAGGTCGCGAACATACGCTAATAGATTGACACGTTTGATAATTGCTGATTTGAAGTCATCGATACCGATACTTAACGCGGCTGATGTACCAACGATGTCTTCAACAATGGGATATTTTTTGAAAATACTATTCCTATCAATATCTAGAGGGTGTTGATCAATCTTGTTTCCCACAATTATTACAGGAGAATTCCCCCCAAATGCCTGAATAATTTTTAGCCAGTAGTCTAAACGGTTTTCTTCTTGGGATAATCTTGTATCTAAGACCAAAACATATACACTTCGCCTTGATAAAAAGAATTGATGAGTAGCGTGCATAATTTCTTGCCCGCCAAAATCCCAGATATTAAGTCTAATACTAGCGTTTCCCGATATGTCTTTGGTTCTAACAAATTCAAAATCAGTTCTTGGAATTGACCATTGGGAAATATTTATACCATCCGTTTTGTCCTCCCGAGAATCAAAGGTGCTGCTTGTAATTCTCTTTATTAGGGACGTTTTCCCTACACTTCCTTGCCCTACAAAAAGGATCTTGGCTTCGTGTATGGGATATCTTTTTTGTCCCTTATAACCGAAGTAATTTTGCAAAATGAAGTTTGGATCAGTAACATTCTCAAGAATTTCGAATGGTACTGGTATAAAATTGTTTCTTAAATCCAGAAATTTTAATTTTGATAAGAATTTTACTTCTTCAGGTATGTAATCTAGTTTATTGAAACTAATATCAAGTGTATCTAGTAATCGAAGTTCCTTCATTTCTGGTGGTAAATATTGAATCTGATTGCGAGATAGTCCTAACTTTTTGAGATTCGTCAATTCTCCAATTGTCGACGGTATGACCGCGATCTGGTGTCCTTCAAACAACAAAGATTCCAGATACTTATTCTGTAAATTCTCTGGAAAAAAACTAAAGATGTTGTAACTTAGATTGAGTTCTCGAAGGTTGAATATCAGATTAATATGTTCAGACACAGAATTAAGTTGATTTCCATAAAGATCAAGTTTTTCTAAATTCGAGAGCATGCTTATTTCATCGGGAATAATTGCTATATCATTTTCTCTAAGATTAAGTTCTTGGAGGCTTGTTAAAAACCAAAATGATTCATTGAATACCGTAAGATGATTTTTACTTATGTTTAAGGATATTAAGTTGCTTAAGCTTTTGATTTCATCAGGCAATGCCTTTATGCCTAAACCTGAGAGATCCAGGGTTGTCCTGCCATCTTTCATGGCTTCTTCAATTCTTCCAATTGCAACTTCTTCTGGAGTCTTTACAGCGCTATCATCCATTTTAATAATACTCCCTCACATACCCATACGCCTTTTCGAACAACTCCTCATCTTTGTGGAGTTTGTATTTAGCTAGCGTTCTGCGCAGGGCTTTTCTCACTTCGCGCTTGCCGCCTTCGGTGGCTTGCCAGCCTTCAAAGCGGATCTTTCTCACGATGTCGTCGATGTCGTCTACGATGCGTTCGACGACGATGGGGGTATCTGCCGAGCGGGTTTGCTGGAAGAGGTCGGTGAGGGCGGCTTTGCCGCGGTCTTCATCTTCTGCGGCGGGAACTTCTTTTTCGGCGTTGACCAGGTCGCGGGCGAGGTCGAGCAGGGCTTTGAGGAAGGCGATGGAGTGCAGTTGTCCCGCTTCATGTTGTTCCTTGAGTTTTTCAAGGCGCTCGGAGAGGCGGTGAAAGCGCGGATTGCCGTTCAGGATGTGGGCACGCAGGCGGGAGGCGAGTTTGAGTTCCAGTTCGCGGGCTTTTTGGGAGGGGTCTTTGGTGTTAAGAATAGCTTCGATCAGCTGAGGGTCGAGGATGATCTCGTCGAGGTCGTCGCGGACGGTTTCGACGTGGACGTTCTGGTGAATGAGTTCGATGGTCTTGGCGCCGAGCGAGTGCCAGAGCAGAGCGCCCTGTCCGCTGGAGGGTTGCAGGGAGATGTAGATCTGCGAGAGCCAACGATAGTCCGTTTCGTATTGAGCGAGGATCGGGTCAGGGGAGACGGCTTCCCAGATATTGGAGAGGAAACCGTAGTCTTCGGCGAAGGCGTCTTTCAGTTCGTTGGTGGGCACGCAGTCATGCGCGGCGAGCAGACCTTCGAAGCCTGAAAGCGAGCGATCCACGCCTGGGAAGTAGGCAAGGCATTTCTGCATGGCTTCGGGCAGTTTGGTCTTGAGGTTGGCGATATCCGAGATGACGCGGCGGAAACCTTCTTCGTCGAATTCGAGCGACTTGGCAACGTCATCGAAGACGCCGAGGTAGTCCACGATCAAGCCGTGCGATTTTTTGTCGCCGTAAGTGCGGTTGGTGCGCGTGATGGCTTGCAGCAGCGTGTGGTCGCGCATGGGCTTGTCGAGGTACATGGCTTGCAGGATGGGCGCGTCGAAGCCTGTCAGCAGTTTGGCGGTGACGATGAGAATTTGCAGCGGGTCGTTTGGGTCGCGGAACCTATCGAGCAGTTTTTCTTCGGCGTCGCGGTCGCGCTTGTAGAGTTTGTAGCGTTCGTCTTCGCGTTCTTTGCCAGAGACCGAGATGACGATGTCGCTGGCTTCGGGCGGCAGGTGCCTGTCGAGTTGTTCCTTGTAGAGCAGGCAGGAGTCTTGATCGAAGGTGACGAGCATGGCTTTGAAGCCGTTGGGGCGCACGATGTCTTGATAGTGGCGTGCCACGTCGGCGCAAATGGCTTGGATGCGCTCGGGCACTTTGACGAGCACTTTCATTTTGGCGGCGGCTTTGCCGAGCTGGTCACGGTCGAGGTCGGTGAGTTCGCCTGTCAGTTCGGTGTAGGCTTCGTCGATGGCGGCTTTGTCGATGTGCAGCTGCACGAGGCGCGGCTCGAAGTGCAGGGGCAGGGTGGCGCCGTCGCGGATGGATTCTTCGAAGCCGTAGCGGCTCATGTAGCCGTGTTCATCTTCCTGCGCGCCGAAGGTGGCGAAGGTGTTGTGGTCGCGTTTGTTGATGGGTGTGCCTGTCAGCCCGAAGAAAAAGGCGTGCGGCAGGGCGGTGCGCATTTTCAGTCCGAGATCGCCTTCCTGCGTGCGGTGGGCTTCATCCACCATCACGATGATGTTTTTGTCGTCGGACAACACGCCATCCGATTCGCCGAATTTGAAGATGGTGGTGATGATGATCTTGCGCGTGCCCTGTTTGAGCAGGGTTTCGAGTTCGGCGCGGCTTTCGGCTTTGATGAGGTTGGGGATGTCGGAGGCGTGGAAGGTGGCGCTGATCTGGGCGTCGAGGTCGAGGCGGTCTACGACGATGAGGACGGTGGGGTTGCGCAGGCTGGGTTGCAGGCGCAGTTTTTGGGCGGCGAAGACCATCAGCAGTGATTTGCCCGAGCCTTGAAAATGCCAGATGAGTCCTTTTTTGCTCACACCGCCGAGCACGCGCTGGACGATCTTGTTGGCGCCTTCGTACTGCTGGTAGCGGCAGATGACTTTGAGGCGGCGCTTTTTTTTGTCGGTGGCGAAGAGGGTGAAGTGGGAGAGAATGTCGAGCAGGATGTTGGGGCGGAGCAGATTCGGGATGGATTCTGCCAATTGAGACAGACCCGTTTTCGGCTTGGAGTGAAGCGGTTCTTCATCCGCCGAAACTTGATTCTGTTTGCTGGCAGTTAATCTCGCCTTGAGCGAGTCCACGATCCACGGACTCCAGAGTTCGATGGGCGTATGGATGGCTCCGTAGCGCAGGTCTTTGCCTTCGGTGGCGACGTTGAGGATGTTGCAGGCGAAGAGTTCGGGGACGAATTTTTCGTAGTCGTCGTGGATCTGTTTGGCGCCATCGACCCAACTGACGGCGTTGCGGACGGGGGTTTTGGCTTCGAGCAGGGCAAGCGGCAAGCCGTTGACGTAGAGGACGAGGTCGGCGCGGCGTTCGGCGCTGCCTGCGCGGAAGGTGACCTGGGTGGAGGCGATGTATTGGTTATTGTCAGAGTCTTGCCCTGAGGGAATCGAAGGGTCTCCAAAGTCGAGCAGGCGGACGGTGACGTGCTGGTTGTTTTCGCCGAAGGGCATGGAGCGGTCGCCGCGCAGCCAGGCGGTGAATTCTTCGTTGGCGCGGATGAGTCCATCGCTGCGGACGGAGAGGACGATGGCGCGCAGTTTGTAGAGCACTTCGTCGGCGCGTTCGGGTTGGGCGGCGATCTCGGGGTTGAGGCGAATGAGGGCTTGGCGCAGGTAGGGTTCGATGAACACGTCGTTGACGCGGCGGGGCAGGTCGAGCGCGTTGACGAAATGCCAGCCCGCGGCTTTGTGGTTGCGCCCAAGCGGGATGTAGGGCGCGGCGTCTTGATGGGTCTCTCTACCTGTGGCGGGCGGGGGTGTTACGCCCGTGAGCAGGTGGACGAGGTAGTTTTCGACGGTGTTCTGTTCGTTGAACATAGGCGTTCCCTTATGCCAATAATTTTTGAAGCAAGGCTTTTTTCAATTCTGTACTTGCAGAAATCCGTTCTTGAATTTGCGATTTTGTTTCATCAACTTGTTCTAACTTCTTTATTATTTCCAATTGTTCTGATTCTTCAGGGATGGAAATTTCCATTCTTGAAAGCATTTTTTCATTTATGCCTGGCATGGTTGTGCCATGTGATTGAGCACTTAACAATCTTTTTGAATTTGGGGATGTCAAGAAATAGAAAAGATATTTCGGCAAAATGCTTTTCCCAATGACACGAACGCAAATACAATCCGAGCCAAACAGATAACCTTCACTTTCCTTCGTTGCAAAAATCCCTCTCCCAATATCACCTTTTCTTCCAAAAATTAAATCGTTTTCAAATATTTTGTAAATTTCAAGTCTCTTTGCTTCTTGTTCGCTAACAAATGGTCCATCTTCAACATAAAATTTTCCATCACTCATGTTGACAGGATTTACAACAGGAATACCTTTTTTGACATAACTTGACGCTTTCAGCACAGTACCGAATGGTCCAGTTTTGAAAGACAACTTGCCTTCTTCAACAAGACTCCCCAATTTAATTTTGTGATTATTGGCAGAGAGTATTGATAACTTCAGGGACGTTTCAAGTTTTACTGCTTCATCAAATAATTGTCTGAAACTATCGATTTCGTCATCCGCCGCCCAGAGCAGGTCGGCGATGCGGCGCTGTTCGTCCACGGGTGGGAGGGAAAATTCGTACCACGCAATATCCGAGAAATTGATGTACGGATTGACCGAGCCTTTCGACTGCTTGATCGAATGCTCGTGGAATGTCTCGGTGGACATGACGAAAGGCAAGAAGTCAGGCAAGAGAACTTCGGGGTCTCTGGGTTCGATCACATAGGTTGTGTTGGCGGTGATGCCTTCAAAGTCCGCGACGGCGACTTTCCGCAAATAAGTACGACGCGAACCGTAAAGCACATGTCCAGGCTGGAAACGCATGTGGAACGCAGGTCCCAGATAGCCATCGCCCACTTCACCCCAGCGGCGAATGTGCAGATTGTCCGTATCCATGTGCTCGCCAGCCACATAACGCTCCAAACCCGCAGTCTGCGGGTCAACTTTGTCTTTTACCTGGCGAACTACGTCACCGAATTTGACGGTTTTCCACGTCATCATAAGCGACTAAATGATCCCTTCTTGTTGCGCGTGGTAAATATATGAATAGGTATCTTTGTTCAAAGCTTTTCTGCGTTCATTTGCCTTATCTATTAAATACTTACCGACTTTTACGATACCACTTCCTGCAATACCAATTGCTGCCACCGATGGATTTACGGTCGCTCCAGCAGCCATCGACACCACATCTGGCAGACTCATAGAAAACAAAGCTTCAAGCGATCCGAAGACTGTTGGTAATTTTTCTTCTTCGGCTAAACGGACTAAGGTATTCACTCCAAGCTCCATGCTCTCTGAGAAGCTTGCCAGCTTGTCCTGAATCTCAGCCTGCGTCTCAGCAGCTCTTAATTGATTTTGAAGTTCAAGCAGAATTTTCCGAAACTCTAGGAGTTCATTTTGTCTCTTTTTTTTGAAATCAAGGACTTGGTTTAGAGGCACATCTGCATGTGGAATAGGGAGGATTCTTTGAAGAGACAGCGACAACACAGATATACTATTTTCTTTTGTGCCGCTAAGAAACGCCAAATCCTGGTATGCACGATAATCAGTTCCTGGTACAGTAGCCATGTGCCCATCTTGATCGGCAATGTACTTTGCTAGCAATGACATATAGAGTAGCCCATCAACTTTATTAAAAAGAAACACATCATCACCTTCTTCAGCTACTTGATTTTCTCGTATGTACGCTCTCAATTCAGGATACATCTTTTCCGAATGAATCCTAAACTTAGCAGGTGAGTGCTTTTGCTGTTGGTATAAGGCTTGGTATTCTTGTGAGTTCCTTATCCGAATGAATTCATCTAATAGTTGTTGTGCATGCTTTACATAACTTTCAGGGTGAAAGAGCCGAAGCATGCCATGATTTTGCAATTCCTGAAATTCTGGAACACCTTTTGCCCTCCACTCTAGTTCTCGTGGAGCAATGGTGCCAATGAGATCCCAATACAATACCGACTGTTTCAGCCAACTTGTATTGCCAATCTCGATCGTTGGGTAATAAAGGATTGCACGGCTAATTTGAGCGTTCATTATCACTCCAGATGTGGTCAATGCCCGCGGAGAGCGCGTCGGCTGTCCGTGTGGAGGAGAGGGTTCGGAGAGATGAGAGTTTGACGAGGGAGTGTTGGGTCATGGGCAATAATGAAATTCTCTGTTGAGCGAAATCTCTTAATCGTCTGCCCATGCAAGAGGGCGCTTCAAATGGTTA
Organism: Chloroflexota bacterium; assembly: GCA_016191845.1. Lineage (GTDB taxonomy): Bacteria > Chloroflexota > Anaerolineae > Anaerolineales > Villigracilaceae > JACPVF01. The sequence goes on from JACPVF010000013.1 coordinate 346,844, forward strand.
AGATGTGTTCTTGGTAGATATCCATCATGTTGTAAACGTCCGACAACTATTCCTGGAGCAATGTCCAGTTGTCTTGCGAATTGAATCACATCTGCCTCGCTGAAATGATTTCCGCTGGGGGTAAATTTTCGATATTCAGGAGGCGGAATAAGAACATCTGCACTAAATCTATTCGCTTCTTCTTCTTTTTCATCTTCTATGCCCGCACCTTCTAGAAATACATCTTTTTTTCCGTGTTTCAAAATATGTCCTGCCTCATGGAAAAAAGTAAACCACAGTTGATCGTCCCGTTTATACAACAGGCTAAGTTGTATCAATGCTTTGCTTGAAGTAAGCCAACGCGTTGCACCACTCGTTCTTAATCTTGGCAATTCATGGATGAAAACAACAGCCACGCCTGCTCTGGCACACAATTGAGTTATTGCTGGAACAAATTCTTCAGGATTACGAGTGGTTAATGAACGGATTTCTGTTAGGGCTTCACGAAATTTATTTGAATCGTATGGATCGCAGTAAATATCTTGTGCTTCAATTTCGCCTTGACGTAACCAAACTGAAGCGATATACGGATCAGCAGCATATGCAGGAGACCTGCGGTAATTGACGGCAGTTCCTTCCCAAACCGTTGTCCATTGATCTGGTGACGCAATGCCGAAGAAGCGCAATACTTCAATCATTTGTGCAATTGCGTCATCAAACTTATTTATCCAGCCCAATTTGACCATCTCACGGACAGGAAAGTTTTCCATCCAAGAGATATGACGTTCAAATTCTTCTCGTTCAGCTTCACGCGCCTTCCATTCTTGATAATTTCGTTCGCGATTTATCCAAAAACGAGCTGGAACACCTAAAACCTTCTCGAATTGCAAAGCAGTTTCGGTAGTAATGGCTGTCTTGCCATTGATAATCTCGCTAATTGTTTTAATCGGACGTCCAGTTCTTTCGGCAAGTTCGGACTGTGACATTCCACGTTCTTCAAGCATTTCGAGCAATGTTTCCCCAGGAGGAGAAACAACATCTGGCATATATTCGGTATGAATTGAGTTACTCATGGGTATCCTCTATCCCAAGAATTTTTATAACACGCACATTCAGCCAATCAATTCCTCCATCACCTTTACTGGCTGGGGGATCATCTGCTGGCACAAAAATCAACCGCCAGGGATGGTCTAAATCAAGGGACAATTGACCATGATGATCTCCTTTCAACTCGTGACATCGCCCTGGAAGATTTTTCATCATTTCAAGGTTCGTCGCGGCGCCAAGATCATCTAAACGCTGGCGAATCTTCTTTGCTCGAAGATCACCTTGACGTTTTTTCAGAAGTTTCTGATTGTTACATTCATTTTGGAATTTTGGGTCTTGGAAAAGAATGATCAATGTTTCCCTCGCTGGCTTCCTAATTCTATTAACGGGAGGGGTTAACAGAATTATAGCATAGTGTAGTATTTTGTACTACACTATGTTGGAGAGCAAATTTAGTAGATTTTCTACCTTTTGATTCAAATTCTGAGAACTTTCTTCCCAAGTCTGGATTACCGTCTTCAACCCATCGGCAGCGTAGCCACCTTTTTCATCACTTACAGACTTTCCACGCACGTACAGCGGGATACTCAAATTCCCATCGTTGGTGCGGATGTCTGCGAGTGAAGCCACCTTCGCAAAGCCTTCGATATCCTTGAAGACGTGATACGCGTCCGCAATGCGCTGCTGATGTTCAGGCTTGAGATAACTCATGCTGCGGTCGCGGGTCACTTCGTTCACCGCGTCAATGAAGATCACCTGTCCGCGCCGCTTGACGGGTTTGTCCTTGCGACAGATCACGACGCAGGCTTCCATCGGCGAGTTGTAGAACAGGTTGGCTCCCAGCCCGAGCACGCAGTCCACCAGGTCAGCGTCCACCAGTTTCTGACGCATGTCCGCTTCTTCTTTGCGGAACAAGACTCCGTGTGGGAAGAGAATGGCACAGCGTCCGCCTTTATCGAGGCTCTTCAAAATGTGCTGGAAGAAGGCATAGTCCGCGCGTCCCTGCGGTGGGGTGCCGAGGAAGTTGCGTCCCCACGGGTCGCTTGTCCATGCTTCGCGGTTCCACTGCTTGATGGAATAGGGCGGGTTCGCCAGCACCACGTCAAAGGCGGCGAGACGGTCTTTGTCGGTGAAGGCAGGACGTTCGAGCGTGTCCCCGCGGGCGATGGCGAAATCGTCCACGCCGTGTAAGACTAAATTCATGCGGGCGATGGAGGCGGTCATGTGGTTGCGCTCCTGCCCATAGAGTTTCAACGTGCGGTATTCGCCGCCCTTGCGCTTGACTTCGTCCAATGCCGAGATCAACATGCCGCCCGTGCCGCAGGTCGGGTCGTAGATCCGCTCGCCTGCTTTGGGTTCGAGCATTTGCACCATCAAATGCACCACGGTGCGATTGGTGTAAAACTCCTGTGCGGTATGTCCGCTGTCATCGGCGAATTTCTTAATCAGGAACTCGTAGCCCGTGCCAAGTTCGTCTTCGGGTACGTTCAATAGCGACAGCTCATGCTTCGAGAAATGCTCCAGCAGATTCTTGAGCGTGTGATCAGGCAGGCGCTCCTTATTCGTCCACGGCGCGTCGCCGAAGATGCCGTCCAGTTTCTCGGGGTTGGCGGCTTCGATGGCACGGAAGGCGGTCTGGATGGCTTTGCCGACATCCTTTGCCTGCTCGCGCACGTCCTTCCAATGTGCTTTGGGTGGGATGACAAAACGCTCATTTGCCATCTGCTCGGCGTAGTCTTTGTCTTCGGTCTCTGCCAGTGCTTCGGCATAGTCCGCATCCCACACATCCGAGAGACGTTTGTAGAACAGCAGCGGGAAGATGTACTGCTTGTAATCGCCCGCGTCCACCAATCCGCGCAGGATGATCGCCGCGCCCCAAAGGTAGGATTCGAGTTCGGGTTGGGTCAGGCGGTCAGTCATTGAGCCAGCCCCCTTCATTCAACAAAGTCCGCAATTTGGATTCGGCTTCCTGCGCCCGCACCCATGCAGATTTGAAATCTTCAATCGCCACATCCAAAGGCGGGATATCTTCCCCGATGGGTGGCAGCACATAGCGGGAAATGTTCAACGTCCAATCTTCCTGCTCGATCTGACTCAACGCCACTACCCGCGCCCGATCCTGCACATCCTCAAATTGCCTGGTCCACGCTGAAATCTGGTCCGTGTGTTCAGGGTCGAGGAAGTTCTGTGCGCGTCCCTTGCGCATGAGCGACGACGCATCCACGATCAGCACTTTGCCTTTGCGTTCTTTGGACTTCTTCTTTTTCAGGATGAGCACACACGCAGCGAGTCCCGTGCCGTAGAACAGATTCGGCGCCAGCCCGATCACGGTCTCCACCCAATCCTGTTTCAACAAATACTGGCGGATCTGTCCCTCCACGCCGCCGCGGAATAACGCTCCCTGCGGCAGGACGACAGCCATCCGTCCGCGCTTCTCTGCCATGCTCTTGACCATGTGTTGCACCCAGGCAAAGTCCGCGTTGGAGTCGGTGGGCAAGCCCGCAAACGAACGTCCCCACGGGTCGCTTTCCCAGATCTCACGCCCCCATTGTTCCAATGAAAACGGCGGGTTGGCAATCACGCAATCGAAGGTGGCAAGTCCGCCCGTGCTGGGATCCGTGAAGACGGGGTTACGTAAGGTATCTCCACGCTCGACGACAAAATCTTCCATGCCGTGCAGGAGCAGATTCATACGCGCTACGGAGGCGGTGGTCAGGTTCTTTTCCTGTCCATACAGTTTGCCGTAGAACTTGCGCGGGTCACCGCCTTTGACACGCACATGCTCGACCGCACCGAGCAGCATACCGCCCGTCCCACAGGCAGGGTCGTAGATCGTCTCACCCTCTTGCGGGTCGAGAATATCCACCATCAAACGGACCACACTGCGCGGGGTATAAAACTCGCCTGCTTTTTTGTTGGTCGCATCTGCAAATTTCTTGATCAGGAATTCATAGCCATCGCCGATAATGTCCGTGCTGACCTTCTGATTCCCCAGGCTGATGCTGGAGAAATGCTCGAGCAGGTCTTTGAGCAGGGCATCTGGCAGGCGTTCTTTGTTGGTCCACTGCGCGTCACCGAACACACCATACAAATGTTTCTGGTTCGCGGATTCAATTCCGCGCATGGCGTTTTGCAGGGCCGTCCCCACATTGGTCGCCGACTCGCGCACATCGTTCCAGTGACATCCCTCAGGGACTTGGAAGCGATGCTCGTCAGCGAAGTCTTCCCCATAGGTTTTGACCGCTTCTTCATACTCTTCATCCCACACGTCACAGATGCGCTTGAAGAACATCAACGGCAGGATGTAGCTTTTCCAGTCCGTACGGTCCACGGGGCTGCCGCGCAGGATATTGGCGGCTTCCCAGAGGTGAGATTCGAGAACGGAGAGAGTGAGGGTCTCAGGCTGCATGATAGGCTTTTCAGCGGTGGTAACCCCGCTATGCTTTAATTATACGACAGCCTGTAAAAAAGCGGCTAGCCTCCCATTCCATCATCATGGGCTTTAAATCCCATGATGCAAGAGGCCTATCAAATCTGTAGGGCGGGAGTCAAAAAGACGATCATCTTAAAACCATGCACCTGCCTTATGGTGCCTCGTTGCGCTTTTGTCGACATACATACCAGGAAGATCAATATCCATACGAACACAATCAGGAGGAGCACCTGCTTTATCAATCTATTTCCTGATCTTGTCGGGATGCCTGCTGACTTTGTCAGGACCCATACCAGGTCAGGCAGTCTGTTTCCCAGGTCTGTCGGGACGCTTCCCGATTTCGTCAGGATGCGTACCAACTTCCTCGGTATTCATACTGATTTTGTCGGGAAGCGTTCTGTCTTTGTGGGTATCCATCCCAACTTTGTTCACCATCCTGCGCGTCGAAACGTCCCATCCGCCCATAACAAACCTGTAAGTTGACTTGGCCCCGCCTCTTGGGCATACTAAGGGCAGGTTCTGGGGGCGTTCCCCAGGCAGATACCCAATAGGAGGAACTCATGCCAGGCAAGTCCTACCCGCTCAACATCGTGGAAGTTACCCGCAAGGTCGTGGACGCATGGAGGAAGATCAAAGCCGATCTCACCCTCGGCGACCTGACCGCCGAGATGCTGGCCGATGACCTGACCCAGGCCGAACCCATCGAGGCCGCCATCGCAGGCCTGGAGAACAGGCTCACCGAGGCCCGCAACCGCCGCGACGAACTGTACGCCCGCATGTGGGAGCGCGTCAAACGCGTCCACTCGGGCGTCAAGGGCATCTACGGCGACGACTCGCCCGAGTACGAACTGGTGGGCGGCACGCGCAAGAGCGACCGCAAGGCCCCCGTCCGCAAGGCAAAGCTCGGCGCATAAGCCCAGTCACAACCCACAGGCGCAGGTCCGCTCACGGACCTGCGCCTCGTCTTTTCCCCAACTCTTCCGTGTTCTTCCGCGTACTCCGCGCCATCCGTGTCCCAAGCCCTCTCCAATCAAAAAGGAACGCCGACTCTCGCCAGCGTCCCTTCTTTCTCTTCGTTTTTACTCGCGCCCTGCTACCCCTTCAACAGTTCCACCTGCTTCTCGGCCTCGGGCTCGGGCAGGGTCAACGGCGGCAGTTCGAGGATCGAGTTGATGCCGAAGTGCTGCAGGAACTCGGGCGTGGTGGAATACAGGATCGGGCGGCCAGGGCCGTCGGCGCGGCCTGACTCCATGATCAGGCCCTTGCCCAGCAGGCTCTTCATCATGCCGTCGCTGTTCACGCCGCGCACCGCGTCGATCTGCGGGCGGGTGACGGGCTGCTGGTAGGCGATGATCGCCAGGGTTTCCAGCGCGGCGCGGCTCAGGTGGCTGACCGCCTCCAGGCCGAGGAAACGCTCCACCAGCTCGGCCAGTTCGGGGGCTGAGGTGAGCTGCACGCGCCCGCCGTGGCGCTGCAGGCGCAGTCCGCGCGCTTGCAGGGCCTCTTCCAGTTCCTTCAATCCGCGCTCCACCACCGAATTGGTCACGTCCAGGGCGGCGGCCAGTTGCGCGGGGGCCACAGGCTCGGGCGCCACGAACAACAGGGCCTCCAATTTCACCGCCAGGGTGGGTTCTTCCTGGGGCGCGGGGGTCGGAATGGTTTCAGAGTCGCTCATGCTATAATTGCTCCCGTTCAAAAATGAAATATTCGGAGTGCGGACCAGGACCTTCGCGCTGAGCGGACGCTGAGCGAGCGTAGCGAGCCGAAGCGGAAGTCGAAGCGCAGGGTTCCTGCCAATCACGTCTCGACTGCGGCCTTCGACGAACACGAAAGCCTCCGCTCGACGCGAAAATACGATCGGATTTATTTTGAAAAGGACCATCGTCCGTCATTTCCAGATCATGCAGACTAAAGTTTACATTCCTTGAGTCAAACCCAATGAAGAAACTTGCCTTTCCGTTCCTCATCTTGATCCTCGTGCTGGCCTCGCTGGCCTGCACGGTCTTCGTCGGCGGACCCGACTACCCCGCCGAGGTCATCCCCGTCTCCACCGAGGCTGCCCAGTCCATCCAGGACCAGGTCAAGCAGGCCATGGAAGCGGGCGCGGCCACGGGCGCCGTCACCTTCCAGATCAACGAGTCCCAGCTCACGTCCTATCTAACCTACAAGCTGGCCGCGCAGACCGATCCGCTCATGACCGATCCCAAGGTCTTCCTGCGCGACGGCCAGATGCAGGTCTTCGGCAAGGCCCAGCGCGGCATGTTCGCGGCCAACGTGGCGGTCATCCTGGCGGTCGGCCTGGACGAAGCGGGGCTGCCCACCATGAAGGTGCTCTCCGCCGACTTCGGTCCGTTCGACGCGCCCGAGGGCCTCAACGGTGCCATCAGCAAGCTCATCAACGAGGCCTACACAGGTTCGTTCGGACCCGTCGCCACGGGCTTTCGGCTCGAGTCGATCACCATCGCCGACGGGCTGATGACCGTCTCGGGGCGGATCAAATAGCGGCCTGGATTATACCGCAGGACATGACCCACTCCCTTCCCCTTCGCCTGCTCGCCGTTTTCCTGGCCGCCTGCCTGCTGTTGGCGGGCTGCCAGCTTCCGCAGTTCGGCGGCGAGATCACCATCACCCTCACCGCCGACAGTCAGACCCGCCCCGTGCAGGTGCAGGCGGGCAGCACCGTGCTGCAAGCCCTGCAGCAGGCGGGCGTGACCCCTGGCGACCTCGACCGCGTCGAGCCGCCCTTCTACACCGTGTTGAGCAACGGCGACCAGGTCAAGCTCATCCGCGTCAAAGAGGAATTCCAGACCGAGATCCAGGTCATCCCCTACGAGCGGCAGACCATCCGCAACGAGACCCTGGCCGAAGGCGAGACGCGCCTGGTGCAGGCGGGCGTCAACGGCCAGCAGGAGGTCACCATCCGCCGCATGACCGAGGACGGCGTCGAGACGAGCCAGTCCATCGTCAAGACCGTGGTGCTGCAAGAGGCCGTGCCCGAGATCGTCATGGTTGGCGCGCAGACCTCCTTCACGCCCTTCAACATCCCTGGCAACCTGGTCTATCTCGCGGGCGGCAACGCCTGGGCCATGGACGGCTCCACCGCCAACCGCCGCCTGATCGTCAACACGGGCGACCTCGACGGGCGCGTCTTCATCCTCTCGCCCAATGGCGAATACCTGATCTTCACGCGCAAGTCGAAGAAGCCCGCTTCCGAAGAGATCAACACGCTCTGGGCGGTGCGCGTCAACAACACCACGCCCAAGCCCGTCTACCTCGAGGCCAAGAACGTGGTCCACTTTGCGGCCTGGATCCCTGGCACGAACTCGGTGGCCTATTCCACGGTCGAGCCGCGCGCCACGTCGCCTGGCTGGCAGGCCAACAACGACCTGTGGCGGGTCAGCATCACGGGCGGCACGCCGCGCAAACTGTTGGATGCCTCCAGCGGCGGCGTGTACGGCTGGTGGGGTATGGGCTTCGCCTACTCGGCCGATGGCCGCCTGGCCTACGTCCGCCCCGATGGCATCGGCCTGGTGGACCAGGACGGCGGCTACCTCAAGCCGATGATGGACATCACGCCCTATAACACCCACAGCGACTGGGCCTGGATCCCTGGCCTGGCCTGGGGTTCGGACGGCAAGACGCTCTACGTCACCACCCACGCCCCCGCCCCCGCGCCCTACACCGATGAAGAGTCGCCCTACTTCGACGTGAGCGCCGTCTCGCTCGAGAACAAGGTCACGGTCACGGTCGTGGCACAGACGGGCATGTTCGCCTATCCTGCCGCCTCTCCCATCCGCCAGAGCGGACAGGAGAAGGTCTATCAGGTGGCCTATCTGCAGGCCATCTTCCCCGACCAAAGCGAGACCAGCCGTTACCGACTGGCCGTCATGGACCGCGACGGGTCGAACCGCCGCGTGCTGTTCCCCCCGCAGGACTCGGGCGGCATCGAGCCGCAGACTCCCGCCTGGGCGCCCGACCCCATCCCAGGTCAGACGGGCGACTTCATCGCCGTGGTCTATCAGGGCAACCTGTGGATGATCGACAGCGGCAGCGGTCAGGCCTTCCAGGTGACAGGCGACGGCCTGATCACGAGAATCGATTGGAAATGATAGCCCCCTGCAACAGTCAGTTACCTGGGCAGCGGTAAAATATCCGAAACGAACGAAAAAGAGGAAATATGCGTATTCTGATCACGGGAGCCGCGGGATTTCTCGGCTCTCATTTATGTGACCGCCTGCTGGCGGAGGGGCACGAGGTCATCGGACTGGATAATTTCATCACGGGTAACCCCGAGAACATTGCCCACCTGATGGGCAACCAGAAATTCTCCTTCTACAAGCACGATGTCTCGAATTACATCTTCGTGCGCGGCAAGGTGGACGCCGTCCTGCACTTCGCCTCGCCCGCCAGTCCCAATCCGCAGTCGCCCTCGGGCTATTTCAACCTGCCCATCCAGACCATGAAGGCGGGCGCGCTCGGCACGCACAACTGTCTGGGCGTGGCGCGCGCCCACAACGCGCGCTTCCTGCTGGCCTCCACCAGCGAGATCTACGGCGACCCCGCCGTCCACCCGCAGACCGAGAGCTACACAGGCAACGTGGACCCCGTCGGGACGCGTGCCGTCTATGACGAGGCCAAGCGCTTCGCCGAATCCCTGACGATGGCCTATCACCGCGCCCATAACCTGGACACGCGCATCGTACGCATCTTCAACACCTACGGTCCGCGCATGGACCTGGAGGACGGTCGCGCCCTGCCCAACCTGCTCAAGCAGGCCCTGCTGGGTCAGCCGCTCACCGTCTATGGCGAGGGCAAACAGACCCGTTCCTTCTGCTACGTGGACGACCTGGTCGAAGGCATCGTCTGTCTGCTGTACTCGAACGAACACATGCCCGTCAACATTGGCAACCCGCGCGAGATGAGCATCCTGCAATTTGCCGAGTCTATCAATCGCATCACGGGCAACCAGACAGGCATCACCTACGTCCCCGATGCGCGCAGCGCCCGTGACCCGCAGCGCCGTCAGCCCGACATCACCCGCGCCCGTGAGATCCTGCGCTGGGAGCCCGTCGTGGACCTGGACGAGGGCATCCGCCGCACCGTTCCGTACTTCAAACAAAAGCTGGGAATTGCATGATCCTGACGAGCCAAAAGGAGCGATCCCGTTTTCTACGCTTCGCCATGGTGGGAGCCTTCGGCGCGGTCGTGGACTTCGGGGTGATGAACCTGCTCTCGCACTATTTCGACATGCCGCTGGTCATCGCAGGCACGATCTCGTTCACCTGCGCCGTGCTCAGCAACTTTACCTGGAACCGCTACTGGACCTATCCTGAATCGCGTTCGCGCCCGCTGATGCATCAACTGGGCATGTTCTTCCTGGTCAATACCGCAGGCGTGCTCATCCGCATCCCCATCCTGCACTTTGTCGAACCGATCCTGCTGCGCTTCTTCGAGGATGGCGCCCACCTCAGTCACCTTTCGGCCGATTTCCTGGCCCGCAACGGAACCCTGGCCCTGGCGGTGGGAATTGTAATGTTGTGGAATTACTTCATTAATCGCCACTGGACGTATAATGATGTCGAGTAGCAAAGACAGCCATGGATAAACCCGCGCAAAAGATCATCCCGATATATACCTCCAAAGGCGACGTGGAGGCTTTTCTCTCGTACCCGTACATCTTCAACCGCACAGGCGATTGGATCGGATGGGTGACCCCCAAGCGGGAGGTATATTCCGTTCTGGGATATTACGTAGGATATATCACCGATGATCCGCGCATCCTGCGAAAACGGGCCACCAGCACCCTCAAACCGCGCCTCACCCCGCCTCCGCGCCCCGAGCGGATTCGCCTGCCCGCGTCGGTCCCGCTTGCCCCCATGATGAGCGAGTTGACCTATAGCCTGGTGGACGTCCTCATGGAAGAAGCCGAGCGCCTGCACACCGTCGAGACGGGTGAGTTCCGCCAGGACCTGGATTGATACTCATCTCCGCCCCGAGCGTGGTCGAAGGGCAACTATTTTCCACTCAGGCCGCCTTCCTGGCGGCTTTCTGTCAAAGGTAAACAATGTCCTCCACTTTAGACCCTAAACCCGTCCGCGCCTCGCGCATCAGCATCGCTCAATTGATGCAACCCGAACACGCCAACAACCTGGGCAACGTCCACGGCGGATGGATCATGAAACTGGTGGATGAGGCGGGCGCACTGGCCTGCATGCGCCATGCGGGCCGCCGCGTGGTGACTGTGGCCATCGACTCGATGGTCTTCCGCCAGCCCATCCGCATCGGCGACCTGGTCATTCTCAACGCTGAAGTGACCTACACGGGCCGCTCGAGCGTGGAAGCCGAGGTGCAGGTGGTGGCTGAGAACCCTGTCACGGGCGAGCGCACGCATACCAACACCGCTTACCTCGTTTACGTCGCCCTGGACGATGCAGGCAACCCTACTTCCATTCCGCCCGTCCAGGCCGAGACCGAAGACGAAGCAAAGAAACTCGAAGAAGGCAGGGAACGCCAGAAGCGACGATTGCAAAACAAATAGTCAAAAAGGCCGCTCATCCAGAGCGGTTTCTTTTCTCAGGAGCATACGATGGACAAGATCATCATCAAGGATTTGCTGGCCCGTGGCGTGATCGGCGTCAATGCTTGGGAGCGTGAGATCCGCCAGGATATTCTGATCAACATCGAGGTGTTTACCGACACCCGCCGCGCCGCTGAGACAGACAGTATCGAAGATTGTGTCAGTTATAGTGACCTCGCCAGGAAGGTACTGGCCCATGCTGAGAGCGCTGCGCGCTTCACCGTGGAGGCGTTGGCCAACGATCTGGCGAAGATCTGTCTGGCCGAGAAGGGTGTTCAGCATGTGATGGTCCGCGTGGAGAAGCCAGGCGCGGTACGCTTCGCCAAGTCAGTGGGTGTGGAAATCGAGCGCAGTCGCGAGGAATAAAAACTTGCGCACATGAGGTCATGTGCGCAAGGGATGCGGGAGTCCGCTTGGGGTCAGGGACAGGCCGAAGTCCAGAACGCTATCACAACCGCAGCGGACCCGCTCCACGGCTGATATTATCCAGAAATTCCTGCCGCGTGGCCAGGTTTGCACGGAAGGCGCCGTGCATGGCAGAGGTCGTCATGCGCGCATCATGCTTCTTTACGCCGCGCATCATCGAGCACAGGTGCATGGCCTCGATCACCACAGCCACGCCCTGCGGCTTGAGCAGGTCGCGCAGGAAGTCAGCGATCTGACGGGTCATGCGCTCCTGCACCTGAAGACGGCGGGCATACATGTCCACGATACGGGGGATCTTGGAGAGGCCCAGCACCTTGCCCGCAGGGATGTAGGCCACATGAGCACGGCCAATGAAGGGCAGCATGTGGTGTTCACACAGGCTGTAGAACTCGATGTCACGCACGATCACCATCTCGTCATAGCGGATCTCGAACAGCGCGCCGTTGACAATGGTCTGCGGATCCATCTGGTAGCCGCTCAGTAATTCGCCGAACATACGCGCCACACGACGCGGCGTGGATTGCAACCCTTCGCGCTGCGTATCTTCACCGAGGGCCTTCAATAACTGGGTCACCGCCTGCTGGGCGGCGGCTTCGTCGATGGCGCCAGGCAGGGGTTTCTCGCCATCCAATTCATCGTCGAAATCTGTCATTCAGTGCTCCGAAAGAAATGGCCCAGCTCCCGCTGGGCCAAAAGTGTTTGCAGGATTGGGAGTTAGCCAACTTCAGGCTCGATCAAGCCATACGTCCCGTTACGACGGCGATACAGCACGTTGATTTTGTTGACATCGGCGTTATAGAAAATGAAGAAGTTATCGTGCCCAAGCAAGCGCATCTGTTCGACGGCTTCCTCCTCGTTCATGGGCAGGACCACAAACTTCTTGCGGCGCGCGATCATCGGCACGAGTTCGCCCGTCTCGTCCATGGGCAGCTCGTCGGTGGCTACCACCTCGGCAGCGGAGCGGCCGTCACCGCGCCCGCGGGTGCGCTTGCCCTTGTAACGATCGATCTGGCGCTGCATCTTGTCGAGGGCGGCATCAAAGGCCACATGGGTCTCGTCGGCGCGTTCTTCGGTGCGCAGGATAAAGCCCCTGCCTCGCACAGTAATCTGCGCCACGTTGCGATCGGCGGCATTGCGGGCGGTCTTGATGTGGGAAAGCTCCACCCGAACTTCGTCGATCTCCTGGAGGTAGCGCTCGAGTTTTTCGGAGCGCGACGCAACGTACTCCTTGAGGCTGTCGTTCAGATGCAAGTTACGTGCCTGGACTTCCACTTTGTTGGACATGGGTCCTCCATAAAAAGGATGTGTAGGTCACGAACCGCTCACACGTGACGCAAGCCGTGCCGCGCCAGCGCGCGAGCGACTGTCAACGCATAAACCTGGGATGCGCCACCCTCCAGCAGGGCCTCCGCACCTGCAACCAGGGTGGATCCCGTTGTGGCAACATCGTCCATCAACAGGACAATTTTTCCGCGAATTCGGGCGGGGTCCGCTCGAAAAACGCCGCGCACATTCTCCCTGCGCTGCTCCCTGGTCAGCCCCACCTGGGAGTGGGTATTCTTCCAACGGACCAAGGCCTGGGGTGCGTACCCCAAACCGAGCGCCAGGGACAACGGATGGGCAATCAGCGCAACTTGATTATACCCGCGTTCCCTGCGACGGGCCTGGCTGAGGGGGATGGGTACCACCACCTCGATCGGCCAGCCCAAACCACGGATAAAATCGGTCATCTGGGCTGAAAGGGAATCGCCCAACCCCACATCACGGCGATATTTGAGATGGTGCAAGGCGCTGCGGATGGGATCATCGAAGACCAGCCAGGAACGCAGGGCGCGATACGGGGGCCGCTCTCGGTAGCAGGCTTCGCACAATCCTTCCGCGGACTGTGGGGTCCCGCAGGAATCACAAACGTTCCCATCGATGACGGGAACGTTCTTTTGACACTCATGGCACCAGCGCGATCCAGGCTTGCCGCACCCACCGCAGACAGGCGGAAAGATCCAATCCAACGCTGTCCAGGTCAATCGGTACAAATTGTACACCAAAGCAGAACCGCCCATACTGCCTCGCTTGCCGATGAGATTATACTATGGCAAGGGGAAGAACCTCCCCCTGCCGAAATTTACTGAACGAAGGCACCCAAGGATTTCGAAATCTGGATGGCAGCGGGTGTCAACAGGATGATCATAATAGACGGGAAGGTCAACAACGCCATCGGGATGATCATCTTGATTGGAGCCTTATGCGCCTCTTCCTCGGCGCGCTGGCGGCGTTTGACGCGCATCTGATCAGACTGGATGCGCAACACCTTGGCCAGGCTCACACCCAACATCTCACTCTGAATAACAGCCGCGATAAAACTTGTCATCTCAGAGATGCCAATGCGGTCGGCCATATCACGCAGGGCATCCCGTCGGGGTTTGCCCAACTGGATCTCACGGATGGCACGCATGAAGGCCAGCGAAAGTTCATTCTCCCATTTTTCGCTCACCTTGGACATGGCCGCATCAAAGCCCAGGCCCGCTTCCACGCAAATGGTCAACAAATCAAGCGCATCTGGCATGGCCTTACGAACGTTATGCTGACGGCGATTGATAATGCTCTGCAACCAGAGTTGTGGGAAGAAAAATCCGAGCACCAGGAATACACCCACAAGTAGAATCACCTGTGGTAATGGCCAGGGATTGGGAGCCAGGAACGAGATCAATAGCATCAATCCGCCGAACACGCCCGCCACTATGAACCGAGAAGCCAGGAAGGTGGCTGCATCAATCTGGCCAGGGTTGCCAGCCAATTCCAGTTTGCGGCTGGTATCCTGTAACGCCTTTTGCGGCGTGAAGCGTGCCGAAAACTCGCCCACGCTTCTCATGAAGGGGACCAGAATACGCTCGCTGAATGGTTGGGAGAGTTCAATATCCTCTAGCGAGGTCAGTTCGCCGCGCTGGCTGGCTTCGGCCAGGCGATTCATCAATGGGTCGTTTTCCTCCTGGGAATTGCGCGCATAACGCGCCCCGATCACACCCAAGACCACTGCCCCACCGATCAATATCAGAGCCACAAGGCCCCAGAGCAGGATGTTCATATTCATGCTACACCTCGATATCCGCGATCTTCATCATGATGACATAACCAAGCACGATTAAAAATATCACGGACACGATGACACCGATCACGCAGCCGACACCGCCGCCTTGCAGCGACATCAGATAACCAGGATTGATGAACCACAGGATCAGGGTCAGGAAGACAGGAATCAGCGACAGGACCGTACCCGAGGTGCGGACCTGGGCCGTCAGGGTCTGGATGTCGCCCTTGATGCGGATGCGCTCGCGGATGGTGAAGGAAATCGTATCCAAAATCTCGGATAGGTTACCGCCTACTTCGCGCTGCACGTTGATGGCTGTCACCATGAAGTCCAGGTCCTGGCTGGGAATGCGGCGCAGGAGGTTGTCCAGTGACACCTCCATCGGGATACCCAACTGCATCTCCTGCACTACACGGCGAAATTCATCGCAGATCGGGGCAGGCATTTCCTTGCTGACAGCCTCCATGGCCTGCATGGTGGAATAGCCCGCGCGCAGACCATTCACCATCAGGTTGATCATATCAGGAAGCTGCTCATTGAAACGTTTGAGGCGACGGGTCTTCTGGCGGTTGATATACATACGCGGGAAGAAGAAACCCGCCACCGCGCCCATCAGGAAGGAGATGGGCTGCTGACTGCCCAGCAACCAGGCAATGGCCCCCGTGCCGATGATCGAAATGACGATCAGGGCAAAGTACTCTGCCACCTTCAGCCTGACATCGGCCCGCGCCAATTCGCGGGCGATGTTATCGCCAAAAGAAGTCCGCTCGACCCGCCGCGTGACCCATTCGGTCAGTGGCGAGTCGCCCCTCCCATAATTCTCCTCGACACGCTTTCCCTTGTCGTCGCCCAGGTACTGACCCAGACGCTGATCGAGCATGGTCCGCTCGCTGGAAACGGAAACCACCAACCCGATCGAGAGAATGACGATCAGGAGGATACCGCCGATGATGATGATCCAGTTGATAAGTGGCATGGCTCGTCAGGGTTAGTAGCGGCGACGTTCTCCGATACCGAAAATGGATGGAGGCAGGTGAATGCCGGAACCTTCGATCTTATCCATGAACTTGGGCCGCAGGCCGGTCGGGCGCAGGCGCCCCACCACGCGGCCGTCTTCAATGCCCGTCTGCTCGAAAACAAACAGATCCGTGAGCGTGATGACGTCGCCTTCCATGCCGCTGACTTCAGTAATGTAGGTTACCTTACGCGTACCATCACGCATACGGGACTGATGTACGATCAGGTCAATGGCGGAGGAAATTTGCTCACGAATGGCGCGGGAAGGCAGGTCCATACCTGCCATCAGGGTCATCGTTTCAAGACGAGAAAGCGTATCGCGCGGGCCATTCGAGTGCAGCGTGGTCATGGAGCCGTCGTGGCCTGTGTTCATGGCTTGCAACATGTCCAACGCCGCTTCATCGCGAATTTCGCCCACGATTACACGGTCAGGACGCATACGAAGGGAGTTGATCACCAATTGTCGGATTGTGATCTCGCCGCGATTTTCAATGTTCGGAGGGCGAGACTCCAACGTAACCACATGTTCCTGGCGTAATTGCAATTCCGCCGCGTTTTCGATGGTCACGATGCGCTCGTCTGCAGGAATGAAACTGGACAGGATGTTCAGCAGGGTCGTCTTACCAGAACCAGTACCACCCGAAATAACCACGTTCAGGCGGGACTCCACGCAGGCCTTCAAGAATTGAAGCGATTCTGGCGTGATGGAACCGAACTGCACCAACTGGTCAACCGTAATCGGGTTGCGCGAAAATTTACGGATGGTCAGCGCGGGACCGACCAACGAGATTGGAGGAATGACCGCATTGACGCGGGATCCATCTGGCAGACGGGCATCCACGTACGGGCTGGCCTCATCAATACGGCGGCCAAGAGGAGCCACAATACGGTCGATGATACGCAGCACATGATCGTTGTTCTCGAAGGTCACGGGAACGCGATGAATCTTGCCTTTGCGCTCGATATAGATATTCTTCGCCCCATTGACCATGATTTCTGTGATGGTCTCGTCCTCAAGCAACGGCTGAAGCGGGCCAAAACCAAGGATTTCTGCAGCGATCTGCTCGAACAATCGCGCACGCTCGGGGCGCGAAAGAACGATGTTTTCCTCGGTCAGGATCTGCTCGAAAAGGTCTTGAATCGTCTTACGGACATCATCCGTCTTGGAGATGTCCATCGACGGATCGAGTTCCGCCAAGAGTTTGTTCTGGACTCGGGTCTTCAGGTCAAAGTAGGACCCAGCCTGAGGCGAAGTAATGGGTGCACTGACCCGCCGCGCCTGCATCGACGAAAGGCGCGAACTATCGCCAGAACCAGACTGGCCGCCACCACCTTGACCAGGCGTTTTTCCCTGTCCACCTTGCCCTTGCTCAATACGTTTAAGAAGCGACATGCTTCACTCCTTACCGCCTACCACTAGTGGAATTCTCTTCTTCTGCTTCGATAGCCGCGATCCGCCCGCGGACAGCTTCCGCCAAGGCGTATACACCGCGACCAACAAGTTGATTCTTATTATCGACCATGAACGGAATGCCACGATTGACCGCGTTAATCACGATACGTTCATCCAATGGGACGACCGCCGCCACATCCTGCTTCAGGTTTTTACCTACCCGCTCCGGAGTAATAGCAATCCGCTTATCAAAACGATTCATCGCCAACACAACACGGTCCTTCTGCACGCCAAGGGTGTGCAGAAGATCCAAAGAAAGGCTGACGTTCTTAATGGTGGGAATTTCTTGCGTCGTGACCACAACCACCACGTCGCTATTATCGATAGTCGTCAGAGTCACATCAGTCAAAGTGGAGCTGGTATCCACCACCACATAGGCATACAGTTGTTTGAGCAGATGGATCACCCGCCCAAACTGTTCCGCCGACACCTTCTCCGCATACTCAGGTTTGGACGGGGCAGCCAACACATGGATGCCAGATGCCTGGTGCTTGATCATGATCTCTTCGATGATCTCGGAGTCAAGTTCTTCGATACGGGGGGCAATTTCGATGATGGTGTTCTTGCCCTGTTCATTAATGAAGACTGCCACATCGCCGAACTGGAGGTTCCCGTCGACCAAGACAACGCGTGTGTCCTCGTTATGGAGAGCAATTGCCAGATTGACAGCCAGAGTGGTGGTTCCCACACCGCCCTTCGGGCTATACACTGTCACCACCTTGCCCTGCAATAGGCCAGGCAGGGTCGGGACAGAGGTCGGCAGGCCAGCCATGGGCGTCGAACCGCGCCCTTGCACATTCTTCGAACGTTCGATGCGGGCCATTTCGCTCGCGCGGCGGATGGCCGAGATCAATTCATCGCCCATCGGGGGTTTGGTCAGGAAATCCCGAGCACCTGCCAGCATGGCACGACGCATATAATTCTGATCGTTCTGCACCGACAGGATGACAACCTGGATATGCGGCGATTTACGGCGAATGTTCTCGGTAGCCGTAATGCCGTCAATATCCGGCATGTTGATATCCATCAGAACTACATCCGGGTCCAACTCTTGTGCAAGTTGGATGCCTTCCTTCCCTGAACGAGCCGCACCCACCACCTCCACGTCGGGTTCGAACTGGAGCAATTTTCGAACATTCTCCCGGGTCTCTGCAATATCATCTACGATTAGTACCCGGATCTTATCCGCTGGCATACGTTACCTCTGAACCGATTTTATATTCTAGTCTCATCCAATTTTACTGTTGAGGCTGAGGAGCGTCATTGGGCAGGACTGGGACAACCAACACATCGATGCGAGGCTGCGTAGAGTACGGAAGCTTGGCCGGCATGGGAATATTGTACTGGCTGAGCAGGAATTGGAGCGTAGCACCTTCCGTAGCCTGTCTGGATTGGTCGTTGGGGTTACGAAGCGAAAGTTGCAGGATGGTATTTGTATAAGTCAGGTAGGTCAGCGTGATCGCATCCTGAGGTGTGACAATCAAGGTCACCACGTCGGGAGCGACCGGAGTCTGCGCCTGTTGCTGTTGCTGATTCTGGTCCGGGGTCGAGGAAGTCGCACCCAAGGGGAAGTTGCCCACCTTGAGGACGATCACATCCTGCAAAAGCACCTGACAGGCCGGGCGCGGGCGCTGGGCCTCAGCAGGCATGATGTAGAACGGCTGCTGCACAGAGGGATCAAGCTCAAGTCGGCCCTGCGGACCCGTATCAGCAACAGTACCTGCGCTGAGGGAGATGACCGGCAATTTATCTGGCAGAGTCCCTGGTCCTTGCAACAAACCTGCTGTGTTGGGGAGGATCGACTGGAAGGTCGGGTCAACATCCACAAAGAGGAAGCAGGCATTTACATTAACGTGAGCGCCATCCGCCACGCCATATCCAGCCAGTGTCAGACGGTTTGCCGGGATCGAGATTGCCGTCATACCAGGCGGCACCAGAGAGGCCCAAGTGGGCCCTGCAATGGAAACCGCTTCCGATTTATTAACAACCATGGATTCAGTAATGATGACGCCCTGATCCAGAGGGAAGCGGGCCACCTTGTTGGTGGTCAACTGCGCCAATTCATCCTTTGTATACATGACCGTGATGACCTGGTCCTGGGGAATGGAAATGGTCATCAACATGTCAGCGGTGATGTCCCCACCCTGCGGAATATTCTGCTTGGCTGCATAAATCTCGACCAAGGAGGTCTGCTGCTGATTGTTATTCTGCGTGGACAAAACTTGCGATAAGAAAAAGGCACCCAAACCCAAGGCCACGATCAAAATCAACAGCACAAATATCCAAACTCGCGCTCTACGCATAGAAGTTCTCCTCTCTTTGCCGCCTGCTGCAAAGAATTTATATCATTGGTATTATACAGGAAAAATAACAATTTCATGTTGGTAAAAAAGTAGGACTCTGGGGCTCAGAGTCCTACTTTTTTCGAGATGCGATCAGGCTTAGACGGTGCCGAGGCTGGAGTTGATCTTGCTGAACACGTTACCGATGATCGGGCCGAGGATCATGAGGGCCGCGATAACAACGATGGCGACCAGGACGAGGATCAGCGCGTACTCAACCAGGCCTTGGCCTTTTTCCTTGGGAGCGAACAACATGGCAATTTACCTCCGGGGATTTGATGGATAGAGAAATAATCTCTTGAGGCGTATTATAAACAAGGAGGGATAAATTACAAGCGGCAAAAGATGAAATATCTTACAATTACGTTAGAAAAAAGTATTTTTAATGAAATTGTAATAAAAAAGACCCGGGAAACCGGGCCTTTGAGAAGCTATACAGTACTAAGGCTGGAATTGAGCTTGCTGAACACGTTTCCGATGATCGGGCCAAGGATCATGAGGGCCGCAATAACTACGATAGCAACTAGCACAAGAATAAATGCGTACTCGACCAGGCCCTGGCCGCGTTCCCTGAGGAAAAACAGCACACCACTCACCTCCTTCTTTCTCAGGATAGATTCACCACACCTTTCATTTCTGTAAGGCTATTGTAATTAAAAAGAACAACCCCGTCAATTGACGGGGTTGCCTTCTTTGCAGTCGTCGGAAATTACACGGTGCCGAGGCTGGAGTTGATCTTGCTGAACACGTTGCCGATGATCGGGCCGAGGATCATGAGGGCCGCGATAACAACGATGGCAACCAAAACAAGAATCAGAGCGTACTCAACCAGGCCCTGGCCTTTTTCCTTGGGGGCGAATAACATGGTGTTTTTTCTCCTTTCTTTGAATTCTCTGGGAGGCCGTCCGCAGAGTTATTCTTATTATATCCAGACCATTCGGGAAGGCAAGGAAATCAAGGGGGATTTGCTATCAAATATGTTAGTCTGACAAAAATGAAATTAACTGCTGGCAGGCACACTAAAGGCGATACGAGTCCCTTTTCCAACAGCACTGTCTACTTCAAAGCTTCCGCCGAGTATCTCGGCACGTTCGCGGATAAGCTTGAGGCCAAGGCTGGCTCCCTCCTCAAGCGAGGAGGTGTCAAATCCCTTACCATTATCGTCCACACTGACGCGTAGGGCTTCGTTGCCCATATCTAACTGGACTTTGATCGAAGTGGCCTGGCTGTGGCGGGCGGCATTTCCCAATAGTTCCTGAATGGCACGGAACATCATGACCTCGATGTACGGCTCCAGGCGGCGCTCATTACCCGTCACTTGGAGGTTCACATCCATGGAGGTTTGCTCCTTGAAAGCATCAACATACTTTCGGATGGTCGGAACCAGGCCAAGGTCATCAAGCATCATGGGGCGGAGTTCAAAAATGAAGTTACGGACTTTCTGAAAGGTGCCCATGGCGGCCATCTTGAGGTTACCTAATTCATCCTTCGCCTGGGCGGGGTCGGCGTCCAAGAGGCGCATGGCAATCTCGGTCTGGAGGATAAAATTGGACATGGCCTGAGCGGGCCCGTCGTGCATCTGACGCGAAAGGCGCTGACGTTCTGCCTCCTGCGCCTTGACGATCATCTCAATCCCCTCCATCGGGCTTTTTCCAACTCCGGAAGCCGCCGAGGACACAGGACCAGACTGCCCCGCAAATTCCAATAATGCCTTGTATTTTTCGAGGTGATGCTTGTCATTTTGGAGCTTGTCGAGCTGGCCCCGCATTACAAACAGGCGCTGCTGCGCATCCAAGGCCGAATCATAGGCCATGCGGATCTCTTCAGGTGAGACCTGAATGCTTTGTTTTTGGACCTGCTGTAGGTGTGAGGTGATGGCTGCATTCCGTTGGGTTAACTTTGTCAACTCACCCTGGCTCTGCTCGATCATTAACGTAACTTCGCGCAGGGAGCGCTGCGTGTCTTCCAACTCGGCTTGCACATTGAAACCGCTCTGAGCGGTAGTATCTTCCAATTCTTCCAGCGACATCGACCTTACTCCTCAATTCCAAATTTCGCGTCTTTTAGGGTAACCCAGCCACGCTTGAGGGCGTAGACGACGGCTTGTGTGCGATCCTCCACGCCAAATTTGCGCAGGATGGCAGTCACGTGATTCTTCACCGTCTGGTGACTGATTCCCAACAGGCTGGCAATCTCCTTGTTACTCAAGCCGCGCACCACGCAGGCCAATACTTCCATTTCGCGTTCAGACAATGGATGAAACGGGCTGCCTGGTTCGCTGTACGAGCGCCGCGCACCTTCCATCTGATCTTCGACCCACTGCTCCACTTCGCGGCGATTGAAGACTTTCTCGCCGATCACAAACTTACCCTCTGCCACCTCGCGGATGATGCGCGGCAGGCTCTGAGGCTGGAGGTCCTTGGAACAATAGGCGGCAGCGCCCGCCAGCACAGCGTGGATGGCCTGCTCAACATCGTCATATCCAGTCATCAGGAAGACACGAGTGGGTAATTTGTCCTGGGTAACCTGATGCGTAATTTGCTGCCCATTCATGCCGGGCAGGTTCACATCCAAAACGGCCACGGCAGGGCGCAGGGAACGGATCAGGTTCAAGCCTTCTTCACCATTGGCGGTCTGCCCTACCACATTCATGTCGGGTTCGAGCGACAACGCATCCACAACGCCCTGACGAAACAGCGGATGGTCATCGACAACGATCAGTGTTATCTGTTTCATGTATCCCGTCCGAGTCGGATTTTTCTGCAACGGGTATTTTAACCCATTAAGGTGCATTCCAGCGGTAAATTGTCATGCTAATGCCATCTATTTCACGCGCAATGACACCATTTGCTACAAAAACAACTTCTTTTCCCTGAATCATCTGGGGGTAGAGATCGGGGAAGGCGATCAGATAATCGGCACCCTGGGTGTCAAGATAGGCTGCCAGGCGATCCTCGTCGCGGATGAAGGGAATCACTTCAGGTGAGACCAGCCCCGCCAAGTCGATCAAGGCATGATTGTCGAAGTAACCCAGCGCACCAATATCGTGGACCGCCAACAGGGCATCGGGCGGGAGATTAGCAGCGGCCCACTTTGCAGCGGTCACCATCTCGCCCTCGATGAAAGCCACATCCCGTGCATAGGAGCGCGCCCCCAGGACGATAAACAAGAGCGTGACCATCGCCAGACTCATCCGCCAGAACGTATCGGCGATCCAATGATAACGACCAAAGGTCTTGGAGTAGGAAAATTCCACAACGGCCAGTAGACCCAACAAGAAGAAAATGGGCATGGCAGGCATGACGTAGCGTCCATGCTGATAGACGGGCAGGCGCATCAGATACAACCCCATGTACCCCAACGACCAGGCCAGCGCGGACAGGCTACCCCAGTCCCACTTGCGGAAAGAACGCACCGCCCACACCAGCGCGCCAGGAATCAACAGGAAGGACGGGCCAACCAGCAACTGGAGGAGCAACTCGTTCAAGCGCGAGAGGATTGGCAGAGTCTGCCAAACGGCGTACTCAGCCTGCTTGGCGTAGAAAGTATTCGGCATGGGCGTGCCGCCGATGAGCAGGTTGAAGAAAAGATAGAACACGAACAAAACACCAAATCCGATGAAATACTTGACCAGCCCGCCAAGGCGGGAGCGCATATTCTTTTCGGTCAGGAGGATCGTTAGCACGACAGGGCCGAGCAGGGTCAGGCCATCGGGGCGGACCCAGACCGAGAGACCCGTCAGCAGGCCGAGGGTCAGGTAGCGGCGGGAACCTGTCATTAACGCGACCAGGATGACGGTCGCCAGCAATCCGTGGAGCAGGGTCTCCATCCCAGACATGGCCGCCCAAAGCAGGTGCCATTCCACTGCCATGAAGATTCCCACCCAGGGCAGACGCGGATGGTAGGCGGGCACCAGAAGACGGGCGGCCGTCTCGCTGACCACGGCCAACGCCCAGAGCGTCAGCAACCCCAGCAGATAGGTCCAGGCGTAGGGTGCGAGGCGGATCCAAAAGCCGATGGCCAGCAACGCCGACCAAAGCGGCGAGGTGGATCCTGCCGATGGCACGCCCAGGCGGAAGGCCCACTGTCCGTGTTCGGCCAGGTTGCGTGCAAACGTCAGGTGGATCCACGAATCGTCGAGGGGGAAGCCGATGCGGTACAGCACGGCACAGGTGGCGAGGTAGATCGCGCCTGCAATCAGGGTCACGCCACCCAGGATGGCCAGGTCTCGGCGCGGCAGGGGGTTACGGAATATGGAAGATACGCGTGCCATTCACTTCACCTAGATAATCGAGTTGGTCGTACGCTTCGGGATGGTCGTACAGGTCACGAAGCGGTTTTAGTTTGCCCTGCGCTTCGAACGCAAAGTAGTGGACATCGTACCGCTCCGCCACAGCCAGCAAAGTATCCACGTCGCCATACGGCTGGACGAAGGCGGGTCGCCCCGTCATTAGGTAGTAGCCAGGCGGACTGAGCACGATGACAGGCTCATCCACTGCTACGCCATGCGCCAGCAGAAATTGTTCGACGGCGGGATAGGATAGTTCGCCCTCCTCCCATCCATGCTGGATGACCCGCGTCCACACCACCCAGACCGAGAGAATGATCACGATCTGGATGAGGGCCACGCGGAAGATGACGAAGGCCTGTGGAGTAAAGCGGCCTTTGCTCCGCGCCCAAGCTACAACCTCGTCCAGACAGTAGGGAGTCAAGGCCCAAAATAGCGGTTGGAGCGCCGCCCCCGCGTGGAAGAAACTTCCACGTGTGCCTGCAAACGGGAAGATGAGGGTCATCACGAGGAACAGGATGATCCAGGCCAACAAGCCGAGTTGCACGCGGCGATCCTTCCGCTGGAGCCACATCCCGCCGACGATGAACGGGAACAGGATCAGATGTCCCTGCGCAGCGATGACGGTCTGGAGGTTGTTGGTGAAGGACCACCAACGCACTTTGAGGATCTCCGTCCAGCCGCTGGCCAGCCAGGATTGCAGGGTAAGTTTCGAGGCGGGGTAAATGAAGGTCTCCTCGTAGACCGTCAGCCAGAGAGCGCGACTCCCTGCGGGTGACATGAGCGCACCAAAAACAGATAGGTTGCGCGCATACCAGGGTCCCATGATGAAAAGGAATCCCAAAAAGGCGATCGCGCCGTCTTGAATCAGCGAGCCAAACGAGCGCTTCTCGTCACGGACCCGCCAGAGAATGTAAAGGAAAGTCAATGCCAGCCAGAGCAGGCCGTCGCTACGGGCCAAAGCCATCAAACCAGAGAGCAGTCCCAGCCAGAACCACGGGCGCGGACGGTCGGCCAGCAGGAAGTACAGTCCGCCCAAGACCATCAGGATGCCGTAGTTATCGGGAACGGGCAAAAAGGGCAAATGAAAAACGGGGAAAACGGCCAGCAGGCCCGAGGTCCAGGCGAAGGCACGGTTGTGAAAGAACTTGTAGGACAGGGCTGCCGTCAGCGGCGGGACGAGGGCAGCCAACAGGATGAAAGCCAGGCGACCTGCGGCATAGGTCTGTGAACCCGTCAACCACATCCCCAAGGCGGAGACGATGGAAGCCAGCGGCAACCAATATCCATGCGAGGGATGCGGGATACCCGCTGGGTCGTCGAGGTAGTTCCACAGGTAGGGTTCGGTGAAGCCTTTGCCCTGAACGAGCTGCAAGCCGCCCGAGAAGTAGTAGTCAGCGTCGAGGTAGCCAGGGATGGTCTGGAAGCTGGCGACGACGATTTGCACAACCAGGGCCAGTGCAAAGAGGATGAAGTAGGATCGTTTGCTCATCGGTACTCGGGGTGGGTGACGCGTTCGGTCCAGGTACGCGGTGGGCGGACCACCCACCAGCGAATCCAATACAGGCCGATCACGGTGGCGACGGGCAGGAACAGGAAGGTCAGGTCGGTGCGCAAAGGGGCAGGGATGAAGCCGCTGAGATACAGAATCCACGGAGCGGCGAAGAAAAGCGCCAACAGGGAGATGGTCAGCCAGTAACCTGCTTTCCAACGCTCGCGGACGGTGGCAAAGATCAGGGCGGCGGCGGGGATCAACACGACGAGATTCTCCGGCCCGCTGCGCAGCCCCGTCAGCGGGGTCAGGCTGAGGGTCAGGCAGGCGGCCCAATAGAAACGGCGGAAGTCTCCGCTGCGGGCGCGAGCCCATTCAAAAGCCAGGGTCAGCACACTCAGCGCCGTCAGCCCCCAACCGAGGCGGGACCCGATCTCGGGCCACAGGCGGACGAAGACCGCGCCTGGCGTGAGGCCGAAGGTCGTGGTCCAGTTGGCGAAGACGCCCACCAGATACGAGAAGACCCAGCCAGGTTGGACGAGGTAGGCAATGGCAAGCAGCGTAAAGGTCGGGATGATGAAACCGACCAGCACACCTGAGCGCCGCTGGTATGCGACGTACAACAACACCAACAGAAGGAAGGGGCCACCGATCTCCCAGTGCGCGAAGGCCACCGCGATCAGTGCGCCCGCCAGTTCGTCAGCCTCTTCGCGTAAGGCCAGCAGAATCCCCAGGTAGACCAGGCCCAACAGGACGGCGGGTGTCCCCTCGTATAGCGCAAACAGGCTGTATAGTCCCAATCCTGCGAACAGGTAGAAGAGAATCGCAAAGAGTCGACGCGGGCGCCAATCTGCCAGGCGCAGGCTGAGGGCGGTCATTGCAAACAACGCCACTTCAGCAAGGGCCAGGTACAAGCCGCGCGCCACGCTCGGATTCCCGACCAGACTGAGCGGCGCGTATAAGAGCGTCAGATAATAAGGAAGATTGAAATAATACGGATTTTGTCCCGCCCGAGCGGCACCACCATAGGCCTGCCGCTGGACGTACGCCGCCACCGCCCCACTGTAAGGTTCGCCGTTGTCCAGCCCGAACGACACGCGGACATTCTTCCACGGCATGAGGATTCCGCCGCCGCCCTTCATCCGCTCAGCCAGGACCAGGTTCGCGAACAGGAAAGCCGTCAGCACGGCCGCCAGAATCAGAAAGCCGAACACCAAAAAGCGGATCTCCGCCGGGCTGAGTTTTTTCTCCTCAATGGGTTTCACCTGCCCCCCAATCTCACATGGAACAAGGGTTGGATTTCGAGATCAAGAGAAAGGCTGTGGGAAATTGGCGCTTGTATTGTGCACTGCATAGCAGGATAATTATAACAAATGGGCTGGTCAATCTCCGTTTCGCGCACAAAAAGGAGCCAGCATGGACAAGCCGCGTAAGGCGGTCAAGGAGGGATAGTCCATCATTCGGAGGGAAGTATGCAGTACAAGGCTTTCCATCCTAGGTTTGAAGAAACAGGGTTAGTGGGGCTGTTAATTTCGATCCCAAATTTCTGCAGAAATCATCCAACTTTGCACGGACGATTAATTCCCAGTTCAAAACCCAAAATTTCAATTCGCTGAATGTCAATTATTCGGCTGATAAATAAGGAGCATCATGAATACACAAATGAAGAAGTGCCCTGTCTGCGCAGAAGAGATCAAGGCTGAGGCACTGATTTGCCGTTTTTGCAAAGCAAGATTCGATATACGAATCAGGGGATATTGCCCCCAAGATCGTCAACTGGTTGACGCGGACAAAAACGGCAAATGTCCAATGTGTGGTGGCGAACTAACTGATCCTCATGTGGAGAGCGAACTTATCAGAGAGTCGATACAAACACTGCCAAATGCATCTAACTCCACCACTCGATCTGTATCGAATAATACTGGCGCTAAAAAAGTCTGGGCGGTTATCGGCACTGTCGTGATCAGTTTGCTGTGCGGATTCCCAGGTGTTCTGATTTTCAGCTTGGGTGCAATTTCCTTCGTTGGTCTTCTGTCGCCAGGTGTGCCGCCAGATATGCTGGCTGAAACGCTGTCTCAAAGCGGATTGACAAAGCAGGAATTTATCCTTTCCTTGCTTGGGTTTATCGGTGTAGGTATTTTCCTAATTCTCATCCCAATTGTGTTCGGCATTTTGACGCTACGCAACAAAAAGCCTGTCGATGACAGACCAAAGAAAAGCATTGGGCTCACACTGGTGCCCATTGCAGGGATTTGTGTGGTCCTGATGGGTGTGACAATTTTGGCGATTAAATTTGTTATACCAAAAATGCCTTTATCCCCTTCCACACCTATAGAAATTTGCAATCAATGGGCTGAAGCGCTGAACAATGGCAATATTGACGAGGCACTGTCATACCTTGCTGATGATGCAGTAGTCGAAATCATACCTTCAGGGCCAAATGGGCAGGATTTCTACAAGGGCCACGCAGAAATTCAGGGTTGGTACGAAAAAATTATCTTCAAAAAGAGCGTTACCACATTGAGTGATTGCAAGATCTCACAAGAACTCATTACTTGTTTTAGCACTTATACCGATGATGATTTTAAAGCGATGGGAGTGGACTTAATCGAAGGTAAATGGGAAGCCATTTTTCTAGAAGGAAAAATCCAGCGTTATACATTCACTATTTCCACAAATTCGCTGGTGAAATTGGATATACGAATTACCAGTCCAGAAGCAATCACCGGTGTCTGGTTAGGACAAGTTGACAACAGCTCTGTTTGCTTCGCGTTTGGAGCAGATGGAACCATGGGCTTTTATGGCTGTGGATCTGGTGTAATACCAATAAGCGCTGGACCATACTACTGGTTCGAGGATGGCTTGCTGAAGTTCAATGATTCAATCGGAGAATGCACTGGTATGGTGGGAAAGTATGAAGTTTATAAGCCCTATGAAGGAAAAGATTATGTTCATCTTCGATTTGTGCTCGTCGGTAATGATCCGTGCGAGACTCGAAGAAAAATACTCGCAGGCAACACACTCCTTTATATCGAACCGTAAACAGGATGTTTGATCTGGAGGCTAAGACTATGAACAACGCAACGAAAAAATGTCCGCTGTGTGCGGAAGAAATCCCGCTCACAGCCACAATCTGTGAATACTGCGGCGCACAATTCAAAATGACCAGCACTGGCTACTGCCAAAATTGCCATCAAGTCCGCGAGGCCGATGGGAATGGTCAATGCAGGGTATGTGGCAGTGCGGTTATGGATTTGCATATGGAGAGCAAATTTATTAAAGAGCCAGTTCAAGCGTCATTGTCTGCCTCACCGCCCAAAATCAGAAAAAGTTACCTGTCATATGGCTTTCTTATGGCAATTGTGCTCCTGGGTGTTGGCGGTGTTTTATTATGGTTTGGTCGCAACACTTTGCCTGCTGTTTCCAGCCCTTTCACAACGGTCACGCCCATAATTACCACGACTTCCACATCAACATCTACGCCGACTGTATCTCCCACCAACACCCCGCGTCTTACGCCAACAGTGACGCCTCTTCCCTCTTGGGTGACAAGTTTTGCAGAACCAATCCTTGCCGCCATCACAAATACCTCCCCACACTTTGAGGATGACTTTTCGCAAGCATCGGACAGTTGGCGGGTTGATCCAAGAGATGACCGCTGCAGGGTAAAAATCCAAGACGGTGCTTTCACAATGAGCGTCGAGGCAGGCAGGGAGATGGCCCGCTGTCCTAACCCAGGAATGCGGATGAACAACTTCGCGCTGCGCGTCGATATTGATTTCAGTGGATTGAATTCGCGCGATTCAGCGGAAATTACCTGGCATGGAACGGGTTATTCTGATGGAGTACATCTCTCTCTTTTGAAAGATGGTAATTGGTCGATTAATTTTTGTGGAGACCCCTGCTCTACGTTGGCCACAGGTTGGCAAACGATTAGCCCAACTCAAAAAGTAACAATCATCGTCATTTCCAAAAACAGAGAATATGCCATTTATATGGATGAGACACCCGTATCATACATCAATGATATTGAGCGGCGTCCTGGAATAGTTATTACATTGGGCTTATCAATACTATCCTTGAGCTCAAGTCGAATGATCAAATATGACAATTTGAAGATCTGGAATTTGGATTACATTGATCCCAAGTCCGCTACCGTGCCGACTACGACATATATCCCAAGCCTAACATCGCCAATGACCCCTGACCAACGGATACTAAACCCCGCCAACCAGCGCCTGTATCTCTATGTAAAAATACCGCTTGCCTGGCACGACGCCAGGGATTATTGTGCGGCACGAGGCGGTCATCTGGTGACGATTCAGGCACCTTCAGAGAATAGATTTGTCTACGAGTTGGCTACCGAAAACGTTCAAATGGGCACTTGGTTAGGCGCTACAGATGAGGTTCAAGAGGGAATTTGGGTTTGGGTTACTGGAGAGCCTGCGAAGTACTGGAATTGGGGAGAATATTGGAACTATTCTGGCAAAGACGGCACTGAAGATTTTCTGGCATTTGATGGGTGGGATAAAACCTGGTATGACCAGCCAGACGGCGGCAAGTATTTCGTCTGCGAATGGGAACCATGACTCATCCAAGGATCTTGAGCCGTCCAGGCTGGATCGAATACTCCAGGTCTTGAATCCACGCGGGGAATAATTCCCCGTCCGTGTGAGCGGGCGAGGGATGGTCGAGGTGGATCGAGATTCGTGTGGCATTGATTTCGCGCATGCCGTCCATGTAAACGTAGCTCTTTTCACCCTCGTTGAACGCGCGCGGCAGGGCGCCGAACAACCCCAGGCGGGTGGCACGATAACCGAAGGCCAGGGTCAGTTTCCCATCGGCGGGATCGGCATGCGGGGTCATGAAGAATCCGCCCGTGCGGCGGCCATTTCCGACCGACACCAGCGAAAGCGGCCCCTTGAACTCCCCATCGTCCCAGCGGACCTCGCCCTGCCATTCGGGCTTATCCATAATAGCCCAGACCGCGGCGACCAGGTAGCGGGTAATGCCCTTGATCCAGTGGATGCGTTCGTGCTTGGTGGTAACGTACGGTTCCAAACCGCAGGCGGAGTTATTGGCGAAATAACGATCATTGCACTTGCACAGGTCGATGGAGCGCGTCTTCCCCGCAGCAATGGTGCGCGCCGCCTCGTTCAAATCCGTGGACATGCCGAGGTTGAAGATCAGGTCGTTGGCCGAGCCCAGCGGGATGATCCCCAGCGGGACCAACTCCGTGCTGTCAGAGCCTGCCGCCTGCGCCAGCCCGTTGACGGCATCGCCGATGGTGCCGTCGCCGCCCGCCACGATGATGGGCGAAAAGCCCGCCCGCGCCGCCTCCGCCACCAGGTCAGTGACGTGCCCCTTGCGTTGCGACACAACCAACTCAAAGTCCACGCCCGCGGCTTTGAGGGCGGCTTCCGCCTCGGGCCAGCGGGCCTGCGAATTCCAGCGATTCGAATACGGATTCAGCACTACCTTGGCGGTCATCGGCCCTCCACAAGATGGTCATGGTCTACGGAAGACGAAGTCCATTCCTTGAACTGGGATAACAATACGGCCACAAAAATGAGCACACAGCCAAATACCTGGAGGGCCGCCAGCCGCTCATCGAGCAGCAGCCAACCCGAGATCACGGCAAAGACCGATTCCAGGCTGAGAATCAGGGCGGCGTCGGCGGGGGGGGTATGACGTTGCGCCCAGACCTGTAAGGTGTAACACAGTCCGAGCGAAAAAAGTGCGGTATAGACGACCGCAAAAAGCAGCGACCCATTGACAGCGGGGATCGGCTCGATGAACACGCCCAAGCCCAGATTCAGGAGTCCGCACACGATGAGTTGACCCACCGAAAAAGACATCGGCTCGAACTTCGAGGCAAACTTTCCAAGGATGATGACATGAAAGGTCCAGAACAACGCACCGATCAGTTCCAGCACATCCCCCGCATGGACCTCGAACCTGCCACCGGTCGAAAGCAGATAGGCCCCCGCTCCCGCCAATCCCACCGCGACGATCGACAACCAGTGCGGCTTCTCGCGCCAGAAGAAGAACAGGGCTACGGGAACCAACACCACGTACAGGGCCGTGATGAAGCCTGCATTACCTGCCGTGGTATAGACCATGCCCGCCTGCTGCAAGGCGCTACCCGCGAACAGGAAGAAGCCTGCAATGAGCATCCATTTGTATTGCTCGCGCGGATAGGATGCAATGATCTTGCGCCCCACGAACAAGGCCACCGCCAACGCCGCCAGCAGATAGCGCGCCGCATTGAAATAATACACGCTGCCCATCTGTCCCGCCACGCGCTGGGCCACAAAGGCCGAGCCCCAAATCATGGAAACGACCAACAAGGTGAGATCCGCTTTTAACCGCATAAAGAGTCCTTTGGGTGGGAGTGATACAATTACACAATCTTAGCACAGACACTCCGACCCGAGAGCCGCAGGATTTACATGTATAAACTCGATCAAATCGAAGCGGAAAAAGATGAAGTACGCCAGGCTGTGTTAAACGCCCGCGCCTACAAGCCCTTGTACGTCAAAATCAAAGTCAATTACGGTTGCAATCTTAAATGTGAGATGTGCAAGCACTGGCGCGAGACGCGCGAAGCGCCCATCCCGATGGGACGATTCAAAGAAGTCATCAGCGAACTGGCCGAACTGGGCTGTCAGAAGATCCACTTCTCGGGCGGGGAACCGATGTTGCGTCCGCAGCTGCCCGACCTGATCGAGCACGCCACGGGGCTGGGAATCCGCGTTACGCTGACCACCAATGGCACACTGATCGACAAGGTCAAGGCCAAGCGGCTGGTCGAGGCGGGGCTGCGCGGCGTGAACGTGTCCATCGACTCGCCCATCCGCAAGATGCACGAGAAGATTCGCGGCGTGGAAGGTTCGTTCAAGCTGACCACACGCGCCGTGTCGCTGTTCCGTAGGTACGCGCACAAAGGCAAGCTGACCGTGCGTATCAACACCGTGGTCGGCCGCTCGAACTACGAGACGCTTGCCTCCCTGCCCGAGTTGGCCCAACAGCTCGGCGCGGACGGCATCAACCTGATCCCCGTGGATGACCATTGCGGCGAGCACCTCTCGATGCGCAAGAAGGACATTGCCTTGTTCAACGCCGAGATCGCGCCCGTCATCGAACAGCGCGCCAGCGAATTGGGAATCAACATCGCCGACGAGGATGCCTATCCCTTCGGACGCGACGACTCCGATGTGCGGTTGGGACGCGCGGGCCGCTACGCCTTCGGCTATTACAACAAATTCCCCTGCTACGCGCCCTGGACCCACAGCCTGATCGATTTCAACGGGCTGGTCTACGTCTGCTGCATGACGCGCGAACAGATCCAACCGCTTGGAGACATACGCAAGCAATCATTTAAAGAGATCTGGGAAGGCGA
The DNA here is from genome assembly GCA_016191845.1 of Chloroflexota bacterium. GTDB lineage: Bacteria > Chloroflexota > Anaerolineae > Anaerolineales > Villigracilaceae > JACPVF01. The sequence continues at coordinate 379,385 of JACPVF010000013.1, forward strand.
ACTCTACCGCCGCATCCGCTTGAACATGCACCCACCTGCGCTCAAACCCTGTCAGCGCTGTGATGATTTTATCGAAGAGAACAAGAAGATCTGGGAGACGATCGGACCTTATTGATACACTCGCGCTGAACGGACGCCGAGCACAGCGAGGCGGAAGTCGAAGCGCACGAAATAAGCGAAACAATTGTTGCAAGCTGCCCTTCGACTACGCCGCCCAAACCTGTACCGAGCTTATCGAAGGAGCATGGGCGGCTCCGCTCACGTATGCCTGCGGCACAGTGCAGGCAGGGCGGAGATCAACTCAAATCCGAGAACAGATCCCCGCTGTCGTCATCGTCCCAGGTGCTGGAACGACCAAAGGTATCCAGGTCGGCAGGTGAGAAGGTGGCGGCGGCAATCGGCAGAGCCACGGGCATCTCCAGTCCCTGCTGACAGGCCAGGCACATGCGACCATCCTTGGTCTGATTGGTATGCTCGTCACAAAATCCGCGCCCGCATTTGACGCAGGTCCCCAGCGCGGGATTCTCGCAGCGATGCGGGACCAGATAACCGATAATCATTTCACACTGATTCGCCATGTTCACCTTTGATAAACGTCCATGAAAATTGCCTTGCTTTCGGAAAAGTATACACCAGACCTCGGCGGCCTTGCAATCTCGGTAGGACGATTGGGGCACCTGTTGGCCGATGCGGGACATGACGTGCGTGTCTTTGCCCCCACCCCTTCGACTGCAATCAGGGCGGACCCGGGCCTGCTTCCCTCCGAGCGGCGGACCCACACCCACGGCGGCGTCCGCGTTACGCGCTTCGGCGCACACAAGCGCGTGGACGATACACTGGTCGACTGGTTCGAGTTGATCGTCGAAGAACACCGCCGCGAGCCGTTCGACCTGCTGCAGGGATATTTCCTTCCGCAGGCGGGCTTCGTCACCGTTTACGCGGGCAAATATCTGAACCTGCCCAGTGTGGTCTCCATCCGCGGCAACGACATCGAACGCGCCGCCTTCGATCCCTCGCGCTTCTCGCATGTGATGTACGCCCTGCAAAACGCGGACGTGGTCACGACCAATGCAAGCGAACTGACACGCAAGGCGACAGCTTTTGTGGATCGGGAGATCGTGCTAATCCCCAATGGGGTCGATACGCAGCACTTCAAGCCGCTGGAGAGAAACGAGGCATTGGCGGAGGCGCTGGGAGTGGAGAATGGAAAGTGGAAAGTGGCTGGGAGTACAGTATTAGGTTTCGTCGGCGAACTGCGCGAGAAGAAAGGATTGCGCGCCTTGCTTGATGCCTACGCGCAGATCAACAAGATCCACCCCACGACCTTGCTCATCGTAGGCGAAATCCGTGCGGGGGAAGACCGCCAACTCTTTGACGAATTCCGAAGCACAAATCCCGATTCCCATATCATCGTCACGGGCTACGTTGCCCATGAGGACCTCCCCGCTTACTATGCGCTCATGGATGTTTTTGTCCACCCGTCGCTGCGGGATGGGATGCCGAATGCGGTGCTGGAGGCGATGGCCTGCGGCAAGACGGTCATTGCGACGGCGGTCGGCGGGGTGACGAATGTAATTCAGGACGGGGTCAACGGGATGCTGGTGCCTGTCCACGAGGCGGGCCGCTTGGAAGCGGCCATCACTGAGGCGTTGGCCCAGCCCAAAAAACGGGACCAGCTCGGTCGGTCCGCGCGGGAAACGGTCCTGCGTCAATTCACATTGGAAAAAGAATTGCAAGCCAATCTGGCAATCTATCAAAAAATTGGAGTATCGAAGTGAACCATCGAATGGAACATGACCTGCTGGGGGAACGTGAAGTACCGACCGAGGCCTATTACGGCGTGCACACCTTGCGCGCATTGGAAAATTTCCACATCAGCGGCATCCCGCTCAGCACCTATCCCAACATGGTGCGGGCACTGGCTTGCGTGAAGCAGGCCTGTGCGCTAGCCAACCGCGAATTGGGCCTGCTGGACGAAGCGCGCGCGGATGCCATCGTGCGGGCCTGCGAGGAAGTACGCGCGGGCGAACTGCATGAGCATTTCGCCGTGGACATCGTCCAGGGCGGCGCGGGCACCTCGACCAACATGAACGCCAACGAGGTCATCGCCAATCGTGCGCTGGAATTGCTGGGGCACGAACGCGGCGAGTATAAATTCCTGCACCCGCTCGAACAGGTCAACCTAAGCCAGAGCACCAACGACGCCTACCCGACCGCTATCAAGGTGGCGCTGCGCTTCGAGATCGACGCGCTCATCGAGGCCATGGAAGTGCTGCGGCTGTCGTTTGCAGAAAAAGCCGCTGAGTTCAAGGACATCCTCAAGATGGGCCGTACCCAACTGCAGGACGCTGTACCGATGACGCTCGGTCAGGAGTTCAGCACCTACGCGGTTATGCTCGAAGAGGACCAACAGCGTCTGCGCGAGGCGGCGCTCCTGATCCAGGAGATCAACCTCGGCGCGACGGCCATCGGCACGGGCATCAACGCCCACCCTGATTACGCCGCACTGGCCCGTAAGCATCTGAGCGAAGTGACAGGCATCCCGTACGTGACGGCGGGCAATCTGGTGGAAGCCACACAGGATGCAGGTGCCTTCGTGCAGCTCTCGGGCGTGCTGAAACGCGTGGCGGTCAAGCTCTCGAAGATCTGCAACGACCTGCGCCTGCTCTCTTCTGGACCTCGGGCTGGGCTCGGCGAGATCAACCTGCCCGCCGTTCAGGCTGGTTCCAGCATCATGCCAGGCAAGGTCAACCCCGTCATCCCCGAAGTCGTCAACCAGATCGCGTTCCTGGTCATCGGCAACGACGTGACCGTCTCCTTCGCGGCCGAGGGCGGACAGTTGCAGCTCAACGCCTTCGAGCCCATCATCGCGCACAGCCTGTTCGACAGTCTCATCTATCTGCGCAACGGCTGCCTGACCCTGTCCGAGCGCTGCGTGAAGGGCATCACTGCCAACCGTGAGCGGCTGAACGAACATATGAATCGCTCGATCGGCATCGTCACCGCCCTCAACCCGATCATCGGCTACGAGAACGCAACTTCCGTCGCCCAGGAAGCGCTGTCCAGCGGAAAAAGTGTGGCAGAGGTCGTGCTGTCCCGCGGATTACTGACCCGTGAGCAATTGGACGAAATCCTGCGTCCCGAAGTGCTGACCCAGCCAAGGTGGTTCAAGAGGTAAATGCACACAGGTAAAAGACCGTATATTGGTAGCGTCTGGCAGATATAGGTGAAAAATGGAACCTCTCTTTACTTCGACGGAAACTGTTAAAACCGAACTGAATCGGCAAAAATACATCGCCTCTGACGAAATCGCCACCATCGTGTACCTGGCGCAAAAGCTGGGCAAGCCGCTCCTGGCGGAAGGTCCCGCGGGCGTGGGCAAGACGGAATTAGCCAAGGCAGTCGCATCCGCCACGGGCCGCGAGCTGATCCGCTTGCAATGCTACGAAGGCCTGGACGAGTCGAAGGCGCTCTACGAGTGGGAGTATTCCAAGCAGTTGCTCTACACGCAGCTGCTGCGCGACAAACTGAACGACACGCTCGGCAAAGCGGAATCGCTCAGCGAGGCGGCAGACCGTCTCGCCAGAGAGGAGGATGTCTTCTTCTCGAACCGTTTCCTGCTGCAACGTCCATTGCTGAAGGCCATCCTGTCCGAACAGCCGACCGTGCTGCTGATTGACGAGATCGACCGCGCCGACGCCGAGTTCGAGGCCTTCCTGCTCGAAGTATTGAGCGACTTCCAGGTCTCGGTGCCCGAACTGGGGACGCTCTCGGCAAAGCACAAGCCATTCGTCATCCTGACTTCCAATAACACACGCGAACTGTCCGAGGCATTGAAGCGGCGTTGTTTGTATCTCTTTATCGATTACCCAGACCTGCAAGAGGAACTGGCCGTGGTGCGGCTCAAGGTGCCAGACCTGAACCCAAAGCTGGCCCAACAGGCCGTGGAATTCGTCCAGCGTCTGCGCAAGGCCGACATGCGCAAGTCCCCGTCCATCAGCGAGACGCTCGACTGGGCCAATGCGCTCGTGGCGTTGAACGCCTCCAACCTGGACAAAGCCGTGCTGGAAGACACGCTCTCGGTGTTGCTCAAGCATGAAGCAGACCTGCAAAAGGCCAAGCGGCAGATCATCAATCCGCCGCAGCTCAAGCAGCGACCCACGGATGATTTCGGCAGGTTCTCTGGAAATTAATTTTTTGGGCAGGGGCGGCCCGACGGGCCGCCCCTGCAAGGAACGCGTTTTATGGAATCCCGCATTTTACAGTTAATCGCCGCCCTGCGCGCCAGCGGAGTGCGCGTTTCTTTGGCGGAGTCGGCCGAGGCTTTCTCCGCCGTGGACTTGTTGGGGATTCAGAACCGTGAGCAATTCCGTCTTTCGTTGCGGGCCACGCTCGTCAAGGATGTGAAGGATTTGCCCACCTTCGACAAACTATTTCCGCTTTTCTTCGGCTCGGGCCAGCCGCCGATCATGGGCGGAAATCCGTCCGAAGAGTTGACGCCCGAGGAGATCCAGATGCTGGCCGAGGCGCTGCGGCAATTTGCCGAGAACCTCCGTCAGCGCATGGAACGCCTGATGAACGGCGAGCCGCTCACGAGGTCCGAGCTGGAGGCACTGGCACAACTGGTCGGGCTGAATCAGTCCGACAACCTCGACTATCAAAACTGGATGACCCAGCGCATGATGCGCGCGATGGCCTTCCCCGAGGTCCAGAAGGCGATGCAAGAATTGATGGAACAACTCCAGCAAATGGGGATGAGCCGTGAACGCGTCGAACAGATCCGCGAGACGGTGCGACAAAACATGCAAGGCATGCAGGAGCAGTTGCGCCAGTTCGCGGGCGAGCGCATCGCTGAGAACCTAAGCGAACGCCCGCGCGGAGAGGACATCGACAGCCTGATGAACCGACCCTTTCAGGCGCTCTCGGATGCAGACAAAAAGCTGCTGCAGCGCGAGGTCAAGCGGCTGGCGGCTGCACTGCGCACGCGCATCGCCCTGCGCCAGAAACGCATGAAGAGCGGACAACTCGACCCGAAAGCCACCATCCGCGCCAACCTGAAATATCACGGCGTGCCGATGGAGATCCGCCACAGAGACCGCATCCGCAAGCCGAAGATCGTGGTCATTTGCGATGTCAGTACGTCGATGCGTTTCTGCTCCGAGTTGATGTTGAGCTTCCTATTTGCCCTGCAGGGACAGGTACGCAAGACGCATGCCTTCGCCTTCATCGACCACCTCGAGTCCATCTCGGAGGATTTCCACGGCACGGATGCTGATGAAGCCATCCAATCTGTATTGTGGCGTATGCCCAGCGGACATTACAACACCGACCTGGGCTGGTCGCTCAATGATTTCCAAAACGAGTATATGGACACGCTCAACAGCGGCACCACGCTGATCGTGGTCGGTGATGGACGCAATAACTACAACGATCCACGGCTCGACATCTTCTCCGCCATGGCGCGCCGTGCCGTGCGCACGATCTGGTTGAATCCCGAACCGCCCTCGCTCTGGCACGGCGACAGCGACATGCCCAAATACGCGCCGTTATGCAGTAACGTACTGAAGGTCGGCACGTTGAGAGAATTGGCTGCGGCAGTAGATACCTTGATGACGGAATAACAAAAAGACGGCAGCCATCTGGCTGCCGTCTTCGTTTCTTTTGCATTTCTACCATCTGCTATCCGCCCCGTAACGGTCATACATGCGCTGGAAGATCATCGAGTCGTCGTAGGACAGGCCCCCCACCTCGAAGCCGACATTGTAAAGGTTGGGCTCGAGCTTATCCTCCGCACACCAGCGGCTGCGGCCCGTAAAGATGAGATAACTCTTGTTAGCCACGTCCTGGGTCAGGTCCACGCGCAGTTTATAGTTCGCATTGACAGGCAGGGGCCTGTCGCTGTCCAGGCGGAAGCCCGTCAGACTGATGTCCGTCAAATGACCGACGAATTGCAGCGTGTTGGCGTCGATCACCTGCATGTAATAAGTGAAGCGGCGTCTTTGTTGTCGGCGGCGATCCGTTTCCATGGGGATGCTCCTCTCCAATAAAGGGTGCCTGGGCTGCATTCACGGAACGATGAGGCGTGTAAATTTATATGGACATAGTATATTTATTTTTTGGACAATTTCAATGGGAATTTTGGCACCCCACAAAAGCACAGGACGGCCTTTCGGCCGTCCTGTTTTGTCTAAAACCCTTCCGCCACGTACTCGCCCCACACTCCTCTTAGCGTATTGCAGATCTCACCGAGGGTGATGTCGTGCTCCACGCACTCGATGAAGAGCGGCATCATATTATCGGACCCCTGGGCGGCCTCGACCAGTTTCGCCAGGAGACGCTCCACCGATTCCCGATTCCTCGATTCCCGCAACGCCTTCAGGCGTGCACGCTGACCGACCTCAATGGACGGATCCACTTTGAGGCGTTCGAGGGTCATCTCTTCAGCCACCTGGAACTGATTCACGCCGACCACGATCTGTTCTTTCTTCTCGATGGCCTGCTGGGCGGCATAGGCGGCATTCTGGATCTCGTTCTGCATGTAGCCGCGCTCGATGGACGGCAAGGCGCCGCCCATCTCGTCGATCTTGGCGATGTAATCGAGAGCGCCCTTTTCGATCTCGTCGGTCAACTGCTCGATGAGATATGACCCCGCCAGCGGATCGATGGAGTCGGCCACACCCGATTCATAGGCGATGACCTGCTGGGTGCGCAGCGCCACGCGCACGGACTTCTGCGTGGGCAGCCAGAGCGCCTCGTCCATGCTGTTGGTATGCAGGGACTGGGTCCCGCCCAGGACGGCGGACAGCGCCTGCAAAGTCACACGCACCACGTTGTTCTCGGGCTGCTGGGCGGTGAGGGTCGAGCCAGCCGTCTGCGTGTGGAAGCGCAACTGCCACGAGGACGGCTTCTGCGCCTTGAAGCGTTCGCGCATGATGCGCGCCCACATGCGGCGCGCCGCGCGGAACTTGGCCACTTCTTCGAGCAGGTTGTTGTGGGCGTTGAAGAAGAAGGACAGCTGGCCTGCAAAATCGTCCACATTGAGGCCCGCCTTGAGGGCGGCTTCCACGTAGGCCATGCCGTTCGCCAGGGTAAAGGCCACTTCCTGCACGGCGGTCGATCCCGCCTCGCGGATGTGATAACCCGAGATGGAAATGGTGTTCCAGTACGGCACATCCTTCGAACAGAACTGGAAGATGTCGGTGATCAGGCGCATGGACGGCGCGGGCGGGAAGATGTAGGTGCCGCGCGCCACATATTCCTTGAGGATGTCGTTCTGGATGGTGCCGCGCAGTTGACGCATGTCCGCGCCCTGGCGTTTCGCCACCGCAATATACATGGCCAGCAGCACGCCCGCAGGGGCATTGATGGTCATCGAGGTGGAGACTTTGTCGAGGGGAATCTGGTCGAAGAGCTGTTCCATGTCGCGGATGGACGAAATCGACACCCCCACCTTGCCCACTTCCCCCGCCGCGATGGGATCGTCGGCATCGTAGCCGATCTGCGTCGGCAGGTCGAACGCCACCGACAGGCCCGTCTGTCCCTGCTCGAGCAGATAGCGATAACGCTTATTGGATTCCTCCGCCGTCGAGAAGCCCGCATACTGACGCATGGTCCAGAAGCGCGAGCGGTACATCGTCGGCTGGACGCCACGGGTGAAGGGGTATTCACCAGGGAAGCCGAGTTTCTCTACATACGCCTCCTCCGCGCTGAGCGGAGCCGCAGCCGCAGTCGAAGCGCCAGGCATCGCCACACGCGGAACCTCGATCCCCGACGAAGTCTCGAAGCGCGGCCTGCGCTCGGAGAATTTATCCAGCGATTTCTTGAGGGTCGTTTCCTGCCATTTTTGGAATGAGTCTTTGAGGGTCATGTTAATCCTTTTTTGTCACAGCCTATTATCAAACATACATTCGCAGACACACCAAAGATTGCTTCGTCGCGAAATGCGCTCCTCACAATGACACAGCCTAGTATACCGTCCAGCCCGACAATCAGGACGGGATAAGCGGCCTGTTTTCTTGTGAACTTTATCACACAATAATAACGAAGAAGAAAAAATGGCAGGCCGTAAAACTGGACAACAATGGGCTAAATATCGGGACAAACGTCACATGCCCGAAAACAACAAAAATGCTACACTTTCCGTATATACAACCAGGAGATTTGTCATGGGAAAAACCTTCCTTTATGTCGGTGCGGGAGTCCTGTTTCTGATCGGTCTGTGTCTGCTGGCTTTCGGCGGCATCACACTCTACGGGTCCACCGCCCCCAACGGTCAATCCAACTGGATGCCCATCGGGTTGGCCCTGAGCGCTTTCGGGGTGCTGGTCATTGCGGGCGGCGCAGGGATGATCGTCGCTGCCATGCGCGGGACCAAGACCGAGGTCGTGCAACAGGTGACGATGAAGGTGGACCTGCCAGGTCAGACCAAGATCGAGGAAGTCAAATGCCGTTCCTGCGGCGGGACTCTTTCCGCTAAAGATATCACCCTGTCCAACGGCGCTCCCATGGTCAACTGCCCGTATTGTCACACCATCTATCAATTGACCGAAGAACCCAAGTGGTAGAAGAGCATTACGTGATAACTCCAAGGAGACTTCATGCATAGAAGACTTCTCGCCTCCCTGATGGCCCTCCTGCTCGCGTTCGGACTGGTTTCGAGTGCCTCAGCCCAATCCTATTCCTTTGGCCTGCCGAAGGAAGTGGTCGACGTGTACTGGAACGCCGACGGCTCAATGGCTGTGAATTACGCCTTTACGTTCACCAACGAACCAGGTGCACATGTTATCGATTTCGTGGACGTGGGCACACCCAATTCTTCCTACGACGGCAGCCAGATCCGCGCGGACGTGAACGGGAATCCCGTCACCATCTCCACCGATTACCAGGGCACAGGTTCGGGCTTTGCCGTGGACCTGGGCGGGTACGCCATCCAGCCTGGGCAGTCGGGTACGGTCAACGTCTACATTGGCCGAGTCAACAACGTGCTGTATAAGGATGACCAGGACGAAGCCTACGCCTCGGCCGTTTTCGAGCCAACCTATTTTGAAGGCAGTTTCGTCAACGGCGACACCGACCTGACGGTCACCTTCCACCTGCCGCCTGGGGTCAAGCCCGAGGAACCGCGTTGGCACAGCGCCCCATCGGGATTCCCGTCCGAGCCCGTCGCGGGCCTCGACGAGCAGGGCCGCATCACCTACACCTGGCAGAATCCCACCGCAAAGGGTTCGCGCTCGTACGAATTCGGCGCGTCCTTCCCCAAATCCTATGTACCCGCCGACGCCATCGTCACGGCTCCACCTGCGCCCGCCTTCAACATCAGCGGCGATACGCTGGGCGGATTCTTCATGTTCTGTTGCTTCGGTTTGTTTTTCCTCGTCATCCCCGGGCTGACCGCCATTCAGAACAACCGCCGCAAACTGCAATATATGCCGCCGCGTGTGGCCCTCGAGGGTCAAGGCATTAAACGCGGCCTGACCGCCGTCGAAGCAGCCATCCTGCTCGAGCAGCCGCTCGACAAGGTCATGACCATGATCCTGTTCGGTGCGGTCAAGAAGAACGCCGCCGAAGTGGTCCGCCGCGACCCGCTGGAAGTCAAGGCCATTGCGCCTCAACCCGAGGGACTCAATCAGTACGAGATCAACTTCCTGAAGGCCTTTGAGCAGCCTGTGGGCGCAAACCGTCAAAAAGCGCTGCAAGACCTGATGATCGCGCTGGTCAAGAGCGTCTCTGAAAAGATCCGCGGGTTCAGCCGCAAGGAAACCGTGGACTACTACAAGTCCATCATGGAACGGGCCTGGCAGCAGGTCGAAGCGGCAGACACGCCCGAGGTCAAGAGCCAGAAGTTCGAAGAAGCCATGGAATGGACCATGCTCGACCGCGACTACGACGATCGCATGCGCCGCACCCTGCACGGCCCGATCTTCATGCCGATGTGGTGGGGCCGCTACGACCCGACCTTCCGCCCCGCCTCACTGGGCTCCGCGCCCCGAACGGCCGCGCCAACCAGCCAGGGCGGACGCGTCACCCTGCCTGGCGCGGATATCGCCGCCTCGATGGTCACGGGCGTGCAGACCTTCTCCAGTAAGGTAATGGGCGACCTCAATACCTTCACCAGCCGCGTAACTAGTGCCACCAATCCCCCGCCCAAGCCATCCACAGGATCGACTTATCGAAGCGGCGGCGGCAAGAGCGGAGGCTGCGCCTGTGCGTGCGCTTGCGCATGCGCGGGTTGCGCCTGCGCCTGTGCGGGCGGTGGACGGTAACTTGGAATCGACGTCACAAATTTATAGATGAGATATGGCTTTCTTTAATTCGGTCAAAAACATCTTCCAATCGCGGTCTGTGGCCCACGGGCCAGCGGCTGGCCTTTACCATTACACCCGCGAGGACGCGTTCGAGAAATCGCGCATTCATCTGCGCCTCGATGCAGACGGCCACGGCACGTTGATCGTCAACGCCAACCGCGTGATGCATTTGAATCCGACCGCGGCCTTCATGGCGTGGATGATCCTGGAAGGAAGGGCGAAAGAGGAGAGAATCCGCGCGCTCACATCGCGCTACTCGGTATCGAAAAAACAAGCCGAGACCGACTTATTGGATTTCAACTTCCAACTCGACGAATTGCTGCGCCCCGACGGCGCCTGCCCCGTCCATGAACTGGATACCGACACGCTGGCCCCGTTCAGCGCGCGGCCGTCCGCGCCCTACCGCATGGACCTGGCCATTACCTATCGATGCAATAACGACTGCGCCCATTGCTACAACGCTCGCGAACGGAACTTCCCCGAACTCAGCACCGAGCAGTGGAAGAAAATCCTCGATCAACTCTGGGCATTGGGCGTGCCGCACATCGTCTTCACGGGCGGAGAGGCCACCCTGCGAAACGATCTTCCCGAACTGATCGCCCACGCCGAATCCAATGGGCAGATCACGGGCCTCAACACCAACGCCCGCCGTCTGTCGGATATGGACTACGTGCAAAAACTGGTGGCTGCGGGTCTGGACCACGTGCAGATCACAGTCGAGTCATGCGATGAAGCCATCCACGACGAGATGATGCGTGCGAAAGGCGCCCACAAGCAGACCATCCGCGGCCTGCAGAATGTGTTGAACACGCGCCTGTACGTGATGACCAACACCACCATGCTGCGCACCAACGTCCACAAAATTTCCGACACGCTGGATTTTCTGGCCGATCTGGGCGTGCCGACTGTCGGCCTGAATGCACTCATCTACTCGGGCAACGGCCTGACAGTGGGAACAGGTCTGCGCGAAAGCGAACTGCAACCCATCCTCGACATGGCCACACACAAGACCGCCGAGCGCGGACAGAAGTTGATCTGGTACACCCCCACGCAATATTGCCAGTTCGACCCCACCGCCAGTAACCTGGGCGTCAAGGGTTGTACGGCGGCGCTGTATAGTATGTGCATCGAATCGAATGGAAACGTCCTGCCGTGCCAATCGTACTACATACCCGTCGGCAATATCCTGGCTGACTCATGGGACTCGATCTGGAACCATAAGCTATCCTCGCAGCTGCGTGAACGCCAGGGCCTGCCCGAGAAGTGCGATGGCTGTCCCGTGGTGGCCGAATGCGGCGGCGGCTGTCCGCTCAAGTTCGAACATCCATCCCTCATCCAAATGGAAGTGCCTGCATGACAGAACACGCCTGGATCAAGGAATTTCCCGCCGCCGTGACGGTTTGCGATTCAAACGGGGTTATCCTCGAAATGAACGACAAGGCCGCCAGGACCTTTGAGAAGGATGGTGGCTATAAACTGGTCGGCTCGAATATGCTGGATTGCCACCCCGACCCTGCGCGGAGCAAGGTCGAGCGCCTGCTGGCCGCCCGCGAGAAGAACGTCTATACCATCGAGAAGAACGGCGTGAAGAAGATGATCTTTCAAAGTCCGTGGTATCAGAACGGTGAGTATGCAGGCTTCGTGGAACTCTCGCTCGAGATTCCGTTCGAGATGGAGCACTTTGTCAGGAAATAGCAAAAACCCTAAAGGTCTTGCAGACCTTTAGGGTTTACCGAAATTATGATCACTCTTGCCAACGCCGAGATCTGTTACCTGCTGGCCTTCCCAGACGCGGCCGAAAAAACCACGGAACCTTCCCAGACGATCCGCGGTCTTAAGGACGCGCCCTACTTCCAGCCGTTGGACATCACTGTCCGCACGCTGAGCCAGGTCCAGGTCGAGGCCATGGGCGTGGGTGTCACGGTCACCCGCCAGAAGTTCGATGAGCGTATCCAGATGGTCGAGTGCCGCTTCAGCCTGCCCAACATCCTCACCGCGGAGTCCAACCAACTTTGCGAGGCCATTCAAAAAGCCTTGACAGGCATGCTGGTGCCGCAAACCCACCAGGAAAAAGGGTTGTTCGAGCAATATGTCATTCTGCTGGCCCGCCTGGCCAATGGGACACCCGACGAGTTCGTCGAAGCGAATGCCGCGGCCCTGGCTCGTTTCATCCGCACCCAGCGCGAGGTCTTCGACCAGAACCAGATCGACGAGATCCTCAGTTCGCGTGTGCGCTACTCGCAGGATGACCTGACCCTGGTCGACTGGGAGGGCGCGCTGGTCATCGCCCGCGATAGCGATTACCAATCCGACATCGAGTTGCTCAAAGTCGGCAACTACCAGTTACTACGCTACCGCATGGTCGACCAGACCCTCGATGGCAGCCTGCGCCTGATCAACGAGAAGTTCCGCGCCAACCCGCGCCGCTTCCTGCCTGGCCCCACGCGCGGACAGATCCGCCGCATCGTGCAGTTACGGCTCGACATCATGCTCGACTTCGAGCATACCGAGCAGAACCTGTTGCTGATCGGCGACTGGTACACCGCCCAGCTTTATCACGCCATCCGCGACGAGTTTTACCTCGAAGAATGGAAGCAGTCCATCAAGGACAAGCTCGACAACCTGCAGGACATTATCCAGACCATTCAGGAGAATTTTTCGCTCACCTGGGCGGGATTGCTCGAACGCGTGGAACTGATCGGCTGGATCCTTTTGCTCATCGGCTATTTCGTGCTCTTCTTCATGGAAGAGATCTTCAAGAACAAACCCTGATTCGGAGGGACGCATGAACTTCATCACCCGCCTGTTCTCCAAAGTGGAACCCCTGCCTGAGGGCACGCACCACATGCAAGCCCAACTTGATGAGAAGCCCTACCGTCTGCATCTGCGTCTGCGCGGAGACGGCTCTGCCATTCTGGTGGTCAACGCCGCCACGGTGCTGCACCTCAACCCCACCGCGGCGGAATTTGCCTACCACTTCGTGCGCGGCACGGACCCCGTCGATGCAGCCAGGGAAGTCGCCGCCCGTTACCGCATCAACCGCAAGCAGGCCCAGAGTGATTACCTGACCTTCGTCGAACGCATCCATGCCCTCATCTCCACACCCGATCTGGACCCCGTCTCCTTCCTCGATTTCGAGCGGGTCGCCCCCTACTCCGCGGACTTGAGCACCCCCTTGCGCCTCGACTGCGCCCTGACCTACCGTCTGTCCGAAGGTTCCCACGCCGACACGGCCCCTGTCAAGCGCGTGGATCGTGAGCTGACCACCGACGAGTGGAGGGCCATCCTCGACAAAGCCTGGCGCGCGGGCGTGCCGCACATCACCTTCACAGGCGGCGAACCGACCCTGCGTGAGGACCTTCCGCAGCTCATCGCTCACGCCGAGAAGAATGGTCAGGTCTGCGGCCTGCTGACCGACGGCCTGAAACTGGCCGACAAGACCTACCTCGACCTTCTGCTCCAGACAGGTCTTGACCATGTCCTGCTCATCTTACAGCCCGAAGTGGACGCCTGCTGGAAAGCCATTGCCACCGTCCTGCCCGAAGACTTGTTCCTGACCGTGCACATCACAATCAATGAAGCCAACGCGTCGCAATTGCCCACTTACCTCGACCGTCTGGCTGCGCTCGGGGTAAAATCCCTATCTCTTAGCTTCAGCGCCGACCTGGGCGCGGAGGCTCAGTCCACGATGCGCAACACCGCCGCCGACCTGGGTTTCACCCTGCGCTGGGACCTGCCCGTTCCGTACTCCGCATCCAACCCTGTGGCCTTCGAGACGAAGGAAGATTCAATCCCTTCGGGCGCGGGTCGGGCCTGGATGTACGTCGAACCCGACGGCGATGTGCTGCCCACCCAGGGTGCGGCGGATCGAATCCTCGGCAATCTCCAGACCGATCCGTGGGAAAAGATCCACCTTTGATGCGAGGCGATTTGTCGAATTCCACGATTCCTTTCCGTGAGGCCTGGCCCAATGGGATCAGGCCCTGAGAAAGGGGGCCAACTCCATGAGAAAAAACGAAAACAATCTCCTTCCCGTTTTGGCGGGTATCTTCACCAGCCTGCTGTGTCTGGCGATCATCGGTGGCTCGGTCTACTTTGGAGTCCAGTACTTCAAGAATCGGCCCGTTGTTGAGATTCCTGAAAGCGTGCCCGAGAGCGTGGACCAGGTCAAGGCCGAGTGCGCCGACGGTCAATGCATCGAAGGTTGTGTCGCCAAGGCAGCCAGGGCCGTCGGCGATGGCATCTATCCCAGCGCGATGGAGCCTGGCTCTGAGAGCCTGCTCGTTTCATACAAAGTGGACGGAAATGCCATTTCCGATCCCAGCTACCACTCTGCGCCCGCCAAGTTGTTCGTGTACGCCCACAATAACGGAGTCCACCACCGCATCTGGGATTACTTCACGGGCGTGGTTCCCCTCACAGATCGGCCTGGCTTGCAAGAGTTCGACATTTACGCGGGTGGCGAGTCGGGGGCGCAATTCTCACCCACTGACGACGGCGGCTGGATCCTGCGCTTCAACGTGCTCGCCAGCACCGACTCGAATTACCTTACCGACGCGCTGATCCACGAGTACGGACATTTCATCACACTCAACCCCACCCAACAGGTCCCCCTTAAGACAGGTGAGGCCTGTCCGCAGGAAGCGCTTTACGAGTGCCCCGCGCCCGACTCCTATGCCAACCAGTTCTTCGAGAAATTCTGGCGTTCGATCTATCACGAGTGGACGGGCACACGCGGCGATCCAAACGCCGGCTATCAGTTCTACCTGCGATACAGCGACCAGTTCGTCACCGAGTACGCCGCCTCCCAGCCGCTCGAAGACATCGCCGAAAGCTGGACCTATTTCATCATCCGCCCCAAACCCACGGGTGACACCGTCGCCGACCAGAAAGTGCTCTTCTTTTATCAGTTCCCCGAATTGGTGGACCTGCGTTATCAGTTGATCTATGGGATTTGCAACTATGAACCGCCTACCCAATAAGAATTTCCGTCTGCTCCTCCTGACCCTCGGCCTGCTGACCGTTTCCCTGGCCTGCGCCACCGCCGAGACTCTCGTCAACGGGACGCCAACGCCCATACCCACCTCCACGGCCGCCCTCACGCCGACTCCTGCCGACACACCTACGGCAACGGTCGTCCCCACCGTGGATTGGACCCCCATCGCCTGTGAAGGTGGAGACTGCATCGACGCCTGCATGGCCCGCGTGGAAGCCATCCTCGAAGTTAGCCCTTACAAAGACTTGACCGACGAGTTGATAGGCGACTCGACCAATTACGATCTTGCCACCTATCCCGTGAACGGAAACGAGATCGGCGATATCGAAACCTTGTGGGCCCCAAAGGAGTACAAGATCTTCCAGGAGGACCAGGACACACATCGCCGCATCTGGAACTATTTCACAGCTGTCATTCCCGCCGGGATGCGTAAGCGGGTGGACGAATTAATCATCTTCACAGATGGGCCCCGCAACCGACTGGCCTACGTCAAGCCGACCTCGGACGACACCCAGACCTGGGCCATCGCTTTCGACATTCTCGACTCCGATTACCCGCCCTATCTGACCGAGACCCTGGTCCACGAAGTTGGGCATCTCGTCACAATCGACGCGGCGCAACTCGACACGGACAACCACTCGGAGTCAACTTGTAAGACCTTCCTTCTGCCTGAGGGCTGCAGCACCGAGGACTCCTACATCAGCCAGTTTTACGAACGCTTCTGGCCCGACCTGACCGACGAGTGGAGCGAAGTGGAGGCCGCGCAAAGCGAAGCGGAATATCATATCCTGGTCGAGAATTTCTACCGTCGACACTCCGGTGAGTTCGTCAGTTCCTATGCTGCCACCAGCCCCATCGAGGACATTGCCGAGAGTTGGGCCGTCTTCGTGCTGACACCCAAGCCCGAGGCGAAATCCATCGCGGATGAAAAAGTGCTCTTCTTCTATGACTTCCCTGAGCTGGTGGCCTTCCGCCAGCAGATTATCCAGGGATTGTGCTCATATACGCAGTGACGGGGCAATATAACTGTTTATGCCTTGCAAGGAGGAGCCATAACATTTGATGTTATGCTTATCGAAATTTTCGCAGAGGTTTTATGAATAAGAACATGGTTTGGATCGTCACAGGGGTGGTCCTGTTGTGCTGCGCCATCGTTTGTTGCGCAGGCGTGGTTGGATATTATTATTTCACCACGGAAGAAACTGTCAGCGCCACCGAACTTCCGCCTGTTGCAGAGGGGCCGCAAGTCACGGAGCTGCCGTCGGTACCCGCCACGGAGTCACCTGTCGCCGCCTGCCCTGCCTCGATGCAAACCATTATTGATGCCGTACAGTACTCCGTCTACAGCCCCGACGACTCCAGCGGCGCAGACGAACCCGACTCGGTCAATCTGGTCATCTACAGCGTGGACGGGGATCAGATCAACGATCCGCAATTTGAGGATGTTCCGTCCAAGTTGAAGTCCTTGCAAAAGGATACCTCCTCTCAGCAACTGGCCTGGGACTTGTTCACCAAGCTGATCCCCGCCGACCAGCGGCAGGTGGTTTCCGAATACGTAGTCTTCACCGATGGTCCCAGCAACATACTGGCCGCCGTCGAGCAATCTTATGATGACCCTGAACAGTGGATGGTCGAAGTCGACAGTGCCGATCTGGCCGACCGCGAAAATTTGTATTTCACCCTCGTCCACGAGTTTGGTCACCTGCTCACCCTCGGCCCAAGCCAGGTGCCGCCCGACGTGGAGGTCTACAACGACCCCGATGATGCCGACCTGTACGACCGCAAGGTAGCCGCCTGCCCCACCTACTTCCCTGGCGAGGGATGCAGCCTGCCGACCTCGTACATCAACGCCTTTTACGATCACTTCTGGACGGCCCTGGTGGACGAATGGCAGCCCATCGACGATCTCGGCTACGGCGACGATCTCGAGACCTATTACGACGAGTTGTACGCCTTCTACGAGCGCCACCAGGACGAGTTCGTGGACGACTACGCCACCACCAACCCATCCGAGGACATCGCCGAGTCGTTCGCCTATTTCGTCTTCTCGTCCAAACCCGCAGGGGATGCAGTTGCCGAACAGAAGATTCTGTTCTTTTACGAACACCCCGAACTGGTGACCCTGCGCTCCGAGATCCTGGCGAGCTTCTGCCAACTGGAGGAATGACCGTGGACGAACGTCCCATCCCCGAGACCTATTGGGTGGAACCTGACCGCTTCCTCGCTGGGGAATATCCTGGCCGCCCCAACGATGAGCTCACTCGTCAGCGCCTCGACCGTTTCCTCGCACAGGGATTCGATACCTTCATCGACCTGACCACCGAAGGGGAAATGCCGTCCTACCACCCCATCCTGATCGAGCAGGCCCGCATCTACGGCCTGACCGTCCGTCACCTGCGTTTCCCCATCGGCGACTTTGGCCTGCCCACCCGCGAAGGCATGGCTGCCATCCTGAACGCCATTGACTCGACCCTGGCCGAGGGCCACAAGGTCTACGTCCATTGCTGGGGCGGCATCGGGCGGACGGGCACCACAGTCGGCTGTTACCTCGCCCGCCACGGCCTCAGCGGCGACCAGGCCCTTCGTCAACTGGCCGAGTGGTGGCGGGAAGTCCCCAAAAGCGCCGTCCATCCCCATTCCCCTGAAACCCTCCAGCAAATGCAATTCGTGCTGGCTTGGAAGGAGTAACCCATGAAACCCGTTCAACGTCTCCTCGTCGCGCTCCTCATGCTCTTCACGTTCGTCAGTCTGGCCTGTCAGACCGCGACCAACCTGGTGGTCACACCCACCCCCACCGCCTCGCTCACCCCTACCATCACCCTCACCCCCACACGCACCCCGCGCCCCACCAAGACCTTTACGCCCACCCCCACGCCGCTGGTCATCAAAGTGGAGAATATGCACAGGGTCCGCAGCGGCGGATTCGACTTCGCCGTATTCGACGGGATGAAGACGGAAATCAGCAACCATGATGCGTTCATGTACAGCAAGGACGAAAAGCTGAATGTCTACCTCTCGGCGCAGGTCCCCTATCCCGGTGAGCACATCAACACCACGCTCAAATATTACATGGAATGGGCAAACAAACAGTTCCGCAATGTGACCGAAGGGGAGCGCCAAACTTTCACACACGCGGGCGCGGAAGGTGCCGGGACGTCCTTCAGCGGCCTCACCAAGGATGGTGAACCCTTCCAAGCCCGCGCCGCCTTCCTGCGCCCTGAACACGGCAAGATGCTCACCCTGCTGGTCTATGCCTATGGCGAGGGAGCCTGGGACGAATTTGGCGAACGGGCCTACCAGACCACACTCGATAGGATCACCTTTTTCGAGATCACTCCCTGGGAAGGTTGCCCCATTTCGACCGACCCATCCTACGGCTTCTCAGACAAGAAGCCTGTGCCGCTCGGCGGCGAGCTCCTTTTGGGTCCAGACCGTGAGGAGGATTACCTGAGCGCCCTGCTCGGCAAGGATGGCGGGGTGGTCTTCTACTCGCGCATCGATACCGTCGAAGTCAATGGCAAGACCCTCGACAAATATATCCTGCGTGTTGGAAACGGCGGCAGCAAAACCTTGTTCATCGACCTGCACAATGCGGGGCCCGTCCTGGCACCCTCGGGCATGACCTGTTCCAGTCCGCTGCCTGCCCAACTAGGAAACTAAAGTGGACTGGCACGCCCGTTACCTCCAGCAAGCCCGTTGGACGCGCGACCTGCGCGCCTACCTGTTCGAGCGTGCGGGCTGGAGGGAGGCGCGCCGTGCCCTGGAAGTGGGATGCGGGACGGGTGCGATCCTGCGCGAGTGGGCGGGGCCCGCATCCCTGCACGCCCTGGACCTGGAGCCTGCCTCCCTGGCCCAATGCGGACTCTACGCCCCGGGCACACACCGCGTCCGCGCCGACGGGTTGGTCTTGCCCTATCCCACCGCCGCATTTGACATCACCTTCTGCCATTTCTTCCTGTTGTGGGTGCGCGATCCGCTGCAAGCCCTGCTCGAAATGAAGCGCGTTACCCGCCCGGGCGGAAGCGTGTTGGCATTGGCCGAACCCGATTACACTGCCCGCGTGGACGAGCCGCCCGAACTCCGTCCATTGGGACGCTGGCAGGCCGAGTCCCTGCGTCGGCAGGGGGCAGACGTGGGTTTCGGCGCGCGGCTGGCGGAGACCTTCTTCCAGGCGGGCATCCCGCTCATCGAAACGGGACCCATCCAAAGTCAGGGAAATGAGTCCGCGCCTGGGGAACGGGAAATGGAATGGGCCGTGCTCGAAGCTGATTTGGCGGACTTTGTCCCGAGTGAAGACATCCAAATTATGAAGCGACTGGATGGGCAGGCCTGGTCAAACGGGACGAGGGTGCTGCACGTCCCAACCTATTTTGCCTGGGGGAGGGTCTGAATTACAGTTTCAAATTAAGCCTTTCTAAGGTTGAGGGGGCGGAGGAGAAATGGTTGTATAATTTCTCCAGAAATTATCGGAGGCAGATTTTGGAAGCATTGCAACCTGAAAACCCGTTGGAAAACCAACCGGAGGGTATTGAGCAGACTCCCGAGCAAGAGAAGATCAAGTGGGGGCAGATTTTGCTGGATATCGTGGAAACCGTGGTGTTGGCGCTGGTGCTCTTTCTGGGCATCAACGCCGTCTCGGCCCGTGTGCGTGTGGATGGGTTCAGCATGAATCCGACCCTGATGGATGGCGAGTTCGTCCTGGTCAATCGCATGGCCTACCGCATCGGCGACATGCAGCGCGGCGATATCATCGTCTTCCGCTCGACCACCAACCCCGACCTGGACCTGATCAAGCGCATCATCGGCCTGCCTGGCGACCAGGTGGATATCCATGACGGTCAGGTCATCGTCAATGGAAAGACATTGAGTGAGCCGTACATCGCGGCCGCGCCCAATTACCGCGGATCCTGGCAGGTGCCCGAGGGGCACTTGTTCGTGCTGGGCGACAATCGCAACGATTCATCTGACTCGCACCAGTGGGGCCTGTTGCCGTTCGAGAACATTGTCGGCAAGGCGGTTTTTATCTATTGGCCGTTCCCTGAGTGGGGCGTCATCCGCCACTACGACCTGATGTCCGCTTCGTGAGGCCTATCATGACCAAACCTCAACCGCCTGTTGTGAGTAGTTTCCCATGCACCGAATGTTCGGCGGGGATCATGCAGCCCCGCCTGTTGACCTATTTCACCTGGTTGAACGAGGAGTTGATTACGGTCCCTTCCTTCCCTGCCTGGGTATGTGACGTGTGCGGCCGCCGCGAATACGATGAACGGTCCATTTCCTGGCTGGACATGCTGCTCGACCCCAACGCGGGCGAGCCCACCCGCAAGAAAAAGATCGCCCCGCGTACCCGCCCAACGGCCAGGCCATCGCGACCTGCGCCCGAATCATAGTACAAGGAAACCTGACATGGCGATGGATACCTCCCCCCGCACCTTCCGCTTTCTGCCCGCTGACATCCTGACTTCGGGATATCGGCTGGTGGGCAAGGTGATGGCAGGGAGTACAGGCGTCCTCGGCATGTTGAATGACACCACCCATTCCACGCTGGAAGTCCACGACGCGCGCATGGCCCGTCTGCATGTGCCCACCAAACTGGTGGATCACTTCGAGGTGGTACGCATGACCAAGCAGCGCGTCCACACCTTGTGCATGGCCCGCCGCGAGGATCTGGGTCCGCAGGCGCTGGTACGCGGCGGTTATACCAGCATCTCCGAATATCCCGCCCGCATCACCACGCAGGTCTTCGAGATCGAGGGCGTGCTGGAGATCCCAGGTCGTTTCGATTTCACCGCGTTGATGTCGGAGAGCGCGCGCGAGTTCATCCCCGTTTTCAACGCCACGCTGACGGCCATCCTGCTGCCCAACCTGCGCGTGGAGAGTCCCGCCATGCTGGTCAACCGCCGCCAGGTGGATATGATCGCCTTGCTGGGTCAACGCGTCAAGGCGGAAAGCAAAAAATAGCCTGACCATCCGAGTGTAATTTCAAGTTTGTCTTCAGAAAAAGCATGTCGGTGACATGCTTTTTATTTTTGCATTCAGCAAGAATCGGGTCGCCTGCGGGTTGCGTAATCCATAGAATCGGCGTTATAAGAAAGGAGCCTTATGAACCCGTCCCCCTATTCCCAACTCGCCGAAGATTACCAGCGCATCGAGCAGGCCATCCAATATCTCGACGATCATTATCAGGATCAGCCCAGCCTCGAAGAGGTGGCCGCCAGCCTGGGATTGAGCGAGTTTCACTTTCAACGCTTGTTCACCCGCTGGGCAGGCATCAGCCCCAAACGTTTCCTGCAATTCGTCACCAAGGAACACGCCCGTGACCTGCTGCATCAGACCGAGAATTTACTGGATACCACCCATCAGGTCGGACTCTCCAGCCTGGGACGCCTGCACGACCTGATGGTCAGCACCGAGGCCGTTTCGCCAGGGGAATATAAATCGCGCGGCGCGGGCCTGACCATCCGCTACGGGCTGCATCCCACGCCCTTCGGCCCGTGTCTGATCGGCCTGACCGAGCGCGGGATCTGTCACCTGAGCTTTGTCCAGGAGCGTGAAGGAGACGCCATCGACACCCTGGTGGCAGATTGGGCCTCCGCCAAGATGATCGAAGACCAGAAGGCCACCGCCCCGTGGATGGGTCCCATTTTCGACCTGACCCAGCGCGGAGATCGCCCCCTGCACCTCTTCTTGCGCGGGACGAATTTCCAACTCAAGGTGTGGGAGGCGTTGTTGAGCGTCCCCGCTGGAACAGTGACCACCTACGAGCAGATCGCCGCGCGGATCGGTAAGCCGCAGGCGTTGCGAGCCGTCGGTACAGCCGTGGGACATAATCCCATCGCGGTACTCATTCCCTGCCATCGCGTCATCCGCAAGGTGGGCGAATTTGGCAATTATCGGTATGGACCTGCACGCAAGAAGGCTTTACTCGGCTGGGAAGCCTCACGGGTACAGGCATAAACAGAATCTTCGCGCAGAGCGGAGTGAACAAACTTTGCTCACGCGGTCAAAACATAATGACAATTATCTAGAGAACCTCGTCCTTCGACTACGCCGCCGCAAAACGGCGGCTCCGCTCTGGACGAAAATACATGGAGAAAAATGAAAACCAAGATCTGGGTCGCTTTACTGGCACTTTACATCGTTTGGGGCTCGACTTATCTGGCCATTCGCTTCGCCGTGGAAAGCATTCCGCCGTTCTTCCACGCAGGGCTGCGTTTTCTGATCGCGGGGCTGATCCTGTTGACTTGGCGCAAGGCAGCGGGTGATCCGCTCCCGACGCGCAAACAGTGGGGCTCGCTGTTCGTGGTCGGCACGTTGCTACTTCTGGGCGGCAATGGATTGGTTTCATGGGCCGAGCAGACCATCCCTTCGGGGATCGCGGCGTTGATCGTCGGTGCGGTGCCCATGTTCCTGGTGGTCGCCGAGGCCATCCGCCCTGGCGGCGTCAAGCCAACCCCGCGCGTCATCATCGGCTTGCTGATCGGCTTCTTCGGCATCTACCTGCTGGTGGGACCATCCGAATTCTCGGGCGGGATGCACCTCAACCCGTTGGGCGTTATTGCCCTGCTGGTGGCGGCTTCCCTTTGGGCCACGGGTTCGATCTACAGCAAACACGCGGACCTACCCAAGTCTGCGCTGATGATGACGGGCGGCGAGATGCTCATGGGGAGCATTTCCCTGTTCCTCGTCAGCCTGCTGACGGGTGAGCTGAAAGGCTTCAGCTTCGCCCACGTGACGACCAACTCCTGGCTGGGGCTGGTCTATCTCATCACGGTCGGCTCGATGATCGGCTTCGTCTCGTACGCCTGGCTGCTGCAAAACGCACCTATTTCATTGGTGGCCACGTATGCCTACGTCAACCCGTTGGTGGCGGTCTTTCTCGGTTTCCTCTTCGCCAGCGAGGACCTGTCCTTGCGCATCCTGGCGGCCTCGATCATTATCATCGGGTCGGTGGTCTTTATCAATAGCGGAAACAGGCTCAAGGTCCAGCCAGACGCCAATGACGCGGTGATCACGGAAGAGGGCTGATGGCCTTTCGAGTATACTTTTTGGCATGATCCGAAAACTCAACTTCCTGCTCCTCCTGACTCTGATCCTGCTGCCCACACTGACGGCCTGTCAGCCTGCTGAGGTCCTCGCACGCGGCGGGACTCTGCAGCTTGGCTCGGTCACCGAGAATTACGTGGAAGTGTCCATCGCACTGCAACGCAGCCAGAATGACACGTACACCCTGACCGCCACCTTCACCCCGCTCGAAGCAGGCCTGCACCTCTATAGCAAGGACATCCCACCCACGGGCGTGGACGGCCTCGGCCGACCGACCCTGCTGACCCTGCCAACGGACTCTGCACTCATGCAGGTCGGCGAGACGATGGAGAGCCAGCCAACACAAGCCGCATTCGAGGGGCCGAGCGAACTGCGGGTCTATCCCGAGGGTCCCATCACGTTGAGCATCCCTGTGCTGCTGCCCGACGGACAGGACTGGCTCAACCAGCAGGTCCTCGTCACCTACATGGCCTGCAGTGACCGCGGCTGCCGCGCGCCCGTGGAGAACAAGTCCATTGCCATTCGCATCCCAACCAAGGGAATGCTGCAATAGGCGGGAGGAAATGTGTCAAAGAAATTTTCGTTGATGCTTGTCCCGCTGTTGGCTCTGGCTTGCAATGCGCTTGTCCCGCCCAGACAGGTTCCGCCTTCGCCTGAGCCTGTCGCGACAGAAGAAGTCTCCACCCCGACCAAGTCCGTTCCCCAGGACGCACCGACCGAATCCGTAGACCACGTCGTCACCCGACTCTATCAGTCGGGCGGCGACCTAAACACCCAACTGGCAGAACATGCCCAGAAAGCTGCGGACCTGGGCCTGATCCCCGTCCTCGAATTTGACGCCACCTGGTGCCCGCCCTGTCAGGCCGTGGCAGCCAGCATCGAAGAAGAGAATCCGCTGATGATGAAGGCGCTCAAAGGCGTGTACCTGATCCGCGCTGATGCGGACGTGTGGGGCTGGGACAACGAGAACCTGTCCTTCGAGGCCATCCCTGTCTACTTCAAGCTTGACGCGGACGGCCAGCCCACAGGCGACCAGATCGACGGCGGCGCGTGGGACAGGGACATTCCAGAAAATTTCGCCCCCGTGCTAAATGAGTTCTTCCACCAGTAAAAACAATTGACGGTCACCTTCGAGGTGACCGTCTTCTTTATTTTTGGGAGTCCTGCTATTTTCCTTTGCCGTCCAGCACCGAACTGAGACTCTTTCGATACTGGTCAAAGGCTGTCCTCCCTTTGGGAGTAAGGCAATATTCCGTATGAGGCATCTTCCCGCGAAAAGTCTTCTCCACCTCGACATAACCTGCCTCTTCCAACTTCGAAAGATGCACCGACAGGTTGCCTTTGGTCAGGTCACTTTCCTTGAGCAGGTAGAGAAAGTCTGCGGATTCCACGGCCGAAAGCAAAGCCACCAACATCAGCCGCGCTGGCTCGTGGATCACGCGGTCCAGGCCAGAAAGATTTTGAACGGATGGACTCATGACTCCTCCATATAAGGCGCGGGGTTGGCCTTGCGATAGCGCAGGAAGGTGACAAACCCTGAGAGTACCAGAGGCAGGCCAGAGATCAAGACCAGCAGGCCCAGACTGTTCAAGCTACGATTGATAACTTCCTGAACCGCAGGCTGATTAAGCGCAGGTTGTATGTCAACGGGGAGCACGGATAATCCCACTGTCCATTGCCAGATTCCAACAGCGATGCCCGCTAGCAGGAACAAGATTCCCAGCACGCGGAAACGGGCCACGCCTGTCCATCCTCCTGCCAGGATGCACAGCACTGCCCAGATCGTCCCCACGCCGATTGGGAACCAAACGGGCAAAGAGGACAACACGCCACCTATGGTCGCCAGCAGCGCGGAGACCACCAACAACCCGAAGATCGGCAGGAGGAGGAAGAGGATGACGTTGCGCAGCAGCATCAGTACTTGTGCGGTGGTCAGCCGATTCCCTCTCACAAAGCCCGTGCGCGGATAGGTGAAATGATCCTTCAGCCACCAAAGGGCCAACACGATCACCAGGAAACCAAACAGCTTCACCAGTGAAATGATGCCCACCACCGAGAGGACGTGCTCAGGGTTCGAAGCCTGAAACACGTTTCCCTGCAAGAGCAGGGTGCCTGCCAGCAGGATAAAAAAGATACCCGCGGCAATTTCGGTAAAGCCATCCATGAACCAGTATCCACGGGCGCGCTTTACAACCGAGTCGAGTTGAACATTGGTCTGCATTCTTGCTCCTTATATAAACTAGTCTGTATAATAAACTAGTTTACACAAAGAGTCAAGGAAATTCCAATGCAGCGCGACCGAGGAATCAAAAAGGCGGCTTACGCCGCCTTGATTATTTGCGTTGAACGAAGTCGAAATGCCTATTCTGCGTAACTCTGTCCTTCGACTACGGGACTGTATCCCTCCACTCAGGACGAAAACTAATGATCCCCACCCCTAGCCAGTGCCATGACCTCATCCTTCGTCTCGTAGATCTGCACCAGCTTACCATCACGCATCTGGAGCACACGGTCCACGTATTTGCACATGCGCAGGTCGTGTGTGACCATGATGCCCGCGCGGTTGTTCTCGTGGATCAGGTTGGCAAAGGTCTCCACCACCTGGAAGGCGCGCTCGGTGTCGAGCGAAGCGGTCGGCTCGTCGGCCAGCACCACGGTGGGATTGTGGATCAGGGCGCGCGCAATCGCCACACGTTGCTGCTGTCCACCCGACATTTGCGCGGGCAGGTTATGCAGGCGGTCGTTCAATCCCAGGCGGGCCAGCAATTCCTGCGAGCGGACTCGTCCTGCGCGGTTGGCCTTGCCGTTCAGGCGCAGCATAAACTCTACATTTTCCTTGGCGGTCAGGTACGGAATCAGATTGTTGGACTGAAACGTGAAGCCGATCTTCTCACGGCGCAACACCACGCGCTGCTTCTCGCTCATCTTCGACAGGTCCTGCCCGTCGATCAGCACCTGCCCGCTGGTGGGCGTCAACAGCGCGGCCAGGATGGAGAGCATGGTCGTCTTACCCGAACCGCTCGGTCCGACCAGCGCCACGAACTCGCCCGAATTGACCTTGAATGAAACATCGTCCACGGCGTTGATCTTGCTGCCGTCCACGCTAAAGGTCTTGATCACATTCTTGACTTCGAGTGCAACAGTGCTCATCTCTCACTCCTTACGAAAGGCGCAGGGCCTTGAGCGGTTCGATGCGCACCGCATAAATAACGGAAACCAGTCCACCCGCGGGGCCGATGAACAGTAGCGCCGCGATAGCCAACGCTGAGGCATTGCCGTTGAACACCAGCGGAATGGTCGGCGGGAAGAACAGCGAGAAGACATACGTCAGCAGGCCGCCGATGCCCACACCGATGGCGGTCACCACCATAATCTGGACCACGGCAGCAAATCCCACCACCCCATTCGACGAGCCGATGGCCTTCAGCACGCCGATCTGCGGCACCTTTTGCAGGATCTGGATCTGGAAGAAACCACCGATGACCAGTACGCCGATCAATAGCGTGAACGCGCCCTGCGTCTGCACTGTGCCCTGCTGGGCCGAGTAGCCAGGGATGTTGCTGATGGTGGTCTCGATATCTGTCACCTGGACGTTGGAGACGTTCGCTTCGATCTTCGACTTCATCGCCTCGGCCTGGCTCGGGTCTTCGAGCTTGACGGCGATCACGTTGATGTCTGGGACCGTTTTATTGGCTTCTGCCTCCGACTTGGGCCGCACCCGCTCCCAGGTCGAGGGCGGGACGAAGATAGTCGGCTGGAAGGTGTAGGCCTGACCCTCGGTCAGCCCCACCACCTTGAGGGTGAAGAACTCATCCTTGGTTCCTTGCGTGGAGCGGACGGTGATCTCGTCGCCGACCTTGATGTCAGAGCGCAGCGCCACGTTGCGGTCAATGACAGTTTCCTTGGCAAGCTGGGTCTGATAGGTGCGGCCTTCGATCACAGGCGGCAAGCCAGGTCGGCCCGCTTCCACGCCCAACATCGAGACCTTGAGCACCTTGCCGTTATCGAGCATGATGGCGGTCGAGGAGGTAGAGATCGGTCCAGCGTCAGCGACGCCATCCACACGGCGAACCGCTTTCAGGGCAGATTGGTCAAGTCGGCTGGAGGGGATGATGAAATCCGATTTGTCCAGGAAGACGATCAACTGTGCATCCAGGTTCGACACATACTGACGGTTGTTCGTCCCCAGCCCTTCGCCGAGGGCGGCGATGAACAACACCAGCAACGTGATCAATGCGATGACCAGCGCCACGAGGAAGAAGCGTCCGCGATTGCGCCAGATCTCTTTAAGAGCAAGATAAATTGAAAGTCCCATATATCCCTATTCGTGAAGCGGTTTTTCGAACGGTTCCGACCATTGCAGGCCCATCAGGCCGTGCAGCAACAAATCCACAGGCGGATGGTCGGCGATGTCTTCGTAATAATACGGCAGGCGGATGCGGCCATCTGTGCCGATGACAAACGTGCCCGACATTTGGAAGGCGTCCTGCCCGGGCGGCGGAGTCTCGGGCTTGTAGCCCTTCGTCTGCTCCAGCCGACGATTGGACCGCCAGATATTAGGCGAAAGCAGCGTCTGCCAGAGCGTCCCACGCCCCAGACCGTAGGCCTGGTACGCCACCCGGGAAGGGTCCGCCAGGCAACGGATGCCCGCGGCACGCCTGACACAAAATTCCTTCGCTTCGGCAGGTGTGGCGTGTGTCACCAAGGCCAGCGCCAGCCCCTTCTCCGCCAACTGCGGCTGGACCTCGACCAGGCGGTCGGTCATGTCCTTGCACTGTGGACAGCCGAAGTGGCGGGTGAATGCCAGTACCAATACCCTATCCTTCCAAAGCGAAGCCAGCTGGACAGGGCTCCCCTCCGTGTCCAAAAGTTCCACATTGGGGGCGGGATCGTTGAATTTTAGAGAAGCAAGTTTTGCCATATTTGTTTTCCAGCACCATGAACTGAAATGAATAGCGGCCAGATTGTCAACTGGCCGCTATTTTCAGCGAAGAACACTTGCAAAAGCTATCAGGTTGCACAGGTTTTGCACAGATTTAGCCTTTTGTCATTGCGAGGGCGGTTTCTTCCGCCCGAAGCAATCTCGTGTTGCTTGAAAAGATGAGATTGCTTCGGCCTACGACCTCGCAATGACGACCCACAACTTGGCTATGCGATATGCAGGATGGATTTCTCCACCTTGTTGCCCACCTTCTGCAGGCGGCGCCAGGAGGAGTTGTCGTTGAGCGTGATCCAGCGCCGCTCCTCGGTACGGTAGAACCAGTCCTTATCCTGCTGGTAGAAGACCTGCACATCAGTCGACTCCCAGATGTTAAGGATCTCGTTACCGTGGGCATGAGTATCGTCGAAATCGGTGGTGGCGCGCTGACCCATTTCACTATAGAGTTCATTCAGTTCCAGTAGCAGCGAATTGACCTGCGGGTCGAGGCGTTTGACATGCAGCCCGATTCGCTGGGCCTCGCTGTACAGGATCGGATAACTGTGCGACGGGTACTTCGAGTTTAGAGTGGAAGCGATCTGGTCGGCAGTCTTCTCATCCTTGATGTGGTGCGAGAGGATTTCTTTGCAGAGCATGATCGAGAGCGACTCGGCGCGATCCACCGCCCCAATCACCAGCGGATGCACATACTGGAAAAGTTCCTGGTACGGGTTCCCCTTGGAATCTGCATTCTGGTCCTGCCACAGGCGCACGACACGGGTCAATTCATCCAGGCTGACACTGACGCGGTCGTTGTCGCGGTCGATGGGCGAGAGCGAATGGGTCAGGGATGTGTCCACGGCGGTCAGGTATGCCATCGGTCCCATCTGGATTTCGTTTGCACCCAGGGCGATCATCGTGGCGGCTGAGGCACATTCCAACGGAACGACGGCAATCATCTGATCGCAATACTGACGTAGCAGGTTGACCAGCAACAAGGATGACTGTCCGCTCCCACCGCTGGACTTGATGAACAAATAGATCTTTTCCTGTCTGCCAAGATTTTCGAGCAGCTCATACAGTGCCACCACATCATCCTGGCAGACGCTTCCACGCGGATTGTTCCAATAGGTGATGAGCGTCCCGCCCAGCATCTGATTCAGGCGCGTGATCAGGGCCTGGGTCTTGTCAAACAGGACAGGTGGTTGTTTCACTTTATTGTTAGTAGTGGTCGTGGTCATTGACTCTCCTGGGCATCGGTTTGATTGACTTTTTCGATCATGCGGCAGAACGAACACAGGTCAGGCGCAGTGGTGGGTTGTCCGCATTTGTTGCAGGGATGCAGATTCTGCACCACCTCGTCCTGTTCACGGAATAGCCCATTGGTGCGGGCCTCGAGGAAACGCAGGTAGAAGGTCAGCTTTGCGCCTGGACGGGTGGTTTCCAATTGATTGAGCAGTTCCTTGTAATAGATCGAGGTGGATCCTTCCGCGAAGGGACATTCCTCGTAAATATATTCGATGTCCGAGAGCAGCGCATATGCGGTCATCTCGCGCTCGTAAAAGCGGCATAATGGTTTGACCTTGCGCGCCAGCCCGTCGGCTTCAGGCAGGACAGGGCCTTGCCGCAACAGGAACATGCTTTCCCACGCCAGGGTGTTGCCGAAGAGCACGGCTGCCTCATCGTCAAGGTTGTGCCCCGTCGCCAGGACGTTATACCCCAGGTCGCGCGCGATACGGTTCATCTCATGGCGCTTGACCAGCCCGCACACCGAGCATGGCTTGCCATATCCACGGTGGGTTTTCTCGGCCAGCATGGGAATCGATTGGCCATACTCGCGCTCCACATCCACAACGTGGAGGGTCAATCCGCGCGCGTCGGCGAAATGTTGCGTCAAACGATGTGACTCGGACGAGTAGTCGATTCCGCCCCCTGTCGGGGACCTTCGGCCGTCGATGCCCAGGCCGATGTACATCCCGTCTGCCTGATAGCCAAGCTTGACCAGGATGTCCCACAGCGAGAGCGAATCCTTGCCGCCCGAAACCGCCACCAGGATCTTATCCCGATGGGTGAACATCTCATATTTTTTGATGAAACGCTCGGTCTGTTCGGGGATCCATTCCAGATAATGTTCTTTGCACAACGCCATGCGATGCTGACGCATGTTGACCGAGGCTTTTTCTCCGCACTTTTTGCACTTCATGGATTAGCCCCCCGAAATGACGGCCACCAGTTTGATCACATCATCGTTGCGAAGGATCTCGTCTTCGACGATCATCTCACCGTCGCGCACACCGATGACTGACTCGGGCACGATGTTGCTCTTCTTCAGCGCGTCCAGCAGGGTCATGCCCGCACGCACTTCATATTCCTTACCGCGTAAAATCAATTTCGCTGTCATGGTTACCTCGATGAGTCATTCTACCAGAAAACAAAAGCGTATCCGCCGCACCAGAAAGCGACGAGTCGCGTCATTTCCACCCAATGGACGCTTGACTTGATTCCCCCTATGCCTTAGCATTGCCGCACAACCAGAAAGAGGTCTTATGCGCATCGGAATGATGGTGGATACGTACAAACCGCACGTCAGCGGGATCACGAATTACGTCGACCTGAACAAACGCTATCTCGAGCAGGCAGGTCACGACGTGTACATCTTCACCTTCGGCGACCTGGATTTTGAGGACGACGAGTCGCGCGTCCTGCGTTCGCCCGGGCTGCCGCTGGCCGACACGGGCTATTACCTGTCCCTGCGTTATTCGCGTGCCGCCCGAAAGACCCTCCAGACCATGGATGTGACTCACGTACATCACCCATTCCTGAGCGGACGCCTGGCCTTGCATTACTGCCGCCCGCTCCAGATTCCCATCCTGTTCACCAACCACACTCGCTACGACCTGTACGCCCAGGCCTACCTGCCCCTCATGCCCGAAGAGGTCAGCCAGGGACTATTGCAAGCCTACATGCCATCCTTCTGCGATGCCGTGGACTTGGTTGTCTCGCCCTCGGCAGGCATGGAAAAGGTGCTGCGCCAACTGGGTGTGGAAAGTCCCATCGAAGTGGTGCCCAACGGCGTGGATCTGACCCGTTTCTACGAGGCTCAGCCCCTGTCCCGGACTGAATTCGGGTACAAGCCCACCGACATCCTGCTGGTCTATGCAGGCCGCGTGGCAGTCGAGAAGAACCTGGATTTCCTCATGCGCGCCTTTGCAGGCGTGGCGCACGCAGTCGAAAACGTCCACCTGCTGATCATCGGCGGCGGGCTTCAACCCATCATGGACGAGATCAAGTCGCTGACGGTCGAACTGGGGGTTCAGAACCGCGTCCGCTTCACGGGCATGCTTCCCTACGACCAACTGCCTGCTCATCTTGCAATGTGCGATATCTTCGTCACTACCTCTGTCACCGAGGTGCATCCGCTCTCGGTCATCGAGGCCATGGGAGCAGGATTACCCGTGGTCGGCATTCACTCCCCTGGCGTGGGCGACACCGTGGAAGATGGAAAGACCGGCTTCCTGGCGACTCACGACCTGGCGGCTTATACCGCCAAATTGACCCGCCTGTGCCTGGACCCGAAGCTGATCCAGCAAATGGGCGAATCGGCCCGAAAGGCCTCCACCGCCTACGCCATCGAGCGGACCAGCAAGCTGATGCTCAAGCACTACGAGCGCCTGGTCTATGACTCGACCCCTCGCAAGCGCGGACTCAATGTGCGTCTGCGTAGTTTTATGGAGAAATTCCTGAACTAACTTCGCGCTGAGCGGAGTCGAAGCGCCCACATATGCCCACCCAACCTCGCACCCACAACCAACGCATCGGCCAATGGGGGGAATCCGCCGCGGCGGACCATCTCACGGCGCAAGGCTGGACCGTGCTGGCCCGCAATGTCCGCACGAGCTACGGCGAGATCGACCTGGTGACCCAGCATGGCGACGTGACCGTATTCATCGAGGTCAAAACACGCACGTCGGATTCGTTCGGTCCACCCGAGGTGGCCGTCTCCACGCGCAAGCAACAGCACATGATCGCTGCCGCGGAACAGTATGCCGCTGAACACAACATCGACCACTGGCAGATCGACGTCATCGCCGTCGAGGGCAGTCCAGGGATGAAACCTGTCATCACCCATTTTGAGAATGCTATCTAAACCTCCCCTCCTCCTCCTCGTTGGACCCACGGCCGTGGGCAAAACGGAACTGGCCATCCGCCTGGCGGAACGGCTCAACGGTGAGATCGTCTCGGCCGATTCGCGTCTGTTCTATCGCGGCATGGACATCGGCACAGCCAAGCCCACGCCCGCAGAGCAGGCGCACGCGCCGCATCACCTGATTAACGTGGCTGATCCCGATGAGACCTGGTCGCTGGCCATGTTCCAGCAGCGCGCGCACGAGGTCGTCGCCGAGATCCACGCACGCGGCAGGTTGCCGCTGCTGGTCGGCGGCACGGGACAATACGTCCGCGCGGTGACACAAGGCTGGACTCCGCCCGAGGTGGAACCCGATGAACGTTTGCGGCTGGTATTGGAAAAGCTGGCCGAAGAAAGAGGCAAAGAGTGGCTGTACGAGCGGCTGAAATTGCTCGACCCCGAGGCCGCCGCCGTCATCGACCTGCGCAATGTGCGCCGCACGATCCGTGCGCTGGAGGTGATCCTCACCACGGGCTACAAATTCTCCGCCCAGCGCGGACAGGCCGACTCGTCCTACGACCTGCTGACGGTCGGGTTGAAACGCCCGCGCGAGGAATTGTACACACGTGTGGATGCCCGCATCGACGCCATGTTCGCCGCGGGCCTGCTGGATGAAGTCCGCGCGCTGCTGGCAAAGGGCTACTCGCCCGAATTGCCTTCCATGTCGGGCATCGGATATCGGGAGTGCTGTCAGGTGTTGAGTGGTCAGATGAGCGAGGAGCAGGCCAGAGTCCAGATGAAACGCATCACGCGCGTCTTTGTGCGGCGTCAGGCCAACTGGTTCAAGGAGACCGATCCCGACATCCATTGGTTCGAGGCAGGCGATCCTGAAGTGCTGGAAAAAGTTATAACACTCGCAAAGGAGAGACAGTTCGCCTGAATATTGACTTTTGTTCTTTTCAGGCTATACTAATCCCATCGTCAAATAGCCAACGGAGGAGGAACCATGAAGGACCGACCCTGGGTAGAGCATTACGACAAGGGAGTGCCCGCCACAATCGAATATCCCCAAGCGCCGCTGTTTCACTTTTTGGATGATTCCGCGCGCAAGTATCCCGACCGCGCCTGCACGATCTTCAAGGGCGCGGTCGTTACGTACAAAGAGATGAACGACATCACCGACCATCTGGCCGCCGCGCTGGTAGACATGGGCGTGAAAAAGGGCGATCGTGTGGGCATCTTCATGCCGAACTCGCCGCAATTTGTGATGGCCTATTACGCCATCCTCAAGGCAGGCGGCGTGGTGGTGGCGACCAATCCGCTGTACACGGCACCCGAGATCGAACACCAGGCCAGCGACGCGGGCATCGAAGTGATGTTCGTGATGACCAACTTCTACAAGACGATCAAGGCCGCCCAGCCCAAGACCAGGATCAAGAAATTGATCGTAACCAACCTGAAGGAGGCCCTGCCGCCGTTGTTGCGCATCCTCTTCACCCTGGCGAAGGAGAAGAAGGGCGGATTCCGCATCGAGGGCGGACTCGCCGAAGGCGAAGTCTGGATGCAGGACCTGATCGCCAAATACGCCAGCGCTTCGCGCCCTGCCCTGGAAATTGGTCCCGATGATACGGCCCTGTTCCAATACTCGGGTGGGACCACGGGCGTCTCGAAGGGCGCGGTGGCCATGCATCGCAACGTGGTGGCCAACACCCTGCAGATCAAGTCGTGGATGACGGGCCTCGAACCTGGCAAGGAAGTGGTACTGATGGCCATCCCGCTGTTCCACGTCTACGGCATGGTGGCAGGCATGAACTTCGCCATGTCGAACGGGGCCAGCATGGTGATGGTGCCGAACGCGCGCGACCTGAAGGATGTGCTGGATAACATCAGCAAGTACAAGGCCACCATCTTCCCTGGCGTGCCTGCGCTGTACAACGGCATCAACAACCATCCCGACGTGAAGGCTGGCAAATACAATCTATCCTCGATCAAAGCCTGCATCTCGGGCTCAGCTCCGCTGCTGCGCGAAACCAAGGAGCAGTTCGAGAAGCTGACGGGCGGCAAGGTGTTCGAAGGCTACGGCCTGTCTGAGGCGCCGACCGCCACGCACTGCAACCCGCTCAACGGCATCAACAAGACAGGCTCCATCGGCATGCCCCTGCCCGATGTGGAAGTGAAGATCATCAGCCTCGATGATGGCGAGACCGAACTGGGTCAGGGCGAGGTCGGCGAGATCGTCATCCACGGGCCGCAGGTGATGAAGGGCTATCACAACATGCCCACCGAGACGGCCAACACCCTGAGAACCCTCAAGGATGGCAAAGTCTGGCTGTTCACAGGCGATATCGCCCAGATGGACGAGGACGGCTACTTCTACATCGTCGACCGCAAGAAGGAGTTGATCAAGCCGGGTGGCTTCCAGGTTTGGCCACGCGAGGTGGAAGAAGCGCTGGCTGCTAACCCGAAGGTCCTCGAAGTGGGCGTGGCGGGCATCCCTGACCCGTATCGCGGTGAGACCGTCAAGGCCTGGATCGTGCTCAAGCCGGGCGAGTCCGCCGACGAAGCGGAGCTCAAGGCCTGGTGCAAGGAACGGCTGGCCCCGT
The DNA here is from genome assembly GCA_016191845.1 of Chloroflexota bacterium. Taxonomy (GTDB): domain Bacteria; phylum Chloroflexota; class Anaerolineae; order Anaerolineales; family Villigracilaceae; genus JACPVF01. The sequence continues at coordinate 414,378 of JACPVF010000013.1, forward strand.
ACAAGGTTCCCACCCACTACGAATTCCGCGGTGAACTACCCAAGACCACTGTCGGCAAGATCCTGCGCCGCGAACTGGTCCGCCAGCACAAGGAAACCAGCTCGTAGAATCCGCTTCGCCGCACAAAAGTGCGGCTCGTGATACATAAAAAATGCCTCCCAAATTTGGGAGGCATTTTTGTTTCGTGTTTGTTATGCCAGTTGCGGCGTGCCGCTCTTCTTGGGAGCAGGCGGTGGGAAGATCTGCTCGAATTCCTCGCGGGTGATCGATTCGACTTCCAGCAATTTCTTTGCCACGATATCCAACTGGGCGCGGTAGGTGCTGAGCATGTCCTTGGCCAGCTTGTACGACTCGTCCACAATTCTGCGGACTTCGCGGTCGATCTGCTCGGCCACCGCCTCGGAGTAATCACGCTGCTCGGAGATCTCGCGACCCAGGAAGATCAATTCCTCTTTCTGGCCGTAGACCATGTTGCCGAGTTCATTGCTCATACCCAGGCGGGTGACCATGGAGCGCGCCATGCGTGTGACCTGCTCGATGTCGTTGGAAGCGCCCGAGGTGATGTCATCGAAGATCAATTCCTCGGCGGCACGTCCGCCCAGAGCCATGGCCAGGGTGGCGAGCATCTTCTTGCGGGACATGAGGATGCGATCCTCGTCAGGGCGGAACCAGGTGACGCCGCCCGCTTGTCCGCGACCGACGATGGTTACCTTCTGGACAGGGTCCGCCTCGGCCAGAGCATTGGCGACCACAGCATGGCCCGCCTCATGGTAGGCGATGATGCGTTTCTCTTCGTCAGAGATCAGGCGTGATTTACGCTCAGGACCCATCACCACGCGCTCGATGGCCTCTTCCAGGTCGGTCTGTCCGATGGATTTCTTGTTACGGCGGGCCGCCAGGATGGCGCCTTCGTTGACCAGGTTCTCCAGGTCCGCGCCGACGAAACCAGGGGTGCCGCGCGCCAGCGAACCGAGGTCCACTTCGGGCTCCAGGGGCTTGCCCTTGACATGCACCTTGAGGATGGCCTCGCGGCCCTTCACGTCGGGGCGGTCCAGCGTCACGCGGCGGTCAAAGCGTCCAGGGCGCAGCAGCGCGGGGTCCAGGATGTCGGGGCGGTTGGTGGCCGCGATGATGATGATGTTGGTGTCGGTATCAAAGCCGTCCATCTCCACCAGCATCTGGTTGAGGGTCTGTTCACGCTCGTCGTGCGAACCGCCCAGCCCTGCTCCGCGCTGACGACCGACGGCGTCGATCTCGTCCACGAAGACGATACAGGGCGAATGACGCTTGGCCTGGTCGAACAAATCGCGCACGCGGCTGGCGCCGACACCCACGAACATTTCAACAAATTCCGAGCCCGAGATCGAGAAGAACGGGACACCCGCCTCGCCCGAAACGGCCTTGGCCAACAAGGTCTTACCTGTTCCTGGAGGGCCGACCAACAGCACACCCTTGGGAATGCGGGCACCCAACTGGATGAATTTCTGCGGCTCTTTGAGAAACTCGACCACCTCGGCCAGTTCCTGCTTAGACTCTTCCACGCCCGCCACATCCGCAAACGTGACGGTGGGGTGTTCGCCGCTGAACATGCGGGCGCGGCTCTTGCCAAAGGACATGGCTGCGTTGTTCGAGCCCTGTGCCTGACGAAAGACGAACCACAAGATGCCGACCATGAACAGGAGCGGCAGGATGTACACGATGGTGGTCCCTAGGAAGCCCGTCCAGATGGAAGGCGCCTTGACTTCGATGGCGACCTTGTCGGGAGAGAGTTGCTCCTGGGTGACCCCGAGACTGATCAACTGATCCACCAGGGTGGCTCCGCTTTCTTTTTGAGCGGCCACCCCGTTTTCGTCGCCGTTCTGGTAAATGACGCGGATACGATCATCCTCTTCGATGACGATGCGTGCCACTTTGCCGCTCTTGACGTCCTGGGCCACCTGGTTGATCGTCAGGGCCTGCTGCCCCGTGGTGTCCTGACGCATCCCAATATAAATCATAGCCGCAATCGCCACGATGAGCACAAAGTAGACGATGAAGTTCTGACTGCGTGAATTCACGGAATCCTCCAAATAGTTTCCGAATTATACCAAGTCCGCTCTCTAGACGCCCTGACCGGTAAAATCTTTCTATGATTCTCTAATACTTTCCTGTCAAAAACAATCAATCCTGGCGAAAAAAGCAGGACTAATCCAGAATTAATTCCACGGGGCAGTGATCGGAGCCCTGCACGTCGGCATGGATGACCACATCGCGCACCTGCGGCATCAGCGCCTCCGAGACGAGGAAATAATCCAACCGCCAGCCAATGCCCCGCGCGCGGGCGTTCAGGCGGTAGGTCCACCAGGTGTATTCCACTTTTTCGGGATACAGGCGGCGGTAGGCATCCACAAAGCCATGATCGAGGAATTTCTGTACCCAGGCGCGTTCCTCGGGCATGAAGCCCGAGATCTTTTCGTTTTCCTTGGGATTTTTCAAGTCGATGGGCTGATGAGCGGTATTGAAATCACCCGTGATGACAATCTTCTCCCCCCGCGCGTGCAGGGCATCGCACAGGTCAAGCAGGTGAGCATAAAAGTCCAATTTATAGGCCACGCGATCCTCGCCGCGGCCGCCATTTGGAAAATAGATATTGAACAAGCGGAAGCCTGGATGCACGGTCTGGATAACACGCCCTTCCACATCGAAACGCGGAGCATCCATCCCGGTCTGCTTCTCCAAAACGGGCGAGCGCAGGAAGGTCGCGACCCCGCTGTAACCTGCACGTTCAGCAGGATTCCAAATGACCTCATGAACAGGGAAGGTACGTTGCTCCTCGGTCAACTGCTCGGGACGGGCCTTGATCTCTTGGAGACAAAGCACGTCTGGTTCCCGTTCCCAAACCCAATCCAGAGCTTGTTTCCCCAAAGCCGCTCGCAACCCATTCACATTCCACGTAATAATCTTCATTTATATAATCCGTTATATAATCTGTTTTATGGTAAACTATCGAAAAGGTGTTGCATGAGTAATCAATCGGTCAAGCGTATCTTATGTGTGGAAGACGAACAGGAGATGATTGATCTTATCCGTCTGATCCTGGGACGGCGCGGCTTCGATGTTAAAGGGGCCGCAGGTGGGAAGGAGGGCCTCAGGCTGGTCCGCGAGGAATTGCCCGACCTGGTCCTGCTTGACCTGATGATGCCCGATATGGACGGGTGGGAAGTATACCAGCAAATGAAAGCGGACGAAAAAACCCGCGACATTCCTGTCATCGTCGTCACCGCCAAGGCTCAAAACATCGACCGCGTGTTGGGCATCCACATTGCCAAGGTGGATGACTACATCACCAAGCCGTTCAGCCCCCAGGAACTGCTCAACAGCGTGGAAAAGGTCCTCAGTCAACACAACCTGGTTTCCTAATTTCTCGGGCGGCCTGCAGGCCGCCCTCTTTCATGATTCCATGCCCCGTCCCATCCACATCCAAAATCTCACCCATCCTTTGCCCACCCCCGCCCAAGTGGGGTTTTGCGACTCATTCCTGTGTCGCCTGCGCGGACTGATGTTCCGCTCTTCACTTGGCCATGACGAGGGCCTGCTTCTGGTCGAAGGGCGCGACTCCCGCCTCGACTCGTCCATCCACATGTTCTTCGTCCCCTTCGATCTGGCCGTCTTCTGGATCGACTCCAGTCTGACAGTGGTGGACAAGGTCATCGCCAAATCATGGAAACCCGCCTACCTGTCGAAGGTGCCCGCTCGTTACATCCTCGAGATCCATCCCGACCGTTGGGAAGATTATCAGATTGGGGACAAAGTTGAATTCAAGAACAATTAGAACCTTTTCCATTATTCTGTTGGTCGTCAGCCTGTTTGGGCTGGCTCTGCCTGCCTCCGCGCAAGACGGCGGTCCGTACTACGTGGTCCAGTCGGGCGATACGTTGTCCTCGATCGCCTCACGTTTCAACATCAGTGTGGATGACCTGATGAACGCCAATAACCTGGCCGACAGCAATATCTTCGCGGGGCAGCAACTCGTCATCCCCGGGCTGGAAGGGGTCAGCGGCGTGCTCGATACTGCCCTGGTCAATTTCGGTGACTCCTATCGCAGCCTGATGCGCCGCACACAGATTGCTCCTGATCTCTTCCGAAAACTCAACCGCATCATAAGCCCCACCGAGTTTTACGTCGGCGCGAGCATGATCATCCCACAGCAGGCGGATGCTTTAACCTACGCCAGCATGAGTCCCAAGGCGGGAGAATCCACGCTGGAGATGGCCGTCCGCAACAACACCGACGAGTGGTCGGTCAGCACCCTCAACGATCTGTCTGGACCCTGGGCTGGTCTGCCTGGAGACACGCTGTATGCCCCTGGAACTGGCTCCGGTCAACCCGCCAGCGGACTACCCCCTGCTTTCGAAAGCGCGAGCATCCCCTATCTGCCACTCAAACAGGGCGGCACAGGCGAGATCATCGTGAAGACCCAGCCTGGGGTCACGCTCGGTGGTGTTCTCGTGGATCATCCCCTGCATTTCTTCCCCATGGACGATGGCAGACAGGTAGCGCTCCAGGGCGTGTACGCCTTGCTCGATCCCGGTCTATATCCCCTGCGCATCGACGCCACCCTGCCCGATGGCACCACGCAATCATACGAACAGATGGTGATCGTGGTCTCGGGCAATTATCCTGACGACCCACTCTTGTATGTTGACCCGGCTACCATCGACCCCGCTGCTACAGGTCCCGAGTTGGATCAATTGACCCTCATCACCACACCAGCTAACCCGGAAAAATATTGGAACGGGGATTTCATCTCCCCCGCCATCCAATACGCCGACTCCACCTACTTCACTTCGCGTTATGGCAACCGCCGTACTTACATCGGCCAAGGCACGGACCTCACCGTGGATGGCTTCCACACAGGCCTCGATTTCGGCGGAGGGACAGGGCTGCCCATCACGGCACCAGCGGCCGGGCGCGTGGTCTTCGCCAGTTTTTGGACCGTGCGTGGCAATGCCACTGTGATTGACCACGGCTGGGGCGTATATAGCGGTTTCTGGCATCAGTCCGAGTTCCAGGTCCAGGTGGGGGATATGGTCGAGCAGGGACAGGTCATCGGCCTGGTGGGAGGCACGGGCCGCATCACCGGCCCGCATCTGCACTGGGAATTGTGGGTTAACGGCGTCCAGGTGGATCCGCTTGACTGGCTGAATCAATCCTACCCATAATGGTTGCGTCGCCTTTCTGAATATGCTACACTTTCAAATGCTATGACCTCATTCGTCAACTACCTCAAACAGAGCGACATTTTCTACCAGTTCACGTCCACCCAGTTGGAATTGGTGGCGAACCTTTGCCAGGAAGTGGTGTTTAATGAAGGGGACGTAATTTTCCCCGAAAACAGTTCCAGCAAGGAATTGTACGTTATCACCCAGGGCGAGGTGGATATCCTGATTAACTCAGCCATTGTTGGTCCAGCAGGCACGAGTCAACAGGACACCGTGGTCTCCAAACTCCGCCGTGGACAATCCTTCGGCGAGGTGGCATTGGTGGACGAGGGCTTGCGCTCGGCTTCAGCCCGCGCTGCCCACAAGGATACTCATCTGCTGGTCATCCCACGCGACAAGTTGATCATGTTGTGCGAGACCTACCCGCAGTTGGGCTTCCGTTTGATGTATAACCTGGCTGCAGATCTCGCCATGAAAATGCGCAATACCGATCTGCGCATTCGCGAGCAACTGCTGTACAAGCCGCCAGCCAAAAAATAAAAGTATAGACAAAAGGCTTGACCATTGAACAAAATTGTCTTACCATTAGCGATTAATAATTTGTGGTAGTCTTAGTGTAGTAGCAACAAGCCGTGAGAAATTTCCAAGGGATATTTCTCCGGCTTTCTTGTAAATAGGCTTCACCCCCAAACTTCGCCAAAAGGAGGTGGTGCGGACAATAGAGAGCATTGTCTGCCTGTTTTGTGCAACCCGTTCGCGGGTATCGAAATCAGACATTGACATCGGAGGAGTAAGAAAATGACCAAGCGTTTGTTCGCTCTGCTTTCCGTGCTCGTGGTCGCCAGCCTCGCGCTCGCGGCCTGCGGCACCACCCCCCCTGCCGCCACGGAAGCTCCCGCCACTGAGGCGCCTGCCACGCAGGCTCCCGCCGCCACGGAACCGCCGGCCGCTGGCCCGGTGGGCACGCTCAAGATCGTCTCCAGCCTGCCCATGACCGGTTCTTCCCTGACCCAGACCCAGACCATCGTCAACGCCATGCAGTTGCGCCTCGAGCAGGCCAATTACACCGCCTGTGGTGGCAAGTACACCCTCGAGTATGAAGCCTGGGATGATGCCTCTGCTGCGCTCGGCAAGTGGGATCCCGCCGTCGAGACCGAGAATGCCAACAAGGCTGCCGCCGATCCCGCGATCGTGGCCTACCTCGGCACCTTCAACTCGGGCGCCGCCAAGCTGTCCATCCCGATCCTGAATCAGGCTGGTCCGCTCACCATGATCTCCCCGGCCAACACCAACCCCGGCCTGACCAAGGCTGACAAGGACCTGCCCGGTGTGACCGATTCCTACTACCCGACCGGTGTTCGCAACTACTCCCGCGTCGTCGCCGCTGACGATATCCAGGGCAAGGTTGCCGCCAACTTCGTGAAGTCCCTCGGCGCCACCACCGTTTACATCCTCGATGACAACGAACTGTACGGCAAGGGCGTTGCAGATGTATTCGAAGCCACCGCCAAGGAAATCGGCCTGACCGTTCTCGGCCACGAGTCCATCGACCCGAAGGCTGCTGACTACAAGGCCCTCATGACCAAGATCTCCACCAGCAACAATGGCGCCGCTCCGGATGCCATCTACGTTGGCATGGTCGTTGACAACAACGCCTCCCAGCTGCTCAAGGACAAGGTCGCCATCATGGGCGACAACGAGAAGGTCAAGTACGTCGGCCCCGATGGCATCCAGACCCAGGCCTTCATCGACGGCGCTGGCGCTGACGTGGCCGAAGGCGCCTATGCCTCCGTCGCCGGCGTTCCGCTGGACAAGCTGCCCCCCTCTGGTCTGCAGTTCGTCAAGGACTATGAGGCCAAGTACGGCAAGCTGACCGAACCCTACGCTGTGTACGGCTATGAGACCATGAACGTGGCTCTCAAGGCCATCGAAGATGTCTGCGCCGCCGGTGGCGATCCCGCCGATCGCGCCGCCGTCAACACTGCGGTCTTCGCCATCAAGAACTTCGACGGCGCTCTCGGCACCTGGTCGTTTGATGCCAACGGCGACACCAGCCTCACCGACATGACCTTCTACCAGGTCCAGGGCGGTGGGTACGTGTCCGTCGGCACCTTCAAGTAATCCAGCACTCAGTTCAACTGGGGGCGGCATTGATTGCCGCCCCCACATTTTTGTCCTGACAGCCAAGGAGCACCATGGAAACCACTAAAAAGAAATTCAACTGGCGAGGGCTTGGCGTTTCATTATTGGTCCTGTACATCGTATTTTTGATTGGCCCAATCGCCAGTCTGGACGTACCGTCCATCGTAACAGCAATCAAAGCTAATCCTATTCAATTGATCCAGTTCCTGATCATTGGCATCTCCAATGGCGCGATCATCGCCATCATTGCGCTCGGCTACACCATGGTGTATGGCATCATCGAATTGATCAATTTCGCCCATGGTGATGTGTACATGATCGGCGTGTTCACATCCCTTACCGTCCTTTCTGTGACAGGAACGCTCGACAGCAAGGATCCGGTCAAGATTGCTCTTGGGTTAATCCTGGCACTGGTCGTTGCTGTTGTGGTCGGCGCTGTGCTCAATGCATCCATTGAGCGTCTTGCCTATCGCCGTCTGCGCAACGCACCGCGCCTGGCCCCATTGATCTCGGCCATCGGCATGTCCTTCATCATTGAAAACCTGGGTCTGATGTGGGCCGCCCAGGCCTGGCTGGTGCCTTCCTTCGGAACCACTGGCGGCGCCTCCCAAAAAGTATTCCCGGACATGCTCTCAGTCATGTTCAACAGCCTTGGACAGGACGTGAATCTCCTAGCTTCCTCCGGGCTGCCTTTGCGCTTCACCATCAAGGATTTGCTCGTCATTATTCTTGCCGTCAGTTTGATGATCGGCCTTTATCTGTTTGTGCAGCGGACCACCTTGGGTAAGGCCATGCGCGCCACAGCCCAAAACCGTGACGCCGCCAAGATGCTCGGCATCGACATTGACTGGGTCATCACCGCCACCTTCCTGATCGGTGGAGGTCTGGCTGGGGCCGCCGGTCTGATGGCCGGGTTGTATAACAACACAGCCTGGTGGTTCATGGGTTTCCGCGCGGGCTTGCAATCCTTCACGGCAGCAGTATTGGGCGGCATCGGCAACATCACCGGTGCCATGCTTGGCGGTTTCCTGATCGGCCTGCTGGCTTCCTTTAGCGACGGCTATCTGAGTACCCGCTGGACGAATGCATGGGTCTTCACCGTGCTTGTCCTGATCCTTCTCTTCCGCCCCACCGGCCTGCTCGGCGAGCAAACCGGCCAGAAGGCCTAGGAGGTGATTTCATGAAATACATTCGTTCCGGCATCACCTTCGGACTGATCGGCGGCGCGCTGACCCTGCTTTTCGGCGGCTGGTCTGTGGCTGTCATCGGCAGCCTGATGGGCATCGGTCTCGGCCTTGCGCTCGGTGGAAGTTTCGAACGCAAGGATCCGCTCAAAATTGCAGCGACCGTCCTCCCGAGCGCGCTTGTGGCGGCTGTTATTCTGGTTGCTTTGAGCTTCTACCAAAACAGTGTCGTCCAGGAGGCGATCGGCAAACGTCCCTTTGCCGCCAACCTGGCGCTCAACGCCAACCTGATCGGGTTCTTTGGCTCGGTCCTTTTTGCAGCTTTTGTGGCTGCCATCCACGGCCTGCCCCAAAATCAGGAGCGCGCCATCAAGATCGCGTTATTGGCAACGCTCGTGGTTCTCTTCCCCTTCATCGATAAACTCACCGCCCTGCGTTGGACCGCCCAGATCATCTTCGCGTTGATCTTCGTGATCCTCGGCCTGGGCTTGAACATCGTGGTCGGTTACGCCGGTCTGCTCGACCTTGGATACGCGGCCTTCTTCGCCATCGGCGCGTATACGACAGGCATCCTGTCTTCACCGCAGCATGGCATCTTCCTGAACTTCTGGCTGGTGATCTGGATCGCTGCTGCCATGGCCGCCGTCTGGGGCCTGATGCTTGGTGCGCCGACTCTACCATTGCGCGGTGACTACCTGGCCATTGTGACGCTTGGGTTCGGCGAGATCGTCCCGGTGCTCTTCAAGAACCTGACGGACGTGACCATTAAAGAACCGCTCACCTGCTGGATCCTGCCCGGCCTCATGAATTTGTTCGGGGCGCAGACCACCATGTCTTGCATCACCCTGGTGGAGCATGAAGACCTGACGGCTGGCGACAAGGGCATCAGCCCAATCGGTCGCCCGTCATTGCCCATCATTTCGCCTAATGAAGCGGTGGGGCTCGCCCTTGTTGTCAAGGTGGTCGTTTTGGTGCTGATTGTCGGCCTGATTGGCTACTACCTCTTCCGCGCCATCAGCAGCAAACAATACAAGCGGGTGGCTGGACTGGCCGCAGGTCTCCTGGCCGCCATCGTCTTCTTCATCCCGCTGCCGCACCCCGAAAAGGGATTCATGGCGACTTTCATGGCAGTAATCCAGCCTGGTGAGTTCAAATCCAATGATCCCACCACCTGGTACTTCCTGATCATCGCGATCATTCTGCTCTCGATCTTCGTGATCCAGCGTCTGCGTGACAGCCGCCTAGGCCGTGCGTGGATGGCGATCCGCGAGGACGAACTGGCCGCTGCACAGATGGGCATCGATCCGGTCCGAACCAAACTGGCCGCCTTCGCAATGGGTGCCACCTTCTCGGGTTTTGCAGGCGCGTTCTACGCCGCCTACATTGCAGGCATCTTCCCGAGCGTCTTCGATTTCAGTACCTCGATCATCATCCTGTGCGTGGTCATTTTGGGCGGCATCGGCAATATCAACGGCGTGATCGTGGGCGGCCTCGCCATCATGACCGCCGACCGCCTCTTCCTGCCCGCCCTCAAGGATTTCCTCTCCTCCTTGCTGACCCACACCATCCTGCCCTCGATCAGCGATCCCGTGGTGCAGTTGGCCGTCAAGGACAACGCCAACCCGATCCTGTACCGCTTCCTGCTCTTCGGCTTGACCCTGGTCATCATGATGGCAGTCCGGCCTGAAGGCCTGATCCCCAACGCCCAGGTCCGCGCCGAGATGCACGGCGAGGAAGCAACGGCCGAAAAGGCCAAGGCATAGGAGGCTGATATGTCCACATTCTTCGATGCAAAAGCCATCACTATGGTCTTTGGCGGCCTGACCGCCGTCAACAAGGTTGATTTCCAAATGGAAAAGGGCATGATCGCCTCGGTGATCGGCCCGAATGGCGCAGGCAAGACCACGTTTTTCAATACCATCACCCGTGTCTACAACCCCACCAGCGGCGAGATGACCTTCAACGGCCACAACCTGACCGGGTTGAAGCCCTTCCAGGTGACCGCCCTGGGCATCGCCCGCACTTTCCAAAATATCCGCCTTTTCGCGAACATGTCTGCCATCGAAAACGTGCTGGTTGGCGAGCATTGCCGCCTGACCTCCAACCTGGTCGGACAAATCCTGCGGACGCCCGCCACCATGAAAGAGGAGGCCGAGGCCCGCGCCCGCGCCCTCGACATGCTGGAATATGTCGGTTTGAAACGCAGCGACGCCAACGTCACCGCCAAGAACCTGCCTTATGGCCTCCAGCGCCGCCTTGAGATTGCCCGTGCACTGGCCTCCAAGCCCCAGCTGCTCCTGCTCGACGAGCCGACTGCAGGCATGAACCCCAACGAGACCATCGACCTGACCAATTTCATCCAGCGCCTGCGCAACGAGTTGGGTCTGACCATCCTGCTGATCGAGCATCACATGCGCGTGGTCATGGTCATCTCCGACCGCGTCTCCGTGCTGGATTACGGCGAGAAGATCGCCGAAGGCTCCCCTGCTGAGGTCCAGAAGAACGAACGTGTGATCGAAGCGTACCTCGGCAAGGGTACCGCCACCAAATAAGAGGCGAGGATTCCAATGCTTGAACTAAAAGATGTCCACACCTACTACGGCAACATCCACGCCTTGAAAGGCATCTCACTGACCGTCAACGACGGCGAGATCGTCACCCTGATCGGCTCGAATGGCGCAGGCAAGAGCACCACGCTGCGCACCATCCAGGGACTCAACAAGCCCCGCTCGGGCTCTGTCGTCCTCGACGGCGTGGAACTGCACAAACTGCCTGCCCACCAGATCGCTGTGATGGGCGTGGCGCAAAGCCCCGAAGGTCGCATGATCTTTCCGCGCATGACCGTGCTTGAGAATCTGGAGATGGGCGCCTATGTCCGCAAGGACCGTTCGACCTTCAACGACGACCTCGAGCACGTCTTCAAGCTCTTCCCACGCCTGAAGGAACGCATCAACCAGAAGGGCGGGACACTCTCGGGCGGCGAACAGCAAATGCTCGCCATGGGCCGCGCCCTGATGGCCAAGCCCAAGATCCTTCTGCTGGACGAACCCTCCATGGGCCTCGCGCCCCTGCTGGTGGAGTTGATCTTCGACATCATCCAGGAGATCAACAAGGAAGGCACCACCGTCCTGCTGGTGGAACAGAACGCGCTCATGGCACTGTCCATCGCCCATCGCGGATACGTCCTCCAGACAGGCGAGATCATCCTGAGCGATGATGCACAAAGCCTGAAGAACAACGAGATGGTGAAGAAATCCTACCTCGGCGTGGAATAGACAACACGGCCCAATCTGACACAAAGAAACCCGTTTTCGCGCAATGAGCGGAAAACGGGTTTCTTTACAAAATTATTGGGAAAAAGCAATTATTCCGCCCCAGACCACAGGTTACAATGGCGCAAATGACCCTGGATTCGCGTGTACAATCTAGGATGAACCCATGGAGGCATGTGTGAAGAAACTGCTCCCGCGCTTATTGAGCCTGGCCGTTATTGTCAGCCTGTCGGTCTCGGCTTGCATTGCCAAACCCACCACTTGCAGCGATCCGCTTGGATGTGTGACCGTTAATAACAAGGAATCCATCAAGATCGCCGTTCTGCTTACCTTGAGCGGACCCGACAAGCCATACGGCGAAGACGCCCTGCGTGGCGTGGAAATGGCCATTGCCGACAAAAAAGAACTTGCTGGACATCCCATTGAGTTGATCCAGGTGGACGATCACTGCTCAGCCGAAGGCGGCGAAGCGGGTGCGCAACAGATTGCTGCGGACCCGACCATCGTCGGCGTGATCGGCGCCACTTGTTCGAGCGCTTCCGTCCCTGCCGCAAAGATCCTCAGCGCGGCCAATATGGTGATGATCTCCCCTTCGAGCACCGCCCCTTCATTGACCCTGGCGGGGCAACATTCCACAGGATTCTTCCGCACCATTTACAACGACCGCGCCCAGGGCAAGTCGGTGGCGGAATTCGTGTTCAAGGTGCTGGGCCTGCGTACCATGAGCACCCTGCACGATGGCACTCCCTACTCCATGGAGCTGCAAGCTGCCGCATGTGAGAATTTCGAGAAGCTCGGCGGCACCTGTCTTGGCCGCATCCAACTCGGCGGCGGCGCGGATGTAGACCATAAAATCCTATGGCTTTCGAAGCTTCATACTGACGCAGTTTATTTCCCTGTGTACACTGAGGATGGCATTGCCGTGCTGAATGCCATCAAGAAGCAGGGTATCACCAGCGCCTTGATCAGCTCGGAAAGCCTGCTCAGTACAGACTTCCTTCAACAAACAGGAGACCTCTCGCGCGGCATGTACCTTTCGGGACCCGCCCCTGTAGCCGAGTCTGCCAGCTTCTCTGAAAAATACCGCGCGGCCTACGGCGAGGATCCCATAGCCACCTACCACCTGCAAGCTTATGATGCCGCCCTGATGCTCTTCACCGCCATCGAGCAGGCGTCCACCCCAGCCTCCAGCACAGACAATACCATTTATATCCAGCGCCAGGCCTTGCGGGATAGCATTCTGCGCGTGCGTGGCGTGCTGGGTCTGAGCGGTACCCTTACCTGTTCCGAGCTCGGTGACTGCGCTGAACCGCGCATCACGATCTTCCAGGTGCAGGACAACGCATTCACACCCATCTACCCCTAGGAGACCATGACCTCCGCAGAGATCATCACCATCGGCACCGAGATCCTGCTCGGCGAGATCGTAGATACCAACACCCGCTATCTGGCCCGCAACCTGCGTGGCCTGGGTGTGGACCTGTACCGCACCATCACCATCGGTGACAACGTCGAGCGAATCGCCTCCGCCATCCGCGAGTCGATGGAGCGCGCCGAAATTGTCATCACCACGGGCGGGCTGGGCCCCACCGTGGACGATCCCACCCGCGAAGCCGTGGCCCGCGCCGTCGGCACCGAGGTGGAATTCCGCGAGGAGCTCTGGCAGCAGGTGGTGGCCACCATCAGTCGTTATGGCCGCATCCCCTCCGAGAATCAGAAGCGGCAGGCCTATGTCCCGCAGAATGCCATTGCGATTCCCAACCCCGTCGGCACCGCGCCCGCCTTTATCGTGGAGACCGAGCGCAACGCCGTCATCTCTCTGCCAGGCGTTCCGAAAGAGATGGAACACCTGCTGCACGAGTCGGTCATCCCCTACCTGCAAAAACGCTTCGACCTGCGCCACGTCATCAAGGTGCGCGTCCTGCACACCTCGGGTCTGGGCGAAGGCATGGTCGATGAAAAGATCGGCGACCTGGAGATGCTCTCCAACCCCACCGTCGGGTTGGCCGCCCACAATGGCGTGGTCGATATCCGCATCGCGGCCAAATCAGAGACCGAAGTCGGGGCGGACCGCATGATCGCCGAGGTCGAACAGGACCTGCGTGCGCGCTTGAAGGAAATTATCTTTGGCGCGGACGATGACACGCTGGAAGGCGTCACGCTTGCCGCCGCTGACCGCCGTGGCTGGAACGTGGTTTCCCTCGAACGCGGGCTACCTGACTCGATGAGCCGCCGCCTGCCCAACCTCACCAGACTGGACCTCCAGCCTGGTTCCCTGATGGACGAATTACGCGCCATCCTCGGGCACAATCCCGACAAGAATACCGCCCTGGGCATCGCCTGTTTCGTGGACGATATGGCCGCCGAGTTGGGCATCATTACCCCGCGCGGCGAGAAATCCATGCGCATCACCTACGGCGGACATCCACGCAACCTTCCCCGTTGGGCTTTCAACAATGCCCTGAACATCCTGCGGCTCGAGGCGCAATCCACAGACTAAGCCCATGCGTCCGCGCCGCAGACAGACCTCCACCACCCTTGTCCTCGCGATCTGGGGCATTAACGCGTTCGCAGTCCTGATCATTCTGTTGGTTGTCATGGTTTATTGGGCCAGGCAGTCGGCACAGGCCGCCTCCCAGCAGACGCCGACCGTCACCCTCCAGCCGAGCCTCACCCCGTACCCCACGCGCTACGACCTTCCCACCGTCACGCGCAACCCGCTTTCCACCGAGATCGTCGTTCAGACACCCACACCCTTCGTGTTCAGCAACACCAGCAGGGCGTTGCCCATCGGCATGTCGGTCTCAGGGCGGCCCATCGAAGTGTATACCTTTGGGACAGGCGCTCGACAGGTGATGATCGTGGCAGGCATCCACGGCGGCTACGAGTGGAACACCATCGCGCTGGCCGACCAGATGATCCTGTATCTGACCGACCATCCCGAGGTCGTTCCCAGCGACGTGACCCTCTACATCCTGCGGAATCTCAACCCCGATGGCGACGCCCGCGATCACGGCATCGATGGCCGCGTCAACGACCACGGCGTGGACCTCAATCGAAACTTCCCCATCAATTGGTCCGCCACCTGGGATCGCTCAGGCTGTTTTGACCAGGCGCCCACCACCAGCGGGATCGGGCCTGGGTCCGAACCTGAGACGGTGGCGGTGATGAATTTCCTCATCTATCGCAAGATCGAAGCGCTCATCAGTTATCACAGCGCCGCGCTGGGCATCTTCCCTGGCGGCAGCCCATGGGACAAGGAATCCACCCGCCTGGCCCAACAGATCGCGGACGTAAGCGACTATCCTTTCCCGCCCATCGAGACAGGCTGCGTGTACACAGGTACGCTGGCCGATTATGCCGTCTCGCGCGGCGCCGCCGCCGTGGACATGGAGTTGAGCGACCACCTGCACACCGAGTTCAGCGCCAATTTGCGGGTGCTGAAAGTGTTGCTGAATTTCAGCAAACAGGAATAAAATCCGAACACTTTACCTTTCCCCTGCCAACAAGGCGCGCTGCGCCTGATGATATCCGTAAAAGGAGCATGAATGACCCAAACCGTAGATACCCTTTTCACCAACGCCCTCGTCCTGACCATGGACGAAAAACTAACCCAATACTCGCCGGGTGCCGTGGCCGTCAAAGGCGACAGCATCGTGGCGGTCGGTCCTGAAGCCGAGATCTGCGCGGAATATTCCGCCGCCGAGACCTTCGATTGCGGCGGCAAGGTGTTGATGCCTGGCCTGGTCAATGCGCACACGCATGTGCCCATGACCCTGCTGCGCGGCCTGGCCGACGACCTGCGCCTGGACGTGTGGTTGATGGGCTACATGATGCCCGTCGAGCGCGAGTTCGTCTCGCCCGAGTTCGTCCGCCTGGGGACGCTGCTGGCCTGCGCCGAGCAGATTCGCAGCGGTGTGACCACTTTCAACGACATGTATTACTTCGAGGACGCCGTGGCTCAGGCCGCCGCCGATGCAGGCATGCGCGCCGTGTGCGGCGAAAGCGTGATGAAGTTCCCCGCGCCCGACGCCCCCGCTTATGAAGACTCGTTCGCCCTGGCGCGTGAATTCATCAAGAAGTGGAAGGGACATCCGCTGATTGTGCCCGCCGTGGCTCCACATGCCGTCTACACCACCACTCCTGAAATCCTGCGCGAGACCGCCCAATTGGCCAAGGAATTCGACGTGCCTCTGCACATCCACATTTCTGAAACCTCCTTCGAGGTCGAGAACATGCGTAACGAACAGGGCATGCCCGTCGTGCCCTACGTCAAGAAGCAGGGACTGTTCGAGGCCAAGGTCATCGCGGCGCACTGCGTCCACATCGACACGGGCGAGATCCGCACGCTCAAGAATCACGGCGCGGGCGTCTCACACAACCCGTCCTCCAATCTGAAACTGGCCTCGGGATTTGCACCCGTACAGAAGATGCTCGAAGCAGGCCTGAACGTGGGCATCGGCACCGACGGCCCCGCCTCGAATAATGACCTCGACATGTTCGAGGAGGTGCGCCTGGCTTCCTTCATTGCCAAGGCCTCGGTCAACGACCCGACCGCTGTCCCCGCCCAAACCGCGCTGACGATGGCTACCCGTCTCGGCGCGCAGGCTTTGCACCTGGGGAATATCACGGGCTCGCTCGAAGTGGGCAAACGCGCCGACCTGATCGTAGTGGATGTTTCGCCCGTACATAATTCGCCCAAGTTCCGCCGTGACCCCAATAATGCCTACGCGCAACTCGTGTACGCCGCCAAATCCACGGATGTGACCGATGTGATGGTCAACGGCCAGTGGCTGATGCGTTCGCGCGAACTGCTCACTCTCGATGAGGCTGAATTGCTCGAACAGGCCCAGGAGATCGCGCAGAAGATCGATGCCTTCCTGATCGAGCGCGAGCAGTCGGTGCTGTCGAAGTTGATCGCGCTGGGCGGCTCGGCGGAGGAGGAATCCTTCGAGGTGCAGGTCAAGGTCAAGATCGCGGAACCAGACCCCGTTGTCAAAGCGCTGATGGGGTCCGATATCCGCATTGTGGCCTTCAAACACTATCATCAGTTCGATAACTACTTCTTCTTCGCCGAAGCGGACCAGGGCCGCCTGCGTTACCGCGAGGATGACCTGATCAACGAAAAGGGCGACTCGGTCAACGTACGCGCGCGCCTGACCTTGATCGGCCAGAAACGCGAGGATCATCTCGAACACGATGTGCTGCTTTCGCGCAGCCGCTTCCTCGCGCCCGCGATGCATAGCCTGCGCTTCTACCGCGAATACTTCAAGCCCGCCGAAGAGGTGGTGATCGAGAAGGATCGCCTGCGCTGGCACATCAGCTACAAGGAAACCGAGTTCTTCCTCAACCTCGACGAGATGACCCAGCCCGCCACTGGCCATTACCTGGAAATCAAAAGCCGCACCTGGAGCCGCAAGGATGCCGAGCGCAAGGCTGCGCTGACGACCGAGTTGATGTCCCTGTTGGGCGTGGCCGACAGCCCAACCGTGACTGAAGATTACATCGAATTGATCCGCAAGCAGAAGGCGGCGGCCTAACCCATGGATACGGCACGCAAGGGACTGGCTGGCGTTTTTGCGGCGCTGTTCATCGCGACCGCCGTACTGTCCATGCTGTTGTTCAACCTGGAACGCAAAGCCTTTCTGGCCGAGACGTATCAGCAGGCGTTCGCGAACGAGAATTTCTATGAACGCCTGCCCGCCATTCTGGCAAAGGCATTCGTGACTTCATCCGACCAGCAGAACACCCCCCTGGGAATGCGGTCGATGAGCGACCAGCAATGGGAGGGTTTTCTGCGCGAACTGCTTCCGCCCGAAACGCTCAAGTCGATGGGCGACCAGGCGCTGACCTCGACCTTCGCTTATCTGAACGGTGAAACCGATTCGGCCGTTGTGGACCTGACTCCGCTCAAGAGTCAGATGAGCAGCAGTGCGGGTACACAGGCGGTATTGAACCTGATGCAAACCCTGCCGCCCTGCACCCTCGACGAACTGGCCCGCATCACGCTCTCGTTCCTGAGCGACCAGCAAATTGCCTTTTGCAATCCGCCTGCTGAACTGGCGGGAGTCGTCCAGCCGCTGATCGAGGGACAGGTGCAACTGGCTGCGACTCTCCTGCCCGATCAGGTGACCCTGGCCCGTTTCGACCCGACGACAGGCCAGCCCGACCCGCGCCAGCGCATCCAAACCCTGCGCCTGTTCATGCGCCTGTCACCGCTCCTGCCGCTGTTGCTGCTCTTCGCCATGACCGCGCTGGCGGTACGCAGTCTGCGCGACTGGCTGGGCTGGTGGGGAATCCCATTCATCGTGACGGGGCTTTCAGCCAACATCATGGCCTGGACAGGTGCGCCGCTGACGAGTTGGATATTCCTGAAAGTGTTGCTGCGCTATGCGCCCATGCTGCTTCCACCCGTGCTGATGGATGACATTGGTCAACTGGCAGAGGCCATCGTCCATCAGGCGCTGGCGCCGCTCAGTCTGCAAGGGTGGATCCTGATCGGTCTCGGCATGCTAATGACTGCGCTGGCCTTTGGCCCCGACCTGATTCGAAAAGTCAGGGCTTGACGTTACGTTTGCAACAAAAGCATCTCCTGTCTTGTATTCCACAAGACAGGAGATTTTTTATGCGTCGATTGATCCTCACCCTATTCGTTCTTGCTTTAGCCACGCTGGCCTGCGGTAGTAACAACACCGTGCCAACCGTCCCGCCCACACCGCAGGCCTCGATCTTCGATGCGAGCCACACCGCCTACGGTTTCTTCCCCTCCCCCACGCGGGTGGAGTTACAGAGCGTGTTCGACACCTATCAACACATTGGCGAACATGCCGACGTGGTGTTATTGCAACAAAACGTCCCGTGGAAGGATTTCGTCGACGGCGTGGATGGAGCTAGTCAAGCCATTACCGACATCACCAACCAGATGATCCTGTGCGACCGCAACGGCCTGGAAGCCATCTTCGTGGTGGATCCGCTCAACGGGTTGAACCGCCGCGAGTTTGCAAACCTGCCCTGGGGCTGGGAGGCAAATTTCGCCAACCCCGATGTGCGCGCGGCCTTCAAGAATTTCACCCTGCGCATCGTACATGAATATCATCCGCGTTATCTTGGCCTGGCTTCCGAGATCAACACCTACGCCGATGCCTTCCCAGAGGATTATCCCAACTACGTCAGCCTGTATAAGGAAGTCTACGCGATGGTCAAGGCCGAAGCGCCCGAGACGCAAATCTTCGCCACCTTCCAGTGGGAGGATTTGAACAATCTATATGAAGGTGCAAACGAAGGCCGCAAACCCTACGACACCAACTGGGAGATCATCGACGCCCTCGAGCCCAACCTGGATCTGTGGGTGATCTCCACCTACCCATTCGGTGCCTTCCATAGCGCAACAGACATTCCAGACGATTACTACACCCCGCTCCTCGCGCGGACCTCCAAGCCGCTGGCCGTGGCAGAGGGCGGATTCAGCTCAGTTCCAATGGAACCCTTCGGCGGTTCGGATGCAGACCAGATCGCCTACCTCACCAGGATCCACGACCAGCTCGGTCCCCGCCTGGCATTCTGGATCTACATCATCATCAACGACCTGGATATGGATTCGTATGCCCCCAACATGAAGAAAGACCAGGACACCCTGACCTGGTTCACCCGCATGGGCTTCTTCGATGTCGATGGAAATCCCAAGCCTGCGCTGGAAGTCTGGGACAGTTTCCGAAAATGAAACGTATTTTTCTTTCCCTGATCATCCTGGCTCTGGTTACGCTGGCCTGCAGAGGGACGACCACGATCTCGCCCACACCCGCCTGCATTCCGTCAACAGCAAGCGTAGAGGTCAATGCACCGTCCCGACCGTTCCACCTGGGCTTCACGCGTTGGCCGCCCGAAGCCACCCTCGATGGCATTTCCCGCATGAACAACTTCCTGTCGACCCACGGGGACATGACCGCCCTGCACTTCGACGGCGGGGTTCCCTGGCCCGAGGCACTGACCCATGGTCCGCTGCCCGATGGATTGATGAACAGTTGGCGCTCCACGCGCGATGCCATTCCCGCCGAGCATACTTTGTTGGTCTCGATCACGCCGCTCGATATGACCCGCACGAAACTGGCATCCTACTGGGGCAGCTCGGACAACCGACCCCTGCCCAAGCCGTGGGATACCTATCCTCTTGATCATCCCGATGTGGAAAATGCATACTTGAATTATGCACGCCAGGTGGTCGAGTTCTTCCAACCCGATTATTTCGCCATCGGCATCGAAGTCAACGTCGCGCAGGTCAATGCGCCCGAGACCTGGGCCGCCTACAAGAACCTGCATAAGTTTGTCTATGAGGGTTTAAAGGCTGAATATCCCGACCTGCCTATCTTTGCCACATTCACCATCAGCCACATGAGCGGGTTGGATGGTGGGAACAGAGCAAAACAAAAAGAAGAAATCGAAACCTTGCTGCCCTATCTCGATATGATCGGGCTGAGCTCCTACCCCTATGGCTGGATGTATCCCAGCGGCAAAGCGGATCCCATTCCCGAAGATTTCTTTGCCCCTGCACTCGCTTTCGGAAAGCCGATTGGTGTCACAGAGTCAGGCGCGCCCTCCTATAGTTTCTCTGCTTATGGAAAAGACTACAAGTTCAGCGAAGACTATCAGGCGCGCTGGGTGGACTTCCTTCTCCAACAGGCGGGTGAAAATCAATTTGAGTTCGTTGTCGCATTTACAGGTATCGATTATGACAAACTGATCGCAGATATGCCTGCAGATGTTCGCGAACTGGCAACCGTTTGGGTATATACAGGCCTGCAGCGCAGTGACGGGTGTAACAAACTTGGTTTATCGTATTGGGACGCATATCTAAACCTGCCCTATAAAAGATAAACCCCCGAAAATAAAACCAGCCGCAGAAACGCTCCTGCGGCTGGTAGTTTTCTGCCAATAAACTATGGACAGCTATTCGCCAAGTGCTCTTCGAAGGTCTCGGCGAAATTGTGCAGGCCCGAGCCGTCGCATTGCGCCTGGAAGTAGAAGTAGGTTGTTTTCGCAGGGTAGGCCACCGCCCGTAGAGCGGAGATGTCAGGGCTGGCAATCGGGCCAGGCGGCAGACCCACGTTCAGGTAGGTATTATAGGGTGAGATGAATTGCAAGTCCTGGACGCTAAGCGGATTTGTCCACCAGGTCTGTTGGGCCACGTTGAAGCCAATGGCATATTGCACGGTCGGGTCGCTATCCAACTTCATGCCCGCGTTCAGGCGATTCAGGAAGACCGAGGCAATGGTGGGCTGCTCGTCAGCGATGACCGCTTCGCGCTGGACAATCGACGCCAGAATAACGCCCTGGTACACGTCCAGGCCCTGACGGGCAAAACCCTCGCGCAGGTCACCCGTCAGGTGCAGACCGAAATTCCGCACCAGGGTTTCGAGCAACTGTTCGGCCGTGGTATCCCGTGAGAGGATGTAGGTGTCAGGATAGAGGAATCCCTCCGAGGTGGAACCAGGCTTGAAGAACTCATACCCGATGGGGTAGGAAGCTGCAGCCGCCAGGAACTCCTCGGGCGTGATATCCAGGCCCGAGGTCGGGAGAGAAGCGGCCACCTCCTCCATACGCCAGCCTGGCAACACCACGAAGGTCACCTGGGCGGGTGTAGCGTCCTGTAACTGGTTGGCAATATCGATCACGGACATGGACGGGCTGAGCATGTAATTGCCCGCCTGCATGGAAACGTCCAGGCCCTTGTAGATCAGGTAATCGCGGAAGGCGCTTCCGCTGCTCACCAGCCCTTCGGACTGCAGCCGCTCGGCCACCGAGGAAACCGTTTCGCCCTGTTCGATGACGAAGACCCGTTCGATGCCGTTCACATCCAGCGGATTGGTCAGGTTGCCGTCATGCCAAAGCAGGCGGGCGGAATAGTCGATGATGCCCCACAGGCCCAGGCTGGGTGCAGGCGGACCATAGGTATTGGTGGTGCGCAACGGGATGAAGATGAAGGCCGCCATCATCACACACAACAGGATCAGGATGGACGTGGCCAGCGGAATATGAACACGGCTGAAGATGGGATTGTTTCTCATGGCTGTGAATGTTGGGCTTCGAGGTAGGAGCGCAGGATCATGACCGCGGCCAGTTCATCGAGGTGGCCGCCGCGCTGCTTGCGGCCCACGCCCATCGCGATGCGCGTCGCGCGCGCGTCCTGCGTGCTGAAGGATTCGTCCCACAAGCGGACGGGGATCTGGGTCTGGGTCTGCAGGGCTTCGGCAAAGCGCGCCGCGCGACGCCCCGCCAGGTTGGGGCGGCCTTCTTCATCGAAGGATTGTCCGATCACGATCAAGCCGACTTCGTTCTGCACGGCCAGGTCGGCCACCTGCGCCGCATCCACCAGGCGCGAGACATGCTCGATCACCTTGAGCGGGCTGGCGAGGATGGCATTCGGGTCGCTAAGCGCAAGCCCGATGCGTTTCTCGCCGTGATCAACTGCCAAAATTCTCATATCACTCCAGAAGTGGGGTGAACTTTATAGGTTCACCCCACTTGATTATTGAATAACTACCTGCACCCGCAGAGGGATCAGCGGCAGCCACGGCCACCAGATTGGCGTGAGCCGCACCTCGGGCGGGTTGGCGAATTGCTGCACTTTGGCAATCGCGGCGCGCGCGTCTTCGGGTGAACGCCCCAACGCCAGGCGCAGCACCTGAGCCATGTCCACGCTGCGGAACAGACGGCGTTCGGCCTGCATCTGCCAGCGAGTCACGCCCTGTGCGTCAGTGGTAGGCTTGGTCACCGATTGAAACGTGAGCGTATCCGCCGCGGGGGAGAATCCCTGCGGGGTGGCCGCGTCGAGGCTGACCTCGGCCAGGCGCGTCAGATCACGGGTCGAAACTACCTGCACGGTGAACTCCAGGCGCAGGGTCAGGGCCAGGCTCGTTCCCTGGGTGTCGGCGGGCGGATTGTAGGTCTCCTCCAGGGTTTGGGAGACGGTCAGGGTGTCGGTCAACATCACATCGTCGGCAGAGAGGCGCGCACGCAGTTGATCCTCGGCCTGCTTGGCCAAATTCGTCTGGAGGGTTTCGCGCAACAGGAAGCGGTCATCCTGGGTCGGGCCAATGGCGGTCGTGTCACTGCCGCCACCCGTCGGCTCGGGGTTGGTGACCGAAGCCATCAGCCCCAGCGATCCCTCGACGGACTGGATCGCATCCACACCCACGTTGCCCGCTTCGCCCGCATCGAGCGCCTCGATGGGCACCTCCACGATCTGGTCGAAGCCTGCCGTCAGGCGCGTGGTGTTCAGGGTGGCAAAACGCACAGGCGGGTCGGTCAGCGTGTGGACCACCGTCCCCGCGGGGATCTCCACCTCGGTCTGGGTCAGGTTGCGGAAACGCGCCACGCCGCGCGCACTGGTCTGCGGCACGGGGATGCGGCTGGTCACGTTCATCGACTGGCTGCCTTCCACCACCACGCGTTCGGCGCGTGACGGCACGCTGCCCGTCACGAAGACACCCTGGATGGACGGGCTGGCGACGACGGGGAAATCCAGCCGCTGAACCTGCGTTTCAGGATGCAAGACCACTTCAGCGCGCGGGACAAAGAGGGCTGCCACCACCAAAACAGCCAGGACTCCCAGCCCGAAGGCGGTCACGCGCACCGCCAACTTCGAGCGCCAGCCTGCTTCGACGGGGATCGATTGTGAGCGGAGTTCGCGCAGATCGCGCCGCGGTGGACGGGGAAGCCGCTGCTTGCGCGGCGGGAGCGTGGGCCAGGTCTCGCGTTGAGCCGCACTCGTCGACTCGAAGACGGGGATGCCCAGCGACTCGGCCTCACGCCGCACGGACGACCGCCGCGTGACCAGTCCCAACTGTGCGCCGAGCGAATCGGCGTGGCGCTGCAACACCTTCAAGTCCAGCAGGCGCAGCGAGATCTTTTCTCCCTTCGGCCAGACCAGCAAAATGCGCGGCGTCTTGGCCCACGAGAGTCGGTCGCGGACGGAGATCAGGTCGTCATGGGCTTCGAGCGTGAAGATCTGGGTTTTCATCCGCCCGAATTATAGCCGATGACAGGATATGCTCATGGATGGCGTGGCAACGGGAACTCCCCCCAAATGTGGGATTTCATCTGCTGGGGCAGTCTGTACAATGAAACAAGTCCCGTTCCTGCGGGATAATTTATCTAAGAAAAGGAATATGGTATGAGACGCAGATTTACAGTCCTATTATCAGTGATAGTCATAGCGCTAACTGCGGCGGCCTTCAGCATTGGAAGGGCCTCGGCATCGACGGGTTGTTTCGGTGACACCAACGGCCACTGGGCCGAAACCTTCATTTGTTGGATGAAGGACAACGGTATCACCACAGGCACAGGTGGCGGGAATTACAGCCCCAACAACAATGTCACCCGCGCTGAAATGGCCGTCTTCCTGGCCAGGCAGGCCGAGGTCCCTCCCTCCACGGGCGACATTGTGGTGAGCGCAGGCTTTGCAAATTGGCACCCTTTCAATTCAACTGACCCTCTCAGCTACGCGTATTTTTCAAGCCAGACCCAGGTCACCCGATCGAGCGCGGGGTCGAGTTTTCTCTCGGTCAACCCTGATCTGACCACTGTGCTGTACGGCAAGAGCCTTAAATTGAAGGCGGTCGAATTTTGTTATGACACCTTTGCCAGCACATCGTTAAACTACATCGAGATCAATACGTACTCGCACACCAGCGGTTCGCTTGGAAGGAACCTGAGATTTTCGGACTCCACGTCACGCACGGGCAACGAGTGCAGGCTGTACACCCTGTCAACGCCGATTGTGTTGACGAAGAATGACGGGGCCAATGTCTTCATCCAGGTTAACTGGTCTGTTGCCAACGCCAGCTTCGCAATCGGGCGCACCAGTTTTATTTTTGAGCCCACCACCCTGACTGCCGCCGCCCCAGTCGTGACGGGAGACGATGGAACGGGAACCACCCTGTCCCCATCCACGGTAAACACAGCCCCGTAATTCCATGCTCGCATAAACACACCTCCAGGCTTTCTGGAGGTGTGTTTTGTTTCAACCATGTATAGTGTGACGTTATTGCAGCCTACGTGCCTGGCGGACCAGGTCCACAAATTCGCGCATGGCCTCTTCCCGCGGCAGCAGTTCGCTGATGCGTTCGGCCTCGCGCAACACGCGCTCGAGGGAACTATCCTGGGCCCAGTAGCTCTCCTTGAGGATCTCGGCGAATTCCGCCACGACCACCGCGCGCTGGAAGTACGGATTCGCTTCGCGGAAATCATAGGCCATCTGGCCTGTGTCGAAGTCCTGCGAGATCTCGGTCACGGCGCGCGTATCAGGATCTTCCCAGCGCAGATAGACGGTGGCAATCCGTCCACGGGCTTCGGGGTAGAGCTTGACCTCATACAGCGCGGTGACGGTGTGCCCCGCGCCGATCTCGCCTGCATCCACCTTGTTATCACGGAACTGATCGTCGGCCACAGCACGGTTCTCGAAACCGACCAGGCGATACCGCTTCACGACCTCGGGATTGAACTCGACCTGCACCTTGGCGTTCATGGCGATGGTTTGCAGCGTACCCGTCAACTCATCCACGAACAGGCGGCGGGCCTCGTCCATGTCATCAATGTAGGCATAGA
The DNA here is from genome assembly GCA_016191845.1 of Chloroflexota bacterium. Classification (GTDB taxonomy): domain Bacteria; phylum Chloroflexota; class Anaerolineae; order Anaerolineales; family Villigracilaceae; genus JACPVF01. The sequence continues at coordinate 439,779 of JACPVF010000013.1, forward strand.
AACCGTCGCCATTGTCGGCCAGTTGCTCCATCAGCGTGTCGTTGTAATTGTCCATGCCGAAGCCAAAGGTGGCCAGGGTGACACCTTCCTCCACGTAGCCGCGCACCTCCGAGAGGATCGCATCCGCTTCGGTCTGGCCGACATTGGCCACACCGTCGGAACACAGGATGACGCGGTTGATTCCGCCTGGCATGAAACCTTCCATTGCCATCTGATATCCCAACCGCAGACCCGCCTCCGCGTTGGTGGCGCCTTCGGTACGCAGCCCGTAGATCGCATCGAGGATGCGGCCCTTGGCAGAGCCGCGCGTCGGCCCAAGTACCACGCGCGCGTCGCTGCCATAGACCACGATGCTGACGGTGTCATCGCGGTGCAACTGCTCGACCAGCACTTCCAGCGAGCGCTTGACCAGGCCCAGGCGGTTGTCCATGTCCATCGAGCCAGAGATATCGATCACGAAGGTCAGGGCGGCATCCTTGCGTTCCTCGTCTGGGACTTGATATCCCTGGATGCCGACACGGATCATGTCATAGCGTTCGGTCTCGGTAAAGGGCGAGGGACCGCCGTCCACCGAGATGCCGAAGGCCTGGTGCGCAGGCGGGTTGTCATACCCCTGCTCGAAGAAGTTAACGTACTCCTCCACGCGGACCGAGTCGGCGGGCGGCAGGTTGCCGTCGCTCAGGTAATTACGCATGATGGTGTATGAGCCTGTGTCCACGTCCAGGGCAAAGGTGGACAGGTTGTCATCCTCGGTATCAATGGACGGGTTGACGCCATAGTCCTCGAAGAACATGTCGTATGGCTGATTGCCAGAGGGATTCTTGGTATTGGGTTGGGGATTCGAAGGGCTGGTGGAAGTCGGTAACGAGAAAGATTGGGCGGGTGCCTCCGTAGCAGCGGGCGCTTCCGTGGCGGCAGGGTAGTAACTGTCTCGGGCAGCAGGCGGCTCGGTGGCGGGAGCCTGTGTAGCGGCGCTTCCACAGGCGGAAACAAACAAAAGCAGGAACAGCATGCCCAGCAGGGCAAGTCGTTTGGTGATCATCTTGCTTCTCCTCGTGAAAATATTTTTTGAGATGGAAAGAGGGCGAACGGCGGTCGGCGTTCCGCGGTTCACGATGACTTATGTCAGTTCATAGGCCCTCCTTTCGCCTGGTGGTACGCCCGATTCCCCCGATGCGCGGATGATTTCCCACGAGACGTAAACAGCCAGGCGATTGTTCCCGAAATAAAAACTTCCTCGCCAAAAACGGCGAGGAAGTTTACTGGAACGAATCGTCATCCCCCAGGCTCGGTCACCACCTGGTTGCGGCCGTTCTGCTTGGCGCGATACATGGCGCGGTCGGCCGCATGCAGCAGGTCTTCCAATTCCTGTTCTGCGCGGAAGGAGGTCACACCAAAACTGGCGGTGACACGGTCCACACCCTCGAAGGACCGTTCAGAAAGCAGCTCGCACAGGCGTTCGGCCAGCAAGGCCGCTGCAGTCAGATCAGTTTGAGGCAGTACCAGCAGGAATTCCTCGCCGCCCCAACGCCCCAGGCAATCCGTCGTGCGGATGGAACGATTTACCAGTTCGGCGGTTTCCCGCAGGACACGGTCACCCGCCATGTGTCCATGGGTATCGTTGATCTGCTTGAAAAGATCCACATCGAACAGGATGATCGAGAACGGCTTGCCCATGCGCACCGAGAAGCTCAACTCTCGCTGCAACACGCGGTAGATTTCGCGGCGGTTGCAGGTCTGCGTCAGGTCATCGGTGCTGATATATTTCTTGTGCAGCCTGCCCATCTGCGTGATTAACAAAACCAGCACGAACAGCGCGAAAAAGGACTGTACCCAAATCAGGATGACCGAGAAACGGAAACCGCCTTTGAACAGCATGTGATACAGGAAAGCCATCGTCATGCCCGACAGGATCGCGATCAAAAGCAGGCTGGTCTCACGATCAGGCAGGGCCAGATAGGAGGCGATCAGGGTGATGGCCAGCCACAAGATGATGGCATTCAAGGCATCGCTGAAATACACCTCCCCTTTGCCATGCTCGCTCGCAAACAGGTTGACGTTTTCGATGGTCATCAGGCAGAGATATAGGATCATCACCAGAAAGAAAGCCCACTCCACATGCGGTGTCCAATCTCTTCGGAAGATCGCTGCGCCCCATAATCCAAAGACCACCAGACCGAAAACCAACGAGGCCCAGCCTCCCAACGTCTCACCCACAGTCAGAATTTGAAACGCGTAAATGAAGGCCAACACTGCCCCGACTGGCAGGGTGATGACAATGATCGTCCAGCGCTGTTGTTCAGATTCGTTCAACATGGTGCGAGTCTTCATGGGAAATAAAACAGGGCAGAGTATACTCTGCCCTGTCCCTGGTTCCTGTGCCTTATTTCAATTTTTCTTCCAGCGCCTTGCCGAGCTTGCCGAGCGCTTCCTGGGCATTTCCCGCCAGGCTGCCTTGCGCCAGGTTGGGACGACCGCCGCCCTTGCCGCCGATGCCCACGATCAGGTCGCCCGCCTTGAGCCCGCGCTTGACCAGGTCCTCGGTGACGACAGCAATGACGGTGGTCCCTGCCGCCAGAACGGCCGCACCGTTCTGCGGGTACTTCTCGCGGAACTTGTCGGCCAGGCTGCGCAGGGTGTCCGCATTGGCGTCGGGGATCTCGGCCGCCAGCACGCGCACATCCTTGACGGTCTGGACGTTCGAAAGCTGCGAGGCAAAGGCCGAGAGCGCCGTCTGCGCGCGCAGGGTGGCCAGTTCCTTCTTCAGGCTGGAGATTTCCTCTTGCAGGGCGTCGACCTTCGCAGGGACTTCCTCCACGCTGGACTTCAACGCGCCTGCGGCCTGTTTCAGCGTCTTGAAACGCTTCGCCACCAGGTCGTACGCGCCTCGGCCTGTCACCGCTTCGATGCGGCGGATGCCTGCCGCCGCCGATCCCTCGCTGACGATCAGGAACGCGCCCACGTCGGAGGTGCGGTCGATGTGCGTACCGCCGCACAATTCGTAGGAATACTTGTGCTGATGCTCGACCGCCGCGGTGGGATGCACGACCGACTCGTCGGCGTCCGTACCGTTGGATTCCAAAATGGTGATCGTGCGGACCGTCTCGCCGTATTTTTCGCCGAACAAAGCCATCGCGCCTTCGGCAATCGCGTCCTCACGGGCGCGCAGTTTCGGCGTGACTTCCATGTCGGCAGCCACTGCCTCGTTGACAATGCGTTCGACGCGCTCGATCTGCTCGGGGGTCATGGCTTCGGGATGGGTGAAGTCGAAGCGCAGGTGCGTGGGCGCGACCAGCGAGCCCGCCTGCCTGGCATGATGACCCAGCACCTGATGCAGGGCCGCATGGAGCAGATGCGTGGCGGTATGGTTGCGCATGATATCGCGGCGGCGGACCAGGTCCACTTCGGCCACGGCCTGGTCGCCAACCCTGGGCTGACCCGCGATGACCGTCCCGATGTGGACGATGACGCCTGCCGAGGCACGGCGCATGCCCGTGACTTCGATCTCCCAACCCGCCGAGCGGATATATCCCATATCGTCCACCTGGCCGCCCGACTCAATGTAGAAACCTGTCTTGGGCAGGATGACTTCCACCTGGTCGTCGAGCGCGGCCGACTGGACCGAGACGCCGTCCACGACCAGGGCCAGCACCTCGCCTTCCACGCGCGGGCTGGTGTATGGATCATATTCCACGCCGTGGTCGCCGAGTTTCTTATTCTTTTGAAGGTCCTTTAGCAGGTTTGCAAAGAATTCAGCATCCTCGCCGCCGAGCTTGCCCATGGCCTTGCCGCCGCCCGAGGCCTTGCTATGCGCTTCCTTGGCTTCGTTGAAACCATTTTCATCGATGTCCAGGCCCTGCTCACGGGCGATGTCGCGGCTGATCTCGAAGGGCAGACCGTAGGTGGCGTACAAGTCGAAGGCTTTGCGGCCGTCGAGCACGGCACTCTTCGACTGCGCCGCTTCGCGGCTCCGCTCAGAGCGAAGTTCCGAGAGGAGATTCTCCAAATGAGCGGTGCCCGCCTCGACGGTCCGCGCGAAGCGTTTTTCCTCGCGGGTCAGGTTGTCGAAGATGGTGTCCTTGTTCTTTTCCAGTTCGGGATAGAAACCGCCGTACTGGCTGATGACGGCCTGCGCCACCCTGGCGAGGAAGGGTTCGGTCAGGCCGATCTTTGTGCCGAAGCGCGCCGCGCGGCGGATGATCATACGGGTGACGTAGTTGCGACCCGCGTTGCCAGGCACGACACCGTCGGCGATCAGGAAGGCCGCCGAGCGGACGTGATCGCAGACCACGCGGTAGGGCGTGAAGTTATCGAGCATTTCTTTTTCGCTGTGACCCGTCAGGCTGCGCAGCACATCCAGCGAGCCTGTGAACAGGTCGGTCTTATAGTTCGAGTCGACGCCCTGCAGCACCGAGACGATGCGCTCGAAGCCCATGCCCGTGTCCACGTGCTTTTGCGGCAGGGATTCGAGGCGTCCGTCATCGAACAGGTTGTATTGAATGAAAACGTTGTTCCACAACTCGAGATAGCGCGTGCATTCGCCGTTGACGCCGCAGACGTGGTCGGTGCCGCGCAGGTTGTCGCGCTCCTCGCCCAGGTCGATGTGGATCTCTGAGCATGGACCGCAGGGTCCCGTCTCGGCCATCTGCCAGAAGTTCTCCTTGCGGCCAAAGAACAGCACGTGCTCGGGGTCGAAGCCTGGCTGCTTGCGCCAGATGTTCGCGGCCTCGTCGTCCTGCGGAACGTTGCCTTTGTCGTCGCGGAAGCAGGTGGCGTAGAGCTTGTCCTTGGGCAGCCCCCATACCTCGGTGAGCAATTGCCAGGACCAGGCGATGGCCTCTTCCTTGTAATAATCGCCGAAGGACCAGTTGCCGAGCATCTCGAAGAAGGTGTGATGCGTGTCGTCGCGGCCCACATCCTCGAGGTCGTTGTGCTTGCCCGCCACGCGCATGCACTTCTGCGAGTCGACGGCGCGGGTGTAGGGCTTCTTGTCGGTGCCGATGAACACATCCTTGAACTGCACCATGCCCGAGTTGGTGAAGAGCAGCGTGGCATCCCCGCCTGGGACGAGCGACATGGACGGCACGGCCGTGTGTCCATGTTCGACGAAGAAGTCGATGAAGTCCTGGCGGATCTGGTTGCCTGTCAGTTTTTTGCTCATGAAAAACGCTCCGAGGGTTTGATGATGACGGACGAATTATACCAAGTAGGGGCGACCTGCCCACGGGTGGAAGCCGCCTGGTTTGACGCGGATGGGTCGCCCTGCCCCATCCAACAAAAAGTCCCGAGCCTGTCTGGTTCGGGACTGGAAATCACTCCGTCTGGACCATCACAGGCGCGCAGGGCGAGGGGCAGCAGCGGCGGCTGTGATGGCGGAATTCAGGGAATGGACGTTCGGTTGCATGCGCGGGATTATATCACTGTTACAGGTGGGGGCCACCTGATTTACAACCCTACGGCCGCGCGGGCGTCTCCCAGGTGCCCGTGCAGGTGGCGCTGATGGAGTCCTGCACCCACTCGCCCGTGAACTTGTCCGCAGCCTCGTCATACTGGCCCGAGACCTCGATCTCGTTGTAATGCTCGCTCGCGCTGGACGAGAGGTTGACATACGTGGAGAAAGCTCCGTCCGTCACGCGGGTGGGCGGATCGGTATAGGTCTGGATGCCCGTGGTGAGGGTCACGCCGCCGCAGGTCCAGTTGTTCATCTCGACATACAGCAGATCGAGCGTGGACCCGTCTGGGCCGATGCGGAAGGTGATCTTACCGAAGTCGGTGGGCGCGCCCCAATCGCCAGACAGGGGCGAGGGCCCCGTGGGTGTGCCCAGGTCGGCGGGCGGCGGCACGGGCGTGGGGAAATCGGGCAGGGACGGAATCGAGAACAGGCTGCACGCCATCGAAACGGCGGCCAGCAGAAGGGCCAGGGCAAGGGGGCGCAGGTAATTCGGGCGGGTCATGCAAACTCCTTCCAAAAAAAGGCCAATGGCAGGGCGACCCGACGGGTCGCCCAGAGAATGCACGAATTATAGAAGGCAGTCAGGCAGGTGGCAGTCCCCCATTGGAAGTGGTCCACCTGAAGGCTGCAACCGCGATGTTCAAGGGATGCAAAGCATCTGACCCGCCTGAATATACGCAGGGTCGTACAGGGAATTGGCCGCAGTCAAATTGTTCAATGAGACTCCGTGGCTGCGGGCGATGCCAAACAGGGTGTCTCCGCTGGATACGGTATAGGAAATGCCGTATCCGCCATTCGGTCGGCAGCAGGGTGCGTTGACGTGGATCATCTGCCCGACCGTGAACGCCCCCCAGGAGAGCAGTTTATCCCCAGCCCGCAGGTCACCCTCGGACATCTGAAAGCGCGCCGCGATCCCTGGCAGCGTATCCCCAGGCTGGATCACCACCATGCAATATCCCATTTCGACATAGGAAGAGGAGGGAGGGTCCGTGGCGATCGACACGGGAGCGGGCGTGGCCGTAAAGACCAGGGCGGGGGTCGGAGGGACCGTCGGCTGGGACGGGGTCGTTGACAGTTGCGCCAGCAGGGGATCCAAAGTAGGCGTGGCCTGCGGGGACCGTGCGGAATTCCAGATGGATGACTGCCTGACCGTCGGCCAGAGGGTGATCGCACAAAAACAGGTCAGGAACAGCGCGGCAAAGACCCCGATCCACATATACTTATCCGTTTCGGTCAGGTACTTCGAGGTCATGGTGGCCTGGACCGCCACCTTGGCGACATAGGCCGCCACCGATACCCCCGTCAGGATATTGATGCCAGGCACGCCGACCAATGCGTAGGAAACGCCGATCCCCAGCACCCCCTCGATGGCCTGGTCCCGCACCTCGTCGATCAGGAACTCCTGACAGAACCAGGCCATGTGCCTGAGGTAACGCTCCCTGGCGGGCTGATTCACATACTGCGGGTCCGTTTGCCCGATCCACCTGGAAAGCGTGGCAACCGTCTGCTGCCCGATGAACACAAAGGCGCGCTGCAGGATGGGGGAGGCTGCGATCCCAGTCTCCTGGGCGTGCCGTACCTGGAGGAAATACAGGTCATACAGGGGATGGGGTTCGATGCCCAATTCGGCTTCGTAGGAACCGCGCAGGATATACAGCTCCTTTTCGGAGCCGAGGCCGCTGGCAGGTTCGTAACGGCGGAGGATGGGCAGTTCCAGGCTTGTCCCCCGATAGGCGCCGTCGATCATGGGGGTATAGTAGCTGAGGAGTCGGTCGTGCACGGAAGAACACAGGGTCTTCAAAGCCTCTTCATCCGCCTGGGCCCACTTATGGATCAGTACGCTCTGGCTTTTTTCGAAGAAGCCCTTCTTTTTCATCCCCAAAATGTGAGCATAGATGAAATTATATAACAGCGGATTCCCCATACGGGCGGACCAGATCATCGTGACCAGCGCGCCTGGGACCTCGAGCGTCCGATTGCCTAATTTGAGGTGCTCCTCGATCTTTCTGGGATCGAGAACGTCGAAGATGAACAGGGAGATATCGATCAAATAGGCTCGTCGTTCATCGGATGGAGCGGACGGTTCTGGCATGAGAGGCGGTCCCGCGTGCGTGAATTTTAGTACGAATATATAACAAAACCGACCTTTCTACAATAGGGAGGGCATGATTCTCAGGTTCGCTTTTAAAAATGGCGGTCCCCCATCGGAAATCCACCGCGCACAACGCCGCGCAAAAGGAAATCGGGAATATAATTCATCAAACCTCCGTCCCAAGGGAAACAGCATGCCCGAAGACACTGACCGCCCCATGCGAGTTTTTCTGTGCCACACGTCCAAAGACAAGTCCGTCATTCGCAAACTTTATCGCTTCCTGCGCAAGAATGGGATCGATGCCTGGTTGGACGAGGAGAAGTTATTGGCGGGTCAGGATTGGCAGATCGAAATACCGAAGGCGCTCAAGGAATCGGACGCCATCCTGGTTTGCCTGTCGAATAATTCCATTACCAAGGAAGGCTTTGTCCAGAAGGAGATCAAGTACGCCCTGGACATTGCGGATGAAAAGCCAGAGGGGACCATCTTCATTATTCCCGTCCTGTTGGAAAACTGCGAGGTGCCAGAACGGATCGCGCGCTGGCATTGGGTGGAGGCTTTCAGCGAGCGCGGGGGCGAAAAGTTGATCCGAAGTCTTTCACGCAGGGCTGAAACCCTGGGCCTGACGATCTCACGCGCGCCCCTGCCCGATGCCGCGCTGCCCAGCGCGCGCAAATCGCCCGCCCCGCAGACTGCTTCACAAAAGACGCCCCAGGTAATATTTTCCGCAGCGAATCCCAATGGAGTAACGGTCCAAACCTGGGCCGATATCGAGTTTGTGAAAGTGCCCGCGGGGAAGTTCATCATGGGCAGCAAATTGACGGACGATCAGGCCGAGGAACGCGAGACTCCGCGGCATCCCCTTGAAATTCCCTATGAGTACTGGATCGGCCGCTTTCCCATCACCAACCGACAGTTCGCGGAATATGTCGAATGGACGCATTATTATTTCAACTGGGACAAGGACTGGAAGAGCAAACTGGACGAACCCGTGACGAACATTCGGTGGAACGACGTTCAGAACTACCTGAAATGGATCAATGCCACCTTCGGGAAAGACCTGCCCCAGGGCATGTCCTTCAACCTGCCCACCGAGGCGGAATGGGAGAAGGCCGCGCGCGGCACCGACGGCCGCGAATGGCCCTGGGGCAATGAATTCGATAAAAGCAGGTGCAACTCGCAGGAAGGCGGCCTGAAGCACACCACGCCCGTGGGCGCATATTCCCCGCGCGGCGACAGCCCCTACGGTGCGGCCGATATGGCGGGCAATGTGTGGGAGTGGACCCGCAGCGCCTACAGGCTGTATCCGTATAGCATGACCGACGGCCGCGAATATCTGGACAGCGGCAAGGAGAACGACCTGATGCTCACGCCTCCAGACTATTATGTCTATGGGTATGATGAAGACGGCTATTACAGAAAAGCTGACCCCGTCGCCTTTGGAAAAGGGCTGGTGGTGCGCGGCGGCAGTTTCAGCCAAAACGCCAGGGAGGTCCGAAGCACGTTTCGGCGGGTATCCTCCACGCTGTCCGCGCATGAATTTTCCACTTTGCTCAAGCAAAATAATATGGCAGATACCTATCTGGATACCTACTATTATAAACTTCAGGGATTCCGTATCGTCGTCCACCCCAAACGCATCGTAACGGACTAGCCCCTTCAACCTGTCAGGTTTGTTAGCCCGCCTTTCATTTCTGTCCGCGCGCACGGGGGAGGTTTTTGCTACACTTTCTACAAGCGGAATCAGCCGCGTCACTCATGGCAAAGAAGGAGGAAACGCCTAGAGACCCAATCCATTCCCTCCATCCCAACAATTGACCGTACCATCCAGAGCCGCCCATCGGGATTTCCAGGTTCGCTTTTCAAAAAGTCAGGTTAGCTTTTCGAATTGGCAGGTTAGCTTTTGGAATCGGCAGGTTAGCTTTTGGAAAAGCCAGGTTCGCTTTTTGGAATCCCAGGCGGGAAAATCGCCATCCACCCCATCTCCCAGAGGGTATGCCTCGGTTTGGGGAGCCGTTTCATAAGGAGAAACCCAAATGGCAAAGAAGATCCAGGCAGTGGCCGCCTATGGCCCGCGCATCGACCTGATCGAAGCCGCCGACGTCGAGCGCTTCATGTCGCTCATCACCCAGCGCACCACGCTCTCGGCGGGCGTGGTGAAGAACGTACAGGAAAGCGAAGTGGAGACCCTGATCGGTCTGCTCAAGGAGGGCCGCCCCGTGCACACGGGCGTGGCCATCTTCACCCCCAGCATCAACCTGGAAGGCCAGATCGACGTGAGCGTGCGCGTGGACAAGCGCATCCTTTCGGCGTTGAATTCCAACGGCGCGTTCACGGGCAAGCTGATTCATGCCGAAAATATCGGCAAGAGCAGTAACGACCTGGTGACGCTCTGGAACGAAGAGCACCCCGAGGACCCCATCGCGTAAGGATTCCAGACCTCGGAGGTCTGCCGCGGCGAGACCAGGACAGGGGGTCTTGCCGTAGACCTCCGAGGTCTTAACGTACCGTCTGACGATTGCAGGGGCGGCCCGACGGGTCGCCCCTACCCATCAATTCCTGATACAATCGAGCAAAGGGAATCATCCACATGCCACTTACCCCGCAGGATTTCGTCAGCAAATGGAAACCTCCTGGCCCGCAAAACATCATCAAGTGGAACGGAAACATCGCTTGAAACAATAAGAATTGACATGTAAACAAGCCGACCCATTGCAGGCAAAATCCCATGACCACTGAAGCGCTTCTTCCTCTTGTCACATCCATTCTGGGCATCGTCATCGGTGCCTTGCTCAATCATTTTCTGTCCCGTAGAAAATACGAGGCGGAAATTGAAAAACTCAAAGCCGAGGCAGAGCAGGTCAAGACCGAGACCGAAAAGAACAGGCTCGAGATCGAGAAACGGGTCAAAGCCGTGCCCGTGGGCCAGACAGAGCCCCTGCCTGAGTTGGGGACTGCTGAAGAATATTACGCACGCGGCAAACGTTTGAGCATCATGGGAAATCACGGCCAGGCCATCGATGATTTTAGTCGGGCCATCCAACTCGATCCCAGGAACGCCGCCTACTACGTTGCGCGCGGGCAAAGTTATTTCGACATGGGGGCCTGGAGCGAATGCGCCGAGGACGAAACCAAAGCCATCGAACTGGAGCCCAAAAATGCCAGGTTCTATGCGCTTCGCGGGAACACCTATCGAATGGCAAAGATTTACAACCTGGCCATCGCCGACTTCAGCAAAGGGATCGAACTGGACCCCCAAAGGGATGACTGTTACTACGGACGAGCCCATTGCTTATACGAGGAGTGGAAAGGCGACTTCGAGAGAGATATCGACAAGGCCATCGAAATTTCCCCCAGGGGTGAGTATTTGTTCCTGAGGGGAAAGATCAACTTTGAACATGGGCGGGTCGAAAACAGATACCTAAAGTGGCAAAAAGCGGAGGAAAAGTTCAGAGAAGCCATCGATGACTTCTCTCATTCGCTGGCTTCCATGGACACGAACCTGGTCTATTGGTGGATGGGAAGATGCTACTATGAGTTGAATCAATACGAGCAGGCTATTGCCAATTTCAGCAATGCCATTTTCGCGCAATCGGATGACGGTTCCAGTTACTATTGGCGCGGAATGTGTTACAAGGCGCAATCCCAATTCAGTTTGAAAAATAAATGGAACGCCCGCAAAGATTTTCAAAAAGCGGCTCAATTGGGGAATGGGCAGGCTCAAAATGAGTTGTAATCGCTAAGGTTTAAATCCCATTTCAAGGAAACCACCGTGTCGGAAGCCGTCCTGATCGCCTTGCTGGGTTTTATCGCATCCATCGCATCCGCCTTCATCAACGGGTATTACACCGTCAAAGCCGCCCGCGTCAAACAGGCTGAGACCGTTCGCCAGCCTGCGAAACCGCAAGGCAAGCCCGCCCCATCGAATGGCAGGGTGCTCATCCCCGTCAACAAGCCAGGCGAGCGCAAGGTCAAGCAAGGCTTCCTGGCGCTGCTGAGGTCCCTGGCCCTGAACATGCTCTTCGGATTCGGGTTATTCACGCTGGAACCGCAATCCAAACGCAAGTGGGTCTATCCCATTGCCGTGCTGAGCGGCTTCATCAGTTACACCATCGCAGGCCTGGCTCCCTATCAATATCACGGCTACGGCTGGGATGAAAACTCGGTCGCCTTCTCCCTGGGCGCCTGGGGCATCAGTTTCCTGGATATTCTCTTCAGCTGGGGCATGAAAAGGGTGTATAAAATATAGTGTGGCGCACGCTTCGGCCACCCGTGCAGGAAAAATAACCGCCAGGCATATCCACATGAGGTCCAGGCAGAGAAAAGGAGCAGAGAGTGGCACTTCCTTTTGACACCCACAGCATTTTGAAACAAAGGGCCGCCGCACACCATGTGGACCTGCAACAGGCGGATGCCGAGGCCAGGCTGCCCGTCTACTTCGAGACCCTGATCGACCTGGAAGCCTTCCTCAATACGGGGGACCTGACCAAACTAAACGAAGCCAGCCTGTCCGTTCTGTTGGAAGATGTCCTTGCGATCCTGCACGGCTTGCGCTCGACCCAGTTTCTCCCCAGTCCATTTCCCCAGATCATTGAAGGCCTCAGGCACGCCAGAAACGAATTATTAACCGCAAAAGACCTGTCCACGAAGCGGCCCGATGCATCGGCAGAATACTTCGACACATTGCAGCGGTGCAGGTCCGATCTTTCCAATGCGCTTTCGCTGTGGCCGCGCAGCCCAGGCCTGGCTGAAGATTCCGCTCCCAGCGCCTCGCCGACCTCCGCGCTGGCGGGCGACGACACCACTGATGCCCCGCCGCCTAGCGGCCGAAAATAAAGCCAAACCAGGCAGAAGCATAGGAGAGCCAGCATGGCAAGGATCAAAGGCGGACCCAAGGGGCATCTTCGACACAAGAAAGTCTTGAAGATCACCAAAGGGCAGCGTGGCGCGAAGCATTCTTTGTTCAAACGCGCCAATGAAGCTGCACTTAAGAGTCAGTGGTATGCCACCCGCGACCGCCGCGTCCGCAAACGCGACCTGCGCAAACTGTGGATTACCCGTATCAATGCTGCGGCCCGCTTGAACGGTACCACCTATAGTAGCCTGATGGCTGCATTGAAGAAAGCTAATATTTCCCTCAACCGCAAGCTGCTAGCCGATCTCGCAGTCAGAAACCCAGTCGAGTTTCGGAAAATCGTGCTTGCAGCAGGCCTCTCAGGCGACGACACTACCGACGCGCCGCCGCCGCGCGGCAAATAAAGGACAATATGTTCGGTGAATTACCCAAACTATTCGATCGTAACTTTGCAGTGGGCTTCTTCCTTCCCACCGCGATCTTTATTACTTTGTCTGGCGCCATTCTGGACCCATACAAATTTGCTCCCAGCCTGATCGGTTATCTAGCTGCCGACCTGCTGGTCGGCACCACCGTCCTTGGGTTGCTTTCCTGGGTGGGCGGCATTGTATTGCTGGCCGTCAACCGTGATCTGTATCGGCTCATGGAGGGCTACGGCAAATATAACCCTGTCAAGTTGTTCGGCGGGTTCGAAAAACGCAGATACGCAAAGGCCAGGGCCGAACTGAAAAAACTGGACGACGAGTATACACAATGCCTCGAAGCCAAAAGGGACTTTCCCAAAGCCTCCAGAACGCGCCGCAACCAGGTCATGCGGCAATTAGCCGAAGAATTTCCAGACAAGGAAGAATATTTACTACCCACACCCTTTGGCAACGTGTTGCGCTCCTTCGAAACCTATCCGCGCGAGATGTATGGGCTGGAAGCCATCGACGGCTGGGGCAGGCTGCTGGCCGTGATCCCAAAGGAATACATCGAACTCATGGATGGAGCCAAATCGCAAGTGGATTTTTGGGTCAACCTGGGAGTCGTATTCATTCTGCTCCAGATCGAATATGTGGGTCTTGTCTACAGCTTTGGGGGCAGCCTCAATGGGTGGATCGTGTTTTTGTTTATCGTCCTTGGCACGATCGCTCCCCTGCGGGCCACCAGCGCCGCCAGAGAATGGGGGGATTACGTCAAGTCTGCCTTCGATATGTTCGCGCCCAAAATGCGCGAAACATTGGGTTTCGAAATGCCAATAAACAGGGAAGCAGAAGAAAAACAGTGGAAGAGTTTCAGTCAGGCGATCATTTACCGTAGGCCAGACCGCATGCCAGAGATAAAAAAGCAGGAAGAGAAAAAGTCGGATTCAAAGTAATCGGGCACAGGGACCTTCCCTCCCCCTTTCTTCCTAGCCTGCCTTTCCTCCGCGCGCCCGATGCTATACTCAGCGGGCGCGTTTTATCATTTCAAAGGATGAGAGGTGACCATTAACATGAAGAAGCTTCCCTATCAAATCGCGGCGGGCGTGCTGCTGCTCTCGGCGCTGGCCTGTACCATCGGCAGGCCCGCGCCTGTCCCCGACCCATTCGAGCCCGTGCCCGCCACCGTCAGCCAGGGCTGGACCCAGACTGCAATGGAAACCCCGCAGGCAACGTCCGCGCCCGAGCAGCCCGCAGGCGCATGCGACAATCCCTACCTGCCCGTGGTGCAAGGCGCAACCTGGAACTACGCCATGACGGGCTCGGTCTCCGACACGTTCACGCGCAGCATCCTCAGCGCCGCGGCGGACGGGTTCACCGACCAGGACGTCTTCGGCACGGGCGTCACCCGTCAGGGCCAGTGGAAGTGCGAGAACGGGGCCCTGATCGCGCTCGACCCGACCAGCGGCGGCTCGGCCAGCGTCAACACCGAGGGCGTGACGGTCGACTTCCAGACCACCGAACAGAGCGGCGTGACCCTGCCTGCCTCGGTCCAGCCTGGCGATACCTGGACTCAAACCGTCACCCTCGAAGGCACCGAGACCATCGGCGACACGCAGATCCCCGCGAAGAACCAGTTCAGCAACACCTGCAAGGCGGTCGGGGTCGAATCCGTGACGGTGGCGGCAGGCACCTTCGACGCGCTGCGCGTCGAGTGTCAGACCAGCATGGTCATCACCGTCAGCATGCAGGGCAACGACATCAGCACGCCCGTCAACTTTCAGGCCACGAACTGGTACGTCCAGGGCGTGGGGCTGGTCAAGACGGTGTCCACGGGCTCAAACCTGGATAGCGCCATCGAGTTGGCGGGCTATACCATCCCATAATCGTCAGGGCTGGCGAAACGCCCGCTCTCTTTTCGACAGGCGGCCCGCTATGTGGACCGCCTGTCATTTATGACAAAGGTCACTTTCCCATCTTTTTCGAAAAGCCTATACTGAAAATGTCCACAACCAGGGGAGGAATCGTTCCATGCAAGGTTCACATTGAGCAGGTGCAATATGTGATATGAAATCCGTTCCAGTAAATAAAAAAATCCCAGCCAGCGGGTCAGGTGAAATAATCTTTGCCTGCCCCAGCCTCAGGCGCAATCGTTCAACTGGTTCCATAAAAGGAGGAAACCATGCACAAGGTGCTTTGTGCCCTGCTCATCCTCGGACTGACAGCCTGCTCGCAGGTACCTGCCGCCCCAACCTCCACACCTGTTCCCAGCGCACCACCTGCCGAGGCGGGCGTCCCTGTGGAAGCAGGTGGCGCACGGATGCTCGTCACGGCTGTCGATGAAGGTCAATATTACGCCAGCCACGTGGTGGATACAAAGGAAGAAGCGGAAAAGGACGCCATTGGCGGACAATATCAAATCGCCAACCAGGGGAGCAGGTTCATCCAGGTCACACTCAAGGTCCTGGGAGGCGTCGAAGCCAAGGTTGTCTACGAGTGGAAGGTTCAATTGAAGGATTCCCAGGGCAACCTGTATGATGCCTCCATCCGCAGTTCGGGGCTCTTCGCAGGCGGCACAGATCACATCAATTGGGTCTACGTGGTGCCCAGCGAGTTCCAGCCCGCCGAGCTGGTCTTCCCTGAAAACATCAGCGCCGATCTTTCGTCCCTGTTGACCGAGTGACCCCGAACACAAATAACGGGAATCCAAACACCCCCTTGCCTGAGCGGGACGCTTCTCACGTCACCTGCGGCACGGGGGCTTCTTCCACGATGCGGTAGACCAGGTCGTGCTCGTGGACGGGCTCGATCACCTTGACGGCCACTTCGCCGCCCGGCTTGACCCATAGCACGGTGTGATGGTCCACCTCCATCGAGCCGATGCGCTGGATGAAATCGGTCGAGTGCCCGCGGATATGGATGCGGTCACCGAGCTTCAGGCTGTCATCCAGCGCCAGAACCGCCACGCAAAGGTGGCCGTAGAAATGTTTGACCTTGCCGATTTCGATCTCCATGGGGTTACTCCTTGTGCGGGGCCTTCACGATCAACACCGAACAGCCCGCATAATGCACGAGCTTGCGCGAAACGCTGCCCATCCACCAACTGCGGATGGCGCTCCAGCCGTGGGAACCCGCCACGATCAGGTCGACCTGGTTCTCCTTGACGTAGTCGAGGATCTCAGTGGCGGCGTCGCCGCGGCGCAGCTCGGGGATGGGAGTCAGCCCGTGGCGTTGAAGCAGTTCGCAGGTCCGCTTGAGCAGGGCCTGACCCCGAGCCTGTTCCCGTTTCGCCTGTGCGGCCAACTCCTCCTCGGTGTAGATCGGCACGTAGATCGGGCGCCAGCTGGCCGCGTACATTTCCATCGACACGGCCTGTTGCTCGGGCGCCAGGACGTGCATCACGTGCAGGTCCACGGACGCGGGCAACGGGAAACGCGCCAGGTAGCGCACCGCCGCCTGGCTGGTGGGCGAGCCATCGGTAACGAGCAGCACGCGCCGCAAGCCCCGCCAGGGCGCGCGCACCACCAGCACGGGGATCTCGGCATACTCGGCCACCTGCTGGGCCACACCGCCGAGCAGGATTCCCAGCGTGGCGCGCAGTCCTTTTGCGCCCATCAGGATCAGGTCCGCCTTGCGCTCTTTGGAAACCTCGATGATCTTTTCGGCGGGATGCCCGAGCAATACCTCCGCCTGGGCGGGGATGCCCATCTGCTCGATACGCTGGCGCGTGACCTCCAGGGTCCGCTCGAAAGCGGGCAACAGGTCCACCTGGCCTGGCGTGAAGACGCGCAATACCGAGATGCGGGTCTTGGGCGGCAGAGGCAGGCATCCCAATAGGTCAATGGCGGCCCGGGCATGTTGTGAGCCGTCGTCAGCCAGAAGAACGGACAGTCGCTTTCTTGCAGTCATCGCAACCTCCTTTCAGCCGACACGTTTTCTTTTTCCCCTCCTTACTGTAGCACAAAAGGACCCTCGATTTCCAGACCCAGCCAGCGGTTTCGCTTGGGAAAATTACCCAGTCCGAATCGCACCAAAGCCCTGGAAACAAAGACAAATTTCACTTGTGAATTTCAGTCTATGGTGTATGCTAATAAAAAAAAGGAGAAGGAAGAAGCAAATATGAACAACACAAATCCATCGAACCCCAGCTTGTGGACCCTCGTCGTCAAAACCAGCGTGGCGCACACTCTCACGTATTTTCTCATGGGCATCCTGGCTTTCAACCTGCTGGACTATGCCAATAGTTATATCTCAGGTGCGCTGGCCTGCTTCATGCGCCCCACCGACAGCCCCTGGGTGGCGGCAGGGCCAATGCTCCAGCCGATCCGTGGGTTGATCTTCGCCAGCGTGTTCTACCTGCTGCGCGAACCGTTCTTTGGAAAGAAGAACGGCTGGTGGGTCATGGGCTGGACCCTGGTGGCGCTGGGCATCCTTTCCACTTTCGGCCCCGCGCCTGCATCCGTGGAAGGCATGATCTACACGATCGTCCCGACGAACATCTTCAGCTATGTGGAGGTCGTGCCACAGGCCTTCCTTTTCTCCGCCTTGCTGTATTACTGGGTCAATCACCCCGAGAAGAAATGGCTGAACTGGGTGCTGGGCATCCTGTTCGGGCTTGTGATCCTCATGTCAATTTTGGGCGTCATGGCCGCCACGGGACTTCTGCAAGTCCCTGCTGCATAGTGCAGAAGGTGACAGTCGTCCTGAGGGTGGCTGTCACCTTTTTTAGCGGGGATTTACGATATACTCGCGCCCATGAACAAACCCGCCCTCGACCCCATGATCTCCTCACCCGACAGCAACGAATATTTCAATGCCATCAGTCACCTGGTTGGGGCCATCCTGTCCATCTCGGCGCTGGCGGTGCTGGTGACGCTGGCCGCGCTGGCGGGCAAGCCCGTCCACGTGGTGGGGTTCGCCATCTACGGCACGAGCCTGTTCCTGTCCTTCCTGTTCAGCTGCCTGCTGCACTTCTTCCTGCTCTTCGGGAAGTATCACCGCGTCTTCGGCATCCTCGACCATGACGCCATCTACATCCTCATCGCGGGGACCTACACCCCGTTCTGCCTGACGGTCTTCAGCGGCGCGACGGGCTGGCTGATGTTCGGCGTCATCTGGAGCCTGGCGGTTTTCTTCATCACGCTCAAATCCATTTTCTTTACGAAGATCAGCGTGCTAATGTCGAACATCAGCTTCCTGCTGATGGGCTGGTTGATCGTCTTTCTGATCGGCCCCGTCTACCAGCAGCTCGGGCTGGGCGCCATCCTATGGCTGGTGGCGGGCGGACTGTCCTACACAATCGGCGCGATCATCTTTGCGGTCGGCAAGCCCAACCCCTTCCCGCCGTACTTCGGTAATCACGAGATCTGGCATATCTGCGTGCTGGCGGGGAATGCCATCTTCTTTTACGTGATGCTGGCCTACGTGCTGCCCTATCCCAACCTATGAATACAAACTGGATTCGTCTCCCTGGGATTCTGGTGCAAGGTCACCGTGTGGCTTCGGGTCCTTCGGCGGCGTATCCGTATAGCTCGCTCGAAAAGCAGAAACCCTTTTTCAAATCCCTGGGCATGGATCTGTCTCCCTACTTCAACGGCACGCTGAACATTTCCATCGCACCCGCCGTCTTCGAGATGACCCGCCCCGAGTTCACCTTTCCGCTGGTCGAGTGGACCGATTTGCATCCGCCCGAGACCTTTTCGTTCTCGCGTTGCAGGGTGCAGTTTCAAAACGCCACATATGAAGGCTGGGTCTACTATCCTCACCCCGAGACCAAGAAGACCCACTTCCAGAATCCCTCGCTGGTCGAGGTTATCACCTACGAGATTCCCCACATCCGCTATGGCGACGCGCTGGAAGTGGACTTGAACCCTGAAGAGATCACGGTCCGATGATATACTTTCGATAAATTAAAGTTCAAACCGAAACGAGAACCACATGGAAGAACCAATCACCGAACCAACTGAGGGACAGCCTGCCGTCCTCCCCGACCTGACCTTCGACCAGCTCCCTGCCCCGCTGCGCGAGGCCGCCGCCCGCGCAGGCTGGGCAGGCCTGATGCCCGTCCAGGCGCGCGCCATCCCCTATCTGCTCGCCAAACGCGACATGATGATCCAGGCCCGCACGGGCAGCGGCAAGACAGGCGCCTTCATCCTGCCGATGCTCGAACGCCTCGACCCCGCACGTGACACCTGCCAGGCGCTGATCCTCGTCCCGACGCGCGAACTGGCCAAGCAGGTCTTCCAGGAAGCCGAGAAGTTGTGCGGCGACAAGGGTCTGCGCACCGTGGCTGTCTATGGCGGCGTGAAATATGGTCCGCAGATCGACGCGCTCAAGCAGGGTGCGCACATCGTGGTCGGCACGCCAGGGCGCGTGCTCGACCATTTGCTCAAGCGCTCGCTCTCGCTCGAACATCTCAAGATGCTGATCTTCGACGAAGCCGACCGCATGCTCTCAATGGGCTTTTACCCCGACATGCGCGAGATCCAACGGTACCTGCCGCGCCGAGCCGTCCACACCTGCATGTTCTCGGCCACCTTCCCAGACGCCGTCAAACGCACGGCGCAGGAATTCATGCACAAGGCCGAGTTCATCAGCCTGAGCAGCGACCATATCCACGTCAGCGAGACGGAGCACGTCTTCTATTCCATCCCTGGCCTGGACAAGGACCGCACGCTCATCCGCCTGATCGAGATCGAGAATCCCGCCTCGGCCATCATCTTCTGCAACACCAAGGCCCGCGTCCACTATGTGACGGTGGTGCTGCAACGCTTCGGCTACGACGCCGACGAACTCAGCGCAGACCTCTCGCAGGCCGCGCGCGAACGGGTGCTGGAGCGCGTCCGCAAGGGCACGCTGCGTTTCCTGGTCGCCACCGACGTGGCCGCGCGCGGGCTGGATATCCCCAACCTGTCGCACGTCTTCCAGTATGAGCCGCCCGAAGAGATGGAAGCCTACATCCATCGCGCGGGCCGCACGGGACGCGCGGGCGCGGCAGGCATGGCCATCTCCCTGCTCGACAAGACCGAACGCTTCGACCTCGAAAAGATCGCCAAATTCTACAGCATCCCCATGCGCGAACTGCCCACCCCCACCGACGCGGATGTGCAGGCCGTGGTCGAGGAACGCCTGACAGCCCTGCTCGAAGCCCGTCTGCGCGAACGCGACAAGCTCCAGGCCGAGCGCTCGCGCCGCTTCGCCGCCCTGGCCCGCAGCCTGGCCGAGAACGAGGAAGAGTCGCCTGTCCTCACCATGCTGCTGGATGACTACTACCAGCAGTTGCTGCACGCTCCCGCGCCCCAGCCGACGGGCACGCCCAACCCCGAAGACGCACCCAGCCGTCCGCGCCGACCCTCAGGCGGGCGCGGCAACCGTCGACGCAAGCGCTAGGAGGGAGCCATGATCACCCGCCTGTATCTCGTCCGCCACGGCGCGACTCCGCTCAGCATGGAAGATCGCTTCTCGGGCGCGGAAAACGTGGACCTCTCCGAGGAAGGCCGCCGACAGGTGCTGCACCTGGCTGTGCGTCTGGCCGACGATAAGATCACCGCCATCTATGCCAGTCCGCTGGACCGCACGATGGACACCGCCCGCATCCTGGCCCGCCCGCACAAACTGAACCCCGTCCCAAAGGATGGCCTGCGCGAGATCAGCCACGGTCACTGGGAAGGCTTGAGCCGCAAGGAAGTGGAGAAGCAATTCCCAGACGAATACACCGCCTGGGAGACCGATCCCTTCACCTTTGCGCCCGAGGGCGGCGAGTCGGGCATCAGCGTGCTGGCGCGCGCCCTGCCTGTCATCCGCGAGATCGTGGTGGACCATCCAGGCCAGAACGTGTTGATCGTCTCGCACAAGGCCACCCTGCGCCTGATCCTCAGCAGCCTGCTCGGCTTCGACGTGCGCGGCTACCGCGACCGCCTCGACCAGGCCCCCGCCTGCCTGAATATCCTCGACTTCAAGGATACCGTCCATGCGCGCCTGATGCTCTTCAACGACATCTCGCACTACACCGATCAGCCCCAGCGTCCGTTGGCGCGGCTCTCGAAGTGGTGGGATGAGATAAGTGCAGAGTAGCCTCAAAGATAATGAAAACATCCAGCTGTCGAAATGACGGCTGGATGTTTTTTTAATCACAAGAGGGGAATTTAAGGCGTGACGACCTCAAAGATCACCGCCTGATCGTCACGGTAGATCTCGCGCAGACCAGGGTCTTTGGCGGCGGCGCGCAGGAAGTTCCCGTGCCTCAAGTCGGTGTGGATGTAATGCGCGCCGAACGTCGCGAGGATCTCACCTGAAGGATTCGGCACGTCACCCTGCGTGATCTTGACCCATTCGTCGTACAACTTCGGGTCATACAATTGCATGTAAGTTGGGTCGAGGCCGATCAGATAGGTGTTGTGCGTGTTGTAATAGAACAGGCGCGGGAAATCGTCCCAGTCCGTCTGGAAGATGCGCGCACCCGCGGGTGTGTTCTGCTTCAACCAATTGGAAGCGCCCGCATAAAGATAGTACGGCTTGCTGCCGCGGATGCTCTTCTGCGCAGCGGGCAGGGTGCGGAGCATGCCTGCGGTCAAGGCCAGCACGAGCAGCGCCGCAGGCAGGTACGTCCGCAGCGAGAAGGCGGGGAACGCCCAGGGAGTGGAGTCGGCCGTGGAGGCGGAGGCAGGCCACAGGTCCGCGAGCAGGGAGGACCAGGCGAAGGCGGCGAAGATCAAGGCGAAGGCGGGGAAATATTCCACGAAGCGGCGGGCTTCGAAAAGCATCAAGCCGAAGAGCAATGCGGTCAACAATCCAAAGGCGGTGCGCAGGTCCATCTTGCGGCCCGAAAGCCCCAGCGCAAGGATGCCGCTGGCGAAGGCGACCAGCGCAGGCAGGGAGTTGTTGAGCAGTTGGCCCGTATCGTAGGGATACCATTCATTGCCCACCGAGACCGAGGTGGCGTCGGTCAGTTTGGGCAGCATGTGTTGGATCGAGAAAGTGATATTGGCAGGGAAATAGGGGTTGATGATCACCCCCGCGACGATGCCGCCCGCGATGAACAGTAGCGGACGAAATTCGAAGCGGCGTTCGATCAAGGCCACCGCCAGGAGGTGCAGCCCGCCCAGGGCCAGCATCAGCGGGAAGGCGTCATACGTCCAGACGTAGAAGAAGGCCAGGACCGCCAGCCGCCAGGTCCTGCCTTCCAACAGCCAGAGCATGGCCAGCGCCAACAGCCCCAGCGACAGGGACTGGGCGCGCGTGATGCTCATGCGATACAGGAAGGCCTCCGAGACACCCAGTAATCCCAATGCCCACAACCAGGCCAGCGGAACCTTCTGCCGATGCAACAAAACCCAGACCGCCAGGAAGGCCAGACTGGAGAAGAGCACCGCCGCCCATTTGGCGCCTGCGCGCAGATCGCCAAAGGTAAAGGGGATCAGGGCCACATGGAAGAGAAAATGGTGGTCGTAGAACTTGTCTGCACTGAGGATGCTGAGCGGCAGATAGGGAAAGGGCGGCTTGAGTCCCTCGGTGCGCATCAGGTAGGCCAGCTTGATGTGGTAGAAGCCGTCGTTGTCGGGCAGGTCGCGTGTGGCGAACTGGACGGCGGCCATGCCCGCAAAGAAGGCGGCCAACAAGATCACGGCGGTCAATAAAGTGGAAAGGCGTTTGGGCATGAGCTCTCGAATAAGATGGAATGTATCCGATATGTCGTTTGAGGGAGAGAAAAGTTATGGGGAGTCTAACGCAAAGGCGCAGGGACGCAAGGATTTCGAGCATTTTCTCTGTACGAGGGCGCGAAGGCGGTATAATGCGCCTTTCCGCCTTATCGTTTGAAGAGGAGACTTCCCATGGCTGAGTTGAAGACCCAAAAGACCGATGCGAGCGTCGAAGCCTTCCTGAATTCCGTGGCAGATGAACAACAGCGGCGTGACTCGTTCGCCGTGCTCGACCTGATGAAAAAGGTCAGCCGCGCCGAGCCGAAGATGTGGGGACCCGCCATCGTCGGCTTCGGACAATACCGTTACAAGTATGACAGCGGACGCGAGAATGACTGGTTCCCGATCGGATTCTCGCCCCGCAAAGGCAACCTGACCCTGTACCTGGCGGGCGGGCTGGAGCCCCAGGCCGATCTGTTGGCACAGCTTGGCAAGCACAAGACAGGCAAGGGCTGCATCTATATCAAAAAGCTCACAGACGTGGATCAGACCGTGCTGAAGCAAATGCTGGAGCGCTGTCTGAAGAACCTGCCGTAAACAACATGAAGCCGTCGCCTTTTACGGCGGCGGTTCCCCTCGATTGGAAACCGACCGTGAACAAATTTCTGGGCGCCCTGCTCATCGTCATCTCCGCCACCTCGTTTGGGACGCTGGCCATCCTGGGCCGCTACGCCTACGCCGATGGCATGGACACGTTCACGGTGCTGGCCCTGCGCTTCAGCCTGGCTGCCGCCCTCATGGCGTTAATCCTGATGCTTCGGCGGGAACCCTTTCCACGCGGGAGGACGCTCTGGCAGCTGGTCGGCATGGGCGCGCTGGGTTACGTGGGACAATCCTACTCGTACATGAGCGCCATCAAATTTGCCTCGGCGGGATTGGTGGCGCTGCTGCTGTACTTGTATCCCGTCTTCGTGGCGGTGCTCTCGGCGATCTTCCTCAAGGAAAAATTCACTCCGCTCAAGATCGCGGCGCTGACCCTCGCCACGCTGGGCGCGGCGCTGACGGCCAACCCGCAGGGCGGCAGTTGGACGGG
Source organism: Chloroflexota bacterium (assembly GCA_016191845.1). Classification (GTDB taxonomy): domain Bacteria; phylum Chloroflexota; class Anaerolineae; order Anaerolineales; family Villigracilaceae; genus JACPVF01. Next base: position 463,313 of record JACPVF010000013.1, read on the forward strand.
CATCCTGTTCGCGATCACGGCGGCGGGCATCTACTCGGTCTACATCATCGTTGGGACGGGCGTGATGCAACGCGTCTCGGCATTGCAATCCTCGACCGTGATCTTCGCCTCGGCGGGTGCCGTGTATTCCGTGCTGGCCCTCGTCAATGGGCCGCACCTTCCGCAAACGGGAGCAGGCTGGGGGTCGGTCGGGGCCATCGTCCTGGTGGCAACGGTCATCCCCGTGGTCACCTTCCTGGCGGGCCTGCAGCGCATCGGCCCGACCAACGCATCCATGCTCTCGACCTTCGAACCGATCGTGACCGTGCTGTTGGCGGCCTGGCTCTTCGGTGAGGCGCTTCCCGCGCCGACGCTGGCAGGCGGTGCACTGATTCTGGTAGCCGTCATCCTGCTGGCGCGCGGTGAACTCTCCGCAAACCTGCCCGCCTGAGGCTTACAAAATTGTTAGAAATTTCAGGGTCCTGTAAGGAATGCAGGGCGGCCCTTCAACTATACTCTTACTAAAATCGCACGGTAAAATCTTCGCAACCTCCCCGCACGAAAGACAAGGACGTTTCTCAGGAGACCTCATGCTCAGAAGGCTGTTTCTGCTTGGGCTGTTGGCCGTATCTCTCTTTGCCCTGCCAACCCGCACCCAGGCGCAATCCAACCTTGCCACCCCGAACGTTTTCCGCGACGTATCCCAGTATCACTGGGCCGCTTCGTGGATCAACCAACTTTACAACGAAGGCGTGACAGGCGGTTGCTCGACCGATCCGCTCAAATATTGTCCCGATAACACCGTCAGCCGCGCGCAGATGGCGGTCTTCCTGGTGCGCGTCATCCACGGACAGAACTTCACCCCGCCTGCCGCCACCACCATCTTCGGGGATGTGCCCGCCAGCCATTGGGCCAATCGCTGGATCAACCAACTCTACACCGACGGCGTGACGGGCGGATGCTCGACCTCGCCGCTGCTGTTCTGCCCCGATACGGGCGTCAGCCGCGCCCAGATGGCGGTCTTCCTGTTGCGCGCCGTGAACGGAAAGAATTACACGCCGCCTGCTTCAGGGAACCTCTTCGGCGATGTGCCCTCCAATTATTGGGCTCACGATTGGATCGGCCAGTTCTACAGCGCGGGCTACACAGGCGGATGCACTACCTCGCCCCTGAATTTCTGCCCCGATATGTTGCTCAATCGCGCGCAAATGGCCGTCTTCCTCCTGCGCGCCATCCACGGCACGGCCTATTCGCCGCCCGCCATCCAGTTGATGGCGCCGAAGATCAACGGTTGCCAGATTCTCCCGCAAAATAATGTCTGGAACACGCCCGTGGACGGGCTGCCCGTCCACCCGCTCTCCAATCAGTGGGTCAACACCCTTGGGCGGAGCGCCAATTTCCACATGCACTTCAGTTCGGGCACCTACAACAATGGCCCCATTGGTCTCCCCTACAATGTGGTCTCTGGCGCGAGCGTCACCAAGTACAACGTCAACTTCCAGTATTACCTGCAATCGGACCCTGGCCCGTATCCCATCCCGAGCAATCCGCTGATCGAATGGGGCTCTGATTCCCATGTGCTGGTCCTCGACACCGACAACTGTCACTTGTATGAACTGTACGAGGGAGCGTACGCCAACGGACAATGGAGCGCGGGTTCGGGCGCCGTCTGGGATCTAAGTTCGAACGCCCTGCGCCCCAACGGCTGGACCTCCGCCGACGCGGCAGGCCTGCCCATCCTGCCTGGACTGGTCCGCTACGATGAGGTGGCGTCGGGCTTCATCTACCATGCCCTGCGCTTCTCGGGGCGTTATGCAAACAGCTATATCTGGCCAGCCCGTCATCTTACCAGCGGCACCGCAGGCGTGCTGACTTCCACGCCGCCCTTCGGGGCCAGGTTCCGCCTGAAGGCCTCGTACGACATTTCAGGCTTCCCGCCCGAGATGCAGGTCATCCTGCAGGCCATGAAGACCTACGGCATCATCCTGGCCGACACCCAGACCAGCGACACACCGCGCTGGACAGTGCAGGGCACGCCCGACTCGCGCTGGGACCAGCTCATCGTCCACACCATGGATGTGTTGACGGGAGGCGACTTCGAGGCGGTGGATGAATCCAGCCTGATGCTCGACGTCAACTCGGGCCGCACACGCTAGGCAAATATCATTGTGAGGGCTGGGAGTCGGGTAATGCTCCTTACGCAGCACAACCCAGCCCGAAGTAATCTCCAGATTTTCCAGTTTTTTCGGGAGGCATCCATGTTCAGGAAAATTCTCATGCTCGGGTGGACGGCCGCCCTGTTGCTCGCCAGTTTCGGCTCCGCGCAAGCCGCTCCCGTTTCGCGGCCGAGCGCCGTGCCCAATATTTTCCTCGATGTGTCACAACGGCATTGGGCCGTGGCCTGGATCAATCAACTCTACAACGAAGGCGTGACAGGGGGATGCTCCACCAACCCGCTCAAGTACTGCCCCGATGCCACCGTCAATCGCGCGCAGATGGCCGTCTTCCTTGGGCGCATCGCCCATGGCAGTGCCTACACTCCTCCCGCTCCCGCAGATGTCTTCGGCGATGTCCCCACCACGCACTGGGCCAACGCCTGGATCAACCTGCTCTACGCCGACGGCGTGACGGGCGGCTGCTCCACCGACCCGTTACTGTTCTGCCCCGAAGTAGGCGTCAGCCGCGCGCAGATGGCGGTCTTCCTGCTGCGTGCCACGCATGGACCGAGTTACACACCACCCACCTCAGGCGACGTCTTCACCGATGTCCCCGCCGACTACTGGGCGCACGATTGGATCAATCAGTTCTACGCCGAAGGCTTCACAGGCGGATGCGGAACTGCACCCCTGCGATACTGCCCCGACATGCTGCTCAACCGCGCCCAGATGGCCGTCTTCCTGCTGCGCGCCATCCACGGGCCGACCTATTCTCCGCCCGCCATCGACCTGGTCGGCCCAACCATCGGCGGCTGCCCGCTCTATCCGCTCAACAACGTCTGGAACACGCCCGTGGACGGGTTGCCCGTCCACGCCCGCTCAGCGCAGTGGATCAACTCCATCGGCGCGGGCACAGGCTTCCATATGGACTTTGGGTCGGGGACCTGGAACGGTGGCGCAATCGGCATCCCGTATAACGTGGTTTCGGGGACCACGGTCACGAAATATTCTCCTGTCTTCCAGTATGCAGACGAGTCCGATGCGGGTCCCTACCCGCTTCCTATCAATCCGCTGCGGGAGTATGGCTCCGATCATCACATTCTCACCGTCGACACGGACGACTGTCATTTGTACGAACTGTACGCCGCAAGTTTTGTGAGCGGCAACTGGCATGCGGGCTCGGGCGCCATCTGGGATCTGAACTCGAATGCCCTGCGCCCCGCCGACTGGACCTCTGCCGATGCAGCGGGCCTGCCCATCCTGCCTGGGCTCGTCCGCTATGACGAGATCGAAGCGGGCGTCATCAATCACGCCCTGCGCTTCACCGCCAACTCCACCAACAGTTATATCTGGCCCGCGCGGCATCTTACCAGCGGCACGGCGGGCGTATTGACCTCCACGCCGCCGATGGGCGCGCGCTTCCGCTTGAAGGCCTCCTACGACATTTCAGGGTTTGCGCCCGAGATGCAGATCATCCTGCAGGCCATGAAGACCTACGGCATCATCCTGGCAGACAATGGTTCGGACTGGTACGTCAGCGGCACGCCCGATGAACGCTGGGACAACGACATGCTCCACACCCTCGACGTGCTGACAGGCGCAGACTTCGAAGCCGTGGACGAATCGAGCCTGATGGTGGACCCCGACTCGGGCCAGGCGCAAGCGCCGCAGGGGTACTGGCATCCATCCGTTGGACAGAGTCTCCAGATCCAATACGCGGGCGACCTTGATACAAGTTTCAACACCGACATCTACAACATTGATCTGTTCGACGCCACGCCCGAACAGATCGCGGCGCTCAAGGGCCAGGGCAAAAAACTGATGTGCTATCTGAATGCTGGCTCCTGGGAGGATTGGCGGCCCGATGCGGCCAGCTATCCATCGTCCGTGCTGGGCAACGACTACGACGGCTGGCCTGGGGAGAAGTGGCTCGACATCCGCCAGATCGACACGCTCGCGCCCATTCTGCGTGCACGGCTCGACCTGTGCCGCTCCAAGGGCTTCGACGGTGTGGACCCTGATAACATCAACGGCTTTGCCAACAACACGGGCTTTCCGCTCACCGCGCAGGACCAGATCGCCTTCAACACCTGGCTGGCGGGCGAGGCCCACGCACGCGGACTGTCCATCGGCATGAAGAACGACTCGGAGCAGCTCGCCACATTGCTGCCCTCCTTCGACTGGGCGCTCATCGAGGATTGCTACGCCCAGGGTTGGTGCGCCGACCTGGCGCCTTTCATTGCGGCGGGCAAGCCTGTCTTCTCGGTGGAATACACCGATAACAGCATCAACGTGACGCAGTATTGCACCCAGATGGCGAGCCTCGGATTCACAGGCATCGTCAAGAATCGCAGCCTGGACGCGCCCTTGCAGGTCTGTCCATAATGGGCGTGTTGATCGCCATCGTCGGCCCGAGCGGGGTGGGCAAGACCACGCTGTTGAATGCCCTCAATGTTGAGGGCATTTTTGCGGTCGGCCTCGAAAGCCACGCCGAGCGCCCCTTCCAGGCACTGTTCAAGGAGGACGCGCGCTACGCCCTGGCCAATCAACTCGATTATCTGATCTACCGCGCCGAACAGGAACGGGAACTGCGCGCCGACCCGCGTCCTGCGTTGACCGACGGCGGCCTGGACATGGACTTTTACGGCTTTACGCGACTCTTCCACGCGAACGGCTGGTTGACCGACCCCGAATTGGATCTGTGCCACCGCTTCCATGCGCTGACCCGCAGCCTGCTTCCGCCTCCCGATTTGATCGTGGCCCTGAGCGCCTCGCCCGAAGCCATCCGCGCGCGATTGGCCGCTCGAAACCGAATCAACATCGCGTCCGGGAAAGATGCCGAGGCGTTGGAGCGCTTCGTCGCGGAGTGGCTGGCCTCGGTCCCCGCGGAAAAGGTCCTGCGGCTCGACGTCACAGACGAGGATCCAGGCTATTCCCGCAGTGTGAGCCTCCTTCAAGTAAAATTGGCGGATCTTTCTTCGCGTTGAGCGGAGTGAGCCGAAAGGTGAACGAAGTCGAAACGCAATAACCGACAGAGAAATTTATCCTTCGATCTCAAGATTGTGACCGTCGCGCCATCCCGCCGCTCAGGACGAGCATAATCTTTAGATAGACTTTTATCAGAGGAAGCCATGTCCCTGCCATTGCATCACCTTGACTTAAACCGCCCTGACTTTATCGCCGATCCCTACGCGGACCTCGCCCGCCTGCGCGAGGAAACCCCCATCTTCTACGATGAGTCCTGGAACAAGGTCTTCTTCACGCGGCATGCCGACATCTCCGCGCTGTTGCGCGACAAGCGCCTGGGACGCTCGATCCTGCACATCCTCTCGCGCGATGAACTGGGCTGGCCCCCGCCCGACCCGCGCCTGAAGGAGTTTCAGCGCTTCCAGGATAATGTCTTCATGGACTGGGAGCCGCCCGCGCACACGCGCCTGCGCTCGCTGGTCTCGAAGGTCTTCACACCCAAACGCGTGGAAAGCCTGCGCGGCAAGCTGGAGGCCACCGTCCATCAGTTGATCGATGCGGTCGAAGCGGACGGCGGCTGCGACTTCGTGCGCGACATCGCCGAGCCGCTGCCCGTGGCGATGATCGCCGACTTGCTGGGTGTCCCCGAGGCCGATCGGCATCGCCTGCGCCCGTGGTCAGCGGCCATCGTCAAGATGTACGAACTGGGCTACACCGACGAACAGGCTGAGGAAGCCAACCGCGCCGCCAGCGAATTCATGAGCTACATCGGCGAATTGGCGGCCGAGCGCCGCCTCCACCCGCAGGATGACCTGATCAGCGGGCTGGTGCAGGTCGAGGAGGCGGGCCAGACCTTGAGCGAGGACGAGTTGCGCGCCACCTGTATCTTCCTGCTCAACGCGGGACACGAGGCCACCGTCAATGGCTCGGCGCTGGGGCTGCGGGCGCTGCTGGGGCATCCCGAACAGCTGGCCGCGCTGAAGGAGGCCGTGGCGGGCGGGGACGTGTCCCTGCTCAAGACGGGCGTGGACGAGATGCTGCGCTACGACACACCCCTGCCGATGTTCGAACGCTACGTGCTGGAAGACCTGGAGATCGGCGGAGTGCGCCTCGAGCGCGGCATGGAGGTGGCCCTGCTGTACATCTCGGGCAACCGCGACCCGCTGCGCTTCGAGCGCGCCGACCAGTTCGACCTGGCCCGCCGCGACAATCCGCTGTTGACCTTTGGACTGGGCACCCATTACTGCCTGGGGGCGCCGCTGGCCCGCCTGGAGATGCAGGTGCTGTTCGGAACCCTGCTGCGGCGGCTGCCGAACGTCCATTTGGCGGGCGAGGCCGAGTTCGCGCGCGGGTTCGTCATCCGCGGGCTGGCGTCCCTGCCGATCGGGTTCTGATTTTCCTTCGCTTGAATTCGCCTTCCAAACCAGATATACTCACCCCATTTCATCGCCAAAAGAGGAGAATACTATGACAAACGAGTTCTATCGGTCGAGCGCCGTCTTCGGTGCGGGGCTGGGGGCCTGGATGGGTGCGCTGCTGGGCGCGGCTGCGGGCACCATCACCGTCACCTGGAACGGGACGTTGATCGGTGCGGGCGTGGGGCTGGCGCTTGGGGTGCTGACGGGGGCGCTGACGGGCCTGGCCACCGCCAAAACGGCGGGGACAACGGGCGGGGTCAGCATCGGGGCTTACACAGGCATGGGGTTGGGCGCGATATGGGGCGCGGTCCTGGGTGCATCCATCCCCGATGCCTGGCGGATGGGCGTCAACACCCAACACACACCCGTGCTGGATGCGTTGACCCAGGGCCGCTTCGAGACGGCCGTGCTGATCTGCTTTGCCCTGTCCATTCTGGGGACGGCGGTCGGGGCCTGGGTGAGCGGCAGGAATTTCATCCCGCGCAAGGTGTGAGGTTATGAGTAGAGGTGGGATTTGACGGTCCGCCCGCTGCGCTGACCCTTCGGCGTGGGCGTAGATCATGGTGGTCTTTACGTCCCATCGGCTTTGCGCAAGACAGCCTTGTGCCGAGATTTCCTGCACGGTGCGGATACCGTATCGTTTTGTTGGGGCGGCAGGGTTTAGGCTGTCATTCTGTTGTCGTTTTGGGTGACGAGGGCTTATAATTTATGCATCCGTACATAAGCTATTATACCGAACAGTTCGGTATATCACGCCCCACGGGGGGATATAACCGAATGGTTCAGCCTAAGCGTAGTTAGGCGCTAAAAGCTTATGTGTTAACATCATCTTTCAAATCTCGGAGGAAAATCAAATGTCGGATGAAAAAATTGTCAAGTTGAAACTCAAAACATCTCATGTGGAAATAGATTATGAAGGTAGTGAAGAATTTTTGCGTTCTGAACTTCTTAGTCTAATTACCGAAGTAGCAGAAATTCATAGAGAAAACCCACCCATAGGAATTCCACAGAGAGTTGATGCGTCTAAGGGTAACGCCACTGGCGAGGCACAATCAACAATAAACCTATCTATGAAATCAATAGCAGCAAAATTAAGCATTGAAACTGGAACTGATTTAGCGCTCGCTGCATGTGCATATCTTGCAATAGTAAAAGGGCTTGACACATTTAATCGAAAAGATATTCTTGAATCGATGAAAAGTGCTGCTAATTTTTATAAGCAAACCTACCGAAGCAACCTAAGTTCTTATCTTGATGCGCTTATCAAAGATGGAAAACTTCTTCATCAGGCGAATGAAGTTTACGCACTACAAGCACAAGTAAAGAATGAAATCGAGGCAAAACTTGGTTACTAAAGAAGAACTCATAAATTATCTCGCATCTGACGAAATGGCACGCCGAGATAAAATAATGATTATTCTTGCCTCGACAGGAAGCCCTTTACAGATAGCCGATATAAAAAGCATTGCGTCAGACGCGGGCTTGCGCGAAATTGAAAAATGGAATGTGGCTGACGCGCTAGGAAAAGCTAAAGGTCTGATAACCAAGGTGAAAAATGGCTGGATACTCACATCAAAAGGTTCAGCATATGTAAATCAAGAATTACTGCATCATCCATTATCTACAAAACAAGCCGCAAAGAGTCTTAGACATTTATTGTCTAACATTAAGAGTCTAGAATCAAAAAAATTTGTTGAAGAAGCAATTCAATGTTTAGAAGTGGACGCTTATAAAGCGGCTGTTGTTTTTTCATGGATTGGTGCTATTTCTGTTTTATACGACCATGTAATTGCATTTCGGCTTACTGATTTCAATAACGAGGCAAAAAACCGCGATGCAAAATGGAAAACAGCTTCAACTCGCGACGACTTAGCAAGAATGAAAGAGTCAGATTTTCTAGACATACTTGCTACGCTTTCAATTCTTGGAAAAAACGTCAAAGAACATCTAAAAAACACCTGTCTAAATTTGCGGAATTCCTGTGGGCATCCAAGTTCACTAATTGTTGGTAAACATAATGTTGAAGCTCATATTGAGTTTTTAATTCAAAACGTTTTTGCTGTTTACTAAAACCGCGCCTAACAAAGCGTGCACCTGACGCTGGGGATTCTGCGCACATCCCAAGCAGTTTTCTACGCCTTAGCCTTTTTCTGGTCGGACGGCTTCGCCGTCCCCACCCCAGCGCAGGTAACGCAAACCGTTAGGCGCTTCGCGTAAAGTACAAAAACATAACAAGAAGGAGGATGTTATGCCACGAATTCCGTATGGAACAAAATATACAGTCAAAGCATCAGGTTCTATATTGAAACCTGTTGTTTGTGAAAACTGTGGATGTGAATATTTCTATCAGATAAAACATCAAACCGATGGCTCTGCAACTAATGTGCTTTGGTTAAATAAACAGGGAGCAATTAGAAACGCTGAAAATAACGCGAACCAGAATCTTGAAAGTTATCTCAAAAAGGCTGTCCGTAATTATCATTGTCCAGATTGTGGATTTTATCAAGCAGATATGATTCAACGCATGAAAAATACAATCTGGCAAAGAGCGATTATTTTCGGCATCATTGCATTTGTTATAGTTGCTGTTGTGACATCATCGAGTTCATCTGTTATGTTTTACGCTATAACAGCAGGAATAATTACGAGCATTGCTTTTTTGAGTCCGTTGGCAAACTTCAATCCCAACGCTGACGCACGTACAAGAATTAATCAAAAGTTTTCAGAAAGTTACCCAGTAGTGAAAAAGGAAAAATCTATGAAAACATGCCCATATTGCGCCGAGCAAATTCAAGATAAAGCCATTGTTTGCAGATATTGTGGAAGAGATATTGTTGGTGACGTTGGAAAAACAGCAACGTCTCAAAAAAAAATTGAAAACATTGAATCTAAAATTGATTTAAAGGAATACGAAACTCTTCTAAAGGCATGGGGTGACAGTTACTCAAAATCACCTGAAAACTTTAAAAGTGCAGTTACCCTTTCCTTGAGTGGAATTCTTGACTACCTTACGCCAGTTTTTACAAAGTTTCTCGAATCAAAATTGATAAATGATGAAGAACACAAGGTTATGGTAACCAGAATCGGCGGCTACACGACTCAATGGGGCATAATTTGTTATCATGTTGGAGTTGAGCATGGAAGAAAAAATATAGTGACAGAAAAAGTTCCTTATTATTTATATGCAGTCAATCAACCTTTAGAGAGTTTGATAAAATCTTTTACAGACGGGGCGGCTAAAAAAGGTGTATTGGAACATACTTTTTATGAGGAATGGGCATCAGGTTTATCCAAAGTGTTTATTGAAAAATCTATAGAACTTGCAAATGCTGGTTTTGCGGGCGGTCTTGTTATAGACCCAGAGCATATCAAATCACTATCATTTGCAAACACAATTACAAGTTTGGTGAGAATTGAATAGTTTTAGAAGGTGTCTTTTTTCAGCCAGCGAGTCTTCAAGTTCAACCGCGCCTAACAAAGCGTGCACCCGACGTGTGGGAGTCTGCGCGGTTTAGGAGCATTTTTCTGGCTTCGAGTTTTTTCCTGCTCCCAAGCAGAGTCCACGCCCGCCCACACGCGGGTAACGCAAACCGTTGGACGTTTCATTGTGATACCAAGTTGTTGAAGAGGTTGAAATAATGGAAGAACAATCATCTGAGGAAAAAGAGTTGAAAGACAACGTTCAGCAGCTTTCGCCTTCACCATCCAGAGGTGATCGTCTTGATCAGTTGAGTGCCAAATATCCTTACTTAACAGCATATATTGGTTTTATCTTGATGAGTATTCTCGCCGGAATTATTGCCGGCATTGTTTTCATTGTTCCCCAAATGATTTACTCCACAATTAGAGGGCAACAAATGTTTTCCCCTTGGACTCCAACATTCCAAGCCGTGTTACAGGTTATTCTTGCTTTTTATTCGTTCAAGTACGTGGTAAATAAGCACATCCTACCGAATGTTACCAAGTAAATTGTCGAGGCTTCCAGTACCAGTAGTATTTATGCAATTCAACTATTTTAAGATTGTAGTCAACAAGGTAGAATAACAGGATCAAGGTCAAGTATTTTTCAGAAAGCAAGAGTGCTGTGTTTCAGATAGGGAGTCATGCGTTCAGTGAAAACGCCCAACACAGCGTGCACCCGACTGGTGGGACTCTGCGCGCTTTCAAGCAGTTTGCACGGCTTGAGATTGGTTCCGATAAAATAGTGTTATCTCCTCCCGCCCACCAGCGGGTAACGCAAGCCGTTGGGCGCTTCGCGTAAACCAAAGCAACAGCCACTAATCATCTAATGGAGATTCGACTTCATGACTCCCACGTTGAAGGACTTGGGTGTAAATCATAGTTGTTTTGATATCTTTGTGACCAAGAAGTTCTTGAACTGTTCGGATATCATATCCATTTTGGAGGAGGTGAGCAGCAAAGGAGTGACGAAACGTATGAGGGGTAACTCTTTTATTTATCTTTGCTTCCTGAGTAGCTTTCCGAATGCTTTTTTGAAGTCCACTTTCGTGAACATGATGGCGTTTTTCTGTTTTAGTAATTGGGTCAATGGAAAGAGTCGGAGCTGGAAATACATATTGCCAGCTCCAACTTTTTGACATTGATGAATAATTCATCAATGAAGAAGGTAAGGTTGTTTCACCAAATCCTAGCATGAGATCTCTTTCGTGAATTGCCTTTACTGTCTTTAAGTGTGACTGGAGAGATTCGACGACAATTTTTGGGAGAATGGTAAGGCGATCTCCATCACCTTTACTTTCATGAATATGGATTTGACGGTTTTTGAAATCAATATCCTTTACACGGAGCATTAAACATTCCATTACCCGTAAACCTCCACCATAAAGTAATTGAGTCATAAGTTTGGATACACCATCCAAGTTTTTGATAACAGCCCGTATTTCTTGTGGTGTGAGAATAACAGGTAGTGATTTAAGTTGTCCAGGACGAATTGTGTCGGTAGGGATTTGGAGATCAATTAATAGGACATATTTATAAAGAAATATAACGGCACTCAATGCCTGATTTTGAGTTGATGGTGAGACCATTCTTTCGCTGGCTAGGTGAGAAATAAATGCTTGCACTTCTGAAACACCCATCTCACGAGGATGTTTTTTGTTGTGAAACAATATATATTGCCGAATCCAATCTAAGTAGGTTTTCTCTGTTCGCGGCGAGTAATGTTTCTTTTGGATTACATCGCGAACTTGATCAAGAAGTTTTTTGCAATCTTGTTTTGATGAATTGTCCATGTTTGCCGCCTTTTTGTGTGATTATAATAGGGAGACAGGTAATTGAAGTAAAGGAAATTATGTATACTCTATCTTTTGAAAAATTTATAGACCCTGATTATTATCCTGATGACAAGATTGTTTTATATGTTGTTAGAGAAAAAGAGAATATATATTATGTTGGGATAAGTAAGACCAATGTTTGGTATCGCTGGTTTGGGGCAAATGGCAGAATGGTTAAGAATGTCTATGACGATTGGATTTCATACGACTCAATAGGAAGCCATATTATTCAGAACATGCCAAATTCTTATAAATGGGATATTGATCTTTGGACTATCGAGGAAAGTAACCTGTTTTTAGATTCATCAAGCACAAACTTGAAAGATATTGAAAGTGAAATGATTTCGGCTATATTGCCAAGTATAAATTTTATTGGAAATTCGAGAGATTATCGTGATGAGTATAATGTCCACAAAGTAGATAAATATCTTGAATATATAAAGAGCCATCAAGAAAAGATTGTAAAACGAAGTAAAATCCGTACCGCGAAGAATGAGTTGAACCTTAGCGAGATGGATATGATGGAATTACCTCCAGAGGATGATATTCCATTCTAAGTTAATCATCATGACCAAAGGAAGTCTAACTTGAACGTCTGTGCGTCTTTTTTCCAGCAATCGTGTTTTGCACAACAGCACGCGCCCAACAAAGCGTGCAGCAACTGTCTTGAAAGTCAAGGAAAAAGAACCCCTTTAATGGAAAGAACAGTCCGTCTCAGGCAGCGGCCATCTGCCTGAACGGAGTTTTATCTCGCATCATGGCATTCAAGATGGTCAGGAAC
>JACPVF010000015.1 GCA_016191845.1 Chloroflexota bacterium
ATTGTCCCCACGCATGTGGGGATGAACCGTTATGGTGTGCTCGATACTGACATGGACATGGCATTGTCCCCACGCATGTGGGGATGAACCGCAGCGCAGAGCGCTCTTGTAAGCCTTGGAGGTATTGTCCCCACGCATGTGGGGATGAACCGGAATATCCGATCCGAACAGTGGCCTCCCTTTCGCATTGTCCCCACGCATGTGGGGATGAACCGAAACCACCTCGCACCGCACCGCGATAGCTGGCATTGTCCCCACGCATGTGGGGATGAACCGATCCGCGCCACGCAGGGTGACTATTACTTTTCATTGTCCCCACGCATGTGGGGATGAACCGTTCGCGCAGACCCGCGACGCTTCCCTTGTATGGATTGACCCCACGCATGTGGGGATGAACCGCAGGAGGTCGACTCTTACGATTGGGATGCTGGTCATTGTCCCCACGCATGTGGGGATGAACCGGTAGGTAAAACGTGTACGATGAATTATTGAAAATTGTCCCCACGCATGTGGGGATGAACCGCCGTTGCGAAAGATCATGCAGGGGCCGAGCTAATTGTCCCCACGCATGTGGGGATGAACCGAATGACGGTCACAAAGGCCGATGGTAAGAAACATTGTCCCCACGCATGTGGGGATGAACCGCGCCGTGCCCTGCGGGACCACATGACCTACGAAATTGTCCCCACGCATGTGGGGATGAACCGCGAGGGAAGAAATCGCAGAGCGAGCCGCAGAGCATTGTCCCCACGCATGTGGGGATGAACCGAAAGGGCTACTGTATTCGACCCCATCGCGGGGGCATTGTCCCCACGCATGTGGGGATGAACCGTTCACCGAATATCAAAAGCAGATCAACGCGCTCATTGTCCCCACGCATGTGGGGATGAACCGTACGGAGAGCGCCTGGGCCTGACCCTCACCGCGCATTGTCCCCACGCATGTGGGGATGAACCGACCCATTCCGCAATGGGAGCGCCCAGCCCGCGCATTGTCCCCACGCATGTGGGGATGAACCGAGCGGCATCAACTGGCTGGTGCAGGCGGCGACGAATTGTCCCCACGCATGTGGGGATGAACCGCAACCCGAGGAGCGCCTGCGTTCCTTCCTGATCATTGTCCCCACGCATGTGGGGATGAACCGCACGGCGGATACACCAGCCTGCTCGTGGCCTTCATTGTCCCCACGCATGTGGGGATGAACCGGCCGACGGGCGCGCGGCGCGTGGTGTGGGGTGTATTGTCCCCACGCATGTGGGGATGAACCGGATGACAGTTGATTTTGTGACCCCTGACCCCAGCATTGTCCCCACGCATGTGGGGATGAACCGCCGAGAACGCCAGTCTCAAACAGCGCATCGGCATTGTCCCCACGCATGTGGGGATGAACCGCACGCGGGGAATATTCGTGCCTTGCCATCGAGAATTGTCCCCACGCATGTGGGGATGAACCGCCTGGCACAGCAGACATCATTTACCTGCAAGCATTGTCCCCACGCATGTGGGGATGAACCGGCTGGGGAGGAGGGGGTGCTCGGGGATTTGGTATTGTCCCCACGCATGTGGGGATGAACCGCCGTCCACATCCAGCATCCAGTGGTCGGTGATCATTGTCCCCACGCATGTGGGGATGAACCGATACTGCGCGGACCTCGGCGGGTCCCCCCTAAGAATTGTCCCCACGCATGTGGGGATGAACCGTCCGCGATGGACGTGCGGCTTGGGCGCATCAGCATTGTCCCCACGCATGTGGGGATGAACCGCCTGGCAGGATGTCCCAGGGCGCGATCACCGCGCATTGTCCCCACGCATGTGGGGATGAACCGTACATCGATGCGGAAGAGATTGCAGGGATCGTCATTGTCCCCACGCATGTGGGGATGAACCGCCAAGGGGTATCGCGGATTGGCTGCCTTCCTGCATTGTCCCCACGCATGTGGGGATGAACCGTATTGTGGACGCGCGGTGCCAGACAACAGTTCATTGTCCCCACGCATGTGGGGATGAACCGCAATTCGCTGAACGCGCGGCCCGCGCCGCCGACGCATTGTCCCCACGCATGTGGGGATGAACCGCCTATTTTGTGGCCATTGACTGGTTCGCCCAGCATTGTCCCCACGCATGTGGGGATGAACCGCCGACGCCGCGCATCCTGACCCTGTTTCATGGATTGTCCCCACGCATGTGGGGATGAACCGGCCTCAGCCTCGGCGACAGTGGCGTCGTGACGAATTGTCCCCACGCATGTGGGGATGAACCGAGAGCGAGCGCAGCAGGCGGATCGTCACGCCGCCATTGTCCCCACGCATGTGGGGATGAACCGTGGAGGCGCGTAAGCAGGCTGCCGAGGCCTTCATTGTCCCCACGCATGTGGGGATGAACCGCTCTGCCGACATCTTCTCGATGGGTTTGCCCTGGATTGTCCCCACGCATGTGGGGATGAACCTGGCATTCGACGGGTATACGACCGCTCCCATTACCATTGTCCCCACGCATGTGGGGATGAACCGACCACGCGCGGCGCAGGGATCGGCCTGTATTTCATTGTCCCCACGCATGTGGGGATGAACCAGGCGGGTGACCCTCGTTCCAACGGGAAGGTACATATTGTCCCCACGCATGTGGGGATGAACCGAAGGGGATCGCGTAGTGTCCCGCGGCGGTGATCATTGTCCCCACGCATGTGGGGATGAACCGGCTGGCCAGGCAATGACAATTGGATTGACATTGCATTGTCCCCACGCATGTGGGGATGAACCAAGATATGACAGCTGTAACCTAATTGCCAACCGGCTTAAAACAAAAAAGCCCTCGATTTTAACGAATCGAGGGCTTACAGGTCAGATTAGCTGGTAGCGTGTCAAATACCCTTGCAGTCGTTCATGGGATATCACTCGTCCGCTCGGGTGTTCTTTCCATGCACCATCTGCGAGCGGCTCAAAGATGAGTGGCTGTTTGTTCGGCATGGTCATCCCGCACTGAAATTGGCTGTGGGTTTCGAGAGCCCGCCGACGCTCCTCACGCTGTTTCCGGTACAGATCCTTTTTACTCAATGGTTTGATAGGTGGATTGCAGGGAAAAAGTAGCGCTTGTTTTCCACTAGGCCTATTTTCTGGATAGGCTGTTCCTATAGCGCGCTGTATTCGAACCAATCCTCTCCTTCCCTTGCCAGCAGATAAACCGGCACAAATAGCCCCCATGCCCCTCACGATACTCGCTGGGGATTTTAGAATCCGTCCGCACTTTTTACATCTCGGTTTTCCTTCCATAAAGGACCTCCATATCAAGATTACACCCGCTCAGGCTTTACATCTGAGCGGGTGTCGTTTTAGAAAAGGGATGATTGGTTGATGGTTGCCTGTCTGGTTCGGGGGTGGCTGGCAGTCGGTCGGTTATCGTTCAGACCTTTCTGCATCATCCAGTCTGCCCATGAAACCACCTTGGGTAAATCAAGGACGAGTAGCGGTGCACTCGGAGCCGTCGGGTTGCCCAGCGGTGAGTTGGATACCACCACCTCATCCGCGAACAGGGATTGCAGATCGGGCAGGTCGGCCGAATCCAACGCTTCACGCGCCAGTTTTATCAGGATGTCGTCATCGCCTTCGGGAACGATGGCCCCGCCGACCTCGTCCCCGTAGAGGAGTTGGGCGGCCTTCATCTTTTGGCCCATCAGAGCCAGAGCGCGTGCCTCCATGGCATCATTGTAGACCGAGAAGATGGCCTTGACGGGTTTGGTTTGTCCAAGCCTCCACACTCTGCGTACTGCCTGCCAGAGGGTATACAGCGAGTACTCGATCTCCGCGAACACCACCGACGAGAAGTCGACCAGGTCCAAGCCCGTCTCCACAAGTTTAGGATTTACCACCAGCGCATCCAACCCGAAGACCCGCTTGGCGATCCATTCCTCACGCTTGCGTGGATTTACACCGCTGGTCAGGACCTCAGCGCGTACACCGCCATCCCGCAGGATGTGCAGGATACGGTCCTGGATGTCGCGCGTCCCAGTCTGGCGCAGGTAGATCAGCACCTTGCGTCCCTGCTGGCGCTCGGAACGGCAGAAGTCCACCAACCAGGATTCCTTGGGCAGAGTCTCATCCATCACCACCATTGGCAAGTTCATGAGCATTTGCTTGCGGAGAAACTCACCCTGTTGGTCCAACTCATCCACTTCCACTACTTCGTCTCGAAAGGCGGAGTTGGGACGGGCCAGAGTCCATTGTAGCCAGGTCGAGAGATAGCGGCGATTGTTGATCGCCAGGTCGCGCAGCTTCTTCTCCATCATGCGGTACTGACCAGCCAGGTCAGGGGTCATTGTGAGCGTGACTACTTCCTCAGCATAATGTGGCAGAGCCAGTCCCAGGTCTTTCAGGGAGAGGAAGACTGTTGTATCCAGCAGGCGGTTCACGATAGCAGGCGAGATGCCAGGTTGCTCCTTGGCCTGGTTCTGGTAGCGGCGATTGCCGGTGAAGCCGTCTTCCTCATCGTCATCGTTGGTGCGTTTGCTCTTGCGCGTCATCTCCAGCACGCCATATAACCTTGCCCAGCGTTTCTCATCGTTGAAGGCGAAGTCCCGACGCACGCCGGCGTTTAGACGGTGGAGCAGCCAGAAGATGGAGGTGCTCTTTCCTCCGAAGAAGGTGCCTGTCAGAGTCAGGGTATAGTGAGTTGCGCCCACCAGTTGGTGGAAGGCAATGCCACGATCCGAGGACTTGGCAGCATACTGGTGGCACTCGTCTGTGATCAATAACTTGAATTCGCCTCGCGCATGTTTAGCAATATAGTCGGCAATTGCCCAACGGCGACCGGTGAATTGGAAGAGCGGCATTCCACATCTGCGCTCGCCCCATATGGGGCTGCCATGCTCATCGCGTACAAGACGTTTATGTTCATTCAGTTCATAACCGGAGATTTCTGCTTCGCAGAAGCGGCGCTTATCGCCAAGGTCATCCAGCGTGGTAGCCACCTTGCTGAACCCGCCCGGTAGATCGATCTGAATCGGTGAGCCGCAGGTTGGGCAGCAGAGAGCTTCAAACATCCATCCATCTTCATCACCCATAAACTTCCTGCGAACGATGGCATGTTCCCAACCAGCACCATATTTTGCAGATGTATGGGCGATGATGGCGACAGGCTTTTTGCCAAGCTCTCCTGACTTACATAGATTCAGGAACTTGCGCACATCATTCACATCGCTGGGATCGTCTGCATTACGACCGATACGAGTGATCTCCATTGCCTTTGCCTCTGGAACAGTTTCTTCGATTTCCCGAATCCACTTCGGAACGAGATGTGGCGGGCAAAGCACGATGGCTGGGTAGGCATCTAACAGCTCTACGACACCTGAGCCAATGGTTGTGTTATGGGTGACGATGTACTCATCCGTCACATAAAGCTGGTTTTCACTATCCAGCATAATGCACTGGGCGTAGTCCTGTCCAACGTGCTCAATATTTACAATGGAACGATGTGGCTCATATTTGCCTGCTGGATGATAAGCATTTGCTTTTCTTGACAGACGGAACGGGGCGATGTCCGATGGTAATTTTATGTAAAGACGATAAGCAAGTCTTCCATTCTTTTTTTCTCCGTTATATGTGTAAATTGGGTGTTTTAAATTAGCGGACACGGTGCCGCCAAGCGATTGGACTAGTTCCTTTACTCCTTTTGCCAGCTCCTGAGAGGTGGTTAAGTAATCCACACCTATGGCGTTTGCTACTGACCCATCAGTATCTAATAATCCTTGAAGCAAGGCTAAGCGATCCGCCTTATTCGAATACAGATATTCATTTGGAATAAACTTATCGTAAGATCTGTGTCCCATTAAACCCAGGTTTCTGATCTGATCAAGTAGGGGGTTCCCGGTTTTTACACGTCCTGCAGACAACCTCCAACCGTATTTGGTACGATCAGATCTTAGCTGTACAGGGTGAGGAAGATATTCCCTAACGTAGCCCAGTAATTCTTCATCTGCAGATGTTAGTAGAATTGAGTTTCCTGATAACCCACCATCACCCAAGAGTACGCCTACTAAATATGGATGAACTAGTAGATGATTCTTCTGAAACTCGATGGGCTTAACCATTGGAATGAAGACTTGATAGTTTCCAGAATTTGAATGTGTCAACGGTTCACCCATTATTTGATACAGGGGTTTCACGTATCTTGGTTTTCCTTTCCATTTCCTTAGCGGCGAATAGACTTCCCATAGATGTTCGTCAGTACATTCTGTAAAACTGCCATCGCTAAAAGTTACTCGATAAATATCCATCACTCCCTGGGGAAAGATGCCAATTACATTAGCATATCCACCATCAGGATCGATTACCTGATCGCCAATTTTGATGTCTCTCATTAATTTGAACCCAGTTGGTGTGTATATTTTTGCAGATAGTGGCTGTGCTTTTCCAAGTCCCATTTCGCCTTGTACATTACCGACTCCATGCTTTCGGATGGAACGAGCCATAGCAGTTACTGCATGCCGTTGCGCCGGCAGCAGCCCCGCCTTCTCCTGCCCTGGCAGCAGCTTACGTTTGGTGCCAAGCGTGTCAAGGATGGCTGTCTCCTGCGGGGTCGGATCGAAGTTATACAAGGGTCGATACGTGGACAGGATGTGCGCGCCAATCTGATCTCCATACTGGTGCATGAACTTCGAGAGCGGCTCGACCTGGTCGATGATCTCGATCCCACTCTGACGCAGGACCGCCACCGTCGAGACGAAACGGTCGCGGTAGACCTCGGAGGTGACATTGCCCTTCTTGTCGGTGTTTTCCTCCACCTTCTCGGTGACCTTCACCACACGACCCTTTACCAGCATCGGCTGACCATCCTCATCCATCAGCCGCAGCGTGCCCATCATGCCCGAGGCCATCAACATGGCGATATGGCCCTTCTTCAATGGCATGACCGGCTGTTTGAACTCGCCCAGGCTGCGGGCCGGGTTGAGCAGGTCCAGCCATTCCTTGCTGGTCAACACACCGCGTTTCTCAGTGGCATCCACCACCTCCTCGGGCTGCCAGTCCAGTCGGCTGAAACGGATGATCTGCCCGCCAGCCCCTTTTTCTGGTGCAGGCAGCAGTTCATACTGCGGCCGTTCCTTCACCACCAGGGACGGCGGCTCGATCTCCGCCCAGGCCTGGATACGCTGGGTCTCCTCATGAGATGGCGCCTTGAACTTCAAGCGTTTCGTCCCGAGCACGATCACCTGGTTGAACTCGGTCTTTGGATAACGATGAACGGTGAGATGATCGTAGTAGCCTGCCAGGTGAGAGGCCACATCCAGATCGCGCAGCAGACGATGCGGCACGATGTAGACCAGGGCACCGCCGCGCACCAGCTTGGGCGTGCAGGATTTCAGGAACTCCAGTTCCAGCCGTTTCTGGTCGCCGAAGCGATCGTGGCTGTAGGGCGGGTTGAGGAACAGCAGGGTGATGGACTCATTGGTCAGATGACATGAACTCCAGGGCGCATTCAGCAGGCGGTCCATAACCTCACTGGCCAGCGCAGCGCGGGCGGGAGACAACTCCGCACCCCAACTCTGGCAGTGCAGGGTCCTGGCCAGAATGGAGGCGGCGATGCCTTCGCCTGCGCACGGATCGAGCAGCCTGCCAGACTCGGCGGGCTGGAAATAGGACTTGAGCCACTCAGCAACCTGAGTGGAGGTTGGATAGAAACCAGCTTTTTCCAAAGCAGGGGGACGCATGGGAACTCCTTATGGAAATGAAATCCCCCACACTATTTGCGTGGGGGATTGAATGGAAGTCTGTTATTACTTGACCTTGCACATCAACCGCATGGCGATGTTCACGAACCCGAGCGCTTCGTTCCTGGCCAGGTCGACAAACTCTGGAACGCCGCGGGACCAGTCCATCTCCGAATGACGATACTGGATGACCAGGCCGCGCTGACCAGCCCGCTGCAGGTCGATCCAGGTCTGCCAGACCTCGGAACGCCCTTCGCACAAGGTGAACTCAAAGCGCTCCAGAGCAGTGGAGGCCAGCACCTGCTTGTGGGCTGAACGGGGCAGGCGCAGGTGCTCAAACTCCAGCAGAGTCTGCCAGTCGGCCTTGCGCAACTGTGCCAGCCAGTAGGCGGGATGGGCTTCGGACACGACCCAGTGATGCGGGTCGAAGATCTGTTGAGGGTGAAGGCTTTGAAACATGGGTTCTCCTAAAGGGTCAACAGCTGTTGATCGAGCATACTCTGCACGAGCGCCTGCCAGTCGCGGGTCAGATCGAGGCGCACTCCGCCGCGGCAATCCCCGCCAGTCTCCAACCGCTGGATGTAACCTGCGTCCAGGCCGTGTTCCCACAGCACCCTGGCCCACTCATCGGGCAGGGGAAAGACCAGCGCCTCCTGCAGGCGGCGGAGCGCCAGCAGGGATAACTCCTGCTCGGTATCGCCTTCGCTTCCGAAGACCAGGGCGTACACCGCGTCATCCTTTGCTTCCCACTTTCCTGGCAATGCCTTGCGGCAGATGATGCCCGCGTGCAGGACATTGAACTCGGGCAGAGGCTGGGTGAGCATCTTCACTTCTCCGTCGGCCAGCACGGTGGTACCTTGCAGGGAACAACTGCCCCGTCCGCGGATCAGGGAGGCCCACAAGCTTTCCACACTGGTCTTGTGCGCGGCGATCCCGACATACACCAGTGTGTGCAGGTGGGGGCGATCCTCCAGCAGGGCATAGCCGCTCACATCGGCGCGGGTGTGGGCATTGCTCAAGACCGGGATGCGACCGGCTGGGAACAGGTGACCTACCACAAATGGGGACGCCGCCTGGGGGACGATCCGCCAGGCATAGACCCCGGCCCGCGCGCGCACCAGTTCGCGGTTGATCTCGCGCAACAGGCTGTACCCGTCCAGGCTGATGTTCACGCCCGTAAAGGTGATCGCGACCCCTGTGGCCTGCAGGGTGACGGAACGGTGCTGCAGGCCCAGGATAGCCTCGGCCGCGACCCACGACTGGGAGGAGGACAGGGTCGGCGGCAGGTCGGCGTCGGGGAGGGGCGTGAACCACAAGGCGCCATGGAAGGGTGCAGCGGGCGCGGGGGCAAAAGCGCCATATGGGGTGCGGTGCCGCTCGCGTCCCTGGGATTCGACATCGGGCAGGTCGGACAGGATCGGCAGCCAGAAGTGTTCATAGGTGGAGACCAGGCGGCAGCCGGCCTGCTCCGCCCCCTGCTGCGCCCGGGCGAGCTGTTCGATCTCCTCCCGCAGGTCTTCGTCTTCATAGGGTTCGGTCCACTCATCCATGCAGCACCTCCTGGATTTCCTCCAGGGTCTCGATGCGTTGGATGGCCAGCCAGGGACGCGGAGGGTCTCCCGAAGCAGGCTGCCCACCTAGCAGGATCGGCACGCCTGGCAGGGCATCGGCCAACTCGCGGGCAAGAGACAGGGCCGCGGGCAGGTGTCCTGCGGTCTGGTTGGGATGAACGCCGAATTGATGTGCGATGGGCGCGCCCTGCGCCCAGACGGAGAAGACGCCCAGCACCTCGGCCTGGCGTTCGGGGGGCAGGGCATGGAAGGCCAGATGATATTCCTGCAATTCCACCTCCAGGTCGGCGCGGGGCAAGCCGCGGTCGGAGTCGTGGTGTTCGAAAACGGAGTGCAGCATCTCCTGCGCATCGGCGCGCGTGATCGGGCGACCCTGGGTGCAGGCCAGATCGATCAGGTCGGAGACCTGCCAGACGTGGGCGATCCTGTCCTGCCAGAAACGGGCCAGCACGGACAGGATGGAATTGGGATCGAGGTGCAACTCGGCGGCCAGGGCGTCGGCCATCTCTTCGAGCAGGATGTCGTTCATGGGAACTCCTTTACAGGTGCAGGTGGGAGAGGGTCAGGCCATCGTCGCCGGCCAGGGAATGCTGGATGGCGTAGACGCGGCGCAGGTAACGGCGGGCGGCGCCTTCGAAGCGGAAGAGCGGTTCGCCCTCGTAGACGAAGGCCAGGCGGGTGCGGCGGAAGATCGTCCACCCCACGGCGTGCGGCGCGCCCGGGTAGCTGCGTTCGAGGTCCAGGGGGCGGCCCTGCCGCCAGGCTTGGAGGGTTTCGTCGAGGGTGAGGAAGTCGGGAGAGTGCGCCAGGCAGGCTCGGAAGGGCAGGACGAGCAGCTCGGGATTGGAACGGTCCAGGCGCAGGATGGGACCGCGGAGATCAGCCCAGGTCTTCATCGTGCACCTGTCCCTTGTGCGCCCAACCCTGGGCCTTGAGGTTGCGCGCCCACAACGCGAGGAAGGCGGACACCTCCTTGTGGAAACGGGTGTCCACGTAGGTCTTCCCGTCCCGTTCAAAGAACTTTTGGCGATAGCCCCCGAGAGCCTGGGTAATGGCGGTCGGCACCCAGGAGGGGTAGTGCAGTTCCACGTCCGGGTCGGGGACCAGGTCGCCGTTCTGTTCGTAGTAATGCGCGACGCTGATCAGGTTCCCGTGGCGCTCGATCACCAGCCGTTCGTAGCCGGGCTGATCGAAGCGCACGTGGAAGGAGTCGTTTTGGTGGAAGGCCTCCAGCAGGCCGTGGGCGGCGAGCAGGCCTTCGATGGTGGTTTGAAAGAGGGTGGTCATGTGGGTCTCCAAATAGAAAGGAGGGCGCTACAAGCGCCCTCCTTGTGAATGTTATTCTTCCCAGCCGCTGATCGAGTCCTCGAAGGCGGCTTCGAGCCAGTTGTCATCGCCCAGGCGCGCGGCGTTTTCGTACTGTTCCACCAGCGGCCCCTCATCTGGTTCGAGGTCGGGTTCGGGCTGTTCCTCGTCGGGACGCAGGGGCAGGTCGAGGGGAAAGTCGCCGGCATTCCAGATCGGCAGGGTCTGGAAGAGCTGGTAGCCGGGCCGGCAGAAGTCATGAGGGTCGGCGCCGGGCGAGACGATCACCACGTATTCCTCCTCCTCGGAGAGGTAATGGGCGAGTAGGAAGGCGGGCGGGTCGCTCTCGGGCAGGGGGTATGGACCAGGGCGGCAGGGGCACGGCGGCCTGCCCGAACAGCCAGGTAACCTTCTCCGCCAGCCAGACCAGGTCATCCTCGCGGTTGTAGATCGTGGCGCGCGGATCGCCGGCTGCGGGTTCGAGGTGCGGGCTGTATTCGTCGGGCTTTTGGTCCATCAGCGCGTAGGCGCAGGTATCGATCTGAACGGCCACGATCTCCTCGTCCTGCCATTTCCAATGGACCGAGCCCACGTATTCACAGGGCTTGGAGAAGGCGCCGGATTGCATCTGGATATCCTCCCAGCCCTGCGGGTGATCCTGCGGGGTGCACCAGACTTGGAAGCCGCCGCTGCCGGCTTCATACAGGGCGGAGGGATCGGGGTTGCTGGCGATGTCCAGAACGCGGGCCAGTTCGAGCACAGGTCGCATGTAATCATGCGCATAGGTGAAGGACATGAATTTCTCCTTTTCAGAGAGTGGAGCTATCCGCCACGCGGACCGTCGTAATGAGCCTGGTGATCGAATTCCTCGCATCCCCCGCTCCATCGGATATGTCCGCAGAACCCCATGCCGCCTTCGAAATATTTCAACTCGAAGGCGTGGTCGGGGAACATGGAGGCCATTCTTTCGATCACGGGAATGGGGGGACACCAGGCAGTGTCGAACTCCAGGAAGGCTTGCAGGGGTTCGGCATCCGGCATGGGGCTGCCGCATTGACGGCAGGTCAGCACTGTCAGCCCTTCAGTCTTCTGAACTGTTTGGCAACAGGGACATTTGGATGTCTTTTGCAGAGGCCGGGATGGGTCGGCAAGAGTGGTGAGACGAACCTGGGAGGCATTCCACTTCGTCGCCCAATTATCACAGCACCATTCATAACCCCCCGAGTTGTACCCATCCTGGATCCAAGGGGTGCCGGGTTCAACCCCATATTCCAGCCCCAGCGCCTCGAGCTTTTGCCGTCGTTCGGGGTCGTCCTGGGAAATGGCCAGGAATTTTTCCTGATAGGCAGCCGCGCGCAGGTCCAGGTCCCGGTAAATCTGCGGGTAGGGAATGATGCGGTTGAAGTCGAGCAGAAGGACCTCCTGATCCGATCCGTTCCCGGAACGGATGGCTTCCAGCACCCGATTGATATTCGGGCCGCTGATGGTCAGTTCGTTTTCGCACCAATTGGGCATGAGATTACTCCTTGGGTTGAGTGGCTTCCTGACGGATTTCGTCCATCAGGTTGGGTTGGGATGTGGATTCGAATGAGTCCTCTGCCGCGCATTCGCGCGCGATGGCCAGTTCCTCTGCGGTCAGGCCCTCTTCCGCAACGGTTTCGTCCATGCGCGGGTCGGCGCAGGCCAGACGTTCGGCATCGGCGGCCGTGCGCAGGTGCGGATTGTTCCGCCCGTAGCGGGCGAAGTAATGCGCGCCGAGGCGGCTGTGAAAGGGGCCGATTACCGCCGCATAGAGGTGGCCGTGTGACTCACTCGTCGGGGTACGCGGGCTGTGGAAGAGTGTGAGTTCCCCGCAATGCTTGCCGAGGTAATAGGGCATGGGGTCTCCTGAAAATCCTGGATCAGGCCCAGACGGACGAGGCCGGGCTGCAGTTCGACCCGCAGCCGCAGGCTCCTTTCCTTGTGGGGAAGGAGGAAGGTCGCGACGGTGCAGGCTGGGTCCAGGGACAGTTGGAAGTGCGCCAGCCAGAGGGCGTCGTACAGGCGCTGGTTGTATTCGGCGGATGGCTGTTCCAGGGCGTCGTGCAGGTCCTGACTGATCTCGACTGGACCGGAAAAGCCGGTCCCTTGGGCCAGGGGAGTGACGTCCAGCCAGGGCCGATGCAGGGAGGGACGGGTGGGCGGGGACAGGTCGAGTGGCAGTTGCATTGAGCCTCCTAGTTGAAGCCCAGACCGCGTTCCTTGAGCGAGACCCAGCGCCCCTGGCCGATCACCAGGTGGTCCAGCAGGCTGACATCCAGCAGCTTGCCGGCCTGCACCATGGCGCGCGTCACGGCCACGTCATCGGGCGAGGGCGTGGGGTCCCCGCTGGGATGGTTGTGGACCACGATGATGGCGGGACTCAGGCGGCGGACAGCGGCCTGGAAGATTTCGCCCACGCGTACCTGGGAGGAGTTGATCGAGCCCTGGTAGATCTCCACGATGTCCAGCACGTGATTGCGAATGTCCAGCAGCATCACGCGCAGGTGTTCCTTTTCAAGCAGGGCCATCTCGTGCTGGACCAGGGCGGCGGCGTCGGCCGGAGAATTGATGGTGGGGCGTTCTTCAGTGGGCAGGTTCATGCGCAGGCCCAGGGTCAGGGCGGCCTTGATGCGGATGGCGGTGGCCTGGTTGATGCCCCGCACCCGCGCCAGTTCGGCCGGGTGGGCCTGGTACAGGCGGCGCAGGCTGCCATCGAAGCGGGAAAGCAGATCCTGGGAGATCTCAATCTGCCGCCCCCCGCCGATCACAGCCGCCAACAGTTCGGTGAGGTTGCAGGCCGAGGCATCGCGGGTGATGCGGTAGGCAGGCTGTTCACTCAGCGGCAGGCTGTGCAGTTGGGAGCGTTCGTAGGGGGCGGGAGCCTGCAGGAGGGTGGGAGTGGGTTGGGTCATGGGACTCCTTGGAATAAGTGGACGGCGCCTCGAAGGCGCCGTCTGGATCGTGGGTCATGCCGCAGCCATTTCGGGCAATTGGAAGGCGAGCGCCTCCTCCTCGGGGAAGGGGTCCTTTGCGCCTTCCAGCAGTAGGGGCATGATCAGGGAGGTGAAGGAACCGGCTTCCAACAGGATGGGCTGTTGGGGGGTGCCCAACTGCAGGGTGACCTCCCCCTTCACAGTCTCCACGAGGCGTTTCAGGAACGCGGCGGAGAACCAGGCCGAGGCCGGCTGGCCGGTTGCGGTGCCCTCCAGCAGGTTGCGCGCGCGGCCGGTGTCCGTCTCGGCCGAGGCGATGCGGGCTGCCCCATCCCGCGCCTTGAGGAATGTGTTTTGCGTACCCATGGCCTGCACCATGCGGATGGATTGCATCAGGCTGGGCTGCGGGATGACCAGGCGCGCCCGTTCGTTCCCACGGGCGGTTTCGATCAGGGTGACGATCTGGTCCGCGGGAAAGGGGCCGGAGGCGGCGACCGTGGCCAGGGACAGGTTCTTGTCTCCCTGCGGGTTGGAAATCTGGAAGAGGTAGCGGCCCCCGCCCAGGCAGTGGATGCGTACCCGGTCGCGTTCCTCCACCAGAGAGGCCAGCAGGCGGGCAAAGCCTAGCGGTAGGCAGAGCGAAACGGGCTCGGCCGGGCCTTCGATGGTCTCCTGGATGCGGCCGGCCGAATAGCCGTCTGCAGCCAGGGCAATGGCCTCTCTTGAAGCGAGGGTCAGGTGCAGAACCTCTAGGCTGGCGCGGGAGGGATCCTGGCAGGCGAAGGGCAGGACGCGCGTCAGGCTGCGCAGGATGCCGCCGGTCAGGGTTGCGAGAGGAGAGGTTACCCCATCCTCGATCCGCGGCAGATCCTCCTCCACCCGGCGCAGGGTGGTGCGGTTGGCGCCGCATTGCAGGACGAGCGCACTCTCCTCGGCCGACAGCCGGATTTCGCCAGTCAGGGTTTCCACCACGGCGTGCAGGATCTGGGCGTCCACGTGGATGGAGAGGGCTTCATTGCAATCGGCAGGCACTTGGGCCTGAGCCGCGGTCTCGCCGTTGAAGCAGGTCAGGCGCAGTCCGCTATCCGGGTCGGCATCCAGGCGCACCAGGGCCAGGGCGGCTAATGAACTCTTCGAACTGGCGCGGGTGACGGCCTTCAGGGCATGGTGCAGGAGTTCCTGGGAGAGGACGATCATGAGGAACCCTCCTTGCGGCGGATGGCCTGCAGTCGCCGGTCCATCTCGTATTCGCCCGAGGCGACGTAGCGGATCAGTTCGACCAGGAACCAAAGCGCCCAGCCGAGCACGAGCAGGGCGGCGATCAGAAGGAAAAGGGGGAACATGGGATCTCCTTGGAAAACAAAATCGGGGAGCGGCGGACTGCCGCTCCCCGAGGGGATGGGGGATATTTAGATTTCAGAAGGCCACCAGCCGCCCAGGATGGCCTCGTCGGGATCGAGACGGCCAGGCGGACGGATGGCATGCGCCTGCCCGCCGCCGTGTCGGATGGCAGCCGATACGGTTTGGATCCACTCTTCGCCGGCCGGGTCCGGGTCGGACAGCAGAATGTATTCGTAGGCGGGGTGAAGGCGAAACCAGTCCAGCATTTTTGCGGACGGGCTGGACCCGTTGGTGTAGACTGCGACCGTGTCGGCGTCCCGCCCGAGCTGGTGCAGCTTCTGGGCGGTGAGGAGCAGATCGAAGAAGCCCTCCAGCACGATCAGGCTGCGCGTGGCGGGGGTGATGCGCCAGCTGCCCAGCGGCTGAAGGCGGTCGCCCCAGGTCTTGTGATTCTTTTTGGGGGTGAAGGTGCGCGCGCCGTTGGGGAGCAGATCTTCCGGCAGATAGCGCACATTGAGGACAGTGGGGTGGCTGGGCGGGTCGGCATACAGGACGCTGCCGGCCCACAGCCAGCTGCCGTCCTTGCGCACCATCAGGGAGCGGCGGGCGGCATCCTGGGTCTGGCGGTGCACCCTGGGGCGGGGCAGGCCGTATCCCAGGCCATAGACCAGGGCTGTATAGGGCAGCACTCCGCGCGAGGCCAGGTAGGTCCAGGCGGGGGAAGGCTGCAGGGCCGAGCGGGCCTCGGACAGGGCCTCGTCCAGCAAGCCGACCTGGGAGGGCGGGCGTGTCGGGCGGGGGACCGATACGGGTGGGACCCAGTCGGCGTCCGACCCCCCGAGTTTTTGGCGCAGGGAGCGCAGCGAACCCCCGCTTGCACCGCAGCGCAGGCACTTCCAGTAGCCCTTGACCAGGTGCACCCCGAAGTTGGGATGACCGCCCTGGCCCATGCGGCCGGCATCGTCATGGAAGGGACACCAGAAGACGGCCCAGTCGCGGTTGCGCTCCACCTTGACCGCCGGACCGAGGAGTTCTTCCGCGGCGGAGAGGATGTCTTGCATGGCGTTTTCTACGGCCTCCTTGGGATCGGGGAAAGTGGGACCAGGGGGCGGGATGCATGATCACGCATCCGCGCAGACCGGCCGGGCGGCGTCTCATCCGACCTCCACACTGGCCCAGCAGGGGGCCGTGGTGTAGACGGCGGCGTCTTCGCGCAGGAGTGTAACGGTGGCGGAGTACAGGTAGTCCCCCTGCTGTCGGCCGGCGGGAGCGGCGGTGTCGAGCAGACGCCCGTCCACGAGCACGCGGCGTTGGGCGGCGTTCAGGCGGAAGGGCGCGAAGATCTTGACGGTCTTGCTGGTTGTGGTATGATCAGAAGTGAACATTTGTTCTCACTTTGGCGCCGCCCAGTTGCCTCTGGACGGCGTCGTGTTGTACCGGGCCTCGCACCCCGGTGAGTCCTCGCTGGAAAACGAAAACGGGCGCCGCCCTGGAATAGTCCAGGAACGGCGCCCGTTTGGTGTGGGTGGATATTCAATTGTGGATTGGAGTCAGGCCTCCTTGTGCATTGTGGAATGGATGCCGATACGGAGTGTTCAGCCTGTGTATCGGTGTGTCTTAGCCTGTCATGGGGTGCGGTTGAGGGAGAGGCATATCAGGCGGAGCGGATGGTGTACATAGGTGGGAGCCTCCTTTCTGGATGGGGAAGAGATGGAACGAAGGAAGCCCGGCGGTCTGCCAGGCTTCAGGAGAGGGGGAATGGATTGTGGAAATGGGAACGGTTGGGAGTATAGCGGCGCAGGCAGCGATTGTCAAAGTACGTAGGCGGCAATTTCACGCCCCCTTTCCCTAGGGGTGGATTTGGGGGTCCGGCTTGATTTTGTCTTCCCTTTTGAGTATGCTGGAGACACTGGATTTGAATTGCGGGAACGTCATCCGCCTGCCTGGTCCTGAAAAGGAGTTCCAATGTTCAAGGTGAAATTCCTCCCGGCACGTTTCGGAGATTCGATCTGGATCGAATACGGCGATGAGCAGGAGTCCCATCGCGTGTTGATCGACGGCGGCACGGCCGGCACACGCAAGGACATCCAGCGCCTTCTGGATGCCCTGCCGCCCGAACAACGCAGGTTCGAGCTGGTGGTGATCACCCACATCGACCGCGATCACATTGAGGGCGTTCTTGGTTTGCTGGAACAGGCCGACCTGGGCTTCGAGGTCGGCGAGGCCTGGTTCAACAGCTGGTTCCATCTGCCGGACAAGCCGGGCGCTGTTCCCTTCGGTGCGGTCCAGGGGGAACGATTGTCCGGGGCCATACTCGATCACAAAATCCCCTGGAATCGCGCCTTCGGTGAGAACGCGATATGTATTCCAGAAACGGGAGACCTGCCTGTTGTGGAATTGCCCGGGGGATTGAGGTTGACCCTGCTCTCCCCGGCGCTTGAGAAACTGATCGAGCTGAAACCGATTTGGGAAAAGGAGGTGCACGAAGCCCACCTGGAACCCGGTTTCGGGACCGTGGAGGAGGAGGGCGCGGAGGGGGCGGTGGAGTTTGGCCTTCCCATCCTTCCCGATGTGGAGAGCCTGGCCAATTCGCCCTTCGAAGCGGACGCCTCGGAGGCCAACGGCAGCAGCCTGGCCCTGTTGGCCGAATACGAAGGAAAGCGCATCGCCCTGACCGGGGATGCGCATGCCGACATCCTGCTGGAGGCGCTGGAACGCCTCTCGCCCGGGGAGCGGATCCGCCTGGATCTGTACAAGCTCTCCCACCACGGCAGCAAGTTCACCACCGATCGCGGTTTGCTCGAAAAGTTGGATTGTCCCTTGTACGTCTTCTCCACTAACGGCTCCATCTTCCATCACCCGGATCAGGAAACCGTGGCGCGGGTGATCGTGGCCGGCGGGAACCAGCCCAAGCTGGTCTTCAATTATCGAACGGAACATAATGACATCTGGGATAACGAGGAGTTGAAGCAGCAGCATGGATATGTCACTCGCTATCCATTGGGTTCGGAGCAGGGCATCGAGATCGATCTGTCTGCTGTGGATTGAGTTAGAGAAGGTCGGTGGGGGAAATCGTCCCGGGAGCATGCCCCCATGCCTTGATGAAAGCGGGGGCGTGTTATTGTATTCCAGTGCCTTGAACGCCGTTATTAGATTATGATCTGACTGAAATTGCATCGTGCATCAGGGGGCAAATACCGACCCCCACCTGTCTCCTTGCCTCATGTGCGGATAATTCCCTAATTGTCCGAGTCCTTGCCGCCTTTAGGGAAACTCCATGCGCTCATCGGGCCGCACAGGACGGGTTATTCATTGTTCTCCAATGCCTGAAAAATTTCCTTTGCCAGGAAGATCCGATTGCGCGCGTATCCTGTTGTTTCCAGCAGGATGCCCGCATCCACGAGCTTTTCGATATAGCGCTTGGCGGCCACGTAGGGCATGCCCAACCCGGCTTCCAATTGCTTGATGCTCAGAATGGGACGGGAAAAGAGAAAATCGACCACGGCCTTCATGCGTGCAGCATTACGATCCATCTGGACCAGACTCTCATATCGGGTGCGAATGCCCTGCAGGCGGGTCATGCGGAAAACACTGTCCTGCGCCTGGAGGCTGATGCCGCGCAGAAAAAAACGCAGCCATTGCTCCCATTTACCTTGCTGGGAGACGGCCAACAAATGATCGTAATATTCCTGCCGATGATGTTCGAAATAGGCGCTGAGATTCAACAGCGGCTGGGAGAGCGCATTCCACTCATGAAGCAGCAGGATTATGATCAATCTGCCCAACCGTCCATTGCCATCCAGGAAAGGATGAATGGCTTCGAACTGGTAATGAATCAAGCCGGCTCGCACCAGGATTGGAATTTCTGTCCCAGCATGAATGAAAATCTCCAATTCATGAAGCGCCTCATGCATCTCGTCCATGGGTGGCGGGACATACGTGGCCGTTTCGATTGTGCTGCCGGCTGGCCCGATCCAATTCTGACTCTTGCGAAATTCCCCAGGGGTCAGGTTTCCACCGCGGACTCCTTCCATCAATTTCGCGTGGACCTCACGAATTAACCTCAAGCTGACAGGCAAGGTTTTCAATCGTTCGACCCCATAATCGAGGGCCAGCACATAATTATGGACTTCGCGCACATCGTTGGAGGGTTCGAGAAATGTAAGTTGGGCGGACTCGTATTGATACAGGTCGGTAAGCGAGGCGCGCGTCCCTTCGATGCGGGAGGATAGGACCGCCTCGCGCCGGATAAAAGGCTGGGAAAGCAGGCGTGGAAAGGGAAAATCTCCCGCCAGGGTGTTCAGTTTGCTGAGCTCCCGTTCTGCGTCAGATAATGCAGAGAGTAAGGGATTGTTCCATTCAATGTGGGGAGGGAGGGGAGCA
Source organism: Chloroflexota bacterium (assembly GCA_016191845.1). Lineage (GTDB taxonomy): Bacteria > Chloroflexota > Anaerolineae > Anaerolineales > Villigracilaceae > JACPVF01. Next base: position 19,254 of record JACPVF010000015.1, read on the forward strand.
GGAACAAAGGCCCAATATCCATTCCTGGTGAGGATGGGGCGGCCGACGGAGGGAACATGAAATTCATTCGGTTTCAAAAAAAACTCTCATCCGTGACGGGTGGTGTTAATATATTTTACCTTATTTACACTTAAAGTCAAAAGTGTTAATAAGGACGGGCTGAAATGCCCTTTGTTCGTTACCGACACATCCCCTTCTCCTCCAAAAACACAATCGTATATTCCCCCGCATGAGCGAGACCTATGCCGCCAAACGCGAACGCTGGCAGCGCCTGTCCGAGTCGCTGCCCGAGGGTCTGCGCGGGCAGGTCTCCTTGCGCAACGTGGAGGCGGTGGCAGGCCTGTCCCCCGAGGCGCAGGCCCGCCTGGCGGAGGCCCTGCGGGCCGGGCTCAAGCGCCTGCCGCAGGCGGTGGCGCAGCTGCGGAGTGATCCGAACACACCGCTGGCCGACTTGTTGCAGCCGTCGTCCCGCACGGATGCCGCGCCCGTCCTCGAGTCACATGCAGAGTTGACCGATGTGGTCCAGGCTTGTTTCCCCGACATGCCGCGTGTCTCGGCGGAGGCCCTGGCAGGGTCGGAGGCGTTGGAGATCGCCCGCCAGGTCGCGCAGGTCCATCAGCGGCTGTTCGAGTCGACCCACCTGAATACGGATTTCGTGGCCGCGATCGTATACGAGTTGCTGCGCAGGAGCCTGGCGCGCCTCGAAGCGCTCATCGAAGAAACGCCTGCCCTGAGGCAGGCCCTGGGACTAGTGCCCGGGCAAGATCAGAATTGGAGGAACCAAGATGCTTAAACGAATCGCCTCGACCGGCGTGAACCTGGTGGTGCTGGGGGTGTCGGTCGCCATCTTCCTGGCGGCCTTTCTGGCCCTGAATGCCCTGGGCGCGGCCCAGCGACCGCCGACCCTCTCCGTCCTGAGCGCGGCACGCGACCTGAACATTGGGGACGTGATCGGCGCAGAGGACGTGGTCGCCCGAACAGTCTTCCAGGACGATCTGGCTGCCCTGTACATTCCCGCGGAGGAAGTCGCCGCGGTGGCCGGCGGCGTGGTGGCCCAGCCGATCTACAGCGGGCAGCCCCTGCTGCGTTTGGCGATCCTGGCCCGGGCGGCCGAGGGCACACGCCTCTCGGCGGTCCTGGCGCAGTACCCTGGCTACAGCCTGTTTCCCCTGCCGCTGGATGCCATGAACCTGGTGGCGCCGGATGCGGGGGCCTTTTTGCCGGGGGACTTGGTGGGCATCACCCTGGTGATCGCCAGCCGCCCCCAGCAGCTGACCACCCCAACGCCTGCCGCCACCCCGGTCCTGAGCCCGGACTTCGTGCTGCAGCCCGGCCTGATGCCCTCAGCGGAGGATGAGGCCCAAGCCGAGGCCTTGACCCGCGCCCATCCGCCCCTGGCCAAGGACCTCTTCCCGATGGGGGTGCGGGTCATGGCGGTGCAGGGCCTGCCGGCCGCCCCTGCGGAGGAGGCGGATGGCTCCTCTTCGGCCTACCTGGCCTACGACCAGCCGAAGATGCTGATCCTGCTCATCCCGAACGAAGCGCGCGAGGTGTTGTCGCTGGCCTTGCAGCAGGGCGACCGCCTGGTGGTTTCGCTCATGGCGCGCGGCGACGAGTCGCCCACGGCCGGCTTCACTTATTGGGACTTCGAGGACCTGTTCCAGGCGGACCGCAAAGATGCGCTGAGTGGAGACCGCTGATGCAGGTGCTTCTATTGGGCGCGGGAACCGTGACCTCCCGCCTGAATATGCAACTGGCCGAACAGGGCCATGCCGTGGTGGCGCAGATCGCGGCCTTCACCCCGCAGCACCTGGACCTGTTCGATTTCCGCGCGCTGGTGGTGGTCTCGCCCGAGGCGTCTGTCGCACCCGAGGGCCTGGTGCAGGCTGCCGAACGCGGCAAGCTGCTTTTCGTCATCGCCGGGGTGGGGGACGGCATGTCGGCCTGGGCCAACGGCGTGGGTGTGCCGGCCCTGGCCTATCCGCCCTCGGAGGTGGATGTCCATAAACTCTTTGAGGAGATGCGCCGCGCCGAGGCGGGCAACCTAGCGGCCGATGACCAGTATCGACGCGCGGTGCTGGGCAGCGACCTCTCGGCCCGCCTGCAGTCGGGGATGGCGGTGCGCAAGATCGCCATCACCTCGCCCAAGGGCGGCACGGGCAAGACCACCGTGGCGGTCAACCTGGCGGTGGCCTTGGCGCTCTCGGGTATCACCACCTATTTGGTGGATGCGGACGGGAACGCGGGCGCCCTGCAATATCACCTGCGCATGGAACGCGTGCAGACCACCATGATCGGCCTGCTGCGGCGTGAGGTGGCGAAGGCCGGGCGGGGCGTGATGGGTGACGTGGCCTCGGGCGCGGCCTACCTGAACGCCTTCACCCCGCTGGAGAATCTGCCCACCCTGCGCGTCCTGCCTGGGTTGATCACCGACGACCTGGGCGACGAGGTCCTGCAGCAGGAGGACAAGGTTGCGGAGGTGATCCAGGGTCTGTATGAAGCGGGGGTGGCCGCGGGCGGGGTGGTCATCATGGACGTGGGCATCAACCCCGCGCACGTGGTGCATCGCGCCGCGCTCAAGGCTGCCGAGGGCATCGCCATCGTGATCAAGCCCGAGATCCCCGACCTGGCCGAGACCCGCCGCTGGATCGCGCGCATGATCCGCTCGCTGGCCAGTGTGGTGGGACGCGGCAGCGCGCAGGAGTTCGTCGGCAGCCGCGTCAAGTTGTGCTACAACCAGGTGGTGGGGGATGGCTTCAAGTCGGCGCACAAATTGCTGCAGCAGGCCTTGAGCGAGGACCAGATCGAACTGGCCTTGATCCCCAACGGCATCCTGCCCATCGTCGACCCGCGCCTGGCAGCCCAGGCGGTCAACTCGGACCGCCGCGAGGACATCCTGGTCTGGCGCTACAGGAAGGAGAAGCTGGAGGAATTGGGTCCCTTTGCCGAGGCCCTGCTGGGCTTTGCGGCACACTTCGTGCCGGCAGTGCGCGAGGGGGCGGCCCGCATCGGCCTGCTGCCGGCGGCCCCGAAGAAGCGCGGCTGGTTCAGGAAGTAGTCCATGTTCGATATTGCAGGCAAGACCCTGAAACCCGTGACCGAGGCGCGCCCGGCGGAGGAGCTGGTCTATTGGTGGAAACTCCTGGCAGAGGAGGCGCGCGCCAGGAAGGCGGTCGAGTCGGTGCAGCGCAGCTTGAGCTCGACCGAGATCGAGGCGCTGGCTCGTCAGGTCTTCACGGTCATTCAGGCGCAAGCCGTCGAAGCGGGCGTGGCCCTGCCGCAGGAATACCTCCTGCGCCTGATTGGGGATCTGTCCGGCCTGGGACCGCTGCTCGAACTGATCGCGCGCGCAGACATCGAGGACATTGCCATCAACCTGGGGCACATCTACGTCTACACCACCTCGCAGGGCTGGGGGTACGCCGGCCCCGCGCCCGAGGGCATTGGGGATGCCCTGCGCGTGATGATCGACCGCGCTGGCCAGCGTGCGCCCACCCCCGATTACCCCATCGCGGATGCCATGCTGCAGGTGATGGTCCCATTGCTCGATGGGAACGTGCGCCGTAAAGGGGTGCGCATCAATTACATCATGCCGCCCGCCTCTCCCTACGGGGATACGATCACCCTGCGCATCTCCAACTATCGCACCGCCGCGGACCTGAGCCAGGGCAGCCTGGCCCTCTTATGTCAAAACCGCCTGCCGCCCATCCCCAGGCCGCGCTTCGACCCGGTGGACTTCCCGCGCGGCGACGGCCTCCTGACACCCGAGGCGGCCAATTACCTGTTGAGTGTGATGGTGCATGGAGGGACGCTCGTGATTGCGGGAACCACAGGCTCGGGCAAGACCTTCGTCGGCCAGCGCATCCTGCAGGAAATGCTGGACTACTACCCGCGCGGGGCCATCCGCCTGTTCATCGTGGAGGATAGTAACGAGATCATCCTGAACGGCTGGAACGGGGACGGCAAAAGCGACACGGGCAATCTCATCTATACCATGACCCGTCCCGAGATCCGCGGAGGACCGCCGCCTGTGACGATGTATGACCTGATCCGCGCGGCCCTGCGCTCCCGTCCGCATGGGGTGGTGATCGGCGAGGCGCGCGGGGCTGAGGCCTGGGAGCTGATTCGCGCCGCGGCCACAGGACACGGCCATTCGGCCTTCACCATCCACGCCACCAGCGCCGAGCACGTCTGGCCGCGCTTCCTGCAGGTGGTGCAGGCTCATCCCGACGCAGCCCGTATGTCCGAATTCCAGCTCGCCCAGTCCTTCGCCGAAGCGGTGACAGCGGCGGTCTATATCGAACGCAACCCACAGTTGGGACAAATCGTGCGGGAGATCGTGGAGGTATCGCCGATTGTGGAACGCACGGCGGCGCGGCCCTCCTTCTCGCCCTTGTTCCGCTTTGAGGCGGGGCGCGGGCTGCTGCTGACGGGCAATCGTCCCATGCGCGCAGGTTTCCGAGCCGCCGACTTGGGCCTATCTGAGGTAATGTTCAAAGGAAGCGCCTGATGGCCGAGCAGACGATTGGTTCCACGCGCGACTTTGTGCTGGCCAAAGGCTTTACGCAGGTCGGCGCGTATGCGGCCTTGATCGGTGAGGACGGCACACGCCGCCTGTTCGCTGAAGTTTATGCCGACCCCGACCGTCCCGAGGTGCGGCCACAGGAGGCTTACCAGGCCATGCTCTCCTCGATGCAGCCGGGTTGGACGCTGCGACTGCTGCAATTGTTCTGGCCTGACCCCGAGCCGCGCCTGGCGTTCCAGCAGCAGGTGCAGGCCTGGCAGAGTCCTGCTAATGAAGGCCTGGACATCCTTCTGCAGGGCCTGACCCTGGCTGTGCAGGACTCTCCCCTGCCGTTTGCGCGCCGTACGGTACTGGAATTTGTATTACCTGGAGAGGAGGGAAAGGCTTGGTGGGAAGGACTGCCGGGACTGTGCACCGGCTTTGGCCTGCGGGTGCGGTTTCTTGACCAGAGGGAGGTGGGGGAATTGTCACGCTGGGTGTTGAATCCAAGCCTGGAGTATGGATAGCAGGGAAAGTTGTTCTCAGAATTGCTCCCCATGATGGGTCTTTATACTCGAAAGTATAATACTTTGAAGTCTAACCAATCCATTTCGTGGAGCAAAAATTGGATGGCAAGAAAGACGACTGTATGAGAAACAGCAACAAGACCTGGCAAGAGATCTCGTTGCTGTTTGATTTGCATTGCCTTACTTACAGGAATTTTGAGTTAATCAATGTGCAGATCGAGTTCGCCAAATCGAGCCAGGCCGACCGCGCTGCGAGGGGACGCGGGTCAGCTTCTAGGCGGAGGAGCTACTGAGCGCATACACCACCTTCCGCGCGGCGGTGGAGTTGGCGGGGTGATTCTGTGTTCTACACTGCCTGGCGCGGGCGAAAGGTGCCTGACAACAAGGTGGCATCGACGCAGCAGTTCTGACCCAGTAAGAATTTATGGAAGAATAGTAAATGTTTCTTCGTTTGAACGGATTGATCCGACCCAAGAAGGCACTTCCAAGTTATTAATAGTTTTAGTAATATTGATATCATTATGATAAATTACCACAATAGTATATTTATGACCTTCCTCGAACGTATTTTCATGAAATCCACTCTTAAGGTAAACTATTTTACCTATTTTTTCTTCGGGCTTTAATAAACTTAATGTATCCGCTGATGGAGTATCACGATTGACAAAAAAACCTTTCTCGTTGAGAGGTTTTCCAAAAGAATCTAAAATCAGAACCTCCAATTCACATGCAGATGATGGGCAAGGGAAAGCCATCCAAGATAAGCGTGTGTGTACAAGGACATCCGAGTCGCTTTGATTTGAAAGGTACACTTGGAAATTTACATCCTCAAAAGAGGTAAACTCATTTTGTTTAGCTTCTATTTTAATTGAAAGTGTATTTGGATTTTCTGATGAAGGTTGATGTTTAGCACAGGAAACTAAGAAAATAAGCACCAATATGCAAATTATGGATTGTTTTATTTTCATTTTTACCTCAATAGCTTTTCATTATAATTCTTTTTTATTTTGATTATTAATGGCTTAGCGGTGAAATGCATAGGAATGAAACAATCCTGAGATTAAGGATTAGGATTTTCTATAGCCTTATAGCAATTACTTCCTATGCAGTCGTAATTGTGTGAGATCGCTAATAGCTGAATATCCTTACTAAGGTGGAAGATTTTATCTGCCAATCTTACTTCTAGTTTGTTTATTTCATCTTCATCCAATCCAAAATAACTGGACATTGATATTTCGAGATCGTATGCTTCCACTTCCATCAGGTAACCTCCTTGTGATAGAGGATAATAACCCTGTCTAGGATCTCTTTGTCGATAACTCTCTGTCCTTTCAGACTTGAAACAAGACCAGCCTGCCAATTGTCTACCGTGACATAATTCATGTGCAATGCTTGAACCTAGCCAACCAAATGAACGGGAGAAAGCTTTACGGCCAATTCTTATTCTGACAACATTATCTACTATTTCAGGATCTGTGCTGCCTTCATCATCTAAAGTAGGATCATAAGTAATATTTGTTGATACACCTTCAGGCATTTCTAATCCATAAAATTCAATAGCTCTTTCAATTGCCGCCTGACGATCCCATATCAATAACCACTCTACTGGTCTTTCTTTACAAATTCCACCCATACCAATTTCTTCACACCGTCCATGAGAGGGTTCTGCATAGGTCGATTTCTTGCTCCCATTGTTTGCGGCTTGCCATGCATTGATTAGAGTCATCCTGCACTGATAATCGCTTTGCCCATCATGGCATTTTCCAAAATGCCCGCTGGGGTCTACATAATTGAGCGGCGAGTTGTTGACGTAGGCGTACCTGTCCAGCCCTTGCACTCCACCAGGCACAACCGTATCCGCCTGGGCGAACCGACCGAGGGCGGGGTCATACCAGCGGGCGTTGTAGAACATCAGGCCAAAGCCGCTGTTGCCCAAATCCGTGGCTTCATCCGCTACGTAGGAGTACTGTCCTGTAAAAGTGTTGCGGGTGGGCAGGGTCACATTGGGGGTCACATAGCGCACTTCACCCCAGGCCTTGTAACGAGTCTCGATCACCTCGCCCGTGGCCGCGTTCACAGCCAGGGAGGTGCTGCCCAACTGGTCTCCCATCAAGTAGGTCAGGGTCATGTTGTTCTGCGGGATGGTATAGGTCCGCATGGCCACACGGGACGAACCCGCAAAATAGTATTTGGTGATCTGATTCCCGTTCTTGATCTCATAGTGTGGTCCCACAAAGAGGATGGTTTCCGTGCCCATCACGGATTTGACGCGCTGTCCGTTGCCGTCATAGGTGAATTGAGCCGCGATGCTTCCGTTCTTCTGCACCTGTACCAGACGGTTCTCGGCATCATAGTTCAGGTTGTATGTGTCCGTGCCAATGATGCGGGTGATCTGGTTACCGTTATTATCGTATTGGTAGAAATTAATATTAGAAACCGATGTTACAGCGTGCTTGTGAGCAGAGTCTCCATACACATACGTGCTGAAGAGTTCTGCATAGGTGCGGCCATTGCCGCTGTTGTACAACCAGGTGCGTTCATTCGTATTCAGCACGCGCTTGTAGAGGGCCACTTCATCCACACGACCGTTGAAGACGTAGCTCTGCCCAACGTGCGCACCGATGGTCAACGGGTAGGTGGTGTCCATGGCCCCGCCGCTGTAACTGGCCGAAACGGGAGTGCCGTTATCGACCTGGATATTGATGGTGTTGTTGACCGAATCGTGCCAGGCCGCCACGGTGTGCCAGGCATTGAGCGTGAACGAGGAGCTGGTCACGGTGGCATTGGTCGAGCCATTGCCCACGCGGAAGATCAGCGTGGTACCCGATTGGATCAAGGCATAATCCTGAATATTTGGGTATCCTGCCTGTCCTTTATTGAGTAAGACGGTCGACCCGGTGGAACTGGTCAGGTAGAAATGGGCGAAGAGGGTGAAATCGATGTCGCCAGTGCTGATTTGCGGGGTATCGTTGGCGGTCAGGACGCCTGGCGTGGAGGCGCTGAAACTGGCTGCATTACCTTGCTTCCCTGTCACGGAATTCACCGTGCCCGAGGCGGTCAAGTGGTTACTGCCGTAACTGTCGGCGCGGACCCCACTGGTCTCGTTCAGGCTCCACCACCCCGCCAGCCCATTCAACCCTGGGTTGGGTGCTGCCACCGTCCCCGCTTTGCTGGCCATGTTGCCTGTGGTGGGGTCATACTTGTAGGTCTCGTTGTATGCTCCAGCCTGGACGCCGCTGGCCTGGGCGCTGGTCAGGCGATTCAGGGCGTCATAGGTGAAGGACTGGACCTCGCTGTTGAGCGGATTGCTGATCTGGGTGACATTGCCCGCCGCATCGTAGTTGTAGCTCAATTTCTGGATGTTGGTGGCGAAGTCGGTTCCATCCCAGTAGCCTGAACCCGCGATAATTTTATCGAGGCGGCCACCTTGTGTATTCCAGTCTTTATAAATGTACTTCTGTGCCATGCCGTTCCCCAGGGAACGGCTGGTCAGGCGGTTGGCCGAGTCATACTCACTATCCTCTATGTAAGTGGTGGTGGTGTTATTGAACAATCCACTGAGGGTCTTCAACAGCATACGATTGTTATCGTAACCGTAGGTTATCACTTCGCCATCCGGATAAATTAACTCAACGGGCATGTCGGCGGAGTTATACTCGCTGTGCTCTGTCTCATAAGGAATATTGTCAATGGTTTTTATTTCTTTCTTAACACGACCACGGATATCGTATGTCCAGGTGGTGGAACCACTTGCATCATTCATCTGAGTGCGATGTCCAAGGCCATTAGCTCCCTGATCATACTGATAGGTGACACTCATTGGTGTAACACAATCTGGGTCATTGGTGGACTTACTTATTGGGCGATTCAGGCTGTCGTACGCCATGCCAATCGTACAGCCACGCGCATCGGTCTGATATTGGAGGACTCCCGAAGGGAAGTAGGTATAGGACCAATACCCCATATCCGCATCGGTCATATTGATTTTGCGGCCGCCCAGGTCGTAATTCAAGCTGGTCGTGGATCCACCGCGCGTGGTGGTTTTAAGTTGCCCTAATGCGTCATAAGTGTATTGGATATTCGGCCCGATCTGCACACCGGTCGAATCCTTGGATGTCACAGAAGTAGTGCGTCCCCAGACATCGGACACCGAGACCGTGGCGTGAGTACCGCCGTTGGTATCAGGTTCGGTTACGATAGTGGTCAAGCCGTTATAGCTGTATGAGACCGTTCCGGCTGGCGAGGAGACCGTGATTGGACGTCCTAACGCATCGCTGGTGGTCGAGGAGGTAACGCCATATGAGGTGGTTTGTGCAACTTGATTTGAATATGGATAGCTGGTTGTGGTCGAACTGACGGCCTGGAAACCCGCGCCATTGTCGTGGCCAATTTCTGACAAGATTGGACGCCCAAGGCCATCGTAGGTGCGTCGGATCATAAAATAGTAATTATCCTGGACGCGCTGCTTGATGGTTGTCTGGAAGGTAATGATCCCGCCCGGATTTCGATCATTATATGTAATCGCTATCGTGGGTGTGGTGGAATCATCCCCCGGACGAATCAGATTCAGGATGCGGCCAAAAGAATCGTATGTAGCGATGGTATCTTCGGCTGCACCACAGGTGTAGGTACTAGTGGAGGGGAACAGCGCGCTTTCGCAGGTGGGTACGCCGAGATTATAGTCGTACGTCCAAACCATCTTGCTTCGGACCCCATTTACATTGGCGGGGAAGGTCTTTGAAATTGGATAAACATGATATGTTGGATCGTACTCTGTATCCTCACTGCGAGCGCCTGAGGGAATGGTAAAGGACCCATCATTATTGCCGCTGGCATAGCTACTGTAGCTGGTAGCGCTTGTAACGTTGCCATAGAGGTCCAGCGTAAAATCAGCACGAATTAATTCCGAGGTTGTCGTGCGGGTAAGGGTGGATGTTAATTTTCCTTCGGAAAGATCTTGCACGCTGTTGTGGCCATCGTACAAAGTGATGCTTTCTGCCAGGAGATTTGTTTGAGTCCCATCATAAACCCGTTGGCGAGACGGGAAGGCGATCAAGTATTTTTCAGAAGAAACGAGTTGTGAATAGCTGGTCGTGCTGACACGATAGGGAACCCAGGTACTGCCATTTTTCTCTTCTTCGCTAACGCTGGTTACCCGTCCGAATCCATTAACGCCATCATAACCATCGTAGCCGTAAACGCTGCGCGTCGCGGCAATCTGTTGTCCTCCGCTGTCGAAAAGGCGATTCTCCACGCTGGAGTTGTAGACCCAATAGCGCTTGATATCCTTGTAGGCGTAATAACCTTTGGGGAGATCCTGGTATCCATAAGTATATACAGTTTGGGATAAAGTGGTGCCGCTCCCGTTCTTAACCGTCACCATGCTTGGCTGACCTTTGAACTGGTCATTCTGGTTGAAGTCTGTGACAATGATCTTGTCCGGTCCCGAGATTTTGGAGCCGCTAGAAGTATATAACGAGGGTCCGGATTCGGTCACTGTAGCATGACCGCGGAATTCGGAATATTTTGGAAAATATTCTTTGCAGTTTGGGCCATCCGCGCTGGTGCATGCATTAGCCGAATGCGCTTCATCATTCACGGCTGCACCGGAATAGGTATAGTCGTAGGCAAGATAATTGCCCGAAATCCCGTCGTAAACCCGTTTTTGGGTGACGCGGTAAAAGGATGTCAAGAACTCGACCGTGAAACGGGACATGTATGAATATCCGCCAACGGTTTTGACAACCGGCTCAGCAGCCTTTGCGTTTGTAGGTAAAATAATATAGGCGCCATTTCCAGGTGCGCTTGCATATTGAACCGTACCGTTATTGTAATTCAGCCCCAAAGTTAAAACTGCGCTTGGTGAACTGAGGACAGCATTTGTCGAGAGTTTATATACTCCGCCTGGGCGTATGATTTCATTATCGTAGTCTGGATTACTAGCCGCTCCCGCCACAGCCACATATCGATTGTTTCCTTCTGCGTAACACGCAACCGTACCGGCAAGGGCGTACCAGGGAGACGGGGAAAGGCCTGGGAGGGAACAGGGCGCTCCATCTCCACCATAGTTGTAGACAAATGTGTGGAAAACCGGAGCAGCGCTTCCATATAACAGTTCGTAGCTGAACTCCACTTTTCCCCCGTAGTTATTTTCTGCTTTAACCAAGTGTAGACCATCATAGGTAAAAGTAGTCTTAGGTAACGAATCGTTGTTCTGCGCAAACTCCTGGACTGAAGATAGAGTAAGTTGTTTTCCGCCGGCGGAGTACTGATACCCTGGAAAGATAATGGTGGGGTCGGTATCGTCAAGATAACTGAACACATACTTATGGATGGTGGTGTAATTGCTCCCATCCTTCTGCTGAATCAAGACAGCGTTTAGCTTGTTCTTATAATACTCATGATGGGCAGCATCAGTATTGTAGGAAGTGGGGTAGTCGCTTCTGTTCGGGGTATTTACATTACCATAATCGAAGAATATACGGTACTCATCATTGGCGTATTTGATATGGTCCAAATAGGTTGCAGTGGTAGTTGTGCCGGTTAAGCCGTATTTGTTGACAGTCTTGGTTACTGAAGAATAGGAGTAATTGATCGTCTGCCCAAATTTGTTCACCACCTGGGTTAATGACCAACGATTGGTCATGTTTTTTACCTCGGGTGGATATGTGTCAGTGATATAGGCCATCGAGGATTGATAAGTGAAATAATATATATTTCCCTGCTGGTCCCATACGGTCCAGGTATTGTCGGAATTTTTCTTTATACGGTTAAAGTTTTCGTCTGAGGAGAAATAATAGGAATTGGGCAACCCATCGTTTAACAAACGGGTCGAGATTCCATTCACATTGAGCAGGAAGGTGTCGTCGCTTAGTTCGGAAGTCGTGCCATGTGTATCACGCTCAATGTAACCGCTATCCATGGACCAGCCCATGCCCAACCAGCCGCTTTGGGTAAGCAGGGTGGATTGGTCGACGACCTGGCTATTATAGGAGAGGGATAGACTGGGTTGGAAACCGCCAGGCCCAGGCGGGACATTGATAGGCATGGAATAGGTCGCTGCGCCGGTAAATTGGGAAACCTGGAAAGAATCAACGCTTGGCATGCGCGCAGCTTGCCAGTCATTGACGCCAATATCAAATGCGCTGAAATGGGTGGTTTCTGTGCTGATTGTCTGAGCAGCGCGATCAATGGATGAATCCATGGCCTCCCAATCACCGGTATCCGGGTTATACCAATAAATGTACAAATCAGAAAGTTTCTCTTCAGGAAGATCAAGCCTGCTATAGTCGACCGTCAGGGTGATTGGCTGATCGAACTGGTGTAACTCAGTATCGCTAATTGTGGTGGCAGTGATATCAAATGGCTGTCCGCTCAAGGATGTGGTAGGGGCGTTCTCGCCGCCAGGCAGCCCGATTGAAATCGTAGTTTCCTCAGGGAGAACATTTTCGGGAATCGTGACAGTGATCTGCCCATTTTCCGTAGAAACTTCACCACCGGCTTCGTCAGCCGTAAAGAGTTCGTGAGTGGGCAGGAGCAGGGAGAATTCAGCCAGAGGAACATCCAGCTTATTCAAAGTGGCGGTTAGTGTGCCATCTTTAGCTGCCTGGCTGGCTTGGATGCTAAACTGCCCGCTTTCCTGAAGGACTGGGAGGGTCAGGGTGTGGGTTAATTCATTGTAATTCTGTTCTTGATCAATGGGGGCAAAGCCTTGAGGGATAAGAATGACCAGATACAATTTTTGCTCTGCTGGGGAAATTCCCTCAATAATCCAATCAATAGTAATTGTTCCCCCAGGAACAACAAAATCGGGGGTGGAGGACATCTTGAGCGCGATCTGGGGTTCTGCGGGCGGGGGAGTAACCTCCTCTGCGGGCACCTCGGTGCTGGTGGGTTCAGGGAGGACGGTCTCTGTGACAACGGGAGTTGGCGTTTCAGTCGGGGGAACCGTGGGAGTGGGGGTAACGATATCCCCGGCAGGAGCGGCATTTCTATTTGCGCTGACTGGCCTGGCCAAAGGCAGGTTGAACTGGCCTAACAACAGGCTGAACACGACCAACAGATTGGCAAGGAACTTCATGACGACGTACCCCTTTCAACAATTTTAATTGCTTGTTTTTGGAAGTGGTGGAAGTTTATCCCCCACTGGTTATGCTTAATATACTCATCCTGCATTAATGATGCTAGTGACTTATGTCATTTTTTCCCGAGTCTCAATGCTTTCAACGTGGTATATCGGTACTATAACCAATCGCCACTTCATAAAAGATGCCTCCGTACTACTCATTTCAATGCGTGAGAGATCCGCTTCAACAACGAATTTTTTGGATTTAGTTCTGTGTAGTTCAACCCTAGTAGACCTTACCGCTGCAACATACGAGGGCTTGGATCGACATCTGTTATGTTCGTAGTCTTGTCTCATTGATACTTAGAGACTGGATCAATAATATTCCAAATTGATCCAAATGATATACCAAGAAAAATAACCAATCTATTTTATTGGGGTAATTGGGTTGACTTTTTCCACCCTGAGATACGGCTCCCCGCGCTCGGAATCCATCTCCATGACACCCGTCACCAACAGCGGGGAACTTGTGCCAACCAGCGATTTTGCAGCGCGGTAGGTATCTGGGAAGAGGATGGCATCCAGCGTGCCTTGCAGATCTTCGAGGGTCAGGAAAAGCATGGACTCGCCTTTGGCAGTGCGGCTGCGGTGCGAGGTCTGTCGGACACCCGCCACCGTGACCCTGCGCCCGATTCGTTCCGCTGCTTCGAGGGTAGTGATGGCTCCCGACCCTGCGATCTTCTCCGCCACCAATTCTAGCGGATGCGCGTCGAGACTGGCGCCGAGGATGTCTACTTGCGCGGCGACCTTCTGCTCCAGCATCCAATCTTCTTCGTTTGAATCCGCCCACGCGAACAGGCTCATCTGGTTCTGCCGCCAGCCGCCACATTGCAGTCGTTTGAGGATGGCGGGTATTTTCCCCAAGCCGTCCAACGCGCCGACTTTGGCGAGGTTCTCCGCCTCCTGCGCGCGCGGATCGACCCGCGCCAGAAAATCATCCAGCGAGGTGAAAGGCGCAAGGCGGATGATCCTCTGCGTCGTGCGCTGGGTCAACTCCTTGACCTGCTCCAAGCCCATGTACAAGGCGCCGTTCCGCACTTGAAAACTGGTTTTGGAAAAATTGACATGCGGTGGGCGGACGGTCAGTCCCAGCCTGCGGGCTTCGCTGAGATAGACGCGCTGGCTGTAGTACCCGCCCCAGTTGGCAAGCACCGCCGCCATGAATTCGGCGGGGAAATGCTCCTTGCACCAGGCGGAGCGCCAGCCGACCTGCGCATACGAGGCGGCATGAGCCTTCGGGAAACCATAACCAGCGAACGCCGCCATCATCTCCCAGACCCGCTCTCCCGTCTCGATCGGCACCCCGCTCTTTTCCTGGGACTGAGTCACGAACTTACGCTCCAGTTCCTGCATTTTCTTGCCGGGGTCGAAGTGACTCATCGCGCGGCGCAACAGGTCCGCCTCGGAGAGGTCGAAGCCAGCCAGCTCGTGTGCGATGCGCAGCACCTGCTCTTGGTACAGGATCACGCCGAAGGTTTCATCCAGCAAGGGAGCCAGCGCGGGATGGATGTGCTGGACGGCTTCCTCGCCTTTGAAGCGCTTGACGAAGGCGTCCTTCAACCCGCCGCTGAGGGGTCCCGGACGATAGAGCGCCAGCGCCGCCATGATGTCATCCTCGCTGCGGGCGTGGATCTCGCGCAAGGTCGCCCGCATCCCCGGACTTTCGATCTGGAAGCAGCCAATCGTCCCACCGCTCTCCACCCGCTTCGAGGTGGCGGGATCATCGGACGGAGTGGACTCCAGCACGTCGAGCCGATTGGCAAACCGTTCGGACTGACTCTCCTGAATGAACTGCGCCACGTCGCCGAGGACGGTCAGCCCGCGGATGCCGAGCAGGTCGATCTTGACCAGCCCCAGCGCCTCAACCGATTCCAAATCCAGTTGGGTGATGACCACGCCCTTGCTGCCCGAACGCATGACGGGCACGAGGTCGGTCAAGGCTTCGGGCGCGACAATCACGCCGCCAGGATGAACCGAGAGGTGGCGCGGCAAATTCAGGATGGCTTCGGCTTCGTCAAAGAGGATTCCCCGCGACGGGTGCGCGGCGCGCAGTTCCGCAAAGGGCGAGGACGACTCCTCGAAGCGCGCCCACCACGAGTGCGGCAGTTGGTTTGCCAGTTCGCGGATTAGGCTGGGAGACAGACCGTGGGCTTTGGCAACATCCGCCAGCGCCGAGCGCGGACGGTAGCGGTTGATCGTCCCGACCATTGCCACGCGCTCCGCTCCGTACGCGTCGAAGACATGCTGGATGACCGAGTCCCTGCGGCGGGAACACAAATCGGTGTCGATGTCGGGCGGGGTGGTGCGGGCAGGATTGAGGAAGCGTTCGAAGTACAGGTTCAGCCGCAGCGGGTCGGGGCTGGTGATGCCAAGGCAGTGCGCCACGAGCGACGAAGCCGCCGAGCCGCGCGAGGAAAAGGGCACACCCGTTTCCCTGGCGAAGTTGAGGATGTCCTCGACGATCAGGAAGATCGGCTCGAAGCCTATGCGGGCGATGGACTCCAGCTCGTGATTCAGGCGGGATTGAATTTCGAGCGTGATTTCACCGTACAGTTTCCGTGCGCCTTCAAAGGCTTTCTCCCTTAGATGCTCCGCGGCGCTGACTCCCTCTGGCAGCGGGACGGTGGGCATGTGCGGGACGCCGAGTGGAAAGTCGAAGCGGCAGCGCTCCGCGATTTCATGCGTGGCGGCAAGCGCCTCGGGGAAGTCCGCAAAGCGGCGCTCCATCTCCTGCGGGCTGAGGAAGTGGGAGCCTGAACGCAGGGGAACCTTGTCCACCGTCTGGTTCAAGCGGATGGCGGTCAGGGTGCGCTGCAAGGCGGCTTGTTCGGGTTTGAGATAGTAGATGGGATGGACGGCGACGGGACGCACAAAGTCGGGGATGGCTTGGGCGGGGTCGCTCAGGGCAAAGTACAACCGATCCTCGAAGATATCCACAAGCGGTTTGGGATTCCCCGAAAGCGCGATCAGTTCTTTGGCATGGGAGGCAAGCAGGTCAAGAGAGCAGGGAGTATCCAGCGCAATGGCGCTGCTCAAGCGGCACAGGTTCGACCAGCCCTCGAAACTCGTTGCCAGCAATTGCAGTGGACTGCCCTCGAAGTCGATCTCCAGAGCAAGGATGGGCTGAATCCCCGCCTCCCTGCAAGCCGTGACGAATTCAACCGAACCCGTGAGCAGGTCCCGGTCGGTCAGCCCCAGCGCAGACATGCCATGAGACTGCGCAGTTTGGACGAGTTCGGCTGGGGTGGCAAGTCCCTCTTGCAGGGAGTATGTGGAGTGACAGGTGAGGTGGAGGGCCATCAGGGATGAATTGTAGTCGGTTTGGATCGGGATGTTCCAGATTTTGAAAGCCAACTGGCGATTCGATGTGTTAATATCAATCACTGGAGAAGCGGGATTACTACTGATTTTTAAATCAGTTATAATGAAGACTGTGATGATTAGAGACTTGCCCCGTAAACTCATCGAGGCCATTCTGCACGATGCCATGCGGCGAGACATGACCACCGCGCGCCGAGCCATTCTCCTGCAAATCCTGTGGAATGAGCGCTATCTGACCCGTGCCCAGCTAATTGCCAGAGTTGAGTATAGTTTGGGCAAAGGCTGTTTTGGCAATTCTGCCTGGGAGGATACCTTTTATCGCGACATGCGCATGGTCAAGCAGACATTCCAGGCGGAAAACCATGTGCTGGAGTACAGCCGAAGCAAACAAAGAAATGGGTATTATCTAAAAGGACAGCCCGCCTTGTCACCAGAATTCCAGCAAATGATAACGTCCAGTGTCGGGGAAGTGGATCCACGCCAGATGGATATTTATCAATCCCTATCTCCTGCGGACCGGTTTCGACAAGGCTGTGTGATAAGTGACACAGCCAGAAAAGTGGTGGCGTACCGAATCCTGCAGGAAAACCCCAACCTTACCCTTCAAGAAGCCAATCGAATGGCGCTTCAGAGAGCGTATACAGCATGAAAAGAAAAAACGCACTGTTGGACATCACAGAATTTCTCAAGTTGCTTCTCGACTGTCTGAAAACTACCCAGGTCGAATATATGATCGGTGGCGCAATTGCTGAATGGGCCTGGGGTGAACCGCGCGCCACACAAGATCTAGATATCGTGATCGATCTCCCGCTCGAATCCATTGGCAGGTTTTCAGAGGAACTTAAAAAGCGTGACATGCTGGTTCCCACTGATATTATTCTCGATGTCATGATGGAGGATCGGGCGGATATTCCCCTGAATGCCATCCACATGTACAGCGGCTTGAAGGCGGACTTGTATTTGATGAAAGAAGGCGATGCGCTTAGACAGAGCGCATTCAAGCGCCGCGTGTTAGTGGATTATGGCCCACCGATTGGAAAAGTGTATGTTCATTCTCCCGAAGACTTGATCTTGTACAAACTATTGTATTTGGGATTGAGTGGGCAGCCAAAGCATGCGCGAGACATAGCAGCAATCTTGCACGCAAGAAAAAATAAGATCAACCTTGAATATATTGATGAATGGGTCGCCAGGTTGGGATTGGCTTCGATTTGGAATGAGTTACGGGATGGCGTAGGGTGATGGGTGGATCGTAAAAAAAGGAATGGAATTCCTCGGAGGCTAATCAGTTCTGATCCGGGAGATCCTGACAGGAGTAATTGAACGTCTGATGGCATCGTTGTGGACTCTGGCTCAAACGATGGGTTGTGATCTGTTGCCTGACGGCAGGGAAAAAACCTCCACGAACAAAATCTACTGCGGATCAATGAAGGCACATTCGGCGGCACTCGAATATGTGCTTGACATTCATGGGCGGTTACATATTCTTGACCAATGCCTGACGCCCGAATCCGCGCAGGGGATGTTCGAGGCGATGGAGGAAGCGGCGCACAAAGTCAAATACGTCGCGCACTAAAAGATTTGGTTTTAGTAGAACAAGGAAGAGTGATGAAAAGATCACTCTTCTTTCATTCTCAAAGGGTCTATCAGGGTTTGTATTTCCAGGAGGAGCGGCGGGAGGTAGACGGTCATCGGGGTGGATTGCGACCTGTTTGCATTGGGAAAAGCGACGAACCAGCGGAACCCTGCCCCCGGTTTTCATATCATGTGGGCATGTCCAATTCCTCCTCCGCTTCCCCGATCTGCCTGCCGTTTCTCCTGCGCGGGCAGGAGATCCAATCTGCCGATCTATGCCATCATGGACGGGATGGACAGGTCCAATTTCATTACCCGGATCCACGTCCGCTGCTTTCGCAAATTATCCTCTCCGATCCGATCCAATTACAGCGCGATTTTGCACATGTCTATGTGAGCGAAATCATCGACTTCCTGGCCGAGGCCGGGCGTTGCATGACCCTAGATTCCGAACGCATGCGACAAGCCTGTCATTTCAGCAAGCTGTTTAGCGCGTTGCCCGCCTCCGTCCTGAAGGGCAGCTATGAATTGATCCCGATCGTCTTCTCCAAGCCGGCCCTGCGCGCGCTGGTGGAAAACGAGATTGGGTCCAAGTACCTGGATGGCTGGGTGGAGTTGCCCTATGCAGACAAAGTCGCCAGGCGGCGTGCCTATGGAGCCCGCACCCTGCACTTTCTGTCTGGCAATGCCCCGGTTGTGGCGGCCCTGAGCATGGCGCGTGCCGCCCTGATCAAGGCGGACAACATCGTCAAGGTTGCGCCCAATGATCCGTTCACAGCCTGGGCGATCCTGGACGCCATGCGGGAGGTGGACCCCAATCATCCCGTGGTCCGTCACTTTTCAGTCCTGTACTGGCCGAAAGAGATGGCTGATTTCGAGCGGGAATTGCTCCATCCGCATTATCTGGAGAAGATCATCTCCTGGGGCGGTGCGCTGGGCGGGGTCAATTCCACCTTGAACCACGGGAATTTGCAGGCCGCCGGGATCGACGTGATCGCCTTGGGACCGAAGTTCAGCATTTCGATTCTCGGGGAGCAAGCCTTCCGCTCGCATGCAGAAATGGATCGGGTTGCCAGCCTTACTGCCCGGGATGCCGGCTCGTTCAACATGGAATCCTGTGGTTCGTCGCGCTTTCATTTTGTGCAGGCCACGCCCGAACAGGCCAGGGAGTACGCCCGGCTTTTGTACCAGCACATGCAGGATCAGGATCCGGCCTTGAGCGCCCTGCCGAAGAATTTCCCGAGTGAGCTGCAGGATGAGCTTAACTCCATTCGGGTTCAGGAGGATCTCTACCATGTGGTGGGCGGGGAGCAGGGGGAAGGCGCAGTGGTGGTGGCGATGGGCGGCGACCTGCCGGATTTCTTTCCCACGCACAAGGTGGTGATCGTTCTCCCGTTCCAGGGAGATCCCGTACAGGTCGCGGAGCGCATTCACCCCTCCACGCAGACGGTGGGCATTTATCCCGAGTCATTGAAGGAGTGCCTGCGTGACGTGCTGGCCGCGCGTGGTGTCTGTCGGTTTATCTCCATCGGCCACACCGTGGACTACACCGTGGGTGGACCGTTCAATTCCACCGAGATCATGCGGCGCGCCTGCCGCTGGATTCTGGATGAATCCCATTCCCCTGAGGTCACCCTGCCTTGGTTCAAAGTCCGCAAGGCCTGGCAGATCCTCACTCACCATCTTTTCTAGGAGTTCTTCCACATGACCATCACCACACTTCCGGGCGCGCCGGAAAGTTGGACGCGCCTGTCCGTTCCCACCTTGTTCTCCCTTTCCCCGGATGAATTGCAGGTCTTGCAGTTGCACTGGGCACAGGAACGGTTTTCCCAATTGCGAACACGCATACCCGCCCTGCATTCCCTGGCCGGAAAACAGGGCGTGTCCCACGTTCAAGATTTCGACATCTTGGCGGCCTTGCTTATCACCCACCAGGTGTACAAGAGCTACCCGTTCGCCCTCATCGAGGAAAAACGCTTCGATGATCTGACGCGCTGGCTGGACAAGCTGACCTCCCATGATCTGTCCGACCTCGACATGAGCGGCGTGAATTCGATGGACGAATGGCTGGCGCGTTTGGACCAGGCCGGGATGTTCGTCTTCCATTCCACCGGCACCAGCGGCAAGCTGAGCTTCTTTCCACGCAGTCAAACCGAGAAGGAAGCCTGGGTGGAGGGCACCTACACATTCATGGAAGCCTTTACACCCGGCATCCGCGGGGTCCACCTGCCGGTCTTCTGGCCCGCCTACCGCAGCGGACGGCAGGCGGGTATGCGCCTGATCTCCCACTTCGGACCATTGCTGGCAGGCGGAGAGACTGAATATCACAGTTTGTTCGATGCGCCCATGTCGGCGGACTTCATGTCGCTGGCCATGCGCATGCAGCATGCCCAAGCCCGCGGCGATCTGAAGGCAATCGACACCATCAAGGCCATCTTCCGTACCAAGGGGGAGATCGTGACTCTCAAGGCGCGCAAGGCGGCCGTAACCCGCCGCTTCTTCGAGAAGATGGTGCGTGAATATCGCGGCCGGCGCGTTTTCCTGATGGCCTCCGCCACGGATTTGCTGGACTTGGCCCTGGAGGGGCTGATATCCGGGGAAAGGAATGTCTTCGCACCCGACTCCATGCTCCTGACAGGCGGCGGGTTTAAGGGCCGCAGGGAGGTGCCGGCCTGGAAGGACATCCTGCAGGAGTTCTATGGGGTGGAGCGCGTCTTCTTGTCATACGGCATGACCGAGCTCAATACATACCATCCGGCCTGCTCGAAGGGTGTCTACCACGTCTTCCCCTGGACGATCCCCTTGGTGCTGGATGAAAAAGGGACCCCGCTCCCGCGTCATGGCGCCCAGACCGGCCGCGCCGGATACTTCGATTTGCTGGCTCAGAGCTACTGGGGTGGCATCCTGACCGGCGACCGTGTCACCGTCCATTACGATGAACCGTGCAGTTGTGGCTGGCAGGGTCCCTGGATCGAGGACAATGTCCAGCGTTTCACCGAACTGTTGGGTGGGGAGGACATCATCTCCTGCGCAGGTGTCCAGTCCGCCTACAGCGACTTCATGGAATGCATTGCTGCAGATGTGCCGGAGGAGTCGTGACCCTGCCTGACCTGACGATGTTCCTCTTCGGCGTGCTGACCCTGGGCGGCGGAATGACCGGGCTGCTCCGTTCCGACCTATTGCTGACTCTATTGGGATTGCCCGCCACCGAACCCCGCCTTTTCCTGATGGCCTGTTCGCAAGCCTCCATCGCGATGGGGCTGTATTACATCCTGTCTGCCGTGCATCGCAACCGCGAGTTTTGTGCCTGGAGCATTTCGGTCCGCGTGTTGAATTTTTGCGTCTTCACCGGCATGGTGGTGCTACACCTGGCGCCAGCCCGCTGGCTGGCGGTGGCCGCGTTCGAACTG
Organism: Chloroflexota bacterium; assembly: GCA_016191845.1. Lineage (GTDB taxonomy): Bacteria > Chloroflexota > Anaerolineae > Anaerolineales > Villigracilaceae > JACPVF01. Next base: position 40,716 of record JACPVF010000015.1, read on the forward strand.
GCGGGCGCCTTGACCACCGCCTGGGCTCTGACTTCAAAGGGAATCACCCCGGTGTTCGATTGTTTCCAGGCCTTGCGTATTGCCTGCATTCTGTTGGCGTTCATGGGTGGAGCGCTGGCATTCTCAGTCTACGGAATCTATGGAAGTGCTTCGGTTTTTCTCGCTGTCTCTTCCGCAGGAATGATGTACGCCTACCGTAACTTTGCACCGATGAGCGACTGAGAGGAATCATCTACAGAAATTGTTCGATAAAATGCCTAGCCTGAATACTTTTGTCATCCCACGTTATGCTGGCATTATCCAGTCGATAATAATTTGGGTGGCCTTGCCAGACTTGAGCTAATAACCGGTCCAATCGAATGGACTCATCCGCCGTTTCTGGGCGGTGGGCTTCTGGGTAGCGTTTGTAGGCATGTGCAGCGCCATCCGCTGCGGTGACCAGATGAAGCACGGCGGCATAACGCCGATAATGTTCCTCCCAATTGGTGCAGGTGTAGGTAAAGAACTCTTCCTCCTCCCAGCCGCATGCCATCCAATACGCCAGTGGGTCAAGACTGCCGCGATGACACAAGACCAGTCTGCCCTCGTCGGGTTCAAGGGTTTGGAATAAGGCGTCTTCCAAGCCCCATTGGGCACGTACCATCAACCGTTGGAATTGCTTTTGCGAAGGCGAAATGCCCACTCTGCCTACCGTGAGAATGGCTTCCGGGAGAAAGAGAAAGCGACTGTCTTGACGCAACTCTTCCATCAATGTGGTCTTGCCGCCGCAGGGTCCGCCGGTGAGGACCAGCATGGGAAAGCCGTTCATAATGGGAAATCCACGCCAATACCGCCAGAGTCGTGCTGATTGTCATGATGAACAAACCCGCAGGACTCTGTACTATCGGAATGGTAATCACTATGAGGTTGGAGTATGGAATCCCTGTATGCGAGGATTTGTTTCGTTGCCGCTTCATTTGCTTTCCCGCTTGCATAGATCCTGACCAGCGAATTGGCTGCCGTGTGACGGACAGACCAAACCGGGTCATTGAGAATGCTGATCAGCGGTTCGATTGCACGCGCATCGCCTATGCTTCCAAGGGCTTTAATAATTCTGGTATGTATGGCGTCCCACCATTTTCGATTTGCCAGGATGGAAAGGAGAGGTTCCACGGCACGCGCGTCGCCCAGTGATTCAAGCACATCGACGGCTGTAGAACGCACGGTTTCTCTTTCATCCTTGAGCGCATCGCATAATGGCTCCAGGGCGCGCCTATCGCCCATGCGTCCAAGGATGATTGCGATTTCTATGCGCGCTTCACCCTGTTCATCCTTAGTGGCTTGATGGAGCGGTTCAAGTGCCTTTTGATTGCCAAGCATACCAAGGGCCTTGGCCGCCGCGATGCGACTCGCGGACTCCCGTCCGGTTTGTAAAAGATGGATGAGGGGCTGGAGAGCCTGCTCATCATGGATTTGCCCAAGGATTAAAGCAGCAGCCGCGCGCAGCTCCTCGTTTTCGTCATTCAATGCAGCAATTAATTGCGGCACAGCCTTTGCCCCGGTCGTTCTCAACGCATCTTCAACCGGTTCTCGAATCGGTTTATCTACAAGGGCCGAGACAAGCATCCCGATCGCATTGGGATGCTTCAATTGTCTTAGTGCGATCAGCGCGTCCTGACGGCTTTTGGAATCATCATTCTTCAATACGGCCAACAAGGGAGCAGCAGCATGCGCTTCAAGCGCCAGGCACTTGTCCCATTCGTGCTTTACCGACCAGTACCATGCGCCTGCCTCACCATCATCTGGGTTCCATCCGAGTTTATCCAGCATATCCGCAGCACCCAGCCTGACGTAATAATTCCCGTGGTGCAGGGCGTCCACGAAACCCTGTTTAGAGTCTGCTCCAATTTTTAATAATACTTGTTTGGCGGCCTCCCTGGCAGGCGTGCTTTGGAATGTGCTGTTATATGGTCGGATTGCCAACAACAATGAGGCGACTGCGGCAGTCCCCATCCTGATCAGACCGGCATTGGCAATATCCACAATCTCTGTATTATGCTCCTCAAGCAAGGGAAGTACCGCTTCCAATGCGCGCGGATCGCCAATTTGCGCCAGTATCAGGCGAATCAATAGTTTGATTTCAGGATCCCTGGTTGATTGCAACTGGGCTTGCAAAGGTTGGACCGCCGGCGCTCCGATCTGGACCAGGGATCGGGCAGCGGCTTCTCCAATTCCCCAGGAGGCATGCAGAATAGAAATGAGGGGTTGTACGGCCCGTTCATCCCCGAGCATTCCCAATGCGGTGGCAGCGGCGATGGATATGGGATGGTCGGTGTAGTCTTTCACATCGATCACCTTGATCAACGGCTCCACAGCCCGGGGATCACGAATTCGTCCAAGGGAAAGAGCGGCTGCCCTGCGCACATCCCGGTTTTGGTTGGATTGCACTGTCTCAATCAGAGGTTCGACCGCAGGAGCTCCAATTTTTATGCATGACTCCCACTGCCCTTGCAAGATCCAGTATTGCGCGCCCATCGCATTTTCCTCCGGGATCCAGCCCAACTGTTCCAGAGATTGTGCAGCCATTGCACGGACATCTTCATAGGTGTCCATGAACAGGGTGGTGAGAGGTGCAATGGCACGCGGATCTCCAAGTTGGCCGAGCGCCCAGGCTGCAGATTTGCGCACCTGTTCTGATGCATCCTTTTGCACAGCAAGGATGAGCGCTTCGACGCTGCGGGAATCTTTGATCTCACCCAATGCCCAGGCGGCTATGGCGCGAATCTCGGCGTCTGGCGTGGAAATGCGAAGCAATTTGATCAATGGATCCTGAACCTCGGATATACCAAGCATGCTTATTAGCGTATCAACGGCCTTGGGATCATGCAGCTCCCCTAATGCACGCGCCACTGCCTTACGCACCCCATTATTCTCATCTTGAGATAAATGGATTAAGGGGCCAACCGCCATGCCATCGCCAAGTTCTCCCAACGAATCGGCTGCGGCTTGCCGGATAAATGGATGAGGGTCCTTCAGCATTGGAAGAAGGAAGGGAACAGCACGTTTGTCCCCGGCTCTACCCAGAACCCAGGCAGCTCCATGGCGAATGTTTAAGTTTTTATCCTGCAGGGCCGCTGCCAATTCGTTGAAGGCCAATGCGCCAAAACTGATCAGAGCTTTGGCCGCAGCCTGCCTTATGCCTGCGTCTTTCTCGTACCCGAGCGCCTTGATCAAACCGTCAATATCCCGCTTGGCGGTCAACTTCTCAATATTGGGCGGCCCAAAGATTGGCATGATTTAATCCTTTCAACAAGTATGGCAGGATCGACTCTATGTCTAGTGAGGCACTGGTCCCCTATTGGGGATGAATTGCACTCTCACTTGTGGAGTTCGCAGCGGCCTAGGTAAAGGTGATTGTTATATCATCGTTTATTTTTTTAACTTCGATCGAGACATCCTGATGATCGTGTAATTTACAAGCCATATCGTAAGAATCTATACTAATATGTCTCTCCGGGATGGCTAGAATTTTCTGCTTCGCTGTTGGAGTTAGCTTGTTACTGCGATAGAGATCCCTGAGCACAGGCGCTATCTCCTCGCAATCAAATGATGTCCCCTTGGTGAACGCAGCGATCAGCGGTTCCACGGCGCGTTCGCCCCCAATCTGCCCCAGCGCTTTTGCCGCCGAACTGTTGCCACCGATTACGGCTATGAGGGGTTCTAGGGCCGGTTCTCCAAGTTTCACACACTCATCCCATTCGCCCTTGACCGCCCAATACCACGCTTTTTGATCGTCCGTATCCGGTTTCCAACCCAGGTTTTCCAGTATTTCTACCGCGCTTATGCGCGTATAGTATCCTTTAGCCTTAATTACCTCGATCAGCGGCCTTATGGCGGGTGTGCCGATGCAATTTAATGCTGATTTCGCACCTTCAACAAAATATTCATCGTCTTCCTGGAGCGCCATGACCAGCAGTTCCGCAGCCTGACCACCACCAATCCTCCCGAGCACTGCTGCTGCCTTCTCCCGCACTTCCCTGTTCTTATCCTTGAGCGCCTTGCCGAGCGGTTCAACAGCCCGTGCATCTCTGATGCAACCAAGTGCGCTGACTACTGCTTCCCGCACATCCGAGCGTTCGTCCTTGAGAGCAGCGATAAGCGGTTCGACAGCCCGCCCATCCCCGATCGTTCCCAGGATAGCTGCCGCCACAATTGGAATATCCGGGAGCGCCAAGATGAGCGGTTCAACGGCGAGTGAGTTGATTCTCTTTAATGCCTCTTCCCCTGTGTACCACCCGTTTTTTTCCTTGATGGCAGCGATGAGCGCTTCGACTGCACGCAGACCGCCAATCTGCCCCAGCGCCTCGGCTGCCCCTTTCTGTACTTCCCAACTCGCATCCTTGAGGGCAGCGATGAGCGGCCCGACAGCCCGTGCGTCGCCGATCCGGCCGAGTGCCTGTGCTGCCGCCTCGCGCACTTCCTCGCGCTCATCCTTGAGAGCGGCGATGAGCGGCTCGACAGCCCGCACATCCCCGACTTTCCTCAGCGCAATTGCCGCGCCCCAGCGCACATGGAGGTCATTGTAGCGGAGAGCCTTGATCAGGCCATTGACATCGCGCTTGTCCTCTAGCCACTTAACATTGGGTGGACCAAACAGTCCCACGGCATTTCTCCTTTTCTCATTCGCCAACAGGCAGTCCTGCGGCTCTCCACCGGTCGATGCTAATATCCAGAGCGCTGATTGCACAGTCCAACAACTTCTGAGCCTTGTCCATCATGAGCCTGCAATTGTTTGGCGGGGTGTTGGGATGGTCGGAACTTCCCCAGGCGCGGCAGAAGCCTCCGCAGAGGTACCGCAGCTCGCAGGCGCGGCATTGTTCATTGCTGTCCACAGTGACAAGGCGGTAGGCATCGTTGCGCTGTAAAATCGCAGGAAGTCCTTCACGCAGGGCATTTCCCAAGTGGTTGCGCAGGCCCATTAGTGCATGACAGGGATAGCAATCCCCATCGGGTGCAATATACAGGTTCATGCCCAATCCACAGGTGGAGGCGGGGTCAGCGGCGTGCGCCAGGTTTTCTTCTTCGTCGTCCATCGATGGGAAAAAGTCAAGAGGCAGGATCAGCCCTTCGGCGCGTCCGATGGGCAGGGTTATTTTGATCCGGCATCCGATACCCATTTCCTTTGCCAGCGCGCGGAATGCCTCCCCCGGCGCACAGTTTGATTCGGCTGTGGTCAGGGTCGCGGCAATTGAGACATCCAGGCCTGACAGCTTTCCGAATTCTGTCAGGCCCTTTAGATTCGAGACCGTCCGATAGTATGTTCCCGCGCCGCGCCGCGCGTTGTGGGTGATTTCGTCGCCATCCACGCTTACCACCACGAGATCGAAGGCTCGCACCATTCGCTTCATCAAATCATCGTCCAACGGCATAGTGAGGTTCGTGCGCAAAACCATCTTCATCGGGCTGAATTTCGGGCGTAATTCGGATAGCGCATCCAGCAGGGTGTCACATTCAGGGTGCATCAGCGGTTCGCCGCCTGTGACGATGAGTTTGGCGAAGCCTCCGTTGGCGGCCTCCTCCGCCAGGTGCGTCGCGGCGGGGACTGTCATCGTAAGCTTGTTTTCGCCGCCGGCACGGGCGTAACAATGGTCACAGCGCAAATTGCAGGCATAGGTCACATGCAGATAGGCGTTCAAAGGGTGGCCCCGTGGTTGTTCATCGAGACTGTGGCGCAGGACATTTAGGCTGTTGAGCGCGGTTTCGCGGTGCGTCACCAGACCGGCTGCATCCAGTTTGCTCACGGCTTCTTCGACGCTGGAGCTGCATCCCAACGCCGCAGCGGCGACAATTTTCCGCGCCTGTTTTGCCGTTTGGGATGGGTGCGAATCGCCGCGCATGACCTGCAGCAGATTTCCGCGCCGTAGCAGACCATTCCCGTGCCCGCTTGAAACCACAGCTTCCATGTTTTCGGCGGAGAAGACCTGCGCCAGCGCTTGATTCGAGATGTGATCGAACAGCCTTTTGTACACCGGGCAGCGCGGGTCGCGCCCCTGTTCTCCGGCAGAAATGGTGTGATAGGGGCAGCCTCCGCGGCAGACAGGCCACCATGGACAGTCGCCGCACTCCACCTTTGCCTGCCTTTTACATTCCTCAGGCGTCTCCATGCAGGGGAGTTTTTCAAGTCCCCTATTGTGGGAACATCCTGCACCCAACCCAAGCGCCATTCCGGTTGGGTGACAAACCGGTTGCAGGAGAAAATTCCGCCATCCGGTGTGATGGTCAGGTAATCGCCGAGACAATCGGAAAAGGTGCAAAGCCCGCCTTGGCCGGCCGAGATGCTGCGTGCCATCTGATCAAAGGTGGGCACGCGGATACGGGTCATGTTCCTAAGATAATGGTCGAAGAGGCGTACGAAGAGATCACCGCATTCGTCGAGTGTCAGGCCTTCCGGCGTAAATCTGCCACCGGGGATCTGGTTCAACTTACCAACCACCTCATGCACACTGAACGACAGACCCTTTCGTGCGAAGAAATCAAAGATCGCTTCCGCGTGCGGCGCAGACTGCTTCGTAAACGTGGCAATCACTCCCACGGAGATGCCGTGTGCCTGTGCGCGTTCGATTCCCGCCATTGTCCGCGCGAAATACCCCATGCCCCTTTGTGCGTCGTTCACTTCTTCGTAGCCATCGAGACTCGTGCCAATCGAAACATCATACTCCCGGAACAAGCCGCAAAGTTCATCGCTCAATAGCCATAGATTGCTTTGAATCGCAAGCTTGACCTTGCGCGGAGCGAGTCCTCGCCGTAGGCTGGGCAGCGCCATACGAAAAAAACCAGCGCCCGGCACCAGCGGTTCGCCGCCATGGAAGGTGAGTTCCAGCGGCTCCCGGTTACCGAGCGCGGTCTGCCAGCCTATGACGGCTTCAACCATCTCTTGTTTCATGATTGTTCCGCCTGCATGGGGGCCAAAACAATAGGAGCACTTCGCAGGACATGACAGCGAGGGGATAAGCATCAAATGGGTTGGCATTAGCGTCTCTTCAAGCAATCCCTCACATTTTTATTTCAAGAAGACTTTGACGGTAATGGCTGGGTTGATACAAAAAACTGCCGGCGGGCGGTCATGAAGAACACCGAAGGTCTCCAATAAATAATACTACCTTTTGGCTATGTGTGAAACTAGGAACTAACATTTGAGCGATAACATGGGGCTATGAGAAAATCCGTTGTTAGCGGCACCCGCAGGATACCCCTGCGGGTGTTTTTGTATCATCCCGCCCATGTCCGAACCCCAAGATCCATTTGCCACTTCAATCGCCTCCGAAGCCGTGGAGGTGCTCGAAGATCACCTGCGTTTTCCGAGCGGGTTCCTTCTGCCCCTCTCCGCGCGCGGAGGCGGGGTGCCCGGTCAGGCGGACCGCCCCTGGTCGCGCCTGACCGCGGACGTGTTCTTTCCCAACCTGCCCGCGCTGTACTCCCTGGTCCTGCGGCGCGAACCGCCCGATGTGTTGCGCGGATCCCTTCGCGCGCGCCGCACCCTCTTCGAAGGCATGATGCTGGCCCTGGCCGAAAAGACCGGCCGGCGGCCCTCCCTGGCGGAACGCGTCTCCGACACCGCGATGGACGCGGCCGAATCGGACCTCACCTTCGGCAAGCCTGCCTTTCGGATTGCCCTGCTGGCAGCCCTCTTTGTGGAGCGGGAGCGTTTCGAGATCGGAGAAGCCGCGCGGCGGGTGATCGAGTCCCACCTGCGCGCCCGCGGGCTTACCGCCCAGCGCCTGTACTACATCGCCGAACGCGCCCTGCACCATTTCCAGCCGGGTGGGAGGTTGTTCCCCGGCCTGGACGCCCCCACCCTCTTTCTGGAGGAAACCCTGCCGCTCCTTCCGCCCCCCTCCAGGCAGGTGATGCCAGTGGAGGATTCGGTCTGGATCGGAACCCATGCCCGCGATGGGCGCGACGTGCATTTCTCCTTCACCCGCGGACTGGATCCGGCCGTTCCCCCGCCTCCGCACGCCACCACCCTGATCCTGGGCGAGCCCGGCTCGGGCAAGACCACCCTTCTGCGCTGGATCATGTTGCAGCGTTTGTTGCAGGGCCGCACGGTCCTCTCCATCGATCCGGAAGGGGAGAACAACCGTTTATGTGAGGCGGTCGGGGGGCGGGTGGTACCGGCCGGTGTCCCTGGGGACCTGGAGACCTGCCTGATCCAGCCGTTGCAAGGGGAGACGCCTGCAGAGTTGCTTTTAGCCGCGCGCTTCCTGCTGGCGACCCTGGCGGGGGAGGCGGCGCTCTCTCCGGGCGTGCAGGCGGCTTTGCATGAGGCCGTGAAGCGCCGCTGGGAACGGCGGCCCGGCTCTGCCTCCATCGCCGAATTCGTTGAAACTTTGGGGACCCTCAATACCTCTGAAGCCGCCATGCCCCTGGCGCTGCTACGACCCTTCATGCGCGGAGGCCTGTTCGAGGGTTTCTTTGACCGCCCGAGGGCCCTGCTCTCGCCTCATTTTCCTCCCGGCCAATGGTGGAACTTCGACCTGTCCTCCCTGCGCGAGGAGAATCGGGCCATCGTGCATGCCGTGCTGGCCTGGTTCCTGTATCACGCGGTCACGGTCGGGCGGCAGCCGATGGACATCTTCATCGATGAGGGCTGGCGGCTGTTGCGCAGCGGCCCCTTCACCGACCTGCTGGATGAACTCGGGCGGCGCGCGCGCAAACGCGGGGTGGGGGTGACGCTCATCACCCATCTGCCGGCCGACCTGATGAAGAACCCCACCTCGCTCAGCCTGGCCTCCACGGCCTTCATCGGACGGCTCGGCCCCGAGGAGGCCTTCAGCTTCTACCGGTCCCTGGGTGTCCCGGAGGCCGAAGCGTACAGGAACGCCGAGACCACCTCACGCCTGCCGCCGCGTGTCTTCCTGGCTGCCCCCTCGGCAGGGCGCGGAGCCCTGTTCCCAGTCCTGGTCACGATTCCCCCCGCCTGGCTGGCCTTCTGGCGCAAACTGGGTGCGGCCAGCCTCCCCCAATAATTTGTGAAACGCTTATGACCCTTTCTGTTTCTGGTGCTTCCTGCGAGGATGTCCTGCATTATTACCAATCCACCGAAGAATCCGAACGCCTTCAGCGTGAGGAAAACGAGTTGGAACTGCTGCGAACCCGCGAAATCCTGATGCGCTTCCTGCCTCCCGCCCCGGCTGACGTGTTGGATGTCGGCGGCGGTCCGGCCGTGCATTCCCTCTGGCTGGCCGAGTTGGGATATCGCACCCACCTGGTGGATCTTGTGCCCCGTCATATCCAACAAGCTCGGGCTCTCGAGCGCATTGCCCCAGCCCGTCTGGCAGGTTGTACCGTTGGGGATGCGCGCCGGTTGGGGGTCCCCTCTGGCAGCAAGGATGCGGTCCTCTTGCTGGGACCGCTATATCACCTGCCGGAGCGCGAGGACCGTATGCAGGCCCTGCGTGAGGCTTGGCGGATCCTGCGCCCGGGCGGCACCTTGATTGTTCAGGGCATTTCACGCTATGCGGCCCTTCTCAAGGTGCTGACGCGCCATCTGCTGGATGACTTGAGCATGATCTACGTGGCACATCACACCACCCGCAGCGGACAACATCGCCCGGGCCGTAGGACGGATTTTTTCACCAACGCCTACTTCCACCACCCGACTGATTTGCGTCAGGAGTTGGTTCAGGCAGGCTTCGAACACCGGGTCACCCTGGGCGTGGAGGGACCGGCCCGCCTGTGCGGAGACGAGTTTGCCCGCCACTGGCGCGACCCGTTCACGCGCGAATGGCTGCTTGATCTGGCCCGTTCCCTGGAGTCCGAACCCCATTTGTTGGGCGTCAGCGGCCACCTCATGGCGGTGGCCGGTAAACCTGGGGAGGGAGGCGGATGATCCAGGCCGAGCTGCATGATGGGATTGTTAGGGTTCGATGGCAGGATCAATTGGAATTGAGATTCAGTGCAACCCTGCCAGCGCGCCAGGTCCTGCGGGACCCCGGCTACTCCCTCAAGGGTTGGTGGTGGTGCGCCTTCCAGGAGGCCCTCGAACGAGAGCGGGTCGAACGTGCCGATCCCATGCAGGACTTCGAGGAGATCTGGGAACGGATCAAACCCGCATGACCAGCACTAACCGACACGGACGCAGGACCCGCCTGCGTCTCTTTTTATCATGCATCCCATGACTTCATCCTCCCACCACTACCTGTGCCCGCAGTGTGGATACGAATTTGCCACCACGCCGGGGGACTGTCCCCTGTGTCGAGACCGCTGGCAGGGCTGGGAGCTGCTCTTCGCCCCGCACGCCCTGGACGACCTGCGCGCCCAGGTCATGGGTTGGATCGGGCAATTGCCGTTTCCTTCCGTGATCGAATGGCTGGCCTCCTCAAACGGGCTGCGGGTGCGTTTGTATGTCCCGCCGAATGCGGCGGAAGGAGTCGTCGGATCCTGGTCCGCCCTGACCGGCCAGCAATCGCGCTGGCGCCGGCTGGAAGATGTCACCCACCAGCCCGGTCGATACGCGCTGCATACAGCCCAGAAGCTGCCCGCCTTGATCGTCTCCGCCCCGGACAGTGACCCGTTGCTGGCCGTGGGTGGGAGATTGCTCGGCGCGGCCCGTGAGGGGCGGGAGGTGCATCTCCAACTCTGGCTGCTCGGGAACGAGGCCCGCCTGCAGGAACGGCTGCGTGGCCTGGCCGCCTATTCCTACGGCACCGAAGGCGGCGTGGAGGGCCAGGCTCCCAATCCCTGGGGCATGCAGCTGACCTTCCTGCGCGCCATGCTCACCCTGGGTTTCCTGTTGGCCGGAGTCTCCGGTGGAGCCTGGAGCGCAGGCTGGCTTCCGTCCGTCGTTGGAGTGGCCGGACTCCTGGCGGGCAGCGCGCTGGGCCTGTCCGCGGCCTGGGGATTGCGGGACTGGCTGGCCTGGCGTTCGATCCCTGCTGAGGTCCTTGAAAGGCGCACTCGGGAACCCCTGTTCAAGGTTGCTCTGAGCCTGTCCGATCCGCTCGACCTGCCCCTGTTGGCAGGCGAACAGACTTGGGAGGAATTATCGTTGCCCTGGCCAGGAATTCGCAGGCTGAGCTTTCCTCTGCCTGTGGGTGACCTGGCCGGGCTGATTGCCCCGCTTCAACTTGGGGAGGGCAGCGGTCTGCTGGATCGCGCCGTCTGGCAGGAGGTCCCGGCTCCGCCACCCTCCCGTCCGTTGCTGGACGCGAATTTCAAGATCGGCCAAAGTGTTGCGACCGGCGAGGCGGTCGGGGTGGATCCCGACGGGCATGGGCTGGCCACGGGCGGCAGCCGCTCGGGCAAGTCCTCGTTCGTGTTCGCCATGCTGGAGCAATTCATCGCCAGGGGGGAGGAGGCCCCAGGCCTCTTCCTGGTCGATCCGCATGTCTCCCTGGCAGACGCTTTTCTGGATGCGATTGCCCAGTTGCCCGAGTCCCAGCGTCAGGCCGCCATCCGCAGGCTGCGGGTGGTCACACCGGACCAGCCGATGGTCATCCCGCTCAACCTGCTGGCCGTGCCCGATTTCGCCTGGGCGGGCAATGCCATCGTCCAGGTGGGGCGCCGCATCTGGGATGATTACTGGGGGCCGCGCATGCAGGCCGCCCTGCTGGGACTGTTCCGTCTGGCGCATGTCTGGAACCAGCACCATGCGGACGGGCTGGGGCTCCTGCACGTGGTCTTTATGGCCTTCAACAAGGACTGGCGCCACCAGGCCATGTCCCTGCTGCCGCCTGGCGAACGCATGGGGGCGCTGGCCCTGGATGCCCTGCTCGGTCAGACCGGCGAGGGCGACAAATGGAGTCAGGGCTGGGTGACCGAGGTGATCAGCCCAGTGCTCTCCAAGGTCATGGCGCTCGAACTCTCCCCCTGGTTGTTTTCGGCCATGCACCAGGACGGGTTTGCGGATCTGCAGCGCTGGGTGGAGGAGAAGTGCTGGATCATCCTGCGTCTGCCTTCCGGCGAGATGGGACGGGAGGGCGCGCGCCTGACCGCCTCGGTCCTGTACAACGTCTTCGATGCCGCCTATCGCAAGGCCACCCTCGAAAGGCCCATCCCCTTCTATTTCATCGTGGATGAGGCCCAGGAGATCGCCTCCGGCATGCACCTGGAGTCGCTGCTCTCGGAGGGCGCCAAGTTCGGCGCGCGTGTGTTCGTGCTGGCGCAATCCCTCTCGATGATGCGCAAGGTGGAGGGTATGGAGCCGGTTGTCCAGGCGATGCTGGCCAACACCTCGACCCAGATGTTCTTCTCCCCGGACCCGGAGGATGCAGATCTGATCCGCGCCACCCTGAACTCCAGCCTGCGCTACGGGGCCATGTCCCTGGACCTGCCTTCGTTGCAATGCTGGCTGCGGGCGCGCATCGGCGGGCGCTGGCAGCCTCCGACCCTGACGCAGATTCGCCCGTTGCCCAGGGCGGATGACCAGCGAGTGAGGAGCCTGATCGAGGAGGTCATTGCCAGCCATCCCACAGAATATCTGCCTGCCAACGGCTGGCAGGAGCGGGCCTCCCGGGTCCTCGAACAACGGCTGCCGTCCGCCCTGGCTAGGCTCTTGGACGAATTCCTGGCGGCGCGTATCGACCATCAGGCTGCCAAGGTCACTCAACCTGTCTCCTCCAACGATGAAAGGCGCTTGGGCTTCTAATGTGGATCCTCCTTCTGAGATTCGTTCTCCTTCCGTTGGGCTTTGCAATGGCGCTGGCCCTGGCGGGTTTTGGGACGTTCTTTGTAACCTTTGTCTGGTGTCAAATGGATCATCGTGATTCGTCCGGATGTGATGCCAATGGAAAATAAGGTATTGGTCGCCGTGGTCCTGTCGGGCATCTGTGACCAGACCCATGCCTTGAGCGGGATCCGTCTACAGATGTTCCTGGAGTGGCTGGCGGCCCATTGCCATCCGATTGGCCTCGAAGGTCCTGGCGCAGAAGAGAGCGCCTGTTGGGATTGGCCCCGAGTGGAGGACTATCTGCGTGTTGTCCTGGGGATCTGGCTGGAGACCCTGCCCTTGCCTGGCCTGCTCTGGGAATATCACCTGGTCCTGACCGAGATCGGGTATTGGCAGGAGATCGATCCCCAACAGTTGCAGGGGATCCTGGAGTCGGAAAGAAAGAGGTAATGTGTTCAAGGTTGGATTTGGTTTTCTGCTTGGCCTGCTGGCGGGGTGGATGTTGGGGATTTTGCTTCCCACTCGGTTTCTGGTCATGCTGGTCCTGGCATGCCTGTCCCTGACAGCGTTATTCTTCCTGGTCTTTCACCTGGGCCTGCGCGATTTTCAAGGATATTAGGTTATGTTGCGGATTCGCATGATTCTCATTGCCTGCCTGCTGTTGATCCAGACCGCGGCCTTCACGAAGGCCATGCCTCTACCGGCCTTCATGCTGCAGGAGGGACGCACCTATGACCAGGCGCATGATACGGGCTACCTGGATTGGAGCGGTCCGGTGCAATACTTCTATCTCACGCATCGGGACGGCGCCTTCCTCCCCCCGGAGGAAGGCGGGGCAAGTTGCATGGGCCAATGCCAGGAATGGGTGACTGTGCTTGGAAACGGGGGCAGGGTCAGCGGGGTCTTTGAGCGCGACGTGACCTACTTTGAGGTCATGATCGCATTTTCCCACGACACTGAAATTGGTAGCGCCATCCTGCAGGCTTGTTCGTCCTACAGCGTGAGCGAACTGTATTTGGGCCCGGGTAGTGGATATCCGGGTTTCATCAGCGTGGATTTGGCTGTGCCTGCAGGCTGCCGCAATTGGTCCCTGACCGCCCAGGGGGGATTTGTCCCGTTTCGTTCGGTGGATGTATATTACACGACCACACCTCCTGTGCCGACGAGTACGGTGACGCCCTCCGGGTATTACACACCCTTTCCCACTCCACCTGCAACGCAAACCCCGACTCTCCCTCCAAGTCCCACTCGGACGCCTGCCGCCTCTCCAACTTCCACCTTCCCTGCAACCTCCACCCCGACTCTGGTGCCCACCGCGACGCCCCTGCCTCCGATACTGTCAGGTCACGTGTCCTGTGAACTGGCAGGGGAGGAGGGATGGTGTAGGGAAGATGCTGCTTTGGTATTGCATGCCAGCGATCCGCAGGGGTGGGATGTCTTCATTCGAGGAGATATAGGAGGCGTTCCGTTTGCCTGCGGGGCTTCCTGTACCCTGTCCTTGAGCGAGGGCATTGGCACAGCCCATTACACGGCGATCTCCGCCACTGGGCGGACGGCCAACGGTCTTTCCACCTGGAAACTGGACTCCACTCCACCGGATCTGGACCTTTTGCTGCCGACGGTGGATGGGGACCATGGCTGGCATCGTTCGCCTGTCTCGGTCCGGGCGGAAGCCAGCGATGCAACATCCGGCTTGGAGTCGGTCCGGATCAGCCTGGATGAAGGGGACACCTGGAATACACTGCCCATTCGATTGGAGGATGGGGTGTTTCCCATTGCGGTGCAGGCTGTGGATATGGCCGGTAACAAAAGGCTCGAGACCCGGATCGTGTCTGTGGATACGATGCCGCCCACCTCCGGCTTTTCCAAGCCGAGCGGCGGGGCGGTCCTGCAAGGGAGCGTGACCCTGACGGGGACCTCCGACGATGAGACTTCCGGGGTCTCCGTTGTGCAGGTCTCCACCGATTCAGGTGCAAGTTGGCAGAGTCTGACTACTCATGCAGGGGCATGGTCCATGCTGTGGCATACGCAGAATTTACCCAATGGCCCTTACGGATTATGGACCCGGGCCATCGATGAAGCAGGCAACCTCGGCGAGCCGTCCTTGCTCTCCGTCTGGGTGGACAACCACCCGCCCAAAGTCCTGCTGGCGGAGCGCTGGTGGATCTGGGAGGCGGGTGCGTTGAAAATCTCGACGGATTATTTCCCGCTGCGGGAGGTGCAGGTGACCATCACAGATGGCCTGCGGCGCTGGCCGGAGGTGACCCTTTCCTATGATCCGAAACATATCCCTGTTTCTGTTTCCTGGGATCGGCGTTTTTCGGATGGGACGTTGGCGCCATCCGGGGAATACCGTGTTACGGTGCGTGCCTGCGACATTCATGAATTGTGCGGTACGGATACAGGCATGATTGTGATTCCCCAGGGCGCTGCGCCATCTGCAACTCTTCCTTCGACCGCCTCTCCGACGCTGACGTCCACTGCAACTCCCACGGCACGTCCCCTAGTCACGCAGACATTGGCTCCGCCATCCCAAACGGCCACCCCTGTGGAGTTTGTGCCAGAGCCTCTGCAACAAGGGCCGGTTGTCTCCATCCCCTTGTGGCAGGCGTTGGGTTTGCTGGGTCTGATGTTTGTCCTGGCGGCTGTCAGCCTGGCCGATCCCCGCCCTGCAGCGCTGGGTCGCCTTCGAAAGGTCATTGGACAGATCGGACAAATAACTACTTCTGATGAAGGAAAGGATGAATCATGATGGAAATGATGCTTGCATTGGCTGTCCTGGCGGCGGTGATCGTTTTCGGGACTTTGATCAGCCTGGGCAACGAACGTCAGCGCAGGGCCATCGACGCCTTGCAGGATCAAATCGTCTCCTGGGCGGTGCAGGATTTGAAGATCAAGCGGGATCATCTGGCCCGTGAGGTGCGGGTCGATGACCCGCTCGGCTGGTTGAATCGCCTGACTTCCCGTGCCTTCTCATCCCATGTGGAATTGCAGATCGTGGAGTTCTTCGAGGATCCGCAGGTATTGGTGTGCCAGTCTGGTGATGGCACGCGAGTTCTTTTTTCCCCTCTTTCTAAGTCGGAGATACACGTCTTGAACAAAATGCGCAAGGGGAAACTGGCCCATTACACAAGTGGGAATCCCCTATTGAGGTTTCCAAGAGGGACCAGAGGCCAGGAATTCTCTCCACTGAACAGTGGGGCGGGGTTCGATCTGGAATTGAGGTTGGCGTGGAAAGGTCTGACAGGCAGGGAGGCCCAAAGTGAACGATTATGGATGTATATGATAGGGTAGATGAAAATCCCGCAGGCCATTACCTGCGGGACCTTTTGTTTAATTTCCGGCCATTTTGGGAAACGGCTAGGGGTATTCTATTTTGCGTAGGTGAATGTGATACCGGGAGAGGTCGGCACTGGCCCATACCGATGGTGGTGTGATGGCCGACCCCGCTGTAGAAGGCAAATTGGGTCAGGGACTGCATCACCGTAGCCGCGCCATCCCAATATTCCTTCCAGCCAGGTTTAACCTTGCCCTTGGGAATCAAAGAAAAACCCACAGTTCCCGCGAAACCCGTGGCTGCTCCGCGAGTGCCTTCAGCGAATTCCCAATGTGTGGTGTTCACTGCCGTCAATTCATCGACCAGGATGCAGTCACTGGAAAATTGCGGCCATAGTTCATGGACCTGCATTGATTCAGGCGCAAAGGCATTCCACTTTTCCCACAGGCTGCGGAAAACCTGCCCTGGCATGGGCAGGCAGATATCCAGGTTGTTGTTGCGGAATGCGGTCGGGCTGACGAATTCCATGCGAAGTTGCCGCTCTGATTTGTCTGAGAACGACTCGGCAATTTCTGTAAAGGAGGTTTCCCTTGCCCACTCATGCTCCGCGCGATTTGTGAAGACATCGTCCACGCGGAAATCCATTTTGTGGAGGGTGAGGCGTTTTGGGATTTTGCGCAGAATCCTTTGCTGCAAAGTCTCCGACACTTCCTCGTTCAAACTGGTGATGCGCAGCCAGCATAGCTCGCCTGGTTGTACCCAGTCTCCTGCTCGCAGGGGGCGCAGGTGCTCATCCAGCAGGGTGGAGACAGTATAGGGTTTCAGACCCTGCTCATCATGCAGCCGGCTGGCCAGTGAGGCGTGGGAACGCGTTAACTGTCCCAGGAACCAGGCTTGGACAGGACGTCCCAGCCCGCCTAGGATGGGATAGGAGGATTCGGCGGTGAGAGAGATGAGGAGGGAGCGGAGCATGGGTTAAATCACGGTTTGATAAATAAATTAAAAGAGATTTTTTTTTCAATTCTATACGGGACTCTATAAGTATATTTTAAATATTCTCTTCGCCAATTCCTTTCTTGAAGCAGTGTCCATATCTCTTCTTTTGTTTTATTTTCTTCAATTCCGGCAGGTAGTGAAATTCCTGCAAGTTCAGTCAAGATATATCTATCATGAAGAAACTGATTGTTCTGATCAACGCTGAGCAGTATTATAGTCACGTTGTGGTTGTATAGTTTTCTAGAAATATCGATCAGGAATGTTTCCCATTCTGATTTATACAGATCTAGATCTTTTTCAATTTGTTCCTTTCTTTTCTTTTGATCGTTTTTACTAACAGACGTAAATATTTCTATTGTCCCAGGTGTTTGATAATTCTGGTAATTTCCTAATAATTCTGCAATAAGTCCAATAATGTTTTTATAACGATTTCGTTTTTCGTTCTCGTCCTCTGTTTGCTTGCCCCTCTTCTCTGAACTATCATACGGGAAAATGTAAGGATCTATCAATTTTACTGACTTTGCATGACGTAAGAATGGAGTAAGTATGGCACGCAACCTGGATTTTTCCTTGGTTACTGACTGTTGTTGAGAATCCTTGATACGTTTCACAAACGAATCTCTTGGATCTATTGGAAAATCAATAATTGCGGCATTAGAAACGTTATTAGTTATACGTGTAGATTCACATGTCACAATAGCATCAATAGCGCCCTTTTTCAATTCCATTAGCGCAACTTTAAACCAGTTGTCAACTGGATTTAATACTTCACCTGAAGGACACTCAAAAATCTTATGGGTGTTATGGTATTTGATTAAGCGATGGCGTATTTTATCTTTTATGGTTGGTTTAAGTTCCAATTTGCCAACAAATTTTGCCCATTCACCTCCATAAAGATTAGCAATAAGAACATTGTCCCCAAGATATGCCCATAAATTTTCCAATTCCCTTTCCTCACCGGAGTGTAAATTCACATATTCGAAAACGTCTGGGGTAATCGCAATGTCAAAAAGCATTATCGTAAAACCTCTCAATAAAACCCTCTTCAAAAAATTCTCCAGGCCATTTTTCAATTTCCCCAAGTTTATTAATTGTTACAGATACGGTTATCGAATTAGTGTTTGATGTTTTTTGTGAAACAATAATATTGAATTTTCCAGGCTCAATTTCATGATTCATATTGCGAAACTGATACGGCAACCTTTTTTTAGACGACTGCCTAATTCGCTTCATTGCCCGTAGAAGTATGTATTCACTATGCGTTTCAATGACTAAGGTGTTATTGGCACCAAGGGCAGTAATTATTAGAAAATCCATTAACTCCATTTGATTAATTGGATCTAAAAAAGCATCAGGATGTTCTAATAAAATCAGGCTGTCGCTTTCGAAACTTATTAACAAAAGCATGTATGACAAGAAAAAGGTAAAACCAGTTCCAGTGTGTTCGAATCCCGCAAGATCTATTTTTTGTTTTTGATGTGAACTTGCCGCAATCTTTAATGCATTAAGTAAGTCTGTTTTTAAAGCCTGAGAAATTTCACTCCTCTCAAGCCAGGACGCTAAATTCTCAGGAATTTTCTCTTGATTTTTTTGCGCTTTTTGTACAAGCATTGACAAGCTTTCGAGTTTGAGAGGACTAATATATTTTACTGATTCGACAAATCTGGAAATGTCGTTAGTAAGCGCCTGGAGTAGATTGTCTATATATCGGACAACATTTCGAGGATCGTTAGTGTTCTTATAAGGATCAAAACCTTCATCCTCAGCTTCTTCTTGGGTCATTTCAATTCGAGTCAAATCGAACAGACTTCCATTTGATGATTTAATTCTTGGAAGAGATTGATTCTCTTCTAAGGTGATTTGTTCCAATAAAGTGTGCGCAAGATTAATGTCAAGTATTTGGCTGCTAAACTTCCATTGACAAGGATTATCTTGGGCGTCTATGGAGTTTAATTGTATTGAAAGAATATTCTCAACTTCTATATCACCAATGCCGTTGTTAACTATTTTTTTCTTTGGCAAATCTATTGAAGTAGATGTTAGTTTTCCAATATCGTCGCTACCTTCGATACGTTGAAAGGATAAACTTATTACGAGTTGTGTTTTCTCGTCAACATTTAAACCGCGATACATTGAAAAATCGTTTATTTTAGGCCCTAGGCCAAAACTGGGCGAGCATCGAAAATGAAAAGTTAATATATTGTTTTTTTGGTCAGTCGAATCTTTGTGCAATATTGTAGAAATACCTTTCATACCTTGAAGTGAGAATTGATCTGTGGGGTTATTAATACCAAACGTCTCGCGCATTACTTTAAACGCGTGACCGATGGCGCTTTTCCCGCTTGAATTATGTCCATATATAAAGACAATAGGACATAATTCAAGCCAATCGGTTTCTTCAAATGCCAAGAAATTTGAAAGGCGAATCGCTTGTACAGCCATAAGATGGTTTAATTCATTCTGGGTTTCAGCTCTTTTTCTTTGACCACACTCCAAATGGAGACGGTAAAACAGGACGATCCCTATACTCGTTACGTTTTCCCTTTCGTTCCTTTGGATCGGGATGTTCAATCTCCATGTACCTCGTCCACTCAAGGGCAGGGCCAGGCCATTGCAGCATGGTCAACAAAGCACGGATGCGATTGTGCTTCATGAACTCCGTTTCCAGTTCGGCGCTCATAAAATCCACAAAACTTTGCATTGCGGAATTGCTCGAATCGGTATCTTTTTGGGGATTGCCCGACCAGGTCTGCCCATTTATCAGGGAAGCATAACGTTCCATGGGATTGCTTTTATGCAACTGGGCTTTGATCTGAATGGCACCCATGCCCAGCGGTTTGCCCATTCCGAATTTCAAACGAATGTTATTGTCAGCAGCGATGTTGAATATCCACATCAGCGCGCCTAGTTCCTCATCTCTCAGATTTTCAAAGCGCACCTGGAATTTAAACGATACCCCAGCCTTCAGCGGGCGGATGTGGGTGTGCTGGGTATCCTTCTCGGTCAGCAATCCCTTCTCGCTGATTTCATCCAGACCCACTTGTCCTTTGTGCCAGTAGAACTTGTGGCCGCGAATCACTGTCTCGCTGGGAGTGGGGGATGCAAAATCGCGCAGGCGGGTCTCGTATTTGGTCTCGCCGTCTCTTGTTCTGCCGATCTCATGGAAATTCGGTTCTGGTTGAACCAGATAGTGTTGGAAGGTGGTCGGTTTGGGACCAGAGAGAATCTTGGGAGTGATGGGAGAGTTGGATAGCCAGATATCCTTTTGTCCATCCATCAGTTCCGCATCGCCACAAAAGACGCGGCCGGCATAGGCGCGCTGCCGCTGGGAGCCTTTCTCAACTTTGCGCGTGTACCCAAACATGGCTTCGGCATAATCCACCAGCCCAGGGTCTTTGGGTTGTTCCTCCGCGCGGGCATATTCGGGAACATAATCGAACGGCGAGTTGGGATAGGGCATGCGGAACATGCGCGTGTGACCGAAAAAGATGATCTTGCCGTCCTTTTCGATGTAGAAAACAGGCTGGCCATCGTGAAGCGCGCCATGTTTCCCCAGTAGTTTTTCCTGTTCCTTGCTGACCTGCTCGATGTAGGAATCCACTTGTTCATCGGTCAGGGAAAACAGGCGTGCATCGGGATCGGCTTCATAAACGACAGCCTCGCTCTTTTTGCTGTTCATCCAGCCGCTGCGCGCCAGCGTGGCAGGACGCAAGCCGGGGCGCACGTCCGAATCGCTGTCGGTCACTTTGGCGAATTTGATCTTCAAGAATCCGCCGCGCACATCCTGGTATTGATACGGACCGGTCTGGATGTAAATTTCATATGCGTTCTGGCAGTTCTTTACACGCTTGAGTTTTCGAAATTTATCCTCGTTGATGCCAATGTGGGCGTAGGTGGTTCCACCGATGACCTTTGCAGGTCGAATTGCCCAATCATTTGGACCAGTTTTCACCATGTAGCCGCCGCGCATCAACGGTGTGTAATACTTCATGTTCTTGCCGGCTGTTTCCTCGCGGTCGAGGTGCATCATCATGTCCCGATAGTGGGCATCGTGATTGGTGGTTCCACCCACTGAGCGATAAACCAAGGGTGTCTTGCTGACCGAGCCGATCTTGCTGAAGGTGACGATCTCCACCAATGTCCGCAACATGCCGCGCAGGCTGCTGCCGGGAATGACAGGCTGATTATTATCGTTCAAGTAGAAAAAGTTGGGCAGATCCTTGGATTCCTGGCCCGCTTTGGCCTGCTCAGGCGTGAGGCCGGCGCGCACAAAGACCGGCGATGAGGTGGTTAGCTCACATTCGATATAGCCCGTGAGCAGGTCGGGATCATAGACGCCCTGATCGGGTAATTCTTCCACGCGAACGGTGACCACCTTTTCGGGCAGGGGAATAAAGTTGTAAGGTGCGTGGGCAGTGCGATTCTCATCCACTTTGGGTTGCACAGGGATCGTCATTTTGCCACCTCCATCGCTTTCTTTCCAATCGAAAGCCCGGCCAGATGGCTTAGGGCAATGCGGGCTTCGCCGGTTTGTTCGTCGTACATAACTATGTGATGCACTTCGAGGCGGACACATTCCTCGTCGCCGAAGACGCCATCCACGGGCATGAATTGGTTCGGGATGCCTTTGCGGAATTCGCTGACTTCCAGGAAGTCGCCCTGGCGTCCTTCGCTTTTGTCGCCCCACAGGATCTGGCTCTCCACGATGACATCGCCCGCGTCCACCACGCGGCGGGCCTGCCAGTCGCCCAGTTCGTCACGGAAGAGGCGCACTTCATCATCCTCGCCGAAGACGAAGGCTTGTTGTAGGGTCTTGCCGCGCAGTTCGGGCTGGCCGGGACCGGTAACCAGCGTTCCATTAACCAACCGCCCCCAAATTACGCCATCGTCGGCAAAGGCCAGCAGGGTGGAACGTTTCTCGTTCAACTGGCTTTCCAACCAGGCGCGAACATCATTATTATCGGGCAATTTCTCAATCGGTTCGGTGAAGTTATTCATGGCTCACCTGCGCTTTCGCGAGTTCATCGTTGAAGAGTTTGACCCATTTCTCCAAATCGTCGGCATAAGGGGTGACGCTGACTTTCAAGCCGTCAGCTTTGAAATTCCATTCGCCCTCGGAGGTCGCAAGCGTAGCGGAAACGCCTTTCAGCCGGCCGCGGCCAATGCCAGACTCGCCGCCGATGGGCAGATCGCCCGTCCACAGGTCTTTGAGCAGGAGCAGGAGCAGGCCGAGTTCAGCTGCTTTGGGGTCACGCAGGATCAGGTCAAGGGTGATGCGGGTTTCGGGATTCCCAACAGCGGGCTGTTCGCTAAATAGGGCGGATTCGAACGCGCCGCCAGTGAAGCGATCGATCTTCACGCGGGTAACCACCAACGAGTCCACTTTAGTGATCTCGGATTCTTTGATGCCTACGCGGCTGGCTTTTACGTTTTTGTCGCCGCGCTCGATGGAGGACGGACCAAACATGTCATCCACGAAATTCTGGGAGGCGGCCACCTTGTTTCCCGAAACCGTGCGGGCGATCTTGAGAGCCCGTTGACGTAGAACGCCTGCCCAGCTTGTGCCGGGGATGACGGGGACGCGTTCCTGTTTACCCGGACGCGGGGAGTGCAGGTGGACCATATCCGGTCCACTGTCAGACTTGCCAAAGCCGGACCGGATCATCAGGGTGCCGTCGATGCTGAAGGTGGCAGTGAGGTGGGCAGTCTTGCGTAAATCCACGTTGTCAAGACTCGCCCCGAGTTTTTCGGTGAGGGTCACGCCTGGGCGTTCGGGTGAGGCAGGGAACCAATCACGCGCTGACAACCAGGCGAGCAGGCCGTCGCGGGTTAGCAGGTCGTATTTCCAGACACGCCAGTTGACGGCCGTGACCTGTCCAAAGCCGCGGCGTTTACGGGCGCCGAGGGTGATCTGCCGATCTTCCAAACCATGCAGGGCGGTGGCGAGGGCGCTCAACAGTTTTTCGCCATCCTTGTTGATCGCCAGTTCGAAGCGCAGGTCGAAGGTGGAACCTGCCGCCAGTAATTGCATGTCGAATTTCTTTTCATCGGCGGCGGTGCGGGTTTCGGGATCAATGGCCACGCCGTCGCGCAATTCGATGCCGGCCGCATGACCGGGCGCATCGAACACGATCAGGGGGCTTTGTTCACCGTCATCGTCGCCACGGAAGCCGCCAAAGAGGGCCGAGGCGAGCGATGCACCGCTTTCCTTTTTGCCGAAGCCCAACTGCCGTTCGCGCAGGTAGTTGCGCAACGCCCCGGCGATGGAGGTGCCAGGCAGGAAGGGCTGCTGGTTTAGCTCATCCACCAGCAGGGGCATATCGGTGAGTTCGTCTACATCGCCATTGCCAAAATGGGCCGGGGATTCGAGTACAAGGGAGCCAGTCACCACCCAGCGTTCGGTAATGGAGCGGTGTTGTGTTCGGTTAGTTGCCATTTTTTCCTCCGCTCTTTTTGGACAGGATCGCCAACACCGCATCGAGCAGGCGCAGGCGGTATTCCGCATTGAGTTCGGGAGTGATCGCGACGGTTTTTGTGCCCAGTTTGCGTTCGGGTCGGAAACCGTCCTCCCAGACCTGGTCCAACATCTCAGGTTTTTCGAGCAGGTCTTCGATCCATTCCGTCAGGCGGGGACGGCCCTGGCCGAATGTGACGCGGGCTTTTTCCATTTTTTTCCAGCCAGGCTTGCCTTTGCTGTCTTCGGCAAACTTTTTCAGGCGGGGGAGGTCGCGGGTTTCTAGAACGTCGCGCACGATGACGCGCCAGCGGGAGAGTTGACTGTTGGGGACTCCGCCGGCATAGAGTTCGGCGGCTTCGCGGGCGCAGTGAATGATTTGCTCGTCGAGATCGCGGCGCAGGAGACGGATGAGCATTCGGTTGGCAACAGGATCGTCTTTCGCGAGTTGACCGGTGGCAAGAGGAACGAGCTCAAGTTCAACTTTCTGCCACTCAACTTCCGCAGGCATTTCCAGGTTGACCGCTACTCGGCCAAACCCTTCGGCGCGTCGTTCGCCCAGCCCGGTGGATTCGAGTTTCTGCCAATCATCGAGGCTTGCATCAGCTTCCACCTCAAAAACGCTCCCGGCGGCGATGGCAATGACTTGCGGGAGGGGCAATCCCCAGGAGCGGTTGTAACCGCTGATAATCTCCGTGCGGCGTTGGGAGGAGCCCGGTGTGACGGCCTTTCCCAAGCGAGTGGACAGGGCGGTTGCGATATCCAAAGTGAATTGACCATCTTCGTCGCGCACGATGGCGGGACTGAGCAGGGTAATGGTGATCTTTTGGGCAACTTTCAGGATTTGATCTGTTTCGCGCCAGGTTTCGGACAGGGGCGCGGTCTCCACTTTGGCATGACCATAGCCAGCGGTGCGCGCCTTGCCCAACAGGATGGTCTGGTCTTTCAGGAGTTTCTGTAGAGCTTGCGCATCGGATTCGTTTTCCGCCAGGACCATGCCTTGGAGTTGCATCCCGGCCGGCAGGGCGATGTAACGATAGACAGCACCAGCTTCGCTGGTGGCGTGTCCACGCACGGCATCGCGCTGAGTGTGGACGTTGACCTGCTCGATTTTGTCCACGGCGAATAGAGAAGAACCTTCGATTTTTCCAAAATCGCTGGCTTGGAAATATTTTGGTTTGCGATATTTGAGAGGATTGGGTAATGAGCGCTTGCCATCCATCACAGGATAGGCGTTTAGGAAACGCGTCGCTCCATTCAGGAACAGGCGGCGGAAGTCGTCATCGGCGGCATCCATTTTTCCTTTGTAAGCCTGGATGGCCGCGCCCCGCAAGGCGCTGCCGGGGATATAGAAGCGACTGTCGGCGCTGTTGGGATCGCCGCCAAGGTTGCCAGCCAGGACGGGTTCCTGGAGGGTGAGGGTGTAGAGGAAACCGTTCATTGGATCGCCTCCCCAAATGCCTGGAAGAGTTTCTGGGTGGTGGACGCGTCGTCCAGTTCTGCTTGGAGCCAGCCGCGACCGCGGTTGCGACCAGTGCCTGCGTGACGCAGGTCGAGGATGGCAGCGGCGAGGAACTGTAGTTCGGTCTCAGACGGTTCACGGTCGAAGGAGAGCGAGGCTTCAAGGGTGACGCCCGGCAGGAGCACACGCATGGACCGCAGGGTGGCGTGATCGGGGGCGCCGTTCTCGTTGATGGAAGTCTGGCGGCGGATGCCGGCCAGGCTGAAAAGAACATCCTCGGGTATTAATTCTTTCTTGTCAATCGCCTTACTGACTTCGGCGCGCAGGGCGGAGGGGAATTGGGCGTCGCCGACGTGTAGGATGCCGCGCTCTTTGAGTCCTGCCCCACCCAATCCAAACAGGGCGTTCTTGGCGTCACGCCATTCTTGAACATCCTTGAGCGCGAAGACGATATTTTCAGCCGACTCGGCCAGCAGGCCTTTGAGAGTTTTGCCGCGCAGGAAAGGGAAGCCTGCCAGGTCGTGTTCGATCTCGCGGTCTATGAGGCCGGCCACGCCATCGCCGCGACCGAAAGTGGCCGCGCTTTTGATGGTGAGGGTGAGCGTTCGATTGAGAGTCATTTCACGGCCTCCTTACTCTTCAGAGATACATGATGATCAAGCAATTCCACAGCATCGAAGTAGTAACATACGCCATCCTTCCAACCGGTCTCGTGTACCAAAAGTCCGTCAAATTTGGGCAGGTCGCCCAGCGCAAAGTCTTCCAGGTATTTTTGCACGGCCTTCGAACCGAGGCGAAGGGGTTGGCGCAGGCCGATGACCTTGTTGTGCTTCTCGCCCCAGTAGGGACCGTTGAATTCGGCGATGACGGCTTCCACTTTTTGCCAGTCTTCCATTTTGAGAGGGCGCAGGTGCAGTTTGCCTTCATCGACCGTATACTCCCGATTGCGAATGGTTTCGAGTGAACCACTCAGGCCGCTTTGGGCGAAGTGCCAGTCGAGGGCGGAACAATCAGGATTGGGTTCACGGTTGAGGGTCTTGGCAGAGGCGGTGAGTTCCTCGGCGAGTTTGTAGGCGCGGGCGAAGGGGTAGTGTAGCTTGACTATGGACACGCCCGCGCTGGCGCGGAAGTCTTTCACGCTGGCTTTGTGGGCTTCTTGCTCAAAGGTCTGGATGAAGGAAGCTGCCAGCGAAACGCCGATGAGACCATTGCAGACGAAGGTGACATCATCGCCACCAAAGACCAGCGGACGAAGGGGTAGGTATTTGCGTTTGACTTCTTCGCCGTCTTCGTCCATTTCCTCGACGAAGGGTACATCGCCATTCTTGACGGCCTGCACCACCAGCCCAACCGCGGATTCCAACGCAGCGCGGCTGACGGCCTCGATGGTTTTTGAGAAGGAACGCAATTTTTTGATGTAGTCGCGATCGTCCTTTGCGTCTTCGCCAAGTTGACGGACGCGCGACCCCATGCGGTTGCCGTCTGCATGAATAACGGCAATGTAACTTTCATCGCCTTTGAATCTTCCAATTTTTTCGAGGTCGTAGGGGAAGGTAAAGTCTTCAGACGCGTTCTTGAGGATATGGTTGAGCCTCTGATTGGCGGCTTTACGCCAGCCGCGTTTGGCCGCGGCCTCGCGTGAGACCAGACCGCCCCCGTCTTCGCCGGGCAGCCCGAGGCGTTCACCGTTCCATTTTCCGCCTAACGTGGAAGCCGCGGGCAGGCCGGTCGAGTCGCAAATTGCATTTACACCCAGGCCGAGCCAAGGGGAGGGAAGGGGGCGCGAGAGTTTGTAGGCTTGAATTTGTTGCCGCAGGTCATCGAGCGCTTTGGGCAGGAGCACCTCGTTTAAGCCAACCTCAAATGAATGATCGTGCAAGGCCAGGACGGTGAGGCCGGGCGCATCTTTTAATAGGCGCAAGGTGTGGGCGCGGGTAAATGCAAGGGCATCGGCTTTTGTGCGGAACAAGATGAGGGTGTTGCCACCCGCGGCTTGAATGACTTCGGCCTGCAGACTGGCGTCGCGTTCGATGGCGGCGTCGGTGTAATCCCAGTCGTGGCTGGATGGGTTTTTGATGTTGTGGCTGAGTTTCAGTTTATCCAGCGTTTCGAAGACCCACAGGCTGGTGGCACGGTAGACCAATTCCGATGCACCGATGTTCTCCTGCAGGCGGTTGCTGGCAAAGATGTAGTCTTGAATGCCTGTGGTATCGAGCAGGGTCAGGGTATATTTTGACATATCCGCTCCTTTCAAAGAAGGTTAACTGTATTGGCTGATTATTCTTCCCGATTCTTCAGTCCCCGCCCAACGACGAGCACCATACTGGCAACTGTAGCGGGCATGTTTGCGATGACGGTATTTGAAAAAGCATTCATAGCTGTTTTTATGGTGTATCCGAAAGGCGCATAAAGGATAAATCCCGCTTTTTCCTTCTCTAAAGTTCCGCTTTGACGATTGATAAAGCTGATGAAATCCTTTTCGTCTTCCTCATCGTCAATGGGCACCACGGTAATCCCAACTTCCGAGACTTTATCAAGGCGGGTGACATACCCTGTATTGAGCAATCCTGTCATGTGCAGCCGTTCTTCGATTTTCGACAGCGCTTTTCGGGCTTCATTTCTCAGGGTTTGCGGCTGGTCAGGCTTGAGTTCAGGGCGGCGGACGTTTCCGTGGTAGATGTGAATGGGCAAATTGGTTGGGTCGAGTTGGTACAACGCTTTTTCGAGGGCGCTGTTGACCCTCTCTTTGATGACCTTATCCAGATCGTTGTAGGTCTTCAGCCCCAAAAAGCCGGCGGCAAACGAGATGAACAAGGCCACCCATCCGAAGATGAGCAGTTTTTGATCCAGTTTCCATTCAAAGATTTTTAGGTTGTATGCTTGATCGGTTTCGAGGTTTTCCACCCGGGTGGTCAATTCTTCTAGACTTGCCGGGGTGGAAGAGGCTTGAACGGTTCCTTGAGGTGCCAGAAAGCCAGGGGAGTACTTCCACCCCCAAATAAAGACAGCTGCAATCAGCAGCATGCTCAAAAATGCGAACGTCCATAGGATGCTTATTTCAAATCTGAATATACGTTCTCTCATATCCTTGCACCCACTTTCCCTTGTCGAACTTCAATGAAAGACGCTTGCCCCGTTCGGGGGAGATGCGCTGACAACACTTTCATTATAGAACGGTTGTTGTCAAAAAGACAAGAGATGAATCTCATGATTTTTTACACTTAATACGTACCCGGGATCTCCATTCTATCGAGGCGGAAGGTCCGCTGGGCGCGGCGGCTCTGGCACCAGGCGATGACGTAGGTCTGCCCGCCGCGCTCTTCGATGGAGAGCGGGGTGATGCGCCGAACTTCGGCGGGGTAGCCGGGGGTGCGGTAGTAGATATCCAGGGCCTGTTGCAGGCGCAAATAGGTTTCGAGCACGTCAAGTTTGGGTTGGCTTTTGCCGATGGGCTGTAAAACCGAGTTCCGAGGGGACTGGGTGAAATGTGTCCGTTTGGACGGCGGTTCTGGTGGTTCTTCGTGCCCGGCCAAGTATACGCCGCGCCGTTGGAGTAGTTTGAGCAAAGATTTTGCCTGATGAGTGGGAACCAGGATGTGGCGCGGGGAGATAAATTCCTGTACCAATCGTCGCAATGCGGGCTGGCGACGCAGGGCGCGTACCTGCTCGGGGTGGGAAAATTCCAGGACGAGGCCTTCGCTCACCCGCAGTGTAGGCTGATTCAACACTCGGGAACGGATCGGACCAGGCAAAGGGCCGCCCAGCCCACGTTCCAGGAGAGGGAGGAGAACATCGGGGGTTGCGGCGGGGGAAATATATCTTGGCGTCAATGGATAGCAACCTGGGGAGGCGGGACGCAGAAACCTCTCCAACTCCCAGAGCAGGTCGAGGTGCTGGGGCAGCGGAACCAGGTATTGGTCGCCGTCAAGATGGCAGGGTTCGGGCGCTTTGGGTGTGGGCAGGTTCCCTTCGCCTTTGAGGAAATAGCGCCCCCAGGCCGTCAGTCGATCCTCTTTCAACAGGCCCAAAGCCTGCAACTGGCTGAGGAATTTTTGATCTTTGGCGGTCAGGGATTTGTCGTATTTCAATTTCCAGAGCAGCTTCTTGCGAAATTGGCGGGTCTTGCGATCTTTGGGAGCGTTTTGCCAGGCGTCGATCAGGTCGAAGGTCTGTGCCTCGATGTCCTTGTTCAGCCAGCGGCGGGCGAAACCAGTGACGCGCAGGCGGCCATCGAAGACATCCAACAGGCCTGCTTCCTTGCACAGGGCGATCCAGAAGGACAGGCGTGGCTGGAGGGTGACCTTCTGGCGTTGGAACTCGCGCCAGATCTGTCGTTGCGGGATGCCGCGCCGCAGGGCATTCAGCAGGGTCAGGATGAGATAGAATGCGGGGTATGACTCAGGCATGCCATCATTGTATGCAAATAAAAGAGGAAATGCAAACGGGGCAGGCTGTGAAAAAAATCGCATGGAAGCGATTACCGTTCGCAAAAGAAGGTTTGGGAGGGAAGAATCAGTTTAAGCGAATTTGGAGGAGATTGGAGGAGGATTCATGCAAGTGGAGAGGGGGAGTTTGGAATGATTTTAAGCAAAAAGTCCTTGGGGTTCGCAAGGCTGGTACAAGCGGGAGATGGAGAGTGATATAATGAGCATCAGCGAGATTGGACGAGGTTAAAAACCAAGAGTCCCCGCTGGCCTGCCTCTGTTTAGAGGATTGAAACTCCTGACCATCGCAGTTATCTGCCTTCTGGTCATTCTAGTCCCCGCTGGCCTGCCTCTGTTTAGAGGATTGAAACACGGATTACCCTCTGTGGCGCGGCGCTTGCGAGGAGCTGGTCCCCGCTGGCCTGCCTCTGTTTAGAGGATTGAAACCCGACCACACCCCTGCCCAGTCTCCCAGCACCGAAAACAGGTGTCCCCGCTGGCCTGCCTCTGTTTAGAGGATTGAAACTTAATACCCTGGAGAGCGAGTGGCCGCATGGCCGTACAGGTCCCCGCTGGCCTGCCTCTGTTTAGAGGATTGAAACGATACTGTTGAGTACCTTTCCACACATATGAATACCAGGTCCCCGCTGGCCTGCCTCTGTTTAGAGGATTGAAACTGGTTGGCCTCGTCGTAGTTGCAGTACGCTCCCATTTGTCCCCGCTGGCCTGCCTCTGTTTAGAGGATTGAAACGTGAGACTATTGGCTATTGTGCCTCCTATAGATTGGACGTCCCCGCTGGCCTGCCTCTGTTTAGAGGATTGAAACCATAGCCTTGGCCCGCGCCGACAGCTGGTCAGGAGAAGTCCCCGCTGGCCTGCCTCTGTTTAGAGGATTGAAACGTGTATCCGATGCAGCCACTGGGGCTGCAGGTCAGATAGGTCCCCGCTGGCCTGCCTCTGTTTAGAGGATTGAAACTGTCTTCCTTCGTGGCCTTGAGTTCCTCGATGCGAGCTGGTCCCCGCTGGCCTGCCTCTGTTTAGAGGATTGAAACTGGGGGGGAGTGGAATAGGATGGAATTTCTTCAGTCGGTCCCCGCTGGCCTGCCTCTGTTTAGAGGATTGAAACTTGAAATTCCGCCAGGTAGGGCGCAAAAGCAGGCATAGGTCCCCGCTGGCCTGCCTCTGTTTAGAGGATTGAAACCAAAGTCGTCACCAACCCAGTGATTGGGGGTAACGGTAGTCCCCGCTGGCCTGCCTCTGTTTAGAGGATTGAAACCAGCGAGCGTCAAGCGCCGCTTGCGAAAATGCCTGCCAGTCCCCGCTGGCCTGCCTCTGTTTAGAGGATTGAAACTTCGGGGCTGGTGGGCGTAGAGCGCAGGTCGGTGAACGGGTCCCCGCTGGCCTGCCTCTGTTTAGAGGATTGAAACTTCGAAAACGCCCAGGTCCAGATTGCGTCGTAGACGACAATGTCCCCGCTGGCCTGCCTCTGTTTAGAGGATTGAAACTTCATTAATTGCACCACACGCGGTCAATACGAGTACAAGTCCCCGCTGGCCTGCCTCTGTTTAGAGGATTGAAACTTCCCGAGAAGATGCAATACTTCTGGCCCGACCACTCGTCCCCGCTGGCCTGCCTCTGTTTAGAGGATTGAAACCGACGGCAGGCTCGGTGGCGGCGGGGACTTCGGTGGCCGTCCCCGCTGGCCTGCCTCTGTTTAGAGGATTGAAACTCAGATCACCATCTACTTGCCAGTAAAGAGTCAATCCTTGTCCCCGCTGGCCTGCCTCTGTTTAGAGGATTGAAACTTCGACAACGATCACAGTGCTAACTTTCACGGCGGCAGTCCCCGCTGGCCTGCCTCTGTTTAGAGGATTGAAACTATTTCTTGGTTTCCCAACTGGGCCAAGTAATAGTCGTCCCCGCTGGCCTGCCTCTGTTTAGAGGATTGAAACATCCACGTTGACGTTCGCCGTCCCTTCCACCTGACAAGTCCCCGCTGGCCTGCCTCTGTTTAGAGGATTGAAACCTGTAAGCCGTTGGCGGCAGACAGCTCGGGGGTGGAAGTCCCCGCTGGCCTGCCTCTGTTTAGAGGATTGAAACTTGCTCAGTGCATGCACCCCCCGTGGTTGGTACAGCAAGTCCCCGCTGGCCTGCCTCTGTTTAGAGGATTGAAACCATTCACCCACGAAACGAAATCTCTTTGTGCGACCAGGAGTCCCCGCTGGCCTGCCTCTGTTTAGAGGATTGAAACGATTGCCTTTGATAGCTTGCTTCCATGTTCCATAGTCGTCCCCGCTGGCCTGCCTCTGTTTAGAGGATTGAAACCAAAAACGGCAGTGGCCGTCGGCTCAACGGGAATGTTGTGTCCCCGCTGGCCTGCCTCTGTTTAGAGGATTGAAACAACATTCTCGCCGTTTTTGAAGGTTGCATCTTCGACAACGAGTCCCCGCTGGCCTGCCTCTGTTTAGAGGATTGAAACGAATCGTGACGTTGGCGTTATCGCCAAGAGTCATTCCGGTCCCCGCTGGCCTGCCTCTGTTTAGAGGATTGAAACTAGCATCCTTAGGGCCATCAAATTGAATGATCGTAGTCCCCGCTGGCCTGCCTCTGTTTAGAGGATTGAAACTTTGGTCAACGCGCATCTGCGAGACGACGATCTTAATATGTCCCCGCTGGCCTGCCTCTGTTTAGAGGATTGAAACGAGATGCTGACAGGCCAGGGCGAATTCTCGTTCCAGACGTCCCCGCTGGCCTGCCTCTGTTTAGAGGATTGAAACCGTTGTAGCCATGATTTCTGGCATAAGTGCCGACCTCAAGTCCCCGCTGGCCTGCCTCTGTTTAGAGGATTGAAACCGTAAAGTGCTGAACACGAGAATCGTTGAGCCAAACAGTCCCCGCTGGCCTGCCTCTGTTTAGAGGATTGAAACAAGCATTCTGCCAGGTAGATATTGCCAGAGCCACTGACGGTCCCCGCTGGCCTGCCTCTGTTTAGAGGATTGAAACCACTGACGCCAAGATCTGCGGTCTGAGCAGTTCCATTGGTCCCCGCTGGCCTGCCTCTGTTTAGAGGATTGAAACTTTGAAACCGAAATCCGTAGGAAACACACAAAAGGTGGTCCCCGCTGGCCTGCCTCTGTTTAGAGGATTGAAACTAATCCTTTGCCAATTCTGGTTCCCACTGGGAAGTCGTAGTCCCCGCTGGCCTGCCTCTGTTTAGAGGATTGAAACACTGACCTTCCCAGATCGAGCCATAGCCATACCAGATGGTCCCCGCTGGCCTGCCTCTGTTTAGAGGATTGAAACTCGCTGGAGGTAACCACCACCGGCGATTGCAATGTAAGTCCCCGCTGGCCTGCCTCTGTTTAGAGGATTGAAACTTGGCCGTCTCTAATAACGTTGTTCAACACCACACCGGAAGTCCCCGCTGGCCTGCCTCTGTTTAGAGGATTGAAACTTCTTGGCGAGCATCATCCCAGCAGAACTTGGCTTGGGGTCCCCGCTGGCCTGCCTCTGTTTAGAGGATTGAAACAATAAACGTCGGTTTGACGCCGCCGCGCTCGAAGTAGTCCCCGCTGGCCTGCCTCTGTTTAGAGGATTGAAACAAAATGCAACAGCAACCACAATAGACAAAACGTTCCAATACGTCCCCGCTGGCCTGCCTCTGTTTAGAGGATTGAAACTATGAAACCTCCCTCAATGGAGAGGTTTTCCATAACCGTCCCCGCTGGCCTGCCTCTGTTTAGAGGATTGAAACTTCCTCGCCCGCGCTCTGGTTGGCAACGGCGGTAAACGTCCCCGCTGGCCTGCCTCTGTTTAGAGGATTGAAACTTTGAAAACCAGCCATTCGCCTTTTCTCCAAGTTCACTAGTCCCCGCTGGCCTGCCTCTGTTTAGAGGATTGAAACGAACGAACAGGTGCGTGTGTGGCCAAATATTTCTCCAGGTCCCCGCTGGCCTGCCTCTGTTTAGAGGATTGAAACCTGGCAGTGAAGGTAATTTCTGACCAGTAGTCGGAGTCCCCGCTGGCCTGCCTCTGTTTAGAGGATTGAAACAACGTTGCCGACAACTGCTCGCCCATCTTCTCCATAGTCCCCGCTGGCCTGCCTCTGTTTAGAGGATTGAAACTCCTTAGGAGAGTCTCGGCCAACGCGCAAGCGTTGAGTCCCCGCTGGCCTGCCTCTGTTTAGAGGATTGAAACCAACCGTGTCAGCAGCGGATTTTCTCGCCTGCGCTCGAGTCCCCGCTGGCCTGCCTCTGTTTAGAGGATTGAAACTGTGGATTGCCTATCCGATGGCCGAGTGGCTTCCGAGGTCCCCGCTGGCCTGCCTCTGTTTAGAGGATTGAAACAAAGAAGCCGAGTACCATGACCCAGCCCCACTTTCCTGGTCCCCGCTGGCCTGCCTCTGTTTAGAGGATTGAAACTTTATCTGAATGCCCCCGTTAGTTCCCCATTTCCACATCGTCCCCGCTGGCCTGCCTCTGTTTAGAGGATTGAAACGTAAACAACGGTTTCTTCCTCAGGCTGTCGCGCCTCAAGTCCCCGCTGGCCTGCCTCTGTTTAGAGGATTGAAACAATCTGGTCAACGAGACCCTGTGCCCATTCAGCAGTCGTCCCCGCTGGCCTGCCTCTGTTTAGAGGATTGAAACACCATCAGGATGTACCGCAATGGAGATGCTCGCCGGGATGTCCCCGCTGGCCTGCCTCTGTTTAGAGGATTGAAACTTACACACTCCTTTTTGATTTTTTTTCGCCGATGATCGTCCCCGCTGGCCTGCCTCTGTTTAGAGGATTGAAACAAGACGATCATGTTTTCTTCCGTTTGGGGCTGGATACCGTCCCCGCTGGCCTGCCTCTGTTTAGAGGATTGAAACACGTATCCTTGAGGGCAGTACGCTTTAGGGCTTACAGAAGTCCCCGCTGGCCTGCCTCTGTTTAGAGGATTGAAACTCGTTGTTGCTCAGCGCGTGCGGTACAATCATTCGGCAGTCCCCGCTGGCCTGCCTCTGTTTAGAGGATTGAAACATACATGGACGCTCACAGGCAATCATTGCTGCCATTAGGTCCCCGCTGGCCTGCCTCTGTTTAGAGGATTGAAACAAAACTACTACGATTACGATCACTCTCTTGTTCATTCAAGTCCCCGCTGGCCTGCCTCTGTTTAGAGGATTGAAACTTCACGGTGAACAGATCTTGAACCGGTTGGCGGCTGTCCCCGCTGGCCTGCCTCTGTTTAGAGGATTGAAACAAGTGGATGTAGCCGTCAGGGATGGCGAGGTCGTATTGTCCCCGCTGGCCTGCCTCTGTTTAGAGGATTGAAACACGTGTTGGCCTGAGCGCCACATGCGCTAAGCAGAAGTGTGTCCCCGCTGGCCTGCCTCTGTTTAGAGGATTGAAACGCAGATATCCTGGGGCGTAGGCCCACAGGCGGTCAAGTCCCCGCTGGCCTGCCTCTGTTTAGAGGATTGAAACAAAACTACTACGATTACGAAAACGTTCTTCTTCATCATTGTCCCCGCTGGCCTGCCTCTGTTTAGAGGATTGAAACTTGTGTGCCACATCGAGGTACAGTCTAGCGACCACGCCGGTCCCCGCTGGCCTGCCTCTGTTTAGAGGATTGAAACATCTGTGGTCGCCAACGTGGCTTCGGGCATGGGGGTGCTGTCCCCGCTGGCCTGCCTCTGTTTAGAGGATTGAAACCCTGAGCGATGTGTGGTCCATTCAAACTTGTGGGTCTTGTCCCCGCTGGCCTGCCTCTGTTTAGAGGATTGAAACTAAGAATACCAGCCCTCAGGCTGCGGGGCCGATGTGTCCCCGCTGGCCTGCCTCTGTTTAGAGGATTGAAACTTCTGCCGTCCGGTCGCTACACCTGGTTCAAAACCTGGTCCCCGCTGGCCTGCCTCTGTTTAGAGGATTGAAACATCATATTGGCGAGCATACTGTTCATGAGTGGACCCAGTCCCCGCTGGCCTGCCTCTGTTTAGAGGATTGAAACATCGTACCAACGCAAGGCAAATCCTTAAAGCCAAGCGGTCCCCGCTGGCCTGCCTCTGTTTAGAGGATTGAAACCAACGAGCTTTTTGAGAGTAATCATGAGATTCTCTCCTTGTCCCCGCTGGCCTGCCTCTGTTTAGAGGATTGAAACTACGTTCCAAAGTGGTCTGGTAGCCACAGGGTTTTGGGTCCCCGCTGGCCTGCCTCTGTTTAGAGGATTGAAACGAGCAAGCTATCAATGCCTTCGAACATCTCGCGCATGGAAGTCCCCGCTGGCCTGCCTCTGTTTAGAGGATTGAAACACGCAGTCAGCGACCTGCTGGGTACCGCATGCGGTAAGTAGTCCCCGCTGGCCTGCCTCTGTTTAGAGGATTGAAACTTGAATGCGTGAGTCACCGATCCACTCTGGGGTAGTTGTCCCCGCTGGCCTGCCTCTGTTTAGAGGATTGAAACCTGGGGCCTTCGCGGCCGCGGGCGACAGACTCACCGAGTCCCCGCTGGCCTGCCTCTGTTTAGAGGATTGAAACTCCACATGATTGCGCAAGGCAATCTCGGGAAGACGAGTCCCCGCTGGCCTGCCTCTGTTTAGAGGATTGAAACCAGGGCTTCCGGCGTCATCTTGGCAGATGTAGACTCCTGTCCCCGCTGGCCTGCCTCTGTTTAGAGGATTGAAACTCGTCGGGGTGGCCGAGGTGCTGGCGGGCGTGAAGGCGTCCCCGCTGGCCTGCCTCTGTTTAGAGGATTGAAACGGGTTGTTCGGGTTGAATGCGGTGGATGCGTACCCGAGTCCCCGCTGGCCTGCCTCTGTTTAGAGGATTGAAACCGCCCCCCCACCTCTGACAAAGGGAACTCTGGGCCTGGTCCCCGCTGGCCTGCCTCTGTTTAGAGGATTGAAACTAGTTGGATACGATTTTGGGGATCCCTTTGAGGATCCCGTCCCCGCTGGCCTGCCTCTGTTTAGAGGATTGAAACAACAGGGTCCGGGCGTGAAGAGTAATACTCACGCTCGTCCCCGCTGGCCTGCCTCTGTTTAGAGGATTGAAACTCGTTGGCTTGACGCCGCCCGCGTTGAATACTTTCCACGTCCCCGCTGGCCTGCCTCTGTTTAGAGGATTGAAACTTTTCGAAATCCACATCCCAGTCATTGGCGATGTGATGTCCCCGCTGGCCTGCCTCTGTTTAGAGGATTGAAACTAGCAACCTCCAATCAGCACTGCAGGTGAAGATATTTGTCCCCGCTGGCCTGCCTCTGTTTAGAGGATTGAAACTATTGAGGCAGAGTGTATTTGCCGCTGGCAAGTCTGTAGGTCCCCGCTGGCCTGCCTCTGTTTAGAGGATTGAAACGAGCCGAAGTCGGCACGGCGGTAGGGATGGGGGTGGCGTCCCCGCTGGCCTGCCTCTGTTTAGAGGATTGAAACTTACTTCAAGTCCGATGTTCTGGTCTTGGATGACTTGTCCCCGCTGGCCTGCCTCTGTTTAGAGGATTGAAACTCTTGGCACTCGCGCTGCTTATACCCCTTTTCCAGGATGTCCCCGCTGGCCTGCCTCTGTTTAGAGGATTGAAACCAGGATAGCCGTTCTTGGTCAGAAGGCTGTTGAGGTCGTCCCCGCTGGCCTGCCTCTGTTTAGAGGATTGAAACTGGCTCAGTACCGCCATATTGTTCTTCTTCGTCACGTCCCCGCTGGCCTGCCTCTGTTTAGAGGATTTTTTCGGTTCTTCATCGTAGTAAACCTTCGGCTTACCGTCATTCTTTTGATGTGCCTTGACATGGTATCTTCCATTTTTGTCCTTCCTGATTTTCGTCAGAAAAAAGAGGGACTAATCATACTGGGGGCCCTTTTATAGTTGTGTAACAATGAATCTGAGGTTTTTATGTATCCAATTCCACTTAACTTGGATTATTTTTGTCCATTGCGTCGTAATTCTTCACTGTTGCAGTGGCTACATGCCGTGTAGAAAACACTCTCCTGAATTTCAGGAGAGTGTTTTTCTTTCAGCGCTTTACTTTTTTGCTTCTTCGCTCTCTAAAAAAGTAGGAAATAAATAAACAGTCGTAGAGGAGGCTTCCATGGAAGTAATGAAAATATGCGGTCTCGCGGTTGCCTTTCCTTTCCGGGAGGTGACCTAAGGAAAACATGAAGGAGATTTCTGTGACGCAACCCCAGAACCTGGATGAACTCCTCCGACGGACTGGCGGCGGCGATTTTCAAGCCTTCAATGACCTCTACAATATCGCAAGCGGGCCGCTGCTGGCTTACATAAGAAATCACTTTTCTTCCACTCTCTCTCTGGAGGATATGGAAGATGTAGTTCATGGTGTGCTTGTGCGACTACCTCAAATTGCAGCAGCTTATCGAGGTGAACACAATGCATCCAGTGCATGGAAATGGCTATATACGCTTGTCCGTAACGATGCTTTAAAAATGGTCAATGTATATCAAAGATATTCGCAAGATGATAACACCCCACACGACAACGACATGGATGTTGCTCCGTCCGTCTCTAAAAGAAACCTTTTCCAAGGTGAGCTGCAAGAGAAGGGCGGTCGTTTCGTGGAGAATGAAGCTTTGAACATGGCCATCCTCGATCAGGTGTTACGGTATGTCAGGACCCTTCCTGCTCAAGACCGAAAAGTGTTTTACCTACGGTTTGTACAAAACTACACTCTGGAGCAGGTAGGAAGGGAAATAGGCAGGACAAAGGTTAGAGTTAAGCAAATCGTAGATGGCTTAGTACAGAGGATCCAGCAGGAACTTGGAGTTGACCTTTCTCGGGATGGCTGGTCCTTATCTGATTGATGATTACATATGAAACTTGGTGTAAGTCCTCACTTGTATATTGAAATAGCCAGGTTGGGCAGGGAATCTTTTGTCCGGCCTGGTTTATATTTTAAAGACATAATTCTGCATATAACAATGAGAGGAGGTGGTGACAGTGCAATTCTTTTGAGCAACAAAAAGAAAAAGGAGGTGAAAGTCTTTTGAACGGTGAAATTGCCAGTTCGGACAAAAATAATGGAGTAGGTTTGCTTCCAGCCGCCGTGGTCTGGCGTGCATCCCAGTTGGCGCGTCAAATCCAGGATCAATCACACTCTACCGAAACCGAACCTGAGCCTTTGGAATTAATAGGCTTGACCATTGGCATTTTGAGACGCAGGAAACGGTTATCCCATTTGCAGTTCGCAACGAAGATAGGATGCTCGGTGGAAGAATTATTGGTGCTTGAATCTGGCCTGCTTTCAGATGAAAAACTGGTGAAATACCTGCCCGCGGTTATATGTGAGATAGGAGATGAAAGAAATATAATCCAGATGCTCGTAAGTCAAATTAAATTTGCTTAATTTGATATGTGATCGCTTGAAGACAGACGACCTATAATCCGGGTCGTCTGTTTACTTAACAAAGGGGGCCAGAACCACTCTTTTCAATTGAAGAATAACGAAACGCCCAGGAAACGACAAATGAAAAAGATGCATTTACCTTTCCTACTTGTATTAGTTGTAATGATATTGTTTTTACCTTCCAGCGCAGGTGCCGGGCCGGCAAAAAAAGTGACCGTGGTTCTGCTTTTGGATAACTCAGGCAGCATGAACGTGAGCGACCCGCAGGACCTGCGCTTTACCGGGGCCAGGCTTTTCTCTACGTTGTTGGATAAAAGTGATGCTTTGGGATTGGTGGTCTTCTCCACACAGGCAGAAGCTTTAACAGAGCATCTAATGATATTGAATGCTCAATCGGACAGACAAAACCTGCTGGCCAGCCTGGATAGTATTCCTTCCCCCCAGGGATACACCGATATCAAGGCGGCGCTGGAGCAGGCCAGGAGATTACTGCCACAATTTGTGGAGCCTGAGGAAAAAGTGGTTCTTGTCCTTCTCACCGATGGTCAGCCCGAAATCCCGGTTCCATACCCGCAATATGAGCAGGAGGCCTTGGACCTGGCAAAAAGCCTGCACGTACCAGTCATGGCAATCGCGTTGACATCCTCTGCACAGACTCCATTTCTGGATCGCATGACCCAGGTGACAGGCGGACAGGTTTATCCAGCCCGTGATGCTTCAGACCTGATGCGAATTTACCTGCAAGTGTTGGGGGAGATCAAGGACCGCACAGTGATTGGAGGGCGGGAATTTCAAGCTGAAACCTCCCTGAACATCGATCCTGCACTCGCCCCTTACCTTTATTCTGCAACTTTCGTGATTACAGGGGAGTCGTCAGCGCAGGTTCAACCTGTGGGTCCTCAGGCTGATATTTTGTCCTCGAGTGTATTTGAGGATGGCGATCCACGGTTTATCGTGCGCACGCTGGAAAACCCGCTGGGCGGGAGGTACACCTTCCGCTTAGCGGGTGGGGGCAAACACCAAGTGTGGGTCATCTTGTATTCAAAATTGCGTGCAAAAATTGTACAACCTGGTTCTTTCTTTCCTGAAGGGCAAGATCTGCCGATTATGGTCAATATGCTGGAAGAAACGCCTACCGGACAATTTATCAAAATCATCGGTCAAGCTGAGTTTACCGCGCTCATAACCCGTCCGGACGGCAGTCAAGAAAGCCTGGATCGCTTTTATGATGACGGAACTCACGGGGATAGGGTGGCTGGAGATGGAGACTATACGCGTGTATACCCCAATACAGGCTTGCAAGGGGAATATCAGATTGAAGTCCAGGGATGGAAAGGTGCAATTCCTGTTCAGGCAGAGGGACAGGTTGAAATCATACCTTTCCCTGAAATTCAGGTGATAGCTCCTGTGCCTGACTCAAAAATTCGTTCGGATGTAGTGAAGTTTGTCGTTCATCTGTCAACAGATCCGCCGGATTCATTGGACCAAGGGTACCTTGTTGCTCATCTGACCAATCCCTTGGGTCAGGAAGAGGAGATCGTACTCAAACCCGACAAAACTGGTTATGTAGGGACATATAAACCAGCTGTAGGCGGAAAGATTCGTGCGCACATCGAAACACACCAAGCGCGTTATCGGGGCGTGGAGTTTCAGACGGCTCTGGATTATGAGTTCGACCTGGAATTGATCCACTTTGCGGATGTGCAGGTCGAGAAAATGCAGACGTTGACCGGCTGTCTTAAAGAAGGCAGGGCTGTCGATGTTTCTCTGACTCTTAAGGCAGACACTGCTGAGTCCCTGCATCTATCGGCATCAACTGGTTGGGAGGTTTTTCCATCCCAGATCCAGGCCAGCCCAGGCAGTCAACTTGTTACTGTCCAGCTTCGTTCAATTCAGCCAGGGGAGAATGATCAGGACGAACTGGTTACGCTGTATGTAAATGGGGACAACACCCTAATGATTCGGCCCGCAGCGGAAATCCAGGTGGTTGTGCAAAACCCAGGCCTGCTGGTGCGTTGTCAGATTCCCATCCGCTGGGGCAGCGGTGTATTGCTGGTGCTCCTTGCCGGGACAATTGGCTTTCGTCGCATTCAAGCAGCCAGACGGCCTGTACGGATTAGTGGCACGCTCCGATATGGCCCGCGGCTGGATGATCACGCTCATCTGGTTGAAGTGGACCTGACCGCTTTACAAAAGCACAGGATCTCCATCGGTAGTAGTGAGACCTGTGCTGTGCGCATTGTGGCTGGCAGACTCGATCCTGAACATGCCCGCCTGGTGATGGAAGAGCAGGCAGACAGACATGTGGTCATCCTGGAACCCCTGGGTCAGGTCCAGAAGGGATATGGATGGCAAACGACACGCTTTGCTTTAGGGCACGCACAGATATTCCGTATGGGCACACTTGAATTCCAGTATCTCAGTGATAGCGGTGAGTGAAAGGAGAACCCATGCAAACCGAGATCCGATTTGAACCCACGTTGTTTGTGTTCCTGGGGACCAGCTCAGCACAGATCGGCTGGCGCCTCAAGGATCTGGTCCGCCAGGCCTATGGCGATGTTCCCATTCTGCGCTTTTTATGGGTGGATGCAGATAGTACGGTTGACCCGGCCATTGCCTCCTGGTTCAGCCCCGTGGAGCGGGTGGAACTGACCGGCTTCAATGGTGACGCTGTGTTGGCCAACCTTGGAAATTTTCCCCACATTCGTAGCTGGTGGCCGCGGGAATCACGCCTGAAAGCCGGATACATCAACCGCGGCGCTGGTCAAATGCGGCCAGTGGGACGGCTGGCGCTGTTTCGCATGTTCAATGACCGTAATGCGGGGCCGGCCTTCATCGATAAACTGCGCCTGGCCTGTGAGTCCATCCAGCAGATTGAGAACATCGATGCCACGGAGCGAATGAGCAATGATGGCATGCACTTTGTGGTGGAACGCGGCAGCGTGCGGGTGGTGATCCTGTTTTCCACCTGTGGCGGGACAGGAAGTTCAATGGCCTTTGACCTGGCGTACCTGTGCCGCCATCAGTTGCGGGAAGCCAACCCCACCGTCATGTCTGTGGCTCTGCTGCCATCGATCATGGACAAGGCTATCAAGAACGAGACCCCTACTCAGAGAGAACGCATCCGTGCCAATACCTACGCCTGGTTCAAGGAAAACAATCACCTAATCGAGAATCCGCGTTGGAACGTCTCCTACCCGGAAGGCGCGCCTTTGAATGTTCAAACGCCGCCATTCGATATGAACTTTGTGGTGGAGATCGGCAACCAGGCGGGCAACCGCCTGAATTCCGAGGATGACATCTTCAGCATGATCGCCTCTGCTATTTTCCTGGACACGGGTTCCTCCATTGGTGGAGCGATCCGCGGCTTCAATGCCAATGTCAGCGTTCTCCTGGATGAATTTCAAGGACGACGGCGTTCCTACAGTTCCATGGCGGCAGCCACCCTGATCTATCCAGCGCAGAAGATCCTTTCCTATGCCAGCGCGCGTTTGGGGCAGAGCATGATCCGTCAGGCCTGCCTTGCCCTTCCAGATCGCAGGCAGGTCACTGAGGCTGCCTCGGCACTCCTGGGGCGTTTGCGCCTGCGCGATGATCAACTTTTGGAAGACCTGCTGAACGGGCAGCAGGTGGGAGCCTTGAATGTGCCTGGCATTCGCAAATCGGAGGACATTGAGGAGATTCGCCGCCTGCTGGCCTTGCAGGAGGAAGGCAATGTTCGCGATCGTGAATACCTGAAAAATCATATAGGAGTGCAGGCGGGTCAGGTAACGCGTTCGGTGGAGGCGGGACTGGATCAGGAAATTCTGGCCATCGTCCGTGAACGTGGTGTCAGTTTTGCCCAGGCTGTTCTGGCAGAGTTGACGGCCGAGAACAGTACCCTCGAAAACGTATCCGAGTCGACCTGCTCTCTGTATGGGCTGAAGGCGCGCCTGACCCAAAAGGGCGTCAGTGAATTTCAACTGGCACAGGCCGAACAGGAATATACGCGGGCGCGTGAACATTTGCGGGCCATGGCTGGAGACCTGTTGCGCACTGCCCAGAAGACCTTCTTCCACAAATCCTGGCAGGAAAGCCTCAACCGTGTGCGCACGGACTGTCTGACCTGGATGGGAGAGACCAATCAGCGTACGCTTCAACTGCATGCCCAGCGGCAGGCGGCCCATCTATATGAGCAGCTCGGGGACCACGTGCGTAAGCT
This sequence comes from Chloroflexota bacterium, assembly GCA_016191845.1. Classification (GTDB taxonomy): domain Bacteria; phylum Chloroflexota; class Anaerolineae; order Anaerolineales; family Villigracilaceae; genus JACPVF01. The sequence continues at coordinate 83,508 of JACPVF010000015.1, forward strand.
GAAGGCGATCCTGGCTTCCATCCAGCAGACGCTGGAACGGGTCCACGAAAGGCTGGAAGAGTCCGCCCAATGCCAGACGAAGTCCTCCTCAGCAGATCACGGCATTTATGAGCTGACCATCGAAGCGGTCGGCCCTGATTACATCCAGGCCTATTATCAGGCCAGCGCTGCCGTGCTGGATCCGATGGCGGTTTATCAGACCTATGGTCAGCAGCTTCTAACGCAATCTCTCCAGCAGCTGGCCTTGTGGGGCGAAGCGGACTGGATGGATGGCCTGAAAACGCATGCACGCACATACTTTGCAAATGAGGTGCAAAATACCTCGCTGTTGCAGGCCATGACCCAGTTTTATGGACGTCAGGCCTCCCAGAAGATCGAGACCCAATTCGACCGCCTGGTGCGATACTGCCATCCCTTCTGGCAATATGACGCCAACAGCGGGATCCAGGGTCAGGAGGGCAAGAGCATCATCGGTCTGGAGGATGAACATAGCGACCTGCTCCCGCCCAAATATCGTGAGGATCCGCAGTACGAGATCAAGTCCACCGGCTTCAAACACCGCATTGATTTTGCCCGCGTCCAGCATGGACTGCCCTCCTTTCTATTACGCGACATGCAGGATTACAAGGCCTACTATGACGTCAAACGCAAGGGGTTGGATCCCCTGCATGTCTTTCCTGAGGCATTTGTGGCGGATGAGGTCATCCCCGAGGAAAAGATCGAGGCCCGCAACATTTTCGCTTGTGCAGCGGCTTTCGGATATGTGATCCAGGTGGGTTCCTTCTACTATTTCGACCCTCAGAAGGAATATGCCAGCCGTAATATCCGGCCTCCGCGTGAAAACCGCCTGGATCAGGGGCGGGAGAAAGCCGAGGATGCCTTTGTGCAGCGTGATGATTTGCTGCGCGAGGCCGAACAGTTGATCGAACGTGACATTGTCAACATGGGCAATCAGGCTGCCATCCGCCTCCTGGAGGAATGTGTGGCGGAATATAAACAGACGCTGTCTCGTTTGGCGCCAGATGGTGATTTGCGCAAGCAAATGGAGGATGAGATCCGCGCTCTGAACGCGAAGCAGCAGCAGCTTGGCAAGCTGTGGGTGTGAATTGGAGGTTGCCATGACCGTCTCCACCCTGTCTTGCACCCCATCCGTGGTAATCACCCTGGGTAAATCCCTGATGCCGGTCGCCATGGAAGTCAAACGGCTTCTCCTGCGCGAGGATACCCAGCGCATGGTGACCACCGCTTTTCTCCATCCGCCTCATTGTGGCATGGAATGGTCTCCGGGCTGGATCTCCCAGGAGAATCCCGGCATTGATCCAAACTTGTCCCCCTGCTCCTGGAAACAGGTATTCGAACAGGCACAGGCGGCGGACAAGGTGTTGAAAGAAGGCTTGCAGGCCTCCCTGCACGACCTGCGGTCCCATGGACGATTGATGGAAGCCGGACTGGGAGAGAAGGCCTTCCTGCCCCTGGATATTTTCCTGCTGGCGGATCTGTCTGAAGCGGAGGCGGCTGCGCTGTTGGTGGTGATCCCGCAGTTACAATCCATTTTGAAAGAGGAACCCTATGCCAGACTCCATTTTCTCTTCAATCTGGCCTCTTTCCAGGAAGATGCTCTTCAGAATGCCAATCAGTTCTTCACGTTGAGCTGCCTGGTGGAGATGCTGGATGGGAGTGAGCGCTTCCCCAAATTGGACCCCCGTCCGCAGATCTACCTGTTCGACCGCTATAAGGAGGGTACCTGGGAAGCGCAGGATGCTGCTGAGGTACATGTGCTCCTAGAAAATTTCCTGCTGGCGCTGCTGTCGGGAGGGCTGGCCCAGCACTTGGCTCATGCTATCCCTGCTTTGGAGGCGGAAGAACAACACGCGTATTTCAGCAGCGCTGGAGCCACCAGCCTGATCTTCGATCCCAATCAGCTGCAGGTGGAATGCGTCAGACGCCTTGCGTTGGAATTGCTTGAATCAGAATTCGACGTGAGCCTTCTGCCCGATCCCGGACCCCTGGAGGCAGCGGTTCAGGATTTCATGGACCAGCAGGGCCGTCTTCAGGGGTGGCGCGAGTCCCTTTGCCATGGGACAGGTTTCCATCCGCTTCCCGCTCAAAACCAGTTGAAATTTCATATTGCAGACCTGCGCTTTGAAGATGTTCCTCCTGAAGAATGGGCCAGGCGGATCCGGGAGTATGCGCGAAAGTATGAAAAACAGGCCTGGCCGGCTTGCTGTGCGCAGGTAGATGAGAATGCTCGCAGCTTGCAATCAAGTTTTTTGGAGCGGCTGGAGAATTTCATGGATCGTCTCCCGCATTCGGTACGCTTTTATCCGGGTGGGGTGCAGGCGGCGCGCGAAGTGATACAGGTTATTCAAAAGGAAATTCACGAACAGATCCACCATCCCCAAGAGTATATTTCAGAAGCTGCCTGGCAGGAGCAGATGGAGGCCAATCTGGTGACTCTCGAGCATGCGCTGGCTGCCCTGCCTGAGCCTCCCAAATGGGTAAAACGCCTGCCTACTTTTGCAAAGAAACCTGTGGTCCAGTTATTCAATCTGGTCTGCCTGCGGCGTGAACTTCAGACCTTGCTGGAACTGCGCCAGAAAAGTATGAGCCTTTTGGAGCGCAAACTGGCTGCGCGAATGGAGCAGTTCCTGCACCAAAAAAACACGGAACTGGAAGGCGCCGTCGTGGAAGTCTTGAAACGACAGGACCAGCAACTCACCCGTCTGCAAAGGAATCTGTCGGGCATGAAACGACATTTTCTGGAGCGGACGGATGATCCCCGTCCATCTTCCTGTCCCTTTCGAATTCAGGTCGTGGATGAGTCTGTGTTGGCGTGGGCCTATTACCAGGGACAACGTCCCCCCGAGGGATTTCTTCACAACCTTCTGGAAGATCATGCCTTTTTGCAAGGTTGGCAAAAGGTGTCTTCTAAGGACCTGATGCAAAGACTCAAGGCCTTTTGCGAAGAAGTTTATCGCCCCCTACAAAGCCTGGATATTGGACAGATTCTTCAGCATCGTGCGCAAAAAGACATCCGCGACTTGGCCGATGCGCTGCGGCAGGGAACGGTTCCTCTCCTGCGGCCAGATTTCGACCAGACCGGCAGCAATCCTGCTTTTCAATTGCGCTTTTTCCTGGCGGGGAATGCAATTGCTTCCTCAATGTATGAGGAGCTGCGTCATGATCTGCCGGTATGGCAGGCGATTGAGAGTGGGAGTGCTTCTCAAATCTTGTGCTGCCGGGTTCGATTGCTGATTCCCGGTTCTTCTTTGGCATTGATTCTGGAGCGTGGACGCCCCGCGTATAAGGCATTGGATAAGGAACAACGCAGGGAAAATTTCCTATGAACCGCCTTTTTCTGCACCCCACCCTGCTTCTGGTTTATACCGATGGCGCCATCCGACCGGAACGCGGTTTGAGCGGCCTGGCTGCCATCGTTCGTGGGGAAGGGGGAAGGATTTTGCACTGGAAATGCCGCCAAGCCGGGCGTATGACCTGCAATGAGGCTGAATATGCCGCTGCCATTATGGCATTGGAATTCATGCATTCCCTGCGGCCGCAGGAAATCCGTTTGTATAGTGACAGCCAGGTACTGGTTCAACAGATGAGTGGGCTGGCGGCAGCCCGTGCACCTGCGTTGCGTCAGGCGCAGATTCGCCTCCGTAGTTTGGTGCTTGGGTATCAGCGGGTCAGTTTTCACCATATTCCTCGCGAACAAAATCGCCTGGCAGACGCTCTGGCCAATGAAGTTGTGGATGGGGATGGAAGGGAGTGGACATGAACAAGCTGGCTGAGGTTGGTCTGGGAGGCAGAGTGGCCTCAGAACGAGTGGTGGCTGTTGGCCGTTACACTTCGATGCCCATCCGTCGTGCGGTCCGCCTGGCTCGCAAGGAGGGGCGGCTGATCGATCTAACCTTTGGGCGTGCCTGTCGCTGGGTGTTCTTTTTGGACAGCGGGCATTTGGTGTTGGGCGCCTTAGATTCCTTATCTCTACATGAAGAAAGCGAGGAACAATGACAACCCGATTATTGGAATTGATTGCCGCTCCGGAGAATCTGCTTTCTGCTTGGCGTTCTGTACGCGGTAACATCCCCAAATACCGCCGCAGCCGCGCCTCCGGACCGGACGGCGTTTCATTGGCCGATTTTGAACAGGATCTCACCACGCAACTCAAAGTCTTGCGGGATATGCTCCTGAAAGGCAGATACCAGCCTTCACCGCCGGCTTATTTCGACATTCCCAAAAAGAATGGAGCCAAACGAACCCTGGCCATCCTTTCGGTACAGGACCGTGTCGCGCAACGGGCGGCACAACAAGTACTTGAGCCGCTCTGGGAACCCGATTTCCTGCCTTGCAGTTTCGGCTTCCGTCCCGGGATTTCCCTGGAACGGGCGGTGGCGCATGTACAAAATCTGCGCAGGAATCACAATGGCTGGGTAGTGGATGGGGACATTGCCGCTTGTTTTGACACGCTGGACCATGATATCCTGATGTCTTTCGTTCAGCACAAGATCAAGGACCAGCGCACGGTGGCCTTGTTGCAGAATTGGCTGGATGTGGGGGTGATGCAGGTCGGCCCTCCGCAAAACCTGGATATGCAGGCGGCAACCCGCGTAGAAAATGCCAAGGGCATTGCCCGCCAGGGTCTGAATTGGGTGTTGGAGAGTCTGATGGACCAGACAGATCCTTATGGCGCCTATGAGTATTACAGTGACGATCCTGTCCATCCTTCTGCCCAGGTTGATGACTCGACTTTCCCGGATCGCGGAGCATTGGTGTCGCAGATGCGCAAAGGTACGCTCCGCCGCTTGATGGCCAGCGGTGTGATGATGGGGGTCGGTTTCGTGCGGGCGCGTGCTGGCGGCGTCTTTTCGAAGGCAGGCACTGCGTTGAGGACAGTTGCATCCTCTCCCCTGGCGCGCCGCTTGCTCAAGCGCAATGCGTTGACGGTCGGCGGCTTTGCTGGCCTGGCTGCCGCCGCTGCTGTAACGGCTTATCTCCTGAATCGGAAGGCTGGCGCCGCGCCGCTGGGTGTCCTGCAGGGCAGCCCGCTTTCTCCCCTGTTGGCCAACGTATACCTGCATCCCTTTGATGTGCATTTGTCTCGGACGGGATACCAGCTTGCACGCTTTGCAGATGATTGGGTGGTCCTTTGCCCGAGCCGTGAACAGGCAGAAAATGCTTATAACGATGCTGTGCGTTCGCTGGCCCGCCTGCACCTGAAGATTAATACGGACAAGACAAAAATCCTTGCACCTGACCAGCCGCTGGAATGGCTGGGCGCTGTGATTCGTTAGGACCGGTTGCGTTTTATTGAAAGGAGCCATGATGTCTACCCTGTATCTTACCCAGCCTGGTGCGCAACTGCACAAGGAACATGACCGTCTGTTGGTGAAACGTGAGGGGGAGGTGCTGGAATCCATTCCGTTGATCAAGGTCGACCAGGTGGTATTGATGGGCCGTGGGGTGGGTATTACCACGGCTGCATTGCATGCCCTGACCCGCGGCGGCGTGGACATTGTCTACCTTTCAGGAGCAGGACGGTATATCTCAAGGGTGGTAGGCCCCGAGCACAAGAATGGCCGTCTCCGTCATCAGCAGTCCCTGGCTGCGGCAGATCCGAACTTTTCCTTGCGGGTGGCACAGAATATCGTGCAGGGGAAGGTCATCAATCAGCGTGCTGTGGTACGCCGTCATGCGGAGGGTGCTCCTTGGGCGGGACGGGCTCTATCAGCTATGGATGTAATGCTCAAACAGGTTCAATCGGCGCGGGATGCGGATCAACTACGGGGCATGGAAGGTCAGGCCGCCAAGGAATATTTTGGGCTATTCCGTCGTATGTTGAAGCCGCCGTCTGAGGGCAATTCCTGGGGGTTTGATCGTCGTGCTTACTATCCGCCTCCCGATCCGATCAACGCGCTGTTGTCCTTTTTGTATTCTCTGATCCTGCGTGATATGACCACCGCCTGCGAACTGATCGGCCTGGATCCCTATCTGGGCTTTTTCCACGTGATCGATTATGGCCGTCCATCAATGGCGTTGGATTTGATGGAAGAGTTTCGCCCGATTGTGGCGGATTCGATCGTGCTGGAAGCCGTCAATCGTCCCTATATTTCTTTGGAGGATTTCGAACAGGTGGACCTGACGGAGAAGGAGGCAGAACGGGATGAATTGGAGGCTCCGCGCGCCAGCCTGCAGGCTGTCTACTTGGCCGCCAGCGGTCGGGAGAAAATCATTGCCATGTATGAAAACCGCGTCAACGATGAAAGCATGTTTACCTTCCAGGACCAGAAGGTTTCCTACCGCACCATTTATCAGCTGCAGGCGCAGGCCATGGCGCGCATGATCCTGGGCGAGGCAGATCGATATGAGCCCTTTACGGTGCGCTGATCTGAGATGGGAGGGCAGGTGAACACCCAGTTTCTGGTCGTCAGTTACGATATTTCCTCAAGCCGACGCCGTCGTAAGGTAATGAAGGCACTCGAAGGCTACGGGGAGCGAGTCCAATATAGCGTGTTCGAGTGTAATCTTGCGCCGAAGAAGATAGAAGAAATGCGAAGGCACCTGGCAAAAATCATCTCGCCCAAAGACAGCCTGCGCATCTATTTTCTAAGCGCCGACGACGTCAAACGCATCCTGCGGATGGGCGATCCGCGCGTGGTAACGGATCGAGTCTTTATCATGCAATAGCGGAATCAATACGTACCGGGGATCTCCATCCTGTCGAGGCGGAAAGTGCGCTGGCCGCGGCGGGACTGGCACCAGGCAATGACGTAGGTCTGCCCGTTGCGCTCTTCGATGGAGAGCGGGGTGATACGCCGCGGCTCGGGGGCATAACCCGGGGCGTGATAGAGCATGTCCAAGCCCTGCTGCAACTGGAGATATTTTCTCAGCACTTGCAGTTTGGGCACGGAAGGTCCAAGCGGCTGTAACAGGCTCGGTTTGGTGAAGTGGGTGCGTTTCGGCTGCTCCTCAGGCGAGGTTTCTTCGTGGGTCTCCAGGCAGATGCCGCGCCGCACAAGCATCTTCATGAGGCTGACGGCTTGTCTTTCATCTACCATCACATGGCGCGGGGAGATCACCCGGTGGATGTGGGTGCGAAAGTTGGATTGCCGTCGCAGCGCAGACAGATCCTCGGGGTGCGAGAACTCAAGGGTAACACCGCGAAGAATGCGCAGGCTGGGCTGGCCCAGGAGTTGGGCGCGGATGCCGCCCGGCAAAGGGCCACCCAGGCCAAGCTCCAGCAGGTCGACCCATGCCTGCGGGTCCCCGTTTGCATATTGCAAGGCGCGTCGGTTGAGGGGATACCTGCCTGGGGAGGCGGGACGCAGGAACCTCTCCAACTCCCAGAGCAGGTCGATATGCTGGGGAAGAGGGACCAGGAACTGGTCGCCGTCGAGGTGACAGGTTTCGGGCGCTTTGGGAGTGGGCAGGTCCCCTTCGCCTTTGAGGAAGTAGCGTCCCCAGACAGTCAGCCTGTCTTCTTTCACCAGGCCCAAAGCCTGCAACTGGCTGAGGAATTTCTTGTCCTTGGCGGTCAGAGATTTGTCGTATTTCAACTTCCAGAGCAGTTTCTTGCGGAATTGGCGGGTCTTGCGATCTTTGGGAGCGTTTTGCCAGGCGTCGATCAGGTCGAAGGTCTGTTCCTCGATGTCCTTGTTCAGCCAACGGCGGGCGAAACCAGTGACGCGCAGGCGGCCATCGAAGGCATCCAACAGGCCTGCCTCCTTGCACAGGGCGATCCAGAAGGACAGGCGTGGCTGGAGGGTGACCTTCTGGCGTTGGAACTCGCGCCAGATCTGTCTTTGCGGGATGCCGCGCCGCAGGGCATTCAGCAGGGTCAGGATGAGATAGAATGCGGGGTATGACTCAGATGGTGCTGTCACAGATGCAACTCCTTGCGAATCATTGTACGCATATCGACAGGGAGATGCAAATGTGTGAAGCTGTGCAAAAAATCGTATGCAAGCGATTACCGTTCGCAAAAAGAGGTTTGGGAAGGAGGAATCAGTTTAAACGAGTTTGGAGGAGATCGGAGGAGGATTCATGCAAGTGGAAAGGGGGAGTTTGGAGCGATTTTGAGCAAAAAGTCCTTGGGGTTCGCAAGGCTGGTACAAGCGGGAGATGGAGAGTGATATAATGCGCATTAGCGAGATCGGACGAGCTCAAAAAAACAGGGTCCCCATCGCATTGCCTCTATTCAGAGGATTGAAACGACATTACTAATCTCCTGTTGAAAAGTTTGAAAAACAAGTCCCCATCGCATTGCCTCTATTCAGAGGATTGAAACAACCTGGCCCGTATACGGGTTGACTAAATCGTTATAGAGTCCCCATCGCATTGCCTCTATTCAGAGGATTGAAACATGTTAGAGAGCAAATATCCGAGGGGATATTCGAATCGTCCCCATCGCATTGCCTCTATTCAGAGGATTGAAACTTGATGATGGAAAGGTGTTGATACTTGCGGTACAACTCGTCCCCATCGCATTGCCTCTATTCAGAGGATTGAAACGTATATGCCACGAGTGTGACTAACCCGATAAAGCCAGGTCCCCATCGCATTGCCTCTATTCAGAGGATTGAAACTTCATTTCTGAAAATCTCCTTTCTGAGGGTGCTTAACGTGTCCCCATCGCATTGCCTCTATTCAGAGGATTGAAACGACTGGACCACGATGGTCACAGTTTTGCCAAATGCGGGTCCCCATCGCATTGCCTCTATTCAGAGGATTGAAACACTCTTGATTCTTCCCATGGGGGGACCTGTGCTGTTACGTCCCCATCGCATTGCCTCTATTCAGAGGATTGAAACTATTTGCATAATTCAATATGCCATTCCGCCACCCATAGTCCCCATCGCATTGCCTCTATTCAGAGGATTGAAACGTCTTCAGCGGTCTGCGCAGCGGTGCGGTCACCCCAGGGTCCCCATCGCATTGCCTCTATTCAGAGGATTGAAACTAATTACCTCCCTCTGGAAAGTTCAAACCGCTAGGAGTCCCCATCGCATTGCCTCTATTCAGAGGATTGAAACTCATTGCGCCATGCCTGCCTGCGGGCGGCGCGGCGGGAGTCCCCATCGCATTGCCTCTATTCAGAGGATTGAAACACGAGGGTGAAATCACCACGGATAGTTTCCGCTGTGAGTCCCCATCGCATTGCCTCTATTCAGAGGATTGAAACTAGGGGCAAAGGTGACAGCACTTTCTCCTTTCTTTAAAGGTCCCCATCGCATTGCCTCTATTCAGAGGATTGAAACTCTTGCTGAGAGCGTCTTTACCGTACTCTTCGGGATTCTGTCCCCATCGCATTGCCTCTATTCAGAGGATTGAAACACCTTCAGGAGCGTTTGCGACGAAGTCGTCGTATGTGGTCCCCATCGCATTGCCTCTATTCAGAGGATTGAAACAATTTGCCATCGTAAAGGCCATCAACAGATCCCAATGAGTCCCCATCGCATTGCCTCTATTCAGAGGATTGAAACGTTGGAGCCATTGTGCTGGTGGGTGTGACCGTCAGCGAGTCCCCATCGCATTGCCTCTATTCAGAGGATTGAAACCTTTTGTGAAGGTCAAGCGACTGATAACGGCTCCCGTTGTCCCCATCGCATTGCCTCTATTCAGAGGATTGAAACATTGGTAGCGCCATTCACGACAGTGTAGGAGTGACCCTTGTCCCCATCGCATTGCCTCTATTCAGAGGATTGAAACCAGAACTCTCCTCTGTACGAGTAGATGGCTGCTCCCGGAGGTCCCCATCGCATTGCCTCTATTCAGAGGATTGAAACCACAATGACGAGATGCGCTGTGGGCTTTTGCACGATGATGTCCCCATCGCATTGCCTCTATTCAGAGGATTGAAACACCATCGCGCTGTTACCCCAAACCACGACAGGATCGTCGTCCCCATCGCATTGCCTCTATTCAGAGGATTGAAACCAGTTGAAGAGCAGCGACGGGAAGATTACAGCAGGAGCGTCCCCATCGCATTGCCTCTATTCAGAGGATTGAAACATTATTTCCCGTAGGGCTTCAAAATCATCAGAAGCATATGGTCCCCATCGCATTGCCTCTATTCAGAGGATTGAAACATTCCAAGGAAAGGCCCGTATAAGAAGATAGGGCAACGTCCCCATCGCATTGCCTCTATTCAGAGGATTGAAACATGTATGGCGCCAAGATGGCGATCGCTTGTTCGCTATAAGTCCCCATCGCATTGCCTCTATTCAGAGGATTGAAACAAGTGCATTGGTTCCGTCCGTATCAGCTTCTACCGCTTTCACGTCCCCATCGCATTGCCTCTATTCAGAGGATTGAAACTCTGGGTCGTACGTACCTTACTTTTTTTCTCCTTTCTGTGTCCCCATCGCATTGCCTCTATTCAGAGGATTGAAACGAGGGTTGATGCACGCCATTGAGCGAGTAGCCGCGCGAGGTCCCCATCGCATTGCCTCTATTCAGAGGATTGAAACAATGGCAGATCTTGTGCGTATCGATGCCGAGCGCCACGTCCCCATCGCATTGCCTCTATTCAGAGGATTGAAACAAACAGTCATCACAGTTGGTTCCGCGAATAAAATACAGGTCCCCATCGCATTGCCTCTATTCAGAGGATTGAAACCTGTCCTTACTTCTTTATAACCTTTCACGATTCGAACTCTTGTCCCCATCGCATTGCCTCTATTCAGAGGATTGAAACGAACTTACGGGTAGTCATAGGATCCTCCATAACGTGGTTGTCCCCATCGCATTGCCTCTATTCAGAGGATTGAAACTTCGGTACTTCGTGACGGTCTCTGATCGAGTAGACAAGTCCCCATCGCATTGCCTCTATTCAGAGGATTGAAACATCCCAGATTGCTGCGTCATCGCTTACCTTCACATACTCGTCCCCATCGCATTGCCTCTATTCAGAGGATTGAAACCTGCACGATCCTGAAATATGCGTTGGTCTCTGCTGCCAGGTCCCCATCGCATTGCCTCTATTCAGAGGATTGAAACGGATGCCTTCTTCGTAAAGCGCTTGCCGACCCAAGTCCCCATCGCATTGCCTCTGCGTGTCCCCCGAATGTTCTCCGAAGGGGGTTTCAGCCCCTGCGGACAAGCACCCGCGGGGCGTGGGATTGAAACGCGCTGAGGTGGGACGTATAAGGGAGTCACGTCCGCGACTTGTGCACCTGACACTGTCCTTTGCCTCTATTTAGAGGATTGAAACCACACCACGTTGACGCACTTCTGCTCGTTACCCGTCAGGTCCCCACTACCTTGCCTTTGTTTAGAGGATTGAAACTCAACTGCGGCTACTAATGCCCTCAGTAGGGGCTGGATGGTCCTCCATCGCATTGCCTCTACGCGTCTCCTGAGTGTTCTTCGAAGGGAATTCAGCCCCCGCGGAGAGCGCGCGGGGCGCGGGATTGAAACGCCTGGTCCAATTGGCGTATGATGTATTCGAGGATAGGAGGAAATCATGAAACTGTTACGGATCGTCCCCGTTCTGGCCCTGTTGCTACAGGGGTGTGCAAGTGGTCCCCTGGGGTCAACCCCCACCTCCACACCCACGCTGCCCCCCACGGTCACCCCCAGCGTCACTCCCACCGCAACTATCACCCCCACACCATTTCCCACCTCCACGCCTACTCTGCATCCCACGCAGGTGGAAAGCGGCGCAAACGGCCTGCCCATCTTCCCTGAGGCCTCCATCAGCCGCGGCGATAAGATCGAGATCGCCTTCAGCCAGGCGGTGCTCAATGAACTGGACGTCCGGGCGATCGTCATCGAACAGGCCGCCCTGGATGACCTGCGCCAGATGCTGCTGGGACAGTGGCTGTACATCCTGCGCGCGCCCGACTACAAAACCGTCAACCCCAAGGATTTGGACAGCCTCAGGCGAGCCAACAGCCTGAGCGACGGCATGGGCATCCAATTGGAGGGGCAGTACCTGAACGTCAAACCCAGCCTCGAGATCCGCATCGATTTCGTGCGGGGCTGCCGCGAAAAAGAGCGGGATGAATTCACCCTCTTAAGGCAGAGCCTGTCACAGCAAACCAAGGGACGCGTCCTGACCCAGGGCGGGTACGGGGTCAGCACCATTGGCCGTATGCAGGGCGGCGGCGGGAATATCTATGGCTTCACCTACATCACCTCCTACTCCATCCGCATGGTCAACTATGTGGATTGTCTGCTGGTGGGAAAGTATCGCGGTCATGCCGCCGAGGCGGCGGCCGAAATGCTGCGCACCTCGGCCATTTATTCCTACGAGATCATCCTCATGTACATGCGGCATATCCCCGGGTTTGCTTCGGACGTGTTGAATAACAAGCACTTCGAATACCGCATCATCACCTACGACAAGAAACTGATCGGCCTGGCCGTGTTGGGTGGATGTCTGCTGGAGGAATTCTTTTGCCCGGAAGGAAGCGCTGCCTGGAGATTTTCCATCATGCCATACGGGCCTTAGGCGGGCGTATCATCCTTTCCTTATAGAAAAAGAAAAAAAGGGACTGAGCCTACGCTCAATCCCTTTTGAAATGTCTACCCTTGACCTAAGCCAAACCAGAGAGCTGTCAAGATCAAGGCGGCAATACCTGCCAGGAAGATCTCCATGATGCAGGCCCCGCTATCGCCGCGCCTTCTCAGGAGTTGCCTGACCAAGAAGACGGGCGTAGCCATCCCAAATAGGTAGCTAAGAACGAACGGGGTCTATTCAGCCATTTCGATCTCCTTTCTCGATCTGGTTGCTCTTCCACATGGCTTGTGTCACGGCATGGATCAAGCCGCCTGCAGATGCCAGGAAGATCAACAAAACTATTATGATGTTCATTGCATGATCCTTTCTTGGTGCTGGCGGGATGTCTTGCACTCCAAGCATAAGAGAGGCATATCCCATTTCGAATAGGCAGCCCGATGGAGTTTGATCCATCGTTTTGTTATTTATCCTCATTTTTCTGTTGATTGGGTGTATCCCCCTCCCACGAATAAAGAAAACTGTCTGGCTATATCACCAGACAGTTATGATTAATAATTAGAATCGAGTGGGGGATTAAATCATGAACGCGTGTAGCGAACTTTTTTCTGGCGATACCATTGGATGATCTCATCCAGTTGTGCGTCGTCAGGAATCTCATCCAGATCGATGAGAATCTCCTTGATTTTCCCGACGCGAGCCTTTACTCCTTCGGCACTTAGCCCCATGGCTGTACCGATTTGCGAGTAGCTGATTTGACGGTCCAGATATCTCAGGGTTTCCCAGTGATCTTTATCGAGTGGATCGGGTTTGTCGGCGATGGCCTTGGAAAGAAAATCGGCAGGCACGGGTGAGAGAAACACATATCCCTTCCAGACATATTCCACAAGGTCGCAGAAATTCACGTCCATTGGCCGAACGAACACGAATGAAGCCCGCAGTTCCAGCAACTGCTTCACGTAATAGCTATAATCGATCTCTTTCGGGCTTAAGGCCGTATAGGCAATGATAGGAAATCCCATCCCAAATTTTTCGCGCAATTTCCGAATAACCACCATACCCCCATGATCTGGGTCACCTAGATCAGGAGGGAGTCCCATGTCAACTGCGGCCATTTCGACGGGTTCGCCGCGTTTCTGGCTTTCTTCCACCTGATAAAGTGCATTGCCCACATCCCCGGCGTGGATGATGTTCCAGCCTCCATCTCTTAATTCGAGGGACAGGGCGGATAATTGGATCCTTGAGTCTTCCACGAGTAGGATATTTCTCGTCATGGGTCAGACCTCATCTTTGAGCGGCAGAGCGGGAAATGTAGCTTCCACACAGGTGCCCGTATTATCGGGACCACGGCTAATACTGGTGCTTGCGCCAAATTTTAATTCAAAATCATTGAGCAGCGCGTAAATGCCACGTCGGCTGCGCTTACCGTCAGAATCTTGTGGAAGTGGGTTGCCATTGTTCAGGATTTGCACGGAGAGCTCGGCATTCTTTCGTTTTGCGTCAATCTTGATCTCATTGGTCTCCCCATGAAATACTGCATTATTCATGGCTTCTGTGATCAAGCGATAGAGGGCCAACTTCGACCAGGCTGCTTCGCGCTCGATGCGGGGGTCAATATCCAGTTGGACCGCGGGACGGCGGCCGTTCTTCCCTATGGGCAAGGTACTGATGAAGTTCGCCAATTCGTCGGTTAACGACTCGCTCAAAAACATAGGCGGGATGGAAGATTGTGCCAGAGAGACTGCGCGTAGAAAATCATCCACCCGTTGTAATAAGGGCGACATCCCGCATTCATTGAAATCACCGGGCGGTTGGATATTGCAGGTACGCTGGAAAATCTTTTCGCCCTCCTCCCGTACACCGGTTTTCAAGCCGTAGCGGCTGAACAAGTTGTGCACGCCCAACTCAGGTCGTCCAAAACCTTCAAATAGGATACTCTTATAGCGCTCACGCGAAGCCAGAATGGCGAATGTCTGTGAGAAACTTAACACCATGAAACGGAACAAGCCATCGAAACTGCGCGGTTTGCGGTAATTCAGGAACATGGCCCCCAAATATTCCTTGCGGGTTCCCACCGGTACGAAACAGACTGATTCTATTTTTTCACGAATGGTAAAAGAGGGTGGATCTGTCTTAAGCCAACGGGCAAATATTGAATCAGGATATACCCGATCAGCAAAGTTGGGCTTCCAATCGCGAATGAGCTGTACAAGCGGACTGCGTGGATCCTGAATGCCCTGTTGCATGCGCTCGGGATGAAAGAGATGTCCGCGATATAAGGGACGATTGATGGGGTAACCCGTAGGTGATAATGGATAATAGATGATTACATCGGCTCCCAACTTCTCCTCGGCAAATTGGGCAAATTCCTGAAACATGGTCTCTTCGGAGTAACTATGGCTGGAGAGTTCTTCCCAGAGGTCGTAAGCCTCCTGCACCAACAAGTCCGTTTTTTCCGCTGAGATGGCAGCCCCTAGGATGCGGGCAATTACCTCGAGGGTGTAAATATCGTCCCATCGGAAGACATTAGGATGATCATCCTGCACATCCAAGATGCCATATGTTATACCCAGATGCTGGATGGGAACTGCAATCTCAGCCTTGGTGTCGTCTAGTGCACCGTCCACCAACCGATGATACTCTGGGCATTTATTGATATCGTTCCAGCCTTCTGAGGTGCCATTTTGGAAGACTTTGCCTGTGATTCCATGCTCAAGCGGCAAGACCTTGCCAATCACGCTGGGGTAATCACCCGCCTCGGCCACTACGATCAGGGCGCTACGATCCATATTGGGTTCCAGGATGAATACCCGGTTGAAGCGCAGGCGATTTTCGATCTGCTGAACAATGGCTGTCCACTCGGTACGGGTATTTGGCATTCCAAGAAATTCGACGATCAAGTTGCGCAGTACATCGATCTGGACTCGATCTTCGACGCCTAATCGCTGCATGAAGTATATGATGACGGCAACTACGCTATACAGGATAGCAATCCCTATACTAAGGACAAATTCGCCGCTGAACTGGTTCATGCCCGAAAACACCAGTATGCCGAACAAGATGGATAAACTGAACCAAAGCCAACGGTTTTGACCGTAATTAGACCAGCGGATGGCCTCGTAGGCCAGCCAGGCGAAAGTCAACAAGCTATACCCTGTAACCAGAAGAATGATCAGATCGTTATGATCATGGGTGACAAAACTCAAGGCCAGCAAAAGGATTAGATTAAGACATAGCACGGCCAGAAAAATTTGACCCCGAATCCGATGGCGGCGTTTCAGTGCCTCACGGGGGATGGGCTGCAGGTGAGGGTCTCGCCTTCGACTGGGGGAGGTTAGATATTCCCATATCCATGCTCCGAAGTTGATCGTCGCCCAAAAGCTCACCAGCCACCAGGGAAGAATGGGCGTGACAAAAGAGAGAACGATTAGGGAGGAAAGGGCCAGAAAGGTAAGGCGTATCCCTTGAATGGGGCGCCTTAACTCGAAACTGGGAACACGGGAAAAACTTGAATCGCTCATTTCTTCAACATGGCTGATTTGTATATGCAACTATTGTAGGGGAGAATGACACAAAATACCACCCCTGTTCATCGTAGGCAAATTGAGATTTGGAGGGAATTTTTTTACCCTGAACAGGTAACTTTTTTTGCAGGAGTACCTAAAGGCAAAGTGATATAAAATCAGGAAATGAGACGTCCAAACTGCAAAACACAAACCAGGCAAGTGAAAAATGGGTTCAATGGGTCAGGCAGCCAGAAGTATCTTTGCAAGGAATGCGGGCATAAATACACACCTGAGCCAAAAGCTAACGGGTATCCAGCCGAGACACGCCAGTTAGCCATCCGCATGTATGTGGAAGGGAACAGCTATGGCTCCATCGCCAGAATATTGAAGGTTAACCCGCAAAGTGTGGCGAATTGGATCCAAAGCTACTCTACGAAACTGCCATCGGCGCCCTTGCCAGCCAAGGTGAAAAAGGCTGAGTTGGATGAGCTATACACCTTTGTGGGCAAGAAAAAAACGAAATCTACATCTTGACCATCGTAGATCTGGATACTCGCTGTGTTTTGAGTTGGGATGTAGTGGCTGAAAGAACTTCCGAACCTTTACAAGCCTGCTTGGAACGTGCCCCGCAAGCCAAACAGTACTACAGCGATGCTTTTCCAGTGTACGACACTTTGTATTATGGGGCTCCCTATGAAATGCGGACGGACAAACAGGAAACCTATTCAGTGGAAGCTGTTAATGCTGATCTGCGGCACTATCTGAAGCGGTTGGCTCGTAAATCCAGGTGTTTCTCACGACGAATGCAGGCACTGGCTAGAAACCTTCGTCTCTTTGTTTATTGTTACAACCATCGCCAGATCATGAAACGCCTCTATCCTAAATATGCCTTTCACCTCGTTGACTTCGTATCACTTCATGTTTAGATACTCTCTTTTTTGCGCTGGAACTATTCTTTGTAGTGGATTATGCTATTGTAGGGCATTTAGCAGGATAAGAAATGCTCACTCTCACAGTCTGGTTAATGATTAAGTTGGACCATATGAAAGTCACTTATAACACCACTAAAATCTGCCCAGTGTGGCGTACAACATGTATACGGGTATAAAATTCGTAGACGAACGTAGGCGGCGGAGACAAGTTTCCGCCGCTTTTTGATTTATCTCTTTCAAGTTAAAGCAGGACTTGGAGGTTGACTAGGTGTTATATAATCTGTACCTATGTCTGTTCCGATTCTTGCTACGAAACTCTATATCTTGCCGCTGCCTCCCAAAGTAGTGACCCGTCCTCGTTTAATCAAGCAGCTTACCGAAGGTTTATTCATCGGGCGCAAATTGACTCTGATCTCTGCCCCGGCGGGTTTTGGGAAGAGCACACTCGTCAGCGAATGGATCGCGAGTTGTGAGCGACCAGTTGCCTGGCTATCGCTGGATGAAAACGATAATGACCCTGCGCGGTTTCTAGTCTACTTCATTGCCGCGTTACAGACCATTTGGCCAAATCTGGGGGCAGAGATATTGAATATGCTTCAAGCTCCGCAACTGTTCCCCATTGATTCCGTTCTCACAGCCTTGCTCAATGAGATCGCGACCATTCCCAATGACTTTATCCTCGTTCTGGATGACTACCACTTGGTTGATACAAAATCAATTGATGAAGCGCTCACTTTTTTAATTGACCATTTGCCGCCTCAGATGCATTTGGTCATTACAACTCGTGAAGACCCGTCTCTGCCCATTCCCCGATTGCGCGCCCGAAATCAATTGACCGAACTTCGCGCGGCGGACTTGCGTTTTATCACATCCGAAGCCGCTGAATTTTTCGATCAGGTGATGGGTCTCAACCCCTCGACGGAAGATATTGCCACATTGGAATCCCGCACCGAAGGCTGGATCGCTGGTCTGCAACTCGCCGCACTTTCGTTGAAGGGACAGGAGGATGTCCACGGATTCATCCAGGCATTTGCTGGCGATCACCGTTATATTGTGGACTATCTGATCGAAGAGGTATTGCAGCGTCAGCCTGAACCCATTCGAAACTTTTTGCTGCAAACATCCATTCTTGAGCGCTTGAATGGTTCACTCTGCGATGCTGTTATTGGGAACCATCCCGAAGGGACATTCCAACAGGGAGGTAAATCAAAATTGGAACAATTACAACGGGGCAATCTGTTTCTCATTCCTTTGGATGACAAGCGGGATTGGTATCGTTATCACCATTTGTTTGCTGATGTCCTTCGTATGCACTTGATAACGGAACAGCCCGATCAGGTACATGTCTTGCATCGCCGCGCGAGTGAATGGTATGAACAGAATGGTTCGGCGAACGATGCGATCCGTCACGCGTTGGCCGCAAAGGATTTCGAGCGGGCGGCAGACCTGATGGAACGGGGGATCCCGATCATGCGCAGCAGTAGACAGGAGTCCACGCTGTTGGGCTGGCTCCAGGCGCTCCCTGAAAAGTTGATCCGTCACAGACCCGTGCTCTGCGCCGCACATGCATGGACGTTGCTGGCTGGCGGCAAACTCGAAAACGTGGAAGCCCGACTGCGGGACACCGAACAGTGGCTGGACACCACAGCCAACAGGAGTGAGATGGTCGTGGTGAACCAAGAGGAGTTTGCCCAGTTACCGGGTGTAATCTCCGTGTATCGTGCTGTGCTGTCTCAGGCTCGGGGCGATGTGCCCGACACGGTGAATTATGCGCGGCAGGCGCTTGACCTCTTTGCGGAGGAAAATCATCTTGGGCGCGGAGCAGCCGCAACGCTGCTGGGACTTGCCTCCTGGGCAAGCGGCGATCTCGATGCAGCGCAGAGTTCGTATGAAGATGGTATCGCCAGTTTGCAAAGGGCTGGGCACATCTCTGACGTCATTGGCAATGCGCTCTCGCTGGCAGATATATGGATTGCCCAAGGTTGTTTGCGTGAAGCAATGCGCATCTACGAGCAGGGATTACAGTTTGCAACTGCACAGAGCGGACTGACGTTGCGGGGAGCCGCGGATATGTACGTGGGAATGAGCGAGTTGTACCGTGAGCGGAATGATCTGGATATTGCAGAACAATACCTGCTGAAAAGCAGCGAGCTTGGCGAATTTGCAGGGCTGCCGCAAAACTCGTATCGCTGGCGTGTGGCGATGGCTCGAATACGGGAAGTGCAAGGCGATGTGGATGCCACTCTCGACTTGCTCCATGATGCGGAGCGCCGGTACGTGAGCGACTTCTCTCCCAATGTGCATCCCATCGCAGCGTTACGGACCCGGATATTGATCCGGCAAGGAAGATTGAGTGAAGCCCTCGGCTGGGTTCAAGAACAGAAACTGTCGTCGGAGGAACCTCTCGGTTACCTGCGTGAGTTCGAGCATATCACTCTGGCTCGGCTGTTGCTGGCTCGCTACAAAGCCGACCATGCCGGTCACTTCCTTCTGGAGGCAATGGGACTGCTCGAGCGACTCCTGAAAGCGGCGGAAGATGGAGGGAGGCAGGGAAGCGTGATCGAAATCCTGATCTTGCAAGCGCTTGCTCACCAGATTCAAGAGAATATCCCTGCGGCTCTCGCATCACTGGAGCGCGCGCTGACATTGGCTGAACCTGAGGGCTACGTGCGCATCTTTTTGGATGAAGGTCCGGGTATGGCAACGCTGCTTCGTGAGGCTGCCACGCGCCAGATCATGCCGAACTATTCGGGGAGGTTGCTTGAGTCGTTGAAACAGGAACCGCCCAAAGGTAGGGATGATACACCTCATCCTGTTTTGCAACCTCTCGTTGAGTCACTCAGTCAGCGTGAGCTTGAAATTCTTCGTTTGTTCAAAACTGAATTGTCGGGTCCCGAAATCGCTCAGGAGCTTGTCATCGCTTTGAGCACGGTACGGACGCATACCAAGAGTCTCTACAGCAAACTCAATGTCAATAGCCGTCGGGCGGCTGTGAAACGCGCGATTGAGCTTGGCTTGATCTAAAACGACCTAACAGGATAACCAAAACCCCGCCAGAGAAATTTGGCGGGTTTTCGATTCTCCCCACCCGAAATCCCCACATCTGGGGAAGACATCTCCCCACATTCATTTGTATATTGTCTTCCACGAAATAAAATCCTCAAGGAGCTTCTGTGAACAGCGACAACCTGCAAAATACCCTCTATAGCCTGGCACAATCTGGCTCACTCACTAATCCTGCTTATAACACGCTATTGCATGATTACACTAAGTATCATGCCGTGCTCTTTATCGAGGGAGGTGTTTTTGCGCTCATTCTTATAATGCTAAGTGTGTATTTTTGGCGGCGATTTAAGCGAATGCATAGGGCTGAAACCTGCAATTGGACATTTGAGAAAAAAACGTATTTTTGTTTTGGGCTGACAAGCACTGTCGTCTCCTTATTAATGCTTTTGATTGTGACGGCAAATCTAAGCAACATATTAAACCCCCAAGAGGGCTTTGCCCAATCCATTCCAGACCTTGGCACGCCGCAAGCGGGCACACACAAGGCTGTGCTTTACCAAGCAGTCAATGCTTGGGTGCAGTCGGGTAGTACCGACATCCCATCTATTCTGCAAGACGAAGTGCGCAATCGCCTCTCATGGCAAGTGCCAAAGGCGATTATCTGCAGCATCTTGCTCGCGGCGTTTGTTGCTTTCACAGCACGTTTATGGAAAAGACTGATAAAAATTTCACAAGTAAGTGGGACCATGTGGAGCATGAAAGAAAAAGTTCTCATCATAATTGGAGTGGCGGCCATCCCCGCTACTTTGTTACTCATGATAATGGCTCTGGCAAACACGCAAGCATCGTTCGCACCTATAACCTTGACTCTGTTATTTAGCTAGTTCCTGACACAAAACGCAGTGAATAGTTTGAATATTGCCTTCGTAAACAAAACTCTGCAAAGATTTTGACTTTTAAAGAAAAGAGAAAAACAACCAATGATCAACAATCAAAATAAAACGAACAAGATCATATCAACAAAGCTCATCCGCTGGACCGGGTTAGCCGCCATGGTGGCAGGCGCTATTTTTGCGGGCATTCAGCCCATCCACCCACCGGATGTACTGTTGTCAGTCACCACCAGCGTCTGGGCCATTATCACCTCTCTCAAGACAGTCATGTGCATCCTCTTCCTGTTCGGCATTGCCGGGATCTATGCCCGTCAAGTGGAAGAGTCTGGCTGGCTGGGTCTGGTAGGCTATCTCATGTTTACCATCTCCTGGACTCTCCAGACAGCCTTTGTATTCTCTGAAGCCTTTATCCTGCCAGTCCTGGCGACCACAGTGCCGCAGTTCATCGAAAGCTACCTGGGAATCGTCAACGGACATCCGGGCAACATGGACCTCGGCGTGCTCCCGGCGATTTATGGACTCGTGGGAATCTTTTATCTGCTTGGCGGTCTGCTGCTCGGCATCGCGACGTATCGCGCCCGCATCCTGCCGCGCTGGATGGCTGCTCTTCTTGCCTTTACGGCTGTGGTGACCCCTGCGGCTGCACTGCTCCCGCACGCGCTCCAACGGCTGGTGGCAATACCGATGGGAGTTGCCCTGGCTGGATTGGGATATGCGCTCTGGTCTGAACGACCCTAACTACATCATCGGCTCTGGACCGGACACTCCGGTCATCATTGGCGGCATTCTGGAGATCATCGTAGCGCTTGCTGGCATCGGCACCGCCGTTGCATTGTTCCCGGTGGTCAAGAGGCAGAACGAAGGAGTTGCGCTGGGCTTCATTGGATCCCGGGTTCTGGAAGCCAGTACGATCTTTGCTGATGTTGTCAGCCTGCTGGCGGTCGTGGCCTTGCGGCGGGCTGGAGTTGGAGAAGATGCGTTGGTCACTGGTAAGGCACTGGTCGCCTTGTCTGGCTTGTTCCGCCTTGGACAAAACCTCATGCCAGCCATCAACGCCCTGCTGCTGGGCTCCCTATTGTATCAATCGCGCCTGGTGCCGCGCATCCTTCCCCTGCTCGGTCTTATCGGAGCGCCGCTGCTTATCGCGAACACCGTCGTTCTTATGTTTGGCATTGCCAGCGGACCGGTTTTTGTGTTGACAGGAGTCGGCGTTCTCCCGATTGCGCTATGGGAGTTTTCACTGGGCGTCTGGCTCACCGTCAAGGGATTCAACTCATCTGCAATCACCTCCCTGCCTGCATAAACCGTGACGAACAAAATGCCCTCTCTATCATTCATTGGACTCTAGAAAGAAAGGATTCTAGAATGAAAGCAATCGTAGCGGCCCAATACGGCGGACCTGAAGTTCTTCAGCTCAAAGAAGTTGAGAAACCAACGCCCAAAGACAATGCAATCTTGATCAAAATACACGCGACCACCGTCACCGCCGCGGATTTTCGAATGCGCAGTTTTTCGGTTCCTGCTCCATTATGGATCCCTGCTCGAATCGCTTTGGGCATCACGAGACCCAAACAGCCGATCTTCGGTACCGAACTTGCCGGAGAAGTGGAAGCGGTTGGCAAAAATGTGACCCGTTTCAAGGTTGGTGACCAGGTGTTCGCCTCGACTCTCACAGAGAATTTTGGCGGCTATGCCGAATACAAATGCCTGCCCGAAAAAGCGATGGTGACGATCAAACCAGCCAATATAACCTTCGAGGAGGCGGCAGCCCTTCCAGTCGGTGCAACCACAGCATTACGTCTGCTGCGGAAAGGCAATATCAAGCGCGGACAAAAGGTCCTGATCTATGGTGCTTCGGGAAGTGTCGGCACCTATGCTATCCAGTTGGCAAAACATCTCGGGGCAGAGGTGGCCGGAGTTTGCAGCACCGCCAATCTGGAGATGGTAAGATCCCTGGGTACCGATCACGTCATTGATTATACAAAAGAGGATTTTTCATCCAGAGAAGAACGCTATGATGTTATTTTCGATACGGTTGCAAAATTCCCGAAATCAAAATCCTCGAAAGTCCTCGCGCCAAACGGGATATTTGTATCGATGGCAAAACTGGATACAAAAGAAAGCATGGATAACTTGATATTCATCAAGGAATTGATCGAGAGGGGCGAGATCAAAGCGATCATTGACCGGTGCTATCCCCTGGAAGACATGGTTGAGGCACATCGTTACGTTGACGCGGGTCATAAAAAGGGGAATGTTGTCATCTCAGTAGGACATAAGAATGGAAAATGAACAACGATCAAACCCCGATGCGAAACAACTGCCAATGTACACTTTCAAAATCAAGGGTCACCTGGGTCAACAGTGGATGAACTGGTTTGATGGGCTGACCGCCACTCTGCAAGAAGATGGCAACACCCTTCTGAGTGGGTCGGTTGTTGATCAATCCGCACTGCATGGCATCTTGAAGAAAATCCGCGATCTGGGAATGCCGCTTCTTTCAGTCAACTTTTCCGGCTCCGGTCAACCCGATGACAAATCAAAATGAATAACTCAATTCTCTACTTTCTTGACTCCATCTTTATTGGCATTGGTGCGACCTTGACCTTTGACCTTTGGGTGCTGTTTCTC
The DNA here is from genome assembly GCA_016191845.1 of Chloroflexota bacterium. GTDB lineage: Bacteria > Chloroflexota > Anaerolineae > Anaerolineales > Villigracilaceae > JACPVF01. The sequence goes on from JACPVF010000015.1 coordinate 106,939, forward strand.
AAATACACCTTCAAGATTACCCCGTTGGATGGATTGTGCATTACATGATTGGCACCGGCTTCTCCATTGCTTTTGTTGCATTGGTTGGAAATAGCTGGCTTCAGCATCCAACACCGTTATCCGCAATCATCTTTGGAGTCGTCACTGTCTTTTTGCCTTTCTTCATTATGCAGCCATCATTCGGGCTTGGGTTTGCATCCTCAAAAATGCCTAATCCGAGGCAGGCAAGACTTCGTAGTTTGATAAATCATACCGTCTTCGGCGTCGGTCTTTACCTTACCGGCTTGTTATTCAACTGGTTGATATAGGAGATTTTCATGTACGCACCCATTTTTCAAGTTGATGCTTTTACCACACACCGATTTGCAGGCAATCCCGCTGCTGTGGTCTTGCTGAAGAACTTCCTGGAAGACACGATTATGCAGGCTATTGCCGCTGAAAACAATCTGGCTGAAACTGCGTTTCTTGTTTCTTCTGACGACAGCTATCACATCCGCTGGTTTACACCTACTGTCGAAGTGCCGCTCTGTGGTCATGCGACTTTGGCAAGCGCGGCGGTCGTGATGGAGCGACTCGAACCGGCACGCACCCATGTGATCTTTCACTCGGCAAGTGGACCTTTGCCAGTGAATAAGGGTGGCAAAGGATATATCATGGATTTTCCTGCGCGCTTTTCGGAGCAGATCCCTCTGCCGCCCGGTCTCGCAGAGGCGCTCGGCGTCGTTCCGCTCGAAGTGTTTACTCATCCGCTTAACTACCTGGCATTGCTGGATAGCGCCGACACAGTGCGCAAGCTTTCACCTGATATGGCAGCCATTGCCCGCCTGGATCGCACTGGAGTCATCGTAACTGCGCCCGGGGATCACATGTATGATTTCGTCAGCCGTTACTTTGCCCCAGCGAAAGGCATACCGGAGGATCCTGTTACCGGTGGCGCGCACTGCATGTTGACCCCCTTTTGGGAAAAGAAACTGGGGAAGACCGATTTTTATGTCTTCCAGGCCTCGCAGCGCGGCGGGGAAATTATCTGCCGGTTGAAACAGGACCGCGTGGAGTTGGAAGGCAGTTGTGTCTTTTACTTAGAAGGCAAAGCAGAGATATAGAAATGATGTCGGTGACCAAGAAACAAAGTGCCTTCAAACAACGCTTTCTATTTTAAAAGAACATAAATAACTCTTTGAAGGAAAAAAAACAGCATGGATATACTACGAATCGCAGCCTTTTCTCATAATAACAGAGGCGGCAACCCTGCAGGCGTTGTCATTTGCAATGAAATGCCGACCGAAAAGGAAATGCTCGCAATTGCAAAGCAGGTTGGTTATTCCGAAACTGCATTTCTGACACAGGTAAATGACGGCTGGAGGGTCCGTTACTTTGCCCCAGAAATGGAGGTACCTTTCTGCGGTCATGCCACGATTGCCAGTGGTGCAGCTCTGGGAGAAAATTTTGGCGAAGGTATATTTAAATTCATCACCAATCGAGATGAAATAACCGTCAGCGTCTCAAAATCTGACAAGGGCACTTTTGTCGCTACATTGCAATCTCCCCAAACATGGTCTGAGCCCGCTCCAAATGAATATGTGGAAAAAATATTAAAGGAGTTCAATCTGACCATTGCAGATCTTGATGCTAATTATCCAGTACGCTTCGCTTTTGCAGGTGCAAAACACCTTATTCTAGTCTTAAAAGATCGCAAGAAACTTGCTGAAATGTCTTATCACTTTGATCAGGTAAAAACCCTTATGCAAGATGAAGATTTGGTGACAATTGATTTGCTGTGGAGGGAATCAAATTAACTGTTCCATTCCAGAAATCCCTTTCCCCCTGGCGGGGTGTACGAAGATCCCGCGACGGGCGCCGCCGCTGCCGCACTTGCAGGTTATCTGCGTGACATTGAATGGCAGGGTGGAAACAGTTTTGATATTTTGCAGGGCGAGGATATGGGATATCCGTCTCGCTTGTCTATACACTACACAATGAATAAAGGTGAAGGTGTTGAGGTAAGTGGCGAGACATATCATATCTTAAAAGCAAATAGCTGAAGCATCATTTATGATCGGAAAGGTATCGAAATTCGCCAACTTTCCATATCACAACCACAATCGGATCTGCCCTGCGTGGTACAAATCTGGTATGCAGGTATAGTTTTCGGCCTGCGCAGCTTATGACCACAGCGTAGCCCTCAGATACGGGATAAAACACCCTAAAAAAGAATAAATTTCTCTGTTTGTGAGATACTGTTTATGGTATTCGATTTCACTCTCATACACAATCATGCCCCACTCCCCGCCTTTTAAAAGGTAGGGAGTGGGTTTATTATGCTGTAAGACGGCCTTAAGGAAAGTTCATCATCAATGGCATCGCTAAAGCAATGATTACAAGCATGGTTATTTCAGATAGAACACCAAATATTATTCGCTTTTTGATATTTACGGTATTGGTGACATCCATCATTTGCCGCATCAGCGAAACAATCACGTTCCCAGACTGGTGAAGCCCGATTACGAACCACAACGAGCCCGTTTGATACAACGCGTAGGCCAGCGTCAGGCCGAGAAAGGGAAGATGATACCAATCGGTGATGGGGCGGGTCAACAGCCTGATGACATGGTTGAGCGTGTACACCGCTGCGCTGACCAGCACAAACGCCAGAAGCGGCGATGACTGCATAAAACGCCATAAATAACCGCGTGTGAGTATATCCTCTCCTGTGGCGGCAGGAAAATTCGTGACCAAAGTCCATAACAGTCCGCTGCACAGGGTGCGCCATGAAAAACGGAACCGCGCGCCCCGTCTCACCCCAAGTTGAATGCCAATCCATTCAAGAATTGATTGTGCTGTCAGTCCCAATCCCACACCGAACAGGTAATTTTTCCACCACCCATCCAACAACCCCATCCCATACGCTGACAGCCCCACCCCATCCTGCCAGCGGGCGACCAGAGCAGCAGCGGGAAGGACAAGGAGAAACATCAACAGGATGGAATAGGGTTTTCCGGGAATGTTCAAGATGTCCTGGCCGTTTGCTTCAGCCAGTTGATAAAGCAGGAACAGGATCAGGAAGCCAGAGAAAATAATAAAGGAGTTCATGGCTCTATTTGACAAGAAAAACAACTGGGGCAATCAAAATCCAAGAAAACTTTGCCAGGTCTGGGTCCAGATAAGACAGCCCAATGGAGAAAAGAAAGATGATGGGGGCGATCAGGTTTCTTACTACGCCGCGGCGCACAACGGATACCTGCGTATCCCTTGCAATCAAACGGCGCTTGTACGCGGCGTACCCCCAGAGTAAGGTGGAAAGCAACCCCACCAACGAAGCACTCGAAGCGTACAGGATGGTGGCGGTACGGTTGCCATTCTCGCTGATGACCGAAGTTGGGAATGGAATGAATGCCACCGCCACCAGCACCAGCAAGTTGATAAACAACAGGCGGGTATCGTACCGTTCGATGTACTGATACTGGCGATGGTGGATGATCCAGAAATTCCCGATACTCAAAAAACTGACCATATAGCCAAGATACTTGGGCCAGATGGCAAGCAGATGGTTCAGGAGTTCGGCATTGCTGGCATGAGCAATATCTCCAGGCAGGCGGATTTCCAGTGCCAGGAGCGTGATTGCGATGGCAAAGACCGCGTCGCTGAAAAAGACGAGCCGCTCCAATCCCATTTCATCTTTTTCGGTATGCAGATTAATTCGTTTGCTCATGGGTTCCTCCACGTCTATTCCTGCTTCGACAGGACGCCCTGTACCAACACCACAGCGCCCAGCGAAATCAAAATGAAGGGACCAAAGATGTTCCAGGGAAGATCGGTCGTAGAGACCACGGCGACGGCAGAACATACTGCAAACGCCGTCAGGGCTTGCACGTAATTCCCGCGGAAGGCGCGGTCTGCGGCAAGCGCCAGCCCGATCACGAACATCAAGCCAGGCCACCAACTGCCTGTGAATATGAGAACGCCTAGTCCGATCAGAAAAATTCCGCCTGCGATGCCTGATTTTGTACGTTTTGTATTCATTGGTTTGCGCCTCGATCTAAAATGATTTTGCGAATGGTGTTCACCAAGACCCCATCCGTTTTTTGTTTTGGGATGAATGCCGCCACACCGACCTGTTCGGCGCGCTGGCGGTTGGACGGTTCGTCATATAACGTCAGGATGATGACCACACATTGCGGCTGAGATTGCCGCAATCGTTCGGCAGCGCTCAATCCATCTAGCAAGGGCAAACGGATGTCCATCACCACCACGTGAGGCTGGAGTTCACGCGCGAGCCGAAGGGCTTCCCAGCCATCGCCCGCCTCGCCCACTACCGAGAAGTCGGGTTCGAGCGCGAGATGCATTCTCACCCCGCGGCGGATATTGGGGTCGTCATCAACGAGTAGAATCTTGATCATGCCCTCAGTTTACCCAGCGGGCTTTTTCGATGTATCGGTAAAAGGTTGTTGCCCCATCTCCGTCTTAAGTCTGAAGCGACTTTTATCAAGGGAATTTATAATTGGGCACAAGGAGAGATGTTTATGTCGATTCGTATTCTGCTTGTGGATGATCACGCGGTGGTCCGTCAGGGGCTGAAAATGTTCCTTGGTTTGGATCCAGACCTGGAGGTCATAGGTGAAGCGGAAAACGGGGAAGAGGCAATCCGCCTGACGAGGGAATTGAATCCCGATGTGGTGCTGATGGATCTGCTCATGCCCGTCATGGACGGCATCACCGCTATTGCGCACATCCGCCGCGATTTCCCCGATACAGAAGTCATCGCCCTGACCAGCGTGCTCGAAGACGAAGCCGTAATGAAAGCCATGCGCGCGGGCGCCATTGGCTATCTGCTCAAGGATACGCAGGCGGAGGAACTGCGCCGCGCCATCAAAGCCGCCGCGGCAGGGCAGGTACAACTCTCGCCGCAAGCCGCCGCCCGCCTTATGCGTGAAGTGCGCGCGCCCGAAAGCCCCGAGAAATTAACCGAACGCGAGACCGACGTGTTGCGCCTGCTGGCATTGGGACGCGCCAACAAGGAAATTGCACTCGAACTCAACATCGGCGAGAAGACGGTCAAAACGCACGTCAGCGGGATTTTGCGCAAGTTGGGTGTGCCGAGCCGCACACAAGCCGCGCTGTATGCCGTGCGCATCGGATTGGTTTTCATCGAAGGTGAGAAGTAAATTCATGCTCCGAATGAATCGCATCAGCGTCAAAATCACGGCGGGCGTGCTGGCGTTCGTCCTGCTGCTGGCAGTTGTCACCAGCCTGCTTGTGGCGCGTGGATTCGACCAGGCAAAACAAGCCGCCGTCCAGCGCAGCGCCGACAGTTTGCAGACGCAAAGCCGCGACACATTGATCCAACTGACCGCGCAGGAAGCGCAACTCTACGATCTCGAATTGCAGCAAGCCGCGCGCGTTACGAAGGTCGCTGCTGACTTCATGGCGCAGGCGCACGCATCAGGCACCGCCGTGGATTGGTCTGCCGTGCCCAACGTGGTGTACCAATCATCGCAACTGACCTTGAGCGACAACGGTTTGTTGTATTACGACGCCAACCCCAAGCGCCGCACAGAGATCCTGCACATCGGCGGCATCACGCCCAACGCAGTCACCGATCAAAGACTGCGCGATTCGGCGGCGCTCGAAGATTTGTTCCCATCTTTGCTCGCACAGACCGAAACGGGCGTGGGCATCTACTTTCAAGGTCCGCAATTGACGTTTCGCTACTACCCCGTGCGCGGACTGCCCGAACTCGAATTGCAGAACGGCGCGGCAGAGGCGGCGCAAACCATGCGCATCGATGATTTTGCCGTTGCGCCGAACAACAACCCCGAACGCAAGACCGTCTGGCTCTCGCCGTATCTCGACGATGCGGGGCAGGGGCTGCTCATCAGCGCCGACACACCGATTTACTACGACGATGAATTTCAAGGTTTTATCGGTATCGATGTCTCTCTCTCTCGTTTGATCGAGCGGCTGAACCAACTTAAACCCACCGAAAACAGTTTTGCCTTTTTAATGGATTCGAACGGACTCATCATTGCCGTCCCGCAGGCAGGCGCAGTCAAACTCGCCAGCCGTACCCTGACCGAACAGGAACAGGCATCCAACGGTTTACTCGGCACGGCACTGACCGACATCAACCCCGAACTGGCTTCCATGATGGAATCAAGCCCAACGTCCGCTAGCGACGCGCTGGAAGTGACCCTCAACGGGCAACCCGTCCTCATCACGCACGCTTCACTTCCCGACCTGGGCTGGACTCTATCCATCGTCATTCCTCTCACCGAAGTCACCGCCGAGTCCCAGAATGTGGCGCGTTCCATCGAAGCCGACGCCGTCGCCACAGTACGCAACACGTTGCTCATCATGGTGCTCTTTTTTGTCGGCGCGGCGCTGGTCACCATCTGGCTCAGCCAGCGGTTTCTGGCGCGACCCATCGCAGAAATGCTCGGTGGTGTGCGCGCCATTACCGCGGGAGATTTAAACGTATCTGTACCTGTCACATCGAACGATGAATTTGGCGAACTCGCCGCATCCTTCAACCAGATGACCGACGAGCTCAACCGCCGCACCCACGAACTCGCCCAAACCAGCGCCGAACTGCAACTGAAGGAAACGCAGGTGAAAGTGGCGGCATTGGAAGAACGCCAGCGGCTGGCGCGTGAACTGCATGATTCGGTCTCGCAGGCGTTATACGGGATCGCCTTGGGCGCGCGCACGGCTCAGACTCAACTGGAGCGGGATCCCGCCAAACTGGCGGAGCCGCTCGATTACATTCTCTCGCTCGCCGAAGCGGGGCTTTCTGAAATGCGCGCCCTCATCTTTGAACTGCGCCCCGAATCTCTCCAGAACGAAGGGCTGGTTGCCGCGCTAACCAAACAATCGGACGCGCTGCGCACCCGCTACAAACTGGACCTGGTCACGCACTTCGACCCCGAGCCTGATATTCCGCTCAAAGCCAAGGAAGCCCTCTACCGCATCGCTCAGGAAGCCATGCACAATATCGCCAAACATGCCCACGCCACGCGGGTAGAATTGTCGTTGCGGACCAGCGATGGAAAACTAACGCTGGAGATTAGAGACAACGGCAAAGGGTTCGAAGCGGCTCGCGAATATCCTGGTCATCTTGGGCTCAAGTCCATGCCCGAACGTGCTGCACAGATCGGCGGCAGGTTCCACATTGAAAGTGCGCCTGGCACTGGGACGACCATCACCGTACAGCTCATAAAATAATCGACCGTCATATCAAAAACGCTCCTGCGGGGGAGCGTTTTTGATTTCCAGCCATCAGGCGAAGGTGGGTCGCCCATCTCCGTCTTAAGACCGATGAGAAAAAGAGACACGCTGGCTACAATGCAATCAAGATTTCAAATTCCTAATTTATTGGAGGCATCCATGCAAACCCAGGTTTCCATCTCGTCAACTGAAAATTCACAGGGCACGGTCAAGGCGTTCTTTGAGCAACGCCCCGTCTTTTCTGCCGTGCTCATCTTTACCGCTTTTGTCATCTTGTCTGCCCTGTTCGGCATTGCGGCGAAAACACTCTTACCGCAGTTCCAGCCTGAATTCATCGCCCTGATCGCGCTGTCAGTTTTGGTGGCGGTCGCCTTGTCCCTGCTCGGTTGGTGGAAAGCCGCAGGTTTCAACCTCCCCGCTGAATGGCGTGACTCCCGCCTGATGCTCGTCCCCTTCATCATCGTGCTTGGGCTGCCCTTTCTGATGGGCATCAAGACCACCGATATCGGCACGTTCGTCTACCTGTTGATCGCTTACGCCCTGACGGGTTTCATGGAAGAAGGTCTCATGCGCGGCATTGTCCTGCGCGTGCTCAAACCCACAGGCACGACCCGCAGTGTGGTCATCTCCTCCCTGCTCTTTGGTCTCATGCACATCGGCAACTTGCTCTACCGCAACCCCGCCATCGTCTTCGCCCAAATGATCGGCGCTTTCGTACACGGCATCGGGCTCAGCACCATCCGCCTGCGCACAAACACCATCTGGTTCCCCGTTATCCTTCACGCCCTGCACGATCTGGCGTTGAAATACACCAACTTCCCCGCCATCCCGCTGGATGTGGTGCAGGTCACATTGCTGATGATCTACGGTATATTCTTATTGCGCGGCTGGAAGAATCCCGAAGAGGCATAATCGATAAGTGCCAATAACTTGACACGCCCTGCTTATGCTCCATAAGCAGGGCGCTTTTTGTTAACGCAGCGGAACTGGCGCTATGACTCAATGGCCTGTAACAACTCGTTCGTTTCCACGATCGTGGCAAATTCGCCGCTCAAGGTTGCCAGCGTCACATCGTGGATATCCTGCGCAGAGTATTTGCGTCCGTCATGACCAGTGAGTTCGAAGGCGGCGGTGGCGTCTGAGACGAGGCAGGTTCCAAAACCGAGGTTGCCAGCCATGCGCGTCGTTGTGGACACACAATGCGGGGTGGTGAGACCGACGATGACCAGTGAGTTACATCCGATCTTGCAGAGTTGCTGCTCCAAATCTGTGCCGATGAAGGCGCTGTTGACACTTTTCTGGATCAACGGTTCGCCATCGAATGGTTGCAGCGCGTCTTTGATGGTGTTGCCAGGATGCTTGGGGTTCAAGGGCGAGGTCGGCGAAAGGGACATGTGCTGAATATGGAAGACGGGGAGTCGGTGCTTGCGCCATGCCTCCAACAACCTGGCGATGTTATCTTCCGCCTGTGGATTATTCCTCTCGCCCCAAATAGGATCATCGAATCCTTTTTGAACGTCGATGATGATTAGGGCGGTGTTTTGAGAAAGTTTTTCCATGAATGATCCTTTCTCTTTATTTTACCCGTCTCATTCCAACCGCGCTGATGGCGCCCACCCATACGAGCAACATGGGCAGGGAAGCGAACAGGATAGCGGTGAGCAGGGAGTTGGCAACGGCGAAACTGAGTCCGCCGAGGATGAGGGCGAAGGTAAGGATAATTCCGAGCCAGTTGATCCAGGCAGGAATGAGGCGAGTGCGCGCACCAAGAATGGATGTGGAAATGCTCAGCAGCGCCAATGCCATCAATTTGAAGGTGTCGATCTGGTTGACCAGCACCAGCAATGTGCGGAAGGGAGTCTCAGCCGAAGCGAGCAAATCAGGATTGACGAGGGTTTGCTGCACAGCCGCCTGCACAAGCGAAATCGTGCCTGCAACCACGCCTACGCTCAAGACCATACGGGCAAGAGGCTTTTCGTCTGCGGTTTGGAACAGGCTGGAAACGGCTACAGCAAAGAGCAGGATGGATATGCCTGCGACCCCGTCAATGAGAAAGACCTGTATCAGACGCGCCAGTTGATTGGCGAGTAGGGCTTGCTGAAGCTCCCCATTGGACATGGACGGGGAGAGCGTCCCTGTGGGGATCAATAGTCCAATCACCCAAACAATCACATAGAGAAAACCGAAAAACGCGAGCCAATTTCTTTTGTTCATTACTGCCTCCAGATAACCATCAAAATTTTGTTGAGAATGTAGATACCGCCGAAAGCAACGGTCAGATCGACTTTGCCTGTGCTGTATAACGCCCAGCACGTCAGACCAAATAAAACGAGTTCGAGCAGGAAGAGCCAGGGTTCATTCAAGCGCATGGAAGATTTCGGGGCAAGGAAAGTTCCCCACACCATGGCGAACAGGATGGGAGCGCCCAAACCGAGCAGGAACTTCATGAAGGTGTTGCTGCCTGTTTGGAAACCCCAATATCCGAAGATGGCGAGGATACAGAGTTCGAGCAGAAAGCGCACGAGCAGATTAATCATTTTGAACATTTTTGAGTTCTCCTGTTTTGCCAGTTTTGATCTTCATGCACAAAATCGTCAAATTGAGATTGTGCGCGCGGAACAAAACACCCATCACGGCAGCCTGGTCGGGCAATTCGCCAACCAGCAGGGTGTTGCCGTCGTTGTCTTCGGTGTGGACCAACTCTGGGAACCAGGCAGCCTGTTCGAGGTCCAGTTTATCGCGCAGGCGGATCTTGTAGAAAATCGGGCGTTGGTTTGCGTTCATGTCCCCATCTTATTCACGCAGGTCGTTTCCTCCATCTCCCGATGGAGGTATTTGTGGGGGTAGTTTTTCCCCCGCCGAAATCCCCCCGTTGGGAGATGGAAAAGGATGCTATGTGACCTACACTGGGCGGCAAGGAGAAAAACCATGAAAAACATACTCTTTGCTTTCGTCATGTCCATGTTTGCTCTTTCCGCCTGTGGTCTGACACCCTCGCTTGTGACAGGTTCAGGGAAAATGGTCACCCAAACCTTCGACGTGCAGGACTTCGACCAGATCCGTCTCGGTATGTCGGGCGTGATGTACATTGAGCAGGGCGACGATTTCAGCCTGACTGTCGAAGCCGATGACAACATCCTCCCGATCATGAAGGTGGAAGTGGAGAAGGGCGTGCTGACCATCCGTGCCAAGCCCGAGGTGTCTGGGTTTCAATCTGAAACCATCATCTATCGCGTGATCCTGCCTGAATTGAGCGCCATCGATCTCTCTAGTTCGGCGGATATCCGCGTGGAGGATTTCGCCGCAGACTCGTTAAGGGTCGACATCAACGGATCGGGCAATGTGACCTTCATGAACCTGGACGTGGCTTCGCTCTCTGTCCGCATCAGCGGATCGGGCGATATGATCCTGCCGAATGTGTCGGCGAAAACCATCCTTGCCGAAGTCAACAACTCGGGTTCGATGGATGTGGCAGGCGAAACCAAATCGCTGACCGTAAAGGCATCCGGATCTGGCGACGTGCTGATGGAAAAACTCAAGGCATCCACAGTGGAGGTGGCAGTCAATGGCAGCGGTGATGTCACGGTGTGGGCGGTGGACACGCTGGATGTATCCATCAGCGGAAGCGGCTATGTGAAGTACCTCGGTTCGCCCAAGCTGACCGAAAAGATCAACGGCAGCGGAGACCTGGCAAAACTTGAAAATTAGCGAACACAAAACTGACGGTCACCTTGAGGTGACCGTCAGTTTATTAATTTCATTTCGCGTGCTTTTCCTGCCGCTTTCACGCGGTCATCCACATTCAACTTGCCATAAATATGCTTGACGTGCGTCTTGACCGTGCCAACCGAAAGGACAAGTTTGTCGGCGATCTCAGGGTTCGACAACCCTTCGGCGATCAGTCTCAACACATCGATCTCTCGCTCCGTCAGCGGCTCGATCAAGGCAGATTGATCAATATGGACGGGCTTGCCAAATGCCGCCAACAGGCTTGCTACAAAATCATCTTTGCGCAATTTCTGAACCTGCGTCAGTAGATTTTTCATCTCTTCGCCTTCATCGAGAAAGATGCGCACATAGCCGTTTGCCTTGCCAATCTCCAACGCGCGTTCCAACGTTTTGAGGGCAGCGGATGACTTGCCCGCCTCCTGCTCCACCAACGCGTGGACGATGTGCAGTTCCATCTCGTATTCGAGGTACCCTGCCTCACGTGCCAGCCGAACTTGCTCACCCACCAGGCGGCGACTCTCATCCCAGGCTTTTTTCCACATAAGATGACGCACTTTCAACAGAGTCGCCAGACGATACGGGAAAAACAGCGGCTGTCCCGATGGATGATATGCACGCGCCCAAGACTCGAACGCCGAACCATCTCCGAGCCTGAACATCAACTCCGCATGGACAGCGCGCGCCCAGTCGATGGCGTTGGTCATGCCGCCGCGTTTTGCCAATTCCAGGAAGTCATCGGCTGCCTTGCGAGCGTCCTCCTCATTTCCGTTAATGCGTTCCAGTTTTGTGAGCAGGGCATACAGGCGCATTGCCACATCGGGCATCCCGCCAGACTGCTCCTCCAATGTGCGCGTGAAATCCGCCTCCCGCCATGCCGCCTCCAGATCATTGACCTGATACAAAAACGCCGCCTGATAGACATTTGCCCACCCGCGCACCAGGCTGGAAGCACCTCTTTGGATCGAATCCAGCAGTTGACGGTTGAGGGCAAGGGCGCGTCCTAACTCGCCGCGCTCGGTCACCACCTGCACGCGGGCACAGGTGGCGATCCATGCCGTGATCGAGTCTCCTGCCTGCTCGCACAAGCGGATGGTCTCAACATAGGCTTCTTCCGCCTCTGCCAGCGGTCTGCCCGAGGCGTGGGTGGCAATGGCAATTCCCAACTGTGCGAAACTGCGCCACAGAAAATCGCCTGGAGCTAGTTGCTTCAACGCCAGATTCGCCAGCCACAGCGACCCGGACGAGTCGTTTTGCGATATGCGAAGGAGGGCGCTTCTTACCACGTTCAAACGTCCAAGCGACGCAGCATCATCCATGTTCTTCCGTTCTGCGCAATCAAGTAAAGGTAAAATGCGCTCAGAACCGTACCCAAGCCAGATCCACGACCAGCCGAGAAAGGCGCTCAGGGACGGATATTCCGCTAACACGGATTCGGGCAACGTTTCCACGTGCTTCATCAAGCCTGCAAGCTCCGCCTGCCCCCAGGTCTGACTGATGGCGTGTTCCACCAATGTGGCGACTCGTTCATGTTCGTTTGCCGTGATCCAATGACGAATGGCGTCAAGTATTAAGTTATTCTTCTCGAACCATTCGGCGGCGCGACGGTGCAGGTCTGCGGTTTCGCTCGAAGCACGGCGTCTGAGCAAGTCGGCAAAAAGATGGTGATAACGATACCAATTCGATTCAGAATCAAGTGGGATGATGAACAGGTTGGCGCGTTCCAATTCCGCAAGCATGGTTTCGGACTGGTCGCGTTGCAGGACATAATCACACAATGACGCGTTGAAGCGATCCAAAATGGAAGTTTTCAGCAGGAATTCGCGCAGAGCCTCGGGCTGGTGCGAGAGCACTTCATCGGTGAGATAGTCTGCCACGTATCGATTGCTGCCCGCGAACGCGGAAATGATTTCACTGGGGTTAGACGATTTTTGCAAGGAGAGTGCAGCAAGCTGCAAGCCTGCTACCCAGCCTTCGGTGCGCGCTTCCAGCGTGCGGATGTCTTCTGTACTCAGTGAAAGCCCCATCGTTTGATTCAGGAACTGCGCGGCTTCCTCTTCGGTGAAGCGCAGATCGTCGGCGCGGATCTCTGTCAACTGTCCACGCGCCCGCCAGCGTCCCAGCGGGAGAGGCGGGTCAACGCGGCTGTTGAAAACAAGGTGGATGTTGCTGGGAAGGTGGTCGATCAGGTAGGTAAACGCGTCATGAATTGGCTGTTGGGTGATATGGTGATAATCGTCCAGCACCAGCACAACGTTTTTGCTTGAAAACTCGGACATATCATTGATGAGCGCGGCAGTCAATTCGCGGGGGTTGGTGGAACCAGCCTCCAGAAGGGAAACAAGCACGGGGACAGAATCAGGCTCTAGTGGGCGAAATGAGGCGGCAATATATGTAAAAAAGCGACCTGGCTCACTGTCGTCTTCGTCCAATGAATACCAAGCCACTTTTGAATGTTCGTTTGTGGCAAGCCATGCAGAGAGTAGCGTGGTCTTTCCAAAGCCTGGCGGTGCGGAAATAATGGTCAACCTGCCGTTTACACCTGTCCGTATGCTTTCGATCAGCCTTTGACGGGAAACATACCTTTCCGTCGGGAGTGGTGGGTAGAGTTTCGTTTGCAGAATTGGAATCGGCATGAAGATAATTATAAAGGGGAAATTTCTCAGTTGTTCGCTGTTCCGACTGTAATCACAATCGGATCTGGACAGCGGGGTACATATCCGTTATATGGGTATAAATTTCGTAGACGAACGTAGGCGGCACGTAGGCGGCGGAGAGAATTCTCCGCCGTTTTTTTATTATTAATTGAACTTTGCACACATATACTATTTTCAGAGTTTAGGACAAGCAGCGATTTGTTACTTCAATTCGTCGATATGTGCTTCAAAAATAATCAAGATAAAAAACTGACTTCTCAGGCTGTTGCATTTTTCACCCGAGAGTAGAAAAACCTTTTGGTAATTTCAGTAACTGCCATATAGAGCGCGGTTAATCCCAGCACGGCTAATATCAGTGGCGCAGGCAGTGGGATAAATCCAAACAGGAAGTTGAAGGGAAGGTAGGGTAAAACAAGAGTAATACCGACCACAATCAGCGTGCTTACCAGCAACAGGTTGCCTGGACGACTGCGGAAGAAGAGGCCGCGCGTCCGCACGACCAGGGCAATCATCAATTCGGTCAATAACGACTCGATGAACCAGCCGGTGCGAAATTCCTCTGGTGTGGCGCGGAATAGAAATAGTAATATGCCGAAGGTGAGAAAGTCAAAGATCGAACTAACCAAACCAAAAAGTATCATGTAATCGCGGATAAATTTAGTGTTCCAGCGGCGCGGCTTTGCCACCCATTCCGCGTCGACATTGTCACTGGCGATGGTGGTGGCGGGAATGTCTGACAGGAAATTGTTGAGCAGGATTTGTGGAGCAAGCAGGGGTAGAAATGGCAGTAGTAGGGAAACCCCAGCCATGCTGAACATATTCCCAAAGTTGGCGCTGATGGTGGTCAAAATATACTTGAGTGTATTGGCAAAGGTTACGCGGCCAACATCAATCCCTTCGCGAAGAATGTCCAGATCCTGTTTGAGTAAAACGAAGTCGGCTGCGTCTTTGGCCACATCCACGGCCGTGTCCACCGAAATGCCTACATCAGCGGCGTGCAGGGCGGGGGCGTCGTTGATGCCGTCGCCCATGTAGCCAACCACATGACCCGTTTTACGCAAAGCCAGAATGATCCGTTCCTTTTGATTGGGATCCACTTCCGCAAAGATATTTGTCCGCTCGGCGGCATGCCAGAGCGCTTCGTCGGGCATGTCGTTCAATTGACTGCCGGTCAGCAGGCCCATGACGGGCAGGTGGACAGCTTGGGCAACGTGCCATGCAACTTTATCGTTATCGCCAGTGATAATCTTTAATTGTACGCCTCGCTGTGCCAGGTCGATGATGGCTTTCTCCACATCCGATTTGGGCGGATCGAAGAAAAGCAGGAAGCCGATGAAGGTCATGTCCCTTTCATCCGCGCTGGAATAGGAGGCGGCCTGCCTATTAAACTTGCGGATCGCCACCCCTAACACACGAAACCCTTTTTTGCTCCAGTCGCTGTAGCGCTGTTCGATTCCCGCCAACGTTTTTCCATCGAGTGGATGGCTTTCATCAACCACTTGTATTTGATTGCAAATTTTCAGAATATTTTCCAGCGCGCCTTTGGTGATCAAGGTGTGTTCCCCCTGACCCTTAGCGGTCACCACACTCAGGCATTTGCGCACGAAATCGTATGGGACCTCATCGATCTTTTGCTCGCTGGCGGGTTTGATCCCAGCTTGTTGGGCGTACGCTTTAACAGCTTCGTCCAGGGGATTGTTTATGCCGGTTTGATATTGAGCGTTGAGATAAGCGGCATGGAGCACAGCGACCGATGGCTGTCCAGCAGGATCAAGCGCACCATCCAGGCGAACGATGCCCTCGGTCAGGGTGCCGGTCTTGTCGGTGCAGAGTACGTCCATGCTGCCAAAGTTCTCGATCGAGTTTAGCCGTCGTACGATCACACCGCGTTTTGCCATTTGTTGTGCGCCGTGAGCGAGGGTGATGCTGATGATAGCGGGAAGCAACTCTGGGGCGAGTCCGACCGCAAGTGCAAGTGCAAAGAGCAGTGAGTCGATGGGTGGCTTGGCTAGGAAGATGTTGATCGCCAGAACGATGACAACCATCACCAGCATGACCTGGGTGAGCAGGTAGCCAAAGTTTTTGACGCCGCGTTCAAACTCGGTTTGGGCAGGGCGCAGACTGAGCCGTTCCGCGATCTGACCGAATACAGTGGATTTACCGGTCTGTACGATCAGAACGCGCGCCATGCCACTGCGCACACTGGTGCCCATGAAAATACTATTGGTCCGTTCCGCCAGACTCGCTTTGACAGGGACGATCCCTGGTGTCTTCTCCACCGGGAAAGTTTCACCGGTCAGCACAGCCTGGTTAACAAAGAAATCGTTGCTCTCGAGAACGACCCCATCCGCGGGGATTAAACTGCCTGCTGACAACAGAACCACATCTCCCGGCACCACCTGTTCGGATGGTATCAACTGTGGTTTTCCCCCACGCAGCACGCTGGATTTAATGGTCACTTGTGAGCGCAATTTGTTGACAGCGGTACTGGCTCGATATTCCTGCACAAAACCGAGCATGGTGCTACCGATGACCACGGCCAACACAATTGCCGCGTCGGTCCATTCGCCTACAAAGGCGGAGACGATGGATGCGAAGATTAGAATCAAAACGAGTGGGCTTTTGAATTGACTCAACAACAGCCCAACCGTGGTGGTTTTCCCCTGTGCTTTAAGCACGTTTGGACCATATTGCTTGATACGGTTCTCCGCGTCTGCCTGCAGAATACCATTTGGGGTGGTGGCCAGGGACGAAACCAGTTGGTCACCAGAAAGATTCCAATAAGCCATTAGGGGACCGGACTCCTCCCGAGGCTTTGCTTTGGGTCTGATCGGAAAACGTCTCAAAGGTTTCATCTCAATCTATCTTCAGATAACAAATCCGCTTTCGTCTGGTTGAGGGCGGAGTATCTTATAGTATATGGATTGCCGGATTACAACGGAAGGTGGCCGCGAACTTTTACGGCGATCTGGCGATCTGTCATCTTGTCAGTGGTTTCAACTACAAAGATATGCGCTTTGAGCCCTTCGTACTGGATGCGTTTTTCCAACTCGCCCTTTGCCTCGCCGGGTCCAAAGATCTGGATGGTTTCAGCCTCACGAATGACAGCAATGACCTCGTCGTAGAACTTGTTGAGGGCATTCCCAAACTTTCTATCTCTCGCGTCTTCTGACGTCACTTCTTTCAATCCTTCCGGAGTCTTGGAGTGTGAACTACCGGAATAGCGGATATGTTTTCCAATGTTTGAGATCACATGTTTAACTTCTTCTTCACCATCGGCGAGAATTACAATGATCGCTTCCCGATGGTCGATCCATAAGCCAATTTCTGTTTTCATTGGTATCTCCTCATCTGTTTCTGGACGAACTGACCTTTTTGAAATCGATAAATCCGCGTTCAACGTCAGTATCGATCAATTGCACGCGCAACTTCTGCCCAACATCCATGCCTTCAAACCCTTTAACAAGCTTGCCTTCCACAGGGATGGTTAAGAGCCGAACCCATGTCCCCTTTTCGGAAGCGCCAGTGACGATTGCGTCGAACTGCTGCCCGATCTTCGATTCGAGCAGGAGCGCAGCAGCGGATTTTTCGACGCGTCGTTCCACTTTGTTGGCTGCATCTTCTGCCTCGGTGCAATGGATTGCCAATCCGTCCAACTGATCTTTGCTGTAGGGCGTGGGCTCACCATTCAAAGCCGCTTTCAACAAACGCTGGGTAAGCAGGTCGGGATAGCGGCGGTTTGGGGCAGTCGAGTGGGAATAATCCTTGACCGCCAGGCCAAAGTGGCCGAGGGCGTCTCCATCGGGAAGTTCGGCGATGTACTCACCGTTTCCCAAAAGTTTGATCACCGCCAGCGACAGGTCGGGGAAGCGCAGTGGATCCGCGGCTTTTTGCTGGACGAGGAAAGTTTCCAACGCCTGTGAATCTGGTTCGGGTGGAAGATTGACCTTGTGTTCCGCGGCGATCTCAACGATGCGTTCCCAGCGCTTCGGGATCCGGACCACGCGGCGGATCGACGGGAACTTATGGGACGCGAGGAAACGCGCCGTCACGCCATTGGTGGTGATCATGAAGTCTTCGATGATCTGCTTGGCGCGGTTGGTCTCCTCGATCTCGAGCGACTGAATTTGATCGCCATCGAAGACCGGCTTGGCCTGGATGGTTTCCAGACTTAGCGCTCCGTGACTGTGGCGAAGGTTCTTCATGCTTTGAGCAGTTTTATCCTGCAGCCGTAGGTTCTCCTCCAACCCGGGGACGGCAGAGACGGCCTCAGGGATATTTCCATTTCCATCCATCCATGCAGCAAGACTGTTGTAGGCCAGCTTGGCATGGTTGCGGACGTGCGCCGTATAGATCTCCGAACCCAGGAGCGATCCATCTCCACCAATCTCCATCTCGACCACCACGGCAAGACGATCCTGACCGATATTCAGGGATGTGAGATCGGTGGAAAGCCTCTCGGGAAGCATGGGGAACATCTCGGCCGCGGTATAGACCGAGGTGGTGTTGTGACGGGCGTGTTGGTCAATGGCCGTTCCATCTTTGACCAGCGCGGCCACATCCGCAATGGCAACCATTATTTTGACTTTGCCATCAGGCATGGACTCTGCAACCGTCAGTTGGTCCAGGTCGAGCGAGTCATCGTTATCGATGGAACACCAAAGTAATTCGCGTTGGTCACGAGCCTGCCCGTTGTGCGTTCCCGTTGCGGGTTGAATCTTGTCGAGTTCAACGAACACCGCAGGCGAAAAGTCCGGGAATAGGTTGCGTTCAACCATCGTCCGGTGGGCGATATTCCGCAAAATGGCACGATGGTGATTTTCATTTGTGTTCATGGCAAATCCTTCCGTCAACTGAATAGAAGGTTGTAAGAAAATCAGTCCGATGTCATTCGCTGTCTATATTCATCATATTCTGGCAACAAACGGTCGTATTCCTCGTCCATCAGAGGAGACGAGATCATGAAATCCGCGGTGGCACGGTTGCAGGCAATCGGAATGTTCCATACGACAGCCATCCGTAGAAGCGCCTTTATATCCGGATCGTGAGACATGGGTTCCAGCGGGTCCCAAAAGAAGATCAGAAAGTCAATGTCGCCATCCACGATCTTTGCCCCAATTTGTTGATCGCCGCCCAGCGGCCCGCTTTCGAGTTTGTGAATCGGGAAACCGAGTTCCTTTTCCAACAAGGTACCGGTCGTGCCAGTGGCATAGATGGTGTGGTGGGCGAGTAAAACTTTATTGTATTTTGCCCATTCGACCAGATCCTGCTTTTTATTGTCATGCGCGACCAGAGCAACTTTTTTGTCACGCTCGATCGTGATCTTGTTCTGTTCCATACAAACTCCTTGAACTAGCCAACGTGAAGATCAATCACCTGGCGGAAGTGGAAACCGTAGATGGCGAATGTGATCGCCAGTGGGAAGAGACGTGGACGCCGGAACAGAGTCCAGAAGAAGAGCCGCCAGTAGTGGACCCGTTCGACGCCGCGAATCCCCAGCTGATATATGGAGCGCCACAG
This sequence comes from Chloroflexota bacterium, assembly GCA_016191845.1. GTDB lineage: Bacteria > Chloroflexota > Anaerolineae > Anaerolineales > Villigracilaceae > JACPVF01. The sequence continues at coordinate 126,063 of JACPVF010000015.1, forward strand.
GGCCAGGATATATTGCGGTTCCAATTGGACTCTAATCTGGGGCGGTCGGTACTCGCGCAGGAAGATCAGCACGCGTTCGTAATAGAATTTGGGCGCGTATATCCTGCTTAGAATCTCGCGATAGCCTTCCCGCAGTGGTTCCAGCCCCATTTTGGGGATAATATTGGTCGAGCCATCCACGTTGTCTCCTGAAAATTCGTTTGCCAGGCGGCCTTCGCGTTGCATGCGATCATAAAGCCGCGTTCCCAACGGGGCTTGCAGCAAGCCGACCATGGCCGTCACAATGCCGCTCTTCTGGATGAAATCAATCTGCTGTTGGAAGATCGAAGGGGAGTCGTTATCGAAACCGACGATGAACCCACCCTGCACCTGGAGGCCGGCTCGCTGGAGTCGTTTGACGCTCTCCACCAGGTCGCGGCCTTTGTTCTGGTTTTTACTGCATTCGGTCAGGCTGTCTTCATTGGGTGTCTCGATGCCGACAAAGACCGTGTCGAAGCCGGCCGCTACCATGAGTCTCATCAGCTCCGGGTCATCGGCCAGGTTGATGGACGCTTCGGTGCTGAACGGCATACCGGTTTTGCCCTTGCGCCATTCGATCAAGGCGGGAAGTACCTCGGCTTTGATCTGTTTCTTATTGCCGATAAAGTTGTCGTCCACAAAGAAGATGCTGCTGCGCCAGCCTAGTGCGTAGAGACTGTCCAATTCGGCGATGATCTGTGCGGCGGTCTTTGTGCGCGGAACATGCCCCAGCAGGGAGGTCACATTGCAAAAGTCACAATTGAAGGGACAGCCGCGCGAGAATTGAATGCTGACAGTGCTGTAATGCTTCAAGTCCACCAGATGCCAGAGGGGGACGGGGGTTTGGTGGATGTCGGGAAACTCGGTGGAGGAATAGACGCGTCGAGGCCGACCCCGTTCGAGGTCCAGCAGGAACGGGGCGAGTGTCTCCTCCGCCTCGTTAAGGACGAAATGATCCACGTCGGGAAACTGTTCCTGTTCCATCGTGAAGAGCGGACCGCCCGCCACCACCTTCACTCTGGCGGCCTTGCAACGTTGGATGGTGGCGCGTGCCGACTCGCGTTGAACGACCATGGCGCTGATAAAGACATAGTCGGCCCATGCCAGGTCTTTTTCCGTGAGGTCCGTTACATTGAGATCAACCAGCCGTTTTTCCCAGGCGGGCGGCAGCATTGCGGCAACGGTCAACAGACCCAACGGCGGGGCGCCGGCTTTCTTCCTAACGAACTTAAGCGCATGCTTGAAACTCCAAAAGGTGTCTGGGAACTCTGGATAAACAAGCAGGATTTTCATGGTTGCCTTCTTTTTCTATTCAGTTTTTATCAACTTGGCACCATTCCCATTCGACACAGCGACCGGCAGGTTCCCCAGTAAAAGTGTTGGGTGAATGCCGTGCTCGGTGATTACTATTTTTGCGTTGTCGCGCAGGGAGTTCTCGACCATTTCCAGTTTTTTGAGCACCTGGGCATTGCCGATGAAATACTGTTCGGCGGCTTCGTTGACTAGGCGGATGGCCTCAGCTTTGCCCTGCGCGACCTGGATGACGGCCTCGCGTTCACCCTCAGCGCGCTGGATGATGGCCAACTTCTGCTGTTCGGCAGCCTCGAATTCACCGGTGGCCAACAGACGCATGGAGCGCCGTTCCTGTTCAGCGGTCTTCTGCTTGTGCATGGCCTTCTTGATGTCCTCGGGCGGATCAATCAGGCGAATCTCCACCTTGCTGACGGTCAGCCCCCACTCGACGGCGTATGTGTTCAGGACTCGTTGCAGATTGGTGGCGATCGTTTCGCGCGCGACCAGGCTCTCGTCTAGGGTCAGATCGCCAAATTCCTGGCGCAGATTGGTCATTGCCAGTTGGACAATTGCCCGTTTCCAATCATCGATGTTGTAGAACGTTTTCTTGATTGCCTCTTCCTCGATGGTCGGCCGTACCCACATGATGCCATCCACCATGATCTCGACATTGTCCTTGGTGATCACTGCCTGCGGGTGAATATCCATGGTGTGCTCACGCACATCACGAACCCGGGTAATGTGCACCAATGGGAGTTGGAATCCCAGGCCCGGTTGTTTGTAGCCGCTGTACTTGCCCAGGGTTTCTTGAATACCCCGCTCGTAGGGCCGCAGGGTGTAGATAAAACCATAAATTGTTCTCATGTCTGACTCCTTTATTGCCAGGTAGCTGCTATTGCACGTGACCCGTTGATGGGTATATTCGGTAACTAGGACAGGACCAGGGCTGGCACCCGTCTTGGTTTCTTGAAGCGACGCACCCAACCGTCTATGAGCACGATCGGATATGCAATCAAGGCAAGTAAATCCATAACAATAAATAGGATCATCAGTCTCATTTTTTTCTCCGTTTTGTAGTTTTATGTCCCTTATTTTCCCTTTTTGTTCTTGTTACTGTGCCCAGTTGGAAGAGGTGGAGTGCTCGTATTGAGCGGCGCGCCTTTGTCCTTCACCAGCGCTTGCACAGGTGAATTTCCGCTCTGGTGAGTGTTATTATTGGAAACCGTTTTGTTTTTTTTTGCCTTGCGTTTGCTTACGCCTTTGCGTCCCATTTCATTTCTCCTTTTTAAAACCGATGAATTGCAACTTAGGTAATGCTTTTGGGCATTCAGTAAGTAGTTCGTGGAGCTACTCAACCGGCTCATCGAATAGATTTTGATGCAGGTGCGCCTCTACCGATTGATTTCATGCTCTGCCACCCGCTTTTTAAATTCGGCTTCGTCTATGACCACGATGTCGGGCAATCCTTGAGCAGCAAGTAGCGCAGCCGCATCGTTCTTGAGTTTGATATCGTCAAAGACCTTCAAGAAGGCTCCCACCCCCTGGTGAACCAGTGTGTGATCATCGACCGCCGTGATATCTTCTTCCATCGCAACCGCCTTGGATGGCGGTTTATTACCATAGACGACCCTGACCAGATATTTCCCGTTATCGATATAGGGGAAGTCTATGTGTGTTGGCAATTTTCCAAGCTGACCTCGGTCAAAAACGAATGCATAACAGAGACCGTCGCTGTTACAGGACACCACCGGCATTTGTAATTCGCTTGCAAGATCATCCAACAGACGCGGATCAAAGTAATCGCCAAAGGGAATCGAGGTATGTGTGGCAATATATCTATTGTTGAGAACGCCAAACAACACAATCATTCCTGTTTCGTGATCTTGTGTCAGCCGCCAGCGTTTGAATCGCGGCAACAAGCCCCATTTTGTCAGGATTGCTGATACCTGAGTTCTGACCTGCAAGGCCTTTTGATTGAAAGAACGAGATTCAATCCGTGTCATCTTTATCCGTCCTATCGCTGCGCAATAGTTTGCGCTTGACCTCATCCAACCAGCGATGGATCTGGTCCTCGGACTGCGGGGAGTGGTAGGTGTCATTGCTGACATCATTTTCAATATATGGCGATGAGTCATGATGTCGATGGGGGACGACTTCAGTCACTGTCGCAGGCGGCTTTTCAACGTGAATTTCTGGAGGACGTTGCCTTGCTTGCTGGGCCTTCAGCCAGCGCCAGCTCCCCCATAGAATCAGGGCGGCTAATAACACTAGAAAGGTTGGAAAACACCACATCCACAGGAAGCTGATCGGAATGGCTCTTTGCTCGTCACGCTGGCGTTTTTGATCAGCATACCATTGCGATGTGGCAAGGGCAGCCTGGGTCTGCGTGGCGATATTATTGGCCACTGCTGTTTGGGTATTGGCAGCGATTGCCTGCATATTCTGTTGGACCAATACAGATTGCGCGTCACTGGTTGTCAGATCCGCAACCTGTGTCTGGCGAATCGCATCTTGGGTTAAGGCAGCGCTTTGGGTTGCTCCTGCCGAATTCAAGGTGGCTTGCGCGTTGGCGCGTATGATTTCGGCGGTGGCCGCCAGTTGGGCCGCAATGATGTTAGCACTATTTTGCGCCTGAGTCTGGGCTGCACTCAAGGTCGAACTGGCCGCATTCAGGGTTTCCTGTGCATTGGCACGCATGACCTCTGCAGTAGCCGCCGCCTGTGCATCTGCGCTGATCTTCTCCTGGGTTTGCAAGACCGCCAGAGTTGCCTGGGCGCACCCCTCACATAAGGACGGCATCAGTGTTTGTGTCGATGCAACTGCTGCCATGTCCTGCGCAGACAGGGTTTGAGGCGGCACACAGGCGGCCAGGATTATTACGGCCAACGCCAGGGCCAATATCAAACCAGCAGCAGGGCGAAAATCGGGGTGCATCCAGGTTCTTCCTAGTTCGCGAAGGAGCGCGAAATTCCCTTTATCATTGCGGCAGTTTTCCTGGGGTGATTGGAGCGGGTTGCTACATCCGCCTGGGAAATGATCCCCAGGAGCTTGTTACTGCGGCTTACAACGGGAATACGCCGTAATTGGTTTTCGGTCATTGCTTCAAGGGCTTTTTTCAAATCAGCTCCAGCCAGGCAGGTTACAACCTTGTGCGTCATGACCATGTCCACGATCGTGGATTTTGGATCAAGCCCCATGGCGATGACTTTCAAAGCCAGATCGCGATCGGTCACAATACCGACCAGTTTTTGGGTCTGCTCGTTTTCAATGACAGGTATCGATCCAACATTCCCACTCTTCATTAACTCGGCTGCTTTGGATACCAGGTCAACTGGCAGACAACATATGGTATTTCTTGTCATTACTTTCTTACACTTCTTCATGAAGCTCTCCTCATCTGGGATGGAAGCAGATGTTTATGCAATGATCCACGGAAGGGCTGTTCTAAATGACTCCCAACCAGTTCAGGATGATGAGAATGACGGCGATAACGAGCAGTGTGTGAATCCAACTGCCTGTTTGCGGGAAACTCGGGCTTATGTTCCGTCCAAATAAGCCAAGCAGCCACAGGATCAACAAAATTACTACGATAGTCCACAACATGATATTTTTCCTTTCAAGTACTTTGTCAATTTGGTGATGATGGTTTGAGTCGTCCTCGTTACAGGATACGGGGGCAATGGTCTGCATAGGGCCTGATTTAATCCTACAATAAACACTCCCCAGTTGCATCCATCGGACGGGGAGTGTCATTCTCCGCCACTTGGGGGATGCTGTATCAGAGTGTGGTACAGACCAATGGGATTCCGGCAAAGCCGCGAGAAGCCCCCAGACCGATCCCAATACCAACCCGGCTATGAGATCTCGACGGGTAGTGCGCGCTAACATAGATCCGTGTGAAACCGACTAGGGTGGCGACCAAATACAAGGCAGTGGATGTACCTGCCCCAGGCTGGAAGTGATGAATTAGAAGCCTAGGTTACGTAACCGCTGGGAAACGAGTCGCCTTTCGCCCGCAAAGGGCGGTGAAAGCCCGATTTTAGTTTGCGCGGCAGGCGCAACTGTGTGGTACTCCTTGCATTTAGTCCGGGTTGGTAATGATCACCTTGAGCGCCTGCTCTTTCATCGCATTTCCAAATATGTCGTATGCAAACATCATTTGGTCCATATTAAAGTGGTGGGTGATCAATGCCTTTGGCTGGAGCTTTCCTGAAATCACGGTTCTTAAAAGCATGGAAGTGGTCGCAGTATCAACCAGACGGGTTGTAATTGTGATGTTTTGCGCCCAGAGTGTATTCAGATTCAATTGAACGGGTTTGCCATGTACTCCGACGTTGGCAATATGCCCGCCGGCCGTGATGATAGTCTGGCAAATGTCGAAACTCGCTGGAATTCCAATGGCTTCGATGGCCACGTCTACGCCACGATTGTCAGTCAGTGCCATGATTTTTTCAGCGGCATTGCCGAGATCATTGTGGATGGCCACCGTTGCCCCAAATTTCTTTGAAATCTCCAGCCGGTTGTCATCGTTATCGACCATGATGATGACCGCCGGCGAATAGAACTGCGCTGTAAGTAGGATTGCCAACCCGATTGGGCCCGCCCCAATGATTGCCACTGTATCACCGGGTTTTATCTGCCCGTTCAACACGCCACATTCGAAGCCTGTTGGCAGGATGTCGCTCAACATCACCAGTGCCTCTTCGTCGGCCTTGTCCGGTATTGGATACAGGCTGTTGTCCGCAAATGGGGTACGAACGTACTCAGCCTGGGTTCCGTCGATTAGATTTCCCAGAATCCAACCTCCGCCGTTTTCGCAGTGTGAGTACATGCCCTTTTTACAATTGAGGCACCTTCCGCACGAACTTATGCACGAGATCAAGACATGGTCGCCCACGCTAAAATTGGAAACGCTTGCCCCCACCTGGTCTATAACACCCACACCTTCGTGCCCCAAGATCCGGCCATCTGTCACAGTTGGCACATCCCCTTTCAGAATATGCAAATCTGTCCCGCAAATGGTTGTCTTTGTGATCCTGACGATGGCATCTGTAGGTGCTTTGATTTTGGGTTTAGGCATATTTTCGAGGGCACGTTTGCCCGGGCCGTGATAGACGAGTGCCTTCATGTTTTGTCTCCAGTTTATGATCGATTCACTATCTTCTTTGAGCTTGACATCAATGGATTGGGGTGATTTATTGCACCCGTCTAAGCACCGAAATTGCTATTTGCAAAGAAGTCTTTTCTGAGTGATTCTGCCTCCGATGTCTTTGCAAACTGAAATGGGTGAGGACCATATATCGCTTGAGAATCTTCATCCCGGTGTTGAACAGGAAATAAAACCTCATTGAGGCAGTACGGATATGGCGGCACCCAGCTTTTCTGCGGGGCAATGAAATTGACGGGGTCAAAGTCGGTGTAGCGGTTTCTTTCATTCGTATTGATATGGAGGAAGCCTGAAACCTTGGTCAAATACCGAACCAAATCCATGGAAAGCACGATGAGCCGTTCCGGCGGCAGGGATTTGCCATTTTTCAGGGATTGCAGATCCTGCAACTGATCTGTAAATTGTCCCTGGGCAATCATAGCGATTACTCGACGATTGTTGGGGTCGATAATCACCTGCCGAACGATGCCCGAGATTCCATTAAGAAAAATGATCTCTCCACCTATGGTGGGCTGTAAATATGGCTGGTCTTGTAAAATCAATTTGCTTCCCCGAATGCAGATGCTGTTAATGACGCCACGAACATTGGGATTGTCAGAGGCACACTTTTCTGCCAGCAATCTCACCTTCACATCGCTGACCTTTCCGCTAATAAATACCACCCCATGCGAAACGCCTGTGAAAAACTTGCAATTATCCATGTGTTCCAAGAACCCTAATGAGGTTGCCACTTCCGCTAAAAGGCGGTCATCCAGAATCAGATGACTGACAACGCCATGCAGGCCGGGGATGATTTGAAGCGCCTTTTCGGCCTGATGCTGGCTGGACATGCTGCTGATATGACCATACAGATGCGCAAATCCACCAAGCACCTGTACATCGATGTGCGCATAATCCCTAGCTCTAAAGACAGAATCTGCCCATAATACGCGATCGATTTCATACGCTAGGGCTACATCTCCCGCGGAATTTTTGGCAGGATTCTTTTGCTCTTCCTCTGCTAGGCTTGAATTTTCGCATCTGAATAATACATCTGGATCGGTTCGTGGGGTTGGTAATGGGAGCATGTATATATCCTCATTGGGGACCTGAAAAGAGAAGGCACCTTTTCGATTCTCCCTTGGTCACTGGGAGCGTTGAAACTAGCGGTTCAATAAAATGAAGACACCGGCCGCGATGGCAAGCAGCGCCAGGATGACGGACAGACCACCCATCGAGATGAATGCGGAAAGTCCTGTGAGAATAAGCCAGATGCCCAACAACAGAAAACCCATGTTTCTATTGAATTTCATGGTGATACTCCTTTCTTGTATTGGTAAAGAATCGGTCTCTCTTTATCCTACGATGAACACTCCCCAACCGTATCCATCGCTAGGAGAGTGTGGTTCTCCGCCACTTGGGGGAGACGAATATGAAACTCTAAGAAAATACCATTGTCTGACCAGGCCGGTTTTTGGTTACGGAGAACCTTAATGTTTATGTTAATTGCCGAAGATTTCCCAACGCGGCTTCAATTTCTTCGAGGGTAACCGCCTGTCCATCCGCAATGTGCTTAAGTGTGCCGTTTTTTACTTTTTCTACCGCAATGGCGTGAATCGTCAGGCCGCGCGCTGCCGCTTCCTTGACCAATTCCGTGCCCCGACTGTAGCCGATCAGCGGATTTAGTGCAGTGACCACAATCGTGTTCTGAGCCAGCCAGCCTTCAGCCTTTGCTCGATTTGCAGTGATGCCACGGACCGCCCGTTCCGTGAATGCACGCACCGCACCAATCGTGATCTGCATCATCTCGAAAAGATTGTAGGCAATGACCGGCATCATCACGTTCAATTCGAGTTGCCCCGCCTGGACCGCCAGAGCTATCGTTGTATCACAACCGACCACTTGGAACATGACCATATCCAGCATTTCCGCCATAACCGGGTTAACCTTGCCGGGCATGATGCTGGAACCAGGCTGGACCGCCGGTAAACGGATTTCGTCCAGCCCTGTGGCGGGTCCCGAGGAAAGCAGACGAAAATCATTGGCAATGCGGATGAGGGTCAGGGCCAGAGTCCGTATCGAAGCTGAAAAGGCTGCTGCATCCGCCATCGATTGCATTGACTCGAATAAATTGTCCGACTCAAGCAGTTGGAGGCCGGTAATTTCAGCCAACTTTATTATCATTCGATGATGATATTCGGGGTGGGCATTCAGCCCGGAGCCGACGGCGGTTCCGCCGGTCCCCAGCCGTCTCAAGCTCTCGCCTGCCTGACGGATCCGCTCCGCATCCCGCTCGACGGCCCTGGCATACGCGCCAAACTCCTGCCCCAGGCGTATCGGGACGGCATCCTGCAAGTGTGTCCGACCCGATTTGACGATGGTATCGAATTCGCCGGCTTTGATATTCAACGCGGAGGTCAGATCGTTTAGTATGCCGAGAAGCTCATCCAATCGCCATAGGCAGCCCAGACGAATGGCGGTCGGGATGGTGTCGTTGGTGGATTGGGCCATATTAACATGGTCATTTGGGTGAACACGGTATTCCCCCAAGGTTCCATGCAGGAGCTGGGTAGCGCGATTGGCGATGACTTCATTGGCATTCATGTGATGACTGGTACCCGCACCAGCCTGGAATGGATCGACTACAAATTGATCGTTCCACTTCCCATCGATCACTTCTTGCGCAGCCTGGACGATGGCAGCGGCCTTTTCCGCATCGAGCAGCCCCAGGTCCCGGTTGACTTCCGCGGCGGCTCTTTTGATCACGCCCATCGACCAAATATAAACCCACCGAGGCTTCAATCCGGAGATGGGAAAGTTTTCGACCGCGCGCTGGGTTTGCGCACCGTACAATGCATCTGTCGGGACAAGGACTTCACCGAGCGAGTCATGTTCTATCCTGAGGGGAAGGGTCATGTATTACTCCAAAAGAACGGACGAAAGGGAATTCAAATCAATTGTTGAATTGTTAATTTCAACAATCTTGCCGCCCTCACCTCCCACCAATCCCAGCACCTTGAAAATTCATCGGGGTTTATTCTGGGTATTTGTGCTAGGGACATTTTAGTTCCTTTAATTTTCAAGAACGAAAGGATTGTCGTTTTAGAGTACCTAGATGGCTCCATCCTTCCTATGCGGCTTTAGTTACCTGCTCCAGTTGTGCTCGATGACGAGCACTTGACCGCGCCTCGTCAAATCATCAGATTTTTTGCGCCCGTTTATGCTGATTTTGTTACGATCTGCGCGCAACTGCCTAATAGAGTCATCGACCATTTCGGCAGCGCGGTCGCGTAGTTCGAGACTTTTTTTCTGGATTTGTGTCCTGGTTCTTTTTCCAGATTGCGGTGCAAGCAATAGTATCGTAACGGTCCCGGCCAGACCACCGATCAGTATTCCGGCTAAGATGCCGGCGATATTGATGATGGGATACTTGTGTTCTTGAGCTTCATTCATCCTGGCGGATCCCTTTTCTGCTTCCATGCAGATATTTGCTGTGATTGTCATGTCCTCGACATGGGTGAAATTACCTGTTCAGGAATTTACCTTGTCATGCTGATCGTCAAGATAAAGACCTGCTTCCTTCTGTTCTTCTTCCGTCAACCAAATCAACCCGACCAACCACTTTTGAATATCATCCAAAATTTGCAGGCTTACCAACAAATGGACAGATGGTTGTGTATTTGATTCTGGGTGACGGAAAGAGTCTTTCATTTTGCCTCTTTGTTCTATGGTGTGGTGTGATGGTCTTCGCTGGTGGTGGTTTCTGTGATAGCCACAACCGGACCATGCGGGCGGTAAAAGACCAGCCAGACCACTCTTTCCACGGCCCATGCAGTCAGGGCGTAGACCAACATTGCAAACAAGGAGGACAGTTCAAGCACAAAGTTGCCGTACACCGGCGAGCCGATCAAGCCTGTAAAGGGGAACAGGAACAGATAAGTAACCCCATAGATGAGGGCAACGATCGGGCTGCTGGGGTTGGCTCCGACCAGCATCAACCCGATCCGAAGTGCGATCAGGGCTTCGAGGATACCGAATGCAAGCCAGATTAATTGGGTAGCTTTGAAACTGAAGATGCGTTGTTCCCGTTCAGGCTCGTTCTGTGATGTTCTAACTTCTGATACTCTATTGGCGTTTGACATTTCAACCTTCTTTTCGATCAGGAGTCTGGACCTAGGGCCGCCTCCTTTATAAGCCTCGTAGGCCGGTTGTTCCACGCCACTCTCTAAAGAATAGGGTAGTTCAACCGGCCTGGGTGCGAGTTGGAGTATTGATGATTAAGCCGAGCGGAAACGTCTCCCACGGAAGATATTGACAATCGCCAACAGGGCAATGGATCCGATCAGGGTGACTACCAAGGTCGGAATGGTAATAGCATCATTGATTGTCCCGATTCCGACCATGGGACTGATGAAGTAGCCGGCCAGAAATGCGCCGATCACACCGACCACGATATCGAGCAGCAGACCCTGCTGAGAGTTCGTGCGCATGATACGGCTGGCAATGTAGCCAACAATCGCGCCAGCGATGAGGTAAATAATGAGGTTCATTTTTCTTTTCCTTTTGAATATGACTGATATACGATCCAAGACGCATGCTGCAAAGGAGCAAGGGGCAGCATTACGGTGGTCATTTAACTACGGGAGTGGGCGCGGTTTTCCTGTTTAGGTTGGCCTCAAATTCCGTGACGCGCTTATTGATCTCATCGGTTGCGCGCTCACGGGTATAGCCATACTTTTCCTGAAGCAGGCCGGCAAGAACTTCGATCTTGCCAGCCGCGCGGTCCAGGTCGTCGTCGGTGAGTTTGCCCCACCACGCCTTGGCCTCGCCGCGGATTTGTTTCCACTTGCCTTCGACAATATCCTTGTTCATGATTTTGATCCTCCAGATCGTTTGAAAAGGCCATCCCATTTGTGCCGGCGCTCGGGACAGCCTTGGCGCGCCGGGTTTTGTGTCGCCCACTCAGTCGGGTGGCGTCATCAAGGATGAAGACTTTTGGCTACGGCCCGCAAATGTTCGGCCACACGGTCTGGCGTCTCGCCTTTACTGATAAACGCGTCGGCGCCGATCGAGAGCGCAGCTTGATGACGGGCGTCCAGATGACTGATGAGGATGATGACCAGCGCAGCCGGGCATGCCTTTCGAAGCTGATCCAGCGCCGCGCCAGGGTCCTTGGGAAGCAGATTCCAATCGATCAGCAACATGTCTGTGCGCTTGACTGGCGCTTGTGCCAGCGTGGTCGCCCAGTCGGCTGCCTCTCCGACCACTTCCATCTTCAGGTCGAGGAGGACAAGGCGAAGGGCGAAACGTTCTTCAATCGTGGCATCGGCTAGATATACGCGGGTCATACATTCATCCTACAACAAACATTCCCTTGTCGCATCCAACAACAGGGGAATGTTTCTATCCGCCACTTGGGGGAGAATTTCACATCGAATGTGGTTGACATTTGGATTAAGGGGAGGATGTCTACGACAAACCTGGCAAACATCCGATCGTTGTTTTGAGTGGTTTAGTGTTTTGTCGCAGTGTTCGGCGTTCCTGCACCTGCTGTTCTACCTCGTCCAGGACGCTGACCAGTGTGGAGTGAAACTGTTCGCCTTTTTCGGTGATGGTAACGTGGTCCAATCCCATATTGAGGGTGACTGTCACTTCATATATCGACTGCATGTGGGGAACTTTGGCAGGTTGCTTCAAATTAACCACCCCACTAACAATATCGTTGTGACCTTCCGCCAGTTTGTTGAGACGATCCACACAAAGGGTATAGTATTCGTTTCCACTTTTTATGACTTCATCAATCTCGTTGTTGAACTCGATGGGAAGATTGCCTCTATCCATCTTATATCTCCTGAATTCTCATGTGGCTTTTGAATTTTATGGACGCCATCGTCATGTCGTTCCTGGAATTCCAGTTCCATCAGGTTGCTTCGTAAAGTGTCTTATGGTAGCAGGACAGGCGCGCATGCTGATCATCACTCGCGCAAACAAGCCACCGCGCGTTTTGGGATTGCCCAGATGGGGCATACCCTTGCCATCGTCCGCTTTTTCGCCGCCACTGCTGGTATTGGGTGCGCGGTTCATCATATTTCCTGCGCTTTTTCGGGTCCGATAGAATCTGGTATGCGTCATTGAGCGTCTTGATTTTTTTCCCCGCTTCCTTGTTTCCCGGGTTTGGGTTCGGGTGGTGTTTGCGCGCGAACTGACGATCGGTTTCCTTGATAACCTTCTTATCGGTGGCTGGCGTACACCGAGGATTTCATAATAATCTTTGAATTCTATTGGGTGTCATCTTATTCAGTGTTTTTTCTGAGCCAATGTTTTTGTTTCCAGGCTTCCCCATATCTGGGCTCTGGCCAGTATTCTCCGGGAACAAAGTCTGAACATTCCACGGGATAAATGCGCCCACCTCGCTCGGGTTGCGACCATCCGAATTCGATCTCACGGTCACAGCTTGCACAATTCACATAAAATTCGTCTCCCTCCGTATCGTCCTCCTGTTCATAGGTTTCGTACTCTTCAGGTTCAGAATCGGAGTCATCTTCTGTAAACTCACCGAAGTCCCCACGTTCCACTCCCTCCTCCTCTTCTTCATCAGTTTCTATCTTTTCCTTGTAGATGAAGTGCCAGAGATGGTCAGCATCGAGTGGCCCCCATTCCTGCCAGCTTTCAGTGGCAGGCCCAGCCAGGACGGTCCACACGTGAGTGACGGTCAAGGAATGGCCGTTGCATGCTTTACAGGTAAATTCCCAGGGGCGATTATCTTTCATGGCATTCATAGTATGTTCCTTCTCGTAACCAGACTAGACTGTCATACCGCAATCCAAGGTGGAGCATCGGCGTCAGTGGATCATTAAAGCGCCATGACTACCCGGCCGCGCCCCTCATGTTTGGCGCGGTAAAGCGCGGCATCGGCGGATCTCAGAATTGCATCATGTGCAGAGCCATGCTCGGGGAAGACCGCCACACCGATTGAAAGTGAAGTTGTCTTTAGATCCTGCCCCTCAAACTGGAAGTGGAGCTTTTTAGCAGATTTGCAAATCCGTTCAGCCCGTTCCCTGGTCACTTCCCGAGAGGCATCGGGTAGTACAACCGTGAATTCATCGCCGCCATAACGGCAGGCAATGTCCTCCTCGCGGACATGTTCTTGTAACAATCTGCCTACTGCACGCAGAAGCGCGTCCCCGGCGGCGTGACCGTAAGTATCATTGATGCGCTTGAGATTATCCACATCGAGCATGATGATACCCAGTGGAAGTTTTTTTCGGATAGCTCGATGCAACTCGCGTTCCAGGGTCTCCTCCATGTAACGGCGATTGAATAACCCGGTCAGATGGTCACGGACAGATTGTTCCCGTAGCAGTGCTTCGCTTTTGAGCAGCGCCGCCTGCGCCTGCTTCCGCTCTGTGATGTCGCGGATATTGCATTGGATGGTCTTTTCGTTGCCCGCCATATAAACATTGCTGACAAACTCCACCTGGATCAGCCGTCCATCTTTTGAACGGAGCGGCAGGTCTTCGTAGCGAATGTAATTATTCTTTTGCAAGGCTTCGAAAGCCTCCTGGCTGGCCTTGACATCCCTGAATGCGCCGACCTCCCAAAGCTTTTTTTCGATAAACTCTGCGTGAGAATACCCCAGCATGTCCATCAGGAACGGGTTGACATCGGTAATCATCCCTGTGTCTGCATTTAAAATCAAGATCCCATCCTGTGCGGCTTCGAACAGACGGCGGTAACGAAGTTCCGAGGTTCTTATATAATTATCATTACCCATATCTACCTTCCTGTTGTACAAGCTGAAAATTGCATCTATCTTTCCTTGTGCAGAAAAAACGTTCGCAATTACAGTACTGTCAAATTTCAAGTATCGGATTGTTATTTCCATGCAACAAGTAATAAATATACAAAGAGACACCGTCACTTAATTTTATAAAAAACACCCCCCGATCACATCCATCGGACGGGGGGTGTTTTTCTCCACCACTTGGGGGAGGTGGATATTAGGGAATGATGTGATTACGCAGTGCCAGCGTCACGGCTTCGGTACGGCTGGCCGCTCCCAATTTGGACAGGATGCTGCTGACATGGGATTTGATCGTGGATGGGCTGACGGTCAGCTTTGCGGCGATCTGTGTATTATTCAGCCCCTCGATCATCAGGGCCAGCACCTCACGCTCTCGCTCGGTCAGGTCCAAACCGGGGGCGGGCGCTTGGTTGGCTGCCTGAACGAGAACCTGCGCCGCCTCGGGCGAAAGAGAGGCACGCCCAGCATGAGCAGCGCGGATGGCCTGAACCAGATCGTCCGCAGAGACATCTTTAAGTAAATAGCCAATTGCCCCGGCTTCCAGGGCGTTCTTGATCAATGTCCTCTCTTTGAAACTGGTTACGGCAATGATCTGTACTTGTGGAAACCGTTGGCGGATGACACGCGTTGCCGTCGCGCCGTCCATATCTGGCATAACCATATCCATGAGGATCACGTCCGGTAAAACTTCTTCGCAGAGTCGAATGGCAGCCGCGCCACTTCCGGTCTCGCCTGCCAGTTGCAGGTCATCGAATGCCATCAGGAAAGCCGCCAATCCCCGGCGGACCATGGTGTGATCGTCAACCAACATGACGCGAATGGGTTCGGAAGGAGACGTTTTCATCCGGCCTCCTTTTTTTCCGTTTTCCTCCAGCGGAGGGTGAGTTCCGTGCCGTGCCCTGGCTGGCTGGTGATAGATAAGAATATGCCCGCAGTTTCCGCGCGTTCGCGCATCATGCCCAAACCATAGTGACCGGAGGGGCTCAGTTCAGTAGTGACAAACCCGCGCCCATTATCACGCAGGTTCAATTCGATGGAGGATTCGTTGTGTTTCAGTACGATTTCTACCTTGCTGGCTTCGGCATGTTTGGCAACATTATTCAGTGCTTCCTGGCAGATGCGGTAGATTGCCACCTGCACCTCAGTGGGAAGGATGCCTTCTCCCTCTATCGTTACCTTGGCCGGAATATTTGTGCGCCCGGTGAATGCATTTCCCAACAGGCACAGGAGATCCCCCAGTTCGGCGTCGGTCAGGGTGGAGGGCCGAAGCTCGGCCAGCAAGGCACGCATTTCTGCCATGGCGCCGCGTGTCAATTTACGCAAGTCTTCGAGCGATTGCCGTGCCAGATCCTGGTCGCGGTCCCATAGGCGCGGCAGGACTTCGGCGATTAGCCCTGCTGAGAAGAGTGATTGGTTGACGGCATCATGCAAGTTGCGTGCTAGGCGCTGCCTTTCCTCCAATACCGCCAACTCCTGCGCGTGTTTATAGAGTTCCGCATTGATCATGGTGATGGCAGCCTGGTTGGCTACACTGAGCGCCAAGTCGGCATGATGGGGCGTGAAGTAATTTTGCTTCTCATGTGCCACTCCCAGGCCACCGATAATACGACTCTTGACCGCCAACGGCACCCACATCCATGACCGCATCCCAGCAAGCAACGCGGCCGATCCATCGTCTAGAAGCGAACGCAAAAACTGCGCTTGCGGTTCATCACTCCACGCGTTGGCAATGCAAATGGGGCGATGCTCATTGAATAATATGGTCAGGGTCTGCGCGCTTTGCAGATGGATATGAAATGGCGAGGACTGCTCCAATTCCGGTGTGCCGCGCATCGCCAGACTGACAAGTGTAGAGTCTTCCAATGTAAACAGCCCGCCACGTGTATATTCAACGATCTCGCGCAGTTGATCAAGGATCAACCCCGGTTGAAATTCCAACGTGGAAGCGAGAGTGTGCGAGATCTCCAGCAATTTGACCTGTTCACGGTTGCGGGTTTCGACACGCTGGTGGAGATTTTGCTCCGCCTGGATGCTCCGGGTCACATCCTGCACCACACCCAGCAAGCAGGCTCGACCCTGATAGTCGAACCCGGTTCCGCTCCATTCAGCCTGAAACGTGGAACCATCCCGTCGCAGGTGCGGAACCTGTGTATCGAATACCTTCCCCGAGCGAAACGAGCGCATGTATTCCAGAAATGACGGCCAACTATTAGGGTGGATGAAGGCGGTCATGTTCAATCCGATGAATTCTTCATGGCTGTAGCCGTGCATGTTACACGCCGCAGGATTCGCCTCGACAACGAAATGGGTCTCCAAGTCACTTAGAATTAACCCGTCCGTGGCGGCCTCGAAGATCTTCAAATACAGGCGTTGATCGGTCGTAATGGTGGTTTTCGTCATAGATTCTAATTTCATTTTACAGCGAATACACCCAACTTATCCCATCACGATCCGCACTTCGTGGGGATGTCCATCATCCACAAGCGGGACTCGGTTGTTTACGACTATCTGTTCATCGAGCAGAATCTGTTGGATGCCACAGTTTACGTGGCGCGGATTCTGCACATCGATCCTGTACTGGGTGCTTCCAAACCGGTAATTCACTTTGTAGCCCGGCCAATGGCGCGGAATGCACGGATCGAATTCGAGCGCCTGCCCTGCTTTTTTGATTCCCAGAATGATTTCGATGCCCAGGCGATACATCCAACCGGAGGAGCCGCTGTACCAGGTCCAACCGCCGCGGCCGAGGTGGGCAGGAGCGCTGTAAATATCCGCCGCGACCACATAGGGCTCCACTTGATAACGTGCCACCTTCTGTGGGGTATCCGCATGTTGAATGGGGTTGATTAGTTGATAAAGTTCAAAAACACGGTCTCCGTCACCCAGTTTGGCGAAGGCCCAGATCGCCCAGATCGCGGCATGGGTGTATTGTCCGCCGTTCTCCCGAATGCCGGGCTGGTAGCCCTTGATGTAACCCGGGTCGCGAATCGTCCGGTCGAAAGGCGGCGCCAATAGCAGGATCAAACCATCCTCGCGGCGGACGAGGCGTTCGTAAAGCGACTGCATGGCGGCACGTGCACGTCCGTGCTCGGCCGCACCTGAGATGACCGCCCACGATTGGCTGATCGAGTCGATCTGGCAATCGCGATTTTCCGCGGAGCCGAGCGGCTTGCCGTCATCGTAAAAGGCACGGCGATACCAACTCCCATCCCAAGCGAAAGTCTCGAGGGCAAGGCGCAACGTCTCGGCCTGCTGACGATAGGAGGCGGCTTGCTCGGCAGACCCGTCCCCGTCACATAAACGCGCGAAGTCTGCCAGCGTGGCATGCAGGAACCAGCCCAGCCAGATGCTCTCCCCCGTCCCGCCCGTGCCGACGTTGTTCATGCCGTCGTTCCAATCGCCTTCGCCCATCAGCGGCAGGCCATGCGGACCGGCCGTGGTTCCCTTGGCGAGTGCACGGCGACAATGCTCATAGAGCGACTCTGTCTCGCCGTAGGGGAAATCTCCGTAGCGGTCATGTTCCCCGACCTTGAGCGGCTCGGCTGCAAGGAAGGGGACGCGCTCCTCTAAAATGGCGCGGTCACCAGTGATGTGGACATATTGTGCCACGGTATATGGAAGCCAGAGCAGGTCATCGCTAATGCGCGTGCGGACGCCGCGGTCGGCGGGCCGCGCAACGTGCCACCAATGCAACACGTCGCCCTGCTCGAACTGATGGCGGGCTGCGCGCAGAATGTGTTCGCGCGCGATCGCAGGCCGGGTATACAGGAATGCCAGCACATCCTGAAGTTGGTCGCGGAAGCCGTACGCGCCACCCGATTGATAGAAAGCCGTCCGTCCCCAAATGCGGCAGGACAAGGTTTGATACGGAAGCCAGCGGTTGAGCAAAATATCCATGGCCGCGTCGGGCGTTTCGACCTGGATGTCTTTGAGCTTGTCATCCCAAAATGACTGAAGCACATCCCAGGCTGCCTCGACATTAGTCATGTTCTGATACTGCGTGATGAGCTTGAGCGCCTCGGCATGATCCGCACCCTGCCCGAGCAGGAATGTGACTTCCTTCGTTTCACCGGGCGCGAGCCAAAGCAGGAGTTGCATGGCCGCGCACGGATCGGCTCCCGCCTGCGCCAGAGCGGTCAGCCCGACCCGTTCGAGCGCGGCCGGATGGGCGTAACTTCCCAGCGAGCCGAGGAATTCGGTGCGGTCGGTCGTCAGCCCCTGGAGTTCGCGCGTGGCGGCCAGGAAGGCGACGCGCTCGCTAAAGTCCCGGTTGTAGGGATTACGCGCCAGCATGGCAAAACGCTCGGACGCGTATTCGGGGACGATATACTGTGCCATCTCCTCGTGCGTGGTACCCAACACCCACTCGGCATAATACGTGATGTTGATGCGCCGCGTGCGAGCCGACGTGTTTTGCAATTTCAACTGCACGATCTTAACCGGCGCGTCAGGCACGGCAAAGAGGCGCAGGCGTTGTTCCACCTCATGACTGCGGTGCTCGAAAATGGTGTAGCCTGTTCCATGGCGGATGGTGTACGGCGCATCGGCGCGTGTCGGCAATGGTGTGGGCGACCAGAGTTCACCAGTGTCTTCGTCGCGCAGATAAATGGCTTCGCTTGGCGGGTCACTAACGGGGTCATTGTGCCAGGGGGTGAGACGGTTTTCGCCGCTGTTGCCAGCCCAGGTACAGCCCAGCCCTGCCTCGGAGACCAGGAACCCAAACTCGGGGTTGGCGATCACGTTGATCCACGGCGCGGGAGTCCACTGGCCGCGGGCGAGGTGGATGATATATTCGCGTCCGTCCGGGCTGAAACCGCCCAGCCCATTATCGAAGACTAGGCCGGGGCGGGATCCAAGCAAAGGAATTGAGGACGGCTCTGAAAGCGGAGACTGGGTCGGGACAAAACGCGGCAATCGGACGGGGAGGCGATCCAGCTTCTCCAATTGAGTCGCCAACGGGCCGGCCTCTCCTTCCAATGTTACACGAGCGGCGGTGGCGATGAGAATCCGCTCGGCCACCGACATCTGGTCTTCGCGCAGTACGAAAATCCCGCCGCGTTTGCCCAAGCGGTCATCGCTGTTGGTACGGCTGAGCAGATGATAAATTTTTCCATGAAAATGCTGGTCGTAACTGGTCTCACGCTGGTTAAGGATGACGAGGTCGATCTTCAATCCACGCCGGTGCCAGTAGGTGTGGGCACGGATCAACTCGCTCAGCAGGTCGAGGTCTTTTTCCTGCTTGAGGTTGATCAGCAAAATCGGATAATCGCCCGAGATGGAAAAGGCCCATAAGCCAGATTGTCCCAGCGTGTTGCCTGCCAGGGTGACCGGGTCGGAGCGCAGTGCTGGAGCGGGATAGAGCAAGGCGGAAAGAAGTTTTTGGATCTGCTCCAGTTGCGGTGAGGAAAGGCCGACCTGGATCAACTCCTCCTCTGCCTGCGTGCGCGCGTCATCAAGAACCCGATTGATGCGATGCCATTGGCGGAAATCGTGCGCCAGTGCAAGCACTTCACGGCGAGACGCGGCTGCGACTGTGACAAATGCAACTTGTAGTGAAGCATATTCCTTCACCGTGACTTGAGTTTGTAACGCGGCAATGGGATCGAGTGTAGCGGTTGCGTTCGAAAGTTGTTGCAAAGAGGCGGGCGTGCGCGGCGTGTTGCCGCGTCCCAGGAAGCGGGCGCGGTCGGTTTCGTAGCCGGTCATTTGTAGGTCGTCGCGTTCATTCACGATGAAATACGCCAGGTAGACCGGCTTATCCTGCGCGGAGCGCGGACGGCGATGGTACAACAGGATGTTCCCCTCGGTGATGTGTTCACATTCGATGAAGAGTTTGTTGTAGGCGGGGTGACGATGGTCGGCCATCTGGGGGGCGAGAATCACTTCGGCGTAGTTGGTCAGCACCATGCCACGCGCAGACTCGCCATGGTTGGTCAGGGTGACGCGGCGGACTTCCACATCCGCGTCGGGGGCGATGGCGATGCGCAGGTGCGTGGAGATGTCGTCGTCGCGCCGCAGGAATTCCACGGTGTGTGGATGGAAATTCACTTGTTGGCTGGTGGGCAAGGCCGCGGTGGGTTGGAATGTGGCCGACCAAAGTCGCTCTTTTTCCAGGTCCTGAACATAGATCCACGAGCCGAAGTGATCGAGGGTGGTGTCGGCGTGCCAGCGGGTCAGATCCATGTCGCGCCAGCGGCTGTACCCGCTGCCCGCGGCGGTGATGAGCAGGCTGTAATTTCCGTTGGAGAGATAATGCAACTGCGGATACGGCGAGTTGAGTTTGGCCTGCCAGGGGTCGAACGGCACCACTGGATGAACAGGATGAACCACGCCGATCTCATGCGGATGCGGATGTTCGATCGGTGCACGGACGGGAACCTGCTCTTGCAGCAAGAGCGCCACCGTCTGCATACGCGGGTCGGCGTGGAAGCGGCGGATCATGCTGTCTTCGCTCAAGGTGTTGCACAGCGAAAGCAGGATCATGCCCTGATGGTGCGCCATGTACGAGCGGACGACGGCGTACTCCTGCCCCGTTCCCATGCGCTCGGCGGTAAAGTCTACGGATTCGTAGAGGCCATACAATCCAAACAGGTTGTACTTGCGGAAGCGTTCCATGTTTTGCAGGACCGCGGCGGGCGCATACGGCAAGGCTAGAATGGACGCATACGGCGCGACCACCAGGTCTTCGGCCAGGCCGCGTTTGTATCCCAAGCCTGGAACGCCAAAGGCGCGATATTGGTAGGTTTGATTGGCGTCGAAATAATAGAAACTCGACTCGGAAATGCCCCACGGGATATGGTTGGTTTGTCCGTAGGAGATCTGGTATTTGACCGCCGCGAGACAACTTTGATCGAGCAGCGTGCCCAAATAGCGCCGCGTCAACAGGGACGGCATCAGGTACTCGAACATTGTCCCGCTCCACGAAAGCAGGACACGCGCTCCGTTCAGTTGCGTGATCGGACGGGCGAGGTACAGCCAGTGATTCTGCGGGACTTCGCCTTTGGCGATCGCCACCAAACTGGTGAGACGCGCTTCCGAGGCGAGCAGATCGTAATAACTCGTGTCGAGCCGCCCAGAGTCGACGTTGTAACCGATGTGGAACACCTTGCGCTGTGGGTCATAGAGGAAGTGAAAATTCATTGCTTCGAAATGGGCCTCGGCGCGGGCGCGGATGAGTTGAAGGTCACCCAACAATTCGGCCGCGGAGGCACGGGCGGTCTCGAGTTGCGCTGCGAACGCGTCGCACCATGACAGTGAATCCCGTTCGTCACCCAGCAAATGGGCGCGGACGCCCTGAAGCGCGTCCAACGTATTCGTGCAGATGGCGGGAATTTCTTCCAACGCAGGCTTGAGCGAAAGGGACGCGACCAGTTCCTTCCAGGCATTTGCCAGTTCAGGTTGCAAGTCGGGTCGGCTGAACAAGGGAGGAATCTGAGCCATCGCCAGCGACCACGGGCACAGGGTTTCGATCTCACGCTGAATTTGGGACAGGTGATGGCGCGTGCGCTCGATCCAGGTGGAGAGGGTGCGAATCGTTTCGTAATCGAGTTGCTCGGCGGCTGCTTCCACCACTTTTGCCAGCAGGTCTTCCAATTCAGCACGGCTCTCGCGGAACAGGCTTTGCAGGAATTGCGGGGAACACTGACGCGCGTCCTGCAGACGTTCGGCTTGTTCTCTCAAACGGGAAATGACATCATGGAGTTCGCTTTTCGTGCCTTCGATGTGAGCCTGATGCAAGGCTGTTTCCAATACATCGAGCGTATCCATCAGTCCCTGCCAATGGATGATGGGCCGGCTGACAACATCGTCACATCCCTGGCGCAGGGTCAACAGACATGCCGATAAGTTGCCATTGTCCACGGTGGAAATGTAGCGCGGTGAAAGCGGACTCAGGGTGCGCGTGTCGTACCAGTTCAGGAAATGACCGCGCTGTTTCTCCAGCCGGTCCATGCCATCCAGCGTATTGCGGATGCGCAAGACCAGTTCCTGCGGTCCGATATAACCGAGATCGTAGGCTGACAAGGTGGATAGCAGAAGCAGACCAATGTTGGTCGGCGAGGTGCGGTGTGCCACCAGTCCGCGCGGCTCTTCTTGAAAATGATCGGGGGGCAGCCAATGATCATCGGGGCCGACGAATTTCTCAAAGTACAACCAGGTGGTGCGCGCCAACTGTCGCAATTGGTCTTCCTGAGGCGGGCTGAGTTTCTCCGTCGCGAATGTGATCGGCTTGCTGATCCAAAACGCGAGATAGGGCGAAACGGCCCACACCAGCAGGAACGGCGTGGCCAGCCACACAACGGGCGGATTGAGCACGATCACCAGCAAGAACAGCAGGACAGAAACCGCCGGGGCCAAGCCCATCGCCCGCCAGGCCGAGCGGATCTTTAATTCCCTGCCAAACACATTGACCGTATGCGCCGCCGTCACCCACTGGAGCAAACGTTTCCGCGTCACGGTCAGGCGCACGAGGGTGGTAAGGATGGCATCCAGCGTAATGGATGTCTCGTGCGGCAGGAACGCGATCTGGAACAGGTCACGTAGCGCGGCTTGCTGGACCGGGCGGGCGGTCGTTTCGGGGTATTGATCCGTCCGGCGGGCGCGCAGGGTGGCGAAAAAACCAAACAACACGGCCACCACATACGTGGAAAGCGCCAGCGTCACCCACACCAGGCTCGACCCCGGCAGAAACAGCCAACCGCCGATGATCAAGGCCAGAATCGCCGGGGTCACCAGACTGCGGCGGAGATTATCCGCAATCTTCCAGCGGTCAAGCATGGACAGATCGCTGCGAATCTTCCCCTGGGTATCGTGCGGCACCTGCGACTTGAGCCAGGGCAACAACTGCCAGTCGCCCCGAATCCAACGATGGAAGCGATGGGCATATGAAACATAGTGCAGGGGATAATCTTCGAACAGAACGACATTGGTCACTAGGCCGCAGCGTCCATGCAGGCCCTCGAACAGGTCGTGGCTCAACAGCGTGTTTTCGGGCACGCGTCCATGCAGGCTACGCTCGAAGGCGCTCACATCATAGATGCCCTTGCCGACGTAACTGCCCTCGCCGAACAGATCCTGATAGACATCCGACACGGCGCGGGTGTAGAGATCGAGAGTCGTATCACCGGAATAGATGCGGGAGAAGATCGAACGATTGGCCGCCGTCGGTCTCACCTGGACCCTGGGCTGGAGCACCGTGTACCCATCGATCAGCGTTCCCGAGGCGGGATCGAACTCCGCCTGGTTCAGCGGATGGGCAATGGTCCCCACCAGGCGGCGGACGCTGTCGCGCGGCAAGGTGGTATCCGCATCCAACGTGACCACGTAACGGATCGCGGGCAATACGGACAGATCGCCCAACTGGATGGAGAATGAGTTATCTTCTTTCCCAAGCAGCAGCCCGTTGAAAGCAGACAATTTGCCGCGCTTCCGTTCCCAGCCCATCCAACACCCTTCGGCGGGATTCCAATTGCGGTCGCGGTGAAATAAATAGAAGGGTTGATAACCTTCATTGGCATAGCAAGCGTTGAGGTCCTCGATGCCCGCCCTGGCCTGTTCGAGCAACTGCGCTTCGCCGTGCATTTCCTGTTGCGGCGCGTCCACAAGATCGGATAACAGGGCAAAACGCACGTTCGGGTCGGCGTTGCCGAGGTGATGATTTTCAAGTTGGCGCAGTAGCGATGCTAGTTCGGATTCGTTGGCGAGCAACGAGGGGATGACCACCATGGTGCTGCACTCGGGTGGAATGCCCTCCTGAAAATTGAGCCGCGGCAGAATGCGCGGCGGCACGATCTGCACCACCAGCCAGTTGGTCAAGTCCGAGGCGATGGCGGAGGCGGGGAAAAACATCAACAGAAATGTGAGAATGACTTGAAGCGCACTCCCGCCCACAACCGCGGCATAACCAGCCGCGGCGAAAGTCAGCAGAGCGGTGATCAGGATAATGCTCCCCAAATAAGCCGGGGCGGAATGCCTGGTCAACCAGCGGCGCAAGCGACTTCCACGTGGCGGCCGATATTCCAATTGAGATTCAAGAATCACCCGCCCCGGGCCAGTCAGGTAGTAACCAACGTGACGCGTGCGCAGCCGCTCCCCACTTTCGGCGAGGTGGATGGCCGTGCGTGCAATGGTGAATTCATCCGCCTGGGCGCCCAGCGCGATCTCCTCGACCACGTTGCGATAGCGATTGCGCGTGTCGAAATCCATGCGGGTGTACACATCCGCCGGGTCGCCGCGCAGGGCATCTTCCACCATGCAGGTGTTTTCGAAAAACGAAAGCCAATCCTGCGTGGCCAGCATGCGCAGGCTGATGATGCTGTTGATCACGATGGTCTCATCGCTGACGGGGGGATGATCCGGCCTGGGGTCCGGCGCGGCCGGTTCGAGGCGTTGTCCTGAGCCCGTCGAAGGGTCAGGAATGGAAGCAGGGGGCAAGTTGAGGTGCGTGATGTGCGCCAGCGAGTCCGTCAGCGTCTCAAGAATGCTGAGTCGCAACATGGGAGCCAGCGCCCAAATTTCGCCGATCTTCAACGGCGTGATGCTCTGAAATGCATCGACGAAACTTTTGATCGAGTCGGCTTCAAGGTGGCTGTCCGTGGCTTTGGTCAGCGTGAACGCCAGGATGTGGATGCGCGTCATTTCGCCGCCGTCCACCCTGGCCAAGGGAAGACGCTGATAAAAATCGGGCGGGATGTTTTCGGCGGTCTGTCGCAGAGCCTGCTCGATGATGTAGAAATTATCCAGGATCCATTCGGCGGCATGCGAAACGGTGGTCTCGGCCCGGCTGGATTCATCGAAGTGGCGATACACATCTTTAAGAAATGCCCCCAGGATTTTCAAACGCGCGGGAAGCAGGTCTTTCTTTGCAGAATGGCTGACAGGCTGGAGGCCGCGCGCCAGGGACAGCGCCCGTTCATCCAACCGCGAGCCGGGCGAGGCGGAAACGGACAGGGTCTCCACCCTGGCGGGCGAAACAGTGTTGGGCATGGCTCAATGTCCTTTGGTTTCGCGGGCGGCCATTTCGGCCTGGGTTCGTTTGATCTCATCCCCGGATAGATCCTGCATGATCATCAGGGAGGTGGTTCCGTAGGTGATAAAACTATTGGCGATGCTCCCGTAGGGCCAGCGGCTCTCGCCTGAATGACCGTGCGCCACCAGCATGACCAGGTCGGCGTTTTCCTGTTCCACCATGTCGTGGAGCGTGGCTGTCATGTTATCACTGACGACCAGGCGGGTCTGCAGGTTCACGTTCTGGAGCGCCAACTGCGAGGTGAGTTGTTCGAAGTAATGCGAAGCTGCACGCTGATTCCGATCTGCAATGCTCGTGATGAGTTCCACGTCATCGTCCGATAGCGGGAAGCGATGGAGCATTTCGGGCTTGCGGATGACCGTGCCCAAGATGAGCTGGGATTTGTGGAACTGCGCCAGTCCCACCGCCACCGGCAGGATGTACTCGGCCCGCGCCGAGCAATCCAACCCGACGAACAGACGCTTGTAGTGAATACCGGTTGGCTCTGCAACGGAGGATTTATAAGCCCTGACCAGCAACGTGGATTTGAAGGCGCGCAGAATGATCTTCTGCACCACACTGCTGACATTCCACCCGCTGAGTCCGCTCCGCCCATGCGTGCTGAGGGCGATCAGGTCCACATCGTTGTTGTTGGCAAAATCAATGATGCAGTCGGCAGGGAGACCCTCCATCATTTCCTGGCCAACCTGTAAATTGGTGTCGCGTAAACGGGAGGCCATGCCATCGAGATACACTTCCGCCTCGCGCTTTTTGAGGTGCCAATCCAGCGGGTCGATGGCGCGTTGCTCCGCTTTGATGCGGGAGAGTTCCAGGACCTGTAAAAGGGTGACGCGCGCGGCAAACGCCGAAGCGACAGCCTGTACGTGCGGCAAGACACATTCCGCCAGCGCAGACCCATCCAGTGGAACAAGGATATGGTTAATCATAACGATCTCCAGTGTCAGACAACCCAAACAACCCAAGGTCAGTGATGTGAGCTTATTTGGTCGGCGTAGAAAATATACAAATCCCCATCTAATTACACTTATAGTATATACCACTTTTGTCTAGGCAAATCATAATCTGTTTGTATCTCAATGATTTGGCGTGGGTTTATTTCTATGGTTTTCCGATTCACTTCCATTGAAGGTAATTGATGTGATGATTGTGCTCTGTTTCGTTCAATATTTGTCAAAACAATGACCTACAGTTCCCAAGTGCCTAATCCCATATTGGATAATAATCAACTGGAACGACATAAAGGGTGGCTATAACACCATAATGATCTGTCCCGCGCGGTACATATCTGGTATATGGGTATAAATTTCGTAGACGAACGTAGGCGGCACGTAGGCGGCGATGATGCAACTATGCGTCCTTCAGAGATGGAGGACGCTTTTTGTTTTGTAAAGAATGATTGGGTATGTCTTATAATGGATTTATGACTACACAGCTCCTGGCGACAAAACTGTTCATCCCCCCGCAACGGCCCGGCATCGTTCCACGCCTGCGCCTGATTAAGCGGCTGAACAATGGATTGGCAAACGGGAGCAAACTAACCCTCATCTCCGCGCCTGCCGGTTTTGGCAAGACCACCCTGGTCAGTGAATGGATTTCAAGTTGCGGGAAGCCTGTGGCATGGTTATCGCTGGATGATGGGGATAACGATCCGGTGCGTTTCATCTCCTACCTGATAGCAGCATTGCAGACTATCAAGAAGGAAATTGGTGAGGGGCTGTTGACGACTCTCCAATCTCCTCAACCGCCGCAAATCGAATCGATCCTGACTCCCCTGCTCAATGAAATCACCACCATCTCGAATCATTTCATTTTTGTTCTTGATGATTATCACTTGATGGAAGCTGGACAGATTGACCAGACTGTTACTTTCCTGCTTGACCATCTACCGCCGCAGATGCACCTGGTCATCGCCACACGCGAAGATCCAAATCTCCCGCTTGCCCGCTTGCGTGCCCGTGGACAATTGACCGAACTCCGCGCCGCTGACCTGCGCTTCACACCTGCCGAAGCCGCGGAGTTCCTTAATCAAGTGATGGGATTGAACCTCTCGGCGAATGACATTGCTTCACTAGAAACTCGCACCGAGGGCTGGATCGCTGGTCTGCAATTGGCGGCGCTCTCCATGCAGGGACGGGAAGACACTGCCAGTTTTATTCAGGCATTCACTGGCAGCCATCGTTTTGTGTTGGACTATTTGGCTGAAGAAGTACTTCACCGCCAGCCTGAACACATCCGCAATTTCTTATTACAAACATCCATTCTCGAAAGGTTCTGTGCGCCTCTGTGCAATGCAATCACAGAACGGGAAGATGGCAAAGAAATGTTGGATGTGCTGGAACACGGCAATCTCTTCCTCATTCCGCTTGACGATCAGCGCCAGTGGTATCGCTATCATCATCTCTTTGCTGAAGTTCTGCAGGCACACTTGAAAGAGGCTCAATCCAATCAGATGTTTGCGCTGCATCAGCGGGCGAGTAGTTGGTTCGAGCAGAATCGTCTGCCAGCTGAAGCCTTCCAGCACGCTTTTGCGGCAAACGATTTTGAGCGAGCCGCGCGCCTGGCGGAAGATGCCTGGCGGGAAAAGGAACGCAGTTTCCAGACCGCTGTCTGGTTGGGCTGGGTGAATAAACTGCCTGAGGCGGTAGTCTGTTCCCATCCCAGGTTGTGTTTCCAACTTGGTTCTGCTTTTTCGGACGCAGGGGAGCCGGAAAAAAGTGAAGCGCACTTACAAAACGCCGAACGCACACTGGCCGGGGCGATAGATCAGGATGAAGCAAAGTCTCTGCGAGTGAACATTGCCCTTATTCGCGCCAACAACGCCCAAATACAGGGCAATCTGGCCGAAACAGTGAAATATGCTGAGCTTTCCATTCAGCTCACCCCCAAAGACGATGTTTACCTCCGCGCCCAGGCTGTTATCACACTGGAACTTATCCATTGGACCACCGGTAATTTGGAAGCCTCCCTGCAAGCCATGTACGCCTGGATAGAAGACATGCAAAGGTTGGGCAACCGGGTGTTTGTAATTGCGAGCGCCTTTGCTGTGGCGGATATGCAAGTTGCAATGGGCCGCTTGGGTGAAGCCGAACAGACCCTCCGACAAGCCATCCAACAAGCCGAGGCGCAGGGCCTGGAAGCGGTATCGATTACTGCCCATCATCACTTGGGGTTGGCTATGCTGGCTCATGAGCGGGGTGACGAGGCGGAGACGGCACAACGCTTGCAAATCGCCGCTGATCTGGGCCAACGTACTACCCTGGTAGACTGGGATCACCGCTGGAATCTGGCGCAGGCCCGGCTCAAAGAATCCGACAGGGAATGGGCTGCGAATCTCGATTTGCTCGATGATGCCGAGCGGGACTATGTCAAGACCGCGATTCCCAACCTGCAACCGGTCGAAGCCCACAAGGCGCGAATCTATCTGAAACAAGGGCGGCTCGACAAGGCACAGGCTTGGGTACAGGCACGCAGCCTCTCGGTCAGGGATGAGGCGAATTATCTCGGCGAGTACGAACATCTCACGCTGGCGCGAATCCGTCTGGCGGAACGGTCGTTTAAGGGAGTCAATGCAATGCTGGATCACCTCCTGGCTTTGGCAGAAACCCAAAAGCGGATGGGGAGTGTGATCGAAATCCTGATATTGCAATCGCTCATACATCACGCGCAAGGAGACGGGCCGCGCGCACGCGCCGCGCTGGAACATGCCCTGACACTGGCTGAACCGGAAGGCTATCTCCGCATCTTTGTGGATGAAGGCGAGGCAATGCAATTTTTGATTTCAGATTTCAGATTGACGATTGAAAAGCAATCGCGTGAGCAGGATCGCAAGTTAATAAGGTATGCAGATAAAATCCTGGCTGCGTTTCCACAATCCACAATCCAAAATCGTAAATCCGAAATCGTTGAGCCTTTAAGCGAACGCGAGTTGGAAGTGCTCAAGTTGCTCCGTAGTGAATTGAGCGGTCCCGAAATTGCCCAACAATTGATCGTGTCGCTCAACACCTTGCGCACTCACACAAAAAACATTTTCAACAAACTGGGGGTCAACAACCGCCGGGCAGCCATTCGCCGCGCGGAAGAACTCGATCTGTTCTAGCACCTGAACTTCTCCAACCCAACTCCAGCATCGCCTGCTGGAGTTTTTGTTTTCCGCGCAATCACCATCTCAATCACATCATCTGGTGATGACGTCTCACCGCATCTAACGGTATCTTTCAGGCGGATAACCGAGAGAAAACGATGATTGACAAGCCGCCTCCCAATATTTCATTCTACGAAATCCGCCTCAAGGGACACCTTGACGCCCGCTGGGGCGATCGGTTTGAAGGCATGACCATCACGCTGGAAGAGAACGGTGACACGCTTCTTTCTGGACCTGTGGCTGATCAGTCCGCCCTGCACGGATTGCTCAAAAAAGTGCGTGATTTGGGAATGCCATTGGCCTCGGTCATTCAAATTCAAAATGGTTCACTAAAGGAGATAGAAATGAATACGAACAATAAGACCGCAGGAAATCTGCTCGATGTAAGGATAATCCTTGCAGTGCTATGGGTGGCGGGAATGTTAAGTAGTTTAAATGGGGACACGTACCGCTTGAGCGCAATGACCAAACCTTTCGGAGTAAGCCCCGAATTATTGTTGGTAATGTCATTAATATTCGTGGGATCGATTTTTATGAGCGCCTTGACCCTGATGTTGAAGTCTCCCGCGAGTCGTTGGGCAAACCGCGTCGTAGGCATATTCTATGCGATGATTACCCTTGCTTTCGAGGTTTTACATCTTGTTGTATTCCGATCCACTGGTTATGAGATAGTTTGGGCAACAGCACAACTTGTGTTTGCCTTGCTGGTTGTTTGGTACTCATGGAAATGGACTAACCCTGAAGATTAGCCCGGCAAACGTCTCAGCTGTCAAATAGTAAACCATCCATATCGTTCAATAAGGAGAAAAAATGAACGCAAGCACAACCCCTGCAAAAAAGTTGGACACGAAAGTCCTGCTCTCCATCCTGTGGATCATGGTCATGATTAATATGGCCTATGCAGATATTCTTTCAATACACATCCCTGGGGCTTTCAATGAAGTGGCAAAAACCTCAGCCAGCACCGGCGCCCCGATCTCTCAATTGATGCTGGTCGGCGCGATCATGATGGAGATTCCAGTTGCAATGATCATCCTTTCCCGTGTATTGAAGTACGGGGTGAATCGCTGGGTCAATATCATTGCGGGCATATTCACCATTGCCTATATCTGGGGTGGCATGGCTTCCTATCCGCACTACATTTTCATCGCCAGCGTCGAGACCATCTGTCTGTTACTCATCATTTGGAATACCTTGAAGTGGCGCAATGTCGAAGCCCGATAAAACGAATAGGAAAAAACTCATGAAGGCGATTGTTCAAAACGACTACGGTTCACCTGATGTTCTCAATCTGGCTGAAGTTGCCAAACCAGTGATAAAGAATAACGAGGTATTGGTTCGCGTCAAGGCTGTTTCCATCAATGCCGGGGATGTGTTCGCCATGCGTGGCAGTCCGTGGCCGATCCGTTTGATAGCCGGGTTCCCCAAGCCCAAAAACTATGTCCTGGGCCAGGATATGGCTGGGGTAGTCGAGATGGCTGGCTCCAACGTGACACAGTTCCGCCCCGGCGATGAGGTGTATGCCTCTAGCGGCAGCGCGCTTGCCGAATATGTCAGCGTGGCAGATGATAAATTGGCGCTCAAGCCGGATAACTTAACCTTCGAGAAAGCCGCAACCATTCCGACTGGAGCGATTACCGCCCTGAAAGGCTTGCGCGATGTCGGCAAGTTGAAGCCGGGGCAAAAAGTGTTGATCAACGGAGCTTCGGGAGGGGTGGGCACATTTGCCGTGCAAATCGCCAAAGCGCTCGGAGCCGAAGTGACCGGAGTATGCAGCACGCGGAATGTGGACATGGTGCGCTCCCTCGGCGCGGACGATGTGGTGGATTACACCCGCAAGGACTTCACCCAAAACGGAAGGCGTTACGACCTGATCCTCGATAATGTCGCCAGCCATTCATTTTCAGAGATGATGCGCGTCCTCACCCCACAGGGGCTGATCGTTCCCAACAGCGGTCACAGCGGTATGGGATACGTGTTCAAGGCGTTTCTGCTCTCGCCGTTCCTGAGTCAACTGGGGAGCATGTATTTCGCAGTGCCGAATGGCAAGGACCTGGCACAATTAAAGGAGTGGATCGAAACCGGGAAGGTCAAGCCGGTCATTGACCGCACTTATGAGTTACGAGAGACCCCCGATGCATTCCGCTATCTGGACAAAGAGCACGCCCGCGGCAAGGTTGTCATCACGGTGACAAAATGAAGGAGCGGTTTTCTTCTTTCCTGTTCAACCTGGTTGGCTTGCCCACCTATCCACCGTTGTTTGATAAATTCCTGTTGGCAGTCAGCTTGGTCTTCAATGCCGTGACGGTCTGTTATGCCTGGAAGTGGCGCAAGGACGAAGCCTAATCTATTCAAGAAAAAGAAGGAGAAAGAATGAAAGTCTGCATTATTGGAGCCTCTGGAAAACTCGGCAAGTACATGGTGCAACACGCGCTTGACCGTGGCTATGAAGTGGTCGGCGTTTGCCGGGAACGCAGCGTGAACAAACTCGACGCGTTCAAAGACCGCATCACCATCATCCCCGGCGCGACGAACGACCGCGAGATTATCAAGAAAGCCGTTGCAGGCTGTAACGGCATCCTTACTGTGTTGGTGCCCTGGGGCAATCAACATTACTCAACGGGCACAGCCCAGGCAGTACTCAACTTTGCGCCTCCGGGCGCGCGCCTCATTTTTTCCTGCGGCTGGCACATCACGCGCGATGGCAAGGATGTATACCCGCCATCCCTGCAAAGAGAAGAAAAGATCGCCCGCTGGATCACACACATTGTTCCCTTCATTGATCTTGACGATCAAATCGAAGCGTGCCGTCGCATCTTTAAAAGCGCCACCCGCTGGACGGTCGTGCGCGGAAGCGATCTCGAAGAAGGCGAGAGTCAGGGCCTGCCCGTGTGGAGTCATCACGTAGGCGATCCCATCCTCGCCAGCAACCTCACACGCCGCGTGGATTATGCCCTATTCATGGTTGAGGCCCTCACGAACGACGCGCTCATCCATGAAGCCCCGGCAATTGTCGGCTGCCGCGCGCCGTCGGCGCTGACTCATGCCATTATTCATTAAAAACAATAGAAAGAGCATCACCTATGGATATGAAACTGATAATTATCATTGGCTTCTCATGTATGTATGGCTTCTTTGAAATTTTCATGAATTTGAGACAAAGAAGCCAAAGCATGGTTGTTGCTTCGAAAGATAAAAATAGTTTGTGGTTGTTATATGGTCTGATTACCGTTGGCTACACCCTGTCATTTTCAATCGGAGCCACCAGGATAGGCCGGATCCGTCCTTGGAACATCTTTTTTGCAATTGGCATGGTACAGGCTGCGATCGGATTCGCCATCCGTATTCATTCCTTGCTGACCCTGAAACAATACTTTACTTATTCGGTTGCCAAAGTCGCTGACCATCAATTGGTAGAA
The DNA here is from genome assembly GCA_016191845.1 of Chloroflexota bacterium. Classification (GTDB taxonomy): domain Bacteria; phylum Chloroflexota; class Anaerolineae; order Anaerolineales; family Villigracilaceae; genus JACPVF01. The sequence goes on from JACPVF010000015.1 coordinate 158,910, forward strand.
ACAGGGCTGTATAAAGTCATTCGACATCCGGGTTATTTAGGGCAACTAATGATTTTCCTTGGACTTTCGATTTCGCTATCAAATTGGTTGTCTATCCTGGCAATGCTGCTTCCCGTTGCGATTGGATATGGCTACCGAATGAAAGTAGAGGAAGGCTTCATGCTTGAACAGTTGGGAAAAGAATACCTGGACTATCAACAGCGCACAAAAAGAATGATCCCAATGCTCTATTGAAAAGCATTGTGCCTAATTATGGACAAGAGAGCTTTCAAAAATCATGAACAGTAGAAAGAAGAAAGAAATGAAAAGGATCTTTGTGTTCGCAATCATTTTGATCACGTTGACAGCCTGCTCTACGCCTCAAACTCAGGGGACGCCTGATCCTGTTGCGACGAATTTACCTCAACTGAATCTGCCCAATCCAGCCTCAGCGTATTGCACGCAGAATGGCAACAGACTTGAAATTCGCACCGCTGCCGACGGCAGTCAATACGGTGTATGTATTTTTCCAGATGGCAGTACCTGTGATGAATGGGCTTACTATCGAGGAGAATGCAATCCCGCAGCAGCTGCTGTGACAGTTACAGTAACTACAAATTCCAGCAATAATCCGGGCAGTTTCATGCCGTCCGGCGCCACAGAAGAAGTCGTTGACTGGTGGGGCGTCATCAAGAGTACCGAACCCGGCGCACAGTTCGACGACTACTTCGAGCGGCAAGACTTGGGACAAGTTATTTCCTTTGGTATTGATTCAATGGACCTGGCGGTAAAGTCCCAGATTGAAATGTTGCGCGATAGCGGGAGGATTGTCCATTTATACGGGACATTATTGAGCAATGTGCCAGACCATAACGGCTCGCAGATTCAAGTGGCGAGCCTCGAGGTGGAAGAGTAACGATCACTCATCTATGGAGGACCCTATGGAACAGGAATTAGTCGCAATCTTTACCAAAACAATCAATGCTCATTTCCCAGCAAAAGTTGGCATCACCAAAGATGAATACCTGAAACGCTTCAAAGCCATGCTGGCAAGAGAAATTACAGATGCCCCAAAGTTGGATACTGCCAATGGCAATCTGGCTGCTTATATCAAACTTAGCGTTCTGGTGATGACAATGGTGCAATTGTACAAAGGGATTGGCTTGAGCGAATATGAAATTGGCGAATTCATCTACCGAACCGCCGACACGCATTATCGCCTATCTCCCATCAAAAAGTGGATTCGGCGAATGCTATTCTTCTCAAGATTGAATAGAAAGCAAATCCTCAAGAGACAGGAAATGTCCGAGCGATTGGAAAATGGAATCAATGGTTTCAAGATTAAGTATGTCGAAGGGACAAACCCAAACGAATTTGGCGTGGACTATTTGCAGTGCGGCATTTGCGCCTATTTTGCCAGGAAGAATCTATTCGAATACGTAAAGTATTGTTGCTTGGTGGATTATGTGATCATGAAAAACATGGGAATATCTTTCTCAAGAACAACTACGCTTGGGAACGGCGGTAAAAAATGCGATTTGAGATTCGCAAAAGAGGGAAGAATTAAAGATGGCTGGCCCCCCATCAACTTGCAAGAATTCAATCGGAACGGGTAAGCGTTTGTAATGGATGTGTGGTTATGAATCTACTTACCAAAATTCTAGTGACGATTGCCAGCAGCACCTCCATCGGCTTTGGGATATGGCATTTCTTTGTGCCCGCAATTTGGAAATGGTATTCCTACATTGATAGCCGTGCCACAGAGTTGATCGTCGCTGTTCGAGCGATCAATGTATTCTTTTCGTTGTCGTTGGTGTTGTTTGGAGCATTGAACCTGTTGTTTATTTATGTAGGCAAAGCCAACCGATATTCGATCATCGTCATGCTTGCCGCAGCCTGTATTTTGTGGCTGACGAGGCTGGTGTTTCAAATTATTTATCCACAAGGCTCGATTAATCCCATTCTCCAATACGGAATGTTGGCGGCATTCATTATCATCAACTTGTGCTACATGATTTCGCTCTACCTTGTGGCGTCGCAAAAATAGCCGTCTAGCCGAAGGGAATTCCACATGGAAAACAAACTGTTGTTCATCGGCGCGCTGGGAGCATTCTTTCTGGCTACTACCGCCACCTTGGTGTCGGACATGCGCGGACTTGGAGATTGGTATATCTCTTCTCTAGCAAGCGCGAAAGTATGCTTTGAATCCAACGCCCATCTACGAAACGCCATACACCATCGCTGGCTATTTCGGCGAACCGTTGTTGATCATCTCCATCGCCATGCTCACCGCAGGTCTTTATGGAAGTTGGCTCAAATATCATCAGTCCATTACGCTGATCGCCATGCTCATCGGTATCCTGTATATCTTGGAAAGAGCGTTTTGGAGTTACGTCACCATCAACTTCGCGGACAGCATCCAGATTCATTCGACAATCAACGATTACACAGTGCTGACGCAAGCGGGCTTCCTGAAAGGACTTGGCGTGCTCTTTGGCGGGCTGATTGAGGGCTTCGGATTCTCAACCGCGTTGACAATCCTCTTCTTCAGCCTCCGCAACCCCTACGGCATCGCGGGCGGACTGATTGTCATTGCGACCATGTTGATCGGTATGCCTGCAAAAATCTATTTCATGAACCATGTTTCTTCCACGGTGTTGAATATATTCATCATCAGTATGGTCATCAAAAACTTCGGCATTGCCTTCATGGGAGTGGGATTATTGACAGAATCGTTGAAGTGAAAGATGTGACAACCAGGTCGAAATCCTGCCCTTTGAATTCGTCGGCATGTTTGGAGGTTCCAGTATGTTGAATGCCGATCTCAGATAACGCTGCCAGCGCCTTGGGATGAATGTATCCAGCCGGTTTTGTGCCGGCGCTGACTGCCTGCCAGTTCTCGCCCAATCTGGTGTTGACAATCGCCTCTGCCATCTGTGATCGGCAGGAATTGCCGGTATATCAGGCGGTTAACGTTTTCTTCAACATGTTCTCAATCATCTGCGCCTTCGGCGGATTCTGCGAAGCGACCAGGTCTCCCGCTATGTAAAGGCGCGGCAGATTCAATGGATTGATTTTGGAGAGTTGTTCAACATCTCCAATTTCCTCCGTGTGAATCGCAATCCCAAGTCTTTCCGCTGCTGCAAAAATTTCTGATAGCGGCGACAGGCAGGCGTGCCGTACAGGGTAACGGTGAGCATGGTTATGCGGTTTGCAGCGCGTCGGCAACCCAGGTGGTCACCTCAGCCGGCGTTGGGATCCTGCCGTAGGATACGACCTTTTCATTGATGACCAGACCAGGTGTGGAGAGGATATTGTAGGCGGTGATGTCGTTGTAATCGGTCGCCTTGACAACTTCCGCCTCGACGTTCATGTCTGCAATGACCTTGCGCGCGATCTGTTCCAGGCGTTTGCAATTTGCACAGCCGGAACCCAGAACTTTGATGGTAAGCATAACGAACTCCTTTTGAAATCGAATTAGTGAACCGGCGCCAATTTCTGGGCATTGCGGCGATTGACGAACCACAATAGCCCAGAGAGCAGCGCCAGGAAAATGACGAGGTAAAGAACGACTAGGACAACACTTGCCCCGTCGATCCAGGAACCGTAGATCAACCCAGCCAGGGTACTGAACAAGGCAACCCAGGCAACGTACGTCCAGGATTTGGTGCGCCCGATGATGGTCGAGATGATCAGGATGCTCTGCAAGCTGAGTTCAGGGTCTGCCATCAAATATGCCAGCAGCGGTCCACGGTGCATGCCAAGGCTGAGGAACATCTGTGCAATGGGAACTTCTACAAGCGTGGGGAAGTACATGAATACGCCGAAGATCACGCCTGCCAGGTTACCAAGCAGGGTATTCTCCCCTGTCAGGGTTTCGATCCATGCAGGTTGGATCAATGCCCGTATGACCCCCACTGCAAATACACCCACAACCAGCAGAGGGAAAATCTGTTTGACGAACTTCCACGACTCCCACAGGAAGTCACGGTTTTCATCTTCAGTGAGTTTTGTTTTGATGATCCAGCCGGAAATGCCCAGTGCGATCAACACCCCGAAGAATTTTCCATTGATCAGGATATCCAACCCGCCTGCATGGGGAGACATGCCGACGGCGGCAACAAGCAGGGTAAGGGCGACAAGGCTGAGTGAGATCCAGGTCCATTTGTTGAACCCATCAAAAATATTCTCCATGCCCAACCACGATGTAATGCCGATCAGGATAAGCAAGCCGATCAGGATGGCTCCTTGTGCTGTGACGCCTTCCTCCCCTTTCGCCGCATCATAGGGGATAAGGTTGTAGAGAAAATCCTGCACCTTGTCCATACCCGAGATCGGGACGGTCAGGGTGGCATAGGTATTCGTCAGCAGACCAACTTTAAGTGTGCCGGAAAGCAGCAGGGAGATCAACACCAGCAGGAATACCAGCGCGACTCTCCGCATCTTCCCCTGGGCGGCGAACATGGTGTCAGTGGCTTTGTCATGTTCCATATCCCCGTGCCGGAAGATGAGAGCCATGATGATGCCAATGCCAATACCAAATGCTAAAGAAAGGAGGAAACGGGCGAATGCCAGGTCGACTCCAATGATTCCGCCGGTGTAGATCAAGGCAAGGATATTGGCGGCAGGGGCAAAGAATAGGAACGTAATAGCTGGACCCAACCCTGCGCCCTTTTTATAGATGCCGGCAAAAAGTGGCACGATGGTACAGGAACAAACGGCAAGCAACGAACCAGCTAAAGCGGCAGCAGGATAGGAAATGTATTTTGGTGTGTTACGTCCCAGAAACCTTGTGACGGTTTCTTTTGGGATGAGAGCAGTCATGGCGCCTGCGATATAAAAGGCAGGCAACAGGCAAAGTAAAACGTGCGCGGCAAGGTAGGAGGCAAGATTGCCCAAGCCACTGTATAACAAGTCAGAGAGGAAAGACAAAACGTTCATGTGGGAGTCGCTTCTTTTATGATGAGGGTTTCACGGTCAATGAACTGACTGGAATTACTGCCGGAACACAATGTGGGCATTCGCAGGATGGGTAGACCTGTGTGTTGATAACGGCTGAAATAGTTTCAGCGGAGAGGCCGCTCAGGGTGGCGGATGCAGTGATCAGGTCCAAGTATGAGGCGTTTTTTAGTCTGTAATACACATAGCGCCCTTCACGACGATCCTGCAAAATGTCCGCCTTGCGGAGCGCCATCAGATGCTGGGAGATGTATGCCTGCCGCCAGCCGAGAGCAGTTTCAAGGTGACAGACACAGGCTTCGCCTTTGCCAATCGCCAGCAGGATGGCAATTCGCTGAGGAGAATTGACTGCAGCAAGTGGTATGGCTATTTTTTCGGAAAGATTGGGGATGGATGGCTTTTTCATATTCATAATCCTGAATATATTATAGTAAATATATTCAGGATTATGAATGTAACAAATGTCACCTGTTCCTTCGAAAAACAGCTATGGACTCTGCTCTCAATGAAATGAAGGATACGGCAGAGTTCAAGTCCAGTTCACGAGATGAAGTGTACAAAGCTGTTTACAGCGCGAAGATCACGGCATACAAACCACAATAATAAGACCAGGAAGAACATACAGGCGCATGTTCTTCCTGTACACCCTTTTGGACAAATATATTCTTTCTTTTAGGGTACGAGGATCATCAACACCAGGTGTGCTTTGCTCCTTGGCGACGGACGCAGGCTTCAACGCACCATCCCAGTGAGAGAATTTTAGCCTTTTGATCGTGCCTCTGGTGCTGTTGATCGGACCCACCCTCTTTTTTCAACCGCAGCTTCCCTCGCCTGCAAGGATCGTTGTCCTGATCATTGTCACCTTGTTGATTGGCTTTCAGGAAGAAGCGATCTTTCGCGGCGTGCTGTTACGTGCATTCAGACCGCAAGGTGTCATGAAAGCAGTCTTGACCTCTGCGGCACTGTTCGGCATCATCCACATCAACTTGCTTTTGGTTGGACGCGATCCCATCTTCGTATTATCGCAGGTCATCGCGTCGTTCTTTGGAGCGATCGGCCTTGGTGCGCTGCGCATCCGCATGAATACGGTCGTGCCGCGCAAATCTGAAGAACATAAACCACGAAGTCACGGAGTTTAGATTCTTTGCTCCGTGCCTCGGTAGTTAGATGTTTGAAAAAGTTGCGCGCTTGAGGTGCAACTTTTTTGTGTTTTCGCCTGTATTGTCACTATATGGAGAAGCCGACCATTTATCATGCTTTTGCCGAGTTTCTTGTTTCGCTGGGGTCGCGCACTTACGATGGCAAAGATAAGCCCGCCTTCCAAACTCTAATCGCAGAAGCCAAAGCCCGCGGCTGGTAATGGATGAAATAAATTTTACTGAGCCGACGCCACACATTGCTGTTAACAAGGAACAACTGATGAAAATCCTTTCCAATCGAAATAAAAAATGGGGCATTGCCCTTGGGATCATTTTGGTATCGATGGTTGTCGCCGCCATCTTGCTTCCGAGATTGTCCTCTGCCCCCGATAAAATGGCGCTTCACATCACCAAAGAGTTGACGCTCCCCGAACTGACCGGTCCCTTTCAGGTTGGCAGGACAACGGCGTACATGGTGGACAATAACCGCGCAGCCTTGCCTGATGCAAACACCCCGCGCGAATTGGTCGTGACCATTTTTTATCCAGCGCTGCCGGATGCCCATGCCACTCCCGGTCCATACGCTGACGCTGTGCTTGCAAAAGCCTATTCCAGTGCCATGCTGACCGAAGATTCCGCGGGGGCGCTCGATCACATCCACGCCCACGCGTATGTGGATGCTCCCGCCGATCATACTGCCGGAGAATTTCCAGTGCTGTTATTCTCACCGGGTGGAGGAGAGCAGCCCGTGTTTTACACTGCCCTGCTTGAACAGGTCAGCAGTATGGGCTACGTTGTCGTGGCTGTGCCGGAGCCTTTTGACACACCCGCGATCCCCCTGCCGGACGGACGGGTTCTATCCAGCAGTCAACGGGCGGAATGGTGCGCCCAGAGCGCAAAGTGCCAGACAGCCATGCAAAAGGGCGAGGCAGGAATGCAAGAGATGACGAACCTGCTGAAAGATGATCGGGCAAAAGATATGATGTTTACGCTCGATCAGTTGGAAATTGTGAATCAGGAAAACCAAATTCTGGCGGGCGTGCTTGATCTGAAACACGTGGGTGTGTTCGGTCACTCGTTTGGCGGGGCATCCTCGGTACGGCTGGCGCAGTTGGATAAACGGATTGATGCCGTGGCTGTGCTGGATAGCGATCTCTTCCTGGCTATCCCGGAAGATTCTCTCCCGCTGTCGCAGCCCGTCTTGCACATGACGGCTGAAAACATGGATGCGACAGCGCAGGAGTTGGCTGACATTCGTCAACGCACTGATCTGGCTGTTGCTTATTTGCGCCAGACCACGCCTTATTATTTCAGACACATCGCCGGAACCACCCACCAATCCTTCCAAACGGATGCGATGTTCCTCGCGCCCTACATCTCCTTTGGCGGGGAAGGAGTCACCTTGTATTCAGAGAAAACAAAACCGGCTCGAATCACGCATATCATTTCCACGTACGTGCTTGCTTTTTTCGATCAACATCTTAAGCATTTGGATCAACCCTTGCTAAAGGGGACTTCGGATGCCTATCCTGAAATCACAACCACACCTTGAAGAAAACTCGCGCTCCAGCCGCAGGAATGTAGATTTCATGCGAACCCTCAAAAACCTCTTACTCGTTCTCTCCACCGGTTACATCTTCGTTTATTTTTCCGAGCATCTTTTTTGGGCGCGCATTCGTCCCGATGATTCCCTCGGCAACTGGCTGGCTGCATGGATAGCCTACTCGTTGATAGCGTTCATCTTCCTCACCGTCGTCACGTATTTCAGAGTCAAAAATCTCTGGGCGTTGTTTCTCGCGGGCGCGGTCTTCGGCTGGCTGGCGGAAGGCGTCGTCGTCCAGACGACCTACGAAATGCTGCCGCTCTCGATTTCATTTACAGGACTCGCGTGGCACGCGCTCATCACGGTGTGGATTGGATGGTACGCGGTGCAGAAATCATTGCACGCACCCGTCTCTTTCTCGACCTTGAAACTGGTCGGCGTGATTGGACTTTGTTCTGGCTTTTGGGCGATTTCGATGTGGGTGGAACCCGACGGCGGAATCTCCTCCCTGAGTCAATACGCGACCTTTGCCTTTGTCACGACTCTGCTTGTCGTCGTTGCTTACTGGCTTGCAAGTTGGAGCGCGTCCGAACCGTTCACGCCCAATCGCTGGACGACTATTCTTGTCGCTGCCGCGTTCGTGCTCTACTTCCTTTTCATTGCCGTTCCCGCTGTGCCGTTTGCGCTCATCGTTCTTCCGATTTTATTGGCGCTGGCATACTTCGGTCTGCGGCGCAACCAGCAACAGGAAACAAACGGTTCATTGCTTGAACACTTCCGCGGGCGCGTCTCGATATGGAAATTGCTGAGTCTGTTCGCGTTGCCCATTGCGAACGTCGCAGTCTATGCCCTCGCCCTATCGCTTGAATTGCGCTGGCAAACCAACTGGATTTTGTATCTCATCACCACCCCGCTTGGATTCATCCTCTTTGGGGTGAGTCTGTTCAAGCTATGGAATCGTAAACATCAGGAGTTGGCATGAATCAATCGTCAGTGCAGGATGCGGCTCAAGTCACAGTGACCCAGCCTCACTCTGCGAAAGAATCGTTCCTCAGCCGCGCCTTTTTAATTGGGATGGTAATCTGGCTCGGCGTCAGTCTTTTGTTTTGGGCGTGGTACTTGTCCGCGCTGGAATTTGTTGTGCCGTTCCTTTACATGTACGTCTGGCTTTTGCTGATCGGTCTGCCGCTGTGGATTCAGCGCAAGCGCGTCGAGGCGGCGCTGCAAAATTGGAAAGCCAGCCCAATGCTGAAATTCGTCCTGCTGGGATATGGGATGGTCTTACTCGAAGAAATCTTCGCCGCGTTCTTCAATCACCTGACGGAGGGGTTTCAACTCCCGTTGTTTCTCGCCCGCATCGGACAGTTCTGGGCGCTCAACGTTTTTGCGTTTAGCGGCTTGATCCTCGGCTGGCATTTTTTGCTTTCGCGTTTCCGCTACTCGCGGCTCGAAGCGTTTATGCTGGTGGGGGCGTATGGTTTGTTCAGCGAAAGGATTTACACTCAAATGTTTGCGAATCCCATCGCCTTCCTGTTTCTCGCCGCGCCGACTGTTTTCATCTATGGACAGATTCTCAGCCCGTCCATCCTCAGCCTGACTCAACATGGGACGCGCCATCTCCCTGCCGCGGTGCGCTGGTTGATGGGATTGCTGCTTCCGTTCCTTGTGGCGATTCCTTTTCTGTTGATATTGAATTCCCTGCGAACGTGGATGCCGGATCTTTTCCCGCCACGAAATTTTATTCCGTGAGTGCCAGACCCTAAAGGTTTTAGAAACTTTTAGGGTCTGGGTTGAAAGGAAAAATCATTCACAACCGCAAGCGGATCTGTCCAGAGTGGCATATGTCAGGCATGCGGGCATAAATTTCGGCCGCAAAATTTTGTACCCGCCAAATAGAAAATAACCGTCAAGAAATGGATAAACGCCCCTAAGTGTAGGGACGTTTTCGTTATAAGGAATTCCAATCAACGATCCATTCACTTACGAACAGACTTGATACAAATACATGCCCGGCACAGTTAATCAAAATATGGGAATATTTCCTGGCTTTTCAGGGAATGCATGCCCATGACAATGGGAAAACGGATCTGTATCATCTGGGGAAATTCGATCAAAGGAGACCTGTCCAATGCAACTTTATATTAGCGATGTCAGCAAACAATATCACGGCAAGGTGTGGGGCCTGAGAGGCTTCAGCCTGGACCTCGGCCCGGGGATCGTGGGTCTGCTCGGCCCCAACGGCGCGGGCAAATCGACCATGATGAACATCCTGGCCACCATTACCCGTCCCACCGAAGGAACCGTGTTGTGGAACGGCGTGGATATCACTCGCCAGCCCGATGCGCTGCGCCGCATGCTGGGCTATCTGCCGCAATCCTTCGGCGTGTACCCCAACCTGACCGCCCAGGAATTCCTGGAATACATGGCCGCCGTCAAGGGGCTCGACCCCCAGACCGCGCGCCGCTGCATCGATGAACTTCTGCAACTCGTCAACCTGACCGAAGTGCGCAAGCGCCCGCTCGGCGGCTATTCAGGTGGGATGAGGCAGCGCATCGGCATTGCCCAGGCTCTGCTCAACGACCCGCAACTGCTCATCGTCGATGAACCCACCGTTGGGCTCGACCCCGAGGAGCGGGTCCGCTTCCGAAACCTGATCGCAGACCTGGCCGGGGAACGGATTGTGATCCTGTCCACCCATATCGTCTCGGATATTGAAGCCACCGCCACGCGCATCGTCATCGCCAACCACGGGCGGCTCGTCATGGATACCACATCCGAACGCCTGCTCCAGGCTGTGGATGGTAAGGTGTGGGAATGGCTGATCCCCAGCACAGAGCTGGCGGCGGTCAAGAACGCCTACCTGGTGAGCGGCACCCTGCGGCGCGCCGATGGCATCCAGATGCGTGTGATCGCAGACCAACCTCCGCACCCCGAAGCTCGCTCCGTGACGCCGACTTTTGAAGATGCCTATTTGAAGATCATCTCGAACGGAAAAATGCAATGAACACACCGTACATCATCTACCACATGCTGCGCGCCGATTTTTTGGAACGCACCCGCCGCTCCAGCTTTTTGCTAACCCTCGGGCTGGCAATTCTGATCGGCTTCATCTTCCTGCCGCCCACCGATGCCACCAACCTGATGTTTGCACTGGGCCCGTGGCGCGGAGTCTACAACTCGGCCTGGATCGGCAGCGTCTACGGCATCCTGTTCGCCATTTTCATGCCCCTGCTGGGATTTTTCCTGACTAAAAGCACCATCGAGCGCGACCGCCGCACCCGTGTCGGTCAGATCCTGGCCACCACGCCGATGAGCAAACCAGTCTATGTGCTCGGCAAATGGTTGAGCAACCTGACCGTGATGGCTGCCATGCTGGTAATCATCAACCTGATGGCCGTTTTTATGCAGTGGCTGCGCGGTGAAGTACCGCAAATTGACCTGCTGGCGCTTTCAGTGCCCATTTGGGCCATCGGCCTGCCGCTGATTGCCCTGACTGCCGCCCTGGCCGTGTTTTTTGAAACGATCCCCTTGTTGAGCGGCAGCGCCGGGAATGTCATTTACGTTATCGCCTGGTACATCCTGATGGATAACGTGGCCCTGCCCGGCCTGTTCCGCTACAACATTGGTGATATTGTGCCGTGGGCCGACCCGCTGGGCGTGACGCACGTGCTGTCCGCCATGCAGGCGGTCGGGAACCAGGTCACCCCCGATTACCGCGGATTTATCAACTTTGGCGGTGCGGATTTTGCTGTCGTGCCGCAGGTGGCCAACTTCGCAGGCATCACTTGGACTGCCGATATCCTGATGGATCGCCTGATGTGGTTCGGGATCGCCGCCCTGCTCGACCTGGCCGCGGCGTTGCCCTTCGATCGCTTCGACCCGGCGCGCGCCACCAGCCCGGAGGGGAAACCCTCCTCCCTCGGCATTTGGCTGCGCTCACTGCTGCCCAATCGCAAGCAAAACCAGCCAGCCGAACCTGCTTTTGCCCTGGCCGGGAAGGTGATCCTGACCCCCATCACCCGCCGCGTACACAACTCACGCTTCTTTAGCCTGCTGCGGGCAGAATTTAAACTGATGGTGCTGGGCAAACCCTGGTGGTGGTATCTGATCGCGGTTTTTGTTTCACTCCTCGGGCTGGGCGGCCCTCCTGGGGGAGGCGGCATTACGTTTGCACTGGCCTTGATCTGGCCGGTCATCGCCTGGTCATCGCTGGGCATGCGCGAAACCTTTTTCGATACATACAAGCTGACCTACTCCGCCTCCAGCCCGTTCCGCCGCCAGTTCATGGCCTCGTGGCTCTCGGGTGTCAGTCTGGCGATGCTGGCCGTCAGCGGGGCGACCCTCCGTATGCTGCTGGAGGGTCATGCCGAACGCCTGCCGATCATTTTTGTGGCGACGTTGTTCATCCCCACCCTGGCCATGGCGTTGGGAACCTGGAGCAACAGTTCGCGACTGTTTGAAGTCATCTACCTGTCGTGGTTGTTCATGGGCGCAAACGGAGTAGTCCCGTTCGACTTCCTGCAAACTCATCAGACCACACCCAACCTTGGCCAGCTGGTTGCCTACATGCTGCTGACTCTGATATTCTTCGGCCTCAGCCTGGCCGGACGCTGGCGGCAGATCCATGCCAGTTGATGAATCAAAATCCCGATGGAGAAACTCCATCGGGATCGTTTTTTTCTTTGGGACTTTACGCTTCTTTCTTCCCCCAGCCTGCCTCGCGCGCCCGGAGCATGGCCTCCACCCGATCCGCGGCCTGCAACTTGTTGAGAATGTTCGAGACGTAATTCTGCACCGTCTTGAGACTGAGCGACAACCGATTGGCGATCGCTGAATTATTCTGGCCCTGCGCGATCAGTTCAAGGATCTCAAGTTCGCGTTCGGTCAGGTCGGGGAAGGTTTCGCCCGGCGCGGCAGCGGGGACAGGCGCTGGTTTCGGTGGGTTGGCGAAGTAATTTGCCATGCGCCGCGCAATGGTCGGGCTAAAAATCGCCTCGCCGCGAAAGACCGATTGGATGGCGCGCAGCAATTCTTCCTGGTCGGCATCCTTGAGGATGTAACCGCGTGCGCCGGCGCGCATCATCGCAAAGACCGAGTCATCATCATCGAACATGGTTACGATCAGGATGCCCGCCTGTGGATTGGACTTCACGATCTCATGCGTGGCCTGGATGCCGTTCATACCGGGCATCTTCAAATCCATCAGGATCACATCTGGATATAGTTGACCCGTCAAGCGTACGGCCTCCTCGCCATTGCCCGCCTCGCCCACAATCTCGATCTCATCCACGCTGCTCAATAGGGCGCGGACTCCCTCGCGGTAAAACAAATGATCGTCTGCAATCACAATGCGGATGGTCATGTCAGTTCTCTCCTGCAAGCGGAAAACGGGTCTGGAGAATGGTTCCCTGCCCGCGGTTGGATTTGACTTCCAGCTCGCCGCCCAACTCCTCGGCGCGTTCGCGCATCGAGATCATGCCCACCCCGGTCTTGGCGTCGCCCGGCAGGCCACGACCATCATCCTGCACGGTCAGGATCAGCCGCCCCGCGCTGTGAGCAATCGAAACGGTGCAGGTCTGGGCCTGGGCATGGCGAGCTACATTGGTGACGGCCTCCAGCGCAATGCGATATACCGCCACTTCCACGGCGGCTGGCAGGGAGGGGATTTCGCTGGCGGCTTCCAATGAAATGCGCAGGCCGCCTTCAGGCTGGATCTGGCGCAACTGCTCGCGCAGGGCATCCACCAGCCCGAACTCATCCAGGGCGGGCGGACGAAGCTCATAGGCCATGCGGCGCACCTCGGCCACCGTCCCTTTGACCTGTTTCTTTAGCTCTTCGGCCATTTGCCCGGCTTTTTGCGGGTCTTTGGCAATGTTCAGGCGCAGGGCGTCCACGCGCTGGAGCAGGCTGGCGAGGGTTGGCCCCAGGCCATCGTGCAGTTCGCGGCGCAGGCGGCGGCGTTCCTCCTCGCGGGCATTGACCAGCGCCTCGCGCGAGTGCTGCAAATCTGCATTGACCACACGCAATTGTCGGTTCAGCCGCACGGCATAGGCGGCTGCGCCAGCCTGCTGGGCGATCATCGCCAGCAATTTTTTGTCGGCAGGGGTAAAGTCCTCGCCGGGGGCGCGGGGGGCAATGTAAAGCTGTCCGACAGATTCAGATTGATAGGTCAGGGGCAGGTGGAGGGGCGAGAAGGAGGCGGGTTTGTGGCCATATTCAGCCGCGGGGGAATCCGTTTCATCCTGCAAAAAAATGGATGCGTACGAGACATTCAACGCCTGGGCGGCAGTTTCCACCACGGTGGCGAGCAGGGCCTCGGGCGCCAGGCTGGATTCGAGCCGCTGTCCCAGGCGCGCCAGCACCACGGCAGGCTCATCGCGCTCGCCGTACAGCAGGCGGTTGACGTTGGCCTGCAAATTTTCGCGCAGCGGCTGGAAAAGGATGGCGATCAGGGCGGTGGCCAGCAGGGAAATGTAGAAGTTGCCCTCGCTGCGGAACAGCCACCCCAGTCCGCTGGCGATCAGGGCATACAACGCTACCACCAGCAAGCTGAGCGTGGCATACACCAGTGTGCGGTTGACCAGGATGTCGATATCCCACAGGCGGTAGCGGAAGATGGCAAAGGCAATCGAAAGCGGGATGCACAGGAAAAACAGAATCTGCAAGGTAGTGCGGATCTCGATCGGGACAATATCCCCGCTGACCGGGCGCAGGAGCAGGGTGGCCAGCAGCCAGCCCACCACGGCGACCGAGATACCCATCATCACCCACTTGGTCTGCTGTTTTTGCACCATATTTGTGGTGCTGCGGTAGCGAATGGCCTGCGCCGCCACCCAGCTGACCACAAACCCAATCGTCAGGCCGGTTTCGATGGGCGAAAGCCAGGCTGGCGGCTGGTAATGGATCGCATACGCCACAGCGATCCAGGCGTGCCAGAGAGCCCACAGCCCGGCGGTATAGCGTGTCCAGGCCGGGGTAAAGCGTCCATCAGGGAAGAGATACGCAAACCAGCCGATGGTCACCGTCCCCACGTATTGCAAGATTTGGGCTGTGACATACAACCACGATGCCGACTGCTGCAAATCGGGGACGGTGTTCGTAAACGTCACCGTGCCGAAGGTGACCAGCATGATCGAGACGTACACCGCCAGCGGCTCGCCCGACTTACGCCAGAAGATAAGCGCGCCCACCAAGGTGTAAATCAAGGCAAAGAGCGTCACCTGCGCGATCTCAAACCCAATGTAGATGGCCGGGCTGATTCCCAGGCGGCTGAGCGATTGGCCAAAGCCTGCATCGCTCTCCAGCAGCCAGTTAAAAAATTGCACCTTGCCGGGCAGGCTGAAAGCATAACAGGCCAGCGACAACCCGGCGATCAGGAGCCAGCCGATTCGGGTCAGGAGAAGTTTGCGGGAGGACATACCCCAATTTTACATGGCAACGGGGGGATGATCTTCCCAAACTTTTGGGAAAAATTCCTGGCCTATTCCCCGTGAAAATAAGTGCATGAAACCGACGTTGAAGGTCGTTCCTCACCCGATATTTTTCCATATTACGATAAACACGAGTTCGACAACTTTGCTATTTCAATTCCTCGCAACACAAAAAATGTCCCGAAGGATTAATCATCTTCGGGACATTTTGGCACTTTCTTAATTAGGCTGCAGCAGGGCGTCCGATCTGCACGCGCCAGATTTCGGGTCCTTGTTCGAGATATTCCCAAGTGAACTGTCCTTCATGTTCGTGCATAAATTGATAATGAAGGGGCTTGGGGTCGTGGTCGTTAAGTAAGATAAAACTTTGTCCAGCCGACAGACTTGCAAACGTCTGGAAAATGATGGGGTGTTTTTGAGGCGGGGGGATTTGGCGTACATCAAGGGTTGTAGTTACACTGTCACTCATTTCGAGTCTCCTTTTGGTTTATATTTTTGTGAATCATAATCACGTGGACAAACTTACTCTGTATTTTAGGTCTCATCTTTGCGGAAGCGCAAAGAGCAATCGATGGCTATTTTGGTATTGAATTGAACGCACCACCTCGCCTTCACAATTTTTTCTCTAAAAACTTTTTTAGAACAAGAGCGTTGTTATGCTCTGTATCGTGTGCGCTGTAGAGAAGCGTCACATCGCCTTGTTCCGCGGCTTGCAGGATGGCATTCCATGCTTCGGGGTTGGACTTCAATTCAGCCTGATAGCGCTTTTGAAATTCGCTCCACTTGAGCGGATCATGCGCGAACCAATTCCGCAGGTCGGCGCTGGGAGCCGCGTCCTTCAGCCACGCCTTCATTTTCAGCGCTTCTTTCTTCATTCCGCGGGGCCACAAGCGTTCAACCAGGAAGCGCGTCCCATCGCTGGATTCAGCTTTTTCGTACACGCGTTTGATTTTTAACATGGCTACTCCTTTCAAAGGACGATCACGGATTTCTCCGACAAACTCTTCAACAGCAGGTGAAAGTAAACCAAGCCACCGTAATCCTTCCACGGTCTTAAGGCTTGATAGACTGTTTCATAATTCAATTTTTCGGGCAGTTCCAGCCAGCGCTGCAAGTTGTTACGCGCGCCCACATCGTCAGCGGGAAAAATGTGTGCGCGCCCAAGGCCGCGCAGGAGAAAATATTCCGCCGTCCAACGTCCGATTCCTTTCAGATCGCGCAAACGTTTAATGGCGTTTGTATCATCCAGCATGTTGATTTCATCAAGGTCGAGTTCGCCTTGCACGATGGACTGTGCAATTCCCGTGATGTAACGTACCTTCTGGTAACTGAATTTCATTTTTCGCAATTCTTCGATGTCAGCATTTGCCAACTCTTGCGGACGCGGGAAGGCGCGGAAGATGCCGTCATCGTTTTTGAATGTCAGTCCGTATCTTTCCACCAAACTGTTAAGCAGATGAATACCCATCGTCAAAGTGAATTGCTGACAGGCGATGGCATTGACCAACGTTTCAAAGAGCGAATGTAAGCGCGGCGGTTTGAACCCGCGAAACTTTTCCACGACTGGTCCTAACTTGTCGTCGTGCTGAGCCAGACGATAAAAGCCGTCCAACTTCACATTGATTCCGAGCAAACGCTCCAGCGCGCAAGCAGCTTGGTCCTTGAGCGCTTCATTTTCTTTTTGAGAATGAACCAAAACATGCAATTGCGAGTCGGATTGAGTCACTGCGATTTCAAACGGCTCATTGCTTTCGCTGACGAGAACACGGCGATAGGTTTTTCCGTCCCAGCGGTCAACGATATTGTCGGGGCGGCGGCGAAGCGCCCAAACGGTGAGATCAAGCCGAAACGGAGAGGCAGGTTCAAGGTCCAGAAAGAAGCGTTTCACGACATCCTGCAATCTTTATTTCTTCAGCGCGCTTTCAAACAACCCGCGCGTGGCTTCATAACAGCCTTCTCCGCAACAGGGAAGTTTTTCAACTGAAATAATTTTCCCGTTTTGAATGTTTGGATAGGACATTTTGTGACGGAGTTTGGTTCCATCGCTCAACATGACGGTGGGTGTGCCGCGCACGCCGAATTTTTCTTTGCCGAGTTTGCCTTCTTCCAATACGGCGACGTGGGGTTGATCGCTGTTGAAGAGACGGGTGAAATACTCCATATCGAGATTAGCTTCGCGGGCGAGATCGAGCATCACTTCGCGCTTGCCGATGTTGCGACCTTCGGCGAAGAACGCGCGGCGAATCCGCAAGTCAAAATCTCGCCCGATAGCTTCGCCTTGTTGGAAGGCGCACCAAGCCGCTTCGAAGGCGGGAAGCGTGGTCGTGGGCCAGTCGTCGCCGAATGGTTTGAAGACCGCCTTTGGTTCCTGAAGAGCCGCCAGCCACATTTCCAATTCGAGTTCCGCGCGGTCAGGCGGACCTCCACCATAGACTTCCAACGGAAAAGCCTTTTCCACTAATCGAACTCGTCCTTCGTATTCAGATACAACTTCTTGCAGGCGAACCGCCGCAACATAACACCACGGTCAATAATATTCCGCCCACTCCCATAATTCGGGAGCATTCTTTTCAATCGCTTTATAATCGTTCATCATGGTTACTCCCCTTTGATTCTCCCGATCAAATCTTCCGCCTTGAACGGTCCCGCTTCCGCGATCAACGCAGTTGCGTCTTTTACTTTTTTCCACACGTTCCATAGCAACACGCCGCGCACGCGCCCGCCGTCCAGATAATACACCGCGCCTTTTTGGAAAGGCTCCTGCCAGTCCGTCACCATTTCCATCTTAGTGCTCAACTCGCCGACCGCTTCATAACCGAACTCAAACAAGTCCGAATAAAACTGCGGCGTATGGGTATACGTCTCGTTCGCCCCCGCCATGTTGCGCCCCGCTTGTTTACCCATCATCAACGCATTGTCTTCATGCTCCACGCGAAGCATTTTTTCCAACGTCGCGTGCGGGAACATCGCCACATCGCCCGCCGCGTACACATCGGGCGTGGATGTCAGCAGATGTTCATCCACTACGATTCCATTTTCAACTTTTAGATTGGCAGACTTCGCCAACTCAACATTCGGGCGGACTCCCAGCCCTGCCACAATGCCATCCACTTCAAACTCACGCCCGCTTCTTGTCTGGACTTTGAGGCTGGTCCCTGTTTCTTCAATATTCGCCACACCCTCGGCAGGGACAAGTTCCACGCCCTTCTTACGATACACGTCATTCAAGAACTGCGAAAGTTCAGGCGGGTAAATATTTTCGCCGATGGAGTTTTCAAGAAAGACCATCGTCACCTGCTTGCCTTGCATGTTCAACGCCGCCGCCATCTCTGAGCCGATGAATCCCGCGCCGATAACCAAAAAGCGTTGTCCCTTTTCTGTCAGCGCGCGCAGGCGTTGATAATCCTGAAGCGTGCGGTAATAAATAATATGCTCCTCCCCAAACGGGAGATGGATTGGCGTTCCGCCCGTGGCGATTAAAAGTTTCTCGTACGCGTATTCTTCCCCTTTGTCGTCGCGGACGCGTTTGGCAGTTGTATCCAGTTCGGTCGCTTTTCGTCCGAGATGAAAATCAATATTGAATTTCTCTGTTCCGCGCCATATCTTTTCAAACGGGCGTCCCTTCCACATTCCCTTGGAAAGAGGCGGGCGGCTGTAGGGCATATCGGACTCGGTGCTAATCATGCCAATGGAGCCATTCGGGTCAAGTTCGCGAATCCCTCGCGCCGCGGCGTCAGCGGTCATGCCACTGCCGATGATCAGATATTTGTATGTTTTCATGTTTTATCCTTTCCTATAATGTGATGGGGCAATCATACCATTATTTTTATGATTTTTATTATAAAAATAAATTATTTTAATATAGGAAACGCCGCAAGATTTTGAATATGACCTGCGTTCCTGCTGTGCATAAAAGGACTGAGCTGTTTTTTTATTCAGCAATATAAAGATGAAATTTCATCCCCCTTTTGTAAACACAAATCCTTTTGCCGCGAATCGGGCGAATTTTCACTTAACTCGCGGCGGTGTTTTGTACACACCCTATCCAGGTTGATGTATCAGAGAAAGATAAACATGAATTGGACTACTCCTCTTCAGGACTATCCCCCTTTTTTTGAGTGCGAGAGAACATGCTACTTAAAATATTTGACGGCTTTGGGAAAGCGCCTGATCGAAGCCAGCCTGTTTCACGGACATGTTCTTCGTGCAGACGCCCCAGCTGAGCTTCCATAACAGCTGAACGCCCCAGGTACCCTACCAGTATAGAAGGGGAATGGCGGTCTACCACTGGCAAACGTCCCACATCATTTCGAAGCATTTTGCCCACAGCATCGTAGAGCAATTCGTCCGGATAGGTAACCACCGGCTCATCATTACCAGCTTCAAGCACGGTTTTCTCTGCACTCAAGTCTCCTGTCAGAGCTTCGACAATGTCACCCCATGTGACGATCCCGATTAACTGTTGCTCGTTCACGATTGGAAATGCCTGATGGCGGATGTAGCCCGGTTCGCCGCGAGTAACGTGATCGGCAACTTCCTTCACAGTCATGGTGGGCGGAATCGATTTCGGCTCAACATCCATAACCTCATCAACCCGTGTCTGCTGCAAAACATCTGGCTCGTATTCGAGGTGAATGTGCAAACCGCGTCGCGCCAGCTTCTCGGTCATGATCGAGTTGCGCATCAAAAGAATCGCGACGCCATCCGCGAGGACACAGACCAGCATCAGCGGCAGGATGGCGTTATAGTCGCGCGTCATTTCAAAGGCGAAGATGATGAGCGTGAATGTGGCGCGTGCCGCAGAACCGAACACAGCCGCCATTCCAACCAATGCGCAGGCGGCTGGTGATAGATTCGCGCCAGGAACGATCCGATTGACGATCATAGCAAATGCCCCGCCTAAAGCCGCGCCTGTCATGAACATGGGGGCAAGTAGCCCACCCGAAGTCCCAGAGCCGAGTGAAATGACCAGCGCCAGACTCTTGAATATCATGATAGCAAGCAATACATTCAACGCCAGTCGAGCATTCAAAATATCAGAAATGGTGTCGTATCCTACGCCAATAACACGCGGGAAAAAATAACCAATGATTCCGAGTCCAAGAGCCCCAACCGCTGGATACCACATCGAGTCAAATGGGAGACGTTCGAATTGATCCTCGACCCAGTAAAGCAAATTGCTGAAACCAACTGCTGCCGCGCCACACAGAAGTCCAAGCAAGATGTAATAAGGCAAGGCCGTGGGGATGCCAAAATCCACAACCGCCACGGTGAACATGGGACCAGTACCCATGAGCCAGAGATGGATGGTGGTCGCCAGTGTACTGGCAATGACCAGAGGTATGAATGATCGTGACTTAAATTCGAACAACAATAGTTCGATGGCAAGAATGACCGCCGCAATAGGCGTGCTAAAAGTTGCCGCCATACCCGCAGCAGCGCCGCAAGCCAGTAAAACCTTGCGCTCTGAGGCGGTGGTATGGATCAGTTGACCGATCAACGAGCCCAGCGCGCCTCCGGTTTGGATGATCGGTCCCTCCGCACCAAACGGACCGCCCGTGCCGATGGCTATGGCTGCCGAAAGCGGCTTGAGGATCGCCACACGCGGTTGAATGCGGCTGCGATTGGTCAGTACTGCCTCCATCGCCTCGGGAATCCCATGTCCCTTGATCTTGGATGATCCATACTTTGCCATCACACCTACGATCAGTCCCCCAATAACTGGTACTATGATGATCCATGCACCCAATGGGTTATCTTTCAGGCTTGGAAGGGCAAGGCTGAATCGTTGAAAGAAAACCAGATTTGTTATGAATGAGATTAACGAATACAAACCATAGGCAACAAAACCAGCCAAAATCCCTATAATCGCCGCCAGCAGGGAAACCAATAAGATGCGGAATTCTCCAGAAGGGTTGACGTTCACGTGCCTGTAATCCAGGCTGCTTCTCTCTACCATTTTCTGCTCCTAAAATAAGTTGAGTGTAAATTATATATCGTATTACGATATAATTCAATGGTATGATTATTTTAAAATTGGAATGAGGATGTGCAATGATGCGGATCACCAAAACAGAATATGAAATTTTGGCGGCTTTCCGTTACTCTTTGAGGCAGTTTCTGCACTTCAGTGAGGAGGCGGCGCAATCAGTGGGACTGACGCCTCAACAACATCAGGCGTTGTTATCGATCAAGGGTTTTCCTGGTCGTGACAAAATCACTATCAAGGAGCTGGCTGAACGGATGCAAATCCGTCACCATAGTGCTGTTGGTCTGGCAGACCGGTTAGTGGCTCAGGGACTCCTTAAGCGCGAACCGTCGCGCACCGACCGGCGGCAGGTCTATGTAACGCTTTCTACGCAAGGGCTGGCGATTCTTGAGCAACTATCTTCCATCCATAAGGAAGAACTTCGTCACACCCTGCCCGAACTTCAGAAGTTGATTGAGCAATTATCGACCGAAAAAGTATAGACCCCAAGATCGCTTTAGGAAGATTTATGACAGGTTGCAAATGACTGCCTATTCTGTTCGCCAAAGCATATCTAGGAAATAACTATGCCATTGCTTGCCCGTACATTTATCAAAACTGCGATGGTCTGTTTAGCCCTCGCGCTGATATTTGGCATACTGCTGGCATCAGGTCTGACGAATGGCTTATTTCCCGTTTATATTCATCTGCTTGTCTTCGGCTGGTTGACGCAGTTGATCTTCGGCGTGGTCTTCTGGATGTTTCCAAAGTTTTCAGTTGAGAAACCGCGCGGCAGTGAAACGCTTGGCTGGTGGACGTATGCCTTGCTCAACATCGGGTTGCTATTGCGAGCCATTGCCGAACCAATGCAATCGACACAAGCCAATCCGATCAGTGGATGGATGTTGGTACTCTCAGCAATCATTCAATTTTTGGCGGGGTCGCTGTTTGTGGTCAATAGTTGGGGACGCGTCAAGGAAAAGTAAATGCCGCGGTTAAGTGTTTGGTTTGTGCGCGCCTCCATGATCTATCTTCTGCTGGGATTTCTCATCGGTGCGTTGCTTCTCGCCCAAAAGGGAATTCCGTTCTATGCTCCTGTTTGGTATCTCTTTCCTCTTCATATGGAATTCCTGCTGGTGGGCTGGCTCATTCAATTGGCAATGGGTATTGCCTTTTGGATCGTTCCACGCTTCAGGTCTGATCAGCCACGTGGAAATGTTAATTTAGTGTGGGGTGTGCTGGTGTTGTTAAATATGGGGATTGTGATGGTCGCGATTCACCCCTTCATCAGTGTGGGATGGTTTAGTTTGGCCGGTCGCTTTCTGGAAATATCCAGCGCCTTACTTTTTGTTCTTGCGTTGTGGAAGAGAGTTAAACCAATGGATGCCGATAACCGCGCCTAGTAGTTCGCTTTTTAAATTGCTGGATTGACCCATGTAGAGATGTTCTTGAAAAGTGATGAGTTACCGCCAACCCATCAATGATTTGTTTTTAATGACGTTCTTGTTATAATCCTCGCAAGTGCCCGGAACACGTACAAACCAGAAATGGCTTCACGATTTGAACGCAGGTGGCTGCCCGCCACGAACATTGGAATTTTTCTTCCTTTCCATAGCTTTATCGCCATCAGCAACCCCATGCTCATCTTTGTAGTGTCAGCCGTTTTGCTGATTCGTTTCAAGGTCAACACCACCTGGCCGATCCTCGGCGGAATGCTGGCAGGATATTTCATCCGATAGATTGTCAAAATATGGAATGTCCGTGATAATCTGCACACTTACTGTTAAACGATCATCCTGAAAAAAACATGGCTAACCAAACCCTCGAAATTCCCATCTCCGGCATGGACTGCGCCGAATGCACCCAGCACGTCCAACACGCCATCGAAAAAATCCCCGGCGTGCAATCGGTGAACGTTTTCCTCGCCACCGAAAAAGCGATCGTGAAACTTGACCCCGCAAAGGTGGATCTACCCACCATCCGCACCGCCGTACAAGGCGCGGGATATGACGTGCCCGCTTCGGACTCACCCCGGCCTGCTCCTGTTTCCATCGACGATTTCAACCGCCGACTGACTCTCCTGCTCGTCAGCGTCTTCGCCATCATCCTCAGTGTCGTCATCTTTGGCGAAGTCCTCGGCTGGTTCGACTTCCTGAACGAACGCGTGCCCTTCCTGCTCGGACTTGTGGTCGTGCTGGCGGGCGGCTATCCCGTCTTCATGAACGTCATCCGCGCCACGCTCAAGCGTCAGGTCATCTCGCATACATTAATGACTCTTGGCGTCATCGCCGCGCTCGTGGTCGGACAATGGGTCACCGCCGCGTTGGTGGTCATCTTCATGCGCATCGGTGACTACGTGGAGAACTTCACCACCGAAAGCGCGCGCCGCGCCGTGAAGGAACTCACCTCCCTCGCCCCGCAAACCGCC
This sequence comes from Chloroflexota bacterium, assembly GCA_016191845.1. Classification (GTDB taxonomy): domain Bacteria; phylum Chloroflexota; class Anaerolineae; order Anaerolineales; family Villigracilaceae; genus JACPVF01. The sequence continues at coordinate 182,356 of JACPVF010000015.1, forward strand.
CGCGTCGAACAAATAGGATTGGAGATAGAGCTCCCCATAACGCAAGTGAAGGTCGGCGACATCGTGGTCGTCCGCCCCGGCGAAAAGATTCCCGTGGATGGCGAAGTCGTCAGCGGCCAGGCCACCGTGGACCAGGCCGCCATCACGGGCGAATCCATGCCCGTCGAAGCCGCACGCGGGACACACGTTTACGCCGCGACAATCGCCAAACTCGGCAGCTTGCGCGTCCGCACCGAACGCGTCGGCGTGGACACCACCTTCGGGCGCGTGGTTAAGATGGTGGAAGAAGCCGAAGCGCACCGCGCGGACGTCCAACGCATCGCCGACAAGTTCAGCGCGTGGTATCTGCCCGTAGTCGCCGCCATCGCCGCGTTGACCTTCCTCGTCACGCGTAATCCATTATCAACCGCAGCAGTATTGCTCGTCGCTTGTTCGTGCTCTTTCGCCTTAGCCACGCCAGTCGCGATGCTTGCCTCGGTCGGCGCCAGCGCCAAACGCGGACTACTCATCAAAGGCGGCAAATATCTCGAACTGCTCGCCCGCGCTGACGTTCTGCTCGTGGACAAGACCGGCACACTCACCCTCGGCCAACCGCAGGTGACGGATGTGATTTCGCTGAACGGACTTTCCCGCAATGAGATCCTCTCCGTCGCCGCCTCTGCCGAGCGCTACTCCGAACATCCGCTTGCGGAAGCTGTCCGCCAACTCGCACGCGACGAGAACGCGTCCCTGAGCGAGCCGCAGGAATTTGAGTCCGTGCCCGGGCAGGGCATCCGCGCCGTGATCGACTTGCGTCGCATCGCGGTGGGCAATCGCCGCATGATTCCCGCTGCTGAGAAATTGCCCATCACCGCCGAACTCGAATCCCAAGGCAAGACCCTTCTCTTCCTGGAAAGCAACAACGAACTCGTGGGCATTTTCGCCGCCGCCGACACCTTGCGTGCAGAAGTCCCTGCCGCGTTGAAGGAAGTGCGTGCGCTGGGTATCCGTCACATCGAACTGCTCACAGGTGACAACGAACGCACCGCTTCGGCGCTGGCCGAAAAATTGGGTGTCGCTTATCGCGCCAATCTGCTCCCCGAAAACAAGATCAACATCGTCAAGGAATATCAAGCCAAGGGACACGTCGTGGTCATGATCGGCGATGGAGTCAACGACGCGCCCGCCCTCGCCCAAGCCGACATCGGCATCGCCATGGGCGCGGCCGGCACGGATGTCGCCATCGAAGCGGCGCACATTGCCCTTATGCGCGAAGATTGGAACCTCGTCCCCGACGCACTGCGCATTGCCCAGCGCACCATGCGCATCGTCAAGGCCAATCTTCTCTTTACCACCGCCTACAACGTTATCGGACTGACGCTCGCGGCCTTCGGCATCCTGCCGCCCGTTCTCGCCGCCGCGGCACAGTCCCTGCCCGACATCGGCATCATGGGAAATTCTGCAAGGTTATTGAAGCAGAAGTAGAACAAAGACAGGCGGCAAAACAGTGGCGAGACTAAGAACTTGCCATTGTTTTTTTATGTAGATTGTTTTATCTTGTTGCTTTTATCAAATGCTACGTTTGCACTTCATAATTCCTCATCATGCCGCCATCTTCATGTTCAAGACTATGACAGTGATATAGGAACATGCCCGCAAAGCCTTCGAAGATCAAATCACATGAAGAATCCATCTTAAATTCGAAGGATACTTTGCTTCCTCACAAAACTCCCCTTCTTGGCAGAAACTTCAGCAACAAGACTGGCAACGGCGAGGAATTTTTGTGTGAGATGCAGATCCCCATATCGTTGCTCATCCATATGCAGGTTATACAGCCGAGCACGATGACCAGGACGAAATAAGCGAAGAACCCTCCTGCCATTTGAACGATTCACTCAAATATCATTGCTCAATCTTTTTGCAGCAAGATGATTCGATACATGCCTCCAAGTAGACTGGGTTCATCGTAAACGACCTTGCATGGACAGCCGACCAATATGTCGCTGAACCGCCGCGTGATGTCGGTGCCCAGGCGAGTGCTGAAAGAGTTCATAAAGCGGCGCATGGGCGTAATCTTCTCGTTCTCCGCTTGGAACTTGTCGAAGACCACCAGCTGCCCGCCCGGCTTGACGGCGCGCAATGCTGACCGCAGACAGGCGCGCCCATCGGGAACAACGCTCAGGATGAGGTTCAGGATGGCGGCGTCAAAGGAATTTTCTGGTGCAAGCAACTCCTGTGCGTCGGCCTCAATCAAGGTAACGGAAGCCGGGCAGAGGTCCAGTTTGAGGCGAGCTTTGGCCAGCATGTCGGGGCTGAGGTCAACACCGGTGGCTTTCGCGCCTGACGGGAGGTAGGGGAGGTCCGCCCCTGTTCCCACGCCTACGATCAACACGTTTTCACCTGCTTGCAGGGACAACACTTCGAGGGCGCGCCTACGTCCCGGCGCGAAGAGATGATTGACAGTGGCGTCGTAGATCGGCGCCCAGCGGCGATAGGCGATCAGGTTATGCGCGTTGGTGATCTTCATTTGGACTCCAGGTGGCCATCAATAGATTCCGGGGAATAACCGATAGCGCACGCGCCGCGCGTACTCGCGATAGCCCGACAGTTCCTCTTGCAGCGTGCGGTCTTCGAGGGCGGTTCGGATCAAGGTGATGATGAACGCTACAAACGCAGGAATCAAAGTCCAAACTGAACTGAATGCGAGGACGATGCCGATGAGCGGCAGGATATTGCCAGCGTAGCCCGGGTGGCGGACAATGCGATACGGTCCTGTGTCACAGACCACATGGCCGCGATCCGCCTGGATGCGTACCACGCTCGAGAAAAAGCGGTTTTCCACCAGCGCCCACACGGCGAAGGTATATCCGAACGCGATGAGGAGGAAGCCAAGAATGTTGCTCCACAGCGGGAAGGTGGGCGACCAGCTATAGTGATGATCCAATCCAGCCACGATGACCAGCGGAAAAGAGATGCTGATCGACATCAACGGGGAAAGGATTTTGTCCCAGGGCTTTACACCTTCCGCCGTGTCGAATTTGAGGCGCTCCATCAATAACCCTGGATGACGCCATTCCGCCACCATGCGTCCACCAACGCCGGCGAGGAGGATCAGCACCGCAAAGACCCACACCTGCCACCAGCCAAGATCCCAGCCGAAGCCTAAAAGAATTAGCGGAATGAGCAGGTAAACCAGGATTAATCGAATCCAATGCGAGGCGGTATAGGTCTCGATCGTAGTTTGGTTGTTCTGTTCTTTCATGTCGCACTCCTCTATTCTGAATTCGCCAAATCCAGCACGACCTTCACGTCATCCACCTGATGATCGGAAATGCCGAGGGCATGCAGGTCATCGTGGTTGCCCGAGACGATCTGTTGTCCCAAGACGGAGTGACGCCACATCTTGAGATCTTCTTCCAACGGCGAACCGATGCGGTCTTCGCGGACGATTTTCCCATCAGCCATCACCAGCACACGGCGAGTTTGGCGCGCGACGCTCGGATCGTGGGTGACGATGACGAAGGTGACGCCCTGGGTTTGGTTCAACTCTTTGAGCAATTTCATCAATTCCTGACCGGCATTCGTGTCCAAACTTCCAGTCGGCTCGTCGGCCAGAATGAGCGGTGGACGGTTGGCGAGGGCGCGTGCTACAGCAACACGCTGACGCTGTCCGCCCGAGAGTTGCCCCGGGAGATGTCCGAGCCGCCCCGCCAGTCCGACCAGAGTGAGCAGTTCCTCTGCGCGTTTGCGACGCGCCCCTGCGTCGAGGAATCCCACCATCGGGATTTCCACATTTTCGCGGGCGGTCAGTGTGGGCAGCAGGTTGTGCAGTTGGAACATGAAGCCGACGGTGCGGGCGCGGAAGCGATCCACGTCGCGCAGAGTGGATAAGTCCTGTTCATTGACGAAGACCTTGCCGCTGGTGGGTGCATCGAGCGTGCCCAGCACATGCAACAGGGTGCTCTTGCCGCTTCCGCTCGGTCCCATGACGGCCACGAACTCCCCCGCCTCGATGGACATGGTGACGCCATCCAGCGCGCGGATCTCCTCCCCGTCGCCGTAGACGCGCGTCAGGTCGCGGGTTTCGATCATCAGATTGGCGTTCATGGACTCACCTCGATATCGACAAAAGCGGTCATGCCCCAGCGCAGGCCGCCGGGGACGGAATCCAGCCCAACGACCGCGGTGTAGTTCACGCCCGAACCTTCGGCAGATTTATTCGCCACCCACAACACCTTGCCCTTGACCACTACATCGGGCAGCGCGTCGAAGGTGACCGAGACCACGTCATCCGCGTGGACGCGCGCCGCGTCGATCTCGCTCAAGTCGGTGGTTTCGACGCGCAGACTGGCGAGGTCACCCAGTTGCAAGATGGGCATGCCCGGCATGACCCATTCGCCGACCCGCACGTTCAAATTGCAGACCACGCCCTCGAAAGGAGCAGTGACCACGTAGGCGTCGAAAGCCTCCTGCGCCGCATCGAGCCGTGACTTGGCCAGCGCAAGCTGGTCAGCGTGGGCGCCATCCAGCGTGCGTTCGTACTGGTATTTGGCTTCGGCCTCGGCAGCCAGGGCGGCGTCCAGGTTGGCGTGGGGAACGTCACGCTCACGCATGGTGGCCTCAAGCCTTTTCACGGCCTCATCGTATTCGGCCTGTGCGTCGTCCAACTCGCGCCTGGCGTTCTTATATTTCGAATCATCCTTCCCAAGACTCTTGTAGTTGTCGAAAGTTTCCTGCGCCTGTGCCAGATCCGCCTGTCGATCCTCGACATCCTTCTGGCGATCTTCGATGCGGTTCTCGATATCGTTCACGTTGATGTCGTTCCATTTTTTCTGCGCGGTTTCGCGGACTTTTTGCGTGTCCATGTACGCCAGCCACAGGCGGGCGCGCTCGCCGTCTTCGTTGCGGAGGATGGTATCGTAGGCTTGTTGTGCCGCATTCAGTTGCAGTTCCGCCGCGGCTTGACCATCGAGTCGCACGAGGGCCTGTCCCGCGCTCACGCGTTCGCCCTCCTTGACGAGCACCTCGTCCACCGCCCCAGGGATGTGCGGACTCAATGCCGCCCATTTTTCTGGAACCGCCACACCTGTTGCGGTGATAAGGACATCGGAGTTCGCCGCATCATCGGCCACGGGAGTGGGGGTGGCCTCCAGGCCAGAACCACACGAGACCAACAGCAGGCTGGCAATCACGAGGGCAAAGAGAAATTTAGGGTAGGTTTTCATGGCAACATCCTTCGTCAAACTTATTCATACCTCAACGCCTCCACGGGGCTGAGACGCGTGGCGCGATAGGCGGGGTACAACCCGCCGATTACGCCCAGAAAGACAGAAAGCAAAATCGCTCGCGCAAAAATTTCTGGCCTCCACACCGGGGTGACCCAGGAGGAAAATGCGGCGCTCTGCTGCATCAACTCGACCATCACAAGCGACAGGACGATTCCCGCCACGCCGCCCAACACGCCCAACAACACCGCTTCACGCAGGATCATTCCCAGCACCGACGTCCGCCGCCAGCCCAACGCGCGGAGCACACCGATCTCGCGCGTGCGCTCATACACTGACATCAACATCGTGTTCAGCACACCCAGCCCGCCCGCGATGAGGGCGATGAACGAAATCCCATCCAGCATGGCATTGGAACTTTGGATGTCGGGCATCTGCTCGGCAAAGTCGGACGACAAAGCGGCGTACACACCTGGATACTTTGCATTGATCCGCTCGACCAATGCCTGAGCCTGATCGGGATCCTTGACCTTGACCGCGATCATACTCACCTGCCGCGGCCGCCCGATGAAGTTCTGCGCGTCGCGCAGCGTCACCACGCCGCCCGTCTGCTCCCAGCCGATGTTGGTCTCGTAAATGCCCACCACCTTGAAGCGCGTCCCGCTCAATTCCACCACATCACCTACTTCTTTTTTGAGCGTATCAGCCATCAACCGTCCCAGCAGAATCTGGCGGTTGCTGGTGAGCATTTCCCCTTCGACGATGTTGAAACGCCGAATGGCAAATGAGCTGGGTGAATATCCTTGCAGCAAAAAGATCACGCCCGAGTCGGGCAGGATCAAGCCCGTGAACATCACCCCATTGGCACTATGCACCTGGGGCAGGGCCGCAATGGAATCCACCACACGCTCGTCGATCACGCTCAAGGTGGTGTCGGCGATGTCCGCCTGGCGGATCAAAATCTCGGCTTGCGTGCCGTTCGCCATCCCCGTGAACGAGGCGACAAATCCCTGTACGACCGCCTCGAGGGAAATGATCGCTCCGACGGTCAGGCCAATGGCGCCGAGGGTGAGCAGGCTGCGCGTCGAGCGCTGCCATAGACTTTGGACAGCCATCCCGCCGAAAGGCAGACGTCGGACGCGGGCATTTCCACCCTCGTAACGGAGGGCCTCCACAGGCCGCAGCAGGGAGGCCCGCCAGGCTGGGTACAATCCGCCGACCAAGCCGAGGAGGAGCACCACGCCCAGGGCCTGTGCGACCAGCCCGGGGGCGAGCGAACCGGTTTGCATCCCCATGAGCACCGTCACTTTGGAGAGCCCGATCAACAGCAGCCAGCCCATCAAGATCCCAAAGAGGCCGCCCACAAGACAAATGATGATCGACTCGCCGAGAATCATCCCCAGCACTTGATGACGCTTCCAACCCGTAGCGCGCAGCACACCGATCTCGCGCGTGCGCTCGAAGATTGCCATGAGTTGCGCGTTCAACATGCCCACGCCCCCGATGACGATCGCCAACCCACCGATGACCCATACAAATCCTTCGAGGATGGATTGCATGGATTGTTGGTTGGCAAACTCGGATGTGCCGCTCAACAGTAGGTCGGGCCATTTGCGCGCCACGCGTTCCTCCACGCGTTCGCGCAGGCGTGTGTCTGCCAGGCGGATGTAGAAAATACTAACCTGATTGCTTTTGCCCAGCAGTTCCTGTGCATCTTCCAAACGCAGGAGCGCGCCGCTGTCTTCGAACACGTCGCCCGTCTCGTAAACGCCGACGATGCGATAGGTGGTGTTCGTAATGCGAAAGGTATCGCCCATGCTTTTCTTCATCACTTCCGCTGCGGCCGAACCCATCAGGATCGGTTTGCCGCGCAGATCGCGCGGGATACGATCGTAGAGTTCATAGCCTTCCTTGATTTTGAAACGCTCCAACATGAAACTGTCGGCGGGATACCCGAAGATGAAGAAGAACGGCTCGCTTTCGGTCTGGACCAGACCCTGTAACATTCCGCTCACCGCCTCGACCTCGGGCATGGCGGCCAACCCATCGCCGACCTCTTCCTTTACCGCGCTGTAACTTACGTCCATCGTGTCGGGCTGGCTGAGCACCAGGTCGGCTTTGCTGCCTCGCATCATCGTGCCATATCCCGCCTTGAAGCCATCTGCCAGTGCACCAAGCGCAATGATCACGGTGACGCCGACGCCGATCCCGATGATGGTCAGCAGGGTGCGGACTCTACGTCGCAAGAGGTTGCGAAAAATAATGGTCATATTGAATGTTCCTGAGTGTTTTGTCAGGTCAAATTACCAGATACCCGGCAGGAGGCGATACCTCACCTTTTGGGTGTATTCGCGATAGCCAGGTAAGTCGCGCAGGAGGAGTATCTCCTCGTTAAAAATACGGAAGATCAACACCGGCAAGATCATCACGCCGGGCAGGAAGGCCCAGTACGAGCCAAGCGCCAACGGGGAAAATGCATAGGTGAGGAACGCGCCAACGTACATCGGATGGCGAACGAGAGCGTACGGTCCCGTGGAGACAACCTTTTGTCCGGCTTCCACTTCTATGATGCGGGATGTGTAGGTGTTCGCCTTGAAGACCCACAGCACCATCAAATAACCGATGGCGACAATCGTGTCCGCGAGGATGGCTACCCAGGCAGGCATTTGCGACCAACCATACCGTTGATCCAGACCCGGAACGATAAAGGATGCCAAAAGGAAGATAAGGGAAACGCCAATGATCTTCTGCTGTGCTCCCACGCGTTCACGCATTCGCATACGGCGCTCGAGCAGGGCGGGATCATTTTTGAGCAGGTAACGGAGCGTGACCAACATCAGTGTGATCATCATCACCAGCCACATCCATGCCTGCCAGAATTTCCACGTTCCGGCTGGTAGGAAAAGGAATAACCCCAGGAAGACAAAGAACATCACGACACGCGTAACCACCAAGCGCGTGAGTTGTGCCAAAGACATGGTTTGGTTCATGGGTTTCTCCTTTCCATGGCATGTGCTGAGCAAATCTTCTTACTCTTCCTGAACATGCCGAATTCCTTGTTGAAACAAGGTGATAATGTGCGGATCAACGAGGCTGTAATACACTTCCTTGCCCTCCCGTCGCGCAACCACCAACTTCATTTGGCGCAGTCCGCGCATGTGGTGGGATACGGCCGATTGGCTGATGCCAACCAGGTCCGCCAAGACGCTGACGTTCTTTTCGCCGCCCAACAAGACAGACATGATCTGTACGCGGCTGGTATCGCTAAAGGCACGGAAGAGTTCAGCCACATGTGCGGCAGAGTGTTCATCGAGTATTTTTGAAGGCATATTTTTTGATCTCCTTTTAACACATGAAGATATATTCATATGTTTTATTATAAGTCGTTTCAATCAAATTTCAAGAGGCAATTTCCCTATGGATTAATCAACAATCGGATTTGACCAGCAGAGTATATATCTACAATCTATGCCGCTCCTCAAAATGAAGAGGGCAGCTTCTTGTAATTCAACAACACCTGCCTGTAAATCCATAAAGGATTCCTCGAATTTTGCCTCCCAGTTATTAAGCGCGTTGACATCGACAGTCTGACCTAACTCAGAGTTGAGTTCTGCTTGGTGCTATGATCATGACATCAAATTTGCTGTCAAAGGTTTCGTTGCCGACGACCACTTCCAAAAAACTGCCACATTTGACAGATAGGCTTTCCACAAGGAGGCGTTTGCTAGGCTTGTGAGGGTTGCCTTACCAATCCCGCGCAAAAAATCAAAAGCCTGAAGACGTTTGAGAAGGAGCCTTCGAAGGAATGGAGAGATAGCTCATATTTCGGTTTGCAGGTGGTTAAGGAAAGAACAAGGATAGCCGAGCAGAGCAAGTTGAAGTGAATTGTTTTCATAAAACCGGATGTTATAATGAAATAACATATCGAAACAACGATACCACTCCCTCCTTTTCATGTTGAATCGTCTTCAAGCTCAACTCGCTATTCTCTTAACGGCATTTGTCCTCCTTGTGGTCGTTTCTGTTGGAGTCACCTATTGGGGGTTGCAGGCTCAACAGCAGGATGCATTGGTCATTAATTTGTCTGGACGTCAACGCATGCTGATTCAACAGATGACGCGACTGGCTTTTCAAGTGCGGGATGGGGATGAATCTGCGGCCGATGCTTTGAGGGAGGCTAAACAGACCTTTAGCCAGACATTATCTGCCCTGCGGGATGGCGGAGTTGTACCCTACCTGACAAATGATGTTGTGAAATTGCCGGTCACGCGTGACCCGCAAATACTCGACGCGTTGGATGCGGTGGATTCAGCTTGGAAGGAATATCTTTTTACGCTGGAATCAATGACTTCTTCTGCGTCTGAGTCTGTTTTGTTGCAGATTACTCTTGAAAAGCAATCCGATGATCTGGTTCAAAAGGCTGATACGGTGGTGCGATTGTATGAGGTGGCTTCAGTTGCAAAGGTGAATCGTCTGCGCTCCATCCAGCTCACTTTTTTGGTGTGTGCCTTGGCTTTGCTGGCGGTTGGGGGGGGGATTACGCGATACTCCCTGCTCAAGCCTCTCCGGGAACTGGGAGTGGCAGCGCAGTGTTTGGGGCAGAACGATCTTGATACGGCGGTACAGGTCGAGGGCCCAGAGGAGATGCGGGCATTGTCACGGGCGTTCGACGAGATGCGCTCCCGTCTCCACACTGCCCGCGAGGAACTCATCCATTGGAACACCACGCTGGAGCAGCGCGTTGCCCAGCGCACGCACGAACTAGAGACGCTTAATGAGGTTAGCCGTGAAATCTCTTCGCGGCTCGAAATTCAACAGGTGTTGAACTCTGTCACGGAAAAAGCACGTGTGCTGCTGGGTGGAGAGGTGGCATCGCTTTGCCTGGTGGATGCGAGCCAGCATTGGTTGAAATTGCAGGCAGTAAGTGGTCCGCAGGATGCAGTGGTTGGAGAGACCGTGCGCGCAGATGATGATTTTGCAAGCAATGTGTTGACGGGTGGACAAGCCATGCTTTGCGGTATGGGGAATTGCCAGGGCGGATGTCGGATGTTGTCGGAAGAGTATCGTATCAGCCACTTGGCAGCACCCCTACGTATTGGTGATCGTGTAATCGGTGCATTGTGTGTGGGTAGCCCTTCTCAAAACCAGTTTGCTGCAGAGTCGGCGGATATGCTGACCAAGTTGGCAAATGTTGCTGCCATTGCATTGGAGAATGCCCGCCTCTTTGCGCAGGCGGAACGTGTGGCGACCCTGGAGGAGCGCCGTCGTGTTGCCGCAGAGATGCACGATGGCCTGGGGCAGACTCTCAGTTATCTTGGCTTGATGACCGATCAGGTGGTTGAGTTTTTGTCCGATGGGCGGGAAGGGGCGGCGATAGAACGCCTGCACAAAACCCGCGAGACGATCAGCCAGGCTACGAGCGAAGTCCGTCGTGCCATCAACAGCTTGATGGATGAGACACCCGAAACGAACAACGACTTATGTGCCCGTCTGCATAAAGCTTTGGACGAGATTACATTGGAATACAATTTGAAAGCAGATTGGCGTATGGAGCCCGGATTTTCTCCCCAGTGTTCACCACAAACGGTGGAACAAGTCTACAATATTACACGCGAGGCATTGGTCAATACTGCCCATCATGCCAATGCAAAGCAGGTTCGCGTGCAGATTGGACAAAACGGCGCGGATTATTTTGTGACGGTTGAAGATGACGGTCAGGGTTTTAACTCATCTCAACCCGCACCAAGCGGACATTTCGGTTTGCAGATCATGCAGGCGCGTGCCAAACACATCGGTGGAAACGTTGAAATCCAGTCCATTCCGGGACTGGGGACACGAGTCACATTGACATGGCCGGTGGAAACAGGAGAAAAATGAAAAAGGTCCGTGTATTACTGGCTGACGACCATGCACTGTTTCGCGAAGGTCTGGCAGGAATTATCGGCGCGCAACCCGATATGCAGGTGGTAGGTGAATCTAACGATGGTTTGGAGGCTTTCGTCAAGGCGCAAGAACTCAAACCCGATCTAATCCTGATGGATGTGCAGATGCCTGGTATGGATGGTCTGGAAGCGGCGCGGCAGATCAAGCAGATTCTACCCGATACGATTGTCGTCATGTTGACTGTCCGTGATGACGACGAAAAGCTGTTCGAGGCATTGCGGAACGGCGCGCAAGGTTACCTGCTGAAGGAGATCCGTTCCCAGGAGATGCTGGCGATGTTGCAAGGCGCATTGCGCGGCGAGGCTGCCTTATCGCCAAGCATGGCAGGCCGTGTGTTGATGGAGTTCCGCCGCTTGAGTAGGCATGATTCATCTAATATGGACGAAGATGCTGCGTTGACCGAACGCGAACTACAGGTTTTGATGAGGGTATCAGAAGGCGCAACAGACAAGGAAATCGCCGCTGCGCTCAGTGTTAGCCTGAATACGGTCAAGACGCACATACGCAATATTCTATCGAAGCTTCACGTTCGTACGCGGCGCGAGGCGGCAAAAACAGCACAAGCCAAAGGGATGCTATAAAGCATAGAACTAATTCCTTTTGAAAAAGAGTGATTTCCAAATCACTCTTTTTTCATTCTAAAGGCAGGATGGGGGACGATGGAATGACGGCATTATTTCCGTTAATCTTGCAATGACTCTTGTTTGAATTGTTACATTACCTTATGTCGAAACCGCGTGTTCTTCTTATCTGTTCCCAGCATCTCTTTGGCGAGAGCGTGGAGACGATTCTTCGTTCAAAGGATGACGTCGAACTGGTGGGCCCGTTGGGTCTGAATAACCCAGACCTCCACCGACAACTGTTAGTGGCACAGCCATCCGTGGTTGTGATTGCTGACGAGAATCTACAAAGTGAGGCTGCAGCGGAACTTACCAAGCGGATTATCGAGTGGTACCCCGATTTGTCGGTGATCCGCACAGGGTTGAGCGAAAATGTGTTTCGCATTTTCTCAACTCATACAGAGCCCGCTGGCAGCGGCAACCTGTTCGATGCAATATATGATTGCACGATCCGAAACCGGAAGGCAAATGAGCCTGACATCCTCACCTCAGAAATAGATAAGAGCCATCCAACCACCACTACCTCAGACGGGAGTTTGCCAAACCCATGATGAATCTCGGTAAAAAATTCAAGACTCTGCCGTTGTTTCTACTCCTTGCATCAATTGCATTGTTCCTGACCGGTTGTGCCTCTACTTCCGTAGTCAAGGCCCAACCCGCTTCGGCGCAGGAAATTGCTGCTGGCAATATCGAAAACGGGCGGAGATTATTCATGGGCTATGCCCGCCTCCAAAATGACGGGCCGCCCTGCATGGGATGTCACAGCGTGGGGGATAACGGACTCCTCGGCGGCGGCGCGATGGGACCCGACCTGACCAACGTTTCCACCCGCCTCAGTCAGGACGAAATCGCCTCCATCCTGACCAACAGCGGGTCGACCCTCTCCCCCGTCATGCAGCCTATCTTCACGGATCATCCCCTGACCGCGAGCGAGCAAGCTGACCTGATGGCCTTCCTCAACGCCTCGGTTGGACAGCCTGAATCCAACAAGGAGATCTGGGTCTTCGGCATCAGCCTGGCGGGCTTCGTGGCGGCGGTTGGGGCGATCGGATTCATCTATCGCGGACGGTTGCGCAGTGTCCGCAGAGCATTGGTCAATCAAGCACAGAAGGAGTTGCAATGAGTTGGATCGAAGAGATCGCCAATCCGCAAGCCCGCCAGTGGGAGGAGTTTTATCGCAACCGCTGGCAGCATGACCGCGTGGTACGCAGCACGCACGGCGTCAACTGCACGGGCAGTTGTTCGTGGATGATCTACGTCAAGGACGGCATTGTCACCTGGGAGTTGCAGGCTCTGGATTACCCCACCCTCGAGCCAGGGCTGCCGCCCTATGAGCCGCGCGGCTGCCAGCGCGGCATTTCCTTCTCGTGGTATCAGTACAGCCCTGTGCGCGTCAAATATCCGTACATGCGCGGCGTGTTGATGGACTTGTGGCGTGAAGCAAAGAAGAAGCATAGCGACCCCGTCGAAGCGTGGGCGAGCGTGGTTGAGAATCCGACGGCGCGCAAGTCCTTCCAGCAGGCGCGCGGCAAGGGCGGGTTCCGCCGCACCACCTGGGACGAGACGCTGGAGATGATCGCCGCCTCCACGATTTACACCATCAAAAAATACGGCCCCGACCGAATCATCGGTTTTTCACCCATTCCGGCCATGTCCATGCTGAGTTACGCGGGCGGAAGCCGCCTCATGCAATTGCTGGGCGGCGTGAGCATGAGTTTCTATGACTGGTACAGCGACCTGCCGCCTGCGAGTCCCGAAGTGTGGGGCGAGCAGACCGACGTGGCCGAAAGCGCCGACTGGTACAACGCCAAGTTCATCGCCTCGGTCGGATCGAACATGAGCATGACGCGCACGCCCGATGTGCATTTCGCGGCGGAGGCGCGTCACAACGGGACAAAGTTGGTGGTCTTCTCGCCCGACTTCAACCAAGTCGCCAAATACGCGGACTGGTGGGTGCCTGTCCATGCAGGGCAGGACGGCGCGTTCTGGATGGCAGTCAATCACGTCATCATGAACGAGTTTCATTATCAGAACCCGACGCCGTACTTCCTTGATTACATGCGCCGCTACACCGATGCGCCTTTCCTGGTGGCGCTCGATGAAGTGGATGGGAAATTCGTGCCAGGCCGCATGCTGCGTGCCTCGCAGACGGCTCGTAATCGCGACGTAGAAAACGGCGAATGGAAATTCCTGGTGTGGGACGAACTCAGCGACCAGCCGCGCATGCCGCAGGGCAGTCTCGGATTCCGCTGGCAGAAGAAAACAGGCCAATGGAATCTGGAGCCGAAAGATGGTCTGGATGGAAGCGAGATCCAGCCGCAACTCACGTTCCTCGGCGCGACTGACGAGCAGTTGTCCGTTTCGTTCGCGGAATTCGGCGAAGGGAAATCCTTCCAGCGCAATATCCCTGTGCGCACCATCGAAACAGCCGAGGGTAAAGTCAAGGTGGCGACCATCTACGATCTGCTGATGGCGCAATTCGGCGTGGGGCGAGGATTGGAAGGTGACTACGCCGCCGATTACAACGACGAAAATCATTCATATACGCCCGCCTGGCAGGAACGCTACACGGGCATCGACCGCCAGAACGTGATCCAGTTCGCACGCGAGTGGGCGACGACCGCCGCCAAGACCGAAGGCAAGTGCATGGTCATCATCGGTGCGGGCGTCAATCACTGGTATCACAACAACCTGATCTATCGCGCCTGCATCAGCACCTTGATGATGACAGGCTGCGTGGGTCGCAACGGCGGCGGGTTGAACCATTACGTGGGTCAGGAAAAACTGGCGCCGCAGGCGCCGTGGGCGGCGCTGGCATTTGCGCTGGATTGGGCGAAGCCGCCGCGCCAAATGAACACGCCCTCCTTCCATTACGTCAACAGCGATCAGTGGCGCTACGAGCGCACCTACACGGAACTTCAACCTGTCCCCCGACCCGAGGGCGAACAGCACCGTGACATGACCCAGGAACACACCATAGACGCGAACATCCGCGCAGTGCGAATGGGCTGGCTGCCGTCGTATCCGCAGTTCAATGTCAATTCGTTGGAGATCGTCAAGCGGGCAGAGCAGGCTGGGGCGAAGTCGGACGCGGAGATCAAGCAGTGGATTGTGAATCAACTCAAGTCGGGTGAACTCAAGTTCGCGGTACAAGATCCCGACGCGCCCGAGAACTGGCCGCGTCTGTGGTTCATCTGGCGCAGTAACGCGCTCAATGCCAGCGCCAAGGGTCAGGAATATTTCTTCAAACATTATCTCGGCACGCACCATCAGGTGATTTCGGAGCAGGTGGACTCGAGTGCCTTCCATGAAGTAAATTATCGCGAGGACGCGCCCGAGGGCAAGTTCGACCTGATCGTGGACATCAACTTCCGCATGGACACGTCGGCGCTGTATTCGGACATTGTCCTGCCGACCGCCAGTTGGTACGAGAAGGATGACCTGAATACCACCGACATGCACTCGTTCATCCACCCGTTCACGGCTGCGGTGCCGCCTTCATGGGAATCGAAATCCGATTGGGACATCTTCAAAATTTTGGCAGGCAGGATCAGCGAACTGGCGCAGACGCATCTGCCCGAACCCGTGCGTGACCTGGTTGCTATGCCGCTTCAACATGACACACCCGCCGAGATGGCGCAGACGCACATCCGCGATTGGGCACGCGGCGAGTGCGACCCGATCCCTGGCGTAACCATGCCGAACTTCGTCATCACCGAGCGCGATTACGTTAACCTGAGCAAGCGCTTCGTTTCGTTCGGTCCCAAGGTGCAAAAGGAAGGATTTGCCATTCACGGCATTCATTGGGACGTGGACGATCTGTATCAGCAACTGCTGGACAGCAAGCCAACCGTCGAATGGAACGGGCAGACTTACCCCTCGCTGGAGATTGCCCGTGACGCCGCCAACATTATTTTGCACCTGGCTCCCGAAACCAACGGCGAAGTGGCATACCGTGCCTTCGAAGCCGAAGAACAACGCATGGGACTCAAACTGACCGATCTGGCGGAACCCACACGCGGCTCCCGCGTTACCTTCAACGACCTGACCCAGCAGCCGCGGCGCCTGCTCAACAGTCCCATCTGGACGGGCCTGGTCACCGACGGGCGGGCGTATTCTGCATACTGCCTGAACGTGGAACGCCTCGTCCCCTGGCGCACGTTGACGGGACGCCAGCACTTCTATCTCGATCACGAAGGCTATCTGGCGTACGGCGAGCACCTGCCAACCTACAAGCCGCGCCCTGACCCGCTTGCGTTTGGCGACCTGGAGAAGAGTCCCAGCGAAGGCAAGACGATCCAGTTGAACTACCTGACGCCGCACGCCAAGTGGCACATCCACTCGAACTACTTCGACAACGACCGCATGTTGACGCTCTCGCGCGGAATCGAGCCGCTCTGGCTCAGCGAGCAGGACGCGAAGGAATTGGGCGTGGTGGATAACGACTGGGTCGAACTCTACAACGATCACGGCACGACGGTCACGCGCGCCATCGTCAGCGCACGCATCCCGCCTGGGTTGTGCATCGTCTATCACGCTCCCGAACGAACCGTGAGCGTGCCCAAGTCACCGATCCGTGGCAATAAACGCGCGGGCGGACACAACAGCCCTACGCGCATCCACCTCAAGCCTTCGCTGATGGTCGGCGGCTATGGACAGTTCACCTACGGCTTCAACTACTGGGGTCCCACGGGCGTCAACCGCGACACGTTCGTGCTGGTCCGCAAGTTGCCTGGCAAACCGCAGTTCTAAATGGAACAGGACACAACATTATGAAAATCCGCTCGCAAGTTTCAATGGTATTCCACCTCGACAAGTGCATTGGCTGTCACACGTGCAGCATCGCCTGCAAAAATATCTGGACGGATCGCCAGGGCGCGGAGTACATGTGGTGGAACAACGTGGAGACCAAGCCAGGCGTCGGTTTCCCGACCCAGTGGGAAGACCAGGAAAAATACAAAGGCGGCTGGGAACTCAAGAACGGCAAGCCGCAACTCAAACTCCAGAACCGTGTGGAGGCGTTGGGCAACCTGTTCTCGAATCCCGCGCTGCCCACGATGGATGATTACTACGAGCCGTGGACGTACAACTACGGCGACCTGTTCAACTCCCCGCTTGGCGATGACCAGCCCACGGCGCGCCCCATCTCGCGCATCGACGGCCAGCCCATCGAAATCGAATCGGGCCCCAACTGGGACGACGACCTGGGCGGCTCGAACATTTACGCCGCCAACGATCCGCTGCTGGACAACATGAGCGACGAAGACAAGCGTCGACTCTTTTCCATCGAGCAGCTTTTCTACTTCTACATGCCGCGCATCTGCAATCACTGCCTGAACGCAGGTTGTGTCGCAGCCTGTCCCTCGGGCGCGATCTACAAACGCGCCGAAGATGGCATCGTACTGATCAACCAGGACAAATGCCGCGGCTGGCGCATGTGCGTCTCGGCCTGCCCGTACAAAAAGACCTACTACAACTGGTTGACGGGCAAATCCGAAAAGTGCATCCTCTGCTACCCGCGTCTCGAAACGGGACAAGCCCCTGCCTGCTTCCACTCCTGCGTCGGACGCATCCGCTATCTGGGCGTGCTGCTCTACGATGCCGACCAGATCCTGGACGCCGTCAAAGTTTCGGACGATCAACTTGTTCAACGCCAGCGCGAGATGATCCTCGATCCGTTCGACCCGAAGGTGATCGCGGCCGCCAAAGAGAGCGGCATCCCCGACGGGGTCATCACCGCCGCGCAGCGTTCGCCCGTCTATTGCTACGTCAAGGAATGGGAACTGGCGCTGCCGCTGCATCCCGAGTTCCGCACCCTGCCCATGCTGTTCTACGTCCCCCCGCTGCTGCCCGTCCTTTCTGTGGGACAGGAGAGCGGCACCCAGCGCGTGGAAAACGACCTGTTCTCTTCGCTGGAAAGTGCGCGTGTGCCCGTCCGCTACATGTCGCGCATGCTCGCGGCTGGCAACGATGAGTTGGTGGTCAAGGCCTACCAGAAGATGATCGCCGTGCGCCTCTACAAGCGCGCCGAAACCGTCGGCGATGTGACCAGCGACGAGGCGACCGCCGCCCTCGCCAAAGCGGGCATGAGCGCCGAGGAGGCCGAAGCCATCTACCAACTGACATCCCTGCCCAACTATCAAGAGCGCTTCGTCATCCCGCCCTACGGCCGCGAAGGTGACATCGAGGAAGTCTACGACCCGCAGCAGCGCAAAGCCGAGTCGGGATTCGGCAAACGCCAGAGTCCGCACCGAGGCCTGTAAGCCATGCAAAAAGACTCCCTGTGCATCCTGTACGATTCATTCACCGACCTGCTGGCGTATCCCACCTCGTCCATTTGGGAGCAGGCCGAAACCTGTCTCGCCCAGCTGCGCGAGTCGCATCCCGAAGCTGCCTCGGCCTTGGAGAGGTTCTCCCTCGGTCTGGGGCAGCGCACGCTGGAACAGATGGAAGAACTCTACACCACCACCTTTGACATGCAGCCCGTCTGCTATCCCTACATCGGCTACCACCTGTTCGGCGAAAGTTACAAACGCGGCGCCTTCATGGCGCAACTGAACGAGGCCTATCACGCCTTCGGCTATTCCGCTGGACAGGACTTGCCCGACCATCTCCCCGTGACTCTGCGTTTCCTCGGTTTGGATTCCACCAACCGTCAGGGTGAGTTCTGCCAGGCATTGTTGAATGAAGGCCTGGTTCCCGCCTTGGCGAAAATGCTCCAGACCTTCGACAAACAATCCACCAATCCCTACTTCGGACTCCTGACAGCGCTCCATACAGTGCTTGTTCCCACCCTTGAAAAGGAAGTTGACCATGCTTGACATTCTCCTCTTCGTTGTGTTCCCCTATTTGGCAGTTGCCATTGCGGTCGGAGGCACGCTGTACCGCTACTTCACGAATCAATTTTCGTTCACCAGCCTGTCTTCGCAATTTCTGGAAAACGACATCCAGTTCTGGGGTTCGACCCTCTGGCACTACGGCATCATCCCCACGCTGGTCATCCACGTGATGGGATTCACCATCCCCAAAGTGATGGAACTCATGCACAGCACGCCCGAAACGCTCTATCTGGCGGAACTGGCGGGCAAGGTCTTTGGGATCATGGCGCTGGTCGGGGCGGGCGCGCTGTTCTATCGGCGTGTGGCATCCTCCAAGATTCGCATGGTCACCACGCCCGCCGACTGGGTCATCCTCGTTCTGTTGTTCTTCCAGGTATTCCTCGGGATGTGGATCGCCTTCGGCTATCGTTGGGGCGCGACGTGGTTCATCCAGACCGTCACACCGTGGGTGGCCTCGCTGGCCACCTTCCAGCCCGCGCCGCAATACGTCGCTTCGCTGCCTCTCATCCCAAAACTGCACTTCCTGAACGCCACCCTGCTGATCGCCATCTTCCCGTTTGGGCGGTTGGTGCACATGGTCAGTTTCCCCGTCGAATATCTCTGGCGGCGCTTCCAGTTGGTGATCTGGACGCGGCGCAAAGTCGTCTAGGAGTCACCCATGTGGAACCGCATCACCAGCATGGTTCAGGATGGCGTCCGCGACCTGTTTCCCGCCTACTTTGCGCTCGTCATGGCGACGGGCATCATCTCCATCGCCTGCCATCTTGTGACGATGGATTACCTGGCCTTCCCGCTGTTTTACCTCAACCTGTTTTTTTACGCCGCCCTCTGGCTCCTGACCCTCGCCCGCCTCACGCGTCACCCCAAGCGGCTCCTCGCTGACCTGTCGAATCATCGCCTCGGCGCGGGCTTTCTGACCCTCGTGGCTGGCACCAACGTATTGGGCAGCCAGTTCGTCATCCTAACCGCCAACACAAGCGCCGCCCTCGTCCTCTGGATATTGGGGTTGGCGCTCTGGCTCTTCCTCATCTATGCCCTCTTCACCGTGCTGACAGTCAAGGAAGAAAAGCCGACCATTGACACGGGCATCAACGGCGCGTGGATGTTATTCGTGGTCTCCACGCAATCCATCGTGGTGCTTGGCATGTTGCTCGCCTCCCGTTTCGCACCTCACGAAGAACTGTTCACCTTCGCCATGCTGGGTTTTTATCTGCTCGGCTGCATGCTTTACATCGTGCTGATCTCGCTCATCACCTATCGCTTCATGTTCTTCAAGATCGGCGCCGATGAAATGGGACCTCCCTACTGGATCAACATGGGCGCTGTCGCCATCACCACCCTGGCAGGCGACAACCTCCTGCTCAAGGGCACCGCACCCTTCCTCACCGACCTCATTCCCTTCATCAAAGGCTTCACGCTTTTCTTCTGGGCGGCGGGCACATGGTGGATCCCGCTCCTCTTCCTGCTTGGCGCGTGGCGTCACATCTACAAGCGTTACCCGCTCACCTATCACCCCGTGTACTGGGGCTTGGTCTTTCCCATGGGTATGTACACCGTCGCCACCTTCCGTTTGGCGCAGGTGATGAAGTTGGATTTCCTCCTGCTCATCCCAAAATACTTTATCTATCTCGCGCTGCTCGCCTGGCTGATCACCACTTATGGATTGGCATACCAGTTGACTGCCACCCTCTTGAAAACACCAGTCGTAGAACAGACCAGCGACATGCTTCCCGCCGATCTCAAAAAATAAAAGTGACATGGAACTTTCCTCAACCTCGACCATGCCGAGTCTGGATGACCTGCTGACCCTCAGCGCGACTCATCACCACAAACTTTGTCCCCGCCAGGTACTCGGCGTTCGCATCGGACTTCTGGCTGGACTCCTGCTCGACCTGCCTTTGCCTCAACCCGAAAAGCGCCTGCTCGCCATCGCCGAAACGGACGGCTGCTTCGTGGACGGCCTCTCCACCGCGACGGGTTGCCACGTTGGGCGGCGCACGCTGCGCATCGAAGATTACGGCAAGACGGCCGCCACCTTTGTGGATACGCTCACCGAGCAGACCATCCGCATTGCCCCGCGCGCCGAAGCCCGCGAACTGGCCTGGGACTACGCCCCCTCCGCCCGCAACAAGTGGGAAGCGCAACTGATCGGCTACCAGCATATCCCCGACAATCTACTGCTCGACTGGCGCTGGGTGGAACTGACTATCCCCGTGAAGCAGATCGTTGGCCAGGCAGGGAATCGTGTCTCGTGCGAATCCTGCGGGGAGGAGATCATCAACCAGCGGGAAGTGACACACGAGGGGACAGTCTTGTGCAAATCCTGCGCAGGCGAATCGTACTTTTTAGAAAAATAAAGACAATCGCACCGAACAGGAATTGTGTCGTCGTGATGGACGCAGTACGCGGCTTAACTCCAGGTGTTCTCCGACGATAGTCAAAGCCAGGAACACTTGCCAGAAAAAGACGACTTGAAAGATCTGTCAGCCAAACAGACGGAACAGTTATCCACTTTTCAGCGCGACGGTACGCTCGAGCATGATTAGAGTCCCTAAAGACTAAGATCATCAAGAGATCATAGCCTAACGGGAACGACAGTAATGGATCCAACCATTGCCAACCGAGGTGTAACAGCCCTGTCCAGAGTGCGAAAAAAAGGGGAAGGATGGTAAGTAATAAAAAAGGATCGGGCTTTGGTTGGATTTCATAACATGTATCTGGGAAGTTCGCCACAACTGGTCATTTCCTTTCCACACAGGTAATACAAACTCTCATCCTTGGGCTTTCCTGCAACGATATATAGTGGCTAATGATTTATTTATTTCTACTTGCAACATAAGGTTGGATGTGCGAATATCAGTGGGCTATAAATTCGTGATACAATAAAAATCATATAGTGATCAGCAAGCGGCGAAGTCCGGTGAGATTCCGGCGCTGTCGCGCAACTGTGAAGTTAGTTATGTAGTTGAATAGGTATATGGTTGAGTAGTTGAACTACCACCATCGAACTAATAAACTGCGTACCTAACCAAGTCAGGTCGCCCGCCCTGGTCAGTTCAACCACTTCTCGCGGAAAGGAGGTGGAGAGCGGTCCAGTTTGGATTGATTCTTTCACCTCCCCTGTCTAATTAGACAGGGGATTTTGATTCACAACACATCACTCTTTGGAGAAGATATAGAATGCTTCGCAAAACCCTTTGGTTCGTTACACTCTTGCTTATGTTGGTGTCAGGGGCATGTTCCCCCGCAACTACCGTCCTGACTAAGTCGCCAAATGTCACCGCACCAGCCACTGAGGTCCCAACCAAGGCGCCTGTTGCCACAGCAACTGCCGCCAGCGATGCCATCATCCTTACCGATGGGTTAGGTCGCGAAATTTTCCTCAAAACACCCGCCCAACGTGTGGTTTCACTTGCTCCCTCGTTGACCGAGATCCTTTTCGCCATTGGCGCTGGAAGTCAAGTTGTAGGACGCGATGAAAATTCCGACTACCCAGAGGAAACCTTGAAGGTCGAAAGTGTTGGCTCCACGTATCAAACCCTGAACACGGAATCCATTCTCGCTCTCGATCCCGATTTGGTAGTGGCGGCCGGGATTAATAGTCCTGAACAGATCAAGGCGTTGGAAGATTTGGGCGTCACTGTGTATTTCTTTGAAAACCCGACTGACTTTGCCGGGATGTATGAGCACCTGCATATCATGGGCAAGTTAACGGGCCATGAGGGCGAAGCAACAGATATGGTTGAGTCGCTTCAAAAACGAGTGGAAGCGGTTCAGCAGAAAGTGGCGGCACTGACCGAAAGACCGACGGTTTTCTATGAGATCGATGGTTCTGACCCATCCAAACCCTGGACCTCCGGCCCTGGCACCTTTATGGATGCCATGATTACCCAGGCAGGTGGTATCAATATTGGCGGCGTGCTATCCGATCCATTTGCGCAGATCAGTTTGGAGGAAATCGTCAAACAGAACCCCAATTTCATTATTTTGGGGGATACCAAATGGGGCGTTACGATTGAATCCATTGGCGAACGCGAAGGCTGGGGGGAACTGACTGCAGTGAAGGAAAGTAAGATCTTCTCCTTCGATGACAACCTTTCCAGCCGTCCTGGTCCCCGCCTGGTGGATGGGTTGGAAGCGTTGCTTGTCATCCTGCACCCTGAACTTGCGCCAGTGCCATAGAAAGTAAAGGAGATAGGCACATCAGCAACCCATGTTGGTGTGCCTATCAATATATTTATGCGCCGCTTTATCTTGTCTACCCTCTTTCTTTTATTTGCCTTGTTTATCAGCTTGGCGGTTGGATCAGTCTTTCTCCCTCCATCTGATTTGTTTGCTGCGTTCACTGGACATGGTAGCCAGCTGGCGACTTCCATTCTGTGGAAGATCCGTCTGCCACGCACTGTGTTGATTGCGCTAACGGGCATGTCATTGGGCGGAAGCGGAGCAGCATATCAAGGCCTGTTCCGTAATCCGCTGGCTGATCCATATCTGCTTGGCGTAGCTTCTGGAGCAGGACTGGGAGCGGTGATCGCTATGAGTGTGAAATGGTCTTATACCTTTTGGGGACTCATGATTGTTCCGCTGGCAGCCTTCATCGGCGCGCTTCTGACAGTAGCTATTGTCTATTTATTGGCACATGTGGGCAAGGTGGTTCCCACGACCACGCTTATTCTCGCGGGTGTGACGGTTTCCTCTTTTGCGGTCTCGCTCACATCGTTTCTCATGCTGCGTTCTGAGGGAGAATTGCGCCGCGCCATGAGCTGGCTGATGGGTGGTTCCATCCAATTGGGCTGGGCGTCCGTCGTTGCCATGCTTCCTTATCTTGCCATCGGGCTGGCTTTCATCCTGCTGAACGGACATTCACTCAACTTGCTTCAATTCGGCGACGAGCAGGCACAGCAACTTGGCCTGAACATCTCGTTCACAAAAAAGACTCTCCTGGTCGCCGCTTCGCTTGCCACAGCTGCAGCTGTATCGTTTGCAGGCATTATTGGTTTCATTGGACTGGTAGTGCCTCACCTCATTCGACTTTGGGCTGGCCCCGATTACAGACAGTTACTTCCCCTCGCGGTTTTGGGTGGTGGAACTGTCCTTCTATTTTCCGATGTATTGGCACGCGTCGTTCTTTCTCCCCAGGAAGTCCCGGTGGGCATTATCACGGCACTGGCAGGCGCGCCGTTCTTTCTATGGGTGTTGCGCCGTACAAAACATAGGGGAGTTTGGTAATGTTTCGAGATCATGATTATCTTTTTAGAAGACACTGCTCTTGTCCAGAGAATGACTGGGAACCGAGTGAGGAGGATCCTTCCCCTACCCAAAGATTACATATAAGAGAAGAGACGCTTCATACAAATGAGTTGCGTCTCCCATGTGTCATTATGAAAAACATCGCACGGAGATTCGCAATATGGCTAAAGGAGAAAATGTTATGAGCAAAAAAGGCCTCGTGATCGTCAATACAGGAAATGGCAAGGGAAAATCTACCGCTGCATTTGGCACTCTTTTGCGTGCCTGGGGACGCGGGATGCGCGTATGCGTTATTCAATTCATCAAATCAGAGACAGGCAAATGGGGTGAGGTCAAAGCAGCCAATAAACTTGGCATCGAATGGCATATTAGTGGGGATGGCTTTACCTGGCTTTCAAAGGATATGGATGAAACTACCGCCCGCGCCCTTAAAGGCTGGGAGTTGGCACAGGAAAAAATCATCAGCGGCAACTATGACATGATCGTTCTGGATGAATTTACCTATCCGCTGAAATTTGGCTGGCTGGATGTTTCACAAACGATTGATTGGTTGAAAGCCAACAAACCGCCAGAATTGCACCTGATCATCACCGGACGCGGTGCGCTGCCTGAGCTGGTGGAGTATGCCGATCTGGTTAGTGAAATGGGTGAGATAAAACACCCATATCAGCAGGGAATCCAGGCGCAGGCGGGCGTGGAGTTTTGATCAGGGAACGAAAACACAGGGATAAACAATGCAACTTGTAGAGACCATTAAGCAAATCCAACCCCTCGATGAAACCGCGATGCAGTTGGCGCGTGAACGCCAGAACCTGATCACCAAACCTGCAGGGAGTTTGGGACGGCTGGAGGAACTATCCATTCAATTGGCGGGCATGATGGGGAAGCCCATGCCTGTTATCAGAAATAAAACCATCATCATCATGGCGGGGGATCATGGGGTTGTCGCCGAAGGTGTGAGCGCGTATCCGCAGGAGGTGACTCGGCAGATGGTGTTGAACTTTCTTGCAGGCGGAGCGGCAATCAATGTATTGGCGCGCCATGTGGGTGCAAAAGTTGTCGTGGCGGATATGGGAGTTGCCAGAGAGATTCCTACTGCCAGCGAAACTTTGATTCGGCGAAAGATCGGCACGGGAACAATGAACCTGGCCCGGGGTCCAGCCATGAGCTGTGAGCAGGCGGAGGAATCTGTTCAAAGCGGTATTGACATTGCATTGGGGGAAATATTCAAAGGTGCAGATATTCTGGGTGCGGGTGATATGGGCATTGGTAATACAACTCCATCTGCGGCGATTGCGTGCGCATTGATGAGCGTCCCGCCAGACAAGATTGCTGGGCACGGCACAGGTATAAATGATGAGGGGTTGGAGCGAAAGATTTCAGCGATCGTGTGGGGGTTAGAGAACAATCGCCCCAATACAGAGGACGGGCTGGATGTGCTGGCAAAGGTAGGTGGCTTTGAGATCGGTGGACTGGCTGGTGTGATGATTGGCGCAGCGTCGAAACATGTGCCTGTCATGGTGGATGGATTCATTTCCACGGCGGCCGCGATGATTGCAGTGACCATCGCCCCACAATGCAAAAAATACCTGATCGCGGCACATCGCTCCAGGGAAAACGGGCACATGCTCATGCTTGAATGGCTTGGGCTGAAACCATTGCTCGACCTGGACATGCGCCTGGGTGAGGGTTCAGGCGCGGCGATCGGGATTTCACTGGCGGAGGCAGCCTGTAAAGTTTTGTCTGAAATGGCGACCTTTGCAGAGGCAGGCGTAAGTGAAAAAGATTCATGACCACGATGAGCGCTAAGAAGGTTATATGACTTCAATCATTGCCGCCTTTCAATTCCTTACCATCTTCCCAACCATTATCCGCCGTATATTTACCCCACAGGAGATGGGACGCGCCGTGGGATGGTTTCCGCTGGCGGGAGTGATATTGGGCTTCGCTGTCTATGGAGTAAACTATTCGGCCCGTTTGATATTGCCTCAAAATATCGCCGCCGTACTCACGTTGTTCGGATGGGTCATCTTCACACGCGCCTTTCACCTTGACGGCTTTATGGATTCGTGCGACGGTCTCTTTGGTGGCTGGACACCCGAGCGCAGGCTGGAGATCATGAAGGATTCGCGTATGGGAGCGTTCGGTGTGGCAGGTGGAATCTTGGTTCTGCTCACGAAGTACGCCGCACTTTCCTCCATGAATATCGCTGTGATACTTCCCGCCTTGATCCTTGCGCCTGCGTTGGGGCGTTGGGCTTCGCCGCTGGTAATGTATACCTTCCCCTACGCACGCGAAGATGGAATCGGTTATGAGATGAAGTGTAATGTCACCTGGCGTGAAGTTAGCTTAGCCACATTGATTGCGGGAATCGCAGCGTGGTTTGCCTCTGGCTGGATGGGTTTGGGAATCATGCTCGGTACAGTAGTTGTCGCGTTTTTGGTTGCGCGCTATGCCATGCGTTTATTGCCTGGACTCACAGGCGACCTTTATGGCACGATTACAACCTTGGTGGAAATGATGACTCTGATCGCTTACACAGCACAAATATGAAAACACCTATCAAGGGTATTTCCGTTCATACTTCAGACACACACATCCATGTAGAGGCGTCGCATCCGCTTTATACATTGTCCTCGGGCGTGGTGGGAGGTGGGTTTCAAAAAACGCGGCACATTCTCAACATCAAGGTGGACAGGAATTATATGAGTTCTGGGCCTGCAGCGGATGTACGGCGTTTTGCTCACAGGTTGGATGTTCACGAAAACTTCATTGGCATGATGACCGCTGCCAACGTTGGTGCAGCAAAACCAGTTTTTCTTCAGGAACATGGCTTGACCGTTGGGGCGATTGTCACGATGGGGATGAGCAATGCCACCTGTGCGGGAATCACGCCTCCTTTTCTACCTGATACAGCAGGTACGATAAATATCATCGCCATTCTTCATGCTCGACTGAGTCGGGCTGCGCTGGTCAATGCGGTCATGACTGCCACAGAAGCAAAGACCGCCATGTTGTCTGAGCTCGGACAACGTACCAATGATGGACATCCCGCCACGGGTACCTCCACCGATTCGATCGTTATTGCCGCCAGCCATGAAGGTAACGTGATCCAGTACGCTGGAACTGCCACGCTTGCAGGCTGGCTGATCGCGCGTGCCGTTCGGCAATCCATCTTGCAAATCCAGTCTGGTAAATAAATTGATTACCTTGGTTGCACTTCTCTTTGACTTGTTCCTCGGTGATCCACCGAACCGTTTTCATCCCACCGCTTGGATGGGCAGCCTGATCGCCTTCCTCAAGCGTTTCCGACCGCAGGGGTATCACCTTGTTGAGTTTGTCTATGGTTTTTTCATCGTCTTGACCGGGGTCTGTCTCACAGGTGGTGTCGCCTTTCTGTTGGAACGCTTTGCCGCTTCTCTCCCCGCCTGGGCTGGGGTGTTGCTTCGGGGACTTTGCCTCAGCCTGACGATCTCCCTGCGTGGTTTGGATCGTGCCGCGCATGATGTGCAATCCGCGCTTGAAAAGCGCGACCTTTCTGAAGCGCGGCGCTTGCTCTCGTGGCACTTGGTTAGCCGTGATACGTCGCAGCTGGATGAGTCTCAAGTCTCGGCGGCAACGATCGAATCGGTTGCTGAAAACGCCTCAGATGGAATCATCGCGCCGTTGTTCTTTTACCTCATCGGCGGGCTGCCAGCCGCTTTTGCCTATCGTTTCGCCAATACAGCCGATTCCATGCTGGGCTACCACGATGATGAGCACGAATGGCTGGGAAAATTCCCAGCGCGCTTCGACGATGGTTTGAATTTCATTCCCGCACGGCTGACAGGGTTGCTGATTGTTTTATCCGCTCCCTGGATTGGGGGAAATCTCAAATGTGCCTGGCAGATTATGAGGCGAGACTCATGTACTACTGCCAGCCCCAATGCGGGTCTTCCCATGAGTGCGATGGCAGGTGCACTCGGCGTGGAATTGGAGAAGGTTGGGCACTATCAACTTGGAAAGGGTCTGCGGCCGCCAACTCTGAATGACCTGAACCGTTCACGCCGATTGTTGTTTACTGTGGTCGGCGTATTCGCTTTGCCTGTTTTGATTTGGAGCATGTATGCTGCCTGGCGTTAAACCTTCCCAACACGGCGCGCTTGATTTTGCTGAACTTGAACGGCTTGGCATTCACCCCGATGAAGTCTTGGACTTCAGTGTCAACAGCAATCCATTTGGCACTTCCCCGCTGGTCCGGGAAGCGATTCTTTCCACATCATTGGAACGCTACCCTGACCGAGAATCGCTTGCCCTGCGCCGCGCCCTTTCGATGCGGTTGAATGTTCCAACAGAAGAAATCATCATTGGTAACGGCACGGCAGAGTTGATTCAACTGGCGGCGTTTGCTTTTTTGAATCAGGGAGATAATGTTCTTATCCTTGGACCAACCTTCGGGGAATATGAACGTTCAGCACGGTTGGTCGGAGCAAATATTCATTCCTGGCAGGCCCATTCCGAAACAGGATTCGCCATCCAGTCCAAAGAAATCCAGCAAAAAATGAGGGTGCTGCAATATCGCTTGGTTTTCCTTTGTAACCCGAATAATCCCACCGGGCAGGTTCTTTCGCTGAACAATTTGAACGAGTGGGCGGAGCACTATCCCGAAACCTTGTTTGTGGTGGATGAAGCATATCTGGCTTTTGTGTCTGGAATGCGATCTGCCATCTCGCTTCGACGAAAAAATATTTTGGTGTTGCGTTCGATGACCAAGGATCATGCCATTGCAGGGTTGCGTCTCGGTTACACGGTTGGCGATATCAAATTAATAGGTAAATTGGAAAATGTGCGTCCTGCCTGGAATGTCAATGCATTAGCGCAGGCGGCAGGATTGGCAGTCTTGCAGGATGAAAAACATCTTTCTAGAACGCTGACGAAGCTCCGTGTGGAAAAAGAAAATCTGGTTCAAGGATTGAAAGATTTGGGATATTTTCCCGTTCCATCATGTACGAATTACTTCCTGCTCCCCGTTGGAAATGGTGCACAATTCCGTCGAAATTTATTGAGGTATGGAATTCTTGTCCGCGACTGCGCTTCGTTTGGTCTGATTGAATATGTCCGCATTGCAGCGCGTACGCGGACAGAAAATCTTCACCTGTTGAACACGCTTGCCGACCTTCGATCTCTACTATGAAACTCTATCTCATTCGTCACGGACAAACCGCCTTGAATCATGCCCAACGCTTTCAAGGTCACATTGATACTCCACTGAATGAAGTCGGACGACAACAGGCAAAGGCTTTAGCGCGCCGTTTATCAAACCAATCCTTTGACATGATCTATTCCAGTGACATGCTCCGCGCCACTGAGACTGCCAGCATGATTTGCGGTTTGAACTTTCAGTCCGACGTTCGTCTGCGCGAACTCAAATTTGGCGACTGGGAAGGCTTGACCTACTCCGAAATTAAAGAAAAGTATCCCGATACTCTTCAGGCGTGGAAAGATAATTTTTATGACAATGCCCCACCCAACGGCGAAACCCTCTCTGACCTGGCGAAGCGCACGCGATCGTTTCTCGATGATTTACTCAAATGCCATAAAGACAAAACCATTATGGTTGTCGCACACGGTGGAGTCTTGCAAGCATTGATTTGCCTTGCATTGAATATACCCCCGATGATGTACTGGCAATTTCATTTATCGCCAGCCTCACTTTCGGAAACTTCCTTTTACCCGGAAGGTGCTATTTTGAATTTACTCAACGACACTTCCCATCTTGGGGATGCTCCATGACAGCAAAAGTACTAATGATTCAAGGCAGTAGTTCATCAGTGGGTAAGAGTCTGTTGGTTACTGCCCTGTGTCGCATATATGCACGGCGTGGAATCAAGGTTGCGCCGTTTAAAGCGCAGAACATGTCTAATAATGCTGCGGTGTGTGCGGATGGTGGCGAGATCGGGCGTGCCCAAGCACTGCAGGCTGCTGCTGCGGGAATCGCTCCCACTACCGATCTGAATCCCGTCCTCATTAAACCCGAAGCGGATTCACGCTCTCAGGTGATTCTGAACGGTCGTCCCTGGCACACGTTGGAAGCCAGAACCTATTATGAGAAGAAATCTATTCTCTGGGAGCATGTCACTACCGCGTTGAATCGGTTGCGTAATGAATACGAACTCGTCATCGTGGAGGGCGCAGGCAGTCCCGCCGAACTCAATCTCAAACGTGGCGATATCGTCAACATGGCAGTGGCACGTTACGCCAATGCACCTGTATTGCTCATTGGAGATATTGATCGGGGCGGGATCTTTGCTCAATTGCTTGGCACATTTTGGCTGCTTGAACCTGATGAACGGGATCTTCTGCGTGGCTTCATTGTCAACAAGTTTCGCGGCGACTTGTCCCTCTTCTGTGACGGCATTCAAATTTTGGAAGAGCGCGGGATGATTCCCGTGTTGGGAGTGATTCCCTACTTGAGAGGACTATCCCTGCCCGATGAAGATGCCGTTTCTGTGGAGGTTGCTTCCCTCTCCACTCAGC
This sequence comes from Chloroflexota bacterium, assembly GCA_016191845.1. Classification (GTDB taxonomy): domain Bacteria; phylum Chloroflexota; class Anaerolineae; order Anaerolineales; family Villigracilaceae; genus JACPVF01. Next base: position 212,728 of record JACPVF010000015.1, read on the forward strand.
CTGCTTCAACCTCCCAAACGGACATTGCCGTTTTGGCGCTGCCGCGCATCTCCAATTTCGATGACTTCGACCCGCTGCGCGCAGAACCTGGCGTTCACATCCGTCACGTGGATTCTGCAGGTGGATTGGGAAAGCCGCATGCCATCATCATCCCCGGCACCAAGAGCACGGTAGCTGATTTGGATTGGTTGCAGCAGACAGGACTTGCGGAAGCTCTCATTCAATTTGCGCGAGCAGGCGGCGCGGTGGTCGGCATTTGCGGCGGCTATCAAATGCTGGGTCAGACCATCCATGATCCATTCCATGTCGAATCGCAGAACCATTCAACAGAAGGATTGGGATTGCTGCCTGTGGAAACGACTTTTGTCGGACAGAAAGCCACGTATCAGGTACGCGCAAAGATTTTACATTTTGCATCCTCTGCAGCCCTGGCCGGGGAGTTTGTGGGAGGGTATGAGATTCATGCAGGCAAGACTCAGAGTCAAACTCATTGGCTGGAAATTTCTTCTCGTAACGGTGAGCAGGTCAAGGTCCCGGATGGAGGTGTTTCATCCAATGGCAAGGTATGGGGCTGCTATCTGCATGGACTATTCCACAACGATTCGTTTCGTCATGCTTGGCTGAAAAGCCTGGGCTGGCAGGGCGATATATCCTCCCAGACTGTCCGCTTTGAAGAATCATTAGAGACTCTTGCAAACGCGGTGGAAGGTTCCTTGAATATGAAATTGCTGGAGGCAATTCTATGGGAAAAATAATTTTTGTCCTTGGCGGAGCACGCAGTGGAAAATCTTCTCATGTATTGCGTCTTGCTGAAGCGGCGGGTAAGTCTGTCACCTTTCTTGCCACAGCACAGGCACTGGACGATGAGATGTCCGCACGCATCAAGTCCCACAAAGAAGAACGACCTCTACACTGGCGGACAGTTGAGATTCCGCTTGGCATTGCACCGTATGTGGAAGGAATACAATCGGAAATCGTCATTCTTGATTGCGTTACTTTATTGATTTCGAATTTACTGATGCAATTTTTGAAGGATGACTTTGTTGACGAAGCATTATTTGTGCGGTCCACGGATAGGGAGGTTGACGAATTGTTGACAGCAATTCAACGGAGCGAACAGGAGTGGCTGATTGTCTCCAATGAGGTAGGTTTGGGTCTGGTGCCGCCCTATCCATCGGGACGCATCTATCGCGATGCTCTGGGCCGTGCCAACCAGCGAATCGCCTCCCATGCCAATGAAGTGTACTGGCTGGTGGCTGGCATCCCGGTGCCGATTCATCAGTTTCGGGTTTGGTCGCCCCATCAAATTTAAAACTGGTCATTCCCTGAATATCAGATTTTCGATTAAGCAGAATACATGAGGTTTCATTTCTGCAAGCGTACATTTTCAAGTTTTCAGACACTTTATAATGATTCTCCGTTTCAGCCCGGCCGAAAAACGGGTCTCACCACAATCTGTGATGGATAACAAAAACGCAAAGAAGTAATTTGTCTCTTGTAAACAATCATAAAACGCCGTAAAATACGATTGAATATGATTGATTTTGATTGATTATGAATGAATGTGGAAGATATGCAATACAACTTCACCACTAACACTGACCGTCAAATTCAACTTCTACAACTGGTTGCCCAACGCCAGCGAATAGCTGTTTTCGATATTGTTGAGGAGTTTGCGGTTAGCGAGTCGACTGCTCGCCGTGACTTGGAGATCCTGGCCAGACAGGGCAGGGTTCAACGTGTGCATGGTGGGACGTTTGCCATCCAGTCCACGCAACCCGAATTGCCCCTGCTGGAACGCGGCAATGAACGGGATGCTGAGAAGCGTCGTATCGGACAGGCGGCAGCAGCACTGGTGCGTGAAGGCGAGACAATTTTTCGGAGGACGACGCCAGCGCATCATGATGGCTATAGCTCTTTCTTGTAGTACCGGCTCATCTTGAAGGTAAACAACCATGTCACTATCTTCCAATCGACGGACAATTGGCATTCTACCCGCCTACCAAGTGTATGGGAATTTGCCCGGTTATCTGGATTACGAGGGGACCTCAATTACAGACTATTTGCTTCACCTGATGCAGGGGGCATTGGCCGCGGCGCATGATTTAGATTGCAATGTGCTGATTGGCTGCGGTATGGGCCACACCTACCAAATGGGACGACCTTTCCCGGCTTGGTACACGGGTGAAAATAACACAACCTTTGTCCCACTTGGACCATGGAATACAGATGGCTTGATAGTGATTCCACCGTTGCTGAACGATAACCGTTCCCACCAATTGGCCGAATTGCGTCGGCAGGGGTTCCCTGTTGTTTTTACCGGCACGGGTGAACCGCCGCCATTTGTAATGACCGATGCATCCACTATTGCATTGGCAGTTCGGCATTTACGGGAACACGGACATCGTCGAATTGCATTCCTGGCGGGGTATCCTCCGACAGAAACTAGAAATGATAGTTCAGACCGTCTGACGATGTACAAGAAAACTATTAAAGAGTGCGGTCTGGAGCTGGATGAATCGTTGATCGCCTATGGTTATCACAATGTTCCAAGTGGCAGGGCAGCCATGCAAAGTTTGCTGGCAATGCCTGCCCCAGCCACGGCGGTGATTTGCAGTGATTACAGTTCTGCTCTTGGGGCCTTACAGGCAATTCATGAAGCCAACTTGCGAATTCCAGAAGAGATCGCCTTGATTGCTTACGATGATTTTGCCGACGCCTGGGCACAGGAGCCGCCATTAACCACCGGCCATCAAAGGAATTTTGACTTGGGGTATGAGGCTGTTAGCCTGTTGCTGGATTACATCGAAGGACGCTGCACCGGCCCGACAATACGACAATTGTCCGAACAGTTGATCCTGCGCCAGTCATGTGGATGTGAACTCACAGCGCGACTGGCCCATGCCAAAGCATCAACCCTAACGAGCGGATGGCAGGAGGCTATGGCTATGCAGGCCTCCAGCCTCATATGGGAAGCAACCTTGCGAATCAGCAAGAATGAATTGGATGAACTATGCCGTATGGTGATGCAAGGTTGGCAACAAAGCACGCAGAACTGCGCATCGCCAACCTTCCTTGGAGCCCTTGAAAAGCTGATCAACCGGTTGTGTGAAGCGGGCGAGGATCCTCAGATTATTAACTTTGTTTTTGGCATTTTGTATACCAGGTACCCAGGTGCAATTGATGAAGTGCCGCGAAAGATGCTGGAACAAGCGCAGGCCCTAACATTGATGAAGGCAAAACACTACCTGGCAAGCAGGAACTACCGGGGCAAGACCGAAGCCGATTATCTGGGCATCATGACCGCCCGCTTGCAAAATGCTCTCAATGAATTCGAAATCCTTGAAATCCTTCTAAGCCACCTGCCTGGCTTGGGCATCGAGCAGATCAGGATTGCCTACCTCGAAGCCGAAGGAGATGATCCGTTCCATTGGAGCCTGCTTTGGGAGCGTGGCGCAGACAAAACCATCTCGTTCCGGCGCATACTGACTCACAGTCTACATCCCGATCAGCTTTTCTCCGATTTTCAAGCCTGTCAGGTGGCGATCACACCCCTGTTTTCTGAAGGCCGCCAGTTGGGCTACATGCTCTTTACCGCTCGTTCCTTGCACCTCTTGGCTGTAATTACCCGGCAAGTGGCAGCTGCAATTCGCGTTTGCGAGTTATACCGCCAGGCTGTGGAAGGCAAACGTCTGGCAGACGAAGCTAACCAAATGAAGTCGCGGTTCCTTTCGATGGTTAGTCATGAGCTACGCACCCCTCTCAATCTTATTTCGGGATTGAGTGCCATGTCATTGCGTAACCATGTCGACACGGTGGCTGACCCTGCCCAACATTATGCCGATCTCCAACGCATCCACGCCAACGCTGAACATTTGGGGCGGCTGATCAGTGATGTTCTGGATCTGGCGACCAGTGAAGCCGGGCAGTTGCGCCTTGTCTGCGAGCCACTCGATTTGCGTGAAACGCTTAACATGGCAGTGATTCCAGGCAAACAACTTGTTGCTGAAAAAGGCCTGGTCTGGGCCGATGACCTGGAGCATTGTTCAGCCTGGGTGATGGGTGACCATATGAGAATCTGCCAGGTGGTGCTTAATCTAATCAGTAATGCCACCAAATTCACCACCAATGGTTCAGTTTCGTTGTCGGTCACGGTGGAAGGGGAACAGGCGCGGATTCAGGTCAAGGATACCGGCATGGGTATTTTGCCAGATGAGCAGGATACTATTTTTGGCGAGTTTTCACGCAGCGAAATGGCTTACCAACGCGGGATCGGCGGCATGGGGCTGGGGCTGGCTATCTCCCGTCATTTGGTGGAGAAAATGGGCGGGACGATTGGCATCTCATCTACTGGTATTGACGGACAAGGCTCTACTTTTTTCTTTACCCTTCCGACCATCTCCCCACCCATACCGTCTATCATATCGGAAGTTGTTGCGCCTCGCTCGGTACTGTTCCTGACCAGTCGGGTTGAAGACAGTGAGTGGTTGACTGAGCCGTTGCGGGAACGCGGCTTTCAACTGCGCATCAGTTATTTATCCCATGAACGGGATTGGTTGGCCAGGACGCTCTCCATGCAACCGGGTGCCATCCTGCTCGACCAACGGTTGGCTCGCGAACAAGGTTGGGAGATTCTGGCTGCCTTGAAACGGCACGCTGTTACTGAAGCTTTACCAGTATTGATCTGCGGGCGTGATACCCCAATGCAATCCAATAACTTTTTAGAGCTGGATTACTTATTCAAACCGCTCACTCCAGAACAATTGGGATGTGCCCTGGAAACACTCGGAATCAAGGCGGATAATGCCTCTATCCTAGTGGTGGACGATGAGGCTGAAACCCGGGCCTACCATCTTCGTTTGCTGCGCCAACGACTCCCAGGTTGCCAGGTTTTGGAAGCCGAGGGTGGCATACGTGCATTGGAACTACTTCACCGTCAACCGGTGGATTTGGTTCTGCTCGATTTGATGATGCCCGATATGGATGGGTTTACTGTCTTGCGTGAAATGCGTTCTTCCGAAGCGACTTGTGAAATCCCTGTAATTGTGCTAACCGCCCGCACCTTGAGCAATGAGGATATGAACCGGCTCAACCAGGGAGTGACCTCTGTGTTGACCAAGGGTATTTTTAATCCTGATGAAGTTGTCCATCATGTTGAAGCGGCCCTGGCGCGCAACCATCTGCTCGGCACGTCGGCGCAGAGATTGGCGCGGCAGGCCATTGCCTATATCCAGGCACACTACGATGAGCCAATTTCCCGCAAGGAAATTGCTGCTCATCTGAGCGTGCATCCCAATTACCTGACTGCCTGCTTTCAAAACGAGATGCAGATCTCGCTTGTGCAGTATCTCAACCGTTTCCGTATCCGCAAAGCAGCAGAGATGCTCAATACAAGTAAGAATAATATAACCCAAGTGGCTTTCAAAGTTGGTTTTTTAGACAGCGCCTATTTCAGCCGCCTGTTCCAGCGTGAAATGGGTATGGCGCCAAGGGAATATATAAAGTATAAGCCAGGAACGAAGTAAGATAGTTGAAAATTTAAACACGGAAGCGGCAAATGGGGGACTTGGTGCTTTGCGTTTAATAATTACATCCCTTTTGTTCAATGACCGCTTGTTTTTTAAGCATTTCAAAATTCAATATCCTGAATCATTTTAATAGCGCCCTGTTTTCCATTGGAGAACGAACATTTGCTGCATCTGCCCGCACAGCATTTCCGTTTGTTTTGTCCAATAGAGACTTTGTTTTGTACAAGATTCAAAAGTTGTAATTCGGGATAATAAAGAAAATTTTGGTCAATCGTGCAATGTAGGAAGAGATGACTGAATTTGATTGATTTAGATTGTTAATGACAGGAACGTGGAAGATATGCAATACAACTTCATCACCAACACTGACCGTCAAATCCAACTTCTACAACTGGTTGCCCAGCGCCAGCGAATAGCTGTTTTCGATATCGTTGAGGAGTTTGCGGTTAGCGAGTCGACTGCTCGCCGTGACTTGGAAACCCTGGCCAGGCAGGGCAGGGTTCAACGTGTGCATGGTGGGGCGATTGCCATCCAGACCACCCAACCCGAATTGCCCCTGTTGGAACGCGGCAATGAACGGGATGCTGAGAAGCGTCGTATCGGACAGGCGGCAGCAGCACTGGTGCGTGAAGGCGAGACAATTTTTCTGGGTTCCGGTACGACCGCCCTGGAAGTGGCCCGCGCACTGCGAGAAACCAAGGCACTGACAGTCATCACCAACTCCCTGCCAGTTTTGAATGTGCTGGCCGGTTGGGAGTGCGCCGTTGTCTGCCTGGGCGGGATTCTGCGTTCGAGCGAGCTCTCGTTCATTGGGCATATTACCGAGCAGGCTTTGGCCGAGGTCCGTGTCGATAAGGTGATCATCGGGATTCGAGCCATTAGCTTGGAAGATGGCTTGACCAACGAATACCTGCCCGAGACACTCACCGACCGGGCTATCCTGCGTGCCGGACGGGAAGTCATTGTGGTGGCTGATCATAGCAAGTTTGGACGAGTGGCTTCTGCTCGCGTTGCACCCATCGAAGATGTGCAAACCATCGTGACAGATGATGATATCCCGTCTCAGGTTCGTTCTGCTCTTGAGACCCGCGGTTTGCGGGTAATTGCAGCCTAACTATGCTTCTCAAAGACTTCCGCCCTACTGCAAAGCTAGTTGCCAAGACTACCCTGGTCGACAAGCCTCGTTTTCCTGTCATTGATGCGCATAACCATCTCGGGGAAACGTTTGGTGGTGGCTGGATTAACCGCCCTTTGAACGAGATGTTGGCCGAAATGGAAGCGGCCGGGGTTGTCGGTTACGTTGACTTGGATGGTGGCTGGGGGGAGGATATTCTGGATCTGCACCTGAGCCACCTGGCACCCGCAGCGGACAAATTCCGCGTTTTTGGTGGTGTGGATTGGGCCAAATGGCCGGAGCTCGGCGAACATTTTCCTGCTTACGCGGTTGAACGCCTGCACGCCCAAAAAGAACGCGGCGCGTTTGGCCTGAAAATCTGGAAACCCTTTGGACTACATGTCCGCGATCAGTATGGCGACTTGGTCAAAGTGGATGATCAGCGTCTTGATCCGCTCTGGCAGGCTGCCGGGGAATTGGGGATGCCGGTTCTGATCCACGTAGCTGACCCGGTGGCTTTTTTCGATCCTATAGACGAGACCAATGAACGTTGGGAGGAAATTGGAGCTCATCCCGATTGGGCCTTCACCAGTCCGCCTTTTCCCCCTTTTCTTGAGATCCTCAATGACCTTAAAAACTTGGTAAAGCACAACCTGGCTACCACCTTTATTGGCGCGCACGTTGGCTGCTATGGGGAAAATTTGGGCTTTGTAGCCGAAATGCTTGACCAGTGTCCCAACTATTTTATCGACACCTCCGCACGGATCGGTGAACTGGGCCGCCAGCCTTATACCGCCCGTCGCTTTTTCCTAAAATATGCTGACCGCATCCTATTTGGCATCGATGCTGGGATTCGCCTGGCGGAGTATCGCTTGAATTATCGCTTTTTCGAAACCGATGATGAGTATTTCAACTACAGCCTTGGCGATGTGCCTATACAAGGCCGCTGGCATGTTTGCGGACTGTGTTTGCCGGATGAGGTGCTGAGGAAGTTTTATTACGCTAACGCAGCCAAGTTGCTGAGATTTCCGCCTGCCTGAGGTGTAACTCTCAAACCAGGATCTTAAGAAAACATTTCCATGCAGGTCTGGTCTTTGTTTTTATCTTTCAAAACTGTTAGAAAGGAGTTTCTTGATGGAATTAGGTCATCACACTCACGCTGAAATTTTATCTCAATTCGCAGCTTGGGCTGAAGCGCTGGAGGTGGTCACTCAGATGCGCCCAGCTTTGGACGCCATTTTCCATGCGGATTATGACCAAGTTGTGTTCACTGGCTGTGGTTCAACTTATTACCTTTCGCTTTCTGCTGCGGCGCTTTTTCAGGAGTTGACCGGCAAACTGGCGCGGGCTGTTTCTGGCGGAGAATTACTGTTGAATCCCGCAATAACCGTAACGCGAGATAGTATCCCTACCGGGGAAAAACTTTCGCGCCGCAAGACATTGCTGGTGGCAGTTTCGCGCTCAGGCTCGACCACTGAAACCGTCCGCGCAGTGGAACGGTTCAAACAGCAGCAGCGCGGTCCAGTGATTGCCATCACCAATTATGGCGATCAGCCGCTGGCCGGCATGGCAGATGTAGCCCTAGTTATTGAAAAGGGCCAGGAGGAGAGTATTGCCCAAACGCGCTCATTTGCTTCGATGTTTGTTGCAGCGACGGCTCTTGCTGCGGTGGCAGCCGGGGATGGCGGATTACTCGATGCGATGGACAAACTTCCGGCGGCGGGCGAAAGACTCTTGGCAGCATATGAGCCGCTAGCGTGCGATTTTGGCGGGAATTTAAGCCTTGATCGTTTCTATTTTCTGGGCAGCGGTATCAGGTACGGCCTGGCCTGTGAAATCAGCCTGAAGATGAAAGAGATGACCCTGACCCACAGTGAACCCTTCCACTTCATGGAGTTTCGTCATGGTCCAATGAGTATGGTTACGAAACAGGCAGTGATTGTAGGATTTTTATCGGAGAAAAATTCCAATCGTGAACAAGCTGTGCTCAACGAGATGCGGAGATTGGGCGGAAAGGTTCTGTCGCTGGCAGAGACGGAGGCGCGGGTGGTTTTTGAATCGCAGATCCCGGAAAGTGTCCGTGCGGTGCTCTATCTCCCGGTTTTGCAGATGATGGCCTTTTACCGCTCGTTGGCGAAAGGTTTGAATCCCGACCGCCCTAAGAATCTGGCGGCGGTGGTTGTTCTCGAATAAGCATTTTGCAGGAGGTGCAGTTTTCAAGAGATACCGCTCGAGACTTCCAAGTTTGTCTGTTTGCTTAAAATAAATTTAAAAGGAGAAAAAAATGAAACACCTGTATCGTTTGTTTGCCATGATGATTGTGGCCTCGGTTGTTCTTGCGGCTTGTGGTACAGCTCCGGTTGCGACTCAGGCTCCATCTGTCACTGAGCCGTCTGCCGCTCCTGTAGCAACGGAACCGGCCGCCACTGCCGCCCCCACTACAGAAAAGATTGAGTTGGTCTACTGGTCAATGTGGAATGAAAAAGAGAACCAGGCTATGGCAATTCAGGAAGCCATTAAGGCGTTTGAATCTGCCAATCCCAATATCACCATCAAAGTGACCTGGAATGGCAGGCAGAATCAGACCCTGTTACGCAACGCGATTGCTTCTGGCACGAAGGTCGACTTTATGGATCAGGATGCCGACCAGGTGGCGGGTGGGATGGTTGCTGCTGGGCAGGGATACCCGCTCAATGATCTCATCACCCCCGATTTTGAAGACATATTTGTTCCCAGTGTGTTACACATGTTCGATGTGGATGGTAAAACCTACCTCGTCCCATATGTTTATAACACCGCCCAGTTCTTCTACTCGAAGGATGCTTTTGATAAGGCTGGCGTGACTCCTCCACAGACTTGGGATGAGCTTCTGGCTGCTTGCGACAAACTCAATGCGGTCAATATCAATCCGATTGCTGTTGAAAGTGACATTCAAGGTTACAACGCAGTTTATTTTACCTATCTGCTTGCCCGCTTGAAGGGGCCAGGTTGGATGCGCCAAGCCGCCTATGACAAGACCGGTGAAATGTGGAAAGACCCGGCCGTTTTGCAGGCTGCCCAGATGTCGATGGACCTATGGACCAAGGGCTGCATTCCGGACGTTTCCAAGGGTTACAAGTGGCCACAAGCCCAGGAAACCGTTGCTGCTGGCGAAACCGCTATGGAGTTGGTCGGCTCATGGCTGCCCACTGAACTTGTGAAAGCCACCGGCCCCGATTTCAAATGGGGTTCCTTCAACTTCCCCGAAGTATCGGGCGGCGCTGGCAAGTCTACCGACCTGATGGCGTTTATGTTGTCATACATGATTCTAAAGGATGCCCCGCACCCGAAGGAATCCTTCGAGTTCATTAAGTTCATGCTCTCCGAAGAGAATCAAAAAGGTATGGTCACTGCTGGTTTGGTGGGCGTGCCGCGCAAGGGCGTTGCTTGGCCCGCCAATATCGCTGACTCGCAAACTGCTGCTGAAACCGCCACCGTCGTTTTTGGTGAAGGCGACGGCCTGCAGGGTGCAGACGCTGAGTTGTGGGTAAAAGTGATTCGCGACCCGTTCAATGATATGTTCGTTGGCAAATTAACCCCTGAACAATTTGTCGAAAAATTAGTTGCGGATACTGCAACTTACTGGAAGGGCAAGTAGCTAGTTTCAAGACAGGGGGGTGGGGTTTTCCTCACCCCCTCTCAGTTTTCTATCATGGCTCTAGTTGTTTTTATTAGTCAGGAGGACGCCAATGAAACCTCGTGCAAGTATGATCATTTTATTCCTGATGCCTGCCGGATTATTCTACTTGGCTTTGTTTTTGCTGCCAGCAGCCTGGGCCTTTTACTACAGCGCTTTTGATTGGTCAGGATTTTCAGACGAGATGACCTTTGTTGGACTAGGTAACTTTGTAAAGTTGCTGACCACAGATCCTATTTTCTGGAGCAGTTTTGGCAACACGCTGAAGATCATTTTTGTCGGTGGTTTTTTTACATTTACCTTGGCTTTCCTGCTTGCCATGCTGCTCAATTCAGGGATCAAAGGAAAAAAGGTTTTCCGCGCTTTGATTTTTCTGCCCAATGTTATTGCGACAATTGCTTTGACTACCATGTGGTCCTTTGCTATCTTCAGCCCGCGTAGCGGAGTCCTCCCCAATTTTCTGAAGCTAATCGGCTGGACCTCAGCTTCTAAGTTCTTGTGGATGTCGGCCGACCATGTTTTCTGGTCGATGCTGATCGCGATTGTCTGGATCAATGTGGGCTATTTTGTGGTCTTAATCCTGGCTGGGATGGATCGCATTCCTATCGAGTTTTATGAGGCGGCCCAACTCGACGGTGCGAGCATGATCCAGCAATTCTTTCGCATCACCCTGCCCCTGATGTGGGATGTGTTGACGGTCTCGGTGGTTTTATGGTCGATCAGCGCCATCAAGGTCTTTGAATTCCCATTCGCCTATATGGGCGCCGGGGAAGATCCCAATCTATATACCATCGGCGTTTACCTATATATCATGGGATTTGGAAAACGCCAGCCGATCTATCAACTTGGTTATGCCACTGCAATTGGTGTGTTGATGCTTCTTCTCATTATTGTGGTGAGTATTTTTGTGCGTCGTCTGATGCAGCGTGAATCTTTACAGTATTAGGAGAGCAACCATGGCTGCTATATCTACTAACCCAAATCTGCCGGATCAGGCCAGCTTTTCCACAAGAGCCCGCAAAGCACGCATTAAAAAGTTGCTGACACAGATTCCTGCCTATCTTATTTTAAGCCTATGGTCCTTTTTTACGATTTTTGTCATTGGTTGGGTAATTATCTCCTCCTTTAAAACCAATGCGGAAATATTTCGGACCGTTTTCGACCTTCCCAAAGTCTGGCAATTTAGCAACTACATCAATGCTTGGTCGCAGGGAAATTTTGCCCTGTACTTACGCAACAGTGTGTTCCTGACCAGCGCGTCAGTGGCTGGGCTACTATTGATTTCTGCGCCTGCCGCTTATGTGTTGAGCCGCTTCAAATTTATTGGTCGCAATTTCCTGACCATCACCTTTATTGCCGGAATGGGCATTCCCTATTCATTGGTGCTCATTCCCTTGTATGTGATTATGTCACGTCTTGGATTGATCAATAATCTCCCGGGGCTGATCCTGATCTACATCAGCCTGTCCATCCCTTTTACAGTCTATATCCTGACTGGATTCTTTGTCACTTTGCCAAAGGAACTGGAAGATGCAGCAGTAATTGATGGCTGCAACGAATTTCAAACTTTCTGGCATGTCATGTTACCCCTAGCTTCGCCTGGCCTGCTGACAGCAGGAATCTTCAATGCTATCGGCATGTGGAATGAATATCAATTAGTCCTGGTCTTTATGGGCAATGAAGAGGGTCGGACCTTGGCCTTGGGGCTGTACTCACTTCAAAATGCAATGCAGTATACCGGCGATTGGGTTGGCTTGTTTGCCGGTGTTTGCATCATCATGGTTCCTACCATTGTTCTGTACGTAATCCTCTCCGAGAAAATGATTGCTGGGATTACTATGGGCGCGGTCAAGTAGCCCCGATCCAAGCGGAGACTCATTTTGTCCACCTTGCGTCTTGCCACCCTCACCATGCCCGCTGCTGACCTTGGCATGGAAAATCCCTTACCACCACTGCGGAACGAGCAGGAATTGCATGTCGCCCAAAGTGTTGACCCTGCTGTCGCTGACGACATGCGCTGTAATATGAGCTACGGTCACTTGCACAGCCTGCTCCCTTATACCATGCAGGATAATTACACTCGCACGCGCCGCCTGCGCGACTTCCGCGTTGCCGTGCTGGAAAATGATATCCTGCGTGCCACCTTCCTGCTTGAATTCGGTGGCCGTTTGTGGTCACTTTTGCACAAACCTTCCGATCGTGAACTACTCTCCGTAAACCCTGTTTTCCAGCCTGCTAACCTGGCTCTGCGTAATGCATGGTTTAGCGGTGGCGTAGAATGGAACATCGGCACCATTGGTCATACACCCTTTACTTGTGCACCTCTCTTTGCCGCCCGCGTGGAAGGACAGGATGGGATGCCAGTCTTGCGCATGTACGAGTGGGAACGTATTCGTCAGGTCACATATCAAATTGACACATGGCTCCCCGATGGCTCTCCTGTCCTTTTTGTGCGGGTCGGCATTCGTAACCCTAATTCGAGAGAGGTCCCGATGTATTGGTGGTCGAACATCGCCGTGCCAGAAACACCTACCACGCGCGTGCTTGCCCCCGCTAACTCGGCTTACCGTTACACCTATGACGGTCTCAAGGTCATCCCTGTCCCTGAGTATGAGGGCGTGGATAATACCTATGCTGCCAAAATCAACCGCGCCGCCGACTTCTTTTTCCATATTCCCGACGACACACGTCCCTGGATCACCGCTTTGGATGAACATGGCAAGGGCTTGGTGCAAGTTTCCACGAGCCGTTTGAGGGGACGCAAGTTGTTTGTCTGGGGTATGGGGCGTGGCGGCAGAAAGTGGCAGGAGTTTCTCTCTGTTCCAGGACAGGCCTACATCGAGATCCAGGCAGGTCTGGCGCGCACACAACTGGAACACATCCCTATGCCAGCCTATGCCGAATGGGGCTGGCTGGAGGCTTATGGTCTCTTAGAAACGGACGCAGAAAAAATTCACGGTTTGGATTGGAAGCAGGCTTCTTCCATGGTAAAAGAGGCAGTTGAAAAACTAATCCCACATCAAAAACTGGAAGCTGAATACGCTAATTCTGCATTCTTTGCAGATCGTCAGCCAGTGGAAATTCTCCAGCGTGGCTCTGGTTGGGGTGCATTGGAACGCCTGCGTAGGGAGGCAACTGGCGAGCCGCCCATGTGTTCGGCTGGATTGATCTTCGACGACCAGTCGCTTGGTGATGAGCAAATTCTCTGGATTTCTTTGTTGAGAAAAGGCAGTTTTCCCAAGCCTGCTGCAGGGTTGCTTCCCACGAGTTATATGGTGCAGGAAGAGTGGAAGGTGCTACTCGAATCATCCGCTATGCGTGACAATAATTGGCTGACCAGTTTGCACTTGGGCGTGATGCGTTTTTATAAGGAGGATTATGACGGCGCGCGCCAGGCTTGGGAATATTCCCTTCGGCTGAACAGGACACCCTGGGCTTTGCGTAACCTGGCGGTTTTGGATTGCAAGCAAAAGCGGCCCGAAGCGGCGCTTGAAAAATACATTGCTGCCTGTCGATTGAAAACTGGTTTGTTGCCGCTGGTGATCGAATGTGGAAAGTTCCTGGTCGAGGCTGGGTATCATCAACAGTGGTTGGCACTTTTATCCGAGCTTCCTATAGAGATCCACAATAAGGGACGCATCCGTTTGCTGGAAGCCCAGGCATTGTTGGCAGTAGGGGAGTTGAATCGGGTGAAGGAAATTATCGACAGTTTGCCAGTAATTGAAGACATTCGGGAAGGAGAGCGGGCACTCTCGCAGTTGTGGCTGCATTACCACGCCCAGTTCTTGAGCAGGCTCGAGAATCGTCCCTGCGATGACGACCTGCTGACGAGGGTGCGGAAGCAGTTTCCACTTCCAGCGGAACTGGACTTTCGTATGTCGGAAGAGTATTAGGGTAATGACGGATATCTGGAACCTGAAACATGAAATCTATTTCAATCGGTAAACTACGCGGACTTCAGCAAATTGTATCCGAACGCAGAACCTTCACTGAGCTTGCGCTTGACCATCGTCAAAATCTTCGCAAAGTAAATCCCGCCTTCGTGGATGACGCCGAACTCTCACACTTCAAACTAGGAGCGATCTCTGCGCTTGCTCGCTGTGCAATGGAAAGCGCAAAGCGTCAAACCCTTTTATGTGCTGTTGCCACGGAAAGGCTCACCTGCCTCACTTCCCTCTGCTATGCCCTTGCTAGACCCTTTACTGACTTTTACCAAGCCGAAGCGCCTTTTGACTTGTATCAAACCTATTGACTTTTAACTATTTGACTATGAAACGATTCGACTTGCTGGTTGCTGGTGAAATCAACCCTGACCTAATTCTCTCTGGAAACATCATTCCTGAATTTGGACAGGTCGAAAAAATGGTTGAAAGTGCTTCGCTCACTATTGGCTCATCATCCGCCATTTTTGCCTGCGGAGCGGCAAGGCTGGGATTGAAGGTTGCATTCATTGGCGTATGCGGCGACGATGTTTTTGGTCACTTCATGCTCAATGAGATGTCCAAGCGCGGCGTGGATGTGAGCAATGTCATCGTCCGCGCGGATGGTCAGACGGGACTCAGCGTCATTCTCAACAATGGAGTTGACCGTGCAATTCTGACACATTCGGGCTTGATCGTTGAACTCCGAGCCTTGGACATAGCGGATGATTTGTTGCGCCAATCAAGACACTTGCATGTAGCGAGTTATTTCCTGCAAACCAAGCTCCAGCCCGATCTACCTGCCTTGTTCGGGCGCGCCCGCTCTTTCAGAGTATCCACTTCGCTGGACACGAACTATGACCCATCCGAAAGATGGGCTGGTTTCGATGAATTACTTGCGGTTACGAATGTGTTGCTGCCAAATGAAGCGGAAGCGAAATCGCTTGCGGGTGCAGAAACTGCCGAGGAAGCGGCAAAAAACCTTGGTGCAAAGGTGGAGACTTTGGCGGTTAAGCTGGGAAAGGATGGGGCTTTGGGGGTATTGAGGAGTCGGAGAGTCCAAGTGCAAAGCATTCCAGCTAACGTCGTTGATACGGTTGGCGCAGGCGACTCGTTCGATGCAGGCTTTATTTATGGATACTTAAATGGCTGGGAATTGGAGAAGTCTTTGCGGTTAGCATGCATATGCGGAGCATTATC
Organism: Chloroflexota bacterium; assembly: GCA_016191845.1. Taxonomy (GTDB): domain Bacteria; phylum Chloroflexota; class Anaerolineae; order Anaerolineales; family Villigracilaceae; genus JACPVF01. Next base: position 228,166 of record JACPVF010000015.1, read on the forward strand.
CACACAACATGCGGGTGGCACGAATGGACAACCAACCTTGGAGGAGGCCCTGAATTATGTATCTCGATGAAATTGTTGCAGCGCAAAAACGCGGGGAGGTGAAGGGGATTACATCTGTTTGTTCGGCGCATCCAGTTGTTATCGAACAAACCCTAAAGATGTTTGAGTATCCATTAATCGAAGCGACATGCAACCAGGTCAACCAGTTTGGCGGTTATACAGGCATGACGCCGAAGGATTTTGTAGCATACGTAAAAAGGATCGCCGAGAAGATAAACTTTCCATTCGAGAAAATCATCCTGGGCGGTGACCATCTTGGTCCGAATGTCTGGCAGAATGAACCTGCTGAGTCTGCCATGCAACAATCGGAGGAAATGATTCGCGAGTATGTAAAAGCGGGGTTTGCCAAGATTCATCTTGATTGCAGTATGCGTCTTATGGATGATCCACCCGGTGCCTTGGATGTTGAAGTGATCGCATCACGGGCGGCACGGCTGGCAAAGGTGGCTGAGCAATCATTTTCCTCTCTTCGTAGAAGGGGAGGTGATGGTATTCTGCGTTACATCATCGGCACAGAAGTACCCATCCCTGGCGGCGCGACGGAACACGAGGAAGGCGTCAGCGTGACAAAAGTGGAAGACGTGCTGCAGACTATCGAGATCACGCACCAGGCGTTTTTGAGGGAAGGATTGGAATCGGCATGGGAACGGGTACTTGGAGTTGTTGTCCAACCAGGCGTGGAATTTGGCGACGATTTCGTTTTGCCATATCAGCCGGCAAGGACCGTTAACCTTTCGAAATTTATCGAAGGCCAGGCGATGGTATATGAAGCGCATTCCACCGATTATCAAACGTGTCATGCGTTAACGAACTTGGTCCGTGACCATTTTGCTATTCTAAAGGTGGGTCCCGGCCTCACGTTTGCTTTCCGGGAAGCGCTCTTTGCCCTGGCGATGATCGAGAATGAGATGATCGTGAGGGAGGAACGTTCCAATATCATGCAGGTTTTGGATCAGGTGATGTTGAAGCATCCCGAACATTGGATGAAGTATTATCACGGCAGCGAAGAGGAACAGGCATTCAAACGCAAATATAGCCTGAGCGACCGTGCCCGATATTATTGGGTCCAGCCTGATGTACATGCGGCACTTCAATGTTTATTAAAAAATCTTGGCACAAGAACCTTGCCTTTTGCGTTACTTAGCCAATATATTGGAAAAACAAACCTCACAGCTGAACAGGCAATAAGGTGGAAAATAGATCAAACGCTGATGAATTATTTCCAGGCTTGTACAGGGGGAACATGCGAGTAACAAACGAAGTTCTTCGATTTCATTGCCTGTGATTTATCTATTTGGATTAACATGAAAATAGACTCTCTTGATTATCTTATGCGATTGCGAAAAACATCGAAACAACCTGTGAGTTCTGCACTAGGGTGCTTGGCATAGCGATTATCAACTTTGGGGAGAACAGAGAATCAATCTGTATGAAGTTGGCAAAGAATTTGAATCCAATCCTGGTTTTATTTGACAATTAAAACGACTGGAGCAAAACGTCCGCGAGCGACGCGTTAGAAGTGACCCCCCAACGGGCAGCCTGTTCGGATTACTCACGCTTCGCTCCCTGACCTGGGCTGGACTCTGTCCATTGTCATTCCCCTCAACGAAGCCACCACCGAGTCGCAGAATGTGGCGAGTTCCATCGAAGCTGATGCCATAGTGCGCAACACATTGCTCGTCATGGTGCTCTTTTTTGTCGGCGCGGTGCTAGTCACCAGCTGGCTCAGTCAGCGGTTTTTGGTGCGTCCCATCGCAGAAATACTCGGCCGTGGGCGCACCATTACCATGGGAGACTTAAACATATCTGTACCTGTCACATCGAACAATGAATTTGGCGAACTCGCTTCATCCTTCAGCGGGATGACCGACGAACTCAACACTGCATTTGCGAACTTGCCCAGATCAGCTTGATTTTTCAATCCTAAGTAAATCTACATTAATTAGCATCTTAGCGAAGACAATTCATATTTGAGACAGACTCCCTGCAATGGCAATACGCCTAATTACTGCTCCATGTGGACATGTGAAAATATTCCTAATATTGAATTGTATTGATGGATGTGCAATAATCGCCTAAGTTGGTGCCTACTGGTATATTCTTAAATTTTATAAGCTGGTTTTAGAGAAGGAGTACGAATATGCCCTCAATTTTTTCCAGCCTGACTCAGAGCGATTTCGGCAGCAAAAAACATGGTAATTTTGAAGCGGTCATCAAAATCGGGGATGATCTTTGGCACTACTGGCGGGACAATACAGACGATAAGCGGCGATGGATGCCGGGAGGCTCTGTCTGCCTGGGTGGTGTAGCGGGGGCGGGCGCCATTATTCAAAGCGATTTCAAAAACGGCGAGCACGGAAACTTTGAAGTGGTGGTGCCATTACACGGTGCTCGTGACCGTGTGGAATTGTGGCACTTTGCCCATGATAATTCAGATGTCAACACCCCCTGGCTCAAGATAAAACGTGTCACGGGCGAATTCGATCACGTTGTCGGACCGGCATCGATCATACAAAGCGACTTCTCGCATAATGGACATGGGAATTTCGAAGTGGTTGTGCCACTGATAGGTCCACATGGGCACGCCGAGTTATGGCATTTTTTTCGGGACAATTCGAATGCTGACAATGAATGGATCAAGGTAAAACGAATCACCGGGGAATGGGATCAAGTCATGGGGCCGGGTTCAATCACACAAAGCGATTTCAAGAGCGGTGAACACGGCAATTTTGAGGTGGTAGTGCCGCTGTTGGGGCCCAATGGCTTTAACGAGCTATGGCATTTTTATCACGACAATTCGGATACGAGCAGCGACTGGGTAAAGGTCCGCCGAATCACAGATAAATGGGATCAAGTGAATGGCCCCGGAGCGATCCTTCAGAGCGATTTTGGAGACGGGGAGAATCATAATTTGGAGGTAGTTGTCCCTTTGAAAATGCCGAATGGCCACACAGAGCTATGGCATTTCTGGCACGATACGGATGTGACTACGGATTGGCAGCGCGGGCAGATGATCACGGCTTCCACCAATGGATGGGCGAGTTTCATTCGCAGCGACTATGGCCCGGATGACCACGATAATTTCGAGGTACTGGTCGAGGAATGCCAGCAATCCATCGTTCATTACTGGCACGATAATGCAAATGTCGATGTACCCTGGCTGCGAGGTGGGGTCTTGTGGGATGGGATTCGTTTGTTGGGTGAGCAGCCGATTGCCAGACTTCAAAATACCAAACGCATTGTCCAGTTGACCGGTGAACTGGATCGGTCCAATTGGCCTGGTCCCAATAGCGGACAGCCACCCAGCCTGGCCCATAACCGTACGGAGTCTCGTTTTGGGATTCGTGGCACGGATCTGGGGGCCTCCTTCCTTCACAAGGGACGTATCTACTTCCTGTTTGGCGATACCTGGCGCAATCCTTACCGTCGCAATGAAGTAAACCTGGACAGCATTGCCTTTTGCACCGATTTCAATCCAGATGACGGACTTGATTTGACCTTTTACAAACAACCACCTTTGGTTACCGATAATGCCTTCACCCAACTTGAATTCGACGTACCTTTGGATGGAGTCAGCTTTGGTGGAAGGATGATGGTGTTCTTCTCCACGGATCATACAATGGTGGCTGATTACAACCTGATGGGACGTTCGGTGGTGGCGAGTTCAGATAATGATGGTTATGATTTTACATTCCTCTATGAATTCTCCCGCGACAAGTTCATCAATGTTTCTGTTGATGTAGTATCTGGGGAAGCGGTGGGTTTGCCTGAGTATCGAACCGCGCTTGTGATATTTGGAAGTGGTCGGTATCGCTCGAGCGATGTGTACCTGGCTGTCATGCCACTAGAAGAAATCGTCAGTGGCCGCTTTATCCGCTATTATGCCGGGCGAAAAGGAACGACCCCGATCTGGGGGCACCACGAGGAAGAGGCGGTCCCTTTGTTCTGTGCAGGGTGTGTGGGTGAACTATCGGCACGTTGGAATCCCCTATTACAGCGCTGGATCCTGTTATACAACGGCGATAACCCACGTGGTATCGTGATGCGTTCGGCTGAAAAGCCATGGGGAAAATGGTCCGGTCCGGTGATGGCGTTTGATCCCTGGCAGAACGGTGGATATGGAAAGTTCATGCATGTCGCCTGGGATGCTGATATCCCCACTAACCCTCACGACTTCGTTCATGATGATATGTTTGGATCGGATGATGACGGTTTCAAATGGCGGGAAAATGAATGGGGCGGGGAATATGGTCCCTACCAGATCAGCCCGTTGACACGGGGTGAGACTGGGAATTTTGCCCAAGTCTACTTCACCATGTCCACCTGGAATCCGTATCAAGTCATGTTGATGACCACAACCCTTCACATAGGCGGACCAGAACTACCAGGCACCTTTCGCGGCACGCTCGAGCGATTGGGTTCCTGGCTAAGAAGAATTTTCAGCCAAATCCTCCGCGCCCTGCAGCATTGGACATCCGTGGTTGGGAGAGGGTCACCCTAAGAAGCCCCATTATGCAAAAGTGCCCCGGGAAAACCCGGGGCACTTTTGTACTCGCCAAAATAAACGATCAAGGCAAGCTGAACGTTCGCACAAGAAAGACTGCCATCTGGGCACGGTTGACAACCGTGGCAGGACAATAGTTCCCGCCACCGCAACCGCCGGTGATCCCCTCTGAGGCCAGTTGCTCAATCCATGCGGCGGCCCAGTGATTGGTTGGGACATCGGTGAACACGCCTGTCGGGCTGGGCGGGGTGTAGGCCGCGCCATGTTCTGCCCTCAGGAGGAACACAGCCATCTGGTCGCGGGTGACGGGTGTTTCGGGGCAATAGTTTCCGTTGCCACACCCCCCCGTGATTCCTTCGGCATAGAGTTGCTCGATCCAGGCGGCAGCCCAGTAATTGGCAGGGACATCCCCGAAGACGGTCCCAGTCGCGGTAGGTGGAACATAGGAGTTGCCATGCTCGCCGCGTAAGAGGAAGACCGACATCTGGGCGCGGTTGACGGAGACCTCGGGACAGTACATCAGCGGGCTGGTGGAGCAGCCGCCAGTCACGCCTGCTGCATATAGGCGCTCGATGAAGGATCGTGCCCAGTAGTCGGCTGGAATGTCCGTAAAGAAGGAAACGCTGGCCATTGTGGTGAAAGACCACCATGTTCCGTTATTGGCGGATGTGACGCCGCCCATGTTGTTGGCATGGATCTGCCAGTAGTATTTTGTGGAGGGGAGCAGGCCGCTCGCCACGGTGTTGTTGGCTGTTCCCACATTCGTCCATGGAAAGCAGTATCCATCGTTGGTGGTGTCGTAGCACACTTCGTATGAGATTGTGTCTGCCGAGGGGTCCCATGACAAAACAAGGCTTGCGGGTTGGTAGGTGACCGCATTGGTGGGAGAAGTCTTCTCGAAAGCAGCCGGGGTCGACCAGGGATTGAACTCATATGCTCCGATGTCGCAATACACGCTGCCGTCGTTGTTACCATCCACCGGACGGGGCTTCCCACGCTGGTCATTGTTGTAGGTGGTTCCGCAACCGTTCACATTGCCAGGGATTTTATCCATGGCCGGGCTGTTGAGTTGTAGGGCATGTGTTTGGGTGGAACCACCGTTATTCAGTAGTGGATTTAGAAGCGGATCCTGCCCCGTGATGTCATGCAGAGAGGGGGCGAAGGAGCAACCGGTAAGGCTTTGGACCAGGTTGTAATCTTGTGAGATGATCTCTCCGCCGCAGTCGGGTGCAAGGCTATTCCAATCGCTATTTCCCGCCAGGATGCTGCTTTTTAGATTGACCGTCCCAAGATAGTTTCTAATCCCTCCGCCGAACCCCAAGCCGTTATGCTTGGTATCTGCAATGTTCCCGGTAATGGTTGAATAACTGATATTAATTGTGGTATCAGAGCCATTTGAGATTCCTCCGCCAATCCAGCCTGCGGAATTGCCTGAAATGGTTGTATTTGTAATCGTGACCAGGTTATTGCCAAGATAGAGGGCACCTCCCTGGACAGGGGTGGTGTTATTGGCGAACAGGCTGCTGTTTATGGTGAGTTGGCCCCAACTCGATAAGCCTCCCCCTCCCTGAGCGGCGAAATTTCCGGTGATTTTGCTATCGGTAATCATGACAGCCCCAGTTTGCGCTACTCCGATTCCTCCGCCAATCGAATTAGTTCTGTTATTGGACACAGTGGCGCGTATCAGAGACAGAGATCCACCCGAAGCTTGGACCAAAATGCCGCCCCCGCCCTGAGTGTCTGCAAAGTTGCCCGAGACCGTACTGTCGGTCAGTGTGACTCCTCCCCAGTCTGTGAAGATTCCCCCACCCCAGGCAGGGGTTGTATTGTTGGAAATCGTGCTGTTTGTTGCGGAGAATGAGCCGGTCAGGACATAAGCTCCTCCACCCCCTTGTGTAGCCAAATTCCCATCTATGATGCTGTCAGTCAGGCTAACGGTCCCACCCCATTGGAAGATACCTCCCCCGCTATTAGCCGTGTTGTTCATGATCGTAACATTGTCCAGATATACTCCAGTGTCATCCACGTAAATAGCGCCCCCTTGAACGGCATGATTATTCAAAAGAGTCGTATTGATAAGATTAATGGAGCCAGTATTTATATAGATCGCCCCCCCCATGGTTGAGTCGTGAGTTTCAGGATAGATGCCATCTGCACAACCGTTTTTCACAGTGATATCACTGATAGTGACTGCGTTGGCCGTGATATACAGGATACGAAACTCACCAGGCTCGTGACTCTCGTTTAGGGTACAAGCTAAAGCGGGATCACGCTGGATGGTGGCGTTATTGCCGTGAATCGTGACATCTTGGTATACCTGCGGAAGCCCGCTATCCCCGTAAGTGCTGTCCACGGGAAATGCCAATGTATACGTGGCCCCTGCCTGCAATTCAATGGCGCTGAGTACCCCATCGGTATTGGCAGCATTGATCGCCTCCCACAGGGTGCAATGACTGACTCCGCAGACCCCGTCGCTGGCCTGGGCGGTGGAGTTAACCGTGTAGATCGGGCCGGGTTGGGCGGTCTCTGCTACCATGGTTGTGAAACTCCACCACGTTCCGCTGTTGGCATCTGTGGTGCCGCCCGCATTTACTGCTCGCACCTGCCAGTAATAGGTGGTTAAAGGGGACAATCCTGAGATGTTGGTGAAAATTGAGGAGGTTGAATTCCAAGAGCCATCACAGGCGGAGTTGTTGTTTGTATCGTAGCAGTACTCATAATAGGAAACACCACTGCTGGTCTCCCAAGAGAGGAGGGGATTGAGGGACTGGCCGACAGCGCTATTCACGGGTGCAATTTTGCTGAAAGCGCCGGGTGGGGCTGGAATGGTCGTGAAACTCCACCAGGTGCCGCTGTTGGCGTAGGTGGTCCCGCTCGTGTTGACGGCCCGCACCTGCCAGTAGTAGGTAGTGCTATACGATAGGCCGCTGATCCCCACGGAAGTACCTGTCCCGGTCGATATCCACGAGCCACCGCATGAACTGTCGTTGGAAGTGTCGTAGCAATATTCATAACTGGCGGCTCCGCTGCTGGAATTCCACGTGAGGGACAGGCTGAGCGGGCGATTAAGTAGCCCATTTGCGGGCGCGGACTTGCTGAAATCGGCGGGCGCACTGGAGGAGGTGGTGAACGACCACCAGACTCCGCCATCTGCTTCCGTTGTCCCGCCTGTGTTGATTGCATGGACCTGCCAGTAATAAGTCGTATTGGGCGACAACCCACTCAGCCCTGCGGAAGTGCTGCTGCCTGTGGAGGTCCAGGTTGCATTGCAAGTGGAATTATTGGAGGTGTCGTAGCAATATTCGTAACTGGCTGCTCCACTGCTTGTTCCCCAGGAAAGCGTGGGAGAGGTGGATTGGTTGGGGGATCCGTTTGCAGGCGTGGATTTACCGAAGGCTCCGGGTGCCGGCGGGGTTCCACTTGGGTTGCCCACCTTGGCGCCATTCACGCCGGTGAGCGTGTTCCCGTTGCTGGAACTATCCACAAAGGTAGTGGTGTCCCACCCATCGTCGAAGTGCCATAGGGCGTTGGTATTCCCATCGAATGTAAATGCAGTTGTAGGGACGGTATAGGTCGAGCCGCTATAGCGAACCGTATTCGAGATGCGGGTCTCTTCCAGCCACCCCTGGGCAGGGTTGATCCCCAGGTATCCGCCAACATTTAGGGCGGATGAGGAATTTGGGATGCCAGGCGTCCATTCTGCGGCAGTGCTGGAGGTGGCCAGGCTGCCGTCCAGGTATAAGGCCATCAGGTCCTGGGAAACGGTGTACTCGTTGTCGAAGACGGCTGCCACATGATGCCAGCCTGTGGTCAGCTCGACGTTGTAATAGATGTATACATAATTGACCGGGTCGGTGTACAAGCGGAAGATAAATCGATCTGCCTGGGCCGTGTAATAAAGAATGTATAGTCCATAAGATCCATTCTTCCAGAAGAGGGTGTCGTTGGTTGTGTTGGTCAGGTCTGGGACGTAGAAGAAGGTCTCCAAGGTGAAGTCATCAGTCGAACCTGTACCCACGTCCAGACTGACGGAATCAGCGGCGGTGGTGTAATCGTCTGCACCGTCCAATTCCAGGTCCAGACTGTATAGATCTGTTGGGGCTGTAGGGGTTGCCTGGTCTGCAGATACTTCCACGGAGGTCCCGAGGCTAAAACAGAAAACCGCCACCAATGCAGCGATTAGGATGCGATACCAAATGGTATGCATGGTATTCATGGATTCCTCCCCGGGTTGGGGAGTTGCCCCAAACCCGCCTAGACAAAGGACAACAGTACCATTACTTTACAATTTTGAAAGGTGGATTCCAAGTGTCATTCATCACAAATAAAAATTCCGCGCTAGTTTAGTACAAGAATACCTAGGATCTGTATGCAAATTAAGATTGTGTCACTCTGAGTGAAGTATGGCGTGAGTTCCACCGATCTGGACGCCATCAGCATCGTGGGCGGGACCTTATACTTCTCGACCGATAACACGGCGTATGGAGCATGTACCTGGATGGCACATCCCCCGGCCTGACCAGCAGTAGTCTCGATATCGACGCATTCGATGTGCAGTAGTAAATCTTGAATCAAAAAGGCGGCCCTCATGCCGCCTTTTTGATTTGTACTAGTTTTGCTTGTCGCTTTTGATCAACAAATCAAGTATTCTCGATTAGTTCACCTTATCTTCTTTTTATATATGCTTCAACTGTAATTTCTGGATCGTCTCGGATGTCAACATCCCAACTCCCTGCGGCATATAAATTGGTTAGCTGTATTTTCCAAAACATCGCCAAATCATTTGCAATCTTTTTGTAGAATGCTGGAGGAATATTTTCTCTGTCAGGATCGTTGTAAACAAGATAAGCGACTTCGACCGAAAAATAATCTACTTTCTCAAAGTCGGGCCAGATAATATCTAAAAAACTTATCCAATGAATTGCACGGCCATACATGATCGCGCTTTGAAGCTCGTCAATCACGTGAGTGGGATTTCCTTCTTGAAGCCTTTGGAATTCAGGAACATCCTGTAATCGAAACTCTCTGGATAAGCGATATTCTGGTTGCATTATCTTCTCCTCGCCAGAGATGGCATTCAGGCTGGGAAAACTTATTTTGCTTTTTTATGACCTGCTGCCGTGGACTTCCCCTTCGTCATCCTGCGATACGGAGGCATATCCACCACGTGGACCTGGCTCTTGGCTGCGTCCAGGATCTTGTTCCACAACCCTGGGTAGTTGACCGCGAACGCGTCGGGCTTGAGCGTGGAGGTGATGACGGTCGGCAGGTGGGCGTAGTAGCGGTGATTCAGCACCTGGTAGAGTTTGTCCTCCGCCCACACGGAGCTGGCGCCGCTCTCCTTCAAGTCGTCGAGGATCAGCAGGGGGGTGGATTTGATCTCGTGGAAACGGCGATCAAACGAAACATCCGATTTGGGGCTGAAGGTCTGGCGCAGATAGTCGAGCAGGTCGCCCACTTCCACCAGGATGGCCTGTCCACCCAGGTCGATGCGGTAGTTGCCGATGGCGGCCGCCAGGTGGGTCTTTCCGCAGAAGGATCCGCCCAACAGCACCAGCCAGCCCTCGGGCTCCTCGGCGAACGTGATGGCGGCATTGACCGCCTTGCGCAGGGTCTTCAGATCCTCCTGCATCACCTTGACGCGCTGGATCTCTTTCTCTTTATACTTGTTTCCGAATTTATCCTGCTTCTCGGCGATGACGGTGGTGACGTTTTCCTTGCCGAGCTCATCCTCGCGCGTCTCGAAGGTTTTGAAGGTCATGGCCTTCATCTCGGGCAGCGATAGCATCGAGATGCCCGGGTTGCTGGTCTCGGTCGGGCGGCGGAAGTCGGGCGCGGTGATGCGGATGTGGTGCACGAACTCCTCGTCCTGCAGGCGCGAGCGAATGCGGCTCTCGATCTCGTCCAGCATCAGGTTGGTGGTGATGACCGTCGGAAGTTTGTTGATGTAGCGATAGTTCATGATCTGGAACAATTTTTCCTGCGCCCAGCCCGTGGCGTTCTGGGTGCCGAAATCGTCCAGCACGAGCAGGTCGGCATTGCGGACCTCCTCGAAGCGGGCCTCGAAGGTGGTCTCGGGATCGTTGTAGGAGAAGCGCAGGGTGTCGAGCAGGTCGGGCACGGTAATGAACAGCGTGGGCCTGCCCATCGAGACGGCGAAGTTGGCGATGGCCGCCGCGAGATGGGTCTTGCCGCAGCCGTATCCACCTTCCAGCAACAGCCAGCCCTTGGGCGCGCGCGCGAAATCCTCCGCGTTGTCGCGGGTGACTTGCAGGTTGTGTACATCCTGCGGCGTCATGAACCTGGCGTTCTTGTTGCCACGCACCTCGAAGTTTTCGAAGGTCAGATGGCTCAGACGATCGAGGCGGCTCAGTTCGAACAGACGCTGGCGCGCGCCCTCGGCCACATCCGCGCTGCGGCACACGCAAGACTCCAGCCGTCCGAAGCGGGGATCGCCCACGGGCACATCATAGCGCACATAGCCGACACCCCCGCAGTGCGGACAGTTCGGGTCACCCAGGGTCGTCTTCTCGTTTGAGGTATTCGGCGAACTCGCCGTCGGTGTATCGTCCGACATCCTGGCCAGCGTCTTGTCGATTCTTTCTTTCATCTTTCCCTTTGTCCTTCCACCGTCTTAAAATCGCTTCGATATATTTCCAACTTCGAGCATTGCGCGCCACCGCGATCTCGAACGCCTCGGCAAACCACGGCTGGGGATATTCGCGTTCGGCCTCGCGCAGCATATCCGCGATCAACGGGGTCAGCGCGCCGATATTCTCTTCATATAGCTGAAAAATATTTGAGTGCTCGACGGGCGGCATGTGCTGGATCTGACTCGGATCGACTCTGCCGCTTTGGATGGCCTCCGCCGCCATGCGTCCGCGCGGACTGTTGAGCAGGATGAAGGTCCCCGCCTCGGTCTGGACCCGCAGCAGGGTCCCGCGCGAAACGGCCTTGTCCACGCCATCAGCGAATCCACCGAACTCCTCCACCCGCAGAAAGCGGACCTGTCCCTCCTGGTGCTCGATGCGCCACAGGGCGTGCAGGGTGGCTTTCAATTCATCCAGGTCGTCGATCTCCGCCAGTAATTCGCGGAAGAGCGTATCAGGCATGGACGTAAAAGTTTCAGTGGAATTAAAACCGTCGAAGGGTTTCATACAATGGAAATGTCATTGCGAGCGGAACGAAGCAACGACATGGCTCTTACGTATCGAAGGTCACGTGCTTGGTGGCCGCATTCTCGAACTTGGTCAGCGCGCCGCGGAAGATCAACTCCACGCTGCCGACGGGTCCATTGCGGTGCTTCGCCACAATGATCTCAGCCACGTTCTGCTTGGTCGTGTCCTTCTCGTACTGGTCGGGGCGATAAATGAACATGACGATGTCAGCGTCCTGTTCGAGCGAGCCTGACTCGCGCAGGTCGGAGAGCACGGGACGCTTGTCGGTGCGCTGCTCGACGGCGCGACTCAACTGGGCGGCAGTCAACACAGGGACGTTCAGTTCGCGCGCCAGGATCTTGAGATTGCGCGAGATGTACGAGACTTCCTGCACGCGGTTATCGTTGCGGGTGTCACCGCCCATCAACTGCAAATAGTCGATGATGACCAGGTCGAGGCCGTATTCCATGTGCAGACGGCGGCACTTGGTGCGCAAGGCCAGCGGGGTGATGGCGGGTGTGTCATCGAGGAAGAGCTTGGTATCGGAGAAGACCTCAATGGCGTGGGTGAAGAGGGGCCACTCGGCCTCGGTCAGCTTGCCCGAGCGCAGACGCTGCGAGTCGATGCCCGTCTCCTGCGAGATGAGACGCTGCACCACCTGTTCATTGGACATTTCCAGCGAGAAGATGGCCACGTGCTTTTTGTGGGTCAGAGCGGCGTTCTTGGCCATCGAAAGCAGCAGGCCCGTCTTACCCTGGCCCGGGCGGCCTGCGATGATGATCAGGTCGGACTGGTTCAGGCCGTTCAGCATGCGGTCCAGGTCAATGAAGCCCGTCGGCACGCCCATAATGTCCTCGGGGCGCTTGGCCAGGTCATCGATGCGGTCGTAGTAATCGCTGAGGACTTCGCGGATGGGCTGGATATCGTGCTTGAGACGCCGCTCACTGACGTTGAAGATGGCCTTCTCGGCCTCGTCCATGACCGTGTCGACCACGGACTTCTCATCGTAGGCCAGCGCGGCGATCTGGTTGGCCGCATTGATCATTTTGCGGCGGATGGAGTGCCCCTCGACGATGCGGCCGTAGGATTCCGCGTTGAGCGAGGACGGCACCTGATTGACCAGCGAGGTCAGGTAGGCGGGGCCGCCGATCTCGCCCAACTGGTTGACGCGATCCAGTTCCTCGCTGACGGTCAGCAGGTCGATGGGGATACGCTGCTCATGCAGGCGCGTAAATGCCTCCCAGATCCATTTGTGGCGGTGGATGTAGAAATCCTCCGCGCTGAGGAATTGGGCGACGTCGTAATAGACTTCGGGATTAATCAGCACCGCCCCTACGACGGCTTCTTCGGCTTCCCGACTATGCGGTATGCTCGGGGCGGCGGGGGCGGTGGATTCTTCCTGGGGCAGATAATCGGTCATTTGGCGGGGTCAATTCGGGGTCGGGGGTGGCGGTTCGTCGCTGGGTTTGTCCTTGTCGTCCAACTTGTCGAGATCCAGTTTATCGAGGAAGTCCTCGAAGATGGACAGGCGGTTGCCCGAAACTTCTGGCGCGGGGCTGCTGGGCTTGGTCTCGGCGGGCGGGGGGGTGTTGGGCATATCCTGTTCAGGGATGATGCCCGCCGATTCCATCACGCTCGGGTGGACCAGGATCGGGACGTGAGTGCGCACTGCCAGGGCAATGGCATCGGATGGGCGCGAGTCGATATTGACCTCGCGGCCATCCACCTCGGCGACGATGTTTCCATAGAACACGTCATTGTTCAAGTTGACGATCTCGACGCGGCGGACGCGTGCATTGAAGGCGACGAAAACATTTTTAAGTAGGTCGTGGGTGAGCGGGCGGCTCATTTCGATTTCCTGCAAAGCAACGGTAATGGCCTCGGCTTCATACGGCCCGACCCAGATGGGCAGGTAGCGGTCCGCATCGGTCTGCCTGAGCACGACCACGCGCTGTGGTGACATCAGGCTGACGCGGACACTATCGATGGCAACTTCAATCATGTCTGACATAAGGGCTCCAAGTATCTTATTTTAGCATATCCCAAGTGCGGGCAGGTGAGAATAGCTGGAAAATCCGATGAACCTCTTATGAAGAGAAAACTCGATTTGCAAAATTTCGATAATGCGACTATAATGCCCTTCGCTCAATCGGGGCGTGGCGCAGCCCGGCTAGCGCGCTTGCATGGGGTGCAAGAGGTCGGAGGTTCAAATCCTCTCGCCCCGACAGCAGTAAGACAACCACCGTACCGGGACGGTGGTTTTTGTTTAAGTAAACATCAACCATAATTTAAAGTCCGTCGTCTTGAACGATGGGCTTATTGGTTGGTTTGGCGAATGTTGTGAAAAGGGTGCAGGGTCAAAACGCGATCTTGACATCCGATAGGATGGCACCTCCACCTTTGCCGTCCATCTCGATCTCGACGACGCCTGCAGGCGGAATCTTGAACAGGGAGAAGGGTCGCTTGGAAATGGTCCGCAGGATCACGTTGATGACCCCATGATGACTGACCAACAACACCTTTCCACCCGAGTGCTGGCGGACGACCTGAGCGAGCGCCCCCCGCACACGGCGATACATCACGCTAAAGCTTTCCCCACCTTTCCAAACAGGAACGAACCATCCCAGGATCAATTCCTTCCGCAACTGGGCGCGGTTCGGAGTCCACAGGATCGGCTGGCCTTCCAGGACGCCAAAGTGATGTTCCATGAGGCCATTCAGGGGCGTTGGCTGTAACTGGACTGAAGCGCCGATGATCTGGGCGGTCTGCATTGCACGCCCGGACGGGCTGCAGTAGAAGGCGTCATATGGACGGCCGCGCAGCAAGTCGGCGGTGGCCTGCGCTTCCCCCAGGCCGCGCTTCGAGAGCGGAGCATCCAGATGACCATGAGTAATTCCCTGCTCCATCCATTCCGTGGTTCCATGGCGGACGAGGGTCAGTTTTGTTATTTTTTCGGTTGGATTATTCATATTGAATTTGCGGATGAGGACTGCTCATCCCTCTTTCGGGTTTTATAACTTTGCGATCTTTATTTCTTGGCGGATTTTATCAAAATCCTGGCGCGAAAAGAGGCCTCTGCCAAAAGTCAACGCATGGGCTGTTCCTGCTGCCGCAGCCACACAGGTGGCACGATACACCCACGTGCAAAGAGTCGGCCTGCAAGGTTCTGTCAATGGCCGGGTTGGGGGTCATGCACAGGATCACAGGAAGGTGAGCGCCTCTTCGAGCGTGGGCTGCGCGGCGGTCCCACCCGACCTGCGCGTCGAGAGCGCCCCGCACACCGCGCCCAGCCGCAACGACTTCTGCAATTCCCATCCGTTCAAGTATCCATAGAGAAACCCAGCATCGAACGAGTCGCCCGCCCCAACCGTATCCATTACTTTTACAGGAATACTTTCCACCTGGACTTTTTGACTCTTCGAGATTCCCAACGCCCCAGCTTTTCCCAACTTGATCGCCAGCGCCTCCACCTTTGGCCCAAGCCTGACCGCCGCTTCGTCGACATCTTCCGCGCCTGTGAGCGATTTTGCTTCGGTCTCATTGGGCAGGAACACATCCGTGGCCGCAAGCAATTTGTCAAAACCTGACCATTTCTCGTTGGGATCATAATTCGTGTCGAGCGAGGTGGTCAGGCCCAGAGAGTGAGCGCGCTCGAAGAGACGGGGCAGGTCTGCCTGCAATTTCGTTTGCAGGAAATAGGACGCGACATGCAAATGCCGCGCCTGCGACAGCAAATCGTCAGTGATGTCGGCAGCCTGCAGGTCGGCGACCAGGCCGAGGTGCGTCAGAATGGCGCGGTCCACGCCGCGGTTGAGGATCACGCTCAGGCCCGTTGATCCGCCCTCGATGACGAGCACGTTGCTCATATCCACATGCTGCTTTTGCATTTCATCCAGCATGAAGCGGCCAAAGACGTCGTCGCCGCATTTGCCGATGAACGCGACCTTGAGTCCCAGCCGCGCCGCACCGCACGCAAAGATGACCGACGAAGAACCGATCGTCAGCGTCGCCGCATCGATCAGTTTTTCGACCTGACCGAAAGCGGGCGCGACATCACCCGTGAGGATGAGGTCGGGGTTGATCTCGCCAGCAACAAGGATATCGAAAGGTTTCATAAAATCGTAAGGGCGGGAGGTTCCCGCCCCATGATCATCAGTATGTTTTGTACCAGTCGAACGGCGCGTCGGCAGTGTAGAAATCGCTGACGGGTTTCGCCAGCGCAGTGCACAACGCGTTGAGGCGGATGAGACGTTCCTTCGCGGTGGTGCGCAGGAATTCGGCGCGCGCCTCGATGGGCATGGTGACGGCTTCCTGCCAGACGGCGCGGCCCACGGCGATGCCGCTTGCGCCCGCCTGACAGGCCGCGATGATCTGGCGCTGATAGGTCTCGAACGAGACGGCCGCCGAAAGCAAGATCCATGGCGTGACGGAGGCGGCGCTGACCTCGGCGCAGGCGGCAAAGAGACGCTCGAGGTCGGTGTCGGCTGTGTCGAGCGGAAGCTCGGCCTTGAGCAGATCCACGCCTGGGATGGGCGTCAGACGGCGGGCGGTCTCGACCACCACGTAGCGTTTTTCGTCGCTGGTGAGCTTGGCATCGGTCAGTGAATAAGAGAGCGGTTCGAGCATCAGGCCGAGGTCGTGGCGGATGCATTCAGCAGCAATATTTTTGGTGAAGGCTTCGGCCTCGGCGGCGGTGGGAGAGTCGGGGTGATAGTAGACCAGCAGCTTGATCATGCTGGCGCCCATGCGCTTGGCCTTTTCCACGCTCCAGCCAGGGATAATCTGCGCGCGGCGCGCGGTTGCGTCGCCCGTGTAGCCCGTGGACTCGACCGCCACGACGAAGGCGGTGTTGCCAGGGATGGCGCCCGCCGCAATAGCCTGCGCGGCAGAGACTTCGGGGTCGAGCAGCACGGCGGTGGACTCAGCCGCCAGGGCAGCGGTGACGTCCACTTTGAAGCGGCTCAGTTCGGCATCGTCGACGAAGGCAGGGTTGGCCTTGCGCAGGTTCTGACGGTGGTCGAGCGCGAGACAGGTAAAGGTTCCGCGCGGGGAGGTGCATTGTTGCAGTCCGCGCAGTTTGCCGATGGATAAGGGTTTCATGGTTCAGGTTCCAAGTTCCAGAATTAAGATTTGCAGGTTGCAAGCTTGAAGGTCGGATCGTCGACTCGCAATCTGCGACTTTCCAACCTTCAAACTCATTTTACGGACAGGTTTGCAGCCAGGCGTCCAGGCCGCGGTTCTTAAGGATGGTGCTGAAGCGCAGGCCTTTGGACTGTTCGCAGAATTTGGCAAAGTCACCTGGCAGGTCGGTGTACTCGGCGGCGAAGACAGGCTTGCCCGCCTGGATGTACGGCAGCATCGACTCGGCGTCTCCATAATAGAAGTAATCTTCGGTGATGGCGAAGTCGTAGATATTCACGAGGTCGGCCACCTGATCCGAAGCGTTCTTCTGGCCGATGGCGAGTCCGCGTTTGTGGGCTTCGTCAGCCAGCCAGAGCGCGTACTTCAACTGGTCTTCGTAGGTCAGCGGGAAGCCCGTGTTGTTGGTGTGGATCTCCATGTTATCGGGTTCCACGGCGTCGAAGCCTTTGGCCTTGCACAGGTCGAGGCGGGCCAGCATGATGGGCGCCAGCAGGTCGATGCGGCGGATGTCGAGCCACTTCTCGCCAGGCCAGCCGTCGTAATCCTTGCCGAGCACTTCGGCTGGGAACTGATCCTTGTCGGGGCGCCAATCCTCGAAGGAGCCGACGCTCATGTAGCAGATGACCTTGCGGCCCTGGGCGTGGAGTTCGTCGATGATGGCCTGGTCCACGTACAGGTCAATGTCGTAGACGTCGGCCTGGACGGTGGTGTCGATGTCGAGGTTGCCGATCTGCCACTGCCAGGTGAGTCCAACCGTGGGTTTCCACCAGGTTGTTGCAGGTTGCAGGTTGGAAGGTTGTAAGGTTGAAGGCATAAGAGTTGAGTCTTTCGTCGAAACGGAGTCAGGCAGCGGGGCCGATAGAGCGGGTGCGCATCCTAGCAGGAAAGAGGAAAGAAGAAAGAGGGTTGTGAGCCTAGACCACATGGTGTTTGAACTGCGGAAGGTAATCCTTGTGCTGGGCGAACAGTTCGTTGGTCATCTGCCTGATCTCGGCCAGCGACAGCACGGCGGAGGTCAGCGGATCGTGGCAGATGGCGCGATAGATGGCGGTGGGGTCACCTGTCAGCGAGCCCTGAATGGCAAGCTCCTCGATGCCGCTCGAAAGCTGGGTGAGCAGAGCGCACTCGGCAGGCAGCGCACCAACGTGGATGGGATGGAAGCCCGCGCGGTCGACGACCACGGGCACTTCGACACAGGCGTCCTCGGGCAGGTTGGTGATGAGATGCGTGTTGCGCACGTTGCCGTTGAACTTGAACATCTCGCCGCCGCGCAGGGCGTTGATGATGTAGGCGGCGTATTCGTGCTCGCGCTGCAAGTCCTGCTCGGTCAGCGGCTGGGCCAGGCGTTCCTTGACCTGATCCTTCCAGGTGGCTTCATTGTGTTGATATTCCTTGAGGATGTAGGCATACTCGCCAGGATTCCAGTTGGTGCCGTGCGTGCAGTATTTCTCGATCAGGTCGGGGCGCTTGCGGAACCAGGGGTTGTACTCGGAGTTGTGGCCGCTGCTCTCGGTGACGTATTTGCCGATGGCCAGATACATCTCGTTGCGGACGGGTTCCGCGTTGTAGATCTCGGCCCGCTCGCTGACGGCTTTGTGGATCAGGGGGTAGGCGTCCTCGCCGTTCCACTTGTATTCAAGATACCAGGCCTGATGGTTGATGCCCGCGCACAGGTAATCGATGTCCTCGTATTTTGCGCCGATCCATTCGGCCAGCATCATGGCTGTGCCCTGCACCGAATGGCACAGGCCCGTGGTGGTGATGAAGGACTGCTTCTGAATGGCCGAGACCAGCATGGCCATCGGGTTGGTGTAGTTCAACAGCACGGCGTTCGGACAATACTTTTCCATGTCGCGCACGATGTCCATCATGGGGTTGATGGTGCGCAGGAAGCGGAAGATGCCGCTCGGCCCGCGCGTGTCACCCACGTTGATGTCCACGCCGTATTTCTTGGGGATCTCGATATCGTGACGCCAGACCTCGGTGGAGCCTGCCAGGATGGTGGTCAGGACCACGTCTGCGCCTTGGAGTGCCTCCGCGCGATCGAGCGTCGCCTCGACCTTGGCGGGACGTTTGCCCGCCTCGATCAATTTCTCCACGCCGCGCTTGGCCCATTCGAGGCGCTCGGGGTGGATGTCCATCAAAGAGATGGTGGCATCTTCCAGCAGGGGGAAGGTCAGGATGTCGCGCACCAGTTCGCCCGTGAATCCCAGGCTGCCTGCGCCGATGAAGGCGATTTTGGTCATAGTAAGTCTCCTTGTTTATGTCATTGCGAGGGCTGTCGGTCGAGTAGAGCGAGTGTTCTTCTCGCTCGTACACTTGCACCGAACACAAGTGCGGTGTCGAGACCCAGCCCGAAGCAATCTCCTGTTTATTGGGAGGTTGCCGCGTCGGGCGCAAAGCGCCCTCCTCGCAACGACATTTGGGATCTGTGATTTGCTGAACTTCTTTTTGTTTGATATGAAGAACTTGTTACTTGATACGAAGAACCTATTTCTCGATGTTAAGTACTTGTTACTCGATGTGAGGAACCTGCTACTTGATGTTAAGAACCTGTTACTCGATATAAAGAGCTTCTTATTTGATGACAAGAACCTCTTACTCGATGTAAGGAACGTTATACAAAGCGACAAGTTCTTGTCATTCGAAAATCAGTAGCTCATGTTATGCATCAATCAGTAGATCAGGAATTGTTGGGATCTGTGATTTCCTGAAATTATCGTTTCACGCCGCTCAGCGCGATGCCTTCGATGAATTGCTTCTGGGCGATGAAGAAGATGATCAGCAGCGGCAGGATGGACAGGAACGCGCCCGCCATCAACACGGTGAATTTGCCGCCGAGCTGTAATTGCTGTTGGAAGAAAGCCAGGCCGACCGTCAGCGTGGTTTGCTGCATGTCGGTGGGCAGGTACACCAGCGGATGCAGCAGGTCGTTCCAGGCATCCTTGAAGACGAAGATCGCCAGCGCCGCCACGGCAGGCTTCGAGAGCGGCAGGTAGATGCGCCAGAAAATGTCGAAGAGCGAGGCGCCGTCCATGCGGGCGGCATCCACCAGGTCGCGCGGGATGGTGAGGAAATATTGTCGCAGCAGGAAGGTGCCGAAGGCTCCGCCCCAGAAGGCGGGCAGGATCAAGGGCCACTGTGTGCCGATCAGATGCATGTACTTGAAGATGATGAAGTTCGGGATGAGCGAGACCTGCGGGGGAATCATCATGGTGGCCAGCAGCAGCGCGAACAGCAGGTTGCGTCCCTTGAACTTGACCACGGCGAACACGAAGGCCGCCATGGCGCAGGTCAGGACCTGGCCGATGACGGTCAGGATCGAGATCTTGAAGCTGTTGAACACCAGCGCGAGAAAGGCATTGTTGGGCAAAACCCGAAACAGGTCGGCATAGTTCTGGAACACGATCGGGTCGGGGATGAGGTTGCGCGAATATTGCTGGGCAGGCTCGCGGAAGGAAACCGAGATCATCCACACGAACGGGAGCAGCATGGTCAGCGCGCCGATGCCCAGCACGAGATAAGCCAGCGTATCGAGGACGGTCTTTTGCAGAGACTTGGTCATGGCAACACCTTATTCGTAGACCACATAACGGCGTTCCCACCAGAACATCACGCCCATGAAGGCCGCCACCAGCAGCGCCAGTTGAATGGCCTGCGCGCTGGCATCGCCCATGCGGAAGAAGTGGAAGGCGTTGCGGTAGATCGAGAAGACCGCCACGGGCACCGAACTGTCACCGCCGCTGCGACGGGTGAGCATGTAAATGTAGTCGTAAGCCTGGAAGGCATTGATGGCGGCGATCAGGGTCTGGAAGAAAATGCTGGGCGTCACCAGCGGGATGGTCACGCGCAGGAATTGCTGGAAGCCGCTCGCGCCGTCGAGCTCGGCCGCCTCGTAATAATCGCGCGGGATGGCGGTCAGCCCCGCCAGGAAGATGATCATGCCCTCGCCGATCGCGCCCCACACGTTGACGATCACCACCGACAGCATGGCGTTGTTCGTGCACAGCCAGCAGATGGGCGACAGGCCAACTGACTCGAGCATGAAGTTCAGGATGCCCGTATCCCTGCCGTAGATCATGTTCCAGACCAGGGCCGTGGCCACCGCCGACGTGACCGTGGGCAGGAAGTAGATCGTGCGGAAGATGCCCACGCCGCGGATCTTGCGATTGAGCAGCACCGCCAGCAACAGGGAAATGATGACCACGCCAGGCACATACATGGCCGAGAACTTCAACGTGTTCGAGAACGCCTCCATATAGGATTCATTCTGGAACAGTTGAACGTAATTGGAAAACCCTGCCCAGGTGGGCGCGCCGATCAGGTCCCAATCGAAGAAGCTTAACGTCAACGTGGCAAGCAGAGACCCGATGGTGCCGAAGGCCAGTCCGATGATGGTCGGCACCAGCATCAGCCATAGCCAGAGTTTTTCACGTCCAAGCGGTTTGAGGCCGTATTCCATGACCATTCCTTGCCAGCCCTGACAGGTTCAGATGAACCTGTCAGGGCTTTTGTGGATTACTTGTTGTTCGCCAGAATCTCGTCCGCAGACTTGACCACTTCGTCCAGCGTGGGACCCAACTCGGCTTCGCCATCCCAGACGGGGATCAGCCCGTCGCCGACGACGCCCGCCCATTCCTCATAGCCCTTGAAGACGGGCTTCATATGCGCGAAGGCCAGCGAGTCGAGGAAGACCTTCTGGTCGAAGCTGCCAGCCTGCTTTAGGTAGGCATCGCTCTCCGCCACGGACTTCAATACGGGGATGGAAAATCCCAGCTCGGCCAGGCGCTTCTGCCCCGCTTCGCTCAACGCGAACTTGATAAAGGCAAAGGCTGCATCGTGATTCTTGGAATCCTTCGAGACGACAAAGCCCGCGCTGTTGACGCTGGTGGCCGCACCCTTCGGCCCCTTCGGCATGGGCGCCACGCCGAAGTTGATATTCGACGCCACGTAACCAGGCACCGCCCAGTGGCCGATGGTGGTCATGGCCGCCTGCCCCGACTGGAACAAGTCGCCGCCGTATTCGCCCGCCGTGGCAGGTGTGGGCATGATGCCTTCCTTGTACAGCGTGTCGATGTAGGTCCACGCATCGCGCGCGCCGCCCTCGGCGATCAGGGTCTTGGTGTGGTCGGGGCTGATGATCTCGCCGCCGTTGGCCCAGATCAACTCGCTCCAGAACAGCTCCATGTCCCAGGTGTCGGTCCACAGACCATACTGGTCGGTCTTGCCGTCGTTGTCCTTGTCGAGGGTCAACTGCTTGGCGGCGGCCAGCAGGTCGTCGTAGGTCCAGTCGGCGGTGGGGTAGGCCATGCCAGCCGCATCGAACATGTCCTTGTTGTAGAACAGGGTGATGGTATTGAAATCGCGCGGCAGGCCGTAATAGCCGTCATCGAGTTTGTAGGCCGTCAGCGTTTGCGGGTAGAAGCCATCCAGGAAGCCAGGATTGGCGTCAATGTAAGGCTGCAGGTTCAGCAGCGCGCCGCGGCTCTGCCAGTCGAGATACAGGGGTGCATCCATCGCGAACACATCAGGCGGTGTGCCCCCTGCGAACAAGGTGTTGAGCTTCGTCCAGTACGAATCCCAGTCCGAGACTTCCACGTTGACCTTGATGTTCGGGTTGGCGGCCTGGAAGTCATCCACCACCGCCTGCCAGACGGTCTGTTCTTCGGGTGCGCCCCACATCATAAAAGTGATGGTGACGGGACCGGTCCCAGCAGCGGGTTTCGTTCCACCGCCGCAAGCCGTCAGCAACAGGCTGGCTACTACGAGAACGAACAGAAGTTTTCTCATGTCTTCTCCACTTTACTAGGGATAGCCGCGACACCACGCTTGCGCGCGTGCCAGACAGGGAACACGGCTATCGGGTTGGACGCACCCCGCCGCTCGTCAAAGTCGACTAGAAAACCAGTTTCACGACCGCCGTCAAGTTGGAGGGACGGTCGGGATTCAAACCCTTGGCCACGGAACGATAATAGGCCATCAATTGCAGCACAGGCAGATACAGGACCCCGCGCACGCTTTCAGCCACGCCCGACTCGAAGACGATGTCTGCATCCGCCTCGCCCAAGCCTGTCACCGTGCCCCCGAGCGCCTTCATCTCTGAAAGCACCTTCGCCTCGTGAACGCGGTTCGCATCCGAGAGAAGCCCCAGCACCACCGCCTTCGGGTTGATCATGCTCATCGGTCCATGACGGAACTCCAGCACGTGGAACGGTTCGCTGTGCGTGAGGGTCATCTCTTTCATCTTGAGGTTCACTTCACAGGCCAGCCCGTAGCGCGAACCCGAGCCGAGGAAGTAAAAGCGGTCGAAGTCCAGATTCTCGCCGAGGCTCTTCGCCAGGGACTCGTAGCGGCTCATCAAACGCTCGCCTGCCGCAGGCAATCCGCGCATCGACTCGAGCAGGTCATCGCGCCCCGCCATGCGCGCGCAAAAAGCCGAAGCCGCCACGAACATCGAAGCGAACGAGCGTGTCTGCGCCACGGACTCTTCCTGACCTTTGTCAATGACGATGTTGAAATCCGCCGAGCGCGACAGCACTTCGTCATAATTGGTGATGACGGCCACGTCACCGCGTTGTTCATCTTTGAATTTCTGCGCAGCCTTCACCGTCTCGGTCGTCGTGCCCGAGCGGCTGACCGCCACCAGCAGGGTCTTCGCATGGGTCAGCACGGTCGGCGTGTTCAGCAGCAACTCGCTGCCAGGCACGGCGCGTGCGGGACGGCCCGTCAGCTCCTGATACATGGCGGCTGCCGCCAGCGACAGGTAATACGTCGAACCGCAGCCTGTGAAAAGGACCTGCTCATAGTCCGCAGCCTTTGGCAGGGACGCGGCACAGGTCAGGTCCAGCGCCTGTGCCCAGGCTTCAGTTTGTGTTTTGATCTCTCGATAGGTGTAGTGTTCCATGATGTTGATGACCTCTCAGCGAACGGGTTATCCGCCCAGCACCAGCGAGAGGCGCCTTTCATAATCTGCGAGTTTGGTTTCCACGATCTCCACAGGTTCCTGTTTCTGAAAATCCATCACGCTGCGCGCAATGTCGAACAGCATGTCGACCAGCATCGACTCGATGCGCCGCCACAACCGCGCAGGTGGATGTGGACGTCCCTCTTGAAGGATTTTCTCCAGGACGAGCCGCATTCCCTCTGGCTGGAACTCCAGATCCGTGTAAGCGTCCAGGCGTGCGGGCAGGATGGTGTTTTCGCGATACAGGCGGACCTGATTCTCCACCGATGCCAGCGACTCGATCAACGCCACGGCGGCCCGCTCCTTGTCGGGGTCCGTGCGGACGGTCTTCCACGCCACGAGATGATCGCCGCCGATCCACGGCACGCCAGGGATGGCGGCCACGCCGATCTGGTCACGAAATTCTTCAGGGATGCCATCATCCTCGAGCGCATCGCTGTAGGATTCTGCGCCTGCGATCATCACTGCCGTGTTGCCTTTGTTGAAGAATTCATCGAGGCAGGCTTCGTACGTCAGGCCGCGGAATCGGGCTGGGAGGAAACGATACAGGCTGAAAAACTCCACCAATCCCTGGCGGGCGTGCGGCGAATTGAAGATCACCCTTTTACCATCGGCAGAGATGAAGTCACCGCCGTATGCGCGTACCCATGAAGATGCGATGTGTGGCAGGTCGAGGTAATGAGCGGTGGTGGGGAAGGCCCACGGTGCAATGCCCGCAGCTTGCAAGGCTTGGAAGGTTTCGCGCATGGACTCAGGCGTGGCAAACGCTGTAGTTTCGTCCACGCCCGCCTTCTTCAGCAGGTCGCGTCGATAGAAGATGACAAAGGTGTACACCGACCACGGAATGGCCCATACCTCGCTCCTGCCTTCCACGCGCACGGTCTGCCAGGCGGCGGGCACGAAGGCCAATGGTCCGCCCAGGGCGCGGATCTCAGCCTCGCTGAACCAGCGCAGGCTATCCAATGCGGCTAAAGTCGGCGCCCAGGTGGAACCCACCTGTGAGACATCGCCGCCTTTGCCCTCCATGGCGGTCATCAGCAGGGTCTGCCAGGCACGCTCCCAAGATAGGCGTGTCACGTTGACCTTGACGTTATTGTCCGCCTGAAACTCCTTTACCAGGCGGACGATTTCCTCGATATCTTCTGCAATATCGCCAATGGCGGAAAGATTCAGTTCGGTCATTTCGACTCCAATCCCAGCAGGCGCAGCGCGTTCGTTCGATATACTTTTTGTAGCACTTCATCGGGCAGGGACAGTCCGTACGCATACCAGCGCCCCTGGCGCGGCAGGTCGCCTGGGTTGTAATTGAAATACTCATCGTCGGTTTCGAGCAGGCGGTAACTCAGACGATAGGCCTCCAAATCGGGGCTCATGTCCGAGCCATATAGAATTCGATCTTGATATTGAACGAAGAATTTTCTGGCTGTGTACGGCTGACGTCCCAATTCCCCCAGCCGCGCAGAAATGTCGATGTAGTAATTGGGGCAGGCATCCAGCATGGCACCCACCCAGCCCAGGTTCTCGGCGTAGCACCCCACGTGCGCGCCGATGAAGGTCGTGTTGGGATGTCGCTTCACGAGATTGAACCAACCGTTCATGATCTGCATGAAGGGCGGGAAGGGCGGACTGGTGAAAGCCCAATCGGGATGCGCGCCGATCTCCTCCCAGCGTTCGTTGGTCTCGTCGATCGGGTCGAAGAAGGCCACAGGGTCGGCCACGTGGACCAGCACGGGCAGCCCGAGATTGCCCGCCGCTTCCCATAACGGGATCAGGCGCGGGTCGTCGACCTGAATCAGATTCCCACAATGATCGCGAATGTGCAGGCCGAACGGCTTCCAGATCTTGAGTCCCTGTGCGCCCATCCCCTTCTGGACCTTGAGCCTGCCTGCCGCCCATTCGGGGAATCCATCACCCAGGCTTTCCCACTTCGACCAATCCACGCCGCCGAAGATCTGGAAACGCTCGGGAGCGCCTTCCTTGAAGTGCTTCAAGTGTGCCGCGAGGATATCCTCACCCCAGCCGCCGTCGAGGTCGACGTAATGGGTCACGCCCGCCTCATCGAGCAGGTCGAGCAACTCGCCCAGAGGCTTCCGATCCCAGCCGCCGCCGAACTCCTCGCCCAGATGATTGTGCGCATCGATGACGGGGAAACGCGGCTTGTTCACCAGCGTGGTCCTGGTCACCAGTTGCGATTTGGGACGGAAGTTTTCCAGCAACATGGCGTTTCCTTATTCCGCAGTGACCACGCGGATGTTGAGTTTCTTCAAAGCGTGCATAAACTCCTTGTCTGCGCCTGTATCGGTCACGAAGGTATGCATGCTGGTCAGCGGAGCCAACAGGGCCGTAGACACGCGGTTGACCTTGGTATGGTCCGCCGCCACGATGACCTCGCGCCCGATCTTCAGGATGGCGCGGTCGGTCATCGTCTCGGGCAGGTAATCGTTGGTCAGGCCATGTTCGAGGCTGAGTCCGCGCGTGCCGATGAGCACCTTGTCCACGCGCAATTCGGACAACGCCTGCTCGGTGAGGTGACCAATGAAGGAGAGTTCGCTGTCACGCAGTTCCCCACCCAACGAGACGACCGTCACCTCTTTGAGGCCTGCCAGCACGTTCAGCACAGGCAGGGAGTTGGTGACCACTGTCAGATTGCGGCGTTCGCGCAGATGACGAGCCGCCTCCAGCACGGTCGTCCCCGAGCCAAGAAAGACCGTCTCACCATCATGGATCAGGTTCGCGGCGGCACGGCCAATGGCTGATTTCTCGCTCGTCTGCTCGTCCTGACGTTGCAGGATGGGCAACTCGGGCGGCGCCTGGTCGACGGCAATTACGCCGCCGTGCACGCGCTGAGCCTTACCTTGCGAGGTCAGAGTCTCCAGGTCGCGCCGCGCGGTGGCCTTGCTGATCGAGAACTGGTCGACGATCTCGGCCACGCTCAAGCGTCCCTGCCTGGAGAGTAGGGAGAGGATCTGTTTCTGTCGTTCGGAGGTGGGGATAAAATCGCTCATATTCAATCAAAATCCATCATAATCAATCATAGCATGTTTTGTGAAAATTACAAGGGATGGAATAAAAAAACTACCGTGTCCGAAGATGCGGCAGTTGATTCCTTATGAAATATTTTACTGACTGAAGGCGCTCAAGATCATGTCCAAATGCACTCCATGCAGAGAGGGGAACACGAGTTCGGCCTGTCCCACCCGTTCGCGTGGACCCAGGCCCAGGGTGCGGAATCCGCCCGTGAGGGCCGCCTCGATACCCGCCGCAGCGTCCTCGGCCACCACACATTCGGCGGGGTCCAGCCCAAGCTGTTTGGCCGCATGCAGGAAGAGGTCGGGGGCAGGTTTCTGGCGCTCGACGCTGTTCCCATCGGAAACTGCATTCAACAGGTTGGTTATGCCCAGACGGCGGATAACATCGGGGGCGTTTTTGCTGGCCGAACCCAGGGCCGATTTCAGCCCCGCGGCACGGATTTCCTCGAGCAATTCGCGCGCGCCAGGCAACAAATCCTTTGGGCTGATCTCGCGAATGTATTCCAGGTAGTAATTGTTCTTGCGCTCCATCATCTCCTGGATTTTTCCCTCAGGGTAGGTGCGGCCCTTTAGAATCAGCATAAGCGACTCGCGGCGTGGAATACCGCGCAGGTGCTCGTTATCCTCACGAGTGAACGGGATGCCCTCCTCTTCAGTCAGGCGCTTCCAGCCGCGATAATGATACTCGGCTGTGTCAGTCAGAACACCGTCCAGGTCAAAGATGAATCCACGAATGGTCATGGAACCTCCAATCAGATATCGGAATGGATTAGATGGAGATCGTCAGATGGTCCGAAAGCTCGTAGACCATTTTGAAGATCGTCACCCGTTGGGCAGGGCCGGCCAATAATTTGGCCATGACCATCGACCTGTCCACGCTCACCTCCAGCAGGCTGCCGCGATAGGAAAAGCGGAAACGGTAACTCGTCCAGGCTGAAGGCAGTGAAGGTTGAAGGGATAGCCCCGTCTCCTTGATTCGCAGCCCGCCGAATCCGTACACGATCGCCATATACGTCCCGCCCATGTTGGCAGTGTGGATTCCGTCTTTCGTGTTCTTGTGCGTGTTGAACAAATCAAGCTTTGCAGAGTCGCCAAAGTAACGGTAAGCCTTCTCGCTAAAGCCCAACTTTGAGGCCACCACACTGAAGATGCAGGTCGAAAGTGATGAGTCGTGGGTGGTCACGGTCTCGTAGAACTCGAAGGACTTGCGGATGGTTGGTTCATCCTGCTCGTCCTCCAGAATGAAGTGTGCCAGCACGGTATCGGCCTGCTTGCAAATCATGTGTCGGTACAGGTACATGGGGTGATAGTGCATCAACAGCGGCTTTTCGGCCTCGGTGATGGTGCTCAGATCCCAGGGCTTTTTCTGTAAAAAGGAATCGTCCTGCGGATTGATGCCCAATTCTTCATCATAAGGCAGATACATGTTGTCAGATGCACGTGCAAACTCGACCAGTTCTGAGGGCCGCAGGCCGATTTTTTGCAGCACAGCCTGTCCGCATCCAGCCGCCTGTAAGAGTTCATGGAACTTTACCGCCCAGCGCAGATTGTGCCTGGCGATCAGGTTGGTGTAATAGTTGTTGTTCACCAGACAGGTATATTCATCGGGTCCCGTCACTTCGTTGATGTGGAATTTTCCCTTGTAATAGTTGCCCACATCCAGCCACAGGCGGGCGGTTTCGAAGACGATCTCCGCCCCGCATTCCTCGATCAAGTCCAGGTCGCCTGTTGCCAGATAGTAGGCGGTCACTGCGTAAGCCACATCTCCACTGATGTGATATTGCGCGGACCCTGAGGGATAGTGCCCAGAACACTCCTGGCCCATGATGGTGCGCCAGGGATAGGCGGCGCCCTTCTTGTGACCGAGAATCCTGGCGTTTTCCCTGGCATGGTCCAGGATGGAATAGCGATACCGAATAAGATTTTTGGACAGTGCAGGGATGGTCAGCGTGAAGAAAGGCTGCAGGTACATCTCCGTGTCCCAAAAATAATGTCCCTCGTAGCCTTCGCCGCTCAGACCCTTGGCAGCGATATTCCCATGCAGGTCCTTGGAAACGGACTGGATCAGCTGATACAAATTGTAATGGACCGATAGATCGAGTTCATCGTCGCCGTTGATTTCGACAGCGTCATATACGCCCAGGCTTTCGAGGTAATCGCGTTGCTTCTCGAACAAGGCCTCAATCCCCAGGTTCAACGCGCGTTGAAGTGCATCCCGCGCTGCGATCTTTGGATCGGCGTAGCGGATCGAGTCGCAGATCACGGTGAATTTGTCGAGGGTGATGGTTTCACCTTGCTTTACATCCATCGTAATCATTTCCGTGATCTCGCCCTCCTCCTGGACTGTGCTTCGCTCCGCCTGCACCGAGATGGCATTCTTCACATGCGAGCAAATCGTCAGGCCTGACTTTGAAGTTTTTGCAAGGATGGAAGAAGCGCCATCCCGATACTCAGCTTCGGTGACCGTCAAATATTGGATATTCTCTGCAGCAACGCGCGGGTCGGATGGGTCGAAGAAGTTGCGCACGTCGCCGCGATGTCCCGATTCGATCCGAATCCGCCCGCTGAAATTAAGGGGCCGAATCCGTACCTGGATCAGGAATAACGGCAGGATTTCGAAGGACGCCATCCTGACGAACTGAATGGAGACCTCCCTGCCTTTTGGCGAGCGCCAGACGACATTACGTTCGGTCACACCGTCCTTCATCCGCAACAGGCGCTCCCTGCTGATGATTTCACCGCTGAACATCGAAAATTTTTCACCCTCGAACGATATCTTAATGCTCTGCGTATCGCAGATATTTAACATGATCTGCTTTGCCTCGGTCAAACCATATAGTTTTTCGGCCTGCCCCATATAGGAAAAATCATAAAACCCGTTTACATATGTCCCACGGATGCTGTTGTAGCCATCAGGATACCCCTCCTCAAAATTCGAGCGAACGCCCAGATAGCCATTCGCATTGTGAAAGACCGTCTCGTCCACCACCAGGTCGGACGGGCTTAAAGAGAAATCCTTTTTTGCATACACCGAGATGCCCATTATTTCGCTCCTTAAGGGCAGCAGTATACTCCCGATGATAAAATTACCAGTGTTCAGCAATCGATATCATTCCTTTCTCAAAAACTGCGTTCTGATCGCAGTGAAATCATTCAGAAGGAACCAATCATGTCCGACTCTCCCCATCGACGATTCAATCCCCTGACAGGTGAATCCGTTCTGGTTTCTCCGCATCGCGCCAAACGACCCTGGCTGGGGCAGGTGGAAAAGACTCCTCCCGAGAATCTACCGCAATACGACCCCTCCTGCTACCTCTGTCCGCGTAACGAACGGGCAGGCGGGGTGCGGAATCCTGATTACGAATCCACTTTTGCCTTCGACAACGAC
The DNA here is from genome assembly GCA_016191845.1 of Chloroflexota bacterium. Taxonomy (GTDB): domain Bacteria; phylum Chloroflexota; class Anaerolineae; order Anaerolineales; family Villigracilaceae; genus JACPVF01. The sequence goes on from JACPVF010000015.1 coordinate 258,410, forward strand.
TTTGCCGCCCTGTTGCCCGACTCGCCAACGGATGCCCGTTCCGACCACCCATTGCTGGCCTCCGTCCCCGAGCGTGGACTCTGTCGGGTGGTTTGCTTCTCGCCTCGCCACGACCTGACCCTGCCCGAGCTGGAGCTTGCTGCCGTTGAAAAGGTCATCGCCACCTGGACGGAGCAAACCGTTGACCTGAGCAGACAGGATTTCATCCATTATGTACAGGTCTTCGAGAACAAGGGCGCGATGATGGGATGCTCCAACCCGCATCCGCACAGCCAGATCTGGGGCAATGAGTTCATCCCCAACGAGCCCGCCAAGGAATTGGAACGGCAACGGGCCTACATCCACCAGAACGGCCGCACGCTTCTATCCGATTATCTAGCCGAGGAACACAAACGCCAGGAGCGTGTCCTGTTCACGAATGATTACTTCACGGCGTTGGTCCCATATTGGGCGGTGTGGCCCTTCGAGACGATGGTCATCGCACACCGCAATGTCGCGTATCTGAGCGAATTGACCCCCGCCGAAGTCAACGGATTGGCTGAGATCCTGAAGCGTGTCACCACCCGCTACGATAATCTGTTCGAGATCCCGTTTCCATACTCGATGGGGTTCCACCAGGCACCCTTCGACGGGCAGTCCCACCCCGAATGGACGCTGCACGCGCACTTCTATCCGCCCCTGCTGCGCTCGGCTACCATCCGCAAGTTCATGGTGGGCTACGAAATGCTTGCCATGCCACAGCGTGACATTACCCCCGAAACTGCCGCTGAGCGGCTGCGCTCGCTTCCCGATATCCATTACAAGCATAGAGTGTAGTGGCTTGTCAGTTGAAGGGGAGGGGCAAAAGGGAATATTTATCATAAAAGTGATAAAAATCTTGTCAAACCCTCGACCCGATGATACAATATTTATGATAAAACCAGTCTGATTTAGACTGGTTTTCTTTATCCTATCCTACGAGGTGTTCATGCTTCCCTCTTATTTATTGTCCCTGCGCGAAGGCATCGAAGCGGCGTTGATCATCGGCATCGTTATCGGTGCGTTGCGCAAGATCCGCCGCGCGGACCTGATCCCCGCCCTGTGGTGGGGTGTACTGAGCGCGGCCGCCGTCAGCGCGCTGGCCGCCGCCCTGTTGACTGTTCTCGGCCTGGAGCTGGAAGGTCCCGCCGAACCGATCTACGAAGGCGCGACCATGTTGATCGCAGCAGGCATCCTGACCTGGATGATCTTCTGGATGAGCCAGCAAGCCCGCACGCTCAAGTCCGAGCTGGAGGAGGGCGTCCACAAGGCGGCTGCTTCCACGGGACGGCGCGCCATCTTCTGGCTGGCTTTTGTGGCAGTGGTTCGGGAGGGCATCGAACTGGCTTTGTTCCTGACGGCCTCGGTCTTTGCCTCGGATGCGTTGCAGACCGCCGTCGGCGCGGCGCTCGGGCTGGGGACCTCCATCCTGTTGGGTTGGTCCATGTTCGCGGCCATCGTTCGTCTGGACCTGCGGCGCTTCTTCCAGGTGACGGGTATTCTGCTGATCCTGTTTGCGGCGGGGCTGGTGGCGCATGGTGTGCATGAATTCAACGAGGTCGGTCTGATCCCTGCAGTGATCGAGCACGTTTGGGATGCCAATGCCTTCCTGCCTGCTGATTCAATCCTGGGTCAGTTCATGCAGACCCTGTTTGGATACAACCCCACCCCGTCGTTGACGGAGATGATCGCGTATCTCGGTTACATGCTGACGATCTTCCTGTCGCTGCGCGGAGGGCGGAAGCAGGTCGAGGGTACTGCGGCCCAGCCTCAGCCCTGACCTGTGTTTAACGGAAACAGCCCGACGGATGGAAGAATCCCGTCGGGCTGTTTTTTGATCCCAGGCTAGGGCTTGTAAACGACGAAGTTATCGAACAGAATGCCGACATTAGGTGTGTCGAAGGTGCCGACAATCACGCCGACATCACCCGTACTGAAGCTGGAGTCGGTCACCGAGGAGGTCTGCTGGCCGTTGATGTACAGCGTCAGCGTGGATCCAATGCAGTCAGCGCGCAGGTGATTGGTGGCCGTGCCCGACTTGACGTTGGAGGTGGACTGCATCTTGTCGGCGGAGAGATAGCTGAACTGGCCCGCCTGGTATTTGCCGATGGCTTGATATCCATCGCTGGAGACGACGAAGAAATAGAAATTGTCGTTGTCCACGAAGCGGCAGACCAGGCCGAAACTGTTGTCCTCGGGGCCGCTGGACTTGGTGGCGTCCACTTCCACGCGGACATCGCCAAAGGATTGCCCAGGGTGCGCCCAGACATCCTGCTTGGTGCTGAAAGCCTGTAGAAGATATTGGTTATCGGCGGTGTAGCTGGCAGACTTGTCTGTGTCGGCATCGGCAGGCCAGCCGCTGTTCGAGTCCGAGAAGTCATCCTGGAAGAGGACCTGTCCCGACGAGTTTTGCGGAACAAGCGTGGGGGCGTTCTGGTTGGACGGCTGGGTGGGGAGGGTGGGCGGGTTGCTGGTCCCGCTACTGACGGCGCTGCAGGCCAGGCTGGCCAGGACGAGGATGGCCAGGGCAAGGAAGATTCGTTTCATCTCATTCTCCTTTGGTTGGTAAAGCAAGTATATGAAATCAGACAGCATGCGCCAATCCTACCATGAGGGGATTTTCCGTAATTCGTTGACGAGTCACCATACCAGTGATAAAATCACGCCCGCTTCATGAGCCTCCATCGTCTAGTGGCCCAGGACGAAGCCCTCTCAAGGCTTAAACCGGGGTTCGAATCCCCGTGGAGGCACAAAAAAAGAGTCACCGTTTTGGTGGCTCTTTTCGTTTTAACCGTCGTCCCCGCAGGGGGGATGTTATTCGAATCCCCGTGGAGGCACAAAAAAAGAGTCACCGTTTTGGTGGCTCTTTTCGTTTTAACCGTCGTCCCCGCAGGGGGGATGTTATTCGAATCCCCGTGGAGGCACAAAAAAAGAGTCGCCGCTTTGGTGGCTCTTTTTGTTTTATCTTTGCTCAATGTCGTAAATATTCCCGATGTTATAATTTTCCCAATGTCCCTCTCCGTTCGCATCAGGCAATTCTTCGACATCCCCAACGCTTCGCCGCGCTGGGTCTGGAATCTGGTCCTGCTGCCCTTCCTGGTCACGCGGATAGTTTGGGTGCTGGTGGGAACCTTCGCGTACGGCAACTACGTCACCAACCCGAATTACACCAAGTACTTCGAGCGCGGATATTTCCTCACGAAATATTTCCTACTCGACATGTTCGCGCGCTGGGACTCGGCCTGGTACATGTCCATCATTCAGAATGGTTACCAGCCTTCAGCGGACCTGACCAAGCTGTACAGCAATATGGCTTTCTTTCCGCTCTACCCGTATCTGGTCAAGAGCCTGGGCTGGTTGGGATTGGACTTACCGAACGCGTATTATATTCTGGTCGGGTTGATTCTCTCGAACGGATTGTTCCTGGCGGCGATGGCGTTGTTGTATCGACTGATCCTTGTGGATTTGGGCTTCAGCGAGTCCACCGCCCAGCGGACCCTCGGCCTGCTCTTCGTTTTTCCGTCGGCGTTCTTCTTTGGGAGTTTCTACACAGAAAGCCTGTTCCTCTTCCTGGCCGTGCTGGGATTTACCTTTGCCATGCGCGGAAATTGGCTGGGCGCGGGCGTGGCAGCGGCCCTGGGCGTGCTGACCCGCTCTCAGGGCGCGGCACTGGCCGTCGGTCTGGGGTGGCTGTACATGGAGCAACGCAAATGGGACTGGCGTCAGCTCCGCCCGTCGGTGGGTTGGTTTGTGCTGGCTCCGCTGGCCTTGTTGGCCCATTTTTACACCTTGTATCTCAAGTCGGGACGTCCGCTGGCGATGTTCGAGGCCATGTCGGCTTGGGGACGCAACAGCGCCGACAACGTCCTCGATCCCTTCCGCAATCTGTATGCCCCTCACCTGGACGTGTTCAAGATCGACCTGGTGATCTTCATGATCTTTTTTCTGTGCAGTTTGTATCTGTTGTGGAAGTGGCCGTACAAGGCTTATGGGGTCGCGGCCTTGCTGATGTGCATCCTGCCCGTGTATACGGGGCTGCTGGTTTCGGTCTCGCGTTACATGGTCATCATTTTCCCGGTCTTTATCCTGTTGGGGGAGAAGTTGGAGAACCGCAACGCGTATGACGCCCTGCGGGCGGTCTTCTTCGCCTTGCAGATCGTTTACTTTGCGGGCTGGGTCAACTACTACTGGATCGCCTGATGGAACCACCCCGACCTTCGTTCAATACGCGGGCTGTGTTGAGCCTGCTCTTCGCCGTGTTGACGGTGCTTTCGTTTTGCGTCGGCGTGGCGCCGATTCCCCTCACGTCGCTGATCTGTTATCCTGCTGCGCTTCTGCTGGGCGGGACTGCCCTGTGGCTGGGATGGTCGTCCCTGCGGGAGGTCCGCCAGAACGGTGGGCGCGGACGCCGCCTGGCGCTGATCGGCATGTGGACGGGCGGCCTGACCCTGCTGGCTGTCCTGTGCTTCTCCGCCGTCGCCATCGCCCTGGCCCCGACCATCTTTGACCTGCTGCGTCAGGCGTGGACCCAGCTTCAGCCCTGAGGCCATCCGCTTTCTCAGCCACACCTTATCTCTTCCTTGCGGTTCCACCCTGCATCGGGTATCCTTGACCGTGGGAGTGGTTAGGTCCCGGTGGGTCTCCTGGTCTTCAAAACCTGTGGCGGGTCGCGTTGCGGGCCGCGGTGGGTTCGACTCCCATCCACTCCCGCCTACTGCCCGAAGGTGGACGATGGTTCCAAGCCCATTGTCCACCCTGTCTGTTTATAAGGTGCTTCATGAATCTCCCCGAAACTGAAATCTTGACCTCCCTTGTCGCGCCCATCTTCCGCATCGATGATGTCACCGCGGGCGACCCGCGCCAGTTCATCGTCCGTTATCGCGGACAGCTCCTCGTGGACGACTCCGCTCAAGCGTATGACCAACTGTCGGCGGCGCTGACGCCGTATGGCATCACGCCGCTCTTCCGCGTCGAGGACGGCCGCCACGTTATCCTGCTCATCCCGCGTCCTGCCGACCCCAAGCCTGCCAACGTCAATATCAACATCGTCTTATTCATCCTGACCGTCTTCAGCGTGATGCTGGCGGGCGCCCAGCCGGATGGCCCAATGCCGAACGACATCTGGGGGCAGATAGGCATGCTGGTCCGCAACATTTTCTCGGGCTGGCCCTTTGCGCTCAGCCTGCTGGGGATTTTGCTGGCGCATGAGTTTGGTCATTACCTGGTCAGCCGCTATCATAAGACGGCCGCCACTTTGCCGTACTTCATCCCACTGCCGTTCAGTCCGCTGGGGACGATGGGCGCGGCCATCCTGATGCAGGGCACGCCCAGGAATAAGCGTGTGCTGTTCGACATCGGTGTGGCGGGACCGCTGGCGGGGCTGATCGTCGCCATCCCCGTTCTCTGGCTGGGATTGTCCCTCTCGCACACCGACATCATCCAGGATACGGTCTATCCCGCCCTCCAGCCGAAGGAGCAGGCCGCCTGCGCCGACCCTGTCTTCAACGCCGACGGCAGTTACACCTGCGTGGGGGATGGGTTCATTGAAGGCAATTCCCTGCTCTACCTCGGCATGAAATATATGCGTTTCGGCAGCCTCCTGCCCGCGCCTGCCGATTACGGTGGTCAATCTCCGTTCCTGTACTGGTTGCGCTACTTCTTCACAGGCAGTCCCACGCCCTTCGGCGGCACGGATGTGATGATCGATCCCGTGGCCTTTGCGGGTTGGGCGGGACTGCTGGTTACCGCGCTCAACCTGCTGCCCGCGGGCACGCTTGACGGCGGTCACGTGGTCTTTGCCCTGTTCGGCAAGAAGGTGCGCTACGCCTTCCCTGTCATTCTGGTGCTGCTGGGGGTGCTCGGTTTCTTCTGGATGGGCTGGTGGCTGTGGGCCGCCATCCTGCTCTGGCTGGGACGTGTCCAGGCCCAACTGCTCGACGAGATCACCCCGCTCGATACACCGCGCCGCGTCCTGGCTGTGGTGGTGCTCATCCTCTTCGTATTGGTCTTTACCCCCGTTCCCTTTGCGACCTTCTAACTCAATGAAGCTGACCCTGCGTCTATCCCTCCTGCTGGCTCTGTTGCTGACGGCCTGTTCATCTGCCACACCCGTCGCACCCACGTCGACCCCCAAACCCGTCAAGGCCGTCCCGACCCTTACCCCTACGCCCGCGGGCCTGCAGATTCCCGTTGACAGCCTGCGCGGGCTGACCGTGCGTGTGGCCCATCCCTGGTTTGGCTCCGATGCCAGCCTGTTCGAGTCACAGGTGGACGAGTTTAACCGCACCAACCCGTGGGGCATCCAGGTGGTGGCGGTGGGCAACATGAATTACAGTGAGCTGTTCGAGAATGTCAGTGCCGCGCTGCCCACCTCCGAAAGCCCCAGCCTGGCCATCGCTCTCCCCGAACATGCCCGCCTTTGGGATTCCGACGGCTTTGTGGCCGACCTGACTTCCTATCTCGCCGATCCAAACTACGGCTGGAGCGAGTCCGAGGTGGCGGATTTCCCGTCCGTGTTTTGGGCGCAGGATGCGGAGGGCGACCGCCGCCTGGCGCTGCCCTATCAGCGTTCGGCCCGCTTCCTGCTCTGGAACCAGACCTGGGCGGCCGAATTGGGCTTCGACTCCCCCCCGTCCACCCCCGATGACTTCCGACAGCAGGCCTGCCGCGCCCGCCAATCCCTCACCGCCGACGCCATCCCCGAGAACGACTCCCTCGGCGGCTGGCTGGTCGACACCGATGCGATGACCGCCCTTGCGTGGATGCAAGCCTTCGGCGGCGGCGTGCTGGAAGGGAACGACTATCGCTTCATGACACCCGCCAACGTCAGCGCCTTTACCTTTGTGCGCAAACTCCAGGAGGATGGCTGCGCCTGGATGCCCGCCGCCGACACGGATCCTCTGACCGCCTTTGCCGCGCGCAACGCCCTGTTCATCACCGCGGACCTGGCGCAGTTCTCCGCTGTCACGCGTGCTTTCGGCACAGCGGGCAACACGGATACCTGGCGCGCGTTGGCCTTTCCGGGTGAAAAGCCCGCGTTGCCCATCTACGGCTCCTCGCTGGTCATGTTCAAGTCCACGCCGGAGAATCAACTGGCAACCTGGCTCTTCATGGACTGGCTGCTCTCACCTGAGAACGACGCCCGCTCCACGCAGACGACGGGCCTCTTCCCGCTGCGCACTTCGAGCATGAGCTGGTTGACCGATTACCAGGCCAGTCATCCGCAGTGGGCCCAGGCCGTGGAGTTGATCCCCGCTGGTGGACTCCAGCCGCAGCTGGGTTCGTGGCGGCTGGTGCGCATCATGCTTGGCGACGGTTTTGCGCAAATGTTTCGCATTGGCCTGCCCAGCGACGAGGTGGCCAAATTCCTCGTGCAGATGGAATCCACTTCACGCGATTTGAGCAAATGAGGTTTTCTTGAAAAAATCTGCTCTTTGGTTCTTGGTGGCCATGCTGACGATTGCGATCGGCGTGGCGGTGTATCCCTATTTTAAAAATGTCAAACTGCCAGAATCGACCTTTTCCGCTTACGGCTCGGAAACCGTCCGTGCGCGCGTGACGCAGATCCTAGAAGAAGGCACAATCGACATCGGCACTGGGCAATCCCAGCCATACCAAGTGGCGCGGGTGGAGATTCTGGAAGGGGAGTATCAGGGCATCCCGATGGAAATCGACTATGGCAAGCGCCAGGTCCGCACCGACACCTACCGCCTCGCCGTGGGGGACCGTGTGCTGATCACCATCAGCAAGACGCCCGATAACGTCGTCAACGCCTACTTCGTGGACTATGAACGGTCCACGCCCTTGATCTGGCTGGCGGTCCTCTTTGCCGTTGCCATCCTGGTTATCAGCGGCTGGAAGGGATTGCGCTCCCTGTTGAGCATGGTCTTCAGCCTGCTGGTCATTATCGGCTACATCATCCCGCATATCCTGGCAGGCGAGGATCCGCTGACGGTCAGCATCATCGGCTCGGCCATTCTGTTGGGCGTGACCCTGTACCTGACCTACGGCTGGAACTTGAAGTCACACGCGGCCGTGTTCTCGATGGTGGTCGTGCTGCTGCTGACGGGCGGATTGTCCTTCCTGTTCGTGGTGATCACCCGCCTGAGCGGCATGGGCGACGAGAATGCCATGTTCCTGGTGCAGAGCATGCAGAATCCGCTCAACATGCGCGGTCTGCTACTCGGCGGCATGATCATCGGCGCGTTGGGCGTGCTCGACGACCTGGTCACCACCCAGGCGGCAGCGGTCTTCGAGTTGCATCACGCCAACCCGAATTTTGGATTCCTTGGGTTGTACCGCTCGGCCATGCGCATCGGGCAGGATCATGTGGCAGCCACGGTCAACACGCTGGTGTTGGCCTATGCAGGCGCGTCCCTGCCAATGCTGTTGATGTTCTCGATGGCGCGTGGAAATTACGCCTACCTGGTCAACTTTGCCGTGGTAGCCGAGGAAGTCGTCCGCACGCTGGTGGGCTCGCTGGGGCTGATCGCGGCGGTGCCGCTCACCACGGCAGTCGCCATCGGATTCGCCCTCTACGCCGATCGGTTTGGGGCGTTGAGGCAGGTTCTCGGTCCAGAAGGAGCGGAGGGTGGTCACCACCACCATTAGTTTGTCGTCCTGTCAGGATGTCGTATAGTCAAACAGGATATTAAATTCACCGTTATGCTTTACCGCCGAGTCGGAGGAGCAGAGAATTCAACCCTCTGTGCCTTTCTGCCTCGGCGGTTTGAGTCTCAAGACAAAACTTTGCATTTCGAGCGCCTTTGGGGTACATTAATCTTGTCTGTTGCCAGAAAAACTGGCGAAATTCCCCTTTCAACCCTGCAACCATCCCTGATTCCCTGCGTATAGTTTGATAGAAAGTACAAGGAGCGCGCGTGAACGACGAAATGTCCTGGGTGCTCCAGGCGCAGCAAGGCAGCGATGAAGCCTTTACTTATATAGTCGAAACGTATCAGACGCCCGTCTACAACCTGTGCTATCGCATGTTGGGCGAGTCTGAAGCCGCGGAAGACGCCGCGCAGGAGACCTTCCTGCGTGTCTATCAACACATCCAGCGCTACGACCAGAAACGGCCGTTTGCCACCTGGTTGTTATCCATCGCTGCGCATTACTGCATCGACCGTTTACGCCGCCGTAAGCTGGCGATCTTTTCCATTGACGAAGCCGACGAGGGCGAGGCGGGCTATGAACTGCCCGACCCCGCTGCCGTCACCCCCGAATCCGCCTCCCTCCGCAAGGAGGAGCGCGAGCAGATCCAGGGTCTGCTTCACCACCTCGATGCCACCGACCGGGCCGCCATCGTCATGCGCTACTGGCATGAACTTTCGGAGGCCGAGATCGCCGAAGCGCTCCATCTTACTGTCAGCGCGGTCAAGAGCCGTCTGCACCGCGCCCGCCGCGAATTGGCGGGCCTGTGGCAGGGACAGGCTCCCAAGACCCGCTCGCAAAGGAGACCCCATGAATCACCAGCCTTTTGAATCCTGGCTGCTGGATGACCTTCCCCTGGCGCCCGAGCAGCGCCGCGAACTGGATTCGCACCTGCGAACCTGTCCGCGCTGCACGGCCCTGGCTGAGACGGGCCTGGCCCTGCGCGCTCCGCGCATGGTGACGCCTGCCTCAGGTTTCACACAACGCTTCCAGGCACGCCTGGAAGCCCGTCGGCTGGCCGAACGCCGCCAGCGATTTTGGGGATTGATCCTCTTCTCCGTAACGGGGGTGGGGATCCTCACCTGGCTGGCTTCCCCCTTGTTGGGCAGGCTGGCTGATTCACCCGCCGAGTGGATCAATCTCGTGCTGGGTTATCTCATGTTTCTAATTTCCTCCGTCCAAGTGCTGACGGAAGTGGGCTCAGTCCTGTTGCGGGTTGTGCCTGGTTTTGTACCACCCATCATGTGGATGGCCCTGGCCTCGGTGCTGGGTGGCATGAGTCTGTTGTGGACGGTTTCAATCTGGCGGTTTACCCGCGTCCCGCGAGGAGTGTAACTATGAAAATGATTTCCAAAATTCTCACCAGCCTGCTTCTGCTGGCGCTGATGTTGGCGCCTGCCATGTCCGCTTCGGCGCAAGGCCTGGGCGACTCACTGTCCGAAGGTAAGGTCGTCTTTGGCGATAATTTCGTCCTGTCCAAGGGGCAGACCCTGGGCGGCGACCTGGTGGTCTTCGGCGGTAATGTCACCATCGAAGAAGGTGCGACTGTCAAAGGCAGCCTGGCCCTCTTTGGCGGCAACGCCTCAGTGGCGAAGGGTGCAGAGATCAACGGCGACGTGGCCCTGTTCGGTGGCAACCTCAAAATGGACGGGACCGTCAACGGTAACCTGGCCATGATGGGCGGCGATGTCTCCCTGGGCGAAACTGCCTTGGTGGATGGCGACGTCAGCACCGTAGGCGGCCAGATCAGTCAGGCCGAAGGGTCCAAGGTGACGGGTGATATCGTCAACGATGTTGAGACGCCCACCATCAACATCCCTGCCGTGCCGTTTGGTCCGTCTGCACCCACGGCTCCCCAGCCGAACATCAAGGTCAACTTTAATCCCGTGTGGGATTTCCTCAACTCGATCGGCAGCGCCTTCGGCATGGCCATCATTCTGGCGGGACTCGCGATGCTGGCTTCCCTGTTCCTCCAGCCGCAGATGGAACGCGTCAGCGGTGCGATCATCACCCAGCCGCTGGTGGCAGGTGGCTTCGGCCTGTTGACCGTGGTCCTGGCTCCGTTATCCCTGCTGGTCCTGGCCGTGACGTTGATCCTGTCCCCGGTGGCTTTCCTCGGTGTGGTGGTGCTGGCCCTGGCTTGGCTGTTCGGCATCATCGCCCTCGGGCACGAAGTGGGCGACCGCCTGGCCCAGTCCTTCCACCTGACGTGGAGCACGCCTCTCGTAGCGGGCCTGGGGACCTTCGCCTTGGTACTGGCCACCAATCTCGTCGGCCTGATCCCCTGCCTGGGCTGGCTGGCTCCCTTCCTGATCGGCCTCGTGGGTCTGGGCGGCGTGGCGCTGACGGTCCTCAACTCGCGCCGACCCGCTCCCGTACCTGTGACCGTTTCCACTACGGATGAGCCTCTGCCCCCTGCGAGTTAGTTTCCCCCTTATCGGTTACAGTCCGCAAGGATTTCCTTGCGGACTGTTATTTTTGTACGGTATTTTCCTGATTTTTTACCTGTTGAACTTGTTGACACAAATGACCTTTGGGGTATAATACTGCCCGCACGTTTGGCCGACTAGCTCAATGGCAGAGCAACTGACTCTTAATCAGTGGGTTCAGGGTTCAAGTCCCTGGTCGGTCACAAGGACAGCCTTCGCGGACCGCGGAGGCTGTTTCCATGTAAAAGCCCGGTTGATAAGGATATAATTGGCCCGTCCAAGAGGCAACCAAAGTTATGACAAATTCCCTGGCTCGAAGTTCGGAAATCTATGACAGCTCGCGGCGCGGCAACTCAGCGCTCGAAGAATTGCGCGGTGTTTTTCAATATCGCGACCTGATCTTCCAATTGATACGACGTGACATTGTGGCGCGTTACAAGCGCTCCGTGCTCGGCGTGGCGTGGACCATGCTCCAGCCATTGGGTATGATGGTGGTGATGACACTGGTCTTTTCGCGGCTTTTCCATCAAATTCAAGGATATCCCGCTTACGTGCTGAGTGGCTTAATCACGTGGACTTTCTTTTCACAAACCACCACGGCGGCCATTCACCAGATGGTGTGGGGCGGGGCGTTGCTCAACCGCATTTATCTGCCGCGTACCTCCTTTTCCATTTCAGCTATTGGTACGGGGTTGGTCAACTTGGCTATCTCCATCATCCCATTAGTGGCGATTGTACTGGTGTTGCGCCTACCGTTGACGGTCAACATTCTCTTCATCCCCATTGCGATGCTGTTGCTGGCTTCCTTTGCTCTGGGGGTGGGACTTCTGCTCTCCACATTGGCAGTTAACTTCCCGGATGTGAGTGAGATGTATCAGATCATTTTGATGGCCTGGATGTACTTCACACCTGTCATCTACCCTGAAACAATGATTCCCCCTGAATACCAGCGTTGGATGTTTACCTTAAACCCGATGTATCATCTGGTGAAACTGTTCCGCGCACCGATTTACGAGGGGAGATTGCCCGATCCACAGTCTTTGCTGATGGGAACTGTTATTTCCTTGGTTACCTTGGTAGCAGGCTGGATCGTTTTCTCCCGCGCAGCCGATCGCTTTGCGTATAAGGCATAGGGTGAGGATATGGAATCAGTTTCGAATCGCGTTGTCGCCCTCGAAAACGTGACCGTGCGTTACCGTGCACCCGAAGTGCGTATTCGTACCTTTAAGGAATACGTAATCCGCATTCTCAAGCGCGATCTACGCTTCAAGGAATTTACCGCTTTAAGCGGGATCAACATCGAGGTCCAACAGGGCGAGACGATCGGCATCATTGGCCGCAACGGTGCAGGCAAGAGCACCCTGTTGAAGGTGGTTTCGCGGGTATTGGTTCCCACCGAAGGCCGTGTCTGGATTCGTGGCAGGGTCTCGCCTTTGCTCGAACTGGGCGCAGGTTTCCATCCCGAGTTGACGGGACGCGAGAATGTGTCGCTCAATGCCACTCTGCTGGGACATTCCATGCGCGACGTACAGGAACGCATGGATGAAATCATCGACTTTGCTGAGATTGGCTCCTTCATCGAAGCGCCGCTGCGGACGTATTCCAGTGGCATGGTGGCGCGCCTTGGCTTTGCTGTTGCAACTGCCTGGGAACCTGAGATCCTGATCCTCGATGAGGTTCTTTCTGTCGGGGACGAGGCCTTCCGACGTAAATGTCAGACGCGTATGGAGAATTTCCGTTCGGGTGGGACGACCACCTTCCTGGTCAGCCATACCATGGAAACGGTTCGGACCATGTGTTCGCGCGCAATATGGCTCGATCATGGCCGTGTCATGGCAGTGGGAGAGCCGCAGGAAGTCATCCAGGCCTATCGCAAGGCGGAGGGCTAGATGCAATTCGTCCCATTAGAGATTCAGGATGTGGTCCTGATTATCCCCAAGGTTTTCGAGGATGAACGAGGATTCTTCCTTGAGAGTTTCCGCGAAGACCGTTTTTTCGAGGCGGGTATCACAGCCAAGTTTGTGCAGGATAATCACTCGGCCTCGTCGCGCGGCGTCCTGCGCGGACTGCATTATCAAATCCAGCAGGCGCAGGGAAAGTTGCTACGCTGCGTGGCAGGTGAGATTTTCGACGTAGCCGTTGATCTGCGCCGCAGTTCACCGACCTTTGGACGTTGGGTTTCGGCGGTCCTTTCTGCGGAGAACAAACAGATGCTGTGGGTTCCGCCTGGATTTGCGCATGGGTTTTATGTGATGAGCGAGCGGGCTGAATTGCTCTATAAGGCCAGTGATTATTACGCTCCGCAATATGAGCGCAGTTTATTGTGGAATGACCCCGCCTTGGGTATTTCCTGGCCGTTGGTGGATGGGCAGTCGCCCATCCTCTCGAAAAAGGATGCAGAAGGTACGCCGCTTTCACAGGCTGAGACGTACGCGTAGATAAACATAAAACGAGGAGAGAAAATGAAGCGTGTGTTGGTCACAGGCGGGGCTGGATTCATCGGCTCCAATTTCGTGAGATATTTACTGAAAACCGAACCTGATGTACAAATCGTCAATCTGGATTTGCTGACCTACGCGGGCAGTTTAGAGAACCTCAAAGACTTGCCCGGTGGGAAACGCCATACTTTTGTGCAGGGGGACATTTGCGACCGCGAACTCATCCCCCAACTCTTGCGTCAACATCAGATTGATACCATCGTCCACTTCGCGGCTGAGTCGCACGTGGACCGCTCGATTCTCGGTCCTGAACCGTTCATCCAGACCAATGTGTTCGGCACGTTCAACCTGCTCGAAGCGGCGCGCAAGGTCTGGTTGGAGGAGGGTCTTTTCCCCAGGGATCAGGTTCGTTTCCACCACGTCTCCACGGACGAGGTCTATGGCACGTTGAAGCCGGCCGACCCTGCCTTCTCCGAGACGACCCCCTATGCACCCAACTCCCCTTATGCTGCCTCGAAGGCATCCAGCGATCTTATTGCACGCTCGTATATCCACACCTACGGCCTGCCCGTCACGATCTCGAACTGCTCGAACAACTACGGACCATATCAATTCCCCGAGAAGCTCATTCCGTTGATGATCCTGAACGGCATGACGGGTAAACCCTTGCCTGTATACGGTGACGGCCAACAGATCCGAGACTGGTTATATGTGGAGGATCATTGCGAGGCCATCCACTTGATCCTGGCCAAGGGGCAGGTGGGCGAAACTTACAACATCGGCGGCGGAAACCAGCCTGCCAACCTGACCATCGTCGAGACCATCTGCGACATGCTGGACGAGTTCCAGCCCGCCTCGGAGTATATCCCGCACAACAAGCTCATCACTTATGTCACGGATCGCCCCGGGCATGACCGCCGTTATGCGATGAACATTGAAAAGATCCAGCGCGAGTTGGGTTGGTCGCCGCAGCACTCTTTGAGCGACGGCCTGCGTGACACGGTGGAGTGGTACCTGTCCAATTCCGCCTGGATGGATGCCATCCAGAAACAGCGCGAGTATCAGAAGTGGGTCGACCAGAACTATCAGAAACGGGAGAAATAACCATGAAGGGAATCATCCTGGCGGGCGGGCGCGGCACGCGTCTCAACCCGCTCACGCTCGTCATGAGCAAGCAGTTGCTGCCCGTCTACGACAAACCGATGGTGTACTACCCCCTGTCTATGTTGATGCTGGCGGGCATTCGCGAGATTCTAGTCATCAGCACGCCCGAGGACCTGCCCAACTTCCAGCGCCTGCTGGGGGATGGGAGTCAGTGGGGGCTGAGATTCAGCTATGTCGAGCAGGACCAGCCACGAGGCCTGGCGGACGCCTTCCGCGTCGGCGCGGATTTCATCGGCGGAGATTCCTCCTGTCTCATCCTGGGCGACAACATTTTCTTCGGTCATGGGCTGCCCGAGATGCTGCGTCGTGCGGCCGCGCTGGAGCAGGGCGCGTTGATCTTTGCCTACGCAGTGCGTGACCCTGAGCGTTACGGTGTGGTGGATTTCGACTCGAACGGCCTGGTGCTCAGCCTCGAAGAGAAACCTGCCAGGCCCAGGTCGAATTATGCTGTGCCGGGCATTTACTTCTACGACCCCAAAGTGGTCGAGTTGGCCGCGAACCTCAAGCCTTCGATGCGCGGCGAGCTGGAGATCACCGACCTCAACCGTCTGTACCTCGAACGCGGCGAACTGCGCGTGGATATCCTCGGGCGCGGTGTAGCCTGGCTGGATGCCGGCACGCACGAGTCGTTGCTGCAATCGGCGGGTTTCGTACAAGCCGTGCAGGAACGCCAGGGCATGATGATCTCCTGCCCCGAGGAGATCGCTTATCGTATGGGCTACATTAGCAAAGATCAACTGCGCGAACAGGTCAGCGGCATGGCCAACAATGGCTACACCGATTATCTGCGCCGCCTGCTGGAGCAGCGCTCGTGAAGATCATACTTTTCGGCGGCAAGCTGGGACAACTTGGCTGGGAACTGCGCCGCACGCTCGCACCTCTGGGTGAGGTGATGGCCGTGGATCGCGACGATCTGGACCTGCGGGATGCTTCCGCCTTGGAGGCCTTCCTGCGCGAACAAGCTCCGCAGTTGATCGTCAACGCCTCGGCTTATACCGCTGTCGACCGTGCCGAAACGGAGCAGGACCTGGCCTTCGCCATTAACGAGCAGGCCCCGCGCGTCATGGCCGAGTCTGCTCGCGCGTTGAGTGCAGGCTTGATCCATTATTCCACTGATTATGTCTTCGACGGGACGCTCGGCCGACCCTATGTCGAAGGCGACACGCCGAACCCACTCAGCGTTTACGGACGTAGCAAACTGGCAGGCGAGCAGGCCATCCAGGCGGCGGGCTGCGCGCACCTCATCTTCCGTACCGCCTGGGTGTACAGCACGCGCGGCGATAGCTTCATCACCAAGACCCTACAATGGGCGCGGCAAAAGACCGAGTTGCGCGTCGTGGACGACCAGGTCAGCAACCCCACCTGGGCACGGATGCTGGCCGAGGCGACATCCATGTTGCTGTCGCAGGGGGTGGGAGATGTGCCCGCCTACGTGGGCGAGAAGAGCGGACTGTATCACCTGGCGGGCTGGGGATTTGCCTCCCGTTATGAGTGGGCGCAGCACATCCTCGCCAACGATCCCAAACGGACCGAACAATTGGTCCAGACCCTTCGGCCTGCCCACACCGATGAATTTCCCGCTCCTGCCGAACGTCCGCTCTTCTCGGCGCTGGATTGTTCCCATTTCGAGCGAACCTTCGGTCTGTGCCTGCCGCCCTGGCAGGAAGCCCTTCAGCGCTGCATGGAAGCATAATCCCCTTCTCCCTCTGGGAGAGGGATGGGGTGAGGGGAGCTTTTGAAATGGAATTGATAACCCCTCCCTCCCATTGAAAAAGTATAATGACACGGGTAGGATAAAGTTGTCGGTACCGTCTTTAGTTGAAAAGGAGAGCGACTCATGAACCCCTCCCAGAAATTCTGGAAACGTATCTTATCGCTGCTGGCTTTGACAGTAGTGATCCTGTCAGCTGTGCAACCCGCCGCGGATGTGGGAGCCCAGGCTCAGGTCCAGGGGCAGACCCCCGACGGCCCGCAGCAGATCGTGCTTCGCCCGGTCAAGGTTGGGATCAGCACGATTCACCCCACCACTCCACCGGTAGGAACAAGCCCGCTCATCCCGAGCCCGACCCAAAACTGGCTCGGCATCATGAACCATGAAAATCTGCTCCAGCCCTTCGGCACCGGAGTGTTGACCAACCCGCCTTACATGACTGGGGATATCGGACCCTCACACTATATCGAAGCCGCGAATAACCTGTTCCGCATTTTCAGCCCCACCACGGGAGAAAAATTATGGGCTGAGGCCATCAGTCACCTCTTCCAGGGTTTTGGCGGGATGTGCGAGAACAATGATGACGGTTCGCCGATGGTGGTCTACGATCACCTGGCCGACCGTTGGGTCATCAGTCAGATGGCGCGCGATGCCATCTATCCGGGCTTTGAGTATCACCAATGCGTGGCAGTTTCCACTACCGAAAACCCGGTGGACGATCCCTGGTATCTGTACGACTATGCCATCACCAGCCCTGGCGTGCAGATGTACTCGGCTCCCAAACTGTCCATGTGGTCCAACGGCTACTACCTGGCCCTTGACGAGTGGCAGTACGACACAATCAATAACAAATGGAACTATGTTGGGCAGGGCGTGGGTGTGTTCGAGCGTTCCAAGATGCTGCTCGGCCAACATACCGCCGCCCTGATTTATCTGGACGTGAAAAGCAATTCCACCCTGCATCGCATGCTGCCTGCCGATTTGGACGGTTATCCACCGGCCTCCGATACCCCGGGCTTGTTCGTGCAGATGAACGATGATAACCGCGGTGATACCGCCGACCAGCTCGAGATTTGGCAGTTGATCCCTGATTGGACGAACTATATCGTTGCCTGGGGGGAAGCAAAAACCCTGGCGGTGAGTGCTTTCAACTCGAAGTTCACCTGCCAGAATGCCTCGCCCTTCAACGACTGCATCCCGCAACCGGGCGTCACCTCCGACAAATACCTGGATGTGGTCTCCGACCGCCTGATGTTCCGCGCACAGTACCGTTACCTGAATGGGGAAGGCAACCTGGTGTTGAACCAGACTGTCAACGTCGGCTCGGACAAGGCTGGCCTGCGTTGGTATCACCTGCAGACCAACGCGATCAGCGGCTGGGAAGTGGCGGACCAGGGCACCTATGCTCCAGACTCGGATAACCGCTGGTTGGGCAGCGCCGCCATGGATGCCAGCGGCAATATTGCGATTGGTTACTCGGTGGCCAGCACTTCCACCTATCCGTCCATCCGTTATACCGGACGGTTGGCAGGTGACCCGGCGGGGACGCTCCCGCAGGGCGAAGGCGTGATCCAGGCCGGCACGCTGGCCCAAACCGATACCGCCAGCAGTTGGGGACCTCTCAGTTCTCTCTCGGTCGACCCGGTGGACCAATGCTCGTTTTGGTATACCGGCGAGTATATTGGCAATGACATGCCAGAAGGTTTCAGTGGAACGCCAATCGTCAGCTGGCAGACCCGCGTTGCCAAATTCGACCTCGGTACAGGCAACTGCACCACCCCCACCCCCATCACCATCAGCGGCTTTGTTACTGATGTTGTATCAGGCCTCCCGATCCCCAATGCCATCGTAGTGACCAACACTGGTTACATGGCAAAGACCGATACGAACGGCATTTACACCCTCAAGGGCCTGCCTGCCGATATGGTGACTGTGACAGCCAGCGCCACGGGGCACAACTCTGCCTCGCAGGATGCCACTCCGCCCGCCACGGATGTGAACTTTGTGTTGTCCACCTCGCTCGATGATATCAGTGGTGCATCGGTCATCCCTGGCATCCCATACATGGACAACCAGGATACCACTCTGGCCACCTCTGCTGCCGATGACCCGCTCCTGACCAACGCCTGTGGCCTGCCTGCGAGCGCCAAGGGCAGCGCCACGCTCTGGTATTCGTTCACGCCCACTGCCAGTCAGTTGGTTTACATGGATACCTACACCTCGGACTTTGACACCTTCATCGCGGTGTGGACCGGTGCGCGTGGAAATTTGACCTCGGTCATCTGTAACAACGACGCAGACGGGACCAAGCAATCGGCCCTGACCCTGAACGCGGTCAAGGACACCACCTACTACATCGAGGTCGGCCAGGCTACCACCACCATCCCGACCGGCGGCAACCAGAGATTCCACCTGGCCACCTTCTCGGATGTTTCAGGCGGACATTGGGCCTGGCGCTATGTCGAGGGATTATTCAAGGCCAAGGTGACGGGGGGATGTTCCACCTCGCCCATGGCCTACTGCCCGGGCACTACTGTCACCCGTGACCAGATGGCGGTCTTCCTGCTGCGCGCCGAACACGGCTCGGGATACAATCCGCCTCCTGCCACCGGTGTTTTTGCCGATGTGCCCACCAACTTCTGGGCCGCGGCCTGGATCGAGCAACTGGCGGCTGAAGGCATCACCGGCGGATGCAGCGTCACCCCGAAACTGTATTGTCCGTCCACGCCCGTCACCCGTGATCAGATGGCGGTCTTCCTGCTGCGTGTGAAGCATATCGGCACGCCTGGGTATACGCCTCCTGATCCGACCGGTGTCTTCAATGATGTGCCGGTCGACTACTGGGCTGCACGCTGGATCGAGCAACTGGCCGCTGAAGGCATCACTGGCGGCTGCGGTAACGATAACTTCTGTCCAGCCTTCGCAGTCAGTCGCGATCAGATGGCGGTCTTCCTGGTGCGCACCGCCAGCCTGCCGCTGGCCCCATAAGCGGACGATTTCCCTGACTCTTTCGATGGCTCCTCATCCGCGTGGCGGGTGGGGAGCCATCTCCGATGATTGGATTGCGAGGCACCCTTGCTGAGAAGCCGACTCATGAACATAATCTTTCCCCTGTTGCTCTGGTTTCAGAATCGAGTACTTGCCCGAATCAAACGTCCTAGCCTGACCACTTTACGGGTGTTCTACATCGGCGGCTACTGGCGTGGACCCAATGACGTGGTGGCCATGATGCTCGACGGCCTGGAGGCGCTTGGCGTGCAGGTCTTCGAGTTCAACACCGACGAGTATTTCGACGCGCTCGATGTGGAGAATCCGCCTTACGACCGCGGCACCTCGGGGCCCGTCTGGCTGGTGTGGGATCGGGTGGCGCCGTCCATCCTGAAGTTTCGCCCGCACTTGGTCATTTGCAACGCAGGCGGGCTGAGCTTCCGCCCGAAGGACGTGGCCACCCTGCGCGGGTGGGGAATCCGCCTGCTGGGCATCGCCCTGAGCGACCCCGAGGTCTACGAGGTCACCACCAGCCGCATCTGTCATAACTTCGATGTGTACTACACCATCGTCAAGGAGTTCGTGGAGCGTTACCGCGGCGTGGGTGTGGATGCCCACCGCCTGCCCATCGCCACCAGCGACATCTTCTTCCGCCCCATGCCGCCCCGCCCCGAATACGAGTGCGACGTGTTGATGCTGGGCGCGGTGCACGAGGACCGCATCGAACCCGTCCGCGCGCTGGTGGAGCATTTCGATACCCACGTCTACGGCGAGAACTGGGAGAAGTACGGCTTCCACAACCGCGGATTCCTGTACGGCGAGGATACGCTCAGCGCCCTGAACAGCGCGAAGATGGCGATCATCTTTCCGCGCACGGTCTCGGGCTTCCAGGCTGTCAAACTGGGCATCTTCGATTTCTTCGCCGCGGGCGGATTGGTCATCACCGAGGATTTCCCCGACCTGCATGAATACTTTGAGGTCGGCAGGGAGGTCATCGCCTTCACCGATACCGAGGACATGCTGAAGAAGGTCCGCTATTACCTCGACCATCCCGAGGAGGCGGACGCCATCCGCCAGGCGGGACGCAAACGCGTGGTGGAAAATTACACCTGGAAGAAGGCCTGGCCCGCCATCCTGAAGACAGCCCTGCCGCTGGCGGAGTAAGAGCATAACAAACGAAAATGGCGCTGCGGCAAAGGCAGCGCCATTTTTCTTTTACCACCTCTCCCAATGCACCACCTCGTCCAGGTCGCGGCGGCCGCCCTTCTTCGGCGGCATGGAGAGTTTGGCCTCGTCCGCGGGGTAGCCGAAGGAGAGCGCGATGCGCAGATGCCACTCGGGCGGGAACCTCAAAATGGCGCGGGACCGCTCGAAGTCGTAGAGCGAAGCGAGGCAGGAGCCGATTCCCAGCTCCCAGGCGGCCAGCTGCATGAAGGCCGCCGCCTGTCCCGCGTCGAACATCGTCTGGAATTTCTCGGCCGGTTCGGGGGTCAGGATGGCCACCCCCAGGGCGGCGCCCGCCAGATGTCCCGCCCACTCACCGCATTGGGACAATTCCTTGAGGATGGCCTTGTCCTGCACGGCGATGAACTGCCAGGCCTGGGTGTTCTTCGAGGATTGCGACCTGCGCCCCGCGTTGAGGATGGCGTAGACGGTCTCGGCGGGCAGCGGCTGGTCGCTGAATTTGCGCACCGCACGTTTGGTACGGATGGCTTCCGATACGTTCATGGCACCTCTTTCCAGTTTCGTCTTTTCATTGTCATTATAGTGCAACCGTCATAAATTCGACGTTGCGCTTGGCACTAGCAGAAGGGGAAGTTTATCAATGGACAGTCCGCCGCATTCCCTGGATAATGAGAATGGCTGAATGGCCGTCCAGACTTTGTTTTCCATCAGGAGACCTTCCATGACCTTACCTGTCGAATCGACCCTGTTGGGGGAATACACCTACGACCTGCACCCCGTGGAACGCGGATACGCCAACCGCACCCTGTACATCAACCTCAATGACAACAGTATCTACGAGAAACCCGTCACCCAGCAAATGAAGGACCTGTTCACGGGCGGACGTGGTTTTGCGCTCAAGTTGCTGTGGGATGCGGTCACGCCCGAAACCACCTGGGATGATCCGCGCAACGAGTTGGTCATCGCCAATGGGCCGATCTGCGGCATCACCGCCTACCCCGGTAGCGGCAAGGCCACCGTGGTGACCCTCAGCCCGCTGACCCAGAACGTGATCGACAGCAATGTGGGCGGCTACTTCTCACCCTTCCTCAAGTTCTCGGGCTTCGATGCGCTCGAGATTCAGGGCAAGGCCGAAGAGGACGTGCTCATCTTCATCGACGGCGACAACGGCAGGGTCACCATCGAGCCGTACGCCTACGAGGAAGAGGATTCGCACCTGATCGGCAACATTCTGACCGCGAAGTATGGCGGCGACGAAAAAGGCCGACGCGGCGTCTCGGTCCTCTCGGCGGGACAGGCAGCCAACCACATCCGCTACGCGGCCATCAACTCGACCTGGTACGATGTGCGCCGCAAGGAAGCCCGCCTCAAGCAGGCGGGACGCGGCGGCCCCGGGCGGGTTTTCCGCGACAAGAAGATCGCAGCCATCGTGGTGCGTTTCTCCGACATGGGCGGCGACAAGAACGGCGTAGCCGACATGGCGCTGGTCCGCAAGGCGGGCGCGCGCATCAACAAGGAGATCGCCGACCTGGACGACAAGCAGAACCAGATGCGCAAGGTCGGCACCGCCAACATCGTCGAGGTGATGGACCACTTCGACCTGCTGCCCACCCACAACTTCCGCTATGGCTCGCACCCCGAGACCTACAAGATCGACTCGAAGGTCTGGAAGGAAGCCTTCACCCAGGGCCTGCCCGATGGCTGCTGGTTGGGTTGCACCATGTCCTGTTCGCACGGCGTGGACCATTTCCCTCTCAAGACTGGACCCTATGCGGGAGATTGCGTGGTGGTCGATGGCCCCGAGTACGAGAATGCCGCGGGCCTCGGTTCGAACATCGGCAACTTCGATCCGCAAAAGGTGCTCGAACTCAACTTCTACTGCGACACCTACGGCGTGGATACCATCTCCTTTGCCGATAGCGTGGCCTTTGCGATGGAGTGCTATGAGGAAGGCATTCTCAACAAGGACATTACGGGCGGGCTGGAACTGAACTTCGGCAACGGCGCGGCCGCGCTCGAACTGTTGCACCAGATGGCACACGGAGAAGGCTTCGGCGTCATCGTGGGGCAGGGCGTGCGTTCCATGAAGGAATTCTTCGTGCGCGAGTATGGTGCGGACCCGAAATTCGTCCACGACATCGGCATGGAGATCAAGGGCATGGAAGTGTCCGAGTATCTGACCAAGGAATCCATTGCCCAACAGGGCGGCTACGGCCTGGCCACCAAGGGCGCCCAGCATGACGAGGCCTGGCTCATTTTCATGGATCAGGTTCACAACCTGCTGCCCACCTTCGAGATCAAAGCTGAGGCATTGCACTACTTCCCGATGTGGCGCACCTGGTTCAGCCTGCACGGTCTGTGCAAACTGCCGTGGAACGACATCTCGCCCGAGAACAACAAACAGACCAAGGAACCCGCCAAGGTCGAGGAGCATGTCGAGAACTACACCTGGATCCACGAGGGTGTAACGGGCAAGCCGACCCAGGTCGAGGATTTGCTGTCGCAATCGGAGCGCGTGTACAACTTCCAGAAGGTCTTTGCCCTGCGCATGGGACGAATCGGTCGCAAGCACGATTATCCGCCGTACCGTGCGATGGGCCCCGTCACCCCGTTGGAGTACGAATCCCGCCAGGAGCGCTATGACGAACAGCTCAAACGCCTGGTGGGGATCGATCCCACAGGCCTGCCCACCGAGGAGAAGGTAAAGCGCCTGCGCGCCTATCGCGAGGCGCAATACGAGAAGCTGGTGGATGCCGTCTACCTGCGCCGCGGCTGGGACGCGAATGGTATTCCGACCGTCGAGAAGCTGCACAATCTCGGCATCGACCTTCCCGAGGTGGTCGAGGCGGTTGAACAGGCACGCAAGAAGGCCTGACGCAAAACATCGAAACACCCTGGTCCTCCAGGGTGTTTTTTTATGTCCATATGCCCTGTGTGTTGGTAACCTTCCCATGTCAGACTCACGGGTATAATTCAATCGATGAGTTCTCCAACCACCTTCCGTGCTTATCTGGTTCCCGCGCTGCTCATGGCCATTGTCGGCTGGGGCGGGCTGGCCCTGTTGCTCAACTTCACCCAGCCCTACGTCTGGCCGCGCTGGGGCTTCTTCTTCCTGCTTGTTCTCGCGCTGACGGGCACCGTCCTGCCGTTCTCATACCTCATCAACCGCCGCTTTCCCAGCAACCCACCTGTCGAACCGCCCGTCATCGT
This sequence comes from Chloroflexota bacterium, assembly GCA_016191845.1. Taxonomy (GTDB): domain Bacteria; phylum Chloroflexota; class Anaerolineae; order Anaerolineales; family Villigracilaceae; genus JACPVF01. The sequence goes on from JACPVF010000015.1 coordinate 282,205, forward strand.
GCGCGAGGCATTATGGGTGGGCGTGTACGGCGCGACCCTGGCCTGGCTGCAACTCGGCCGCCTGGTTTCGCTCTACGTGTGGATGGGCCTGGCGGGTGGCCTGATCGTGGTCGAATACCTCATCCGCCTGCGCGAGAAGGCGCGCTGGAAACCTCCTGTGCCGAGCGATGAGCAACCTTCGTAATCTCCCCTCCGTCGAAAGCCTGCTGCAGACGCGCGCTGCGGCGGAATTGATCGCCGCCTACGGCCGACCTCTGACCCTGGATGCCTTCCGCACCGAGTTGGCCGAGATCCGTGCCCGTTTCAAAGCGGACCCCGAGCCTGCCCTGCCAACGGCGGACGAGATCCTGGCCTTGGCCGAATCCCGCCTCTCCGCGTGGACGGCGCCCACCCTGATGCCCGTCATCAATGCCACGGGCGTGATCCTGCATACCAACCTCGGGCGCGCTCCGCTCAGCGACGCCACCCTGCGCGCCATGGACGCCGTTTCGCGCGGCTATTCCACGCTCGAATACGACCTGGCCAAGGGTGTGCGCGGTTCGCGCCTGATCCATGCTGAATCCATCCTGCAAAAGTTGACAGGCGCAGAGGCGGCCGTGGTGGTCAACAACAATGCCTCGGCGGTGATGCTGGTGCTGGCTGCGCTGGCCAATCGCAGACGCGTCGTCATCTCGCGCACGCAACTGGTCGAGATCGGCGGCGGATTCCGCGTGCCCGAGGTGATGAAGCAATCGGGCGCGAAACTGATCGAGATCGGCGCCACCAACCGCGTCAACCTGGGCGATTACGAATCCGCGTTGGCCGAGCCGACCGCGCTGGTCATGCGCGCGCACCGTTCCAATTTCAAGATCGTCGGCTTCACCGATGAACCCGAACTTGCGGACGTGGTCACCGCCGCGCATGCTCGAAACGTGCCTGTGGTGGATGACCTTGGCTCGGGCGCCCTGCTCGATACGGCCCGCTTCGGCATTGTCCATGAGCCGACCGTGCAGGAATCCCTGGCGGCGGGCGTGGACCTGGTCTGCTTTTCGGGTGACAAGCTCCTGGGTGGTCCGCAGGCAGGCATCATCCTCGGGCGCGCTGACCTGATCGCCAGGATCAAGAAGCATCCGCTGGCGCGGGCTGTCCGCGCGGACAAGAGTTGTCTTGCAGGCCTGACCGCCACGCTGCTGCATTATCTCAAAGACGAGGCCGAACGCGAGATTCCCATCTGGCGCATGATGTCACTGACGTTGAAACAGGTGCAGGGTCGAGCTGAGGCGTGGCGGCAAACGCTGGGGCAGGGGGACGTCGTCGAAGCGGAATCCACCGTCGGCGGCGGCAGCCTGCCTGGCGAATCCTTCCCCACCTTCGTCCTCGCCCTGGACGTCAAATCCCCCGACAAGGTCCTGAAGAAAATGCGGATGCAGCATCCGCCCATCATTGCCCGCACCGAGGAAGACCGCGTGTTGATCGACCCGCGCACCGTGCTGCCCGAACAGGAAGGTGCATTGCTGGTCGGGTTGAAGAATGCCTTGAAGAATTGAAATGTGATGGTCGAGTAGCTCTGAACGAGCGAGGAGCATTTAGAGAACCGTCTGGAAGGATGCACTATGATTATCGGTACCCCGTTGCGCGCTCTTAACAAAAAAACCGCCTTTAAATTCCCCGACCGATGCGTGAACTGTGGCCAGCCCAAGGCCGAGTTGTTGGGCTTGAGCCTGGACCTGGGCACGCAGGCGAAGATCCCCAACCTGCAAATTCAGGTGCCAATGTGCAAGGTCTGTGCCGACAAGGAACGCCGCGTCGCCATGGTGACGCTGATCCCCTTCCTCGTGGCGGGCCTGTTGATCGGCATCGCGGTCTGCGTGCCTGTGGCTCTGGTTGCGCCCGAAGGCACCACGATCCAAACTCAGGCTTTCCCGCTGGTGTTGGGCGCTTTTGCAGGGCTGATTGGGGGGACGCTCGGCGGCTCACTGGTCGAGTTCGTGGTGAAAATGTTGGCGGCGCCCTTCTACGGAAAATTGCTGCTCCAGCGTCCGCTGACGGCTGTCAGCCTGTTCAGCGCGCGCGACGACCTGATCGGCCTGTCTGCCCGCCTATCGAGCGCAGACCAGACCCTCCAATTGATTTTCGAGAACGACGAGATCGCGCGCGAGTTTGCGCAGTTGAACCCTCAGGAGACCCCATGAAATCTGACCTTGATGCCTTGATGCAAGCCCGCAACCTGGATGCCCTGCTCGTGCTGGGCAGCGCGGAACACAACCCGCCCATGTATTACCTGACGGGCGGCGGACATGTCAGCGGTGCGACGCTGATCAAGAAACGCGGTGAGACGCCTGTCCTGTTCTGCAACGACATGGAGCGCGACGAGGCGGCCAAGTCGGGCCTGCCAACCCGCTCGATGAGCCTGTATCCATTTTCCGAGTTGATGAAAGAGGCGGGCGGGAATCAATCCCTGGCGAACGCGCTCGGAACGAAGAAGATGCTGGCCGACCTGGGCGTGACCAAGGGCCGCGTTGGCATTTACGGACACGTCGAGCTGGGCAGCGCCTTCGCCGCCCTGACCCAGCTTCAGCGCATCGCCCCCGACCTGGAGCTGGTCGGTGAGCACGGCATGGACTCCGTCTTCATCCGCGCGATGGAGACGAAGGAAGAGGCCGAGGTGGAGCGCATCCGCCGCATGGGCCAGATCACCACCGAGGTCGTGCGCCTGACGGCGGAGTTCCTCACTTCCTGCGAGGTCCGTGAGGATGAGGTCTTGCTCAACGAAAAAGGTGAGCCGCTCAAGCTGGGCGAGGTCAAGGACAAGATCCGCCTGTGGGTGGCCGAGCGCGGCGCGGAACTGCCTGAAGGCTTTATCTTCGCCATCGGTCACGACGCGGGTGTGCCGCACTCCGCGGGCAACCCCGAGGACCTGATGCGCCTCGGCCAGACCATCGTGTACGACATTTATCCTGCCGAAGCGGGCGGCGGCTACTTCTACGACTTTACCCGCACATGGAGTCTCGGATATGCCACGCCTGAGGCCGAGGAACTGTACGGACAGGTCAAGGAGATCTTCGACAAGTTGTGGGAGAACTTCGACTTGAATGTGTCCTTCAAGCAATATCAGCGCATGACCTGCGAATATTTCGAGTCGAAGGGGCACAAGTCGCAACTGAACTTCGGTTCGCCCACCGAGGGCTACGTTCACAGCCTGGGCCACGGCGTGGGACTCAACATCCACGAGCGGCCGTTCAGCGGGCTGATGACGGGTGACGATCACCGTCTGTCTCCTGGCGTGGTGGTCACCTCCGAGCCTGGGTTGTATTATCCCGAGCGCGGCATGGGCTTCCGTATCGAAGACACCTTCTGGGTACGCCCCGATGGTCGCATGGAAATGCTGGCTGATTATCCGTATGACTTCGTCCTGCCGATGAAGAAGTGGAAGAAGAAATAACCGCCTTTGATGATTCACCTGAAGTCTTTGACAGTACGCGAGTTCCAGAAACCTGATCTTGATACCTTTCCTTTCAACCTGGCCCTGATCCGTTCGTTGAGGGAATTGAAGTTCACATCGCCGGTCACCTTCTTTGTCGGCGAGAACGGATCGGGTAAGTCCACGGTTTTGGAGGCGCTGGCTTGTGCGGTCGAATCGATCACGGTCGGGAGCGAAAGTGTTCGCACCGATCGGTCCCTGGCACCGTTGCGGGCGCTGGCTGCGTATTTCCGCCTTTCCTGGCAGAAGCGGACTCGTCGCGGCTTCTTCCTGCGCGCTGAAGATTTCTTCGGGTATGCCAGGCAGATGCGCCAGACGCAGGAAGAGTTCCAGCAGGATTTGCAAGATGTCGAGCGCGATTACAAAAATCGGTCCAGGTATGCACAGGAATTGGCCAGTATGCCGTACAAGGGTGAATTGGCTGCCATTCAGCGGAAATATGGTGATGGGCTGGATGCCCGCTCTCATGGCGAAGGTTTCCTGACCCTCTTCCAGGCGCGTTTTGTGCCCGAAGGTTTGTATCTGCTCGACGAACCCGAAGCGGCTCTGTCGCCCACCCGCCAGTTGACCTTCATTGCGGCGCTCAAACAAATGGTGGCGGAGAATTCGCAATTCATCATTGCCACACATTCACCCATCATCCTGGCCTTTCCAGAAGCGCAGATTCTTCAATTCCATGAAGGACGGATTCGAGAGGTACAATATGAGGACCTGGAACATGTCAAGTTGACCAGGGACTTCCTCAACCATCCTGAATCTTTTTTACGGTATCTATAATATGACTGACCTAAAACCCGCTCGAATCCTGGCCCTCGAATCCTCCTGCGACGAGACCGCCTGCGCCATCCTCGAAAATGGCCGCGTGCTGCTCTCGTCGGTGGTGGCCTCGCAGATGGACATCCACGCCCGTTTTGGCGGCGTCTTCCCCGAAGTGGCTTCGCGCCAGCACGTGTTGGCCGTTGTCCCCGTGGTGGAACAGGCCCTCTCACAGGCGCATCTCTCGCTCAGCGAAGTGGACGCGATCGCCGTCACCCGCGGACCCGGGCTGGCGGGCTCATTGGTGGTCGGATTGAACGCCGCCAAAGGACTCGCCCTCGGGCTGGGACTCCCGCTGGTGGGCGTCAATCACCTCGAAGGTCACATCTATTCTTCGTGGGTGTACAACGCGGGGGAGACCTTGCCGCCCGAACCGCAATTTCCGCTGATGGCGCTGCTTGTTTCTGGCGGACACACCGAGTTAAATCTGATGACCGACCACCTGACCTACCGACGTCTTGGCGCCACCCTCGACGATGCGGCGGGCGAAGCCTTCGACAAGGTCGCACGCCTGCTCTCGCTGCCATATCCTGGCGGACCATCGGTGCAGAAGGCCGCCGAGAACGGCGACCCGAGCCGCTTCCACTTCCCGCGCGCCTGGCTGGAGAACTCGTGGAACTTCTCGTTCAGCGGTCTCAAGACGGCGGTGTTATACGAGGTCAACGACTTGAAGAATCGCAGCGGTTCGTTGCCCGTGGACGACCTGGCAGCTTCCTTCCAGGCAGCCGTGGTGGACGTGCTGTTCAAGAAGACAATCGATGCGGCGCGCGAGTTTGGCGCGAAGGAAATTCTCGTGGCGGGCGGCGTCTCGGCCAACCGCGCCCTGCGTCAGGCCTTCCAATCTCAAACGGAATTCAAGGTTCACATTCCTCCGCTGTCTCTGTGCACCGATAACGCCGCCATGATCGGTTCGGCGGGATACTTCCGCTATGCCCTCGGTCATACCTCTGGCCTGGACATGGATGTCCAGCCGACCTGGCCGCTCTCCTGATTAAAAACCCAAACCCCGCTTGGATCGGCCCAGATCCGTACGGGGTTTGTAGAGGAGAATGCATTTGTTATTATATGCAGGCACATAAAAGAAGACTGAACGAAGACTGAATTGCAGATAAGAGTTTCGAGGCCGCTTTTTAAGCGACCTCTTATTTTAAAACGGCGAGGATCTGTTCCTTCGTGAGTGGACCTTCGCGCAGGAGGACAGGTTCCGCACCAAGACAATCCACCAGCGTGGAGGGGACTCCGCCCGGGGTGAGGCCGCCATCCAGGATCAACGGGATGCGTCCATTTAACTGGCGCATCACCTCCTCGGCGTCGACCGGGCTGGGCTGGCCCGAGAGGTTGGCCGAGGTTACGGCCATCGGTCCCGCAGCCCTGAGCAGGGCACGTGCCACGGGATGGTCGGGAATGCGCACAGCCACGGTCGCGGTGGCGGAAACGGCTTCGGGGAGAGTCGGCTGTTTGGGCACGACCAGGGTCAGAGGTCCAGGCCAGAAACGGGCGGCAAGAATCCGCACCATGGGCGGAATGTCCACAGCGACTTTATCCAGGTCGTCTACATCTGCGATCAAAATGGGAATGGCCTTTTCGACGGGGCGGTCCTTGGCGGCGTAGATTGATTCCACGGCGGAACCGTCGAAGGCCAGCGCGCCCACGCCGTAGACCGTGTCGGTGGGGAAGGCTGCCAGCCCGCCCGCGCGCAGGATGCGCAGGGCTTGTTCGATGGCGTTGGGTTGTGCGGCAGGGATCAAACGCGTTTCGTTCATTTGGCAAGTTCCTTGAGGAAGATATCCACCACGGTGGGATCGAAGTGCCTGCCCGCTTCACTGCGGATGTATTCGAGCGCCCTGGCCTTGGACCACGACTCCCGGTATGGACGGTCGGAAGTGAGCGCATCGTACACGTCCACCACGGCGAAGATGCGCGCCGCCAGCGGAATATCCTCGCCTTTCAGCCCGTCGGGGTAGCCCGTGCCGTCCCATTTTTCGTGGTGGTGGTGAGGGATGTCGAGGGCACCCTCCAGATATTTGATGGGCGAGAGCAGTTCAAAGGCATAACCTGGATGGCGTTTCATCGACTCCCACTCCGCTTCGGTCAGCGGACCAGCCTTGTGCAGGATGTAATCGGGCACGCCCATTTTCCCGATGTCGTGCAGCAAGGCCCCGCGCCGCACATGGACCAATTGTTCCGCGCTGAAGCCCATCGCTTTGGCGATGTGCAGGGTGAGTTCGGTCACACGCAGGGTGTGGCCTTCCGTCTCTTTGTCGCGCAGATCGAGAGCGTGGGACCAGCCTTCAAGGGTGGTCTCGTATGAATCCCTCAATTCCTGGTTGCTGGCCTGCAAGTCGGCATTGAGGATCTCGATTCGAGTGACGGCACTTTCCAGACGGTCGGATGCCACCCAGGTGATGATGGTCACCACGAAGAGCGCGGTCATGCCGGTCACATCGTATGTGGCAAACTGGTCAGACTGGTACATTGCCGCCGTGTACATCAGGAGCGAGGCCAGGTAGATCCAGAAGGAGGCCCGTGGCTCGATCACAAAGCTGGCGATGGAGATAGGCAGAACGAACAGGACCAATCCGTTGCTGGGGTTATCGGGGGAGTAAAAGAACGCGATGCCAGTGGATGCCAGCAAGACCGTGGCGATCCCAATGACCCTGGTCCCGCCTCTGCGATTATAGAGCCATAAAAAGAAGATGGCGAGAAAGGACAGCAGGTCCGAGACGAGGTACCACGCAAACTCAGCCGATGGAGCAATGGCGAAATAATAAACGTTGTTGATGATGAGGGCGATGAGGGGGACGCACAGGAGGAATAGAAAGCCGGCCAGCAACTGTCCGCGCCGCAATTGGGCGGGATTTTCCGCTTGTACGGCGAAGAACCGGGCTGACCAATTTTTTAGTTTGGGGATAAGCCCTGGCTGGGCCTGAGGTTGCATGGTGGGAATCCCTTCATGTCATTATACCCGCGGGAATCACACATCGCTAAAAAGTGGAACGAGGGCCGTCGATGACCAGCAAGCGGTCACGGCCTGTCAGGTCCCGGTGTAATTGGATTTCGGCTTCGGAGAAACGGTCATAGGCGAGCGAGAGCGCCTGGGACCCCTGGCCTGCCTCGATCTCGAGCATGATGCGCCCGCCCGGGGCCAGCCACTCGGGTGCGATATCCAGCAGGCGGCGGACAAGGTCCAGGCCGTCGGATCCACCGTCGAGGGCGAGGGTGGGTTCCGCCCCAAAAATGGGCAGCTCCTTGAGCGTTTCGGTGGGGATGTAGGGCAGGTTGGCGCAGATCAGGTCGAAGTGCAGGTCAGTGGGCAGGAACTCGTGATGCGGAGGGAGGAGGTCGCATTCGACGAAGTCCATACGCTCCGACACGTGGAATTTGCGCGCATTCCCGAGCGCCACTTCCAGGGCGGGCATGGAGATGTCGGTGGCGAGCACGTAGACGTCGGGAACGTGCATAGCCAGGGTCACGCCGATGACACCCGAGCCCGTGCCCACGTCCGCCACGGTGCGGCGTTCGGGTGCGGCGTTCAGCCAGATAACGGCTTTTTCCACCAGCAGCTCCGTCTCTGGGCGGGGGATGAGCACGTCGGAAGTGACGGTGAAATCCAGCCCGTAGAATTCCCAGTGGCCGATGACGTACGGCAACGGCTCACCCGCCTCCAAACGAGAGACAGCGGCCTCCATGGATTCAAGCTGCGGGGCGGAAAGGTCCAGTTCGGGGTGAGCCATCAGCCACGAGCGCGGACGTTGCAGCACATGCGCCAGCACCACCTGTGCATCCAGGGCAGGCGTGTCGCCTGGCAGGCGGGCGGCGATCTGCGGGATCAGGTTTCCAATGTTCACGAGGCGTCTCCAAACATCATGCGTTCAAGCAGGGTGCGTTGGAAGATGAGGAAGATGATCACCACGGGGATGGACATGATGATGGCCAGCGAGCCGAGATAGCTCCACGGTTGCGCGCCGCCCGAGTATTGGGTCTGCACGATGGCGTAGATGGACATGGCCAGCGTGACGTTATCGGCCTTATCCACGAAGAGCCAGCCGAGCGTGAACTCGGAATAGGCCATCAGGAAGGCGATCAAGCCTGCGACTGCGATGGAAGGCAGGGCCAACGGCAGGGTGATACGCAGGAAAGTGGTCAGGTCGCCCGCCCCATCGAGGAAGGCGGCCTCTTCCATCTCCTTGGGCACGGCCTGGAAGGCGGCACGCATGTTCCAGATGCAGAAGGGCATGGCAAAGGCCGCATAGGTGATGACCAACGCCAGCAGGGACGTGCGGATCTGCATCAAGCCGAGAATGATGTAGAGCGGTGTCATGAAGGCCACAGGCGGCAGGACGGCCGTCAATAGCAAGGCGAACAATCCCGTCTGCCTGCCTGGGAAGCGGAAACGCGCAAAGGCGTAGGCCAGGCTCACACCAAGCAGGATGGCGATCAGCGCCGCGCCGAGCGAGATCAACAGGCTGTTCTTGAGCAATACCGTGAAGTGGACCGACTGGTAGGGTTGGTCCAGCACCTTGAGGAAGGCGTCGAAGGACCAGAGCTTGGGCGTGAGGCGGAACTCGGTGGGGCGTCCCTTCAACGAGCCGTCGAAGGCCAGGCGGGCGATACCCCAGACGGGCAACAGCACAAAGAAGCCGATCAGCGCCAACGCCAGTTGGGTGGCCAATTGACGAAGCCAGGAGATTCTACGCATAGGTCACTCCCTCCCCTGCTTTGCTCCAACGGTTGAAGAGCGAAACGAAGACCATCAGGATGATGACGGCGATGATGTTGATGACCGCCGAGACGGCGAACTGTCCGCCGTTGGGGCCGAATCCGCTGTTGGGGTTGAAGACGTTATACGATAGCGTGGCCAGGGTCGCGTCCTGGAAGTAGAAGGTTTGGAACAGGTAGAACTGATTGAAGGCGAAGATGCCGCGCACGATCAGGGCAGGGACCAGCAAAGGCTGGAGCAACGGCCAAATCACCGAACGGAAGGTCTGCCACGGGGTGGCCCCATCGATGGCTGCGGCGTCCAGCACGTCCTGCGGGATGGTCTTGAGTCCCGTGGACGCCGCCAGCATCATGAACGGGAATCCGTACCACAGGGCGGGAATCAGGAAGACGATCAGCCACAGACTGGTGCCATGATTCACGGCCTGGTCGACCACCGCAAAGAAGGAGGTCGGCCCATATTTTTGAGCGGCCAGGGCCAGCCAGCCCCAATCGGTCATGAAGATGTTCAACCACATCTGCGCGCCAATCAACTCGGGGATGGCCCACGGCAGGATGAAGAGCGCCTGCCAGAATTTAGAGAGCCGCACGCCGCGCTGCCAGAGCAGGAGCGCCACGCCCAAGCCCAATCCGCATTGCAACAGGACGGACAGCACCATCCACATTGCGTTGAAAAACAGGATGCTCCAACCGTTGGGACCGGAGGTGATGTATCTGAAGACGGGCGCGTAGGCGTTCCAGCCGATGAAGTTAACCTGGTTGGCGCGCACGCCGACCTCGAACGGCTGGGCGGGGAGTTGCCCCGTCAGCCCGCCCGAGATGGCGCGCCATAACCCACCGTGGAATCCATCGCGGATGGAGGTGGCGTTGAAGTCAGTCAGCGAGATGCCGATCTGGAAGAGAAGCGGGATGAGCGTCAGCAGGGCAAAGGCGATCAATCCGGGCACCAGCCAGGGCAGGGCGCGGCGTGTGTCTGTTTTTGCGTAGACCTTTGCGGACTTGCGCGCCCGCCACCCATCCACGACGGGCTGCCAGAGGGTCAGCAGGCCCTCGCCCGCCGAGAGAGCCAGCGGCGCGGTGACGATCAGGATGTATTGCGGCCACTTGGTGCGCCAGACCAGCAGCACCACCAGTTCGAGCAGCAGCCAGACGCCGAAGACACTTTCCTTCTTCGACATTCGGCTGAAACCCACCACCGCCAGGAAGGCGATGAGCGTATCGGCCAGAAAGAGGAAAGCGTGGTTCTGGTCCCACGGCACGGACATGCTCAACCAGGCCAACTGCTGCCAGACGGGGTAACCCGCGCTATCCACGTTGGGGTTGGTGGTGGTATAGCGGACGGCGTCCAGCGTCTCTTGCAAGCGTGCGATGGGATTGGGCCACAGGTAAGGATTGGCGGCAAAGAAAACAGCAATGGATAGCAGGCCCCAGGTCAGGACCTTGCCCAACAGGCGGATACGCTGTTTGGGATCCGCTAGCGCGCTGCGTTGGGTGTAGAGCCAGTCGAGCAGGATGGCGAACCCGACCGTGCCGTGCAGGAACTTGGTATCGGCGGCCAGCCCGAGCAGGATCGCAGAGGCGACCATCCATCCGTTGGATGGTTTCCGTTTGTATTGGATATAGGCCAGAACCGTCCCCAAGCTGAGCAGGGAGGCCAGCCCGTCGAGCATGACCTGACTGGTGTATTTGATCGTGAAGCTGTGGATGGCCAGCATGAACCCGCCCAGCGGGTTGACCAGCGCCAGCAGGAAGGCCGTCAGCGTGCCGAAGAGGGCCGCCTCGGTTCGAGCGGCGTGGAGCTGGTCTTCGGGCAGGGAGGAGGCAGGCTGGGCCGTGATGGGCACGTCCGCGATGAGGGGTTGTTCGGGCAGGGGCAGCAGCGCGATGGCGTAGGCGATCTTGGCCAGCGGCGGATGCTCGGGACGGTAGTTCGTGTCAAGGAAGCCGCGCCAGTCGGAGGTCTTGATCAGGTGCGCGAATTGCTGACCCGCGCGCAGGTAATCGTCCTCGTCGTAGTCGATGGACAGGAGCGAGGCGGCACGGGCGCGCAGGCTCCAGGCCAGCAGGGTCACTGCAGCTACCAGTAAGAGTCGAAGCAGGAGGTTAAGCCTTGGGTTCATTTTGTCCCTTTCTGAAGGGCCAACAAAGACAGGTATTCAAAGACAACATTGGACGCAAGCACGGAGGTGATGTCGCCGTGATCATAAGGCGGAGAGACTTCCACCAGGTCGAAGCCGACCAGGTTCAGGCCGTGTAATCCGCGCACGAGTTGCAGGAGCTGATAACTGGTCAGGCCGCCGACCTCGGGTGTGCCCGTGCCGGGCGCGAAGGCGGGATCGGCCGAGTCGATGTCGACGGTGACGTAGGTCGGACCCGTCATGCGCACGTGGATCTCCTCCAGGATGGCGGGGATGCCCTTCTCCATCACCTCATGGATGGTGATGGTGCGCGCCCCCAGCGCGGCAGCTTCGGCGTAATCGTTCGCACCGCTGACGGGTCCGCGAATGCCAACTTGCACATACTCGCCTTTGCGGATCAGTCCCTCCTGCAGTGCGTAGCGGAAGGGCGTGCCGTGGCTGTATGGCACGGCTGGAAACTCGGCCTCCCAGGTGTCGAGATGCGCGTCCACGTGGACGAGGGAGAGTGGTCCGTGTTTTTTTGCGTGGGCGCGCAAGAGCGGTAGCGCGATGGAGTGATCGCCGCCCAGGGTGATGAGAGTCGTCCCCGTTTCGATGAACCCGCTGGCGGTTTCAGCGATGGCCTGCATGGTATGCTCGATGGAGGTCGGCACCACCGAGACGTCGCCATAGTCCACCACGTTGAGTCTTTCGAGCGGCGTGACATTCAACGTGGAGTTGTGTCCCCACAGCAGCAGCGACATCTCGCGGATCTTGCGCGGACCGAAGCGCGTGCCGCTGCGATGCGAGGTGGCGCTATCGTACGGCACACCCAGGATGGCGGCGTCCACGTTTTGCAGGTCGCGCGTCACGGGCAGGCGCATAAAGGAGGGGATGCCCATGAAGGGTTGCAGGTCGGCTCCAAAGGCAGGGTTTGGGTTCATGGGTCTCCTAAAAAAATCACCACAGAGGGCACTGAGCGCACGGACTTTTTAAAGGTCTCGGTGAACTCCGTGATCACTGTGGTGAAACAGGCACGGGGACTGCGGAGGTTTTATTCTTCGTCGTCATCGCCGCCCGTGGCCGCCAATCGGTCGGCCTCGTCGCGGGTGGAGAGTTCCTCGATGAATTGCTCGATGTCTCCATCCATGACAGCGGGCAGGTTATAGACGGAGAGTCCGATGCGGTGGTCGGTGACGCGGTTCTGTGGATAATTATACGTGCGAATCTTCTCGGAGCGTTCGCCCGATCCCACCTGCGAGCGGCGGTCGGCTTCCAGCTCCGCGCGGCGCTTGGCCTCCTCGATCTCGTACAGGCGCGCGCGCAGGATGCTCAGGGCACGCAGTTTGTTCTGCAATTGCGAGCGCTCGTCCTGGCAGGTGACGATCATGCCCGTCGGCTTGTGATACAGGCGCACGGCGGTGGAGTTCTTCTGCACGTTCTGGCCGCCTGCGCCCGAGGAGCGGTAGACCTCGATCTCGATGTCCGAATCGGGGATGTCCACTTCCACGTCGTCCACTTCGGCCAGCACGGCCACGGTGGCAGTGGAAGTGTGGATGCGTCCCTGCGCCTCGGTGGTGGGCACGCGCTGCACGCGATGCACGCCCGATTCGTATTTCAACTGCGAGTACGCGCCCTTGCCCTTGACCTCGAAGATGACTTCCTTGTATCCGCCCACGCCGATGGCGTTCTCGGACATGATCTCGGTCTTCCAGCGTTTGTCTTCGGCAAAGCGTGTATACATGCGGAACAGGTCCGCGGCGAAGATGGCCGCCTCGTCACCGCCCGCCCCCGCGCGGATTTCCACGATGACGTTTTTGTCGTCGCGCGGATCCTTGGGAACGAGCAGGGTCTTGATCTCTTTTTCGAGGACTTCGATCTTGGGAGTAAGGTCATCCACGTCAGCTTTGGCCAGCGCCAGCAGTTCCGCATCGTTCTCGGACTGGAGGATGGCCTGCGCCTCCTCCAGGCTTTTCACCGCCTGACGGTATTCCCGCGCCTTGGCGATGAGCGGCTCCAACTCCACGCGCTCCTTGTTGATCTCGGCCGCGCGCTGATAATTCGAACCGACCTCGAGCAGTTCGCTGCCGAGTTGTTCGTAGCGTTCTTCGATACCTTGCAATTTGTCGAGCATACAAAACCTTTTTGCAGCATCATGCGCCGCGTGAAATGACAGAATAAAGCGCGGCCTCTTTGCCGCGCGGACAGATTATACCAGAGGGCTAACGAGCGACTTGGCCGCCGCGATAGATGCGCACTTGCACCTTCTCGGTGGTCGCCAGCATGCCGCGTTGGATATGGCTCTCGGCGAAGGCCAGAAAGGCCTCGATCTTCTCCGCGCTGTCGACGATCTCGACCACGATGGGCAGATCCTCGGACAGGCGCTCGATCTTGAAGGTGTGAATGATCTTCGAGTGTGCACCGAAGCCCATCATCCCGCGCAGGACGGTGGCGCCCGCCATCCCGCGCTGTTTGGCCTGGACCACCAGCCACTCGTACAGCGGCTTGCCATCCAGCTTATCGCTTTCGCCGATGAAGATGCGCAGCAGCACGGATTCTTCAGGGAGCATGGCTACCTCCAGATCCAATAGGCCAAGGTCCGCCCAAGCCAGACCGCGCCCAATCCGAGCACGATCTGGAGGGTCAAGTTGGTCAGGGCAGAGAAGACCTCATTGTCGCGGAACAGATTGAAGGTCTCGTTGCTGAAGGTGGAGAAGGTGGTGAATCCACCCAGCACGCCGACGAAGACCAGCGCGCGTGTCTCGGGTGTGAACACACCGCGCACGTCCGCCAGTTGTGAGAGGAATCCGATCACGAGACATCCCAACAGGTTGACGGCCAGCGTCCCGAACGGAAATCCCGCGCTGGCAGTGACCTGCTGAACCCATCCGCTGACCCAATACCGCAGGACCGATCCGACGAACCCGCCGACCCCCACCAGGAGTGCCTTGTTCACCGTTAATTGACGAAGAGCGACAAAACCATCGAGAGCAGGACGAGCAGGGAGATGACCGCGAATACGATCTGGGCGGTGCTGATCTTGGGTTTAGAGGACTTGCTTTTTGTCATTCTAGGAACCTTTCTGGTGTTTTCTGAACGCGTCCCCCAACACGCGCTCCAATTCTTCGAGGGTCACGGGCTTGGTCACGTACCCGTCTGCACCGATGGCCATGGCCCGGTCGACGGTAACATCGGCAGCCTCGGATGAAAGCATGACCACGGGCAGACCCTTCCAGGCCTGGTTGCGGCGCACGAATTCCAGCATGTCGAGGCCGGTCACCTCGGGCATGTTGATGTCCAGGATCAGGGCGTCGGGTTTGCGGCCCGAAAGCAGGGTACGCGCGGCCGAGCGCGCGTTCAGGAACGAGACCGATTCGCAGTCGAGCAGCTTCAACATCAGCCCGACCGCCCGCGCCATTTCCTCGTCATCATCCACGATCCAGACTTGTTTCATTCCAGGTTTGCCTTTACGCTTTCGGCGGCAGCCAGGTTCATGCCTGGCACCGCTGCCAATTCTTCGATGCTTGCGCCTCTAATCTTATCCACAGAACCGAAATGTTTCAAGAGCGCCTTGCGCCGCGCAGGACCAATGCTGGGGATCGAATCCAGAATGGAAGCCATTCCCTGCTTCGAGCGGCGGGCGCGATGGGCGGTGATGCCGAAACGGTGCGCCTCGTCGCGGATGCGCTGCACGAGATAGAGTCCTTGCGAGTGGCGCGGAAGCAGCAGCGAGTTCGAACGGTGCGGGAAGAAGATCTCCTCCTCCTGCTTGGCCAGTCCCACGACGGGGACCTGGTCGGCCAGCCCGAAGTTTTCCAGCACCTTGACGGCCCGCCCAAGCTGGCCCTTACCACCGTCGATGATGATCAGGTCGGGCAGGAAGGAGAACGAGGCATCGGGTTTCTTGGCCCCTGGAGTGGACTCCGTTTGTTGGCCGCCCTGCCAGCGGCGGAAGCGGCGGGTCAGCATCTCTTCCATCGAGGCGAAATCGTCGGGCGCACCGATGCTGGTGCTGTCGATGTTGAATTTGCGATACAGTTTTTTATCGGGCACACCCTGGGTGAAGACCACCATCGAACCAACCGTGGCTACGCCCTGCGTGTGAGACACATCGTAGCACTCGATGCGATTGGGCGGCGCGGACAGGTTCAGCGCGGATTGCAATTCGGCCAGCGCGGTCTCCTGCTTGTGGGTGTCGGCCTCCCACTGGGCACGCAGCGCGGAGAGCGTCTCGGTGGCGTTCTCTGCTGCCATCTTGACCAACTCCTGCGGCTGACCTTCCTTCGGGACGAAGAATTCCATCTTCTTGCCGCCGCGCTTCGACCGGAGCCACTCGCCGATGATCTTGGTCTCTTCGATCTCCTGGGGCAGCATCACCTGTTCGGGGACGCTGGCGGCCTCGGTGTAAAACTGCTTGATGAACTCGGACATCACCTCGTTGTCGGCGCTGTCTTCGGTGCCTTCCAGAATGAAATATTCGCGGCCGATCAGTTTTCCATTGCGGATGAAGAAGATCTGCACGCAGGCTTCGCCATTGTTACGCGCCATGGCCAGTACGTCCGAGTCCTTGTAATCGCTGGCGAAGACGATCTTCTGCCGCTCGATGATGGACTGGATGGCCTTGAGCTGGTCTCGCACGGCGGCAGCCTTCTCGAAGCGTAACTCCTCGGCGGCCTTCTCCATGTCGCTTTGCAGGCGGACCACGATCTCGTCGCTGTGTCCGCTCAGAAAATCCATCAGGTCCGAGATCATCTGACGGTACTGGGCCTGGTCCACGGCGCCGATGCAGGGCGCGCTGCACAATTTGATGTCATAGTACAGGCAGGCACGTTTGTCGAGGCCGGTGATCTCGCGGTCGCAGGTCAGGTAGGGGAAGACCTTACGCAGCACGTCCAGGGTCTGGTACACGGCCCAGGCCGAAGTGTACGGACCGAAATAACGTGAGCCGTCCTTCTCGTCCATCTGGCGCGTGACTGTCACCTTGGGGAAGGGCTCGTTCCAGTGGACCTTGATGTATGGGTAGCGCTTGTCATCTTTGAGACGGATGTTGTACTTCGGCCGGTGCTTCTTGATCAGGTTCATCTCGAGGATCAGCGCCTCGAGTTCCGAGCCGACGACGATCCACTCGATGTGGGCGATCTCGCGCACCAGGCGGCGGGTCTTGTTATCGTGGCTGGCGTCCGCGTGGAAATACGACCGCACACGGTTCTTCAGGCTGATGGCCTTGCCGACGTAGATGATCGTCCCCTCGGCGTTCTTCATCAGGTAACAGCCCGGTTTGGCGGGCAGGGTTTTGAGGATGCCCTGGATGTGCTCGGAGATTTCCATACAGGGGAGTATTTTACCCGATGCGGCCCGTCTCCCAAGTTTCCTGTTGACTTTGTCCCTGTTGGGGCTACAATTTTAGTATCACGTATTTAAGGAGAATATCATGTCCGAACTTTCCAACGAACCCGTCATGCCGGTCGGTCCCGAGCCCTTCTTCAAAATATGGATCAAGGCTTTGACCAAACCCAACGAGCAAACCTTCGCCGAATTGGCGGCCTCTCCCAGTGCCAAAGCCACCACGGGCTATCTGTGGTATTTCGTGGCCATGTTGATCCAACTCTTCTTTGCCTCCCTGGTGCCGAACGAGGCTACACGGCGGCTATTGGAACAGTACGGGAGCCAGTATGGAGCGCAGCTCCCCGTGAGCGGCGGATTCGTCTCGAATCTGATCTCCGCCATCTGCGGCGCGCCGATCATGGCGCTGATCGGAACCCTGTTATTCGCCCTCGGCGTGGCCCTGATCCAGTGGATTGCCAGGATGTTCGGCGGACGCGGTACCAATGATCAGCTGGTCTATGCCATGTCGGCCATCGTTTCGCCATTTGCGCTGGTCAGCACTGTGTTGGGCCTGTTGGGAGCCATTCCGTTTGTCGGCCTATGCTTCAGCTTGATCAGCCTGTTGGCTGCCATCTACATCATTGTTCTGGAAGTCATGGCGGTCAAGGGTGTCAATCAGTTCGGCTGGGGACAGGCGTTGGGCTCCTTCTTCATCCCTGCGCTGGCTTTTGCCTGTTTGTGTGCCTGCTTGGTGGGTGGGACCATTGCTTTGATTGGCCCTGTCATCGGAGACACGTTCCGTCAAATCCAACAAGGCCTGGGCCAATAAGATCATCGAAAAAATGCCTCCCGATAAACGGGAGGCATTTTTGATTCTATCCACCGTCGTAATTTTCGGGGGTGGGGGGAACCACCTGGGGAGTGGGCCCCGGCGGCATGATCTGTCCCTGCCCGGACAGAATCAGGATGTCGGCCATGTAATAGGCATGTTGATAAGCCGTCTTCACCCCGCCTTCACCCGGGATCGGGTCGATCTGTTCGTCGCCATTCAAATCCACGCCGTTGACGATCTGGTCGGCCAACCCCACCGCCTGGACGATGATCCCGCGCATATTCCCATCGAACGGGCTGGCCAGGATGTTCAGGGCCAGGTCACGCAATTGTACGCTCCAGCCTTCCACGTTGGTGATGCAGGCTTCCACATGTCCGCCGTGCAGGAGGACCGAGGCAGGTGCATCGCCCGTGGTCATGGCGTAGGTGGTGTGTGAATAGACGCCGCCCGTGTACCCTGGGCTTTCACCGTTGAGCAGCAGGCCGTAGCCATCGCCCGGATCGGTCACTTCGCCGTCCTGGTCCAGGTCGCCGTATTGAGCCGACTGTTTGCCCACGATCAGGTTGACCACCGCCTCGGCATTCTTGCGCGCGGCGGCTTCGTCGCCCGCCTCGTAACTGACCAGCATGGCGTTGGCGGCCTGGTCCACCAGGGTCGCGTCGGTCCACAGGCCGTGCATCAGGCCGATCTGGTTCGGCGTATCGGGCATCGACACCAGCAGGTGACGGACATGCATCAGCGAGTCGCTGGGCACGCCCGAGGAAAAGGCCACCTCGTTGGATGGGTTTGGGCTGGGGTCGGGGTTGGGCTCGAGGGTGATCTCCATGCGGTCGTAGCGCGCCAGCAGGTTGCGGCTTTGTTCGTCCACGAACTGGAGCGAGCCATCCCCGCTTGCGTCCAAATTCAGGATGCCCAGGCTGCGGCGCGTCTCTCCGCCCGTGCCCACCAGCCAGACTTCATATTGCTGACCCTCGGGCGCGGCGGGCATGCCATTGGCCGAGACCAGCACGCCGTCGACGTGGGATGCCACATCCTGGAAGCGCATCAGGCCCACATCTGCCACCGCCTGTGCGGGACCGACAGCTGGCTCCGTCATGGAATGCGGAGTCGCGGCGGGCGGTTGGAGGCCGTGATCAAGGGCGGCGGTGGCCGTCGGGACGGAGGCAGGCGCGGGCGTCGGCTTCAGGAATAGGAATCCAGCCAGGGCCGCAACGGCCAATCCCGCAGCGCCGATCCAGATCCACGGCTTGGGCTTGCGGGCGGAGCCTTCCGCTTTGGGCGCAGCATGGAATATGGACGGCATCAGGGTGGGGGCATCGGCGCGCTCGAGCAGGGCGACCTCGAAGGCGCGTGCCAGTTCGAGCGGGGTCTGGAAGCGGTCTTCGGGTTTCTTGGCCAGGGCGCGGTCGATGACGGCTTGAAGGGCGGGGGCCAGCCCGGGGATGGGCTCGGGCGGTTCGCTGATGTGTTTAAGCAGCACGCCCATGGTGCTGTCGGCTTCGAAAGGCACACGCCCCGCGAGGATCTCGTACAGCACAATGCCGAGTGAGTAGATGTCGGTGCGGGCATCGGTGCGCTCGCCGCGCGCCTGCTCGGGACTCATGTAGGCGGGGGTCCCCGCGATCTGTCCCGTGGCGGTCTGCGTGGCGGAGTTGAGGTACCGTACCAAGCCGAAGTCGGTCAGCACAGGCTGGACATCGGGCGGGAGCGGCTTGCCTTTTTCGACGGGCGCACTGCGCGAGCTGAGCAGGATATTGCCCGGTTTGACGTCGCGGTGGATCACGCCACTCTCGTGCGCGTATTGCAAGGCCTCGGCCAGGCTGGTGAGCAACCGCGCCACGACGGGATATTCGAGCCGCAGGCTGTTCTCATGCAGGGAACGCAGGTAGGCGGAAAGCGCAAGGCCAGACACGTACTCCATGACGAGATACGGCTGGCCCTGGATCGAGTCGAAGTCGAAAACCTGGACGATGTTGGGGTGACGCAGATTGGCCACGACCCGTGCCTCA
Organism: Chloroflexota bacterium; assembly: GCA_016191845.1. Lineage (GTDB taxonomy): Bacteria > Chloroflexota > Anaerolineae > Anaerolineales > Villigracilaceae > JACPVF01. The sequence continues at coordinate 301,483 of JACPVF010000015.1, forward strand.
CGCTGGAAGCGCTCCAGCAGTTCGGGATCGTCCTGGTATTGGTTGCGCAGCAACTTGACGGCCACGGACCGCTGCAGGGTGGTATGCGTGCCGAGATAAACCTCGGCCATGCCCCCGCGGGCCAGCAGAAGTTCGATGCGTACCTTTCCCAGTGTCTTGCCAATCCAATCGGACATATTCTTTCTGATTATACTGGAAGCTCAATCCTTACACGCTCACACGAAGGAGGCAGGTCAGGTACTAGCCAGTATAATGAATACCCTGAGGTGAATCCTTGCAAAAACCAATCGAAATTCAACTGGGCGAGACCCTTCGCACACGCGGATTGAAACTGGCGACGGCTGAATCCTGCACGGGTGGGCTGATCGCCGACCGCATCACCGACGTGCCAGGCTCGTCGGATTATTTTCTGGGAGGCATCGTGGCTTACGCGTACGAGGCCAAGGTGGCCCTGCTGGACGTGTCGTGGGATACGCTGCGCGCTCATGGAGCGGTCAGCCGCGAGGTGGTGCTGGAGATGGCGCGCGGCGCGCGCAAAGCGCTCAGTGCAGACCTGGCTGTCAGCGTGAGCGGCATTGCTGGACCTGGCGGCGGCCTGCCCGATAAACCCGTCGGCACCACCTGGCTGGGTCTTGTCACCCCCGACGGTGAATGGGCGCGCCAGTTCGTATGGGACAGTGACCGCCGCGGCAACAAGGAACTCTCCGCCGAAGCGGCGCTTCAATTTGTGCTGGATTATCTGGATGGAAAACTAAAATGAAAATCGTCGTCATTATCTCTGCCAATGCCGAATGGCGCGTGGTCAAAGAACTGTATCCCCACCTGGAACTTCAGCATTCTCCCTTTGGCGAATACGCCGACTTGCAACTTGGCCCCCAACCCGTGACCCTTTTCCACGGCGGCTGGGGCAAGATCAGCGCCGCGGCCACGGCGCAATACGTCATCGACCACTTCCAGCCCGACCTGTTGGTCAACCTCGGTACCTGTGGCGGATTCGCGGGTCGCATCGAGACGGGCGCGGTCATCCTGGTGGAGCGGACCCTGGTCTATGACATCATCGAGCAGATGGGCGACGGGGCCGAGGCGATCGCACATTACGCGACGGATATCGATCTCTCGTGGATGGTCGATCAACCACGGTCTGCCTTGCGCGGTCTGCTTGTCTCTGCTGACCGTGACATCGTGGTCGAAGATATCCCGATGTTGATCGAAAAATACGACGCCATCGCCGCAGACTGGGAATCGGGAGCCATTGCCTGGGTGGCAAAACAAAATGGCACGCGTCTGCTTATTCTGCGTGCCGTCAGTGACCTGGTAGGCGGGGATGGAGGCGAGGCATACGGAAACCTCGACTTGTTCCACCAGCGCACCAAGACCGTGATGAAGGATCTATTCGAGCAATTGCCCGATTGGTTATAAGTTATAGGGGCGAGCGGCCGCTCGCCCTTACGTCACTTGGGTTCAAGTACCCGCCCTATGAACAGGACCTGTCCCGTTTGCAGGTCGCGGATGATGTAAATGAATGGGCGATCTATAGTCAAATTTACATCGGCCATGCGCGCCATGGCCAGTTCCATGATGACGGCAGTCGCGGCGGCGGCTTCGGTGCCTTTCTCGTCCACGGCCACATAAGCTTTGTGGACCACCGTGCCGATGTACAGATCCTTGCTCCCCGTCATGCCTGAGAAGTCGGCCAAATCGGGGTCAAAGGCGTCGGTCATGCCGAGGGCGGAGAGTTGGTCGGCCAGCATAAAGTTGCTTTCCACTTTGAATTTGGGCAGGTGAAGAGACACGTTCTTCGTCTGGAGTCCGCTCCACATGGCGGAGACAGTTTGGAGGTCCAAGGAAGATTCGATCTCGTCGAAGCGGCCCTGGTCGGGGACGAGGATGTCCATGGCGGCGGTGCCGCCCGCGTAGGGTAGTTCGGCCATCTGCCAGCCGTCGCCTGCCGCATAGGGAATGTCCATCTCGTCGTTCATGGTCGGGACCTGGACCTGGGTTCCATCCAGCAGGTTGAACGGGGCATCGCTGGTGTTGTTCGCGTCGAAAGGCGTCAACCAATCGGCCTTGAAGTAAATGGCATTGACCAGCACCATGCGTGTGGCAGAGTCGAGCGTGCCTGGCACAAGCAGGTTCTGGATCTTCTGGTTGGTCTGGTCGCTGACCCAGCCGTTGATCTCGTTGCGGACGGCTTCGTACTGGTTGATGAAATCGGACTGATGAACGCCTGCGCCATAATTGCGTGCCAGCGTGTCGAGGAAGTCGGATTGCAGCGGCAGGCTTTGCTCGGTCCACACGGCGTTGGCAATATTGAGCTGCAGTGGCTGCTGGTCTTTTGAGCCTTTGGGCTGGGATTCGAGTTTCTGGTCGAGGGCGTTGAAGGCGGGGTGGAGTTGATCCTGCGGCAGGAAGTGCAGAGCCTGGGTCATCTGCGTGAGCGTGTCATTGCGCGCGCCCGCCGAGGTCATGGCCAGGGCCAGGGAGATGCTGAACGGCGAGTAGGCCAGGTTGCGAGGTTCCGTGCGGAGCGAATGATACAGGTCAAAGGCGAAGGCGTTGTCCCCGTCGACCAGCGGGTGCAGGTCAGCATCCTGCACGGATGGATTTTCGCGCCGCAGATTGGACTTTTTGACGGGGCCTTCCGTCTTGCCGCACGCAGCGAGGGTCAGGCTGAGAACGGCCAGCAGAGTCAGCAAGGCATACATGGGGGAATGCTTCATCGAATTTCTCCTTCTTTCGCCCTGAGCGGAGCCGCGCGTTTTCAGCGTGGCGAAGTCGAAGGGCATCATCGTTTTGTGGAACGAACTATAGACGTGGAGAATTAAATTGTGTTCCCGCCAATGGTCATGCTTTTCACAACACCAGTTCCATAGAGACATTGTCCATGCTCTCGCGATAGCTGGGGATTTCGACGAAGCCCAGTTTTTTGTAGAAGGCCAGCGCGCGCAGTTGTTCGCTGCCCGTCTGCAAGCGGATACGGGACCAGCCCTGAGCGCGGGCAAACGCCAACAGGCGCTGGACCACCTCGTAGCCGATGCGCTGTCCGTGATATTCCTCCAACAGCCAGAGACGCTTCAGCTCGGCGATGTCCGCTTCGAGGTGCTTGATCGCGCCCGTACCCACCAGCCGACCGTCGTCCAGCACGGCCAGGAACAGGCCGTGGTCGCCTGTGTAGATCTGCTGATAATCGTCCACGTCGCGCAATTCGCCTTCCTCGGCCAGCACATCGTAGAAGTATTGCGGGGTCTGGTCGGGATAGTAGATGCGCTGGGCTACCGAGGCGATGACCCATTTGGCGTCTTCGATTTCATGCGGTTGCAGGGGACGGATCTCGATCATGTGCGGATTGTACCGTAAGAATTTTCCCCTTCGATTCTCCTAGGTATACGTTCGGCTGATTTGCCGTATAATCCCCCCCGTTAAATTCCCCTCAGAGGTGTTTCTTATATGAAACAGGTTTCGACTGGTTTGGAACCGAAATGGAAAGTTTTGATTTCGGTCATGTTCGGTATTTTCATGGTCATCCTCGATTCGACCATTGTCAACATTGCCTTTCCCACCTTGCGGCGTGAGTTTGGCGCGACCCTTTCGGATGCGCAGTGGGTATTGAGTGTGTACGTGCTGGCGTTGGGCGTGACCACGCCCGTCTCGGGTTTCCTGGCCGATCGCTTTGGCATCAAGCGCATGTACCTGTTGGGGATCGGGATCTTTGCCCTCGGCTCCCTGTTGTGCGGACTTGCTCCGACCCTGGGCATGTTAATCCTGGCCCGTGCCTTGCAGGGTTTCGGCGGTGGGATTGCCATGCCGCTGGGTCCTGCGCAACTGTATCGCGCCTTCCCCCCAAAGGAGCAGGGTACCGCGCTGGGCATCTTCGGCATCGCCCTGGTGGCGGCGCCCGCCCTGGGTCCCATCCTCGGCGGTTGGCTGGTGGACCTCAACATCTGGCGCGCCATCTTCTTCATCAACGTGCCGATCGGCATCCTGGGCGTTATTCTGGGTTCACAGTTTCTGCTCGATTATCGCCTGGACCGTCGTCCGCGTTTTGACCCGCTGGGCCTGATCACGGCCGTGGTGGGATTCGGCTCCGTGCTGTATGCCGCCACCATCGCCGAAACCAACGGCTGGACGGGTTCTGCGACGTTGTTCTGGTTCGGTCTGGGGCTGGTGTCCCTGGTCTTGCACGTCTTCGTGGAATTAAAGGTGGCCAAGGAACCGATGATGAACCTGAATCTGTTCACCAATCCGACCTTCCTGAACGCCAGCCTGGTCGGATACGTTGCCACCGTGGCGTTGTTCGGCGCGGAATTTCTGATGCCGATCTACCTGCAGGCCTTTCGCGGCCGCTCCGCCCTGGACGCGGGCCTGATCCTGCTTGCGGTGGCCGCCACCTCCGCTGTGGCCACGCCGCTGGCGGGTCGTCTGTTCGACAAGATCGGTCCGCGCGCCATCATGGTGACGGGCTTCGTGATCCTGTGCATCAACACCTGGCAGTTGTCCAAGATCGAGGGGGCCACGTCGATCAATTACATTGTCTTCCTGCTGGCCCTGCGCGGATTGGCCGTGGGCTTGACGATGCAGACCTCCTACGTCACGGCTCTGAGCAGTATTCCGCTCAACCTGCTTCCGCGTGGCTCGTCCCTCTTGAACAGTACCCGTTCGGTGGTGCAGGCGGTGTCGGTGGCGGCGTTGGCCACCCTGCTGGTCAGCTCCCTGTCGCCTGCGGTGAAGGCCCAGCAGGATCAGATGCAGGAAACGATGGTTACTGAAACTGCACCCTTTGGCGTGTGCGAGACGCCCGGCGTAGCCGCAGCAGACAATTTGCCTCCCTCGGCGAAGGCGTCCCTGGCTGCCATGCCTGCCGCAGCGGCGGATGCGGCCAAGGCCAAGATCCTGTCTGGGCTGCAGGTGGCGTGTGACGAGTCCATGCAGGGCTTTGAATCGGCCTATCGCATCACTTTTTATGCGTCCATTGGCGCGCTGATCCTGGCGGCCTTCCTGCCGGGTTGGCCCGCCAAATGGGGCGGACGCGGATCCACGCAAACGCCCATGGCTGGCGGACATTAATAGCGAATCTATTCGCGCTGAGCGGAGGGGCGAGTGCTCGTCGAGACCCGTAGTCGAAGCGCAGGGTTAAGAGAACAACTCACATTCAAATAAAAACTCGGATGCCATCGCGACATCCGAGTTGTTGTTTACTTTCCTAATCTGGCCCGTTCTTCCTCGGCCACGCTGGGCTCGAGTTTCTTGAAGAGCGGGGTGGGCTGGTTGAGGCTTTGCCCAGGTTTCAGGTCGCTGGGGTGCCAGTACGAGCCGTCAACGGGTTTATAGCGCAGTACCTTGTGCTCGCCAAGCGCGTCCTTTACGACCTCGGTGTATTGCTCACCGAAGAGCGGCGTCTCATAGCCGAAGAACTCGTGCAGGCGCTGGGACGTGAAGGGCAGGAAGGGCGCGAATAGCACCTTGAGCGAGTCGATGGCCTTCAGGGCGGTGTAGACCGTCTTGGCGGCGGCGTCCTTGTCGGTTTTGACTGCCGACCATGGGGCCTGTACGTCGAGATATTGGTTGACGGCGGTGGCCAGCTTCATGGTCTCGCCCAGGGCGGAGCGCAGGCGCACGGCTTCGAGTTCCGCACCCACAGCCTGGAAACCGTTCTCGATGGTGGCCAGCAGGGCCAGGTCCGCTTCACGCAGGGTGGCGGGGTCCACATTGGGCACGTGACCTTCCCAGTGCTTGTAGCAGAACGACAGCACACGATTGGCCAGGTTACCCCAGGTGGCAACCAGCTCGTTGTTGTTGCGCGCCACAAACTCGGCCCAATCCCAGTCACTGTCCTTGGCTTCGGGCATATTGATGGTCAGGTAATAGCGTACGGCGTCGGGGTCGAAGCGGGTCAACACGTCGCGGCCCCACACGGCCCAATTGCGCGAGCCGCTGATCTTCTTGCCTTCCAGGTTCATGAACTGATTGGCGGGCACGTCGTAGGGCAGGATCAGCGGGATTTCCTCGCCCGCGAAGATCTCCATGAAGGCGCTGCCCACGCCCATCAGTTCGGCGGGCCACAGCGAGGTATGGAAGAAGATATTGTCCTTGCCGATGAAGTGGAACTGCTTGGCAGCGGGATTGGTCCACCACTCGCGCCAGGCCTCCGCTTGACCTGTGACCTGGCTCCACTCAATGGGCGCGGAGAGGTAGCCGATGACGGCCTCGAACCACACGTACAGGCACTTGCCGTCCCAGCCTGCGACGGGCACGGGGATGCCCCAGTCCAGGTCGCGGGTGATCGCGCGCGGCTTGAGCCCTTCGGCCTCGATCTTGCGCAGCGACTCGCCCAGCACGGTCTCGCGCAGGTGGTCGGAGCGGTCCTGTAGATATTTCTTGACGTCAGGCTCGAGCTTCGAGAGGTCGATGTAGAAATGCTCGGTGTCGCGCAACTCGGGTGAGGAGTTGTCGCCCTCGACCTTCGAGCGCGGGTTGACCAGCTTGGTCGGGTCGAGTACGTTGCCGCACGCGTCGCATTGATCGGAGCGCGCACCCTCGGTGCCGCAGATGTAACAGGTCCCTTCCACGTAGCGGTCGGGCAGGAAGCGGTTCAGCCCGGGCGAAAACCATTGCGGCTCGACCTTCGTGAAGAGGAAGCCGTTCTTCTGCAAGGCCAGGAAGATGCTCTGCGAGACCTTGAAGTGATTCTCGCTGTGCGTGGTGGTGTACAGGTCGTAGGTGATGCCGATCTTCTGGAACAGATCGATGAAGCCTTCGTGATAGATTTTGTAAACTTCCTCGACGGGCTTGCCGAGTTTGTCTGCGCTCATCGTGACGGGCGTGCCGTGCGAGTCAGTGCCTGTGATCATCAGCACCTTGTCGCCTTTTAGACGGTGATAGCGTGCGGCGATGTCACCCGGCAGGTGAGAACCCGTCAGGTTGCCCACATGGATCTCAGCGTTGGCGTAAGGCCAGGCAACAGCAATTAAGATATTTTCAGGCATTCAGGCCTCCATAAGGATCATTGCGAGCGAGTCAATCTCTTCGCAATAATTGGTTTTAATTTATTGTCTTGATAAAGTCGCTTCGAGCACATCACATTGCCCTTGCAACGACAGGGCTTTACAAACAAAAAGGCTGTCCGCATCGTGGACAGCCCGTTTTGATTCAGGAATGCTGAACTAACGTGCTCTCCACGTGCGGCAAGACATCTCCATTCGCATGGCCATGGTCATTGGCACCATTGGAAAAGCGGGCTTGAAGTTCATAGGCCGCTATTTTACTACAACCGTTTCATTTCACATAGGAATCTTATCTCGTTCCTTGGCGAATCAAAAAACTGTCCCAGAAACCTGGGACAGTTTTGGATCGTGCTTGAGCAAAGGCTATTGATTCAATTCGGCCTGGACCTGTTCGAAGAGCGGGCCAATGGCTGCGAATTCGTCCAGGGCGGCCATCATGGCATCCTTGTCCTGGGATTCCAGTGCAGACTTCATGTCCGAAACGAACAGGCTGGTCTGGTCACTGATCTGCACAAGCAGGTTGTTGAGGTCGGTCCACTTTTCAGGCACCTGGTCAGTAGGCGTGGCAGCCATGGTCTGGGCAGCCGATTCCATGTGGTCAAGCGCGGCGAAAGTGGCATCCATCCAGGCCTGATCGTTGAGAGCGTCGTTATTGATACTGTCGAACTGGGTACCGACCTCGTTTATAGCGGTGTTGTAATCTTCAACAGCGGGGGCCAGATTGGTGAAGTAGGTCTCTTCAGCGCTGGGTCCGCAACCAGTGACGGCCAGAGTCAGCGTGAGGACAAACATGAATAGGGCGAAGCGTTTCAATGTGGACACGGTGCATCTCCTGATTGTGAAAAAATATGCGAATATAATACCCCTGCTCAATCAGGAATCAAGGATTTAAGCAATCTTAGCAAGTTATTGTCGATGCTTTGTAATGTATATCTTGGGTTGTCTAGATTTCCACCCTCAAGTTGTGTATGGGTGTTTGATAGTATCCGTAACCTTGATGATTACAAATATTCCTTGAGTTGACCCGCCTGTTTGGGGTGACGCAGACGCCGCAGCGCGCGACCTTCGATCTGGCGGATGCGTTCGCGTGTCAGGCCGAATTTCTGTCCCACCTCTTCGAGCGTGTACGGGTTGCCGTCATCCAGGCCAAAGCGCAGGCGCAGGATGTGAGCCTCGCGCGGTGACAGGGACGCCAGCACCTCTTCGAGTTTTTCCTTGAGCATGGATTGGTACGCGCTTTGCAGCGGGGTGGGGCTGAACTCGTCTTCGATGAAGTGGCCCAACTCTGACTCCTCGTCGTCGCCGACGGGTGACTCGAGCGAGAGCGGCAGCCATGAGACCTTTGTGATCCACTGTACCTTGGCAACGCTCAACTTCATCGCTTTGGCGATCTCTTCGACCGTGGGTTGGCGGCCGAGTGTTTGTTCCAACTCGTGGCTGGTTTTGTACATCTGACGGATGCGGTCGGTCATGTGCACGGGCACGCGGATGGTGCGTGCCTGGTCGGCAATGGCGCGTGTGATGGTCTGGCGGATCCACCAGGTGGCGTAAGTGGAGAAGCGGAATCCGCGTTTGTAGTCGTATTTCTCGACCGCTTTCATCAGGCCCAGATTGCCTTCCTGGATCAGGTCAAGGAAGGCCACGCCGCGCCCCATGTAGCGTTTGGCGATGCTGACCACCAGGCGGGTGTTGGCCTTGATGAGATGTTCGCGGGCCAGCAATCCGTCCTGGATGACGGTGTCTAATTTGCGGCGCAGGGCGACGTTGGCGCGTCCGCTCAGCTTGAGGCGGTCCTTTTTGGCGCGACGTCCCTTTTCGATGCGGATGGCCAGGTCGAGTTCCTCGTCCACGGCCAGCAAGGGCACACGCGACATTTCCTTGAGATACAAACCGACGGGGTCTTCGCTGGCAAGCGAATCGCCTGGGAGGAAGTCGAGGTCAAAAGTATCGGATTCAGGTTCGAGGTCGGGGGAATCGTCTTCGGGGTCCATCACGTCCACGCCGCGATGGCGCAGGGCAGTCAACAGGACACGCATATGCTGGGCGTCGGCATCGGGTGCCACTTCCATCAGATCGTCAGTGGTCAGGTAGCCTTGAACGTCAGCCTTTTCCATGAGCAGGTTGAGGGCCGCTTGCTGTCTCTTGTGTGCCACGGGGCCATCCTTGGACAGTGCTAGAGGAGTTTTTTCAGGACCGAGAAGGGTGAGTCGTTGTTTTCGGTGTGGTGGCCGCAGTCGACCAGGTTCAAGTTCTCGCCACACTCGGGACACAGGCCCTTGCACTCGGGCTTGCAGACCGGGCTGATGGGGACTTCCAGGAGGGCGTATTCGCGCAGGAGCGGTTCGAGATCGATGTGGGCATCGTCGGGCAGGAGCAGGCCCGAGTCGGTGATGGATTTTTTGTTGAAGGCGTACAGTTCGGTAAAGTCCCAATGCAGGCTGTACGGGAAGTTGGTGAGGCAGCGCACACATTCGAGCGTGATGCCGCCCTGGAACTCTCCCTGCACGAGCAGACCTTGCGGCGTGCGGCTGATGGTGGCCACGCCCGAGAAGTCCGTCAACGTCAAATCATCTTCGAGTTTGGCTTTCTCGAACTCAAAGGGAATCTTGTGGACGTATCCGACTTCTTCACTGATGATGAAGCCGACATTGATGCGGAATGGTTTACGAGGGTTGGTCATGGCGACCGCTGGGGAGTGGATTCAGGCTTTCGCATAAGAAAACCTGTGCGCTCATTGTAGCACGGGTGATTCTCATCGTCAAGTTTGCTGCGCGTAGCCAATCTGGGGGCGAACCAGCGATAAAAAAGCCGCCAAACGGCGGCTGAGGCTCTACATTCTGCGGTCGACGATGTATTTGGCCAGGCTTTCGAGGGCCTCGCGCTCCACCCCAGGGTGAAGTGGTTCGAGGCGGGCCAGGGCGCGGTCCACGAACTGACTGGCCTCCTGCATCGAGCGCTCGATGGCGTCGCTCTTGCGGATGTTCTCGATCAGGCGGGCCATGTTTTCGGCATGAGTCCAGCCGCCGTTGGGCAGGGACTGCACGTCGGGGTCGTTGGGATGGGATTCGGCGTAGTAGATGGCGGGCAGGGTGACCAGACCGTTGAGCAGGTCCGAGCCGACGGGCTTGCCGACGGCGGCCTGGTCGCCGTTGAAGTCGAGGATGTCATCCACGACCTGGAAGGCCATGCCGATCTGGTAGCCGAAGTCGCGCATGGACTCGATCAAGTCCTCATCCACAGGACTGACCATGGCGGCGGCGCGCGAGGTCATCTCGAAGAGCGAGGCGGTCTTGGCGTAGATGCGCTTGTAGTAGTTGTCACGCTCGATCAGGCCGCGCGAGGAGAACATCTGGGTCAACTCACCGTTGACGATGATGGCCAGGGTTTCGGAGAAGGCCTTCATCAGCGGCAGGTGATCGGTCTCGGCGGCCAGTTTGGCGGCGCGCGCGAAGAGGAAGTCGCCCGTCAGCACCGTGGCAGGCGGGGACCAACGCGCGTTGAGGGTGGGGATGCCGCGGCGCAGGAGCGCTCCGTCGATCAGGTCATCGTGGACCAGGGTGGCGGTGTGGAGCAACTCCACGGCGGCGCCCAGGGTGATGAGCCGCGCCTCTTCGGCACCCAGCATGTTCCCGACCAACAGGCCGAGGGTGGGGCGGACGCGCTTTCCGCCCGCTGCAAGCAGATGTTCGAGCGCAGCGCGCAGGTCGGGGTGGGAATCGTCGGCCTGAACGCGCATGCGTTCTTCTACGAGTTTGACTTGTTCCTGGACAGGTGAAAGAAAGGATACCGTGCTCAAATCAGTCTCCCCAAGCGAAGAGCCGCGCCGCATTTCGAGCGGTGACGGCGGCGATCTCCACAGGGTCTTTGGATTGGATTTCTGCTATTTTATCAGCAATATACCCCACAAAGGCAGGTTCGTTCCGTTTTCCTCGTTGTGGGACGGGGGCCAGAAAAGGCGCATCGGTCTCGATCAATAGCCGTTCGAGGGGAAGCTGGCCGATGACCTGACGCTTTTGGTCGGCGTTTTTATACGTGACGGGTCCCGTCACGCCGATGTAAAAATTCAGGGACATGGCCTTCTGCGCGGTTTCGAGCGTACCGTTGAAGGAGTGCAGCACGCCAGGCCGCTCGGCCAGCGGATGCTGCGCGGCGACCAGGTCCGCGTGCCAGGTGGAGAGGATGTCGAGCAGGTCGGCGGAGGCGGGGCCCACCCAGGCGTCCTCGGCTTCGCGCATGTGGACGACGACGGGCAGGCCGACTTCCTTCGCCAGGGCCAGTTGCGTCTGGAAGGCTTCCCGTTGACGAGCCTGCTGGTCCGCATCCTTGACCCAGTAGTAATCGAGGCCGATCTCGCCAATGGCGACGACTTTCTTCGCAGATTGTGCAAGGTTTCGCAGATTCTCGACAGAGGACTCATCCCAGGTGTCGAGGTCGGTGGGATGGAAGCCGACCGCGGCGTAAATCATCGGATGGGCCTCCGCCAGGCTGACGGCGGCCAGGCTCGAGGTCCAGTGCAGGGCGGGGATGAGGATGCGCGTCAAGCCTGCGTCCACCGCGCGCTGGATCACGGCTTCACGGTCCTCGTCGAATTTTTGGTAATCGAGGTGGCAGTGCGTGTCGGTCAGGTTCATGGGCAAGGCAGGCGCATTATATCAGACAGACTTGGAGGAGCGCGGACAAAAAACACCGCCAGAGATGTCTCTGGCGGTGTCGGTTTTGCGGGGGTTTACTTGATGCCTGCCACCTTGAGGCCGTCTTGCAAAATGGCCTGGACCTTGTCCTGGTGGCGGGTTTCGCAGTAGACACGCATAATGGGTTCGGTGCCGCTGAAGCGGATCAGCATCCAACCGCCGTCTTCGAGCTTGAACTGGAAGCCGTCCACGGTGATCAGGTCGGTGACCTTGAGGCCGCCCAGGGTGGCGGGCTTGGCGTCGAGGATCATTTTCTCGCGGGCCGAGCGGTCGCCGCTGAAGGCCGAGTCGACGCGGTCATAGAAGTATTCGCCGCCGACCTTGGCAAACAGGTCCTTGAGCAGCTCGGTCGGCTTCTTGCCGGTCTTGACCATGAAGTCGAGCATGTACAGGCCGCCCAGGATGCCGTCGCGTTCGGGGACGTTCCCGCGGAAGGCGTAGCCACCGCTTTCCTCGCCGCCGATCAGGGCGTTCGTCTCGGTCATTTTGGGGGCCACGTACTTGAAGCCCACGCCGGTCTCATGGACAGGCACGCCGTAGAGTTCGCCCAACTTGTTGAGCATGCCCGTGGTCGAGAGGGTCTTGACGATGTCGCCGCGTTCGCCGCGGACCTCGAGCAAATAATAGGCCAGCAGGGCGTAAACACGCAACTGATTGATGAATTCGCCGTTCTCGTCACCGACGCCGCAGCGGTCGGCGTCACCGTCGGTGATGAGCAGCACATCGGCCTTGTTATCGACCGTGGTCTTGAGGCCCACGTCGATGTTGGGGCGGATCGGTTCGGGACGTTTCATCTCAGGGAAGGACGGGTTGCGCGTGTTGTGGATCTCGATAACCTTGGTCTTACCGCCCGAGAGCAGGCGCGTGAACCAGCCCGCGCCGTTGCCCCACATGGCATCCACGACGACGGTCAGGCCGGCGTCCTTGATGGGTTGCAGGTCGATCAGGCCGTCGCGGGTGAGGTGTTCGATGTAGGGCGTGGCGGCATCGAATTTGACGATCTCTCCTGCGGCTTCAGCCTCTTTGTAGGCCTTGCGCTTGACGTCCTTGACGTCATCAGGGATGCTGCTTTCGATCTGGAACAGACCCTCGGGGTCGATGGCGCCGCCCGTCTCGTTGCGGACCTTGAAACCATTGTCGGTGGGCGGGTTGTGCGAGGCAGTGATGTTGACTGCGCCCGCGGCTTTCTTGTCCACCACGGCGTAGGCGATGACGGGGGTGGGGGTGGCGCCGTCGGTCAGGTAGACCTTGAGGCCGTTGCCCGCCAGCACTTCGGCCACGGCGGCGGCGAAATTCTCCGAGTGGAAACGCTTGTCGTGCCCGACCACGATCCACTGTCCCTGCTTGCCCTGGGAGAGCATATAGGACGCAAACCCCTGGGCGCAGCGGCGCAGGTTGTCGAAGGTGTAGTCTTCAGCAATGACGCCGCGCCAGCCGTCGGTGCCGAACTTGATCTTGTAGGCCATATTTTCTCCTGTAACGCAAATGATGACGCTTTGATTATATCAAGAGAAATCCGCTCGGGAACTAGGCGATGCTGGGCCCTGCCAGTTCCACGACCATGTCGCCCAGTCGTTCCAGCGCGCGCTCGATGGACAGGTTCCAGGCAGCGGCGTTCAGGCGGATGAAGTTGTAAAACTGGTTGGTGGGCGAGAACAGATAGCCAGGCGTGATGGTGATTCCGCCTTTCAGGGCCAGCGAATACAACTCCAGCGAGTCGACATTTTCGGGCAGTTGCACCCACAGCACATATCCGCCCGAGGGGCGGGTGACGCGCGTCCCCGCGGGAAAGGTGCGTGTGACGGCTTGCGAGAGTCGGGTCACGTTGCTGGCGTACTCACGGCGGATGCGTCGCAGTTGATGGTCATATCCGCCGCTGGCGAGAAATTCGGCGATGGCCATTTGCGGCAGCGTGGCAGTAGCCGCGCTCAACGTGAACTTGAGCCACTCGACCTCATTCTTGTAGCGCCCGGGCGCCACCCAACCCACACGCAGCGAGGGACTGATATCTTTCGAGAACGAGGAGCACAACATCACCAGTCCCTTTTTGTCGAAGGCCTTGGTGGTCAACGGACGCTTTTCGGTGAAGTACAACTCGCCCGAGACGTCGTTGTCAATCAGCGGGATGTCGTAGCGGGCCAACAGTTCGACCAGTTCCTTCTTCTTCTCGTCGGGGATGCAGCTCCCGTGCGGATTGCTGAAATTGGAGATAGTCAACACCGCCTTGATGGGATTGTGCTCGATGGCGAACTGTAGTGCGTCCAGGCTGATGCCGTCGCGCGGATTGGTGGGGATCTCCAGCGCGCGCAGCCCCTGCACCTCGATGATCTGCAACGTGCCGAAGTACATGGGCGACTCGATGGCTACGATGTCACCCGGCTTACAGACGGCGTGCAGGCACAGGTCAATGGCCTCGGTGCCGCCCGAGGTGATGACGATGTCGTTGGGCGAGAACTGGCAGCCACTGTTGACCGCGCGCTGGGCGATCTGCACACGCAAGTCCTCGGCGCCGGGCGGGAGTTGATACCGATGTGTGCCGCGACTGGCTGTCCGCGCGAGGCGGGCCAGGATGCGGTTCATGCGTTCGGTGGGGAGCAACTCCAGGTTAGGCATGGCCGCGCCCAACTGTGCCAGTTCAGGGTTCAGGGAGTCGCGCATGACCATCATCACCAGGTCATGCAGGTTGACGCGGGTGGGATCCAGCCCCGGGGAGGAGGCCTCAGGTTCGGGCAGGTGCAGATGGGCAGGTCGGCTGACGTAGTATCCCGATTGGGGCCGCGCTTCGATCACCCCGCGGCTTTCAAGCAGCAGGTAGGCCTGCAGCACGGAACTGATGCTGACCCCCTTTTGCAGGCTCATTTGCCGCACGGATGGGATACGGTCGCCTGGGCGGTAGGTCCCCTGCTCGATCAGTTGCATTACTTGGTCCGCCACCTCTTCGTAACGAAAAGACTGTTTTTTCGACGGGGAATGTCCAGCCATGTGTCTCCTGAAAAACGATACAGTTGCCGTAATTTCTACCAGTACAGTTTATTTTACCATCAACTGTTACGATAACAATTCCTCGTTTTTGCATCTGTACTTATTTTCGATTTCAGCGAAAATAAAATAAATTACTGGCCTATTCAACAAAGGAAAACCCATGAACACCAACACCAAGAAAGCGAAGCTCGACCTCCACTTACACCGCCGCGCTTTCCATCATGTCGCCAAGGTCAATCCCGGTATGACAGTTGCCTGCGAAGAGGGCCTGGTCTGGGTGACGGAAGCCAATAACCCGCAGGACTACATGTTGCGCCCGGGCAGGAGCATGGTCATCCGCAAGCGTGGTGATGTGCTGATCGAAGCACTCTCCGATGCCGAGGTGAGCATCATCCACCCGAACTAGTTTGTAAAGCTCCTCCGAGCTAGGACTCCGAGATTTGGTCATCTCGGAGTCCATTTATTTTCAGCGGGTATAATCCGTTCACCATGACCCATCCGATTTACCTTGATTATGCCGCCACCACTCCCGTGGACTCCCGCGTCCTGGAGGCGATGCGCCCTTATTTTGCGGATTCTTTCGGGAACCCTTCGTCTGTCCATCGTTATGGACAGGCTGCCGAGGCTGCGGTCGATTCTGCGCGCGAGACGGTTGCCTCCGTGTTGGGTTGCCGCCCCGATGAAATCATTTTCACCTCCTGCGGCTCCGAGGCGGATAACCTCGCCCTGCGTGGTACAGCGCTGGCCCAGCGCGAGAAGACGGGCGCGAATCGTATCCTGACCGCGCGCACCGAACATCATGCCGTCAGCAAGACGGCTGAGCAGCTTGAGAAATATTACGGCTTCCGTGTCGAATGGCTGGATGTAGATGAGCATGGTCGCATCACGCCCGAAGCAGTGAAGAAGGTACTTAACGAGCAGGTCGCGCTGGTCTCGGTGATGTACGCCAACAACGAGATCGGCACGGTCAACCCGATCCGTGAACTTGCGGCGTTGTGCCATGAACATGGCATACTCTTCCACTCAGACGCGGTCCAGGCGGCGGCCTACCTCGATGTAAACGTGCCGACTCTCGGCGTGGACCTGCTCTCGCTGGGCGCGCACAAACTGTACGGCCCGAAAGGTGTCGGCGCGTTGTACGTCCGCAAAGGGACGAAGCTGGTTCCGCATCTGACGGGCGGCGGCCAGGAATTTGGCCTGCGCGCTGGGACGCATAATGTGCCGTACATCGTCGGCTTTGCGGAAGCGCTTCGCCTTGCGAAGGAAGAACGAGAACGGCGCTTCGGCCACGTCCAGCCGCTGCGGGATCACATCCTTGGCCGCGTGCTGGAAGAGATCCCCGACTCCAGGCTGACGGGTCATCCCGCCGAGCGTTTGCCCAACCATGCCTCCTTTGTCTTCAAAAACGTAGATGGCAACCTGCTGCTCACCCTGCTCGACGCGGCGGGCTTTGCCTGCTCCTCAGGTTCTGCTTGCAAGACGGGTAATCCCGAACCGAGCGAAGTCGTCACCTCTTTAGGTTTCTCCCGTGACTGGGCGCTTGGCTCCCTTCGTATCACTCTCGGCAAAGACACCCAGCCCGCCGAAGTGGATGCATTTTTGCAAGCACTGCCTTCTCTGGTGGAACGAGCCAGAGGTTTAAACCAGAGATGAACAGAGATGCACGGTGATATTTGATTTTTGTGATGGGAGGTTTTTATGAACGAAGCAGAGTTGAATAAAATTACCGAGCGGATCATTGGTTGCGCCTACAAAGTTAGCAATGCATTGGGGATTGGCTTTATCGAGAAAGTATATGAGAATGCCCACACGCTTGAAATGCGCAAGGATGGGCTGAAGGTTGTTCAGCAGCACCCGATCAAAGTGCTGTATGATAGTGTTATTGTCGGTGAGTTCTTTGTGGACATGTTGGTTGAGAATGTTGTTTTGGTCGAACTAAAAGCGGTTTCGGCTTTGAATAGTGAACATCTGGCTCAATCGTTCAATTACATGCGTGCATCTGGGTTGCCCACCTGCGTGCTGATCAATTTTGGTCAGCCCAGGATTCAGATCCGCCGCCTGTATCCGTCTCCTGTCTGGAAGGCACCAAAGCCTTAAACCACCAAAAAACATCCCTGTTTATCTTCGTTTATCTCTGGTGAATGAATGACCAAAGTTGTCGTTGCCATGTCTGGAGGAGTGGATTCCTCCGTTGCCGCCGCCCTGCTCAAACAGCAGGGCTATGAGGTCATGGGTATGATGCTGCGGCTGTGGTCCGAGCCTGGCAAGGAAGACTCCAACCGCTGCTGTACGCCCGATTCGATGGGGCAGGCGCGGCGCGTGGCGGCCAAACTCGATATTCCCTTCTATGTGGTGGATGCGAAGAACGTCTTCCGCGAAACGGTGGTGCAATACTTTCTGGATGGCTACGCCCGTGGCGAGACGCCTAATCCATGCCTGCTGTGTAACCGTCAGATCCGCTGGACCTTTTTGCTGGATCACGCCCTGGCTCTGGGCGCAGACTTCATGGCCACGGGACATTATGTGCGCAGGAAAGAAGATGGGGGAAAGATTGCTTTGCTGCGTGCGGTGGACCCATCGAAAGATCAATCTTATGTGTTGCACGTGTTGACTCAGGAGAAACTGCAGCGAGCCTTGTTCCCTGTGGGCGAATATCCGAAGACGGAAATCCGCAAGATCGCTGAAGCTTTTGGGTTGCCGACCGCCTCGCGGCCTGACTCACAAGACCTGTGCTTTCTGGCAGGCGAGGACTATCGTAACTTTCTGCAACGCAATGCAGCAGAGATGCTTCACCCGGGCGAGATCGTCACCCGCGACGGCAGGGTAGTGGGTCAACACAATGGATTGCCGAACTACACCATCGGTCAGCGCAAGGGATTGGGAATCGCTTCACCTGTTCCGCTCTACGTACTGGGCAAGGACGCGGCAACCAATACGGTCATCGTCGGCACACAGGACGAACTCGGCACGCGCGAGTTGGTTGCCAAAGATGTCAACTGGATTCGCGGCGAAGCGCCAACCGAACCCTTCCGCGCGGAGGTGAAGATTCGCTACACGGCGCGGCCCGCCTGGGCATGGGTCATGCCGCTAGACGGCGACCAGGCCAGGGTCCAGTTCGATGCCCCTGTGCGGGATGTGACCGCGGGTCAGGCGGCGGTCTTCTATGTTGAAGAGGAAGTGCTCGGCGGCGGAATCATCCAATAAGGAGCAGCCATGTCCATTCCAGCCTTGACCCTCGGGTTCGTCATCGCAAGCCTGTACGGCGCGTTGTATCACCTGGTGCGGGATGGCGGGATCTGGCGGCTGGTGTTTTATCTGGTCCTGGCCTGGGTGGGATTTGCGGCGGGGCATTTTGCAGGGACCTGGCTGGGGTGGGAATTTTTCCCGCTTGGGGAGTTGAATTTGGGGGTGGCCACCATCGGCTGCCTGGTCTTTCTGGGAGCGGGGGACTGGTTGAGCCGCATCGAGAGGCCACGGAAAAGCAAGGTATAATGGCGGCTTGCTAATCAATCAAGTGAGAGTGAAATGGAAACCATTAAATTTCTGATCGACCTGTTCCTGCACCTGGACGAATACCTGAGCCAGATCATCACCCAGTATGGCGTGTGGACCTACGGCCTGCTGTTCTTTGTGATCTTCATGGAGACGGGTTTTGTGGTGACGCCCTTCCTGCCCGGCGACTCACTCCTGTTCGCGGCGGGTACTTTTGCGGCGCTGGACGCGCTCAATATCTGGGTGTTAATTGGTTTGTTGATGGTGGCAGCCATCGGCGGCGATACGGTCAATTACTGGATCGGCCATACCCTGGGCGAACGCGCTTACAACATCAAATGGATCAAGAAGGAATACCTCGACAAAACGCACGCCTTCTTCGAGAAGCACGGCGGCAAGACCATCTTCCTGGCGCGTTTTGTGCCCATCGTGCGTACCTTTGCGCCTTTCGTGGCGGGCATCGGCAAGATGTCGTATGGCTATTTCATCTCGTACAACTTCATCGGCGGCATCGTGTGGGTGCTGTTGTTCACGCTGGCGGGATACTTCTTCGGCAACATCCCGTTCGTGCGCGCGAACTTCGAGTTCGTAATCATCGCCATCATCCTGATCTCGGTCCTGCCGATGGGCTATGAGTGGCTGAAGGCAAAGCGCGAGGCCAAACAACCCAAAGCGGAAGTTGCAAACTAGAACGAGGAGACGCCCGCAAGGGCGTCTTTTTTTATATGACCAAATGGCTGGCGATTGCCTTCTCAATCTTCATTGTCATCGTGATCATCCTGGCGGACATGGGGACTCTGCCTGGGCTGATTCGCAGCCTGTATGATTTCCCCAACGGCGATAAGCTGGGACACTTCATCCTGTACGGGATCCTGAGTCTGCTCCTGAACCTGGCCTTTACCCTGCGCCCAGGTCTGAATCTCCTCCGCACCATCCTGACCGTGAGCCTGACTCTGGCTGCGTTGATCGGCCTCGAAGAGTGGAGCCAATCCCTGTTCGGCAGCCGCACCATGGACATCGTGGACCTGCTGGCCAGTTACGCGGGCGTGGCAGTTGCCGCGCTGACGGCCTGGCAGGTGAGGAAATGGCCCTTGCGAGTTTGATTGCAACTTTTCTGCCACTCGTGCATCCAATCTTCTGAAATTTTCATCAGGAGTCGATGATGCCAATTTATGAATTTGCGTGCAGTCAATGCGGACGAGCCTTCGAAGAGTTGGTCAGCATTAGCAAGATCAATGAAGTAGTTTGTCCTCAATGTGGAAGCGGACAGGTCAAGAAAAAGATGTCCACCTTCGCGTCCAAGCCAGCGGACGGAGGCGGCGGGTTCTCACTGAACAGCATCCCGTCCTCTTCGTGCGGCACAGGTAGTGTCTGAGGGGGCTAACCCGCTCGGCCGTGCGCCGACTTTATAAAAAAGTGACAGTCACATTAAATGTGACTGTCACTTTTTGTTATGGGCGCTTCGACTGCGCTCGGAAGAAATTTCTTATGGCTTCAACACCAGATGCCCTTCCGCATCCTTGATCGCAGATTGCTGGTCCCACCACATCGGGTAATACTGCACGCTGGCCCACAGCGGAGCCATGTCGGCGTAGTGTTCGCTGTAGGCGTGTCCCGACTGCCCCGTGGTGTGGACGGTGAGCGAGTTGTTCAGGTTGCCCAAATCCACGATCATGCGCATCGACGGCAGCCAGTCCACTTCAAAGGATTCGCCGATGCTCCAGCCCGTGGCGTTGACGATGGATTTTCCGCCGCCCGTGGGGAAGGGTCCACGGTTGAACAGGTCCTCGATTAAGCTGATGCCCGATTCACCCAGGGTCTGGTTGCGGAACGTGGCGGTGTGCAGGTCGCCCCAGGTCGGCCATTGGGCGGGGTCCTTGCCGTGATCCTTTTCCAGTTGATTGACGGTTTCGACCAGCGAAGCGATGAAGATATCGTCGCGGGTTTCCACCTTGTCGGTGGTGGAGCGGTCGTCCCAGAAGGGATCGTTGGGAGTCTGTACCAGGCGGCGCATCACCTCGAAATCCTTGTCGCCGCCCGAGACGGCATAACGTTCGGGCAGGTCATCATTGAAGGTATTTTGGTCGAGATTCCACCAGAATTGCTGATAGACAGCCGCCGCCTTCGAGTCGGCTGTGCTTTGATCGTCCCATTTCTGCATGAGGTCGAGCGCGTAGGCCTCGTTCGGGCTGGCCGCCTTGTAATTGATCTCACTCCAGATGGGCAGGATCGCCGCGGCGCTGGCATCGAAGGCGTCGCCGTGCATTTTCTGGATGTAGGCGATGTCGATCTTGCCAGGCGCGTTTTGGATCATCTCGAGGATGCGGTTGGCGCGGAAACCGTAATCCCAATCCGAGGTGACCATGTAGGGATAATCACGCGGCGGGACCTGGTTGTTGGCGGTGACGATATAGCCCTCGGTGGGGTTGAAGGTGTAGGGCTGTTCCTCAAAGGGGATGTAGCCCGTCCAGTCGTACTCGCTGTTCCAGCCAGGGACGGGGAAGCGGCCATCGCCCTTTTTGCGGATCGGCACGTCGCCAGGCATCTGATAGCCGATGTTGCCGTCCACGTCCGCGTAAAGCAGATTCTGCGCAGGCACATGGAAATTGCTGGCGGCAGCGCGGAACTCAGTCCAGTTTTGGGCCTTGTCGAAACCCCAGATGGCCTCGAAGGGCGTGGAGGGTGTCAACGCTGTCCATTGCAGCGCGATGACGTATTGTTGAGGCAGCTCGATTCCCGTGCGCTCCTTGAAGGGGACGAATTCCTTGTCCTTCGGGTCGCCCTGATCCTTGAGCGGGCCGTAGGCATCCGAGATGACGGGTCCGTGGCGCGTGAGGCGCACGGTCACCTCGACGGGTTCCCCGCCGACGACGGCCACCGTTTCCTTGCGGGTCTCGAAATCGACCCATTTCCCGTCGACCTCGTACTGGTTCGGGTTGTCGGGGTTGACCTTCTCGATGAACAGGTCCATCACGTCTGGGCCTGTGTTGGTGAAGCCCCAGGCGATGCGGTCATTGTGACCGATGACCACGCCGGGCACGCCCGCGAACGAGAAGCCCGCCATCTCGAACGGGCAGGCGTCGCTTTTGGGCATGCAGTGCATATCCACCTGATACCAGATGGACGGCATCTGGATTCCGAGGTGCGGGTCATTGGCGAGGATCGGCATGCCCGTATCCGTCAGCTTGCCGGAGACGGCCCACGAGTTCGAGCCGATGCCGTCGCTGAGCTGACCCAGCAGCGGGTCGAGCAGGGCGATGTTCGATTGAACGGAGTCAAGCGGCAGGGCGGAGAGAAGCGCGGGATCCGTGGGGGCGGCGGGAACGGCCGAGATGGCGGCTCCATCCCCGATCTTGTTGACGATGACAGGGTGGTCTTCAGGATACGGCGGATAGAGCTGATCCACCTGCTCGGGTGTGAGCGTCTTGAGCAGCACGGCGCGCGTAATCTCCTCGTCCATGTTGCCGCGCAGATCCCAGGCCATGGCCTTGCCCCAGGTCAGGCTGTTGACGGGCGTCCACGGCTCGAGCTTGTAATCGGGGCTGAGCAGGCCGAGGATGGCGTATTCCAGGCTGAGGGCGGTGCCGTTGTGATCCTTGAGATAGGCATTGACCCCGTCGGTGTAGGCTTGCAGGATGGCGCGCGAATCGGGGCCGAGCGCCTCCCACTCGGCTTCGGCAGTCACGCGCCAGCCGAGCGTGCGCAGGAAGGTGTCGGTTTCCACCTGAGCCGAGCCGAACATCTCCGAGAGCGTGCCCGAGCCGATGTGCCGCCAGGCGTCCATCTGCCAGAAACGGTCCTGCGCGTGGACGTAGCCCTGCGCGAAGAACAGGTCATGGGCGCTGGCGGCGTAGATGTGCGGGATGCCCATCGAGTCGCGGTAGACGTCCACGGGCCCCTCCAGCCCCGTGATCTGAATCTCACCGTCGATCTGCGGGAAAGATTGCTTGGCCACCGTATTGGGCAGGTATGACTTGAAATAGAAAGCGCCCCCCGCGCCCAACACAAGCGCGAGGATGACCACTGCGATCAATCCTCGCATCAAAAAACGACCTACTTTTTTCATGAACTCTCCTCCAATGGCGTTGGAATTGCGCGATTATAGTCTATAGATCAGACCTCGGAGGTCTGAGTTATACGTTTTCTGTCAGAGAACCTTGCGGAAGACCTCCGAGGTCTCTACTTGCAAATGGTAAAATCTCCGCAATGAAAAAGACCGAACGGACTCTGACGCGCGACCAGTGGGCGACCCTCATCCTCGGCCTGGCCCTTTTCTTCGGGCTGATCATCCGCCTGTTCCCTGGATTGCAGGCCCGCTTCCCCTTAAATGACGGCGGCATGTTCCTGAGCATGATCCGCGACCTGCGGGCAAACGGATTTCTGTTGCCCCAATTCACCTCCTACAACTTCGCAGACATCCCCTTCGCCTACCCGCCTTTTGGATTTTATGTGGCGGCATTTTTGAGTCTGCTGGGCATCCCCGAACTGGAAACCTTGCGCTGGCTGCCTGCACTGGTGAATTTCGCTTCGATCCCCGCCTTTTATCTGCTGGCGAATGTCCTGCTCAAGGATCGTCCGCGTGCGGCGGTGGCGGCCATGATCTTCGCCTTGGTGCCGAGCAGTTACGGTTGGCAGATCATGGGTGGCGGGCTGACTCGTTCGCTCGGACTCCTGTTCATCATACTGGCGTTGTATGCCGTGTATCGCATGTTCGAGCGCGGCACGTGGATATTTGTCCTGCTGTCGATTCTGTTCGGCGCGTTGGCCGTGCTCAGCCACCCCGAGGCGGGCTTGGCAACCGCGTCGGCATGTGCGCTCTTCTGGCTGGCCTTCGGTCGGACCTGGCGCGGCACGGAGCAGGCTGTCCTCGTCGCCCTGGGTGTCGCCGCGCTGACGACTCCCTGGTGGGGCAGCGTACTGTCCATGCACGGTACTGCGCCGTTCCTGTCCGTGCTTCATAGTGGGGCTTATACCCCCAATCCGATCCTGGGTATGCTCGAAGAGTTGACCTCGCTCGATATCTGGCTGATCCCCTTCCGCGTATTGTTTGTGTTGGGCCTGAGTTGGGCGCTCTGGCAGAAGAAGTTCTTCGTCCCGATGTGGTTTCTGATGCCATACCTCGTCGAGCCGCGCAGCGCGGCCGCCTTTGCCTATCTGCCTGCCTGCATCCTGGCGGCCTGGTTTCTCACGGACGCACTGCCCGCTTTCCGCGGCTGGCTCCGCAAGCGAAAAGGTCGGGCCGTCCCCGCTTCCGATTTCACCCAAAGTCAGCGCTTTGGCATGGGGTTGTTCGGCCTGTTGCTCTTCTGGACGCTCTTCAGCGTCTTTTACGATTTTGCCCTGATCAACACCTCGCTGGTTCCGCCTGCGCCGCAAGCCCTGATGGACTGGGTCCGCGTGAACACACCCGAAGGCAGTCGCTTCGTCCTTGTGACAGGTGAGCCTGTCATGACCGACCCGCTGCAGGAGTGGTTTCCCGCCCTGGCCGAGCGCAGAAGCCAGACCACCCTGCAAGGCTTCGAGTGGACCCTGAACGGACAGTTCTTCCCGCGCCTGGGTCAATTACTCAAAGTGCAGGATTGCCCGTCCGTGACCTGTGTGGACGATTGGTCCCGCGCGACCGATCTGCCTTACGATTATCTGTTGGTGAAGCGAAACCAGGAGACCCATCCGCTATGGGACTCGTTGGAACCTGGGGGATGTGAGATCGTCTACGAAGATACGGAATACGCTGTTTGTGCCAGATAGAAAAATCCGCCTCATTGAGGCGGATTTTTTAGAAATGTTTGGGAAATCTATTGGACCACGCCCAGCATGCGCGGGAACCAGTACCACAGGATGTCGGCGGCGGGCTTGCCGTGCACCGAGGCGGACTTATCGCGCAAGGCCGCAGGCGGATAGTATCCACGGCTGACCACGCCACTGACCCACGGCCGTCCATTGACGGCGGTGAGGATGGCCTCGTACAGGTCCGCCTGAACTTGCAGGTCCAACCCTACGGCAGGGAGGTCAGCCTTGGGACGGTCGAGCGCGGTCCAGTCGAGGCAGGTGCCTGCCCCGTTGGAGACGCAGCCCGTGGATGCCCCCGCCGCGGATGGATAATCGATGGCCAGGATGATGGGTTTGCTGATCAGTGCGGGCAGGGCAGCCACCTCGTTATCGAGGATGCGGCCCGCCTCGTTGACCATGTCCGCCTTGGAGGCGTTGACCTGCCCCGAGAGCGCCGCCGACCACAGCAAGTAGACGCCGTCCGTGTCTTGCAGGAAGGTCAGCGGGGTCTGGAAGTTGGATTCGGTGAAGGGCAGAGCCCACAGGATCTTCCCGTTGAAGTGGGCGCGGACCTCGACGATAACAGCCTTCCAGCGTGCGTCCAGGTCGGCAGGTGCGCCTGAAGGGGAGCCGTCGGGCAGCGTGCCGTTCGGCATGGCGGGCATGAGCCAATCACCGCCAAGGATCAAGGTCTGCGCGCCGGTCTGGGTCGCCAGGTCAGCGTAATGGACTGCGAAGGCGCGGTAGGTATCGAACCAGGCCTGCCACCAGGCGGCGTCGCGTGGCGCAGTCTTCCAGAAATCGGCGGCGGTGCCGTCGAAGTGCGGCACGGGGAAGAGGGCCACGTTCAAGCCCAGGGCGCGGGCTTGATTGACGGCGGTGGCCGAATCCACCCAGAGCGGATCCTGCCCGGGCACGGGACCAAACGTCAGCGGGCGGACCGTCTTGTAGGTCCAGGTGGGGGTGATTACGACCTGATTGGCGCCCAGCGCCTGGATGTTGGCCAGAGCCTGGGGCATGTAGTACAACCAGTTCGGGCGGTAATCCGCCTGTAGTTCGATGCCCGCTGTAAAGCCCTGCCGCGGAGTGATGGCCGCACCCACCAGGGTGGTCGGCTCGGGATTCTCGTACCACTGCCAGGCGGTGACCACGTCCTTCAAATCCTGCGAGGACAGGCTGGTGACAGCCCCGCGCCCCGTCGCACTGTTGCCCGCCGTGGACACATCGTCGGCGCTGCCACATTGACCGTTGCGACAGTAGCGGTAGCTGAACGAGCCCAGCATGTTGAGCGGACCGTACAGTTTATAACTCCACTGGTTATTGCCCATCGGCCACATCGGCAGGGGCTCGGTCCAGGTGTAGGGGTTGATCTGGAAGTAGATGATGTCGCCCGCAGGCGTGCTGGGGGGAACGGTAACCTCGAACAGGATGGGCGCGGAATTGCCCGCCTGCCAGGTGACGACCTGATCCTGGAAAGTGGCGTCCTGGGCGGGGACGATGAACTCGCGCAGGAGGAATTCGCCCTGCGAGCCGTGCTCGGCGTTCCAGAAACCGTCCCCGAGGGTGTACTTGTATTGGATGTATGCGCCGACGGGCAGGTTAAGCGTGACGGAATAGCGGCCATCCGCGCCGTAGTTGAGCAGGGGCTGGCGGTCGGCGCTGACGCTCATGCCGCCCTGCAGGTCGGCAAAGGTGTTGCCCAGTTGCAGCAGATTGCCCGCCAGTCGGACTGGCACGCCCGGGTCGGTGGTGGGCGGCGGCGGTACGCTGACGGTGAAAGTGACGTTGACAGTGGGGGCAGGGTGCAGGCGCAGTTCCACACCGGTGGTTTGGTTGGAGCCCACGGTCGCGCCCTGTTGGAAGGGTTGGTACATGCCGTCCAGGGCATAACCGATCAGGTTATGGGTACCCACGGGCAGGCCTTCGAGGTCGAAGCGGCCCGCCGAGTCGGTCAGGTATTGGACTCCGCCTGCGCTGACCAGCAGGTTGGGGATGGGCGCGCCCGTGTCGGCGTTGAGGGCGCGTCCCTGGATGCTGCCCAGATCACGGGCGTAGGCCTTGTCGGACCAGTCCGCGACGACGTCGTGCACCTCGCCCGGGCCTGCGACATAGTACAGCCGATAGCGGATGGCCGTTTGCAGGCTGGTATCTTCCACGATGGCTGCCGAGGCGCGGCGCTCGTAACGATATTTGATGATGCCGTTCATCGTCAGCGGCAGGACGGCGGAATAGGTCAGTCCGTCGACGGACTGCATGGGGTAGGCGGTGGCGTTGTAGGGCAGGCCTGTGACTTCGTCGAGCAGGGAGAGCACCAAAGTCTCCCCAGGTGCGAGCGGTTCGGGCAAGGTAGCTGTGAAGGTGATCTGTGCTTTGGGGAGAGGAGTGGGAGTTGGTCCGTTTACCACGGGGACCGACGGAGTCTCGCGCCCGTAGAGGGATAACGAACAGCCCTGCAACAGCAGGGCCATTGCGCTCAACGCGAGCGCCACAGAGCGGAACGCTTTGCTCATTCTCTCTCCTCGATCTCAGGTTCGAACTCGGGCTGTCTGCGCCCAGCCAGGGCGAGGTAACTCAACCCGATGCTGATGAAATACAGCAGAGTCAGCGGACCCATCACCAGGCTCATGTTGATCGGGTCCACGGTGGGGGTGATGGCCGCCGCCAGTACGGCGATGATGACGATGGCCAGACGCCACTGTTGGGCCAGGAACTTGGGCTTGACGAACCCGATGGCGGTCAGCACGTAGATGACCAGCGGGAACTCGAACGAAATGCCCATCCAGAAGATCAACCCGTTGACGAAGTCGAAATATTCCTTGGCGGTCCATTTTTGGGAGATCTCGGTGAAACCGCCCAACAGATTCAGTGCGGGGGGAATCAAGATGACGTAGGCAAAGACCATGCCCGCCACGTACAGCAACGTGGCGAACGGGATGGCTAGCAGACCGAATTTCCGCTCGCGCGGACGCAGGCCCGGGGCAGCGAACCACCACATTTCAAAGATGATATAGGGGAAAGCCACGGTAATGCCAAGGCTGAGCGCGATCTTCATGTACGCGCCCACTTCTTCGGTCACCTGGATGGCCTGCAGGTTGGTCAGCCCGCCGATGGGGGCCGCCAAAAATTCCATGACTGGCACGGTATAGACGAAAGTGATGCCCACGGCAATCACCACTGCCAGTACCGCGCGCAGGAGATGTTTGCGGAACGAGTCGATCTCCGACCACAGGAACTCGCGCATGGTCTTGTCGGTGACCAGGCCTGTCACCACATCCCCGAGCGGATGCTCCTCGGGCTCGGTGTTCAGGAAGCGTACGAAACGTGCAATCTGCCGAAATGGGAAGGCGAGGATGGTGAAGATCAGCCAGAATGGAAAGCTGATGACCCGCCACACGCCGCGAAGGAAACTACGCATCGGGCTTTTCCTCGCCGGGCGGGATGGGCGGAGTCGCTCCTGGGGCTGGTTCCGCTTTGGGTGCGGGAGCCTGCCCGGGGTCCGCGGGGACGGTGGGTCTTGTCCCGATGGTGTACGGCTTTGGCCCCGAGGATTTCATCGCCTCGCGCAATTCCTTTTCTTCTTTGCCCAGGTCCAGGTTGGCTTCACGCATGAGCGTGGTCGGCAGGTTGCGGATCTCACGCGAGGTGGTCTGGAAGATCTTCCAGCCATCCGAGTGGACGAGGTTGTTCAGCCACTTGCCGATGGTCTTGCCCGCCTTCTGCATGTCCTTGGGGCCAAGTATCAGCAGGGCGATGATCACGATAAAGATGAGCTCTTGGGGGCCTATGCCGAGAATTTCCATGTCAGGATTCGGAGGTCTGTTTGAGTTGCTGGATCAATTCATACTGATGCTCGGCCAGCGATCCCAGCACGCCGTTGACAAAGCGCGCCGTGGAATCGGAGCCATACATCTTGGCCAGTTCGACCGCCTCGTTGATAGCCACCTTGACGGGCGTCTCGCGCTGGACGGCAAACTCCCAGCAGGCGATGCGCAGGATGTTACGGTCGATGGCTGCGATCTGGTCGAACGGCCATTCGGGGGCGTATTTTTCGATGGCGTGATCGAGGGGTTGGGAGAGGGGCAGGACGCCGAAGATGATCTGGCGGGCGAACTCGGCCAGGTCATCGGTCAGCGGGGTGTCCTCCAGCCGCAGTTTGTACACGTCGGCGGCGGAGTGCTGGGTCAGATCAACTTCGTAAAGTACTTGCAGGGCAAGGCTGCGTGCCCTGGTGCGGGACTTCATACAGTTAGGCCTCGGGAACTTCCTCGTACTCGATATCTTCGATGTGAATATCCACGTGGCCCACTTCCATGCCGACCATTTCCTGGACGGCGCGGGCCACCTGATGCTGAACGTTGCGGCTGACCTCGCGGATGTTGACATCCTGTTTGAGCACGAGGAACAGGTCTGCGTAGACGGTGTTGTTCTCCACTTCGATTCGCACGCCGTCATTTGCACCGCGGCGCAGCAGGCGGTTGACTCCGCCAGAGACGGGTGCCAGGCGGCTGACGCCTGGCACACCCAGCGCGGCAAAGCGCGCAATGGTGATCAGCACGTCTGGGGAAACTGTTGTCTTGCCGGGGGTATCGTTATAGTCGGGCATGGTTTCTCCTTACATCATAGCCATGCCGCCGTCCACGCCCAACACCTGGCCCGTGATGAAGGCAGCCTGGTCAGAGGCGAGAAAGGCGACGGCATAGGCGATCTCTTCGGGGGTTCCCTTACGTCCCAACGGGACCAACTTGAGGGCAGTTTCGAGCGTCTCGGGCGACATGGCGTCCAGGATTTCAGTGTCCACAAAGCCGGGTGCCACGGCGTTGACGGTCACGTTGCGGGCGGCCACTTCGCGCGCCAGGGCCTTGGTGAAGCCGATCTGTCCCGCCTTCGAGGCGGAATAGTTCGTCTGGCCGGGGTTGCCCATCTGGCCCGCCACCGAGGCTACGCTGATGATGCGTCCGTAGCGCTTGCGCATCATGTGCTTGACGGCGGCTTTGGAGCAGTTGAAGGTGCTCTTCAGGTTGGTGTCGATGACGGCGTCCCAGTCGGCTTCGGGCATCATCATGATCAACTGGTCGCGGGTGATGCCCGCGTTGTTGACCAGGACGCTCAGGTCGCCGAAGGTGTCGATGGCAAACTTGATCAGTGCCTCGGCCTGTTTGAAATCGGATACGTCGGCCTGGAAGGCGGCGGCCTTCCCGCCCGCATCCTGGACCTGCTTCACGACCTGTTCGGCGGCCTCAGGCGACTTGTTGTAATTGACGACCACCGCCGCGCCGCGCGCCGCCAGTTCGAGGGCGATGGCGCGCCCAATTCCGCGCGACCCGCCTGTGACGAGCGCCACGCGGTTCTCCAAAGATAAAGTTGAACTCATCCTCTGCTCCTCGGGTGAAATTATACTTCATGAACCGAACGATACAACCCGTCAGGCCGCCTTCGGTTTCAGCCCGAAGGCCAGGAAGAGCGCGCCGCCGAGCACGATCACGCCCACCCAGGTGAACACATCCTGCCAGAACTGCATCGGGAACAGGCGGATGAGCGTGTCGGAGAATTCGAACAGCCATGTGTCACCTTTGAAGAACAGGCTGTGGAAGAAGGCGAAGAACTGCCAGAAGGCGACGGCGGCGAACCCGCCGAATCCCGCCGCCAGAATGATCATCAGCCAACCGCCGCGCCGCAACCCCTGGACGTAGGCCTGACTCCAATTCCCGCGCCAGGCCCACAGCCCGAGCAGGGCCAGCACAACCAGTGAGACGGTCCAGGCACGCAGCCCGCCCTGCGTCACCTGCTTGACGTCGTGCATGTGGCTGAGTTCGCGCTCGTTGTAGAGCGGCGCGCCATCATCGAATTTCAGGTCGCCCAGGTAGGAAATACCCGCGTTGTTGGTGAGATAGTTCAACGCATACGGCGCCCAGCGCAGACGGTCCGCCTTGGTGAAGCCATAATCATCTGCGGGAAAGTAGGGCATGTTATATTCCACGCTCAGGAACCACGGTGCGAGCATGATGCGCAGGGCCAGCCCGATCAGGAACAACGGGGTGAGCAGGGTGACGAACCAGGAAAGAATGGTCGAATAATGGAATTTCATGATTTGTGTTTCTCCGTCCAGAGCGGAGCCGCGCGATTTTTGCGCGGCGCAGTCGAAGGACAATGGATATACTGCGCTTCGACTTCGGGTCTCGACCAGGTCGAGAAGAACACTCGACCTGCTCAACCCTCCGCTCAGCGCGAAGGTTACTGTAAGATCTTCACCCCGTCTCCCACCACGAAGCGGATGACCATGTCGTTGACGATCCACTCGATGGGGGCCAGGTCGTCGGTGAAGACGGTGGTAGTCTCATAGCCAGGTTTCAGATTGGCGAAAGTGGTCTGCATGGCTGAGAGCAGCAGTGGATGCGTGTTCGGGTCCTGCGCCAGTGCCACGAGATTGGCGGCGAAGTCCTCGGGGCGGGTGGGCTGCTTGGTGGCGAAGATCATGGTGTTGAGCGTACCGGGAATGTCCATGATGTGCACGGAAGGAAAGACGGTCGCCATCGTGGTGGCCAGCCCGTCGATCAGGCGGCGGTCGCCAGGGACGCTGGCCGAGTTGATGGTCAGCACGCCGTCGTCGGTCAGGTGCGCGGCACAGATGGCGAAGAACTCACGCGTGGTCATGTGCGGCGGGATGTAAGGCGGGCGGTAGGCGTCCACGGCGATGATATCGTACTTGTACTCACTTTGTTCCAGCCCCAGTCGACCATCTTCCACATGGACCGTCAGGTTGGGCATGTCCATGTGGAAATATTCGCGGCCCACTTCCACGATCTTCGGGTCGATCTCGAAACCGTCGATGGGAAGGCCGTTGTACACCGCCGTAGCCTGACGCGCCGCCGTGCCCGCAGCCAGTCCCACGATGGCCATGCGGTGGATGTCCGCGGGGCGCTTGTCCGCATTGAAATACGGCCCGACCAGGAATTGCTCCCACGGCCCGCCGTAGTTGAGCGTGTCGGCGCGGTACATCGAGTGGATGCCTTGTCCCTCATTCAAGCGCAGCACGGTAAACCCATTGATCTCCTGCACCTGAATATAGTTGTACGCCGACTCGGCCTCGCAGACCTGTCCCGCGTTGGCCTTGATGGCCTGGTTGGCCGAGAGCAGCGCGGCAATCGCCAGCACCACAGGCATCCACAGGTGGACCAACATGTCGCGGCGGCTGGCGAACCGTCCCAGCCCAGCCAGCGCCACAAAGAGCAGGAACAGGCTGAAGAGCAGAAAGGTGTTCTTCGTCCCGATGGCGGGAATGGTCACCAGCGCGGGGAGAAAGGTCCCGATGAACGAGCCCAGGGTCGAGATGGCGTAGATCGTGCCAGACATCTTGCCCGCCGTGGCGGTGTCTTCCATGCTCAGGCGGATGGCATAGGGCGACATCGTGCCCAGCAGAGTGACGGGCACGATGAACAGGATGAGCACCGCGACGAAGGACCCCGCCAGCACAGTGACCTGCAAGCCCTCGAACGCGGTGGCTGCGACCCTGAGGACGGGCCCCGCTACATAAGGGACCAATCCCACTGTGAAGGCAGCCCAGGCCAGCACACGGTACAGCGCCCCTGCGGTAGGGTTGGCGTCGGCCCAACGGCCGCCCAGGAAATAGCCCAGCGTGAGGTAGATGAGGATCAGTCCGATGATGCTGGCCCACACCAGGTTACTGGTGCCGAACACGTTGCCGATCAGGCGCGAGGCTGCCATCTCGGCGGCCATGGTGGTCATGCCCGAGACGAAGACGGTAAAGAGGAGATATCGTTTCATGGTTGGTCCTGTAGGAAGATGGGGGCATTATACCGTGCTATACTTTTCATCACCCAAAGGAGCCATCCATATGTATAGCCCAAAACTTTATCGAGAAGAAGACCGTCGGAAGATCCTGGAGTTCATCTGCCAGAATGAGTTTGCCACACTGGTACTGTTCGACGGCGAGAAGCCCGTTGCCAGCCATCTGCTGGTGGAAGTGGTCGAAGATGGAGAGCGGGTCAACATCTACAGTCATATGTCGCGTGCCAACCCGCTGTGGAAATTGTTCGAGTCCGACCGCGAGGTGCTGGTCATCTTTCAGGGAGCGCATACCTACATCTCGGCCACCTGGTATGACCATGTCAACGTGCCGACCTGGAATTACATCAGCGTCCATGCATACGGGCGTCCCAGCCTGGTCACCGACCACGACGAGATGTACGCTTTGTTGAGCAGGCTGGTCGAGCGGCACGAGGCGGATCACACCTATCGCATGGAGACTCTGCCGCAAGATTTCGTCGAGAAAGAGATGAAGGGCATCGCGGCCTTCAAGATCGAGGTCACGCGCATGGAAGCGGCCTTCAAGTTGAGCCAGAACCGCAATGATACCGACTATCAGAACATCATTATCGAACTGGAAAAGCGAGCGGACGAACTGTCCACCCAGGTGGCGCAGGCCATGCGCAAAAATCGGCCGCTGTCTTGACGAAAGTCTCTCGCGCGGCTAAAATCTAGCCCGCTGTTCTTTTCGCCTCCGCCGCTCGACAGGGAGGCGTATTTCATGCCAAAACGCAGGAGTGACCCATGACGCCCGAACCGACCGCTCCCGAAACCGACCAACCACAAGTGACCAATCTGTCGCAGGTGGACGTGGAGACGGTACAAGCGGAATTGGTGCGCATGCATCAGAGTTCGGCTGAGACCATCCAGGCCACGGAAGTGGAACTCCACCAGGCCGGTACCCTGGAAGCAACCGCCCAACAACTCACGGCGCACGAATCCGCGCTGGGTTTTGTAGAGGCTTCCGAGGTCCATATGCAGAACAGCGGCGCTGCCGCCATCCGTGCGCAGACCGTACAGTTGAACGGATACGCCGGGGTGGTGGCTGCGGAAAAAGCCGAATTGGGCAACACCTATGCAGGCGTGGTGGCAGGCCAGGAGGTCCGTGGTGAACGGATCGAGTCGCTGGTGTTGCTGGCCCGTCACGTCGACGGCGAGGTCAAGACCGTGCTCGATACGCGTGGTGCAGTCCTCGTGGGGCTGGTGGGCGGGCTGTTTGCGGGAGTCATGCTCCTGCTGACCCGCGCCCTGTTCGGACGAAAATCGTGAATCCCCCGGCCGCGGGCCGGGTGAAAATCTATCTAGCGAGCGAAGGTACCCTTCACGAGAAGGGGAGAGGCGCTCAAGGAGAAAACATGGAACGTGTAACACTCAAGGCAACCAAACGCGATGTGACTGGCAAGCAGGTCAAGGCCCTGCGCCGCGCCGGGCAGCTGCCCGCCGTCATTTACGGGCGTCACGTCGAGCCGGTCAAGATCATGATGGAATCCCACTCGGCGTCGCTGGCCCTGGCCAAGCTGACCTCATCCAGCCTGATCATGATCGATGTGGACGGCACGGAATACCCTGTTCTCGTGCGCGAGAAGCAGCGCAACTACATCAAGAACAGCCTCCTGCATGTGGACTTCCTGGCTGTGGACCTGACCGAGAATATCCGCACCGAGGTGCGCATCGAGTTCACCGGTCTGTCCCTGGCGGTCAAGGACTACAACGCGGTGCTGGTCAACCACCTGACCTCGCTTGAAGTGGAATGTCTCCCGACCGACCTGCCCGAGCGCATCGTCGTGGACCTGGGCGCCCTGGCTCGTATCGGCGACGCCATCCACGTGCGCGATGTGGCTGCGATCGAGAACGTCCGCTTCCTGGACGATCCCGATGAGATGGTTGTGATTGCTACCTTTGCGAAGGACGAGGAAGCTGCTCCTGGTGCTGAAGGCGCCGAAACTGCCGAGCCCGAAGTCATCGAGAAGGGTAAGAAGGAAGAAGAAGGCGAGGAGTAATCCTCTTGGTATGCAAAAAAACAGCGACCATATGGTCGCTGTTTTTTTATCTCGTAATTCTGTCGGTCAAAATCCCAGTACGTTGAGAAAATCCACCGTCATGCGTGCGGTGGCACCCCACAGCAATTCTCCATCATAGGGGTGATAGGCGATCAGCGCACGCTTCCGCTCGGGGAAGGGGAACTCCCAGCGGTTGCGCGGTTCGGCCAGCCAGGCCAGCGGGATGGTGAATACGCGCGCCACCTCCTCACTGCCCACGCGGAAGACGTAGGGCCACGGTACCACACCCACCACCGGCGTGACTCGAAAGTGGGTGATGGTGATCATGTTGGTCAGCCGTCCCAGCACGCGCACGTCCTGCGGAAGGATGCCGACTTCTTCGTGGGCTTCACGCAGGGCGGTCTGCTCGGGCGTGGTCTCACCCTCATCGCATGCGCCGCCGGGGAAGGATACCTGTCCCTTGTGTGACTCGACACGGTCGGTGCGACGCGTGTAGAGCAGATGCCACTCACCGTCCACGGGTGCGAGCGGAACCAGCACCGCCGCGCATCTGACCTTCGAATCGGGGGCCAGGTCCACTTCGGCGTAGCCGTCGCTGAGCGGGTCTGAGTTGACCTTACGCAGGCGTCCGCGGATGAAGTCTTCGGTGAGGGCGGACATCAAGAGGAAATCACTCTCCGCGCACGGGGCTGCCGCAATACGAACACTCGGCCGTGACCTCGTCCAACCACTCGACCTCGTCGGGGCGGACGGCGCCGCCGCAGGACGGACAATGCGTGGGCAGGATCGGTTTGCGGGCGGGAGTCTGCACAGCAGGCGGCGTGAAGTTCGCGGGCAGACGGCCTGTCAGCACGGCCTCGATCTCTTTGGCCTCGGCGCTCAAGCCGCGCTGATTCAACTCTGCAATGATGCGCTGGCCCGCACGATGCAAATGTAACAACTCGCCGCGCACCGCGAATAGTTCCAATCCATGCTTGAGGTGGGACATGCCTGCCGCGGTCTGCCCTGCCAGGATGCGCGCGCGGCCCGCATCAAGGAAGAACCTTGGCGCACGCGGACCGCCCCGTCCCTCGGCGGCCTGGGCCAATTGTTCGAAGGCCGTAGCCGCGCCATTGAAATCACCGCTGGCCAGCAACTCGTTGGCACGCTGCAACAGCGGTGGGATATCGGGCGCCATTCCGCGGCGGAGAGCACGACGAAAACCTCTACGCATAAGTCGATCTCCTTTTATCTTTCTTCCAGTTGGCCTGCGCCGATCTCTTCGAGCAGTTCGCGCGTACGCTCGTCCTCGCTGGGCTCGATGCGACGTGCAAAGATCAGGAAGCCCGTGTGCGCCACCATACGGTCGGTAGGGCGGATGCGGCTGGGCTCGGATTTGTAGAATCGCAGCAGCAATTCACAGGTCTCGATGAAGGCGAAGTTGTTGCGGCGCAGGGCATACAGGGTCTTCTCCACCTGGTTGAAGGTGGGGATCAACGCGCAGAAGAATCCACCCGGGCGCAGCGTGGCGCGGACTTGCGGCACCAGGTCGTACGGGTTGGGCACGTCGAGGAAGAAGGCCGAGACGTTCGTCTCGTCCATGCCCTCGCTGATGTCGCGCAGTTTGAACTCCACGCGCTCGGCCAGTCCCACACGGGCCAGGTTCTTACGGGCCAGGTTCTGCGTGTCGGGTTTCTGCTCGTAGGAGATGACCTTTCCCTGCGGGCCAACCGCCGAGGCCAGGGCAATGGTCATGGACCCCGAGCCTGTTCCCGCTTCCATTACGGTTTGGCCGGGCGCGATGCCCATCGTGATGAGGATATAGCCGATGTCCTTGGGATAGAGGATCTGCGTGTTGCGCGGCAGGTCGATCAGCAGGTCGGCCATCGAAGGCTGAACCAGGAAGAAGGGCGAGCCCAGGTGACTGAAGACCTGTGTGCCCCACGATTTGCCGATCAGGTCGTCGTGTTTTAGCACGCCGCGATGGGTCTGGAACTCGGCCCCGGCTTTCAGGGTGAGGATGAAATGCTTATGTCGCAGGCCCACCAGTTGGGCCAGGTCGCCATCCTGGGCGACGGGGGAGGAGGGAGAGAGAGTCATGGGCCTGATTTTACTCTGTGGCGCGCGGTTCTTCGGAAACGGGATTGGGATCAGGTTCAGGTGCGGGAAGCGGCTCGGAGGCGGGAGCAGGCGCTGGGATGGGAGCGGGCCGCAGCCTGCGGTTGGCGTGCAGGAGAAGGAAGAACATCCCGATGGCCAGTACAGTCATGGCCCCAAGGGCGGGAATGGCTAGGTTGGACAGGCGGTTCGTTTCGGTGACACTTAGCGCGGTTGAAAATCCGAACAGGATGGTCATGCCGTTCCACACGCCATGCATCGACACCGCTCCGAGGTAGGCCAACAGGCCGCGCAGGTAGCGGCGCTCCTGCACCATCGAGACAATGCCCCAGCCCATTAACCCGCTGGTGCCGATGTGTAACAGGCCCGTGCCCATGCGCGCGGCGATCAGGGTCACCCAGTCAGCGCCCGAGACGTTGGCAACGCCCAGGCTTTCTACCAGCCCGTAGGCCGCGCCGCTGAGCGCGCCGAGGACGAAGCCTTCGGCCGGGGTGCGAATCTGCCGTGCGAAGATCCACACGCCGATAGGTTTGATCACCTCTTCCATGAGCGGCACCAACACGGCAATGTAACCGATGGCCAGGGCCAGCACTTTGGGGTTGCTCAGATAGGGTTCGAGCAACATGACCGCCTCGGTGGGATCGCTGAGGACGCGCAGTTGCGCCGAGACGCGCATGAGTTCGTCAGCCAGCCCGGGGATGAGCATGACGTAGGCCACCACACCCACCAGCATGACGACGCCCACCAGCAGTTCGGTCACGATCAGGATCAGCGGCCCGATCGTCATGCCGAGGCCGAACACGCTCCAGAAGCGCCAGCTTGTGCCCGCTTCGAGTCGGCGGACAGCCAGCCCGAACAGCAACATGATGGGGGTGAGGACGGCCAGCACGGTGAAGATCGGCAGGAACATGGCATCGAAGGGCTGCTTGTCCGACACCAGGTAACCGAGTCCAAATGCCGCGACGATCACGGTCACACCCGCGCCGATCTGCCATGGGGCGAAGGGAATACGCACGGGATGGTCGACATCCTGCCCGCCCATGTTCTTGCGCAGATTCAGATAGGCGGGAATCAACACTAGTAGAAATTCCAATCCGAATGCGCCGACGATATTCGCCTTCGACGCGACTGCTGTGGAGTGGTCGAAAAATGAGATCAGTGCGCTGAAGCCCGTCACTGCGGCCAGGCAAAGGTAGATCAACGCTGCCACGACGAACACGATCAACAGGAACAACGCACCAACGTGAGTCTTTTGAGTCTGCATCATTTCTCCGTGATTTCAACGCTAAGGATTTTATCCCCGGGCGTCAGATTGGGATTGGTCTCGGGGTCGCGCAGGGTGAGGCTTTCGAGCACGTCCATGCCGCTCACCACGCGGCCAAAGATGGTGTATTGACCATCGAGCGAGGGTTGAGGTGCAAATGTGATGAAGAACTGACTGCCGTTCGTATCGGGCCCCGAGTTGGCCATGGCCAGCACGCCCGGCTGGTCGAACTTGAGCGTTGGATCGATCTCATTCTTGAACAGGTAGCCCGGGTTTCCGCGTCCCGAGCCGGTCGGGTCGCCGCTTTGCGCCATGAAGCCGGAAATCACGCGGTGGAAGGTCACGCCGTCGAACCAGCCCTGCCGCGCGAGGAAGATGAACGAGTTGACTGCGATGGGTGACTTGTCAGCATACAGTTGCAACACGATATCACCCTTTTCGGTGTGAAGGGTGGCGAGATATTGCTTCGACGGATCGATGGCGAGCGGCGGACAGGTCTGGAACTGTCGCTCGGCCAGCAGGATCAGGTCCACGGTGGCGGTGATGCCCGAATAGTTGATGGCGAAGGACGGCTGGGGCGACCCATTGATGATGACCAGCGGGACGGCCTGCAAGCCGAAATCCCGCGCCGAGCTGAACATGGACTTGAGCTTGTCTGCCGTTTCCTGGCTTTTCATCGCCGCCTGGAACTTGTTCCCATCCAGCCCGAGACCCGAGGCCTGGTCTGTTACCCAGGTCTCGAATTGCACGGGCGTGAGCGCGTCCCACTGGTCGCTCTTGACGAAGAGCACGTCGTACATTTCCCAGAATTTGCCCTGGTCCCCGGCGGCTACGGCGGCCTGCACCGCCAGGTCGGATTTGTCCAATTGGCCGGTCAACGGCACCGGGCGGAAGGCCAGGCGGATCTTGCCCGGGTGGCTGGCGGAGAGGTTGCTCATCACCGCTGCCATTGATCGGCAGATGGGCGCCTGAAAGTCGCAATACTCGATGATCGTGACGGGCGCATCAGCCGGGCCGAAGACATAATCCGTGTCGTTGAGAGCGGGCGCAAAGGAGTTGGGCGTGGAGGTCGGCTCGGTGCTGACGCTGGTGCAGCCGTTGCCATCCGCCGTGGGGGTGGACGGGGGCAGAGTGGCCGCCTGCGTCGCGACGGTTGACGCAACGGGCGCGGCCGTCTGCGTGGATGGCTGCGAGGAGCAGCCCGCCAACACGAGGAAGGCGAACAGGAACAAAATTTTGGTGCGCATGAAAAATCCTTGGTGACTCAGACAGGTGACGACGGACTGACCTTACTGGACCGCTTTTTGCAGTGTCTCGAAACTGGTCATCCACGCGATACGGTTGACGAAGTCTGCCAGCGAGGCGCTTTGTTCACGCAGGGCGCGCACGGCGGGGCCCACCGGGTCTTCGCCGGCCGCTCCGCCGGGCACGTCAGCGTAAGCGCCGTAGAAAGCAAAGTAGGCCTGGTTCAGTTTGCGGATCAGATACCCATTCTTCAAGAAGAACTGCTGACGTTCGACCATGTAGGCCTCAGCCTCGTCCACCTTGCCTGCAGCCAGCAGCGCGTCCACGGTGATGCGCGTCAGGTGCATCTCGGCGCGGAAGTCGAAGGGCGGGCGCGGCAGGTCGCCTGGGTTGGGGTGGTCGAGCGGAAACGAGACCAGGCCCGGGGTCCAAGATTTGGGCGCCAGTTCGGGATAATAATGCTCGATCACATATTTCCCTACTTCGTTGCCCGCAATGGAGGCGGTGGTCTCGTTCATGGTACGCAGTTCGGGTGTTGCATCGTAGAGCATGCCGAGCGGACGCTGGGTGAGGTAGTTGTGAGTCCACTCGTGGGCGATGGTATCCACCAGCCAGGACAGGGAGGTGGTCTGCATCACCATGGTGGGATACACACCCACGCCGCCGATGGGCACCACCAGCGACGACGCGTCCGTGCGCTGGTCTATTCGCGACTCAAGGGTCTCCACCTCGTCCACGGTCAGGCCGGGTTGGATGGAGATGTTGGCGATCTGCTGGATGACGTCACGCTTTGAGACGACCAGCGCGTCGGGCAGGGGCGTGGAGTGGTACAGCACCGATGGGATGGGCTGGCCGAGCGTCGTCAGCCTGAGGTCGGAGAGGGCCTGCGAGACCTGCTCCTGCAAGACGGCTTCGGCCAGTGGGGCCAACTGCTTCTGACGCTGGTAGTTCTTGTCGAGGTCAGCACGCAGGGATGCAGCGGCGGTGTCCTTATCTTGTATGGCGGCGTCGGCGTAAATGCGCTGAAGCGCGGCCTCGCCTTCGAGAATGTGCTGGGTGACGCGCAGATACTCCGTCACGACCTCTTTGCGGGTCTCGCGGTCGAGGTAGCCAGGCAGCCCTGCCGCGCCTGTTTGGAGTTTGACTCCCAGCGCATCGAACATCCACTCCAGATAGTCGAATTCGATCTGGCGTGTGAAAATGCGCACCTGCCCGGTCTCGTCGGTGAAGGGCGGGGTGCTATAGACAAGCAGGACACTCAGGAGAAAGACCAGCAGTGCCCATTGTAGGAAGGTGGAGATGCGCGAACGCATATTGAAAATTATACCCGTGATGGTTTTCTAAAAATTCAGGCCTCCGAGGCAGACGCCGTCGGAGACCTGGAACTGTTGTGAGGTGGGACTGAATCAGGAATCCCCGGAGGTGGTCCCGTGCCGCTTTCGCATGGTCTGGTTGATCTGGTCGAGCAGGCGCTGGATCTCGTCGCGTTCTTCGATGGCCTTTTCGAGCGAAGACAGGAAGGAGGCTTTTTCCTCTTCTGGCAGGGTATCCAGCAGACCTTCGGAGCGCACGATCTGTTTCATCTTCTGGTCGAGCTTGGCTTCCAGCCGCCTGCGATAGCCGACGTAGAAATTCGGGTCGGTGAGCGGCTCGTGCGTGGCGGGAACGCCGTCCTTTTCGAGCAGGTCCGCCACCAAGGGCAGGAACTCTTCCAGGTCGACGGGCTTTTCGATGAAGTGGGTCACACCGATGTCGACGGCGAAGGCCTTGTCCTCGGGCGCAACGTACGTGGCGGAGAGGAAGATGACGGGGATCTTGCGGGTCTCAGGGTCGATGCGCAGTTTATGGACCAGGTTGAAACCGTCCATCTTGGGCATCAGGATGTCAGTGATGATCAGGGCGGGCGCTTCCTTCTGGATGAGGTCCAGCGCCTCCTGCCCGTCGCGAGCGGTGACCACCCGATAGCCTTTGAACCTTAGGGTCGTGTCCAGCAGGGTCAAGATGTCGGGGATGTCTTCCACCACCAGTAAGTAGCCTTGGGACTTGTCCATGCCAGCTATTCTACCCGCTACTTTGCATTTTTGTAATGCTACCTGGGTCATGCCTCGAGAAGCGAATCGGGGCGCAGCGTTGGCTGCGCCCCGATGCACCTGCCCTCACAACAGGTAACTTGTCTTTTTATGGACAAGTATTTCTCAGTGATTATTCCTTGCTTTTCAAATATGCATCAATGGACTCGGCGGCTTTGCGGCCCGCCACCATGGCGGTGACCACCAGGTCGGGACCCGTGACACAGTCGCCACCGGAGAATACGCCGGGGCGGGAGGTGGCGCCCGTTTTCTTGTCAGCGCTGATCAGGCCCCAGTCATGGACATCCAGGCTGGGGGTGGTCTTGCCGAGGATCGGGTCGGGCCAGTAGCCGAGGGCCAGGATGGCCGTATCGCAGGCCACGCTGAAGTTCGAACCTTCCACGGGAACAGGCTTGCGGCGGCCCTTGGCATCGGGTTCACCCAGGCGCATCTCGATGCACTCGACGGCGGCCAGCTTGCCATCCGCGCCGGCGATGAACTTGACAGGCTGGGTCAGGAAGCGGTACTTGGCGCCTTCCTCGCGAGCCATCTTACGGTCCTTCTTACCGCCCGGCATTTCCTTTTCGGTGCGGCGGTAGAGGCAGGTGACCTCTTCCGCGCCGAGGCGCAGGGCGGTGCGCAGGCAGTCTGAGGCGGTGTCGCCGCCGCCAATGACCACCACGCGGCGACCGAGTTCGAGCGGTTTGCGCATGTTCTCGGGCAACAGGTCATGCTCTACATTGCCGCGGATCAGGAAGTCAGTAGCTTCGTAGACGCCCGGCAGGTCAGTGCCCGGAGTGTCTTCCATCTTGGCGTCGATCTCAGAGCCGACGCCGATGAAAACCGCCTCGAAGCCCTCGGCAAACAGGTCGTCGATGGTCTTATCTTTGCCGATGTAGGTATTGGGAGCGAACTTGACGCCCGCGCGTTCGAACTGTTCCCATTTTTCGGTCCACACATCCTTGGGGAGCTTGAAGTTGGGAATGCCGTACACGAGCAGACCGCCCGGCCCAGGCTTGGACTCAAAGACGGTGATCTCGTATCCCTTGCGGAGTAGCACCTCGGCGCAGCCCAGACCTGCGGGGCCCGCGCCGATGATTGCCACCTTCTTCCCTGTGGGGATTCCCAGCGGGATGACATAACCCGAAACACGCCGTTGATAATCCACGGCGAAGGTCTCAAGCTCACCCGTCAGAACGGGGGCATGATGCTTGTTCAATACACAGGAGCCCTGACAGAGTACCTCGTGCGGACAGACGCGTCCGCAGATCTCGGGCAGGGAACTGGTCTTATGGTAAATCTCGGCGGCTTCGTCGAAACGCCCTTGTTCGATCAGCCACATGGCCGAGGGGATGTCATTGTGCGGGGGGCAGGCGACCATGCACGGGGCGGGGTCAGGGCAGTGGATGCAGCGCGCAGCCTCGACCATGGCCCGCTCTGCGTCAAAAGAGATGACCACGTCATCGAAATCACACGTGCGCTCCTCGGCGGGGCGCAAATCCAGGTCAAAGAAGGGGCGGTTGACCCTTTCCTTGCGGTCGATGGCTAGAAATTCACTGGGGACTGCCTGCATGACGACGCCTCCGAACAATAAATTGCGCTTACAAAAGCTCCTGCCAGATTCGTGCTAATCCTTGGGCGGCGGACTTAAGTCCATCCTGAGGTTGGCTCTACTAGTAACCTTGATTGTGATGATACCCAAGACCAAATAAATGCTCTATAGCTTTAATGTCACCAATGTTGACGACAATCGTCACAATTTTAAGGTGCACAAAAATTCCCCTCCCGGTTTGCCCCCCGTTTACGCATATCTTATTTCTTTCTTACACACTTGCGTTAAAATCCACAAATGTTTTCATGCTTTCGATTGCCAGCCGCTGGTTCGATGTCTGCTGTAAGAAAGGTGCGGGTGGAGTTGACAGTATCCCTGGCGTGGAATTTCACACTTTGTTCAAGGATGGCACCATGAAGGAAAGACTTTCGAAAATCAGCCGCAGGACGTGGATCATTCTCGGCGTGGTTGCGGCGGTGGTCGCAGTTGTGGCATATATGATCTTCGGGCGTGGCCGCGGTAACACCGACACGCAGTACACGACCGAAAAACTGAAGCGCGGTACATTGACCGCCACTGTGGGTGCGACGGGTACCGTCCGCGCCCAGCAGAGCGCAGTGCTCACTTGGGAGACCAATGGCACCGTGGAAAAGGTCGACGTAAAGGTGGGTGACCAGGTCCAGCAGGACCAGGTGCTGGCCACCCTGCAGAAGATCTCCCTGCCGCAAAATATCATCGCGGCTGAGGCGGACCTGATCAACGCCCAGCAGACACTTGATGACCTGCTGGCCTCGGATACAGCCCGCGCCCAGGCAGCCATCACCCTGCGTAAGGCCCAGGATAATTACGACACGGCCAAGTCCTACCGCGAGTCGCTTAATGAAAAGATCGACCTGAAAAAGGTGACCTACATCTTCATCGCAGGCCGCAGGATTCCCCAGGTCAAATACTACAAGGGTTATGCTGATCCTGAGACCATCGCCAAGGCCGATGAG
Source organism: Chloroflexota bacterium (assembly GCA_016191845.1). Classification (GTDB taxonomy): domain Bacteria; phylum Chloroflexota; class Anaerolineae; order Anaerolineales; family Villigracilaceae; genus JACPVF01. The sequence continues at coordinate 344,464 of JACPVF010000015.1, forward strand.
GATCTGGCGCTCAAGAAAGCCCAACTCGACGATGCCCAGCGCGAATATGACCGTCTGAAGGATGGTCCCAATTCAGCGGATGTGGCCGCAGCCCAGGCGCGTGTGGACGCCGCCCAGGCCACCCTCAACATGGCCCGCATCGCTGCTCCCTTTGCTGGCACCGTCACCCAGGCTGAGCCCCTGCCCGGGGATCAGGTCAGTGCGGGCACGACTGCCTTCCGCGTGGATGATCTCTCGCACTTCCTGGTGGACGTTCAGATCTCCGAGGTGGATATCAACTCCGTCTCAGTGGGGCAGCAGGTGACGCTCACCTTCGACGCCATCTTGAACAAAACCTATAACGGCAAGGTGGTGGAGGTCGGCCAGGCGGGCAACTCCGTGCAGGGCGTGGTCAGCTTCGACGTCACGATCGAATTGACCGATCCCGATCCCGCCGTCAAGCCTGGCATGACGGCAGGTATCAACATCGTCGTTACCGAATTGAAGGATGTGTTGATGATCCCCAACCGCGCGGTCCGCGTGGTGGATAACAAGCGTGTGGTGTACGTTTTGCGCAACGGACAGCCTGTAATGGTGGGAATCCGCCTCGGGCAATCCTCCGATAATTACAGTGCGTTGGCCGACGGCGATCTGAAGGAAGGTGACCTAATCATCCTGAATCCGCCGACCACCTTCGGCCCGGGAGGTCCGGGCGGCGGTGGAGGCCCGTTCTAATGGCTGCCGATAATGTTATCGAAGTCCGTGAACTGACCAAGACCTATAAGATGGGTGAAGTGGAGGTGCAGGCTCTGCGGGGCGTGTCCTTCGCCATCCAACGTGGGGAGGTGGTCTCCATTATGGGGCCTTCAGGCTCGGGCAAGTCCACGATCATGAACACACTGGGTTGTCTCGATCGCCCTACCTCGGGAGAGTACTTCCTCGACGGGGAGTCGGTGGCGCAGATGACTGATGATCAGCTGGCCAGCGTACGCAATCGCAAGGTTGGCTTCGTGTTCCAAAGCTTCAACCTGCTCTCGCGTCAGACTGCCACATTCAACGTGGAACTGCCCCTGCGTTATGCGGGCCTCGTGGAAGAACGCCGCGCCAAGGCGGAGGCCGCCCTGCGCGCCGTGGGTCTCGAACAGCGCATGAACCATCGTCCCACTGAACTTTCGGGCGGACAGCAGCAGCGCGTGGCCATTGCCCGCGCCATCGTCAACGACCCTGCCATCATCATGGCCGATGAGCCGACCGGCAACCTCGACAGTCGCGTGGGCAAGGAGATCATGTCCCTGCTGTTGAACCTGAACAAGGAACGCGGTACGACCCTGATCATTGTCACGCATGATCCGAACATTGCCGACCAGACCCAACGCGTCATCCGTTTGCGGGACGGTCTTTTGGAGGCGGCATGAATTTTACTCAAACCATCATCGAAGCCTTGGAAAGCATCATGTCCAACAAGCTTCGCTCAGGCCTGACGGTGCTGGGCATCGTCATCGGCGTGGCGGCAGTGATCGCCATGCTGGCCGTCGGCAACGGCGCACAGGACAGCATTACAGGCTCGATCAGCGGCATCGGCACCAACCTGCTGTTCGTCTTTCGCGGCGGTACGGACAATTCCATCCGCAACGTCAAGCCATTGACCCTGCAGGACGCTGACGCGCTGGCCGACCCCTTTGCGGCGCCTTCGGTGGCGGCGGTCTCGCCCGTGTTACAAACCGATGCCGAAGTTTCCTACGGCGGCGAGGTGACCACCACCACCATCACGGGTGCACTGCCTTCCTATTTCCCCGTTCGAAACTTGAACGTGACTGAGGGCGAGCTTCTGACCGAGGAAAACATCCTGGGACGGGCCTCGGTGGCGTTGATCGGCCCCGATACGGCGGACAAGCTCTTTGGTCGGCACGAAGGCCTGACGGGCGAGACCATCCGCATCGCGGGACAGCCTTTCCGTATCATCGGTGTGTTGGAATCCAAGGGCGGCGGCTCCTTCGGCAGCCAGGACGACGTGGTCATCATCCCATTGACCAGTGCGCAGACCCGCCTGGTCCACCGCGCCAATGCGGACCAAGTGGACGTGATCTTCGTGCAAGCCGTCAGCGCTGAGGCGGTGCCCCAGGCCACGCAGGAGATTTCTGACATCCTGCGCCAGCGCCATCGCACCGAGATCGGCGCGGACGATTTCACCGTCTTCAGCCAGCAGGATTTCCTCTCGACGGCGGCTTCCATCACGGGAGTGTTGACCATCTTCTTGGGCGGCATCGCGGCCATCTCGCTCTTGGTGGGTGGCATCGGCATCATGAACATCATGCTGGTCTCGGTCACCGAACGCACGCGCGAGATCGGCCTGCGCAAGGCGCTCGGCGCGCGCAAACGCGACATCCTGATCCAGTTTCTGACCGAGTCCTCGCTGTTGAGTTTGATCGGCGGCCTGATCGGGATCGGTCTGGGGTGGCTGATTGCCTTCATCGTTGGAAGGGTGGCAGCCGCCACGGGAACGGTCTTCAATCCCCGCGTTGGGCTGGATGCCGTTCTCCTGGCCACGCTCTTCTCGGCGGCGGTCGGCCTGTTCTTTGGCATCTACCCTGCCAACCGTGCGGCGGGCCTTGAACCTGTCGAGGCGCTGCGATACGAGTAACGAAAAGCAGGTCACGCTTAGCGTGACCTGCTTTTTTATACCCTTCTAAAGTAGGATGTAAACTGTCCTTGAGTACGATAAAATCGAAACATTGTTCGTGATCCTTCCATTTCTAGGAGACCCATGAGCGAAAAACTGAATCAACTCAAAGAGATCCTGGGCGAAGTGGCCGACCTGCGCAACGCGGGCGCGGTCCTCGGCTGGGACCAGCAGACCTACATGCCGCAGGGTGGCTCGGATGCCCGCGGACACCAGCTTGGCACGCTGGGCAAGCTGGCGCAGATCAAGTTCACCTCCGACGAGGTCGGCCAATTGCTCGAGGACCTCAAGACTGAGTTCGCAGGTGTGGATCTGGCCGACGACGATGCGGCCCTGATCCGCGTCACGGCTCGCGATTATGAGAAGGCCAAACGCGTCCCGCCCGAGTTCGTGGTCGAGTCGGCGATTGTCACCACCAAGGCCTTCGACGCCTGGATGGAAGCCCGCCAGAAATCGGACTTCTCCATCTTCCGCCCGCATCTCGAAAAGGTGGTGGAGCTCACCAAACGGTACGTCTCCTTCTTCCCGCCTGCCGAGCATCCCTACGATACCCTGTTGGATGACTTCGAGCCTGGCATGAAGACCGCCGACGTCAAAGTCATCTTTGAGAACCTGCGCCCGAAGCAGGTCAAACTGCTCCAGCAGATTGCCGCCGCCAAACAGGTGAAGGATGACTTCCTGTACGGCAAGTACAACGAAAAGAAGATGGACGCCTTCAGTGTCGGCATTGCCACTCAGTTTGGCTATGACTGGACCAAGGGCCGCCAGGACCGCGCGCCGCATCCGTTCTGCACCACCTTCAGCGTCAACGATGTGCGCATCACGACCCGCTTCGAGAAGGACAACCCGACTGCCATGTTGTTCAGCACCATGCACGAGACGGGTCACGCGCTCTACGAAATGGGCTCCAAGCAGGAGTTCGACCGCACCCCGCTGATGGGTGGCGCATCGCTGGCCGTCCACGAGTCGCAGTCGCGCATGTGGGAGAACCTGGTCGGGCGATCCTTCGCCTTCTGGGAGCACTTCTACCCGCAGTTCAAGAAACTCTTCCCCGCCCAACTCGACGGCGTGGGCCTCAAGGCTTTCTACAAAGCCATCAACAAGGTGGAACCGTCCTTCATCCGCGTCAATGCCGACGAGGCCACCTACAACATGCACATCATGCTGCGCCTCGAACTGGAGATCGGCATGGTTGAAGGCAGCATCGAGGTCAAGGACCTGCCTGAGATCTGGAATGCCAAGATGAATGATTACCTCGGCATCACACCTGCCAATGATGCGCAGGGTGTCCTCCAGGATATGCACTGGTCGGGCGGCGCCATCGGCTACTTCTCGACCTACGCGCTCGGCAACATCGTCTCGGCCCAGTTGTGGGAGAAGATCAACAAGGATCTGCCCCATCTGGATGACGAGATCCGCAAGGGCAAGTTCGACTCGCTGCTCGGCTGGCTGCGCACCAACCTGCACGTCCACGGCCGCAAGTTCGACCCGCAGGACCTGGTCCAGAAGATCACGGGCTCGAAGATCGACTCCGCCGCGTATGTCCGCTACCTGACGAAGAAGTATAGCGAAGTGTACGGGCTGTAGGAGATTGCCTGGGGCTAACGCCCTCACAATGACATGTTCTTCAACAAGTCCAACAAGTCGACCTGACTTGTTGGACTTGTGTGATATTTAATACCCACGGGTGAGATTGCGCTTTCCACCCTCTAAAAAAGTGCAATTTTCACCCGAGTGCGGTATAAACGGCCCCATGCTCCGAAAGATATTCACCCTGCTCACCCTCGCTGGACTTCTGGCTGGTTGTGCGCCAACGGCCGCTCCCACGCTGTTGCCCGAGGAACTCGTCCCGACCATCATTGCGCTGACGGCAAACGCCGCCTCCACGGCCACCGCAGAAGGGTTCACGCCCACGCCAATCCCTGAAACCGCCGTCCCCACGCTGACGCCTGTCCCGCCCACCCCGCTTCCCACGTTGACCTTCACCCCGCGGCCCGACATCCCGCTGGCGCAGATTCAATTCCTTTCGCCTGGACCGATGTCGCACTACGTCTCGCCGTTGCAAACACAATTATTAATCGTGGCGGGCGAGAGCGAAGTGGTCCAGGTCGATCTGCTTGGCGAGGATGGCCGCCTGCTTGGCCGCGTTGTGGACCGCATGAGCCGCCTGCTTTCGGGTGTGTACAAGGTCTACAAGATCCCCTTCGAGATCCGCGCCGCTGCCGAGACGGGCCTGTTGCAGATCAGCACTCGTGACAAGCAGGGACGTATGCGCGCACTCAATTCCCTGCCTCTGGTGTTGATGTCCTCGGGCACCACCGAGCCAACCCCTGCAGGCAATATGATCTACGAACGCGCGGTCTTCCTCACGCCTGTGAATGGGGCCGAGGCCATCGATGGGGAACTGGCCGTCACAGGGACCTACTGGCCGTTCAACACCGAACCTGTCTTCCTTGAGTTGATCCTGCCTGACGGAAAAGTCACTGGGCTGCGTGTGTTGAACTTCAACGGGATCGACCCGCAGGAATTTTCGACGACCGTGCCCTTCAAGGTCACCGAGCGGACTCTGGCCCTGCTCTCCATCCGCCAGATGGACCCCGTGTTGAATGCACCGATCTACGTGTACACCCGCGAGGTCTGGTTGAATCCATAGGTCAAAATCTGGGCTTGTCAAAGCTTGTTTCGATGGTATAATCGCGTCCGCTATCGGGGCGTGGCTCAGCCCGGCTAGAGCGCACGGTTCGGGTCCGTGAGGTCCCCAGTTCAAATCTGGGCGCCCCGACAGAAAGTAAGAAAAGACTCCCAACCCGAGGGAGTCTTTTGTTTTAGCAGGTCATTGCGGGCAAAGCGAAGCGATCTCCATATATCGACGCATTGATCCATCCGCAACCTTTAGGGGCATTGATTCGTAATTAGAGCGTAAGGTTCCAGATTTCACAATCCTTTATACTTGACTTGCATGATTACCTCGAAGCCCGTCACGCCTTCCACCTCCACCCACACCTCGCTCAAGGATCGCCCTACGTTGCGATTCGCGCTGCAGGCGGCCTGGGTGTCGGTGGTCGTGTACATTTTGTACACGTTTGCTGTCGGGCTTTCGCTTACGGATGTGATGCACACCAACCTCCTGCGCCAGATCGCGCGGGTGGGGCTGAACCTGCTCACCTTCTCCGCCATTGACATCATCAGCGATATTTACATTTTGCTCGGTTATTTCGGGTTGGCGGTCATGCTCTTCATCCGCCGCTCTGACGACTGGTTTGCCATCTTCCTCTCGGTCATGATCATGACCTTCGGCGTCAGTGTGACCAGCATCGGGAATAACCTGGCCGCCAGCGAAAAGTTTGGCACGTTGGCCAGCCCAATCCTGATGGCGGGACAAGCCAGCATTGTTCTGTTGGGATGGCTGTACCCCGATGGACGCTTCAATCCGCGTTGGCTGAGATATCTGACCCCGTTCCTGTTCCTGACCATGATTGTTTTCTACTGGCCGGGCTCGCCCATTAGCCGTGCGTTTGCGAATCTGCCCCTCTTCCTGCTGGTGTCATTGTTCTGGTATTTGGGGACGGTCGTGGTGATGGTCTCGCGCTATCACACTGCGGCCACGTCGAGCCAGCGTCAGCACATCCGCATGGTATTCATTGGGATGATGGGGCCGCTGGCCTGGTTCATCCTGTTCAACGGGGGATACCTGCTCTTCCCGTCCTTGCAAAACCAGACTGCGTTTGCAGGGGTCACCTTCCTGGTGGTGATGCGTTTCCTCAGCATCGGGTTGTTCCTGATCTTCCCGCTGGCGCTGACCATCGCCATTGCCCGCTACCGCCTCTTCGACGTGGACCTGGTCATCAACCGCGCCCTGGTCTACGGCGCGCTGACGACGGCGCTGGTGACCATCTTTGGGTTTGTGCTGTTGCTGGTCAACGCGCTGTGGTCGGCGGTGATGGGCGGACGGGCGTCCGCGCTGGCTTTGACGGTATCCGCCGTCGCCGCGGGGGCGTTATTCCAGCCAACCCGAAAATTCCTCCAGCGTTTCGTGGATCGCTTCATCTATCACATTCACATCGACTATCTCAAGACGCCCGTCGGGCCGCGCAAGAAGGGCGGCAGCGATACCGATGCCACTCTGTCGGCGCCGGCACTCTTTTCCAATTACAGCAACCTGTCGCTGATCGGCAAGGGCGGTATGGCGGAAGTCTATCGCGCGGAGGACACCACCCATGGTCGGGAGGTGGCGATCAAGGTGCTGCTCTCGAACCTGGCCGAGGACGAGCAGTTCCGCAAGCGTTTCCAGCGGGAGGCGCAGGCGTTGGCGGGCCTGGAACATCCCAACATCGTGCGCCTGTACGATTACGGCATCGAGAACAACCTGTATTTCATGGTGATGGAATATCTGAACGGTTTGAGCCTGTCGAGTGCACTGCGTCAGGGTGGCAAGATGGACATGGACATGGCCCGACCCATCCTGTCGAACATCGCTGACGCGTTGGATTATGCCCACGCGGCGGGGCTGGTGCATCGCGATATCAAGCCATCCAACGTGATGCTGGATTCCAGTCGCGGGTCATTGCGTGCGGTGCTGACCGATTTCGGCATCGTCAAGATGCCGACCACGATGACGAACATCACCGAGTCGGCAGTGATCGGCACCTTCGATTACATCGCACCCGAGCAGATCCAGGCGACGGGCCAACTCGACGGCCGCGCGGATATCTACGCCCTAGGCGTGATGGCTTACCAAATGTTGACGGGCGCACTGCCTTTTAAACGCAATTCGCCTGGTGCTCTGTTGCTGGCGCACATGACCGCGCCTGCACCCGACATCCGCGAGGTTGAGCCCACGACTTCTCAAAACACAGCACGCGCCATTCAAAAGGCGATGGCCAAGGAACCTGTCAATCGCTTTGCCACGGCTAGAGAGTTCGTAGCGGCCTTATAAAAAAGGCAGTCGTCTTGATCAAGACGACTGCCTTTTCATTTACGGGGGTGACCGAATGAAGCAAATCTGCGGATTTCGGGCCAGGGACCTATTTCTTCAACTCTGCTGCATTGCGCTGGATCTTCTTGATGGCCGCCACGGCATCATCCACGCCTTGGGGGCCCGCACGGAAGATGGCCTCGTCCAGCCAGACGGCTTCGTGTTCACAGGCACGGGTGGCTTCGGGCAGGTGCATGTCCTTGAAGTTGAAATATTCGGGAAAGGCATTTGGCACGGCCAGCTTCGAGCGCTGCGGTTGGAACAGTTCATAGTTGTGCATGGCCTCGTAGCCGACCCAGCAATCCACGCCCTCGGCCTCGAGGGCATCACATAGCGCGTCATGTTCCAGACCGAATTCCTGCGGGTCGATGGCAAAGATGTAGCGGTAGAACGAGCGCGTGGTATGACGTTCATCGCGTTTCAGGACGCGCACGCCCTTGACCTCGCTCAGCGACTCATCCATGTAGGCGGCCATTTCTTCGCGTTGCCTGGCCTGTTCGGGAAAGCGCTCGACACCAATCAGCGCCAACGCAGCCTGCAACTCGCTCAAGCGGAAGTTTCCGCCTTGCATCGACAGACCGTTCGGGTCTTCGGGGCCGCCGCCCAGGGCGTGCGGACGTCCGCAGTCGATGATGGAGGCGGCCAGGGCGGCGTGTTCCGCCGAACGGCAGAGCAGGATCCCGCCCTCGCCCGAGGTCAACGTCTTGGAGGATTGCAGGCTGAACGATCCGAAGTGGCCGAGGGTGCCTGCACCGCGTCCACGCCATTTGGCGCCGTGGGCATGGGCGCAGTCTTCGATCACGATCAGGTTGTACTTTTCGGCCAGTGCGAGGATGGCATCCATATCGGCCATTTGGTGCCCGAGATGCACGGGAATGATGGCTTTCGTCTTGGCGGTGATGGCTTTTTCGGCGGCCTTTGGGTCGAGACAATAGGTATTTGGGTCCACATCCACGATGATGGGGATGGCGCCTGCACCCATCGGCGCGGAGGCGGTGGCCTGGAAGGTGTAGGCAGGTACGATGACCTCGTCACCCCAGCCGATGCCTGCGGCGCGCAGGGCCACTTCCATGGTGATGGTACCGTTGGTCATCGGCACGGCGTAACCGCCACCTTGCATCTCGGCGAACTTCTTCGCCAACTCGGCGGTCTTCGGCCCAGGATAGGGGAAGCCGCCCCAGCGCCCCGAGCGGACCACGTCCATCACGGCTTGCAGATCGCGCTCGTCCCACACGGGCCAGTGCGGATACGGTTCGGTGCGGGCTTTCGGTCCGCCTAAGATCGCGAGTTCGGACATGGTTGGTTCTCCTTGTGGGTTGGTTTACTACAGAGGGACGAAAGACGCTTTGTAAACTTTGTGTCCTCTGCGTCTCTGCGGTAAATGATCATTTCAATAATGCGGACAGTCCATCCATTACGGCGGGTGCGATGCCTTTTCCGATGGAGTTGGTCTCTTCATAATGTTTGCCAGGCTTGAATGGGTTGAGCGGATACTCGAAATCTTCGACAGGCAGGATGTAGCCCAGCTCATCGTTAGCCAGCCCGATCACACCTGCGACCTGCGCGCCTGCGGCCTTCATCTGCGCCTTAAGCTGCATTCCCAGCTTGGGCAGCAGCTCACCAGGGACAGCCGCCAGCCACAACCCGCCGATCTTGACCAGGTTGACTTCGCTCTCGATCTCGCCCCGCTGATTCCGCGCATCGGGCAGGGTCTTGAAGAGGAAGGCCAGCTTGTACAGTGGATTGGTCATCCTGGCCTGGATGTCTTTCTTCTGAAGGCTGATTTCTTTCACCTGTGTGGATTGCACCTGGCCCAATGCCTTCACCCCTTCCTTAGCTAGTTTCTTTCCCATGAGCTCGGCCTCCGCGAAGGAGTGGTCCTTTACGTGGGGGGTCATCATGCCGCCCAGGTCACCCGCAAAGAAGATGCACGGTGCGCCCGTCTGATGCTGGACCTCGTCGCGCAGATAGCCGACATAGTCGGCGGTGATGTGCGGGTTGTGCTCCCACAGCACTTCGGGATGACAGGGGAAGTTGAACAGGCTGACGAAGGGCGAATCATCCCGACCGATGAATTGTGCCAGGGTCAATTCATCGTCCAGAATTTCGGGATTGCGATTGTTCTTCGCCAGGCCAGGGACGTGGACGGAGGTCATTTTGACGGTGGCCGGCTGGAGGTCCGCGAGGGAGGCGAGGATGGCGGCGACGATCTTATCTTTGAGGCCGCGCATGTAGTCCTCATCCACGCCACGGGTACGCATATCAGGACCCCAGATGCCCATGGTATCGGGGCCGTGGTGCGGATGGACCGAGGCGATCAGCACTTCGGGCTTCAAGACCCTAAAGGTCTCCGAGGCTTTTAGGATCTCGATCACTTCATACACATCGTGACGGAAGAAGCCGATCAGGTCGAGCGCGGTGAGGACGAGAGTAGTGCCTTCGGTCTGGAGCGCGAGCGCGCGCACGTATAAATCGTCATGAATCGTTTCGGCGCGGCGGTTCTGGCCGAAGCCTGCCAGAAAGACAGTTTTATCCAAACTGGGTGTGATGACCGCTTGCGCATATCCAACTTTCATTTGACCAACTCCTTTGCAGTGCGGACCATCTCGTCGCGGACGGCGTAGCCGTCGAAGCCAGCCTGTTCCATGCCGAGGAGGACTGCGCCAACCACGGGCGGGCCGTCGAGGCGGATGAGCTTTGCTTTCGGCAGGTGTTGCATGACGATGGCGCGCATCGGCTCGGTGATGGCTTCGCCCGCCTCGAAGACACTGCCCGATTGGATGACCTCCAGCTCGTCATTTTCCATGCCGATCTGGCGCGCCACCGAGACGGCCAGCCAGCCGAGTTCCTCGCCTGCCCAGTGGATGATTTCCTGTGCGGCGGCGTCGCCCTGTTGCGCAGCTTCGATGATCTTCACCGCGATGAACGGGAAGAGATGATACTGCGAGTTCGAGAGACCTTCCATCAGGTCGGCTTCGTCTTTCGCGCCCGTGGCTTCGAGCAGGACCGCCGTTAGCGCGGTGGGGGGGATACGGCGGATCCATGCGTAATTGACCATCTGTAGTGCGCGCAGCGTGATCTCCATCGCGCCGCCGTATTCGCCGAACATCGGCCCGTTGCCGACGATGCGGCCTTCCACGCCCTGCGCGTTGCGCCCACGGCAATTGTTGGATGAACCCGCCGTGACGTTGACCCCCACCCCACGCGTGGCGCCCGCCAGCAGGCCGTTCATGCCATCGTTGACGATCTCCAGCGGACAGGTCAGCCCGAGCGCGGCGATGGCTTGCATGTGTTGTTCACGGTCGGACGGGAAGTCATACCCCGCTACGCCGAAGCCTGCTCCCACGATATCGGCCGCATCCACGCCTGACATTTCGCAGGCCCCGCCGAACGACTCGCGCAACACATTCTCCAGCCCGTCATAGCCCACGCCCTGATGATTCCCACCCCAGGCCTTGCCAAAGCCGACACAGCATCCGCTTTCATCGGCGATGATGGCATGTGTCTTGGAAGAACCAACGTCGATTCCCAAAAAATATTTCATGAGTTATGCCTGAAAAGATTTATTCACCTGCAGTGGCGTGTTTCCTGACCAGCGCATCCTTGATGCTTTGCAGGTATGGACCGTGAATCGGGTATAGCCACAGCAGGAAGATGGCCAGCAAAAAGCCGATTGACGTGGGCGCCGTCAGGAAGATGCGGAAGCCCATGTCCACCGAGGCAGGCTGGACATCGAGCAGGGTATCGTAGCCGAAGGCGGGCATGATCAGCCCGAAGACCGAAGAGACCAGCAATCCGCTCAGGGTGATGACGAAGCCGCTCATCCCGAAGAACATGCCCGCGCGTTGATGCCCTGTCTTGACCTCATCCTCGTCGATGACTTCGGCTATGATCACGTCGCCGATCAGGATCAGTCCGCCCAGGCCGATGCCGATGATGACAGCCGTCACCAGCGTGAAGGGCAGCGACGGGCTGAATCCCAGTGGGACGACGCCGAAGATCATGATCAGGTTGGCCAGCATGAGCGTGCGGCGCGAGTCGAGTTTGTTGGCCACCCAGTTGCGCCACGGATACAGAGATAGCATGGCTACCGCGAAGGCGATGCCGAAGATCACGCTGAACATGCTGTCGCTGACCTTGAGGCTGTACTTCAAATAGAAGGGCATGCCCATTTGCAGCGTGCCTGTGGCCACGAAGCGCATGGCCTGCGCGCCTGTGGCAGTCAGATAACTGCGGTTGACGAATGTGGATTTGAGTGCCTGCCAGAACGGGAAACTGGTATCGGTTTTTAGGTCCGCGCGCTCGAACAATGACGAGTAGCCGATGTACAGCGGCACCACCGAGATGACCGCCAGCGAAATGGCCATACCCGCCCATCCGATGGAGTTCCACAACAGCGGCGGCACCACCGAGGCCAGGATCAGCGCGATGACCTGAAAGATGTTCATGCGCGCCGCCACATCGGTACGTTCTTCGTAGGTGCCGAACATCTCGGGCAGCAGTCCGTAATAGCCCGTGGCCAATGCCGTGTACAGACCTTCCCAAATGACGATGAAGATGCCGAAGTAGATCAGCAGCCCGATGGGATTGGTCTTCCCGTCGAAGGGCGTGGTGAAGATCAGGGCGAAGGTCAATGCATAGGGCAGGCCGCCGAACAGGATGTACGGTCGGCGACGGCCCCAGCGGGAGCGCGTTCGGTCGGAGGCATATCCCAGCGCGGGGTTGTTTAGCGCGTTGTAAACGGTGTAGAAGAACCAGAAGCTCGCGAACCAGGTGGCAGGCAGGTTCTTCACATCCACGATGTAATACAGGGCAAAGGCCGAGATGGTCTCGACGGGTGTAGCCACTCCCAGACTCATCAGGGAGTACATCATGCGGGTCTTGGTGTTGGTGGCGCCTTCGGGGGTCATCTCAACTCCACAGCTTCTTTAACATGTCCTGAGTGGTATCCAGCGCGATCTGTTCGCACTGGGCCTGAAAGCGACCAGGATAGCGATAGGCCAGCGGAGCCACGTCCACTTCGTAGCCGCCCTCAGCGTGTGACTCGGCGGTATGCAGATAGCTGATGCTGCCGTCGCTGATGCTGGCGAACAGCGTGTGTTTGGCAGGCGAGGCCGCCTTGAGCTTCATGCCGATCTCGGTGAAGGTCTCGGCGCCAAAAGTGACCAACGCCAGGTCGCCGATCTTCACAGCGCTGACCCGCATCGGCACGGACCAATATCCATTCCTGGCCTCGATGACGGGCTTCCACGGATAGCGTTGATCGAGCAGCATGTCGGCGAAGACTGCCATGAAGCCAGGCAGATGCGCCATGGCCAACAACGGCGCGGTGTAATTCTTGGGTGGACGAGGCGTGCTGGCCTGCGTCTCGGTCGGCATCCAAGCTTGCGTGCGCTCCACATGGATGGGAGTGCTGTTCATCGCCTCGGACCCGCTGCGGACCGCCGTCAAAACGGAGTCGGCCACACTCAGGCCCTGTTCCGTCACCTTCTCGAAGACCTGCGAGTCGCCCCAGTACATGTCGGGGTTGATGTTGGCGGTGGCTCCCTGCAGGAAGAGTGCCAGCCCGCCCAGTTCGGATTCCACCTTCTGGCGCATCACACCGATCCAGTCGGCGGAGACCAGCAGATTATCGGGTCCGAGCACGGTGCCATGGCAGGCATAGTTAACCACTGTCGCCAATCGACCTGTTTCAGCCATCACACTCAATACCTGCACCGACTTGTCGCGCGGACCATCGGGGTTGCGTCCGATCTCCATGCGGCCATCGGGCAGGCGTTCGCGGCGGTTGATGCCCACTGAGCCCTCGCCCAGGGAATATTCCAGGCGAGCGGGCTGGAGATGGGATTGCGCGCGCTGCACGGCATCCACGATGCGTTCGACCAGCAGGTCGATGTAGGTGCGGTTCAGCCGCGAGGATTTTTCGTCCGCGTAGGCGATGGGGCCCGAGTGCGTGTGCGAGCAGCACAGCAGCACCTCGGTCCCTGCCAGGCGCGCGCGGACGCGGTCCACGATGAACTCGTTGATGGTCAGCATGTCCAGCGCCACCACGGCCAGACGGGTCGAGCCGTCATCGAGAACCAGGGCGGTGGCGGTCAGCTCATCGTGCACGCCGACGTTGCCCTTGGTGCGGTCGCCATAACCGATGAGGTAAATGCCCTTTGGCGGGGTGATGAGGTTGCGCACCACGCCAGCGCGCAGACTGGTATCAGTCATCATCGACGACCTCGAGCGGCAGGTTCAGGTTCTGGCGCGTCTCTTCAGGCGTGTCTCCCACGCGATACTTCTGGAAGAGGAAATATCCCGCAAAGGTGAACAGGGCCATCACAGGGAAGGCCAGTTGCACGCCGAGCGGATTGGCCTGGGTGAAGCCGAAATTCTCCAGAAGCAGGGGCAGGATCAGGGTCCCGACCGCGGTACCCAGTCCAATGGCGAAGGAAAACGTCCCGTAGTAAATGGCCTCGCGGCGGCGTTTGGTCAGCATCTCGTCATAGTCGACCATGTTGCCCATCATGGCATAGATCAGGATCAGGTAGCCGCCCAGCGATGCGCCGATCAGGGCAATCAACGTGTAGACCTGTACCAGCAGCGGGATGCCAGGCAGCCTGCCGACGAAGAAGCCGAATGCAAAGGCCACGCCCAGCAGGATCAGGCTGATGTTGAGCAGGGTCTTCTGGCTGTGCTTGCGGCTGAACTGTGTCCAGGCGATGCCCGTCAGCGCCATGAAGATGATCAGCACACCCTGATAGATACCCACTTCCCCTTCGGTCCCATGAACAACCAAAGTGATGAAATAGGGGAAGTTGGCCAACACCATCTGATAAGCGATGTGCACGCACAGGGTGGAAAAGAACAGGATCAGGAACTGTTGGTTCTGGAAGGTGGCTTTCAATCCCTCCATGGCTTTCATCGGCTCGCCCACGGGACGGTTGGTTTCTTCCAACCCGAACAGGGTGCCGTAAATGGTCATCACGCCCACCCAGCCGACGATGCCGCCCATGGCCACAGCGCCCACGCTCTCGAAGAGCGGAGCCGCCACCAGGGAGCCGATCAACACCCCCAGAATGCCGAAGACATTCTTCCAGAAGCTCAAGCCCACGCGGGCATGAGTCTCGGGGGCCATCTCGGGCAGGGTGGCGTCGTACGGAATCCCGACCAGGCTGAAGCTGGTGTGGTAGATCAGGATGATGACCATGAAGTACAGGCCATTCAGTCCGATGTTGTCCTTGGTGGGCGGCAGCCACAGCAGCACGGCGCCCAACAGCACGAACGGTGCCGCGATCGCCATGAACGGTTTGCGGCGTCCCCAGCGTGAGCGCAGGGTGTCGCTCCAATGACCGATGAACGGGTCGATGGCTGCGTCCCAGATGCTGGCGATGAGCAACAGCACGCCCATCATGGCGGCGGGGATGTAGGTGGGGCGGCCCGAGTCGGGCGGGGGCGCGTAGAAATATAGAAGCCAGGTGCTGATGGTGATGCCGAGGATGTTCAGTCCCGCTGATGCGCTGGAGTACAGGGCAATGCGCGAAAACGGTAGTTTGTTCTTTTCCATGTTCAGCTCCGTTCGAGGGTGATTCCCCCATGTGCGGGGTGTGTTGTGTCTGGGTGAATTATACGTTGCGCATGGCATCGCGGATAGCGCGATAGCCCACCAGTTTGATATCTTCCTTTTCGAGATGCTTCTTGAACTCGTCGCTCAGGAAGACCTTGTAATTCTCCACGCGGCATGGCCAGTCGGGTGTGATGGCGCGCAGCTCGGGCGTATCCACTGAGGGGTGCAGCAGGAAGTGCGTGATGCCAGGCTTCAACTCGCTGACCATGCGTTTGGCCACGTTCAACTGGTCGCGCGGGTCATCGAGGGGCAGGCCCGTGGCAAAGTCCTGCATGGGCACGCCTTGCGATTCGAGGTAATCGGTCATGGCCTTGACCATTTCGAAGGTGTCCTCGTCCACGCCAAAGGTGGCGTACGTCTCACGGTCGCCGTGTGGGATGAGCGGCGGCAGCTTGTACTTGCTGATCAACTGGATGTAGCCCGCGATGAACTTGGGATGCGCCACCGCGCCCATGTGCATGTCGGCATGCGTGAGGTCGAGGCCGAAGGCCAGCGCGCGCTGGATCTGCGCTTCGAGCTCGACCAGCGCCTCGTCGGGATCGCCCTTCTCCTGGACCTCAGCATCGGTGCGGGGAAAATAGCCTTCACTGTCCACCAGAGTGGATTCCGTTAACCGCCCCGTGATCGGACGCCAGCGATAGAACTGCCACTCGCTGGTGAGGACGAGGTGCACGCCCAGGTCCGCGCTGGGGATGTGGCGCTGAAGGTCCGCTGCGGCAGGGAACCACGGACACGGCACCATCACCGCGCCCGAGGTCAGCGTGCCGAAATTGAACAGGTTTTCATAAGCCTGGATGGTGGCGTGACACATGCCCACGTCATCGGCGTGGGTGACCACGACGCGGTCATTGGCGGAGAAGCCGAGTTTGGCGAGGAAGGGATTGGGAGTCATGGCGAGTCCTTTGTAATGATATCTTCGTGTTGAGCGGAGGCCTGAGCGTTCGTCGAAGGCCGTAGTCGACATTGTGCCCGAAGGGTAGACGCAGTGTTTGCTGAAAACGTGCGCTTCGACTACCGCTCAGCGCGAAATGTTGTGTTAATTGAATTGCGGCAGCCACTGCCTGTTCGTTTCCAGCATGTCATCCATCACGGCCTGGACCTTATCCGCGCTGGGACCGAGCGGATTCGTCAGCAGCGCCTGGTACATGGCGTTGCGGTCGCCATGTACGGCCGCCTTGACGGTCAGGATCTCGTACATCTTGACCTGCGAGATCAGCCCGAAGCAGGCGGGCGGCAGCGGTTCGGAGGGCAGCGGGTGGACGCCCTGCCTGTCCACTTTGGCAGGCAGCTCCAGCACCCAGTCGGCGGGCCAGTCTTTGACCGCGCCGTTGTTGCGGACATTGACCACGTGTACCTGTCCGAGGTCGTTGTAATGCGAGTTGATCAACTGCGTGGCCAGCGTGGAGTAGTAGGCGCCGCCGCGCTTCATCAGGTCGGCGGGCGGTTCGGTCAGGGCGGGGTCGGCGTATTCGCGCAGCAGGTCCTTCTCGATGGCCATGACCTCTTCGGCGCGCGAGGGCGGCCACTTCTTTTGAGCCTCGAACTTTTTGTCGGTGTAGTAGAAATATTGCAGGTAGTAGTTGGGGATCATACCCAGCGATTCGATGGTCCGCAGGTCCCACTCGGGATGTTCCTCTTCCTTGAGCGACTCGACGAAGGCGGGGAAGATCAACGGCCACATTTCCTCGCCGTCGATGGTGAAGCCGCGGTGCCAGGTCAGGTGGTTGAGGCCGAGCGTGTTGAGGATGGCGCGGCTCTCGTCCACGTGCGAACCTGTGGCGGCTTCCAGCTTTTCGAGGATGCCCATCTTGGTGGTGATGCCCACGTTGCACACGCCCACCGCAGGGACGTCCGCCGCGTAGCGAGTCAGTGCTTCGGTGACCAGTCCCGCGGGGTTGGTGAAGTTGGCCAGCAGCGCCCCAGGTGCCACTTCGCGGATGTCCTTTGCGATGCCGAGGATGACGGGGATGGTGCGCAGGGCCTTGGCCATGCCTCCCACGCCCGTGGTCTCCTGGCCGATCAGCCCGTGGCGCAGACCGAGGTACTCGTCCCCGCGCCGCGCGGGCATCATGCCGACCCGCAACTGCGTGGTGACATACGACGCGCCTGCGATGGCCTCGCGCTGATTCGTGGATAGCACCACTTTGAACGGCTCACCTTTGGCCTTGACCATGCGCTGCGCGAACCCGCCGACGACTTCCAGCCGCTCGGGGTCGATGTCCATCAACCAGAGTTCCTTGAGCGGGAGGCTTTCCACACGGGCTAAAAATCCGTTGACCAATTCGGGCGTATACGTCGAACCGCCGCCAATGACTGTGATCTTCATGAGATGATATTTCCTTTCGATAACTCGATTTTGAATAATTCGTATGACGCATCCCAGATTTCGTCGGGGACATAGGGCAGGTCGGCGTGGCCCGCCTGGGCGGACTGTTCATAGGCAAAGTCGACGAAGCGCGGCAGGGTGTTGACGCCGTGTTCGAGGTCGTGCAGCCAGCATTCGCCGATGGGTCCGCTGGCCGCCAGCAGACCTGTCTGCTCGAAGGCCTGGCGGATCAGGGATAAATCATAGTGCAGCTCGCGCAGTTCGGCGTCCCAGCGCACGCCGTCCCAGGTGAGGATGGCGTAGCTGCCGCCTGTCTGGCCGTTGAACGTGCCGCACACCGAGCCTGGGTTGAGAGCCAGCCGTCCGTCTAGGCGCAATTGCCAGGAGACGTGAGTATGGCCGAAGATCAGGACGGGTTCGGAGACCATCTCCAGCGCGACCTCCAGGCGGGACATATCCTGGTCGGGGTAGACCAGCTCCGAGACGTTGCGCGGCGAACCGTGTACCATGCGGATCGGGTCCGCGCCGTCGAAGGTGAGGGTCCGCTGTTCGGGCAGGTCGCGGATAAAGGTCAGGGAGTCCGAATCCATTTGCTGGTAGTTCCAGCGCATGAAGGCCCATTGACGGGCGTGATGCTGCCAGTCGGGCGCGTCCCCGTTGGCAAAGCGCAGCAGATAGTTCTCGTTGTTGCCGCGGATCATCGACGCGCCCAACGCGCGCAGACATCGCAGCACCTCGACGGAGTTGGGCCCCGCCACCATGTCGCCCGCGACGAGGATGCCATCGACGGCATCCCGCTCGATCTCCGCGAGGGCCGCTTCGAGGGCAGGGAGGTTTCCGTGAACGTCGGCGAGGACAGCCAGGCGCATGAGCTATTGAATCTCCACGACCCTGCCCGTGCGGCTGGACTCGTAAGCCGCATCCACCACCTTCATGTTGGTCCAGCCTTCCAGCCCGCCAGGGACGGGCGTTTGATTCCGCTCGACGCATTCGACAAAGTATTTCAGCTGGTCAGTGTACATGCGCTGCGAGTAGTGGGCTTCCTTGACCGCCGCATCGGGTTCGATCAGATCGATCTTGTTCTCCTCGGCGTTCGGGATTTCGAGGCGGGTGGGGAAGACCTCGCCGAATCCGTTCAGACCGTACAATTGCGCGCCCGCCTCGGGGCTGTCCGAATGTGGCTGCCACCAGCCCGTCTCGATGTAGGATGTCACGCCGTTATCCCAGTTGACGAGGATCACGCCCGTGTCGTCCACATCGGAGTCTTTGTAGTAGATGCCGATCTTCGCGTATACGGAGACAGGTTGCGGGTCGCCGAGCAGGTAGCGTGTGGTATCCAGCGCGTGGACGCCCATGTCGGCCATTGCGCCGCCGCCCGCGTATTGCTTCTGCGCGAACCAGCCCGAAGGTCCCCAGTTGACGTGCACGCTGTAGGCCTTGGTACGAATGATCTGCCCCAGTTGAGCGGCCTGTCCGCGCAGCCATTGCACCTCGGGATGGAAGCGCCAGCAGTGCGCCACCATCAACAACTTGCCCGATTTATCCGCTGCGGCGCACATCTGCTCGGCTTCGTGCGCGTCCATCGCCATCGGCTTCTCGACCATCACATGCACGCCCGCTTCGAGCGCGGCGATGGTCTGTGACGCGTGCAGATAGTTTGGCGTGCTGACCACCAGCGCATCCACGCCGCCGTCCTTGAGCATGGCCTCGACCGTCTCGTACTGCCGTGTGATTCCAAACTCTTTGCCAAACTCAGCCATCGACTCGGGTTGATGGTTGACCGCCGCGACCAGGTCCAGCCCCAGGCTTTGGGCGGCGCGGGCATGGACCTTGTTGATTCCACCAGTTCCTGCAAAAGCAATTTTCATGCCTGATCTCCTTTGTTGTTGAAGAAGTGAGGAGCGTGCCCCGTAACCTCAAAGAAGCGTTCCAACTCGGCTTTGCTCAATACCAGTGTGGCCGTGTTGACCAGCGGATGACTCAAAAAATGTTCACCCTGCCAGATCTCGGCGTCGATCCACAACTCGACCTGATGTGCCGTGTCATTGGCCAGCCCCATCATGGTCACCGAGCCGCGCGTCACACCCAGCAGGCGCAGCAGGGTTTCCTCTGAGCCGAAGCGCAGATGCGAGACGCCCAACTGCACTGCGAGATCATCCAGCTTCACCGTCTTCTCACAGGCCGTCACGGCCAGGAAGAAGCGCCGCGCCTTTTTGTCGCACAGGAACAGGTTCTTGGTGCTGACCGCCTCGACGCCCGCATGATGCAAATCCGCTTCGGCGCAGGTGAACACGGCAGGATGCTCCAGCCGCTGACAGGCGAAGCCGTGGCCTTCCATGAAAGCCAGGAATTCCTGCTCGCTGGTCATCATTTGAATCGGACTCGCATCGTCACGATCTGATACGGCCGCAGGTTCAACGGGACCGAAGCCCCGTCCACGCTCAAAGCGGACTCGTTCTCTTCGAGCAGATTCGTGACCCAGGCTGACTCCACCTCCCGCCCAAACTTGACCTGAACCTGTCCCCGTTTGCGCTGGCTTTCATACAAGCGGACGATGATCCCGTCTCCGTCTTCAGCGCGTTTGACCGTCTCGATGATGACGTTGGGCGAAGAGCAAGAGAGCAGAGAGTGGAAAGTAGTAGATAGATTCTTTCCTCGCTTGCCCTGAGCATTGTCGAAGGGTTCTTCTTTCCTCTGATAGACGATGATCGGGTCATTCAATAGATAAGCCTCTCTCTGCGTCTCTTCGCCCCACGTGCCGAGGTGCGGCAACAGGCTGTACGTGAAATGATGCTCGCCGAAGTCCGCCATCGGGTCGGGCAGGGTGGGGGAGCGCAGCAGGGTGAGACGCATCACGTTGTCGTGGATGTCATGTCCGTACTTGCAGTCGTTGAGCAGGCTCACGCCGTAGCCGCCTTCCGAGAGATCGACCCACTTGTGAGCGCAGGTCTCGAAGCGGCCCCAGTCCCAACTGGTGTTGCGATGGGTCGGGCGCTGGACGTTGCCCCATTGAATTTCATAGGTAGCCTGTGGGGCCAGCACGTTCACGGGGAAGGCCACCTTGAGCATGGTATTGCGTTCCATCCACTGGACGGTGGTGTCGAAATCGAGGCGCGGCGAATGATGGTTCAACGAAATTCGCTGGACGATCTCGCTGTGCAGAGCCTTGCGCCTGATCTCGATCGTCTGACGCAGCGGCCCGCGCTCGATCCACGTGATGGACAAGGCGGGGTCAGCCAGCCAGACGCGGTCATCGTAGTAGGCGTCGATGTCCCAGGCGTCGAAGTTCATCGGGCGGTCTTCGAAGAGTTGGAATTGATTGGCCAGCGAGTCGGGGGCCAGCGCTTCGCGCTGAGCCTGCTTGTCAAAGAGGCGGGTGATGTCGCCGTCGGCGTTGAACTCGGCGCGGATGAAATCATTTTCAAGAACGACCGTGGATGGTTGACCGTTGACCGTGGGTGGCATGGAACCTGGAACCTGATCCGTGATACTCAGCGTCGTGATGCTATAGGGCGGCAGTTCGCCCGCATCGGCCCACAGGCCAGAGTCCGTTACTTGAACGGGGACAGGCTGCCCGTCGCGGGTGAGGGCCGAGGCATCGCCTGGGATGAAGACCAAAGTCCGTTGCGTAAACGAAGTCGGGTTGACCAGCAGCACATCCCCATCTAAATGTTGGGCAATGGTTTCCAGCGCCTTGTCGCGGAGTTGGGTCACGTTCGTCGTCAGCTCGGCATACTGCGTCTGTGACTCCTCGTAGACGGGGCCGATGCTCGAACCTGGGATGATGTCGTGGAACTGGTTGAGGCAGATGGTGCGCCAGGCGTCGCTGAATTTGGAAACGGGGTATTGGTAATTGGTAAAGAGCGAGGCGTAGGCGGAGATGAACTCGGCGTCGTGCAACAGGAATTCGCTCTTGCGGTTGGCGCGTTTGTTGCGGGCCTGTGTGGTGTAGGTGCCGCGATGATATTCTAGATACAGTTCGCCGTTCCAGACGGGCATCATCTTGTCGTCGCTGAGCGGCGCGATGGACTCGAAGAACTCTTTCACGCTGGATTGCTTGACCTGCGGCAGGGCGGGGAAGTGTTGCATGGCTTCGATGTTTTCGAGCATCTCGCGCGTGGGGCCGCCGCCGCCATCGCCGAAGCCATAGGCCATCAGCAAATCATTTTGCAATTCCTTTTGCTGGAAGTTCTGCCAGGCGCCGAGCGCCTCGGTGACGTTGGCCATCGAGTTGTAGGTGCTGGCGAAGGGACTGCCGACTTCCTTGACCGTGCTGAAGTGCGTCAGGATCTGCGTGCCGTCGACGCCCTGCCAGAGGAAGGTGTCGTAAGGCAGGCGGTTGTACTGGCTCCAGCCGATCTTGATGGTCATGAAATAGCTCAGGCCCGCCTGCTGGATCAGCTGCGGCAACGCCCAGGCATAGCCGAAGACATCGGGCAGCCACAGCACGGGTGTTTCGGCCTCCTGGCCGAAATGCTCACGGAAGAAGGTGCGCCCGAGCAGGAACTGCCGCGCCAGCGACTCGGCGCCGCTCAGGTTGCAATCCGCTTCGACCCACATGCCGCCCATCGGCTCCCAGCGGCCTTCCCTGACCTTTTGCTGGATAGCCTCGAATAACGCAGGCTGGTCTTCCTTCATAAACTGATACAACTGTGGCTGACTCTGCGAGAAGTGGTAATCGGGGAATTGTTCCATCAGACGCAGCACGGTGTGGAAGGTGCGCTCCGACTTGCGGCGGGTCTGGCCGAGAGTCCATAGCCAGGCCACGTCGATGTGGGCATGGCCCGTGGCATGGATGACCACGTCCAGCGGGGCACCCGCTTTTTCAAGGCCCGCTTTGAGTGCCTGCAAGGCAGGTTCCACGCTGGCGTAGAAAGCCTCATCACCGAGTGGGGCGCGCGTGTCGAGGATGTTGAAGGCCTCGTTCAGCGCATTGAGCAGATGATGTTTGGCGGGCTGATTCTCGTCGAGGCTGTTGGCCGTATCCAGCGCGGTGCGGGCCAGGGCGATGAAATCGCGCGTGGGCTGGTGGATCTGCACCACGGCACATGGTCGCATATAGAGTTTGGTGAAGAAATCGCCGCGTTCCACGCCGCCCAGTCCCGTCCAGCCGTGCAGGGCCAGGACGTGCTCCTGCCCGTTGCACCACTCGGGCTTGAGTAAAAACTCCTGATGATGGCGGTCGCAGGCGGCATAGGGAGCGCCGTCCACGTAGGCCAGCGCCTCGGGATGCGAAAAATCCCCCGCTTCGCCGAGCGGCAGGTGGAGCGCAATCGGCTGCGAAACATCCATGTACTCGGGTACGAGAAACTTTGTGCGCAGGACGAAATCCTGCATCCATGAGCCCCAATACTCGTTGGCATCGATCTCCTGCCATTGCGCGTCGTCCACGTCGGCCTGGATGGGCGCGGACGCGGTGGGACCCGTCAGCCCGAGATAGCGGAAGGAGGGCAGGGCCTTGCGTTTGATGTGAACCAGCGGTGCGATGAGTTCCAGCCGCGCCTTGATCTTGGCGGGTGTCCAGCGTTGATTGTGATACATCTAATTGACTCTCTTCGACATGTAGATATCGGGTTTTCCCCTGCCATTCGCATCGGGCACGACGCCCGTGATGACGAAGCCCATCTTCTGATAGAACTCGAAGGGATGGCCTTTCAGGTTGCGGATGTTTCGAATCTGTTCCCAAAGATTCTCGTACAAATCCACATTCGCCAGCGAGGTCATGCCGTCTTCGTCATCCGAGCCGAGGGTGATGGTCAGGCCGCCGCGCTGGCGGACCTGTTCTTCAAAGTCCTCGACCAGCGCGCGGCCGATGCCCTGTTTCTGGAGGGTCGGTTGTACCGCCAGTGGATGTAATTCCCAGACGTGACCGTCATACTCGGGGATCCCGCCGATCACGCCCAGCAGAGTCCCATCCTCGCCCACGGCGGCGCGGCAGATGCGGTCGGCCGAGAGCATCTCGCGGACCTCGGTCAGGCCGTCCTCAAAGGTGGGCCAGGCGTCGGGCCAGTGCTCGCGGAAGGCGTCCACGATCAGTTGTGCGGCCTGTTGAATGAGGTGTTCGTCAGCGGGCGTGAGGGGGATGATCTTCATTTGGTTTTGTCTGCGTTCATGATGAGCGCGATGGAGCCCAGGACGCCTGCGCGGTTGCCCAGCGCGGGCGGGACGATGTACGAGTCGATGTCCTTCAGGATGGCAGGATGGTTGACGTAGCCCTTCAGCAGATCCTGAACTTTGGCCCTGATCTTGGGGAACATGAATTCGTTCTGCATCACGCCGCCGCCGATGATGATCTTCCTCGGTGTCAGCGTCAAAATGTAGTTGACCAGCGCGTAGGCGATATAGCCAGCTTCCACGTCCCAGAAGGGATGGTCGGCAGCCAGCGTCTCCGCGCGCTGACCGAAGCGTACCAGGATGGACGGCCCCGCCGCCAGGCCTTCGAAGCAGTCGCCGTGATAGGGACAGGCCCCATCGAAGGGATCGAGATCGCGGTCATGGGGTGGATAGATGTGTCCCATCTCGGGGCTGACCAGTCCGTGCATGGGTCTGCCGCCGATGATGAATCCCGCGCCGATGCCTGTCCCGACCGTGATGTAGAGTGATGGATCCAGACCTTTGCTGGCGCCCCAGCGGGCCTCGCCCAGCCCAGCCACAGCTACGTCCAGGTCAACGGCAAAGGGCAGGTTCAGACTCTTGCGCAGGGTGCCGAGCACGTCGGTGTTGCCCCAGTGCGGCTTGGGCGTGGTGGTGATGAATCCAAACGTGGGCGACTCAGGGTCGACGTCAAACGGGCCGAAGGAGCCGAGGCCGATTCCGTGCAAGCGGTCGACGTGCGGGGCGAAGAAATCCACCACCTGCTGGAGTGTTTCCTCGGGTGTGGTGGTGGGGAAGCGGACCTCGTCCACGACCTGCTCGGGGCTGCTGGCGATCATGCAGACGAACTTGGTGCCGCCTGCTTCGATGCCGCCGTACAGTTTCTCTGTCATGGCTGTCTCCTCTTATTCCTCAACTTGATTCTTGCGGATGACCTCGGCATACCACTTGCCCGAATCCTTGACCGTGCGCTGGAGGGTGTCGTAATCCACGCGGATCAGGCCAAAGCGTTTGGTGAAGCCGTGACTCCACTCGAAGTTGTCGAGCAGTGACCAGACGAAGTATCCGCGCAGGTCCACACCGTCCTGCATGGCGAGGCGCGCCTGGATGAAATGCTGTTTGAGATAGTCGAGGCGGCGCGGGTCGTGGACCTGTCCGTCGGCGCTGACCTCATCTGCAAAGGCGGCGCCGTTCTCGGTGATATAGAGCGGCGGCAGGTCGTATTCACGGCTGATCTGTACCAGCAGGCGGCGCATGGCAGGCGCATGGACCTCCCAGCCCATTTCGGTGTATTCCGCGCCCGGAACGCGTTCGACACGTCCACCGGCGTTGACCAGGTGACGCGAATAATAATTAATGCCGAGAAAATCCAGCTTTTGCGAGATCAACGCCAGATCGCCATCGTGGATGGCAGGCATGTCATCGCCCACTGTGTTGTAGACAGAGAGGGGATAGTGACCCTTGAAGATCGGGTCGAGGAAGAGGGTTTCCTGCTGATCCCAGGTGGACTGAGCGGCGACGGCGTCTTCGGGCGAGTGGGTCTCAGGCTCGGCAGGCCACAGGTTCAGCACGATGCCGACCTTGGCGCTCGGATCTGCCCCGCGGATGGCCTGTGTCGCCAGTCCATGCGCCAGCATAAGATGATGCGCCACCTGGTAGGCAGCCTTCTGATTCTGGATGCCGGGCGCATGTCCGCCCCAGTGATTGCCTGCGAACGCCACCACGCCGGGTTCGTTGAAGGTGGTCCAGTTCTTCACGCGGTCGCCGAAGCGCTTGACCATCAGTGCGGCGTAATCGGCAAATGCGTAGCTCAGATTGCGGTTGGTCCAGCCACCCTCGTCCTGGAATGTCTGCGGCAGGTCCCAATGATAGAGCGTCAGGAACGGCTCGATGTTGGCGGCGCACAGCGAATCGACCAGGCGGTCGTAGAAGTCGAGTCCCTGCGGGTTGATGCGGCCCCGTCCATGCGGGAGCACGCGCGGCCACGAGACCGAGAAGCGATAAGCCTTGAGGCCAAGCTGGCGCATGAGCGCGATATCCTCCTCGTAGCGGTGGTAATGATCGCAGGCCACGTCGCCCGTATCGCCGTTGGTGATCTTGCCTGGCGTGTGGCTGAAACGGTCCCAGATCGACTCGCCCTTGCCGTCCGCATCCCATCCGCCTTCCACCTGATAGGCGGCTGTCGCCGCACCCCACAAGAATTTGGGGGGAAAAGAGTACGTGTTCATCCTATGTGAAACCTCAATGATTGGATTGATCGCTCATTCCTTCGAGCCCGTCAACTTGATGCCCTGGATGAAGGTCTTCTGCGCAAAGAAGAAGGCTACCACGATCGGGATCGTGAAGACGGTGGCCGCGGCCATGAGCTGATTCCACACAAGGGTACGCTGACTCTGGAAATCCTGCAAGCCAAGTGCCATGGTGAAATTCTTCGGGCTGGTGAGGAAGAGCAGTGGACCCGTGAAGTCGTTCCACGCCCACAGGAAAGTGAAGACCGTGACGGTGGCCAGTACAGGCACCGAAAGGGGAATCACCAACTGGGTAAAGATCTGCCATTCCGAAGCGCCGTCCACGCGGGCGGCATCGCACATCTCTTCGGGGATGGTTCGGAAGAACTGTCGCAGCAGGAATACATCGTAGGCGTTGGCGAAGAAGGCGGGTACGATAATGGGCAGGAAGGTGTCGCCCCAGTGCAGGAAGTTGTTGAAGAACAGGTACAGCGGGATCATCGTGACCTGATACGGTAGCATCATGGTGGCCAGCACGATCACGAACAGAATGTCGCGGCCAGGGAATTTCAAGCGCGCAAAGGCGTAGGCCACCGGCGCGTTCGAAAGCAACGTACCGACGATGGTGAAGAAGGCGATGATCAGGCTGTTCTTGAAATACACCCAGAAGCTGGCGTCCACGCTTGGGCGGCTGGCACGGTTCATCGCATCAGGGAAGTTCTGCCAGCGGAAGCTGACGTGCATTACAGGCGTGGCGATCTTGGTCTCGCCCTGCTGGATCTCATATTCCACGACCCGATCAGGATGCTGCGGGTCGACGAAGGTCCCCACCCCCTCGACGATCTTGACCGCCGCCAGTTGTTTTTCGCCCTGAGGGGTGATCACGTTATATAAAGGCAATTCCTGCCCGTTGACCTCCACGCGGACGTTGTCGTACGGCAGCCAGCGCGGCGGCGTGTGGAACACGTCCTCGTTGGATTTGAAGGCCGTGATGAGCATCCACAGGAACGGCACCAGGAAGAAAAGTCCAAAGAAGCTGATGAGCGCATGACTGAATAACGATTTGAAGAAATTACGCACGTTTTTCCTGCGCGCGCGCTGACGGGACTCTTCGGTCTGCGTGAGGCGCGGGTCGGGGTATTGAGCGGGGATCGTGGTCATGGTTTACCCCGCGTAGTAGGTGAACTTGTCGCTGATTTTCAGCAGCAACAAGGTGCAGACCAGGATGATGATGAACAACACCCAGGCCATGGCCGAGGCATATCCCATCTTGAGCCATTGGAAGGCGTTCTGGTAGAGCAGCACGCTGTAGAACAAGGTCGAGTTCAGCGGATAGCCCAGGTTCTGGAATCCGCGGAAGACGTAAGCCTGCGCAAAATATTGGAACATGGCGATCACACCCGTGATGAGGTTGAAGAGCGTGATGGGTGAGACCATCGGCACGGTGACATGCCACAGGCGCTGCCACCAGTTGGCCCCGTCCAGTTCGGCGGCTTCCAGCAGACTGACCGACACATCCTGCAACCCCGAGAGATAGATGATGATGGTGTTTCCCATACCCCATAATCCCAGCATGATCAGCCCAGGCTTGGACCAGGCGGGGTTGCTCATCCAGTTCGGGCCGTGGATGCCGATGTAACCCAGCACGGTGTTGAGGATGCCCGCCTGCGGGTTGAGGATCCACAGCCACAGGATGGTGCTGGCCACGGTCGGTACGATGGACGGCAGGAAGTACACAACACGGTAGAAGGCTTGTCCACGCACCTTGAGGTTGAGCAGGATGGCGCAAAAAAAGGAGGCTAATAAAGTCAGCGGGACGCCGATCACCACCATGTAGAGCGTGTTGTAAAGGGCGGTCCAGAATAAATCATCTTGGAAAAGATCGATGTAGTTCTTCAATCCCACCCATTCGAGCGGCTGACGCGCATGATAGACGGCAAAGCTGTACACCAGCGAGGCCAGCATCGGGTACAGGGTAAAAACCAGGAAGCCGATCGTCCACGGCAGCAGGAACAACATGCCGATCTTGAAGTTGTCGCGTTCGCGTCGGCTCCATTTCCTGAATCTGGGCGGCCAAATTTTTTGATCCGTCATGCGCAGTTCATCCATCGCTTCCTCTTTTCGTCTTACGGTAGGGGCACGGCGGGTCATTCCAGTTCTATTGAATGACCGTTCTGCCGTGCCCCAACAAAATATTACTTGAGCGACTCAGCCAGCTTCGGCTCGAAATCAGCTTGCAGTTTTTCGAGCAGCGGCTGCGGGTCGGCGCCCGTGTGCAACACCTGCTCTTCGAGCAAAGTCCAGGCGTCGTTGAACTCCAGCGAGATGGGCGTGGTGACCACGACCTTGGCATTCGGGTTGGCCATCAGGTCCATGAAGACCTTGAACTTGGGATTGCTGGTGAAGCATGGATCTTCAGCGGCCTTCTTGCTGGTGGGCAGGTTGGCGTTGAAGCAGAACTCCTCGGCCACGATGGCAGGCGACATCATCCACGCCAGCAGCTTGGCGGACGCTTCCTTGTCTGCTGCGCCGCTGGGAATGACCGCCACCGTGCCAGAGGCAACGCCCGTGTTGGCGCGCTCGGGATGGTCCGCGGGCGGCGGGAAGGCGGCCACGCCGTAGCTGGCCTCGGGCTTGAACTTGCTGATGAAGTTCGGGCCCGTCATCCATTCGCCGTCCACATACATGGCCAGCTTGCCCGTGTAGAACGGATAATCGCCAGACATGTAGGCGTCGGCCCAGCCCGACGAGAAGGCCATCACATTGTCCACGCCGTATTTGGTGTAGAACTGCTGCTCCCATTTCAGCGCGTCGATGACGGGCTGCGTGTTGGCGGTGATCTTCGTGCCGTCCTCGTTGTACCAGAAGCCGCCGAACATGTTGGTGTACAGCTCGCTGTGACCCCAGCCCTGATCGGGCAGGAAGCCGATCTGTTCGAGCGTGCCGTCAGGGTTGACCTTGGTCAGCTTGTCGGAGAATTCGGCCAGTTGCTCCATCGTGGCGGGCGGGGTGTTGGGGTCGAGACCAGCCGCTTCGAAGAGGTCCTTGTTCCAGAACAGGGCGTACATGTCCGAACCCCAGGGCAGGCATAGGATCTTGTCGCCCATCTTGCACTGCTGCAGGGGCGCATCGAAGAAATCGGTCAGGTCAATGCTGCCGCTTTTGATCGCAGGACTCAGCTCATCGACCAGGCCTTCCTTGTAGTACGATTTGACCAGGTCGCCGCCGCTCAGCACGAGGATGTCGGGCGGCTCGGAACCTGTCAGCGCGGGCAGGATCTTGTCCACTTCGAGCGGGGCGGTCACTTCGACCTTGATGCCCGTTTCAGCGGTGTACTTGTCGAACAGGGTCTGGATCTGCTGGGGGTTGTCGCCCCACTGGATCCACACCCGCAGGACCTTCGGTTCTGAGCTGGCAGGCGCCTGCGTGCCACAGGCCGAGAGCAGCAAGCTTGCGATCATCAGGATGCTCAACAGCGAGAAAAGTTTTTTCATCTTCCGTCACTCCTTTTGATATGGTTGGGAAACATCAGCCTTGAGGCAGGGACAATGAGGCGGCGAACCTCCTTTCACTTGCAACCGCAGGAATTGCGGACGATCACCTCGGTGGGGAGCAGGGTCAACGCTTCAGCCTGCTCGCCGCGAATCAGACGAACCAGTTGCCTGACCGCTTCGCGCCCGACCTGTTCGATGGGCGCGCGGACGGTCGTCAGCGCGGGGGCGAGGAACGGGGCGAAGGGCACGTCGTCGAAACCGACCACAGCCACATCGTCGGGGATGCGGCGGCCCGCTGCCTGGAGCGCAGTAAACACCCCCAGCGCGGATTCATCATCCCCGCTGAAGACGGCATCGAAATCCACGCCGCGAGCTATCATCTCCCCGACGGCTGCCTCGGCGGTCTGACGGTCGAACGCGCCCACGCGGATCAGCTCTTCGTCAACGGGCAGACCGTTGGCTTCGAGCGCCTCGCAATAGCCGCGCTCGCGCCAGAGTGAGTCCTCGTGGCGCTCGGGTCCGCGCAGATAAACGATGCGGCGCCGTCCATGCACTTTGATCAGATGATCGACAATGCGGAAGGCGCCGTCCTTGTTTTCGATGGTGATGGTGGGAATCTCGTAGCCCGCGACCGATTGATGCATCAGCACCAACGGCAGGCCGAGCATGTGCAGCCGTTCGATCTCGTCCGCTTCGAGGCTGTCAGTGAAGATGAGCAGGCCGTCGGTGTTGTGTTCGCCGAGCGGCGGATGCGCGCGTGACGCGCTGGAAGGCTCGCCCGTGACGTGAATGAGCAGGTCGAAACCTGCCTCGCGGGCGGCGGCTTCGATGCCGCGCAGCATGGGCGAAAAGAACGCGTCGCTGATCTCGGGCAGCAGTAGGCCGATGGTGTTGGTCCGTCGGCTGGCCAGGACGCGCGCCGCCGTGCGGGGCACATACTTCAGCGCGCGGATGGCTTCCTGCACGCGTTCGGCGGTCTCGCCCACGACGGGCGTGCTGCCATTCAGCACGCGGCTGACCGTGGCGATCGAAACACCCGCCTGGCGGGCGACATCGGCAATCGTAGGGGGACGGTTAGGGGTATTCATGATGTAAGCGCTTTCTGAAAGCGCTTACATCATTATAGGAAAGAAAAATTCCCGAGTCAATCAGCTCGGGAATTTTTTAAGGGAAACGTAGGGTTGTTTTACTCTGGCGACCTTTTCGCGAACAGAGCTAATGCATCGTGCTGGGCTTGGGATAACTGAAATAAAATATTGTGGCTTGTGGGATAGATTTCTGATTTTTCCCACAAATTCCGCCGTACGCTAGTGGCGATTCCCATTTTCACACCTGTCTGTATTAGTTCATTGGCAAGTGTTTGTGCCTCAAAGAGAAAAACCTTTTCAATCGTCCAGGGACGCACACGCTCGCGGGATGTCATTGCACCTGATTTCTGCCCAGTTAATACAAGGTAATAATCTGGGAGAGAATCAGGCGTGATATCCAATATTCCTTCCTGAAAGGCAAACCACTTGATATTGACAGTATGTCCCTTCAATGGTTCGTCACGGAAATATCCATCACTACTTTTGTGAGAGGCAGATTCCTCAAGCGCAATGTTAAAGATTCGGGATGCGATGTGTTCACCAATGTGCCCAATTGCAGCAGGGCGACCAATCAATGCTGTAATCTCGCGCTCGATTTGATTTCGTGTGTCAATCAACCTGGCAAGTTGTTTCAGATCGTCCATATAAAATAACCATTCTTTATTGTTTGGGCTAACTACGGCTTCAACACCTCATCGCTCATCTCGTCCAGTTGAGCCACTTCCTCGTCGGTGAGACGCCAGCCGAGGGCGCCCGCGTTTTGCAGGGCCTGGGATTCGTTCTTCGCGCCGGGGATGGGCAGCGTGCCCTTGCAGAGGGTCCAGTTCAGCGCCACCTGCGCGTTGGACTTGCCGCCGTGGTCCTGACCGATGGTGGTCATCAACTTAAGCAGCGGCGGGATCTTCTTGAGCATCGACGCATACTGCGCACCGCGCGCGCCCGCGGGCGGGTTCTCAGCGGAGTATTTTCCCGAGAGCAGACCCATCTCCAGCGGCGAGTAGGCGATCAGGCGTACGCCCAGTTCCTTGCAGCGCGCCAACAGGCCTTCTTTTTCCACGTTGCGGTGCAGCAGGCTGTAGTGGACCTGGTTGGAGGCCAGCGGAATGTTATGGCGGGCCAGCGCCGAGTAGGCGGTCATCATCTGGGTCGAGTTGAAGTTCGAGACGCCCACAGTGCGCGTCCAGCCTTTTTCCACGCACACAACCATGCCTTCCATCATGTTATCCACGCTCATCAGCGGCGAGGGCCAGTGGATCTGGTACAGGTCCACCGATTCGAGGTTCAAACGTTCGAGGCTGTGTTTGAGAGCATTGGGGATGGCGCTCTTGAAGAGTCGCCAGGGAAAGTACTTGGTCGCCACCAGCACAGGCTGGTCGGTCTGTTTCAGAAATTCGCCGAGCATGCGCTCGGAACGTCCCGAGCCGTACACCTCGGCGGTGTCGATGAAGCGG
The DNA here is from genome assembly GCA_016191845.1 of Chloroflexota bacterium. GTDB lineage: Bacteria > Chloroflexota > Anaerolineae > Anaerolineales > Villigracilaceae > JACPVF01. The sequence continues at coordinate 376,390 of JACPVF010000015.1, forward strand.
ATGCCTTCCTGAAGGGAGACTTCAAAGGCTTTGCGGATGTCGTCGTCGGTGTGGGTACTTCCGTACTGCCACATCATTCGGTCGCCCCATTGCCAGGCCCCCAGTCCCATTTCGATGGCGTGCAAAAAGCGGGTCTCGTTGCTGATTTCGGTCATGTCGCTCTCCTTGCGTCGGCTGATTGTATCTTAAAAAATCCCCGCCCTGTGTCCGCCCTTCATAATTCGAGTTACAATCGGGAACGCAAAATCCATTATTGGAACTGATGGAACGCAAGCACCCGCTCAACGTAGGGGAGGGGTGCTGGCGCTCCCTGAGTTCCTGGGAGGTTCCCGTGAATTCCAATCTTGAGCCGCGGGATATTGAATCCGCGAAGGACCTGGCCCAACGGCTGGGTTTGCCTGTTTCCAAGGTGGCGTTGTTGACGCGCGCCCTGACGCATCGTTCGTACGTCAACGAGCATGTCGATGCTCAGGAGGATAACGAACGCCTGGAGTTTCTTGGTGACGCCGTACTCGATTTTGTGGTCGGCGCCTGGGTGTATCATCGCTTTCCCGAGATGCCCGAAGGCGACCTGACCAAGGTCCGCTCGGCGTATGTCTGCAACGAGCAATTGGCGGTCTTCGCCCGCAAGTTCGACCTGGGGCGCGCCATGCGTCTGGGACGCGGGGAACTCAACTCGGGCGGCCGCGATCGGGACGGGTTGCTGGGCTCCACCTTCGAGGCAGTCATCGGTGCCTTGTACCTGGAGGCAGGCCTCGGGGCGGCGGAGAAATTTGTCCATCCGCTGCTGGCCGAGGCGCGCGAGAAGATCCTCGAAGGCCTGGAGGATCCGAAGAGCGAATTCCAGGAATGGACCCAGGCCGAGAAGATGGGCACGCCACGCTACAAGGTGGTCGGCTCCAGCGGGCCCGACCATGCCAAGGTCTACGAAGTGGATGTGTCCATCGGTGACAAGGTCCTCGGCAGGGGTAGCGGATCGAGCAAACAGGCTGCCGAACGTGCTGCCGCTGCAGACGCGCTTAAGAAGTTGAATCTGTTGTAATTCATTTCTTGGTCGAAGTCCACAGGCTTTGACTCCATCTGGATTAGTGAATGCCTCTACGTCTAAAATCACTTGAACTGCAAGGCTATAAAACCTTCGCCTCCCGCACTGTATTCGAATTTGCGGGCGGTATCACGGCTATCGTGGGGCCAAACGGCTCGGGCAAGTCGAACATCGCCGACTCGCTGCGTTGGGTGCTGGGTGAGCAGTCCTATGGCCTGCTGCGCGGCAAGAAGACCGAGGACATGATCTTCGCGGGCTCCGAACATCGCCCGCGTGCGGGCATGGCCCAGGCCATCATCACCTTCGACAACACCGACCACTGGCTGCCCGTCGATTTCTCCGAGGTGGCCCTGGCCCGTCATGCCTACCGCGACGGCCGCAACGAATACATGCTCAACGGACAGCACGTCCGCCTGCGTGACATCAACGAGTTGCTGGCTCAGGCAGGCCTGAGCGAACGCACCTACACCATCCTCGGCCAGGGCATGGTCGACGCATCGCTGGCCCTCAAAGCCGACGAGCGCCGCCGTCTGTTCGAGGAAGCCGCGGGCGTGGGACTGTACCGCACCCGCCGCGAGGAGGCGCTCAAACGCCTCGAAAATACCGAACGCAACCTCGAGCGCGTGCTCGACATCATGGCCGAGCTCGAACCGCGTCTGCGCTCGCTCGAACGTCAGGCGCGCCGCGCCATCGAGTACACCCAGGCGCAGGCCACGTTGAAGGTCATCCTGCGCGAGTGGTATGGTTATCACTGGCACCGTGCCCAGCGCGACCTCTCCGACATCCGCGAGACCGTGCGTCAGCAGGAAGCCCGTCTGCGCGAGACGCGCACGGCGCATCAGCAGGCGCAATCCGAGTACATGACCTTCCGCGAGCGGCTGACGGGGCTGCGGGCACAACTCAACGCGTGGCACCGCCAGTCGGCCGAACTGCACAATCAGCGTGAGACCATCAACCGCGAACTGGCCGTGCTCGAAGAACGCCGCCGCGCGTTGACCGCCTCGCAGGGCTCGTCCCAGGCTGACGGGGAACGTTTGGCCGACGAACTGCGCGTCGCGCAGGAACGCCTGGCCGAAGTCGAAGGGGAGACGGGCCGCGTGCAGGCCGAGTACGACGAGGCTAAAAGCCAGTTAGCCGCCGCGCAATCCGCGCTGCAAACCCGCCAGACCGACCGTCAGGCGCTGGAAGGACAACTGCAAGCCTCCCGCCGCGAGATCGACAAGCTCAACTCGCAGCGCACCAGCGCCCAGGCCCGCCAGGATGAACTCAAGGCGCGCATCGAGGCGCTCGGGCAGAAGATCGATTCGACCAAGCAAGCCATTGCCACGGCGGAAACTGCCGCGCGCAAGGCCGAAGACCAACTCAAGTCGGCGCGTGCCAAACGTGAACGCGCGGATGCCGAGCTGAAGCTGGCCGAATCCACGCTGGAAGAAAAGAAACGTATCGTCGAGGAGATGGACCTCGAGCGCCGCGACGCGCTGGATACCCGCGCGCGCATCGAGTCCGATCACTCGCGTCTGCACGCTCAACTCGACGTGCTCGAACAGGCTGAACAATCGCTGGCAGGGTATGCCGAAGGCGCGCGCTTCCTGCTGGACGCCGCCCGCCAGTCCAAATTGACGGGAGCACGGGGCGCTCTGAGCGCCGCGCTGGATGTCCCCGCCGAGCTGGAAACCGCCATCGCCGCCGCCCTCGGCGACGCCGTGGATGCCGTGCTGCTCGACGCGGGTCAGAGCGAGAACGCGCTCAGCCTGCTCGAATCGGATGAGTCGGGGCGCGCGGCCTTGCTGCCGATGGAAGCGCTCGTGGCGGGGCAATCCCTGCCGCGCCCGAACGACCCCGATTGCCTCGGTATCGCCGCGGAGCTGGTCAACGCGCCCGAGGAATTGCGCGCGGCGGTCAGCGTGCTGCTCGGCCAGGCGCTGATCGTCCGCGACCGTGCGGCGGCGCGTCGTCTCATTGCGGGGCTGCCGACCCAGGCGCGCGTCGTGACCCTGCGCGGGGAAGTTTTCCACGGCGACGGTCGCATCGTGGCGGGCAAGACCGCCCGCGCCTCGACCTTGAGCCGTCCCCGCCAAAAACGCGAATTAGACTCCGCCCTGAGCGGACTCCGCGCCCGCCTCGACGAGGCCAACAAGAACGTGGAGATGCTGTCGAATCAACTGGCCGCGTCGCGCCATGACCTGTCGAAGGCTGAGAACGAAGTGCGCGAGACGCGCGTCCGTTTGGGTGGCGCCCGCGAAACGGAACAGCAGGCGGGGCTGGAAGCCGAGTCCACGCGCAGACAGCTTGAGTGGCAGAACAATCAACTCGAGCAGGTCCAGGCCGAGGTCCAGGAAGCGGTCAGCTTCCGCCAGACGTTGATCGATTCGCAGGTCGAACTGGAACGCAAATCCGCTGACATGGTCGAGGCGTCCCGTGCGTTGTCGGGCCAGTTGGCCGAAGTCGCGCTTGACGAACTCCAGCAGCAAGTCGCTTATTGGACGACGCGCGTGGCCGTGGCCGAGCAATCCAGGAGCGGGGTGGGGTCGCGCATCGAGGAAAGAAGAAAAGAAGCTGAACGGCTGACTTCCCGTCAGGCCGAGTTGGGCACGCGTCAGGGCGAGATCGAGTCGTCTCTGACGGAGCTTGAAGCCGAAGAGAAGAGTCTGCACGAGCGCCAGGCTGGCCTGCACGGGCAGATCGAAGAGATGATGGTTCACATCGAGCCTGCCGAGAAGGATCTCGAAACCGCCGAACAACAGGAGGCGCAGTTGCAGGAGGCTGAGGCCACTGCGCAGCGTGCGCTGGCCAACACCGAGCGCCTGTTCGGACAGTTGCAGCTTGACCAGACCCGCCGTCAGGAAGCGCTGGATAACCTGCGCCAGAAGATCATGGACGACTTCGGGCTGGTGATGTTCGAGTATGCTGCCGATGTCTCTGGCCCCGTGCCGCTGCCGCTGGATGGCATGGTCGAGCAACTGCCGATCGTGACCGAACTCCCGCTTGAATTGGAAGATCAGCTTACCCAGCAGCGTGCGCAACTGCGCCGCATGGGCGCCATTAACCCTGACGCGAAAAAGGAATTTGATTCTGAGACGGAACGTTACACGTTCATGAAGACCCAGGTCGAGGACTTGCGCAAGGCGCAGGCCGACCTCAAGGTGGTGGTGGCCGAGTTGGACGAGCTGACCAAGCAGGCCTTCTCGAAGACCTTCGACGCCGTGGACAAGCAGTTCCGTGAGACCTTCGTGCGCCTGTTTGGCGGCGGCTCCGCGCGTCTGGCGCTGACCGACCCTGAGAATCTGGTCGACACGGGCATCGAGATCGAGGCGCGCCTGCCAGGCCGCCGCGAACAGGGACTGGCGCTGCTCTCGGGCGGCGAACGCAGCCTGACCGCCATCGCGCTGGTCTTCGCGCTGCTCAAGGTTTCGCCCACGCCTGTCTGCGTGATGGACGAAGTCGACGCGATGCTCGACGAGGCCAACGTGGGCCGCTTCCGCGATTTGCTGATCGACCTGAGCAAGGACACGCAATTCATCATCATTACTCACAACCGCAACACCGTGCAGGCCGCGGACGTCATCTACGGCATCACCATGGGCCGCGACTCGGCCAGCCAGATGATCAGCCTCAGGCTCGATCAGGTGACGGATGAGATGTTGAGCAGGGGATAGGTTTACGATTTGTCAGACTGAGTCGCGATAGCGGCGCAGTCGAAGGACGCGTTTACAAATTATGGGCGTTTCGACTGCGCTCAACGCGAAAGAATGGATCCCGCTTCGAGAGAGGCGGGATTTTTTATGTTCTTCTCCAAGGAGGATGCTGTGCAAGGCTGCCTTGCGACGGCGTGCTGATTCTTGCCTTCCCTCCATTTTCGGTCTATACTCTCCTTATTGGAGTACACATGTCAGATATCGATCTCACCCGTCTCCACCCTGCCATTGAAGCATACATCCCTCTGGGCCGCTCGGGACTGCTGCCAGCCCTGCATGCGGCCCAGCGCATTTATGGCTGGCTGCCGCAGGAGGTTGCCGCCGAAGTGGCGCGCAGCCTCGAAGTCCCGCTGGCGGATGTCCACGGGGTGATCGAGTTTTATTCGCTTTTCTATAACGAGCCTGTCGGCAGGCGGATCATCCGCGTGTGTACAGACCCTGCCTGCGGACTCAAAGGTGCGGATGATATCCTGCGTCACCTGTGCGAGCATCACGGGATCGAGGCAGGCCAGTCGACCCCCGACCTGTCCCTGACCATCGAGCGGAGTCCCTGCCTGGGATTGTGTGAACAGGCCCCTGCTGCGTTGGTGGACGACAAAGCCGAGACCAACATCGATCTGGATGCAGGTTCCTACGAATTGGGCCGCCCCAGGTCGATTGTAGGTGGAAGCCTGCGCCTATTGACCGAACATTGTGGAAACGGCACCACCTCGCTGGCAAAGTATGGCGAGTACATCGCGCTGAAAAAAGCGCTGACCATGAAGCCCGAAGATGTGATTGCCGAGGTCAAGTCTGCGGGATTGGTGGGACGCGGTGGCGCAGCCTTTCCGACGGGTGTCAAGTGGGAGGGGGCAGCCAAGGCGGACGGCGACCAAAAATATATCGTCTGCAATGCGGATGAGTCCGAGCCGGGTACGTTCAAGGATCGCATCCTGTTACTGGACGATCCGCACCGCACCATCGAAGGCATGTGCATTGCCGCCCACGCCATCGGCGCGACGAAGGGCTACATTTACCTGCGTGGCGAGTATCCGTACATTCTGCCTGTGTTGGAGAATGCGTTGACCGAAGCCCGTGCGGCGGGTTACCTCGGCGAACACTTCGACATCGAAGTCCGCCTGGGCGCAGGCGCGTACATCTGCGGCGAGGAGACGGCCTTGTTCGAGTCCATCGAAGGCAAGCGCGGATTCCCACGCGTCAAGCCGCCCTTCCCGACCACCCACGGGCTGTTCGGCCAGCCGACCATCATCAACAACGTGGAGACCTTGTGCAACGTGCCGCTCATCCTCCACGAAGGCGCGGCGGGGTACCGAAAGATCGGCACCGAGAAATCGCCCGGGCCGAAGTTGTTCTGCGTCTCAGGTGATGTGGCACAGCCTGGGTTGTACGAAGTCCCGTTCGGCGTGACGTTGCGTGACCTGCTCGATATGGCGGGACTCCATTCCGCCCCGCAGGCTGTCCTGTTTGGCGGGGCGGCAGGTGCGTTTGCCACCTTCGAGCACCTGGATGTTCGATTGACCTTCGAAGACCTGCGCGCGGCGGGACTTCCGCTTGGTTCGGGCGTGGTGATGGTCTTCGACGAGTCCCGCGACCTGCGCGACGTGTTGAAGCGGCTGGGCCACTTCTTCGCGCATGAGTCGTGCGGGAAATGCTATCCCTGCCAGATGGGCACCCAGCGCCAGATGGAAATCCTCGACCGCGTTGCGGTGGGGAAGACCCTCGCAGGCGACCTGGAGCGGCTGCAAGATGTCGGCTGGACGATGACGGACGCATCTCTGTGCGGCCTCGGGCAGACGGCGGCGGGGGCGGTGCTCTCGGCGGTTAAGTTGTGGCCCGGCTTGTTTGACAGTGGACGGTAGATCGTGATGGAGATTTCATGACTTCCAAATTATTGATGGATGACAAAGAGATCAGCGTGGAACAGGGACAGACCCTGTTGGAAGCCGCGCGCGAGAACGGGATGGACATCCCGACCATCTGCTTCCACGAAGCGACCACGTCCAACGCGTTGTGCCGCATCTGCGTGGTCGAGGTCGAAGGGATGCGCCTGCTTCAGCCCGCTTGCATTGTCCAGGCAGCGGACGGGATGAAGGTCCAGACAAAAAGCGAACGGGTTGTCCGCGCGCGCAGGACCATCCTCGAGATGCTGGCCGCCACCATGGACCTGTCCGACGCGCCCGAGATCCTGACCCTGATGGACGAGTATGGCGCGAGAGTCGACCGTTTCCCCGAAGCGGAGCGGCGCGAATCCGCGCTCAAAGACGACAACCCGATGTACGTCCGCGACTATTCGAAATGCCTGCTGTGCTGGCGCTGCGTGCAGGTCTGCGCGGACGATGCCCAATATACCTTTGCCATCAACTTCAGCGGGCGTGGCTATGAGACGCAGATCGGCACCTTCTTCGACCGCGCCATCCCCGAGACGACCTGTGTGCTGTGCGGTCAATGCGTGGGCGTTTGTCCCACGGGTGCGCTCAAGCCCAAGCGCGAGTATCTGCTGGAGCAGGGCATGAGTCCACAGGAGATCAGCGTGATGAATACGGGTAGAAAGCGAAGGAAGCAGAAATGATCCGACCCGATCGTATCGTCACCACCACCTGTCCCTACTGCGGCGTGGGCTGCACCCTGCAACTGCATGTCAAGGATGATTTCATCTTTAAGGTCACCTCGCCGTTCGATTCGCCCGTCAATCATGGCAACCTGTGTGTAAAGGGACGCTTCGGCTACGACTACGTCTATCATCCCAAGCGGATCACCACGCCGCTGGTGCGCAAGATGCCGCAGAAGGCGGGGGAGCGCACCCAGGCCTTCGACCTGTCTGAGTGGCGCGAAGTCACTTGGGACGAGGCGCTCGATACTGTCGCCGACAACCTGGTCCGCATCTACCAGCAGGACGGTTCGGATGCGATGGCGGTCTACTGTTGCGCCAAAGCCACCAACGAGGATAACTACCTGCTCCAGAAGATGTACCGCGCCCTGTTCCGCACCAACAACGTGGACCATTGCACACGCCTGTGCCACGCAGGGTCGGTGGTGGCGCTGCAACAGGCGGTCGGCTCTTCGGCCATGAGCAACACCGCCTCCCAGGTCTTGTTGAATGACGTTTTCATCGTGACGGGCTCGAACACCAGCGAGAACCATCCCATCATCGCCTTGCAGATGAAGGAGGCGGTCGAGAAGCATGGCGCAAAGATGATCGTGGTGGACCCGCGCCGCATCGACCTGGTGGACTTTGCCGAGCTGTGGCTTCCGCTCAAGCCTGGCACCAACGTGCCCGTCTTCTCGGCCATGGCGCAGGTTATCGTCAAGGAGAACCTGGTCAACTGGGGCTTCGTCAACGCGCGCACCGAGGGCTTCACCGAGTTCCTCGAGTCGCTGGAAAAGTTCACGCCCGAGTTCGCGGAACAGGTCAGCGGCGTACCTGCCGAAGATATCCGCCAGGCGGCGCGGATGTACGCCACGGCCGGGAATGCCGCCATCTACTGGGGCATGGGCATCTCGCAGCTCTCGCACGGCACCGCCTCCGCGCTGGCGCTGATCCATTTGGCCTTCCTCACAGGTCATGTGGGACGTGACGGCACGGGCCTGAATCCCCTGCGCGGACAGAACAACGTGCAGGGCGCCAGCGACATGGGCGCCATGCCGTTCCATTACCCTGGCTATATGCGTGTTGACAACCCTGAGAACCGCGCCAAATGGGAGCGGGCCTGGAACATCGAGGAGGGTGGACTGAGCCTCAAACTCGGCCTGACCACCACCGAGATCCTCAGCCATGCCCATGAGGGCGGCATCCGCGCGTTGTACATCATGGGCGAGAACCCGATGATGTCCGAGCCGAACCTGAACGTGACGCGCCATCACATGCAGCAATTGGAATTCCTCGTGGCGCAGGACATCTTCATCAATGAGTCTGGCGCGTTTGCGGATGTCTTCCTGCCCGCCACGCCCTTCGCCGAAAAAGATGGCACCTTCAGCAACACCGACCGCCGCGTCCAACGGGTCCGCGCTGCGCATCCTCCGCGAGGAGGGTCCCGCCCCGACTGGCAGATTCTGTGCGACCTGGCGCTGCGCATCGAAGCCCGCCTCGGCCATCCCACCGCCAAATGGGACTACACCCATCCCGAGCAGATCCTGCGCGAGATGGCGGACGTCAACCCCGATTACGCGGGCATCACCTACGAGCGCATCGACCAGGTCGGGTTGATCTACCCCGTCCCCACACTGGACCATCCTGGCACGCCGACTCTCTTCACCGAATCCTTCCCGCGCGGGCGTGGCAAGTTCGTCCCGCTGGACTATGTCCCCGTCAAAGAGGAGCCCGACGACGAGTATCCGTTCATCCTGACCACAGGCCGTCTGCTCGAGCACTGGCACGGCGGTACGATGACGCGCCACTCGGCCCTCAACGAAGCCTACCCCGAGGCCCGCGTGGAGATTCATCCCGCCGATGCGGAGATTCACGGCATTCGAAACGGCGACCCGGTCAAGGTCCAGAGCAGGCGCGGCGAGGTGGTCCTGCGGGCCACGGTCACCGAGAAAACCACCGTCGGTGTGGTCTTCATCCCCTGGCATTTTCAGGAGGCTGCGGCCAACCTGCTTACCAATGATGCGCTCGACCCACAGGCCAAGATCCCTGAGTTCAAGGCTTGTGCCGTACAGGTCTTCCCCGCGCGATTGGAGGACCTGCCCAATCCTGACGTACAGGTCTCGCGAGGCCGTTATTGAGAGGAGAGAGCATGAAACATTTATTGGTGACTTTACTGGTCGTGGGATTGTTGTTGAGCCGATCGAATGCGTACGCCCAAACTGCGGGCGTGCGCATTTTTCTTTTGGACAGGAACGGCCGCCCTGTCACTGCGCTGGTGGATGGGAATCAGGTCAGTTTGAAGGTCGAGTTGGAGGCGGTCGCCAGTGCAGACACGCGGGTGGATTTCCTGCTGGCGGGGCTGGATTCGCCTGTGACGACCTGTACCGTTTCATCGGGCAAGTCGGCCTGTCAGAGCGACGCTTTCCCCGCCCTGGGCTGGTATTGGAATCCGGACGGCACTCCTCAGCCCCAGCGGACTCTCGTCGCGCGTGCCGATGGTCAGATGCTAGGAGACAGCCTCTCGCTGACCGTCGCGCCGCGTCCCGTCGTGATGGTGCATGGTTTCAACGCCGATTACACCACCTGGCTAAACTATCTTGGTGATGATGGCTACCTCGCTTCAATCGGTCTGCATGGCTATGCCGTCGGCGATGGACAGGTGCCTGGCATGTTGAATACGGGCACGTTGAAGGACCCCACCATGCGCACCAATACCATCGCGCAGAACGCCGTCATCCTGGGCGAATACATCGACAACGTGCAGCATGCCACGGGCGCCGAAAAAGTGGACTTGGTGGTACACAGCATGGGCGGCATGATCTCACGCTATTACCTTGACCGTGTCATGACCGATGTGGACGTGGCGCAGTTGGTCATCCTCGGCACGCCCATGGCAGGGTCAAGCTGCGCCAGCCTGCCTGCTGCGCTCGGACTGTTACTGCCTGCCACGCTGGAGATCGAGCCAAGTTACATGGTGGGGGTGTTCAACCAGCAGATCTATCGTCGGCATGGCGTGCCGTTCCATGCGCTGGCAGGGAAGAAGTTGATCGACGCGGTGCAGTCGCCATGCACACCCGTCCCGTCTGATCTGGTCGTGACCGTCGACAGCGTCAAGGCCATCCCCATGCCCGTGCAGGAGATCACGCTGCTGCATACCGAGTTGAACACCTCGCCCGAGGTCTTCGCGGACTTTGTCAAACCGCTGCTGCAGACCCCGCCTGGGAAATTCGAGTCACCCGCCGACCCGCCGCCAGGCTCGAACGCACCCCTCTCGCAGCAGTTCAGCAAGGTCTACACGGGTCACCTCGCTCCAGGCGAGACACGCGATGTGGTCATCCACATCGATGCGAATGTGAGCGTGGCGAACTTCGCATTGTACGATACCTCGCGCTCGCTGGATATCACGGTGACGGGTGCGAGCGGCAATCAAATTCAACTCGACGCGCAGAAGAACGGCGAGATCCGCGTGGAGGACCCGTCCACGCTGGTGTATCTTGGCTATGGTTTCAACAATCCCAAGCCAGGCAAATGGATCGTCACACTGCACACCACCGCATCGACTCCGCCCGAGGGTGCCGACTTTGCCATCAACGCCCAGTTCAACGGCGGCGCGACCTTGTCCAGTACGCTGGATGTGACCACGCCCAAATTGGATCAGCCTGTGACCCTGTCCGCCAGCTTGAGCGATAATGGCGCGCCCGTCACTTTGGATAGCGCCGAGGCCATCCTGCACCTGCCCGACGGCCTGACCACCCTGCCGATGCAGATCTCAGGCAACACAGCCACGCTGAGTTTCACGCCGAAGGCCACAGGCATCCACGGCGTGGAGATTAACGTCACGGCTCACGCGCAGGATGGGACCGCCATCGACCGCGCCGCCTTCCTGACCTTCGAGACCGAGCCTGCCGAATCGCTCATCACCGCCAATCGTCTGATCGCGGTGGGTGGGGTGGTTGCATTATGTGGGTTGGGGGTTGTGTTCCTGATGGTTATGATCGTATGGCGCAGGAAAGCAAAACCCGTCCGTGGCTGAACTAAACCCATCCAGAGATGGACAAAACCAGTCCAGGAGTAAATAAAACCGATCCACGGTTGGACTAAATCCATCCATGGATGGATAAAAACAATCCAGGGACGGATTAAACCCATCCGTGGATGGATTAAAACCGTCCAAGGATGGACAAAACCCATCTACAGATGGACTTAATCCAGCTACAGATGATTAAATACAGAGTCCGCAAGTAAAACTTGCGGACTTCTCTTTTTTCTCCTATTTACTCATCCCTTGCAATAGGGCAGGTCATGCAGTGACCGCCGCCGCGGCCTTTGCCCAGCTCGAAGCCTGGGATGGCGATGACTTCCACGCCCACTGAGCGCATTTTGGCAATGGTGTGCGTGTTACGCTCGTAGACGACCACCACGCCTGGTTCGAGCGCTACCGTGTTGTTGGCATCGTCCCATTGCTCACGCTCGCGCTGATACTGGTCGCCGCCCGTCTCGACCACTGTCAGCTTGACCTTGAGCGCATCCTCCACAGCGGAGAGAATGTTTTTTTCGTGGGTCACATGAAAGTCGCCGTGCTTTTTGCCCGGGCGCAGGCTGATCGCCCGGATCTGGTCCACCACCTTCGGGAACAGGGTCACCTTGTCGCGGTCGAGCATGGTGAAGACCGTGTCGAGGTGCATGTGGGCGCGGTCCTTGGTCATCACACAGGCGATGACGCGTTCAGCACTGCCGTTGCTAAAAAGCGCATCCGCCACCTGTTCGATCATGCTGCCCTGCGTGCGTTCGGACATACCGATCAGCACGGTCTTGTTGCCGATGGGCAGCACATCGCCGCCTTCGAGCGAAGAACGGCTGAAATTCTGCATGTTGAACTCGCCATCAGTCTGATTCGGGTACCAGAACGGGAAGCCCGCATCCTTGAACATCGGATGATATTTGTAAATGGCGTACATGTTGAGCGACTCACGCCGCCGCGCGGGCCAGTACATCGGGTTGGTTGAGACGCCGTCGAAGATCCAGCAGGAGGAGTCGCGGGTGAAGAGGCTGTTGGGCAGGGGCGGCAGCAGAAAGGAGTTCATGTCGGTCAGGGCTGCGGCATGCAGGGAGATATGTTGATAGGCTGCCCAATCGATGCCCGACTCACCTGCGGTCATACCGCCGATCAAATGCCTGGCGAGGATCTCGGGCTGGAGCGCTATTAAATGCTGGCGGACCTCGTCCACCAATGCCCAGCCGACGGTGTATTCCGTGGCGATCTGCTCGACGATCAGCCGCCGCGCTTCCTCGCTGGCCTGCAGGGTCTCGGTCAGCAGGTCCAGCACGTAATAGACTTCCACACCGCGCTCGCGCATGACCTGCGTAAAGTGGTCATGTTCCAGTTGCGCGCGTTCCACCCACAACACGTCATCGAATAAAAGTTCGTCGTGGTTGGACGGGGTCAGGCGCTGCAGGCTCAACTCGGGGCGATGCACGATGACCTTGCGCAGCTTGCCTACTTCTGAATGGACGCCAAAAGGTTGCATGATCTGTCTCCTGATAATTACGCCCTGAGCGGAGCCGCGATAGCGGCAAAGTCGAAGGGCATGTGTCAATAAGATTGAGATTGCTTCGCGCTACCGCGCTCGCAATGACATGAAATAATATAGCATGTCCAACTCCTGTTGCGCACAGGTCATTTGTCCCAGCGGCGGAATGAATTCACGTTAAAATCATCCCATGTCCAAACCGTATCAAATCCCGCTCAACGAAATCCGCCGCGAGCATGTGGTGGTCAACTCGCGCTTCATCGCCACGCTGGCACCCGCGCTCAACATCGACGAGGCGCGGTCTTTCATTGCCCGCATCAAAAAGGAATTTGCCGACGCTTCGCACAACGTGCCCGCCTACATCATCGGCGGCGGCAACACGGTGACCGAGTACTTCTCCGACGACGGCGAGCCCGCGGGCACTTCGGGCCGCCCCGCGTTGACGGTGTTGCGCGGCAGCGGGCTTGGCGACGTGGCACTAGTAGTGACGCGCTACTTTGGCGGGACCCTGCTCGGGACGGGTGGGCTGGTCAAAGCCTACACCGAGTCGGCGCAGATGGTGGTCAACACCGTCGGGCGCGGACAGTTGGTCCTGACCCACCTGGCGATGCTGGCGATTCCCTACAACCTGCTGGAGCGTGTCCGCCTGCTGGTCAGCCGTCAGCGAGGACAGGTCCTCAGCGAAGACTTCGCCGCCGATATCACCCTGACGCTGCAATTTCCCGTCGAGTCGTTCGAGGCCTTTCAAACTAACCTGCGCGAGCTTTCCGCGGGCAAGCTGCAAGCCGAGGTCATCGAGACGAAAGAGATGATCGTTCCACTATAAAAATGAGGCGGACTTCTAAAGTCCGCCTCATTTGTTTAATGGATGGTTCTCTGCACCCAGATGCCGTTCCAGTTGTCCACGCCGCCGCAGGAGAGGGTGAACTCGTCGTAGGTGTATTCCTCGCGCCGATTGGGGAAGGGATTGTACAACTCAACCCAGCCGCCATTGCCGCCGTTTCGCCCGGCGGGCATGACCTTGTCGAGCACAACCCAGTGGCCCACGCCTGCCCCGCGCAGCCGTCCCGTGCCGGCGTCGATGTTGACGCCCGCGATCAGGCGATGGGTCTGGAGCATTTTGTTGAAGCGACCGGGCGAGGGGCGGTAGCCGATGACCGGGTCGGTCAGGCCTACCTTGAAATCGAGGATATAGCCCAGCTCACGGCTCAGGCCGTACAGGTTCAGGATTCCCTCCAGAGTGCCGATCCCGGTGGTGTTGTCTCGTTTCCCACCGATGATCTTATTGTAGGCCTCGGGTAACTCCTGTTTCCACGTCTTCAGGACCTGGTCGATCTCCACGCTGACCAGGAAGGCCACACACAGTTCACCGCACAGGTTATGTTTGACATCGCCTTCGACGGACATATATTGAGCGGCGTCGTTCGGGTCGGGGGTGGGGTTGGCGATCAATACTTCATTTGGATATTTTTCAAGGTAGTCTTCCAGGTAGGCGTCGTTGATCCAGCCGAGCTGTCCCTTGGCGATGACCTCCGACCACACGACCTGGTGGCCGAGCATGGTCAGGGTCTGCTGGTTGCCGGTGGGCGTAATAACGGTGCCGGTTGGGAGGTCGATCAGATTGGCGCCGTTAGGGGCCCGCCGAAGCGCGCCGTGGTCGATGATCCATTTTTGGTTCATGGTCATTCCATCCTTTCTTAGCCGCCGAGGTTCCGCTTGACCCACCAACCGGGCCAGGACGGGCTGTTGCAGGATTTGATGAACTCGTTGAACGAGTATTCCTGACGGCGGTTGTGGTAGGGGTTGTAGAGTTCGACGCGGCCCGCATTCATACCGTTGGGCATGACCTTGTCCACGACGACCCAGTGCAGGATTCCCTTTTCGGCCACGGATTTGTTCTTACCTTTTTTGGTGGAGGTGTCGTCGTTCTTGTTGATCAGTTTTCCGCGGCCGTTGATGGTCACCATCGCAATGAGGAAATGCGTCTGGAGCATCGCACCGATGCGTCCCTGCGATGGCTGGAACCCGATCAGCGGGTCGGTCAGCCCGGCGCGGAAACTGACCAGGTTGCCGTTATCGGTGGTATAGCTATAGGCGGTCAGGATGCTGCGTAGGTCTTCAGCACCTGTTGGTTTGTCGCGATCCCCAGCCAGGATGCTGTTGTAGAAACTGGGGGCGGCAGTACGCCATTTAGCGAGCACCGACTCGATATCCTCCCGGACGACGAAAGCGATGCACAGCTCACCGCACATGTTGAACTTGGTCTTGCCTTCGACGAGCATGTATTGAGGGGCATCCGTCGGTTCGGGGGTGGGGTTGGGGATCTGCACCTCCGGGTTCGGGAATTGCTCGATGTATTCATCCAGCCAGGCATCGTTGATCCAGCCGGTCTTGACGACGCCATCCGATCCCGTGTATTGGACCTCGGTCCACAGGGAGTCTTTGGCGTTAACGGACAGGTGCTGCTGCTGGCCGGTCGGCTCAACAACAGCACCCAGGGGGAGGTCGAAGCGTTTGGCTCCGTTGGGGGCAGCGGTAAACGGGGTCAGGGAGGCATAACACCATTTCTTTGCAACCATGGGTTCTCCTTTCTACATCGCCAGGCTTGCATAAAAAACTATTAAGAGTATAGCATGCCTGTCAATACGCGGAATCAACAAGTGCCCGCCGAAAGGCGGGCACTTGTCATCAGTGTGTTCAGCGAATGTACTTTGATAACCAGGACTCGAGGGAACCCAGTGAAGGCGGGGCGCCGGTGTGTTCGTGGGTAAAGATTCCTCTGGTGAAGGTATGGACGTATGGACAGCTTTCCGGCGAGCCGCCTGCAAGGGAGGTGCTGCGATACACATCGCCCGTCAATAGATTCCGCACCTCGACCAGCCAGTTGGTGGCGATGCGCTTGATGTAATACCCGCCATTGTATGGGCAGGTTTGGACGGTCTGCTGCTGTGGGGTGATACAGGCAACATAATACGAGGTGGCCGGAGTGCGGGCCCATACCGAACTCGATGGCGATAGGCTGACCCCGTACAAGAGGGCGCGCTTCGTCCCAGAGTCGAGTCCCAGGATGGGCACGGAAGGCTTGGCGGCGGACCTGTTCTGACAGACTGACCGCGCCGCAGAGTCCATCAGTGTCTTGGCCTGTGCGCCGCTGGATTTAGAGTACAGGTTCAGGGTACTGTCGTTGGCGGTCCTGATCTGATCCCGCACGGCATTGGTGGAGGCCGCCTTTCCGGCCAGGGACAGCTTATCAAGCGCACCTTCGAAGTCGCTGTCACTGCTGAGGGAATTGGCCCACTGGATGTAGGCCTGTGCCAACTCGTTGGAAAACTTGGAGGAGTTGACCGGGCCGAGGAATTTAATGACCAGGTTCAAGTGGTCGACGGCTTCATCGTACCGTTTCGATCCCAGCAATTGTCTGGCCCAATTGAGGTGCAAATCCACATAGGCCTGCTTCGCCTGTTCCGTGGGACTGCCCGCCGCGCTGGGATTTGGGTCTGTGCTGATCGCCAGGTTATATTTAGCCTCTGCCAAGGAGTAGTTGTTGCTGGCTTCCAGGGATTTGGCCCAGGCGATGTACAACTCTGCCAGCGTTTGGTTGACTTTTTGACTTGCTGTCGTGTTGGCATAAGAGGACTTGATCTTCAACAGGCTCTTCTCCGCCCCTGCGAAGTCTTTCTTTGACTGTTGTTCTTTTGACCATTGCAAAAGTGAATCTGCTGCGGATTGTCGCGCTCCCTCTCTTTGAACGCCTTTCGGGTAAGCCTTTAAATAGGTTTCGAAGTCCGTCACTGCCTGCGACCACTGTTTTTTCTTGTAGCTATCGCTGGCCTGGACGTACAGCCTGCACTCCTTTGCCTGGGCTGGAACACTCTGCGTAAAGGGAGCGATCTGTTGTGGGAAGAAACGGGTGATCTGGTCGGCTATGGGGAGCAGGGTGGCGCAATCCCCTTGCGCGTAGAGGCTGCCCACTGAGCGAGTCATCACATACCCGCCAACGTAATATGCGCCGACACACAAGAAGAGACAGGCGAAAATTACCACGGGCGCCAATACACAACCCCAAACCTTGTTCCCCTTCGGTTTCGTCGTTGTCGTCATGTCATCCCTCCCAGGATTCTTAAAAAATGAAATGCCGTGTTTATCGTAGCACGAAATAAAGCCTATGACCTTAGAAATCCGCTCAAAAGAACGGGACGGCTCATCGCCGTCCCGTCAAATTCAGATTATTCATACGCGAGGGTGTCGCGCACGGTCAGCCGCGAGGCCCTTCGGGCGGGCCAGGCGCTGGCGATGGCGGCCAGGGCTAGGGTGAAGGTAAGCCAGGCAAAGATGCCGCTCAGGCCGTATACAGCCTGCATAGGCGAGGTCAGCAGGGCCATCCCCACTCCATAGCACAGGATGTTCGTGATCGGCAGGGATAACACGATGCTAACGGCCCAACTGATCAGGCCGACCACCATGCCTTCCACGATGACGATGCTTTGGATGTCACCGTTCGAGGCGCCGATGGCACGCATCACACCGATCTCGCGCGTGCGCTCGAGCACGTTGATGCTCATGGTGCCCATCAGGCCGAGTCCGCCCACGACGGCGATCATGGTGGCCATGGCCAGCATGAAATAGACCAGGATGTCGGTCTGTGCCTTCTGGTCGCGGATGAAGTCCGCGCCGAGTTGGGCCGACCCAAATTGGATGCCGTTGGCCTCATATAACTTCTGGATCTGGTCACGGACGTTCTTCTGCGTGACAGCGTCGTGGCCGGTGGTCAACACGCGCAGCGAGTAGACCTGGCCCGGGCGGCCGACCAGCTTGCTCAGATACTCGTAGTTGACGTAGAGTAGCGGCGGGCTGACGTTCCCTGTGATGGTGTACGTGCCCACGATTTGCCATTGGGTCTTCCTGCCGTCGATATCAATGGTCAGCCAGTCGCCAACCTTCAGGTCGGGGAAGACGTTGAGCAGGTGGTTGCCGATGACGATGGCATTCTCGTCGCCTGTTTCCAGCCAGCGGCCCGAGGTGATGACGGGGTCGATCAGGGTCGAGGTCGAGGGCGGGGCCATGAACATGATCTGCGTGCCCGCCGTCTCCTCGTCGCGGATCAACGTGCCCGGGTATTCGGTCCAGCCTTCTACGCTTTGGACCCCTGGGACCTTCTCTGCGATGGAGGCCACTTCCTCGTAGCGGTAGTAGCGCCCGAACGAGATGTTGACGTCAGCCAGGAAGTAACCCTGGATATCCTTGATAGTCTGGTCGAAGGAGGCCCACAGGTTGTACACGCCGATGAAGATCGCGCCAGCCAGCACCAGCGTGACGAGGGTCAGGCTGAGGCGCAGTTTGCGGCGGAAGGCATTTCGCAGCGAGAGGCGCATCGGGCGAGAGATCCACAGGGCGGCGCGGCTGACGGCCTTATCCTTGGGCTTGGCATTCCCGCCGATGCCATAGTCGCTGACGGCTTCGCGCACGGTCACGCGCACGCTGTTATAGATCGGCCAGATCGCTGCCAGGAGCGGCACCAGCATCGACACGATGGCCTGCTGGATGATGGCCGACGGGTAGCCCGGGTAGGGCATGGGCGCGAAGTTCAAGTAGGTGGCCATGCCGCCGCCAAAGGATTCCGCCGCCGAGTTGGCCAGCGGGATGGCGATCAGGAAAGCAGCCAGGCCGAAGCCCAGGATCAGCACCACATACATGCCGAAGATCTGACCCGTCCCGCCGCCGACGGCTTTCATGATTCCGATCTGGCGGGTCTGTTGAGTCATGAGGGCGGTGACGGTGTTGATGATCAGGAAGCCGCTCAGGAATACGATCATGTAACCCAGCACGTTGAGCACGAAGAAGATGCCTTGCGTGATGTTCCAGGCAAAGTGATGACCAGGCTGATAAACAGACACGTAATACACTTCCGCGCCCGCGCGTTTGAGACGGTCGGACACGGCCTGCGCCACTTCGGTAACGTGCTTGGCATCGGTCTGATTCTCAGCCACGCTGATGGACAGCCCGCTATAGTCGGACGAGCCGCCCAGCCATTCCATGGTCTTGGGCGTGACGAAGGCATACATGGTCTGCGTGAAGCTGAACGGGAAGCCCGTCACCGCGTGCATGTAGCCCGCCAGCTTCAACTGGCGCTGTTTGCCGTTGCTCAGTTCAACGGTGATGATGTCGCCGACTTTGTAACCCGCAGGAATGGCCGAGGCGTCCACGAGGATCTCATGCTCACCCAATGGCGGCAGGGAGGTCTCGCCGGTGACAGGCTTGACTCGGTTCAATGTCAACTGACTGGGGTTATCCGTGGCGATGAATTGGATCTGGATGGGTTGCTCGTCGCTGCGCACCAGCTTGGCGCCGCTCATCGACAGGCCTTCCACGGCGTCCACGCCCGGGACTTCGCGCGCCAGCTTGACCATGTCGTCGTTCAACGGGTACGCGTAGACCTCCGCTTCCGACGGGCTGGCCGACTGGTAGTCGCTGTCCATGCTTTCGAGCATGTAAGCACTCAGGTTGTTGTTGAACCCGATCGCAAAGGTACCGACCATGATGGTCAGGACGGTGAGGATGGTGCGCGACTTGTTGCCCCAAAAGTCAGCCCACACCTTCTTCCAGCGGCTGCTCATGACGTGCCTCGCTTTTGGGCGTTGACCAGTTCATTCTTCGCGGCGATCTGTTGAAGTGCTTCGCGCGTGACTTCGGACTGGTCCAGCAATTCTGTGAGCTGATCGTAGCTGAGGGCCAGCACTTCGACGGTGCTGTGTTCCGAGGCGCGGATCGAGGCCCGACGGCGGCGGTCATGGAAGTAGGCCATCTCGCCGAAGAACTTGCCCGGACCCAACTGCAGGGCGATGACGTCCGACTGACCCGGGCGCGGCAGGACCACATCCACGGTGCCCCTGGAGACGATGTAGAACGTGTCGGCGCTGGAGCCTTCAGTGAAGATCATGGTGCCCGCTTCGAAGGTCTGTTCCTTCGCATTGCGCGTGGCCCATAGCATCTGGTCCTGGGTAAGGGTGGGCATGGCCCTGGCCACATACTCGTTGACGATCTCGCCGTCGGCGATGAGTGCGGTGCGATGGGTGCGCTTGGCCAGTCCGCTGTCGTGCGTGACGATGATGATGGTCTTGCCCTTGGCAACCAGGTCGTTGAACAGGGCAAAGACCGACTCAGCGGTCTTCGAGTCGAGGTTGCCCGTCGGCTCGTCTGCGATGATGACGGGCGGATCGTTGGCCAGCGCGCGCGCAATGGCGATACGTTGCTGCTGTCCGCCGGAGAGGGCGGTGGGCAACTTGTAGGCATGATCGGCAAGCTCCACCATTTCGAGCAATTCCAGGGCGCGTTTCTCGCGCTGACGCATGGGATAGGTGCGGCAGAAGTCCATCGGCAGCATGATGTTTTCAATGACCGAAATGGTCGGCAGCAGTTGGAAGAACTGGAACACGATCCCCAGGTTCTTGCCGCGCCAGCGCGCCATTTTATTCTCGCCCATGGTGTGGACGCCTGTTCCGTTGACGAAGACCTCGCCCGAGGTCGGGCGGTCGATGCCCGTGATCATGTTGAGCAGGGTCGATTTGCCGCTGCCCGACTTGCCGATGATGCTGACGAACTCGCCTGCCTCGATCTCTAGGTCGATGCTGTTCAAGGCATGGTAATCGCCGATGGCAGTTTTGTAATATTTGTGCACATCGCGCAGGTGGATCATGGCGTGGTCGCCGTTATCGTTCTTGGGTTTGCTAAAAAGGGACATAAGGACCTCGATTCGCGCTGAGCGGAGGCTGAACGGAGTGAAGCTGTAGTCGAAGCGTGTTCTAGTAAACTCTCGCTTCGACTGCGCTCTCCGCTCAGCGCGTATACTTACTTCTCGAACTTGACGGTGGCGGTCATGCCCCAGCGCATGGCGGGATTCTTGTCCGTGAGCAACACAGTGACTTCGTACACGATGTCGCCCTGATTCTGGCCATAGTTCTGGCTGATGGACAGGATATTGCCCTTCAGTTCCTGCCCGGGCAGCGCGTCCAGCGTGACGGTGACGGGCTGGCCTTCCTTGAGGGAGACCACATCGATCTCGGTCAGGTCGGTGGTCTTGACCACCCAACCCGTCAGGTCGGCGATGGTGACCACGGGCTGTCCCGCCGAGGCGAACTCGCCCACTTTTAACTTCAGGCTGGTGATCACGCCCGGGAACGGGGCGCGGACCTCAGCGTTGGCCAGGGCAGCGCGCACCCCCGCAGTGTCTTCGGTGAAGCTCGGGTTGTTGAGGATGTCGTAATCCTTCTGGGCCTGGGTGAGCTGCGACTGGGCATTGTCCACAGAAGTCTGGAGTTCCATCCACTGGATGGCCTTGCGATACTTCGACCAGGCATCGTCGAGCTTGCGGCGTTGTTCGCGGCCGTTGTTGGGAGCCAGGTACTTGTACGGCTCGTAGTCAGCACGGGCCTCGTTGAGTTTCTTCAGCGTGGATTCCACCGCCTGCGACGGGGTCATGCCCTTGAAGTCGTTTGGAACGTCGAAGTTGTCCAGCTTGTACTGCGCATCGCGGACGGCCTGGTAGGCGGCCGTTAAATTGGTGGATGCATCCGCCTGGGCCGATTCGAGGGTCTTGGCCTCGGGGCTTTCCAGCCGCGCGATGACCTGTCCCGCCTCGACAGCCTCGCCTTCGGCAACCAACACTTCGCTGACCAGACCGCTGGCATTCAGCGCCAGTTCGGTGTAGCGGATGGGTTCCAGCCGCCCCTCGCTGATGATGGTCGGATCGGCCAGCACGGTGGGGATGGGCGTTTCGGTGGGGGCAGCAGTGGGAGCAAGCTGGCCGCAGGCGGTCAGCACGACGCTCAAGATGACAAATGCGATCAGGAACTTGGTGGTTTTCATGGGAAAGGCTTCCTTTTTTGATTTCATGATAATGATAGGCCAAATGACGATGAAAGCAAATACCCGTCCGACGGGTTTCGTCCTGGCCGAGTGGACAGGTGAACACACCATGAAAACTTACGTTTTTGTTGGGCTTTGGTTGCAGAAAAAAACCGACCCATACAGGTCGGCTTGGTTGTGTCGTGGATAAGCTAGTGCCCGTCCCGATTCCCGAAAGACCAGCTCAGGTCGGTGTACATCGTCTCACTGGCGTAGGCGCGGTCGGTGACGGGGTTGAGGCGCGCGGCCATCTGCGGAGTAATCAGGGGGATGGGCTTCCAACTGTAAAACTTCTTATACAACTTTACGCTGCTTTCCTCATTCCAGGCCCAGTCGGCGGGCTGAAATTTCGACACGTCGAACGGACGCGTGTATCCGCGCAAGGTCTTGCTCTGGTGGATGGAGCAATAATGCTCGAAGTAAGTCATCACCAGTTCGCGGAAGTTTTTGTGGACCGCTTCGCGGAAACCGAGGTTGACGTAGTTCGACTTGGCGATGGCACCCCAGCGGCCGTCGAGTTGATACAGCGCGAGGACGTGGTCGTCGTCCTCACCGGGATCAGCCCGAATGTCGAGGATTAGCGGACGGAATCCGATCCGCCACAGGGCTAGCGCGGCAAACAATCCGCCATCCAGACAGTGACTCTGGAAGTCGTGCATTACGTTGAGCGGAGATCGGTCCCGCTCCTCGGCGCGGTAGGGCATCGAGTCGAGATATTGCTGGATGAGGAAGGGGGAGGTCAGGGAGCGGAAAGTGGAAAGCAGGTCAGGAGAAAGATGAGATTCGAATTCGGTCAGAATGGACATAGACACCTCGCACCGATTAAATCATAATTTTGCAGGAATGGGCGGTGCTATACTAGCGCCAGTTCCATACAGCTTGATTGCCTGCTGTGCGTATAAAAATGAGATCATCCTGAATATGGGAGAAACCATGGCGTTTCATAGATGGCTGTATCACGATGGACATCCCAACCTGTTGGCGAAAATCCTGAATAGCGGTTGGGCCTTTTTGCACTCATTGGGCATTGCGCCCAACTACATGGTCACGCTCGAGGTCGTGGGCAGGCAGTCTGGAAAGGTGATCAGCTTCCCACTGGCAATGGCGGTCGTGAGCGGAGAACGCTACCTGGTGTCGATGCTGGGCGAGGATGCCAATTGGGTTCGGAACGTCCATGCGGCGGGGGGCAAGGCGCAACTGCGGCACGGACGGACCGAGCGGGTGATTCTGCGCGAGGTGGAGGTCGATCAGCGCGCGCCGATCCTGAAGGAATATTTGCGCCGCGCACCCGGGGCACGTCCGCATATTTCCATTGCGTTGGATGCTCCGCTTTCGGAATATGAAAAGATCTCTGCGCAATTCCCTGTCTTTCGCGTGGAGAACGCCTAGATGAACATCAAACTTCTCATCGCCCTGTTGCCCGTCGTCTTCATGCTGCACGACTTCGAAGAGATCCTCATGTTCGAGTCCTGGCTGAAGAAGAATCGAGAGGAGATCAGACGCAGGTTTCCCTCCCTAGATAAAATCCTGGGCCGCAGCCATGACCGTTTGTCCACGCCTGGGTTTGCAGTGGCGGTGCTGCACGAGTTTTTGATCATTGCAGTGATCACCTATCTCTCGCTGTATTTCGACTCATATGCCTGGTGGTTTGGAGCATTTGCCGCCTTTTCCCTGCATTTGTTCGTCCACATCGGTCAGTGGATCATCTTTCGCAAATACGTGCCGTTCATCGTGACCTCGATCCTGGCGCTGCCATATTGCGGCTATACCTTCGTCGAATTCCTGGAGGTGACCGACCTGTCCGCTGCCCAGATGGCTTTCTGGGCAGGCCTCGGGGTGGCGCTGACCGTGGTCAGCTTTTTCCCTGCGTTCTATCTGGCGGGTTGCTTCGAGGATTGGAAGAATCAAAAATACTTGCAGATCGAAAAATAGATCTCCATTCCAAAAAACAGGTCACGCCTCAAGCGTGACCTGTTCGTTTTACTTCTCCAACATCATGCTGGCTTCCGCGTTCAGCCAGCGGCGACCGTCGCGGGCCAGCAGGTCGTAGCCTTCGAGCGGACCCCAACTGCTGGGCTTGTAAATCCCCAGGGACGGGGTCTGGTGCTGCTCCCAGGTCTGCAGGATCGGGTCGATCAGCGACCAGGCCGTCTCCACCTCGTCGGCGCGGGTGAAGAGCGAGGCGTCCCCTTGCAGGGCGTCCAGCAGCAGACGTTCGTAGGCTTCGGGGATGGCGGTCTTGCCGAAAGCTTCGGCGTAATGGAACTCCATATCCACTGAGCGGGCCTCGGAGACGGTGTCGGGCGCCTTGGCCTCGAAGCGCAGATGCACGCCTTCGTCAGGCTGCAGGTAGAGCACCAACAGGTTCGGCTTCATCGTCTGCATCGGGAACATGCTCAAGGGCGGTTCCTTGAACTGGATAATGATCTGCGATTGCTTCTCGGCCAGGTGCTTGCCCGAACGCAGATAGAACGGCACGCCCTTCCAGCGCCAGTTGTTGATGAACAGCCGCAGGGCGGCATAGGTCGGCGTGGTGGAATTGGGCTTGACCTCGGGCTCCTCGCGGTAACCCTTGTATTGTGCGCGGACCGTGTTGACGGCCACCTCTTCGGGAGTCATCGGTTTGATGGCGCTCAGTACCTTGACCTTTTCGTTGCGCAGATGCGCTGCGCTGAACGAGGCGGGCGGTTCCATCGCCACCAACGTCAACAATTGCATCAGGTGATTCTGGAACATGTCGCGCAACACGCCCACGCCGTCGTAGAAGCCTGCGCGGTGTTCGAGGCCGACCTTCTCGGCCACGGTGATCTGCACGTGGTCGATGTAATTACGGTTCCAGATCGGTTCGAAGATGGTGTTGGCGAAGCGCGTGAACAGGATGTTCTGAACGGTCTCCTTGCCGAGATAATGGTCGATGCGGTAGATCTGATTCTCGTTCAGCGCCTTGTGGACCTGCTGGTTGAGCTTGACCGCCGAGGCCAGGTCGGTGCCGAAGGGCTTTTCGAGCACCACCCGCCGCCAGCCGCCGTTTTCGTGGAGCTGGCCCGTGGCGTCGAGGTTGTCGATGATGACCGGAAAGAGCGAAGGCGGCAAGGCCATGTAATAAAGACGGTTGGCGTCGCCAGCTTCGAGTCCCTTCAAATTTTCATTCAACCGCTGGAAGTCCGCCGCCTCGGCATACTTGCCCTGGACGTAATGCAGATTGGGCGCGAAGGCGGACCATTCCGCGTCGGTGAATTTGAACTCTGCGAATTCCTTCGCGCCGTTGAGCAGATGCGCGCGGAATTCGTCATCGCTGAAGGCCGTACCGCCGAAGCCGACGATGCTGAATTTTTTCGGCATGCGCCCTTTGATCGACAGGTTGAGCAGCGAGGGGATCAGCTTGCGCTGGGTCAGGTCCCCCGAGGCGCCAAAGATGATAATGGAAGTGGAAAGATCGTTGGTCATAGGTTTTATCCAGACCTCGGAGGTCTCTTATTCAGTCTTCTTCACCGCATGTCCGCCGAACTGATTGCGCAGCGCGGCCAGCATGCGGGCGGGGAAGTTCTCTTCGTCGCGGCTGGCGAAGCGCATTTGCAGCGCCAGCGTGATGATGGGAGCGGGCACATCCAGGTCAATGGATTCGAACACGGTCCAGCGGCCTTCGCCTGAATCCGCCACCCAGGGCTTGATCTCGGCCAGGGCCTGGTCTTCGTCGAGGGCATTCGCCGCCAGGTCGAGCAGCCACGAGCGGACGACGCTGCCGTGCTGCCAGATGTGCGAGACCTGCGCCAGGTCGAGGCCGAATTCTTCCTTTGCTTTGAGGATGCCGAAGCCTTCGGCATAGGCCTGCATCATGCCGTACTCGATGCCGTTGTGCACCATCTTGACGTAATGTCCCGCGCCGTGAGGACCGACTCGTCCCCAGCCTTTATCGGCCGCAGGAGCCAGCGTCTCGAAGATCGGGCGTAGCGACTCGACTACCTCCGTCTTGCCGCCGATCATCATGCTGTAGCCTTCAGCCAGACCCCAGATGCCGCCGCTGGTGCCGCAGTCCACGAACTCGATTCCTTTGGATTCGAGAAACTCCGCATGGCGGATAGTGTCCTTGTAATTCGAGTTGCCGCCGTCGATGATGATGTCGCCCTTGCTCAACAGGCTCGACAACTTCTCGATGGTCTCCGTGGTGGGCTTCCCCGCTGGGACCATGATCCAGAAGACGCGTGGCGTTTGCTTGAACTTGCCAACCGCTTCTTCGAGCGTGCGCGCACCATCCACGCCGTTCTGGATCGCGGCGTCCACGGCGGCCGCGCCCAGGTCAAAACCGATCACATGATGCCCGCCGCGCGTCAGCCGCGTGGACATGTTCAGGCCCATCTTGCCTAATCCGATGAATGCAATTTCCATGTTTCTCCACAAATTTCTCCCCTCTTCCTCAGGAAGAGGGGTTGGGGGTAAAGGTTATGAGTTTAGTTTGCTGCCTGCCGCGGCATCCACCAGCCAGGTCAGGATACCGTCACTGGGGCGGATGCGCTGGGCGGGCAAAACGTCTGGATGATAGTCCCCGTTCAAGACGCTGGCAAGGGTTTCAGACTTACTTTGTCCACTTACCAGGAAGACCACCTGACGCGCGTCGTTGATCACGCGCGGCGTGAGACTCACGCGGTTGGCCGGGCGGTCCTGATAATGGGCCGTCACTGCGATGACAGGTTCGGCTTCGTCTACGGGCGAGCCAGGAAAGAGTGATGCGGTATGGCCGTCGTCGCCCATGCCGAGCAGGATCAGGTCGAAGCGCGGCCACGGGGAGCCGAATCCGCGCAGGGTGGCGGCGTAGGCTCGGGCAGCGGCAGCAGGTTCCAGCTCCGATTCGACGCGGTGGATGTTTTCCGCGGGAATGGGCACGTGTGCCAGCAGCACATCGCGCGCCTGAGCGTAACTGTTGCCAGGGTCGCTGACGGGTACGCAGCGTTCGTCGCCCCAGAAAACGTGAACGCGCAGCCAGTCGATGGGCGCATCCACCAGCAGACGATAGGTGGCGGTCGGCGTGCCCCCGCCGCTCAACGCCACGAGGAATTGTCCGCGTTCGGCAAGGGCCTGATTCGCGCAATCGATAAACAGTTGTGATGCTGCCTGACTTAAGGCAGGCAGGTCTTTGAAGATTTGGATATCGGGGTTCATGGGAAAAGTGTAGCATAAATTATTAAATGGACTAGAATCACTGCATGCCCACTTTGGATCTCAAACAACTCAAGACCCACCGCGCGCGGACCTTTGGCCTGCCTCTGTCAAAGCGGCTGGCCTCCGCCTCGAATGCGCTCCGTTTCGTGAACGAACGCGGTTTCGTCTACTTCTGGCCGATCAAAGGCATCGACCTGCCTTCGCTGTGGGTTGCCGCCGCAGGCGACCGTCCCGTAGCTGACAAGCACGATGACCCAGGCCACGTCACATGGGGCTGGAAGGACGGTGCGCTCGATCAAAAGATCTGGTACTACGGCAAGATCCTGCGCCGCAAGGGAACCATCATCTCGCTGGAGGTTGCGCCCTATTTTTATGCGCTCTCCGAAAACTATGGTTCGCCCGAGGAAGATTACCTGATTGCCTATCACGAGGGGCGTCTGTCACAGGCGGCCAAGCAGGTGTACGAGACTCTGCTTGATGACGGTGCGATGCACACGTTGGACCTGCGCAAGAAAGCCAAATTATCCAACGCGAAAGAGACCGAGTTCAACAAAGCGCTCGACCAATTGCAGGCTGATTTCAAGATTCTGCCTGTTGGTGTGGCTCAAGCGGGGGCGTGGAGATATGCCCACATCTATGAACTGACCTCGCGTCATTTCCCCGACCTGCCCGAACAGGCACGGACCATCGGTGAGGCCGAGGCACGTCAAAAGTTGACGGAACTTTACGTTCGCATGGTGGGCGCTGTCCAAACGCGGGATGTGACCAGGCTCTTCGGCTGGTCGAACGAGATTGCAGGCCGCACGTTATCCAAACTGGTGACGGCTGGCACGCTGGTCAACTCTGTCACGCGCAAAGACCTGCCTGGCGAGTGGTTCGTACTGCCCGACCTGCTGACCTGATCTGACTTCAGAAAATCTGTTTCTGGAGGGCTTTCCCGCAACGGACCTGGCCACTTTGCGTATATCCTACTGGTCAAGTGGCCGTTGCAAATCATCCGCTTTCGGCTATCATGGAAGTACGAACTCATTGTCTTAAAAAGGAGAATGCACTATGACTCGACAAGGTCGCACCCAGCTGGTGCTGGGCATCCTGCTTGTCCTGGCAGGGATTTGGTTCTTCGCGGACCGCAGCCTGCCCGCCTTCCACGATCTGGTGGCGCGTTATTCGGAATGGCCCTTCAACCTGGTGTTGATCGGTGCAGGGCTGCTCGTGCTGGGGTTGATCCTCGGTGCACCGGGCATGGCGGTTCCTGCCGCCATCGTGGCGGGCATCGGCGGACTCTTCTATTATTTCGAGAAGATCGGCAGTTACTCGGATTGGTTCATGTGGCTGCTGATCCCTGGCTTCGTGGGGGTGGGCTCCATCGTGGCGGGCTTGTTGGGCGAGAATACACGCCGCAACCTGCGCAGCGGACTCAACCTGATGGTGGTCAGTGTGGTGCTGGTGCTGGTCTTCTCGTCCCTGTTTGGCAAGTGGGCTTTGCTTGGCCAGTATGGTCCCGCCATCCTGTTGATCCTGCTCGGCCTGTGGGTGTTGGGCAATGGCCTGTTCCGCTCCATGCGACGCAACAATGGAGGCTTCAATGAATAGGTCGGCGTTGGGCTGGGGAGTGGTGTTACTCCTGTTGGGTGGCCTGATGCTGGCGGGCGAGATGGGTGTGCGCATCAATGGCGTCTCCCCCATGTCGTTCTTCTGGCCGCTGGTGCTGGTTCTCTTCGGCGGTTGGTTGATCCTGAGCGTGTTCCTGCGTCCGCGCATGGAGAATCAGCAGGGTTCCGTCAGCCTGCAGGGCGCGAGCGAAGCGACGGTGCGTGTCAACCACGGCGCGGGCGAACTGCGTATCGGCGGCGGCGCGTTGGCGGGGGACTTGGCCGACGGTGTCTTCACGGGCGGTCTGGAGCAGAACTCCCGCTTAAACGGGAGCAGGCTCGAGGTCCGTATGAGCCCGCCGCAGGTGAGTTTCCCCTTTTTCTTCGGCAACTGGGATCGCTTCGATTGGGACATGCGCCTGAACACCGAAATCCCGATGGACCTGATCCTGCAGATGGGCGCGAACAAGACAGAAGCTGACCTGAAGGATCTGCGCCTGACCTCGCTCAAGGTGGAGACGGGCGCCAGTGATACGCGCGTCCGCCTGCCTGCCCAGGGCCGCCTGCGCGCGGACTTCAGCCTGGGCGCCGCTTCGTTGAAGTTGACCGTGCCCGAGGGCGTGGCCGCCCGCATCCGCGCATCGACGGGAGCCGCTTCTTTGAGCGTGGATACGTCCCGCTTCCCGCGCATGGGCGACGGGTATCAGTCGCCCGATTTCGAGACCGCTCCGAACGCGGTCGACATCAAGATCGAAGCGGGTGCGGCGGATATCAAGGTTTCATAATCAGGCGTAGTGCGGACTCGTGTCCGCACACGTGACTCGAAAGGATTTCGTCATGATGAAACGGCTCGATCCTCGTGTTGTTTTGGGCGCCGTCCTGTTGTTGGGCGGCGGCCTGCTGCTGGCCCAAACCATGGGTTACCTCAAGAATGCCTCTGACGTGTTCTGGGGCTCGATCTTCCTGCTCGCAGGCGTGGCTTTTCTCTCGTTGCTCTTCGGCGGAAACTGGTGGGCGGTTTTTCCTGGTTTCACGCTGGTGGCGTTGGGTGTGATCATCCTCTTCAGCAGGCAACTGGGTGATTTCAGTGGGATGGTCATTTTGGGCGGCATCGCCCTTTCGTTCTGGGTGGTATACATTATGGACCGCTCGCGCTGGTGGGCGATCATCCCCGCGGGCGTGCTGAGCACGCTGGCCGTCATCACCATCGCGCCTGAGAGGTTCGGCGCTTTCGAGACGGGCGGACTGCTCTTCCTCGGTCTGGCGCTGACCTTCGTGTTGGTGGCGTTGCTGGCGGGCCATCGCTGGGCGTATTATCCCGCCGCGGTGTTGGGCGTGCTGGGTGTGCTGACCACGGCCTCGCTCATGAACTGGGTCAATTACATCTGGGCCGCCGCCCTGATCCTGGTTGGCGGATTCCTGGTGTTTAGGGCCGTGGCAAGAAAGTAAGCGCTTCGACTTCGCCGCTATCGCGACTCCGCTCAGCGTAAATCATTGAAAGACATGAACGAGACAAAACTCCCTGTCACCAGGGAGTTTTGTTTTTATTTTGCTTCAATCACTTCCACGTCAGGAAAGAACTGATGGACGGTGCCCGCCACCCATCCGTGCAGGGTGGTGGGGGAGAGCGGACATCCCAGGCAGGCGCCGCCTAATTTCACGGACAAGGTTCTGCCATCCAAGGACACGAATTCCACCGAGCCGCCGTGGAATTGTTCCACGTAGGCGTCCAACTTCTCGATCAGGCCGCGCAATTGTACTTCGAGATCTTGCGTGGGCGTCACCATGTCAACTCCTTTCGGGATTACAGTCCAGAAACCTTATAGCTCCCAACCCCTTCGCGCAGCATGGACTTGACCTGCGCGCGGGCATTCTTCCAGCGGGAGGAGACCACCTGGGCCAGACGGTCGAGGATGACCGAGCCCGTGTTGGGATGCTCCCTGCATAGCCATTCCAGGTCGCGCCCGCGGATGCGGATGGCTTCCACAGCGGTGGTGCTGCGCGCCCCCGAGGTATAGGTGGGGCTGCCGATCACCGCCGACCAGCCGACCACGTCGCCTGCCTTGAGGCGGGTCAGCACGATGGGCGGACCGTCGTAGGGCTTGTAGCGGACTTCCACGGCGCCGTGCATGAGCAGGTAGAGATAATCGGCCCTGCTGCCCTGCTCGAAGAGCATCGTGTCTTCGGGGCAGGCGTACGACTGGAAGAGAGGCAGGAGCAGATCCATTTGCCGCTCGCTGAATCCCTGAAAGAGAGGAATGTCCGTGAAAGTGTCCAACATTTTTTCCCATCTTATCCCCATATCAAAAATGCAAGTAGTATCAAAAATCATAAAAGTATAGACATTAATCCCGCCGTTTTCGTGATGCCAACTTGCGTAAATTTTTCCTGCCTCGCGTGTTCTTTACAAATGGACGCCCCTTTTCTGCCGAAAGGGAAAAATGTTATCGGTTATACTTTGCCCCGCTGTAACTTTTTTACGAGGTTTGTATCTAAATGATGACGGATGAAACGCAGACCGAAATCTCGGTAGAGGCTCTCAAAGCGGGAGACCGCGCCGAGTTTGCCCGCCTGGTGGACCTGGCGTCCGCGCCGATCTATCGGTTGGGGTTGAAGATGTTGGGCAACCCGCAGGACGCCGAGGATGTGTTGCAAAATACCTTCCTCAAGGCCCTGCAATCGTTGGGAAATTTCGAGGGCCGTTCCAGCCCGCTCACATGGCTGTATCGTATCGCGATCAACGAAGCGCTGATGCTGATCCGCCGCCAGAAGCCGCAGGTGGAGATCGCCGAGGAGCCGCAGGACGAGGAGAGCAACCTGCCCACCCCCGTCCAGTTGACCGACTGGTGCTGCCTGCCCGAATCTGATTTCCTCACCACCGAGTCGAAGCGTGCCCTGGATGCGGCCATCCTGAAGCTGCCTGAAAAACTGCGTGTGGTCTTCCTGTTGCGCGACATCGAGGGCATGTCCATTCAGGAGACCAGCGAGGCGCTCGGTCTGACCGAGACCGCCGTCAAGACCCGTCTGTTGCGGGCGCGGCTCAACCTGCGCGAACAGTTATCGTCCTACTTTACTGAACGACTGATAGAGGAGAGAGAGAAGTGAGACACCAACACAAACAGGAGTGTAATGAGCTACTGGGAAGTATCTCCGAATACGTGGATGGTTCCCTGCACGAGGAATTGTGCCGCGAGTTGGAGCATCATCTCTCCGAATGCGAAGACTGCCGCGTGGTGGTGAATACCATGAAGAAGACCATCGAACTCTACCAGACCGATGCGCCCAAGGACGGCCTGCCCGTCGATGTGCGTCAACGCCTGTACAAGACCCTTCATCTCGACGACCTGCTGCACACCACGCATTAGATTTTCCATGACCTCCGAACGAAATCTCTCCTCGCTCGAACTGCTTCTGATGGGCATTGGCCAGCCTGAGACGCCCAAGCTTGAGCCGTTGCGCTCAGGCTCTGCTTGCCCGCAGTGCGGCCAGGGGCGGCTGGACTACAACGGCCTGTTGCAGCTCGAATGTCCGCGCTGTGGATATGTCAACGGCGAGGGCGGCGGCTGTACCTGATGATCAACTCCGCGCCCCGTGAGGGCGCTCTCTACGGAACCATCCATCCATGACCGAATCTTCATCTCCTAAAAAACTCTCCACGATCCTGCCTTTGATCATTGCAGGGGTGGGATTGGTGTTGCTGGGTGTGGCGGCCTTTGCCCTGTTGCCAAAGCCCGACTCTCAGGGTTCGACGACCGAATATTCCACCATCCCGTTGGAAGTCAACTATGCGGCCCCCGACCTGAGTCTGACAGCCCTCGACGGGACGCCCACCTCCCTGGCTGATTATCGCGGACAGGTGGTGCTGGTCAACCTGTGGGCGACCTGGTGTCCGCCCTGCAAGGCTGAGATGCCCACCCTGCAATCCTTTTATGACAAGTACCAGGCGGACGGCTTTGCGGTGGTGGCCATCAATGATGGTGACCCGACCGCCGATGTAACGCAGTTCGTGAAGGATTACGCCCTGACCTTCCCCGTCTGGCTCGACCCGAAATACGTAGCCACCGAGCAGGCCTTCAAGAGTATGAACCTACCCAGCTCGTATGTGATCGACCGCAATGGCGTGATTCGTTTGCAATGGGTGGGCGAGATCTCGTCCGCTATGCTCGAAAAATATGTCACCCCTCTAATCACGGAGTAAACCATGGAAGCGAAACTGACCTGGAAAGAAAAAATGACCTTCATCGGCGTGGCAGATAGCGGTCACGAGGTGAAAGTCGATACGGACGCGGGCGTCGGCGGTGACGATACCGCTGCCCGCCCGATGGAGTTGATCGCGTTGGGCCTGGCGGGCTGCACCGGCATGGACGTGATCTCCATCCTGCGCAAGAAACAGCAGAAGGTTGCCGCCTTCGATGTCAACGTCAGCGCCGAACGTGCCGCCGAACATCCCAAGGTCTTCACCAGGGCCATCATCAACTATGTCGTGAAAGGCGAAGGTCTGGACGAGGCCGCGCTGGTGCGCGCCATCGAACTTTCGGCGCTCAAGTATTGTCCCGCGCAGGCCATGCTCGGCAAGGCCTTCCCGATGGAACTGCGTTATCAGATCTATGAAGGCGACGTTTTGGTCAAGGAAGGGACCTGGCAGCCGCCTGCTGCCTAGACAAACGAAATCCCCGCCTCGATTTTGTCGAAGCGGGGATTTTTGATTCGCAATTATGGTGGGCCTGCCTTGATGGCGGTGCCCGCGTCGCCGCATTCGCAGGCTGTGACAGTGGCGTTGCCGCGCGTCAGTGTGCCTTGATAAGCCACCGAGCCGCTGTGGGCGATCCAGCCTTCCATGTTGAAGGCCAGCGGACTGTCGGCAAGAATCCACTCGCCGTTGTATTTGCGCGCAATGTGGACGTGCGTGCCCGTCACATGGCCACCCTGGCAGGAGGGATACCCGATGGGATCGCCCGCACGCAATTCCTTGCCCAGCGGAGCGCGGCCTTCCTGGGCAAGGTGCAGATAGTAGATGACCCAACCCGTGCGCTCGTCGCCGTCCTTGTCGAGGTCGAGCGCCAGCCCGTCGATGCTCGAGCGGACCACCAGACCGTCGGCCATGGCCACCGAAAACTGCTCGGGTTCCACCTTGAAGCAGCCCGAGAATTCGGAAGGCGGCGCGAAGTCCACGGCGACGAAGGGCAGGCCAGTGCCCCAACCGGTGTGTGGTCCGCCTGTGTAGGACCAGGGGCGTCCCGGGGGGAAGGGCAGGAGCAGGTCGGGCTGTTTCAAGCTGCCGGGGATCAACTCGAACTGGACCGCCCACGGGTCGCCGAACAACTCGGTGTAAGTGCGCAACAGACCATCGGGTCCCGTGGCAGACAGGAACTGCTGCCCGGCATAGATGTGCGAAAAGTAATACTGTAAGGCCACCGACGCGGCGTTCTGCCAGGGATCGGGACGGGTCAGGGTCCCGTCTGTCAACTCGAATTCCAGCAGGTTGCCTTCGCGCCAGCCGTAATATCCGTTGTTGAGGGTGTTGGCCGCCCAGACCAGTTGCAGGTACGGGCTTTCGTAGTAGACCTTCTTGTATCCGAGCAAATACTTGCTAACCGGCGGCTTGGACTGGGACAGGGCGCCGCCCTGGTATTCGAGCAGGGCCAGCAACAGGCGCGGGCTGACGCTGAAATTGGTGGCGATGTAATCGACCAGCTGAGGCCCGGTGCGCCACTCTCCACCCGCGTAGGTGCGATAGGTCTTCAACCAGCCGTCGCGGGCGTTGACGAAGGCGGTGGTGTTGAATCCGATCAGGGCTGGGCCGTTGACAAAGGCGTGGTCGGGCAGGGGTTGGAACGAGCTGCCCCACAAGGCGCGGTAATAGATGGGGATCTTCATCGGCAGACCGGGCGGCATGGTGGTGGCATCGCGCGGAATGATCGGGTTGGCGGCGAAGATCTCATCCATGGTGGTGTTGAAGCGTGCAGCCAGGGCGGGCAGGGTGTCGCCGTCCTGGGCGGTGTAGTCCACCAGTTCGCCGGGTGCGTAGGAGGGGCGGGTTGGCAGGGGTGTACTGGCCGGGAGCGCGGGGGCAGCCGTCGGCGGGAGGGAGGTGGGGGTTGTGAGCGGGAGGGAATTGGATGGGACGCAAGCGGTCAGCGCAAGCAGGCAGGCACTCAGCGCCATCCAGCCGCGCCTAAGGACCGACAGGCGAGGGGGTAGGTGTGACATCGGGATCGCGGAAAATGATCGACCAGGCCTGTCCGACCGGGTCGGCTGTAATGGTTTTGTTGTTGCGCACCAGCAGGCCCTCGTAGGGTTTCTTGCCTGCCACGGCGCGCCAGCCGCTGAGCATGAAGGGGATCGGGCCGTCGGCAGGGACCCATTCGCCGTTGTATTTGCGGGCGAAGTGCAGGTGCGTGCCGGTCGAGACGCCACCCTCACAGGAGGGATGGCCGATCTTGTCGTTGGTGTCCAGCCATTCGCCCTTCTGGACGCGGTCGGTGGTGGCGATGTGCAGGTAGAGCAGGACCCAGCCTGTCTCTTCGTAGCCGTCGCCATCGAGGTCTACGACCACCACACCCTGTTCCGAGCGGACCACCAGCCCGGGCGCAGCAGCGGTCACCCAGGCGGTGGTGACGGAACAGCCGCCGTGATCGGTGGAGGGGGCGAAATCGATGGCAGCCAGAGCGCCGTCATGTTCCCAGGCGCCGTGCGGGCCGCCGGTATAGCTCCATTCCACGCCCGCCTGGAAGGGCAGGACGAGGTCGGGCTGGGTCAGTCCGGGTGGAAAGATGGGGTTGACGATGTTGCCGCGCGCCCACGGGTCGCCGAACATGTCGGCATACAAGGCGGGGAAGCCCGTCTTGGCATCCATGATCTGCGCCCACTGCGACTGGCTGTGTTGTTTGGAGAACAGGTATTGAACGGCGACCGTGCCCGCGTTCAGGCGCGGATCGAGGCGCAGGCGCGTGCCATCGGGGAAGGTCAACTCGGTGATCGAGCCGTCGCGCCAACCGTAATAGCCGATGGACAACTGGTTGACGGCCCAAACCATCTGCGTGAACATGCTCTTGTAGCGGAAATCCTCGTAGCCCATCGGGTACTCGGCGTGCAGGGCGTCCACGGGCTGGCCGCGCACCCAGCGGCTTTCGTATTCGAGCAGGGCCAGCAACAGACGCGGATTGATCGAGTTCTCGAAGGCCAGGCGCTTGATGGCCTGCGAACCCGTCACCCAACCGGTCGAGCCGAGATACTCACGATAGGTGCTGAGATACCCATCCGCCTTCTTGATGTAATCAGCGATGTCAAAATCCACCGCGCTGGCAGTGAAGACGACTTCGCTATCGGGCAGGATCTCCTCGTTGGGGGTCCGCTGCGCCGTGACTTTGTCTGGGATGACGAGCAGGGTGCCCGGGTCGATCAGTGTTTTCTCGCCTGGCAGCGTCGTCGTGGACGTGATGTCGGCCACCTCGACGCTGAAGCGTTTGGCCACGCCCGAGAGCGTATCCCCGCTTTGGGTGTAGTACAGGATCGGCGCGGCGTTGGGGTTGGGCGTGGCGCTCGGTTCGCCGAAGCCCGATCCGCGGCGGGTGGGGGTGACGAAGGATTTGATGGCGGTGGGGGTGATACTGGCCGTGGGGGTGATTGTGGGCGTGCCCGTCGGCGTGGAGGTCTGGGTGGGGCGCGGCGTGGGCGTGTCCGATGGCAGGACAGGCGTCGGCGTGGAATACGTCCCCCACAGGGACGGAGTCGCCATCCCACATGCGAATTGGAAGATGGCCAGGATGGAGATAGCGGTGAGCAGGCGTTTCACTGGCGGGAATTATACCCGCCTTGATAAGCGCTGCATGAGAACAACTTCGTTGTAAACAACCTCCGCCCTGAGCGGAACGAGGCGACAGCCGAGAGTAGTCGAAGGGCGGAGCATTGTTGAAATTTATGGCTCGACCCTGTTGCCAGGTTGCAAATGGATGCCTTCGCGTTAGCGGGTGATCTGATTTAGGTCGTTGACCCCGTCCCAGGCCTCGACCTGCTGGCCGCCGCGCTTGAGGTAGCCGTCGTATTCGTTGCCTGTGCCGCTCGAGATCCAGCCGTCGAGATTGAAGGGCAGGGGACCATCGGCGGCGATCCACTCGCCGTTGTATTTGCGCGCCAGGTGGACGTGCGTCCCGTTGGAGACGCCCCCTTCGCAGGAAGGATGCCCGATGGGGTCGCCCGCTGTGACGAAGGTGCCAGGCTGCACGCGTCCGTCACTGGCGATGTGCATGTAGAGGACGGTCCAGCCTGTTTGCTCGTAGCCGTCCCCATCCAAATCCTGGATGACAGCGCCGTCGGCGGCACGCACGATCAGGCCGTCGGCGACGGCCACCACCCAGGAGTCGCTTTGGACGCAGCCCGCCGTCTCACCAGGTGGAGCGAAGTCCACTGCGGCCCAGGCCGAGCCCACGTCCCAGCCGCCATGCGGACCGCCCGTGAAGGACCAGGTTTCCCCTTGTGCAAAAGGCAGGGTCATGCGGGGCTGAGTCAGCCCGAAGGGGAGCAGCGGTTCGATGGCCAGGTCGAAAGGATTGCCGAACATCATAAAGTAGGTCTTGAACAAACCGTCAATGGTCACGTCCGTTTGCCAGCCGTCGAAGGCGTCGAGTTGTGAGAACAGGCGCTGCACGCCCGCCGTGCCCGCGTTGATGGTGGGATCCACGGGGACGACCGAACCGTCGGCCAGCACCCAGGTCGAGACGGCGTTGGCACGCCACCAGTAGAAGCCGCGGTTGAGTTCGTTGGCGGCCCAGGCCAACTGGCGGTACAAACCCAGGCGGTAGCCGTCCACAAAACCGAGCGGATAATCGCTCACGGCGGGTTGCGGATTGGAAACCCAGCCGCTCTGGTGCTCGATCAGCGCCAGCAGCAGGCGCGGGTTGACCGAATAATTCTGCGCGACGAGCACGACGATCTGCGATCCCGTTAGAAATTCCCCGTTGACGTCTTGCGTGTAGGCACTCAGGTAGCCGCCGCGGTCCTGCACGTATTTGTCCACATCGAAGAGCGCGCTGGCGGGACCGTACACCAGTTCCGAGTCGGGGATGACCTTGAACGACGGCCCTCCCGAGCCGGGTTCGGGCGCAGGGATGTCGAGCGTCATGCCGACTGTCAGCAGGTTCGGGTCGGCCAGACCGTTGGCCTGCATCAGCGCCTCCAGGCTGACCCCGTAGCGTTGGGCGATGCTGCCGAGCGTGTCACCCGCCTGGACCACGTACTGATCCGCATCCTGACGCAGGGTGGGCAGCGCACGTGGAGAATCGGGCGTGGGTGTGACCAGCGGCGCGTTTGGGTTCCGCGGCGGGACCGTCACCGAGAGCGGCGCGCGCGTGGGCGTGGGACCAGGCGTCCGTGTGGGCAGCGGACCTGCTTCCACCACTTGAAGCGGAAGATTGTTCCCGCCACCCTGCACGAACGGATCCACCGTGGGGTAGGGTGTGGCGGTCGTCTGTCCGCAGGCGGTGAGCAGAGAGGCGGAGATGAGAAGGAGGATGATAACTCGGCGCATGCGGCGGATTGTACCAAAGCGGATGCGGGCGGGCAGTCGGACTTTGGGGGCATTCGGGGTGGATTTTCCTTACAGGATTGAGAAGTGTACGCCCTCCGCCATCTTTGTTGTATTGCTTGACTTTTGAAGAGACCTTTTGTACGATTCTGCTATATTCTTGGCTGGGAGTTGAAAGGAAAAACGAACATGAAACATTTATTGAATCTGACAAAATTTACTCTGGCAATTTTGGTCCCTATGGCGGTCTTCCTTGCAATTTCTGAAATTTTCAAAATACATTTAGAGCCGTTTACTTTATTTTTGAGCAACCTGACTGTTATTTTCTCTATGGAAATTATTACCGTGCAATTAAGGCGCGAGTCTTATTGGTCGGTCATCTCGAGATCGAGAAAAGACATAGTGGTATTTATTATCGGTTTGATCTTGATTGGAATCCTTGTATCCTTTCCACAATATTATGGAATAAAGACATGGTGGATTAGAATCTCCTTTTTGGTAGTTGGATATTTGCTTGGATTTGGTTGCATGAAATTATTTGGGAGTAGGGCGATGAATGCAGTATTGTGGGGGGCAAATAAAGAGGTTGCAACAGATATATAAAACCCACCGCTGTTCTGCAAGACCGAATAAAATTGACAGCCACCCGAATTGTGACTGTCAATTTTATTTTAGAAAACTATTTCTTATACACCTTGCGCATGTTGATATTCGTCACTTCATAGCCCATCTTCTTGTACAACTCGAATGCGTTGGTGTTGTGGCCGAAGACGTGCAATCCCACGCTTTCGGAGCCCATCTCCATCAGTTTCTCGTCGAGGGCGGTTAGGGCCTGTTTACCGAAGCCCTTTCCGCGGAATTGCTCGTCGATGACGAAATCGAGGATGAAGGCTTCGCGGCGCGGCTCGTCCATTTTGACCTGGACCCACAACACGCCCAGTTTTCGTTGGGCCTCGTTGTCAAAAATGGTGAAAACGAATTGGTCTTTGGAATGACGGCCATCGGGCAGGTAATGCTCGAACTCCTTGCGCGATTTTTCCAGGGCATCTTCGGCCTGCCAGTTTCCGCTTTTGACCTTGTCCTCGG
The DNA here is from genome assembly GCA_016191845.1 of Chloroflexota bacterium. Classification (GTDB taxonomy): domain Bacteria; phylum Chloroflexota; class Anaerolineae; order Anaerolineales; family Villigracilaceae; genus JACPVF01. The sequence continues at coordinate 415,507 of JACPVF010000015.1, forward strand.
CGTATCCGACAATTTCCTGTTCGAGGAAGACCTCGAAGTCCGCTTGTTCGATGGGGAGAAGTTGAATCATGATATTCCTTTCTGTTTCTATTATTCGCTCACGATAAAGTGGACGGCTTTGGCACGGGCCAATTTGAGTCCCTGCTCGGTGGTGACCTCGGCGGTGAATTTCAGGAAGCGCTTCTCGCGGCTGACCAGCCTGGCAGTGACGAGAAAGGTCTCGAGGTCCAGGGTGATGGGGCGGTGATAGGTGACCTCCAGGGTGCGAGTCACATTGGGCGGCGCGACCAGCATGCTGAGCGGGCCCAGGGCGTTGTCGATGGCGGCGGCGATCATCCCGCCCTGCACGGTGCGGTACGGATTGTAGTCCTTTTCCAGCACGGGGAAGCGCACGGTCAACGAAGACGCTTCAGGGTCGAAGGTCACCACCTCGGCCTGCATCGAAACGAAGACGGGCGGCGGGAGGAGAAAGTCACCAGCTCGATCCCCTAACTTGTCCTGGATATATGCCTGGATCGGTTCCAGTCCATTTTTATTCTGCATCGAGGATTCTTCCCTTGTGAGTGTACACGTTGAAGCGGTGGCTGCGGGCGTAGCCGATCAGTGTGATGCCATAGCGCTCGGCCATCTCGATCGAAAGCGATGAAGGCGAGGTGCGCGAGATGAGGATCGGCGCCCCGAGGCGCGCCGCCTTTTGCAGCATCTCCGAACTGATGCGTCCTGTGGTGAGCAGGATGCGCGTGGCGGGCCAGGCGGCTTGCATCAGGCACAGGCCCGCAATCTTGTCGAGCGTGTTGTGGCGGCCGATATCCTCAGCCGATTGGATCGTCCGCTCGCCGTCGCTGAGGATGGAGGTGTGGACCCCGCCCGTCTCACGATAAAGCACCTGCGCTTCGAACAATAATCCCAGCATGTGCTGGATCGTCCTCGTCTGGACTTTGGGCTGGTCGCCGTCAAACCAGACGTTTTCCCGCGCGAGGGCGTCCACCGCGGTGACGCCGCCCGTACAGCCCGAGGTGCGCCGCCAGGCGGTCGGCTGGGCGGCGGCGTGACGCAGCCACACATCCACGTTGTCGCCATGTTCGCACACGCGCGCCTCGACCACCTCATCCATGCTCTCGATGATGCCCTCGTTGTAGAGGAAGCCCACCGCCATCGCCTCCAGGTCCACGGGCGTGCACATAAAGGTCAGCCAGACCTCCCCGTTGACCGTCAGCGAGACAGGCGTTTCGACGATGGTGTGCTCATCGAAGGCGGTCCACTTCTTGAACTCGAACTGGTCATAATGGATCGGTCTTTGAGGGGCGATCATGGCTGACTCCTATACCGCTAAGAAAAGAGGTGACTATAAAGTTACATCCCAATCGGCAGGCAGGCTCGGCGGCGACCAGCCTGGGTCGGGACGCCAGTCGCGCCAGGCGCCGTCCAGCGGGTAGGCTCGGTTCGAGTAGCGCACCGACACCTCGGTGCGGGCCCGCTCGATGGCTGAAACCCACTCGGGGCGAATCCCGCCCATGCGGATGGCGTTCTGGTACTCGTCCACATCCTTCCACGTCCAGACGTAATCAGGGTCGATGATGATGTCCAGGTCGAGATCGAGGGTGTCGAATCCCAGGCGGGTGCGGCGGAAAGGCAGTTGGAAGTTGACGTAATAGCAGTCGAAGCGATCCGAGGCATCCTCCCAGATGTACATAAAGGAGTAATACTTGTCGGGTTCGAGCAGGATCAGGAAACGGTTGGTGTGCCAGGGAGCCATCGTCAGGTTAAGCGAATCTGTCAATGTTTCCTGCCAGCGGTTCCACTCGGGGCTGTGGGCGTGGCCGAGGTATCCGCCTGGCACCATGCACTCTGCGCCCGGCCAGATGAGTAGGGCGGTCTCTTCGGGCGTGTCCTTTACCACCCGCGCCGACTGAACGTACACGGGTCGGCCTTCGTACATGCCGCGCAGGACGACCGAAGCGCCTTCATTCCATAGATTCATGTTCTTCCTTTTTGATCGGACCTTTGGTTTTTTCTGAATTGCGATGCGCCTTGTAGAATGCCTCCGTATCGGCCAGGAACGCGCCCAGGCAGGACTCGGTACAGAAATAGATTGTGCGCCCGCGATAGGTCGCACGCGGGAAATAGCTCGAGTCGGTGTCGCGGAAGATGCGTCCGCACAGGGTGACGAACTGGGGCCTGGAGGGGGTCACGGCTTGAGTTCGGCGATCAGCACCTCGAAGGCGCCGACCGTCAGGCTGGTCAGCGTTTCGTCGGCTTTGCTGCGCCCCGACGAGGAGAACAGCACGCGCGCTGTTTTGAAACCAGGCACCTTGAGCTTCAACTCCTGGCGCTGGTCGGAGTAATTCAACACCACCAGTACGGTTTGCTCGCCCTTCGACTTCGCTTCGCTCTGCTCAGGGCGGATGGTTCGTAGGAAAGCGAAATATTCCTTCGAGCGGACCGCCAGCGGTGTGTATTCGCCTTCGAGCAGGGCGGGCGTGGACTTGCGGACGCGGATCAGGCGTTTGTAATAGTTAAGCAGCGAGGCGGGATTGTCCTGCTGGTCCTTGACATTGATGCCTTCGGCGTAATTCGGGTTGACGGGCAGCCAGGTCTCGACGTGTAAGGGCGAGAATCCGCCGTTGGGGCCTGATGACCACTGCATGGGCGTGCGGTTCTTATCGCGGGTCATCTCCCCTGCACGGACGGTGGCCTCGGCGGCTTCGACGTTCAGTTCGTTGACCGACTGGTCGTAGTACCAGGTGGCCATCGTGTCGCGTAGTTTGGTCGGGTCGGTGATGATTAGGTCGGTCATGCCGATCTCTTCGCCGTTATAGAGGAAGGGCGTGCCACGCAGGGTCATTACCAAAGCGGCGTTCAGGCGGGCCAGTTCCGCGTCGTGGATCCTGTCGCCGAAGCGGGTATGGATGCGCGAGCAGTCGTGATTGCCAAGCGTATTGCACGGCCAGCCGCGCATGGGCAGGGCATCCAACTGGCTCAGGCGATCCTTCTGATTCTTGCGGATGTGCGGCGGATTGATGTGCTCCGTGCGCATGAGCGGGAAATTGAAGACCAGGTGCAGTTCGTCGTCCCCATTGCCCATGTAGGCGATGTTGTCGTCCTCGCCGACCAGCATGCGGTCGCCGTCGTACTTGTCGAGTACAACGCGCAGTTCCTTCATCAGGTCGTGCAGTCCAGGTCCGCCCCATTGGTTCTTGAACATCTCGTGCCAGTACTGATCCTTGAGTTTGTGCTCGGCGGGCGTCCTGGCAATCTCCGAGAAGCGGCGCAACTCGGCCAGCGTCATCGGAACGGTGTGCGGAGTCAGGTTCGGATCCTCGTAGATGGTGCCGAGGGCGTCGAGGCGGAAACCGTCCACGCCCATGTCCAGCCAGAAGCGGGCAGCGTTCCACATGGCCTGTCTGACAGCGGGGTTGCGCCAATTCAAGTCGGGCTGCTGGCGCATGAAGTAATGATAGTAGTACTGTCCGCGCTCGGGGGCATAGGTCCAGGCCGAGCCATCGAAGCAGGATTGCCAGTTGTTGGGCGGTGTGTCGACCCACACGTACCAGTCGGCTTTGGGGTTGTCGCGGCTGGACTTGGATTCGAGGAACCAGGGATGCTCGTCCGAGGTGTGGTTCAACACCAGGTCGAGGATCAGGCGCATGCCGCGCTTGTGGGTCTCTTCGAGGAAAGTCTTGAAGTCATCCAGCGTGCCATACTCGGGCGCGACGTTGCAATAGTCCGAGATGTCGTAACCCCAATCCCAATTGGGGGAGGGGAAGTGTGGCGAGAGCCAGATGGCGTCCACGCCCAGGTCGTGGAGGTAATCGAGCTTTTCGGTCATGCCTTTGAAGTCGCCGATGCCGTCGCCATTGCCGTCGGCAAAGGAGCGCGGATAGATCTGATAGAAGAGGGCGGTCTGCCACCACTTGGGGGTTGTCATGGTTGGGGAGTTCCTTGAATGAAGATGAGATTCGAACTGGGGAGTTAGGCCGAGGTCAGCCTGCCCACGATCTGGACGCAGTCGTGTTTGAAGACCTCGTCTTTGTGCGGGGCCTCGGGAAGTTCGTCGGTCAGGTCCTGGCCCGCGAAGTGCAGATTTTCATGCAGGCCTGTGCGCCACTTCGGGCAATCGGTCACATCGTAGACGATGCCGTCGCGCGCGATCCATAGGCGCGTGCCGCGCTCGCCCGTGTTGCGGCGCAGTTCCATTTGAGAGATGATACGGTCGGGAATTTGCATGAGTTGGATTATAACGAAAATCTCCCGCGCGTATGGCGGGAGATTCGATGGCATGAAATAAGTTGCAGGCTATCCGTACTTTTCCACGATCTTCGTCATGGTGTTCAGGTTGCGCGCCGTGGCGGATGTGCCCAGCGCCTTTTCGATCATATTGTTGTTGAACGGCGACTTGTCACGGTCACGCCGCAGCCAGTAGACCTCGCGTCCCTGTACGGCGAACTCGTCCGTTTGGGTGGAGAGAGCCAGCACCGCCTGCCTGGACTTGACGCTGGGCGCGGCCTGCAACAAGTGGATGAAGAGCGTCTCCTCACCCTGCTGCCCGAAGGGACTCTTCTTCACGATGGTGCGGACTTCGTCCATGCTGCGCAGGAAGACTTCGACTTCGAAGCCGAAGGTCTGCTGGATTTGGCCCTCGATCCGTTCTCGGAGGTCGTCCGCTTCGAGGGCCTCGAAAATCACGTTTCCGCTCTGGATGTAGGTGGCGACGTTTGCGAATCCAAGCGCTTCGAACATACGCCGCAAGTCTTCCATCTTGATGATCTTGGTCCCGCCGACGTTGATGGCGCGCAGGAAGGCCACGGTTCTTTTGCTCATAAGGTTTCAGGTTCCAATAAATCCCATAAATTGCCGTACAGGTCTTCGAAGACGGCCACGGTACCGTACGGCTCCTTACGCGGCGTCTCGCGAAATTTGACGCCCTTGGCCTGCATGGCGGCGTGGTCGCGCCAGAAATCGTCTGTGTGGAGGAAGAATCCGACACGGCCGCCCGTCTGGTCTCCCACATGGCTGACTTGTTCGAAGCCATCGGCCTGGGCCAGCAGCAGACAGGTCTGTGCGCCGGGCGGAGCGACCCGCACCCAGCGTTTGGTCCCGCCATCCAGGGCGGAATCCTCCACGAGGTCGAAGCCGAGGGAATCGACGAAAAAGCGGATCGCCTCGTCATAGTCGCGGACGAGGTAGGTGACGTTGGCGATGGTCCGCATTACTGCTTGTAGATTTCGATGGCCTTTTGGATGGCGGCGCGGATGGTCTCCTCGGGAATGTCCTTGACCTCACGGTAGGGTTTGCCATCCACCCAAATCTCCAGCCCGCCGTCTGTGGCGGTGCCGAAATCCACCGTGTGCCCGCTCAACTGTGGGTCGGAGGCCATCAGTTTTTTCAGGATGTCTTCGATCTGCTCGGCGAAGGGTGCGGCCAGTTTCTCACCCGCATCTTCATTGAAGAGCGTGATGCCCTCCCCCTCAGCCTGGGTAGCCGACAGGGTCTCCTGCGGTGGGGTGGTGCGCATCCACTCGGGTTTCTGGCCTTCCTGTGTCCCGGTCAGGTCGACCTGGTTGGAACGCAGGAACAACCAACCCAGCGCCACGACCATTACGATCACGACAATGCCGCCAAGGATCAAGAACAAACTCATAGTCATGGTTTCCTCCGAAATATTCTGAGATGACTTTGGGGACGATTATACGCCCGCGCCACTCTTTCGCGGCTAATCGACGATGAAGAGTTTCGCGCCTGTGGAGGTATACGAACGATGCGGCTCGGCGTTGTCGGCCACCTGGTAACTCATGCCCGCCGTGAGCGTGAACTGACGGCCATCGGCCAGCTCGGTGTGCAGTTCGCCTTCGAGGCACAGCAGGATATGCCCTTTCTCGCACCAGTGGTCGGCCCGATAGCCCGGGCTGTACTCCACCATGCGCACGCGGATCTGGTCGAACTGACAGACGCGGCGTGTGACGGTGCCCGTTTCGCCCGCCTGGGTGACGGGCGGGACCTGCGTCCAGTCGGTGACGCCGAAGGGGATGTTTTTCATATCCATGAGGCAGGCTCCTATGCCAACGGAAGATGCAGGAGCGCGCCCGTCAGGTCGTCGTGCAGGCGCACCACATCGTTGGTGGGATGGCTCGCGCCGACCTGTTCGACGAAGCGGCACACGCTGAAGTTGCGGCCCTGGCGCTCGTACTCTTCCACCCATTGACGGGTCTCGGCGTCATCTCCTTCACGCGGAAAGGTGAACTTGCGTCCGCGCATCTTCATGCGGCGCGGCTTGGGCGTCAGCCTGGCGCGGAAGCAGGCCTGCTTCGCGCATAGCAGTGCATACAGGCCGTCGCAGTTGAATTCGCGCATCATGCCCTGGGTGGCAGAGTCGCGCGGATCGAATTCCCTGCCCAGCACGATCACGCGAGCGCCCTGGAAGGTCTCGTAAATGCGGAAGCTGAAGTCGCGGTATTTCTTGACCGCCAGGCTGCGGACCATCTCGTAGATCTTGTCCTTGCCCTGCGGTGCGTTGCGCTTGAACAGGTCGCCAAGCGAGAATTTAGGCTGGTCGATGTCCATAATCAGCAGACGCTCCACGTTCAGCACGCGCGCGCCGTATCGGTTGCGGGTGATGACGGCGTCGGGGCGGATCTCATCCAGAATCTCCTCGCGGATTTCCACCTCGTAGTCGTCGAAGACGCCTTCCTCCCCCTCGATCTTTCTCTCGATCAACTCGATCTTGGTCAGCGCGTTACGGGAGGCATCCTCTTCCGACAGGTTCGACCCGCCGTAGACCTTGATCTGTCTATCCTCACCATCGATATTGATGTTGCGTTGCTCGACTTTCCAGTAGCGATAGATTTTCATGAGAATGTTCCTTTGCGCCGTGGTTTGATACGCGGAGTATAGCACCACGATGCGCAGACAATCCTCCCCCGTTCGTCCGCCCGCCTGACCATGTATCGTGACCAATATCCCATGTCAGCAGGCAGGATGCTGACTATAATCCCAATACCTCATGGCGAGCATGAGACCCCTCAAACAAAATCTCCCGGTTTGGCGGGAGATTTTGTTTTTGTCAATCTGCTGAGACGGGTGCAGGAGAGACCGCTCGCTGTGGCCACAATCCAAAGTAGGCCAGGAATTGGATCGCCACATACATGACCGTTTTGGGGATCATCAACATCCCGATGATGGGGATCTCGCGTGAGAACAGGATGACAGGCGTATAGAATAGGTAGGAAAACAACACACAATATCCCATCCAGCGGAAGAGACGGTCTTTGGTTTTGACCGAATCGCGCAGATACAGGTACAACACACCCACCCCCAGAATGACCAGGAACAAATTGCGGAACAAACCCCAAAAGGCGGGCGGGACACTGGCACCCCAGTCATTTTGCGGAAAGGCCATCACGATCAGCCGCACAGGGATCGTTGCCAGCAGGGCATATTCCAGCAGGCCGAAATGTCCACGGAAGCGTTCCTTCCAGATGTACAACATGACCACGTAGAAGAACGTGACTGTGATCGCGGTTGCCAGCGCGCCCAGGCCGACCAGGCTGCTGTTCTGTTCCAGCCCGCCCATGGCGTAAGCAGCCACGCGAAAGCCGACATGTCCCGTGTCGCCTAGGGCCAGCAGCACAAAGGCCCAGCGGAACAGGTTCGCGATCTTTCGATCTCCCTGCGGTACCCCCTTCAACTGCGCGGACATGATCCCGTTCATTGCCCACACGACGATCAGGTACAGGACATTGAATCCCACCTCGACGTACATGCGCATTACATCCGACATATTCCCTCCGAAAAGTTTATCTGGCACCCTTCAGGAAGAAGGTTGTCAGTTTATTGGCTAGAATTTGGTTATCGCCGTATTCGCGCGAGTGGGTGATGTAGCTTTCGACCATGCCCATGAACAGGTGAGCCAGGAATTTGGCTTCACCGCTCAGTTCGCCGTCATCCACGGCAGATTGCATCAAGGCGGTGATGGGTGAGAAGAGTTCATCTGCAAATGCCTGGCGGACGCGTGCGGCATTCTCCTCCCTTTTGATGTGCTCCAGGTCGTGCATCAGGTGGGCGTAATTGACCTGGAAGCCTTCCAGCATGGCGGCTGCAATGCGTTCCAGACGTTGTTCCAGGGCCCCTGCCTGTTCGATGACTTCATGGAAACCCCGCAGGCGGCGCAAGAGCACCTCGACGAACAAGTCTTCCTTATCCTGGAAATAATAATACAGCGTGGGCTTGGTTATGCCGCAGCGCAGACAGAGCTCGTCGGTGGACACGCCGCGGTAGCCCTTCTGTTGAAATAGTTCCCAGCCGTCCTGTAGGATGCGTTCGGCGGTGTCGTGTTCGGTCGGTTTGATTTTCATATACTATTCAGTATATAAAGTATACCAAATAGTATATAGACTTGGAAGAGAAAAGGAGACTCCCATCTTGATGGGAGTCTCCTTTTCTCTAGGTAGATTCAAGCAGGGGTCAATTAATTTTTCCCAATATCCCCTGCAACTCTTTCATGGATTGGAAGGGAATCGCGCCTGCATCCTCCAGCCGCCGGGGATCGGTCAGCGCCGCATAGCCGTAGACCGTCATCCCCGCGCGGACGCCCGCCCGCACACCGGGCAGGCTGTCCTCGACGGCGATGCAGCGGGCGGGGTCGATGTCGAAGGCTTGGGCGGCGGCCAGGTACACGTCGGGAGCGGGCTTGGGGTGAGGCACTTCCGCGCCGCTGAAGATGGCGTCGCCGAAGCGCTCGGTCAGACGGGAAAGGCGCAGGCGCAGGGAGATCTCGTCGCGGCTGCCGTTGGAGGCCACGCAGATCGGCACGGACAGGCTGTCGATCAGCGCCTCCACGCCGGGCACGGTGCGCATCTTGCGCTCGGTCAGGGCGCTCAGTCGTTGGTGAAATTGGGGGACGAACTCCGCAGGCGGGGCCCAGTTCAACTTGCGCGAGGTGACAGCCAGACGGTCGTGCAGGTACATCCCCGCAAATTCGTGCAGATAAGCTTCGGTGTCCACCTGAAAGCCGTATTCTTCCAGCAGTTCCACGTACACTTGATTGGCGAGCGGCTCGGTATCCACCAGCGTGCCGTCGCAGTCGAAAATAACAAGATCGAACAGTTTTGTACTCATAGCGCGGAGATTATACATGGAGAAGCGACTAGTTGGATGGTTGCTTTCAGACCTGACAGGTTTCGCGAAAACCTGTCGGGTCTTCTTTATTCCCTCTTTCATCCCTTATAATTGCCCTGTCAGTTGCACCTCCAACCCATAAAATGGACATCCCATGACCCAACTTGTCGAATGCATCCCTAATTTCTCTGAAGCCCGCCGCCCCGAGGTGGTGGACCAGATCGTGGCCGCCATCACCTCCGTGGAAGGCGCGCGCCTGCTCGACCGTTCCTCCGACCTCGACCATAACCGCACCGTGGTCACCTTTGCAGGCCCGCCCGAGGCGGTGGAAGAGGCCGCCTTCCGCGCCATCCAGACCGCGGCGAAGTTGATCGACCTCGACCAGCACACGGGCGCACATCCGCGCATCGGCGCGACGGACGTGGTGCCCTTCGTCCCGCTCTCGGACGTCAAGATGGAGGACTGCGTCGCCATTGCGCAGCGCCTCGGTCAGCGCGTGGGCAACGAACTCAATATCCCCGTCTACTTGTACGAGGCGGCGGCGACCCGTCCCGAACGGACCAACCTCGAGGTCATTCGCAAGGGCCAATACGAAGGCCTCAAGATGGAGGTCGAAACCCACCCTGAGCGCAAGCCCGATTTTGGTCCCGCCAAGTTGGGCAAGGCGGGCGCCACTGTCATCGGTGCGCGCAATCCGCTGATCGCCTTCAACGTCTACCTCACCACCGACGACGTGGACATCGCCAAGAAGATCGCCAAGGCCATCCGTCACTCCTCGGGCGGCTTGCGCTACGTCAAGGGCAGCGGCTTCTTCGTGGACGGCCGCGCCCAGGTCTCGATGAACCTGACCAACTTCCGCGATACGCCCATCGCGCGCGTGGTGGAGTTCATCCGTCGCGAGGCCCAACGCTACGGCGTGGGCATCCATCACAGCGAGCTGGTGGGATTGATCCCCCAGGAGGCGCTGGTGGACGCCGCCGTCTGGTACACCCAACTGGATCAGTTCGACAAAGAGCAGATTCTGGAATCCAGACTCTTTGCCGCCGCGAGCGCCCCCGCAGCGGACCCTCAGCCTGCCTCCTTTATCGAGCAGTTGGCGGCCCCCACGCCGACTCCCGGTGGAGGTTCGGCGGGGGCGTATGCAGGCGCGATGGGCGCGGCATTGGTCGCCATGGTGGCGGGTGTGACCATCGGCAAGAAGAAATATGCTGAGGTCGAGGCCGAGATGCAGGCCATCCGCGTGGTGGCGGAGAACCTGCGTGGAGAGTTGACCCAGGCCGTCGATGACGATGCCTCGTCGTTCGAGGTGCTGATGGCCTCCTTCAAACTGCCCAAGGACACCGATGAACAGAAGGCTGCGCGCGCCAAGGCCATTGTCCAGGCCACGCTCAACGCGGCGCACATCCCGCTGCACGTGGCCGAGGACTCGGTCAAGGTGATGGAGCTGGCTCTGAAATGTGCCCAGCATGCCAACGTCAACGCCATCAGCGACTCCATGTCGGGTTTTGCCATGGCGCGCGCCGCGCTGACCGCCGCAGCCTCCAACGTGCGCATCAACCTCAACACGCTGGAGGACAAGTCCGCGGGCGAGAAGATGCTCAAGGAACTGGCTGAGTACGAAGCGCAGGCCGATGGCCTCGAAACCGAGATCCGCCAGGTGATGAAGGACCGCGGCGGAATTTAACAGATGTCATTGCGAGGAACCCTTTGGGCGACGAAGTAATTCCCTAATTAAAGGGGTTGCTTTGCTGCGCTTGCAACGACATGAATTTATTGAAATTGACCAAGGATTGGAGTATCTATCATGGGCCTGAAACCTGACCATTGGATCCGCAAGATGGCGCTCGAGCATAAGATGATCGAGCCCTTCGAAGACAAGCAGGTGCGCAACGGCGTGATCTCTTACGGCGTGTCGTCCTATGGCTATGACGTGCGCGTGGCGGACGAGTTCAAGATCTTTACCAACGTCTTCTCTGCCACGGTGGACCCGAAGAACTTCGACACCAAATCCATGGTGGACTACATCGGCGACGTGTGCATCGTCCCGCCCAATTCCTTTGCGCTGGCGCGCACCGTGGAGTATTTCCGCATTCCGCGCAACGTGCTGACGGTCTGTCTGGGCAAATCGACCTACGCGCGTTGCGGCATCATCGTCAACGTGACTCCCTTCGAGCCCGAGTGGGAAGGTTTCGTCACGTTGGAAATTTCCAACACCACGCCGCTGCCCGCCAAGATCTACGCCAACGAAGGCTTGGCTCAGGTGCTCTTTTTCGAAGCAGACGAGGCATGCGAAACCTCCTACGCCGACAAGAAAGGCAAGTATCAGAAGCAACAGTCCATTGTGTTGCCAAAACTATAAGGAAAAAGGCCCTGGATATCCAGGGCCTTTTTGTTTTCAGAGCGGTTATTTTCCTGTCAGCACGCCCAGACGGTCGATATACTCTTCGAGCACGGTGAAGGCATCTTCGATGGGACCCGTGCTGGTCATATCCACGCCCGCCAGTTTGTAGACTTCCATCGGCGATCTGGACGAGCCCGCCTTGAGGAAGTTGATGTGATCCTGGGCCGCGTTGGGAGTGCTGCTGAGGATACGTCTGGCGATGGCGTTGGCAGCAGAGATGCCGATGGCATACTGGAACGAGTAGTAGTCGATGTAGAGATGGGTGGTGAAGGTGCCCCAGGTGATGCCGACCCGCTCCCGGTCCAGGTTCATATAGCCGCCGTAGCCTTCGCTGAACAGGTCCGCCATCAGCTCGATCATCCCGTCGGCGGTGAGGGGCTGTCCCTTTTCGACGCGCTGATGCGTCTCCAGTTCGAAGCGCGCCAGCGTCGGCATGATGAAGAAATAGCGGTGGAAGTTGTCCATCGCTTCTTCCAGGAGCGCGATCTGGAAGTATTTATCGGGATTGGCCTGGAGCAAATAGGCGCGCGTCATGGCCTGATGAAAGTTCGAGGCGGTCTCGGCCACGATGGAGGGATAGGTGTAGTAGAGCATCGGCTGGGCGCGGCTGGCGTAGTAGGCATGCATCGAGTGACCCAACTCATGCGCGAGCGTGCTCATGCTGCCGACGTCATCGGTGTAGCTCATGAGGATGAAGGGATGTGTGCCTTTGGGAACGCGCGTGGAGAAGGCACCCTGACGTTTGCCCGCGTTGGGTGACCAATCCACCCAGCGCTCTTCGAGGCAGCCCTTGCGCAGGATGTCGACGTAGCTGCCGCCCATCGGCTCCAGGCCAGCGCTGATCCAATCCACGGCCTTAGCGAAGGGGACCTTATGCTTGCGGGTGGTCAACGGCGCCCACACGTCGTAGGGATGCAGGGTCTTGACCCCCAGGGCCTTACGGCGGATCTGCCAGTATTTGTGCCAGAGCGGCAGCTTCTTCTTGAAGATCTCCAGCAGATTGTGGAACATCTCGACGGGCACATCGCCGTTGAAGAGCGTGGACTCGAGCGAGGAGTTGAATCCGCGCGCCTTCATTTGGAAGACGTTCTGCTTGATGGAGGCGGTCAGGTTACTGGCCAGGGTGTTCTTGTATTCGAGATACTTGTCGTTGTAGTTTTGCCAGGCGGTCTGACGCGCCTTGCGGTCAGAGGTGTTGAGGATGGCGTCGAAGGTGCTTTGGGTCAACTCCACGGGCTGGCCCTGGCTGCTCCGCGCGGGCTTGAATTTGAAGTCGGCATTGGCCAGCATGCCCGCCGTCGAGCGGACCGTCCCGAACGGGTCGCGTAACATGCCGAGCAACTCTTCCACCTCGGCGTTGCGGACGTGCGCCTGTCTGCGGAACAGGTCGTTGATGTAATGTTCGTACAGGGCCAGACGTGGATCTTTCTTCAGCCAACTGCGTAATTTCTTCTCACCAATGGCCAGCAGTTCTGGGTCCACGAAGGAAGTCGCCGCGCCGACCTGCGCCTGGACGCTCATGGCCTGTCCGCTCATGGCGGCGCCTTGTTGATTCCCCGTGTCCACGGCGGAGGACATGGTGGCATACACCTGCACCTTGCTGGCGCGCTTCGAGATCCAGTCGATGGCATCCATGGCTTCCAGAAAGGCATCGGGTGTGTCGCCGAGGTGCCCCTGGAATTTCTTCAGCGTGGGCAGGCTGTTGAGCAGGCTGGCGACTTCTGCCTCGAAATCTGCGGGCGTGGCAAAAACGCTTTCAGTGTTCCAGGTTTGGTTCGGTTTGACTTTCGCACGGGGAAGGGGCGTGGTCATGGTCGATCTCCTTTATTGCTTTTCAGTCCAGGTTCTGATTGCGTAATTTCTTGTGTCTTCTTCAGCATCGAATTGACACTCATATAGCATTTCTTCAGTGAGTTTCTGCCATTTTTCAAGTTGCTGGAGCGTTCTAAATCGACAGTGCGTACACGGTGTGTTTTCGTAAACCCATTTTAGCGCATCAGTCAGTTTGATGTTTTGTTGTTTTTCAGCCAATTGCAAGATGCCATACCCAAGGCCATGAGCCTCGCCCGTAGTTGGTTTGGAAAGAACAAGTGCTTTTGTGATCTCATCGATATCTTGTTCTTCGAAATTGTTTAGAAATAATTCAATACTGTTGTTGTCGGCCCCCAGAATTTTCCCTGACTTTAGTTTTGATAGAGCCAGAGCGTGTATTTTAGGGTCTGAAATTTGTGTCAGAGCATTAATGGCGGCCGTTCTTATTTTTTTATTTCTCCCATTTGCCCAAACGAAGATTCTTTTGTCCAGCCTTGGTAATGGGGCACGGCGAAAAACCCACAGAAGCCTGAGTGTCACAGCAGGGTCAGTTTCGATGAGTAGGTGCTCGTAGATTACCCCCAATTCTTCTGGTGTGGCATGACGGCCAAAGGAAAGATAGCGACCAGGAAATTCACCCTTCTTCTCTTTTGCATCTTGAAGGATTCTTTCTAAACTATATTCCCGTCGAAATTCTTCATCTTGGATTTTCCTGGCAGCGTCTCTGTCTGCTTTTGATGGCCGAGGATCAAAAACTCCCCTGGCTTCCAGGTAATTTAAATACGTCTCGATCTCTTTCTCGTTTTTCGCACTTTGCAACAAAGCATTTCTATATTCTTTTTGGGAGAATCCATCAGGAACGAAGTCATCTGGATCAACCAACAATCGCTTTCCATAGATCCTGGCCAGATCGAGAAAGCCTGGAATGCCTTCCAGTTCGACCCACAAGACAGCTCCCATCCAATCATCGGAGGAGGGAAGGCTGGCGATTTCAAAAGCACGCTCTTTTAGAACCTCCTTTGCTTTTATATTTCCATTTGCCGCCATTTCTTTAGCGAGATTGCAAAGTTGAACCAAATCCCACGACTCTGTCTCAACTCTTAGCCTTTCCAGGATGGATTCACTGATCTCCTCATACCACATGGAATCTCTGAACATTTGCAACAGCCAGGATGCCCTGCTTGACTCGATCTGTGCATCGTAGCTTTGGTTGTGAAGGCAGGCGTCCAGAATGAGATCATCTAGGTCTCCGATACCAAATTGAATTGCATGTAACAATGCGCGACCCTGACCTTTTTTCAAGGCTGCAGCGAATTCATCTCTGCTCAATGGATTTTGATTCATATCACTGTTTTTGGTTAGACCTCAAAAATCTGCACGGAGTCTCTTGGGCGGGAGCCCTGCAGGCAGACTTCCGAGGTCTATGATTCAATTTTTATTCTGGTGAATATGCGTGCCAAACTTTTTCTTAAGTCTTTCAATGCCTTCTGGATAATCGACCCATTCCTCGCTAAACCCACAGGAACTGCAAACATAGCGAGTCAGATAGACTGAGGTAAAGGCTGAAATCCCGATAGGAATAATATTCCCTCTCCTTTCAATACCCGTCTGGCCCGGGATACGGATGATCTCATTCCCGCCGCATTTGGGACAAACACCGTTTTTCATGCAAATCTCTCCCTTACAAAAGTGGATTGTTGCTCATGGAACTTATTGTATCGCGTTGCAAGAGAAGTTGCTTTTGTTTCAAGACAAAAAGGCCTGACAGGTTTTCGCAAAGCGTACCTGTCAGGCCTTTCCTTCCAAAAAATTACGCAGGCTTATAGGCCGTGATCTTGGCGCTATAGACCGCCTTGTACACATCCTCGCGCGGATACTCCGTCACATCCAGCTTCATGTCATCCAGGGCGCTGTCCACAGTTTGTTTGTCGAAGAACACAGGCTTGACCGAAATGCCTGTGAAGCCCACGGCTTCCATCATGCCGATGTATTCCTTCGCATCCACCGCGCCCGCCACACATCCCGCCCAGGCGCTCAGGCTGGTCTTCACTGCTTCGGGCAGCACGCCATCCGTCACGATATCCGAGACAGCCAGCTTGCCTCCTGGCTTGAGCACGCGGAAAGCCTCGGCAAAGACCTTGCTTTTATCGGGCGAAAGGTTGATGACACAGTTCGAGATGATGACGTCCACAGTGGATGAATCCACGGGCAGGGCTTCGATAAAGCCCTGGCGGAAGTCCACGTTCGTGAGGTTCAGGCGCGCCGCGCTGGACCTGGCGCGCTCGAGCATTTCGGGTGTCATGTCCACGCCGATGACCTGGCCAGACGGCCCCACCTTTTGGGCGGCGAAAAAGCAGTCGAGGCCCGCGCCTGATCCCAGGTCCAGGACGGTCTGTCCAGGCTGGAGGGCGGCCAGCGTGATCGGGTCGCCGCATCCAAAGCTGACGTTTGACTCTCCCTGAGGCAGGGTCTGCAACAAGTCGCTGGGATAGAGGTTGCTATCGGTGGAGCAGCAGGAGTCTCCGCCGCAGCAGGGCTGGTTGTTGGTGATGCGCTCCGCATAATGCTCGCGCACAGCATCGTGAATGGGGGTGGATGGGATGGTGGTCATGGTTTATCTCCTTTTGAAATGATTTGAAAGTGGCTTGTGCAAATGGTGAAATAGCGGGTTATATTTATTTTTACATAGACTGATGTCTATGTATGCTTGCAAAAAAATTTACCGATAAGTCAGCTCTGTCCACCTAAGGGCGAACAGAGGTCTTTCATGCCTGTGATGTTAGCAGCAGCTTCCGCCACCGCCGCAACCGCACTCAGGGCAATCGTCACAGCCGCACTGGGCCTGGATCACGTTCAGTTCCATGGCTTTCACCTCCTTTCATATAGATATTTGTCTATGGATTACTCCAAAAAAATGGGAGGGCGGTCTGCAGCCAGCGCCTCCGCATCTTTTTACTGATTGATGACCTTGAGCAAATTCTCGGTAACAGACGTCTCGGGCGCGAACTTGACCATGATCTGCCCGCAGCACACGGCAATATATTCCTGGTTCAGAGAATAAAAGGTCTGCTTGCCTTCTTCACGTATCTTGACCAGGTTCGCATCGCGCAGGATGGCCAGGTGATGTGAAATGGTCGGCTGGGTGAAGCCCACTTTTTCCACGATCTCGCTCACCGAAAGCCAATTGCAACAACACTCGCCCATGATCTTCTGGCGGGTTTCATCGGCAATGGCCTTGGCGAAAAGCACAGGATCGAACTTCATGAAAGGTAACTCCACGGTTTATTATATAGACAAACGTCTATTTGTCAAGGCGAAAATACAGGTGACAGCCCCCTTCCTTGTCCTATGCGCAACAAGGCACTTGCACCCTTACAGGGTGCTTCGCAGAGGGGACTGTCACCTTTCTATTTTTTATTTCGAGAAAATCCGCTTTTGCAACGCGAAGGCCGCGTTGACCAGGGCGATCATCACAGGCACCTCCACCAACGGTCCGATCACGGCGGCGAAGGCCTGGCCCGAAGAGATGCCGAAGACCGCCACGGCCACGGCGATGGCCAGCTCGAAGTTATTGCTGGCGGCCGTGAACGAAAGCGTGGCCGTCTTGGAATAGTCCGCACCCACGGCCTTGCCCATCAGGAAGCTGACGAAGAACATCACCACGAAGTAGATCAGCAGCGGGATGGCAATGCGCACCACGTCCATCGGAAGTTGGACGATGTATTCACCCTTTAGGCTGAACATGACCACGATGGTGAAGAGTAGGGCCACCAACGTGATGGGGCTGATCTTGGGGATGAATTGGTCGTGATACCATTCCTTGCCCTTGATACGGATCAGGGTAAAGCGTGTGATGAAGCCTGCCAGGAAGGGGATTCCCAGGTAGATGAACACGCTCTTCGCGATCTCGCCGATGGTGATGTCCACGATGGCGCCCTTCATCCCAAACCAGGTGGGCAGGACGGTGATGAACACGTAGGCATACACACTGTAGAATAGCACCTGAAAGATGCTGTTGAAGGCCACCAGGCCCGCAGCGTACTCGGTATCGCCGTGTGCCAGCTCGTTCCACACGATGACCATCGCAATGCAGCGCGCCAGGCCGATCAGGATCAGGCCCGTCATGTACTCGGGATAACCGCGCAAAAAGACGATGGCCAGCACGAACATCAAGATCGGGCCAATGACCCAGTTTTGCAACAGCGAGAGTCCCAGCACCTTCCAGTTGCGGAACACATCGCCCAACTCTTCGTATCTCACCTTGGCCAGCGGCGGGTACATCATCAGGATCAGGCCGACGGCGATCGGGACGTTGGTGGTGCCGACCGAGAACAGCACGTTGAAGCGCGCCACTTTGTAGGCGTAGAAATATCCCAGGAAAACTCCCACCAGCATCGCCAGGAAGATCCACAGTGTCAGGTAGCGGTCGAGGAAGGAGAGCCGTTTGGTCAGGGTCGTGGTTGCCATATTAATATGATCCTCTCGTTTTGTGTTTAGGGGCAACGGATCAGTCCACGCGCCCACAGACAGCCGCCGCAGGTGGGATGAACGTTGCCAAAACAATCTTCCAGGTTCTCATTGGCCATTTCACAGCTGTTGCAAAAGGCGCAGGGCGAGAAATCGAAATCCTGCAGGCGCTTTCTCAGCGCGCGATAGGCTTGCGTGTTCCATATCTCAACCAGGCTGTCTGCCTGAACATCCCCTGCAAAATATTCCTTTGAGGTGCGTTGGCGCTCGTCCAGGTAATGCTGGTGAGTATACAGCAGGGGCAGGCACGGACTGACCTTGCCATCCCAGCGCACAGCCAGGCTTCCGCGCTCCACGAACGGACATTGATCCGTGTTCCGATTGAGCAGACTGCCGGTCAGTTCCAATTGATTCAAGTCTTTCAGGATATTCATCAGCGCCCTGGCCGTTTCTGATTGCATATCCATCAGCGGCATGTGGATCAGCGGTCTGCTCTCCTGGCCTATGACCGTGTTCAGAGAACGCATATACAGATTTTCGCCAAGCAGCTCGTCATTATGGGCCAGGACATTGCTGATCGAAAACTCCGTTGCGCCCAGGCGGGTGCCGAGGCGAATGACCTCATTCAGATCATGGATATTGCGCCGCATGGCGACGAAGGCAATTCCCAGCTTCGGATGGCCGCCCCAACTGGCCCCGCCGAACCGTTGAATCCTTTGAGTCCGCAATTGATTCAAATTTTCCAGGACGGTAGGCAGCGAGTCACCCAGACGCACGTCGCTGTAACATTCGGGCGAAGCGCCGTCCAGCGAGACCCACAGCATATCCAGATGCAGGTCGATCAGGCTGGTAATGACCGTCTTCGTCAATAGAATACCGTTGGTGATCAAGGAGATGCGGTGCCCACGTTGTTTGGCCCGTTCGATCATGTGTAGGATGCGCGGATGGGAGAGCGGTTCGCCATAGCCGCCGAGAAAGATCTCAGGCTTCTCGGGTAGACCCTCCACGCCAGCCAGGATGCGCTCGAACGTATCCATGGACATGTGCCCGTATTTCACATTCCACACGTTGCGCATGCAGGTGCTGCACGTCAGGTTGCATTTGTTGGTCACTTCCACGTACACGCGCCTGAGGCCATGAATGGACGGATGCATGTGCAATCCGCCTCCATTCATCTCCACCCGTACCTCATCGCCAGGCTGAATCCCCATTTTCCTGGCGAGTTGCGGCGGCAGCACGATCTCCTGCCTTTCGTTGACGCGGGCGTAATGGACTTTTGCCATATGGATTTGGCGCTCCTGTCGGGCATATTCCGTTTCTGCCCGTTCGTTACGATCAGACGGCCTGGAGGGCGTTGGTCAGCCAGGTGGTGATCTGGGCTTCGCTGGGCAACTTCCCCGCGCTGACCAATTTCTCGTTGATCACCAGTCCAGGTGTGGACATGATGTTGTATTGCATCATCTCGGCATAGTCGGTCACTTTGACAACCTGCGCTTCGACGCCCAAATGTTCGACGGCGCGTTCGGCCAGCCAGGCCAGGCGTTTGCAGTTTTCGCAGCCAGAACCGAGAATTTTGATGGTGAGCATGTCGATCTCTCCTAAAGGATCCAATTGAATAGAAAGCCCGTCAGCATGATCGCACCCGCGACGACGCTGAAGAACGTGATCAGCAACGGCAGTTTCAGCACACGCCGCAGGATGACCGCCTCGGGCAAACTCAGTCCGATCACTGACATCATGAAGGCCAGCGCCGTGCCGAGCGAAGCGCCCTTCTCCAGCAAGGCGCTGACAATCGGGATCATACCTGCCGCGTTGGAGTAAAGCGGAACTCCCAGCAGCACGGCTGCGGGCACCGACCACCAGCTTTGTTTGCCCATCATGGACACCAGGGCCGATTCTGGCACGTAGCCGTGAATCCCTGCGCCGATCGCGATCCCCACCACCACGTACAACCAGACCTTGCCGACGATCTCCTTCACCGAGGCCGCCGCCTGCGAGATACGCTGGCCCCAGGTCAGTTTTTCTTCGCTGGTCTCTCCCGAGCGGTGGATCTTCCACACAAAATCTTCCACAAAGCGTTCCATCTTGAGCCTGCCCATGATCCAGCCTGCCAGGATGGCGATGCTCAACCCTGAGAGGATGTACAGCCCCACCACTTTGATGCCGAACAATCCCAACAGCATCACGATGGCTACTTCATTGATGGTGGGCGCCGCGATCAGGAAGGAGAAGGTCACGCCCAGCGGGATGCCCGCCTCCACGAAGCCGATGAAGAGCGGCACCGCCGAGCACGAGCAGAACGGTGTGACGATGCCCAGCAGGGCCGCCAGCACGTTCCCAACTCCCTCGCGTTTACCGCCCAGCAGGGCGCGGGTCCGCTCGGGGCTGAAGAAGGAGCGCACGATGGAAATCAGGAAGACCATCCCCGAAAGCAGGAGCAGGATCTTGGGAACGTCGTATAGGAAGAACGCCAGGGCCTCCCCAAGGCGGGAATCCTGTGGCAGGTTCAGGGCGGAATAAGAGATCCAGTTGGCCAGCGGCTGGATCAAGTTATAAGCGGCGGCCCAGGCGACGACGCACAGGACCACGATCAGGGTCAACCGACGGGTGGGGAGAGAACTGGAAGGAGCGGGCAGGGTGGTCATTTTCTTTTATAGAGCCTCAATGTGGATCAGGGTTGTTTCCGCCTTGGCGCTGCATTTCGGGCAGGGACACACGTTGTTCGCGTGGCGATGTTGGGGGAGGGTGGGGCGAACGCCTGCAGCAGCCTGCAGGGCGGCCAGCACGTCGAAGATTTCTGGCTTGACCACGCGATAGTACAGGTTCAAGCCGTCGCGCCGCGATTCGACCAGGCCAGCATTCTTCAAGGGCATCAATTGCTGCGAGATATACGCCTGTCGCAGGCCCAGGGTGGCCTCCATGTGACAGACGCATTGCTCCCCGTCTTTCAGGATGTCCAGAATGGCAAGCCGCGTGGGATGGGCGAAGGCTTTGAGAAATTCGCTTTGTATTTCGTAAGGATCCATGACAAACCTACATTCAAAATTGTGAATATAGTATAAGCAAAAGAAGGACGCAGGGCGAATGACCTGCGTCCTCAAAAGTTTATGACAAAGCTCACGCTTGTTCGGCCAGCCAACTTTGGATTTTCTGATCGATCAGGTCGCGCACCTCGCGGAATTTGGCCAGTTTCTCCGCTTCCGTGCCCTCGACGGCGGCTGGATCCTGAAACGACCAGTGCAGGCGGGTGCTGACGCCTGGCCAAACGGTGGGACAGTTCCTGTCTGCATCGTCGCAGACGGTGACCAGGGATTGGAACAGCGTTTTTCCCAGGTACACTTCCACGCTTTTCGAGGTCTGGCCCGAGAGATCGATCCCGACTTCCCCCATGACCCTGACGGTCAAGGGGTTCAGGCCCTTGGGTTCCAGGCCTGCGCTGTGCGCTTCGAAGCGGTCGTCCGCGTACTTGCGGAGGAAGGCCTCCGCCATCTGGCTGCGCGCTGAATTTCCCGTGCAAAGAAAGAGGATCTTTGGTTTGCTCATGTTTCCATCCATAGACAAGGATGAATCTATTATCAGGGAGGAGCATTAACGGTCTTTTAAAGGCCTGTAATCCTTCCGTTAAGAGCAATGAGACATGGCGGCTATCGCCTACGATCTTATTTCTCCAACTCCACCAGGAACTTCCTGACCTCGTCGGGCAGGGCGCGGGTTTGGAGATATTGAAACAGAAACTTCTTGTATTCCTGCGGACCGTCGAACTGGTTTTCGATGAAATCATGGTCGACCAGCGTGCCGTGTCGCTCTCCGATCCATTCGGGATAGTTCGAGTAGGGCCATGCCGCAGGGTCGTCAACCAGGCCATCTTTGACAGGGTTGCCGTGGATGTAGCGGCATAGGTGCAGTAAATGGCTTTTCGACTGGATCGGTTTTGCGCGGAAACGCCCCTCGAACAAGGTGCCGCTGTGTGAGTATTTGAGGTTGTAGGCCTTGGTATAACTGTTGAACACGTATTGCGGAAGGTTCCCCGCGGGTTCTGCGCCGTCCTGCCGCACGAGCAGGTGATAATGGGTGGGCATCAGGCAGTAGGCAAGTACGGCCAGGTGATATTTGCGGGCGTAATGCCCGAGCTTTTCGGTGACAAAGAGGTAGTTGGTGGGCTCGCGGAAGATGGACATCTGGTGCGCCCCGCGGTTGTAGATGTGATAATACAGCCCTGTCTGCCAGATGAGCATATCTTTACGTGCATAGGGCATGGAAGTACCTCCTTGTCAGGCCAGGTGACAGTCACCTTCAAGGTGACTGTCACCTGGTTCGATCATCCTTCGATCAAGCGCTCCACCTCGGCTTTGGCCTCTGCTAACAGCCGTTTGGCTTCCTGGCGGGCATGTCGTGATTGTTGAATCTTGCCAACAATTTCATTTACGATCTTCCCGTCAGTAGGCAATGTCACAGGAATATTCAACAAATCAGCAGTGGAAATGGCTGGATACATGGAAGCAGTGGTGAACAAATCCAAAATCTCGCAGACTACAGGAATACGAAGGTAGGTCAAAAGCAATTCAGAGGGAATGGCTTTTGGCTTTAATACCGCAAAACCAGAGGAACAAACAAAACCATCTTGTTCGGCCTCAATGATGGCACTCAAACGGCGTATAGGGCGGACGGTTGAAGTAATGAGGTCGCCCGCGCTGACAATCCATTGGGCGCGGCTGGGGGCCTCTTCGCCTTGAATGGTTTGGCTTTCCGCCAGTCCATCACTGGTCAAGTCGCTAATTTCAATATACTGAAACGGCTCTCCTGCAACTGGCTCAAAGCGGCGTTTCGACAAATCTGCAATATCACCCAGTGTCTTTCCAGATTCTCCCATCACTTCCAAGATGCGTTCATATTTTGGTTGAAAATACTCTGCATCAATTCGATTGGACGCTTGAATATCCGACACATTCTTGATGCTGAACAAGCTCTCGCTCAAATCCAGCTTATCCAACCCCAACTCGGAGGCAAGCAGGTTTTCTGCGTCAGCGTAGAAATTTATTGAGTCGCTGGTTTTCTGAAGCGACTGTTTAAATAAATGCTCTATCTTATTTGCATATTCATCAGAAACCGTCGGAACGGGTATCTCTTTTAAATCAGGCAAGATTAAGCCCTGTTGCACGGCTCCACGTGCACGCCGCTGAATTTGGCCTTGTCCAATATCAGACATTAAGTAGGCAGCCAAAAAATAAGGATTTACCCTGTTTGCACGTAAAATAGCAATTTTGCAACTTCCTGTCAGATAATCATACTTGTTAGTAACAAATGAAACACTCCCTACTGTACCAATAACTGAAAGTAGGACATCACCTGTTTTCATGTGGCAACGAGGCATTTTATCGTATAGTTCTTTGGAGATATAAACTGGATTGGAATCGGATATAAAAAAACTACCTAGATCTTGTCCACGTAAATATCGAATTCCGTTGTCGGAAAATTCATCTTTGATTGTCATATGATTACCATCAAATACTCTGGCAATACTTGACAATGCTTTTGGAGCAAGGTTTTCCAGCCTTTGATCCTGTAACAGATACATCGGTTTGTAATATTCCGCATCAATACGACGAGAAGATTCCAATGCACTTACTCTTACAACAGAAACACTCAGTCCCGCCCTTCTAACCACTTGTTTGAGCGTGTGGTCAGAAGGGCTTAGGCGAAAAAATCCAGCCGCTCCTCTTTGGCAAAGGCTTGAAAGGCCTCCACAATCTCGTTCAGGTCGTGGTCGAGGGTCAAGTCCTCGCCCATTTTCTTGTTGCTGGTGTCGCGCACACGCTCTTTGGTTTCCTTGTCCAGCCAAATGTAGGAACCTGAATTGTCCTTGCCCGATCTCTGGCTGGTGGCAAAGAAGATGCGGTAATCGCCCGCCTCCGCCCGTTCTTCCTCGCTTTTCCACTTTTGCACCAGCAAAACACTGGTCTTGGTGCCTGTAAAGGGCTTGAACATATTGCCGTGCAGGCCCACCACGCCGAGCAAGCGGGCATGCTTCATCACGTAATTGCGGATGTACTCGTCGCTGGTGTTGTTGAAAATACCCTGCGGCAGCACAATCGCCATGCGCCCGCCAGGTTTCAGGAAGCGCAGGCAGCGCTCGATGAACAGCACGTCGCGCTCCACCTTGTTGGCGCGTTTGTTTGTGGTCGGGTCGCCCTTGTAGGCAAGGTCATAGCCGCCCAAAATCTCCGCCTGGGTGATCTCACCCGCAAAGGGCGGGTTGGTCATCACGATGTCGAACATCCCGTCGCGCACTTTATCTCCCACGCGGTAGGGATGGCTCTTCCATTCGCGCGGGTCGAGCGAACTGACGCGGAAGACGTTGGTCTTGCCGTCGCCCATGATGAGCATCATTACCTTGGCGACCTTGGCGAGTTTCAGGTCGAAATCGATGGCATACAGGAAGTTCTGGGCGTATTCCTTCTTGCGCCCCTCCACTTCGCGCCCCCATTTGCGCTTGAACTTTGCATCTTCGGTGACGTGCTTCAAGGTATGGATCATGAATCCGCACGGGCCGCAGGCGGGATCGAGGCAGGCTTCGGTATCACGCGGGTTCAACATTTCCACGCACATCTGCACCACATGGCGCGGGGTGAAGTATTGTCCCTTGTCGCCTTTCTGTTCGGGGTTGATCAGGTGCTCGAAAGCCGCATCCAGCACGTCCAGATCGGAGCCGAAGAAGCGGTATTTTTCCAATTCACTGACACAGGGCGCAAGGGCCTGCGGGGTAAGTTGGATTTTCTCGGCGGGGTCGAAGATTTCGTTCCAGCCTGGATGTTGTGTGGCGCGCACGAACAATTTTTGAATTCGGTCATGTAACTCTTCGGGCGTTTCGCTGCCACGGCGAAACAACAAGGCCTCTTCATCGCCGTGGATGTGTTCATCGTACAACTTGGCAAAGATCAATTTGAAGATTTCGTCGAAGGCCGAAACGCCCGCGTTGGCCAGCACGCGCTCCTCCAATAATTCCACCAACTCGCGCAAATTGACCAGCGGTTCGAGGTCTTTTTTCTTGCGCGGCGCGCGCACGTCGTCGATGGTCTCCCCTGCGGCGGGCAGGCGGTCGATGGAGGTAAAGATATTCGGCTCTTCCCGATACCGAATCAACTCGTCCTTGCCGTTCAGCCACCAGCCGAATGGAACGCCCGTGGCGTTCATGTAACTTTCGAGCTGGTCGATACCGTCTTTGCGAAGCGGGCGCTTCAACTCGACCACGATATAGGGCGTCAATCGCAAGGCCGCTTCACGATAAATGACGATGTCTGCCGCTTTGCTGTGAACCGAACTGCCCATCTTCACGGGCACTTCCAGCGCCATCTGGTCGGCGGTGTATCCCACATCCAGCAGGCGCTTGATGCACAGTTGACGCACAATTTCTTCTGGCTTGGCTACGATCTTCTTCTGGCGAATCAAGCAATGCAAATAATACTTTTCACCTCGTTGCCATAAGTCCAGCAACTTCTGCTCATGCGCGGCAAAAACCGTCAAACCATGTTTGATGTCGGCGTCGCGGAAAATGGCATCCAGGGCCGCCGCCCTGTCTTTGACGGGCATGAATTGCTCGCCCGTCTCGTACTCAGCCGAAGGCTCTTTGATGGTCGCTTTTTTGCTCGTTTTTGCTTTTGCCGTTGCCATGATATACCTCTCTGAATGCCTGAATTCCTCGATTATATCCGATACAGCTGACAGTCACCTTTAAGGTGACTGTCAGCGATTTTCCAGGTTAAGCCAAGAAACTTCCGCGTTAAGCCAACAAACTTTCGGATTAAGCCAACAAACTTCCCCGTTAAGCCAAGGAATTCAAGTTGACAGTCAACTGCCAGGTGACTGTCAACCGCCCACCACAATCAGGCCCCTGGCGCAAAAAAAGAACGGCCTGGGCTGGCCAGACCGTTCTTCATGGGGCGCGGGCAGGTCGATACGATCATCCCTCGGTGGGGATGGGGTCCTCGGGATGGGCCTCGTTCCAGAGGGCGACCATCTCCGCCTCGCTCTTGCCGATGTTCTCGGCGTTCAACCACTTGCCGCGAAAGCCTGCATTGACGCGCTTGTCCAGTTCGGGGCTGACGCGCACGTTGATATCGACGGTGCCATCCTTCTTGCCGATGGGCTCGAAGTGTGTCCCGTTCGGCAGCTGCACGATCCGACCTGCCCGCAGGCCCGCTTCCAGCTGCACGTCCAATTCAGAGAGCACCGCCAGCACCGACCCCTTGCTCTGGTTGGTGGTCTGGATGATGTTCTCGATCAATTCGTCCTTCGTCATGGGAAGTCCATGCGCAATCTTGGGCCCAAAAGCTGACCACACCTGGATTTTCTTAGCCATAGTTCAATCCTCCTTATTGCGTCTGATGGTTGGGAAACAATCCTGCCCGTGGGTGGGAACTGCCTTGCTCGATATCCCACGCTAAAGCTACTATACAACATCCCCGCTGGTTTGCACTTTTCAATGGGCTTACAGAAAGAATACAGGTGACAGTCACTTTCAAAGTGACTGTCACCTTATTGTCTAATCCACCGTCAACGTCTTGGACAAGTTTCTCGGGAAGTCGGGATCGAAGCCGCGCATCACGGACATGTGATACGACAGTAATTGCAGCGGCAGCACGGCCAGCAGCGCATTGACCTGCGGGTCTGTGGGCGGCAGGGCCACCAGGTCGTCGCCGTTGGCGCGCAGGCGGGGATCCTCCTGAGCAATGACGATGGTCCGTGCACCGCGCACCTTGACCTCGTTGATGCCGCTGATGATGAGCGGCACATCCTCGGGTCCCGCCGCGAAGAGGATGGGATAGCCCTGGCTGACCGCCGAGAGCGGTCCGTGCTTGAACTCGGTCGAGAGCATGCCTTCGCAATGGGCGTAGGTGATCTCCTTGAGTTTCAGCGCGCCTTCCAGGGCGATGGGATAGGTGGCGCCGTAGCCCAGGCAGTACATGTCATTCCACGTGTTGATGTCCTTGGCAATGGCTTCGATCTGCGGACCGACCATGTCGAGGGTTTGATCCATCAGGTCGGGGATGCGCGCCAATTCGGCGGTGTCCTTCCCAGCCAGTCGATAAGCCAGGTACAGGAAGGTCACGACCTGATTGGTGAAGGTCTTGGTGGCGGGCACGCTGATCTCGTAGCCGCAGCACAGCGGCAGGCAGAACGAAGTGGCTTTCGTCAGGGTCGAGCCGACCACGTTGGCCAGGCCGAAGCAGGCCATTCCGTGTTTCTCAGCCGCCTCCAAGGCGTTGAGCACGTCCTTGGTTTCGCCCGATTGACTGACGAAGATGCCCACATCCTCGTGGCCGACAGCGGGTGCATATTGCGCGATGAACTGCGGAGCCAGGACGGGAATGGCGGCGCGTCCCGCCAGTTGGGCGAAGTACACCGCTCCCACCGACGCGGCGTGATAGCTGGTGCCGCAGCCGATCAGATACAGGTGACGGGCTTTCTTCATCTTTTCGACCAGCGGCGCGACGTCGGGACTGCCGTCCAGCAGATGCAGCAACTCGCGCGCCACCTGGGCCTGCTCGTGAATCTCCTTGAGCATGAAGTGTGGATATCCGCCCTTCTGGACGGCGTCCATGGTCTCGGTGACGAGTTCGGGCTGGCGGTCGATCAACTTGCCATCCTTCACCGAGCGAACCTCGACCCTGTCTGCCCATAAGGTGACGATCTCCCCGTCCTGCGGGCGGATCACGTTGCGGGTCAGCGGCAGGATCGAGGGCAGGTCCGAGGAGACGCAGGTAAAGCCTTCGCCCAGTCCCACCACCATGCCCGAGCCCTTCTTGAAGGCGTACAGCTTGTCATCGTCCGCGCGCCCGATGACGAAGGTGTAATCGCCTTGCAGGTCGCCGTAGGCCAGGCGGATGGCGTCGATGAACTGGTAGCCCTTGTTGATGTAGCGTTCGACCGCGTGGACACAGGTCTCACCGTCGTTCTGCGAACGGACGGTCATGCCCTCGGCCATGAACTGTTCGCGCAATTCCACGTTGTTGACCACGTTGCCGTTATGCGCGCCGACCATGTCGCCGTCCGAGTCGAGATGCGGCTGCGAATTCACTTGCGACGGCTCGCCAAAGGTGGCCCAGCGCAACTGGGTGATGCCGCGCTGTCCGCGCATCTCGGCGATGTTGTATTTCGCTGCCACTTCGCCCACCTTGCCCGTGTCCTTGCGCAGGTCGATCTTGCCGTGATGGATCGTCGCCGCACCGACCGAGTCATACCCGCGATAGGTCAACCGCTCCGCCGCCGCGATCAGGATCGGGCCGAGGGCCTCTTCCTTGTCCGTCACATAGCCGAAAATTCCGCACATGAATTATTATCTCCTGATGGTGAGGGCGAGGATTTCCCGCCCTGGGCGGGAAACCCGCCCCTGCAAGATTGGACTTACTCTACGATTATAGCGACCCCGCACGGAACTGAGTATTTACCTTCCGCGTCAATTTACCCGCGAATCGTCACGCCTTGAAAATGACTTAACCCAGTTTCAAATTCCCATCTTCATCGAACTCGAAGAACGGGTTGTACGCCACCTCCCAGGCGAAACCATCGGGATCGGCGAAGTAGGAACTGTACCCGCCCCAGAAGACCTTCTGCGGCTCTTTGAGGATGCGCACGCCCTTGGCTTTGAGCGCCGCGATGATCTCATCCACCTCGGCCTCGCTGCGGGCGTTATAAGCCAGCGTCAACCCTGCAAAGCCACTGCCTTCCGCCAAGACCAACGCATCCTCGGCCAGTTTCTCGCGCGGATACAATCCCAGCACCGCGCCGCCCGCCTGGAAAAAGACCACATCGTCCGAACTGGCGGCGGAGGGCCGCCAACCCAACGTCTCGGCGTAGAACTGGCGCGAGACGGCCAGGTCCCGCACGCCCAGGGTGATGAGATGCAGATGTTGATTCATATCGACTCCTTTTATGCGATATCCCAGGGGGCGGTTTCGCGCCCGCCCCGCATGGACCTGTGGATGGGTTCCGCCAAATTGGGCATGACCTCCGCGGTGGCCGCCAGCAGCCCGAAACAGCCCGCGATCATCATATCGCCGAACGGTGCGGCGAAATACGGTTTTGGCAGGGAGGGATGGCCGTCCACCTCTGTTGTGAACATCGAACGTCTCGGCCCTGTCACGACCACGTCGAATTCGTCCTGCCCAAACTCGAATGATTCACTTGCGTAGACCAACGCGCCGTGGCCCATATCGTCGAAGACATCCTGATGCTTCAATGAGCCATCTGCCAGTTTGTACAGCAGTCCTTCCAGTTTCCTCCGATCGATCTCGCCCGTGTGATGCTCGAAGACACCCTCGATCCGTCTGCTCCGCAGCCGAAAGGCAATGGTGTGGAAATTGCCCACGTTGACGATGAGTTGACGTTCGCGCTTTGCAACAACGGGGTCGAGGGTCGCGCCCAGCACGGCGGCGGGAGCCGTGTCCATTACCAGCAGGGGGCAGGGCAGGTTCGGTGCCGAGTCCGCCACGGCTTGCAGGCGTGTCATGATGGGAGGAATCTCTGTGGAAGGAAAAATAAAGGAGGAAAGGGAATTCTTTGCGTGGATGCGTTCGTCCAGATAATCGAAGCGGAACTGTCGGTCAGACACTCCCGCGGGCGCATTGCCATGGTCGAAGACCGCCACTGCCACTGCTGACAAATCGTCCAGGGAAACGCCGTACTCTGCAAAGGTCTGCGCGATTTGATCAAAGTCAAAATCCTTCAGCACGATTTTTTGCGCCTCGATCTTTTGGCTTTCTTCTTCGGAGACGATGTGAATCCCCAGCGCCCGCACCTTGTCCAATTCGTCATTGAGTGTGGCTGCCGCTTCGGGCGTCATATACACGGGGATGCCCGTTCGTGCGGCCTCTTCGATGGCCCAGGCCGAAGGGCCGCCGCCCATCAGATGGCCTGTCAACAGGATGGGGGTCCGTGTTTGGAGGGCCCGCTTGACGCGGCGATGGATCATCATGGTGGGCGAGGGCAACACCAGTTTGAAGCCGTTTTCCACATCCAATTCGGAGTTATAAAGGAAGATGTCTTGTGTGCCCGTGCCGATGTCAACAGTAAGGATTTTCATATTCTCCTATTTTAGCCTGACAAGGTTACTTTAATCCCATGGATTTCGTGACGTAAAAAAAGTGACAAATTTTTTGTAGGGGCGTAAGATGAAATCATATCACCGCTAGGAGGACTAAATGCAAAAACGTATTTCCCCCATTTTGTCGGTAATTCTGATCCTGGCCTTCGTTTCGATGGCTTGCAGCGCCAGTGCAGCGCCCACTCCCACGGCCACGCCTGTGCCTGCCACCAATACTCCCGAAGCGACCGCCACCAACACGCCCAAACCGACGAATACCCCCCTTCCCACCGCCACCCCGAACGTGGCCGCCACCCAGCGGATCGAGGATTTCAATTCGATCCTGCAGGATTATGCGAGCAACGGTTATATCGGAGGCACGGAAGGCAAGATTACGGAATTGGATGATTTTCATGAGGACTGGGCCCAACTCGGCTGGTATCAGTGGTGGCCTCAGGATAAAGTGAGCGGCGATTTCGTGTTCAAGAGCCACTTTGCCTGGTCCACGGCCAGCAATACCCCTGAGACCTCTGGTTGTGGCATCGTCTTCGGCATGCAGGAGAACAACGATCATTACGCCATCTTCATTGACAAGGGACGTATCCTGTTCCTGATGGGCCGTGGCTCGCACATCTATAACGTGGGCAAGACCAGCGGGTCGGGACGCCTCAACTATGGCAACCCTGCCGAAGCGGACCTGATCGTGGCCGTGAGCAACCAGATCGCTTACGTCTCTGTGGACGGCGACGTGACCAAATATACCTTGTCCGCCGACCAGACCTCCAGCGGCACCCTGGCCTTGTCAGTCCTTTCTGGGACGAACAGGGATTACGGAACCCGCTGCGAAATGACGGATACGCTTCTCTGGGTCGCGAAGTAATCGACCGATCTGACGGGGGATGAAGAAGAACCATTCGAATATCGGACCAAACTCCCCAGGATAGTCACCTGGGGAGTTGTTTATTAATTCAGATGAACTTGAAAATAATATTATTTTTGTCTTATATGTTTATTACTCTTGTAAATTGACCCACCGATTGTGAGAGGGATACAATGCCCTCATCCTTGGAGGAGATTCTGAATTAAGGTTGGGTAAAGGAATTTATCTTTGATTTTGTGTAGGAAATATCTGACGCGGAAATGGATGGATATTGTGGGTTATTCTCTTTTACAGGTCAGTCGGTTGTTTTAAGGAGGTGAATGAATGCTGTTCAACCTCATATGTATATTGTTACTTTCAACTCAACCCCATCAGGAGGAAGCATGACCAGATTTAAGTTTTATCAAGCTGTTTCATTTCTCGCAATCACAACCATCTTGACGGCCTGTAGCATGGGTGTAGCGCCTGCCGCGCCAACTCCAACTCTATTCCCTCTCACGGAAACGCCCCTGCCGACTGCCACCAGTACACCCATCCCAACCGATACCCCTGAACCGACCGCCACGCCCGATGTTGCGGCCACTCAAAAAGCGGAGGCCTTTCAGGATATCTTGCGGAATTTCCAGGAGAAGGGATATATCGGCACCACCGACGGAGAGTCGACCTATCTCAAGGATTTCGAAGGCGAATACGCCAAACTTGGATATTATTACAAGTGGTGGTGGCCTTTGGGTGACAAGGAGTATGGCAATTTTGTATTCAGTGCCCATTTCAAATGGGATTCCTCTGGATCCACATCCGATGCCTCGGGCTGTGGGGTGGGTTTTGGCATCAAGCCTAACGAGAATCACTATGCTGTCTTTCTCGATCGCGAGAACATCTTCCTGGTACGCGCCAAAGGAACCCAACTTTATCGCATGGGGACCTCGGGTGGAAAACGCTTCCCTACCATTCCCATCCCTGCCAAGGCTGATTTTGTGCTCGCCGTGTGGGATCAAAATGTAACGGTCTCCGTGAACGATGCGATTGTCACATATATCCTCTCCTCAGAATTGACCGGAGAGGGAAAATTGGCCTTCTCGGTCCTTTCTGGGACCAACGGCGGTTACGGTACGCATTGTGAAATGTCGGATATCATCTTTTGGACGCCGAAATAAGGCGGACAAGATAGGTGTCCATCCAGATAATTCTTCAGTAGTTTTCAAGAGGAAACATGTACAAGCTCAATACCTTCAAGACAGTAATCCTTTCGACCCTGGTCGTAATTCTTTCGGCCTGCTCCATGGGGGCGCCAGTTGCCACATCCACGCCTCTGCCGCCGACGGAAACACCCCTGCCAGCCAATACTTCAACACCTCTTCCCACCGCGACCCCGGCCTTCACTCCTACTGCCACGCCCAACGCCACTGCCACCAAGCAGGCGGAGGATGTCCAGGTCGTATTGAAGGATTTTCAGGACCAGGGCGTTCTGGATTCCATCGAGGGCACCAGCAAGGCTTTGCCCGATTTCAAGATGGAATTTGCTAAAAAAGGATATTGGAACGAGCTCTTCGATACGGGCGAAAGTTTGCCTGATACTTTCATGATCCGCGCTCACATGAAATGGGAATCGGCCACAGAGACCGAGAGCCTGTCGGGGTGTGGCATTGCCTTTGGCGTGCAGGATAACGACGATAATTACCTGGTCTTTCTGGACAAGGGTCGCATCCTGTTCACTTTGAAGCGAGGCATAAGGTCCTACCTTGTCGGAAGGACGAGTGGCCCTGCTGGCCCCGCGGCAGGAACTCCCACGGAACATGACTTCGCCCTGATGGTGAAGGGTCAAGCGGCGTACGTCTGGGTAGACGGAGTGGTCACCTCCTACACATTGTCCGCCGACCAGGTCTCATCTGGAAGACTGGCCTTTACCGTCCTTTCAGGTTCCGATATCGATTATGGGACCCGTTGCGAAATGTCCGATATTCTCTTGTGGACCAAGACCGAGCAGACCGCCGCCCAAACAGCAGTGGATTTCCCTGCCTTGCTGGATAAATTCAAGGAAAAGGGTTACATCGACACCGTGGATGGCGAGACGGTATCCATTGCGGATTTTGAGAAGTCCATGGCGCAGAAGGGCTGGTATTACAAATGAGGCTTTGTGGATGAAGCCAAGGGCGAATACGAGAATTTCGTTTTCAGTGCTCATTTCAAATGGGACTCGTACACCTCGACGCCCGATATCTCGGGGTGTGGCATCGGTTTTGGCATCAAGGAGGATGGGAAACATTACGCGGTCTTCCTGGATCGTGAGAACGTGGTGCTTGCCAAGGGTACGGAGAGTACTGCCAAGCGTATGGGCCTTGCAAGCGACAGCGAAAGATTCCCGATCATCCCCAAACCTGCCGAAGCAAATTTTGCCGCAGCTGTCTGGAATGGCAATCTGTATCTGTTTATCAATGATACGTTCGTTCATTTCGTCCTCCCCTCAGATCAGGATGCAGTAGGTAAATTTGCCCTCTCAGTCCTCTCAGGCGGAAACAGCGGGTACGGGACACGTTGTGAAATGTCCAACATCAACTTCTGGACGCCAAAGTAATCTGATATCAAAGGCCTCCGAGCTTCTGCTCGGAGGCCTTTTTGTTTTTAGCTCTTTCCGTAGTTCTCTGCCTACGCGTTTTCGTTGTAATCTTCAGGCAGCCAGCAGCAGAGGACCAGTTCGCGGGCGGCCTTGACCTCGTCCATGCGGCCGAAGGGGGTATTGTGCGGCGCTTCGTGCAGCAACTCGGGCTGGGACTTGGCCTCTTCCGCGATCTTGATCAGAGCGTCGGCGAAGGCGTCGAGCGTGTCCTTGTTCTCGGTCTCGGTCGGCTCGATCATCAACGCCTCGTGGACGATGAGCGGGAAGTAGTTCGTCGGTGGATGGAAGTCATAATCCATCAGGCGCTTGGCAATGTCGAGCGCGCGCACATCCGAGCCTTCGAACTGTCCCTCGGCCACAAACTCGTGCATGCAGATGCGGTCGAATGGAACGTGGTAGGTGCTGCGCAGGCGGGCCAGCAGGTAGTTGGCGTTGAGCACGGCGTATTGGGCAATGTCCTTCAAGCCATCGGGACCGTGCATGGCGATGTAGGTGTAGGCGCGCACCAGGCCGCCGCCGAAGTGTCCATGGAAGGCTTTCATGCGGCCGATGGACTGGGGAGGTTTGACAAAGCCGTAAAGTGGAGCCTGCTCTTCGTCATCGCCGTCTTCGAGGATGCCAACCAGCGGTTCGGGCAGGAAGTCGAGCAGACGCTGTGAGACGCCCACGGGACCCGAGCCTGGTCCGCCGCCGCCGTGTGGCACGGCAAAGGTCTTGTGCAGGTTGAAGTGCATCACGTCGAAGCCCAAATCGCCCGGGCGGACGATGCCGAGCAGGGCGTTCAGGTTGGCGCCATCGCCGTACATTAATCCGCCGCAGTCGTGGACGATCTTGACGATCTCTTCCACGTGCTCGTCGAACATGCCGAGCGTGTTCGGGTTGGTCAGCATCATGCCGACCACGGTATCGTCGCAGGCGGCTTTGAGTTTTTCCAGGTCCACGTTGCCGCGCGCATCCGAAGGGATGACGACGATGCTCATGCCCAGCATGCCAGCCGAAGCAGGGTTGGTGCCATGCGCGGAATCGGGAACGATCATCTTGGTGCGCTTGTGGTCGCCGCGAGCCTTGTGATAGGCGCGCATCATCAGCACGCCCGTAAACTCGCCGTGTGCCCCCGCCGCGGGCTGGAGCGTGACGCCCGCAAAGCCGCTGATCTCCTTGAGCCATTCCTGCATCTGGTACATCAGCGCCAGGTTGCCCTGGACGGTCTCGATGGGTTGCAGCGGGTGCGTGTACAGGAAGCCCGGCAGGCGGCAGGTGTCTTCATCGATCTTGGGGTTGTACTTCATCGTACACGAGCCAAGCGGATAGAAGCCGCTGTCCACCGAGTAGTTGAACTTGCTCAGATGCATGTAGTGGCGCACGACATCTACTTCGGCCAGTTCGGGCAGGGGCAGGTCTTCACGCAGCAGGTCCGTCGGGAAGTCGGCGCGAGGCACGTCAGGCGTGGGGAAGGTCACGCCGATGCGCCCGGGCGAAGACAGCTCGAAGACGGTTGGCTCGACAATCTTGGGATTAGTCATGGCTCACCTCCTCAAGGACCTCGGCCAGCACATCGATCTCTTCCTTGCTGTTCATCTCGGTGACGGCGATCAGCATGTGGTCCTTGAGCGCAGGATAATCCTGTCCCAGGTCATAGCCGCCCAGAATGCCGTGTTCGAGCAGGCGTGCGTTGACCTCCTCCACAGGGCGGTTGACGCACAAGGCGAACTCGTGGAAGAAGGGATCGCTGAAGCACAATCCCATGTCCTTGATCTGGCTCAAGCACTCAGCGGCGTAGTGCGCCTTGTGATAGCACAACTCAGCCACCTGTTTCATGCCGCTCTTGCCCAGCACGCTCATATAAATGGCTGAAGCCAGCGCCAGCAATCCCTGGTTGGTGCAGATGTTGGAGGTGGCGCGCTCGCGTTTGATGTGCTGTTCGCGGGCGGTCAGGGTCAGCACGTAGGAGCGTTGTCCGCGTGTGTCGATGGTCTCGCCGACCAGGCGTCCCGCCATTTTGTGGACGTAGGATTTGCGCGTGGCGAAGAAGCCCAGGCTGGGTCCGCCGTACCACATGGGGATGCCCAGCGGTTGTCCCTCGCCGACGACGATGTCGGCGCCCATCGAGCCAGGTGTCTTGAAGAGCGCCAGGGCGGTGGGGTTGGCCACCACGCAGACCAGCGCACCCTTGCCGTGGGCGGTCTCGATCAGCTTGGTGTAGTCATAGATGCGCCCGAAGAAATCGGGATACTGCACTACGACCAGCATGGTGGTATCGTCGATCAGGCCCGCCAGGTCGGCGGGGTTGGAGTTGAGGTCAGCGTTGGGGTCGTCGCCCGCCACTTCCAACTCCATGCCCTGTGTGTACGTGCGCAGCACGGCGCGATATTGCGGATGGACGGTGGGGGAGACGATCACTTTTTTGCGTTTGCCGCGGAATTGGGCAAAGGCCAGGTTGACGGCTTCGGCGGTGGCGGTGGCGCCGTCGTAGTGCGAGGCGTTCGAGAGTTCCATCCCCGTCAAGGCTGTGATGAGTGACTGATACTCGAAGATGGCCTGCAAGGTGCCCTGCGAGATCTCGGGCTGGTAGGGTGTATAGGCGGTGTAGAACTCACCTCGCCGCAGCATGTGGTCGATGACCGAGGGGATGTAATGGTTGTACATGCCCGCGCCGAGGAAGGAAATCAGGTCGCCGCGCACGTGCTCGTTGGCGTCCGCAATGTCGGCCAATTCGGCTGCGGCTTCCATCTCCGTCAGGGCGGGAGGCAAATTCAGGGCGGGGAAACGATGTGCGGCAGGCACAGCCTCGAAGAGGTCATCCAGCGTTTTCACGCCGATGGCCGCCAGCATCGCGTCCCGTTCCTTTGGGGAGATCGGGATATAGGTCATTGTGGTCTCCATGCCATTGCGAGCGACTGAAAGGAGCGAAGCAATCTCCTGTGACTGGGAGGTTGCTTTGCTGTGCTCGCAACGACATCTTGGTTATTAATGCGCGCGACCGTCGCAGTAGGCGGTGTAAGCGGCGGCGTCCATCACGTCGCCTTCCGCTCCGCCTTCGAGCTTGATCATCCAGCCTTCGCCGAAGGGGTCGCTGTTGAGCGTGTCGGGCTTGTCGACCAGGGCGCTGTTGACAGCCGCGACCTTGCCGCCCGCGGCGGCGTAGATCTCTGCCGAGGCCTTGACCGATTCGACCGAAGCGATGGGTTTGCCCGCCGAGATCTCTTCACCGACCTCGACCAGCAGCTCCACAAAGACGATGTCGGAGAGCTGGCTCTGGGCGTAATCGGTGATGCCCAGGTTTCCTGTGGAAGGATCGAACCATTCATCGGACTTGGTGTATTTCAGATTGGAAGGGACGTTCATGTTGAAACTCCTCAAGTAGTGGATTTGGCGAGAATCAAAAAGGCGCACGGAGTGAACCGTGCGCCTCTGTTATTGGACCTGAGAGATTACTTGCGCTGCGTGCCAGGCGGTTTTGAAAACCAGCCAACAACCTGACCGTTCACGAAGTTTACACCGTCGGTGTCCCATGTGGGAACTTTCCAGAGTGTTGCGGGGCAGGGTCCTTTTGCCTGAGAGATTCGCCTGGCCTCGCTGGTTCCAGACTTGCACCTTCGGCGCTCCTCAGAAACTGAGAGGAGTCTCTTCCCTGCTTCCGTTATGTTGTAAATCCATTCTACGGGTGAGCAGGGATGAAGTCAAGAGGACAAATTTCCTCTTTTACCTACGCTACCTTGCGCGTGCGCAGCGGGGCGGCGGGATCCGCCTCAGGTTGGGAGGGAGTCTGTTGTACAGGGACAGGTGCCGGCGTCGGAATCCCGTTGATTTCGTCGAAGTAGCGTTTTATGATCAGGTCATTGTAGAAGACTAGGGCGAGGATGCCCACCACCATCGAAAAGGCGTTGCCCGCCAGGATGCAGGCGATCTCTAGAGCGGCGATCCCCGTCGATGGACGTGCGGGTTGGGTGGGTCCTCCGAATAGACGGGCGGCGTACACGATCTCAACAACACCCAGGATGGCGGGCAGGATGGTGATCGGGACGCAGAGAATGCCGATGACAGTGGATATCGCACTGTGTGAGGCGATCATGCCCCAGAAGACGTTGACGATGCCGCTGACCAGGGTCATTGCTGCAATGAGGTTGATGAGGCTGGGCCTCTGATTTGTGTTCATGGTTGCTCCTTTGTCTGTGGAATATAACGAAGGAGCATGCAATGGGTTGCAATAAAAAAAGCCTGCTGGTGTGCAGGCTCGTCATGAAGTCAAAAGGAATCAATGGGTGAGCGTTCCGCGTACCCAGTCGCCGACCAGCCAATACTTGAAGTCCCTTCCCTGGCTGACCTGTACCCCGCCATAGATGCCGTATCCAAGTGCGGCCAGGGGGATCAGGCTGAGCACGAGGGCGATAGGAATGCACAGAAGGCCAATTAGCACGGCGCTCAAAATCCCAGTGATGGCCCAGGCTGCACCGATCAAAAATCCGCCGCCCACCCACCAGACCAGTTGAAAGATCAAGGATTGAAGCGAGTGATAGGCCACGTAACGGGAACGATCTTTGTAGATCATGTAGATGACCAGCGGGGCGACCACTCCCAGGAATCCAGTGACGAGATTGAGCAGGATGCTCAAATGCGCGAACATGGCCCACTGTCGCTCATCAGCTTCGGAGAGCGGCACGGGTGGTGTGAAATTGGACGATTCGTTCATGGCAATTCTCCTTGGGACGAGTGTACCACCAAATAAAAAGGCCCGCGGAATATTCCGCGGGCCTCGGGAAGGCAGATGGAGATTATGCCCAGCCCTGGTTCTTGATGAAGTCGCTGATGAAGGGGATCTTCACGTCCTGACCCTGGTACGCCTGATAGGCCCACCAGAACATGACGAGGAAGAGCACGGTGCCGCAACCGAAGGTCACGGTGGAGATAATCGTCAGCGCCACGGTGGCTACCAGCGACTGCACGGCGTTGAACTTGATGTAAGGACGAGCCTTCTTGTCCTCCATAAAGAGCACAACAATGGCGATGATGGGGAAAACGTACCCGAGCATGGCCCACAGTTTATCATCACTGGTCGGGCCGACGTTCATATTGTCACTGGACATCTTAATCTCCTCTGAATGGTCTGAATTGAATTTGGCGTATTTTACAACCAATCCACCCAAAACGCAACAAACCCTACCTGCCCACTGGTACTATTCGCGCGCTGTGCTACAATCGCGGCATGTCGATCAAAGTTGTCTTCATGGGTTCTCCCGATTTTTCCCTCGCCACCTTGCGCGCGCTTGCGCAACACTATGAGGTAGTGGGCGTCGTCACTCAGCCCGACCGTGCCGCGGGGCGCGGCCGCGAACTCAAGCCGCCGCCCGTCAAAGTCTTGGCGCATGAATTGGGCCTGCCCTGCATCCAGCCCGTCAAACTGCGACAGCCTGAGGCGATGGACCAACTCCATGCCTGGGCGCCAGACTTGATTGTGGTGGCCGCTTTTGGGCAGATCCTCAAACCCGAGGTACTCGACCTGCCGCGCTTCGGCTGCATCAACGTCCATGCTTCGCTGCTTCCGCGCTGGCGGGGGGCGGCTCCAATCAATGCCGCCATCCTGGCGGGGGACGCGGAGACAGGCGTGACCATCATGAAGATGGACCCCGGGCTGGATACGGGCCCGACCCTCAGTTGCCGCTCCCTCTCCATCGGTGCGGATGATACGGCGGGTTCCATTTTTGAAGCCCTATCCACGCTGGGAGCCGACCTGCTGATCGAGACCCTGCCCGCTTACCTGAGCGGCGACCTGGTCCCTGTGCCACAGCCTGAGGAAGGCATGACCTATGCGCCGATGCTCAAAAAGGAAGACGGTCTGCTCGATTTCAACCACCCCGCGGAAGAGTTGTCCCGTCGTGTGCGGGCCTTCAACCCGTGGCCAGGCGCATACTTTGAATGGGGCGACGGGGTCATGAAAGTCCATCGTGCGCACGCCGAGTCGGGATCTGCTTTAGCGGGGCAGAAGTTGATTGTGCATGGGTTCCCTGTCGTGGGTACCTCGGACGGCCTGTTCGTTTTGGACGAGGTCCAGCCGGCGGGTAAAAAAGCGATGAGCGGCAAAGCTTTCCTTGCAGGTGCGCGCGGCTGGGAATAGATTTAATTTGGATGAAAAAACATCCGCAGGCATTTGCCTGCGGATGTTTTTTTGTTACAGGGCCGAGCTACTTACGGTAGAGGTAATTGGAAAGTACGGACGAGGAAGACAGCCATCTGGTCGCGGGTGACGGAGGTGGCAGGGCAGAAGTTGCCGCCGCCACAACCACCGGTCACACCCTCGGCTGCCAGCTGCTTGATCCAGGCCGCCGCCCAGTAGGTGGTGGGCACATCGGCGAAGCCCGTGCTGGCACCCACCGCCGGCGGGTTGTAGCTGGCGCCATGCTCGGCGCGCAGCAGGAAGACCGCCATCTGGTCACGGGTGACC
>JACPVF010000016.1 GCA_016191845.1 Chloroflexota bacterium
GTTCCTGACCATCTTGAATGCCATGATGCGAGATAAAACTCCGTTCAGGCAGATGGCCGCTGCCTGAGACGGACTGTTCTTTCCATTAAAGGGGTTCTTTTTCCTTGACTTTCAAGACAGTTGCTGCACGCTTTGTTGGGCAGTGTTTTGCCTTTAGATACTTAATTGCATTGATGTTTTGCTCTTTATTTCGAGCGCCAAATCCATGCGATTTTTCTTGATGACAGTATCAAAAATTTCTTGAACAAACGGCGCAACCCAGTATAGCGATTCTGGGTCTGGAGTAATGCCGCAATCCAAGCAATCAATGTACTCACTTGCCATCATGTAATGGTCGCTAAAGTAAAAAAGATACGCCAAATGTAAAATAAAAATGTTCTCAAGGTCTTTTGCAAACCGATTTAGTATTGCAATTTTCTTTTCTGAAAACAGCTGGCTATTATTCAGTAATACATTGTGATAAAAGTTGTAATGCGTATGGTCGTTGCAACGGTCTCTTAATTCAGAATATCGCTTGTCTTTATGAAGTAGCCTGTAAATTGGGGCTACTTTTTCTGATTTTTGGATGTAACCATTCATACCCCTAATATCTGGTAATTGTTCTTTTCCTTTGAGCCAATTATCAATTTTCTCAACCACAAAATTTTCAATGCTGAAATGGTCATCTAAATACAAGTTGGTATAAATGTTGATTATTCCAGCGTCATAATATTTTCGTAATAAAGCATAAGCGTCATTTATGCGCCCATGCAAAAGGATTTCTCTAATTGAATCGAGCGTTCCCTGCATAGAACTATAAACGTAAGTATCAATATTTAGAACTGAACCTGTACCCATTGAAACAAATTGGAATATTAATGATGAAAGGTTATCGTAAAATGCCGAATATTTTTCTAACTGTTCAAAAACTGGATGTTCTGCGTATTGTTTTTCGGTAATCATTTGCATACCTAATCAAGGAAGGAACTGCCCAACGGTGGGCGTTAGCCGCTTGGGGTGGGAGCATGGACTCGCCATCGAAACGGGAAAAACTCTCAGCCAGAAAAATGCTCAAATAACGCGGCGCGTACCCCAAGTCGGCTGCACGCGGTGTTGGCTGGCTTTTGGGATGCAAGGTTTGTTGATTCGGATAACATGATCGGATCCTATAGAATTTCTCGAAACTCATTAAGTAGATATGCAATTGAGTTACCACCAGTAGACTGCCGCGTTACAGGAAACAATGACAAAATTTACATGGACTTCTGACAACAATATTATGCTGGATTATGGTACTTCGTTTAATACAATCTGAACTTCACTTGCATTGATTTGGAAATTTACTCCAAAAGGTTTGAAATTAACATCTATGCTGTAGGCTTTTGTTGGCACAACCATTAACGGCATTGAACTGTTCCAACCATTATGAGCCGATGCAGTGATAAAGTGTAATCCAGCAGTTAACTCTAATGTTATTGACTCATTCGTTCGCAACGACTTTGTTAATATACCATCTATTATGATGTCCATCCCAACCGCGAAACCCGAAAATGCCGCCGTTCGACAGATCACTATTCTGGAAAATTTTAAATACTTTTCCCCGCAATGAGGACAAATTTCAGCATTTGCGGAAATCGTGTTTTCACAAACATTACATTTTATCAAAGGCATTTGATTCTCCTTCGAATATTTGTTGTGCATGTGCCAGCCAACTACGTTTAGGCTGAACCGTTCGGCTATATCCCCCTGTGGGGTGTGATATACCGAACGGTTCGGTATAATAGCTTATGTACGGATGCGTAAATTATAAGCCCTCGTCACCCAAAGAGGCAACAAAATGACAACCCAGACCCCGCCGCCCCAAAAAAACGATAAAAAACTATTGGACCAATATCGTGATGCCATTCAAGTCAGGCAATACTCTGCGCGCACGGGCGAAACCTACGTACAATGGGTCAGGGAATACATTCTCTATCACAACAAACGTCACCCCAGGGAAATGGCCGAATCCGAGATCAACCAATTTATCACCCACCTTGTCACCGAGCGCAAAGTGTCCGCCTCCACCCAGAATCAAGCCCTCAGTGCCATCCTCTTCCTCTATCGCCATGTTTTGCACATCGAACTCGACGAAACACGCCTTGCAGAATTTCGCCCACAGCGCGCCAAAACCATCCCTACTGTGCTCTCCAAAGAGGAAGCCAGGCGCATCATTGATCTGATGCAAGGGGTCAATAAACTGATCGTTCAGGTTCTATATGGCAGCGGATTACGCATCATGGAATGCCTGCGGTTGCGCGTCAAGGATATTGACTTCGCCAACTACCAGATTGTCGTTCGAGATGGCAAAGGCGGTGGAGATCGTGTCACCCCCCTTCCCAACACGCTCTTTCAACCGCTGGAACTTCAAATCCAGTACGTCAAAGCCTTGCACGAGAAAGACCTGGCAGCGGGATACGGCTCTGTATATCTCCCATACGCTATCGAACAAAAATCCCCCAACGCTCATAAGGAACTGGCCTGGCAATATGTCTTCCCGGCCGCGAATCTGGCCGAAGATCCGCAGACGAAGATAATCCGTCGTCATCACCTGGACGAATCCACCGTTCAGAAAGCAGTCAAAGAAGCAGCCCGACTTGCCAAAATAACCAAGAAAGTCAGCCCCCACACCTTCCGCCATTCCTTCGCCACCCATCTCCTCCAAAACGGCTACGACATCCGCACCGTGCAGGAATTGCTCGGCCACAAGGATGTAAAAACCACCATGATTTATACACATGTATTGCAACGAGGAGGTTTGGCTGTCAAGAGTCCTCTTGACCTTTGATAAACTTCAAACCTTTGCGCCCACGCCGAAGGTCCAGCGCGGCGGCCTGGCCGTTATCGCGGAGCATCCCGTAGGGAAATCCCCCCTCGACTCCTGATTTCTAGAGGTCAACTGAGGGACACATGGAACACAAGCCCGCAGGCTGGGAGACTTCAGGTGTAGGAAAACTCAATTGCAAGCCTGCCCAGCTCGATCAGTAGGCGGCTGAATCGACCTGGCAGGCATCCCAACTGAGTCGGGAGGCAGGTCAGGCGACTTCGGGCGGGGAAAAACTCAATTGCAAGCCTGCCCAACTCGATCAACAGGCAGGGGAATTGACCTGGCAGGCGTCCCAACTCAGTCGGGAGGCGGGTCAGGGGATATCAGGCGGGGGAAAACTCAGTCGTAAGCCTGCCCAACTCGATGTCCAGGCGGGGGAATCGACTCCGCTCCGCATTTACCTTGCCCAGATCCGAACCGACGTATGTTTTGCCTTGCGCAATCTCCCCAGCAGGCCGAAGAGGTCGAACGCAACCCCGT
Organism: Chloroflexota bacterium; assembly: GCA_016191845.1. GTDB lineage: Bacteria > Chloroflexota > Anaerolineae > Anaerolineales > Villigracilaceae > JACPVF01. Next base: position 3,326 of record JACPVF010000016.1, read on the forward strand.
ATTTCTTCCGCATCAGGGCCTGGATGTTCCGCAGCGCCTCGGGCGAATCGTCCACCTGGGCGCGGGCTTCCATCCACTCGCCCAGCACTTCGCCCGCCCCCGTCGAGGGGGCGATGCGCACCGTCCCGTCCCTGCGGATGCGCTTGGCCTTGCCCGAGCTGGCCTCGGTCCAGACGAAGAGCGCGTCCCCCTCCTGGGCGAACCACACGGGCGTCTTCACTCCCTGTCCGTTCTTGCGGAAGGTCTCGAGGCTCAGGTACTTTTGGTGTTGGAAGGCGGAAAATGTCATTGAAAGTCCTTTGAATTGAGGATATGAAACTGGCTGCCTGATGGTTTATATCAAGCAAATTTCGGTGGTCGAGCGGTGGCGCAAGGTCGCGCACGGGAAAATGTCCACCGTGCCTTTTTTCCCTTTGTAGTTAAGCTCTTTCCGATGATTTACGGGAGTCCTTGGAAGCGTTTGAGTTTCCAGTCCTGGAAGCGGCGCCAGCCCAGTTCCGAGAGCATCAGCGTCATGCCGAAGCCGATCAGCACGTTGGTGATGAAGAAGAAGACCACCTCTTCCAGCGGCAGGATGCCGAAGAACAGCACGCCCGTGGTCTGCGCGGGCGAGATCGACCAGGTGCTGGCCTTCAGGGCCACGATATCCATCAGCGAGAGATACGTACCCAGCGGCAGGAGGGTCGCCAGTACCAGGTTGCGGTGGTGCCAGAGGATATCTGCCCCGAAGAGCAGTTGCGGGAAGATGGCGGGCAGCGCCCAAAACAGCGTGATCGAGAGATACGTCAGCGACGGGTCCCCGCCGAAGAAGGCCGCCGCCGACCAGACCCAGGCGGCCGCCAACAGCCCTGCCGCCGTGATGCGTCCCGTTTTGGACGGCTTGAACTCGCCTGGGGCGGGCATGCGCCGCGCCAGGAAGGTCCACCACAGCCCCGCCAGGACCGTTTCCAGCACGAAGAAGGTGTACTCCTCGAGCGGCACGTACCCGAAGACGATCCCCGTCACCAGCGCGGGATTGTAACTCCACACGCCCGTCGCCACCAGATAATTGTCCCAGGGCGTGGTGTAGACCAATGCCAGCGCGATGTGTACCGCCACGATGATCCAGACCTTGCCGCCGTCGAACCCCCGCAGCGGACGCCTGGCGCGCGCGTCCAGCCAGGTCACCACCAGCAGCACCAGGATGGGAAGAACCAGAAACCGTAATAGAAATCCGAAGTAAGTCATAGGTATGTCATTAAATGATCTTCGTCCTGAGCGGAGCGACGAGTGCAAGTCGAGGAGCGCAGTCGAAGGACATAAGATAAAAAGCCATCCAACCTGTGTAACATCAGCTATTCAATGAGGAGGTTGCTGCGGCGTTCGCCTCGCTCGACCTTGCAGCGACATCCCTTCGAACCACCCTCATCCACACCCCGGGCCGCGGCTCGAGGGTCGCGCCCATGTATGCGTGGATTCGGTCCGCGTTCAACGGCTCGAAGCGGAAGTCTCGCAGCAGGCGGGTCAGCACCAGCCGCGCCTCGGCCTGCCCGAAGGCCGCCCCGATGCAGGCGCGCGGTCCGCCGCCGAAGGGGATGTAACTCATCGGCGGGGTCTTGCGTCCGTGGGCGAAGCGCTCGGGGCGGAACTCGTCCGCATGCTCCCACACGGCGGGGTCGCGCTGGGTCAGGTAGATCGAGTAGAACATGCGCTCGCCCGCAGGGATCGGGTTCCCATCGAAATTCATCTCTTCCGCCACGACGCGGTTGCCGATGTGGATGGGCGGATACAGTCGCAGCGTCTCCTTGATAACCTGGTCCAGCAGCGGGGATTTCTCGAGCGAGTCGACCTCGTCCACCAGCCGCGCGTGGATTGCGGGATGCCGCCCGAGCATTGCAAAGACCCACGCCAGCAGGGCGGTGGACGTGTCGTGGCCCGCGATCATCATCGTCAACATCTGGTCGCGGATCACCTCGTCCGACAGCCCCGCATCGATCAAATGTTGGAGGAGGTCGGGCCTTCCTGCTTTCCTCTTTCTTCTTTCCGCAATGATCCCGTACAAATAATCGTCGACAACCTTCAAATGCTTTTTGTATCCAGGCCGCGGGATTCGGCGCCACAGGATCCACGCGCCAGGCGAGATGTACTCGATGGCCTTCAGGATCGGCGTCCACAGGCGCGGCAGGTCATCCCAGGCATCCACGCTGAAGAGCGCCTCCAGGATGATCAACAGGGCGATCTTGCGCGCCTCGACCAGCATGTCGAGCGTAGCGCCGTCCTTCCATTCTGCACTGACACGGTCGGTGGTCGTCAAGATCATCTGCGTGTAACCACTTAGGGCGGCAGGATGCAGCGGCGGCTCCATCAGACGGCGATAGTGATCGTGCTCCTCGCCGTCGGTGACCAGCACGCCGTGCCGCAGCAGGTCGGTGACGGGGTCGTGGTTCCGCCACAGCAGCTTGTTCCGCTCGGTGACCAGCACCTGCCGCGCCGCCTCGGGGCCGAAGACCACGTACGGGCGGAAGCCTGGCAGGGGGATCTGGAAGAAGCGCCCGACCTGCTCGGCCATCACCTGCAGCGGGCCCAGCGGCGACCGTTCGCGCAGGAAGGCACGCAGCACGGCCAGGCCCAGTTCGGGAGAGGCCTTCATGCCTGCAGGCTCTCCTTCGATGCCTTGTAGGCCGCCAGGGTGCGATCCTTGTCGCGGATGAGGATCGGGCGTTCGGGGTAGCCCTCGGCGCGGATGCCCTTCTCCCAGGGTGCGTGGATGACCGCCGCGTCGAGGTGGGCCAGCTCGGGCACCCACCTGCGGATGTAGTCGCCGTTCGGGTCGAACTTGGCGCTTTGCAGCACGGGGTTGAACACGCGGAAATATGGCGCGGCATCCGTGCCCGTGCCTGCCGTCCATTGCCAGCCGCCGTTGTTGGCGGCGGGGTCGCCGTCCAGCAGGTTCTCCATGAACCAGCGCTCGCCCCAGCGCCAGTCCACCAGCATGTCCTTGACCAGGAAGGAGGCCACGATCATGCGCGCGCGGTTGTGCATCCAGCCTGTGGCGCGCAGTTGACGCATGGCCGCATCCACCACGGGGACGCCCGTGCGGCCCTGCTTCCAGGCGGTGAACTCGGTTTCGTCGTTGCGCCACGGGATGTTCGACAGCGCGGGGTTGAACGATTCCCTGGCCACGCGCGGGAAGTGAAACAGGATCTGGATGTAGAACTCACGCCAGATCAACTCGTTCAACCAGACTTCGGAACCCGTCCCCGCCTGGGCCTGTCTCGCCGCGTGGACGGCTTGTCGCATCCCGAGCATGCCGAAGCGCAGGTAGGGCGAGAGCGCCGACGTGCCGTCCAGGTCGAGACGATTGCGCTGGTCCGCATATTCGCGGATCGCGGACTGGGTAAAGCGGACCAGTCGACGCTGGGCCTCGGCTTCGCCTGCGGGGAAGAGCGGCTCGGGGGTCGAGTCGGGCAGGGCCTCCGAGGAGGGCAGGTCCACGGTGGGGAATCGCTCGGGTGCGGGTAGCAACGCAAGGTCCGTGAGCAGGGCCTTCCAGGCTCGCGAGTAGGGCGTGTACACGGTGTAGGGCGAGCCGTCCGCCTTTTTGACCAGCTCGGTCGGGTGGACGGTCTGCCCGTGGACGAGGGTCAGCGGCAGGGTGCGGGCTGCGCGGGTGTCGCGGGCCAGGGCGTAAGGCGTGGTGTCGCGTTCGGCGTAGATGGCTTGTGCGCCCGTCTCGGCCAGCAGTCGGCGCAATGCCTCGACGGGTTCGCCGCGCCTCAGGGTCAGGCGTGATCCGTGCGCCCGCAATTGCTCATCCAGAACGCGCAGTCCCTCGTAGAGGAAATTGCGTCGGCGCGGGGAGACGGAGTCGAAGTGCGGGTCGAGGAGGAAGACGGGCAGAACGGAACCCGCCTTCAGGGCAGCCTGTAAGGCGGGGTTGTCGCTCAGGCGCAAGTCGCGCCGAATCCACCAGATCGAGGTCACGCCGTGCCCGCCAGCCAGAGCATCCCCGAGAGCGCGTTCTGGCGGACAGGCTCCGCGTTGATGCGCACGCTCACGTCGCCAGAGCGGTTGAACTCGAGGTGGCCCGTGTTGCCCAGGTTGTCCTTCAGGTCGAGGAAGCCGTACGCGCGGATGCGGGTGCGGCCCAACAGCGAGAGCGCCAGTTCGCTGGTGATGAGGCCCGTCAGCGAGGCCAGGTACTTGTGTTCCTGACTCACGAACTGGAACTTGGACGGCGCAGGCATGCCCAATCCGCGCAGGCCGACGGTGGTGCCCGTGATCTGTTCCGCCCCGCTGAACGTGCTGCCGTTGGGCAGGGTGGCGGTGTAGCGGATGTCGTAATGCGGCGAGTCGCTCTCCAGCGTGGCGCGGACGGTCGCGCCCGTGGCGGGGTCCTTTTCCTCGATGCTTTCACCGACGCGATTGAAGCGCGGCTGATAGTAGGCCCGCCCGTAGGAGGTGGAGGCGGCCACGGCGTACATGCCCACCTTTTCGAGGACTGCCACGTCATTTCCCGCCGCCAGCAGGGCGGGGACCTCGCTCAGCCATTCGGTCTTGTGCATGCGGCGGACGATATAGCCAAGCAGGCTGATGCCTTCTGGGGGCAGTTCGTAGCGCGTGGTCTCGATCAACATGGCGGTCTCCTTTCGGGGCGGTGGAAAAATGGAGTGCAGATCGAAATCTGCACTCCCAGGAACTAATCGGTCGCGGGAACGTGCCCCGCTTGCTGGGGCTTGTTCAAGGTCGCCGCGATGGGGTGGTTGAAGATGGTGAAGAAGATGTACACGCTCAGGCCTGCCATCACGACCGCACCGAACGCGCCCGGCGACCAGGTCCCGAAGGATTGCAACAGATATCCGCCCAGCACGGGAGCCAGGATGCGCGTGGAGCTTTCGATGGAGGCCGAGAAGCCCAGGATGCCGCCGATCTCCTGCGGCTGGACGGCCTTGGTCAGCGTGGACGATAGCAGCGTGTTGAGCAGCCCGCCCGAGATGGCGGTGGGGGCCAGCACGACCAGCAGCCAGAACACGTTGGGGGCCAGCGCCCAACCGACCAGCGAGACGGTCATCAGCGCGCCGCCGAACAGGATCAGCTTATCCTCCTGGAAGCGCTGGGTCAGGCGGCCGATCAGGAAGCCCTGCACGAAGACCGAGAGCAGGCCCACGTAGGCCAGGATCAAACCCGTGTCGCGCGCCTGCAGGTTGAACTTGTTGAGCGCGTAGAGCGAGAAGATGGTCTGGAAGATGGCGAATGCCAGCCCGAAGAAGAAGCGCGTGGTGAGCAGCGAGCCTGTGAATGGACGGCGCAGGGCCGCCATCAGCGCGCCCAATGTGACGGCGGGCCGTTTCTCGGTCATCTGCGCTCGCCTTTCGGCGGTCAGTGACTCGGGCAGCCAGAAGAAGATCAGCATCAGGTTACTGAAGGAGAGCGCCGAAGCCACGAAGGCGGGCACGGCGTAGCCCCACTGGCTGAGCAGTCCGCCCGTGGCGGGGCCGATGATGAAGCCCAGGCCGAAGGCGGCGCCGATCATGCCCAGTCCCCTCGAACGGCTCTGGGCGTCGGTCACATCGGAGATGTAGGCCTGGGCCACGCTCAGGTTCCCGCCCGTCAGCCCGTCGATCATGCGGCTGAGGAACAGGATGCCCAGCACGAACTGATTGGCGGATTGTGCGCTGAAGGTCTTGGCCAGCGCAGCCCCGATCGGGTCGGCAAAGCCCAGCAGCAGAAACCCGACGAAGGTCCCGAAGACGGAGGCCAGCAGCACAGGACGGCGGCCGTAGCGGTCGGAGAGGCGTCCCAGCAGCGGGGCGCCGATCAATTGCATCAATGCGTACGAGGCCACCAGCAGGCCCGTCACAAATTCGGTCGCGCCGTATTTCTCGGCGTAGTAGGGCAGCAGCGGCAGGATCAGGCTGAAGCCGAGCAGGTCGACGAAGACGACGAAGATGATGGAGAAGAGACGTTTGTTGTTCATGAGTTCCTTTTGTCAAACTTATAAAGCATTCGAGGTTTCGTTCATACTTTTCAACAGCCCGAGGAGCTCCTCATTGGAGGGGATGTCGCTCGGGTCGTGCCCATAGTGGACGTAGCGCACCAGGCCGGTCTTGTCCACGCTGACCTGGGCGGGCTGGCGTCCGAACTTGAACAGGTTGACCTCCTGCCCATATTTCTTCAAGACGGTGTGGGTCGGGTCGGGCAGGCCCACGAAGGGCAGATGATGTTCCTGCCAGTAACGGGTGAAGGCTTCGGCCTTTTCGGGGCCGACCACCACCACTTCCGTGTCGAGCGCGGTGAACTGGTCATAGTCGCGGCGCAACTGCGCCATGTGCCGTTGGCAGAACGGTCAGAAGAAGCCGCGGTTGAAGACCAGCAGCACGTTCTTCTTTCCGCGGAAGTCGGACAGACGCACTTCACGGCCGTGGAAATCGGTCAGCGTGAAGTCGGGGGCGGGGGTGTGGAGTTCGGCGCGGCTCATGAGAGGCTTCCTATGGTGAGAGGGGTGGGTTGCGGAGCGAGCATGCTGACGGGGTTGCGCAACAGGCCCTTACTTCATGCGGGGGATGAGCACGGGCGTCCGCTTCTTGTACTCTTCGTACTCGGGCTGCCCGCCCCATTTCTGGTCCGCTTTTTTCTCGAGCAGCGGGATGCCGCTCACACGCGTCAGCAACAGTGTGACGAAGATGGGCGAGATCAACGCGGTCCACTGCCAGCCTTGCAGCACGGGCAAAGCAATGACCGCGATGCCGATCCACAGCACGATCTCGCCGAAGTAATTCGGGTGGCGCGAGCGGGACCACAATCCCGTCTGGATGAACTTGCCCTTGTTGGACGGGTCGGCGTTGAAGCGGCTCTTCTGTGTGTCGGCCACCACCTCGACGACGAAGCCGAAGGCCCAGATCAACGCGCCGACGACGGCGAACCCGTCCAGTTCCTTGCGGACCGAGGTCGTGATGGCCACCAGCGCCGCGGCGGCGGTGAAGGTCACCCACAGAGCCTGGATGGTCCACACGTTCAGGAAGCGGATGAAGGACGGTTTGATCTCGTCGAAGCGGTCATCCTTGCCTGCCTTGTGGATGCGGGTGAACAGGAAGGAGCCCAGTCGCAGCGCCCAGACGATAACGAGCGCTGCCAGCAGGATCGAGCGGGCATCGACATTTTTACTGTTGGAAAGCGCGATCATGACAATGGAAGCATAGGTGATGCTGCCCGTCAGGTCAAAGAAGCGTTCAGTTTGCAACCAATAGGAAAGTATGAAAACTGCCCATTGCACCACGAAGATGAGTATGACCATCTGTGCGAAAACAGGAATTCCCGCACCTATGGCTCCGCCCTGACTGCCCGCCAGCGCCACCAGGGCGCCAATCAAGACCAGGAAGGGGAAAATGATCAGGGAATTGCGATCTGTTGTTTTCATGGAAAATTCCTTATGCGTGTTTGCCGAGCCAGAATTTGCGCCAGTCTCCACCACTGGCTTGCAGGGCCAGGAAGGCGTACAGGCTGCCCGCAAAGAAGCCGAGAGTCATCATGGCGATCGTCCACAGGATGGCGACGGGCAGGGATTTCTCGCGGTAGATGATCCAGGCGGAGAAGAGCGTGAAGCCTGTGTAGAGATCCACCATCGAGACGATGCCCCAGGGCATGGCGAGCAGGCGGCCGCCTTCACCGAGGAAATCACCCACGGTGAACCCGTAGATCAAGACGGCGGTCATCGCGAGGATGCCGAGCAGGGCGACGATCTTTGCAATTCTCATGACTTACTCCTTGGAAATACAGGCGAACCCGAGCGCGCCAATGCCGAGGTGTGCGCCCAGCACGGGCGTAATCTGTACGACGGGGACGGCGCTGTCGGGGAAATACGAGCGGACCTGTTCGCGCAGCCGCTGGGCCTCTTCGGTCACACCTGCGTGCAGGACGGCTAGTTTCTCATAGGGCGCGTACTCGTTCAGCCAGGCTAACACCTGTTCGGTGGCGCGTTTTTGCGTGCGGACGCGGTGTGCGGTCGGTTTGCCGAGGTGCATGTGCAGCAGCGGCTTGATCTGCAGGATCTCGCCCAGGTTGGCGAGCGCGAAGTGCATCCGTCCGCTGCGGCGCAGGTATTCGAGCGTTTTTAATGAAGCGAAGACGTAGGTGTGCTTCATCGTATTTTGCAATGCAGAGAGGATCTGGTCGGTCAGCTTGTCGACTTGTGCCAGTTGGGCGGCTTTTTCGACAAGGAAGCCTGTGCCCAGGCTGAGCTGCCCCGAATCCAGCACGGTGACGGGGATGCGCGTGAACTCTTCCGCTGCAGCGCGTGCCGAGTTGATCGTGCCGCTTAGACTCTCGCTGATGTGAATGGACAGGATGGCCTGTGCGCCTTCGTTTGCCAGACGCTCGTAGATTCGTGTGAAAACCTCGGGTCCAGGCGCGGCGGTCTTGGGATGAGGGACGTACTTGGGCAGGCGGGTGTAGAACTCCTCGCGGGTCAGGTCCACGCCGTCGAGGTAGGTATGGTCTCCTGCATGGATGTGCAGAGGCACGACCGTGATGCCGAGTCGCTGGACTGTCTCGAGGGGCAGGTCACAGGTGCTGTCAGTGACGATACGGATGCTCATTATCCCTCCTGGTCTTTGGGGGAGACGGGTTCGGGAATTTGCACGGGATACATCTGGTGCAGCAGGCGGATCACCTGATAGGCAGTCTCGGGTTCGAAGGTGTAAAAGCCCTCATACAGTCGCTGACCATTCCCGGCATCGATCTCTTCTGCCAGCAGGGTGGCGTACAAGCCCGCCCCATAAGCCACCACGAACCAGTATTTTTCGAGCGGGGTCCCGCTGGTGCTGATGCCGATGGTGCGCGGCCATTTGGGGAGCGGCGCGTCGGGTACGCCGTACAGCCATAGCTGCCGCGCCGACTCGGCCACGCGTTTGTATTGTTTTGCCTGCGCTGCGATGCGCGAATAATATTGGAACGAGACATGAGTATCAGCCACGCCGCTGGTCTCGATGACGGAATCTTCGATCAGATGGCTGATCTCGATCATGCTGCGCACCGAAAAGATGTAGCGAAAACTCGAATGATGCAGGTCTTGCGGTTTAAGATTGGCGATGAAGCCTTCCGTCCGCGGCGAGAAATGTGGCAGCAGGTTGTGATAGAAGGTGGAAAAAACGTCGTTGTTCATGTCTCAACTTGTCTGGCCTGGTCTTGCAGCCAGGCCTTGATGGGAGCGCCAACGCCGTTGATATGCTTGTCCACGGCGGTGGAATAATTTTTCATGAAGTCGGCCAGTTCCTGCGGCGGGCGGTTGTGAGCGTGCATGAGCGTCTTCAGCCATTCCAATTCTTGCGAGACGTGGTTCATGTTGCCCAGCGACAGGGCGGCGGCGATGTTATCGCCCAGGAAGTGAATGCCCGTGTTGATTCCTTCCGCGTTCATCTCGGACGAGACCATTTCCTTGATGCTGCTCTCGATATGCAACCGATGCAGGTTGAAGGCTTCCAGGGCGGCCAGGCATTCAGGCGGGATGGCTTTCGTCTCATGCGGCTGGAGCGGCTCGTGCAGGAGGGCCTCGACGGCGTCGATGGAGTCGTTGACCGAGGCGCCCAGGAAATGACCCTGGATGCTCTCGCTCAGGCTGGGATGCAGGTTGAAGATGCGGCCGCCGAAACCGATGCGGATCTGTCCGTTATTGAGGGCCAGCGCGGTGGAATGGAGCGCGGCCGCGCTGATGAGTGTCTGTGCGACGAGCACCACCAGGTCCGCGCCGACGGCGGTCACCGTTTCGGTGAAACGCTCCGCAGGGACGTTGGCGCCCAGATACACGACGTTCAGTCCGCGGCGGCGCAGGAGGAGCGCCAGCAGCAGGGGAGTGAAGGTGTGCCACTCCTCGGAGGGACAGCCGATCAGGATGGTCTGTTTGCGGGTGGCCTTGGGAGAGGCGCTCAGGAGCGTATCCAGGCGGCGCATGGCCAGGGCCGAGGCAAAATGTTCCTGCTGCACACTGGCGCGGTTCTCGTACCAGTATTGCCCGATCTCCGACATGCCGCGTTGCAGCACTTCCGTGCAGACCCGTTCGACGGGATACATGGCGAAGGCCTGGTTGAGCACTTCCTCGGCCTCGGTCTCGTTATAGTTGAGGCAGGCCCGCAGCCACTGTCCGCGCAGGGCGTCGAGGCTGGTTTCGGGGATGCCGAAAGCGGCGGGGACGGAGGCGGCTGCCTGTGAAGCGGAACCCGCCAACGGGTCCACGCCTGTGGCATGATGCTCGTTCCACATGTCCACTGCACGGGAAATGCTCATCCCCTCCGCCTGACGGGCGATCAGCCATTTGATGGTCTCGATGTCGTACTGCGAGTACAGACGATGACCGCCCGGCGTGCGCTGGGGCAGGGGCAGGCCGTAGCGGCGTTCCCAGGCGCGCAGCGTATCGGCGGAAATGTCCGTCTCTTTCAAGACGGCTTTCAGATTGTAGACGGGGGACTTGCTGATGGACATGTCGAACTCCAGGGGGAAGAGATGGGCAGTTTGCAAAGGTTTTGCAAGGATATTGTACCTGCTTTGTCTCTAATTTCCTCTCAGATTTTAGGCAGCGGCATGTTCCAGTTGGGCGTCTGCCACGCGCGATCCCTTGAATTCTTTGAGGATGCGCTCCGTGGTCAGGCGGGCGGAGAGCAGCACAATGGGCAGGCCCGTGCCTGGGTGGGTGGATGCGCCTGCGAAGTACAGGTTCTTGTATTTGGCGTGGCGGTTCTGTGGGCGCAGGAAACCGACCTGCCAGAAGTTATGGCTCAGGCCGAAGGCTGCGCCCTTTGCCAGGTTGAAACGTTCCTGCCAGGTCTTGGGGGTGTAGGTGATCTCGAACTTGATATGTTCGCGCAGGTCGGTGATGCCCATCTCTTTGGCGATGCGGGTGAAGACGGTTTCACGGGCCTTGTTTACCATCGCATCCCAATCTTGTTTGGTGCGGGCTTCGAGATGGCCGACGGGGACCAGCACGTAGAAGGTGTCCTGGCCCTCGGGTGCGGCGGCGGGGTCGGTGCGGACGGGCGCGTGGATGTAGAAGGATGGCTCGTCGGGCAGGCGGTGCTCCTGGAAGATCTGGTCGAAGGAGGCCTTGTAGTCGCCGCCGAGGAAGACGTTGTGATGCGCCACCTGCGGATATTGCTTGTCCACGCCCCAGTAGAACATGATGGTGGAGCAGGTATAGAGTTTCTCGTCCAGTTTTTTCGCTTCGACGGGATCGGGCAGCAACTGGTCGTAGATGTAGGGCAGGTCCGCGTTGCCGACGAAGAGGTCCGCGCTGAACGCGCGCCCATCTTCTAATTCCGCGCCGACGACCTTGGAACCATCCACTTTCAACTTCTTCACGGGTGCGTTGTAGATGAATTCCACGCCCAATTTCTCGGCGACGCGGGCCAACGCCTGGATGCCTGCGTACATGCCGCCCATCGGATACCACACACCCTCGGCCAGCTCCGTGTACTGGAGCAGGGAGTAGGTGGCGGGCGCGTCGTACGGACTGAGGCCCAGGTACATGTTCTGGAAGGTGAAAGCAGCCTTCAGGCGTTCATCCTTGAAGAAGCGGCTGGTGTTGGTGTAATGCTTTTGCAGCGCCTTGAGTTGGAAGATGAGTGGCAGGTTGGCCAGGCTGAAGTATTCGAAGATGTTGTAGAAGTTGCGCCCGACGAACTTTTCGAGCGAGAGCTTGTAGTGTCTGGCGCCTTCCGCGATGTAGGAAAGGAAGCCTGTGAAGGCTGTTGGTTCGACGTGCTCGAGTTGAGTCTGCATCTCGCCGATGTTCGAAGTCAATTGCAGCTGCAGCCCGTCTTCGAAGTGGACCTTGTAGGTCGGGTCGATGCGGCGCAGGTCGAGGTGGTCGCTCATCCGCTCGCCGAGCGAGGCGAAGGTTTCCTCCCAGACCTCGGGCATCAGGAACAGGGTCGGGCCGATGTCGAAGCGGTGGCCGTCGCGGATGATCTGATTGCAGCGCCCGCCAGAATTCCCATTCTTCTCCAGTACGGTCACATCGTATCCATTTTTGGCCAGGCGGGCGGCCGTGGCGATTCCGCCGATGCCAGCGCCGATCACGAGGGCAGTGGGTTTGTGAGACATTGAAATACCTTCTTTCAGTCGAATATCCAAGTTGATGGATGGGATTATACCTTTTGTCTATAATTTGTCAAGATTTATTTGGAAATAACTTTGCAAAACCTTGACAAATTGTATAATTTGGATAGAATAGGCCCATACGAAACTCGGAGGCAGACATGGAAATGCAAATGAACTGGGAACGGCAATTGTTGGACCTTGCGAAAATTGATTCGCACCCCACTCCGCGTACCTTCTTTTCTTATTGGGCAGGCGACGCCTCCCTGCGCCAGGCATATCTCCTGGCCGAGCGGATCGCTGCCGAGCATAGCAAATCCTTCCACCTGGCCTCGGCGTTGCTGCCTGAGGAAAAGCGTGCTGCCGTACGCGCGTTGTATGCCTTCTGCCGCACCGTGGACGATATCGTGGACGAATCCTCGGCAGGCGAGCGGAAGCAGCAACTGGATTACTGGCGGTCCATCGTCCATACCGCCTTTGCTCCCGATGGGGACTTGGTGGCCGCCGCATGGGTCGATGCCATGACCCGTTACCACATCCCGCGCCACTATGCCCTGCAATTGATCGATGGCGTGGCCCGCGACCTGACCCAGTCCCGTTACGCCACCTTCGACGACCTGGCCACTTATTGTTACGGTGTCGCCTCCACGGTCGGGTTGATGAGCATGCACATCGTCGGCTTCCGTGGACGACAGGCCGTCCCGTATGCCATCAAACTCGGTGTGGCCCTGCAGATGACCAACATCCTGCGCGACGTGGGCGAGGACTATCGCAATGGCCGCATCTATCTACCGCGCGAGGACATGCTCGAGTTCGGCATTTCCGAGACCGACATCGAAAAGGGCGTGGTCACGCCGCGCTGGCGCAAGTTCATGCAATTCCAGATCGAGCGCACGCGCGCCCTGTATGAGGAAGGCTGGAAGGGCATCTCGATGCTCGAGCCTGATGGGCGGATGGCCATCGGTGCCTCGGCTGTCTTCTACAGTGGCATCCTCGACGATATCGAGGCCCACGACTTCGACGTGTTCAACCGTCGCGCCAACCTGAGCGCCTGGGAAAAAGTTCGGCGCATCCCTGCTTTGTGGTTGAAGGTGCGCTCTTTGTAGTTCACCTTTCTCCTCCTGTGTGTGGAAGGCGGCCTGTGAGGGGCCGCCTTCCCGTTTAAAAAAGCGTCGTGTATAATCGCGGCCAAGTTAACCCTTCCTTTCCCCCCGACAACCAAAGACCAAAATTCAACCAGCAAAAACGCTGGCATTTTTTGTATGTACTTCCGCCCGATGGGCCTCTTGGCTTGCAGGAAATCAGCCCCAGGGTGGATGGCCTTGTCGATAGGATTTAATGGAATGGAAGGAAAATTGACGATCTATTTCGACGACCCGTTCTGGGTCGCCGTGCTTGAGCGGGAGGATGAGGCAGGTTATCAGGTGGCGCGCGTGGTGTTGGGTAGTGAACCTAGCGAGGCGGAAGCCTATCAATTCTTTCTTAAGAATTATGGCGCGTTTCAATTTGATGCGGTGCACGAGTCTACGCGCCTGCCAAAAGTCAGGGTGAATTTCAAGCGGGCGCGGCGTGAGGCGCGCAAATCCACGCAGGTGCAGGGGGTGGGGACACGCGCTCAGGAAGTCATGAAGGCCGAGATGGCCCAGCACAAGCAGGAGCGGCACGTGGTGCGCAAGGAAGAGAAGGAGCACGAGGAGCGGGAGCGTTTCCTCCAGAGGCAGGAGAAGAAGAAGGAGAAGCGCCGTGGACATTAGATGGCGGAGGCGGATTCGAATCCGCCTCCGTTTGCGCTTCCCATTCCCGCGTTGTATACTTGTCCGATACACCTTTTAGGAGAGAGAATCATGCGCTTCAATTTCGACCAGGTCCCCAATCGCCGCAACCCCCAGCGCTCGAACAAATGGAATTATTACCCGAAGGACGTCCTGCCGATGTGGGTGGCGGATATGGACTTTCCCGCGCCCAAGCCGATCCTTTCGGCCCTGCACAAAGCCGTGGACCACGGTGTGCTCGGCTACGAGCTGCCTTCTCAGGCCTTGAGGGAGACCGTGGCTGCCCGCATGGATTCGCTGTATCGATGGAAGGTCAAGCCTGAGGCGGTGGTGGCAGTGACGGGCATCGTCAGCGGATTCTCGGTCGCTGCCCGCGCCTTCTGTACCCCGAAGAAGGGTGTGCTGATCCAGACGCCCGTATACAACGAATTTCACGAAGTGAAAAATAATATTGGAATTCCCCAACTCGACGCACCGCTGACCCAAAAAGTGACGGGCAACATCCTGAGCTACGAGATCGACTGGAATGTCTTCGAGAAGCAAGCCAAAAAGGCGGGCATGTTCCTGTTGTGCAACCCGCACAATCCGCTGGGACTCGCCTACTCGCGCAAAGACCTGCTGCGCATGGCTGAGATCTGCATCGCCAACGATGTGCTGATCGTTTCGGATGAGATCCACTCGGAGTTGATGCTCGACGATCACAAGCACACGCCGATGGCCAAACTCTCGGCAGAGATTGCGAATCACACCATCACGTTGATCGCCCCATCCAAGACCTTCAACGTGCCAGGTCTGTTTTGCGGCTTTGCCATCGTCCCCAACAAGGAACTGCGTGGCCGCTATGAGGCCGAGGTCGAGCACTTGCGCTTGCATGTCAGCAGCATGGGATTGTTTGCCGCGCAGACGGCCTTCTCGGGTCAATGCGATGGCTGGCTGGCGGAACTGCGTGAGTATCTCTCGGCCAACCGCGATTTCCTGGTGAACTATGTGTCGGAGTATCTGCCTGAGGTGCGTATCACCTTCCCATCTGCCACCTACCTGGCCTGGCTGGACTTCAGCAGGCTGGTGGAGTCGGGGCGAATTTCCGAATCACCCTTCAAATATTTCCTCAAGAATGCCAGGGTGGCTTTCAGCGATGGGAAGATCTTCGGCGCGGGCTACGAGAACTTTATCCGCCTGAATTATGGTTGCCCACGTGCGACGTTGGAGCAGGGCCTGGAGCGGGTGCGCAAGTCGCTGCGCTGAGTCTATACTGCGCCGTAAATGATGACCCGGTCCCTGCCCGAATCCTTGGCCCGGTAGAGGGCTTTGTCTGCCGCGTCCACCAGGGCTTCGCTGTCCAGCCCGTGTTCAGGGAAGCAGGCCAACCCGATCGAGATGGTGGCCGTGCGGGCGTATTCGGGCAGGGATGTGCTGATTTCTTGAAAGGCCAGGCGCCATTCTTCAGCGCGTTTGTGAGCAACCTCCAGGGTGGCGCCTGGCATGATGACCACGAATTCCTCGCCGCCATAGCGGCAGGCGGCATCCCCGGCGCGGGTGGTATCGGCCAACATATGCCCGAGCGCCTGCAGCACGAGGTCCCCAGCCTTGTGGCCGTGACGGTCGTTGAAATCCTTGAAGTGGTCCACGTCGATCATGGCCAGACAGAGGGCGCTCTTTTCGCGTGTTGCGCGGGCCACCTCCCGCTCGAGGGTCTCCTCCAGATAACGGCGATTGAACAGCCCCGTCAACGGATCGCGGATGGCCTGTTCTCCCAATTTGACCTGCAGGGCTTCGATCTCCTGCACGTGGACCTTGAGCCGTTGATGCGCCTCGCGTAAATTATTCTCGATCCGTTTGCGGTCGGTGATATCCTGCTTAACAGCGATGAAGTGGGTGATCCTGCCTTCTGTGTCGCGCACAGGGGCGATGCTCATCTCCTCGATGTACAAGTGTCCTTGCTTATGGCGGTTGATGATCTCCCCGTTCCAAGTCTCGCCCGCCATAATGACCCGCCACAGAGACTGATAGAAGAGATCGTCTTGCAGACCCGATTTTAGAATGGACAGTTTCTGCCCGACAATTTCCTCGAACTTATAGCCCGTGATCTTTGAGAAGGCCGGGTTGACCCACAAACAGATTCCCTGTGTATCTGTGATGACGATGGCGTTGGCGGCTGCGTCGAGGGCGGCGCTTTGCAGACGCAATTGATTATCCACCTGTTTGCGCGGGGTGATGTTTCGTCCCATCGCCATCCGTCCCTCGATGCGCCCGCGGTGGTCGCGCAGGGGCAGGATGGTCAGATCGAGATATTCGGGTGAATTTCCAGGAAGATGGACTTCCTCGTGGATCTCTTCCACGTGGATGTATTCCTCCACCAGGCTGGGCCAGGACTTGAACACGGAACGCGCATCCCGTCCGATGATTTCTTCCCTGGGAGCCTTCAGCCACCGCTGTCCCGCTGCGTTGATGTCCACCACCCGATCTTGCGTGTCGAGTACAACCACCAGCTCGGGAATATCGTCGAACACGGCCGTGCGTGCCGCAGGGATCAGGTCGAATAGACGGAGCCCAAAGACGCCGACGCTGTACACCAATCCGCTCAGCGTGAAAGCCACAGGAGTGGGATCAAACAGAATCTGGGTCTGCGGGAATATCAGCGGCAAGAGCAGGTAATAAAGATTTGCAAACCACGGAATGGAGACGCCCAGCAGAATGATCGTCACTTGGCTGCGATACAGATCGGGCTGGGCCAGGGAACTGCGCACCAGAAGGATCGTTCCCACGATCATCAGGAGATACGAATAGCCCATCTGCACCCAGTACCACAACCCGCGTTCGATGAGGAGCGGACCAAACGGCAGGGAGAACGGGGTCAAGGTAGTGTAGTAAAAGCGGGGCCACAATCCGAAGGTGAACCAGGTCAGGGTCAGGGTGGGGATGGCAAATAACAGGGCCAGCTTCCAGATTGGGAACCGCTTTTGCAAGGTGAAGTCCGCTGCAAAGAGAAACCAGAGCGGGCCGAGGAACACGATCCCCAAGTTTTCCAGGATCAGCCACAGTGTCTTACCTCCCAGGGTGGGCGTGGTGATTTCGAAGCCATAGAAGATCGAAAAGATACCCGCAGCCAGCATCAACACGGCGAAGGCAGCCTGCCCGGGGCGTTGCCTGCGCATCCACGAATAGGCGGATAAGGACAAGGCGATCAGTCCGTTGATCACCAGCAGCAGAGCAAGCAGGGTCCAACCTTCATTCATAAATCGATTATATGCCATGATGCGGGAATGTTGACCGTTATATCCGAATTGGGGCTTATATTTATCACAGGCGCTACGGGAAATTAATCACCTGTATGTCCTGCCGGTTCGGGGTATAATCAAATTGTCAGACAACTTTGTAAGGAGAATTCTTTCATGACCACGATTGACCTGACCGTTCAAAAGGATCGCCGCGCCCGCGCCATTCAGCGCGCCAAAGAGCGCAATATCATCATCCCCACCTATGCCCAGATGAAAGACCCTTCGAAAATTCCTGCCAAAGTCAAAGAGGAATTGAAGAGCATCGGTCTGTGGGACATTCATCCCCGTAACCTGTTCCGCATCAACTGGCATAATCAACCCGTCGCTTCTGGCGGAACCTATGGCGGAGTCAATTTCCTCGAGTTGCCCTCCTCGCTGACGGGCGTCAAGGCGCGCATCTTCGTGCTGGTTGGTAAGTGGTTCCCCACGGGCGCGCACAAGGTCGGCGCGGCCTTCTCGTGTCTCGTCCCACGTCTGGTCACGGGTCAATTCGACCCGACCACTCAGAAGGCGGTCTGGCCTTCGACGGGCAACTACTGTCGCGGCGGCGCCTACGACTCGGCCCTGTTGGCCTGCGAGTCCATCGCCATCCTGCCTGAGGGTATGTCGAAGGAGCGCTTCGAGTGGCTGTCCAAGGTGGCGGGTGAGACTATCAAGACGCCCGGCTCGGAATCCAATGTGAAGGAAATCTTCGACAAGTGCTGGGAGTTGCGCAAGTCTGGCCAGGACCTGATGATCTTCAACCAGTTCGATGAGTTTGGCAATTACCTGTGGCACTACACCGTCACGGGCCGCGCCATGGCTGAGGTATTGGAGCAGGTCATGGGTCCGAACGATCACTTCCGCGGCATGGCTTCGGCCACGGGGTCGGCGGGGACCATCGCCAGCGGCGACTACCTCAAGCAGCTCTTCCCCGATAGCAAGATCGTGGCCAGTGAAGCATTGCAGTGCCCGACCCTGTTGGAGAACGGTTTCGGTGCGCATCGCATCGAAGGCATCGGCGACAAGCATGTGCCGTGGGTCCACAATACCAAGAACACCGACGTAGTGGTGGCCATCGACGACCAGGCTGTGGTCAATATTGCGCGCCTCTTTAATGAAGAGAACGGCCGCGCTTATCTGGTCAAGAAGGGCGTGCCCGAAGCGATCGTCAACCAACTCGACCTGTTGGGCTTCTCGGGTATCTCGAACGTGCTCAGCGCCATCAAGACTGCCAAGTACTATGAGATGGGCGAGAACGATATCATGTTCACCGTCCTGACTGACTCGATGGAACTCTATCGCTCGCGCATCCACGAGATGCACCAGGAATATGGTCAGTACACTGAAGCGGACGCCGCCGCTGACTTTGCCCGCTATCTGCACGGCCAGTCCACCGATAACATGCTCGAGCTGCGCTACACCGACCGCCGCCGCGTGCATAACCTCAAGTATTACACCTGGGTCGAGCAGCAAGGCAAGACCTACCAGGAGATCCAGGACCAGTGGTATCAGCCCAATTACTGGACCGACGTCCAGAAGCAGGCCGACGAGATCGACGAGTTGATCGTCGAGTTCAACAAGGAAGTTGGTTTGAGCTAAGTCACCAAAAAGAGACGGTCACCATGTGGTGACCGTCTCTTTTTATTCCACATTGCAGCCCTGGGTGGCTATCTTGTAAATCGTCCGTAGCAGGGAGGACTCATCCCAGGTATCCTGACCCAACTCCCAGATCATGATTCCACCGTAGCTCTCCTCGCGGACAAGGCAGGTCTTGAAGCCGATGGTGCCGACATTGTTGAAGTAGATACCATCCACTTCATCAACCCAGACTGGCGGATGATGAAGGGAGATAATCTCTTGGTAGGAATAGGCCGTGTGCGGCTCGGCGATGGTCCGCCCGTAGAAGGGCACACCCAGCAGCAGTTGTTTCCGCGGGATGCCGTTGATCGTGAAGGTATTCAAATCCTCCACGGCGGCGTTGTAGGTGGAGTGATAATTTCCGCGGTCATACGACATGACGTGGATGCGGTCCACGACGGCGAAACGCGAGAGGTCCATCGTGGAGGCGTTGTCCGCGCTGAGCGCCACACTGACGGTGAGTCCGTGTTCGGTGAAGGCCGCCTTGACCTCGGTCAGCAGGGCAATGTAGTTTTCGAATTCGCCGTCGTTTTGCGGAAACTCCCAGTCGAAGTCTACGCCGTTGAGTTGATGATCCTGGGCGAAGGCCAGCAGGTTTTCAATGAAACGGGCGCGGATCTGTGAGCTGGCCGTCATGGAGGCAAAGCCCGCCGACCGTTCCCACCCGCCGACGGTGAGATGCAGACGCGTGCCGTATTCCGCTTTCATGGCGCGCAGGGCACGCCACGTATCTTCGCTCAGGCGCGACGTGTCGAGCGTTCCGTCGGGACGTGGGTCAGCGGAGAAGTAGACGAGGTCGGTCAGACAGGCTCCCCATTCGGGATTCAGGGTCCGATATTCGGGCAGATAGCCGAGGATGACGAAGCCCTCGGGCAGAGTCCCTGTGCATGGGCCTTCGGGTGTGGCAGTGGCGGGATTCGGCGTGGATGTAGGGCCAATCGTCAAGACGAGAACAGGCGAGGACGGGATGGGCGGGGTGGGGGTGCTTGTCATCGTGCAGGCCGTTAACAGAATCGTGATCCAGAGGACGGTTGCGTGTCTCATATCCGACATTATAATAACAACATGCTCCGTCCAACCGACCTGATCCTGGTTTGTTTATTGCCTTCGCCGCGCGATCTGGAATTGGCGCGGTTGCTGGGTTGGTACCGCATCCCATTGCGGACCGCCCCGAAAGTCGTTGCCGTCGATTACCTGGCCTTCTACCAGACCTCCGCCTTTGGCGAACGCGGTGGGCAGGTGGAATACGTGGCCCCCGTGCGCGGACATGAACTGACCACGCGCGGCGAGTTATTGCGCGACGAAGCCGATCATCCGCGCGCGCACGAGGAGTATTACAAAATACAGTTGGGCGCGCTGGAGAAGCTGCCTCAGCCCATCCACGCGGATAAATGGAAGCGGCTGACCTTTCTGTATTCGACAGGGGAATATCTACTCAATGCGAAGACGCTGAACGACCTGGTGGTGGCAGGTGAGGAGCGCCTGCTCTTGTGGCAGTCTTTGCGTGAGCGTGCCGAACATGAGCAACTTTACAAAGTGGACCTGCCCGAAGCGGACATCCCGCCTGAGGTATTGATGGCGTTGCTGGGGATCAAGGAAGAAAAGGCAGGTTACGACCCGTCGAGTTATGATTGATGATGACTGTTGAAATGTGGTTTGTCGCGGCTGTCATTCTCCTGCCATTGTTGCTGGTCTTGCTGGGCCGTTGGCGGGTGGATCTGGCGGCGTTGCTCATGATCGTGGCGCTCGGGCTGGGACAATTCCTCGGCCTGAACGTGTTGAGCGATTCGCACACGTCTGCGGATGTGTTGCTGGCCATCTCTGGACTCAGCCAGCCCGTGGTGACTACGCTGGTGGGCCTGTTCATCCTGACACAGACGCTTTCGGCCAACGGCGTGATGTTGTGGCTGGGTCAGCGTCTGGCGGGCATGGGCGCGGATTCTGAGTCGCGGCTGGCTTTTTTGTTTACGTCCATTTCGGCGATGTTGTCGCTTTTGATGAACAACGTGGCGGTGGGGGCCTTGCTGCTGCCCAGTGCCATGCAGGTCTCGCGCAAGGCGCGCGTCCGCCCGAGCCGCCTGTTGATGCTGATCGCCTTCGGTACCGCCTTGGGGGGTATGGCTACGTACTTTACCACTGCCAACATCGTGCTTAGTAATCTGTTGACGGTGGCAAAACCGCCGCAGGCTCCGCTGGGAGTCTTGTCGTTCGCCTCGGTGGGCGGGTTGGTTGCCGTTGCGGGCATTGCTTATCTGACCTTTATCGGGCGGCATCTGCTCCCCAATCGCGACCCGGGTCCCGAGCAGGCCATCGCGCGGCGCGGCAGCGACGAACTGGAGACTCTTTATGCGTTGGGAGAACGCCTATGGGAGGCGCGTCTCTCGCAGAACTGTCAGTTTTCGGGGCGGACCCTGAAGCAGGCTCGCATCGGTGAACGTTTTGGGCTGGCGGTTATCGCCATCTGGCGCGGACGGCAAGCCATCTTCTCTCCCGACGCCGATGAGCGCTTGCAGGATGGGGATATGCTGCTCATCGTGGGCCGCGAGGAACGTGTGGCGCAATTGAAGAAGCTTGGTTTTCAGGTCGGACGCGAGACCCAGGCCATCAGCCAATTCGAAGTGACCCTGATCGAGTTGATCCTCGCGCCGCATTCCGCGTATGCGGGCAAGACCGTCAAGCAGATGAATTTCCGCCGCAAATACGGATTCACCGTGGTGGCTGTCCTGCGGCATGGGCGCAGCTATCGCACCGACGTGGGCGACATCCAACTCGAGTTGGGTGATTCACTCTTGATGATCGGCCCGCAGGCGCGTGTCCGCGATCTGCGCATCAACCCCGATATCATCCCGCTCGAAACGGAACCCGTCTATCGCGCCGTCCCGCGCCGACGTGCGGTCATTAGTATTTTGATCTTTCTGGCGGCTATTGTTTTTGCCTTATTGGGTGTGCCTGTCTACCTCTCGGTCCTGGCGGCGGCGGTGTTGGTGTTGTTGCTCGGATTCCTGCCCATGCAGGAGGCTTATCGTTCGGTCGAGTGGCAGGTGATTTTCTTCATTGCGGGTATGTATGTCGCCAGCCTGGGGATGGTCCATACAGGGTTGGCCGACCTGGTGGGACGCAGCGTGCTGGCGGTGGTCGGACATCCCAGTCCGCTGGGGCTGGCGGCGGCGGTCTTTCTGCTGGCGGCGGGGTTGACTCAGTTCATGGGCAGCCAGGCCACGGCCTTTGTAGTTGGGCCGATCGCCCTCAGTGCGGCTCTGCACCTCGGTGTGAATCCGCAGGCGATTGCCATCTCCACGGCCTTGGGCTGTTCGGCTTCGTTCCTCACGCCTGTTTCGCACCCTGTCAACGTCATCATGATGGGCCCCGGTAACTATCGTGCGGGCGACTTCCTGCGCGTAGGCCTGGGACTAATGCTGGTCGTGTTCCTAGCCATGCTGGCTGGGATGGTATTATTCTGGAGACTCTAGGAGATCTATGAAAACACTCATCAAAAACGGGACTCTCGTCACCGCCTCGGATACGTTCAAAGCGGACATCTTAATCGAGGGCGAGGCCATTGCCCAGATCGGCGTGGACCTTGAGCCTGGCTCCGCCAAAGTGGTGGATGCCACGGGCAAGCTGATCCTGCCGGGCGGCATCGACCCGCACGTCCACCTCGACCTGCCGATGTTTGGCACCGTTTCATCAGATGACCATTACACGGGTCACAAGGCGGCGGCCTTTGGCGGCACGACCACCGTCATGGACTTTGTCGTTCACGAAGAGAAGGGTTTCCAGTATTCGGTCGATGTGTGGATGGAGATGGCGCAAAAGGCCGCCATCGACTATTCCTTCCACATGAACCTGACGCATTTCGACGACAAGATTGCCAAAGAGATTCCTTCGCTGGTGGATATGGGCATCACCACCCTCAAGGTCTTCACCGCTTACAACGGCCGCTTGCGCCTCGATGACGGCGGCATCTTCAAAGCACTGCGCATCGCCAAAGACAATGGCATGCTGGTCATGGCGCACTGCGAGAATGGCGACGTGATTGACACGCTCATCCCCGAAGCGCTCGCAGCGGGGCATACCACCCCTGAATGGCACGCGCTGACACGCCCAGGCTGGGGCGCGGTCGAGGCGACCCTGCGTATGGCTGCCATGTCTGAGACGGCGAATGCGCCTGTCTACATTGTCCACATGAACATGGCGGGCGAAGTGGACATGCTCAGGTATGCGCGCGCGCGTGGTGTGCCCGTTATGGGCGAGACCTGTCCACCCTATTTGTTCTTCTCGGTCGACGACCTGCGCCGTCCCGACGGCGCCAAATGGATCTGTTCGCCGCCGATGCGCTCGAAGGCCGACAACGCCCGCATCTGGGAGGGACTCTCGGAGGGCGTTCTGCAAACCATCGGCACGGACCATTGTCCCTTCTTCTTTGACGGGACCAGGCCCATCGTCTACGAAGGGCAGGAGGTCGCCATCCCAGGCAAGGAATTGGGTCGGGACGATTTCACCAAGATTCCCAATGGCCTGCCAGGCATCCAGGACCGCATGCCCATTCTGTGGACGCACGGTGTGCGCACGGGGCGCATCACGCCCAATCAGTTCGTGGCTTATATGAGCACCAATCCCGCCAAAATCTTCGGTCTGTACCCGCGCAAGGGTGCCCTCGTCCCTGGCGCCGACGCGGACATCGTCATCTGGGATCCCGAGAAGCAGGTCAAGTATGGCGTAGCCATGTCGCATCAGCGCACCGACTACAACCTGTATGAAGGCTGGGACCTGGTCGGTTACCCCGAAAAAGTCTTCCTGCGCGGACAAATGATCGTTGATGGCGACCAGTGGCTCGGCAAACGCGGCGGTGGAAAATTCCTCAAGCGCAAGCAGGGTGAGGTAATATAACGGTGGTCGAGTAGTTCCAAACGGAGTGAGGAGCGTACACTTGCACCCGATTTGCTTGGCAAATCGCGCGTTCGGCGCAGTGCAGGTGTCGAGACCACATTTTATAGCTAATAATGAGCTCTCGCTGCCGTCCACGGCGACGGGAGATTGCTGGAAATTGAATCGACACAACGACTTTAGAAGGAGAGAGACATGCCCACCCGTAAACCCATCATCCATTGCGACGCCTTGGTCGTCCATTGCATGGACTATCGCCTGCAAAAATTCCTCCAGCCGTGGATCACGGTTCGTTTTGGGTACGACAACTTCGACATCATCTCGCTGGCAGGCAGTGTGCACGACTATGAGATGGTGCTGAAGTATGTGCAGTTGGCCGTACAGATTCACGACATCGATACGGTTTGCCTCATCAATCACGAAGACTGCCGCGCCTATGGCCGCGACGGGACTTACAAACGTCACATCCATGACCTGACAGATGCGCACAAGAAGATCAATGCTTTATTCCCGCATTTGAAGGTGGAAACGTTCTATCTGCACTTGGATGGAACCTTCGAACAAAACACATAGGAGACAAATGAAAGATTTCTTCATTCGCATTTTTATGGCCGTTAATTCTTTCTTCATCCGTGTCACGCGCGGACGGGTGGGCGGACAGTTGGGTACGCAGACCATTCTGCTGCTGCACAGCGTCGGGCGGAAGTCGGGTCAGCTGCGCGTCACGCCGATTGCCTACTTCCATTATGAGGGCCGCTACCTGGTCGTTGAGTCCAACTGGGGCAAGGACCAGCATGCTGCCTGGTACTACAACCTCAAGGCCCAGCCGCAGACCAGCATCGAGGTGGACGGGCAAACCATTCAGGTCCAGGTGGGATTTGCCGATGGGGAGGAATACGTCCGCCTGTGGGAGTATGTGACGAAGAAGCATCCCCCATATCTGGATTATCAGAAGATGGCCAGTCGCAAAATTCCCATTGTGATACTGACGCCAGTCAAATAACAAAAGGGAAGCCAAAAGGCTTCCTTTTTGTTAGCATTAATTTTGAGCGAGAATCTCAAACCGCACAATTCATTTGTGATAAAATACCGCCCGTTAATCAAAGGACGCCTTGGGGGAGCACGTATGCCTTTGAAATTCTTTTTGCGTTGGAGAACAACTTATGCCAAGAAGGAGTCTTGCTCGTCTCTATCGGGACGAGTTCTCTGGATATTCGCCTGCCAAGTTTCAGCAGGATCTGCTCGCAGGCCTGACGGTCGCCGCTGTGGCGCTGCCGCTGGCGCTGGCCTTCGGGGTTGCCTCGGGTGCATCCGCGGCCGCGGGATTGGTCACGGCCATTCTGGCGGGCATCGTCATCGGCCTGCTTTCGGGTGCGCCATATCAGATCAGCGGGCCGACGGGCGCCATGTCTGCGGTGTTGATTGTGCTGGTGCAGCGCTACGGTCTGGAAGGCGTCTGGGCGGCGGGCCTGCTCTCGGGCCTGTTCCTGCTCATCATCGGTCTGCTGCGTCTGGGACGTTTCATTGCCTTCATCCCTTCCGCCGTCATCAGCGGATTTACCTCGGGCATCGCGCTGATAATCTTCATCGGTCAGATCGACAACTTCCTCGGGGTCAAGACCGTGGGCGCCGAGACCGCCGCGCTCAAACTGCTCGGCTATTTTAAAGGCGGATTTATCCCTGACGGACGTACCATCCTGCTCGGCGGGATCGTGGTACTGACCATGCTGCTCTGGCCTGCCAAGTGGAGCGCGCGCTTCCCATCCTCACTCTTGGGGATCATCCTTGCCACCGCCCTCAACTGGTTTTTGGGCTGGTCCACGCCGATGATCGGTGCCATCCCTCAGACCCTGTTCCTCGACCAGCGCCTGGGTTTGGCCAACCTCCCGTGGAGTCATCTCTCTGAACTATTGGCCCCTGCCTTGACCATCACCGCGCTGGGTGCAGTCGAGTCGCTGTTGTGCGGGGCGGTGGCCTCGAACATGACGGGCATCCGTCTGCAAGCCAACCAGGAGTTGATCGGTCAGGGCATCGGCAACATGCTGATTCCCTTCTTCGGCGGTGTGCCTGCCACGGCGGCCATCGCGCGCAGCAGTGTGGGCATCAAATCGGGCGGACAGACCCGCGTGGTGAGTATCGTCCACGCGGTGGGATTGCTGCTTTCGATGTTCCTGCTCGGTTCGGTCATGGCGCGCATTCCGCTGGCGGCGCTGGCGGGCGTGCTGATGGTGACCGCCGTCCACATGAACGAGTGGAGCGCGATTCGGTTCATGTTCGGCAGGCGCTTCAAGACCGACATGATCGCCTTTACCATCACCATGCTGGCCACCATCACCCTCGACCTGACGCAGGCCATCCTGATCGGTTCCTTTGTGGCGGCGGCGGTCTTCCTCAACAAGATTGCGGGCATCGACATTGCCGTCCAGGAAGTGGATGTGGACAAGCTGCGCCAGAAGGGCATCGAAACGGCGGGGACCTGCCGTCATGTGCGCGTGGCCTTCCTGACGGGTCCGCTTTTCTTCGCCGCCACGGGTCAGTTCAACGAGGCCTTCCAGAATCTAGGCGATACCCATGCGCTGATTCTCTCCATGCGTGGCGTGCCGCTGATCGACTCGGCGGGGCTGGAAGCCATCCATCGCCTGTACGAAAAACTGCACAAGCAGGGCGGTACGCTCATGTTTGCGGGCGTCCACGACAATGCGCGTGCCATGATGGAACGCGGCGGCCTGGTGGATGCCATCGGCGCGGAGAATTTCTTCTGGTCCAGCGACCAGGCCATCGTCGAGGCGGAGAAGCGGGGTTGTAAGTTCTGTTGAATATCGATTCGCGCTGAGCGGAGGGATTGTGCTCTTCAATCCCGAAGTCGAAGCGCAGGACGGTCCCAGGAATCAAAAAAGCCGATGCAGTCACCTGCATCGGCTTTTGCGTTCTGCTTACGGGAGCGGAGCCAGTTCGTCTTTCTTCTTGAACCAGGTCTTCCACTCACGGTTCTCCCAAACCACCAGGATGGGGGCCGCATTGAAGATGGAGGAATAGGTACCGCTGAAGATACCCACCAGCAGGATGACCACGAAGTGGCGGATGCTTTCGCCGCCGAACAGCACCAGGGCCGTCAGCGTGAACATGACCGTCAGCTGTGTGGTGATCGAGCGGTCGAGCGTCTGCACGATGGAGTGATTGACCAGGGTCTCGTAATCGAGGCGGCGGTAGATGCGCGAGTTCTCGCGCACGCGGTCGAACACCACGATGGTATCGTGTACCGAGAAGCCGATGACCGTCAATAAGGCGGTCAGGAAGAGTGCGTCCGCTTCCCAGCCGAGGAAATATCCCAGCATGGCCTCGACGCCCAGCACCACGAGCACATCGTGCAGCATGGCGGTGACGGCGGCCACACCGTAGCGGAAGGAATGCTCCACGCCGCGGAAGGCCAGCCAGATGTAGCCGAGGATGGCGATGGCCGCAACCAGGATGGCGATAGAGGCAGCCTGGGCCACTTCCGCGCCGACCGCTGCGCTGACCGAGGTGAAGTTCAATACGGTCACCTTTGACCCAAAGCGGGCTTCCATTTCGGTCACCAGCTTGCCCTTGGTCTCATCGCTCATGGTTTTCGAGCGGATGGAGTAGGAGTCCTCGCCCAACGGCTGGATAACAGGGTCCGTGATGGATTCTGTGTCGGTGGAGAATTCGGAGTAGAGGGCGTTGATCTGGTCCGCTGACGGACGCGCGCCCGCGAACTGGATCTCGAACAGTGAGCCGCCGCGGAAATCGATGCCCATCGGCAGGGGACCCACATCGGGGTTCTGCGCCCAGTGCAGGCCCAGGAAGACCAGGCCTGGGATGATCACGATCAGCGAGATGAGAAAGTACAGGTAACGATTCTTGATGATATTCATGTTTGCTTCCTCCGCTCCTACAGGCCGAACCAGGACTGATGACCGCCGAGCTTGAGGTTATCCAGCGCGGTGTGCAGGAAGGTGCGGGTGACGTTGATGGCGGTGAAGAGCGAGACGAGCACGCCCAGCGCCAGGGTCACCGAGAAACCCTTGACCATGCTGGCACCAAAGGTGTTGCCGAACAGGAACAGGATGGCGCAGGTGATGAGGGTGGAGATGTTCGAGTCGCGGATGGACGGCCAGGCGCGGCTCCAGGCCAGGTCGATGGCCTGGCTCAGGGTGCGTCCTGCGCGTAGTTCCTCTTTGAGGCGCTCGAAGATCAGCACGTTCGCGTCCACGGCCATACCGATACTTAGGATGAAACCCGCGATACCAGGCAGGGTCAGTGTGACGGGGATCAGCTTGAACAGCATCAACGAGACCAGGGCGTAAACGATCAGCGCCAGGTCGGCGATGATGCCAGGCAGGCGGTAGTTGAAAGCCATGAACAGGATGACCACGGCCAGACCGATGGCGCCCGCCAGCACGCTCTTGCGCACCGACTCTTCGCCGAGCGTGGGGCCGACCGTGCGGCTTTCCACCACCTTGACCGGCACGGGCAGCGAGCCCGAGCGCAGCTGGATGGCCAGGGTGTTGGCGCTTTCGTAGGTGAAGTTACCCGAGATCTGACCCTGTCCGCCCGTGATGGGGGTGCTGACGGTGGGAGCCGAGATGACCTTCTTGTCGAGGACAATGCCGAGGTATTTGCCCACGTTGGCCGTGGTGTAATCGGCGAAGATCTGGCTGGCGTCCGACTTGAGCGTGAAGCTGATCGCGTAGGTGCCGCCGACGCTGTTCTGTCCCACAGAAACGGTGTCGAGCGCGGCGCCCGTCATCACGGTGTGATAGACCTGCTGGCCTTCGGTGGCCTGGGAGGCGTCCGTATCGGTGACAATGGCTGTGCCTGCCGCGACGGGGGTGTCGCCCATGTCCACGAATTCAAGCAGGGCGGTCTGTTTGAGGGCGGCCACAATGGCTTCGGGATCGCTCACGCCCGGGAACTCGGCCACGATGCGGCGGTCGCCCGCCACCTGCATGACCACTTCGCTCACGCCCAGCCCGTTGGCGCGGTTCTCCAGGATGGTCTTGGTGTTGCCCATGTCTTCCGCGTTGATAATTCGATCGGCGGGGACATCGGCCTCGAGCAAAGCCTGCAGGCCGCCGCGCAGGTCGAGGCCCAGTTTCACGGCCACGTTGCGGTCGATCATGGTTTCATTTGTTGCGGGGTTGACGATCAAGATTCGATTGCTGAAGGCGACCCACGCAGAGAAAGCCGTCAGCAACAGAATGAGAACCAACCATAGGTTGCGGTTACGATTCATGCTGCACTCCGTCCATAAAAATACCAGCCCTGGGCTGGCGCCGCATGATTATACTCCCTTTGATAGGGGGCGGGTAGGATGATTTTTGTAACCAGAAACGGGGAGGATTAGACCTTACGGGGTCACCCATTCTTCGAATAACGGGGTCAGATCGCAGTTGCAGTGACGTTCGGCCAACGTTTTCAGCCCGTCGGGCGTGGCGATGCTCCACGAATAGCTGACGGTGTAATCCCGCAGGAAAGAATCGAAGGCTTCGCCGCCCATCCGATTCTTGAGTGCCTCGAAGAACAACGGTCCGCGCCCGTAGACGATGGCGCTGTATTCCTGGTCACTGTAGCTTGCCACGGGCAGGCCGATGGGAATGGCTTCATCATTGATCTGGTCCCAGCGGCTCGTGAGCGACTCGCGGAAACCCTGGTAGCCCTGTGAGCCGTATTCGTCGAAAAAGTATTCGAGCGTGACGAACTGAGTCAGCGATTCATCGAGCCAGGGATGGTCGAGTTGGTCGCTGCCGACCAGGTTGTAGAACCATTGGTGGCCCACCTCGTGCGCCACCGTGCCTTCGAGGTAGGAATGGTTGGGATCGACAATGCGCTCGGCGATGGCGATCATGCCTGGATATTCGATGCCCAGCGCCAGCGTGGGCGTGGCGACCAAATCCAGTTCGGTATAGGGATAAGGTGCATAGCGGGTGCTGAAATCTTCCAGGGCGCGGACGGCCACGTTCAACCCCGCCTGGGCGCCACTGCGCAGGCCATGCGGGGCGTAGAAGTTGACGGTGGTCTCACCGACCTGACGGCTGATCACTTCATAGGCAGGGCTGGCCGCCAGATAGAAATCCCGCACGGGACCCGCCTCGTAAGTCACCACCTGTTGATCGCCTTCGACCTGACGGCTGGCCTCGCGCCCGACGGCAACCAGCACCAGACCCTTGGGTGCGCGGACCGTGACCGTGAAGAAGGCCATGTCCGAGAAGGTGACGTCGCCCGAAGGTGGTGGGACTTCGGCATTCCAACCCTCTTCGTTGTAAACCGCCACCATCGGGTAGGCGTGCGCCAGGGCCAGTACATCCTCGGCATAGGCCAGCACGCCATAGTTGCCCTGGTCCACGGTGCTGGGAATGGTTACGCGGAAATCCATTGAAAGCGTGGTGCTTTGACCTGGTTCGAGCGGCGGATTCAGAGGCACGATCAGCAGGCTATTGTTCAGGCCGAACTCAGGCGCGACGGATGTGTCGTCCACGCGGACGTTCGAGACGGTCATCTCGCCGCCGAGCAGGTTGGGAAAGAGGCGCAGTTCGATCTTGTCCAGCGATACCTCTTCGATATTCGTGTAGTGAATTTCTTCTTGTCCGTCCACGCGGAGCAGGTCCGCAGCGAGGGTGAGTGTGAGTTGGTATTCACTCGCACCTTGGAGGCCGTCGAGGATGGATTGGTCGGCTTGGACGAGTCCATCGCGGAAGGCGGCACGAGGGGAGGAGGGCGGCGGCAGGCTGGGGGTTTGTGGAGGAGCTGTCGGCGGAATGGGGGAAACGGGAGTAGGCTGGGGCATCAGAAATCCACAAGCAACGGCCAGCAGACTGAGGGTCAGGCAGAGGGAGAGAAGGCGTTTCATGGGGTGTATCCTTCGAGGAAGGCCAGCACGAGGTCCAACACCTGGTCAGGAGTCAGCGAATCCGTGTCCACGATCAGGTCGGCATGCTGGCGCGCGTGCGATAGCCGTCGCTGCTGTTCGGCATGGTCGCTTTCGAACCAGTTCAATTTTCGGCGGGTGGTGCTGATGGGGAAGGAGGCGTCGAGGAAGATGAGCAGGTCGGGATGGCTGATGCGCTGCCACATGTCCTTGACGTAGGAATGTTCCTGCGCGATGTGGCGGCAGGGATAGCCGCGCGGTTCAAGCTGCGCGATGAGGGTGGATTTGCCCGAGCCGCACGGGCCGACTACGCCGATTAGGGGTCGGCGGCGACTGGGAGGTTCGTCGGGCGAGGGGTGTTGCGAAGGATCACTCATTGTCATGCATGAGGTGGCTCAGCTCGTCGGGACCGCCCAGCACCACCAGTGTGTCACCCGCCTCGATGGCGTGCGAATCGGTCGGGTGCAGGTGCGAGTGGTGGTCGCGGCGCAGAAAGACCACGTTGAGGTGGTAGTTATCCTCGACAAAGCCGACGGTCTTCTCAGCCAGTTGGGAGTGCGGCTGGATGACCAGCCGTGCCAGGCTGAGTTGCTGTCCCTCGACCGAGATCGGGCTGGAGACGTCGGCTCCCGCGGCTGCGGCGGCGAAGAGCGGGGCGGCCATTTCGGTGGCGCTCATGGCGTTGAAGCCGAACTGCTCCTGCAGGGCGTGGGCGAAGTCCTCGTCGAAGATGCGCACCACCACCTGGATGTTTGGGTTGAGGCTGCGGGCTTTGAGCGCGATCTGCAGGTTCATGGCGTCATTTTGGCTGGCCAGGATGATGGCGCGGGCATCCTTGATGTTGGCCGCCTCCAATGCCATCTGGCGGGTGGCATCGTCGGGGATGACGGGGATGCCGAGGCTGTGCATTCGTTCCACGGCATCGGCATCTGCCTTGTACTCGATGATGACCATGTTCTCGCCCATCTCGTGCAATTTCGAGGCGATGCGGAAACCCAGGTGGCCCAGGCCGACCAGGACGATGTGTTTGTTCATGGTGGATGCAACAGCCATTTCCCATTCCTTGTTCCGCGCGCGGCGGTTGAAAAGCAGGCTCCCAAAATCGGCCAGTCCCTGTGCGAGGATGCTGATGCCGAAGATGGGCATGACGAAGTGGAAGATCTGCAAGACGGGGTGGTGGGGGAAGTTCCCAACGGGTTGGAGGAAGGTGGCGGTCAGGACGGTGTAGACCGACTCGGCGTAGCCCGAAGTGGGTTCGCCGACCATGGCCGACAGCCACTTATAGAGCAATCCGCCGCCCAGCATGGCGACAGTGAACAGCAGCAGCGGCATGCGGAACTCACCCAGCAGGATGACCGTATCCCGCCAGGAGGCCCGCCATTGACGGAACTTCGACTTCATCCCACCCGCCTTGCCTGGATGGGCAGACGCACTGTCATGCGGCGCACATCATCCCCGTTGCGGCGCTTGACCGCAATGACCACCACCGAGATGTCGTCGGCAGGACGGTTCTCATCCAGACGGATGGCGTGGGCCAGCAGGGCGTCCGCCAGTTCCTGTGGAGTGGGATTCTGTTCTTCGAGCACCGAGCGGATGATCTCGCCCACATCCATGGGGTGGCCGCGCCGCTCGCCTGCGTGGGTCAGACCGTCGGTGTAGACCACGACCATCAGCCCAGGCTGGAGTTCGAGCTCCGAGATGAGCGGGCGCACATTGCGCAAGGTACCCAGCGAGACGCTGTCTTCGCACAGACAATCCACCTGTTCACCGCGGCAGATGTACATGGGGGACGGGTTGTTACGGGTCAGGACGATGGTCTCGGTCAACATATCCACCGAGACGATGTTGAGCGTGCTGGTGACCTTGCCCTGCTTCTCGGTGAAGAGCGCGTCCGATGCGGCGCGGGCGGCGGCGCCGTCGCGCACACCTTCGGCCAGCAGGCCGATCACCTTGCGGACCACCATCAGCGAGACAGCCTTCGCGCCCCGCCCGCTGGTCTGACCATCGGCCAGCACCACCGAGAGGCCGCCGTTGGGCCGCTCCACGACCTCCAGCGTGTCTCCGCTTTCGGAGACCGCATATTTGTTGACCTTGGCAACCGCGATCTGTACTTCCATGCGGGTGATTGTACTATGCTGATCCTCGGGTGTGGAGGGGATCCCATGCCTTCCTTAAGGAAAACGCGTCGATTTTCCTTGACGCTTGCGCCTGATGCCGCTATAATCTGGCCCGCTTGTCTGGAAATCCGCCGGGCGTTTGCCCGGCATGTTTTTGTCATAAAGGAGAAAGATCATGCCGCCTCATCCAAAGCGTAAACATTCCAAGGGCCGCCGCGACCGCCGCCGCGCGCACGACGCGCTGGAAGCCCGCAACCTGGTTGCCTGCTCGAACTGCGGTTCCATGCGCCTTCCGCACACCGTGTGCCCCAGCTGCGGTTTCTACGATGGCCGCGAAGTGGTGGAAGTCAAGAAAGAAAAGAAAGCCGCCGCTTAGTTCCACAAGAACCTCAACGGACCGTGACCAACGCGGTCCGTTTGTGTTTAAACGCCAGAGGTACTTAATATGAATCTGAACCCAAAAACCACTGCTTTTGTCTTTCCCGGCCAGGGCTCACAGGCCGTCGGCATGGGCCGCGACCTGGCTGCTGTTTATTCTGTTGCCCAAAAGACCTTTGAAGAGGCCGACTCAGTGCTCGGATTTTCCCTCTCGAAGTTGATGTGGGAAGGCCCTGCCGAGGAGTTGAATGAAACGGTCAATACCCAGCCCGCGTTGTACGCCCATTCCGTGGCGGCCTACCGTGTTTTTTGCGAGCTTTTCCCTGACTTCAAGCCTGTCTCTGTGGCGGGACATTCGCTCGGTGAACTGTCCGCGCTGACGGCAGCTGGGGCGCTGGCCTTCGAGGATGGCATCAAGCTGGTGCGTCTGCGCGGCGAGTTAATGAAGCGCGCGGGCGAGATGTCTCCGGGCGGCATGGCGGCTGTGCTCAACCTCGACATCCCCGCGCTGGACAAGGTCTGCGCCGAGGCCAGCATTGAAGGCGAGATCGTCCAAGTGGCCAACGACAACTGCCCTGGACAGGTGGTCATCTCGGGGGCGAAGGCCGCCGTGGAGCGGGCCATCACGGGAGCCAAGGCAGCGGGCGCCAAGCGCGCCATCCCGCTGGCGGTCAGCATTGCGGCGCATTCGCCGTTGATGGCGCCCATCCAGGCTGAGTTCGAGGAGGCGGTCAAGGCCACGCCGTTCCACCGCGCCAAGACGCCCGTCATCGGCAACGTCAAGGCCGAGCCGATGACCAATGCCGACCAATTCCGCACCGACGTGGTGGCGCAACTCACCTCGCGCGTGCGCTGGACCGAGTCGGTGCAATTCCTGATCGGGCAGGGCATCCAGACCTTTGTGGAGATGGGCAGTGGGGTAGTCCTGCTCGGGCTGATCCGCCGTATCGACGAGTCGGTTACGGGCCTCGCATTCGGGAATCCCGCCGATGTCGAGGCGTTGTAGAAGGCTTGATAAGCGCGACACAGACCAAGATCTGTGTTCGATAGGACGATGTTTGTAATAGGAGGGTTGTGACAGCCCATCCTTATCGCTGCGGTATAATGACGGCATGACGGTCTTGTCTGACAATCCGATTGTCAGCGCCGCTGCCCGCGGTTATGGAAGTGTATCTGGTCAGGTTATGCCTGACCAGATTTTATTTAATTCCCCCATCTTGTCCTCTCCACGGAGAGGCGGCCAAGGAGAATCATGAAACTCAGCAAACTTGCATCAGACATTGCCGAGTCGCCGACGCTGGCTTTGAACGAAGAGGCCCGTCAGTTGCGCGAACGCGGCGAGGCGGTCATCCACCTCGGGATCGGCGAGCCGAAGAACAAGACGCCCATCGCGGCGATCCTGGCTTCGGCGGCCAAACTGACCAGCGGTGAGGTCAAGTACACGCCCGCCGATGGGACGCCCGCTCTCAAAAAGGCCATCATCCGCTACACCGAGGAAAACTACGACCGCCTGGTTGCGCCTGAGAATGTGATCGCCACCAACGGCGCGAAACAGTCGCTCTTCAACATCTTCTACTCGATCCTCAACCCGCAGGACGAGGTGATTGTGCTGGCGCCGTACTGGGTTTCGTATCCCGAGATCATCAAGATGTGCTACGGCCGACCTGTGATCGTCACCCCCGAGGACGGGACCTTCACCCCGCGTTTCGAGGACATCGAAAAGGCCATCACCAGCTACACGCGCGCGATCATCGTCAACAGCCCGAACAACCCCTCGGGTGTGGTCTATCCGCCTGAGTTGATCGAGAAGATCGTGGACCTGTGCGAACGCAAGGGCATCTACATGGTCTGCGACGACATCTACCACAAGCTGGTCTTCGACCGCAAAGTGGCGGTGCCTGCTTATCGTTTCACCAGCAAGGATATCGAAGATTCGCACATCATCGTGGTCAACGGCGTGGCCAAGGTCTACGGCATGACGGGCTTCCGCGTCGGCTGGGTGGTGGGTCCGCGCGAGCTGGTGCGGGTGATGACCAACGTCACCGCGCAGACCACCTCGGGCGTGTCCTCCGTCAGCCAGGCGGCGGCTGAGGGTGCGCTGAACGGCCTGCAGTCGGTGGTGGAAGCCATCCGCTTGCAGATCGAGAATAACCGCGCCGTCCTGTTACAGGAGATGAAGACCTTCAACGGCGCGCGCCTGATTACGCCCGATGGCACTTTCTATGCATTGCCCGACCTGCGCGCCTTCAACGGCAACTCGGTCGAGCTGTCGAAGTTCCTGCTCAAGAAGGCGCTGGTGGTGACTGTGCCTGGCAAGGAGTTCGGCATGGAAGGCCATATCCGCCTCTCGATCTCGGGCACGGTCAAGGATGTGACCGAAGGCATTGCGCGCATCAAGTGGGCGCTCGACCCGACCTCGCCGAACGAGATCTACATCGGCGACAAGAAGATGATCCGCGATTGGATGTAATCACATGAACAATCTACTCAACATCAAAACTCCCGCTGAAAGCATCGCCCAGCTTCGCAAGGCGGAGTACAACCTGTCCAACCAGGGCGTGGGCAACCTGCGCCTGGCCTACTGGAATCTGACTACTGAGGCCCTGTACGAGGAAGCCGTCTTCCGTGGTGAGGGCGCGACCGTGGCGGGCGGTCCGTTCGTGGCGAACACGGGCAAGCACACTGCGCGCTCGGCCAACGACAAGTTCGTGGTGCGCGAGACCGACTCGGAAGGCAACGTCTGGTGGGGCGTGTACAACCGTCCGATCTCGGCGGACAAGTTCGAGGTCCTGTACGACCGCATGCTGGGATTCCTGCAAGGCCGCGATGTCTTCGTCCAGGATGTGTACGGCGGTGCAGACGAGAAATATCGCCTGCCCGTGCGCATCGTCACCGAGCTGGCCTGGCACAGTCACTTCGTGCGCAACATGTTCCTCTTGCCGCAGTCGCTAGAGGAATACAAGCGCTTCGTGCCCGACTTTACGATCATCGCCATGCCGTCCTTCAAGGCCGCGCCCGCCGTGGACAACACCGCCAGCGAGACCTTCATCTGCCTGTCGTTCGCCAAGAAACTGGCCATCATCGGCAACACGGCCTATGCGGGCGAGATCAAGAAATCGGTCTTCACCATCCTGAACTATCTGCTGCCGTTGGAAGGCGTGCTCTCGATGCACTGCTCGGCCAACGTCAGCCCGAACGACTCGAACGACGTGGCCCTGTTCTTCGGTCTGAGCGGAACGGGCAAGACGACCCTCTCCGCCGACCCGACCCGACGCCTGATCGGCGACGATGAGCATGGCTGGAGCGACGACGGCGTCTTCAACTTCGAGGGCGGATGCTACGCCAAGGTTATCGGCCTGTCGGAGTCGGCCGAGCCTGAGATCTACGCCACCACCAAACGCTTCGGCACGATCCTCGAGAACGTGCCCTACGACCCGATCACGCGCTACATTGACCTCGACGACGACTCTCTGACCGAGAACACGCGTGCCTCATATCCGCTGGAATTCATCGACAACGCCGTGCCCGAGAAGAAGGCAGGTCACCCGAAGAACGTCATCATGCTGACCTGTGACGCCAGTGGCGTGATGCCGCCTATCGCACGGTTGACTCCCAACCAGGCGTTGTACCAGTTCATTTCAGGCTACACCGCCAAGGTCGGCGGGACCGAGATCGGGCTGCGCGACGAGCCTGAGATCACCTTCAGTGCCTGCTTCGGCGGACCGTTCATGGTGCATCATCCCTACAAATACGCGGAACTGCTCAAGCGCAAGATCGAGCGCTACGGCGTGACCTGCTGGCTGGTCAACACGGGCTGGGTGGGCGGACCGTACGGCGTGGGCAAGCGTATCAGCATCCGCCACACGCGTGCTCTGCTCAACGCCGCTCTGAGCGGAAAGCTGGCGGGCGTGGAATACTACCGCGACCCCGTCTTCGGCTTTGAGGTTCCCAAGACCTGCCCCGATGTGCCCGATTCCGTGCTGCAACCCTGGTCCTCGTGGCCGAGCCGTGCCGAGTACGACAAGCGCTATAAGGACCTGGCCCAGCGCTTCATCGACAACTTTGCCAAGTTCTCCGAAGGTACCCCGCAGGAAGTCATCGATGCGGGACCGAAGGTGAAGTAAAGATAAAGAAAAGTCCCCGTGGTTCGCGCCGCGGGGACTTTTCCTTTTTTGCATTGAGCTATCCCAAGACTTTTATCACGAACGAGCAGATAGGATTCATGGATGGGTAATTGCTGAAATGGATTACATCCATCACTACCCCTCACGGCTCATATCCTCTACACTTCGGATATGAGCTTTTCTTATTCACCAATCACCAAAATCCGCGTCGGTTGCCCCGCCCACAACTGCGGCGGACGTTGCCTGCTGATCGCGCACATCGAGGATGGAAAAATCGTCCGCCTGGATACGGATGACCGGCCCGACACGATCGCCGCGCCGCAACTTCGCGCTTGCGCCCGTGGACGTGCCTATCTGCGGCGACAGTATCATCCCGACCGGTTGCTGTATCCGCTGAAACGGGTGGGGAAGCGCGGCGAGGGGAAGTTCGTCCGCGTTTCGTGGGACGAAGCTCTCAGCGAAGTCGCAAGCCAGATGGTGAGAATCAAGTCCGAGTACGGCAGCGACGCGCTTTTCGTCCCGTATGGCACGGGGAGTTACAACCAGCTCAACGGGTCGCATGTCGCCCGCCGTCTGATGAATCTCTTTGGCGGCTGTCTCGGCATTTACAACTCGTATTCGTGGGGAGCCATCAACATCGCCACGCCCACCGTCTATGGCACGCTTGTCACAGGCAACCAGCGGCAGGACTGGCTCAACTCGAAATACATTCTGATGTGGGGCTGGAACCCCGCCGAGATGCGCGACGGAACCAACTCCGATTATTTTGTGAAACTTGCCCGCGAAAACGGGGCGCGCGTGGTGTGCATTGACCCGCGTCACTCGCTCTCTGCCGCCGCCCTCGCCGACGAGTGGATTCCCATTCGCCCTGGCACCGATGCCGCGATGATGAGCGCGATGGCGTACGTGATGCTGACCGAGAACCTGCACGACGCTGAGTTTGTCCGCACGCATTGCGTCGGCTTCGACGCGGGGCAGATGCCCGTCGAGGGCGCGGAGAGTTACTCCGATTACCTGCTTGGCGCGCGCGACGGGCAGCCGAAAACGCCCGAATGGGCAGAAGCCATCACCGCCGTCCCCGCTGCCACCATTGCGCGGATTGCCCGCGAGTACGCCACGTCCAAGCCCGCCGTGTTGTATCAGGGCTACGGGATGCAGCGCCGCGCATACGGCGAGCAGGTTGTCCGCGCGGGATGTGTGCTGGCGGCGATTTCGGGCAACGTGGGAATCTCTGGCGGCTGGGCAAGTGGTTTGGGACTTCAAGCGGAGGATGGTGGTCCGCACTGGACTGTTTTCCCGCTGGGAGAGAATCCTGTCCGAGCGAGCATTCCCGTCTTTCTCTGGACTGAAGCCTGTTTGCGCGCCCAAGCCTTGACCTCCGCTGAGGGCGTGTTGGGCGTGCCGCGCCTGCAAAATAACATCAAGTTGATCTACGCCGTCGCCACCAACT
This sequence comes from Chloroflexota bacterium, assembly GCA_016191845.1. Taxonomy (GTDB): domain Bacteria; phylum Chloroflexota; class Anaerolineae; order Anaerolineales; family Villigracilaceae; genus JACPVF01. The sequence goes on from JACPVF010000016.1 coordinate 41,901, forward strand.
GCCTCATCAACCAGCACGCCGACGTGAACCGCTCCGCTGAAATTCTGCGCGATGAATCCAAGGTGGAATTCATCGTCGTGCAGGATAATTTCCTCACACCCACAGGCATGTTCGCCGACATCATTTTGCCCGCCTGCACGCAGTTCGAGACTTGGGGCGTGGAAGACGGCTGGAAGTACGGCGACGAAGTGATTCTGCAACCGAAACTGGTCGAGCCGCCTGGCGAAGCCAAATCCGATTATCGAATCTGCGCTGACCTCGCCGAACGGTTGGGAATCGCCGAAGCCTTCACCGAAGGACGCGACGAAAAAGATTGGGTGGATTATTGTTTACAGGTTTTCAGGTCTACACGTTTTCCTGAATTACCCACGTTAGATGAATTACTAATCTCCAATCTTGGCGTTTACGCAAAGCCTGTCACAAACCCCAAAATCGCCTTCGCCGATTTCCGCGCCGACCCTGAAAAATATCCGCTCGATACGCCCAGCGGCAAAATCGAAATCTTCTCCAAAAAACTGCACGAAATGGGCAATCCCAATGAAATCCCCGCCGTGCCGAAATATATTCAGGAATGGGAGAATCCTTTTACCACAGAGACCACAAAGAACACGGAGAAAAAACAAGAAAAAACCTCTGTGGACTCTGTGCCCTCTGTGGTGAAAAAATATCCCTTGCAAGCCATCGGACATCACACGCTGGCGCGGGTGCATTCCACACATGCCAACAACGACTGGCTACAAGAGGCATTTCCCCAGCGCGTTTTCATTAACCCGATTGACGCCGCCGCACGCGACATCCACGATGGCGACCTTGTCCGCGTGTGGAATGGGTTGGGCGAGATGGTCATCCAAGCCCGTGTCACGCCGCGAATTATGCCTGGCGTGGTGGACATTCCGCAAGGCGCATGGTGGCAACCTGACGAAAACGGCGTGGATCACGGCGGCAATGTCAACGTGCTGACCTCCCACAAATGGACTCCGGTGGCGTTCGGCTCGGCGCAGCAGACGATTTGGGTTGAGATGGAGAAGACGATGGACGACAGACCACAGACGATGGTCAATCGTCTATCGTCCAAGGTCCATCGTCGGGGTTCCAAATGACCTACGCCTTCACCTTCGATGCTTCTGCCTGCTCTGGCTGTAAAGCCTGTCAGGAGGCGTGCAAGGATAAAAATAATCTGCCTGTCGGTGTGTTGTGGCGGCGGGTGGTGGAGGTTTCGGGCGGGGAGTGGGTGGCGCAAAACGGCGCATGGGAAAATTCGGTCTTTGCTTACAACCTGTCCATTGCCTGCAATCATTGCGAACATCCCAAGTGCGCGGGAGTTTGCCCAACGGATGCATACATCCATCGCGAAGATGGGATTGTGTATATTGACCCGTCCAAGTGTATGGGGTGCGGATACTGCGCTTGGGCTTGCCCGTACAATGCTCCGCGCTATAACTTTGATTTGGGTCAAATGGCAAAGTGCAATTTTTGCTTCGATAACATCGATGCAGGATTGCCTCCCTCGTGCGTGGCGGCATGTCCGATGCGGGTGTTGGATTTTGTGGAAGTAGGCATTGACGAGGATGCCCTTCGACTTCGCTCAGGGCGAAAGAATTTATGGGAAATCCCCGCAACCGAACATCCCTTCCCATTGCCAACCCTCTCGCGGACGGAGCCGCATTTGGCAATCAAGCCGCATAGGGCAATGAGCAATTCTTTGGAAAAGGTGATTGGCAATTCCGAGGAGATCAGACCGAAGAAGCAAAAGAGCGAGTCCTCACTGGTGGCGTTTACTTTGCTGGCGCAAATGTCCGTGGGCATGGCTTGGGCGGCGCAGTGGATGACGGACTCGATTCCCCTGATTCCATATTTGCTGATCGGCATGTGCTTGGGTGTCGGCGGATTTTTCTCGTTTGCCCATCTCGGTGCGAAGCGCAATGCGTGGCGCGCGCCGTTCCATTTGAAAAAGTCATGGTTGAGCCGCGAGATTCTAACGGCTGGCTTGTTTGGGGCAAGTTGGCTGGCGGAGATGTTTGTGCCTGAAATCAAATGGGTCACTGCCTTGTTGGGCGCGGCGTTGGTTTACAGCATGGCGAAGGTCTATCGTCTGCATGTCATGCCTGCGTGGGATACGTGGCGCACGACTGCGGGATTCTTCATCACTGCGGCGCTGCTTGGACAATCGGTGATGAATATTTTGCTGGGCGGGGGGAAGTTGGTTTGGGGAGTCTTTGCTGTGTTGCTGGCGGTGGAACTGGTGATGACACTTACAGCGCAGACCAATGCCCGATGGACAGTTACCAGCTTGCGGGCGGGGTTGATCCTGGCGGCGCTTGGAGCGGCGATTCTCCTCCTCGTGTCGAATCCACCTGAAGTGTGGATCAGCCCCGTTCTTTTCCTCCTGATCGCGGTGGAAGAAGTCATCGGGCGCGCGCAGTTCTATACGGCGTTGAATGAGAGGCCGCTCTAGCGGAGGCGCAAGCGGCCCTCTCTTTTTTAGCCAGTGATAAGGTGATCGGGCAGATGATCGGTGCGGTTTAGATAGGAAATGATGACCTCGTCCTGGATGAAATCGAAGCGACTGATCGAGCAATTGTTGAGCAGGAACCACGAGCGCAGGTCGAGCGCGGCCTGCCGCCAGGGGAGTTTGAGGATGGCACACATCAGGTGCATGAAGAATCCGCCGTGGCTGACGATGGCCACCCGCTCAACGGGCTGACCTTCGCGGTCGCCGTGACGGGTTAGCAGGTCGGCGAGAAATTGATCCGCGCGGGGCTGGCGCTCGCCGTCGGTTTCAAAGGGACGGTTCCACCAGCCAGAGCCGTCCAGGTCGGCGGGCAGGCTCAGGGTCGGGAAATGTTGCTCGAAGTAGGCGCGCGGCTTGCCAGGCAGGCCTGTTGGGTTGGCCTTGTCTTCACGGCTGAAGATTCCGCCCGTTTCATGGATCTCTTTCCAAACGGCAAATGGAATTCCGAGTGTCTGGGCGGTGGGTGCAGCGGTGTGGGCGGCCCGTTCCATCAGGCTGGTGTAGAGGCGGGTCAGCCCGAAGCCATGACGGTTGTGTGAGTTCCAGCCCGTATGTTCCTGAAGGGGCTGATTCCTGGCCAGGAAGTCGGCCAGAAACCGGGCCTGCTGACGCCCGATCTCCGTCAGAGGCGGGTCGGGGTTTTCACGATAGTTCGGGTCCCCCCAGCCCGCGTTGTTGACGGATTGTCCGTGACGGATGAAGTAGAGTTCCATGTTGAGATGCCTTTATGTGATTATATAATGCCGCGAGAAAAGCAACGAAAAAGGCCCGAGGATTTTCGCTCGGGCCTTTGTGTTGATCGAACTTCCTACTCGACGATGTTGATCGGCAGGGCGTTGTCCTTGCTGAGTGCCGCCACGCTGATCCTGGCCGCCACGTTCTGAGCGATGCCGCGCAGCGCCTGTGCCACGGGCGCATCGGGGTGGGTGGCCACGATGGGGCGGCCGCTGTCGGAGCCGATGCGCACGTTCGGGTCCATCGGGACGCCACCCAGGAAGGGCGTACCCGTCGCGGCGGCCAGCTTCTCGCCGCCGCCCGCGCCGAAGATGTCCATGCGCGAGCCGTCGGGCAGTTCGAGGTACGACATGTTCTCGACCACGCCCAGGATGGGCACTTCGAGGGTCTTGAACATGTTCAGGCCGCGTTCTGCGTCTTCGAGCGAGACCATCTGCGGCAGGGTCACCACGATGGCGCCGCTCAAGGGCAGGGCTTGGGCCAGCGAGAGGGCCGCGTCGCCCGTGCCAGGCGGCAGGTCCACGACCAGATAGTCGAGCTCGCCCCACTCCACGTCGCCGAGGAACTGGCGGATGGCGGAGTTGAGCATCGGTCCGCGCCAGATGAGCGGCTGTCCAGGCTTGACCAGCAGACCCATCGAGATCATCTTGATGCCGTAGGCCTCGGCGGGGATCAGCTTGGGACCGTTTGGCGGCGGGAGTTTATCCACGCCGAGCATGGTCGGGATGTTGGGGCCGTAGATGTCGGCATCCAACAGGCCGACGCGCGCTCCGCTTTGGGCGAGCGCCACCGCCACGTTGACCGAGACCGTCGACTTGCCCACGCCACCCTTGCCCGAACCGATGGCGATCGCATTGCGGATGGGCATGTTGACCAGCCCGCGCATGCGGCCGTCATTGGGGACGTCCGAGTCGAGCTTGACGGCGACCTTTTCCACGCCGGGGATGGTCATGACCGCCTTGCGCGATTCTGACTCGATCTGGTTGCGCAGCGGACAGGCGGGGGTGGTGAGCATCACGGTGAACGAGACGGTGCCGCCTTCGATCTCCAGGTTGCGGATCATATTGAGGGTGACCAGGTCCTGGTGAAGTTCAGGTTCCTGCACCTTACCGAGCGCGGCTAATACTGCTTCTTTTGTAATTTGGGTCATGTTTACCAATCAATTCGTTTCTACGCCCTGAGTGGAGCTGCGATAGCAGCGCAGCCGAAGGGCGGTGCTTCGACTACGGTCCTTCGACGAGCTCAGGACCTCCGCTCAGCACGATGAGTGTTACGCAGCCTCGGCCTTGGCGGCTTTGGCGGCTTCCTTGGCCTTGCGGGCTTCGTTCTCGCGGGTCGCATTCAGCGGGCGGATCGACTCGTAGTACGAGGCGGGCTTCATCAGCTTGTCGAGGTTGAAGACATTGCGGTTGTACGAAGCGATCTCGAAATCGTGGTCCATCTTGATCGCGTCGAAGGGGCAGTACTCGGCGCAGAAGCCGCAGTTCATGCAGATGTCCGCGTCGATGTAGAATTCCGCAGGCTGGGGCACGGGGCGGCCCGTGACGGGGTCATTGGTGCGCACGATCCAGATGCACTGCGGCGGGCAGACCTTGGCGCAGATGCCACACGAGGTGCAGCGGATTTCCTTTTTACCATCGGCCTCATCGTACACGAGGAAGGGCACATAGCGGAATTCCTCGGGGATGATCAACTTTTCTTCAGGGTACTGCACCGTGAAGATGCCCTTGGTATCCTTGCTGGCACGTGCCTTCACGCCGTCTTCATTGAAGTAGCGTTTCTTGCCGCTGAAGAACCAGGTGATATCTTCCCAATACGTGTTCCAAAAGCGCTTGGCTGTGACGCCCAGTCCTTTTAAGATGCCTTTTCCATCCATGTTCATTCTCCTTTAGCGGTCCAGCTCGCCGAGCACAATGTCGATCACGCCCAGGATGGCGATGAAGTCCGCGATCTTGGTGCCCACGCACATCTTTTCGAGCGCCGTGATGTTGACGAATGAAGGCGGGCGCACGTGATAGCGGAACGGGTTGGGCTTGCCGTTCGAGACGACGTAGAAGGCCAGCTCGCCCTTGGGGGATTCCACACGGCCATACGACTCGCCTGCGGGAACGCGCACCTGGTACTGCGGCTTGCCCGTCATCACAGGGCCCTCGGGGATCTGTTTGACGGCCTGCTGCAGGATCCGCAGCGACTGGCGGATCTCGTCGAGTCGCAGCAGGTAATTGTCCATCAGGTCGCCGTTCGGGCGGGTGGGGATGTCAAAGTCGAAGCGGTCGTAGATCGAGTACGGGTCGGCGCGGCGGATGTCGTAGGGCACGCCAGCGGCGCGCAGCACGGGACCCGTGATCGAGTAGCGGATGGCGTTCTCGGCGTCGATGACCTTGACGCCCTTCATGCGCGCCACGAAGACTTCATTCTCGGTCAGCATGCGGTCGAGTTCGTCGGCCTTGACGGGCAGACGCTCAAAGACCAGGCCCTTGATCTTTTCGAGCACACCCTCGGGCAGGTCGCGGACGACGCCGCCGAAGCGGTAGTAATTGCACATCATGCGCGAGCCCGAGACGGCCTCGAAGATGTCGAGGATCAGTTCGCGTTCTTCGAAGGCATACAGGGCAGGCGTGTACATCATACCCAGGTCGTTGCCGAGCATGCCGATGAAGACGAGGTGGTTCTGGATACGGCTGAGTTCCGCCATGATAACGCGGATATACTCGGCGCGTTCGGCCACCTGGATGTTCATCAGTTTTTCGACCGCCACCGCGTACCCGAAGTTGTTGCTCATCGAGTTGAAGTAGTCGAGGCGGTCGGTGAAGGGCATGTTTTGCAGGAAGGTGTTGCGCTCGCCGATCTTGTCGTGGTTGCGGTGCAGATAGCCCATGACAGGCTTCAGGCTGACGACGGTCTCGCCATCGACGGTGACTGCTGCACGGAACACGCCGTGCGTCGACGGGTGCTGCGGGCCCATGTTGATGACGATGTGGTCGGTCTTCAGGCTGCCTTCCTGGACCTGGTACCTGGCCAGCGCGCCGTACAGGGCGGCCTCCCCTTCGGGGACCCACTGCTCGGGGTCGAAATCCTTGGGGAAGTTGATATTGTCCTTGAAGGGATTCTTCTCTTCGGCCATGACGTGCTTACCCTCGGGCCAGCGGCTCTTGAAGGGCTTGGCGTCTTCTTCGTAGAAGGCTTCCTTCCAGTCCTTGCGCAGCGGGTGGCCTTCGAAGCCTTCCCACAGCAGGATGCGGCGCAGGTCGGGGTGATTCGTGAACTTGACGCCCAACAGGTCCCAGGCTTCGCGCTCCTGGAATTCGGCGCCAGGCCAGATGGACGTGACCGAGGGGACTTCCACAGGGTCGACGCGCGGCACCTGGACCTTGAAGGTCAGCACGGGGCCGCCCGTGGTCTTGAAGGCGTGATAGACAACTTCCATCTTGCCTTCGGGCAGATAATCCACGCCCGTTACGGCGGTCAGGTGGTCGTAGCCGAACTCGTCGCGGATGGCGGTGGCCACTTCGATGAGCTTGTCTTTTTCGACGATCCAGCCCTTGTAACCAGGGCGGGCGTCAGCGCTGACGGCACCCGGGAAACGGGCAGCCAGGTCGAGGGTCGCGGTGGTGGTAGGAGTTGCCATGTGCTTATCCTTCCTTCGCGGCGGCAATGGCCTTGATCTCGGCGAAGCGGCGCGGATCCATCAGATCGGGACCCAGTACGGGCACGGGGATGTAGACGGAGTCTTCCTTCTTCTTGTCGTACCAGCGTACCTTGCTGAGTGATTCCTTGTCGATCTTTTCCTGCAGCTTGATCATGCCTGCGATCAACGCCTGCGGGGTGGGCGGGCAGCCCGGGATGTAGACATCCACGGGCAGGAACTTGTCGATGCCTGCCACCACGTTGTAGCCTTCCTTGAAGGGACCGCCGCCCGAAGCGCAGGCGCCCATGGCTACCACGTACTTGGGCTCGGGCATCTGGTTATACAGGCGCACGATGAGCGGGACCATCTTCTTGGTGACGGTGCCCGAGACCAGCATCATGTCGGCCTGGCGCGGGGTGGGGCGCATGACCTCCATGCCGAAGCGGGCCATGTCGTAGCGGGACGCCTGCGCGGCGATCATTTCGATGGCGCAGCAGGCCAGGCCGAACATCAACGGCCAGACCGAGGAACGACGCCCCCAGTTGTAGATGCGGTCGAGCGTGGTGATGGAGACCACGTTCTTGAGCTCGTCTGGGATGTCGTAGCCCGGTGAATTGAGTTGTTCATTGTCCATGAATTGTCTCCTCGAACCAGTCTTGAAAGATTGCAGCCAGGATGTCGTCGTTGCACAGGGACGGGTCATCCTCGAATTCCTGAAGTTGGAGCGTCCACTCGTAGATCTGCCTGAGGGACAGGTCTTCCATGTTTACGCCTGGATGTTGGCGGCGCAGTTCCAGCGCAATGGCATAGGTGGAGTCCCAGGTAAGGGTCATGTCGGTAAGTGACATTAGTAATTAGTATTTCTTCGCCCTGAGCGGAGGGCCGAATGTTCTTTGAGGCTCGTAGTCGAAGGGCAGGTACCCTGTAAAGACTAATCAGGTGCGAAATGTCACGAGTTGGGATTATAGCACGTGCATCTCGAAAATCTGGTGATTTACGAAAAAATATATTTTCAAAATTAAATTCGTGAGTATAATCACAGCATGACTATGACAACCGCCAGGCAGAAAGTGCTGGCTTATCTCAAAAAGAATCGCCTGGCTTCGGCACAGGAGATCGCGCGCGCCCTGCATGTGACCCCTGCCAATGCCCGCCATCATCTGCGCATCCTGGCAGCGGATGGGCGCGTGACAGTTGTCAGCGCGGGCGGCGAGGGGCGCGGGCGGCCCGTCAAGCACTATGGACTGTCGGCGGCGCTGGCGGGCGATCAACTGCCAGCCCTGTTGGGTGCGGTGCTGGATGAATGGCTGGGTGGGCTGTCACCGTCGAAACGGGAGCAGGCCCTGAGGTCCCTGGCGGAGCGGATGGGTGGGACGCTCCAGTCGGAGTCCGCGCCGCTGATGCGGCGGCTGGCGTCGGCGGTCGAGCGGCTCAATCAACTCCACTATCAGGCTCGCTGGGAGGCAGGCGCGGAAGGTCCACGCATTTTGCTGGGACCGTGCCCGTACGCAAAGGTGATAGCTGCTCATCTCGAGTTGTGTACAATGGACACAGCCCTGCTGGAGATTCTGCTGGAGCGGCCCATCCTACAAGTACAGAGGAATGAAACGACGATGCAGGGATTGTGTCCGTTTTTGTTTCAGATCGGTTGATTTCGCCTTCGACTACGGACTTCGCGAAGATCGCTCAGTCCTCCGCTCAGGGCGAAATATAAATCTAAGGAGGAAGAATGCTTCGTTTGACCCGTTTGGGATTGATCCTGACCCTCAGCCTGACCCTGATTCTATCGGCCTGTAACCTGCCCTCGGCAGGGACGGGGGCGGAGTCGCCCGTCGCGCCTGAGGCGCTTGCGCAGACGGTCGTGGCTGCGACCCTGTCCGCCATCCAGGCGGAGACGGCAGCGGCCCCCACCGCGACGGTCCCCCCGCAGGAGCCGACCGCCACGCCAACCGTGGCCTTTACCTTCACCCCGTTCCCCACCCCGCAGAATCCGCTGGTGGTGAAGGATGCCCTGTGTTGGATGGGACCTGGCCCCGTGTACGAAGTGGTCAGCTCGGTGAAGGCGGACACCCGCGTGGAGTTGCTCGGACGCGGCAGCGTGGGAGCCTGGTGGATCATCAAAAACCCGCGCTACAACGACCCCTGCTGGCTACAGGCGGACGTCCTGCAATTCGACGCAGGCTACAACCTGACCAATCTCAAGGTCTTCACCCCGCCGCCCACGCCCACTCCCATCCCGACGAATACCCCTGTGCCCACCAACACCCCGCATCCGTAGAAAAGAAGAAGGTTACCGCAATAGGTGACCTTCTTTGTTTATGGTGTGGATATTGCAGAAAGGATAACCAAAGGCGGTATTTCTGGATGTGTTAGCCTATATTGAAGATGCATCCTCAGTTCTTCCGCTCTCCCAGAATAAAAAGAGGAAAAATATGAGTCAATCTTTTCTCGCACATCTACTGGAAACAGCCTTTGAATAGTAGAATTCCATGTTGAACCATGGAACGGCACTTCCACCTTTTGAATTGATCCATCCACATTAAGATGAATCACAGCGGGTTTTCTATCCCTAGAGCCAGGGGCGAAACACGTTGCCCACACATATACTTCCTGTTCGGATCTCCCCAGAATATCCCATTCGCATAAAGCAGTTTCATAATAAGGAAAAACGTCCCCTGCTTCGGACAGAACAAGCTTTGCCAATTCTGTTTGATACTCCTTCCATCGTTCTACCTGAATTACATCAGGGGTGAAAATAGGAAGCGGCTTTTGTGTGGGATACGACGACGGTATGGGATATACAATAGTGGCCGTTGGCGTCACAGTCGGCGGAGGTGTGGTGGTAGGTTGGGCAGTTTGCGTCAGCACAACGCCTGTTTGGGCAAGCGCGATGGCAGTGCCTTGAATGTCCACGGGTCGGGTGGACGTGCAGGCGGTCAACCCAAATACGAACAGAAAGAAAATAGCTCGAACTTTCATCACTTACCTCCTGATATAGAGACCCTAAAGGTCTTGGCCATAAACGGAAACGTTGTTGGTGCGAATATCTCCATCCAAAAAGCCATTTTGCCTCACAGAATAAGACCTTTAGGGTCTGGGAATGATACGCTCCCCGCCGCAATTAAGTTCCAAAAAAAATGACAGCCGACTCGCGGCTGCCACTTTTTACTTCTCACTTCTTGCTTTTCACGTTCTATTCCACCGTCACACTCTTCGCCAGGTTCCTCGGCTGGTCCACGTCCAGGCCGCGGATGGCGGCGATGTGATAGGCCAGTAATTGCAACGGGATGACCGTGATGATGGGCGAGAGCATCCACGGCGCTTCGGGCACCCACAGTACGTGGTCGGCCATCGAGGCGATCAACTCGTCGCCTTCGGTCGCCACGGCGATGACCATCCCTCCGCGCGCCTTGGCTTGCTGGATCTGCGAGATCATCTTTTCGTGCCAGGGGTCCTTGGGGGCTAGGCATAGCACGGGCATGTTCTCATCGATCAGGGCGATGGGACCGTGTTTCATCTCGCCTGCGGGATAACCTTCCGCGTGGATGTAGGAGATTTCCTTTAACTTCAACGCGCCTTCGTAGGCGATGGGCATGTTGATGCCGCGTCCCAGGTACAGACAGCCGTGGATATCCTTGAGCGCGTGCGCCACCTTTTCCACTTCGGCTTCGCCGTTCAGGGTGCGGCCCGCCAGGTCGGGGACCAGGCGCAGGTCGGCGACCAATGCCCGTCGCGTGGCGTCATCGATCACGCCGCGCAAGTCCGCCAGCAGGATGGCCAGCATGTACTGGTCCACCAGCGGGGCGGTGAAGGCCTTGGTCGAGGCCACGCCGATCTCGGGTCCCGTCTGCATCGAGATGAAGCCGTCCGCCACGCGCATGGCCTGTGAGCCGATGGCGTTGACGTTGCTCCACACGATGGCGCCCTTGCGGCGTCCTTCTTCCATCGCGGCCAGCGTGTCGGCGGTCTCGCCCGATTGCGAGATGGCCAGCACCACGGTGTTCTCGTCGATGATCGGGTCGCTGTAACGGAACTCGGAGCCGATCACCACTTCCACGGGCACGCGCGCGATCTTTTCGATCAGATACTTGCCGACCATGCCCGCATACGCGGCCGTGCCACAGGCAGTAATATAGATGCGTTGGATGCGTTTGGCCAGCTCGGGTGTCAGGTTCAACTCAGGCAGGCGGATGCGTCCTTCCTTGAAGTCCACACGACCCGCCAGCGTGTCGGTCAGCGCGCGCACCTGTTCGTGGATCTCTTTCTGCATGAAGTGACGATACTCGCCCTTTTCAGCGGAGACCGCGTCCCAGGCGATGACATGTACCTCGGGCTGGACCAACTGTCCGTCCAGGGTTTCGACGCGCACGCTATCGCGGGTGATGATCGCCATCTGACGAGACTCCAAAAAGATGACGCGGCGCGTGTGTTCCAGAATGGCGGGGATGTCCGATGCGATGAAATTTTCCCCGTCACCCAGGCCAATGACCACGCCGCCCGCGTTGCCGAGGCGCGCCGTCACGATTTTGTCGGGCTCGTCCGATGAAAGCATCACCACCACGTTCGCGCCTTCGATCTCGTGGAACGTGCGGCGGGCCGCCTCCACCAAGCCGCCCTCGGCGGCATAGTGATGCTCGGCCAGGTGCACGATGGTTTCGGTGTCCGTGTCGGAGTTGAAGGTCACACCTTCGGCGCTCAGTTCATCCTTGAGATCCAGGAAGTTTTCGACGATGCCGTTATGGACGACGACCATGCGCCCCGTGCTGCCCAAATGTGGATGGGCGTTGCGCGCTGACGGCGCTCCGTGCGTAGCCCAACGCGTGTGACCGATGCCAGGTGCTCCGCTGACGGGGGACTTGGCCACCAGGTCCACCAGTTGCGAAAGCTTGCCTGCATCTCTGCGGACCTCGATCTGGTCGCCGTTGATGACAGCAACTCCCGCCGAGTCGTAACCACGATATTCCAGCCGTTTCAGGCCGTTGAGAATGACCGGCGTCGCGTCGCGCGGGCCGATGTAACCGACGATACCACACATGGTAGGTTCCTCCAGATTTTTGAATTAGGTGTAGTTGCGCAATCATGCAACAAGCAATACCCATTGCCTGTCCATGTGCGCAATGACATTCTTTGCCATCTCCGGGGTTTTATCCGCATCGTTGCCGACACGTCTTGTGCTGGAGTTTGTACTGGAGGGAAAGGTCTCGGGGTTGGCATCCCCGCAGGGCTTCCGCTGATCTTTCGATTTTTTTCAACCATCCTCCCTCTCGGGGTGAGGGTCGAATTATCTTCACGGCGAAGTGAAGAACCCTGTTCCTCGTCAACTTTGGCGGTTCTATCGATGCCAAAGTCCATGCGCTGCTTTCCCTATGAAATTTTGTCTTACACCTCCTTTTGCTTTTGGTCTTCTTGCGAGGCGGGATTATACCCGATAAAACCCCAACCGAGTCCGAATTCGGTCCGAATCGGCCCTCGTTCGTCCTGTTTTCGTGAAAAAAACGTTACGTTCCCCTGACAATTCCCCAGGTTCAATTGACTGCACATTTTCGCTTTGATATGATTGAAAAGGCAGAGGAGCGCCTCATGGCAAATCTACTGAAAAAACTCGCAGATTCCCGTAAAAAGCACCCCCAGTCCGCGCGTGGACAGAGCCTAGTGGAACTGGCCATCGTGCTGGCTCTGCTATTGTTCATGGTCATTGCTATTGTCGAATATGGCTTCTTGCTCAACCAGTACCTGAACATCCTGGATGGTGGCCGCGAAGCCGCCCGTCAGGCCAGCCTGGCCGACCCGTTCCTGTCGAATGGGTCCATTGACCCGACCTTCTTTCCGAATGTAGGCGCGCTGGTGGATAACTTCCTCCTCCCGATTAAACTGGATCCCACGTTGGATGATGTCGTGATCTCCTTTTTTAGTGTCAACGGCACCTCGGCAGTCCGCTTCCCGGATGCCGATGGTTGGAGCCGAAACGGGATCAGCGTTTCGCAATTCACCACAGAAAACATCGAGTCTCGCTTGAACGGGACCGCACCATCAACGGGTGTCTTGCTGATCGAGATTTTTTACCACTACTGGCAGACCATGAACCTGCCGATCTTTTCGAACGTAATACCCAATCCAATTCCGCTGTATAGTTACGCCATCATGCCGCTCTCGGCTGCAGAACCCACACCGACCCCATCCCCATAAAACGAGGTTATTTTATGGAAATGCCTACTCCTAAATCTTCCAGAACGGAAAACCGCCGCCGCGAAAAGGGACAGGTCCTGATTATCGTGGTGTTCGCAATCATTGGACTGGTGGCATTCATCGGTTTGGTGGTCGACCTTGGGCTGGTGTACATCGGCTATGGCAACCTGCGCCGTTCCGTGGATGCCGCTGCCCTGGCCGCCTCCTTGCAATACCGCGAAGGGTACACGATTGCTGGGTTGGAGGCTGCGGCCACTGAGTTCCTGACGTTGAATGGGATCTATGACCCTCATGCAACGGTTGTAACTTGCGAAGAACAGCCTATGCTTTGTGACACGAACGGAGATGGTACCGTCTCAGATACGGAGCATCGCAAGTTTGTGCAGGTGATTGCCTCCACTGAAGTGCAGTTGGCCTTCCTGCGCGTGGTAGGAATTACGCAGGTGCCCCTTAGTGCGGAAGCTGTCTCCGAGGCCGCCTCGGTGGATGTAGTGCTGGTCATCGACCGTTCTGAATCGATGACCAATGATGCTCCTGCTGGGGATGCTCGTGATCCTTCGAAGTGTAATGTTAATCCTCCCCCATATAGTGGCGGCGGTGGTTTCTCCGGTAGCTGCGACCCCTTCACGGACGTGAAGCGCGCGGCCGATGCTTTTATTGACCAGTTGTTCTTCCCTTATGACCGTGTGGCGGTGGTAACATTCGATCGCGATGTCCATTGCAGTACCTGTTCCAATGCTGGCGATCGGTTAAGCTTGGCCCTCACTTCGGATGAACATGATATTCGGACTCGTATTCGCAATCTGTGGGTATTTCAAGCGGGGAATGACGTCAACCCCGATACTGGTAATGCGGGTATTGCTGGCTGGTCCTGTGAGGACATTACGGGCTTCCTTGATGGTACGATGGACCACCCACCGGCTGGGCCCTGTCGTCAGTATGACATGGCCACGGAGAATTTCCTTTATTTTAACTGCCCATCGGCTATGCTGCCCGGTGGAAGTTATGAATCCTGCACTTCGACGAACATTGGCGGTGGACTGGCGGCAGCGGCGAATGAATTCGCCGATAGCATGCGCGAAGAGGCTTTGTGGGTGACGATCCTGCTCACCGATGGTGCGGCTAATAGTTCGACCGATTCGTCGGGCAATTTACCATTTGGTTTTTGTTCCGGTGGATTGGGAACCACCCAGCCGTACTGCCGTGACCGGGAAGTTCAAAGCCCGGCTGGTTCAGGAAATTATCTGCAAACCCGCCACTGCTACTCTATTTTGAATGCCGGTGGCGACCCAATCATGGACAACCATGCGATGTGCATGGGCGTAACCGACTCGGCTTGGGATATTCCAGGCATTGCGGATGATGGTTCGCACTATGATGCGGATGATTACGCCCGTGACATGGCTGACTGGCTGTCCATGAACAATGTGTTGACCTTCTCCATCGGTTTGGGTAACCTGGTGACCAATTCCAATCCGGGTGACCCGAGAGACGGCGAACAGTTATTGAAGTACACGGCCGGTGTGACCGGCGGCCTGTACTATTATGCGCCTACCGGCGACCAATTGCGTGCCATCTTTGCCAAGATCGCCGACAATATCGCCACCCGACTTACCCGCTAACCTGCGAGGCTCCTATGAGAAAATTTCCAAATCACATTCGACCATCTCTGCCATGGATGAAGAAACGAAGCCCTTCGCAGGCCCTGCTTGAGTTTGCACTGGCCTTGCCCATTCTACTGTTGGTCATCTTCGCCATCATCGATTTTGCCTTGCTCTTCCAGGCCTGGTTGACAGTGGAGAACGTGGCCCGCCAGACTATTCGTTACGCGGTTACCGGGCAATATGATCCGATTAATTGTCCTGTGGGCGGATGTCTGAATGACAATGACGAGGATACCGCCCGCCTTGGGACGGTCAAAAGCGTAGCCCAGGGCTGGACCATCGGCTTGTTCATTGACCAGCCTGCCACGATTGCGGAGGATAAAACCCAGATTGGTTATTTCCATGTGACCGTCTGTTCGAACGCAGACCGCGACAACAACGGCGTGGCAGACTATGTGGTGATCCTCCCCCGCATGGGCAACCCTGGTCAGTACGCGGATTGTCTGATTACCAATACCACCACGCATCAGGAGGATGCTGGTCAACCAGGTGGTCGTGTGATTGTCATGGTGGACTTCAACCATCCCTACATCACACCCTTCTTCCACACCTTGTGGCCGTGGACCCATCTGTCCTCTTACCGTGAAGGCATCGTGGAGCGTTTCCGCGTGGCACGCTCCATCGACGTTCCGCCTGCGTTGAACTTACCGACCGATACACCTACTGAAACACCGCTGCCATCGGATACGCCGACACCCACTTTGACCTTCACGCCGACCAGCACCTTTACGCCTACCTTCACGCCGACCAAGACGTTTACGCCGACCATGACGTTTACGCCGACTAATACGCGTACGCCGACGGCCACCCCCACGCCGGATTGTTCGCTGTTCGTGTTTAGTGCAGGCTTCTCACAGACTACTTCCAGCGGCCTGCCGCGCGCTAGGATCCCGATCTATAACGGTAGTACGCAGGCCACTTACATCCAGAGCATCGATTTCGATTGGGATGCCTATGATGCCTCCAACCCATCCCAGTCCTTGAACCGTTGGCGCTTCGATGGCAACTCCATTGTGACGACGGATGACCCCGACTCTCATACTACCTGGACGTTGGGTGGTACACCTGGGTCCACCATTCTGCTTAATCCCGGCGAGACTGACTATTTCGACTTCGACTACCTCAATGCAGATGCCTCCTGGCCGGCCATCGTCCCTGCCAACTCCTTTGGCTTGATCGTCACCCTGACCAATGGTTGTATGGTGGAGATCGACGCTGAAGCGACTCCGACGCCTACCAAGACCTCCACGATTACCCTGACCCCGACGATTACCAATACGCCGACCATTACACGTACGCCGACCATTACCAATACACCGACTCGCACCAATACACCCACCGTTACGAATACGCCCACTCGCACACCCTCGCCGACCATCACGCGTACGCCGACCATCACCTTCACGCCGACGTTGACCTTTACGATTACCAATACGCCGACCATCACCTTCACGCCCACCAAGACGCTGACGCCGACGGTCACGTTCACGCCGACCATCACCAATACGGTGACTAGAACGTTCACGCCGACCATCACCTTCACGCCGACCAAGACGTTCACGCCGACCATTACCTTCACGCCGACCAAGACGCGTACACCCACGCCGACGGCTTCTCAGACGCTTACCCGTACGCCTACGCCGTCGCCTACACCGTCCCCGACGCGTACGTCCACCAGTTCGCCGACCCCGATTATCACGCCGACGAAGACGCCCACCAAGTCGCCGACTCCGCCTTGTACGGATGGTTGCTAGTCAGCGGCGACAAAACCCGATAAATCCATGATGAACAAGAGGCCGCATGTACTCGTGCGGCCTCTTGCCCTAGAAAACCCCATTGTATGAGGCCCCGTGCGAGCCTACCTTGAACGACTGAATGCCTGGCCGATCCGTCAGCGCGCCGCATTGCTGGAGGCAGCGGTCTATTTTGCTTTGGTATGGTTGTGGGTCCTGTTGGTGCCCGCCGACTATGCGGGTCGATTTATTTTAGGTGGAATGATGATTGCTGCTCCAGCCGCCGCTGGTGCCTTGCAGGTACTCTTCTCATTCAACTCTTTGCCCAAGGCGCGGCGCGAGGCCTGGCTCTATTTGGGACTGGCCCTGGCAGGTTGGGCCGTGCGCCATTTCCTTTGGATCTTCCTTGGCCCGCGTGGGCAGGATGACCCATCCCTGTTCTCCCTTTCGGACTTGTTCGGCCTGTTGGCCTATCCCTTTGCCGCCCTGGGCTTGGTCCGCCTTTCGACGGGGTTCCGCCATGCCCCAGCCCGCTTCCGTTTCCTCCTCGATTTGATCGTCAATTCCGGTGTGGCCGTTACCCTGGGCTGGCTCCTGCTCGGGCGCGCTTTCCCGGTCGGACCTCAACAAGTGGTGCCGACTCTTTATCCCATTGCGGACATGGTCCTGCTGATGGTGATCGTTAACCTGGCTTTGGCGGGTGCGGTTGCGCGGTCTACCGCCTACGTTCTTGGGCTCAGTCTGATCTTCATGACCCTGTCCGATTACGCCAACAGCCTGCTCAGCCTGTATCAAAGCGATCCGGCTGGGACCTTCCTTAGCCTGGGTTGGGTGTTGGCTTATCTGTTGATGGGGAATGAGGTCATCCGTGAGCGGCAGCGGGTGGAGGACCTCGACCAGGGCTTGCGTTCGCCGCTGCTTGATTTGAGCACGCAAATCCAAAATATCCTCCCGGTGACGTTGGTGTTGGCGTTGGCTTGGTACGTCCTGGCAGACTGGCGTCTGCGTGGCGAGTTATCCACCTTCGGCGTGGCCATGAGTCTCGTCTTCGTCGCCATCCTGATCGTGCGTCTCGGCATCCGTGCGGGGGAGGTGGAGTTGCAGCGCTACTGGCAATTATTCAGCAGTCTGGGCGAACCTGCCTTCATCTGCGATGAGCAGGGGCGTATCCTGTTGGGTAACCCTGCCTTTTCCCATCTGTATGAGGAAGGGGATGATGATGCCGCTATCCCCAATCTACTGTCCATTTTTGTTGCACCTGCTCTCGATACAGATACATTGACGCGCGCCTCGCGCACCGTTGTGTCCGATGAGGTGACCCTGGCAGGCGAACAAACCCCGTATCTGCTCACTCTCAGCCCCGTGGCGGCCGAGGGACGCCGCAGGCTGATCGCGGGGGTGGCTCACGACCTATCCGAGCAAAAGCAGCAGCAGGATGCACTGCGTCTGGCCTTTGGTGAACTGCAGACCGTCCATCGCCAGCTTGAGGATCTCAACACCCAGCTGGAAGCCCGTGTCGAGGAGCGAACTCGTACCCTTCAGGATGCGTATAACCAACTTGAGGAGCAAAATAAGAAACTGCAAGAGCTTGACCTTCTCAAGACCGATTTCGTCTCCATGGTCTCGCATGAACTGCGTACCCCGCTCAATAATCTAGGCGGGGGCCTGGAGTTGATGTTGGGACGGGGCAGGGCGTCCGTCGCTAACCAGCAGACGATGCAGTTGATGCAGGCCGAGATCCACCGCCTGACCCGCTTCGTCGAGAACATTCTCAATCTATCCGCGTTGGACGCGGGGCGGCTGGAGCTTCATCCTGTTCCCCTTTCGATGGCGGTTGCCGTCGAAGAGGTGCTGCGGAAGCGCTCTCTCGGTCAGGATTTGGGACGGATCGTCACCGAGGTCTCGCCTGACCTTCCGCTGGTCTGGGCGGATGAGGCTGCCGTGCAGAGTGTCCTGCATCATCTGCTGGACAATGCCTTGAAATATGCCGTAGAGGGGCCTGTTATAATCCGCTCCAGGTTGGAGTCCGACGGCGTGCGCATCGAGGTGCTGGATAGCGGCCCGGGCATCCCGCCCGGGAAGCGGCATTTGTTGTTCCAACGTTTCCAACGGCTGGACGCGCGCGACTCGCAATCCGTGTATGGCTACGGCTTGGGCTTGTATCTTTCGCGCCGCCTGATGACGGCCATGAAGAGCGATCTCTGTTATGAAGCGCCCAAGGCGGGCGGTTCGTGTTTTTACTTTATTCTGAAGGTTGCGGAATGACCCAAATCCTGTTGATCGACGATGACCGCACGCTCCTGAACCTGCTGGGCGAGTTTTTGCGCGGCGAGGCTTTCGAGGTGTCTGTTGCCCCCAACGGGGAAACGGGCCTGCGCCTGGCCTATGAGCAGCACCCTGACCTGGTTCTGCTGGATGTGATGCTGCCCGGTATGGACGGTTGGGAGATCTGCGCCCGTCTGCGCGAAATGAGCCGCGTGCCGATCATCATGCTGACCGCCAAAGCCACCGAGGCGGATAAATTACGCGGCTTCCGTTTGGGTGTGGACGACTACGTCACCAAACCCTTCAGCTTTGCCGAACTGGTGGCTCGCATCCAGGCGGTGCTGGGACGGATCAATGCTTCAGAGAAGCGTGATGCTGCTCATATCGTCTACGGTGGCATCACCCTCGACCGTGAGCGCTACCAGGCCACCCTTGAGGGCCGCATCCTCGAACTGACGCCCACAGAGTTCCGCCTGCTGGAGGCGCTGGTCCGCCGCGGAGGGAAGGTGGCCTCCGAGGCCGAATTGGTTCAGGAGGTCTGGGGAGCCTATCGGCAGGATGACACCGCCCTGGTGCGCCGCTACATCCTGATGCTGCGCAAAAAAGTGGAGCTTGATCCCGCCAACCCATCGCGCATCCTCACCGTGCGCGGATTCGGATACCGCATGGGGATGGTGGAATAAGAAAACTCCCTGTGAACGCTCACAGGGAGTTTATATGGCAGATCAAGGGCAGCGAAGAGATCGCGTAACTTTTAGAAGAAGAACACGTAGATCACGCTCAAGACCAGGAAGGGGGCATACGGAATGGCTGCAAAAGCCCGATATTGTTTACGTGCCAGCATGAAACCGACGTACAACGCGCTGAACACACCTCCCAACAGGATCGCGACCAGCAGACCGAACAGGATCAACGGCCAGCCGAGCATCAGGCCGATCACGCCCGAGAGATTGACATCGCCGAACCCCAGAGCCACATCGTCCACTTTCTTGGCGCGCACATACCATTCTCCCAGGTAATAGGCCGCCAGCATGGCTCCGAAGCCGACCGTGCCGCCAATCAGGGCGATCAGGGGACCATGGACAACGATGCCAATCCCAAGTCCAAGCAAGGCCCCTGCCAGGCTGACGGGGTGCAGGATCACGCGGTGCTCCACGTCGATCACAAACACCACACCCAGGTAGATCAGCAGCAGATAACCCAGCCAGAATCCCAGGCTTTTTGGTGGAACCAGCCAGGCGTAGGCCGTGCCCACGAACAGAATGATTTGCGTCAGGTAGGTGCGCCAACTGCGCGGCTGCCTGCAAGATCCGCAGGGCCGCAGGAGCAGGTAATCCACCAGAGAGCGGGGTGCTCCGCAATGCGGGCAGGTCGGCTGACTGAAGCTGCGTGTGGCGGGCAGCACGTCGGCCAGGTAGTTGACCAGCCAGCCTGCCAGCAGTCCCAAGGGGAGAATGACCAGGATTGTCATGCGGTTATTATAATCGAGGCGCTTGGCGGGCACGTACGCGCAAGTCAATTGCAATGTATAATGCCCACGATTATCCGCGTGACCATCAAAATCAATGAGGTGCCGACATGGAAAAATTTTTGATCGAAGGTGGGGTGCCACTTAACGGCGAGATCATTCCTTCCGGGAACAAGAACGCCGCCCTGCCGTTGGTGGCGGCCTGCCTGTTGAGCGAGGAACCTGTCACCCTGCGAAATGTGCCGCAGATCCGTGATGTGTTGGACATGCGCCGTCTGATCGAGAGTTTGGGCGCCACCGTTGAGGATGTGGAACATAACACCTGGCGAATCACTTCGAAGAACATTTCCGCTTCGAGCCTGGACCCCGACCTGTGTCGTCGCATCCGTGCTTCGATCCTGCTGGCAGGTCCTCTGCTGGCCCGTGCAGAAGGCATGCGCCTGCCGCCGCCTGGCGGGGATGTGATCGGCCGCCGCCGCCTGGATACGCATATCCTGGCCTTGCGTGCGCTGGGCGCGACCATCGAGTATGACCGCGTCTTTGACATCAGTGCCCACCAGTTGTACGGAGCCGACATCCTGCTGGATGAAGCCAGTGTGACTGCCACCGAGAACGCCATCATGGCCGCCGTCACAGCCAAGGGGACGACCACCCTCCACAACGCCGCCTCCGAGCCGCACGTGCAGGAACTCTGCCATTTTCTGAACGGTTTGGGCGGACAGATCGAAAACATCGGCTCGAACACGCTCGTCATCCACGGCGTGGACAAATTGCACGGCGGCGAGTACACCATTGGCCCCGACTATCTTGAAGTGATGAGTTATGTCGGCGCGGCGGCGGTCACCAAGGGGGAGGTGCGTGTCCGCTCGGCGGGTGCCCCGCATCTGCGCATGATCTCACAGGTCTTCCACCGCCTGGGCGTAGCCTGGACTGTCGAAGGTGACGACCTGCTCGTCCACGGTGGCGAGAACCACCCGATCGTCTCCGATTTGGACGGAGCCGTGCCCGAGATCAAGACCAACATCTGGCCCGCTTTCCCCACCGACCTGACCAGCATCGCCATCACGGTCGCCACGCAAATGGAAGGTTCGGTGCTCTTCCATGACTGGATGTTCTCGGGCCGCATGTATTTCACCGACAAATTGGTGGGCATGGGTGCGCGCATCATCCTATGTGATCCGTATCGCTGCCTTGTACAGGGACCGACCCGCCTATATGCGGAAAAGTTGGAGAGCCCCGACATCCGTGCAGGCATGGCGCTCCTGTTGGCGGCCCTGGCTGCCAAGGGGACGTCCACCATTCGCAATGTGGGGCAGATCGAGCGCGGTTATGAGCGCGTGGACGAGAAACTCCGCGCTTTGGGCGCGAAGATCGAACGGGTAAAAGAGTAGAAGCAACAAAAAAGCGCGGAGTATTCCGTGCTTTTTTTATTCGTTGTCAACTATGGAGTGACGACCTTGACCTTGTCCATGGTCACGACCAGGTCCCACTTGTCATCGCCGTTGATGCAGGAGGCGGGGCCGTACACGTACTTGGAATTCTTCCCGCCCGGGTCGATGATGGCGGTAATCCAGTAGCACGGACCCTTGCCCGTGGTGGGTACATCCACCTGGGTGGAGCCGTTCTTGCCAATAGCGCGTGAGATCATACCGCACTGGCCGAATGCATTGGGTTGCGACAGACCGATGGTCAAGGTGACGGGGTACTTGGTGTCATTCTTGAACATCACCGGGGTGGTTGCGCCCGAAGCGCCCACATCCAGCATGCCGTTACACTGATTGGCATTGTTGGCCGGGGGCTGGGTCGGCGGCAGGGTGGGGATCGACGAGGTCGGCGGAAGAACGAAGGTGGGGGTGGGAGGCGGCGTCTGGGTGGGGGTCTCCGTGGGCGGCACCTGGGTGGCGGTCGGGATGGCCGCCTGGGTCTGCGCGATCATGGTGGCGGCGGCCGCATTGGCCGTGGCCAGCACATCCGGGGTCGGCGTGGCAGGGGTCTGCGCGCCGCACGCGCTGAGCAGGACGACCAACAGCATGGATATGGCAATCAACTTTTTCATCGTACTTATTCTCTCCATTTGTTACTTGATCTTGATACGGTTCTTGTATAACGTGATCGTGCGCTGGCCGCCGGTATCGAGCGAAAACTTGCCAGTGAACTGACGTCCACCCACCCAGGCCACGTAATCACACTTGCCAGAGGGGACCCTGACTTCCGTGTATTTGCTTACGGGGAACTCCATGATGCTCAACGTGCCTTCTTTGTTGATGCACTGGAGCGAAATATAGGCCTGGGCATGCGACCGATTGGAAAGCATTATCTTTCCAGACGGTACAAGGGGCGGTAAAGTTCCATAAGATTGGAAACCCAGGGTGGCGGTGTAAGTCACCGGGGTATAAGTGAGCGATGGAGTCCCTGGGCCGAGTGTGGCGGTTGTGACAGTGCCGGTGGTGGTCGCTGTCAGTGGGACGGCCGTGGGGCTGGCTGTCGCTGTGGGCGGGAGCGGGGTGCTGGTCGGCTGGGGGGTATGGGTCGGAAGCGGGGTGGCCGACGGCAGGATCACGGGGGTCGATGACGCGGGGATCGCGGTGGGTGAAGCCGCCACCGCGGAAGGAGCGGGGTTCACGGTTTGCTCCAGGAACGCAGGCATGCATGCGTTCAAGAGGAGGGATAGACCCAAAACAGGCAGGAGCAATTTTTTCATGGCCCAACTCCTTGAGGGAAAATCAATTCTGCGCGGCGACTTCCATGAACTGGGTTACGATGTCGCGCAACATGCGCTCGGGCAGCGCGCCCACCTGGCGGTGGACGATCTTGCCGTTCGCTACGAACAGCATGGTGGGGATGCCCTGGATGCCGTATTTTGTCATCCACTCGGGGTTTTCATCAGTGTTGACCTTGGCCACCACGACTTTGTCAGCGTATTCGCTGGCGATCTTGTCGAGGATGGGTGCGACCATTTTGCACGGTCCGCACCACGGCGCCCAAAAATCGACGATCACGGGCACGGGCGACTGTAGAACGGTCTGCTCGAATTCGGCATCCGTGACGGGGATGGGTACTCCAGACATACGGTTATTATATTCCCTTTCTTGGCAGTTTTCGGCGGGTTGCTCTTGCCAAGTCACGGAGTATAACACAAAAAGATTTCTTCCCTGATATAATGGCGCGTCATGACTGATTTCTTCAATCGCTGGCGTAATGGCCTTTCCAAGACCAGCAAGACCGCCTTCGGGCGCATTGCATCCCTGTTTGGAGCCACCGAGATCACTGACGAGACCTGGGATGAGCTGGAAACTCTGCTCATTCAGGCGGATCTGGGGGTGGAGACCGCCACCTCGGTGTTGGAGTCTCTCAAACGCACCGTGCGGACCGAAGGCCTGACCCGCTCCGAGGAACTTTCATCCGCGCTTCGGGCGGAACTTCGTGCCCGCCTCGATGTGCCTCCCACGCTGACATGGGCTAACAAGCCCAATGTAGTGATGGTGGTCGGCGTGAACGGCTCGGGCAAGACCACCACGCTCGCCAAGCTCACGCAGCGCTACCAGCGCGAAGGCAAGTCGATCCTGCTCGGCGCGGCAGACACCTTCCGTGCAGCGGCGGTGGACCAACTCCAGGTGTGGGGGAATCGGCTTGGGGTGGAAGTCATTGCTGGGGCGCCTGAATCAGACCCAGGGGCGGTGGCCTTTAACGCCGTCCAGGCGGGAGTCGCCCGAGGTGTGGACATTGTCTTCGTCGACACGGCAGGACGCCTGCACACGCGCTTCAATCTGATGGAAGAGCTTAAGAAGGTCCACCGCGTGGTCGGCAAGGCCCTGCCTGGCTCGCCGCATGCCGTCTGGCTGGTGTTGGACGCCACCACGGGACAGAACGCCCTGCAGCAGGCCAAGTCTTTCAAGCAGGCGGTCCATGTGACGGGAGTGATCCTTTCGAAGCTGGATTCCTCTGCGCGTGGCGGGATGGCCTTCGCCA
This sequence comes from Chloroflexota bacterium, assembly GCA_016191845.1. Lineage (GTDB taxonomy): Bacteria > Chloroflexota > Anaerolineae > Anaerolineales > Villigracilaceae > JACPVF01. The sequence continues at coordinate 66,061 of JACPVF010000016.1, forward strand.
TTCAGCGTGAACTGGGATTGCCCATTTTATTTGCGGGTCTGGGTGAGAAGCCTGAAGACTTACAGCCCTTTGACCCTGATGCTTTTGTGGATGGAATTTTGGACTCCAAAGCCTAGCTTTGGAAATTATTTGGAGGAATGATGCAAGATTTGCTCAATCGCTTGCAGGCCGCGCAGGACCTGACACAACAACTCCTGGTGCGCCTTTGACTTCCCTTCCAAGGAAGCTCAACTTTTCCAATTAGAACGAGAAACCGAACAGCCTGAATTCTGGAATGACCCTGCCGCTGCCCAGCGCACGATGAAGACCGTATCGAGCCTGCGCGCGGATGTGGAGGGTTGGAACGCGCTTACCCGCCACCTGGCCGACCTGACCGATCTGGCGAAGCTCGATGACGAGTCGTTGCGTGCCGACCTGGAGTCCGAGGTCGCCAAGCTCGAAGCGGAACTCGACAAGCGTTCCTTTGCCGCCATGCTTTCAGGCAAATACGATGAAGACAGCGCGCTGCTGGCCATCCATGCAGGCGCGGGTGGCACCGATTCGCAGGATTGGGCGGCCATGCTTCAGCGCATGTATCTGCGTTGGGCGGAAAGCCACAACTTCGAGACCGAGATCCTCGATTTCACTGACGGCGGCGAGGCGGGCACCAAGAGTGTGACCATCGCCGTCAACGGGCGTTACGCCTATGGGTATCTACGCTCCGAGAAGGGCGTGCATCGCCTGGTGCGACTCTCGCCCTTTGATGCGGCGCATCGTCGCCACACATCCTTTGCGCTGGTCGAAGTCCTGCCGCAGGACCCCATGGATGCGGCCGAGATCGAGATCAGCCCCAACGACGTCAAGATGGACGTCTTCCGCTCTTCGGGTGCAGGCGGACAGAACGTGCAGAAGAATGCCACCGCCGTGCGCCTGACGCACATCCCGACGGGGATTGTGGTTACCTGTCAGAACGAGCGCTCGCAGTTGCAGAACCGCGAGAACGCCATGCGCGTCTTGCGTGCCCGTCTGCTCGAAATGAAGCAGGCTCAAAAGGATCAGGAGATCGCCGTCCTGCGCGGCGAATATACCAAGGCCGAGTGGGGCAGCCAGATCCGTTCGTACGTACTGCATCCCTACCAGATGGTCAAGGACCATCGTACCGACTATGAAACAGGCAACTCCCAGGCCGTCCTCGATGGTGACCTGGACGGGTTCATGGAAGCCTATCTAAAAAGCACAAACTAGGAGAACAACAATGAGCGAACATATTGCCAAGCTGGAACAATTCATCGCTGCCAGGATCCTCAAGCAGCCCAACCGCAAGATTGGCGCCGACGAGGCCCTCATTTCGAGTGGTCTGGTCGACTCCTTCAGCCTGATGGACATCGCTCTGTTCGTCGAGGATACCTTCGGCGTCCGCATTGAAGACACCGAATTGAATGCCCAGACCTTTGATACGCTTAATCAACTATCCGCCTTGATCGATTCGCGTAAATAATGACCACATTTCCCGAACGGCTGAAAAGCCTCTACACCCAAGACCCCGAGCGGGTTGCTATTCATTTGCAGCAGGCGGGGCGTGACGACCTGCCCATCAGCTTTCACCAATTAATGTGCGGTGCGTCGGCCTATGCGCGCACCTATGCCCGCGAGGGACTTCAACCTGGCGAAGTGGTGGTGCTGATCCTTCAGCATGGCGAGGATTTGATCTACGCTTTTTGGGGCGCCATCCTGCACGGCGCCATCCCCTCGATCATGCCTTTCCTGACCGAGAAGCTGTCGCCCGAGCGTTACCGCGCCGACCTGACCGCGCTGGTCTCGGTCACGCGCCCTGCGGGGATCGTGACCTATCCCGAGTTCGAGGATGAGGTCCATTCGGCGCTCAACGCGGATAGTTCGGTCCGCATCGTGGTGACCACCGACCGCCTGGAGCCTCAAGCGGATCCCGATTTCGCGGCGCTTTCTGGCTTCCAGCGCCAGCCCACCGATATTGTCCTGCTTCAGCATTCCTCTGGAACGACAGGCCTGCAAAAAGGTGTGGCGCTCGCGCATCAAGCGGTCTTCAATCAACTCAACGCCTACAGTGCCGCCCTGAGCCTCAACGCTGATGACGTGGTCGTCTCCTGGCTGCCGCTCTATCACGACATGGGACTGATCGCGGGCTTCCTGATGCCCATCCTTTCGGGTACCACGCTCGTGCTAAGTTCTCCGTTCGACTGGGTGCGTGCACCATACAAGCTGATGCACTCGGTGACGAAGTACAAGGGCACGCTGTCCTGGCTGCCTAATTTTGCTTATAACTTCTGTGCGCAGAAGATCCGCGAGCGCAACCTCGAAGGCGTGGACCTCTCGACCTGGCGCGCCATCATCAACTGCTCTGAGCCTGTTCGCTGGGAGAGCCATCAGGCTTTCTACGAGAAATTCAAGGCCTATGGTCTGCGCCATGAGGCCTTACAGGCTTCCTACGCGATGGCGGAAAACGTCTTCGGCGTGACCCAATCGGATTTGTCGGAGCCGCCCATGGTCGAGGAGATCGACCGCGAAGCCTTCATGGTCGAGCGCGTGGCCAAAGCTCCCTTCGATGGCCGTCCTGCCATGAAGATGATGTCCTCAGGGAAACCGCTTTCCAATACACGCATCCGCGTGGTGAATGAAAAGGGCGAAGACCTGCCCGAGCGCATCATTGGCGAACTGGTCCTGCAAAGTGACTGTATGTTGACCGAGTATTACAATCGTCCCGATGCGACCGAAAAGGCGTTGATCGGCGGTTGGTATTACACGGGTGATTATGGCTACGTCTCGCAGGGCGAAGTCTTCGTTTCGGGCCGCAAAAAGGACATGATCATTGTCGGCGGCAAGAACGTGTATCCGCAGGATCTCGAGTCCCTCACATACGAGGTGCCTGGCGTCCATGCGGGGCGCTCGGTGGCCTTTGGTATGTTCGACGAAGAGGAGGGAACTGAGGAAGTGGTTATCATCGCCGAGGTTGACTCGGAGGATGAGGCCGAACGCCAGAAAGTGGCGGACGCCATCCGCCTGCATGTAACCAAGAATTCCGCCATTGCATTGCGTCATGTCAAAGTGGTGGGCCCCAAGTGGATTGTCAAGACGTCCAGTGGAAAAACCGCCCGTTCCGCCAATAAAGAGAAGTTCCTTAAGGAATTGGGACAACAAGGCGGCTAGGAGCAAAATGTCCTCAGCGGATCAACTTCGACAGGCAGTGGCACTGGCGCGCGCAGGACGCAAGGTGGAGGCGCGCGACATCCTGCTGGCCCTGGTGGATGAGGATCCGCACAATGAGATGGCCTGGATATGGCTATCGGGTTTGGTGGATACGCTCGATGACAAGATCATCGCCTGCGAAAATATTCTGACCATCAACCCGTCTAATGACAGGGTTCGGGCCTATCTGTCTCAACTGCTGGAAGAACAGAATCAATTGACCCGCCTGGAGGCGGCAGCGCAGGTTGTTGCCCCGCAGGTGGATCCTGTTGTAGATACCTCGCTGCGCTCCGCTGACCCTGACCCGTCCGTGCCAAGCTGGGAACTGGCGAAACATCAGGAAATGGAGGGGCAGTTCACCCAGGCCTTGGAGACGTATCGCAACCTGGCCTCTCTGACCAAGGACTCGCGTCAGTTCGACCGTATCTACAAAGAGATCACGCGCCTCGAAAGCCTGCAGAAGGAGCGCATCGCGTACGTCGCGCCATCTTCGTCCATTGTTCGCATGGCCTTCGGTTGGCCATTGCTGTACCTATCCTTGGTTGTGGTTCAGGTTGGGGGTAAGTTCTTTATGTACCCTGCTTGGTATCTATGGCTGGGGATTCCCTTTGTGGCCTTCGGGAGCTTTCTAATTGCCCTGTCGGAGGTCAATGCCCGCCACCCGATCTGGAAGGCCCTGTTCGAGGAGGAGAATTCCAAGGGGTCGGGCTTTGCCCGTTTCATGGCGGGACTGATGGGGTGGATGTTGGTCATCTTTCCACACTTGATGCTAATTGGTGACTCTGTCCTTCGCTTGCGAAACTTCCAGATTCCTCCCATACCCCTTTAGGGAATTCATATGCTGCCGCTCAGTGACACCGAGTCCAATCGCTACTCCTTCTTCCCGTTCATGACCTTTTTGCTCATTGCGGTCAACATCGGGATTCACCTGATCGTGACCTTTACCCCGCAGCAGAACTTCTGGAAGTTCTTGATGTATTACGGCTTCACGCCGACCCTGATTGCGGGGGCGGTTGGCCCTGGCGTCATCTCCAATTTCACATCCATCTTCTTGCACAGCGGCTGGACTCACCTGCTGGGCAACATGCTGCCGCTCTGGGTGTTTGGCCGCCGCGTGGAAGATGCCTGTGGCTCCTGGCGTTTTCTGGCTTTTTATCTTTTGGCGGGAACCTCGGCTAATCTGCTATTTGCCGTGATCCAACACGACTCGCCCATCCCGGGCATCGGGGCCAGTGGGGCCATCTTTGGGGTTATGGGCGCATATTTGTTGCTATATCCCACGGGGCGTATCCGTACACTGGTCTTCATCAGTTTTGTGCCGCTCTGGCCGCGTATTCGTGCCATTTGGATCGTGTTGTACTTTGTTGCGATCCAGATCATTCCCGCTGTCGACATTCTGCTCCACAAGGCGGATTACAGCGTGAATCACTGGGCCCACCTGGGCGGATTCTTTTCTGCGGTGTTCATCCTGCTCTTCATTCGCCCCGAAGCTTACGCCCGTTACGTGAGTGATACCCTCGTGTAGTGGTCTCCGTTAAACGAAAAGAGCGAGCCTTGACCAGAGGTTCGCTCTTTTGATTCTTGCCTTGATCGAGATTAACCACCCGTGGGCAGACGCTTCTCGAGCGTGCGATTGAAGATATCCTCGCTCTCCTGCGAAGCGCCAGACTTGCGTTTGGCCTTCTGCTGCTGATTGCGGGTCTTGGCGCGGCTCTGTGCCTGCATCCACGCGATTTGCATGGCGGTCATCTCGGGCTCGCTGGAAACAGGCTCGGCTTCCATCTCGTAGACTTCATCCTGCTGTTTCTTGCCACGGCGTTTGCCGCCGCCACGTTCCTTGCGCTCTTCGCGTTCGGGCTTTTCCTCTTCCACGGCCTCGGGAAGCAGGGCTTTCATGCTCAAGCGGATCTGGCGCTTGCGGCGGTCAACTTCCAGCACTTTGGCTTCGACGTCATCGCCTTCCTTGACGACTTCGTTCGGGGTTTTGACGTAGCCACGGGTCAGTTCGCTGACATGGACCAGACCCGGGCGTTCCGCGCCAATGTCCACGAAGGCGCCGTAGGTTTCGATGCGCACGACCTTGCCCTTCACGACCATGTCGGGGTGGATTTCACGCCATTCGAGGCCGAGCGGCTCGATCATGGTCAATTCGATGCGATCCTTCTTGACGCGGCGCACCCACACGTCAACGATCTGGCCTTCCTTGACCACGTCCTCGACCTTGTTGACGGCTTCCTTCTGCAGCTGCGAGATGTGGATCACGCCAGGCAAAACATTGCCGACGTCCACAAGAGCGCCGGCAAGGGTGGTCTTGACTACCTTTCCACTGAGTTTGGTCTTTGGTTCGAGCGCGCTCACGGGCGCGGTGTCAGTAGTAACCATTGTTTTCTCCTGCTTGTAGTTTTGTATAATGCCGAAAAACGATTATACCTGCACGGCAACATCCCGTCAATTGCATTGACAGGGAAATTGTCGTGCAGTGTAAACAGGTTGTAAGTTGATGGGGAGAAGAGGAGGCGTTAGCGCCAGAGATAATCCATGTCCGATTTTTTGTTTTGGCCGTTCTTCTGTGTGCCGTAAACCTCGAACATGCGCACAAAGATATCCATGTCGCCGGGCGTCATCTCGAGGATCTGAAAACCCACGTTGAACGAGGTCGGGTCGAAGCGGTCGGGCTCGCACCAACGGCTGATGGCCGAGAAGATCATGAACTGCTTGTCGGCGATCTCCGGGTTCAGGTCGATGCGCATGACGTAACGCGCATTCAGCGGTACGGCCTTCTGACAGTCGAGTTTGAAACCGCCCGTGCTGATGTCGGTCAGGTGACCCAGCAACTGACCTGTCGATTCATCCGTGACGCGCATGTAATACGAAAATTGGCGACGGTCGAGGTGTCTTCGTTCAGCCATGTCAGCCTCCTTTCATTTTTGAAAGGCTGGTTAAAGTATAAATCATCCCTCTCAATCAGGCAACCGTTTTTACACGGCCTACAGGGTCGGACAAAAGTCCTAGCCCTTAATCGAAAAAGCCGCCATCCGACACGGACGGCGGCTTTGAGTTAGCCTGCTTTCAGGATATGGGTCAGGATGGTGGCGCCCGACCCGCCAATATTCTGCGCCATGCCGATTTTTGCGTCGGCTACCTGGGTGGGACCACACTCGCCGCGTAATTGTTGTGCCACTTCGACGATCTGATACATGCCTGTCGCGCCGACGGGATGTCCGCGGGCCTTGAGTCCGCCTCGGGTGCAGACGGGAATCCGCCCTGTAGGGCCGATCTCGTTATCGAGGCCGAGGCGCACTCCCTGGCCTCTTTCCGCGAATCCACACGCCTCAAGCGAAAGCACCGCCATGATCGAGAACGCATCATGGATCTCGAACACGTCGATGTCCTCGGGGGCCACGCCTGCCATCTCGTAAGCGCGTTTGGCCGAGGAATAAGCCGCCTGCAGAAAGAGCGGATCGCGGCGGCTGTGGATGGCGATGGTGTCTGTTGCCGAAGCCGACCCCGCCACCTTTACACGCGGACGGTTGGGTAGGTGCGCCACCTTTTCAGCGGGCACGAGAATGGCAGCTGCTGCGCCATCCCCTGTGGGAGAAGCGTCCAGCAGGCTGATGGGCGTGGCTACCATGCTGGCCTTCTCGAATCTCTCGGGCGTGACCTTTTCATGCAGGCGTGCGTAGGGATTGTGCATGGCATTGGCATGTGCGTTGATCGGGAAGGGTCCAAAATCGGCGTGATTCCAACCGTACTCATGCATGTAACGGCGCATGACCAATGCATTCAGGCCCACGAATGAGACGCCCTGTTCCACCTCGTAATCGGCGTCGGCAGCGGTGGCCAGGGCGGCGGTCACGTCGTGGCCTGCCTTGTCGCTCATTTTTTCGACACCCACCACCAGCGCGGACTCAACCTCTCCCGAGGCGACAGCCATCAGCCCCGAACGGAAGGCAGCCGCACCCGAACCGCAGGCGGCCTCCAATTTGACGGCTTCCTGCCCCCACAGCCCGATCCAATCCGAGAAGAACGTCCCCAATTGGTTTTGTCCATTGACAATGGGGGAAAGCATATTGCCCACGTAGAGCGCGTCCACCTGTTGGAGGCCTGCATCCTGCAGGGCGGCAAAAGCGGCCTCACCGCCGATCTCGCGCAGGGATTTCTCCCAATGCTCGTCCACAACGGTCTGACCGATTCCTAAAATAGCGACTTCTCGCATAAAAGGTTCCTCTTTTTCCTGTGTTGGGTAAAATTGTACCCGATTGGACTCTCAACTGCTATCCAAACTCCCGCGAACAAAACAGGTCGGAGATTCGTCCTGAATGGGAAGATACTTTTCGAAGGAGAATCACATGTCTCGTTGGATTTTGATCGGATTGCTCTTTGGCTTCTTGCTGGCGTCTTGCGCGCCGCTTACTCCTGCCATCTCTCAGGCGCCGCTGGCCACGCCCACCGCGGCTCCACTCGGTGACTGGTCCCTGCGTATGACCCAGACGGGCGGGATCATGGGCCTGCGCCGTTCCGTGGAAATTTCCAGCGACGGCCAGATGGCCGTGACGGACGAGCGCACGAAGAAGACTGTCACCGTGCAATTGAGTGACGACGACCTGTCCCGTCTGAAGGCCATGCTCTCGACGATGGCCTACACAGACTTCAAATCACCTGCTGTGTGCGCCGACTGCTTCGTCTACGACCTGTCGGTGGATCGCGGCAGCGGCAAGCCGTTGACCGTCACCCTCGACGATATGAGCCTTGAAGGCTCGGGCCTGACCGACCTGATCAGCCTGATTCGCGGCCTGATGGATAAGGCGCTGAAACCCTGAACATGACGCGCGAAGACTCTGCCCGCTGGCACGACTCCCTGCTGACGACTCTGGACGCGAGCGGTCTCGAAGGCCGTCTCGCCGCCGACTACCTCCGTGCACATCAGACCACGGTTTGGTTCCTCAAGCTGCGTCCTCACGTGGGTGCCTTCTGGACTCCGTGGAGGAGTGTCGGTTTGAACCAGACACATTTTACCCGCACCACGCCGCTGACGGATCCCAGCCTGCTGACTCTCGTCATTCACGAAGTATGTCACCTGCAACAAGGGATGTTGAATGCGCTCTCGGTTCGTGGGGAATTGGAAGCCTGGCAACTGCAGTTCCGCGAATACCAACGTTTGACTCGACCGTTGACGGATCCTGTTTTGCTGGAGCTTTTATCCCTGCCGTTGAATTGGGACCGCGCTGTTTTGAAGCGTGCGCGAGAGTTGATGCAGGCGTATGCGGGCAAAGCCTATCGTGCTGACTTGCTTCCTCTATATCCATTTCCTCACGAGTTTCGATATTGGATGACCCGCCGACCTCCAAGTGGCGTATAGCCATCTTCACAAAACTGTCAGTTCGTTTTAATGCAAGCCATATGATTTTGTACTATGATGGATGCATAGGAAAGGAGGTCCCCAATCGATACACCGCCTGAATTCAAGTCCGAAGGGAAGACCGTGACGCCCTGATCTGGACAAGCAAGAGTGGCTTCCAGACGTTCGCCAAACGCAAAGAAGGCAACCGATCCGCTCTTTCCCTTCTACAACCAAATCTATTTGTACTTTGACGGATGGGTGCTCCCCATCCGTCTTTTTGTGTTATGAGAAAGAAAAGAGGAAAGGTGTTGCCTTTCCTCTTTTTGGTATGGTTTCGTCGACGTGTCGTTAAAAACGCGTATTTACTCTACTAACAGATTACACGAGCTTGCTGACGATCGCCAGCAGGATGCCGCCTGCCATCACCGAGCCAAGTTGACCCGCGGTATTGGCGCCCATGGCGTGCATCAGGATGAAGTTATCGGGATCCTCTTCGCTGGCCATCTTGGCGGCCAGACGTCCCGCCATGGGGAAGGCGGAGATGCCCGAGGCGCCGATGAGCGGATTGATCTTGCCGCCACTCAGGAAGCACATCAGCTTGCCGAAGAGCAGACCTGCCACGGTGTCGAGCGCGAAGGCCAACAGGCCCAGCAGCATGATCTGCAGGGTGGCCCAATTCAGGAAGGCGGAGGCGGTCATGGTCGAGCCGACGGCCAGGCCGAGGAACAGGGTGGCGATGTTGATGATCTCGTTCTGTGCGGCCTTACTGAGGCGATCCACCACCCCCGAGACCTTGAGCAGGTTACCGAGCATCAGCATGGAGATGAGCGGAGTCGCCTCGGGGACCAGCAGGCCGACCGCCAGCGTGATGACGATGGGGAAGGCCACCAGCGTGGTCTGCGAGATGGGCTTGGGTGCATAGTCCATCTGGATCTGGCGCTCTTTCTTGGTGGTGAGCAGTTTCATCAGCGGCGGCTGGATGATGGGGATCAGGCTCATGTATGAATAAGCCGCCACTGCGATGGGCGCTAGCAGCTCAGGTGCAAGCTTAGATGCCACGAAGATCGAGGTTGGGCCGTCGATGGCGCCGATCACGCCGATGGAGGCGGCCTGGTTGAGCGGGAAGCCGAGCAGGATGGCGAGGATCAACGTGCCGAAGATGCCGAATTGTCCCGCCGCACCGAGCAATACCATGCGTGGCTGCGAGAGCAGCGGACTGAAATCGATCATCGCGCCCACGCCGATGAAGATCAACAGCGGGAACAGCTCGGTTTTGATGCCTGCATCGTAGATGACCTTCATCATGCCGTCGGCATTGGCAGTCAGGCCCGAGAGCGGGATGTTTGCCAGAATGCAGCCGAAGCCGATGGGCAACAACAGGACGGGCTCATATTCCTTGGCCACAGCCAGATAGACCAGCACCAGGCCCGCGATGATCATCACCGCATTGCCAGGCGTAAAATTCATCAACCCTTTGGTGAGTTCGGGAAGTAGGACGCCTAGATCCATGCCGCCTCGCCTGCTTCGGCAAAGCGGATCAGCGCCTGTTTATGCGCCACGCTCTGCCCCGCGCTGACCAGCACCTCACCGACCACGCCCGAGCGCACGGTGCGGATGCTGTTCTTCATCTTCATGGCTTCGATGATCAACACGACGTGCCCCATCTCGATCTTTTCACCGGGTTTGACGAACACCTCGGTGACGGTGCCAGGCAGCGGCGCGACCAGGTCATTGCCATTCATGTGCTGACTGGCTGAACCGACGGGTAACGCCGCCACGGCGGGACGCGCGGCCTCTTTCTGGACCGTGGGCTGGGTCCCGTTTTCGGGCTGGATCTCGAAGGTCTGGCCGTCCACCCGCGCCACGACGGGCCGCGCGTTGATGTCCTCGATCTCCACTTCGAACGTCTGGTTTTCAACTTTGACTTGATATTTCATGCTTCATACCTCTTTGCGGAACGCGGACCTGGGTCCGTGTCTGCCAACTTAGCGGCGGCTGCCTTTTTGCACCAACTGGCGCGAGCGCAATCCCAACTGCCAGGCCGAGACCACCGAAGGAGTCGGCGGGGGAAGGGGATGCGCGGCGGAGAGTTCCTGCTCGGCCAGGGCCAGGGCCACAGCGACAGCCGCGGCGCGGGCCTGGAGTCCGCTGTCCACGCTGGGAGCAGCTTCGGGCGCGGACTCTTCGCCAGAGTCCTTTTCCTTGATGAGGCTCGTTATCAGCGACATGAGTCCCCACAGCACGATGATCGCTCCAAAGACCAGTCCCATCCCGACCGCGGTGATTTGTAAACTGAGAATTATGTCATTAGCCATAGTGCCTCTTTATATGACCGTGGATGGCCCATCGCCTATACAGGGATGTTCCCATGCTTGCGTGGCGGGGCGGGGGCGAACTTATCGCGCAGGGCAGAGAGCGCGGCGATGATCTTGGGTCGGCTTTCGCGCGGCTCGATGATGTCATCCACGTCGCCTGTGCCCGCGGCGTAGTAGGGATTATTGAAGCGCGCACGATAGTCGTCGGCCAGACGCTTGCGCTCGGCGGCAGGGTCGGCGGCGGCATCGATCTGTTTCTTGAACAGGATGTTGGCTGCGCCTTCCGCGCCCAACACGGCGATTTCAGCTGAGGGCCAGGCGTACGTCACATCGGTGCCCAGGTACTTGCTGGACATGACCACATACGCGCCGCCATAGGCCTTGCGCGTGATGATGGTGACCTTGGGTACGGTGGCCTCGGAATAGGCATACAACAGTTTTGCGCCGTGGCGGATGATGCCGCTGTGTTCCTGCGCCACGCCGGGCAGGAAGCCGGGCGAGTCGACGAAGGTGACCAGCGGCACGTTGAAGCAGTCGCACATGCGCACGAAGCGCGTCATCTTGTCGGAAGCGTCGATGTCGATCACGCCCGCCATGACGGCGGGTTCCTGCGCGACCACGCCCACGCTATGTCCACCGATGCGCGCCAGACCCACGATGGCATTGCGCGCCCAGTTGGGCTGGATTTCGAGGAAGGAGCCCTTGTCCACGATGGACTCGATCACCTGATGCATGATGTAGGGTTCGGTGGGGTCGAGCGGGACGATGTGATTGAGGTGCTCGTCCATGCGCATCGGGTCGTCGGCCGGCGACACGAATTGCGGATTTTCCACATTGTTGGAGGGCAGATACGAGAGGAACTTGCGGACCAGGTCGAGCGCCTCGGCTTCAGAGTGAGCCGCCAGATGCGCCACGCCGCTGACCGACATGTGTACATCCGTGCCGCCCAGGGACTCGGCGTTGATGATTTCGCCAGTCACGGCCTTGATCACTTCAGGGCCTGTCAGGAACATGAAGGATTGCTTCTCGACCATGATGATCAGGTCCTGCAGGGCGGGGGAATAGGCTGCGCCGCCTGCACAGGGTCCAAGCATCACGCTGATCTGCGGCACGACGCCCGAGTACTGCGCGTTGCGGCGGAAGATTTCGGCATATGCGCCTAGGGCCTTGACGCCTTCCTGGATGCGCGCGCCGCCCGAGTCGAGCAGGCCGATGCAGGGGACACCGTTGCGCATGGCCAGGTCCATCACGCGGCAGATCTTGTGCGATTGCATCTCGCTCAGGGTGCCGCCATAGATGGTAAAGTCTTGCGCGTAGACATAAACTGTGCGGCCGTCAATCTGGCCGTAGCCCGTCACCACGCCGTCGCCGAGGAAGGTCTCGGCGGCCAGCCCCAGTTCGTCCACCGGGCTGGTGATGAAGGGTTCGATCTCGTTGAAGGTGCCAGAGTCGAGCAACGCCAGGATACGCTCCCTGGCTGTCTGTTTGCCCTTGGCATGTTGCTTCTCGATGCGGTCCCTGCCCCCGCCTTCGAGGGCCTTGGCGCGCATCTTGCGCAGTTCAAGAATTCTGGGGTCTTCTTGCATAAAGTGCCTTCCTTTTTGTGATAATAGTCACAAGAAAGAGTTTAACATAGCCTGTCTGACAAGCCAATGACGGAAGGCATACGGCAGGGGATGTATTAAGGCACTGAAAAGCGGGGAAGGCAGGAGCGGGAGAGGTGTTTGTCTCCGGGAACGAATAGGAACGAAGCATTCATGCAGGCGGGACATTCAATTCCTCCACGGGGTCCGGGGATTCTTGATCTGCTTGCGGAGCAGGCGGGTCGGAGTTCAGAAGGAGCTGAGTACGCACCAGGCGGGTGATGCTTTCAGCGGCCAGGCTGACCGCGCGCAGGGCTTGCAGGCGCGTCTCATAATCGATCTGGCCGGCTGCAAGGGTCTCGGCTTCGAGATAGCGGAGAATGTCCACCCGGATCAGCCCAATCTCGTTGGAGAGATCAGTGCCTTGAATACGGCTCAGGCGTTCCCTTTCGGCCTGTTTGAAATGGGCCGAATAGAGACCGTGCTTGAAGGCGTTGCGATTTCCGAATTGCGCACCGCGTTTTCTTTTCATTTGTAGGGGGGCTCCTCCCCGCGCACGATTTTGCACATGGTTTCGAATTCGATATCATCCACCTTGTCCTCTCCCAGGACCAGGGCGGCAATCTCCAGGATGCGCCGATGGAGCTCCTCCATCTCCGCCTGGTGCGCGGCCTCCAATTGGGCCAGCGGTTCGAAGACCCTATGTTGGACCTCGACCAGGTGGGCGATCTTGCCGGCGGAATTCGTGATGGCCCGCAGTGTCTCCAAATGGTCATGGTAGGTGAGTCTTTTGCCCTCGGCCTTCATGCGCTTCAGGGTCAACAGGTTCATGTAGCGAATGAGCTCGATATCGTTGACGAGGTCGTCTGCGCCATACCGCTGGATGGTGCGCTTCAAGTCGCGGGCGTAGTAGACCTCATAGCCGGTGGGTGGCTGAGCGGTCTTTTTGGATGGCATCGTCACTCCTGCTCCCCAGTGGGGAGGGTGGAAGGGGATGTTTGCGTGGTTTCCATATTCCCCAGGGGCCCTTCCAAATCATCCTCCAGCCCATCGTCCGCAAAATTAAGGCCACGGATGGCGTCCCACATTAATTGTTGTATCTGTTCGGCTGTATATTCAGCCCTGACCTGAGCGGCGATCAGCGTGGTGAAGAGGCTTTCGAGCGCGACCTGCGCAGATTCTTCGGGCGGTAGGCCCGCCAACCTGGCGCGGAGGGTGGCCAGCAGGGAGAGGCTTTTTTCGATCTGCGGGCGTTTTTTCACGCCCCTGAAACCCGAGAGATCCCCCAGATCGGCCTGGAAGAAGGGGGCATACAGCGAGGTGGGAGAGGAGGGAGGCCTGGTCATGGAGGGGATGATAGCGGGCGGACCGTCCCTTTGGAAGAACCAGAGAGTATCTTTTGGTATCGTATTATGGCGTTCTGCGCCGCTCCCTGACGTAGTTGGCGTGCAGCCTTTTGATGTGGGACAAGCTATGAGAGGTCTGCCGGGCAATTTCCGGCAGGGTGCATTTGTGACCGGCTTCCAACATGCTGTGATACCAATCGAACCAGAGGGTCAGGGCACTGCCCTTTTGGGGTCTGGACGGCATCTGGGGTTTATCTGCAGGCAGGGGTGCGGACGGATGTGCCAGCCACCCTTGGGCTGCAAGTGAGGCCTCCACAGCCTGCCAGATGGAGAGGCAGGCACCGCCATGTTGTACAAGGTAATTGACGTTCACTTCCACCAACAGTTTGACCCGATCCTCGCCCGGCAGGGTGCTGGCTTTGACGTGGAGGAGGAATTCCTGGTATTGATCCTCCCCAAAGGCGATCTCCACGACCTCGTAATAGGCGGGTTGATATTTTTCCAGGTCTCTCTTCCTCTGGTTGGGCGTGAGGAACTTGAAGGGTTCCCGCCCGTGGAGCGACGAGAGGCGCAGATATTCGGCATAGATCGCCTGGTAATACTGCACAAGCGTGCCGCGAAAGTACAGTTCCCTGGGTAGCACCGAGTTCATTCTCCTTTTCCATCAGGGCTTGCGGGCATTAAATTAAAACAACCACTACCCGTAAAACGGGATGGGTCGTGGTTGCAGATGAATTTTAGAACAAACCTTCTGCTTTTGTCAAGGAACCATCAGAAGGTGGAGAAAGTGGGGAGGAGTAGGTGGAAAGGGGAAAGAAAAGGCGCTTGGAGTGGGAAGGGTAATTGATACAGACGGGAAGTATGCGTAAGCAATTGAAATAAGTGACAGTCAAGGGCTGAAGAGACCTCCCTCCTGCTCCCTACTACAGGGGGGAGGAAAGGTACTATTGCTTGGGTCTGGGCCGACGATCTCCACGAAGCGAAGGTCACTGCGAAGGGGTTCCAAGTCTGCGTCTTGCCAGGTCCAGGCGGTGGCATCGGGCGGACTGGCGGACCTGGAGCAGGCGGATGTGATTGCGCTGATCGAGGGCACCACCCTGAACGTGAAGTGTTCGATGCCTGGCTGTGGCTGCGCCCGCACCTGGTGGACGGGGGAGGATGCGCTGGAGCGGCTGATCGAGAGGCGCAGGTCTCACGACCTGCGCTCATTTTGCTTGCTGAAGTTCCTCGTGTTTTTCTGTTGATTTTGTGAAAAGAAAAAACTGACTCTTAAGTACTGTATAGACAAGTAAAAGACATGGTAGGATTCGCTCAGGAGTTGGTATCTCATCTTTCTACCCCAAAGGAGACAATCAAATATGAAGAAGATGACTGTAATCAAGCTGGCGATAGTCGTTGCCGTGCTAAGCATTGCGCTGGTGTCCTACAAATCTGTTCATGCCCTTATCATGTGCCAGGGTTGGGCGACTGCCAGCTACGGGGGCGGTTCAACGGGATCTGGAACGGGCCAGTGCAGCTATGGGTATACACCGATTCCCAATTCGAAAATCATCGTAGAGATGAGAAATTGTTCCACGAATGCGACTGTGGTTGGGACTGCAAAAACGACCTTCTGCACCGCTAAAACCTCATGCTCTGGCAGTTCCAACAGCTTCACGCGTGTCTCTGGCCAAAAATACTATTCGTATGTCACTTACACGCCAGACAGGAACTACCCCAACTACGCCTTTATCGATACGAGCGCCTGCAAATAGCTAACTGAAGACAGCGAAGATACCAACTCCGATTTTTTGTTTCGATATGGTTACTGATTATTCACAAGGAGGCACCCACCAATTGGTGGGTGTTTTTATTGTGATATTGCCGAATTGACCATATTTATGAGTGGGTAATTTGGTTGCCGAGCACGGCCAGAGCCACTTTATACCCCTGCGAGAAGATCCTTCACCATGTTTCACTGTTGACAGTGAAATACTTGGTGTCAGGCTGTGGCTGCGCTGGAGCGGCTGATCGAGAGGCGCAGGTCGTGAGGCCTGCGCCAAAATGAAAAAATGTTGGGCACCTTTGTTGCCCTTAAAAGGGAATCGACTTATAATTTTATGCAAGCTAGATTGGCTCTGAGGCATGGAAAACAAAACCGTGGCACATGATATTTTCAAGGACCCTGACCAGCTATTAAGTTACTACAATATTCAAGCTGCCGATTTTCGTATGCGGCATACCGCAATTTGGACAGAGGTGCAACACTATACTTGGGTCCTTTCGGTTGTTTTGGGCGCTGGACCATTATCCGCTGTAAGCCAGAAAAGCCTCACACCTGTACAACTTGGTTTTCTCCTGTTTCTGCCTCTCGTTGGCGTTGTGGTTTCCATCCTTGCCTTTTATATTATTCGACGTGACTTTGTTTATTACAGTCAAGCTGACTCTCGCCTCTTATATATTGAAAAACAGTTGGGGGTTGTCAAAAATAAAGGCTATGCGGACGAGCGATTACACAGAGCAGAGAAATCAAATTTTTCCGTCATTCAAGATGTAAAGCAACAAACTGTAATTGGCATGCGATCTGTCATAAAAGGCAGAATTCGCGCCTTAATTCTGACTACATTCATTGTTTATACCCTGGCTGGAATTGGAGAAGTTTCTTATTTTGCTTACCTTCTCTTTCACAGATAAATACGGACTCCTGCGCTGCATGGGTGGCCTTGTACCCAGCACCCGCCCACACGCAGGTATCCCACTCGCTCCGCTCGGGGACGATGTCGCAAACCGTTAGGTTTTTTGTAACCTTGGAGAAATACTTATGAAAGCGATTGTATACGAAAAATATGGGTCCCCTGATGTTATTCAATTCAAGGATATAGATAAACCCACGCCCAAGGATGATGAAGTCTTGATAAAAATTCATGCGGCAGCCGTAAATGCGTATGACTGGCATTTCCTGACTGCTGATATATTCTTGATTCGATTCATGGGCGGAGGGCTTCTCAAACCCAAAAACACCAGACTAGGCGCCGACATGGCGGGACGGATTGAAGCAGTTGGCAAAAATGTCAAGCAGTTTCAGCCAGGTGATGAGGTGTTTGGGATGGTAAAAGGCAGTTTTGCCGAGTACACATGTGCTCCTGAAAACGCATTAGCATTGAAGCCAGTCCATACTTCGTTCAACGAAGCAGCAGCCATACCCATGGCGGCAATCACCGCTCTGCAAGGTCTGCGCGATGAAGGGCAGATTCGGGCAGGACAAAAGGTTTTAATTAATGGCGCATCAGGTGGTGTGGGAACTTTTGCGGTGCAAATTGCCAAATCTTTCGGCGCTGAAGTGACCGCCGTGTGTAGCACCAGGAATTTGGAACAAGCACGCTCAATCGGGGCAGACCATGTTATTGATTACACCAAAGAGGACTTTACCCAAAATGGTCAACAGTATGATCTTGTTTTTGCGGCGAATGGTTATCATTCGCTTTCAGCTTATAAACGCGCCTTAACTCCCAAGGGTATTTATATTATGGCTGGAGGTTCCATGGCGCAAATCTTCCAGTCCATGCTCATGGGGTCAATGATGTCAGAAACTGATGGCAGAAAAATGTCAGGCGTCAGCGCAAAACGAAGCCAAGATGACCTGGTTTTTATAAAAGAACTTTTTGAAGCAGGAAAAGTAAAATCCATTATTGATAGACAGTATCTGTTAAGTGAAACTGCTGAGGCGCTTCGGTATCTTGGAGCAGGACATGCCAGAGGAAAAATAGTAATATCTGTGGAAAGCAACAACAAAACCTAATATTGCGTGCACCCGACGCTAGGGAGCCTGGTGTAATCTCAAACAGTTTTCTACGTCTTATCATTTTTCACATCGGATGGCGGGACGCCGTCCCAGCCCCAGCGCAAGCACTCCGCAGAGAGAACACGGGGCGTGTGCGGACTGTTAGTTGCTCCCTTTACAAAAAGATGGATGAAAGTTTTCTATGTTCAGCATAACAATGTTACGGTGGATTACGCTAAGCAGTTTTTTGTTCTGGTTTATTTGGTATTGGAAAGGCGGGAAAGAGATACTCGCTGACATTCAAAACTCATTGCATTCCAGCACCTCTAGCCTTGACACAATCCTATTGATCACCATTTCACTTTGCTCTGTCGGAATCGTAGGGACAGGAGTTCTTGCCAGTCTCAGACTATTGCCTATTGTCCTTTCGCAAAACGTAGCGATTACATTCATCGGCATGTTGCTCTCGGTTTCTGGCATTATGGGCATGTTTTATTGCCGCCTCCATCTAGGCAGATTTTGGACAGCAGAAACGGATGTGGCGAACGACCATCAGGTAGTAGATACAGGACCTTATCGTTTCGCCCGACATCCAATCTACACATTTGCTATTATGATGTATATAGGTCTGAGCATGGTATTTCTGTGGCTATGGAATGTAGTATTGGCAGGCATCGTTATTGTGGCTTATATACTCAAAGCAAGAGATGAAGATCGTTATCTGGAGCAAAACTTGGCAGGTTATCAAGAATACAAACAGCGTGTTCATTACTATTTATTGCCTGGTCTATGGTAGGGCGGCCAGCAAGCGCAGATTTAGTGTTGGGGATTCTGACCCTTTCGCTTGGCGGCACCTCCTCACTATAATATCCAAATCATCATGAGCCACGTCTTTGATAGTCCCTTCAATTACATTCCCGCCATCTTTATCTATATGACTTACAAATTCATGGTCATATTTTTTGGCATCAGGATGATGTTGACAGTGCATAAAATCAAAAATATTGCCCTGGCGCTGGCGGGTTTCCTCAGCCCAACGTTGGTCACGTTTGCATGGCTGATCGACGTAGGTACTAAATTCGATATAAACTTCACCTGGTTTATTTATTCCCCTGTTGCATTGCTGCTGGATTTTTCCATTGTAGGCTTGATCCGTGTGTTCTTGGAGCGTTCATCGTCGGATAAGACAGGTTGATTTAACAACCACTGAAATTCTTGAAAAAATAGAACACGAGTTCTAAAATAAGATCAAACAGCCACATGCTGGCTGTTCGCCATTTAACGAGGTAACCATGCCTCTTCCACAAATCACTTATCAGTTGCCGCTCGAACTGGACCTGCCCGCAGCTGAAGAAGAAGGCGGAGTCGGACAGGATGAAGCCCGCCAGCGAAGCGAAGTATTCTGCAAGGCCCTGGAGGCCATGTTTGGCAAGAGTGGTGAACGGGTGGCGATGGGATACTTCTAGAATTATGATCCTGCCGACATCAGCGGCGTGACTTGCCCCCTTCAGGTTGCGCCTGTCTTAGGATAGCTCTCAGAAAAATGGGCTATGGTTGTAATCTGCAATTGGCAGACGTATAATCTTAACCAGAGTATGAGAGGGATTTTTTCGCGCAATCCATTTGTGGAGGCCGAAGATGAGACAGATCCTTTGCGCCATGTTGGCAGTAGTCCTGGTGACCACTGCCTGTGCGTTTTTCGGGGGAAACCAACCGACCCAGCCCAAAGCAGGTCATTGGGAGGGAAGTGGTCCAACCATATCCTTCAATATCACAGAGGATGGGCAACTGACCAATCTTCAAATGACCGTTCCTTATGGAGGCACAACCTGTAAGCTCTATATTCCCTCGATAACGGTCCAGACGGATTACTCGTTCACCCTGGATTTCACATCTGCAGAGACGCTTTCCATGGGGTACATTATGGGCGTATTTCACGGCACGAAGGCCTCGGGCAAGTACCTGATTAAGATGTGCGCACAAAGCATCAGTTTTGTCCCTGGGGAGGACAAGGACAGAGACTGGAGCGCCGAGTGGAAGAGCAATTCGACACCCTAGTTATGCGTGTGAGATAGGCTTGCGTCCGAAATCCAACCCCCGTATCTATGAGCTCAGCGAAAACATGCGGACCACCCTTGCACAGCCCTCATAGGTGGACCTTGTGGATCCTGCCGCGCCCGAAGCGTGCTGGATGCTGCGCCAGCTGGAGACAGCGGGCCAGAGTCTGCGGCCTGGCCAGCATGTGAAGTGGATCTACACGTGTGGGAAGGTCCGCACGAAGTGGACCTGGAGCGGTATGCGAAACTGCTGTTGAGGCTGTGGTGAGGAATTATCACAATTTGGAGAGGAGGTGACGTTTTCCTACTTGTTGCGCATGGAAACAGTTTCATATTTGTGTGTCTAAAGTAAAAAGGAGAAAGTCGCCATGATTAAGAATCGTGGTTTATTGCGTGCCTTTGGAATACTGGCACTGACTGCGATCTACCTGGCAGCCTGTACAACAACACCATCGCCTTCAACACCATCTCCCATGGGGGACACTATAAATTTCGATGACCTGAGCCCGAATACGGTTTACCACGTCAACGACACCTTCACATCTGTAAATGCTACGTTATCCGTATTGCCTTTCTATTGGAGGGATAAAACCTCGCATAACGATGGCAGTGCAACAGTGATAGTTGCCGAGAAAGCTGGCGGTACGGGGAATGAGATCATGCTTAATAACGTTAATCTTGGCTTCGATGTCGGTTCTCTTGAGTGCATTACCCTCCGTTTTTTCAAGAGCGGAGGTAATGTAAATTTGGTTATCAATCAGGACAAGGGAAACTTCGACGAATTTCAAGATACCAACGTAGGCGGCGTCGACGTGTCTGTTGCCTATGATTCGAACACCAATTACAAGGGCACCATCACATTACGCGGAAAGTTCGAGAAGTTCGTCTTTCAAGAAAAATGGTCGATCTCATTTGCCATCGGCGGGCAAGAGTTGTGGCTGGATGACATTGGGCCATGTCGTTGAGCGGGTACTTTATTAGAGGTATAAGGTTGTAGTTCGTCGAAGAGGGCGAGGCGCTGTCTCGCCCCTACGAATCGCCTAGACGGGGGAGCATTTTGTATACAAAAGGAGTTCAGATGAGGCCAAAAGGATTTTTGTATCAAGCAGCAGGCGTTGTGCTGATTGCCCTGTTCCTGGTCGGATGCGGTGCACTAACGGCGGGCACTTCGAATCCAAATGGACAGCCTGCTGCCGCCGATGAATATGTGCTTGCGCCTATTGATTGTATTGTTTCTCATTCCAGTTGGAGAGGGACCGTGGTCGCCCCAGGCGTCACCAAGCCTACCAGTGGTACCGTCACTGCCTTCGAGTGCAATGGGAAAGCTGTGGAACTTACAAGCGATACGATCACCGATGGATATATCGAGACCAAGGATTTCGGAAAGATCGGCATCCGTTTTGCAAGTCAGGTCCAAACGATTGGGGCGGGCGAGTACATGGACGTTGCAGAAGGGATCTCTTTGCCTGAGCCAGCCATTGAAGTCTATGTCCTGAGTTCCGTGTTGAAGGACTTTACAACTCAATATTCAAAGTGAGAATTGGGGAATTAAGAGATTGCTTCCAACTGGGGCGAGGTGTCGCCTCGCCCCTACAGGCCCGCCTTTCGGCGGGCTTTTTTAACTTTGTCTGCTTGTTTTAAAAACGGGTGAAGGTCGGTGCGGTGCAATGTCAGCGTTCGATCAACACGATCTCCGTCTGGCAACTGCCGAGGTATTCTGCGCCGCTCTCCGTAATAACCACGTCCTCTTCCAGGCCGAGGTAACCGTAGCCGGGCACGGCCAGCCCGGGCTCGATGGTGAAGACCTGGCCGACTTCCAGTTTCAGGTTGGGGGAGTCGCCGTATTTCTCCCAGAGCGGGCCCAGCAGGGCACCGCCGTCGTGGGCTACGCGGCCAAGCTGATGGCCGAGGGCGTAGGGGTAGCTGGGATAACCCGCGCCCGTGACGATGTCGCGCGCGATGATGTCGATAGCGTTGCCTGTCACGCCTGCCTGCATGGCGGCGCGCGCCTTTTCGATGGCGGTGCGGATGGTCAGGAATCCGCGCTGGACCTCGATGGGTGCTTCCGTCTCGCCTTCACGCAGCAGGTAGGCCACGCGCTGGATGTCGGAGCAGTAGTCCTCGTATTTGACGCCGAAGTCGAAGTGCAGGAGATGTCCACGTTCGAGGCGGATGTCGGTGGGGCCGCTGTGGCCGACGGGGGAGTTGGGTCCGCTGTTGACGGCGGGGCAATTCTCGGCGGGCCAGGCCAGTTCTAATCCGCGCGTGCGGACTTGAGCCTGCATGAAGTCGGCCACCTCCAACTCGGTCATGCCGATTTGAAGGTAGTCGAAGGTCTGTTGGAAGATTTCGTCGGTGATGCGCACGGCCTCGCGGATGCGCGCCAATTCTTCGGGAGTCTTGCGTCCGCGCAGGGAGTTGATGATCGGCTCGGCGCTGACCAGTCGGTCGGCGTAGGGCGTGCCTGCCAGGTGCTCGCGCAATATCTCATACATGGCGTGGGTCAACCCGTCGGCATGGACGTTGTTGCGCGAGGTGTTGACGGCGATGGTTTGTGGGTCGAGGCGGACAATGGTGTCGCGCAGCAGGTCGCGTACGGCAGTGTCGTAGCCAAGGATGGGATCGTACACGCCCAGGCGTTCGAGCGACTCCTTTTCGAGGTTGCCGATGATGGCGAGCTTCCCGCCTTGACGGGTGAGCATCAGGGCGGAGGGCCAGGTCAAATCAGCGGGACCCACCAACAGGTCCAGGGCGGGGTCGCGCACGCCGCTGGTTTCGCGGACGAAGGTCAGCCACAGATCGATCTTCTGTTGCTGGAGGATGTCGATGGCTTGCTGGACTTTTTCCTGAATGAGGGTCATGGCTGCTCCTTGTGCAGTGTGCGCGGGTCTTTCACGAAGATTAACAGGATGGCGAACAATCCCACCGAAAGCGCGGCCGAGATGAAGAAAGTGGGCTGGAAGCCCGCCAGGTCGGCGATCCAGCCGCCAAGGATGGGAGCGAAGATGGTGGCGGGGGCGGTGAGGGTTTGCGAGAGGCCGATGTACATCGGGCGGTCGGCCTCGGTGCCGAAGTCGACGGTCATCGACAGGCTGTTGGTCCAGATGGCGACGTTGGCCAGGCCGGTCAACACGAAGATGGGATAGAACCAGGTCAGGCTGGGGGCGTTCCAGGCCAGCACGGAACTGGCGAAGGCGGCCACGGCTCCCGCGATGAGCATGGCGCGGTGGCCGATGCGGTCGCCAAGCAGCCCCATGCCCGCGTTGGCCACCGTCTGCGAGAGAGTGAGCGTGG
This sequence comes from Chloroflexota bacterium, assembly GCA_016191845.1. Lineage (GTDB taxonomy): Bacteria > Chloroflexota > Anaerolineae > Anaerolineales > Villigracilaceae > JACPVF01. The sequence continues at coordinate 88,958 of JACPVF010000016.1, forward strand.
CGGTCAGGAAGCCCGCGGTGATGGGGTCCATGCTGAAACGGCGCAGGGCGTAGATGATGTAGAACGAGAAGCCCATCACAGCGAATTGCGAGAGGAAGCGCGCGCCGAGGAACCAGCGGAAGTTGACGTCGCGGGCGAGAACGGTGCGGGCCTCGTGCCAGAAGTGCGGCTGGGTCTCGGGGATGACCTTTTCGGTGTCCTCGGGTTCGCGGGTGAGTGAGAGTGCATACCAGGAGAGGAAGAAGAAGACAAAGGCGATCAGGAAGCAGGCCACGAAGTCGAGCGGGGAGTCAAAGGCGTTGAGCAGGTAGCCTGCCAGCACGGCGGCCCCGCTCAGGGTCAAGTTGGCGAGCGCGCTCTGGAAGCCGAAGAAGGTGCCGCGCGAGTCGGGCGGCATGATCTTGGAGATCATCGAGGTCCAGGTGTTGGCGGTGAAGCCGCCGCCCAGTCCCTGCCAGATGAGCAGCAGGAAGGTCAATACGAGGGCGGCCTGGATCCCGATGAACGGAATCAGCAGGGCGACCAGGGCCAGCCCCAGGAAGGGAAAACGTTCGTGGAGGGTGGTCAGCAGGACCGTGCGTTTGTACTTGCGCAATCGGGCGACGCGCTGGGCCATGAACAATTGTGGGAACTGCCAGCCGACGGCATGGATGGCGGGTACCAGGCCGATCAACAGCGCGGAATCGGTCATCGTGGCGACGAAAAGGGGCAGGATGGTGCCGAAGGAGGCGAACCCAAGCGCCACGCCGAACAGGCCGCCATCCCACAAATTGACGGTGAGGTTGTACTTGAGATTCTGCCTGACTTCTTTTTCAAGGTTGGTAAGCATGGTCGGATTGTAACTGAAAGCGCTCCCAACGTGAAAAAATGTCATGTTTTTGCCTTGACAAGGTGTACAAGTTGCGTAAAATAAAAACGAACGTTCGTTCATTTTTAGGAGAACTTATGTCGGATGAAACCCTGAGCAAAGGCGAATTGACGCGGCAGACCATTGAGGATGCCGCCATTGAACTGTTCATGGAGCAGGGCTATCACGCCACCTCCATGCGGCAGATCGCAGAGCACGCGAACCTGGCCCTGGGGGGCATCTACAACCATTTCAAGAGCAAGGAAGACCTTTTTGAAGCCATCATCGTGGATAAGCATCCGTACAAACGCGTGCTTCCGCTGGTCCTCGAAGTGCAGGGCGCGACCACCGAGGAGTTCCTGAAGAATGCCATTCAGGTCGTTCTCACTGAGATGTCCAGGGAGCCCTATTATCTCAAGCTGATGATGATCGAGTTCGTTGAATTCGATGGCGGTCACGGAGCGATCATGTTGAAGGAAGTGGCGCCAAAGATCCTGCCCGTCTTCGAGCAGATCGTCGAGCGGCGCAAGGATTTACGTGTGACCAATCCCGTTGTGTTGATGCGTTCGTTTTTGGGGATGGTCATCTCTTACATCATCACCGACATGATCATGTCCAATTCGGTGCTCAGCCCGCTGATCCCCAAGAACATGACAGACGCCTACGTGGATCTGTTCCTCCACGGCGTTCTGAAGGAGACCGCATGAATTCACGTTTAATGTCCATCATCCGCAAGGAATTCATCCAAATCTTCCGCGACACGCGCACGTTGATCATGGTGCTGATCATCCCGATCATGCAGTTGTTCCTGCTGGGATATTCGGCCACCAACGACGTGCGCAACGTGCCGTTGGCCGTGCTCGACCAGAGCCGCAGTACGGAGTCGCGCGCCCTGCTGGATGCCTACCGCGCTGCGGATTACTTCCGCATCGCCTACTCGGTCGACTCACAAGCCGAGATCCAGGACCTGATCGAAGCAGGCAAGGCGCGGGCGGCGGTCATCATTCCGCCCGATTACGCCCAGCGCCTTAACGACGGCAACGCCACCGTGGCCTTCATCCTCGATGGCTCGGACCCCACCAGCGCGTCCACGGCGCTTTCGGCAGCCAAGCTCATCAGCCAGGCGCATGCCACCGGGATCCTGTCCGAGCGTTTCGCACGCACGGGTATGAACCTGCGGGTCCAGCCGCCTGTTGAGGTGCGGACTACCGTCTGGTACAACCCGGATCTCATTAGCGCCTACTTCATGATCCCAGGTGTGATCGGCATGATCTTGTACGCCATCGCCGCCATCCTCACCGCCACGTCAGTGGTGCGCGAGCGTGAGCGTGGCACCATCGAGCAGCTCATCGTTACGCCCATTCGCCCGTGGGAGTTGATCGTCGGCAAGTTGATGCCTTATGTCATCCTTGGCTTCTTCAACACGCTGGAGGTGCTGGCCGTTGGTCACTGGTGGTTTGGCATGCCCATCCGCGGTGACCTGGGACTGATCATCCTGCTCTCGATCGTTTTTCTGATCACGGGCTTGGGCATCGGTCTATTCGCCTCGACCATCGCCAACACCCAGCAGGAGGCCATGCTGACCGTGTGGATGACCCTGCTGCCGAGCATCTTCCTTTCGGGTTTCTTCTTCCCCCTGGAAGCCATGCCCGCCGTCCTGCGCTGGATCTCGTACCTGATGCCGTTGCGCTATTACCTGGTCATCATCCGTTCGTTGCTGCTCAAAGATGTCAGCCTGGCCATGATCCAGACGGATGTCATCGCCATGACCCTATTTGCGGTCGGCATCATGACTGCCGCCGCTCTCCGTTTCCACAAGAGACTCGATTAGCTTACCTCACCCCAGCCTCTCTTCTTACAGGAGAGGGGAGCCCAAGGAGTATTCCATGAACCACAAACGTCCCCCGCTTCCCGCCATCATTGTCCTCGGCCTGCTGATCGTCATCGGCGGTTATTTCATCATCAGTCAGGTGCTTGGAAATAATAATGGATCCCTGACTGCCTCGGGCACCATCGAAGCCGTGCAGATCAACCTTGCCCCTGAGATGGCCGGCAAGGTGACCGAGGTACTGGTCGACGAAGGTCAATCTGTCAAGACAGGCGATCCACTCCTCCACCTGGACCCGAGCCTGTTGACCGCGCAACGAGATGCCGCCGCCGCCGCGCTGACCACCGCCAACTCCGCCGCCCAGACTGCCCAGGCAGGTTATGAGGTGGCTCAGGCTCAATACGACGTGACCCTGACCAATGCACGTGCCGCAGGATCGAAATCGCGTCTTGCTGACTGGAGCGCCCGTACGCCGAACTATTTCGACCAGCCGCAGTGGTACTTCACCCGCGACGAGCAGATCGCCGCCGCCCAGGCGGGCATCCTCTCGGCCGCGCAGGAAGTGGACGCCGCCCAGACCAATCTCGACACGGTGGTCAAGGACTTGAAGAATGCGGACTTCGTCCAGGCCGAGACGCGCCTCGCCAATGCCCGCATCGCCTTCCTCTCTGCGCTGGACGTGTACAGTCGTTCGCAGGCCAGCGGCGGCACCGTCGACCCGACCACCTTGCCGCTCTCATTGCCCGCTGCAGCCCCTGGCTATCGCACTCGCGTTGGGATTGCCAAGCAACTCTCGGGTACCGATGACTTGATCAACGCGGCCGAGGATGTCTATGATGCTGCCAAAGCCGAACTCGACGATGCCCAGGCCGCCTATGACGACCTGCTCGACACCGACCAGGCGGATGCCGTTCTGCAGGCTCGCGCCGAACTTTCGGTGGCGCTGGAGCGGTATCAGGCTGCCCAGAATCGCCTGTCCATGCTGGAGACGGGTGAGAACTCATTGGGCGTCAAGGTGGCACAAGCCGCTTTGGACCAGGCCAAGGCCGCCGTGGAACAGGCGTTGAACGCTGCCAAACAGGCCGAGGCCAACCTGGCCCTGATCGACACCCAGATCTCCAAGCTGACCATCTCCGCCCCCACGGACGCCGTGGTGCTGACCCGCAACATCGAACCAGGGGAATTTGTCCAGCCGGGCGCGACGGCTTTCGTCCTCGGCAAACTGAGTGACCTGACCATTACGGTCTACATCCCCGAGGATCGCTACGGAGAGATCCGCCTTGGCCAGGAAGCCACCGTCACTGTAGACTCCTTCCCTGGCGTGACCTTCAAGGCCACCGTCATCCAGATCGCGGATCAGGCCGAGTTTACCCCGCGCAATGTCCAGACCATGGAAGGTCGTTCCAGCACTGTCTTTGCCATCAAACTTAGTGTGCAGGATCCCGATGGCAAATTGAAGATTGGCATGCCCGCGGATGTAGTCTTCAAGTAGAAACAAGGATTCTCATGCCGCCGATTGACTGGACCCGAATCAAGACCATTCAAAAGATCCATCGTGTGCTGTATGCGATCGGGCTGGGACCCGTCATCGGCAGGTTCATCCTCCTGTTGACCACCATGGGACGCAAGTCTGGGTTGCCGCGGGTGACGCCGCTCCAATACGAAAAGATCGGCGTGGACTACTACGTCGGTGCGGCACGCGGCCTCAAGGCAGATTGGGTGCGCAACCTCCAGTCGAATCCACATGTGGAAGTGCATGTGGGAGCCAGTCGTCTGCAAGCCACAGCAGAAGTCGTGACCGATCCAGCCCGCTTCGCCGATTTTCTGGAAGTCCGCCTCCAGCGACATCCGTTGATGATCGGGCTCATCATGCAAAAAGCGCATGGACTTCCCCGCCGTCCCAGCCGTGCGCAGTTGGAAGAATTGGCGAAGTCTGAAGTCTTTGTGATCCTCCACCCCAATTAGGATTTATCCTTTGCGAGAAACCATGACCGACCTTTTAGTGAATGCGACCAACCTGCACAAATCCTTCGGCGACAATCACGCCGTGGATGGAGTATCCCTGCATGTCAAGCCGGGCGAGATCTACGGCCTGGTCGGCTCGGACGGCGCAGGCAAGACCACCACCATGCGCCTGCTGGTTGGTGCGCTGCGGCCAGATGAAGGCGAGATCAACGTGTGCGGCTTTGACGTTTCGAAACAGGTCGAGCAGGCGCGCTCGCAGGTCGGCTATCTCTCCCAGCGTTTTTCCCTTTATGAAGACCTGACCGTGCTGGAGAACATCCGCTTCTTTGCCGAGGTGCGCGGACTGTCCCAAACCGAATGGCTGCCTCGCTCGCTGGAGATCCTCGAATTTGTAGGCCTGGGGAATTTCAAGGATCGTCGTGCGGGTCAACTGTCAGGTGGCATGAAGCAGAAGCTTGGCCTGGCCTCGGCGCTGGTCACCCGTCCGCGCCTGTTGCTGCTCGATGAACCCACCACGGGCGTGGACCCCGTCACCCGTCAGGATTTCTGGCAGTTGGTGATCAAGCTGGTGTCGGCCCCCGCGCTGAGCGTAGTCGAAGCGCAGCGGGCAGACCATCCTTCGACTTCGGACTTCGCAAAGAGCGCTTCGTCCTCCGCTCAGGACGGAGTAAGCGTCATTATCTCCACCCCTTACATGGACGAGGCCTCGCGCTGCCATCGTGTAGGCTTCATGAAGCTTGGCCGCATCATTGCCGAGGACACGCCCTACAACCTGCGTTCCCGCCTGGCAGAGCGCGTGCTTGAATTGCGTGGCTCGCCCATCAACACCTTGCGTCATGTGGCGCATCATGATGAAGATGTGGAGGATGTGGCGGCCTTCGGCGACAAATTGCATCTGCGTGTCAAGGAGGGCCGCGCCCAGGCCGTCATCGAGCGCCTGCCTGCCGGGATCACTGCCCAGGGTGCGGAGTTGATCGAACTGCGATCCATCCCGCCCGCGCTTGAGGATGTCTTCATCGCCTTATCGGAGACCAACCATGACTGAGACCGTCATCTCTGTTCAAAACCTGACGCGCCGCTTCGGCGATTTCGTCGCCGTGGATCACATTAACTTCGAGGTGCACACGGGCGAGATCGTCGGCTATCTTGGCCCAAACGGTTCAGGCAAAACCACCACCATCCGCATGCTGCTCGGGCTGCTGGCCCCCAGCGAAGGGCAGGCCACCGTTCTCGGTTACGACGTCTTCGCGCAGAGCGAGGAAGTCCGCTCGCGTGTCGGGTACATGTCGCAGAAGTTTGCCATCTACGACGACCTGACCTCTCTGGAGAATTTGACCTTTTACGGGGGAGTGTACGGCATCACTGACAAAGCCCGCATCCAGCGGACCCTGGAGCTGGTCGGCCTCAAGGGGCATGAGTCCACGCTGACGAGGGACATGTCCACAGGCTGGCGGCAGCGTCTTTCGCTGGGGATTGCCCTGGTCCACGAACCGAAACTGCTCTTCCTCGACGAGCCTACCTCGGGCGTGGATCCCACTGCCCGCCGCGAGTTCTGGGACTTGATCTATGAGTTGGCAGAGGACGGCGTGACCATCCTGGTGACCACCCACTATATGGATGAAGCCGAGTATTGCGAGCGCGTCGGCGTGATGCGGGCCGGCAAGCTCCTGGCGATGGATACCCCCACGGCGCTCAAGCGCAGTATCATTCAGGGTGACGTGTGGGAGGTGTACGCCCAGCCGCTCGAGCGCGGGTTGGATCTGTTGTCCGCTGTGGAGGGTGTGGACCGCGTTGGGCTGGCGGGCGACCACTTGCGCGTGATCAGCTCCCAGGTCCAGAAGGAGACCATGCAGCGTCTGTTGACGGAAGCAGGTATAAGCGTGGAGAAGATCGAGCGCGGCGAAGCATCGCTCGAGGATGTATTCCTGTCCCTGGCACGCTAATGCTTTGCCGTTCCGCGGCTCGCAATGGCATCAGACTCTTGGTAATTTTTCCCGCAACTGCATGGCAGGCTTTTCGAGAAATGTATACAGCAGGGCGGAGATCAGCAGGCTGCTGACCAGATAGAAGGTCAGGAAGCCGAGGTTGGCCGCGCGCGACATGGGACCGATGGCTTCCATGAGATTGGTCAGCACCTGGACGAGCAGGAAGTTGCTCAGGTAGAGCGAATAGGACCATACCGCGATCAGTCGGGTGGAGGTGCTGGCGAAGGTTTCGCGGCGCGTTTCCCAGCTGTCACAGGCAGGCAGCATCAACGCGAAGCCAAGGGAGGTAAACGAGAAGAGCAGGGTGCGGTTGAAGATACTGGTGGTGAAATCTTGCGTGAAAGCATAACCCCAGACTGTGAACAACAGGAGGATGCCCGCGCCCAGTAGCGGGAAGCGCGCGCGTTTCCAAAGCGCGGAATATGTACGCTTTGTCCAGGCAGCCAGCACCCCGTACATGATGGCGTCCAGGCGCACGAACATCACCTTGCGAAATTGCTCGCTCCAATCACCCAGCCCCGCCGCGGCCCAACTGAAACGGATGGCGGTCGGCAGCAGGATGAACAGTCCCGCCGAAAGCAGGAAGGCCGCATTGAACGACTTGGTCAGGCGATAAAAGATGAAAAGGCTGATGGGAAAGAGCAGGTAGAACCATTCTTCCACGGCCAGGCTCCAGGCCTGATCGAAGAACTTCGGGTGGGGCCACAGCCAGTTTTGAGTGAAGGTTGCATATTCCAACAGGTTGGGCAAGGGTTTGGCGATGACCAGTGTTGCGGCAATGTAGAGCAGGAGAAAGAAATAATAATTGGGCAGGGTACGGAACCAGCGCCGTTGCCAGAAATAGGGCAGGATTTGCAGGCGCTGGAATTTGGGTTCGAGGGAAAGCAGGATCGAACCGATCAGAAATCCGCTCAGTACGAAGAACAATTCCACGCCCAGAGAGCCCGCCAGGCCTGTGACGGTGCTGAACCATCCGCGCTGGCCAAGCGACAAGATCAAGTCCCCGTGGGTGAGCAGGACGGCCAGAATGGCTATTGCGCGCAGGAAATCCAGCCCGAAGACGCGTTTCTCTGGAGGCAGGGTAAAGATGCGGGCGAACAGGGCTTTCATGCAGTGGGCCTTCGGTCTTGGGATGTCATGGCCCCCGAATTGTACATGAAATTCGAGGGGATCCCCCGCTAAAAACAAACCAACCGCCATTTCTGGCGGCTGGAAAGTTGGATTGGACCTTACTGCGGGAGGGTCTTTTCCAACGGGACGACGATGGCCATGATGAGATAGGCCAGGAAGATTCCAGGTCCCGTGAGGAAGAAACCGAGCACGAACAGCAGGCGCACGACGGTCGGGTCGATGTTAAGATAGTCGGCCAGGCCCGCGCATACGCCCGCGATCATGGTATTGCTGGCGCTGCGAGTCAGCGGTTTGTAGGTCTCGCTCATGTTGAACTCCTTTCGTGATGTCTACCTTTTTATACGCCGTTGCGCGCCGTGGGTTTCATATTATCTGCCAGCTGGGGATGAGGATTTTTTAATCTGAGCAGCGGGCGAATACCTTTTGATGGGGAACCCTATTTTCTATTTATGCTTCCTGCTTTCCAGATAATTTGCGATGGCTGCGTACAGAAGGAAGGCGCCGATCAAGATGAAGAAGACCGCCTGTAAGCCGAGGAAACGCAACTGCATCCAGCCGAAGCCCGCAAACAGGACACCGACCAAACCGTAGAAGATGGCATTGCGCAAGTAGGCTGCCCCCATGCGCTGGGACTGGAACAGACTGCGCGCTGTCAGCTGCAGTTCCGCGCGGGCCTGCCCTTCGTGGCGATCTTTGCAGGCCAGCACATCCTCCACGAGGGCGGTGCATTCGGTGCATAATCCGCGCTGACAGTGTTTGCAGGATCCAACAGCGGGACGGTCGGGATGGTAAAAGCAATTCAAGAGAGACTCCTTCCGCACTCGGAGCAGGTTTTGTTATGCAGGGAAACGGTCCCGCCGCACTCGGCGCAGGTCCATTGGGTTTGTTCCTCGCGCAAGTGTTGTTCCACACCCACGGCGCGGGCGCGTAATCCGTTCTCGATCAGGCTGATCTGGTAGCTGGTTCGGTAGCGTTTGTCGATGTGTTTGACCAGGGCGCAGGGGAAATCGGAACATTGGAAGCACAGGTCGATTCCGCGCCCGTCGGCACAATTCTTGATCTTGCAGCGGTCGCAATAGCCTGGCCTGCCCGCCTCTAGGCTGCGGCAGCCCGGGCAGGGATTCTTCTTGCGCACGTGGGCATAGCAGGCGGCGCAGGTGATTCCACAGGGAGCCATCATCAGAACAGGAATGGTTGTTGTGATCTTCATGGTGCCTCATCCTTTCTTGAATAAGGCTTCATATTGCCTCTGGTACTTTGGATTCTGCTCCAGGGCGATGAGCGCCCGTGCTTTGGTTAAGAGCGTGTCGTCGTCTTCTATTCTTGCAAGCGACAGCAAAGAATGGAGGATGTCCTGCCGCAGTAGATTATAGTGTTTTTCATCGACGCACTCTGTAAAACGCAGTTCCAGGTGGGCCACGATCTTTTTGCGATTGGGCGGATTTGTCGCCGTTTTCCAGATATTTTGAAGGCACTGTCTCGAAACGATGAACTTTTCATCTTTCGTGTGGCGGAGCAGGCGGTCCAGGATGCCGGCAAGACGATCTTCCGAGTCGCTTTTTGCCAGGTTGCACAAAAGTTGGATGCCTATCGAGCGTTGATAGGAATTCGCCTCATCCAGTTTTTCGAGCAGCGCATCCCAGGCTTCATAGACCCAATCCACTTGGGTTTCCGTGGCTTGCAGCAGGCTCTGCATCGCCTGCAAGCGTATCTTGTCATCGGTCGAGCCCAGGTCACGCATCAAGGTCTGAAAGGGCTGGTTCATGGCTAATCCCTAGATCTTCTCGATGGGATGCCGCAGCACGGTCTTCATTTTGGCGGGGTCCGCCTTGCGCGGGTCGCCCAGATAGATCTCGTGGTGTCTGCCGTTCGGGCCGACGCGGTCACGATAGCCCTGCTCGGCAGCGAAGGCGCGCATCGACTCGATGGTGGCGGGTTCGGTGGCGTAGGGTCCAATGTGCATGACCTGCACGCACAACCCTTCCTCGAAATGCTCCAGCCGCACCCTGGACAGGGCGGGCGAGTCGCCTTTCTTTTTCTTCACCTGCTCGATGGCTTCCGTGAACAGGTCAGCGGTGACGACCTCGGGCTGGAGGATCATCAGGGTGTAGTTCCAGTTGTCCTTGACGGTGATGTCGAAGTGGCCGTCCGTCACCCCCCACAATCCCTCCAGCGCCATGACGGGGTAGTCGATGGGATCCTGTTTGCGTTTCTTGAGCGCGAACTTGAGCGTGTACGCAATCCCATATAGCGCCTGGGTGGCTTCTGCGAAGTCAGACGACAGGCCTGGTTCGCTGCCTTTCTCGATGGCACCGTCGATCATGGCGAATTGGAAGCGTGGCACCTGGAGGATCGTGGGCTTTTTGGCCGAGGGTTGGTAGTAGGCTTTGAGTTCTTTCTTGAGGTCGAGGGTCTTCATGGAAATATCCTTTCTTTCGTGATGTCATTGCGAGTCTGCGAGAAGCAATTTCCTTATCACCAGCGAATCTTCTTTTAGACTTTTGTTTTATCGAGGATGGCCTGCGCCCAGTCGCGGACCATCTCCTTTAGTTCTGGCGGTTCGAGCACGCTCACCCAGGCTGCAAAGCTCATCGTCATGGAAGCCAGCCAGGGCAGGTCGGGGGCGGAGAGGGTCACATCGGCGCTGCCGTCTTCGTTCTCGTGGACCGAGTCCCAGGTCGAACGGCTGCTTTGCACGAGGGCGGCGGCTTCGGGGGCGAAGCGCAGCCGCGCGCGGATCAGGGGCTGGTTCTTGAACTCATCTTCGAGGTAGGCGTGGACGTCGAAATCGTCGGGCACCTCGAAGGTCGCGTCGAGCAGATTTAATTTCTGGATGCGGTCCACGCGGAAGGTGCGCAGGGCTGCGCGCAGGTGACAATAGCCGACCAGGTACCACCAGCCCGCGCGGAAGACCAGCGCATACGGGTCGATGCGGCGGCGGGTGGGCTCGGCGTCGACCTGGTTCTGGTACAGGGCCGAGATGCGCCGCTGTTCGTGGATTGCCGCGCGAAGTTGTTCCATCAAGGGCGGCAGGCTGGCCAGGTCGGGGCGGGTCAATTCCGTGCTGACGAGGGAGCGGCGCGCCCAGGTGATCTCTGCACGCTGGTCGTTGGGCAGAAGGTTCTCGATCTTGGCCAGCGCGCTTTGGGCTGCTTCGCGGTAGAGTTCGCCCCAGGCCTCGCGGATCAGGCTGGCGCCCATATAGACGGCCACCGCCTCTTCCATCGAGAAGACCAGCGGCGGGAGCTTGTATCCGCGCACCAGCGAGAAGCCGCCGTAGGGCCCGCGCTCGGCGTAGACGGGGATGCCCATCTCGTCCAGCATCTCGAAGTAGCGATGCAGCGTGCGCACCGAGACGCCCAGCCGTTCGGCCAGTTCACTGGCTTTTTGGTTGGGCTGGTTTTGCAGCAACAGGATCAAGGTGATCAGGCGGGTGGCGACGTTGGTCATGGATTGTCTTTCGATGAAAGTATAAAGCGGATATATGTCAAATTATGACATATAATACCCACGGTCACAAATTTCACTTTCCACCACTACGTAGTGCAATTTGTGACCGAGTTCGGTATATCCGCTTAGATTTGAGGATGAGTTTTATGGGGTGAGTGGAGATGGGGGACGCGGGTCAGCTTCCAGGCGGAGGAGATGCTGAGCGCCTACAACACCTTCCGCGCGGTGAAATTGGCAGGGTGATTTACACTGCCTGGCGCGTATAGATACCAAAGGTTATTTCTTAAAGCTTTAGCAAAATTGGCTCTAAAGTTACGCTTTTTGAAAAATAATTAGCGACGAAACCAAAAAAGCTTCGCTTGAGCCACGGATGAATACAAGATTGCCCAAAACTACCCTAGACTCGGTCTAAAAAGCTTAACTCACAACAAATTTCCGATTGTAATTAACCTATCACAACTTCCTTATGACTTATCATGATGAGTAAAATCAAGATTCCCAGTGCAATAAAATAGACACCGCTTGCTAAAACAATATAATTAAGAACCAATATATTTGAGCGGAATATTATCATTAATATTGCCAAACCAATACTAAATAATTTGGGGTAGTTTGTTGTTATGTATATGCCTTCATTGTTTTTTTGACGATATTTTCCATAATGAATTTGTTCTATTTTTAATGTACAAGCACTTAGTATCAATCCAAAAAGGATGGCAATAACTAGGTTAACAGGGCCTTGTTGGTTGTTTGTAATGATACTAATAAGAGAAACACTAATACCAAATAGCCCTAGTAATGTCGAAATAAAAAGTGAAATAATATTCGACAAACCCTTATTATTCATGGTGTGTCCTATCCACTGGAAAAAACGGTGGGTACCCCAGTTCAGCAGGGACGATCTGGCCTTCGAGATATTCCAACCATTCTGCCGCGTCGCGCTGGGCGCGCACCACGCCTTTGGGGGATTTGATGAAGACCATGACGCGGTTTTCCGAGACCGCTACATCTTCGACCACGCCATACCAGTGTTGTGCCTTGACCAATGCGCCTGGCTTGAGCCAGACAGGGGGATTAGTCTTCCCATCCATTCAATAAAAGCCTTTCTGCCAGATCTATGACTTCGCGTTGCAACGTGGGATAAGTATCCCGCTGTAAATCATGTTATCAAAAATAGAATCAAATACCTACTTTTGGGGAGCAGGTTAATGCCACTTATTAAGCTTGATTTTTCTACCAAAATAAATTAATAAGGATAAAAATACATTGGGTTTGATTCTATTTATTCCTTCCAATGACCAGTAGTATTTTTCATGATTCTTTTGTTTGTAATAAGCAGTTGATAAATTTCTATATATAGACAATTCATCGGGTTCTAGTAACACAGCTTTTTCTAATAGGCTAACACCTTCGTCTAAATTCCCTTGATGACATAAAACGCTGCCCCACCAAAAAGTTGCTTCCCAATCCTGCGAGGAAATATTAAATGCAATTTGTGCTTCTTCTTTACATGCAGTAAAATTTTTTTGAATAAATAGAATATACGATTTGACAACATGGGGCCAGGCAGTATTTCCATTAATTGATAAGGCCTGATTGCATACATCTATTGCCTTATCAAATTTTCTCAGCCCGAAGTAGCTTTTGGAAATACCTTCCAGAGCCTCCATGCTATAAGGTTGCTGTTGATATAGTTCTGAAAATATTTCAAGAGATTCAGTAAATTTTTTCTTTTTCATTGCGAGTTTAGCGTTTTCTAACATTTTTCGACCTTCTTATTAGTGACATAAAATTGCCGGACAAGTTCCGCCAGAGGAGGCTTGTTGCACTACCAGCCCAAATGCAATTAACGCTGGGGCTGCTTTAATCGCTAATGCTGGCAAACCAACAGCAGCTGCCGCAGTTGTTAACTGTATCAGGTCTTGCTGAAAACCCCATAGTAACACTGCCTTGAACGCCTACATTTCCTGAGGTTATTTGTGCGCGCGAAGTAGTTGACATATTCCATGGGGTAAAATCCCATCCAGTAAGAGAGCTTAGTTTAGTGCCTGTCAATGTTTTAGAATAGCCAAAATTGCCACGTGAAGTGTAGTTAGCTGCTAAGCCATTAGACAGAGTAATTTTATCCCTAATGCTTATGCCATTTGGTCCAAGAGTATAAGTGAGCGGCGAACCGTTTGCGTCAATCACTCCGACTTGCCCACTTATTCTAATACCTCCATATATTTCGAAACCCAGGTTTTTATACAGGGTTACGTTCCCGGTCGCAACTCCATAGTTATATAATCCAGACCAATCTAGAAGGGCTAATGCAATTTCTAGGGCTTCATTTCTGCCGCCGCACCTTGTTCTGATGTCAAAACCACAACCATCATTAGGCCTCGGTTTTGTATTACCTCCAGTAAAACCAGCACCCCTTGTTCCATCATCATTTAAGCATTCGTCTGAATTACCTACACACTTATGGCCTGAAGGGTCGGATAATTTTATTGGATTGTTGCTCACATACGCATAGCGATCATATCCCTGCGCTCCGCCAGGAACAATCGTATCCGCCTGGGCAAACCTGCCGAGGGCGGGTCATACCAACGGCGTTGTCCACTCGCCGCAAAGCGGCTCGGGATGCTTCGCGATAGAACATCAGGCCAAAGCGATGTCTGAGCCTGTCGAAGGACCCTCGGTCACGCCGCTGGTGGTGGGGCGTCCATGTCCCCAAAGGGGATGCTATAGCAGTACTGTCCCGTAAAGGTGTTGCGGGGGGCAGGGTCATGCGGCGCACCTTGGATGAATATCCCTAATGCAGTTGAAGTGAAGATTGACAAATGACAAACTTTACGCGTCGGCTAAATTTGAAAAGGGAATTATTCTTGGTAAGTTTCATATCCCTCCCATTTTCTGACCTCGAAACCTTGAAAAGGTACAATCTTCAAATAGTTGTCGATTCCAGGATTGAAAAATACCAACCCCTGTATTTCAGATGACTTGTCGATCTCTACTGTGTAGCCCATGGATGGCGACACAACCATTAATGCCAGACCGGTCTCTGGATAAATCATGAATACATCGCAACCGCCATGAACACAATTGTTAGACTGAATATTTATGGGCTCGCCGAAAACGCCTAGAGCTTCTTCAAGGCTGATATTCTGATTGTGGTTAAATCTTATTGAGATAAACAGAATAATATTATTCCCAGCTTCAGTCTCTGCATATCCATTATATGATTGACTTCCTGCCCACTGCACGCCAGTTTTCGTCAGGCTCATGGTCTTGGCGCCCGGCAGCTTCGCGAGTATTTCCATTGTATCTTGCAATGAAGTTCGACCTGGTGTAATACCTTCCCAACAAGGCGGCGTACAAGTAGCGTCATTCAGCCAGTTCGTTTTCCAATTATAGCGAAATGTTAAATCGGTTGAAGTGAGTGAGGGAAGTGGTATTGGCGTGCTTTGGGTTATAGATGGATACGCATTGCACGAGACGAGTAATACAACATAAATAGCAAGCAAAAGTTTGCGCAGCATGGGATTGTTCATTGGATGAATCCTTTTTACTAGCGACCGTGAGCAAAGGAATGCGGATATCGATAATAAAAAATTGAACTGAGAATATACTACTGTCTTCTCTTCGGTATATACATTGGCCCCGCCTATCCCAATATAATCGACAGTATACATAAAACTATCAGCAAAGCCCTCGTATGGATTTTTTCAGCGTATATTGTATGAGCTTCATTTTAACTCTCCCGTTCACTACCTGTAGCCCTAGACTGCATATTTTGAACATAAATCGTAATAGATTTTTCCATGGCCATTACAATCGGTACCCTCGTCGTGATGATAACTACCAGCTGTAGCTGAGGGTTACTCCCCCATCTATTTGCACTTGAGGCTTGCCAGGCATTGATTAGAGTCATTCTGCATTGATAGCCGCTCTGTCCATCATGGCATTGTCCCTTTGCGGGATGCTCGCGATAGAACATGAGGCCGAAGTGATGCCCTGAGCCTGCGCCGTGAAGGGACGCGGGTCAGCTTCCAGGCGGAGGAGATGGGGAGCGCCTACAACACCTTCCGTGCGGCGGTGGAGTTGGCGAGGTGAGTGCTGTGTGCTGTACAACCTGAACCATAAGCATGTACCTGGCGGCTCCTGGCATTGATGCTGGATGTGGTGTTGCAGAACAAGGCGCGGACATGTGTCCGAAAGGGTAAAAGCTCAAAATCTTTTGATGGCATAATAAACAAACTAGCGGCAGCAAGTTCTCCTCATCCATCAGAATAAACACCATAACCCGCCCATTTGTCTATTTTATAAGGAGCAGGAGGGAAGTTGTACCAATAGCTATCCAATCCTGTTTCAATAAAATAAACCCTGAAGATGTTCGATTCTGGAGAGATTTCAGCGCTCCAGTTTTCCTGTTTATTTGTATCAGGGAGGTACAAGTTCATCACCATGCCTAACTTTTCATATATGACATGTGTTTCGCAGCCTGCACCAGGATCACATTTATACAACCTGACATAATCTGGTTGACCATATTTATTGATAATTAACTTGGTTGGCACATGCTCATATGCCAGGTCTAGAGTGACACTTAATACTATAGAACTGTCCTTTTGTTTTTTTTAAATATACGCTTGGGTATTTTTGTTGAAAGTTAGAAGTATCGTTTAAAGATGTGATACCAGGTGTTATCGATTCCCAGCATGGTGGTGAGCATGCTGGGTTTTCCAGCCACTGTATGAACCATTCAGGAGGGACAGAAATGACTGTAGCTGCTGGAGTTGTAGTTGATGAATTGCTTTGGGGTGTGCAGGCTCCAGCCAAAATGATTATCCATATTGCCAGAACAAAACGGCCTTTTCTTTCAAATTTTGGATGCATCTCAACTCCATTCTCTTAATGAATATCTTTTGATTGTATAGCGAAATCCAAATATTAGAACGGCCACGAGACGCAGATTTCATCCTCACGTAGCACCCTCGAAGTGTAGTAGAGGGGAGCATGCCTTACAGCAAACTTCAAATACCATTTCCTGCCGCTAGATTCGGTCCGCTTCACGACTCCCCGCGATGGATGACTCCCTTGCCGTACTTCTCCTGCAACTGGTCCACCACCTCCTGCAGTTTGCGCGACTTCTCTGAGCCCCCGTCCCATAATCCCAGTTGACGGACGGGCGCGCCAAGTCCGCTGACGCCCACGCCGATCAGGCGCACGGCCTGGCGCGGCTTGCGCACGGTGTGCAGCAGTTTCAGCGCGGTCTTGACGATCTCCTCGTCGTTGTCGGTGGGTTGGGGCAGGGTGGTCTGGCGCGTCAGGGTGGTGAAGTCGGGCCAGCGGATCTTGATCTTGACCGTCTTGCCTGCCAGGTCGTTCCTGCGCAACGAACGGCCGACCTCCGCCGCCAGTTCGCGCAGGGTCCTTTCGAGGGTCTTGTCGTCCGAGACGTCGCGCGTAAAGGTCGTCTCCTGGCTGATGGACTTGGTCTCGTGTTCGGTCACGATGGGACGCTCGTCCTGTCCCCGCGCGTGGGCCGCCAGCTCGCGGCCGTTCTCGCCAAAACGGCGCACCAGGTCCGCTTCGGGCCAGGCGGCGATGTCGCCGATGGTGTGGAGTCCCAACTCGGCCAGCTTGGCCTCGGTCTTCGGGCCCACGCCCCACAGCATGTTTGCGGGCAGCGGCGCGAGGAAGGCCGCCTCCTGTCCCGCGGGGACGAGGGTCAGGCCGAAGGGCGGAGCTCCCTTCTTGGCGCCTTTCTTCCCGACCTCGGTGGCAATCTTGGCCATCAGTTTGTTCGACGCGATCCCCACTGAGCAGGGCAATCCCAATTCGTCGCGGATGCCCGCCTGCAGGTCCAGGGCGATCTGACGGGGGTCCTTGTCGCGCAGGTCCGAAAGGTCGAGGAAGGCTTCGTCGATGGAGATCTGCTCTACCAGCGGAGTCAGGTTCCGCAGGCGTTCCATCACCTGCTCCGAGACTTCGCCGTACAACCGATGCCGCGAGGGGACGATGATCAGATGGGGCACCAGCCGCACCGCACGCGACATGGGCATGGCCGAGCGCACCCCGAACTGCCGCGCGGCGTACGAACAGGAGGCTACCACGCCGCGTTCATCGGGCTTGCCGCCCACGGCAAAGGGCTTCCCGCGCAGGTCGGGGTTGCGGGTTTCTTCCACAGAGCAGAAAAAAGCGTCCAGGTCGAGGTGCAGAATGGTGCGGGGCATCTTCCTCATTATAAAATACCCACGGTCACAAATTGCGCTTTTTCAAAGGCGGGAAAGTGCAATTCCCTGGCACTGCCCGCCAGGGCAGGTATGTGGCCGAGTGCGGTAGATGAAAAATTGGTAAGAATTGGCTACCCCTACATATTGAACATTTGTTAGAGAAAAGTTATACTTAGGCATGGCGTATAGTCAAATGTTGGAACTTTTTAACCTGTAATTCCGTCACAATGCAGGTAGTATGTAGAAGGAGAGAATCCCTATGCGTTCCAAGTTGAAACTTTTTTCTTTTGTACTTTTGATGGCCATGTTGTTGTCGCTGGTTCCCGCGGCGGGATTGCCCACTCCCGCTTCCGCCGCCTCGACCTGCGACTGGGCCCAGTTCGTGGCCGACGTGACCGTGCCTGACGGCACCAGTTTTGCGCCCGGCGCGGCCTTCAAGAAGACCTGGCGCTTGAAGAACATCGGCTCCTGCACGTGGACCACGGGTTATTCGCTGGTCTTCGACAGTGGCGAGAAGTTCGGTGCGCCCAGTGCGGTCAACTTCCCGATCAACGTGGCCCCCGGCCAGACCGTGGACCTGTCGATTGACATGACCACGCCCAGCTCGGCCGGGCATTACTTCAGTTACTGGAAGCTGCGCAATGCCTCGAACGTGATCTTTGGCATCGGCACCACCGCCAACAAAGCCTTCTGGGCCGAGATCAATGTGACCTCGACCTCGGGTGCGGGCTACGACTTCACCGCCAACGCGGCTTCGGCCACCTGGACCAGTGGTGCGGGCGCCCTCTCGTTCCCGGGCACCGACGGCTCGGCCAACGGCTTCGTGCTCAAGAAGGACAATCCCAAGTTCGAGACCGGCGTGACCTCGGCCCAGGCGGGTCTGTTGTTCAGCCCGAACAACCTGAACAACGGCTTCGTCCAGGGCATCTATCCCGCCTTCCGTGTCAACAGCGGCGACCGCTTCCAGGCCACCATCGGCTGTGAATACGGCGCGACCACCTGTTACGTCGAGTATCGCCTGCTGTACCAGATCGGTTCGGGCGCGGTCACCACGTACTGGACCTTCCGCGAGAAATACGAGGGCCTGACCTACAACGTCAACCTCGACCTGAGTCCGCTGGCGGGCCAGGATGTCAAGTTCATCCTGTATAACTTTGCCTACGGCTCTCCCTCGGGGGACCGTGCCCTGTGGGGCAACCCGATCATCGCTCGCGCGGGTGTTGTCACGCCTCCCACCATCACGCCGACCGTGACGGGCACGCCGCCCACGCCGACCCCCACCAAGATCGCCACCGTCCCGCCTGCTGCCTGTGACCGTGCCCAGTTCATCGCGGATGTCACCGTCCCCGACGGCACCGCCTTCGCGCCTGGCATCGCCTTCACTAAGACCTGGCGCCTGAAGAACATCGGCACCTGCACCTGGACCACGGGCTACTCGCTCATGTTCGACAGCGGCGAGAAGATGGGCGGCCCCGATACGGCTGCCATGCCCACCAACGTGGCCCCCGGCCAGACCGTGGACATCACCATCAACCTGACCTCACCGACCACCGCGGGCAGTTACCGTGGCTACTGGAAGTTCAAGAACGCCAGTGGCGTGCCCTTCGGCATCGGCACGGGCGGCACCAAGTCCTGGTGGGTCGACATCAAGGTGTCGGGCACAGGCACGGTTCCGAACACACCCACTACGCCGTCCACTCCGTCCACCCCAGTGGCGGGCTCCTCGTTCGACTTCGCGGCCAACGCCTGCGCGGCGGTCTGGTACAGCGGCTCGGGCCAGCTGCCCTGCCCGGGCTCCGAGGGTGACACCCGCGGGTTCATGATCAAGCAGACCGCTCCCAAGCTCGAGAACGGCACCACCGACTCGCGCGCAGCCTTGCTGACCGTCCCGCAGAACGTCAACAACGGGTACATCCAGGGCTTCTTCCCGCCCTATACCGTCAAGGCGGGCGACCGCTTCCGCGCTACCATCGGCTGTGAGAACGGCGCCTCCAACTGCTACGTCGTCTTCCGCCTCGATTACCAGATCGGCAGCGGCAGCATCCAGACCCTGTGGGCCTTCGTGGAGAAGTATGAAGGCCAGGTCTACAACGCCGATGTGGACCTGACCCCGCTGGTTGGGCAGAACGTCAAGTTCATTCTGACCATCCTGGCCACGGGTTCGCCCGTGGGGGACCGCGCCCTGTGGACGGGCCCCATTATCTACAATCCGTCGGTTGCCACAGCGGTCCCGCCGACCGCCACGGCCACCCTGCCGTTGACGGGCACGCCCACCGCGACGACTGCGCCCGCGACGGCCACCAACACGACCGTCCCACCCACGGCGACCAATACCACGGTCCCGCCCTCGGAGACACCCACTCCCACGGCTACTCCGTAATTTCCCGATCTTTACTGGACGAAGGCCTGGTCCTCGTGACCAGGCCTTTTCTCAACCCCTGCCATGACCCACGAACGCCCCCTCCTGCTCCTCGCTGACGATGACCCGACCATCGCGGACAGCCTCGCCCCGTTCCTCGAACGCGCGGGCTTCCACGTATTGGTTGCTTCGGACGGTCTCTCGGCGCTGGAGAAGGCCCAGGCCCACCGCCCGGACATGATCATCCTGGATGTGCTCATGCCGCGCATGGACGGCCGCGAGACCCTGCGCCGTCTGCGCCGCGCCAACGTCTGGACTCCCACCATCCTGTTGACCCAGGTGGGTGAATCCTCCGAGCGCGCCCTGGCCCTCGAAGAAGGCGCCGACGATTACATCAACAAGCCCTTCGATCCGCACGAACTGCTGGCGCGCGTGCGCGCCGTCTTGCGGCGTGCCAGGCCGGGCGAACGCTCCCTCTCCGCCGCGTGGACCCTGACTTCGGGCGACCTCACCCTCGACCGTCGCGCGCGCCGCGCCACGATCAAAGGCAAACAGCTCGACCTGACGCCCAAGGCTCTCTCGGTGTTGGAATACTTGATGACCCATCCCGATGAGGCCGTCTCGCGCGAACGCCTGCTTGAGTCGGTCTGGGGCTGGGAGTACCCCGCGGGCACGCGCACCGTGGACACGCGCATGGCGGAGTTGCGCCGCGCGCTCGAAGACGACCCCGCCGAGCCGCGCTACATCGAGACCGTCCCTGCCGAAGGGTATCGTTTCATTGCGGATGTGAGAGGGGAATAACGCATGAAACTCCGCGGTTGGTGGATCGCCGTCATCCCTGTCCTCATCGGTTTCCTGGCCTCCGTCATTGCGCAGGTCTTTTTCTCGCCTGTCCCCCTGTTGGTCTTCAAAATGGATGTTGGCATGGTGGCCTTCCTGGTCGGCTTCTTCCTTTCACTGCTGGTGGGCATGGCCCTGTTGGGCGCGGCCCGCGAACAGCGCGAAGCCGAGAAGTGGATGGACCAGGTGGATGTGATGAACCAGGAGAGCCGCCGTCAGTTCATCCGCCGCCTCGACCATGAGATCAAGAACCCGCTGACGGGGCTGCGCACGGCCCTGGTCAACCTGCGTGAGGCCCGCCTCGTGGAGGAGCGTGAGCGCGCCGCCGAGAATGCCTCCCGCGCCGCTGAGCGCCTCAGCCGCCTGCTGGCGGATTTGCGCAAGCTCTCCGACCTGGAGGAACGTCCGCTCGAACGCCTGCCCGTGGACATTCCGCTGCTGCTCGACGAAATGGTCGAGGCCGTGGCGCTGGTCCCTGCCTACGAGCATCGCAAAGTGGAGCTGCTCATCTCGCGTGTGCCCTGGCCCATGCCCACGTTGACGGGCGACCGCGACCTGCTCGGCCTGGGCGTGTACAACCTGCTCGATAACGCGCTCAAGTTCACGGCCGCCGAGGAATCGGTGGAACTGCGCGCGCGGGTGGAGGGACGCTCCATCGTCATCGAAGTGGCGGATTCGGGCATGGGCATCCTGCCCGAGGATTTGGGCAAGGTCTTCGAGGAGTTGTATCGCGGCACCAATGCGCGCGGCGTGGAAGGCAGCGGCCTGGGTCTGGCCCTGGTCCACCGCATCGTCACCCTGCACGGCGGCGACCTGACCGTCCGCAGCAGCCTCGACAATCCGCGCGGAACGGTCTTCACCATGCGGTTACCGATTAAGAAGTAGAATAATTAACCTTCGTTTGAAGAATTGGGCGAAAAACATTGAAAATGTCTCAATGACTTTGTTGGACCTCTTGTAAAAAAATAGCGACTCCAAGTACCCAGACAGTGCCTAGTGTGAAACTTTTTAGTGGATGTTCACAGTCATTGAAAAGGCTGCAAGACTTTGGGAGATTGCCAAAGCCGGGTTGAGTTAATCAATCATTACTGACTTTGGTATACTGACAAGAAGTAATTTATAATTTTGATCTCACATCATTGCGACTTCTACAAGCGGTCTAAATATAGGAGGAAATATACCCATGCACACACCGCCTTTGAAAACCATTCATACACAGCCATCGAAATTCCTGGAAATAGCCTGTTTGAGATTATTTGAGTATGTCAGAGGAAACCTACCATTGATCTCTGGCCTGGCCATACTTGCGGTCATGGCCTACGGTTTCGAACTATTCAATTTCAATCTGACAATTGATGAGGAAATTCATTCCACTTATTCTGGTGCATTACTTGCATGGATTCAACAAGGTCGTTGGGGGATTTATCTATTAAACGTCCTGGTAATGCCAAAGACAATCATCCCATTTGTTCCCCTGTTCGTGACCCTTGTGTTTCAAGTGGGCGCAATTCTGGTATTGCTGAATGCTTGGGGGGTTTATTCGAAATTTGAGCAGTTTATTGTTGGTGCGCTCTATATGACCTTCCCGATTATGGCATCTGTATATACCTTTTCCACTTTCAATTACGCCATCGGGATTGGACTTTTTTCCATATCCCTGGGTATATATATATTTGTCAAGGGTGGTTCGAAACGATGGTTCGCTGTTTTGCCCATCGCTTTTGCTCTTTCGATATATCAGGGGTTTCTCCCGGTTATTCTTAGCTCTTTCTTGGTGTACTTGTTGATCGTCTTGATGCGCGATCGCATCTTCCTTCTTAAGGATGGTTTTATTTTTGTCCTTGTCTTTCTAGTTGCCTATGTTGCTTATGACTTGATTTTGCAGATTTTTTTATTTCTATTGAAATTAAAGGTTGATCCCTATATTGCTGGTCAATTCGATCTGGTCTTCTTTCTGAAGCACCCATTGGACGCACTATTCCAGGTGCTCCATCACTTAATGCTACCAGTCTATTTCGGCGCAAAATCCTTATATACATTTGATATCTGGATCATGGGCATCTTATTATTGGTCTCGATTGCAAGCTTTTTCTTGGATATCTTGAGACTTACTCACGTTCAGAAGACGCTTGGATTTCTGCTTGCTTTTGGGATTTTGTTTCTACCTTTTGCTAGTGGATTGCTGATGAAAGGGCAAATGAGCATGCGTTTCTTATTGGCGGTCCCTATTGCTTTTTCTGGGAGCGTCTTGTTGGGAATGATGGGACGTTCAAATAACTATAGATTATTTGTTTCAGTTCTGTCAGGTATTTGTGTTTACTATTTTGTGATATCCAATAATCAACTTTTTGCATCTTCCTATTTGGCTTTGCAGGAGGACCGTTCCTTTGCGACCCGTTTGATTGATGCCATTGAAACAACACGCGTGAAAGCAGGTGTTCAGGAATTACACTATATTGAGGTGGTCGGATATTATGCGCGTCCGTCCATGCCGTCCATGCCAAAGATTGAGACCTTTGGTGCTTCGTTTTTTGAATGGGGAGGAGGAGATCCTGGCAGGGTGGCGGCCTTTTTGCAACTTATGGGATACCCGGCATTGCAGCCTCTACCCTTGCAAGATAGGGCTGGGTTGATTCCTGTTTCCGCAGAGATGACAATTTGGCCTGCTGCTGGAAGCGTGAAGGTCATTGATGATGTGGTGGTGGTAAAGTTTGGGCCCTATTCGGCTTCGCAAAGACAGGTTATTTGCATGGCCATTTCCCAGAGTAATTCTGCCTTCTGTGCTGTGCCATAAAGGTTTTGGAATATAGCGAAAAGCCACTAGCCGGGTTCTGAATTGCCTGACCTGCAGTGTAAAAACTGAGCAATAGATCTGGTCTTCATTGCCAACAAACAAAGTTGCGATTAAGCATCAAACGAGCATTGCCTAATGGGAAGGTCAGGCATTTTGAGAGGTTGGTGGATATTCCTGTGGCAATACCCCGTGCGAGTTGCTCTTCTGTAATAGTAGAGGACGGAGATGGGCTCTGCCATCATGTCTTCCCAATGGCGGTCACTATAAGCTTTGTTTTTAGCGATCAAAGTGTCTTTTGACAGGCAAACTTGGTACACTTTCAAGACTCGGGTAGCGTTTCAAGAACCTTGGGCCAGGAAGAACTTGGCTGGTTCCCCATATCCGGTAACATGAGATGGAGTTTCAAGTCATAAAAATCATTTCCTGCTGGCCTGATAACCACGCCAGGCCTCTCCATGATATCGTCGCGAACACGTAACCCAGAAGATACGGACTGTCACAGAAGAAATCTTTTGAAAATTCGTGTTTATCCGTGTCATCCGTCAAATCTGTGAACTTAAGAAAAGCAGACCCTCCTGGTGATATAACCGACTATGGAATGCAAATTACGGGGTTACAAAACTGTGACATCCCTGCGACAGGCTTGTAACAGCTGAAAAGTATAAATAAGGCATGGACGAACACTCGCTCATCCGTGCCGCAAGAGAAGGCGACCTCGACGCCTTCAACACCCTGGTCCTCCAGTATCAGGACTACCTCTTCAACGTGGCCCTGCATATGACCGCCGATGAAGACCTCTCGGCGGACGCGTTGCAGGAGGCGCTGCTCTCGGCCTTCCGCCACATCCGCGCCTTTCGCGGGGGCGGATTCCGCAGCTGGCTGACGCGCATCACCATCAACGCCTGCTACGACGAATTGCGCCGCAAATCGCGCCGTCCCGCCCAGCCATTGGAGTGGATCGTCCGTGACGGCGGGGAGGTGGACTTGAACGACTGGCTGTACGACCCCGCGCCCGGCACCGAGTACCAGGTCGAGACCTCGGAGCTGGAGACCGCCATCCACGCCGCCCTGCGCTCGCTATCCGCGCCCTACCGTGCCGCGGTGGTGCTGGTGGATATCCAGGGCTATTCTTATGATGAGGCGGCGAAAATCCTGCGGGTGCCCGTCGGCACGGTCCGCAGCCGCCTGGCCCGCGCCCGCGCCAACCTGCGCTCCCTCCTTGGGGATGTCGAGGACCTCATGCCCGTCCCGGTGTGGTTTAATATTGGGGCTGGTTCCTACCAGGTCCCGACGGCGTGAGATGAGAGGTTCGTCGGGGGGACCTGACATTCTCGGAGACGCGCATGAAGAAATCATTGTTGCTTTTGACCCTGGCCAGCCTCGCGCTGGCCTCGTGCGGTACGCTGGAGATCACCCTGGACGTCACCTCCACGCCTACCGTGGTAGTGTCCACTGTCACGCCTCTGCCCGATACCCCTGCCCCGCCTCCTCCCCCTACATTCACGGCCATCCCCCGCTTGACCCTGGACGAACTGGCGAATGCCAAATTCCACAGTGTGAGCATCAAGGAAGACGAGGCGGATTTTCGCTTCGAGGACGGCCTGTATTTCCTGCCCGAGCAGGCTCAGGGCTGGGGCGGTGACTGGTACGTCCGCCTGTTGATGGACCGCATAGCCTTTGGCGACCTCGATGCCGATGGCATCGACGATGCGGCCGCCATCTTCGAGAGCAAGCGCGGCGGCAGCGGACTCTTCCGTGAGCTGGCCGTGGTTCTTAATCGGGGCGGGTCCCCCGTCAATGTGGCATCCGTCTATCTGGGTGACCGCGTGGGTATCCTCTCGATCAGCATCGACCACGGCGTCATCCTGCTGGACATGCTGGTGCACGGATCCTATGATCCCATGCTCGGCCCGAGCGTGGAGAAACTCTTTCGATATCAATGGAATGGGACGGCCCTCGTTCCCTTGGATTAATGGACACCTTATGAAAAAACAGTTTTCCCTCCTGCTTTTACTGACTCTGATCCTCACAGCTTGCGGTACCCTGGAAGTCAACCTGGAACCCACCAGCGTGGAGGCCCAGTCTGCCGCCAATCTGCCCACGCCCACACCTGCGGCGCCGACCCTCTCGATGGCTTCGACCTCGGAAGAGATCCAGCGTTTTATGCTGACCAGCGCCACCCGCTGGCAGACCCTCTTCATGGACGGCACGGTCTACAACTATGACCGCGATTCCAACGTCATCTACTCGATGCGCCAGCAGGCCTGGATCGACCAGATGAGTGCACGCTTCCGCGTCCTCAGCGGACCCGTCGAGGGCGAGGCCGCCGTCTTCAAGGCCTCCGATGGCGAGAACATCCTCACCATCGACTTGAAGTCGGGTGCGACGGATACCAGCCAGATGTCCCCTGGCGCGAACCAGCCGCAATACGTCCCGCCGCTTGAACCTGGCACAGCCTACCCGAATCCGCTCTGGGGGCAGATTGGCGAACCGCTGGCGCAACTGGCCTTCCCCTCGGACTTTGCCCAGAACCAGGGCACTTTCAAGCCCGTCGGCATGGAGACGCTGCTGGACCGTACTGTCATCGCTGTCGAGTGGACCTATGCCAACGCGCAGAATCCCAGCTTCCGCGCCTGGCTCGATCTGCAGACGGGCGTCATCTTGAAGATGCAGAATTACGGCAAGGAGGGCGGGACCCTGGTGGAGACCGAGCTGACCGTCAACCAGATCGCCTTCGACGTGGCGATGGACTCCGCCTTGTTCAGTGCACCCACCGGGGCGCCGCGCTTTGCCGACGTCAACGGGGCGGCGCTGACTCCTCTCGAAACGGGACCCGCCGTCCCGTCGGGGCAGGATCCGCTGGGTGACCTGTACTTCTTCACGCTGCCGCATCAGGCGGGGCAGATGCCGCAACTGGTTCGCCTGCCCGGCTCCTGCGTGGTGGGATTGAATCCCTGCCCACAGGTGGAGACCATCCCGCTGCCCTTTGCGCTGAACTTCAACTTAAGTCCGTTGGTCTGGTCGCCTGATGGCAAGTACGCGGCCCTGTCCTATCCCGCCAATGGCAACGGCATGCCGCAAAACTTATATCTGTTCGACCCGACTGCCAACACCTGGACCGCACTGACCCAGTTCCCGTACATCGACCCGCCCTTCTGGTCGCCCGATGGCACGTGGATCGCTTTCCGCACTCAGGATGGGCAGGGCGGCGAGGATGTTTTCGTTGTCCGTCGTGATGGTTCAGATCAGCGGAACCTGACGGCTTCGGGCAGCCTGCCCGCCAATGCCCGCCCTTACGTGATGGACGGCTGGTTGACCGAGAACATCATCCTGCGCTCGGCCCTGCCTGGCAAGGAAGGCACAGTGTATCTTGTGCGCGCTTCGGATGGGGCGGTACGTCCGCTCTTCGAGACCCTGCTGACCAAGGCCAGTTTCTTTCCCGCTCCCGATGGGTCTGCGTTAGCCTTTGACGAATACGACTACGTCAGCCAGAAACACATCCTCATGGTCACGGAGCCCGACGGCGCCAACCTCGTGGACCTGGCGACGTTTTCGGGCGGCAGTCTGTATCCCATCGTCTGGTCACCCGATAAGACCCGTGTAGCCTTCGTCTACTATACGAGTTTTGCGAATGGCAATCCCACCGCCGATGTGTATATCGTCGGCCGCGATGGCCGCGGCCTGTCGCTGGTGTATAAAGGCGTTACGATTGGCCGCGTGCTGTTCTCTCCCGATGGAAATTATTTACTGGTTGAAGAGACCACCTCTCCCACTGGCGGACACTTGTTCGTGGTGAACCTGTCCACGCTGGCGAGTCACATGCTGCAAGCCCCAGGTCTCTCGCTCGACTCGGATTGGTACGCACCCTCCTGGCGGAAGTAGACTCTTCACGCTGAGCGGAGGGACGATGTCCTTCGTCCCGAAGTCGAAGCGTCGTCTTCCTGATAAACATTGGATAACCGAGAATCAAAAAACAGGTCACTGCGCAAGCATGACCTGTTTTTTAACTTTTCCGTTCTCATAAATTTAAAAAAATTCGCGAGTCTCCGTGCAATCCGCAGCCCAGTGAAAGTAGGGTGGGCCTTGTAGGTCCACCTCTCTTTTTTATTCCCGTCTACCCTTGGTCACGATGCGGATGGGCGTGCCGAGGAAGCTGTATTCCTCGCGGATCTTGTTCTCGATATAGCGGATATAACTAAAGTGGATCATCGTCGGGTCGTTGACGTAGATCATGAAGGTTGGCGGGTCGCTGCGCACCTGGGTGCCGTAATACATCTTCACCACGCGTCCCGCATGCGACGGGTGCGGGTGCAGGTCCTGCGCGTTGTGGATGATCTGGTTGATCTTCGAGGTGGTCAGACGCGCCAGGCGTTCCTCTTGTACGCGCAGCGCCATCGGCAGCACCTGATCCACGCGCTGGCCTGTCTTGGCCGAGATGAACAGGATCGGCACATAGTCCATGAAGTTCAGCTCGTTGCGGATCTTCTTGGTGTACTCCTCCATCGTGTAATTGTCTTTTTCGACCGCATCCCATTTGTTGACCAACACCACGCAGGACTTCCATTCTTCGAGGATGAAGCCTGCGATGTGCGCGTCCTGGGTGGTGATGCCCGTGGTCGCATCGATCATCAGGATGGCGACGTCGGCCCGCTCGATGGATTTGAACGAGCGCAGCACGCTGAACTGTTCCACACCTGGCTCGATCTTTCCGCGCCGACGGATGCCTGCCGTGTCGATCAAGGTGATCTCCACCCCGTCGAATTCCAGCTTCGAGTCGATCGAGTCGCGCGTCGTGCCCGCGATCGGGCTGACGATGGCCCGCTCCTTGCCGACCAACTTGTTCAGCAGGCTCGATTTACCCGCGTTCGGCTTGCCCACGATGGCGATCTTGATCGAGTCATCTTCCTCTTCCTCCACCTGCGGCGGGAAGGATTCCACCATCGCATCCAGCAGGTCGCCCGTGCTCGTGCCGTGCAGCGCCGAAATGGGATACGGGTCGCCCAGGCCCAACTCATAGAACTCAGGCGCCTGCATGCGACGCTCTTCATTGTCACACTTGTTGACCACCACGAAGACGGGCGGCCAGAAGGTGCCGTCGGGGCGCTTCTTCTGATAGCGGCGCAGGATCTCGGCCACCTCACGGTCAGGGGAGGTGACGCCGCTCTCGCCGTCGGCTAGCAGCAGCACGGCGTCGGCGTCTTCGAGCGCGGCCAAGGCCTGGGCGCGGATCTCCTGGATGAAGTCGGCGGAGCCCACGGAGAGCGGAGTCTTGCCGCCGTGGGTTGGGTCGATTCCGCCCGTGTCCACCACGGTGAAGGCTCGGCCGTTCCACTCCGAATCGCCGAACAGGCGGTCGCGCGTGGTACCGGGCGTGTCGTCCACGATGGCCATGCGCTCACCGACCAGGCGGTTGAACAGGGTGCTCTTTCCGACGTTGGGACGCCCGATCAGGGCGACGATGGGTTTGTTCATGAAATCTCACTTCCTATAAATGCTGCGGCGGATTCTTCATCCGCCGCCTATTGTATCGTATCCTATTGCTGCAAGACGACTATTTTGGCGTGGGTGTTGGCGTGTGGGTCGGCAGCGGATAGGGCGTCCCGGATGGGACCAGCGTCACTTCCACCGTGCCAGGCAGGATCGACTCGACCATCACGTCCGCGATCAGGATCTCGACCTTGGGGGTCAGTTGATGGGTGCCCGCTGTCAGTCCGGTCAGATCCACCGTCACGCGGATGTCCTGCCGTGTGAGCGTATCCAACAGGGGCAGGGGGCCCGAGAGGATTACGTCCACCGTGGCAGGCAGCACCTGGGCTGTCAGGCCTTCGGGCAGTCCTGTCACTTGCACCACCTCATTCGAGAGCGTGATGCTGCTCTCGATGGGCGAGATGCCCGCCTGAATCAACACGGTCTGTTCGCCCACCACCGACACACCTTCAGGCAGGTTCAGGTCGAGGCGGGTGGTGATGTCTTCGTTGGCGTTTTGCAGGTCGAGCGGCTGGGTCTCCACCACACCGGGCAGGGTGCTGACCACATTCGGGTCCGAGGAAAAGACCGTCACCACGGGCGGAAAGACCGAGATGTCGGTCAGGCGGTAACCGCTGGCCACTTGTCCGCGCACCACCACCTTGACGGCCAGGTCGCGGTATCCGCCGCGCTGGCTGACGGGTACTTCCACGTCCACGGTCTGTGGCGAGACGCTCAACCCGCTGAGCGCCCGCCCGTTGGCATCTAACACCTGCACCGTCAGCGACTTCTGCACGCTCTCACGGACCCCGTCCAGACTGAGCGTGACCGTCGCCTTGGTGGCCTGCTGCACCTGCGACTCGGCTCCTGCCACCACCACCTGCAGCGGGGTCAGGCTTGGGTCTCCAGCCTGGTAACCGACAGCGGGTTGCCCCGCCAGGTTGAGGTCAATTGTCAGGTTGCGCGTAGCCAGTGGTTCGAGGGCTAGGTTCACAGTCATGGGGCTGACCGAGACCAGCCGGGCGGGGCGTTCGCTTACCTGCACCTGGATCCCCACACTGTGCTGCCCGCCGCCCAGTCCGGAGAGGTCGAGGATGGCACGTACGCTGGTGGGATCGCTGCTGATGCGTTCCCACACCGAGGTCGGTGCGCGCAGGGTGACTTCCACCTGTTTCGGGTAATCAGTGCTGATCACCAGGCCCGGGTCCTGGCCCACCACTTCGACTGCAACCGGGGCAGGCAGGGTGCGCACCTCATCCGGGTCGGCGGCCGTGACGGCTGCCACCCAGACAGCGAGCGCAAGGATGAAGGCCCATAACAGGGTTCTCAGGTTCTTGCCTAAAGTACGCATCGGTTTCTCGAAGCAGCCCGTTGAGGGCTGTTACTCGTCCTTCTTTTTGGCAGGCAGGCTCGGGATGAAGCGCTCGAACCAACTGGCGGGACCCTCGGTGCGGTTCGGGCGGAAGAAGGCGATCAGAATGTTTTCCAACCGCTCGGGGTCGAGGCGGCGGATCATCCGCCCGGAGTGGGCCACGGCGATCGCGCCGGTCTCTTCCGAGACGACCACCGCCACCGCGTCGCTGACCTCCGAGATGCCCAGCGCCGCGCGGTGACGGAGTCCCATCTGGCGCTCGGGGGTGCGGTTGAGGATGCCGCTCGACGAGAGCGGCATCACACAGGCGGCCGCCACCAGTTTGCCCTCGGCGATGATGACCGCGCCGTCGTGCAGGGGGGTGTTGGGATAAAAGACTTGCAACAACAGTTCTGGCGTGACCTGCGCGTTCAGTTTCACGCCCGTATTGACGTATTCCTCCAGGCTGTCGAGCCGCTGGAATACGATCAGCGCGCCATGCTGACGGGCTGAGAGGCGCGCCGAGGCGCTCACCACTGCGCGCACCACCTGTTCGCTTTCGAGCACATCGGCCTTGGCGGCCAGCGGCCAGATCGTTCCCGCGCGGCCCAATCGTTCCAATGTACGGCGGATCTCCGGGGCAAAGATGACGGGGATGGAAAGCAACAGGGCAGGCAGGGCGTTGGTCACCAGCCACGAGAAGGCGGGCAGGTCCACCAGTGAGGTGAACAGCACGATCAACACCACCAGCAGGATCATGCCGCGCAAAAGCACCATCGCCTGCGTATCGCGCAGGGAATAGAGCAGCCCGAAGAAGATGAGCGTCACCAACAGGATGTCGATGGCGCTCAGCCAGTTCAGGCGTTGAAAGATGAAGAGGAGGTTATTGAGGAGTTCGGTCACGGTACCAGGGAGGGCGGGACTCCTGGGCCTGGCGCGCGGGAATTCCCGTTCCCTTGCCCGGTCCCAGCCTTAGATGGGCCGCAGGACTCGGTCCTGCCGCAATTGTTTGAAGAGGAGCGGGCTGGCGGCGTCGGGTCTTGATTCGAGCGCGGCGTCCTGCCAGGCCTGCACGCCCAGGGTTTCGGGGGCGCGGCGTTCGTAGCCCAGCTTCGTCCAGACTTCAGCCTGGGCGGCCAGCTCCTCGGAGGAGAAGATCAACGAGGCTTCGCATTGCAGGTCGCGCGAGGCGCGTTCCACCTCGGCGATCAATCCTTCGAGACCCTGGGCCGGGTCGAAGCCTTCTTCCAGATAAACGTCGGTGGTGCGGGCCACCAGGTTCTCCACCTGCCAGCCGGCCACGCCGACCAATCGTCCGTTGCTGCGCAGCAACATGTAAGCCTTGTCGCCGAAGCCTTCCATCACATCTTCGGCGGTCATGGAGCGGGTGCCCTTGCTCAGGCGGGTGACCAGCTCGGCGATGGACTTTGAGTCGCGCGGACGCCCGCGCTGGACCTCGAGTCGCCCGGCCTGGGTCTTCTGCACCACGGGGATGGTATCGCCGGTCGGTGAGATCTTCTTCCACTGCGCGGTGACCTGCTTCCACAGGTCCTCGTAGGAGCCCGTGTTGCGGATGACCACACTGGCGGCAGCCACCTTTTCCATCTGCGCCGACTGGGCCATGATGCGCTGCAGGGCCTCGTCGCGCGTCAACCCGCGCTTGCGGATCAAGCGCTCCACCTGCACTTCCTGCGGGGCATCGGTTACCCAGATGGCGTCGGCCAATTGACGCAGGTCACTTTCGAGCAGTTTGATGGCCTCCACCACGATGATCGGCTGGCGCGCGCGCTGGATCAACATGTCGGTGGCCTGCCGCACCAGCGGGTGGACGATGTCCTCCAGCTTGGCGAGCGCGTCCGGGTCGCTGAAGGCCAGCCGCCCCAATTTGGAGCGGTCGATCTCGCCTTCCTTGTCCAGCAGCCACTTGCCGAACTCGTTCAGCACGGGTTGGTAACCGGGCGCTCCCTTCGAAATGGCGCGATGGGAGAGGGCGTCCGCGTCGATGGTATAGGCGCCCAGATGTTCGAGCATCCTGCGCACGACGCTTTTGCCGGTGGCGATGTTACCGGTCAGGCCGATGATGAATTTCCCGGGCAGATGGCTCACAACGACTCCTCGAGGATGGGGGATTCCCTCCTATTTTAATGTCATTTTGCCGATTTTCACAACGGACTTTTGCCCCAATTCCTTGATGTTTCCGTAAGGTTTGCCCCGAAAAATTTTGTGCCCTTCGCGGCGAATCCCGTCTCCCAGGTTGACGCCGCCGCCCCGGGCGGGTATGATGAAGTCGCCTCAGGTTGGTCGGGCAGTCGCGGCTCCGCGTTGACGGGGTCGAGGAAAGTCCGCACTCCATAGAGCACGGCGTCGGATAGCACCCGGGGCGGGAAAGCCGCCGAGAGGCGCGAACCTGCCGGAAAAGGGCCACAGAAACAAACAGCTATCTCACCCCTCGGGGAGAGGTAGTCATGGTGAAACGGTGGTGTAAGAGACCACCGGCGCGTGCAGTAATGCGCGCGGCCAGGTAACCCCCGCCGGGAGCAAGGCCAAGCAGGAGCGAATTCGTCTGTGGACGATGGGAAACGGCTCGTTTCCACACGTGCCCTCCCCAACCGTGGGGAAGGCCAGCTCCGGGTAGGCTGCATCGAGCGGCGCGGCGACGCACCGCCCAGAGAGATGACTGCACAGGCGGAAGCAATTCCGCTGGACAGAATGCGGCTTATAGACCGGCCTGAGGCAAACATTTTTGATTGTCTTGTTATCAAGTCTGTAAAGCATGTGAAGCGGGGAAACGATTAGAATCCGCTTAATCGAAAAAGGCAAACTCGGCGAAAGCCGGGGACGCAAAGCCAACGGGTCTACCGTCACATTCGTGACTACGATTGCCAGGCCGCCGAATGACGAACGCTATTTCGCGCGAGCCTGGGAATCTATCCCGGGCTCGTTTCATTTCATGGATAAACAGCGATGTCAAACATAACCAACCTGCTGGTGATCGACGATGACCCTGCCCTGCTCACGGGATTGAAAGCCATCCTCAGTCGCGAAGGCTACTCGGTGTCCACGACCTGCTATGGCACGAACGGCATCACCCTCGCCCGCGAGACGGCCCCCGACCTGATTCTGTGTGACTTGATGATGCCGCCGCCGAATGGGTTTGACGTGTTGCATACCCTCTCGCGCGATCCACGCACCTCCCACATCCCCTTCATCTTCCTGACTGCCCGCGCGTCCGAGATGGACAAGGTACGCGGGCTGCGCTCGGGTGCGGATGATTACATCGTCAAGCCCTTTTCGCGCGAGGAATTGCTGGCCCGCATCGACGCCGTGCTGCGCCGCAGCCGCCGCAAAACTGTGGCGGTCGAACCCGGGGCGCGGGAGTGAGCATCCGTATGCTCAAAGAAATCACAATGTTCTCGAAGGCCGTCACAGGCATTCATGGAACATCTGCACAAGGAGAGGACATGCTTGCTTCACCGAAGACCATCCTGATCATCGACGACGAGCCCAACCTCTTGATGGGGGTGCGGGTCTTGTTGGAGCGTGCGGGATACCACACCTTGACCGCAACGGATGGGATGGCCGGGTTGCGTGCCGCGCGTGAAGCCAGCCCCGACCTGATCGTCTGCGATGTGATGATGCCCATCCTGGATGGCTTTGCCGTCCGCGAGCGTCTCGCAGGCGACTCGCAGACCTCGGAGATCCCCTTCCTCTTTCTGACCGCGCGTATCGGGCAGGCCGATAAATTGCGCGGCCTGCAGACCGGGGCCGACGATTACATCACCAAGCCTTTCGATCACCGCGAACTGCTGGCGCGCATCTCCGCCGTGCTCAAGCGGTACGACAGGGGCCAGGAGATCGTGCGTCGCGAGGTGGACCGCCAGATTTCCTGCTTCCAACAGGAGATATCGCACAACATCAGTCACGAACTGCGCACCCCCATGACCCAGATCCTGCTCTCGTTGGAGATGGTCCTGCGCGACAGATACGATGACCCTGCCGAGTTGAAGCAGTTCATCGAAATTGCCTTATCCCAGTCGCAGCACCTGAACAGCCTGATCGATGACCTGGTCTTTCTGAGCAATGCAGACCGCGGTGCCGTCAACACCCTGCGCCAGAAGGTGGATGTCGAAATGGATTTCCTCATGCCCATCCGTGCCTGTCAGGAACGCTATGCCGAAAAGAACCTTCGGCTGCACCTGGACGTGGGTTCAGGGCTGAGCATCCATGCGCCGCGCAGGGAGTTCAAGCAGGCGGCCCTTCATCTGGTTGAGAATGCCTTCAAGTTCGCGCCGCCCCTGACGGGGGTGTGGATCGACCTCCAGCGCAACGGCGAAGGGGGCTGCACCCTTTTGGTGGCCGATTACGGCATGGGCATCCCGTTCGATCTGCGCGAGAAGGTCTTTGACCGCTATTTCCAGGTCAGTCAGGGCGACACCCGCGCCTATAACGGACTGGGAGTGGGCCTGACCATCGCGCGCATCGTTGCCCGCGGACTGGGCGGGGATGTGGTCGTCCTGCCTTCCAGCCAGGGATGTCGGGTTTCCATGACCGTCTCCCCGGGCGCGGCGGACCTGGCATAGCTCCAAGGGATCCCCTATGAGACAAATCCCCGTCTTTCCCCGCCTCCTCCTGGTCCTTCTGTTGGCCCTCGTATCGACGGGCGGATGTGCCCCAAAGCAGCCCATCCGCATTGCCATCTCGGCCTGGGCGGGCGTGGAACCTGCCGAACTGGCCGCCCAGCCGTAACCCGATGAATGTGTTGGGAATGAACTCTTTGCGGGTCAAGCTTCCCCTCGTTCAGGGCATGTTGGGGTTGATTGGCATCGTGCTGGTCTTCCTGGTCAGTTGGCTGGGCTCTCAAGCGCGCGTCCTCAGCAACTCCATTTCCGAAGCCAGGAACCTCTCCGACCAGATCGATTACAGCATCGCCATCCTGGTCTCCCAGGCGGGGGAGGATAGCCCCTTTTCCTATCAGCGCCTGATCGAGAAATTTGCCACCCTCGATAACGTGATCGCCATCCACATCGTGGATGATCGGGGCGTGATCATCGCCGATAACGACCAGGCTCGCATCGGGGAATCCTTTGCCGACCCCATGATCGTCGATGCCCTCGCGAACGAACACAACAGTCAGCAGGTGATCGGGCGCACGATCGTCTTCGTGCGCCCCCTGCATGGGCAGGCCTACACCTCGTCGATGCACGACGTGCTGGGCGTTTTGTGGCTCGAGATGGACATGACCCCCTCCTATCAGCGCGCCCAGGGCGATATCCTCCTGACCCTGCTGATCGGCCTGGCGGGCTTTGCCCTCATCTTCTATTGGTATTACCGCGTCACACAGGACGGCCTGATCGACCGCCTGCTCGTGGTCGAAGACGGCCTGCGTCAGGTGGAGAAGGGCGACCTCTACCGCCATATCGAGATCGGCACTCTCTTCGGCAGCCCCGACGAGATCAACGGGCTGGCTGACCGCTTCAATCGCATGCTCACCAGCCTGCGCCGTCAGCGCGGTTTCGAGGAACTGACCTCCCGCCTGGCCGCCCGTTTCATGAACGCGCCCACCGACGAGATGGACCTGGAGATTCGCGATGCCCTGCGTCAGCTGGGGAAACTCTTCCAGGCCGACCGCAGCTACATCTTCGAGTTTTCGCGGGATGAGCGGGTGATGAATAACACCTACGAATGGTGCGCCCTGGGCATCGAGCCGCAGATCGCAAACCTGCAGAATGTGCCCGTGGATTCCTTCCCCTGGTGGATGCAGACCCTCCATCGCCTTGAGGTCATCAGCGTGCCGCGCGTCAGTGCCATGCCGCCCCAGGCGGCCAGCGAACAGGCCATCCTGGCGGAGCAGGGCATCCAGTCGGTGCTGGTCGCGCCCATGCTGTCTGATGCGGGCTTGTTCGGTTTCATCGGCTTCGACTCCGTCCATGCCGAGCGGGCCTGGGCGGGCGAGGAGATCCACCTGTTGAGCGTGGTGACGGGCATCATCGCCAATACCATCGTCCGCCAGCGCTCCCAGCAGGAATTGCAGAACCAGCGCGACTTCGCCCTGCAGGTCATGAATACCGTGCGCCAGGGGCTCACCGTCACCGACCTCGAAGGCAGGTACGAATACGTCAACCCGGCCTTCGCACAGATGCTCAAGCGCATCCCCCGCGAGTTGATCGGCCAGCGCGAGCAGGACGTGTTCCACCCCGACGACTGGCAGCGCATCATCGACCTGCAGAAGGGGACGGGCGCCCGCGCGGTCACCGCCACCGCCCGTCTGTTCGCCGCCGATGGGACGGTCGTCCACTCGCTGGTCAGCCGTTCGCCCCGCATCCGCGATGGACAGGGCATCGGCAACATTGCCGCCGTCGTGGACCTGACCGAGCAGCTCGCCGCCGAGGAACGCCTGCGCCAGTCCGAGGCGCGCAACCGTGCCTTCCTCAACGCCATCCCCGACCTCATCCTCCGCCTCGACCGCAACGGCACCTTCCTCGATTTCAAGACGGGCGACGACCGCCAGTTGGTCACCTCTCCTTCGGAGATCCTGGGCAGGCCCATCACCACTTTACTGCCTGCCGGCGTGGCGGGCCAGGCAGCCCAGGCCATTCAGCAGGCTTTGCAGACCTCCACCCCGCAGGTCTTTGAATACAGCCTGGGGCACGAGTCGGGTTCGAACCAGCACACCTATGAGGCCCGCCTGGTGGCCAGTGGCGAGGACGAGGTCATTGCCGTCATCCACGATATCAGCGAGCGCGCCCGCCTCGAACAGATGAAGACCGATTTCATCAACCGCGCCTCGCACGAACTGCGCACCCCGCTCACCACCGCCTTGTTGATGACCGACCTGCTGGATGGCGAGGATTCCCGCCCGAACGAATGGAAGGAATACTGGCAGATCCTCAAACAGGAGCTCCAGCGTGAGCGCCTGATCCTCGAGGACGTGTTGATGGTGGGCCGCCTCGAAAGCGGACACTACCGTATCTCGGCCGCCCCCACCGACCTGCGGCCGATCCTCGAGGAATCCCTGGCTGCCGTCCGCCCCCAGGCCAGCCAGAAGCAGGTGCACCTCTCCCTCGAAGCGGACGATTCCCTGCCCCTGTTGCTTGGGTCGGCCGAGGCCTTCTCGCACATCCTCGTCAACCTGCTCTCGAACGCCGTCAAATTCTCGCGGACCGGCGGACGGGTGCAGGTTGTCGTTCGCGCAGACCGCGGCGGGGCCTCCGTGCGCATCGCCGACCAGGGCATCGGCATCCCGCCCGAGGATCTGCCGCACCTTACCTCGCGCTTCTTCCGCGCCGCCAATGCCACCCAGCAGGAGATTCCCGGCAGCGGCATGGGCCTCTACATCGTCAGGTCCATCCTCGAAGAACTGGGCGGCAAGTGGAAGATCCATTCCCGCCTCGGCCTTGGCACCACCGTCTCGGTCTGGCTGGCGGGGACCTAGCCTGTACAGCCCAATATCTCACGGCGGAGGGCCCCCTCCGCCGTTTTTTGTCCCCTTTGCTGAAATCGTTTTCAAATTCCCTATAAGGGAATTTTTATTTCTAGGCAGGGATTGGGCGATTCCCTTATAGGGATTGACTCAATCCTAGGAAAGAAAAAAATTTTTCCTTGCTTGAAATTTAAATTTCTAGGAAGGAAATTCGTTATGAATGTCAACGGGATGGAAAAGGGCAAATTCGTGCTTTTTTGTTCATTTTTTAAATGCTGGTGGTAAGATAAAATGACTATGTAAAAGAGTTTTTTGAAGTGAAAGATCATTAAAAAGATATTTGTATAAGTAAGACAATCCAGGCGTGTTTTATAATCTTTACTATCCTAGAAAGGGAGTTTCCATCATCCAACATGTGGTCTTGTCATTGCGAGCCCAATAGGGCGAAGTAATCTCCGAATTGGCGAGCCAGATTGCTTCGTCGGACTACGCCCTCCTCACAATGACGAGATTTTTGATTTCGATGTTAGACACTCACAATTATCTGTAATGTAGTAAAGGTTGAGGTAAAATCTTATACTGGTATGCAGCGATTAGATTTTCCTTTGTGTATTCACCTTTTAATACATAAACCTTATTCTTTTTCCTCAGAGCCATTTTTTGAGGTTATGGTTGCTTTCTCGCACAAGAAGCAAAGTATGTAGATTAATAATATAAAATGATAATAAATTTGTTGCGGGTATCCGATTCAGGGAGTATCGTGGCAAAATTATATCCAGAGTATCTTCCCGAGAGTATATATAGTGATCCAAAGCGGAGCGCAGAGAAAAGGGTTTTTGAAGCGCTTTCAAAATTGCCATCTTTGTTTGTAGTTTTCTATAGCGTTGCATGGCAGGCGCGAAAAGATGGTTATACCCGCGACGGCGAGGCGGATTTTGTTATTGCTCATCCTGACCTTGGGGTTTTGGTGTTTGAAGTCAAAGGTGGTGGCGTTGCATATGACGCGGCCACAGGACAATGGACAACGACCGATCGGTATGGTCAGTCTTTTGTGATTGATCCTGTCGAGCAGGCGAAGAAAAGCCATTACACCTTGCTGGAGAAATTTAAAGACTTGCCAGAGTGGGACAGTGCCCGCTTTCTAACCATTGGGCACGCCATTTGTTTTCCTGATATCGTTGTTGAAAATAAATCCCTACGATTGGATTTATCGCGCGATATTGTGGTTGACCATAATGATCTGGCGAAGATCGAAGAGACGATTCAACGCGTATTTGAGCATTATGCGGATAAAACCAGACGCGCGCCTTTAGGGAGAGATCGTTTGGCTATCGTTGAGGGCTTACTAGCAAGATCATTCAAGATGACTACACCGTTGGGGGTGGAATTAGATAACGAGGATAAAAGACTAATTGAACTGACCGAGCGGCAGTTTATGCTGCTCGATTTTCTGGCTTCACGACGCAGGGCATTGATCGCTGGATGTGCTGGATCAGGAAAGACTATGCTGGCGGTTGAAAAGGCAAGGCAACTTCACGAGCAGGGATTCAATGTGCTGTTAACTTGCTTTAATTTGGCTTTGGCGGAAGACCTTGCAAAGCGCCTACCTGATATAACTGTTTTGCATTTTCATGGTTTGTGCAGGGAAGTTGCAAAAGAAGTAGGTTTTACAATACAGTCTGTTTCGGATCAGCAAAAATATTACGATGAGACGCTCCCTGAAATGCTATTGAAGGCAGTGGACGAAACAGGACCGATGTTTGACGCCATCATCGTGGATGAAGGACAAGACTTCCTTGAAACCTATTGGGTAGCCCTTGCGAGCCTTCTAAACGAGAAGGAAGGGATTTTCTATGTTTTCTATGATGACAACCAGAACCTGTATGGCGGTGGAGAATCGCTCAAGGGAATTGTGAACGAAGAGCCCTTTTTACTGACAGAGAATTGCAGGAATACAAAAGCAATTCACAAGGTTGTAAGCGCATTTTATAGCGACAGAAAAAGAATCGGGTGCAAAGGTCCCGAGGGACGGACGCCTGAACTGCATGAATATAAAGACTCTGCAGAGTTGCTCAAAGGGGTACAAAGCGTATTGAACAAGTTGGTGAATGAAGAGCATGTCGCCGCTGAGGAAATTGTAATTCTGACGCCATACGCGCAGGAAAAGACTTCATTTAAAATTGGAACAAGACTTGGCAACTTCACCCTTTCGGACCTTCCTCCTCAGCGCAGGAATGAAATTCAGGCAACGACGATTCACAAGTTCAAAGGCTTGGAGCGGAAAGTCGTGATCATAACGGAAGTGGATGATAAATTTAGGTACAATCCAGAGACGCTTATGTACGTGGGAAGTTCGCGCGCCCGCACACACTTGATATTCTTTGTGGCACAAAATGCACCGACCGAAATCAAATCCCAGATCGAAGCGGATTGTAAGCCAACGCGATAGACTCAGGAATCAGACTTATGAAGTATCGTGACCTTATTCAATTCGAGCCAGTTGTTGATGTAATTCAGCTTCGCCAGGCGGACGAGAAGAAACGTGCCGAGAAGTTGGTCTCAACGTACGTGATCTCCGACCGCATGACGGACGTGATTTTGCACCGCATTCTGCCCAGCCTGAGTATCGGCGGCGAGAAGCCAGGTGACGGACTGTTCATCGTCGGTAACTATGGGACGGGTAAATCGCACTTGATGTCCATTGTGACTGCGATTGCAGAGCACAAGGATTTATTGAAGCACGTGACTCACCCTGCGGTCGTTGAGGGATTAAAGCCGATTGCAGGGAAATATAAAGTTGTACGCCAGGAAACGGGTGCGACTGAAAAGAACCTGCGCGACATCGTCCTTGAGGATTTGGAAAAGCACCTCAAAGAAATGGGGGTGAAATATCACTTCCCTCCGATGGATAAGGCTTCGAGCAACAAGGAATTAATCGTCGAGATGATGGAAGTTTTCCAGAAGGTTTATCCTGGCTACGGTTTGCTGGTGGCGATGGACGAATTGCTGGATTATTTACGCGCTCGCAAAGATACCGAATTGGTACTGGACCTGAACTTCCTGCGCGAGATCGGTGAGGCGTGTGAAATTACGCCCTTCCGCTTTATGGCAGGTATTCAGGAATCGTTGTTCGATAGCCCGCGCTTCCAATTTGCAGCGGACTCGATTCGTCGCGTGAAGGCACGCTTTGAGCAGGTGCGTATTGTGCGTGAAGATATGGCATACGTGGTCTCGCGCAGATTGCTAGCGAAGAATGATGGACAGCGTAAACAGGTTCGCAAGCACTTGGAGAAATTCACCAAGTTATACGCTGCAATGGCGGAGCATATTGATGAGTATGTGGAACTCTTCCCCATTCATCCCGCCTATTTGGAAGTGTTTGAGCAGGTGAATGTTGTTGAGAAGCGTGACCTATTAAAAGCGCTCAGCAAGCAGATGGAAAACCTGCTCGATCAGGATGTGCCAGCCAATGAGACAGGCTTGTTCTCGTTTGACTCATATTGGGCAATCTTGAATGATGATCCGTCTTACCGTTCGGTGCCAGAGATTCGGGATGTGCAGGATAAGGCGCGGGTGCTGGCAGAGCGTGTTCGGACGGCGCCGAATGTCAAGGATTACCGACCCGCCGCGAACAAGATCATCGCCGCGCTGGCAGTTCATCGCCTGACGTTGAATGATTTGTATGCGCCCGTCGGGTTGACTCCCGCTGAGTTGCGCGACAATTTGTGTATTTATCTGCCCATCCCCGAGCAGGAAGCGGACTTTCTT
The DNA here is from genome assembly GCA_016191845.1 of Chloroflexota bacterium. Taxonomy (GTDB): domain Bacteria; phylum Chloroflexota; class Anaerolineae; order Anaerolineales; family Villigracilaceae; genus JACPVF01. Next base: position 130,380 of record JACPVF010000016.1, read on the forward strand.
TTGACTTCGGTGGAAGCCGTGTTGCAGGAAGTCTCCCGTGCGGTGAATGGGCAATTCATCTCGCACAATAAAGAGAACGACCAGTACTATCTCGACCTGAAAAAAGATATTGACTTTGACGCGCTGATTGACCAACGCGCTTCGTCCTTGGATGAAACCCAACTAAATCGCTACTTCTTCGACATGCTGGCGCGTGGCTTGGAGTTGACCGATAGCGCGTACGTGCCTGGGTTCCGCATTTGGGAGCGGGAACTGGCGTGGACGGGTCAGGGGATGACGCGCAAGGGATATGTATTCTTAGGGGCGCCGAACGAACGCTCGACCGCCCAGCCAGAGCGCGATTTCTACATCCATTTTCTTGCGCCGTTTTCAACGGAAAAGATCAAGTTAGATAAGAAGGCTGACGAGGTGTATTTCGCGCTCGGACAAAAGGATGATGACTTCGAGCAGACCATGAAGCGCTATGCGGGTGCGCGTGAGATGAGTTCGATCTCATCAGGGAGCAACAAGGAGCAATACGAGCGTAAGGCGGATACCTTTGGGCGCAAGTTAAATACCTGGCTGAGAGAAAACATTACGCGGGCGGTCACGATTCGCTACAAAGGCGAAGAGATGACCGTGCCAGAGGCATTGTCGAAACATCGCCTGACCATTCGCGATCTATCGCTGCGTGAGCAAGTTTTCAAACTGGCTTCGGCATTTTTGAGCGAGCAATTTCAAAAGCAGTATCCGCTTTACCCGAAGTTCAGCGGCATTGACTTTACCTTCGAGACGTTGACCCAAGCCACAGACGGCACGTTACGCGCGATTGCAGGCAGTTCTGCCACAAAGCCCGCGCAAGTGGTCTTGGAAGGGTTAGGACTCGCTCACATGGAAAACGGCGAGTTGACCTTCACCACCGAAGACAGCCCGTATGCCAAGCACGTGTTGAAATCGCTGTTTGCGTTGGACGCCAGTAAGGTACTCAACCGCAAGGATTTGATCGGCGGTCCGAGCAATGCCGAAGTGGATCATAAATTTGGGTTGGAGCCTGAATGGATGATGGTGGTTTTGCTCGCGTTGGTGAGACAAGGCGAGATCACGCTGAACCTGCCTGGGATCCGAATCGATTCGACCAATTTGGATGAGGCGGCGCGGATGGGCGTGGAAACGCTGATGAAGTTCACCGCGGTTAGCCGCCCGAAGCCCATCCCTGAACAATCGCTGAGGGTGTTATTCGCCAGCCTTGACCTGCCCGAAAATTTGGTGACTGATCCAAAGAAACTAGAATTGGCTCCCATTCAGTTGGAAGCGTCGGTTAGCGCAGAATTGAATCTGGTGGTGCGCTTGCTGGAAAATTTGCGCGAAGGTCCGCGCTATTGGCGCGAGTCGCTTTACTCGGCGGCGCAGTTGCAGGAATTACGCAGTGAGTTGACCGAGTACAAGAATTTTCTGACTTCGCTGCAGGCGCTCAACAGCCCTGGCAAGTTGCGCAACTTCTCCACGGGACAGGGCGAGGTGCGCCAAGTGATGCGGACGCGCAAAGTGGTGGGCGAGATCAAAGCCTTGTATGAGTTGATCCAAGCCGTGCAGCCGCAGTTGGAGTATGTCTATTCGTCGGAAGTGAATTTGCCGCTGGATGACGCATGGCATACATCGGTTGAGAAAACGCGCGCGGAACATTTGAAACTTTTAGCCACGCCCGCTGAACGGACAAAGCCCACAACGGTCACGCGCTTGAAAGGCGGACTTTCCAATTTGCAGGACGCGTACGTGAAGCGCTACGTGGAATTGCACGCGTTGGCGCGGTTGGATTCGTCGCTCGACGCACAGAAAAAGCGCGTGACGGCAGACCCGAAATGGGTGCAGTTACGCGCGCTGAGCGGACTAGAATTTTTGCAAGGCAATGACCTGCGCAAGTTGGAAGCCCAGATGGGCGAAGTCCGCTCGTGTCCCAATCTGAATCCGAAGGATATGCAATTCACCACGGTTTGCCCCGCGTGCGGATATTCGCCGCGCGCGCAGGGCGTTGAGAAATCGGCAGGAGGGCAACTGCACGAGTTGACCGAGAAATTGGACGCGCTGCACAAGCAATGGATCAATGCGTTGATCACCAGTTTGAAGAGCGACAGCGCGCAGGCGACGCTGAAAATGGTGGAGCCAAAAGGACGCGAGCAGGTCAATGAGTTCCTGCAAACGAAGCAACTGCCCGAGAAGATCACCGACCGTTTTATCACGGCGTTGAAGGATACGCTGCAAGGGTTGGAGATCGTTGAGTTTGAAGGCAGTGATTTCCTGCTGGCGCTCACCCGCCCTGGAATGCCCTGCACGCCCGAAGAGTTGAGCGCGCGTTATCAAAAATTCCTTGCCGAACATATGAAGGGCAAAGACCCTGCCAAAGTCCGAATCCGAATTGATTGGTAAATTCCATGTCACTGTGAGGAGGCTGAAAGCCGACGAAGCAGTCCCTTTGCACAGTGAGATTGCTTCGCCGCAAAGAACAAAGACGCGGCTCGCAATGACATCTACACTTGAATGATTGGTAAACCATGCCGAGAAAAAAGCAGACCAACATCGAACAGCCCGAATTGATCGCGGAAGAAGCGGCGGAGTATATCGTCTCGCCTGATGAAGAAGCCCTGCGCACGGAATATCGCCAGCGGCTGGCAGAGGCGTTAAAAGACCCTGAGTTTCGCCAGATTGAAGGCTTTCCCATCGGGGAAGATGAAGCGATTCTCGCGCTGTCTGACCCGCCTTATTACACGGCTTGCCCCAACCCGTTTTTGAATGAGATCGTGGAGAAGTGGCGGCAGGAACGCGCCGCGCTGCGCGATGAATTAGGCTTGCCCAACGATGAACCTGCGAGAAGCAAGTACGCCATCCGCGAAAATATGCCGACCAAGAATTATCACCGTGAGCCGTTTGCCGCGGACGTTTCGGAGGGCAAGAACGACCCGATCTACAACGCGCATTCGTATCACACCAAAGTGCCGCATAAAGCCATTATGCGCTACATCCTGCATTACACCGACCCTGGCGATGTGGTCTTGGACGGTTTTTGCGGGACAGGCATGACAGGTGTTGCTGCACAGATATGTGGTGATAAAAAGACTGTAGAGAGTCTTGGCTACTCAGTTAAAGGAAATGAAATCATTGACGAAGGTAAAAAAACACTTTCACGCTTAGGTACTCGTAAAGCAGTCCTTAATGATTTATCCCCAGCAGCAACTTTTATCTCATCTAATTACAACGCATATGCCAATGCGCGTACTTTTGAACGAGAAGCCAAGCGAATCTTAAAAGAAGTTGAAGAAGAATGTGGTTGGATGTACGAGACTACACACACTGACGGAAAAACCAAAGGAAAGATAAATTTTACGGTTTGGTCGGATGTATTTGTATGTCCAAATTGTAGTAATGAAATAATTTTTTGGGATATAGCAGTTGACAAGAATAAAGGTGAAGTAAGCGACACATGGAATTGCCCTAGTTGCGCTACCCTGCTTGCAAAAAATCCAGCAAAGAACAGCGGCGCGCAAAAAGCAGATCGCGCTTGGGAAACTATTTTTGATCAGGCTCTTGGAGTCACGACCCGCAGGACGAAGTTTTATCCTGTGATCATCAATTATTCTGTGGGAAGCAAACGATTTGAAAAGCGCCCTGACAAGGCAGACTTATCGATGGTGCAAAAAATCGATGATATGCCTATATCATTTTGGTATCCATCTAGCCGCATGCGTGATGGCGATGAAAGCAGAAGAAACGATGAGCATGGAATCACTCATGTTCATCATTTTTACACACATCGAAATCTGTTGGTTTTATCTGCTATTTGGAATAAGGTTAGGCAAAGTAGCGAAAAAAGGTGTCTCTTTTGGTTTACATCCACTCTTACGTGGTGTGGAAAAGAAAACCGACTTCACTTAGGAAATTACTTCGGAAAAACTGGTGGTGTCATCACAAGTCTTCGGGGAACTTGGTATATTGCTTCTTTATCGGTTGAAACAAATGTTATCGAAAGATTTCGGCTTCGATTAAGCAGTTCCCAGTATGAAAGCAATTTCCGCCTTGGCGATTCTTTAATTTCAACGCAATCAATTACTTCTATTCAATTACTAAAAGACGAGTCTATTGACTATATATTTATCGATCCACCTTTCGGGTCTAACCTTATGTATTCAGAATTGAATTATATATGGGAGGCATGGCTTCAAGTCATAAATAATAATGTCTCGGAAGCAATCGTTAATAAAACTCAACGTAAAAAATTGCGGGATTACCAATCGCTTATGGAACTTAGTTTCAAGGAGTTTTATCGCCTTCTTAAACCTGGGCGATGGATGACTGTTGAATTTCATAATTCTCAAAATTCTGTTTGGAACTCAATCCAAGAAGCAATTCTTTTTTCGGGCTTTATGGTCGCAGATGTTAGAACGCTAGATAAAGGAAAAGCAACCTTTAAACAAGTGACGACAACCTCAGCGGTAAAGCAGGATTTGGTAATATCAGCCTATAAACCAACGGCGGAATTTGAACGGAAATTCATCACAGAAGCAGGTACTCCTCAAGGGGCTTGGGATTTTATCCGCGAACACTTGGAGCACATTCCATTGCCGTCTCTACAAAAAGGCAATATTGAGCCACTGAGTGAACGTATGCCTTATCTTCTATATGACCGCATGGTAGCATTTCACATTCAACGCGGGTTAACCGTTCCGCTTTCCTCACCTGAGTTCTATCAAGGCTTGAGTCAACGGTTTTTGGAACGAGAAGGCATGGTCTTCACTGCCGCGCAAGCCGCCGCCTACGATAAATTACGCCTGCAAGCCGAGCGCGTCGAGCAACTGGCTTTGTTCGTCACGGACGAAAGTTCCGCCCGCCAGTGGCTGCGTCAGGAATTGGAACATGAGCCAAAAACCTACGGCGACCTGCAACCGAAATTTGTCCAGCAGTTACACCAGTCCAAGTATGAAGACCTGCCCGAACTCAAAGTCATTTTGGAGCAAGCCTTCCTGCAAGATGACAAAGGTCGCTGGTATGTCCCCGACCCAGAGCGCGCCGCAGACCTTGAGAAACTACGTCAAAACGCCTTGCTGCGTGAGTTCAACGAATACCGCAAGGGCAAAGGCAGGCTGAAAGTCTTCCGCAGCGAAGCCGTCCGCGCAGGGTTTAGTGTCGCCTGGCGCGAGCGCGAGTATGACGTCATTGTGGAGATTGCCGAGCGTATGCCCGAGTCCGTGCTGCAGGAAGATCAGCAGTTGCTCATGTATTATCACAACGCTGGGCTACGTCAGTCCAGTCAACCCAAGCAGGAGAATCTTTTGTAAAGGGGCTTTTTTATGTCACGAACACTGAAACAATGGGAAGCATATCTCTCGAAGCAAATGCCGCGCGTTCGGCTGTTGTCCGAACTTGGGCTGAACTATGAAGATATGCTGGAGATCGCCAATCTCATCAAGGGGGAGAACAAAAGGCACAAGAACGTCCGCCAAACAACCAAAGACCTGGTTGACGATTATCCCTGCACGTTTGTGGCTTTCCTTGCTGCCTTCGCCGCACAAAACACCGAACGAGAATTTTGGGACGCGGTTGCGCGGCTGATCGAAGTCACGGGTACGGAATTGAACAACGCCCGCTGGCGCAATCATTTTATTGACATACTCAAAGAACGCAAGAAACCTGTTTTTGAAGACATAAGTTTTGTCTATGTCGCCAACATGCGCATTCATGGCGGAATCCCTGCTTATTCCCTGCGGGACTTCTTCGCCAATATGCTGCTCCCTTCGATTGAAAATCCCGAATATATTGAACTCAAGGGCAAAGAACTGCGCGACGCGCTTTTGGCGCGTTCTGTTGTTCAAATCTTTACCGATTCCACCGTGCGTAACTTCTTTGAAAACACCGAAGAAATCGGCGTTAAGTATCTCGAAGATTGTCGCACTGTCGCAAAGTCCTATCTTTCCAGCAGGCAAATTCCCAACCTGCACGGGCTTCCCAATTACGTCCTTGAAAAACTAACCAACTTCCTTGAATATCAAGAGGATGAAAAGCGCGGACTGCGCCGCCCGCGAATCAAATTCGACCCCGAAGGCGATGGCTTGCTGGTCGAGTTGCCCGAAGAACCCATCAGCGGCGTGGATGTGCGCGGTGGTCAAGTCCGCTGGCAGGTGAAGCAAAATCAAAGAACGCTGCACAATCTATCCGCCCGCATTGTCCGCAGCGGCAGGGATGTCCACTCGGAAGAGCAAATACTTCCGTTAGGCTTTCTCATCGAGCCGTTTCAAGTCACCTTCAGTTTGCCAAATCAGGATGGCGAATTTGCCCAAATCCGCGAATGGACTTTTGACGTCCGCTCACAGGAATTTCCCGACCTTTTGGTTTTCCGCAGCGAAGACGGCAGTCTCGTCCGCTGGAGTCAAGCGCTCCCCGCGCAGGATTTACTACTCGTTCACCCCAAAGATGTTTCGCTGGAATTCGACGGGGACGCGCGACTCATCCACACCCCCGATATGTACGCGGCAGGCTGGCAAAACTGGCGGGCGGAATATCGCGCTCTCGGACAGGGGACGCTTTCGTTAGTTAGAAATGGCGAGGCATTTGCCACGGTTGCCATTCAAAAACAACTTGAATTGCCGCGCTTGACGGGCGAAGTCCTCCAACCCAATCTCGATCACAAACCGCTCTATCTTGGCGGCGCGCCCATATTGCGCATCCCTCTCCGCGCTGGCGTGGATATGGGCGAAGAACTCAAACGCTGGCATATCGAAATCAACTCCGCGTGGGAAGCCGAGCCGTACGTCCGTCAGGAATTCAACTTAACGAACTATCTTGAATTTTTAGACGGGGAAGACTCCGCGCTGAAATTCAATCTTGCGGCGGTTTTGGGCGACGCCCCAAAAGGAACCTACACCCTGCGCGTGCGCGGTCCGCGCGAAACGGATTTAGAGATTCCCTTCCGCGTCTGGTCTTCGCTCCGCATTGAAGACTTGCCCGAATACGTCCTGCCTGCCGAAGATTCAAAAGTCATCCTGCGTTTTTCGTTGCCCGAACAAGCAATGTTGGAAGCGCAAGCAGGCGCAACGGGAATCGACATCACAGGTCAGCGCGGAAAATTTGCCGTCGCGTTGGATGAAACCGTCGCAGAACTCAACCTAAACCTGACCTGGGCGCGTGAGTCAACGGTCGTTCATGTGCCTGTTTCCATTCCTGTTCCGCGTATCAAGTGGCGTTTGGTCATGGGCGAAGAATCCAAAGTGGAGTGGAGCAATCGCTCACTCCGCAAACCTGCCGACGCATTTTTACAATCCACACAAACGCCCGCCTTGCTTGTTCAACTGCCAGGGATTGAAGATCACAAAAACCTGATCCTGCGCCTGATTGACCCTGAAAACCCAAGCCAAGCCTTGCAGGAGTTCACCGCCCAAGCCAGCGTGTTGGGAAGTGGTCATGCGCGTTTTCTTCTCGCGGCAAAAGATACCATCGCCCAAAACAGGGACGTCTCCGTTTTCGAGTTTCAATTACTGCTGGTCAACAAAGAGGGACTGTATCAACCTGTTCCCCTGTTTTCCTTGACGCGCGATATTGACGTGTCCAATGTCCGTATTGAAGAAATGGATGGTAGTTTGTTTCTTTTGTGGGATGAACCTTCACCGCTCAAAAATCGGCGCGTGTTTATCCGTTCACTGTGGAAAGTCTGGGCGGACAACTGGAATATTAGAATCCCCGACGACGTGCGCGGCAAATTTGACCTGCTTGCCGCGGGATATGGCTTGCCGCCATCATGGTATGAGGTCCACTTTTACGTTGCGCCATCATGGGAGCAGGATATTCAGTCCGCGCCTGAACATTCGACTTTCATCGTCAAGGTAATTTCACCTGAAGACCAACTTGCCTGGTTGGAAGTGAATCTGCAAAAGAAACCCGATACCGTTTTCGCAAATCACTTCGAGCGGGCTTGCGTTTACGCCACCATTGGCGAAACTACAAAACGAGACGCGGAAATTCAAACATGCTATTCGCAAGTTGACAAAGCAAAACATAAAGATTTATTTGCCTTCCATGAATGGCTCGAACCATACGACCCCAACACAAGGCGTGCGCTCCGCATGAAGATGTACGGTCCCGATTTGCTTCGGAAACTGTTTACAGATTACAAACCAAACCATGTCTTTCGGCAGAAATACCTGAGTTATGTGCTCCAGTCCAACCTTAGACCCGATAGCGCCGTCGTGTTGCTAGACAATGAGAGCGACCCCGCGCTTGTTTTCCACGCGCTGCGAGAATTGGTCAAGCGACAGGATTCTCGCTTTATCGTTAGCGTCAAGAAACTTGTGGGCGCAGGGAGACTGTCAGACTTGGACGCGATTAAGTTGTTATCAATGGACGAGCAACATTCCTTATCTGAACTGGAATCGAGCGAGCCTGATACCATCACTTTGCGGCTGCTTTCTGGTTTGCTCCGTAGTAAAGATGAACTCCTTGCGGCGCTGTCAAACGAAAAAATCTACAGCCTAGCCAAAGCCGAATTAGACCCAGAGGCCGTCAAAAAATATCTTGGCATTCTTATTGAACGCCAGGATCAGCATGGAATTGAATTCGTTATGGAACTTTTCCAAAGCGGGCGTTTACGCGGCGATGAAGTAACCGAGTTATTGGGAAGAAACCCGAAGTTTTCAGCATATGTCTTATCCAGCGCGCCGCACGCTCACGCGCACGCCATTCAGGTTTCAGAAATTGCGCGAAAATACCCCCTTGAAACAGGATATATTCTGGTTGGCATGTACATAAAAATCCGCGCTGGCTGGTGCAGGGTTGACTCGATTGAAGACATCAGCGGCGTGAAACTATCATACGCTGCCAAAGACAATACAGAGATCAGGTTGCAAGTCACGCTCCATCCCGATTCACCTTACGCGACAATGGGTATTATAGACATGGAAGATGGAAAATTAAATCTTGTAAATACTGGCAAGTATTACCAATGTACAAAGTGTGGTTATGTTGCTAATGACTACAACATCATCTTGCGTCAACACACGCGGGAAGCTCACGATGGCATTGGGGGGGCATTTGCTCCCATCTCAACCCGCGTTTCTATTGGCGACAATCTGGAATTTAGTTTATCGCTCCCGAAATAGTAGAGGAAAAATGACAAGTCAATCTAGCAACAAAAAAAATACTATCCACCCTATTGACACTACTAATCATATCCGTAACACATACATTCGCTACCTGAAAACCATCAAGCCATTTCAGGATGAGGGCTTCCGTGACGCCTTTGCCAAAGCACTCGAAGAGCCAAACATGTTGGTCAAAGGTCCGCTGGTAGAGATTGCGCTCCCTTACAAAAAAGGTGCAAGCATTGAAGACTTGGTGAAAGAAGGTGTGCTTTCTCCAAAGTTTGCTGAATTGAATTCGCCCGATTTGCCTTACAACCGTCCGCTATATGAACATCAGGTCAAGGCAATTCGAAAAGCCGTCAAAGAAAGAAATCTAATCGTCGCAACGGGTACTGGCTCAGGTAAAACCGAGACATTCTTAGTTCCCATCTTGAACTATTTGTTCAGAGAAGAAGAAGCGGGCACATTAAGCAAACCTGGCGTCCGCGCCATGCTGTTATATCCCATGAACGCGCTGGCAAACGACCAGATGAAACGCCTGCGCCGCCTGTTGATGAATTATCCCCAAATTACGTTTGGACGATATATTGGTGAGACGGATAATGAAGAAAACAGGGAAAAAGCAAAAGCAAACTTCAAGAGAATTTACCCCCAAGAAGAAATTCGTGACAACGAGTTAATCACCCGTCCCGAAATGCAAAAAACGCCGCCGCATATTTTACTTACCAACTATGCGATGTTAGAGTATTTGTTATTACGTCCCATAGACTCCAGCCTGTTCGACGGAGAGACAGGGAAATATTGGCATTTTATTGCTCTCGACGAAGCCCACGTCTACGATGGCGCCAACGCAACTGAAATGGCAATGCTCTTACGCCGTTTGGCTGATCGCGTGGTCGGAGATAAATTGGGTAAATTACAGGTCATTGCCACCAGCGCGACTCTTGGCGGCGGCAGGAAGGATTTTCCAGAAGTCATCGAGTTTGCCAAGAATCTTTTCAATAAATCATTTGAGTGGGACGAGGATGATCCTGAGCGGCAGGATATTATCGAGGCAGATCGCGTACCAATCGAAAGCCTCGGAACGATTTGGGGAGCAGGCAATCCTACGTTGTATAAAGAGTTAGCGGATTTGGTGGAAAATCGCCCATCTGATGAGGGTGAGGCGACAGCCTATCTCTCGAAATTGGACGCCGTATTCCAAAAGCAGAAAGTAAATGCCCCACTGCAAACCGCTGCTGCCGAAGCAAAGAAGGAAAAGACCGCAGTTTTACAACGCTATCTGTACGAAATTTTGCGTGGCGACAAAAATGTTCATGCAGTCTTGAATTCGCTCAAGGAAAAGAACGCGCGACAACTCGAAGACCTGGCTAAAGACGTTTTTCCTGATGATCCCGACTCGCCCGAGGCATTGATCAATTTGGTCATGCTGGCTGTTTTCGCGCGCGCAGATTCCGATAGTATGCCTCTGCTTCCCGCCCGCTATCATGTCTTTGCCCGCGCATTGGAAGGCGCTTTTGTATGCTTGAACGAAGAAGCCCACAAAAAACTCCCGCCCGAAAAGCAGGAAAGATTGTTCCTCCGCAGGCAAAAATATTGTCCGCACTGCAAAAGCCGTGTGTTTGAGTTAGCAACTTGCACACGCTGCGGAACGGCATATCTAATCGGCGTTGAAAGGGAAGGACATAGCATTCATGAAGAAAAAGAAGGCGTGAAACTTGTCAGCGGTGGAACATATTTGATTCAAAATAGCGTGCTATACAGTTCGCCTGTAGCCAGACAGACGGAATACTTCACCCTTGAATCGAAATTTGCGGAAATTGACGAAGATGAATTTATCTCCGACCCAGATTCTACCCCTGACGACTTGAATGAAAACTTGAATTCAAGCGAACTTCTCTTATGCCGTTCATGCGGTCGCATTCGATCTGGCAACGCCGAAAAATGCGACTGCCAGGGGACTTTTATCAAAATCAGCAAAGTGGAATTGGGCAGAAAGCAAACCCTGAGAAGATGTGTGAGTTGTTCCGTACGTTCCAGCGGTGGAGTGGTGTACCGCTTTCTAACAGGTCAGGATGCGCCTGTCAGCGTGCTTGCAGATGCGCTTTACCAACATGTTCCCGCTTCAAAAGCACAAGATAGCGATGAGTTACCTGGATACGGGCGCAAAATGTTAAACTTTACAGATAGCCGTCAAAATGCAGCCTTCTTTGCTCCGTATTTAGAGCGGGCGCACGGGCGGAATCTGCGCCGCAGATTGATTATGTTGGCATTGGAAAAAGATCCAGAGGCTATAAATGGCAATCTTCGCTTACATACATTTATGGAACGTTTAGCATTCCAAATAGGTGAAGAAAAGGTTTTTCCAGAAAATGAATCCAATTCTGATAAAGAAAAGCGAGCCGCCATTTGGCTAATGCAGGAATTCTCACCGCCGTTGGATCGTAGAATTAGCCTCGAAGGTTTGGGACTTTTACGTTTTGAGCCTGATATTTCAGAGAATTGGATAGTTCCGCCATTTCTGCAAGCAGACCCTTGGAATTTAACTCGCGAACAGGCATTTCGTCTTATTGTAAATTTGCTCAACACACTTCGCTTCCAAGGCGCAATAACATATCTCTTAAATGAAAAAACCGATTTATTCATGAACGCCAAAGATACAGATTTGTTGGCGGTCGCTAAAGATGCTTTTGCTCCGCGTACAAAGACGTCCAGTTTTAAGCAAGACTTGTCAGCAAAAGGAAAGGAAAATATTTTTCGTTGGACACCCGCGGCTCCCTATGCAAATGCTCGTTCCAATTATCTAAAGCGCATTCTTCTCACCCGAAAGTACAAATTCAATGCAGACGACGCCGTCAGGAATCTGCTAAATGAACTTTGGGATTACTTAACAAGGTCGAATACATGGATCAGTTGCTTTGAAAATCGAGATATTCCAAAGGAGGGTTCTGTAAAGAGGCTTTCCCACAAAGTCTGGAAAATCATCCCAACAGGCTCTAATTATGCTGGCTGGATGGTTTGTGACAAATGCCAAAATATTACCCATGGATCCATTGATGATGTCTGCCCAACCTATGCCTGCGAAGGAATGCTTAGACCCCTTACTGAAAAATCCATAGGCTTCCAAGATAATTTGTACAAAGATGAATACCTATCCAGCACTCCTGTGGTTCTTACTGCTAATGAGCATACCGCCCAATGGACCGCAAAGGAAGCCGCAAACGTACAAAATCAATTTATCCAGGGCAAAGTTAACGTATTGAGTTGCTCCACGACTTTCGAGTTAGGCGTAGACGTAGGCGATTTGCAGGCAGTTCTCATGCGAAATATGCCACCTACCACCGCCAATTACATTCAGCGCGCGGGTCGTGCAGGACGTCGTACCGATTCTGCTGCTTACGTGCTTACGTTTGCCCAGCGCCGCTCTCATGATCTCAACTATTTTACTAAGCCTGAAACAATGGTGACTGGGAAGATCAAGCCGCCCATTGCCGTTTTGTCCAACGAGAAAATCATCCGCAGACATTTGCACTCGGTTGTGTTCTCGGCATTTTTCCGCTGGGCGTACGATTCTGAAGGCAGAACTTTCAAGACTATCTCTGAATTTTTGCTGGACGGTTCAGAAACGGGCATAGATTTATTTAAAAAGTTTTTAGCCCAAAAGCCAAAAGACATTCAGGATTCACTCCTTCGTGTTATCCCAGGTGGATTGTTAGACGATCTTGGCGTCAAAGATTGGGGATGGATTAAAGGCTTACTTGACCCTGATGAGCCAAAATCTTTTGATTTGGCGATACGCGATTATTTGGATGAAATCCAGAAATTAGAAGACCTCCGCAAAGAAGCACGCGAAAGAGATGACGCACAAAGCGATAAAGAAGCAAGTAGATTAAGAAAAATCATCGAGCAAATCCGCGACAGACAGTTGTTGGGCTTTCTTGGAACAAGAAATGTTTTGCCTAAATACGGATTTCCAACAGATGTTGTTGAATTGAAGACAAATCATTTGTCGGCAATTGAAGAGGCTACCAAGGTCCAACTGGAGCGTGACCTCAGAATGGCTATTTCTGAGTTTGCTCCTGGCAGCGAGGTGGTTGCTGCAAAAAGAATCTGGAAAAGCCAGGGGGTTCGCTTGCTTCCAAACAAGAAATGGGAGGAAATTTTTTATTCCGTTTGCAAAAAGTGTAATAGATTCCATTGGGGTTACGCGGAATCTGAGATACCTCCAACGTGCAAATCTTGCTCAGAACCGCTTCCAGCAAAAGTTAAATACATCAATCCTGAGCAGGGCTTTATTGCTGCCAATGATACTGAAAGCCCAGGCGAATCCGCGCCCCAGAGAACCTACGCAAGCCAGGTTTATTTCACTGAATATCGAGGCTCAAAAGATGAAACTCAAGATAAAGGCGATCTTGAATTTGACGGTGCCCTTTCTTCATCTAGTTTACAGGTTTACAAAAAATATTCCCAGCACGGCTGGCTGGCGTTGGTCAATGACGGTTTCGGGCGTGGCTTCAAAATATGTGATCGGTGCGGTTGGTCTGAACCTGTAAATTTCACGCCTGGATTGAAAGGTAGATCGTCTCATAAAAATCCTCTGACAGGGAAAGATTGTAAAGGAAGTACGACTAACTACCATTTAGGTCACCGTTTCATGACTGACGTGTTGGATCTTAGTTTAGATGGCAGATTACAGTCACTGTATAGCCGTTCCGCCATGATGTCGCTCATGTATGCAATGCTTGATGGCTCTAGTGAAGCCCTTGGTATTCGACGCGATGATGTAGATGGCACTTTATTTTACAAGGACTTCCAACGCCCGCCTCATATAATTCTTTATGACACGGTTCCAGGTGGTGCAGGGCATGTTGAACGTATAAGTAAAAAAATGTCTTTGGTACTAGATGCTGCGTTAAGCAAAGTCTCTGCGTGTGAATGCGGCGAAGATACAAGTTGTTATAATTGCCTTCGTAATTACAGAAATCAGTTCTATCACGATGATTTGCAGCGTGGTATGGCAATCGAATTATTGAAGGCTATATTGAATAAATGAGGACATCTGAGTATCTTGTAGGTTTTGATCGATTTATTGCTTTAGACTGGGCAAATTATACTTTGGGTTTGTTATCCTACCCTGGGGATGAGGCGGCCAAAATGTCTGAACTTAAATCTTGGTTGTCCTTATATATTTCTGGCAAGGAAGCTTCTCAGAAAACAGCAAATGTCCTTGCTCGTTTATGGCTTCGTGCTACCCCTGAGATATCTATATTTAAGAAATACGCTGTGAGCCTTGCCCCTGAATTAAGAAAAGATGAATTGATGTATTTACATTGGGGTATGTCTTTATTGGTTTTTCCACTTTTTCATGAAGTGTGTACTCAAGTTGGAAGGCTTCTTTTTCTGCAATCCAGCGTATCACGTCGTGAAATTCAAATCCGCATGGCAGAAAAATATAGCAATCAGAGTACGATTCCTCGATCCGTGAATCGCATACTGCAAACGCTTGTCGCCTGGGGATTGCTTCAGGAAATATCACCTCGCGAACTAAGTGCGAAGCGGCAAGCCCCTTCGAATATTTTAATTAAAGCATGGTTGATTGAATGTGCTGTGTTTTCCGCGCCATCAAAAAAGGTATCCCTCCATGGACTCTATAAAAATCCGATTCTCTTTCCTTTTGAATTTCATGAAGATCTTAGCTGGATTGTTAATAAATCGGATAAATTGTTTTTGGAACGAGATGGGAATAATTTGGAATATGTAGTATGGCTCGATATGTGACTTTCTTTCGAGCTTATGTGGTTATCCCTCCCTGAATTTTTTCCCTCGGCATTGTAAGGATGAATATCGGCCCTGTGAGATCGATTTCCTGCCCTGATTTGCCTTCTTGTAGCCCTGCGCGGGGCATTCCCCATCCTAAAATTCCTTCTCGTTACCTTGCAAGAACTACTCCCCGCCCTGAAATTCGTTCTCTATACCTTGCAAGAATGAATTGCAATCTTGTAACGATCATGCCCCATCTCGAAATTCCTTCTCGCAGCCCTGCATGATCGAATCCCCGCCTTGCAATTTGTTCTTTCGATCCTGAATGAATAAATTGCGGGCTTGCAAGAACTATTCCCCACCCTGCAATCCGTTCTTTCAACCCCGCGAGGATGAATGACAAGCCTACAAGGATGATTCCCCGCCCTGGCTTCCCTTCATTTTGTCTTGCAGGGATGAATTACAGAATTCATAGGTGGCTCGATAAACCGAAAAAGAGAAAGGGACTCGAATGAAACCCCGCATGCTAAATCTTCCCCTCGTGCCTATGCTATACTGAACGAGACGATTTGCGCGGGTGGGAGGACGGGCCTATGCGGTACCTGTTGGAGAAATTTCCATCCATTTCGGCGTCCGAGCGTCAGGCCCTGGCGGCCTTGGGGATCGCCGATACAGACCAACTGCTCGCTGCGGCTGCCCTGCCGTCCCGTCGGGAGGACCTGGCGCGGCGGGGCGGAATTTCCTTCGAGCGGCTCACCCGCCTGGCGGGGCTGTCCGATCTGGTCCGTGTCAAAGGGGTTGGGCCTGCGCTGGCGGAGGCCCTCGTCGATTCGGGTATGGCGGGGAACATCCAGCAATTGATCGGGCATGCCTCCGACCTGCCCGCTCTGCGTCAGGCCCTGCTGGACCATGCGGAACAGGCGGGCCTGCATCCTCCGCACGTTTCGGTTGCGCAGTGGGGGGAGATCTGTGCCGAGTCCCGCGAGCTGCGTCCGCGCCTGCTGCTGAATTCCCAGAAACCCGACCCACAGTTCCGCCGTGACCTGTTTGCGTATGCCTGGAAGGAACGCAAACAGTCCCTGAAGCTCAACCTGGGAATCTTTGCCGCGGTGCTGGTGCCCATCTTGCTTTTGATGATCGGCGCCTGGGTATATGTCAATAGTCTGGCCTCGAAGCCCCTCTCGCCCTATGACGACATCAATCGACTCTATACGGCCGCCTGGCTGGCCAATTTTTTCTTGTTGGAGCGCAGCCTCCTGGTCGTGGCCGCTCTCCTGATGGGCATGGTCGCCCTGTTGACTCTGGCGTACGAGGGCGTTAATCATCTTCAAGCCACTTGGCTGGTGCTCTTCCTGTTCTCCACCCCTGGCCAGCGGGAATTCTACCAGCGCGTCAATGCCCTCGATCTCAAGAAACAAACCCGCGCCCTGTGGTGGATGGTGGCCCTGCTGGCCTTGATGGCCCTGATCCTGGTGGGCTTTGCCCTTGGAGCCATGTTCGATGAGTCCGCCCTGTCCAGTGGGACGTTGAATAACACGGCCCTCCTGGCGGCCTTTTCGTGGGTCACCATTCCGTTTGGCGTCCTCATGGGCGTGGTGGCCTCTGTCCCGGTCCTGGCCTTCCTGTGGAAGGAATTCCCCGCGGGCAGCAAATACGACCGCGACCACGCCCGCCGCTACTCCATCTACTACATGCTCAAGATCCTGATGCTGCCCGTCCTGGTCGTCTTCCTGTCACAGGTCATCATCCCCTTTGCCTTTTCGTGGCATACGGCCATCGTGAAGGACCGTCTGGCCCCCCAGGCGCGCGCTGCAATTCTGGAAACGAGGCAGGAACTGGCAGCCGTGCCGTTGACGGATGGGGAGAAACCGCTTTGGCGGGATTATGCGCTCTCGGTGGTGGATGAAACCATCCTGACCGGGATCGACTCGCGGGCCTTGATCGTGACCCCAGAGGATACCTCGGCGGTCGATCTGATCGTCCCCGCCGCCCTGAACATGGTGGTGTGGATCGCCCTGACGGCCATCCTCTTGCTCTTCGTGATCCCGTATTTGATTCTCGGCGGCTGGGGGCGCGGACTGTCCTATATCTTCATCCTGTGGATTTCCTTCTCCCTCGAAAACTGGCTGACGGCCATCTCTCCCACCTGGTTTCAGCTGCCCCGCGGCGGGGTCATCACCGGGTTGTTTGTCGCTGTCTTTATTTTCATCAACGCCCTGTTCTTCGATTGGCTCTTCGACGTCGGCACCCAGCGCAAAAAGGTCTGCCCCGCCTGCAAGACCGAACTGGACCGCGAATCCCTGTTCTGCTCCGAGTGCGGCTTTCAGCAGGAGTAAGGGAAAATGCACATGCGTTTGCGAACTTGTTCTATAATTTGATTATTCTGTTTGTTCCTGGTTTGTCCGTATCCGACGCGTACACTGGAAAGGCCCAAAAGGAGAGCAACATGGCACAGGAAGCTGCAGACATCGAGGTCTCGAAGGACAGTATCAAGCTATCCTATCGTCGCTACCTCTCGGATAGTTCGGCTGGCTTTATCCTCCTGCTTTCCCTGATCTGGATCTTTTTCCGCGAATTCAAGGACATCGCCAAGGCCCTTCCCTCCGAAGTCTTGTTGTTTGCCGGGCTGATGCTCTTCCTGCTGGCTACCCCCGTGGGCATGTTGATCAATGTGTTGAGTTGGCTCACCCTGGAGGGTCGTCAGGAGGCCATCGAGCGCAGGATCGTTTCGGGTAAATTTTGGCTGCCCGAGTGGTTGACGTCCACCCTCCAATATCTAAAGGAAGAATACTTGTTTGAGGAGTGCAAGACTCTCTTTGGGTTGAATGAACGTAACTGGCGAAGCTCCTATGAGAAACTTCGGACCGCGGTCGAGGTGAGATACCCCGGGGTGATCGCCGCCACCGAGCCGATTCGCGGTTTCACCATCTTCCTCAGGAATATCGTGCTCCTGCTGTTCGTGGTCCTGGGATACAGGATGCTGGTTTATATCCGTTTCGGCTGGCATAACTTGAATGGGGTGATTCTGTTGCTGTATTTGGTCTCCTTCCTGCTCCCCTTTCTACTCCTTCGCTTGAGCGCCATGACGGTCTTTTATTATCATGTTCAGGTCTTTTTCTGGGCAAAGACCCTGGGGTATACCATTCAGGAGGGCAGGGTGCTTCCTCCTTCGGATGAAAAGCGCGAAAGGGCCCAGCCGCCTGAATGAGTCGACAATTCCTGTTTGGATATGGAAGCCTGATCAATCAGGAGAGCCGTTCGATCACGGGCATAACGAAGAACCCCGTGGTGATCACCGTCCAGGGCTTCGAACGTTCCTGGTGCGTCCAGTCCCCCTCCATGCGCCTGACCGGCCTGGGCATTTTCCCCAACGCGGACGCCTGTTGCAACGGCGTGCTGGTGGAGCTCGACCCCGACCAACTGGCAGCCTTCGACGAGCGGGAGTTGGGCGGCTCCGACGAGAACTATGCGCGGGTCCAGGTCCCACGTCGGGCAATCGAGGGTCCGTCCCTGCCCGAGTTGGCCATCGTTTGGGCCTACATCGTTCGCAAGCCGTCCCTTCCCACCCCGCCATTCCCGATCGCCCAGTCCTATCTGGATGTGATCCTGATGGGTTGTCTGGAGTTTGGGGAACCCTTTGCCGACGAATTTGTCCGCACCACCTCGGGCTGGGACTCTCCCTGGGTGGACGACCGTTCCTTTCCGCGGTATGTGCGCCACCTCGCTGCGGGGGCTGCTCTGCCTCGGGTGGACGACGTTTTGAAGCAAACCATCCCCGCGGCATGGCTGCGCAGGGTTGTGGATTCTGGGATGTAGCGGGTACCTCGTCATGAAGACACGCCTTCTCCTCCTCGTTGGACTCCTAGTCCTGCTCCTGGCTTGCAATCTGCCTGCCGCTGCGCCCACCCCCGACCTGATGGCGACCCTGGCCGCCTCCACGCCCCAGGTGGGCGCCACCCCGTCCGCGCCTGTCCCCGAGGATGACGAGCCGCACGGCCATATCGTCTTCACCTGCCAGATCTTCAAGGTGCAGGCCGCCAACCAGATCTGTATCGTCAACGCCGACGGCACGGGCTACCGCCGCCTCACCACCGACGACTCGCGCCAGCACTATTACCCGTCCCTCTCGCCCGACGGCCTCAGCCTGGTCTACGCCGCCTTCCGCGAGGCGGGCGTCTACGAGATCTACGAGATGACCCTGGCGGATGGCTCCGTCCGTCCGCTGACCGACCGCCTGGGCGTGGTCAACGCCCCCGAGATCTCCCCCGACGGGACGCAGATCGTCTTCACCCATTGGATCGCCGCCACGGACCGCAACGAGCTCTGGATCATGGCCCGCGACGGCTCCCGTCCCCACCGCCTGGCCGACGTCACAGGCTGGGACCCCACCTGGTCTCCCGACGGAACCCGGATCCTCTTCGCCTCGAACCGCGGCGGCCCCAATCAACTTTGGGTCATGGATCTCGACGGCTCGAACCTGCATCCGGTCAGCAACCTGCCCGCCCTGCGTGGCCGCAGCGACTGGTCCGCGCTCGGGGAGATCGTCACCTACTCGGGCGAACCCTGGAAGCGCGAACTCTTCCTGATGAATGCCGATGGCTCGGGGCAGCGGCAGCTCACCCCAGCGGGCGGCAACAGCCAGGGCCCCAGTTTCTCGCCCGATGGCCGCTGGGTCGTCTTCACCGCCTACTTCGACCATCCGAACGACGACCACGGCTGCGAACTCTACCTGCTGCGCACCGATGGCACCGACCTGCGCCGCCTCACCGAAAACGCCTACTGCGACTACCAGCCGCGCTGGGGACCGTAATCCTTCGCCCGCGCTGGAGTACAATAAGCCGACATTTCACATTGGAGTACCTCATGGGTTTTCTTGATTCCCTCTTCGGACCTTCGGTCCCTTCCATCACCGCCGAGGAATTGAGCCAGCGGCTCAAGGTCGGCAAGCATCCCATCGTGCTGGACGTGCGCCAGCCCGAGGAGTTCCGTCAGATGCACATCGCGGGCGCGCGGCTGATCCCCCTGCGTGAGCTGCAGCGTCGCATGGGCGAACTGCCCGCCAACCGCGAGATCGTCTGCATCTGCGCCTCGGGCAGCCGCAGCAGGTCCGCGGCCAAGCTGCTCATCAAGGCAGGCTACAAGGTCGTGGAAGTGGCGGGCGGCATGCACGCCTGGCGCCGCCTCAGCCTGCCCGTGCAAAAGGGATAGCCTCCCCGAATCAAAACCAGGCCAGCAGCTGCTGGCCTGGTTTTTTTATTCGTCCTTCGACTGCGGGTCTCGCAATTTGCGCTCGGCCCTCCGCTCAGGACGAGAATTGATCACTCAGGATGCTGGAGCAACACCACATGCCTTTCCCCTTCAGACCTTCGTGCTCTTTGTGTTCTTTGTGGTGAATCTATTCCGTTGCGCCCGTCGCCTTCATATCCTTCAAATTCAATTGATAGCCGATGCGCCCGTTGTACTCGTTGACCTCGTAGGTGAACAGCAGGTCCACGCGCGGCGGCATGTCCTTCTGCCATTCGCCCAGGTTGAAGCCGATCGCGTCGTGGCTGTAGCCGCGCTCGTCCTCGACCACCAGCTTGAGATGTTTACTGTCCGCGCCGACCGTGCGTGAGGCGCGCACCTTCACATCGCGCGCCACGAAGGCCACCTCGCGGTTGCCGTAGCCCGTCGGTTCGAGGCGGCTGAGGACCTGGATCAGCTCGGGGCGCAGCTGGCTGAGGCGCACTTCGACGTCGGCCGTCAGCGTGGGACGCAGGTTCTGACCGTCGAGTTTTTTCCTGGCGATGGAGGTCAACCGCTCCACCAGCTCGGGCAGGTTCCCGTTGCGGACGGTGAATCCCGCTGCCGCGGCGTGCCCGCCATGTCGGACCAGCAGGTCCGCGCACAGGTCGAGCGCATCCGTGATGTGGAACTCGGGGATCGAGCGGCACGAGCCGCGCGTCTCCTCGGGCCCCTGCGACGCCACGATGGCGGGCAGGTAATATTTCTCGGTCAGGCGCGAGGCGGCCAGGCCGATCACGCCCGAATTGAAGTTCTCGTCGGCGGCGAAGAGCAGGTAATGTTTTTCCTCCGCCTTGGCCAGCGCGATCTCCTCGGCCTTGATCTGCATCTCGCGCGTGATGCGCTGACGCTCGGTGTTCTGCAGGTTGAGCACCTGCGCCAGTTCGCCCGCGCGGAAGACGTCCTGCGTGGTAAGCAACTCGAAGGCAGCCAGCGCCTCCTTCAGACGGCCCGCCGCGTTCAGGCGCGGACCCAGGTTGAAACCGATGTTGCCCGCATTGACCTTCTTCAGGTCCAGGCCCGCCACACCCGCCAGCGAGAAGAGTCCCTGACGCTGGGTCTGGCGCATCTGGTTCAGGCCGCGCCGCACCAGCACGCGGTTCTCGCCCACCAGCGGGGCCAGATCGGCCACGGTGCCGAGCGCCACCAGGTCGAGGGTATTTTCCAGCAGCGGGCGGCCGCCGTCCACGGCCCAGCGGCCGTCTTCCATTTTCAAGCCGCCGCCCATCACCAACGCCTCGGCCAGTTTGTAGGCGATGCCCACGCCCGCCAGGTCCTTGTCGGGATAGGTGTCGCCGTGCTGTTTGGGGTTGATGACGGCCAGGGCGGGCGGCAGGTCGCCCTCGGCGGGATGATGGTGGTCGCTGATGATCAGGTCCAGGCCGATCTCGCGCGCGTGCTGGGCCTCGTCGGGCGAGCGGATGCCGCAATCGACGGTGATGACCAGCTTGACGCCGTCGGCCTGGAGGTGGTCGAGCGCTTCCTTGTTGAGGCCGTAGCCTTCTTCGAAGCGATTGGGGATGTACCCGCGCACGTCTGCGCCCAGGGCTTGCAGCACTTCCACCAGCAGGGCCGTGGCGGTCACTCCATCCACGTCGTAGTCGCCGTAGATGGCGATCGGCTCACGATGGTCGAGGGCCGTCAGGATGCGCTCCACGGCGGCCTGCATGCCCGTCATCTGATAGGGATCGGTGTCGAAGTCGGGCTGTGCGTCGAGGAAGGCCCGCGCCTCGGCGGGGTCCGCATACCCGCGGTTGAACAGGATCTGCCGCAGGATGGGCGGAAAGGGCGCCAGGGCCGCATCCGCTTCGGGGGTGAGCAGGGGCGGCACGATCCAGCGCTTGGGTCGGGATAGGCTCATTGCAGCCCCACCAGGCGCAGCAGGGTTTGGGTCCACATGTCGAACCAACTGATCTTGAAGGTGTCTTTGAACATGATGTATAGTCCGATGAAGTTCATGAATACGGAGGCCAGGATCAAGGCGATGGCGGGCTTGTCCATCTTGCGGATGCCGTCGGCCAGCAGGATCAACAGGAAGACCAGCACGTCCAGCAGGTAGCGATAGCCGTATTGGACGTAGCCTGGCGCGTGATACATCCATACTGCCAGCGTGACGGGTGTCAGCGCGGCCAGCGCCGAGAGGGTCAGCGGGTTGCCTTTCAACCGCGCGCGAAAGACATATACCAGCGCGGGCGTGGTCAGGAAGACGCTCATGCCGAGCGGGTTGAAGAAATCGGTGATGTGCTTGAAGCCGCGCGGCGTGTTCAGGTCGGGGCACATCTGGTTGACGGTGGGCAGCGGGTCGCCAGGGAGGTTCGGCAGGCCCGCCAATGAGATATAGATATTGCACGGCATGTAGCGTGGGTTGAAGCCGCCGTACTTTGCATATAGCTCGGTCAACTGTTTCGAGCCTTCCACGTAGCCATAGCCGAAATCGAGCAGGTTGCCGAAGCGCAGCAGGTTGTAGCCCAACATCACGACCAGCGCCAGAGCGAAGGTCCCCGCGAAGGGCAGCGACTTGAGCAGCCAGGTCCGCACCGTTTCCCTGCGCAGGAAATGATAGAGCAGGAAGAAGACCGCCGCAAACAGCAGGGTCGGCCGCGAGAGCGCCGCCAGCCCCAGCCAGAGGCCTGCCAGCCAGGGACGTTTGTCGATCAGCGTCTCGCGCACGAACAACAGCGTGAACAGGACGGCTGTCACCTGCGCGTTGAACCAGACCGAGCCAACGCTGGAGATCCACCAGTTCACCGTCCCTGCCGCGAACAGGACCGTCAGCCAGATGCGCTTCGAGGGGCTTTCCTCTCCGCCCAGGCGTCCCAGCAGGTCATAGGCCAGCGCGGCATTTACCGCGGCCACGACCACGCTGAACAGCACGTCGCTGACTCCCAGCCCGAAGACCGCCACGAAGGGCAGGTAGAGCAGGGCGGGCGCCAGCGCGCCTGGGACGTAGAGTTTGCCGTCGAAATGGATCAGGTCGTAGGGCGCACCGCCATAGTTCATCAGGTCGAGATGGCCATGCAGGAAGGCATCCGCCAGGTACACGTATTGCTGCATGCCTGTCTGTTTGAAGAGCATGGCCCCCACGCTGAATCCGTAAAAAAGCAGGGCGAGGATGAAGGCAACCCAGAAAGAACGTTTCATGGATTGGCGAAGTATAAACGGGGAGCGGGATGCGTGGAAGGGTCGAGGGTATAATTGTGCACGGAGGGCTTATGCCGACACCTGCTGCTGACGAGAAATTGACGACCGTGATGATCTATTCCCATAATATGCTGGTGCGTGGGGATGTGCTGACCAAACAAAGCATGCGCGTGAGCATCTGGCTGCGCACGCAGGGCGTGCCGAACTATGTACACCTGTTCAAGCCGCAGGTGCTGGTCCTCGGCGGACCTGCGCCCAGAACGCTGACCTACGAAGAGATGTTCTTCCCCACGCCGCAGGTGGTCGGGTTCCACATCGCGCCGCCCGCCGCCGACCCTGTGGATTATGATGCCAGTGAAGCGGGCCGCCGCCTGGTGGACGTCTCCCTGATGATCGGCTCGTTCATGCTCAAGGCCAGGGCGCGCATCTCCAGCCAGACCGATTTCGCCACCAGCATCGACGTGGCCCGCGCCGCCTGGATGTCGATCTACGAGGCCGAGATCAGTCATCCCGCCCTGCCGCAGATGGGCGTAATGCATGTACCCATGCTGCTGGTGCGACCCGAGCAGGTCAGTTTTGCGCTATAACTATCTTCGCCCTGCATGCACTGTGCCGCAGGCACACGTGAGCGGAGCCGAAGGGCGAAGGATCGAATCATTATGGAAATCACTCTAACCACCCCGTCCTTGTTGTTCCCCGCCATCTCCCTGCTGATGCTGGCTTACACCAACCGCTTCCTGACCCTGGCCACCATCATCCGCGGATTGCACGACCGCTATCAGACCCAGCAGGATGAGAACCTGGTCCGACAGATCGCCAACCTGCGCTACCGCGTGTACCTGATCCGTAACATGCAGATCGCGGGCGTGCTCAGCCTGTTGTTCTGCGTGGTCAGCATGTTCTCGCTTTTCGCGGGTTGGATCATGGTGGGGCAGTGGGTCTTTGGCATTGCCTTGCTCCTGATGATGGTCTCGATGGGCATTTCCCTGCGAGAATTGCAGGTCTCCGTCGGTGCATTGGACCTGTTGCTGAATGAGATGGGCAAAGGCAAATAGCCTTCATCGACTGTTGATGTCAGCCCAGAAAATTTTTCGCACCTCTGACCTGGCCCGCGCGGCGGGAGTGCATCCCAACACGGTACGGCTTTACGAGCGATGGGGATTAATTCCCCCTGTCGAGCGGACCCGCTCTGGCTACCGCATCTTCCATCAATCCCATCTCGACTGCCTGAAACTGGCGCGCAAGATCTACTCGGCTCCCTACCCTGGCAGGGGATTCCGTGCATTGGGGAACGAGATCATTCAGTGTGCCGTGGCGGATGACTGGTCGGCGGCGCTGGAAAAAGCACGGGTGCATCTCTCCGTGGTCGAAGCGGAACTGGAACGGGCCGAGGCCGCCGCCGACCTGCTGGAACATTGGGCGCAGCACCTGACGGAGGCGGCCGACGATCCGCCGCTGTCGATCGGGGAAGTGGCCAGGCTGCTGGGCGTCAGTGTGGACATCGTCCGCAATGCGGAGCGCAATGGATTGATCACGGTCCCGCGCAACTCATACAACGGATACCGCTTGTTTCGGAGGAGGGAGATCGAACGGCTGCAGATCATCCGCATGCTGACCAGGGCGGGGTACAGCCACATGGCGATCCTGCGCATGTTCCTCGAACTGGACGCAGGCAATACCCGCGACCTGAAGAAAATCCTCGATACCCCGCGCGCCGACGAGGATATCTTCACCGCCGCCGACCGCTGGTTGACCACCTTGCAGGCCCAGCAAAAGATGGCGCGGGAAGTCGTCGGGATGGTTTTGGAGGTCATCGAGTCTGGGAGGATCCATTAGGGCGGCCTTTCAGGAGACCATTTCCATTTTCCGCAGGGATATAATAGTTACCATGTCCAAGCATATTTTGCTGGTCGATGACGATGCGCTCATGCGCCGCAGCCTGGCCTTCAACCTGGAGCAGGCGGGATTCCGCGCCAGCACGGCCGCCAACGCGGAAGACGCGCTGGCCCTGGCGCGCCAGTCGCCGCCCAACCTGGTGCTGCTCGATATCGGTCTGCCGGGCATGGATGGGCTGGATGCCATCAAGCGTTTCAAGGAACAGTTTCGCGTGCCCGTCATCTTCGTCACGGCGCGCCGCCGCAACATGGACGAAGTGGTCGGCCTGGAGCTGGGTGCGGATGACTACGTCACCAAGCCCTTCGACGTGGACGTACTGGTCGCGCGCATCAAGGCCGTGCTGCGCCGCAACGAGTCCGCGCCTGAGCCTGCTCCCGTCCTGACGTTGACTGTGGACGACTTGAGCCTGGATGCGGTCGCGCATACGGTCATGCTGGCAGGGCGGAGCGTGAGTCTTTCACCCAGGGAGTTCAGCCTGTTGCAGGCCCTGGCGAGTGAGCCCAACCGTGTGCGTTCGGTGGACGAGTTGCTGGCCAGCGTGTGGGGCGCGGAGTTCGTCGGCCAGCCGCAGGTGGTATACGTGCACATCCGCTGGCTGCGCGAAAAATTGGAGGCCAACCCCGAGCAGCCCAGGCGCATCGTCACCGTGCGTGGCGTGGGTTACAAGTTGGTGGGAGGCAAATAATGTTCCGCACCCTGCGTCAACGCCTCGTGTGGAGTCAGATCCTGCCGCTGCTATTGATCCTGCCGTTGATGGGCGTGCTGCTGGTCTACTCGCTCGAAGGCCAGGTGCTCATCCCACAATTGGCCAAGAATTTGGTCGGCAATGCGCGCCTGCTGGCGGAGATCAGCAACGCCGAGTTCGAGCTATGGGGCGATCCGATCCTGTTCGAGAATTTGATCTCGCGCGTGCAGCTTTCCAGCGACATCCAGGTCATGTTCCTGGATGGACGCGGCAAGATTTTGTATTCCAGCAACCCCAGCGACCCTTCGCAGACGGCAACGGGCGTTTCGCCTACAGGCCTGTCCAGGGCCCTGGGCGGACATGAAGCCGCGCTGACCAATTATTCGATCCTCAACTTGAGCAATGTAGTGGTGGACGTGTACGAGCCCGTCATCGATGCGGGCGGACGGGTGATCGGCATCGTGCGCCTGTCGTATCGACTGGGCTCGCTGTACGATATCTTCGAACAGTTGCGCGGACAGATTCTGTGGGCGTTGGGCCTGGGTTTGATTCTCAGCATCGTGCTGGGAACCTGGCTGGCTTTCAGTATCAGCCGCCCTGTGCGGGAGGTGACCGACGCCATTTACAACCTGGCCGCAGGCCAGCGTAGTGAGCCCGTGCAGGAATATGGTCCGCAGGAATTGCGCTCGCAGGCGCGGGCTGTCAACTTCCTGGTGGATGAATTGCACAGCATGGAAGCCTCGCGCCGACAGTTGCTGGCCAACGTGGTGCATGAGTTGGGACGTCCGCTGGGAGCGCTGCGCTCGGCCATCCACTCGCTGCGCAAGGGTGCGGCATCTGACCCTGCCTTGCTCGAAGACCTGACGCGCGGCATGGACGAGGAGACCCTGCGGCTGGAGTACGTCCTGAACGAACTGGCCAACCTGTACGACAAGGCGCGCGGTCCGCTCGAGTTGAATCGTCAGCCTGTCGAAATGGCGGATTGGCTGCGAGGGGTGCTGTCCCCGTGGAAATCGGCGGCAGAGGAGAAGCACCTGCTTTGGCGGGACCAGCTTCCCGTGTCGCTGCCGACCCTGTCCATTGATGGGATGCGGATGGCGGAAGTGGTGGGAAATCTGCTCAGCAATGCGGTCAAGTACACCCCTGCAGGTGGTACGGTCACCATCTCGGCGGGCGCCGACGATACATCCTTCTGGCTGACGGTGGCGGATACGGGTGTGGGCATCCTGCCCGACGAACGCGAGAAGATCTTCCAGCCGTTCTATCGCGGCGAGACGGGACGGCGCATCAAGCAGGGCATGGGCCTGGGCTTGACCATCGCGCGCGAGATCGTTTTGGCGCATGGCGGCGAACTCCGCGTGGAGAGCGAGCCAGGTCAGGGCGGCGCTTTTACGTTGTCCCTGCCGCTGGGTTCATAAGGTTTTCTTAAACTTCCCGTAGACTTTCCATAAAGACGCCCGGGCGGCCTCCTCGTATACTGGCGGGGAATGAATCAAGGAGGCTCCCATGAAATCCAAGTATGTACCATTAAGTGTGATCGTGGTGGTCGTCAGCCTGATGCTGGCGGCTTGTAATGCCAGCGGATTGACCCCCGCCGCTCCCCAGGCTGCGCCAACCACGGCAGCCGCTGCACCCCAGGTGCAACAGTCCCAGCCTTCGCAAGGGGCGGCTGTTTCTTTGGACGCATATCAGAGCACATTGGAGGGCATTTACGTGCAGGTCAACCCGTCGGTGGTGAGCATTCGTGTGGTGCAGGAACAGAAGAGTTCCAACCTCGGTCAGAACAACCCGCTGTTCAATCTGCCAGGTTTCCAGGACTTCTTCGGCTCGCCGAACGGAAATAATGCGCAGCCGTCCACGCCGCAGTACAGCCAGGCGCTCGGATCGGGCTTTGTCTGGAACCAGGACGGCTACATCGTGACCAATAATCACGTCGTCAGCGGTGCATCCAAGATCGAGGTCCAGTTTGCTGACGGCGCGACGCTCTCGGCCAGGCTGGTCGGCGCGGACCCCGACAGCGATCTGGCGGTAATCCAGGTCGATAACCCTGGCTTTGCGCTCACGCCCATCACGGTCAGTGATTCCTCGCAGGTCAAGGTGGGACAGGTGGCGGTGGCGATCGGCAATCCGTTTGGCCTGGAGAACACCATGACGGTCGGCATCGTCAGCGCCCTGGGACGCAGCCTGCCTGCCAGTGAAGGCAGCTCGGTCAACGGCGCGACCTACACCATCCCCGATATCATTCAGACCGACGCCCCCATCAACCCAGGCAACTCGGGCGGTCCGTTGGTGAACGATCAGGGTGCACTGATCGGTGTCAACTCGGCCATCGAATCACAGGCCGGCACCAACTCGGGCATCGGCTTCGCCATCCCATCGACCATTGTCAGCCGCGTCGTGCCCGAACTGATTCAGAACGGCAAGTATGAACATCCCTACGTCGGCATCAGCGGCACCAGCCTGACCCCCGACCTGGCCACGGCCATGAAGCTCGACGCCACCCAGCGCGGCGCCCTGGTGGAAGAAGTGATGCCCAACAGCCCCGCCGACAAGGCCAACCTGCGCGGCAGCTCGCAACAGACCACCATCGACGGCCAGAACGTCAACGTGGGCGGCGACGTGATCACCGCCATCGACGGCAGCGCAGTCAAGTCCATGGACGACATCATCGCCTACCTGGCCGACCACACCAACGTGGGGCAGAAGGTCACGCTGACCTTCCTGCGCGACGGGAAGCAACAAACCGCGGAACTCACCCTCGAAGCGCGTCCTGCCGCTACATCCACACAGCAGGCCAGCAGCGGCAACTCGGCCGCGTCGGGCGCTTGGCTTGGCATCGCCGCCGAGGACCTGACCCCTGCGATCGCCAAGGAAATGAATCTGCCTGAGAACCAAAGCGGCATCCTGGTGGAGCAGGTGCAGGCGGGCAGCCCCGCCGACCAGGCAGGCCTGCAGGGTAGTTTCAAGCCGCTGTTGATCAACGGGACGCGGGTGCTGGTGGGCGGCGACGTGATCACCGCGATCGATGGCACGCCCATCGCCGCCTTCGACGACCTGCAAGCCTTCATGCAGACCGCCAAGCCTGGTCAGCAGGTCAAGCTGACCATCCTGCGCGACGGCAAGGAACAAACCCTGACCGTCACCCTGGCGGCTCATCCCTAGCTTTCTCCCTCCTCACGCAAAGGCGACATCCCGGAAGGGATGTCGCCTGATTTAAGCGAATATGAAATGTGTTGAGCGCGCCGTTATCGTCCCAGGATGCGGGTAAT
This sequence comes from Chloroflexota bacterium, assembly GCA_016191845.1. Lineage (GTDB taxonomy): Bacteria > Chloroflexota > Anaerolineae > Anaerolineales > Villigracilaceae > JACPVF01. The sequence goes on from JACPVF010000016.1 coordinate 159,512, forward strand.
CTCGGCCATCTGGTCGGCGGTCAGCGGACCGAAGTCCATGGCCTTGCAGTTCTCCTCCACCTGCTTCACAGTGCGGAAGCCAGGGATCGGCACGGTCTTGGGGCTGCGCGCCCATAGCCAGGCCAGCGCGCCCTGGGCGAGGCTGCGCCCGTTGCTGGTCAGGATCTCACGCAAGGCGGCCACCTTCTTCATATAGTCTGCGCTGGCCACGCCGTCCTTGAAGTACTTCATCCACTCGGGGCTTTTCTGTCCGCGCACATCGTCAGCGGAGGGCTGGACGGCACCCGTGTATTTGCCCGTCAGCAGGCCCATCGCCAGCGGACCGCGGTTGATGGCGGCCAGGTTCTCGCGTTCGCAGATGGCCAGGATGGCGGCATTGTCATCCAGCACGTTCAATTCTACCTGGATGGTCGAGCAGTGTTTGCCGCCCGCAAAGAATTCAGCGCTCTTGGGAAAGTCGGTGCTCCAGCCGTAGGCGCGGATCTTGCCTTCGGCCACCAACTCCTCGAGCGTGTCGCGCACGGGACCCGCCTGCTCGGGCGGGAAGCCGTTGTCGTGGAACTGGTACAGGTCGATGACGTCGGTTTCGAGGCGGCGCAGGGAGTCTTCACAGGCGCGGCGGATGCCTGCGGGGGTGACGTCGCTGCCCGTCACCTGACGGGTGGTCTCGTCGAACACGGCATTGAACTTGGTGGCGATCACCACCTGTCCGCGTTTGCCCTTGAGCGCCTTTGCCAGCACCCGTTCGCTGTGGCCCGCGCCATAGACATTGGCCGTGTCGAAGAAGGTCGCGCCCAGGTCCAGTGCGGCATGGATGGCGCGGATCGACTCGTTGTCGTCCACCTCACCCCAACCCAACGGCGTCTCACCGCTCCAGAACGGTCCGCCGATGGCCCAACAGCCCATGCCCATGGCGCTGATCTCGATGTTCGAACGCCCCAGAGTCCTTGTCATTTTTGCTTTCATGTTGTTCTCCTGAATGAGATTTATGCGCGGCCCAGGATGCGGTCGATCTCGGCCATTTGCGCCGCACTGAGCGGACCAAATTCCAGGGCCCTGCAATTTTCTTCCACTTGCGCCACGGTCTTGAAGCCAGGGATCGGCACCGTCAGCGGACTGCGAGCCCAGATCCAAGCCAGGGCGCCCTGGGCCAGGGTCCGTCCGCCGCTGGTCAGCACCTCGCGGATGGAGGCCAGTTTGTCGAGCCAGTCCTGTGTGGGCTTGCCGCCCTTGAAGCCAGGGTGCCACTCGGCGTGGTGACGCACATCATCATCGGCGAAAGTGCTGTTGGGCGCGAACTTGCCTGTCAGCAGGCCCATGCCCAACGGACCGCGGTTGATGCTGGCCAGGTTCTGGGCCTCACAGAAAGCCAGCAACTCCATATTACCATCCAATACGCTCAACTGTTGTTGGACCACGCTGCAATTCGGCGAAGTGGAAAAGGCCTGGATCGCGTCGGTGCGGTCGGTGCTCCAGCCATAGGCGCGGATCTTGCCCTGCTTCACCAGGTCCTCGAGCACATCGCGGGCTTCCAGCGCGCGTTCGACGGTCAAGCCCCAGACGTGCAGTTGATACACATCGATGTAATCGGTGCCCAGGCGTCTCAGGCTGTCCTCGGCACTTTCGCGCAGATGACTGGCCACATTGCTTTCTTCTTCCTTTGCGTCGAAATGCTTCACGACCTTGGAAGCCTCGTCCACCTGATAGCCGAACTTGGTGGCGATCACGACCTGGTCGCGCCTGCCTTTGAAGGCCTGGGACAGCAGCTTTTCGCTGTGGCCTGCGCCATAATTGGCGGCTGTATCGAAGAAGGTCACGCCCAGGTCAAGGGCGTGTCGAAGGGCGCGGAGAGACTCAGCGTCGTCCACGCCGCTCCAGCCAGCGGGGGAGCCGTTGAAGGTCCAGGGTCCGCCCACGGCCCAGCAGCCCAGGCCCAATGCACTGACCTGGATTCCAGATCGTCCAAGGGTACGGATGAGAGTTGTCATGCGGGTTCTCCAGAGGAAAGAAATGCTTGTCTGATTGGCATTATAGGGCGGAGGTGGAATTAATTGTAGTGCCACTTTCACCCAATTTCCTTAAGTCCACTCAATTTGACGATATACTGCCTGCATGCGTATTCCCCTTGACCGCTCGAACGGCATCCCCTTATATCAACAGATCGAGGCCTGGTTGCGGCAAAATATCCTCTCGGGCGGCCTGCCCACGGATACACGTCTGCCTGCCACGCGCAGCCTGGCCGATGAGTTGGGCGTCAGCCGCATCACGGTCCAGAATGCCTATGCCGTTCTGGAAAGCGACGGGCTGATCCTGACCCGCGAGGGCAGTGGAACCTTTGTCGCGCCTGTCCCGCGCCTGGGATGGGCGGAGGAAGTTGATGGCGGCGATTGGCCGCTTTGGCAGGCGCAGTTCGAGGGTCAGGCTGCCGTCTCGCCCCCGCAGACAAGACATCCCGACCTGATCTCTTTCACGGGTGTGGGCGACCCGCGGCATTTTCCGTTTAGGGAATTTTCCCGCACCATCCAGGAGGTGCTGCGGCGCGACGGGACTGCGGCTCTCGAATACGGCTCCTTCGACAACGGCCATTTGCCGCTGCGCGAGACGGTCATTCATATCCTGGCCAGCCAGGGAATTCAATCGCGTCCCGAGCACGTGTTGATTACCTCGGGGTCCCAGCAGGGACTGGCCTTGGTGTGCCAGGTGTTGCTCCAGGCGGGAGACGTGGTGCTGGTCGAGAAGCCGACCTATAACCTGGCGCTGGAGTTATTCCGTTCGTTGGGGTTGAAGGTGGTTGGCATCCCTGTCGACAGGAACGGCATGCAGGTGGAGGAATTGGAGCCTCTGCTTCAGCAGCATTGCCCGCGCCTGATCTACACCATCCCAAATTTCCAGAACCCAAGTGGAGCCTGCCTGAGCAGCGCGCGCCGCCGACAACTCCTTGCCCTGGCTGACCGTTACAACGTGCCTATTCTGGAGGATGACTTTGCGGGCGACCTGCGTTACGAGGGGCGCTCCCAACCTGCCATCAAATCCTTCGACCCTGGCGGGCGGGTGATCTATCTTGGGACCTTTTCCAAGATGTTGATGCCTGGGTTACGGGTGGGATATCTGCTGGCGCATGGCCCCGTTTTCGAGCAATTCGTGTGTCAAAAGCGTGTACTCGACCTGACCACCACGCCATTGATGCAGCGCGCCCTCGACCGCTACGTGACCATTGGCCGCTACCAGGCCTATCTGCGACGCTCAGTGCGCTTGTTCCGTCAGCGACGGGATGCCATGGTTACGGCCGTCCAGCGCTATCTGCCCGAGGCAGCCTTCTCCATCCCGCAGGGTGGACTGTTCCTCTGGTTGAAATTCGCAGATGGGTTCTCTTCGTCACGGCTGTTGCCCGTGGCCTTGTCGCTGGGTGTGGAATTTGCGCCAGGCGTGCGCTTTTTTGCCGACTCCGCCGAGGGGGAACCATATTTGCGACTCAACTTTGCGTCGTGCACCCCGCAGGAAATTGAAACAGGCATTCGCCGTTTGCGACAGGCGGTCGAGACGCTTTCGTAACCCTCCATTGGGACACCAGGGTTGTAGAATGGAAGAAAAACGCCTGTGCCAACGGAGAAAAATGAATTCCAACATCATCATTCGCAACGCACGCCTGCACAACCTGAAAAACGTGACCCTTGAAATCCCCAAGAACCAGCTCATCGTCATGACGGGGCTGTCGGGGTCGGGCAAATCCACGCTGGCATTCGACATCATTCACAAGGAAAGTCTGCGCCAATTATTCGAGTCTCTCGGTATCGTCACGGACGGACTCGCCAAACCGCCCGTGGACTCCATCATCGGCTTGTCGCCCTCCATCAGCGTGGACCAGCACCTGACGAATCACAGTCCCCGCTCGACGGTTGGAACCGTCACCGAAGTCTTCACCTACCTGCGAGTCCTGTTTGCCCGTCTCGGTCATCGCCCCTGCCCCAAATGTGGAAAAGATGTCCCGCCGCCGACGTATGAATCGGACGATGAAAGCTGGCAGGAAGAAAGTGATGAAAGCCCCGACGGAACCTATCCCTGCCCGCATTGCGGCGCGGCTGTGCCTGAGATGGGCATGGCGAACTTCTCGTTCAACAAGCCCGCGGGAGCCTGCCCGACCTGCACGGGTCTGGGCGTGGTGCGCCAACCCATCGTCAGCCGCCTCGTGGACGAAAGCAAGAGCATCCCCGAACTCCCCGTCGATGGCTGGATCGAATTCCACGGCACGCACTACAGCCAGATCATGAGAAACGCTGGCAAGTACTTTGGCTTCGAGTTTGACACGTCCAAACCCGTCAAAGATTTCACCCCCGTCCAGCGCGACCTGTTTTTGTACGGCAGCGACAGCCCGCAGTTCCGCCGTCACTACCCAAACGTCAAGCCACCCGCCACCAACGCGCAGGGGCGCTTCGAGGGCGTGGTCACCAACCTTCAGCGGCGCTACAACGAACACGCCACCAACGCCACCTATCTCGAAAAGCTGGAACATCTCTTCACCACCCAACCCTGTCTCGACTGCGAAGGCACGCGCCTGCGACCCGAAAGCCGCGCTGTCACCGTCGCGGGTGAAACCATCATCAAGATTTCGCACCTGCCGCTGAACGACCTCGACGCGTGGATCAAGTTCCTACCGCCGCATTTCACCGCCGAGGAAATGCGAATCGCCCAGCCGATCTTGGATGACCTGAACGAGCGGATTGGGCGGCTGCTGGAAGTGGGAGTCGGCTACCTGAGTTTGGAACGTTCCTCGCCGACTCTTTCTGCGGGTGAAGCCCAACGCCTGAGGCTGGCTGCCCTGCTTGGGTCTGGTCTGACGGGCGTGCTTTACATCCTCGACGAGCCGACGATTGGTCTGCATTCCCGCGATACGCAGCGGCTGATCAACGTCATGCGGAGATTGCGCGACCTCGGTAACACCGTGCTGGTTGTGGAACACGACCTCGAAATGATTCAAGCCGCCGACTACCTCATCGACGTGGGACCTGGCGCGGGCAAACACGGCGGACAAATCGTCGCCGCTGGCACACCTGCCGAAGTGTCGAAGAATCAAAACTCGTTGACGGGCGCGTTCATCGCGGGGACAACCTCCGTGCCGATTCCCGAACGTCGCCGCGAACCCAATCACAAGGCGCTGACCATCAACGGCGCACGTCAGTTCAACCTGCACAATCTGACGGTGAAGATTCCGCTTGGGCTGTTGGTCGCCGTCACGGGCGTCTCAGGCTCGGGAAAGTCCTCGCTGATCTTCGACATCCTTGACGTGGCAGCGCGTCAGAAGCTAAACGGCGCGAATGACTTGCCAGGCGAACACGATTCCATCACGGGCTGGGAACATATCGACAAGGTCATCACCATTGACCAGGCGCACATCGGGCGCATCCCGCGTTCGAACGCCGCGACGTACTCCGACACGTTCACGCCCATCCGCGAGGCGTTTGCCGCCACGCCCGAAGCGAAGAAGAACAAAATCACCGCGCGGCATTTCTCGTTCAACGTCCCAGGCGGACGCTGTGAACGCTGCGAAGGCGCAGGCACGCTGACGGTCAAAATGCATTTCCTGCCCGATGTCGAGGTGCGTTGCCCCGCCTGTCGCGGACATCGCTTCAAGAAGGAGACTCTTGCCGTCAAGTATCGCGGCTACGACATCTCGCAAGTGCTGAACATGACCGTGGAAGAAGCGCTGGCTTTGTTCACCGATGTCCCCGCTGCGGTTTCGCGCCTGAAAGTGATGTCCGATGTCGGCTTGGGCTACCTGCAACTCGGTCAGCCCGCAACGACATTATCTGGTGGAGAAGCCCAGCGCGTCAAACTCGCCAAAGAGTTGGGACGCCGCTCGACGGGTCGCACCCTCTACCTGCTCGACGAACCCACCACGGGTCTGCATCCCGCCGACACCGCCCGCCTGCTTGAAGTCCTACAACGCCTCGTGGACGCGGGCAACAGCGTCATCGTCGTCGAGCACAACCTTGACTTGGTCAAAGCCGCGGACTGGGTCATCGACCTCGGTCCCGAAGGCGGCATGGCAGGCGGCGAACTCATCGCCGAAGGCACGCCCGAAGACGTGGCAAAGGTCGAAAGGTCATATACGGGGCAGTGCTTGAAGGGGATGTTGTAGAAAATGGAGGGGCGGACAGCTGTCCGCCCCTCACATCTTTATTCAGAAACCGTGATGACTATCTTGCCGCGTGCGTGCCCCGCGCCGAGATAGCGCAAGGCCTCCGCCGCTTCCTGCAATGGATAGCGTCTATCGATGACGGACTTGATCCTGTTTGTTTCCAGAAGTTCCTTGATCGTCAATAAATCTTTTTGGTTCGGCTTTGCAGAGAGCAGTTTTAACTTTCTACCGTCCTTCTCGGACATCAACGGCCCCAGAAGCATGGCCTCGAACATCTGCTTGAATTTCCCGCCTGCCATGATGTAAACTCCCTGCGGGGTCAGGGCGCGTTTATATGCCGCAATCGGATGATATCCATTGGCCGCCAGGATCAGGTCATAGCGTACGTCGCTTTTGGTGAAATCTTCTTTTGTATAGTCGATGACGTGGTCCGCACCAAGTGAACGGACCATCTCCATATTCCGTGGGCTGCACACAGCCGTGACCTCGGCGCCGAACGATTTGGCGATCTGCACGGCGAAGGTTCCCACGCCGCCCGAAGCCCCCTGGATCAGTACTTTTTGCCCCGGCTGGATTTGGCCTTCGTCTCGTAATCCTTGCAGGGCGGTGATGGCCGCCAATGGGGCTGCCGCCGCTTCCTCGAAGGGCAGCTTCGACGGCTTCCATGTTAGAGCGCTTTCAGGAGCCAATGCATATTCCGCAAGACTTCCACTGCCTTGCAAAAAGATATCGCCGAAGACTTCATCGCCGACTTTGAACTGCCTGACGTCCGCCCCAATCGCCTCGACTATTCCTGCTACATCCGAGCCGAGGATGTTGAACTTCGGCTTGAACAGGCCCATCGTAAAGCGGACGAGAAAGATGTCGGCGGTCAGCAGGTGCCAGTCAGCGGCGTTGATCGAGGCCGTATGGACCTTGATTAGAACCTCGTTTGCCTTGGGCTTGGGTTTATCGATCTCTCTTAGCTGTAGGACATCGGGTGTTCCGTAATTTTCGTACATTATTGCTTTCATCGGGCTTCCTCCAGGGCGGTTTATGACTTTGCAAGATGATTGATATACGGCGAATATGCTGGAAAGTGTCTGAAAAGTCGAAAATTCCAGACACTGAAATAAAAAAGCCCCCGAATATTCGGAGGCATCTCGATCTGCCGACCTAACAACTCTGTCCATTGTCGTACACGTAACAAGCATCGCCCTGATACATGTGCCAGTCGTGGTAGAAATCGGCCAATTCTTTCAGATAGGATTCTAGCTTCTCTTTGCCACTGATGATGCGCTTCCCATCCTGAATGGCGGGCAGGCTCACATCCGCTCCGAGGCGGGCGGGGACCTCCTCGGGCGTCAGGGTCACGCGCTCGAAGCCGATCACCATGTCGCGCAATTCCGCTTCGACGATGTCAGCGGGCTGACTTTGGATTTCTCGAAAAACAGTGATCATGGGAGTCTCCTCTATATCGTTTCCTGCCTTGGATGTCGTGGCGGGTACGCAACTTACCTGGTCGGTTTGGGTTGCTATCGGCGTTATAATGTGACGTTGCATGGACGAAAATCAATCAGGAGATTGAAAAGAACTTATGAGCAAAAACGTTTATATCGGCACAGACGGCGGCGCGACCACATCCAAAGTAGGCGGGGTCTGGAGCGATGGCTCGACCATTTCGACGAAATTATTACAATCCTCCACGAACTCGAAGAGCGGCCCCGAAGCGGTGGTCCGCAGTTGGGTCGAGGCGGTCAGTTCCTACCTGGCCCAGCATGATCTGACCTGGGAGCAGGTCAGTGGGGTAGGGCTGGCGGTGCCTGGTCCCTTTCAACGTTATGGCGTTTTTGATCATTCGGCCAACCTGCCCGACGAATTCACGGGCTTTGATGTACATACCGCCTATAGCAACGCCCTCGCCGAGCGTGCAGGGCGTGCCATTCCGCTGACGGTAGGCAACGATGGCGACATGGGTGGCATCGCCGAGGCTCAGCATGCGCGCGGCAATGACAATGGCACCGTGCTCATGCTGGCGCCAGGTTCGGGCCTGGGTTGTGCCTATATCGATCGGCATGGGCTGGCTCTGGACGGCGACACTCTGGCAGGCATGGAAGGCGGTCATATGCCCGCGGCCCTGCACTTGTTGGGCGCCAAACCCTATCCATGCGGATGCGGACGCACCTGGGGCTGCATCGAGGTCTATACCTGCCTTTCGGGATTGCCTTATCTGTTGGCTGAAAAGTTGGAACAATATCCTGAACACGACCTGGCCAAGTCGACCCTGAGCATGAAGGAACGCGCCTTCAGCCTGCGCGGACTGGCCCAGCGCGGCGATCCACTTGCCACCGAGTTGTTCGATTTCCAGGCGAAGGCCCTGGGTCTGCACCTCGCCAACCTGGCAATGGCGCTCGACCCGCGCTATGTGGTCATCGGCGGTGGCCTGATGGATCCCGAAGCCACCACCACCGCCTTTCGTGAGCGCTACCTGGATATCGTCCGCTCGACGGCCCGCGAGTATCTGTGGCCGTATCAGCGCGGCACGATCAATATCGTCCCCGCGGCGCTGGGAGATTTGTCCCAGGCCATCGGCGCAGCTCTGGCAGCCTTGTATAAGAATCGGGCGTAAGCGAAAAACAAAATCCCCAGAAATTCTGGGGATTTTTTCTTTACCCTGAGCGGAGCGAGGCGACGGCCGAGCGCAGTCGAAGGACAGAGGTATTTTTATTCGCCGAGTGCCGCATCCATCAATTGCTGTACGCGCGCGACCATGCTGGAAGGATCGGGGTGCAGGCCCTCGACCAGCAGCGCGCTGTCGTAGACCTGCTCGATGATCATGGTCCCCAACTCGGAAGCCGCATCCAGCTTGAGCAGCTTCTTCAGGATGGGGTGAGTGGGATTCAATTCCAGGATCTTCTTCGGCATCTCGTATTCCTTGCCGAGGTAACGGTACACACGCTGGAGCTCGGGATTTATCGCCCCATCCACATCCGCCAAACGGGCGACGGACTGCGACAGGCGGTGGCTGGCGCGGACGTCGGTCACACGCTCGCCGAGGACCTGCTTGAAGTGTTCGATCAGCCCGTTGAAGTCGGCCTCGGGAATCTTCTCCGCCTCGGCCTGTTCCTGTTCCTTTTGGGGAATCTCCGCCTGGGCCACGTTCTGCAACTCATAGTCCTTGTATTTGCGCAGGCCCATCAGCATGAACGAGTCCATTGGGTCGGTCAGCAGCAGCACTTCCACGCCCTGCCCGTGGAAGTAATCCAGGTGCGGGCTGCGCAGCACGGCCTTGGGGTCCTCGCCGACGATATAGTAGATGGCCTTCTGGTCGGGTTTCATGCGCCCGACATAATCCTCCAGTGAGGACCAGGCCTCGGGTTTCTGGTTCGTCTTGAAGCGCAGCAGCGGGTGGATGCTTTCCTCGCCCATCGGGTTGGCCGCGACACCCTGTTTAAGGTAGCCGCCAAATTCCTGCCAGAAGATGTTGTACTTCTCGGCATCGTTTTTAGCCAATGCCTCAAGCTCCTTCATCACCTGCCCCGTGACGACCTTCTTCAACTTGGGCATCAGTCCCACCGATTGCACGGTCTCACGTGAGACATTGAGTGGCAAATCTTCTGAGTCGACCACGCCTTGCACGAAGCGCAGGTAGTCGGGCAGCAGGTCCTTGTTGTATTCGTCGATCAGGATGTTGCGCGAGTACAGTTTCAGACCGTCGTCCTTGCGCAACGAGAAGATGCCGCGCTCGCCCTTGCCTGGAATGTAAAGCAATGCATATAGTTGAACCGGGGCATCGGTCGAAACATGAACACGCAACAGCGGGTCGTCGAAATCCAGCGTTAACTGGTGGTAGAAATCCTTGTACTGCTCCTCGGTCACCTCCTGTCTGGAGGTGCGCCACAGCGAGGTCTGTTTGTTGACCTGCTTCTCGTCCGCGCCGACGTAGATGGGGAAGCCGATGTAATCCGAATGCTTGTGGATGATGTTCTTGAGGCGGTATTCCTCGGCGAACTCGGCGGCATCCTCCTTGAGCTTGATCTCGATCTTTGTGCCGCGCTCGGCCATCTCGGCAGGGCTGACCTGGTAGTTGTCCTCGCCTGTGGCATACCAGGTCACGGCCTTGGCACGCGGCTTGTACGAGCGCGAGGTGACCCGCACCCATTCCGCCACCATGAACACGGAGTAGAAGCCTACGCCGAACTGCCCGATGGCCTGGGTGAAATCCACCTTTTTATCCTTGGCGGCCTCGATAAATTTGCGCGCACCCGATTGCGCGATGGTGCCCAGATTTTCCATGATCTCGTCGCGGGTCATGCCAATGCCCGTGTCCTGGATGATCAGCGTGCGGGACTCCTTGTCCGCGTGGATGCGGATGGACATCTCCGCGTCAGGGTCGAGCACGTCGCAGTTGGTCAACATCTCGAAGCGGATGCGGTTGAGGGCGTCGGAGGCGTTCGAAAGCAGCTCGCGCAGGAAGACTTCACGGTCCTTGTATAGCGAATGGATCAGGATGTTGAGCAGTTGTTTGGTCTCGGCCTTGAACGAGTAGGATTGCGCCTCGTCGCGCGTGGCAGCGGTGTCGGTCATGGGGGTTCCTCCTGAATCAAAAATGCTCCGACCATCCCGAAGCATTGAAGAAAACGGGATCGTCGTGTGGGTGTCCTGTTTTCGCCCTGTATTTTATCGCGACTGGGGTTGGAAAAATATTAGAGAAATGTCAAATTTTTGGGGTTTTTGCCGGGACGGGGCGGCGAAGCCGTCTGGCCAGACCGCCCGCCCCGTGAGCGAAGCAAAATAGGGTGCACGCTGTGTTGGGCGGCAAAAACGAAACCGCCTATGTTTCACTCATGCAGCTGCTGCGGCTGCAGAATCCATATGCATCATCACCGTCAAATACCACCCGAGTAACACCATCCAGGGCATTTCGGGTATATTCCTTGCAAGAGGATGAATCTCTGTCACAGACGACATGTGCAGTATTCCGCCAATTTTTCTGTAACTAATCAGCGATTCACCCTGCTCTGTTTTGAATTCATACTGAGTAGACCAAAAGTTTGTATTGGCTGGATATTTCCGTCCATCAAGTAGTTCTAGCGTTCCTCCTCCACTCCACGTATTGTTTCTGAAGGTTGCCAAGTCAGTCTCCGATTCCGCTGCACGAATGGTTACTTTCGTTTGCCAGAAACCGACCCGTTTAAAAGTCCAGGTACCATCGGCGCTTGTGGCAGTAGCGAAAGAGCCCAGGGAACTTCGAAAACGTAAAGTTGCAGCAATCATTTCCCCAGCATGCAATTCATACTCCATCTTCAGTGCATGGGGCTGAATCCATTTCAATTCGTGTCCAACTAATTCGGCTAGTTTCACCATGGTCAGTTTCCTTTGAGAAGATCGTTTGAAATGAACATTGTATTACCGCATCTTGTTCTTTTGCCGCCGAGCGGTTTGCGGCATCGTCCCCGAGCGGAGCGAGTGGGATACCCGCATGTATGCGGGCGTGGACTTTGCTTGGGAACAGGAAGAACTCGAAGCCACGCTTCGTGAAATGCTCGCCATAGGTGTTGCACGCCCGTGAGCAAAGCGAAACGGGGTGCACGCTTTGTTGGGCAACCTGCCTGCTGACATAATAATTGGTAATCTAAGTGACCTTTATAGCTTTCTTTCTCCATAGGATGTAAATTGGCGTGAATATAACTGCAATTCCTACGCCCAAAATGGCACCGAGACCGAGTGACCCAACGATCGTTGTGACAGCGTACGCATCATTGCTAACAACCTTCGTGCTCCCGTCTGCAAATGTGCAAATGCCTTCCACGGTCTGACCGAATGAATTTGGATCGGATCCCACTTGGGTAATTGGACCGCGTTTTTCGGTTATATCTATGGCGCCAGGGCAGTGATATGACCTCACAATTTTTCGGTTGATCGTGTCTATGCCAGATAGAGGCAGTCCCAACGCGATTGAAGATCCGAAGATAATCCCAAATAAGATCAGCAGCAAGGTTATCCAATCAGTTGCTCGCTCTCCCCAGTTCTGTTTATTTTTATCAGACTTCATGACATAACTCCAAAGATATGGTGATTATGTGAGGCTGTGAACATGTTTTGTACTTGGTTGCCCAACTAGTGGATATGCGGCCGCCGTATAACGGCTTTTGGATGGCCGAGCCTCGCCGTTTAATCTCCCAAACCAATTAGGACCTTAGACGGCCACGAGTTAAAACATACTGAGTAAATTATACTCCGCCTCTTTCGCATAGGTCAACGTACAACCCATTTCACCCTGCCAACCCCCGATATCCGCCCCTACATGCACACATTCTGCCGCCAGTCGCGCGCCTCTGCCAGCGTCTTCTGGATGAACTCCGTCTTGGCCTCAGCATAATCGTTGCTGGTCGGCCAGTCGCGCGCGGCCAGCTCGCGTTTGTGCGCCTCGTACGCCTGCCGCGCCGCCTGGTTGCCGCGCAGATAATCGCGGAAGAGCAGGTGGTCCACCCACCAATCGCTGTTGATCTCCACCAGGTGGATGTGATGCGTGCGCACGCCCTCCGCATTCGACTTGCGGAAATACCGCCGCTGCGGCGTCTCCGCCTCGAAGGCCTGCACGTACTCGTACCCCAGCGCCACGATCGGCTGGATGCAGAACTCGTCCGCTTCCACCAGCGACGGCACCCCGATCAGGATGTCGAGGATCGGCTTGGCCGCCAGCCCGGGCACGGATGTTGAGCCGATGTGCTGGATGCTGGTCACGTGCCTGCGCAGGGCGTCCATCAGGTGGGCCTTCTCCTGCTCGAACAGGGTTGGCCAGGCGGGGTCATAAGCTTGGAGGATAATTTTCATTTGCGTATAGTCACCTTTCTGTAAATTTCTAAGAGACATATTGTCAACTGGCAGCGTAGGAACCCCGTCAAAGTCATGTGAATCCGTGTCATCCGCGCCCAGATCTGGACCCTCAGGCGAGCTCCGTGACCTGAGCCGTATCCCGCCGATGGAGCAGAGTCAGCCCCAGGACGCTGGTCAGGCCGATGGTCAGTGCCCCGATCCAGATCGCACGCGGAGCGATGGCGTCGTTCAGCGCCCCGCCAATTAACGGAGCCAGGGTGCGGGCCAGGCCCCATCCAAACCAGTAGATGCTCATGTATCGTCCGCGCAAGTGGGCGGGCGCGCGGTCAGCCACGTACTTGCTGGCGGTCGGCACCAGGGTCAACTCGCCGAAGGTCAGGATCACCATGCTCAGCCAGAATCCCCAGAAGCCCGACATGAGCGCCACGCTGCCCACGCCCACCGCATAGATCAGCATCCCAGCCGCCGCCACGGGCAGCGTCTTGTAACGGCGTGTGAACAAGGTGACGGGATATTGAATGAAGACGCACATCAGCGCATTGGTGGTGGGGATCCAGCCGTAGAGCGCCTCCGAGATGCCGAAATTGGTCTTGGCATATACGGGCATCAGCACCCACAACATGGTCGGTGCGATCAGGCCCAGGCCCATGGTCAGCACGAAGGCCATGTACCCGCCGTCGCGGAAGACATCCTCGTAGCCGCCCTGCGTCGCATCTTCGGCTGCCAAGGCTGTGGAATGCCCGTTCTTTTGGAGCGTCTCACGCGCCAGGAAGAACAGCAGCACGCTGTAGCTGAGGAAGCCCGCCGCCGCGCCGTAGAAGGCCAGGTTGTAGGAGCGTGCCGCCAGGAAGCCGCCCACCGCGGGTCCCAGCGCAAAGGCCGCGTTGTTGGCGATGCGGTTGATGGCGTAGGCGTCGGTGCGATGCTCCGAGGGGATCATGTCGGCCAGCATCGCGTCGGCGCCCACCTGGTAGAGCGGATTCGACAGGCCGATGATTACCATCAGCAGCGCGAACTGCGGATACGTGCTGGCATTCATCAGGAAGAAATAGGCCAGGCCGTTGACCGTCAGGCTGAAGTTCATCACCAGTTTGCGCCCGAAGCGGTCGGCCACCCAGCCTGCCAGGAAGGAGGCGGCCAGCCCCGTCCCCGCGTTGATCGAGATCAGCGTGGCCACGGCACTGAGCGGCAGGTTCAGCTTTCCGCTGGCGTAGATGAGCAGGAACGGCCAGATCATGCTGCCGCCTGCCGTGCTGAGGACGATGCCGACGATCATGAGCCAGTACTGACGTGGGTATTTGAAGTTCATGGATTCCTTGTTGGATGCTTTCTTCGATTCTACCTGACCGAACGGACAAAAAAGGACGAGCCCTGTGCAGGACCCGTCCTCTGAGTGTCGTTGGTGCGGACTAGTGGCGGTTGCCGCCGCGACGATCTCCGCCGCCTCGTCCACCACGGTCCCCGCCGCGCCCACCGCCGCCAGGGCGGCCGCCGCCACCGGGTTTACGCTGGTCCTTTTCGCGCGCTTCCTCGGCGGTCCAGCCTTCGAGCACGGCCTGGCGCGAGAGGCGGATCTTGCCCTGCGGGTCGATGTCGGTCACCATCACGGTGATCTCGTCGCCCATGCCGACCACGTCCTCCACCTTGTTGACGCGCTCACTGTCGAGCTGCGAGATGTGAACGAGTCCGTCCAAACCAGGCAGGATCTCCACGAAGGCGCCGAAGGCCTCGATGCGCACGACCTTGCCCGTGTAGATGCGGCCGATCTCAGCGCTCTCACCCAGCGACTCGACGCGCTGGCGCGCGATCTCCGCGCCCGTGCCCTCGGTCGAGGCGATGTAGACGGTACCGTCTTCCTCGATATCGATCTTGGTGCCCGTCTCTTCCTGCAGGGCGCGGATGTTCTTGCCGCCCGGGCCGATCAGCGCGCCGATCTTGTCCACGGGGATCTTGACCGTGATAATGCGCGGGGCATGCGGCTTCAGTTCGGAGCGAGGCTGGTCGATGACTTCCAGCATCTTTTCCATGATGGACATGCGCGCGGTGTGAGCCTGCGCCAGGGCTTCCTTCATCATCTGGGCGCTCAGGCCGCTGATCTTGATGTCCATCTGCAGGGCGGTGATGCCCGCTGCGGTGCCCGCCACCTTGAAGTCCATGTCGCCGAGGTGATCCTCGGTGCCCTGGATATCGGTCAGGATCTGGTAGCGGCCCGTATCATCGGTGATCAGGCCCATCGCCACGCCCGAGACGGGCGCCTTGATCGGCACGCCCGCGTCCATCAGGGCCAGGGTCGAGCCGCAGACGGAGCCCATCGAGGTCGAGCCGTTGGAGGACAGCGCCTCCGACACGACGCGGATGGTGTACGGGAAGGATTCTTCCGCGGGAAGCACAGGCTCGAGCGCGCGTTCCGCCAAAGCGCCGTGACCGACCTCGCGCCGGCTCTGGCCGCGCAGGGGTTTGACCTCGCCCGTGGAGAAGGGCGGGAAGTTGTAGTGGTGCATGTAGCGCTTGCTGTTGATCGGGGTCAGGTTGTCCAGTTCCTGCGCGTCGCCGAGCGTGCCCAACGTGGCGAAGGACAGCACCTGGGTCTCACCGCGGGTGAACAGGCCGGTGCCGTGCGCGCGCGGCGAAAGGCCCACCTCACACCAGATCGGGCGGATCTCGTTGGGGGTGCGGCCGTCGGGGCGTTTGCCCATGCCGAGGATGCGCTCGCGCACGATCTTGTGCTCGGCCTCGCTGAACGCAGACTTGACATCCTTTTCAGATGGGGCGTTCTCGACGCCGGTGGCGCACATTTCGGCCACCAGGGCGCTCTGCAACTCGTCCATGCCGCCGTAGAACTCGGCCTTGCTGAGCGGCTTGTCGAGCAGTTCGTTCATCGGCCCGTTGACGCGCTCGAAGACCTGCTTCTGGAGTTCCTCGTTGGCCGTGGCAATGGTCGGCTGGCGCTTGGCCTTGCCGACTTCGGCGGCCATTTGCAGCTGCAGGTCGATGATCGGCTGGATGGAGCGGTGGCCCAGTTCGAGGGCCTGCACCATCACGTCTTCGGGAATCTCGTTCGCGCCGCACTCGACCATCAGGATGGCTTCTTTGGTGCCCGCCAGGCGCAGGTCCAGGTCAGATTCGTCCATTTCGGCGAAGGTCGGGTTGATGACGAATTCGCCGTTGACGCGGCCCACGCGCACCGCGCCGACGGGTCCGCCCCAGGGGATGTCCGAGATCATGATCGCAGCCGAGGCGGCGTTGATGGCCAGGATGTCGAGCGGGTACACGCCGTCTGCGGAGAGCGAGTACATGATGACCTGGACCTCGTTGCGCATGCCGTGCTGGAAGAGCGGGCGCAGTGGACGGTCGGTCAGGCGCGAGACGAGGATCGAGTCGGTCGAGGCGCGGCCTTCGCGGCGGAAGAACGAGCCGGGGATCTTGCCGCCGGCGTACATGCGCTCTTCAAAATCGACGGACAGTGGGAAGAAGTCGATGCCTTCGCGCACGCCGCCCATGGTGGCAGCCGCGAAGACGATGGCCTCGTCGGTGCCAAATGTGACCGCACCACCCGCCTGACCGGCCAGTTTGCCAGTCTCATAGGTAAGCGTGCGCGAGCCGACGACAGTCGAATATCGTTTTGCTTCGGGTTTCATTGATTTGTCTCCTGTGATGTGCAAAATGCCTGCCCTGAGCGTAGTCGAAGGGCCATTTTGCACCGATGAAAAGATTCCGCCTCGGGTCAGGGACTGAAGAGCGGGCACAACTGCGGTTGTTCGCGCTATTCAATTCCTGACGGCGGTTTAAGAAGACCCTAACGGTCTTTAAGACCGTTAGGGTCTTGACTTCTACTTGCGGCGCAGGTTCAGGCGGTCGGTTACTTCGATGTAACGCGCGTAGCCCGTCTTGCGCAGGTAGGCCAGCAATCTGCGGCGCTGGCCGACCAGCTTGAGCAGGCCGCGGCGGCACGATTCATCGTGTTTGTTCGCACGCAGGTGCTCGGTCAACTGCTGGATGCGGTTGGTCAGAATGGCGATCTGGACTTCGGGAGAACCGGTGTCGGTCTCGTGGCGGTGAAAATCCTGAATCGCCTGGGTCTTGACTTCCTTAGCGAGAGGCATGACGTTTGCTTCCTTTCTCTGTAGATTTGCAGGTCTCCATGTCCGCAGCGTGAACCGCGGGGCAGGACCAGTCACGGGCGAGGATTATACCAGAAAAAGACGGGTCGGCAACTGCTGCAGCGGGCGTGACGAGGAGGCGGGCCTGCTTTTAATTGACTCTCCCCGCCAAAACTGCTAGACTTGTGCATATGAAATCATCTTCATGGCGCGCTCAAGTGGAGGAAAACCTGCGACAGTTCCTGCGCTGGTTCAAGCCCGGGCTAGGAGTCAAACGCTGGCTGGCGCTCATCCTGTTGGGGATCACCCTGTTAGGTGTGGGCTTTGCCATCTTCCTGCTCGATCTGTACCGTACCGATTGGGGCAATCAATTCATCCTGACCATCCTATCCTATGCCTCGTTGCGCTTCCTGCCGCGCGAACTTCGCGTGGTCATCTTTGGCGGACTGGGCATCGGGCTGGTCGTCTTCGGCATCTGGGAGTTGAACCGCTCCCTGCTGCGCCCGTTCATGCGCCCGGGCCGCGCTGTGGTGGACGAACTGGCCTCCTTTCGCCGCCTCGAGCGGGGACCGCGCGTGGTTGCCATCGGTGGCGGGCATGGGTTGGCTTCTCTCCTGCGCGGACTCAAGGAACACACCCGCAACCTGACTGCCGTGGTCACCGTTGCCGACGACGGCGGCTCCTCGGGGCGTTTGCGCGAGACTTTCGGTATCCTGCCCCCGGGCGATATCCGTAATTGTCTGGCGGCGCTCTCCAACGATGAAGCGTTGCTCACGCAGCTCTTCCAATACCGCTTCAGTGGTTCGTCTGGGTTGGATGGGCACTCGTTTGGCAATCTGTTCATCACCGCCTTGAGTGATATTACAGGCAGCTTCGAGGAAGCGGTGGCCGAGTCGGGGCGGGTGTTGTCGGTGCATGGACGTGTGCTCCCGTCCACACTGCACGACGTCAAGCTGGTGGCCGATATCCAGATGCCGCACCTGCCGCATGAGGTCCGCGTGGAAGGGGAGAGCCGCATCCCTGAAGTGGCGGGACGAGTCCGCCGTGTCTGGCTCGAACCCAACAACGCGCCCGCCTTCCCGCCTGTGCTGCAATCCCTGCTTTCGGCCGAGATGGTGATCGTCGGCCCAGGCAGCCTGTACACCAGCCTGTTGCCCAATCTGCTCGTGCAGGATCTGCTGGCCGCCTTGCGTGTCAGTCGCGCGGTCAAGGTCTTCGTGTGCAATATTGCCGCCCAGAAAGGGGAGACGGATGCCTACAGTTGCTACGATCACGTCCGCGCGTTGGAGGAACACGTGGGCGAAGATTTGTTCGACGTGGTGCTGTGCAACGACAATTATGACGAAAGCCTGAATCAGGACGTGGAGTGGGTCCGCGCCGATGAGCGTTCCCTCCGCGACACCCGTCTCTACACCGCTGATCTGGTGGATGTGGCCCACCCCTGGCGGCATGATTCCATCAAGCTGGCCCAGGTGCTGATGGACCTGTATTATGAGCGTACGGGACCACTCGCCTGAGTTAGTTGTATGCCCACACAAATAGCAGTATAATCTTTATATCGGTCGGTTTTTGCTGTATGTCACATTGAAAACGATTACAATCGACCTGACAATTTGCCCAAATTAGGGTAAAATACAAAGTGATAAAAATCACAAACATTTCCATTTTGGAGGCATATCATGACAGTGAAAGTTGGTATTAATGGGTTCGGTCGCATCGGTCGCCAGGTTCTCAAGGCGATTCGCGATTATTACCCGCAGGAACTCGAAGTCGTTGCGTTCAACGACATTGGCGACATGAAGACCATGGCGCACCTGCTCAAGTACGACTCGACCTATGGCCGTTTCAATGGCACTGTCGAGTTCTCTGAAGATGGCCTGCACATCGATGGCAAGAAGGTCAAGGTCTTCAAGGAGACCGACCCGTCCAATATCCCGTGGAAAGACCTGGGCATCGATATCGTCATCGAGTCGACCGGTCTGTTCACCATCAAGGAAGACGGCGTCAACAAGAAGGGCAAGACCGTCAAGGGCGCAGTCAACCACATCACCGCGGGCGGTGCCAAGAAGGTCATCATCTCGGCTCCCGCCGAAGGTGAAGACCTGACTGTCGTGTTGGGCGTCAACGAAGACAAGTACGATCCCGCCAAGCACCACGTCGTTTCGAACGCGTCCTGCACCACGAACTGTCTGGCTCCCGCTGCCAAGGTCGTGCATGACCTGTTCACCATCAAGCGCGCTTTCATGACCACTGTGCACTCCTACACCAACGATCAGAAGGTGTTGGACATGCCGCATTCGGACTTGCGCCGCGCCCGCGCCTCGGGCCTGAACATCATCCCGACCACGACCGGCGCCGCCAAGGCCATTGCCCTGGTCATCCCCGACCTGAAGGGCAAGTTCGACGGCTATTCCCTGCGCGTCCCGACGCCCACCGTCTCGGTTGTTGACTTCACCGCTGAGATCGAAAAGGAAACCACCACCGAAGAACTGCGCCAGGCCTTCCGCGATGCTGCCAAGTCTCCGCGCTTCAAGGGCATCCTCGAAGCCGTGGACGAGCCCCTGGTCAGCATGGACTTCAAGGGCAGCCCGTACAGCTCCTCGGTCGACCTGCCCTTCACCAGCGTCCTCGGCAAGGAGAAGAGCACCTTCATCAAGGTCGTCACCTGGTACGACAATGAATGGGGTTACTCGGTCCGCACCGCTGACCTGGCCGCCCTGATGGCGAAGAGCCTTTAGACCCCCTCCCTGCCTCCCCCATTTTCAGAAACTGAAAATGGGGGAGGAGTGAGTTAAGTAGGAGTCAACATGGACAAGAAAACTGTCAAAGATATCGATCTCAAGGGCAAGCGCGTGCTCATGCGCGTGGACTTCAACGTCCCGATGGCCGACGGAAAAGTGACCGACGACAAGCGCATCAAGGCCGCCCTGCCGACCATCCAATACGTGCTCGAGCAGGGCGCGTCGGTGATGTTGATGAGTCACCTTGGCCGTCCCAAGGGCGGACCCGACCCCGAGTTCAGCCTGAAGCCTGCCGCTGAGACCCTGGCTGGCTTGCTCGGCCGCCCCGTGCAAATGGCGCCCGATTGTGTCGGTCCCGAAGCCGCGAAGATGGCCCAGGCCCTCAAGCCCGGTGACGTGCTGATGCTCGAGAATACCCGCTTCCATGCGGGCGAGGAAAAGAACGACCTCGACCTGGCCAAGCAGATGGCTGCACTCGGCGACGTGTATGTCGACGATGCGTTCGGCTCGGCTCATCGTGCGCACTCGTCCACCGAGGGTGTGGCCCGCTTCCTGCCCGCCGTGTCAGGCTTCCTGATGGAACAGGAGCTGGAATATCTCGGCCGCGCTGTCTCCAACCCTGAGCATCCCTACGTGGCGATCCTCGGCGGCGCCAAGATCAGCGACAAGATCCTGGTGGTCGAGACCCTGCTTGCCAAGTGCGACAAGCTCATCATCGGCGGCGGCATGGCCAACACCTTCCTGGCTGCCAAGGGCTACAACATGCAGGACAGCCTGGTTGAAGCCGCTTCCATCGAAACGGCCAAGTCCCTGCTTGCCAAGTCTGGCAATAAGTTGATCCTGCCCGTGGACGCGGTCATCGCGGACGCCTTCGCGCCTGAGGCCAACACTCAGGTCGTCGACGCGGACAAGATCCCCGCGGGCTGGCGTATGATGGATGTGGGTCCGAAGACGCTTGAGCTGTACAAGAAGGAACTGAGCGGCGCCAAGCTGATCGTCTGGAACGGCCCCGTAGGCGTGTTCGAGATGCCGAAGTTCGCTGAAGGTACCTTTGCCCTGGCGCGGATGCTGGCCGAGTCGGGCGCGACCACCGTCATCGGCGGCGGCGACAGCGCCAGCGCGGTCAAGAAGGCGGGCGTTGCCAAGCAGATGACGCACGTCTCGACGGGCGGCGGTGCTTCGCTGGAGTTCCTGGAAGGCAAGGAACTGCCAGGCGTGGCGGCCCTGCTCCCGAAGTAGTCTCACGAAGGATGGGCGCGCAAGCGCCCATCCTTTTTTGACGGCTTCAGCGCGGAATTGTTCTCGTGCTGTGAGTTGTTGCAGGTACATTGCGTTACCTGGCGTTTACACACAGGCCACACCGAATTCACAGCCCTCGACTATAATCGATAAAAATTCTTGGAGCAGGCGCAAGGAATAGTGTATGTCGTTCAATATCGGTGAAAATGTCGGGCCATATCGCATTGTCGAGCAGTTGGGTCAGGGCGGGATGGCGACTGTGTACAAGGCCTATCATGCCGCGCTCGACCGCTATGTGGCGCTTAAAGTATTGCATCCTGCGTTCAATGAAGACAAGTCGTTCGAGTTGCGTTTTCAGCGCGAGGCGCGCGTGGTGGCGAAGCTCGAACATCCCAACATTGTGCCGATCTATGATTACGCCGAGCACGAACATCGTCCCTATCTGGTGATGAAGTTCATCGAGGGCGAGACGCTCAAGGCCCGCCTGCAGCGTGGACCGCTTTTGTCCGAGGAGATTCAGCAGGTGGTGGATTCGGTCGGGGCGGCGCTCTCGTACGCGCACCGACAGGGAATCCTGCACCGCGACATCAAGCCGTCGAACGTGCTGATCGCCGCGGACAACACGATGTACCTGGCGGACTTCGGCTTGGCGCGCATTGCCCAGGCGGGAGAATCCACACTGTCGTCTGATTCGATCATGGGCACGCCTCAGTACATCTCGCCCGAGCAAGCCATGGGCAAGAAGGAACTGGATAACGGCACGGACATTTATTCCTTCGCGGTGATGTTGTACGAAATGGTGGTGGGTCAGGTCCCGTTCAACGCAGATACGCCCTTCTCGATCATCCACGATCACATTTACACGCCGTTGCCCATGCCGCGCAAGGTCAACGTCAAGGTGCCCGAGGCCGTGGAGCGGGTGCTGCTCAAGGCGCTTTCGAAGGATCGCGCCGACCGTTATGCCACCGTCGATGATTTGGTGCAGGCCTTCAAGCAGGCCTGGATCGCGGCGGGCGTCCCGATGCGCGGCACGGCCATCACGCTGCCGCGCTCCGCTGCGATGCAACCGACCCTGCCACCCGCTCCCAATGGCGGGAAAACCGTCGAAGCGGAATCAGGCCAGGGGTCCAAAAAGAAATCGTTCCCGTGGGCTATTGTCGCGGGGGGGATTGTCCTCCTTCTGTGCGTACTCGTCGGGCTGGCGGCCTTCCGCAATGGCGGATTGCTCCGCAGGCGGCTGAATCCCACACCCTTGCCGCCTCCGACTCAGGCGCTCGGCAATCCGCCGCCGATGGCGACCCTGATGCCTGGCACACCCAACGGGAACCTGCCTCCGTTGGACGAGGCACAAAAGAATCCCAACGACCCGAACGCGCAATTGACACTGGCCCTATCCTATTGGGATACGGGGCAGCGACGGCTGGCGCTGGAAACGCTGACCAAGGCGGCCAACCTGGCGCCGCAGGACCGCGTCTTTTTGACGAAAGCCGCACAGGAGTTCCAGGCCCGTCAGGCCTGGGTGCCTGCCAGTGCCATGTATGTGCGATTGGCGCGGACCTACCCGCAGAACGAGTCGGCTCCGCCCGAGGTGATGGAAGCCCTGCGCGAGGCGGCCTACAAGGCGGCGGGCGAAACGGACTTTGGCCTGTTCCTGCAGATGGACATGCTCGAACGTGCGGACCAACCCCTGGCCCTGGTCGTTCGCGGGCGGGCGGCGTTGTTCGGCGGCAAGATCGACGAGGCGCGCAGTCTGTTGGACCAGGCCCGCAAGTTGAAGCCCGACTTGCACGAGGCCGCGCTATTGGAAGCGGAGATTCTTCTCAAGGAAAATCGCGGCGAGGACGCCCGTCCTTTGCTGGCAGACATCAGCTCCAACTCGACCTATCCAGAGTGGATGCGCGTGATGGCAAAAGAATTGCTCGATACTCTACCCTAACCTGAAAAGAGAGAACCATGAGAACCCCATTCGTTGCTGGAAACTGGAAGATGAACAAGACGGTCGCTGAAGCGCGCGACCTGGTCTTCAAGATGAACATGAAACTGCGCGAGATCAAGGGCGTGGAAAAGGTGTTGTGTCCGCCCGCCATGTCGCTGTTGGCCATCTCGGCCTTGCTCGAAGGCACCGACACAGGCCTGGGCGCGCAGAACATGCACTGGGAAGAGAAGGGCGCCTTCACGGGTGAGATCTCCGCCGCGATGGTGAAGGAATATTGCGGTTACGTGATCCTCGGTCACTCGGAGCGCCGCGCCTATTTCGCCGAGACGGATGAGACCGTCAACCGCAAGATGCTGGCTGCGCAGAAGGCGGGCCTGACTCCCATTGTGTGCGTGGGCGAGACGCTCGAAGAATACGAATCGCGCCGCACCGCGGACGTGGTCGCTCGTCAGGTGGAAAAGGGTCTGGCCAATCTCGACTCCGCTTTTGCGCCGAAAATGGTGGTGGCCTATGAGCCCATCTGGGCCATCGGCACGGGCAAGGCTTCGAACGGGCCCGAGGCCAATGCCGTGGTGGCCGACGTCATCCGTCCCGCGCTGGCGCGCCTGTACGGTACTGAGACGGCGCAGGCCATCCGCGTGTTGTACGGTGGCTCGGTCACGGCGGCCAATGCGGCCGAGTTCTTCGGTCAGCCCGATATCGACGGGGCGTTGGTCGGCGGCGCCAGCCTCAAGGAAGAGGAATTCGTCGCTATTGTGAAGGCCGCAGCGAAGTAGTCCTATTAAAAATAACAGACCCTAAAGGTTTTCAAAACCTTTAGGGTCTTATCTTGCCATGCTTACTTCCTTCGACGGTCTGTTATGGTTTGTGCTGGCGCTGCTGGTGCTGCTGTGGCTCCAGCGCACGCTGCATCACGAGATCCAGGCGATCTTCCTCATTGCCACGCGCAACCCCGCGCTGACGATGGGCCTGTTCTCGGTGTTGTTCTTCCCGGGTGTGTTCCTGCATGAGTTGAGCCATTTCCTGATGGCGAAGTTGTTGATGGTGCGCACGGGCGGATTTTCGCTGATTCCCCATACGACCGACGATGGGCGTTTGCAACTCGGCTACGTGGAGACGGCCCAGACCGACATGGCCCGCGACTCGCTGATCGGGATCGCCCCGCTGCTGACGGGCGGCCTGACCGTGGCGCTGATCGCCATCTTCCGTCTGAACCTGCTCCCGTTATGGGACCTGGTCCGCACCGCCCAGTTCGACCAATTCTGGCTTGGACTCTCGTTGGTGCCGCAGGTCCCCGACTTTGCCCTGTGGTTCTACCTGACCTTTGCCGTCAGTTCCACCATGATGCCCTCCGAATCGGACCGTCATGCCTGGCTGCCGTTGGGACTGCTGGTCGTCGGACTGCTGGCGCTGGCGCTCTTTGCAGGCGCTGGCCCGTGGATGCTGGAGACCGTCGCCCCGCCGCTGAACGCCTTCCTGCGCGGCGCGGCGCTGGTCTTTGCGCTGAGTGCATTGGTCCATGGCGCGCTGTCACTGCCCCTGTACGGAATCCACCGCCTGCTGACGCGGGCTACGGGGCTGGATGTGAAGTAGATTGTGGCACTCACCAAACGAAATATGCTAGAGATCTTTTTCAGGGTCCCAAAACCGATCTTTTTTCTTTATGTAGTAATAATATTTCCTTAAATCCTGGTCGGCACTCGTATTTAAATTTGCAGCAAAATTCTCTTTGGTTATCCCATTGAAATTGCAGGTATTAATAAAAAGTCGTTTCAAACCTTTTAATAACGCCTTGTCTGGGTTGCGTATTAATTCTACAATGTGAGTCCTCAATAGCGTTGAAAAATACACAAGATTATCCTCCAATAAATTCTTGTCTATAAGTTCGTGATCTATCTCCTCTTTCAATATCCAACTTATATCCATGCTTGTAAATTTTGGCTCAGATAGAAAACGAATTATGATGGCAGGGGTGACATAATCGATGTGTTCAACGCGGATGCCAAGAATAGAATTTTTATACGTATTGTCTTTTGCAATGTAAACAAATTCATATTCGGTAACTAGAAAACCGAAGTATTTTTGAACAAGTGTAGAAAATATATACTCAGATTTCATTATATTTTCCTTGACCCGTACTAGTTACATCGTTAACTTAATAAGAATAACCACCCAAACCAGACAGATGATCAACGCTAATATTCCACCGACAAAACTGCTCCAGGCAAAAAACACCATGTTTTCGGAATCATCCATCATAAGCTTGTGATTATGGTCGGCTGCATCTGCGCCTCTCAATAGGCGAACCATTGCAAGAGAGATTTGCTGATTGAGGTGGAGAGATGGTTCTTTATAGCGTAATACTCTCCATCCGCGATGAATCTCGACCACAGAATAGATGATCAGAATTGGTATGATGCAAAAAGCCTCATTCGCTTGATAAGTATCCATGTCACCTCTTGAAGTTGAAGACTATTTCTTCTTCCATCTTGTGATCAACATCTTGACCCGCACCTGCACACGTGCGTCGGCATTGGCCACAGCCCACGCTGATTGCGCGGACTGGTAGACGCTGTCTTCCAATTTCTCGAAGCCTTCCCACTCGTCTTCCATGAATTCCTTCATCTCGGACGGCGTGTCCCACGAATAGACGTAGCTGAAGAATTCCTCGCGCTCGCGGACGAACCATCCGCGTGACTCGGCTTCCTGCATGGCGCGGGTGGCGGCTTCATCGTCTGCAATGGCGATGGGCAGGTCGGTCAGGCGGCCCACTTCCACGCTGGACGCGCCCGAGGCGATCTCCACAGGCCAGCGCGCTTCGAGCGGACGCAGGTCGATTAGCACGCCATCGGGGACGAGCACTCTTCGGATTTCACCCAGAGCATGGACCATGCTCGCATGTTCCAGTCATCAGAGCGACCAGGCCAGGATGGCGATGTCGAATTTCTCGTGCGGGAAGGGTAGATGGCGGGCGCTGGCCCCCGTCAGCGCGACGCGCGATTCGAGCCGCACGGGGCGGTCGGCGCAGGCCACGCGCAGGGCGTCCAGGTCGGGGTCGAAGGCGGTGACGTGGAGGGCTGAGTCAGCGTACAGCCAGGTCAGCCGCCCTTCGCCGCAGCCGACTTCCAGCACGCGTTTGTCGCGGAAGTCGGCAAAACGGTGAAGGGCTTTGCGTTCGAGGTTCTGGGGGTCACGTTGGAGGGTCATAGGTCCTTATTTCGCGCTGCGAGGTCCCGTAAGGGGAGCGGAGGGGCGATGCTCTCTCGCCCCGCAGTCGAAGCGCAGCTTCTGGATGCAAATGCGCTTCGACTGCGCCGTGCATAGAGCGCACGGCTCCGCTCAGCGCGAATCACATCACAAAACCGAATACAACACCTGCGGTGCTTTGCGCTCGACGAGATGCTCAGCAGCCAGGGCCAGGCGCAGCAGGGTGGCTTCGTCCCAGGGTTTGCCGATGGCCTGCATCCCGATGGGCAGGTCGTGCGCGGTGTAGCCTGCGGGGAAGGAGATGGCGGGCAGGCCCGTCAGGTTGGCGGCGGTGACGAAGCGCATAATCTCGACGGTGGTGGTCAGGTCTGAGTTGCCATCGGGCAGGGCATCGGCGGGGATGGCAGGCGCGGGGAGTCCCGTGGTGGGGGTCAGGATCACGTCCACGCTTTGGAAGGCATCCTTGAAATGCTGGATCATGCGCGTGCGGATGCGCTGCGCGGTGACGTAATCGGTGGCAGTGAAGCGCCGCGCCAGCGCCAGGTTGAGACGCACGTCCAGTCCATGCTCGCGGTGATGATGCTGGTAAGTGGCGTTCATGGCTTGGGCCATCTCGCTGGTGATGGTGACGGTGTGCGCGACGCGGTTGGCCTCCAGGTTCGGGATGACGATCTCGCGTACCTCGCAACTCAATGCCTCGAACTGCTTGAGCAGGGCCATGCACGTGCTGACCACTTCCGCTTCGGCATGACGGAACCAGGGCCAGTACACGCCGATCTTCAAGCCTTTCAGGTCGGAGTTCCAACCTGTCAGTGTGGGATCGGGTTGCAGCAACGAGGTCGGGTCCTTGAGGTCGGGACCAGCGATCAGGGCGTAGGTCAGGGCCGCATCAGTGGCGGAGCCCGCCAACGGTCCGACATGGGCGATGCTCCAGTCGAGCGGGGCCGCGCCAAATTCGCTGACGCGCCCGTAGGTGGCTTTCAATCCCACCACGCCGCAGAAGGAAGCAGGGATGCGGATCGAGCCGCCGCCGTCCGCGCCGATCGCCACGGGACACAATCCCGCCGCGACGGCTGCCGCCGAGCCGCTGGAACTTCCACCCGTGAAGTGGCCCACGTTATAGGGATTGCGCACCGTGCCGTGATGCGGGTTGAGGCCCGTCACATTGATGCCGATCTCATGCATGTTGGCCTTGCCGATCAACAGCGCGCCTGCCGCGCGCAGACGGGCCACGACGGTGGCGTCCTCTCTGGCGGGCGACTTGCCGAGAAAGGATGTGCCGACCGTGGTGGGATAGGGCGTCATATCCAGCTCGTCCTTGACGGCCACGGGCACACCGTCGAAGAGGCCGAGCGGCTTGCCATCCTTGAAGCGCTGCGTGGACTCGCGCGCCATGCGCATGACCTCCTCACGGTCCACAGCGATGACCGCGCGCAGCGGCGGGTTGGATGTATTGCTGGCCTCGATGGCCTCCAGAACTTTTTTGGCGACTTCCTCAGGTGTGGTCTTGCCCGAGCGATAGGCCTCGGCGTACTCGTGGATACTGGCGAAGCGGAAGCCCTTGCCTTCGGAGGGTTGGGTCGGCCACTCGCGCTCGGGCACCGACGCCGCCTCGGTTTGCATCCGCCCCGTGTAATGGATGGGATAGTTCGTGGGCGCGTCATCGAAGTTCTGCTTGCGCAGCCAGTTGACGCCCGCGCTCTCGAACAGGCTGGGCGTGAGCAGCCCTCCCAGCGGCCCTTCGACCAGGGAAACAAAAAATTTCAGCAGTCCACCCGAAAGATAGGGTAGTTTGACGGACTTGAGATCGTAGACGTCTTTCATGGGTACCTCGATGAGATTTGTTTTGGGCGCAGTGTTTTGGACTTCAGCTTACCAGAGTCCGGGGAACAGGCGGTAGCGCGTCTTTTGCGTATACTCGCGGTAGCCTGTCAGTTCTTTCATCAATAGTTTTTCCTCATCCTTGGCGCGGACCGCCAGCAGGGGAATCAGCCCGAGCGAGGGCAGGAAGGCCCAGAATGATCCGAGCGCGAGCGGAGTGGCGCTCATCAATAGGATCATCCCCAGGTACATGGGATGGCGCACGAGCGCGTAAGGACCTGTCGTGATGACCTTCTGTCCTTGTTCCACCTCGATGACGCGTGATGCATAGCTGTTGGTTTGCAGGACGAGGATATACAAACCATAGCCCGCCACCACGACCAGGTCCGCCAGCAGAACCAGCCAGACAGGAACCTGTGACCAGCCGTAGCGTTTATCGAAGCCCGGCAGGAGGAAGATGACCAGGAAATAGATGCTCGAAGCGGCGATGATGAGTCTTTGCTCGGGACGCGTCTCGTTCGTGCGGGTGCGCCGTTCGAGCAAGGCGGGGTCGCGGCGGATGAGGTACGCCAGTGAAATGCCCATTGGGACGAAGAGCGCCGCCAGCCAGGCCCAGGCCTGCCAGTAATCGAAGGTCCCTGCGGGCCAGAAGAGACACGCGCCGATGACGATAACGCCCGATACCAGGCGGATGAGGTTGATGAGGACCGGATTTATTTTTTGTGAGGCCATTCTATTCTCCTTTATCTTGGCTGAACCTCACACCTTTAAAACTTTTGTTCCACGAATTTTTCCCTGCTTCATCTCAAGCAAGGCTTGATTGGCATCCTTTAAATCATACTCCTGAAATTCGGGTTTGATGCCCGCCTGCGCGGCCAGTTCCAGAAACTCGCGCACGTCGGCGCGGGTCACGTTGGCCACCGACTTGATCTCCTTTTCCATCCACAACTGCGACGGATAATCCAACGTCGTCAGGACTTGTTTGTCCGTTTCCTGCTTGCGGATGGCGTTGATGACCAGCCGTCCGCCAGGCTTGAGCCGCTTCAATGCCTCCAGGTCTGGACCCCAGACGGGCGTCGTATCGATGACAGCATCCAACGCCTCGGGCGGGACTCCGTCAATCTCGCCTGCCCAGGCCGCTCCCAGCGACAGGGCGAATTCGCGCTCCTCGGGGTTGCGACTGAAGACGAAGACTTTGGTATTGGGGAATTGGTAATTGGTCATTTTCAACACAAGGTGATTGGAGCCGCCAAAGCCCATCAGACCCAAATTGCCCCCATCGCGCAGATTGCTGAGTCGCAGCGAGCGATAGCCGATGGCACCTGCGCACAACAGCGGAGCGGCTTCCACGTCTGAGAACGCCTCAGGGATGGGGTGCACAAAATCCGCGCGGACCTTCGTGTATTTGGCGTAGCCGCCGTCTACGTCACGGCCTGTGGCCTGGAATTGCGCACACAGATTTTCCTGCCCCGATTTGCAATACTCGCACTCCCCACACGCGGACGCGATCCACGCCACGCCCACGCGCTGACCTTTGCCTTTTCCTTCTTCGATCACGCCCACGGCCTGATGTCCCAGCACGACGGGTAGATGCGGGGGCGGCGTGCGCCCTTCGATCTCGTCCAGTTCGGTATGACATACGCCGCAGGCCGAAACACGGACCAACACCTCGCCCGAGGCAAGTGTCGGCTCAGGGATGTCGACATAGGTCAGCGGGATCGGATTTTCGGTCAGAGGCGCGAGTCCGCGCAGGAGCATGGATTTCATAGATGAATCCTGGAGTGCAGACTTAAGTCCGTACTCTGCTAAAAGACAAATGGGATGAACATCTTCGAGCGTCGTATGTACTCCTGATACTCATCTCCAAAAAATTCCAGGCATTCTTGTTCATCCATTTTGGCGGTGAAGAAAAGAAAAACACTGGACACCAAGGACAGGGTAAGGGCAGTCACATCGGGATGTTTGAAGAAAATACCCCAGGTCAACAAAAGTAATGAGCCATACAACGGGTGACGGATGTATTTGTAAATCCCGCTCGTGACCAAC
Source organism: Chloroflexota bacterium (assembly GCA_016191845.1). GTDB lineage: Bacteria > Chloroflexota > Anaerolineae > Anaerolineales > Villigracilaceae > JACPVF01. The sequence goes on from JACPVF010000016.1 coordinate 189,557, forward strand.
TGCGTGGTCTTCTCGAAACCCAGCAAGGCGGGGTCACTGGCACGCTGACGGGTTGGCTGGCCGCGGGTCCGCAGGGAGTGGACGCCGTATCTCAGCGGCACAAGCGACAGGAACAGCAGCGTCCATGCGGTGAGTTGATTCCACGCAAAAGGCTCGACGAACCAGAAGTCCGCGTTGAGCAGGAACAGGCCAAGGATACATTCCCAGGCCAGCAGACGCGGAAATCCATGCGAGCGGGTGGCGCGCAGCGATCCGCGTGAGATGTAGATCAATATCGCCGAACCGAGGATGAAGATAGCCGTTTTCATTTGGGCGGCAGCGCGGACGCAAATTCCACGCCAAACTGAAGCCACTGGCTGAGTTGTCTCGCTGTTTTGTAGCCCTCGGGTTCCACCATCAGCCAGCCTTTCATCGGCCTGGGGCCATTCTTCATGGTGAAGACTTTGACGTGCGGCTGGCCGAGCAGGCGTGCATGGTCATCCAGACCGACGCGCACGATCAGGTCTGCGCCGAGGATGCCGCAGACCATGTTCCCATTGAGCATATAGCCCACCCCGCCGAACATCTTCTTTTCGACGATGGGCAGATCCTGCACCTCGGCCCGAATCCGCTCTGCGAGTTTCAGGTCGTAGGCCATGTTTATCCCGTCCCGAACTGACGGTCACCCGCGTCGCCCAGGCCAGGCACGATGTAGGCGCGTTCGTTGAGATGATCGTCGATGGCGGCCAGGTAGATGTCGATGTCGGGGTGGGCGGTCTGCATAGCTTTAATGCCTTCAGGGGCGCCGATCAGCCCGACGAATTTGATCTTCTTCACGCCCCAGCGCTTGAGCACCTCGGCGGTGGCAGTGGCGGATCCGCCTGTGGCCAGCATCGGATCGAGGATGATGCAGACCGAGACGGTCGGTTCGAGTGGCAGTTTGTTGTAGTATTCGACGGGACGCAGAGTATGCTCGTCGCGGTACAAGCCGATGTGCCAAACCTCGGCGCCTGGCATCAACTCCCAGAAACCTTCCACCATGCCCAGCCCCGCGCGCAACACAGGCACCAAACCGATCTTTTCCTTTAATTCCGCACCAACGACTTTTGCCAATGGTGTCTCCAACTCGCGTGGGACAGTCAGCAGGTCAGCAGTGGCCTCGTAGGCCAGCAGGCTCGCAATCTCGCGCACGAGTTCGCGGAATTTCTTGGGCTCGGTTTTCTTGTCACGCAAACGGGATAGTTTATGGGCAACCAGGGGATGAGTAGAGGCGTGGACGGTGGACATGGGGTCTCCTTGAGAAGGGTTGCTTCTATTATAGCGTGAGTGCTCTGCGGCGATGTCAATGACAAAAAGGTGATTTTTGGCCCGTGACGATGATTCCCTTTTGAAATAGACTGGGATTAACCAAGGAGGCATGATGAAACTTTCTGGCCTTCATATCCTGTTGACGTATCAGTGCACCTTTGAGTGTGATCATTGTTTTATATGGGGAAGTCCACGCCAGGCGGGAGTTTTGTCTCTCGATCAGGTGAGACAGATCCTGATGCAGGCAAGGGAAGCAGGCGTCGAGTCAATCTACTTCGAGGGTGGCGAGCCCTTCCTCTACTATCCGATCCTTGTGCATGGGGTCCACCTGGCGGCGGACATGGGCTTCTCGGTGGGAATCGTGTCGAACGCATATTGGGCCACGAGTGTGGCGGATGCGACCGAATGGCTCAGACCCATGGCGGGACGCCTGGCTGATTTCACCGTCAGCAGCGACGTGTTCCACTGCGGGGAATGCCTGGGCGAGCAGCCACAGAATGCGTTGGTGGCAGCCAAGTGGTTGGGGATTCCCACGGGGATGATCAGCATCGGTCAGCCCGAGGGCGCGGAGCATGAGCAGGGCGAGGTCATGTATCGCGGGCGGGCGGCGGTCAAACTTGTCGAAAGGGCGGGCAGGCGTCCGTGGCGGGAGTTTGACTCCTGTCCTCATGAGGATCTACGTGACCCTGGGCGTGTCCACCTCGACCCGTTTGGCAATGTACATATCTGTCAGGGGATTGTCATCGGTAACGTATTCGAGGCTCCGCTCAACCAGATTTGCGAGGCCTACTGTGCCGACGAACATCCCATTTGCGGACCACTGCTGGATGGTGGCCCTGCCGCGTTGGTCGAGGAATATCACATTCCTCACGATGAGACTTATGCCGATGCCTGCCATCTTTGCTACAACGCACGCCTGGCGTTGCGCGAAACATTCTCTGAAATTCTTGGTCCCGATCAAATGTATGGAGTTGATGTATGAATGGAAATGATTTTATGTCCTGGGTGTTGCGCTCACCATTGCATGGCATGTTGAGCAATGGCATGATGCTCATCACCATCACAGGCCGCAAGACAGGAAAGAAGTACACCACCCCTGTCGGTTATTACGAAGAGGGTGGATATTTATGGGTCATCACCAGTCGTGAACGGAATTGGTGGCGCAACCTCCAAGGCGGCGCGACGGTGGAATTGTTGCTTAAGCGCAAGCCCGTGCAAGGGTTTGCAGATGTCGACCTGGATGAAAAGTCAGTGGAGGCCAGGATGGTTGAGTACCTGCGCCACGTTCCCCAGGCGGCCAAACCGATGAAGGTCCGCGTGGAGGATGGCAAGCCCAATCTGCAGGATATTGCTGCCACAGCCAGGGGACGGTTATTTGTTCGGATCAAGATCTAAAAAACAACTGCTCCGTTCACACGAACGGAGCAGTTGTTTTGCTCACCCACTTTTCTATAATTTGACCTTTACCTCGGTCAAACCCCTGGCCTCTTCCATCGCGGTGGGGCGGATCGAGATGGGGAAGCGATTATTCAACGGACTCAACTTCGAGCCCAGGACGGTCGGTTTGAGCATCAGCCAGGCGACCACCGCTTGCAGCGGGCCTGTCATGGCGGTGGCGGTATGGAACTCATCAAGGGTGGCATCGTCCCAGCCGCCGATCAGTCCATACAGGAACATGTACAGCGCCAGGCTAGGCAGGATGCCGATGAAGAAGATGATGATGCTGGTAATCTGGTCGCCCTGCCAGATCAGCGCGGAGAGGCGGTCCAGAAGCCAATAGTGGATGCCTGCAGCCAGCAACGGTGCGGCGACCGATTGCCAGAAGTAAAATTTTTGCGGGAAGCAGTATTTGTGGTTGATGAAATAGGCCACGAAGTCCTTGGTCAATAGGCCGACGAAATAGGCGATGACCAGCGCCGTGACCTGGTAACGCTCCAGCAGAATCCATGCCAACGCCACGCGGATGAGTTGCTCGCCGATCACCAGCATCGACTTGATGTAGGGCTTGTTCGACCCCAACTGCACCTGGTCACCGACCCACGAGGGATATTGCACCGCGCCCCAGATCAACAGCGGCACGGCATAGATCGCCGCGCGCGAAAATTCCACACCTGAGGCGCCGATGATGAAGCGTGGACCCACTGCCAGCAGCACCGCCGCTAAAAAGGCCGAGATCATCCCGCCCCATTTGTAGATCATCACCGTGTAATATTGACTGAGGATTTTCCGCCCGTGCGAGATGGCTTCCGAGATGGATGCCATCGTCCCGTCGGTCAGCGTGCTGACCACGTTGAAGGCGAACACGAAATTCTGTGCCAATACCCAGTTGCCCCAGATCTCGGCATAGTTGATCAGCCGCGCTTGCGTAATCCACACCTCGGCGGCTTGTCCAAAGGACCAGGCTGCCGAACCCAGCATCTCGAACACACCAAAACGGAAACTGGCCTTGACGATGTCCCAGTCAAAATGTGCCAGGAACAGCACCCGCGCGTTGAACCCGATGCGGCCATACAGCCACAATCCGAGCAGGAAAGTGATCAACTCAGCGACGTAGGCTGCCACGCCCATGCCGAGCAAGCCGCCTGTCGCGCCGCCGAAGGCAGGGTTGGCTTTACCCCATGCATACGCGATGGTCACAAAGATCGGCTGGACGAGCATCGGCAGCAACACATTCAGTCCCACGTCGAGATAGCGCGCATAATCGTTGCGTTGAAAACCCGAGAACGCATACAGGAACACGCGGTAAAAGCCAGGGATCTGAATGAAGGCATGAATTACCACGCTCCACGCGTACAGCGCATAGGCCGAACGCGGCGCGACCGTCGCCGCCAGCGCCACCACCAGCGCCACTTGTACGGCGCCCGAAAGCAACTGCCACCACACGAATACCTGCCCGAACTTGATGCCGCGCTGTGGGTCATTCACGCGATACTGCGACATGTATTTGACGAAGGCCACGCTTGTGCCCATGTCGAAGAAGAACCAGGCCAGATTGAAGAACTGCGTCACGCGGCCCCAGATTCCCAACGCCTGCGCCGATGGCAGGATGAATGATGGCAGGATCAAATTCTGGTAGATGATGAGCGGGATGAAGAGGATCACACCTGTGGAGAGCGCCACCAAAAAGCCCGAAAGCGGACGATGGAAACCGACCTCCTCCCAGCCTGTCGATTCCTCGCGGACCTCGAAGTTGGTCCGGTCCGAGACGATCTGGTCCAGCGCCTCGGGGTGACTCTGGCTATAGCGCCGCACCCAGAAGAAGGCCCCGAACGATGTGACGATCATCAGCCCGATCACCGCGAACAGGATATTCCGTTCCACAGCATGTGGCACGGGCGAGGCGGGATACTCCGCGAACGGAAGCGGCGTCCGCCCCGCGGCGCGTTCCACGAGGTGATAGATCAGATAGTTGTAATACGCCCATTCCTGGATCTGCGGGTTGACGTCATCTAAAAAGGCGTTGACCATGTACTCGTTCGGCCGCGCCTGCCATAGGATCCACTCGCCGTCTTCGTACGCCGTGACCAGCGGCTGAACCGACGATAGCGGAGTCCCCACTTCGTAGCGTTCCCGTACCTGCGGCGCTCCATTCCAGATGATCTCGGTCACCAGCGGGTCATCCAGCGGAAGCGACGTGAGGCTGACGGCATCGTCGCGGCGCGTCAGCGTCAGCGGAATCCCCAGCAGCCCGCTGACCTGCGCCTCGCTCAGACTCGGGCCGAGGATCAGCACCAGTCCCGCCTCTCCGCTTTGGGCGCGGGATTGAATCACTTCATCGGCAGGGACCTCCCCGTTCAGTACGAACACGTCCGCCTGGGCGGGGTCCGTTACCAGTTCGAACTTTGCGAGTTTCAACGCGGTCTTCACGCTGCCGTCTGTGCCTGCATAAAAAACGCGCAGATTCCCGTCCGCATAAACTGGCTGAACGATGGAGAAGAGTGTGACGAGCAGCAGCAACAGAACGACGATTCTTTTCATGGGCACCTTGTCGGTCAAGTGGATGTGAAATTTGTCAAAATGAACAAAGTGGTTTGTTAGTTGCTTTTGTTCATTTTGATTTTCTTATAAAGATAAACGCTATAGCAAATCATTAGTGTGCTCATTGCACTACCAGATGCAGAAGTCGAAAACTCATATGATGAATTCGAGAAGTGTAGAAAAAACGGTATCAATAGTGCACTGCTAACAATAAAGAAATAAAATTTTCCTATTTTTTCCAAGCGAGATGACTTTTGATTGCCTTTTGAAATTCCTTGAAGATAAGCAAAAATATCTTCGTCTGTAAAATCGTCAAGATAACAATTTTTAAAAGGCTCATAGAGGAGGCCTGATTTTATGAATTGAAAACCAATGAAAAACAAAGCCGACCCCGTAAGCATCCCAAATGTACTTTCCCGACTCATGTGATAAGCATGTCCCCACAGATAAAGACTTGCGAATGAAATTATAGGAGCTGAAATAGAAGAAAAAACAATAAGTTTCTTGTTAATCTTTATTTGTTCCTCCCTCATTTGAATGACAAAGTCCCGTCGCTCTTCTGGGGTAAGGCTTTTCAGGTGTTGAACCCAATCTTCTATTGATTTTGTCTCAGTATTCTTTTGCATGGATGGCCTGGTGATGGTTTAACCTTTTCAATTTATCGGAACAGCCTGAGCAAAAACGGCAACCCGCCCAACGCCACACATGCCAGACACAAAACTACCAGCACAATCAGACAGCCTGGCAGCAAACGCCACAGCCAGGTCCACCACGCGTAGGCATTCCACGCGCCGATGGCGATGGGCTGGGCCTTGCGCAACAGGTCTGGTGCATCGACCTAAGGGGACGCGGTGACAGGTTTGGCTTTCGGCGTGTTGGTACTCTTTGGCGTTGCCTTGATGTGCAGTTCTTCAGGGATGTTCAAATTCGTGCCGCAAAACGTACACGCCATGCGGGCCGCACCTGGCAGCGGCTCGTTCGGTCCGCCACAGGCGGGGCAGGTGATGGAGGTTCCAGTCATGTTCGATGCTTTCTATTATGTTATTTTCGCCCTGAGCGGAGCCGCGCGCTTTTCGCGGCGCAGTCGAAGGGCAAGTGAATTGTCGATTATATACTTCCAAGATACTTTCGGTTCGACTGCGTTCGCTTGGCGGCTCACTCTACTCAGCGAGAAATGTCGAGGCCATTTTCCTGGATCACCTTCGCGAACCAGCGCCCGCTGTCCTTCGTGATACGTTTCTGTGTCTTCCAATCCACATGGACCAACCCAAAGCGCTGACCATATCCCAGCGCCCATTCAAAGTTATCCAGCAAGGACCAGTGGAAATAGCCCTTTACAGGGATGCCATCTTCAATGGCACGATGGACCTGCGCGATATGATCCCGCAAATAGCGGATGCGGCGTTCGTCCCGCACGCGCCCATCGAAGTCCACGCCGTCGGGGACGGGAATGCCATTTTCGGTGACCATCAGTTCGCAGGTGGGATGATACTCCCAAACCATCTTGAGGGTCTCATGCATGCCTTCGGGATAGATCTCCCACATGCCCGAATATTCGTTCCCCACGGGATGGACCTGCTCTGCGTTGACCACGGGCAGGCTGTTCGAATGTTTCATCACCGTGCGCGAATAGTAGTTGACGCCCAACAGATCGAGCTGACGAATCTTCTGCAGGTCGCCGTCCTGAATGAGGCGGGCTGTCAGGATCTTCGTGAGCGCGGAATCCTGAATGGGCGTCGTGCCTTTCAGCAGCGGGTCGAGCACGATGCGGTTCATGAACAGGTCCACGCGCTCGGCGGCTTCGCGATCCTTCTTTGAATTTGTAGCAGGGTGGACGGGATTCAGGTTGAGCGTGATGCCGATCTGGACAGGTCCCTTCACCGCCGCGCGGATCGCCTCCGCGGCCAGCCCGTGCGAGAGCAGCAGGTGATGCATGGCCTTGATCGCCGCGCCCAGATCCTTTTGGCCTGGCGCATGTTCGCCGAAGAGATGTCCCACAAAGGCCGCCACCCAGGGTTCGTTGTGTGTAAACCAGGTTTTGACTCGATCCCCCAATCGTTCCGCCGTCACGCGGGCATACTCAGCAAAGTGTGACGCCGTCTCGCGGTTGGTCCAGCCGCCCTGGTCCTGTAATGGTTGGGGCAGGTCCCAGTGGAAGAGGCAAATGTACGGCTCGATTCCCCGCCTGAGTAATTCATCCACGAGGCGGTCGTAGAAATCCAGCCCTTTTGGGTTGACACGCTCCACGCCCTCGGGCAGGATGCGCGGCCAGGCCGTGGAGAAACGATACGCCTTGACGCCCAACTCGGACATCAAGGCCACGTCTTCCTTCCAGCGGTGATAATGGTCGGCGGCGACGTCGCCGTTTTCGTTGTTCAGTACCTTGCCTGGGATGTGGCTGAAGGTATCCCAAATCGAGGTCCCGCGTCCGTCCTCGTTCCACGCGCCTTCGATCTGATAGGCCGATGCAGCCACGCCCCAGATGAAATCCTTGGGAAAGGAAAGCATATTCATTCCACAAGCATACAGGCGATTTAAATTTATGGCAAGAAAATAACCGTCCATCCCCCTTTGTAAAGCCGCCGTAAGTTGTGTGAATTGGCGCAAATAGGACGGAAGGGGTAAAATTAATGTCGTATGGCATTCCCCCGCGAACGGTTGCCTCGGCGACCGTTTTTGTGTGTCTACGATTCGGCCGTAGGTTTTGGCTGCGGCTTGTTGTCAGGTACAGGTAAACATTGACATTTAACACCATGGATCCCATTATCGAATTGCGCGATGTCGTCAAAGTCTATTCCACCGCGGCGGGTGAATTTCCCGCCCTGCGGGGGATCAATGCCCAGGTCTACGCGGGGGAATTTCTCGGCGTGGTGGGCAAGTCGGGCGCAGGCAAGTCCACGCTGCTCAACATGCTCAACGGCGTGGACCATCTCACCAGCGGCGAGGTCATCGTCAACACCGATGGCAAGCCCGTTTCCATCCACAAATTGAGCGAAGATGCGCTGGCCTTGTGGCGCGGACAGAACCTGGGGGTCGTCTATCAATCCTTTCAGTTACTGCCCATGCTGACCCTGGTCGAGAATATCACCCTGCCCATGGACCTGTGCGGACTCTACAATCCGCGCGAGAGCAGGGAGCGTGCCATGCAATTGTTGGAGCTGGTCGAATTGGAAGAGCACGCCAAGAAACTGCCCGCGTACATCTCGGGCGGTCAGCAGCAACGCGTGGCCATTGCGCGCGCCCTGGCCAATGATCCGCCCATCCTGATTGCCGATGAGCCGACAGGCAGCCTCGACTCGCTGACGGCTGACCACATCTTCGACGTCTTCGAGCAACTGGTGGGCGAACATGGCAAGACCATCGTGATGGTCACACACGATAGCGGACTGGCCGCGCGCTTCTCGCGTCACCTGGTGCTGGCCGACGGGGAGATCGTGCACGAGGTGCGGAATCTGTCCGAGGTCGGCGCGGGCCAGGGAGGCGCGGCATGAACCCGACGCCTGCTCCCGTTCAATGGGCCGAATCCACCCCCGAGCCGATGATCCAGATGCAGCGCATCAAGAAGATTTACAAGAATGCAGCGGGGGAGTTCCTCGTTCTCAAAGGCCTCAATCTCACCATCAACCGCGGCGAGTTCGTCTCCATTGTGGGCAAGTCGGGTAGCGGAAAATCCACGCTGTTAAACATGATCACGGGCATCGACCATCCCACCGACGGACTGGTCGTCATCGGCGGCAAGGACATCTACACCAAGGTCACCGAAAGCGAGCGCTCCAAGTGGCGCGGCCGCAACCTTGGCATCGTCTTTCAGTTCTTCCAGTTGCTGCCGATGTTGACCCTGCTCGAGAACGTCATGTTGCCGATGGACTACGCCGACATGTACGATTTCGACGAACGCCCCGAGCGCGCCATGGAATTGCTCAAACTGGTGCACCTCGAGAAGTTTGCCAATAAACTTCCCGCGCTGGTCTCCACAGGACAGCAGCAGACAGCCGCCATCGCGCGCGCGCTGGCTTGTGACCCGCCCGTGCTGGTGGCGGATGAGCCGACGGGCAATCTCGACTCGCGCTCGGCGGATGCCATCATTGACCTCTTCCAGGAATTGACCCAGCGCGGCAAGACCATCGTCATGGTCACACACGACCCGTCGCTGACCTCGCGCACCACGCGCAATATCGTCATCTTTGACGGCGAGTTGATCGACGAAACCATCTCGCGTGCGCTGCCGCAGTTGCGCCACCGTCACATGCTGGAGATGACCAAGAAGGCCGAGCGCATGACGATGACGCCAGGTCAAACGATCCTCGATTATGACCAACCCGTGGACCATTTCTACATGATCGCGCGTGGCCGCGTGGACGTGTTGACCCGTTCCACCTGGGGCGAACGTGTGTCCACGTTGGGCAAGGGCGAATTCTTCGGCGAGATGGAATTACTGCGCGGTGGACACTCGCGCGCCTGTGTGCGCGCCGCGGAAGATACGCCCGTCGAGTTGCTGACCTACCCGCGCGACGCCTTCAAGAGCATCGTGGACGAGTCGCCCATCACCGCGGAAGCCATCCACGAGATCATCGAGAAGCGCCTGGCAGAAGACCCCGCAAACGGAGGCGCGTAGCGGATATGTCTCAGCCCGCCCTCGACCCACGTTCGCTGCCGCGTGTCCTCTACATCGAGGATAACGCCTCGGCGCGCCTGCTCGTGCGGCGTCTGTTGGAGGGTCGATATGTGGTGCTGGAGGCGGCCGATCCACTGGACGGGTTGCAGTTGGCTGAAGAGACGCATCCCAATATCGTGCTGCTCGACCACAACCTGCCGCACATGACGGGTCGCGAGGCGGCCACCCGCCTGAGCAAGATCCTGCCGAACGTGCCGCTGGTGATCGTCTCGGCCGATACGAGCGGGAACGCACGCGAGCGGGCGTTGGCGGCGGGCGCGGTGGGTTTCATCCCCAAGCCCATCGAGGTGGACATCTTCCGCGATCAAGTGGACGCCTACCTGAACGGCAAGCGCGAGAAGCTGGAGCAGGCCGAGCGCCACCATGAGGCCTACCAACAGGAATTGGTCGAGCGGCTGGAGAATAATGTCCGCCAGTTGACCAATGCGGCCGAGCGCAACAAATACTTGTTGCAGCAAAACGAGCGCATGTTGTCGATGCTGGAACGACGCCATAAATTGCTGGAGATCGCGGCGCGCGTCGGTCAGGCGGTCACCTCGATCCTTGACCTGGACGAGTTGCTCGAATTTGCCGTGAACGTCATCTGCAAGGAATTCGAGTTGTATTACTCGGGCGTCTTCCTGGTTTCGGAAGACGAGCAGTGGGCCATCCTGCGCGCGGGATATGGCGAGGCGGGCCGCGCCATGCTCGACGAGCAATTCCGCCTGGCTGTGGACGACAGGTCCATGATCGGGAAGGCCATCCGCTCGCAGAAGGCGCAGATCGCGCTGGACGTCGAAGGCGAGATCTCGCACTTTAAGAATCCACATCTGCCGCACACCCGCTCTGAGATGGCGCTGCCGTTGATCGTTCAGTCGCACTCTCTGGGCGCGCTGACCGTACAAAGCGAGCGCCTGAATGCCTTCACTGAAGAGGACATCACCTCGCTGCAAACCATGGCCGACCAGGTGGCCATCGCCATCAACAACGCGCAATTGCTGTCCAAGCTTGAGGCGGCCAATGCGGAGTTGGTCCGTACCAAGACGTACGAGGCAATTGCCACGGCCACGGGGGAGGCCATCCATTGGGTGGGCAACAAGGCCGCACCCATCGCGGGCAGCGTGCGCCGCGTCCGTGAGGACCTGTCCTTGTTGCTGGCGGTCTTTTGGCGGTTGAAGACCTCGGGCGTGGATTTTGGCCCGTTAAACGGGACCCTCCAATCGGTCCTGGACGAGGCGGAGGAGGGTGGCCTCGAGTTGGAACGGCTGGCGGACGAGATGTCCGCTTATTCGCCGAAACGGCTGGCGGCGCTACTGAGCGTCGAGTCACTGCTCGAGGACTTGAAGATCATCGAGCATAGCGCCGAGATCATCCTCAACATCAAAGAGGACTTGATCGGGCCTGCGCGCCAGATGAAACCCGATTTTGTTTCGTTGGACGAGATGCTGACCACCATGGTGGCGGATATGGGCCTGCCACGCGGCGTCGTGACACTCGACCTGGCCGAGACTCTGCCGAAGGTGTATTGCGACGCGCGTCAGGTGGAACAAGTTTTCAACAACCTGGTCAAGAATGCCTGGGAGGCGCTGGTGGTACAGCCTGCTCCGCATATCACGGTCAAGGCTCGGCGCGACAAGCAGCCCGAGCACGTGCTGGTGACCATCAGCGACAACGGGCCAGGCATCCCGCCCGAGATCCAGGAGCGAGTCTGGATGTCGTTCTTCACCACCAAGGGTGACCGTGGCGGCACGGGGCTGGGACTCTCGGCCTGTATGCAGATCGTGACGCAGAACCGCGGCCAGATCTGGCTCGAAAGCGAAGTTGGGAACGGCGCGACGTTCTTTGTGAGGTTACCAATCAAACCCTAAAGGTTTCAAAAACCTTTAGGGTTTCGGAATGATATTTTTCAAGGAGAAACTTTATGACGACTGTTCTTCTGGTGGACGACGAAAAACTGGTGCTGCGCAGTTTGGAGAAGACCCTGCTGCGTGCGGGGTATGACGTGGTCACTGCTTCGGATTGCAAGAGCGGCAGCGAGACCTTCGCCCAGAACAAGGGTCAGGTGGACATCGCCATCCTCGACCTGAACATGCCAGGCTTCGACGCCACGCCCAAAGCGGGTGCGGGCCTGGACCTGTTGGCCGATCTCAAAAAGCAGCGGGCCGACCTGCCCGTGGTGATCCTCACCGCATACGATGAAGTCAACAAGGCCAAGGACGCCGTCTCGGGTGGGGCGAGCGCCTTCTTCGTCAAGGGCCGCGAACAAGGCCTGGTGGAACTGATCCAAAGAATCCTGGGTGGCCAGGGTTAAAAATCATAGCGAGGTACAACATGACTCCAGCCGAACGACAGACGCATTTGTTGAAGACCGCCGCTCGCACGGCCAAGATGGTCACCATGATCCTGGATCCGCAGGAATTGCTCCAGCGTATGGTAGACGTGATCTGCGATGAGTTCAAATTCTATTATGCAGGTGTGTTCCTGCTCAACGCCACGGGACAGTACGCCGTGCTGCGCGCGGGACGCGGCGAGGCGGGTGCGGCTATGATCGCCGAGGGGCACAAGCTGCTGGTGGGCGGTAACTCGATGATCGGCGCCTGTATCCAGCATCGTCAGGCGCGCATCGCGTTGGATGTGGGCGCGGAGGCGGTCCGTTTCGAGAATCCGCATCTGCCCAGCACACGCTCCGAGATGGCCCTGCCGCTGATCGTCGGCGATGAGGTCATCGGTGCGTTGACCGTCCAAAGTGAACAGGAAGCCGCCTTCCTCGATGACGACATCTCTGTGCTGCAAGCCATGGCTGACCAGCTTGCCATCGCCATCCACAACTCGAATCTACATCGCAGGAACCAGGACCTCATCCGCCAGGCGGAGCGCCGCACGCGCCTGCTCGAAGCCGCCAACGTGGTCGGCCGTGAGGTGACCTCGATCCTCAGCCTGGATGATCTGCTGCCTGGCACGGTCAACATCATCTGCGAAGCCTATGGCTTCTATTACGCGGGCGTCTTTCTATTGGACGATGCGGGCGAGTATGCCGTGCTGCGCGCGGGATATGGCGAAGCGGGTAGGGCCATGCTGTCCGAAGGCTATCGCCTCAAGGTAGGGCCTGGCTCGATGATCGGGGCCGCCATTAGCTTTGGGGAAGCGCGCATCGCGCTCGACGTCGAAGAGGAACGCGTCCATTTCAAGAATCCGCACCTGCCGCATACCCGCTCCGAGATGGCGCTGCCGCTCATCTTTGGGCATCGCGTCCTCGGTGCGGTGACCATCCAAAGCGTGGAGGAGCGCGCCTTCAGCCAGGACGATATCACCACGCTGTTGACCATGGCGGAACACCTGGCCGTTGCCATCAACAATGCCTACACCCTTGACCGCCTCAAGGAAGCGCACGCCGAATTGCTGCGCACCAAGGTCTTCGAGGCGTTGACGACTGCCACCACCGAGGCCATCCACTGGATTGGCAACAAGACCCTGCCCATCTCGCTGACGGTCTCCCGCCTGCGCGAGGAGATCGCCGAGGGTAATGTGGATCTTGACTCGCTCAAAGAAGACCTCGACATGATCGCCGAGAGCGCCGAACAGATCACCCAGGTCAAGGAACAATTGATTGGTGCGGTGCGTGAACAGAAGCCGCGTCCTGTCCTGTTGGCGGACATCCTCCAGGCGGCGGCTCAGCAGCGCGGACTGTCTGCCAGCCTGCTTTCGACTCAGATCGACCCCTCGGCGGCCTACGTCATTGCAGACAGTACCCAGTTGGTGCGCGCGCTCGGCAACCTGCTGCAAAATGCGGGCGAGGCGGGCGCCAGGTCGGTGCGAGTCATGTCAGCCCCGTCCGATGAGCGTGGCATGCTGCGCCTTGTGATCCTTGATGATGGCGCGGGCATGCCCACGGAAACCCTGGAAAAGGCCTGGTCTCCGTTCTTCTCTACGCGCGGACATCAGGGCCTGGGCCTGCCTGCCAGCTTGCATGTCATCTCGCAGGCGCAGGGACGCATTACCCTCAACAGCGAAGAGGGCCACGGCTCGAAGATTGAGATTCATCTGCCGATGGCGCGCCTGACCGAGGAAAGCCTCTCGCGCGACGGTGTCTCTTCCATCTTGTTGGTGGATGACGATGATGAGTGGGCGTCCGCGTTTGCGACCCTGCTTGAGGGTGCGGGCGTCAAGGTCACCCGTCAGACCAGCCTGAAGAAACTCCCCGCCGCCGACCTGGTCCTGGTCGACGAGTATTGCTCCGCCCTGGGCGTGGACGAGGCCCTGTCCGCCCTCGAAAAAGCAGGACTAACCTCGAAAACGGTCATCCTCACCGCGGCGCTCAATCCCGAGCGCGTCACGCGCTATCTACGCAGCGGCGTCAAGGATGTACAGTCCAAGCCGTACACCGCCGCTGAGATCGGCGCACTTTTACAGTAGTCACAAAAAGACCTCGGAGATCTATAAGACCTCCGAGGTCTGCATGGTTAGAAAGGCAAAATGTTCCGACCCCGTTGGCGTAAGGTTGTTCACGACCTGTTTGATAACGTTGCCCGCACCCTGCTGGTGGTCTTTTCCATCGCAGTTGGTGTGTTTTCGATTGGTGTGATCTCGGGCGCGTATGTGATCATTAGCAATGACATGCCCATCACCTATGCGGCCAATGTCCCTGCCAACGTTGAGTTGCGCATGGCTAATTTTGGCGACGAAGTGTTGACCTCGGTGCGCAATTTCAAGAACGTTAAGGATGCCGAAGCACGGTACGTTTTCAACGTCCGCGTGCGCGTGCCTGGCACCCAAAAATGGACCACGCTCGACCTGATGGCGTTTGACGACTACAAAAAGAATCAGGTCAACCTGTTGCAACCTGTGGAAGGAGAGTCTGTCCCTGGCAAGCACGAAGTGGTGCTCGAAAAAGGTGCACTTGATGAGCTTGACACGGGGGTGGGCGGCCAGCTCGAATTCGAACTGCCCGATGGCACGACGAAGATCCTGCCTGTCGTCGGCATCGTCAAGGACTCGGCCACGGGCGCAGGCGATTTCCTTGGGTCTGAGACGGCGTATATCACCATGTCCACGTTGTCGTCTTTGCAGCAACCTCAGGTTTTCAATCGGATCTACTTAACCGTATCTTCAGGCGGCGACAACCTGGCGCACATCCGTGAGGTGGGCGCAGACTTGAAGGACAAACTCGAAAAGGGCGGGGCGCTGGTCATTCGTCAGCGATTTTCGGAGACGCACAAGCATCCGCTGGCCGATACGCTCAACGCCGTGTTGGGTATCCTGTTGGCGCTCGGCGTGCTGATCCTGTTCCTGTCCAGTTCGTTGATCGCCAACACCTTGAGCGCCCTGCTCAACCAGCACCTGCGCTTCATCGGCGTGATGAAACTGATCGGCGGACGCGGCCGACAGGTCCTGATCATGTACCTGGTGTTGATCCTGTCCTTCGGCATTATCGCCCTGCTGATCGCGGTCCCACTGGGTGGAGTAGGCGCGTACGCACTTGCCAATTACATCGCGACCACATTGGGCTTCGATTTACTGGGCTATCGTGTGGTGCCGTTTTCGGCTTCCATTCAAATTGCGGTGGGATTGTTGGTCCCCCTGATTGCGGGCCTGGCGCCCGTGGTCAACGGCTCGCGCATCACGGTGCTTTCCGCCCTGAGCGGGAACCTGACCGAGGACGAGAAACCCCACGACGGGACTGGCGAGAAACGCGTCCACTGGATGGACTGGATGCAGGTCCAGTTCACGCACATGCTGGCCAAGCGTGGTATCCATATTCCGCGCCCGTTCGTCATCTCACTGCGCAACACTTTCCGCCGTCGCAGCCGACTTCTGCTGACGCTCTTCACCCTGACGATGGGCGGTGCCATCTTCATCGCGGTCTTCAATGTGCGCGTGACGTTGCACGACTACATGGGCATCATCGGAAAATATTTCTCTGCTGATGTGACCCTCGATTTCAACCGTCCTTATCGATTGCGTGAGATCGAGCAGGCTGTCATGCAGGTGGATGGGGTAACGGGCGTGGAAGGCTGGCAATTTGTCAGTGGTGAGATCCTCGACCCGAATGGCAACGTGCTGGAGAACCTCAACGTGTTTGGCCCGCCTGCCAACAGTTTATTGGTGCGGCCCTTGATGGTATCGGGCCGTTGGTTGCATGCCGATGATGTTCGTGGCCTGGCCTTGAGTGAATCGGTCCTCAAATATTATCCCGACCTGCAGCCTGGTCAGACAATCAGGCTCAAAATCAATGGCGACGACCAGGACTGGACCGTGCTTGGCATCTTCAAGTTCATGGACCGCGAGGGTGTGTTTGCGTACGCCCCATTTGGCTATATTTCGGAAGTGAACAACCTGACCAATCGCTCCTACTCGTTCCGTGTTGTCGCTTCGAGTCATGACCGCTCCACACAGGATGCCATGGCCGAGAAACTGGATACTTACCTGCGTGATAAAGGCTTCGATCTGCGCCGTTCCGAGGCAGGACACGCCTCGCTGGATACCGCCACCGAGAGCCTCGATATCCTCGTGACCTTCCTGCTGATCATGGCGATTCTGACAGCGGTGGTCGGCTCGATGGGGTTGACAGGCACCATGGGCATGAACGTGCTCGAGCGCACGCGCGAGATCGGCATCATGCGCGCCATCGGGGCGGATGACCGCGCTGTGATGCGTACGGTCATTGCTGAGGGTGTGGTCATCGGCGTCATCTCGTTCGCGCTGGCCATCCTCCTTTCGATCCCCTTCACTTATATGTTGTCTACCATCGTCAGTTTGGCGGTCTTTCAGACGCCCATCGACGTGGTCTTCACCTACTCAGGTTATGCCATCTGGCTGGCATTGGTGCTGGCGCTCTCCGCTGTGGCCAGCATCCTGCCTGCCCGTAATGCGGCCAGATTGACCATCCGCGAAGTGTTGGCCTACGAATAACGAATCAACCCATTGGGAAGAGGTACCATGAAAAAACAGAATCCAATTTTCCTGACCCTGGCCATTCTGGCCATCCTCCTCTCGGCTTGCGGATCGCAGCAGGCGACCGCTACGCCGTCTATGGCTACGCCTGTGCCCGCCTCCGACGTGATCGCCGAGGCTCATTTCGTCCCTGCCCGATATGCCACGCTCTCGTTCCTCGCGCGGGGTGGAGTCGCCGAGGTGAACGTCCAGATCGGTGATACGGTCAAGGCGGGTGATGTGCTGGCCCGCCTCGACAGCGCCGCTCCCGCTGAGGCGCAGGTGGTGGAACTGCAACAGGCCTACGACTCGCTCCTGCGCAACGCCAGCGCCGACCATGCCGCTGCCTGGCAGGCCTACATGAACGCCCAGAAGGTCCGTGAGACGGCCACCAAGAAGTGGAACGACATCAACCTGCGTGACATCGAGAAACGCATCGAGGATCGCCAGAAGGATGTGGACGATCGCAAGGCCGACCTCGACAAGGCCCAGGCAAACTTCGATGCGGTCAAGGATCGTGGCAAGGACGACTCCAACTACAGGGCCCGTGAGGATGACCTGGAGCACGCCCAGGCCGATTACGACGAGGCCGTCAAGGACCTCGAGTCCACCATTCGTGAGCGCGACGTCCCGCGCGCCAACCTCGATGCCGCGCTGGCCGCCGAAGCCGAGGCCAAGTATCAGTATGAGATCAGCCTCGACGGTCCCAACAAGGACAAATTGGCGCTGATCAAATCGCAGTTGGCGGCTGCCCAATCCACGCTGACCAACTACGTCATCACCGCGCCGTTCGATGGGGTCGTGATGGACGTCAGCGTGTCGGTGGGTGACCAGGCTGGCCCAGAAGCCTATGCTGTCAAGATCGCCGACACCAGCGCCTGGTATGTTGAGACCAGCGATCTGACCGAGTTGGATGTGGTCAAGATCAGCCAGGGGCAGTCTGCCGCCGTCGTGGCTGATGCCCTCCCCGAGGTCACCATGCACGGCACGGTCGAAACCATCTCGCAAGCCTACACCCTGCAAAGCGGCGACATCCTCTACAAGGTCAAGCTCAAGGTCGAGGATGTGGATCCGCGTGTGCTATGGGGTATGACCGTGGAGGTCACCTTCACCTCGGGTAAGTAGAACAGTTGTTGTATTGAATTCGCGCGAAAGCGTGCAATAATAAAATTGCTCCGATAAAAGGCAAACCCGGGGAAACCCGGCGACGCAAAGTCATGGGTCTACGGTCAAATCGACCAGGACTGCCAGACTACCGATAAAAGCAAAACCGTCGAAAGACGGCGACGCAGAGCCCGGCATCTAACATCGGAAACAAAACGATTAGGATCGACCGGCCGACCGAAAGGTAAAACCAGGGAAACCTGGCGACGCAAAGTCATGGGTCTAAAGTTGACCACAGTCAACCATGACCGCCAGACTGCCGAAGAGTTTTACAGCAGGGATGTCAGCAACGGCATCCCTGCTTACATTTTCTGAACCTGAGGCGGGTCCCGTTTCATTGGGTATAATCGAACCTATGAGCGAATCCCGTCCCCGCCCCCTCGACCCCGAAGCCAAACCCGACGACCGCGTCGACAACGCCCTGCGTCCGCAAAAACTGGACGACCTGATCGGCCAGGACCAGGTCAAGGAAAACCTGTCCATCCTGATCGCTGCCGCGCGCGCACGTGGCGAGGCCCTGGACCACGTCCTCTTTTACGGACCGCCCGGGCTGGGCAAGACCACGCTGGCACATGTGGTTGCCAATGAGATGGGCGTCAACGTCAAGGTGACGGCAGGTCCCGTCATCGAGCGGGCGGGCGACCTGGCCGCCATCCTCACCAACCTGCGCGCAGGCGATGTGCTCTTTATCGACGAGGTCCATCGCCTGGGCCGCGCCGTGGAAGAGGTGCTGTATCCCGCCATGGAAGATTTCGCGCTGGATATCGTCATCGGCAAGGGACCCTCGGCACGCTCGATCCGCCTCAAGCTGCCGCATTTCACGGTCGTCGGTGCGACCACGCGCCTGGCGCTGGTCACGGCTCCGCTGCGGGCGCGCTTCGGCGCCGTCTATCGCCTCGACTATTACGACGCGCCCGCCATGCAGTCCATCGTCAGCCGTGCGGCGGGCATGTTGAAAGTGGAAGTGGACCAGGGCGGCATCGAAGAAGTGGCCCGTCGGGCCCGTGGCACCCCACGCGTGGCGTTGCGCCTGCTGCGGCGTGTCCGCGACTTTGCCCAGGTCCGCGCGAATGGCATTGTCACCCGCAAGGTGGCTCAGGAGGCGCTCGACCTGTTACAGGTCGATCCGCTGGGCCTGGATGATGTGGACCGCCGCGTGCTCAAGACCATCATCGAAAAATACAAGGGCGGACCCGTGGGCCTGAACACCATTGCCGCCTCGATCAGCGAGGAGCAGGACACCATCATGGACGTGGTCGAGCCCTACCTGTTGCAGTTGGGTTTCCTCGACCGCACCCCACAGGGCCGTGTGGCGACTAAATCCGCGTATGAGCATCTCGGGCTGGAGTGGAAGGAAGAGGGGCAGCCAAGGCTTCTTTGATGTCATTGCGAGGCCGTAGGCCGAAGCAATCTCCTATTCGTACGAGATTGCTTCGCTCGCTGGCGCTCGCTCGCAATGACGGAGTTTGACGATGGAAACCTTCGGACGATATGTAATGCTCGGCGGCGTGCTGCTGTTCCTGGTGGGAGGCGCGATCTTCCTTTCCGCCAGGTTTGGCTTTCCGTTAGGCCGTCTGCCAGGGGATATTCGCATCGAAGGGGCGAACGGCAGTTTCTATTTCCCGCTGACCAGCTCGATCCTAGTCTCTGTCATTTTGACGATTGTGCTGAATGTGATTGTCAGGTTGTTTAAAAAGTAAGACATGTCGTTGCGAGGGCGATGTTTTTCGCCCGAGGCAACCTCCCAATTTTGGGGTATTTACTTTATTCCATGAGATTGCTTCGCTCGCTGGAGCTCGCTTAAATTTCCACCTGCATGCTGCTTCCACTCTCATACCGCTTCAATCCCCTATAAAAGACCCAGACTGAAAACAGCATCAACAACACTGCGCTGACCAGCAGTTGCAGCAACGCGCCCCATGAAAAGGACTTGACGAACTCCGCGGGCAGCGAACCGATCAACGAAGCAGGGATGATGGTCAACAGGATGAACTTTGCCGCGCCCTCGAACAGGGAGCCTGGATACAACGAAAAGGTCAGGAGCGCATTCAGAGCCAGTTGACTGATGGCGGTGGTGTTTCCCATCCAAAAGGACAGGCTCTGCACCAGCGTCAGGAATGAAAGAAAGATCGAGACCGCCACGGTCACGCCGAGCAGGTAGCGCAGGAAACCATCAGGGGTGAGGTAACCTGAGAGGATGTAGCTGCCCAGGCCGTAGATCAGGTCGCCCATGCCGCTGCCGAGGCTGCGCGAGGCCAGCGTGTGTAATAGTACAGGCCGGGGCAGGGATAAATAATAATCCAGCCGTCCAAGGGTGATGATCTCGGAGAGTGTCGTGAAGTTGCCGAAGAAATAGGCAGCGATGCCCCAGGCCGTGGCCGCAATGCCGAACAGCAGCATCATGTCCTGTAAGTTCCAGCCGCGCACTGCGTTGAACTTGTTGAAGTACAGCACCCAGAACATGAAATAAGCCAGGTTGTTGAGCATCATGAACACCACCTGCGTCAGGAACGCGGCGCGATATTCCATGGCGCTTTGCAGGTTGGCCTTCCATAAGGCGGCGAGGAGTTGCAGGTGGCGCTTCATCTCAACCACCGTTCACGGCCAGCGAGCGGACGCTGCTGCGGTAGGCCAGTCCCAGCAGGAAGATGAGCATGACGATCCAGATCCACTGCACGGACAGGAACTGCCAGAACAACGTGGGGTCGGGTTTGACGAACAGACGCGCGGGCGCGTACATCATGTAAGCGAAGGGCAGCGACTTGGTGATAGGTTGCAGCCAGCCAGGGAACATGTCCAGTGGCAGCAGCATTCCGCCGAGGATGAAGACCGCCTTCTGGTAGATTAACTCGAAGGAGTTGGTCTCTTCCACAAGAAAGGCCAGCAGTCCGATTAGTGACATCATGCAGAAATGCAATATCCAGGCACCGAAGGCCAGCGTCACAGCCATGCCCCAGCCGATCAGCGTGGGCAGCGGACCGACCAGCAGCCATACGGCAGGGATGCCCACCAGCAGGTTGAGCACCGCGCGAACGCCGCCATCGCCTAATCCGTGAAAGAAATGATAGACAAGGAAGTTATACGGCTTGCTGAGCAGATAAGCTACTTCTCCGCTTTTGACCTGCTCCGAGATGACGCGGTTCACGCGCGGACGTCCCAGCTCGATGACCTCGCACATCAGCAGGTACCACAGCATGTTTGGGAAGGTCAGCCCGTTGATGGACTCGGTCCCAGCCGCCGCGAAAGTGGCGCGCCACAAGCCCGCGAAGATCAGCATGAAGATGACGATGCTGACCGAACGCCCGAGGAAGTCGCCAGGGTAGGCGAGGGAGTTGACGATCTGAGTGGAGAAGATGGCCCAATATTTTTTCATGATTTGTTATTTCGCCCAGAGTGGAGGGCCGAGGGCGCTTCGAGGCCCGCAGTCGAAGGGCGGGTATTTTGGTTACATGCGCTCCCTGGCACCGCCCGTGATTTGCTTGGCAAATCAGGCAGGTGTCGGCTACGCTCAGCGCGGAGTTAATATGGTTTCAAATTTGCGTTTGCTTCCAGCAGCAGAGATTGCAGCTTTTCTTTGTGTTTCAACTCTTCAGCAGCGACCACGCGCAACGTGAGGCTGCGCAGGAAATTGCGGACGTTGAAGTAGGCAAAACTGCGCTCTTCGTTCATCCAGGCGCCCTTCCAGCCGTCAGTGTTGGGATTCGTCAAGGTGGCGAGCCAGCCCTGGACGGCGGCTTCGTCGAGCAGGTCACGCTCGAGGGCGGTCAGCGCGGCGCGGACCAGGCGATCATCCTCGCCGTGGATATAGATCCAGTTTGTGGCGTGGACCAGCTTGGTCGAGATCCCGTTCAGGATGCTGAGCAGGTCGTTTGCCCGCAGGTGAGTGCTGCGCGCCAGTACGAACAGTAGGTCGGCAGTGTGGGCCAGGGCGTGCCCCCAGCCTTTTTCGCCTGTGTAGCCGCGCGGGTCGGCTTCTGATTCGAGATAGGCCAGCCCACGGGTCAGCAGGTTGTGGACCTCGTCCGCATCCAGGAAAGGCTGCTGATTGTCATGGTTGATCACCTCGGCCAGGCACAGCACCGAGAAGGCGCGCAGATACAGGCTGTCCTCGCCGACCTCGCCCAGGCCTTCGTTGAGGTTGGCCAGCAGGCGCATGATGTAGGTGCGGACCAGCTCGGGCGGATACAGTCCCTTGTCGAGCCAGGTGGCGAAGACCTCGTAGGCGATGGTGTCGCGCAGGTCAGGGTCGGGACTGCCGAGGTAGACGAACAGTTCCTCGGTCAGGGTGAAGACGTCCTGCCCGTCGGGGACGGTGAACTCGTTGTTGCGGATGTCGAGCCAGAATTGTTTGTTCATGTCGGATTCGCTTCCTGATAGATCCTCGCAATGACCTCTTCCAGCGGCGGGTCGGAGATGGTGATGTCGACCACATCGCCTGCTTCGGTGAGGTGTGAGAGCACTTTCTGGACAGGCGTCTGGTGCGTGTCGAAGCGCAGCTTGACGCCGTAGTGGCCGACCTTGAGCACTTCCACGCCGTCGAGGTGGAAGTCGCGCGAGACCTGCTCGGCGTAGCGCACCTCGACCATCTTGCTGGCCAGGTATTTGCGCTTGAGGTTCGAGACCTTGTCTTCGTACACGATCTGCCCGTGGTTGACGATGATGACGCGTTTGCACATGGCTTCCAGGTCGCCCGCGTCGTGTGAGGTGAGCAGCACACCCACGCCTTCCTCCTGGTTCATGCGGCGGATGGCGTCGCGGATGTGCTGTTTGGCGACCACGTCCAGGCCGATGGACGGCTCATCGAGCAGGAGTAGCTTCGGGCGGTGGAGCAGGGAGGCGGCCACCTCGCAGCGCATGCGCTGTCCAAGCGAGAGCTTGCGCACGGGAGTCTCCAGCAGGTCCTGGATCTCGAAGGCCTCGGACAGGAATCCGATGCGGCGCTTGACGTCCTTGTCATCCAGCTCGTAGATCTTGCCGAACAGCATGAACGTGTCGATGGCGGGCAGGTGCACCCACAGCTGCTGGCGCTGACCGAAGACCGTGCCGATGTGATAGGCCAGCTTCTGGCGGTCCTTCCAGGGCGTGAAGCCCAGCACACTGGCCTCGCCTGCGCTGGGATGCAGGATGCCTGTCAGCATCTTGATGGTGGTGGATTTGCCCGCCCCGTTGGGACCGATGAACCCGAGCAGCTCTCCCGCTTCCATCTGGAACGAGAGGCCGCGTACCGCTTCGACGGAGCTGTACTGCGGGCGGACCAAGGCGCGCAACGACCCGCCCAGCCCCGCGGCTTTGCGCTTGGCTCGGAAGGTTTTCTGAAGGTTGGTGACGGTAATGGATGACATTTTTTAGACCGTGGATGCATTTATTGTACAGGAGATTCGCGCTAAGCGGAGAGGTGGTGTTCTCCCGCCTCGTAGTCGACACCTGCCTGATTTGCCAAGCAAATCACGGGCGGTGCCAGGGAGTGCAATGGTTGCAAGATCGCCGCACTTCGACTACGGCCTTCGACAAACGCTCAGGCCTCCGCTCAGCGCGGATTATTCCAAATGTAATTTGTTCCCATGCTCCTTCAGCCAGCGGACGTGAACCTTGCAGTCGGGCAAAATATCCCCCACCAGCTTCCAGAACTTCGGTCCGTGGTTGTGGTGGACGGTGTGCGCCAGTTCGTGGACCACGACGTAATCCACCACTTCAGGCGGGGCCATCAGCAGACGCCAGGCGAAGGCCAGCTCGTTCTTGGAATTGCACGATCCCCAGCGTGTGCGGGCGGAGGTGATGCGCAGTCCGCGATAGCTGAAATGATGCAGGCGGGCGAAATGGTCGAGACGGGATTGCAGATAGCCGCGGGCCTGTTCCTTGTACCAGGCTTCAAAGTAGGTTTTCGCGTTGACCTGCGCCTTCTGCGACAAAGTAAAGCGCAGGCCGTCAAATTGCAGGGCAGGCCGCTGGGCAGGGACCAGGGTCAACGGGATGAACTGCCCCAGCCAGAGGAACGAGTCGCCTGTCTCGAAGGTATGGCTCGGGCGCTGGGCCGCGCGCGCCTTTAGTTTGGACTGGGTGCGCAAGACCCAGTCCGCTTTCTGTGCCAGGAACTCCTGAATGGCGGAGTTGGCCAGCTTCAACGGCGCGCGGACGGTCAACGTGCCGTCCGTGTCGATTACCAGCGCCAGCGTGCGCCGCCGCGAGCGCACCAGACGATAGTCAGGCAGGGGAGAGGTCATGCAGGGAAGTCTATCATAAACAGACGATAGACCTCGGAGGTCTGGAACGAGTCTTAACACGATTACAAACGAGTCTTAACAGGATTGGAAACGAGTCTTAACAGGATTTAAATCACAAGACCTCCGAGGTCTGTGACATATCGTATAATCGTCCTCATGTTTGAATTCAACATCACCGCCCGCAACCATCGTGCCCGCACGGGGGTATTCAGCACCCCGCATGGCGACCTGCTCACACCCGTCTTCGCGCCTGTCGGCACGCAGGCCACGGTCAAGACCCTCACGCCCGAGCATCTCAAGGGCATCAAGGCCTCGCTGGTGCTCAGCAACACCTACCATCTTTATCTGCGCCCAGGCGATGATATTGTGTCCGAGTTGGGCGGGCTGCACCGCTTCATGCGTTGGCCCAATCCCATGCTGACCGATTCGGGCGGCTTCCAGGTTTTCTCGCTTTCCCAGACGCGCAAGATCGACGACGACGGCGTGACCTTCAAGAGTCACATCGACGGGTCGATGCACCGCTTCACACCCGAGCGTTCCATCCGCATTCAGGAGAATCTCGGCGCCGATATCATCATGGCCTTCGACGAATGCTCCGACCCGAACGACGTGGCCTACAGCCGCATCGCCATGGAGCGGACCCATCGTTGGGCCGAACGCTCGCTCAAGGCCAAACGCCGCGCCGACCAGGCCCTGTTCGGGATCGTGCAGGGCGGTGTCCAGGCGGACCTGAGAGCGGAATCTGCCCAATTTATCGCTTCTCTCGATACGCCTGGCATCGCCATCGGCGGCCTGTCGGTGGGCGAGACCAAACAGCAGATGCACGACACGCTGGATGTGGTCACGCCGCTGCTGCCCGAGGGCAAACCGCGCTATCTGATGGGCGTCGGCACTCCTGAAGACTTGATCAACGGCGTCGTGCGCGGCGTGGACATCTTCGACTGCGTCCTGCCCACGCGGCTGGCCCGTCATCACTCCGCGTTCGTGCCCGAAGGCCGACTCAATATGATGAACGCCACCTTCGCCCGCGACGAGCGTCCCATCGACGAGACCTGCGACTGCTACGCCTGCAAGACCTTCTCCCGCGCCTACATCCGCCACCTGATCGTCGCCAGGGAATTGCTGGCGGGCACGCTGCTTTCCATCCACAACCTGCGCGCGCTCATCCGCCTGATGGAGAATATCCGCGTCTACATCGCGGACGGCTCCTTTGAGGAGCGGGTTCCTGACTTGCTGCGTCAGTGGCAGGGCAACGCCGCGCGGCACAAGAAGGAATAAGATTGACATCGTCGTTTCTCACAGCGCATTTCCCATTCCCCCTGTCAGCGGAAATTAATCCGCCTATGGGTATAATCGGGGACATACTACGAAGCTTAAGGAACATTTCATGACGATATTGCAGGCATTGATTTTGGGGGTCATCGAGGGGTTGACCGAGTTTCTTCCTGTTTCGAGCACCGCCCATATCCTGCTCACTGAGAAGCTATTGGGCGTTCCCGCAGATCAGACGGCGTTTGTGTTCACCGTACTGGTGCAATTGGGCGCCATCGCCGCCCTGGTGTTGTATTTCTGGCAGGACCTGTGGTCTTTGTTGTTGGCCTTCCTCACGGGAATCCGCACCCGCAAGCCGTTCGAGGATTTCGAGTCCAGGCTGGCCTGGCTGGTCCTGTTGGCTAGTCTGCCGACGTTGGTGATCGGGTACCTCATCCGCGACCTGGTTACGGATCTGTTCACCGATCCGCTGGCCAGTGCGGGCTTGCGCCTGTTGGTGACGGCTGTCCTGCTGACCGCCGCCGAATTGCTCTACAAGGCCCAGCGCCCGCTGACGGGCATCACCTGGCTGGATGCGTTGTGGATCGGCGTGGTGCAGGTGCTGACGATCCTGCCTGGCTCCTCCCGTTCGGGGGCGGCCATCCTGGGCGGTATGTCGCGCGGCTTTGACCGTTCGTCCGCGACGCGCTTTGCCTTTCTCATGTCCGTGCCGATCATGTCCGCGGCGGGGATTTACGAGGGGTTGGGTGCGCTCACGCACGAGACCCTGTCCTTCCTGCCTGTCATCCTGGTCGGGTTGATCGCGGCGGGGATCTCGGGCTGGTACTCCATCCGCTGGCTGGTGAATTACGTGAGCAAGCGCTCGTTGTATCCTTTTGTGATCTACTGTCTCGTGCTGGGCGTCATTTGCTTTGCCGCCTACCTCATCCGCTGACCCTGAGGCTCTCATGGACATGAAATCCCTGCTCCGACAACTGGTCGAGATCGAATCTCCCACCAGCGACAAGGCTGCCGTGGATCGCGTTGGCGCGCGGGTGGCCGAGGAAGCTCGCGGGCTAGGTGCACAAGTCGAGGTCGTGCCCAATGCCGAGACGGGCAACCACGTCATCTCGCGTTTCCCGTCCGCCGACGGCCGCACTGAGGGCGGCATCCTGCTGCTCTGCCACATGGACACGGTCTTTCCGCTGGGCACGCTCGAGCGGATGCCTTTCCGCGAAGCCGACGGCAAACTCTATGGTCCAGGTGTGCTCGATATGAAGGCGGGCATCGTCATCGCGCTGGCGGCAGTCGAGTCCGCCCAGGCGCATGGATTGAAACATCCTGTCACCCTGTTATGTACCTCGGACGAAGAGACGGGCAGCCACACCTCGCGCGCGTTGATCGAACGCCTGGCCCGCGAATCCGCGATGACCTTCGTGCTCGAAGGTGCCATGCCCGATGGCGCGCTCAAGATCTGGCGCAAAGGTGTGGGCGAGTTCAAGGTCCACGTCAAGGGGTGTGCAGCGCATGCAGGCGGCGACCACAAGAA
Source organism: Chloroflexota bacterium (assembly GCA_016191845.1). Lineage (GTDB taxonomy): Bacteria > Chloroflexota > Anaerolineae > Anaerolineales > Villigracilaceae > JACPVF01. The sequence continues at coordinate 216,591 of JACPVF010000016.1, forward strand.
TGGGCGCAATGCCATCGAGGAGATGGCGCATCAGGTCATTGCCATCCAAAAACTGACCGACTATGACAAGGGCACGACCGTCAGTGTGGGCGTCATCCAGGGCGGCACGGTCTCGAACGTGGTGCCCGAGGAAGCTTTCATCGAAGTGGATGTGCGCGTCCTGCAACCCGAAGAGTGGTCCCGTTTGGAGACCGCCATGCAATCCTTGCATCCCGTATTGGATGGAACCGCCATCACTGTAACGGGCTTCCTCAATCGCGGTCCCATGCCCGTCACCGAAACGACGAAAACTGTCTTCGCCAAGGTCCAGTCCATCGCGGCGGGCCTCGGCATGGACGTCCAATCGGGCGGCACGGGCGGCGTCTCGGATGCGAACTTCGTGGCGGCCCTCGGTCTGCCCGTGCTGGATGGGCTGGGCGCGGTCGGCGAGGGCTATCATTCCGAACGTGAGTTCATCCACGCCGCCAGCCTGGAAGAACGCGCCAAACTGCTTTCTGCGTTGATTCAAAATTGGTGACCTTGAAACTGCGACAAGCCCTGATCGCTTCCTTGCTGTTGTGGATCGCTGCCTGCGCCCCCACGCCGACAGCGGCTCCCGTTTCCCAGGCGGACGTCTACGCCTCGGCCGCGGCGGGTCCCTGGCTGACGGAAGCGTTCACCTGTGCTGCGGACTCGAACCTTGTCTTGAATGTGGTTCATGATCCCGCTCAAGCCGACCTGATTCTCCGTATCGGTGAACCCGCGGACCTTTCCACGCCCGCCTTTCAGATCGACACGGAAGAGATTCTGGTCGTCACGCATCGCGAGAGTCCGCTGCAAAACATGACCCTCGAACAAGTGCAAAGCCTCTTTATGAAAGGCGACCCGTCAGTGCAGGTCTGGGTCTATGCCTCAGGCGAGGATGTGCAGGAGGTGTTCGATCAGGCTGTGATGGCGGGACGTCCCATCAACTCCTTTGCGCGGATAGCCTCGTCGCCGCAGGAAATGTCCGATGTATTGAACGCCCAGTCGGATGCGGTTGGCATCCTGCCGCGCCACTGGCTGGCTGGCAGTCCGCGTTTTATCTATTCGGTTGGAAGTGTGCCCGTGTTGGCTGTTACTTCATCCGAGCCGCAGGGCGCTTTGAAAACCTTGATTGCCTGTTTACAAAAATAGGAGGCAGCATGTTCGCGATTCCCGTCTTCGATGTGGCTGGGCCTGGAGTGGTCCTTTTGGTGGTTGGAATGGGATTGTTGGCTTTGTGTATCCTGACCGCGCTGATCGTCGTAGCCGAGGCGGCTGTTTTGTTCTTCCTCAAGTGGGGGACGTTCAAGCGCAGCCTGCTGGCTTCGCTGGTGATGAACTTGGTCACGACCTTGATCGGCGGCGGATTGATGTTCCTGCTTTCGAACACGTATCTGGGGTTGCTGGTGGACTTTCTCCTGTCGGTGTTGATCGAGGGCGGCGTGCTGCTTCTCTTCAATCGCGAGACGGTCCGCAAAAATTGGATCGCTGCCCTGGCGGCCAACGCGGTCAGCTATCTGCTGATTCTGCTCCCCGCGGTCTTGATCTTTCGCTAAATGAACTGGCTTCTGCCGCTCCTGCTCGGGCTGGCGCATGGCGTCTCGGATGCTTCCGCGGGATTGCTGGTGGGCCTCATCTGGAGGTCGAACCTGCCGAACGGGGCGCTCCTTGTTTTGCTCTACAACGGGGTCGCCTTTGGCCTTCAGCCTGCGGCGGGCCTGGCCCTCGATGCATGGAACCAGCCCAGGCGGGGCGCTGCCCTGGGGCTGGCCTGTACTGCGCTGGGACTGTTCGCCAGCCTGCATTCTGTTGCGCTCGGTATGTTGCTGACGGGGATTGGTTCCGCCTTTCTGCATGCGGGCGGCGGGGCGGTGGCCATCCAGGCGCGGCCTGGGCACGCGGCGCAAATCGGCTTGTTTGCCGCCTTTGGCGTGGTCGGGCTGGCATTGGGGACTTTGGTCTCGGCAATTTTCTCGTTCAAGACCGTGATGATGTTCATCCTGCCCCTGCTGCTCGTTGCAGCGCTGGTCTGGTTCTGGAAACCTCGTCTCCTGGCGGATTCTCATCCCGCAGCTGCCGACTCGTTCGCCTCTGCCACGTCGACAGCGGCCATCGTGCTGGTGGCGGCGGTTGCCGTCCGCTCCCTGGCCTGGACGGGGACACAGACCAGTCAGCAGGTCGTCAGCGCGTTACAACTGGCCCTTGCGGCGGGGACGGGCAAGCTGCTGGGCGGATTCCTCTCCGACCGTCTTGGCTGGCGGACCTGGTCCATGTTGGCGTTGACGGGAGCATTGGTGCTATTGGCTTTTGGCGCAGGATGGGCGGCGGCCGTGATGGTGGGTGTGGCCTTGCTGCAATCGCTCACACCGCTCTCGATGGCAGCCATGTTCAGGCGGATGCCGAACTCGCCCGCCCTGACATCCGCGCTGACCAATGGCCTGGGCGTGATGTTGGGCGGCATTGTTTTCTTCTTCCTGCCGCGGGGCTGGTTCGGTCCGGGCATCCTCATTCCTGCCATGATCGTCAGCGGCCTGTTGTACTTTTGGGCTTTGACAGTAAAATACGACTCGTAACAAAAATCTTATTGTTTCCTCGCCAAAGGAGAAGCCATGTCCGAGCCGTTCGACACTTCGACTGCGCTCAGTGCAAGTTTTGGAGGTGAGATCGTCTGGCGTCCCACGCCCGCGCATGTCGAGCGCGCACACCTGACCGCGTTCATGCATCAGTATGGGATCGCCGATTTTAACGAGTTGATGCAGCGTTCCACGCAGGATGTGGCCTGGTTCACGGATGCAATCCTGAAGTATCTCGACATCCAGTTCTACCAGCCGTATTCACAAGTCGTGGATCTGAACAAGGGCATCCAGTTCCCCAAGTGGTGTGTGGACGGCAAAATGAACATCGTCCATAACCTGCTCGATAAGTATCAGTCCAGTGGGGCGGCGGATCGCCTGGCGATGGTCTGGGAGGGGGAGGAACATATTATCCGCAATTTCACGTATCGCGAATTGTATGGCATGGTCAACAAGACGGCCAACGCGCTGCGCTCGCTCGGGTTGGGCAAGGGTGACGCGGTCGGTCTGTTCATGCCGATGACGCCCGAGATCGTGATCGCCTTGCTGGCCATCGCCAAGATCGGGGGGATCATCCTGCCGTTGTTCTCGGGATATGGCGCGGGCGCGATCGTCTCACGCCTGAACGATGCCGAGGCCAAGGCCCTCTTCGCTGCGGATGGGACCTTCCGCCGCGGCAAGCCAGTGGACATGAAGTCCATTGCCGACGAGGCCGCCGCGCAGGTGACGACTCTTCAACACATGATCGTCCTGCAGCGCACGGGTCAGTCTGTGTCCATGATGGCGGGCCGCGATCATTGGTGGCATGAGCTGATCCAGATCCAGTCGCCGCAGGCCGAGACCGAGGTCACATCCGCCGAGGATCCGTTGATGATCATCTACACGTCGGGCACCACGGGCCGACCCAAGGGCGCGCTGCACACCCATTGCGGATTCCCTGTCAAGGCCGCGCAGGACATGGCCTTCGGCACCGACGTCCACGCGGGGGACGTCATCTATTGGATGACCGACATGGGTTGGATGATGGGTCCCTGGCTGGTCTTCGGTGCTTTGGCGCTCGGGGCGACCCTGCTGCTTTACGACGGTGCGCCCGATTTCCCTGGCCCCGACCGATTGTGGGAGTTGACTTCCACTCACAGGGTGGCGCAGTTGGGCGTCTCGCCGACCTTGATCCGCTCCTTGATGCATCACGGCGAGGAGCAATTCAAAGGTCAGGATCTCTCCGCCTTGCGCTGTTTCGCCTCGACGGGCGAGCCGTGGAATCCCGAGCCGTGGAAGTGGCTGTTCGAGAAGGTCGGTGAGGGCAGGCGGCCGATCATCAACTACTCGGGCGGGACCGAGATCAGCGGTGGCATCGTGATGGGCAATCCGCTGTTGCCGCTCAAGCCGTGTGCCTTTTCCGCGCCCTGCCCGGGCATGGATGCGGACGTCTTCAACGAGCATGGCCGTCCGCTGCGCAACGCGGTGGGGGAGTTGGTGATCAAGGCCCCGTGGATCGGCATGACGCGCGGATTCTGGCGTGACCGTCAGCGATATCTTGATACCTATTGGTCGCGCTGGGAGAACGTGTGGGTGCACGGCGATTTTGCCGCCATCGACGAGGACGGCCTGTGGTACATCCTGGGTCGCTCAGATGACACGATCAAGATCGCGGGCAAGCGGTTGGGCCCCGCCGAGGTGGAGTCGATTCTCGTGCGGAATCCCACCGTGGTCGAGTCAGCTGCCATCGGTGTCCCGCATGAGGTCAAGGGCAGCGAGTTGGTGCTGTTCGTCGTGCTGAAGAAGTCCGCCCAGCCGAGCGAGGAATTGCGCCGCGAACTGCACGACCTGGTCGTGGCCGAGATGGGCAAGCCGCTTGCGCCCAAGGCGGTACTGTTCGTCAGCGACCTGCCCAAGACGCGCAACGCCAAGGTTATGCGGCGCATGATCCGCGCGGCCTACCTTGGGCTGGAACTGGGTGACACATCCTCGCTGGTCAACCCCGAGGCGGTGGAGGAGATCCGCAAGGCAAGATAAAAACACTTCGTCCTGTCTGCGCCGTGCGCGGCGTAGCCGAAGGATAGATTTATTGAAAAACGTCCCGTATCAGCGGGACGTTTCCTTTTTATAAATCGGGATGCTGGAACTTTCCATCGGGTCTGACTTTTCTTTCATACGCTTGCGCTGCGCGCAGCAGCCTGGCCTCCTGCCAATGCCCGCCGACGATCTGCAGGCCGATCGGCATCCCCGTGGACGAGAATCCGCACGGCAGCGAGAGCGCGGGCAGGCCCGTCAGGTTGAAGGGCGCGGTGAAGCGCGTCAGGCGGCGGGCCTGTTCGAGCGCGTCGTTGCCCTCGATGAGCGGGGCGGTGATTGGCGTGGACGGCAGTAGCAGGACATCATATTTTTGGAAGAGAATCTCCGCCTGTCTGCGCGCCTCGGCCTGTTTCCGTCGCGCGAGCGCATACTCGCTGGAGGTGTAGGCCGCGCCCATCTCCAACCGCTGACGGATGTCCGCGCCGAAGAGCTCGGGCTGGGTCTGTAGCCGCTCGCGATGGAAGGCGGCCCCGTCGGCCTGAGTCATCAGGGAGTTCGCCAAGGCTGCTTCGCGTAGCCACTCGATTTCAACTTCCTCCACGTGTGCACCCAATGATTGGAAAACCTCCGCCGCCGCGCGGATGGCCGCCAGCACCTCAGGGTCGGAGTCCGCGATGTAATCCCCGATGGCCAGCGCCACCCGCCAGCCTGCCACGCCTTCATCAAGGTGGGCGAGATAGTCGTCCACGGAGACGTTCGCCGAGCCAGGGTCGAGTTCGTCGTAGCCCGCCAGCACTTGCAGGAGCAGGGCCGCGTCCCGCACGGATCTGGTCAACGGTCCCGCGTGGTCGAGGTTCCATGAGAGCGGGAAGACCCCGCGCAGGCTGATGCGCCCGTAGGTGGGCTTGAGTCCCACCACGCCGCACAGTGAAGCGGGGATGCGGATCGAGCCACCCGTATCGGTGCCGAGCGCCGCCAGGGCCATGCCGCTGGCTACCGCCGCCGCGCTGCCACCCGAGGATCCGCCTGTGATGCGGTTCGTATCCCATGGGTTGCGGCAGTTCCCGAAGGCCGCATTGACGTTGGTCACGCCCAGCGCGATCTCGTGGGTGTTGGTCTTGCCGAGCAGGATGGCGCCCGCCTCCTTGAGTTTCCGCACGGCAACCGCGTCCTCCTCGGGCACGAAATCCGCGAAGAATTTGCTGCCTGCTGTGGTGCGAATACCCGCCGTGTAGTATAGATCCTTGACGGCCACGGGAATTCCAGCGAGTACGTCCTGAGCGGAGCGGCGAAGCCGCGCAGTCGAAGGACGGATAATCGTGAGGAAGGCGTTGATGGTCGGGTTGAGGCGCTCGATTTGACGGAGGCAGGCCTCGGTCAGGTCCGCGGCGGAAAATTCCCCTTGAGCAAAGGCGGTTTGGGCTTGGGCGAGGGTCAGGGAGGCTATATCCATGCCCCGATTATATCCTTACCCCCATATCTGGCGGATGCAAAAAATTCCTTTCGGCGGCTTGCATTATAATAGCGGGCGTCAAAAGGAGACCGAATGAAAAGAGCCTCAAACTGGACGCTGACCGTGGTGCTGGCCGTGTTGCTGCTGGCGGCCTGCGTGCCTGCGACCGCCACCCCGACCGCTGCTCCCACGCTTCCGCCTGCCACCGAGCCGCCGACGGCCCTTCCGCCCACTGCCACCCCGACGCTGTTCCCCGTGTCGCTGGCGGGACCCCAGGCGGGTACTCCCATGAAATGGATCGACACCTCCGTGCTGGCATTCGTGCCCGCGGGCGAGTTCCAGATGGGAAACAGTGCGGCCAACACTCCTCAACATACCGTGTACCTGGACGGCTTCTGGATCCAGCAGACCGAAGTGACCAACGGCATGTACAGCCAGTGTGTGGCCTCGGGTTCGTGCACGCCGCCCACGCAGGAACTGGGCGCGCCGCAGTACACCAACCCTGAATACAACAGTCATCCCGTGGTGGGCGTCACCTGGGACCAGGCCAACGGTTATTGTCAGTGGATCGGCGGCAGCCTGCCAACTGAGGCCCAATGGGAAAAGGCCGCGCGCGGCACCCAGGGCGGGCAATTTCCCTGGGGCAATGATGGCGCTGCCTGCGACTTCCTCAACTTTGCCAACTGCATCAACCACACCACCGATGTGACCGATTACGCCGAGGGCCGCAGTCCGTATGGGCTGTATGACATGGCCGGCAACGTCTTCGAGTGGGTCAACGATTATTACAGCGAGACTTATTACAACGAGTCGCCTGCCCAGAACCCAACGGGGCCCGCCTCGGGCGATTCTCGCGTGGTGCGCGGCTCGAGCTTCGAAACCGACCCCGACCAGGCGGATTCGTCCATCCGTCACTACAACAATGCTGGGAATTCCCGCCGTGACCTGGGCTTCCGCTGTGTGGTAACCCAGCCCAAGCCACTGGCTCCGTATTGTCAGTTGACCTCTTACGTGCCCAGCGCCTCATCCCTCCCGCAGGGACAGTGCGAATTGCCCGTGGTGGATTTGCGCGGTCAGTACTGCTCGAAGGGCGATGGCTTCGTGACCATGAATATTTCAGAGGGCGCGGTCTATCAGTTAAGCCGTACCGACTATGACTGTGTGGAAACCCTCGTGGACGGCAAGCGCCTGCTCACCTGTAAGGGTCCGCGCAGCACCGAGAACACGGTCGAAGTGACGGTCTGTAACGCCTCCTGCACCGAGACGTCCACCAACGCCACGGCGGCAGTCTGCGACCCAGGCTATACCCTCGATGCGAACACAGGCTCCTGCGTGTACTCGCCGATTCCCTCGCAGGTTGGCGTGACGGGTTGCCCCGTCGGCTACCGCACGATCGACCGTGGCGGAGTCAAGACCTGTGCCCTGGCGGCAGGCAATGATGGTTTGTGCCCGCCTGGACTGTATCTCGACAGCCAGTATGGCGCGTGCATCTCGCCTACAGGCATGGCTGACATCCCGTACGGTTTGAGCAGCCCCGACCTGGCGCAGCAGTCTTATGCGGGCTGTGCGCCTGGCTACAACTACGACTCATCCTTCCAGTGCTGCCAGGCCTCGAATGCCACGGCCTATCCCGCCTGCCCCGCGGGGACGCGCTACAGCGTGGAGCAGAAAGCCTGTCTCTCCACCCAGGTGCGCTTGAGCGGACCAGGCTGTGTCACCGTTCAGGCCACCACCCTCAAATGCAGCGAGCCCATCGACATCTGCTCGAAGATCGTCTACGAGCCTGTCTGCCGCCGCAACTCTTATGCCTGCGTGTGGGACGACAAGAACGACAAGTGTGAGATGAAGGAATAACGACCGACGAAGAAAATCGTCGGACTCCAGACAAAAAACGAGCGGACTCATCGAGTCCGCTCGTTGCTTTTCGGTTGGCTTACTTGCCCGCCTTGGCTTCCTTCTCGGCCAGGGTCACGGCCTCTTCGAAGATGGCCAGGCCCTCGTCCACCTCGGATTTGGAGATGGAGAGCGGCGGCGCGATGCGGATGACCGACTTGCCGCACGAGAGCATCAGCAAGCCGCGTTCAAAGGCCAGGTCGACCACGCGCTCGGTCAGGTCGCCCGCGGGTTCCTTCGAGGTGCGATCCTTGACGAACTCCACGCCGATCATCAGGCCGATGCCGCGCACGTCGCCGATGGACGGGTGGCGGCTTTGGATCTCGGTCAGTGCGTCGAGGGTGTACTGGCCCACCGTGGCGGCGTTTTCCATGTACTCGTTTTCGATCAGGTCGATGGTCGCCAGGGCGGCGGCGCAGGAGATCGGGTTGCCGCCGTAGGTATTGCCATGCGAGCCCTTCTCCCAATCCATGATGTCGCGGCGGGCGATGCACGCGCCGAGCGGCATGCCCGAGGCGATGCCCTTGGCGGCGGTCACGATATCGGGCTCCACGCCGAAGTGCTCGATGGCCCACCACTTGCCCGTGCGCCCCATGCCCGACTGGACCTCGTCCACAATCAGCAGGATATCGTACTTGTCGCACAGTTCACGCAGGGCGGGGTAGAAACCCGCGGGCGGGACGATGTATCCGCCCTCGCCCTGGATGCTTTCCACCAGGATGCCCGCCACTTCCTCGGGCGGCAGGATGTGACCCAGGATCTGGTCCTCGATGTAGCGCACCACGGTCTGGCCGTCATCCTCGCCCTTGCGACGTTCCAGCATCGGGCGGTACGGGTTGGGGTAAGGCGCGTGCAGCACGCCGTTCATCAGCGGGTAGAAGCCCTTGTGATATTTCGGCTTGCTGGCGGTGAAGGTCACTGCACCCATCGTGCGCCCGTGGAAGGCGCCCGTAAAGCCGATGAAATTACTGCGGCCTGTGTGATAGCGCGCCAGTTTGATGGCCGTCTCGACCGCCTCGGTGCCCGAGTTGGTCATGAACGACACACCGTAATCGTCGAACGGAGCGATCTCGGCCAGCCTTTCGCCGAGCTGGATCCACTTCTCGTGATAGAAATCGGACGAGATGTGGATGAACTTCTCGGCCTGCTCCTGGATGGCCTTGACCACCTTGGGGTGGGCGTGCCCCGTCGAGGTCACGGCGATGCCCGCCATGAAGTCGAGGAAGCGATTGCCATCCACGTCCCACACCTCGGTGCCCTTGCCGTGATCCATCGCGAACGGGTATCCGCGTGGATACGACGGCGAAATGACGGCAGAATCACGCTTGATCAGCGCGCGGGTCTTGGGGCCTGGTAATTTCATTGGTTCCATGAATATTCTCCTTGAAATGTCTGTCGACGCGACTGCGAGGGGACGGAGGATGCTCCCACCAAGGGAGTTGGGCGCGAGAACCACGCCACTACATCGCGAAGAAGTGTCCCCGTCTCGCAAATCAATTTTGGTTTGGACCTCGAACCTGCTCCCGTTACAGGAGCCGATTCTCCCCTCAGGCGGCTTGGTCACGCCTTCAGGGCGGGTCCTCTTCGGACATACGCGCCAGGGCCAGCGCCCCCAGCAGGCCCGCGTCATCCCCCAGCGCAGCGCGGGCAATGACCAGGCGCTCGAGGTAGCGTGGATGGAAGACGCGCTTGCGCAGGCTTTCCTCGAATGGCACGAACAACAGGTCGCCTACTTGCGAAACTCCGCCGCCGAAAATCAGCGCCGAGGGATCGAAGGTATGCAGGAAGTTGACCACGGCGATCCCAAGATAATCCCCCGCACGCTCGAAGGCCGAAATGGCCAGCGTGTCGCCCTGGCGGGCGGCTTCCGCGATCTGGTAGGTTGAAAGCGCGGGGTCCGCCTTCAGGCTCGACTTCGCACCCGCCTGCAACTGCTCATTAACGTAGCGTGCGATGGCTCGTCCCGACGAAAGCGCCTCGATGTGACCTGGCGCGCCGCACGAGCAGGGCGGGCCGTTCGGGTCCACGGTGACGTGACCCAACTCCGCAGCCAGGCCGTGGTAGCCTTCCAACAGACGCCCATTGCAGATCACCCCGCCGCCGATACCCGTGCTGATGGTCAGGTAGAGCAGGTCATCGTGGCCGCGTCCCGCGCCGTATTTCCACTCGCCCAGCGCCGCCAGATTGGCGTCGTTGTTGAGGTAGACAGGCACGCCGAAACGTTCGGCCAGTTTGGGGCCGACGGGGAAATTCTGCCATTCGAGGATGTTGGGGGTGTTGAGGATGATCCCTTGGTGCAGGTCGAGCGCGCCTGGCACAGCCATGCCAATGGCGGTCACGTCTCCATTAGCAGGCCAGACAGCTTCCACAGCCTGGACAAGACGGTCGAACACGCCTGGTTTCAACCCCTCCGAGGGGACGCGCTGGTGCTTGATGGGAGTGGTCTGGTCGGGCTCATAGGCAGCCACGCGGATGTGCGTGCCGCCGATGTCCACGGCGATGACGAGGCTCATGCCGCCATTATAACCGAGGCCGCAGGGCGGGGCATCACGCGGTTGGTGTGCCGAATCTCACATTCTATCGCGCTTATTTCTTTTTCGGTTCGACCAACAGGATCAAATCCTTCAAATATCGTTCCGAAAACTCGATGATGACCACGTCGGGTTTCTGCTCGTCCACCCAGGAGAGATTCCATAGGCCGCCGCCCATGTAGTTCTGGACGTACACTCCGTAGCTGAAATGTTCTCCCAACAGCGGGATGACGCGGAAAAAGAATGAATCGTGGTAAAGCACCAGGCGCGGCAGGCTGGAATCGGGGTTGGCTGAGAACATCAACTTTCGCCCGCCGACGGTCACGTTCTTGTAGGTGGTATGCGTCTCGTATTTGGGCGCGAACTGGATGCGGGGTTCCTCGTAATAGGTCGTGCCGATATTGGCCGCCAGGTCGAACTGCTCAGGCGCGCGGACCTCCACTTTGAAGTCCGACATCGGGTGCGGAGACAGGCTGGGATAGGCCTTGCGTACCTCGTTCATGACGGTGGCGTAGGCGATGTACGCGCCGTAATCGTTCCAGTGCGTGTCGGTGGCGTAGTAGATCTGGCGTTCCGCTTTGGCGGCTAACAATGTGGGGCGCAAGTCGAGCAGTTGGACCTGTCCATGAATCTTCAAGTACTCGATTAGTTGATCCAATTTTGAAACGTCGCCGAAGACGGGCACTCGCGGCGGGACGCGCTCGGGGTAGATGGTGTTCTTGTTGGGCGGCACGACCACGATCAATTGGATGCCCCGTTCCTTGTAGCGCGCGGATAGGGCGTCGAGGTTCTTTTGGATTTGCGCCATCTCCTCCTCGGTGAAGGGGTCGGCGCGCTGATAGTCCTCGATGTCGTTTTCAGCCGTGTAGACCAGCCAGCCGCCGTCCCCGACGATGACCTTGGGAAAGACACGGTCGCCGATCCATAGGCGTACACGCGCTGTCCAGTCGATCAGACGTCCGCGCGGATAGAATGATTCCTCGATAGTGCTTGGATCCAGGTTCAGGGTCCGCAGGGGAGTCAACAACAGTCCGAGAAAAATGATAATAAGGAGATAGGAATAGTATTTTTTCATGAGTATATTTGTTCATCCCAGGCGGACCACATGGTTTTTGTGAAGTCTAAGAGTCTCTTTCCAATTGCGCTTCGACTGTGGCGCTTCTTCGCTGTCGCTCGGAAGCACCTCCGCTCAGCGCGAAGTTTCTAGAAATTCCCGTAAATGCCAGGCAGGAAGCGGCCGCTGGTCATCATGCCGACGGATAGCACGAAGAGTGTCAGCAGCAGCAGGTCGCCCGCAATCGTCAGAGGAAAAGCCAGGTGTGGACGCGCTTCGAGCTGTTTCTGAATCCACGGGCCGACGGGTAAGGACAGAATGATCGCGGCAACAAACGCCAGCATGAAGGATGGCTCGATGAACGGCAGAGGCGTGGTCTCGCTGAAGGAGAGCTTCATCGTCTGTTGAACATTCCCGACCAGCAGACGCAGGAAGTCGAGCGCGTACCCCAGGCTGGGCGCGCGGAAGAAGACCCAGGTTAGCAGCAGGGCGGAGAGAGTGTACAAGTGGCGGACAGGGCGCAGCCAGTCCGCTTTCAGCCAACGGTTGAGGAATAGACCCTCGATGACCAGGAAAAAGCCGTGCAGCAGACCCCAAATCACGAAGCCGATTGTCACGCCGTGCCACAGGCCCGTGAGCAGGAAAACGACCAGGACGTTGATTTGTTGCCCTGCCACGGGCAGGCGCTTACGCTCGAGCGGATAGAAAACATAGTCACGGAACCAACTGGATAGCGAGATGTGCCAGCGCCGCCAGAAATCGCTGATACTTTGCGCAGTGTAGGGGTAATTGAAATTTTCGATGAAGCGCAGTCCCATCATGGCAGCCAGACCGATGGCCATGTCGGTGTAGCCTGAAAAGTCAAAGAAGATCTGTAGAGCATAGCCGACCAGGGCCAGCCAGGCATACGCAGGCGTGGATGCTGCGACAGGCAGGACGAAAATGGCATTGACCGTCCTGGCCAGCACGTCAGCGATGAGGATCTTCTTGGCAAAGCCGCGCAGGAAACGGCGAACGCCATCCGCGACCTGGTCTGCTTCGAGGGTTGGTGCGGGCAGCGAGTCGGCCAGAGTGCGGTAGCGGACGATCGGTCCGACCAGCAGTTTGGGAAACAGCAACACATAAAAGGCGAAAGTCACGAGATTCCGCTCAGGCTGAACTGTCCCTTTGTTCACATCCAACAGGTACGAGATGACCTGAAAGCTGACGTACGAGAGCCCCAGCGGGAAGGTCAACGCGGTTAGGAGATTGGTAAGGCGGGTGGGGAAGTACGGGGTCAGCCCAAGGAACAGGTCCAGGCCGTAGGCGGCAAACAACTTGAAGAAGGCCAGCAACCCCACGTTCACGAGCAGGCCGAGGGGCAACAACCATTTGGCAGGCTTATCCTTCAGGCGCAGGCCCAGCCAGTAGTTGAAGAGAATCAGGCCGAGCATCCACAGCAGGTTGACGGCGCTGCCCCAAGCATAGAACAGAAGACTTCCCAAAATTCCCACCACAGGCCGCCAGCGCGGCTGGGCGAAGAAGTAGGCAATCAGGAAAATGGGCAAAAATAAGAACAGGAACAGGGCGGTGTTGAAGTTCATGAAGTGACCTCAAACACAATTATAATGGACGGGCTTGCCATGAACTCAACCAACCCTTTTCAACGCTACAAGACCCTGCCTGTTCTTCTGCTGATCCTGGTCAATGTGATCCTTGGCCTGCGCACCTTCCGTGATTATGGACTTTCCATCGACGAGCCCCTGTTTTACGGATATGCCGACGCCATCGGCTATGCCTACAATCCCGCAAACTGGTTTAGCGGACATTTCGACCTGGAGGCCAACGCCTATGGTCCCAGCCCGTGGGACCACCGCAACCGCGGACCCGCCTACCTGCTACTCACGCGCGGACCTGTGCACATGCTCCAATCAATGGGCGTGGACCAGGCCTCGGCCTGGCACCTAATCAACTTCCTGGCCTTCCAGGTGGCGGTGTACTTCTTCTATGTGCTGGCCCGCCGCTGGATGGGACAATGGGCGGCATTATTTGCCACGGTCTTCTTTTCGTCCCAGCCCGTGTTATGGGAACACGCCTTTATTAATCCCAAAGATCCGTCCTTTTTGCTGTTCTTCCTGCTCTCACTGGAATTCGGCCTGCGGATGGCCGATCATCTGGCAAACGCTCCCGAGGATGAGAAGCCACTTCAAACTCTCAAACACATTCTCGTCCCCGCCATCCTGCTGGGGCTGACCACCAGCATCCGCATCCTGGGTCCGCTGGCGGGGGCATTGGTGGGATTGTATTTTCTGCTGCTCAAAAAGCCCAGGCGAATCTGGTGGTTCGTCCCCTATGGATTGATCGCCATTCTGGCGATGTTCATCTCGTGGCCGTATCTGTGGGAGAATCCCATCCAGAACTTCATCGGCACGCTGACCTTCATGGCCGACAACCCGACCACCCTGCGCGTATTGTTCAATGGTGAGTTATACCGCGCCGACCAATTGCCAATGCGCTACCTGCCGATGATGATGCTCCTCACCTTGACTGAGTTCACCTGGCCGCTGGCTGCGCTGGGTGGAGTGATCGCCATCTTGCGCGCACGCAAACGAGACCTTGAATGGAAAAGTCTGCTGGTTACTTTCCTGTGGCTGGCCATTCCAATGATCTATGTATTATGGAAGAAGCCGCCCATGTACGATGGCTTCCGCCATTTTATGTTCATCGTCCCGCCTTTGTTCATCCTGGCTGGGTTGGGGGCTGAGGCGTTCTTTCGCTGGATCAAGCCCATCTGGGGAAGAAGCCTGCTGGTCTTTCTTATACTTCTGCCTGCCCTGTTTGCCGATGTGCGTTTGCACCCATATCAATACACGTATTACAACCTGTACGCGGGCGGCACCTGGGGGGCAGCCTATCGTTACGAGACCGATTATTGGCTGACCTGTTACAGAGATTCCATGAATTGGATCAATGCGTATGCCGAGACCTCCCCGCGTGTGTTTGTCAATCGCGATGGTGCAATTGCCGAGTATTACGCTGTCGCAGGTGTTAAAGTCATTGACTTGGGGCGTACCCGCAACACCGAACCCCAGTCAGGCGATTTTGTTATCACCAGTTCGCGTGCCAACCCTGGCATTCGCAGGGTTCGTTCAGAGGCGGGCATTTTTACCGTACAGAGACAAGGCGCCATCTTTTGCGCCGTTCAGAGGGTCCCATGAAAACACACCGTGAACAAATTCAAGCCTGTATTTCGGGCGAATTGCCCGATCATCTGCCTGTGGCGTTGTGGCGGCATTTTCCCGTCGACGACCAGACTCCCGAGGGCCTGGCTGCTGCGACCCTGCATTTCCAGCGGACGTATGACTTCGACCTCGTCAAGGTGACGCCATCCTCGTCATTCTGTCTGCGCGATTGGGGGATCGAGGATGAGTGGCAGGGGAATCCCGAGGGGACACGTACTTATACCAGGCGCGTCATCCATGACCCGCGCGACTGGGAGTCCCTGCCTGTACTTGACCCCGTTTCTGCGCCGTATTTGGCGGAGCAATTAGCCTGCCTCCGTTTAATCCGCGCGGAGCTTGGTCCTGAGACCCCCGTGCTCCAGACGGTGTTCAGTCCGCTGGCGCAGGCACGCAATCTGGCAGGTGCAGACGTGCTGTTGGCTCATCTGCGCTTATATCCCGAGGCTGTGATGAAGGGGCTAGAGATCATCGCGGAAACGACCCGCCGTTTTGTGGAAGCTTCGATGGAGACGGGCATCGACGGTGTCTTCTATGCCATCCAACATGCGCAGGCGCAATTGCTCAGCTTGGACGAGTACAAAACCTTCGGCGTGCCCTTTGACCAAAAGGT
This sequence comes from Chloroflexota bacterium, assembly GCA_016191845.1. Lineage (GTDB taxonomy): Bacteria > Chloroflexota > Anaerolineae > Anaerolineales > Villigracilaceae > JACPVF01. The sequence continues at coordinate 231,945 of JACPVF010000016.1, forward strand.
TCTCGAACCAACACGTGATCTTTGGTGCAACATGCTGCACCTGCACGGACACAACGTCCACTTCCCGCTGTTGAGTGCGTACGACTTTCAGATCGTCAACTGGCATGACCGCGAGACTCCGCCCACGCTCTCAGAAGCGGAGAAAACCTTCCGTGGTGTGCGCTGTGGCGGCCTGCGGCAGGATACGCTCGTATATCGGGACCAGGCCGAGGTCCAGAAGGAAGCCGCCGATGCGCTTGCACAAACGGGCGGACGTCGTTTCCTCCTCAGCACGGGCTGTGTGGTCCCCATCCTGGCTCCGCATGGAAATTACAAGGCGGTTGCTCAATTTGGCAAGGAGTCGCTATGACCTTACGCGTTATCTCTGGCGAGGCGCGCGGGCGCAAGCTTAAGTCTGTGCCTGGGGACACCACGCGGCCGATCACCGACCGCGCCAAGGAGTCGTTGTTCAATATTCTGGCGGGCGACGTGGTCGACTCGACCTGGTGGGACCTGTTTGGTGGCACGGGCGCGGTGGGCATCGAGGCCCTTAGTCGCGGCGCGAGTTTCGTGCGCTTCAGCGACCGTGAGCGGCTGGCGGTCGAGACCATCAAGGAGAACCTTGAGCACTGTCGCTTCACGTCCCGCGCGGAGGTGCGACGGGGGGATGCCTTCGGCCTGTTGGCAGGCACGCCCGACCGTGCCTTCGATTATGTCTACATTGCGCCGCCCCAATATAAGGATATGTGGAAGCAAGCGCTCCATCGACTGGATGAGAACCCAGGCTGGCTGGGCGAGGACTGCGAGGTCATTGCACAGATTGACCCCAGGGAGTACGAGTCGGTTGAGTTGGAGTATTTGGTTGAGTTCGAGCGACGTCGTTATGGCTCGACGCTGTTGGTGTTTTACGAGCGCAAAGTTCGACCGCAGGAATAGTCTTTCCAACTTCCAAAATCGTTAAAGTTTGGAAATTTGTCTATGCAAAGCTTTTCCTTGGACTATAATTAGCGTTTGTAAAAAATTTCACGGAGAACTTTTATGACCACCTATCCACCCATTAGAAAAATTGCGATCAGTACGGGCGGCGGCGACGCCCCTGGTTTGAATGCAGTCATCCGCGCGGCGGCGCTTTCGGCCCTGCAACGCGGATGGGAAGTGTACGGCGTCCGCGACGGTTTTCACGGCTTGTTGCTGCCTGAGGAGTATCCTGATGGCGGTTTGATCCCGTTGACGCGTGACCGCGTGCGTGGCATTACCCACCTGGGCGGTACCATCCTTGGCACCAGCAATCGTAACAATCCGCTCAAGTACCCGATCATGAGAGATGACGGAACCGTCGAGGAAGTTGACCGCTCCGATGAGATTGTGCGCAGTTTCCGCCTGCATCACATCGATGCGTTGATTACCGTTGGCGGCGACGGTTCGCTGGCCATTGCCAGCGTCCTTGCGAAGAAGGGCCTGCGCCTGATTTCGGTCCCCAAGACCATCGATAATGACCTCGATAAGACCCAGGTCACGTTCGGGTTTGACACCGCTGTCGGCTTTGCGACCGAGGCGCTCGACCGCCTGCATTCGACGGCGGCCTCTCACGGGCGTGTGATGGTCGTCGAAGTGATGGGACGGTATGCAGGTTGGATCGCCCTGCATGCGGGCGTGGCAGGTTCCGCCGATGTAATCCTGATCCCCGAACACCCCTATGACATTCACAAGGTCATCGAGAAGATCAAGGAGCGTGAAGCACGTGGCAGCAAGTTCACCATCGTGGTGGTGGCCGAAGGCGCGCTGCCCGTTGGGGGTGGCGTGTCTGTCGTGGAGCATGAGGCAGGCCGCGCCGAGCGTTTGGGCGGCGTTGGTGAGAAAGTGGCTGCCGAGATCCACGCCATCTCGGACAAGGAGACTCGTGTCGTCGTGCTTGGCCACCTGCTGCGCGGCGGTTCGCCGACCGCCTTCGACCGCCTCACTGCGCTGCGCTTCGGCGCGGCTGCCATCCGCGGGTTGGAGGAGGGCCAGGCAGGCGTGATGGTGGCGCTCGATCCGCCGCAGGTCAAGTATGTGCCCATCGAAGAGGCCATGGGTCAGATGAAGATGGTCCCAATGGACTCGGACATCGTGCTGACTGCCAAAGACCTGGGTATTTCATTCGGTTAGTTTTGACTCGGTAGTGAAGGATGTGTGCATCCTCGTTTGATCGAGGATGCACGTTTTATTTCTGCGGCACTTGCAAGCGAGGGCTGAACAAGCCGCGCAATTTTTTATCGTAAGGTATAATTACAGACCGACACCACGGTGTTGCATCATCGAATCTGCATAAGGCAAGTTATGAGCCCCGATACCCTCTTTCCCTCTGATTACTGGACCGAATTCCAGATCTCCCGACCGGACGTTGAATTTCTCCATAACTATCTCTTCGAGCAGGAAGTTCCGCTGACCACGCGCGAACTCGTTCCTGTTCTAGTGGAGGAACGAGTCCGCGCCCAACGCGCCGCAGCGCAGGCCAGGCGTCAGGCCGCTGGCCGAACCTATCTCCCAAAGGAATCCCATCAGGCCGGGGAGGAACTCATCTTCCCTGTGTTGAATTGGCAGAAGGGTACGGTCACTGCCGTGCGCGCGGGTTCGAATCCTGCTGTGGGCGAGTTCCAGGTGGTCTCGGTCGCGATGGAAGATGGCGCCGAGCGTATGTTTGCCTCATCGTTGGCGGATCATGCGCTAAACGATGCGCCTGTCATCCCTGCTGATGAACAGGAATTTGACCAGCCCGCTCTGATCGCTGAATATGGCGACGGGTTGGAGAAAAAGATCGAAGCCGCCTTTCTGGCGGATGACAACCTCGTTCGTATTGCGGGACGTTGGTTCCCGCGCGCCCTGTTGGTGGATGTGAATGTGGGGCACCTCAACCTGGCGGAAGCCGTGCTCGACATGTCGGGTGGCGAGCCTCAGCTCACATCCGCGCTGTTGAAGGATGTCGAGATGCCCGCTGGCGTCAACCCGAGGCTGGCGGAGTTCTCGCTCAATTGGGCCTTGCAGGAAGACGACCGCTTCGACGAGGTTGGTCCCGCAGGGCAGGTGCTTTGGTGCCTGCATCGCCTCGAACCCGAAGGTGTGCGTGAGACGCCCCTGCATCTGCGTTACGAGACCATTCAGCATGATCGCGGCACATTGACCCCGCAAATGCTGAGCCTCGAATCCCAGCTCGATGATGAACTTAGTCCTGTCCAGGATGTTCCAACCAAGGACAAGATCAATTCAGTGACCATCAGTCTGATCTATCCGCACCTGCGCGCGGGCACCCTGCCGCTTTCCCCGCGTGCGCGGGCCTTCTTCCCGACTGCCTACGAGTCGCCGCGTGTGCGCTTCACGCTGGTGGACGGAAAGACAGGCTCCCGCATGCCCGCCTGGGTGGTGCGTTCGGGCGGATATGTCCACGGCCTGCGCGAATGGTACAAGTCCCAGAGCCTGATGCCAGGCAGCCTGGTGGAGGTCAAGCGCGGTGAGAAGCCTGGCGAGGTGATCGTTACGGCCCGCACCCAGCGCGCCACCAAGGATTGGGTCCGCACATTGATCGTCGGTGCGGATGGCGGCATGGTCTTTGCCATGCTCAAGCAGCCCATCACCGCCGAGTTCAACGACCGCATGGCGATCTATGTCCCCGATTTCAAATTGCTCGACCCGCTGTGGGGAAAACAGCGCTCTTTCCAGGACCTGGTGCTTTCCATGATGCGTGAGCTGACCAAGCTGACTCCCCAGGGCCATGTCCACGCGCAGGAATTGTATGCGGCACTCAATCTGGTGCGCCGTGTGCCACCCGCTCCGCTGCTGGCTTTATTGGCAAACAAGCCGTTCACCCACGTCGGCGACCTGCATTTCCGAATAGATGAGGATGCGGTATGATGACTGAGATGAAACGTCCCAGCCTGCTCAAACCTACGGTCCAAACCCCCTTCCACATCGATTTCCAATGGTGGAAGCAAAACGAGCGCGACTGGCATGTCTTCCTGCGCTCACTGCTGTGCCTTGAACACCAGGCGGCTTTTGCCAACTACGAGGAAGGCCAGTTGATCGATTGGATCGACCCGCTCACCGCAGAGGTTAAAACCGTGGATGGCATCGAGCATGCCCTGATGAGTCACTGCGCCCTGCAGCCCGACTTTGTCAACGAACGCACAGCGCTGGTCGAGGCGGTCTTCCGTCTGTTCCTGGTCAATGGGAATTCGCCCATGTCGGCTGAGGATCTGTCGGCCCGCCTGAACCGTCCCGCCGACACCATCCTGCGCACGCTGGCAGGTCCGCGTGTGTATCGCGGCTTGAGGCCCAAACAATAGATTTTGTTGGAGTTCGGAAGCCAGGCTTCCGATACTGGCCCCCGTAGCTCAATGGATAGAGCACCAGCCTTCTAAGCTGTAGGTTACAGGTTCGAGCCCTGTCGGGGGCGCTGGTTACAAAATATATCAACAATATAAAGGTAAAGGAGAGAATAATATGGCTGCAGAACGCAAAGGACTGATCAAATTCGCTGGCATGGACCAGACCGTGATCGGCGAGGACATCCAGGTGGGGCAGAAGGCACCCAATTTCACCATCCAGAAGAATGACTGGACCATCAGCAAGGGCCTGAAGGAGACCAAGCGCAAAGTGCGCATCATCCTTTCGAATCCGTCGCTGGATACGGCCACCTGTGACCGCGAGACCCGCCGTTTTAGCGAAGAAGTCGGCAAAATGGGCAAGGGTGTGGCGGTGTTGGTCGTGAGCATGGACCTGCCTGTAGCGCAGAAGCGCTGGTGCGGTGCCGCGGGCATCGATAACGTCATTACTGTCTCCGATGCGGTCAAGGCTGACTTCGGCAAGAAGTATGGCACACTGATGAAGGAAGTCCGCCTGCTGCGGCGTGCGGTCTTTGTCGTCAACAAGAAGGGCATTGTCACCTATGCCGCTTACATGGCTGCCAACGGCGACGAGCCGAACTACGAAGAAGTGATCGCTGCGGCCAAGGCCGCTCTCGGGTAAGGTCCGTTTTGTAAGGAGGCAGTCATGCCCACCGTTGTTCGCAAGTCTACTATGTCGCTGGCTGAAAGTAGGCGTGAGGTGTTGCACGCCATCAGTTGGCAGGTGTACTCCAGTGTATGGAGCCCGCCCACCGACTTGTTCGAGTCGGAGGAAGCGTTGGTGGTGCGCGTGGAGATCGCAGGCATGAAGGAAGAGGACTTCGAGGTGGCGCTCGAGAACAACGTGCTCCTCATCGCCGGCGCCCGCACTGATTCGCCCGAACGTCGAGCTTATCACCAGATGGAGATCCGCTTCGGGAAGTTCGCCACCTCGGTGGCCCTGCCTGCCCCCGTGGACGCCGAAGCTGCCCATGCCGAATACAAGGACGGTTTCTTGACCGTCACATTACCAAAAGCCAAACCAAACCAGATCAAGGTGAAATAGACTCCATGCCTGCAACCCGCTGGCAATCCAGCCTGGGAGATTTCTTCCAATGGATCGGTGAACTGGACGACGAAATGCTCGCGCTCTTCATGCCGTCCATGTTTGCCCGTTTCCAAAAGAAGGAAGCCGACCCCGCCAACCCCGAACCCGAACAGCCTCAGGAGACTCCCAGGTATCCTGAGGTGTTGCCCATCCTGCCGTTGCGCGGGGTGGTTGTGTATCCCCAGACCGCTGTCCCGCTGACAGTGGGGCAGCCGCGCTCCGTCCGTTTGGTGGATGATGTCGTTGCGGGGGACAAACTGGTCGGTCTGGTGGCATCGATCAATCCCGAGTTGGAGACGCCAGGTCCGAAAGACCTGTATCGCGTCGGGACCATTGCTACGGTCCACCGCCTATTGCGCGCCCCCGATGGAACGGTCCGCCTGCTGGTGCAGGGCATGGACCGCTTCCGCTTGGGCGAGTTCGTAGGCGAGGAGCCCTACCTCAAGGCACGCATCGAACTGGCTCCCGAGCAGATCGAAGCAGGCATTGAATTGGACGCGCTGGCCCGCAACGCCCGTGACCAATTCCAGCAGATCACGCAGATGATCCCCTCCTTCCCTGAGGAGCTGGCAGCATCCATTGCCTCGGTGGAAGATCCCCTGCAAACGGCCTATACCATCGCCAACTTCCAGCGCATCGACCTGAAGGACGCCCAGGAGATCCTCGAGATCGACTCGGCCGCCGAAAAGTTGCGCAAGTTGAATGGGCTGCTGGTGCGCGAGGCCGAGGTGCTCACGCTCGGGCAGAAGATCCAGAACGAGGCGCGCGGTGAGATCGAAAAGGTCCAGCGCGAATACTTCCTGCGCGAGCAGATGAAGGCCATCCAGAAGGAACTTGGCGAGAAGGATGAACAGGCCGCCGAGACTGAGGATTTCCGCAAGAAGATCGAAGACTCGAAGATGCCCGAGGAGGCCGACAAGCAGGCCCGCCGCGAGTTGGACCGACTCTCGCGCCTGCCGACTGCCGCCGCCGAATATGGCGTCATCCGTACCTACCTCGATTGGTTGACCTCCCTGCCGTGGTCCAAATCCACGGAGGACAATCTCGACATCCCGCACGCGCGCACCATCCTCGACAAGGACCATTACGGCCTGGAGGATGTGAAGGAACGCATCCTCGAATTCCTGGCCATCCGCAAACTGCGCATCGACCGCAAAGACGAAGTCAAAACAGAGTCTGAAGATGCCATCCGCCGCGAACGCGAAGGCGTGATTCTGTGCTTCGTGGGGCCGCCAGGTGTGGGCAAGACCTCGCTGGGACAATCCATCGCGCGCGCCATGGGGCGCAAGTTCATCCGTGCCTCACTGGGCGGTATCCGTGACGAGGCCGAGATTCGCGGTCATCGCCGTACCTACATCGGTGCCATGCCTGGACGTGTTCTGCAAGCCCTGCGCCGTATCGAGACGCGCAACCCCGTCTTCATGCTCGACGAAGTGGATAAGTTGACCGCCGACTTCCATGGCGACCCTGCGTCGGCCCTGCTCGAAGTACTCGACCCTGAGCAGAACAGCGAGTTCCGCGACAACTATCTCGAAGTGCCCTTCGACCTCTCGCAGGTCTTCTTCATTGCCACTGCCAACACGCTCGAAACCATCCCCGGGCCGCTGCGTGATCGCATGGAGATCATCTTCCTTTCGGGCTATACCGAGAGCGAGAAGACCGCCATTGCCAAGGGCTACCTCATCCCGCGCCAGATCCGCGAGAACAGCCTGCACGAGGACGAGGTAACCTTTCAGGATGAGTCGCTGCAGAAGATCATCCGTGAGTACACGCGCGAAGCGGGTGTGCGCAGCCTGGAGCGCCGTATTGGCGCGATCTGTCGCAAGGTAGGCACGCGCATCGCGGAGGGGAAGGGAGGTCACTTCGATGTGACTCCTGACCTGGTGGAGGAATTGCTCGACCACCCGATCTACCTCGGCCCCGAGGAATTGAACCAGCGCACCTCCATCCCGGGCGTGGTGCCAGGCCTGGCCTGGACCGCCTTTGGCGGCGACATCCTCTTCATCGAATCCACCTCCATGCCTGGCGGGCGCGGATTCCAGATCACGGGCTCGGTGGGCAACGTGATGCAAGAGTCGGCGCGTGCGGCGCTATCCTATGTCCGCTCGCGGGCCGGTTCGTTGGGACTTAACCCCGCCTTCTTCGAGAAGCACGACATTCACCTGCACATCCCCGCAGGCGCCCAGCCCAAGGATGGCCCCTCGGCGGGCGTGACCATGGCCACCTCATTGGTGTCGCTCATCTCGGGACGCAAGGTCAAGCCGCGGGTGGGGATGACGGGCGAGATCACGCTCAGGGGTCAGGTCCTGCCGATTGGCGGCGTCAAGGAAAAAGTCCTGGCCGCGCATCGCAATGGGTTGAGGACGGTGATCCTTCCGAAGCGTAACGAGCAGGATCTCGAGGATGTGTCCGAGGAGATCCGCACCGAGATGAAGTTTGTGCTGGCCGAGACCGTGGATGATGTGCTCAAGGCCGCGCTCGAGGCTCCCAAACCCGAACCTGAAGAGCACCATAAAAAAGAAACCAAACCCGCTGGAAAAAAGCCAGCAGTTGAGACTAAAACCGTGAAGACGAGGGCAAAGAAGAATGCCAAAAGTTCTGCTGGCCGAAGATGACGCCATCATGGTGTCGCTGTTGAAGACCCTCTTGAAAATGGAGGGTTATACCGTGGTGGCGGTGGATGCCGATGCCGACGTGCCTGCTGCCGTCCGTGCTGAGAGCCCGGATGTGTTGCTGCTCGATGTGCACCTCTCCCGCCAGGATGGGCTGGCCATCCTGGATCAGTTGCGGGCCGCGCCCGATACCCAGTCGGTGAACGTGGTCATGTCTTCGGGCATGAATTTGCGCGAGGAATGTTTGAAACGCGGGGCGAGCGATTTTCTGCTCAAACCTTACATGCCCGACGATCTCGTGACCATGCTTAAAAAGGTCATCAACCCCGCGTGACCATCTCGTTGCGCCCCTACCGTCACCCGCAGGACTATTTGGCTGTCCGCGCCTTGTGGGAAAGTATGGAAAAAGGCGTGAACGTGGGCCGCTCCGACAGTCCTGAAGAAATTGCCAAGAAAGCTGCCCGTGACCCCGATCTGTTCCTGCTGGCTGAGGCTGACGGCGATCTGGTCGGCTCGATCATCGGCGGCTTCGACGGTCGGCGCGGGATGATTTATCATTTGGCCGTGAAGCGGGAATTTCGCAAGCAGGGCATCGCCGCTCAACTCATGGATGAAGTCGAATCCCGCCTGCGTACCAAGGGCTGTCTCAAGTGTTACCTGCTGGTCATGCAGGGCAATGACGAAGCGGCGCATTTTTACGAGCGGCATGGCTGGAACGAAATGAAGACCGTGCGCTTGTTCGGCAAGGAATTCTCCTGATGGGAATCCGCGTTGGAATCCTCACCGCCTCCGACCGCTCCGCACGCGGGGAACGTCCCGATGCCTCGGGCCCCGCACTGGCGGACCGAGTCCGCGCCGAGGGCTGGTCGGTGGTCCAGACGGCCATCCTGCCTGATGACCGCTCCGCGCTAGCCGAGACGATGCGCCAGTGGGCTGATAGCGGCCTGCTGGACGTGATCCTGGTCACGGGCGGGACGGGCTTTGCCCCACGTGACGTGACTCCCGAGGCCACCCGCGATGTGATCGAGAAGGAAGCGCCAGGTCTGGCCGAGGCCATGCGTGCCGCCAGCCTGAGTATCACTCCGCATGCCATGCTCTCGCGTCTTGTGGCGGGTACCCGCGGACGGACGCTGATCCTCGACCTGCCTGGCAGTCCCAAAGGCGCGGTCGAAAATTTGCAGGTGGTCCTGCCTGTTTTGGAGCATGCCATCCATCTGCTGCGCGACGAGGACGCAGGGCATTAGCCTTGCCTTCCCTGCTAACCTTGGGCTATAATCCGCCCGTTTGCAACTTCACCAGATAAGGAAAGAACCATGATCGACGTAAACGAACTTCGCAAAGGCGTTACTTTTGAAATGGACGGCACCCTCTACAAAGTGCTGGATTACAGTCACAACAAGACGGGCCGTGGCAACGCCAACATCCGCATCAAGGCCCGCAACCTGTTGACAGGTGCCAACATCGAGCGCACCTTCTCCTCGGGCCAGTCTGTGCAGGATGTGCGTCTCGACTTCCACAATGTCCAGTACCTGTACACTGACGGTGAGTTCTATCACTTCATGGACAACGAGACCTTCGAGCAGCCTGCCATCAAGGCGGACATGCTGGGCGACGATGCGCTCTACCTCATCCCTGAGATGGAGGTCAAGTTGACCTTCTACAAGGGCGAGCCGCTCGACATCGAATTGCCCACTTCCGTGGACCTGGAAGTGACCGAGGCTGAAATGGCCATCCGTGGCGACACCGCTACAGGCGTGACCAAGAAGGTCACCACCAACACGGGCCTGCAGGTGCAATGCCCGCAGTTCGTCAAGGTCGGTGACAAGATCCGCGTCGATACCCGCACGGGCGAATACGTCACCCGCGTATAATGATTTCATCAGGTGACAGCCACCACTCGGGTGACTGTCACCTTTTCTAAAAGAGACTCCATGCGCACTCCTGCCGGCAAAGAATGTTCGTATTTCTTCGGGGACTATTACCGTGGCCGCAATGTCGAAGAGTGCCGCCTGCTCAAAGCCTCCAATGAGCAGTGGACGCCCGACCTGTGCAAGACCTGTCCCGTGCCGTCCATCGAGATGGCGAATGCCTGTCAGTTCATGCGCCTGCGCGGCACGGTCAACCGTCCGTTGACGGCCCTGTTGCAGCGGCGGGTGCAGGTCACGGCCTACTGTGAGAAGTCCCATCGGGATGTGGCTGAGCCGCACGTCGGCTGCGGCGAGTGTCACGGGTTGCCCTTCCAATTCAAGATCAAAGAATAGCCATGCTTACATTACTGCTCGATCTGGACGACACCCTGTTGGACACCAACATGGATGCCTTCATCCCTGCCTATTTTCAGGCACTCTCGTCGCACATGGCCTCCCGTGTGGCCCCTGAGATGATGCTGCCCGCGCTCGTCTCGGGCACGCGTGCCATGATGGCCAGCGAGGACCCGTCCCGCACCCTGCGGGAGGTCTTCAATGAGAAATTCTTTCCCAAGTTGGGCGTCGATGGACGCGAACTTGGCACGGTGATCGACCAGTTTTACGACGAGGTCTTCCCCAATCTTGGTGCATTGACGGGCAAGCGCCCTGAGGCAGTTGACCTGGTTAAATGGGCCTTTTCCAAGGGTTATCGCGTAGCCGTCGCTACCGACCCTTTCTTTCCGCGCAAGGCCACCCTGCATCGCCTGCGCTTTGCCGACCTGGCCCCCGAAGCCTACGATTTCGCACTGATCTCCTCCTACGAAACTTTTCACTTCACGAAATCACACCCCATGTATTTTGCCGAATTTCTCGGCCGCCTGGGTTGGCCCGAGGGACCCGTGTTGATGGTGGGTAACGACGCCGAGCGCGACCTGGCCCCCGCACGCACCCTGGGTCTGCCGACCTTCTGGGTTAACGGTGACGTGCCCAAGGTGGAGGATCCCGCTTCGACGGGGCGCGGCTCCCTGGCGGATCTGCGCGCCTGGCTTGAGGCGGTGGACGTTAAGACCCTCGAAGCAGATTTCAGCTCGATAGGCGCCATCCTGGCCTTGATGACCTCCACACCCGCAACGATTGCATCCCTGCTCGAGGAAGCTCCCGCTTCTGCCTGGACCTCGCGGCCTGCTCCCGCTGAGTGGGCGTTGACCGAAGTCCTGTGCCATCTCCGTGACACCGAGCGTGAAGTCAACCAGCCGCGCCTTGAACGCCTGCTCGAAGAGACTGAGCCTTTCATCCCTTCGCGCAACACAGATGCCTGGGCTGAGGAGCGCAATTATCTTGCGCAGGATGGTCGTGCTGCTTTTTCGGAATTCCTGGCTGCGCGGCTCGAGACCCTGGCAACGCTCAAGGCGCTCACCGAAGCGGATTGGGCGCGCAAAGCCCGCCACTCGATCTTTGGTCCGACCACGCTGCAGGAGTTGGTCGGTTTCATGTCCACCCACGACCGCATTCACATCCAACAGATGTGGAAACTGATCCACCCTGCGTAATTTATTGGGGCGATCCATCGGATCGCCCCTTACATTTCACGCGGTGCACACCGCATCGCTTTTCGGTAAGCCGTGTTATAACTTCCTGTAATCTGTGGGACAAGAGGACCTCTTGTCCTGCACTTTTAATAGGAGAAGCAATGCAGAGAAAAGTTGTGGTGACAGGCTTGGGATGTGTCAGCCCATTGGGCAACAACATGAACGACACCTGGACAGCCCTGCTGGCGGGCAAGTCGGGCGCAGCTCCCATTACCTTATTCGATGCCAGCAAGCACAAGACGCGCTTTGCAGCCGAGGTAAAAGGTTTCGACGCTGCAGGGATATTTGGTGCACGCGAAGCGCGCAAAATGGATCGCTATACCCAGTTCGCCACCGCCGCCACCCTGGAAGCGCTGACTCATGCAGGCTTTACTGTGGATGAATCGAACCGCGATCGCGTGGGTATCTTGATCGGTACGGGCATCGGCGGTATTGGCACGTTGCTGGAACAGGCCGAGGTCCTGCGCGAGCGCGGACCCGAGCGAGTCAGCCCCTTCCTTGTCCCGATGATGATCTCTGATAGCGCGGCGGGTATGATCGCCATCCGCGTGGGTGCGCGCGGTCCCAACATGGCGGTCGCCACGGCTTGCGCCACAGGCACGAACGCCCTGGGCGAGGCAGCCGCCATCATTCGCCGCGGGGCTGCAGATGTGATGATTGCAGGTGGAGCTGAGGCGGCCATCGTCTCATTGGCGATGGCGGGTATGAACGTGATGGGGGCGCTTTCCACCCGCAACGAGTCGCCCGAGACGGCTTCCCGTCCGTTCGACAAGGAGCGCGACGGCTTTGTGATGGCTGAAGGCGCGGGCGTCTTGATCCTCGAAGAGGAGGAACATGCCAGAGCCCGCGGCGCGCGCATCTTGTGTGAGTTCAAGGGGTACGGCACCACCGACGACGCGCATCATATCTCCGCGCCCGCCGAGAACGGTGCGGGGGCGGCCCTCTCGATGAGCCTGGCCCTGCAGGATGCAGGCCTGAAGCCCGAGGATATCGGTTATATCAATGCCCACGGCACATCCACACCATTGAATGATAAGAGCGAGACTGCTGCCATCAAGACCGTCTTTGGCGAGCATGCCTATCGCGTGGCGATCTCCTCGACCAAGTCGATGACGGGGCATATGCTGGGTGCTTCGGGCGCGGTGGAGGCGGCAGCCTGCGTCAAGGTGTTCGAACACAATATCCTGCCGCCCACGGTGCATTACTCCACGCCCGACCCTGAATGTGACCTGGACTACGTGCCGAACCAACCCCGCGCGGCCCAGCCCGAACACGTCATGTCCAATTCCTTCGGCTTCGGCGGACATAACGCCACGTTGATCCTGAGCCGATACAAATAGTTGTCATGTGATGAGGGCGGCGTTCTTCCGCCTGAGGTAATCTCTCGCAAAGACGGGAGATTGCTTCGCCGAAAAAATGCGGCTCGAAATGACAAGATTCAGAGGTGTTTATGCCGTTTGCACATATCACGGGTTGGGGCATGTCGGTCCCCGAGCCGGTGCTGACCAACGATGACCTGTCGAAGATGGTGGATACCAACGACCAGTGGATCCGCGAACGGACGGGCATCCGCGAGCGCCATATCGCCCGCGAGAATCAGTTCCCGTCCACGCTGGGGGCCGAAGCGGCGCTCAAGGCGTTGGAGGTGGCCAACGTCCAACCGACGGATGTGGACCTGATCATCTGCGCCACGTCCTCGCCCGAGCACATCTTCCCCGCCACAGCCTGCCTGATCCAGGATCTGATCGGCGCGGACAAGGCGGGCGCTTTCGATCTTTCGGCGGCGTGCTCTGGCTTTATTTATGCTCTCAACATGGCGGCCCAGTCCATCCGCAGCGGGTCGATCAAGACCGCGCTGGTGATCGGCACGGAGACGCTTTCGCGTTTCGTCAACTGGAAGGACCGCAACACCTGCATCCTTTTCGGGGATGGAGCGGGAGCCTTTGTGCTGCAGGCCAGCGAACGGCCTGGGGGCGTGCTCTCGGCTGTGATGCGCTCGGACGGTTCGGGCGGGGACCTGCTCTCGATCCCCGCAGGCGGAAGCCGCCATCCCGCCACCGAGGCAGCCATCCATGCGGGCAGCCAGTACATCCACATGGACGGGCGGGAGGTCTTCCGCTTTGCCACGCGCGTAATGGCGTCCTCGACCAAGGAGGCGCTCGACGCGGCGGGCCTGACCGTCGACCAGATCCAGCATATCGTGCCTCATCAGGCCAATATCCGCATCATCGAGGCGGCCGCGCGCGGACTTAAGCTCCCGATGGACAAGTTCGTCGTCAACCTGGAGCGCTACGGCAACACATCCACGGCCTCGATCCCCATTGCGACGGCGGAAGCGGTGACAAGCGGGCGCATCAAGCCTGGCGACAAACTGGTGATGGTGGGATTCGGCGGCGGCTTGACCTGGGGCGCCCTGGCCGCTGAGTGGACGGGTCCGCTGCCCTCGGAGCGTAAGGTGAAGCCGCAGAAGGGATCGGCCCTGCGCCGTGCGCGTTCGTTCCTACGCCGCGTGTTGCGCTTCATTGACGGGCTGCTCTCGCCGCGCGAGTTGTAAGCATACCCAATTCAGTCCCTTTGTGGTAAAGTTGCGGCTGGCTGAAGGCAAGCCATATGCAAAGGAGAAAACATGTTGTTTCGTGATTTTGGTATTCCCGAATTACTGATCATCCTGGTGATCGTGATCCTTTTGTTCGGACCAGGTCGCATTGGCAAGATCGCTGGTGAACTGGGCAAGGGCATCCGCTCCTTCCGCGAGGGAATCAGCAAGGACGATGAGAAAAAGGACGAAGAGAAGAAGGAAGAGGATAAATAAAAAGAGACCCCGAAAGGGGTCTCTTTTTGATCTGGAAGACCAGTTTGCAACTGTTTTTAGCAATTCACCCGATCCCCGTGACTCTTCGGCGCGGAAACGACCAGGAAAACGACATCCTCCTCTGACTCGTTTCGAAACTGATGCAGGACCTGTGGCGGAATCTCGATCCCTTCGCCTTTGTGCAGGCTGACGGTTTCTTCGCCGATGGTCATGGTCCCAGTCCCTGCGAGGATATAAAAGAACTGACGTGAGAGGTTGTGATAATGCCTGACCTCGGCTCGTCCAGGCGGGACGCGTTCCTGGATGACGCTCATGTCGTTGCGTTGGAGCAGGTGCCAGCCGTCACAGTCGCCGCCCCAAAAATAATGTTCTGCGTTGGAAGTGGAAACGGGATTCATTTCTTGCGCGGCCTCATCCAGCGCCCGCCTGTGAACAGGGAGAGCAGGATCAGGACGGCACTGGCCCAGCTATAGGCGGTGTTGTTTGTGTACATACCGATGGCAAGTAATATGATGCCGATCAGGAGCAGGATGGGAGAAAGAGTGCGGAGTCTGGTTTTCATGGGGATCCTTATTTCAACGGATGCACTTCTGTAAAAGCGTCAAACTTGCCGTCGAATAACTCTGTGGGCTGACCTTGCAGCGTGGAGTTGAAGAAGGCCAGCAGGTAGGTGTCCACGATCTTGACCACCTGCTTCCCGTCCAGCGGACCCTTGAGTCCGAGTTGAGGGGCGATGGGTGAGAGCAGGGGCAGGTCGCTGAAGTCGTAGTGACGTGTGCCGTCGATGGAGACTACGCCCAACGCGCTGGGAGCGTGCGCAATGAAACCGCGGAACAGGCGTGCATTCTTGCTGTCTACGTCATCGGCCCAGGCCTGGCTGAACATGAAGAAGGCAGGCTGGTCGAGTCCGTTTTCAAGGACGGCGAGCGAAACAGGCGTCATGAACGGGTCGAGGCCGAGCACGGCCTTGCAGCGTGGATCCGTGCCGCAAAACTGGATGGCCGCTCCGCCGCCCGTGGAATGCCCGTACACGCCGATGCGGTTCAGGTCGAGTGCGCCGCTGAAGGAACTGGCCGAGTCCGCGTTTTGGGCGGCCAGAAAGTCCATTGTAAAGGAGATGTCCCCCGCCCACTGGTCCACCAGCTGACGTGCGGCGGCATCATACTCCGCCTCAGGCTTGCCCTCGGGCAGGGCGTTGGGGTTGTTCAGTGCCACCGTCCCATCGGGGAAGACCGTGATGCGCGCACCGTAGGTATGCTCGATGCTGACCACCACGTAGCCGTGGCTGGCCAGTTCCACCATCTGACCCGTGTTCTGGGCGGCGAATCCGTTCCAGCCGTGCGAGAAGGAGATCAGTGGATATCCACCCTCGGGCGCGGGATGCAGCGGTGCGTCCACATAGGCGGGTGATTTGACCAACGTGAGGTGGTCAAGGAAGAAATGCGGCAGGCGCAGATAGTCGGAGATGGAGGGCGCATAGATCTCGGCGTGATTCATCCACGGGGCCTGCTCGTCTTCGGGGCGCGGGTCGGCGGGGTACCAGACCTGGATCATGAAGCGGCGCGGGCCGTCCTCACCCGAGTAGAGTTCTTTGCGCGACGCGTCTTCCATGTAGAAGGTTCGGGTGCCCACCTGATAGGGGCCGCTCATCTTCGGCAGGCGCGGGACGGGCAACAGGATGGGCAGCGCCGTCGAAACGGCCAGCAGGATCAAGGTCAGGGTGGAGCCAAGTGCCGATGATGGGAAGCTCCCTGCCCGTGGCTGGTTCAGTCCGAGCAGCCCCGCCAAAGCCAGGAGCGGAGTCAACCCATACAGTGGAATCATCTGCCAGCGATAGCCTTCCACCCAAAAGTGGACCAGCGTGACGATCAGCGCCAGCGCAGGCAAAGACGTGACCCACACAGGGCGCGGTCTGCGGCTGAGCGGCCAGGCCAGGTAAACGGCCAGCAGGGCGGCGATGAGGATCTCAAGCGGACGCATGTGTCTCCGCCTGCAGAGCCGAGCGTCCATCTGCATAGGCCTGCGCAAACAAGGTGTTCATCACCAGCATCAGATAGGCGGAATAGCCAGCCATCAGGAAGGGGAACAGGCACATCAGCACGATGGTCATCATCGCGATCTGTATCACGAATGTCAGGACCATGCTGACGGCCATCACCAACAGGTAGGATAGCAGGAATTGCACCAGGCTCTTACGGAGGACCTGCCACCAGCCCTTGACATCGAAGCCCGCCTGGAAGGACCCTTGTGCCACGACGTGAGATTCCACTGCACCGAGGACGATGACCAGCGGCAGGGACAGAATGCCAATTAGCATGATAAATCCGATCCCCGCGACCATGGCCAATCCACCCAAGGCAGGGGGGATATTGCTATCCGAGGAGGCGGCGAGCAATCCTGTCCCTGAGAACATGGCAATAAACCCGCAGCTCATCAGCAGCATCAGGGGTAGGCCGTAGACCAGTTGCACGATCCACAGGCGAAACCCGTCCTGCAGCAGCGTGCCCAGGTCATTGCTTTGCCATTTGGGCATGGACGGTTCGCGGCCTTCGTGGATGACCTGGCGCATGATCTTGATGCTGTAGCCCATCACCACCAGCGTCGGCAGGATGGGGACGATGAGGCCTGCCAGCGTGATGGAGGAGGCGATCAGCCATTGTTTGCGGGCATCCGCATCGCGGACGGGGAAGAGGAGCGTGGCTTGCAAGTTGTTCATCATAGATGACCTCGGTGTTTGGTTTTCACCCTGTGCAGAACCGCGCACTCTCTTCGCTAGCGAGAGACGACCTTTGCGCGGTGTCATAGTAGGGAAGGATGGTTACTGTGTCGATCTGTTCAATTTTAACCGTTCTGTAGGTTTTTTGCTCGGCGGGTCCTCTGGCGCTTTTATCAAGGACCCCAAACGATTATGGATCAGATCGGGGAAACCTTCAAAGAGAGGCTCATTTTTTGTTCCCTGACAGGTTTGTGGGCAGGGAACTGTCTCCCTGCGATACAATCGAGCGCGGAGGCTGCATGTTTCAATTTGCCCTAAGCATTTTCCTGTCCGCTTTTTTGCTTTTTCAGATTCAGCCAATGATCGGAAAGTTCCTGCTGCCCTGGTTTGGCGGGACGCCTGCGGTGTGGTCCACGGCCATGCTGTTCTTCCAGGCCCTGCTGACGGGTGGGTATGCCTACGCCTATTGGTTGATCGGCCGCATCCGTGCCGAGAGGCAGGGCAAGCTCCATGCCGGACTGCTGGGTGTCACCGCCCTGGTTGTGATGGCGCTGGGGCTGTTCTGGCCGTCGCCCATCACCCCGTCCGCAGCGTGGAAGCCTGATGTGGGCGCTGAGACGCCCATTTGGCAATTGTTCGTATTGCTGGCGGTCTCGGTTGGCTTGCCTTACTTCATGCTGGCCTCGAATGGACCGTTGATGCAGGCCTGGTTCAGCCGTTTGTTCCCCGCGAAATCTTATGCACGCTTGTATTCGCTCTCGAACGTCGGCTCGCTGCTGGGGCTGCTATGTTATCCTTTTCTGACCGAGCCATGGCTGACGCTGCGTGCCCAGGGCTGGACCTGGGCCCTCGGCTTCGTGCTGTTTGCCATCCTGGTGGGCGGACTGGCCCTGAGGGTGGGGAAGCGCCCCGAAACGGCGACCGAGGCGGCGGGTCCCGTTGTGGAGCGCACGCCAAAACCGTCCGCACCCATGCTGGGGCTGTGGATCATTCTTGGTGCGACGCCGTCCATCTTCCTGCTTGCGGTCACCAACCAGATCACACAGGAGGTGGCGGTCATCCCATTCTTGTGGATTCTACCGCTGGCGTTGTACCTGCTTTCGTTCATCCTAACCTTTTCTGACGGTCCCTGGGTTCGGCGGCGGACTTATGCACTCCTCTTTGCCCTTGTCAGCTTGATGATGTTGAGGGTCATGATCCATGTAGAGACTACCAGCATCATTGTACAGATTTCCACTTACTGTCTGTTGCTCTTTTTGGCTTGCATGATTGCGCATGGTGAACTGTATCTGCTGCGGCCCTCTGCTGAACATCTGACGACTTTTTATCTGATGGTTTCAGTAGGCGGTGCGTTGGGCGGGATTTTTGTCAATCTGATCGCACCATACATTTTTACAGGATACTGGGAGTTCTACCTGGCCTGGCTGTTGACCACGGTCGTTGTGATCACCTCGTTGTTGCCGCGCTGGATGGCGCGTACCTCCGTCCGTGTGGGCGTGCTGTGGGGAGTTTCTGTAGCAACCGTTGCTGGCCTCATATTCAGTATGAACAGTTACTCTGATGCATTGTTTGTGAATCGTAACTTCTATGGCATCTTGCGGGTACGGACGTGGCAATCCCCAAATGGCTTTGGAGATGGCTATGCCATGATTCACGGCGCGACCATCCACGGTGTCCAGTATCTCGCACCCGACCTGCGCGACCAGCCGACCACCTATTATGTGCAGGATGGCGGCGCGGGCCTGGTCTTATTGAATCATCCACGCCGCGGACAGGGCCTGCGCGTGGGAGTGCTCGGGCTTGGGGCGGGCACGCTGGCAACGTATGCTCAACCTGGTGACGTCTATCGTTTTTACGAGATCAATCCCACCGTGGTGGAGATTGCCGAAGGGCAGGGCGGATATTTCTCCTTCCTGAAGGATTCCCAGGCGCAAGTCAGTGTAGTGACCGATGATGCGCGACTGGCCCTCGAACGAGAGTTGGCTGAGGGCCAACCCCAGAACTTCGACGTGCTGGTGCTCGATACCTTCAGCAGCGACTCGATTCCCGTTCACCTGGTCACCAAAGAATCCTTTGGTATCTATCTTCAGCACCTCAAGCCTGATGGAGTCCTGGCTGCGCACGTTTCCAATCGTTATCTCGACCTGCGTCCTGTGCTGTGGGGATTGGCGCACGAGTATGGCCTGACCATGCAGGTGGTGGAGCGATCTCCCATACCCGGCTCGGATGGATTTCCTTCGATCTGGGTCTTATTGGCGCGCGAGCCTGTCAGCCAGTTGATCCCTGCGCTGCAAAGTCATATCACCCCTTATGACGGCTCTTCCACGCCCATCCGCTTGTGGACGGATGACTATAGCAATCTTTTTCAAATTCTGAAGTAAAAAATACCCTGCCTGATTTCTACAGGCAGGGTATGTCATCTCCCGTCGGCTTATTTTTCTATCAGGCCTGTCATCAAGACGATGTCAGGGTCGATTGTGTACTTGAGGTATGCAGGCACGGCATTTTCTGGAATGATGAATTCGATCCAGCCTTTTACCTTTTCTCCAACACCCAGGTCGACCATATCCAGTCTGTCACTGCGGTTGCCATAACTCGCTTCGTACACAAATCCTTCCATATCCACGAGGTTGGCATGGGAATAAAATACGTTCAGCGGTTTTTCCCCTGATATGTTGCTTAATACGATCTCGACTGCCACGGTCTTATAGCCTGCCTGGGGCGTCCCCATAAAATTCGAGGTGACCTGAGTTTCGATTTGTGTCGCCAATAAGGAGTAACCAGATTGCTCCACTACTTCCCCCAATCTGGCTGGCGGCAGGATGGTGGAAGGCGGAGATGTCGTGGTCGTGTTTCCCTGAGGTGGATTGGATTTTGGAATGGCGCTGGTGCAGGCTAGCAACGCAGCAAAGCACATCGAAACCGCCAGCAGAATAATGGGGAACCGTCGATCCCTTTTCATGTCACTTCCTTTTCCATTAATCTTCGACTGTTATATCGATCGGTTCCGTCTCGGGAAACAGGAGACGGTACTTTGTGTCTGAATTGATCGTGAGACCCCAGCCGAATTTTTCCACTTTCGTCTGACCAGGCCGGATATAGGTCAGGACAGGACCCTGGTTATAGAAATTTGTCACCTTGCTGTTATTCTCTGGCTGGTAATCGGTGGCTGATAAGGCATAGCCTGGCCAGGAAGTTCCATCTGGAAAAAGCAGGACCACGCTCTGCGGGGAGAATTGGGCGGTTGTTGCGCCTCTGTAGGTGTATTCGATCGTGACGATGATATATTCAGATTTGACATCGTCCGCATAGTACCATTCTCCAAAGGACTTGGATTTTATAGCCGACAATATCTTTACATCCCAGCGTGGCGGGATGGCGGTGGCGGTTGGGGGATTGGGTGTGTAGGTGGGATAAGGGGTGAGGGTGGGGTATGGAGTTGCAGTGGCGAAAAACTGTCCGCTGCTGCACGCGAGGATGGAGAGTGACAATACCATACAAGCAAGGCTAATAACGAATCTGACAGGAAACAGCTGAATTTTGTTGCCCATTTTATCTCCAGTGCCATCACGGGTGCCCCTGCCGATCGGCAACCAAGACGAGGTGACAAATGGCCAGAACATGATTTGTTTCCCAGGCTATTGTCAACGGATAAATTTCCACCCGATCAATAAGAATATAGCAGAATTCCTGTCCTTTTTCATGTGTCGTTTGTCATAAATCCATTTCAGGAGAATAAAAAAACTGGAAGCCCGTAAGCATCCTGTTGCTGTACAGACTTGCGTGGCAAAGATATTTACAATGCCATGTCCGCATGCCCGCGATGAGCAGGTAGATGGCCGAGTGGTCGATCTTGTGGAAGATTTCCAGTGTCTTGTCCTTGACACGCACCATGTAATGGGTGGCGCTGGCGGACAGGCTCACGCCGTAGGATCAGACTGTTGACGGGTTGTGCAAATTTTTAAACAAGATCACCCCGTTATTTGGTTGCAATTATGATAAGCAGAAGCCCCGATTGAACATCAAGAGTCTGAATTTCTACATCGAATCCAGATTCAATGAATGGATTTTTTAACCTTCCCTGGATGATTTCCAGCGCCTCAGCGGGGCTCTGCCCCGTGACGCGGAACAGCCATCCGAGCAGCGGATTCCGCGGCCAGGCCGCGGGCAGGACAACAAGCCTGCCTCCGTTGTCGAGGACGCGCCACACCTCAGACAGAGTTTGCGGGTCGAAGATGTATTCCGAAGGAAAGGTGGAAAGGATGGTGTCGAAGTGCCCGCTGGGGAAGGGCAGGGATTGGGTCACACCGCGCACAAGATTGATTTTCGCGTAGCCACTTTTGAGCAAGCGGGTTTTGGCAAGGCGTCCCATCTGGGCAGATTCATCCAAACCAACGGGAGCCAACCCAAGGTCCAGGAGGGAACGTTGCAGATGGCCTGGGCCATGCCCCACTTCCAGCACCCGAGTCCCGTGCACATGGGGTAGCACCCCCCGCCCCCAATCATTCCAGCGTCCGAACGAAACAGCCGCCGCGACGAGGTCATAGGTGAAGGCCAGCGGGTGGTACAACCACTGGAAAAAGTGGCGCATGAAGCGGGTGAGGAGCATGGCAAAAAAAGAAGGGTTTGACCGAAGTCAAACCCTTGGCTATTTGACGGAAGCCTAGGCGGCGGGCGCTTCGCCTTCGCTCTTCTTCGGCTTGCGGATGGATTCCACGGCCTCTTTGCCGCGGTCGATGGCTTCCTTGCTCTTGGCGCGGGCATCATCGAGAGCGATCTTGCCGCGCTCCCCCAATTGCTTGGCAAGCTCATCGGCACGGGCGCGGGCCTCGGCAGCAGCGGCTTCGGCGCGGGCGATGGCATCTTCAGCAGAGGCGCTGGCCTTGTCGCGCAATTCGATGCTCTTGTCCTTGATCAGGGCGCGGGTCTCCTCGCCAGACTGGGGGGCAAACAGCAGGGATACGACAGCCCCCGTCAGGCCGCCTACGATGAAGCCAACCAGAAATGCACCAAACTCATCACGGTCAGACATGTTGTTCTCCTTTTTATGCTCTTCGGATTATTTCTTTAGTCCCATTAATTCTAACACACGTTGCAATCCAGCCAAATAGCCGTTCAATTTGATGACTGGCTCGACCACGTTCTCGCCCAGGAATTCAGCCGTGCCGCGCAGGTTGTTGACCGTTTCGTTGGTGGCGCGCAGGATGGGGCGAACCTCGTTTTGCAGGAGGTTGATCAGGCTGGCCATTTGGAGGATGAGCACCACCAACGCCACACCGATGATCAACGACTCGAGCGCCACAAAGATAAGGAAGACGTCACGGATACGGTTGGTGGGGGTGGCTGGCTGCATCAGGTAAATGACCCCCAGGATGATCAGGACCACCAGCGCCACCACAGCGATGATCGCCACGGTGACCATGGTCCGCTGCTGGCGCTCGGCTTCGGCGCGTGCAGCGAGTTCCTCTGGGGTTGGGGGAGGAGGGGTTTCCTGTTGAAGTGTGGGTTCGGGGGAGGTCATGGCCATGAATTAATTATAGCACAGGCACCAAGCAACACGCTTACTTGCCGACCGCGCCTGCCAGTTGACCGCAGCCTGCCTGGATGTCGATGCCGCGCCGCATGCGGATGGTGCAGGGGATGCCTGCCTGCTCCAGTGTCTGCTTGAAAATCTCGGCACGTTCGCGGTCGGTGGCCTGGCCTGCGTAACCCGCCGTCGGGTTGAGCGGGATGGCGTTGACGTGGCACAACAGTCCCTTGAGACGTGCGGCTAGTTTGCGCGCCACCTCGGGCGTGTCGTTGACGCCGCTAATGAGCGCCCATTCGAAGGTCACACGGCGGTGAGTCTTGTCGACGTAGTAACGGCAGGCATCCAGAACTTCGTCGATCTTATAGCGCTTGTTGACAGGCATGATGGCCAGACGTTCTTCATCATCGGCGGCGTGCAGGGAGATGGCCAGGTTGACCTGGCGCTGCTCGTCGGCGAAACGCCGAATCTGCGGAACTAGGCCCACGGTCGAGATGGTCATGCGGCGCGTGCCGAAGTTATAGCCGTCGGCATCGTTGAGACGGTCCACGGCAGCCAGGGTGTTGTCGTAGTTATGGAAGGGCTCGCCCATGCCCATGAAGACTACGTTGGTCACAACCTCGTCCTGCGGTTTGAGCATCTGGGCGTAGTACATCACCTGCGCGACGATCTCGCCGCTGGATAGGTTGCGTTTGTAACCCAACTGGCCCGTAGCACAGAAGACACAGCCCATCGCGCAGCCTGCCTGCGTGGAGATGCACAGCGTGCGGCGTTTCCTGGCTCCGCGACCGCTTGTAGCTGATGTGGAAATTTGTGGATTGTCTGCGGGGTCGCCGTAGCGCATCAATACGGCTTCGATCAGGTTGCCGTCGGGTAGTTCGAAGAGAGTCTTGCGCGTGAACCCATCCGACGAGTCGAGATAGGTCTTTACCTTGAACGGGATGAAGGTCAACTCGGCGGCCATGCGTTCACGCAGCGATTTGGACAGGCTGGTGAACTGCTCAGGCGAGTTGTATAAATGTTGATACAACCCCTGCCAGATCTGCTTCGCGCGGTAGGCGGGTTCGCCCCACGACTTGAGCAGATCGCTCAGGGCGGGCAGGTCGAGATCGTAGATCAGGGTCGGCACGGGAGTCACTTCAACAGGTCCACCAGAGTGGACAGGTCGGTCGCGATAACGTCGATGGCGGGAGTCCAGGCTGCGGCTTCCTCTCGCTTGCTGACGCCGCTCAACACCAGGGCGGCGGGGCAGCCCACAGCCTGTCCTGCGGCAATATCCGTTTCGAGGCGGTCGCCCACGACCAGCGTTTCGGCCTTGGTCGTGCCGAGGCGTTCGAGCGCGATCTCCATCAGGTGCGGTGACGGCTTGCCTGCCACGATCGGCTCGACCTTGGTGGCGGTGATGACCACCGACAGCCATGCGCCCGCCCCAGGGATTTCTCCGCGCGGGGTGGGAAAAGTCTTGTCGGGGTTGGTGGCGTAGAACGGGGCGCCGTTCTGTACCAGCAGCGTGGCCTCGACCATTTTTTGAAAGGTGATGCTGCGCTCGATGCCCATGACCAACGCCTGGCCTTCGGCGGCACGCTCGACGGGCAGGACCTCGATGCCCTTTTCTTCCAATGCCTGACGGACACCATCCTCGCCGACAACGAAGACCTTGCTGCCGCGCGGGAATTTCTGCGCGACGAGATGAGCCACCCCGTGCGCTGATGTGACCACCTGCCACGGTTCGACGTCCACGCCGAAGCCTTTCATGCGGTCGACGTACTGGTCGACGGTGCGGGTGCCATTATTGGTGGCAAAGACGAATTTCAATCCCTGCGCACGGACGCGGCTGAAAATCTCGGCCAGGTCGCCGATGGGCGCATCGCCTTTCCAGAGGACGCCGTCCATGTCGAGGATGAGGGCCTTGATGTGAGAAAGTTGCATTTATCGAGTCTCGAATTTCTTGAAGATATATTTCAACACGGGGCGGTCGACCCAGCCAGCGGATGGATCAGCGCGTTCCTCGAAGTTTTCGTTGCCGATAAAGGCCGTGAGAGCCTTTTGTGTGGTGAGGTCGAATACGCCCGAAGGCGCAGATTTCAAATAACCCAACTCACGCAGGATAACCTGCATTCGCTGAAGATTCTTTCCCTTGAGTGACACACGCTCACTCTCAGGACTCTTGCCGAAGTACAGATCGTGCATTTCAAGCAATTCGCCGAGACGTGCCACGGGGTCGGGATGGTCGTCCACTCGATAATCGATCCAACGGTCGGTGTAGCCGCCGTATCCGCCCTGAGGCTTGACCACGTAAATGGCGGCAGACTGACGCCCGCGACGGTCGCCGCCTGCACGGTCCCCCGCCAGCAGCGCTGCGTGGAGACGGGTCGCCAGGTCGCCTTTGGTGCTTAAGAATTTCTTTTCGATGGCAGGCACGACGCGGGCGTTCTTGAGGATGTTGCCCTGGATGGCGTAGCCCTTGCCCGTCACGCCGCCCGCCCAGTCGAAACAGCCCATGCCCGTGAAACTGACCGCCTTGCCTTTGGCGTCCACCAGCCCAACCTGACGCAATTCGCGCTCGGGGTCGTTATCCAGCAGGCGCATCAACACCTCGTCCGCCGACAGGCCCGACTGCATCAGCTCCAGTCCGCGCGGACCGAAGGACGTGTTCGCAAAGGACTGGGTCGCCACAGCGCCGACCTGAGCCTGCGCCCACGGCACCACCGCGCCCACCGCGGGGAATTTCGACGCCACGGCCACGCCCCAGGCCTGTTCTTTCAAGTCACATGCTACGATGGAAAAAGTCATAAGGTCTCCGAAGGGCGATTATAACGCCTGTAATCAAAAAGCCCGCCGATTTCTCGACGGGCTCGACTGTCTGGCTAAACTTTACTTGACTTTCTCAGGCATCTCAAGCACCTGGTCCACCAAACCGTATTCCACGGCCTTTTTGGCGTCCATGTAGAAGTCACGGTCCATGTCGTGTTCGAGGACCTCGAGGGTCTGGCCCGTGTGCTTGGCCATGATGTTGGTCAGCAATTCTTTCAGGCGCAGGATCTGCTTGGCCTGGATCTCGATGTCGGTGGCCTGACCCTGAGCGCCGCCCAACGGCTGGTGCATGTGGATGGTCGCGTTGGGCAGGGCGAAGCGGCGGCCCTTCGTGCCAGCAGTCAGCAGTACGGTCCCGAAGGACGCGGTCACGCCGACGGCCACGGTGCTGATCGGGTTGGAGATCATCTGCATCGTGTCGTAGATCGCCAGGCCCGCATAGATCACACCGCCAGGCGAGTTGATGTACATCTGAATCTCGCGGTCGGGATCTTCGTGGTTAAGGAACAGCAATTGCGCCACGATCAGGTTAGCCACCTGGTCGTCGATGGGCGTGCCAAGGAAGATGATGCGTTCCTTGAGAAGGAGTGAATAGATGTCGTAGGCGCGTTCCCCGCGGCCCGACGATTCGATCACCATGGGGATGACGTTCTTGAAATCAGGGATCATGTGTGCCTCCAAATTTTGACCATGATAACCGCAGTCTATTGGAATTTCGTTAATTTTCTACACGTAATTTATAGGGGCGACGGGATGCGTCGCCCCTATCGGGATACCGTTATTCGGGCTTTTCTTCAGAGGATTCGCCCTCGGGCTGGGCCTCCGCTTCGGGAGTTGCTTCTGCGCTTTCGGCGGGAACCTCGAAGGGTTTGTACTCGCCCATCGCGATGGACTTGAGCATATCCAGGGCGCGGCGGGTGAGCACGCGAGTGGCGGATTCCATGGCCACAGCTTGAGCCAATTGCTGCTGGCCCTTGCGGCCGCCGCGCAATTCATTCAAGTTCATACCCTGCATCTGCAGTTCGGTCAGGGTCTGGCCGAATTCGGCATCCAGGGCGGCATTATCGACCTGAATGCCTTCCTTGCGGATGATCTCATCCAGGATGAGCGAGCGTTCCAGGCGCTTCTTGGCCACGGGAAGGACTTCCTCTTCCGTGAACTTCTCCTGCGTGGTGTTGCGCAGCTTGAAGTAGGTGGCCAGGTCCATGCCCTGCTGGGCCAGACGCTGCTGAAGTTCATCCAGCACATGCTCGCCCTCGTGCTCGAGGGAGTGTTGGTGATACTTAATGGTGGCGACTTCCTTGATCTTCTCGATCAGTTCGACGAAGTATTTGTCGTCATACTCGGCGCGGGAGCGGTTCTCCACGTCGCGAGCCACGGCTTCTTTAAGGGCGTCGATCGTCTCACCCGCGCCAACCTGCTTCGCGAAATCATCGTCGAGGTCGGGCAGGATCACGCCGCGCACGGTCTTGACGGTCACTTCGAAATTGACAGTCTTGCCCTGCAGAGCCTCGTCGGAATCGTCTTTGGCGTACTTGTGTTTGACCGTCTTGCTGTCGCCCGATTTCAGACCAACCAGTTCCTTGTTGAAACCCTTGTAGGGCCATTCCTCGTCACGATCCTCTTCGCGGACGAAGGTGGCAAAGCCCGTGCGCGAAAGGCCCGCGCTCTTGTCCTCTTCGCCCTCTTTCAGCTTGGAAGCATACTTGCCATTTACATCCACCAGCACGTAGTCGCCAACCTGCACTTCGCGGTCGACGGTCTCAGTCGAGGCGTACATCTGACGCAGGTCTTCGAGAGCCTTGTCGGCCTCGGCCTGGCCGGGAGCAGTCCACTCGTAGGGCAGGCGCACAGAATGATAGTCGCCCAGGTCCACTTCGGGGGCCAGCGGCACGCGGAAGGTGAATTTGGGCGTCTCGCCCTGGGTGTCCACGTTTTCCAACGAGCCCGCGGCGGCAGGTTCAACCTTGGCTTCTTCGAGCACCTTGGGATAGATATCGTCCATCAGCATTTCGATGGCCTGCTCGGTAATGGCTTCCTCGCCAAAGGTGCGGGCGATGATGTTGTACGGAGCCTTGCCCGGGCGGAAGCCGGGAATCTTTCCACGTTCGGCCAGTTTACGGGCGGCGCGACGCTTGAAGGTTTCCAGTTGTTCCTTGTCGACATCCACGACCAGTTTGGCCTGATGGTCATCCAGAATTTGTTTTTCGATGTTCAAAGTTCGAGTTCCCTTCGTTTTATGTCTTGTGACAATTTTTTGTGGGGACGGAGGGAATCGAACCCTCACGCCTTGCGGCACATGATCCTAAGTCATGCCTGTCTGCCAATTCCAGCACGTCCCCTTGACGTCCAGTTGGCGGGCCGATTATACCGCACTCGGTTGAGAATTGCGCTTTTGCAAAGAGTGGAGAGCGCAATTATTGCGGTGTGGTCAACCTGGTCACGGGCAGAACGGACAAGCGATGAAAACCGACCCCAAAAATACAGCGAATCGAGACATGATTCGGCAAAAAACCGACGGCCTGAAAGCCTGGGCGGATGCGTTTCTAAGAGACTGTAAGACCCGCGGCCTGTCTGCTTTCACTACCGAATACTACCGTTCGCAATTGGCAAACTTTATGGGCTATTGCGCGGCCCAGGACGTGAAAGACATCCCAGGAATAACCCCCGACTTGGTGCGGTCCTATCTGCTAGAACTCGAAGCCGACGGGCACAACGCAGGAGGCCGTCATGCAAAATATAGGGCGTTGCGTGCCTTCCTGAATTGGTGGGAGCGCGAAGCGGAACCCGACGGCTGGGTAAATCCTCTTGCCAAAGTAAAGCCGCCCAAAGTGGCAATAGTCCCGATTGACCCCGTACCAGTTTCGCACATAAAGGCGATGCTTGCCACTTGCGGCGAAGATTTTACGGGATACCGTGACAGGGCGATTCTCTTGTGCCTGCTTGACACAGGCGCAAGAGTGCGGGAGTTTTTAGGTCTGAATCTCGAAGACGTGGATACCATCGGCGGCGGCGTGACTGTACGCAAGGGTAAGGGCGGAAAGCCGCGGGCGGTCTTCCTGGGCAAGAAAAGCCGCAAGGCCTTGCGCGCCTATTTGAAACAGCGGGCAGACGATACCCCCGCCCTATGGGTGACGCGGGACGGCGAAAGGCTAGCCGTCAAATCATTGCAAGGCATGTTACAGCGGCGTGCCAAATTCGCAAATGTCCCCGCCCCTTCCCCGCATGATTTTCGTAGGGCTTTTGCCCTGGGGATGCTTCGCGCGGGTACGGATGTTTTCAGCCTTCAAAGATTAATGGGACACGAATCGCTTGACGTGTTACGGCGCTACCTGGCACAGACCGACGAAGACCTAAGAAACGCTCACGAACGCGGCGGTCCAGTGGACGGGATTTTTTAAGTAAACCGCCCGCTATACAAACGTGGATTACGGATTGTAACGGCGGATAGGCTCGTAACTATTGAGGACAAAAACTAACCTGTGATGAGCTTGAAACGATGATTTGAAGTTTGCCGTTGTACTTTGACAAGGTGCCACTTATCAATAAACAACTGCCATCCATAAAACTCCAATCACTATCCCAAACAATCATTGTAAACCTATTGTTTGGGTAAGGCATGTCATTACAGAAAGTTGGGGACCCCTCTACGTTTGGTTGATATGTACAATGCGCACTTGGTATCTTACAGGTGATATAGTTTCCTTTGTCCAGGCGCAGCTCGCCGCAGAGCGGAATGCGCGCTTTCGTCGGCGTGCTGATTATCGTTTTCTGTGCAGGCGCAAAAGGTGTATTTGTAGCGGCTTTATTTTCTGCCCTATCAGGAGCGAAAATGTTACTTATAAAAATAGATAATATACAAGCCCATATTAAGCACCCAATAGGCAATCTATCAACTATCTTGGTAAAGTTTTTCATGGCCTATCCTCCTATGTTTAATTTCCACTAAACAATTATCACACAAAAACGCCTTTTGTTATTAATATTTTACATTGATACAGACTCGAAAAACATATAAAAGGCGATGCTCATGAATCAGGCGGCCCTGTGGATGTGATATTTTAAGTAAACCGCCCACTTAGTTTCTGAAAATTTGTTCTAAATTGTGATATACTGTACCCATAAATTAACCATTGCCTTGCGCCACCGTGACTTTTTGTTTTGACCCCGTAACACCGTACCGCCGCGCATTGCCCTAAATGACAACTGAATAATGTTATCTTATTTCGTTTGGATACTAATAAGTTTACGGTGGCTTATGGATTCGCACATAGGCCGCCGTTTTTATTTAATCACTGAGAGGATAAAAAATGACAGATAAGAAAAAACAGAATCCACCTACTCTTGCAATGCGCTTTTCAGACGATGATAAGCGCGCCCTGTTAGACCTTGCGGCCTGCCTGGACCGTTCGCAAACTGATACGGTCCGCGTGTTGGTCCGCGTTGCCCCGCAAATCTTACCAAAATTGAAAAAGTGGGCAATGTATTATCCGAAACCAAAACCTACGGGACGACCGAAAGGGAATCAACTAGCCGCTTAAAGCGAATCGCCTGGCTGTTACCCAGGCGAAGCGCGGCGGAACGGAACAACTATTAGAGGACAACATGAATAATACCAATAAAAGAACCAGCAAGTCAAGCACGAAAATCCGCGCTAATGGGCGGGTAGTGGGAAAAGTTGTCGGCAACCAGTTTTTGAAAAACATAAAAACAGATTGGATACTCCGCAAGCCCCCTGCCATTGCCAATGATATACAGGCCTTGCATAATGCCGAACGTGCCGGCGCGGAATATTGTTGTTTTACCTGTACCGATACGGGGATAATTTACAGAGCGCCGATAGCCAAAATTTGGGACCTGGGTTTTACGTTCAATCGTGGCTTCGGAGAGCAGGTTGGACTTTCGCTCTCTCACTGGTCCCAAGACCAGGACCCGAATCACACAAACCGAACGGACCCGCCCCCCTACTCTCCCGCAGGCACTACTGAAACGCCCCCGATGCCTTATGAAAAGCAGAAGCCGACACAGACGTCTTTTTGGGGATAAAAGAAAATGGAAACCCTACAATCTGACTTTAGAGAGATTCAAGCTGATGCAATCGGGCAACTTTTTGGCGTGGCTAAAAATCATACTCTTGTTGTAAAACTGCTCGGGCGGAAAATTAATGTTGATGCCTGTATGATTTTCAATGTCAGGCCGCACGGCTACGGATGGGCATACGATACCCCCAGGGGGGCGACCCGTTGGAAAAATGCGGACCCAAGCGGGGATAAATATGCCTGGCTGGGCGACAAACGCGACACACTTTTATACTTTCCGGACGATATTTCCCAGGCTGTCCAAATGGCAGAGGGGAATTGTTGGCTTGTCACCGAGTTTGACGTTTTAGCCTTGCGTAGCGCGGGCGTACTAAATACCGTTGGTCAAATTGGCGGGGAATCCAGCACGCCAAAACAAGACCTGATTGATTTGTTTTACTCGTTGGGCGTGACCGTTTGCCACGTCGCCCCCGACCTGGACAAAGTGGGCGCGAAGTGGGCGCAAAAAATAACCGACCTGTTAACCCCCGCAGGCATTGAAGTAATCGCCCATAAACTGCCTGCCGCATTGGGGGAGGGCGGGGACGTTGGCAAGGCATGGCAGATTCACAACGGCACGAACTTCGAGCGGTATTTGCTGAACCTGCCAAATTACAGACTCGACCCTACTAAGCAGGAATCAGAGACTAAAGAAAAAACAAAAAGCAGGGCCGACACCAACCTTAAGCAGGCGGTTTTATTCCACTTTGGAATTACTCACTTCAACAAAAAGGGCTATTCCAAAAATGTTATCTGCCCGTTTCACAATGGCGGAGCAGAGAAGCGGCCCAGCGCGGCGATTCATAAAGACAACGGCTTGCGGTGTTTTGTTTGTGGGCAAATCGGATGGAAGCGGACCGCCGAACAGTTGGGTTTGTATGTCTTGCCCGCCGCAAGGATTCCCGACCCGACCCCCGCGCGGCCCACATTGGCATACGAAACCATAAGCGCGATGATTGCAAACGGGTACGATGTTATGGCCTGGATTATCTCGCGGGTCTACGCTGAGGGGTGGGAGCCTGGACGGGTATTCGTCAAACAGGACTTGCTGAATTTGGGAATCAATCGTAGGCGGGTTGACCGCTTCGCAGACCAAGTGAGCGGAAAGAGCAAGGCGAAGCGAAAGACCCTGGAAAGAGCAAGGCGAAGCGAAAGACCCTGGGGGGTGAGTTTTTCACCCTTTTTGTCCCTTTGTTTTTTATACATACTTTAGGGTTAAAAAGGGTGAAAAACCCCCGAGGGGGCAGGCCGACAATAGAGTATAGATTGCCTAGACCTGGCGAATTTGCCGAAGTTTTCAATGTTCAACCCGTCCATTACTTTGACGTTCCAACCGTTGAAAATCTCGCCCAATGGCGCGCAGAGGTGTTAGCGTCTTTTATTGACAAATTCCCTGGCGATTACTCACGAAAAGAATTAAGCGCAAAGCAAGGTACTTGTATCGTGACGAATCGCAACCAGACCAAGCGGGCGGGAGTGTTCACAGAGGCCAACGAGGAACGCAGACCTATTTACAGCGCCGCAGAAATTCCCGCAAAAATCCACGGATTCATAGAGTCTTGCAAGGGAAATAAATTACCAGCCGATGCGGCCTGTTTCGATAAGGCGGCCGCTGACGGCCTGCCTGTTCATTTGGTCATTTACAAAAAAAGCACATACTGGCGAAACACTGAACCGACCAGGAAACCGACCGGGACCACCGAGGAACCCAAACCGATACAAGCCACAGTAATCGAACCCGCACGCCCTGAACCTGTCAACGAGGAACGCAAGCCCGCACGAAACAAGAGCGGCCGCAAACCAGCGACACAACTAGAGGCCGACATTATCGAAGCACTGGAAAGCGAATCTGATAGCGTCGCACTTGCCCGCAAGATTGTCAACATGGTGCAGGCGGGGAGCAGGTCAAGAGACAAAAACCAACTAAACCACCTTGATTATTTCTCGCCAGAAGTGGCGGAAATTGTCGAAAAAATCGAGGGCAAATTGGGCATAGAACTTCCCAACAATGACGACGCCTTAGAGGTATACAAGTGGCTTGCGGAACAGAATCCCACAAAACTTGATAAGTTTTTGGCGTGGGCAATGGATGGGGAACGCGCGCCGTATGTGTCGAAGTATCGCAATAGCCCTGGATTACTTCGCAAAGAATTTGAAGTTATGGAAAAAAATAGACAAAAAGAACTAGGACGCGCGGCCCTGCTTGTAACGATAGATTGCCGAGAGGAAGCGTGAAAAAAACAATAATCAATTATGACGATAAAAGTAACAATATAAATGTTTGTGTTACGGTCTATATATCGTCTTGCCCGTCTCACTAATTTAGTAACAAGCAGACCAAAAATAAGCAGAGGTGACAGATTGAAAAATGGCAAAATGTAGAGCAAAAACAGCAAGCGGGAAACCATGTCAAGCACAGGCAAGAAAGGGCGGTGCGTTTTGTTTCACCCATGACCCAGCAAGCGGAAAGGCGCGCGCCCTTGCGCGCAAGAGGGGAGGGGAACGCAACCGAACCCAGCACGGCGGCGCTTCTCATGACCTGCCCAAACAAATCAGGACGCTTGACGATTTACGCGCGGTCTATGATTACACATTGGCGGAACTCTTGCCAATGGAAAACAGTATCCCCAGGGCAAGGCTTTTACTTGCCTTTATTGACAGCGGTTTGCGCCTGTTCGAGGTGGGCGAACTTGAACAGCGTTTAACCGAATTGGAAAAATCAGTCTATAAGCAATGAGCAAACTATAAAAACGGAGGCAGGATGAATCAAAAACATAATTCACGATTGAAGAACCTAGAGGCAGAATTGAAAGACCGTGCGGAGGCCCTTTTATGGGTTGATGTTTTCGACAATCGGGCCCGAATGGACATCATTAGCGGGACCCAACACAGGCGCGGCGAGACCGTAGAATTTGAAAACGTTTTAGAGTGTGCGGCATGGTTGAATAGTCGGATAAAAGAATCCCCGAGCAGGGTTAGAGGGTTGGCATTTTTTAGCAACATAGCCGATTTGTTCCCGATGGAATCGCGCGCGGTCTTTGACGGTGAAACACACAGGCCCGTATTATTGGCCTTGAACAGATGCGACCCGCAAGTATCCTTATATGATACTGCCCTGATAACGTGGAAGCATGGGCGGGATGTTATGGCAAGGGCGGCCGTGTGTAATTGAGAATTGAACAGGTGAGAAAATGAGTACAAAGAATCGAATCAAAGCATTGGCAAAACGAACCCAGCCGCGGCGGACTTGGAGGGACTTTATCGAAAACGGCGTAAGGACCCCACAAGAGGCCCAGGCTTGGCAAGCCTTTTTATCAGAAACCGACTCGAGCGAGATTAACGACCAGGCCGAAAATCTGTCAGACCAGGCAAGCGAACAATCAGGCGGACAATCCAATGAGCGCAAAAAATAGACTCAAGAAACTAGAGAGAAGCGCAGGCCCAGCGGCGGACATTGCAATTTATCAGACAGAGACAGCCGACGGCCGTTATATTGTCAAATATCAATCAGGGCGAACAGTGACCCAGGATAAGCCCGAGCATTGCAAGACCTATATAAATATCTGGCCTGATGATTGGGATAAGGTGACAGGATGAAAATAAGACACAGAGTAAAGGCCCTTGAAAAAAGAGCAACCCCGAAAGATGACCGCGTTTTTGTTTTCTTTTCGACGGATGACCCAAATAAGGTAATGCACAATGGGACCGAAATAACGCGGGCAGAAATGGCGGCTATTGAAGCGGCGAATCCGAACGCTACTCACATCCATGTTGTTTTTGCAAGCGAAGTCATGGAACAGTGAAAGGGGAGGAATCTCGCGGGAACTTGCGGGCGGAGGGGGATAATCTCGCCTGTTCTCGCCTGCCCAAAGGGAGCGCATTAGATAATATTTCTTGCGCGCCCCATGACAGATAGACAGACAAGAAACCAGACGTGCAGGGATGGGGACCGTGTGACCAAAACGACAACAACGAACCGCGCGCCGCGGCTGATAGACCAACACGACGGCGCGCCAAACCCGAAACGCAAAACACAAAACATAAAAACGCCCTGAATAATCGGGGCGTTTTGTGTTGGTGGGGGAGGGGGTTACTTTTTCTTTTTGGCGGGCGGGGCTTCGGTGGGGAGCGTATGGTTTAGTAAGTCCGAAAGCGACACGCCGAAGTATTCACAAAGTTTATCCACAATCCTTGTATCAAAACGAGTGACGATGTTTTTATCCCATTGGTAAAGCGTTTTACGGGGAATTCCAGTTGCATGAGCAACTTCGGAAAGTGGGATAAAACGATTCTCTTTGTCCTGCTTTTCTTGAAGCAAGGTAGCAAAATTGTTTGAAATAGGCACGTTCATAATTTTACTCCGTTATCTTGAAAATTGACTTTCTTTTACTTTTAGGTTACACTTATTTTTATTGACTATAAAGTATAGTGTAACACAAGATAGACAAAACCTTACCAACCAAATAACCGCCAACCAATAATCGACATAAGCCTAACCCTACAAAGATTGAAAGGAAACTAGACAATGACCACCCAACCAACCAACAACCCAGCCGCGGACCCTAGGACGGCGCGATTTATCAGGACCCTTAACGCCCTTCCCTGTGACTTGAAAATTTGGGCAGTCTTGCGCCTACTTCAAATTTACGCGGCCCACCAATGGCGGAAATTTTGCACATGCTATGCTGTAAAGCAAATGGGCGGACGGGATGATAAGGGCAATTAGAAAACTCATGCCCTGGAATTGGTACAACCTTACGCCCAGGGACAGGCTTTTTATTTTGGCCTTGTATGGTGTGGCCCTTTGTGGCCTGGCGTTGGTCAAGACCGCGGACCCCGCCTATCTTATCGCAGGGATTCTATGTCTGATACTGGCGAGGTTGGCAATATGAAAAAGATACTTGCAACCCTGCCCGCCCTGTTTCTAGTAGCCTGCCAATTTGCGAACTTGGCAAACTGGCAACCCGCCCAGGCATTGCAAGACCTACGGCCCACAGTGACCAGCACAACGGCCGCAGAGGTGCAACCTACAGACGCAACCCAGCCGACGCTTACCCCGTCGGCTTGCGTGGTGATTGCCAGTGATGCGCTAAACCTACGGCGCGGACCTGGCTTATCTTTTGACGTTATCGCCTGGCTGAACCCTGGCGAACGCTTGACCATCCTACAAACGTGCGGAGCATGGGCGGAAGTACAGACCGACCAGGGCGCGCGCGGATGGGTAAAACAAATCTATTGCAGAGGACAATAACCCATGAAAAAAGTTTTCTCAACTATCGCAGGCCTGGCGTTTTATGCTTTCGTTTTGGCCGTCGGCGCGTTTACTGTTTCGCTCACGTTGTCAGAGGTGCGGAGCGTGCTACCGAATGACCCGATTGCGGCATACTTCGCCCTCGCCCTATTCGATGGCGGCGCATTTGCCTGGCTTATGTCGTGGCTTTACAAAGCCCGAGGCCTGCCCCAGCGCGCCATTAGTTTGATTATGCTCGTTGTAGACCTGGCGGGCGTGCTACTCATGGCGGGCGGCCGTCTGTTATTGGGTGGGCAAACCTTGACCGATGCGCCCGAAACATTGGGGGCGGCCGTCGTCTATGGGATTATGCTGATTACCTTGCTGAACCTAGCGGCGGCATACGGCTATCACATCACGGACCCCGATACCATCCAAGAGATTGAATTAGCAGTTTTGCAAGACACGCTAGAGGCCGAAGCGTTAGACCAGGCCAAAGCCAACATTGAAGCAGAGGCCCAGGGATTAGGCGCGATACTTGCGGCGCGTGCCACTGGTCAACTTAAGTACAAATTGCGCCTGCCCATTGGTGACGATGAAGCGGCCGCCCTGGATGGTGTAGCCCTGCCCGCTGAACCCGAGCAAATCCAGCCGTCGGCCATTATCACGCCCAGGCCTGCCCAACGCGCGGAACTTCGCAAGCCCAGCACGGCGGCCCGCTGGATTGTGAACCTGGCAGGCAAGGCGCGCGGATTGTTTGCCCGCAGGCCTGCCCCTATTGCCCAGCCGACGGCTGTATTCGAGACCAGCACGGCCGCGGCGGACCTGAAACCCGCGGCCCAGGACACGCCCAAAGCACAACCCGAAGCGGAGCAAACCCCCGCCCAGGATAAACCGATGGAACGCCCCGAACCCATGTACCACCCGATAGGACTTAATGCCCAGGGCGGCCCCGCGGACCCTACTACACCCGAAACAGTCTAGCCGTACCCGCAAGCCTTCGAGTTTGCGCGCGGTGCGGTGCTGAATTTTCGGGCGCATTGCATGGGCGTTACTGTTCAAACTCTTGCAAGCAAAAAGCCTACCGCGAACGCAAGCGCTACAGGAATCCGCAAACGTCAAAAAGACTTAGGACTTGTGCGCGGTGTGGTGTGCAATTTGAAGGCGCGATACATGGCCGTTACTGTTCGGGAGCGTGCAAGCAAAAAGCCTACCGCGAACGCAAAGCAAGACAGGCGGTGAAACCATGAGCGACATATTGAACATTTACAAGACGGATGATTGGACGGCGATAATTATCACGGATGAAAGCGGCGTAGTGTTGGACTGTGAAATTATCGTCAAGCCAATGACCGACCTTGACCGACGAATCAGGGAGCGGCAACGGACCCCGCGATACCTGAAAAACAAGCGGACGTTTCAAGCCGTCCACTTTGACGAAAAATCACTAGCGCTCGAAATCTGATAATAGGCAAGTATCAGGCAGAACCTTAACAAAAGATAGCCCGCCCATTAGGGACAGTGGAACCCTGGCAGAGAATACCTTGACCGAAGGCGCGGGAATCAAAAAGCCACAGGAAGCCCGTAGAGCGTTGCGGATGATAGTTATCACACCTTGAACCCGTTGCGAATCTCTACGGCCTTCCTGGGGGCAAATAGGATAATTCGGGGCGTGCGTTGCCCCTAAAAAGACTAAAAATCACTTCCTAGAATGTATCTTCTAGGGATTATCAAACGAAAGCGAGGAAGCAATGAATCAAATCATACAATCCCCACAAAACAGCCTTGACCGCATAGACCAAAACGCGGCGGCTATGTACTTGGTAGGTCTTAGTGAAAGTGGACGCTACACCATGAAACACACACTTGACCTAGTAGCCAGTATGATGACAGGCGAAGCAAACGCCCTAATCTTTGCCTGGCAGGAATTACGCTTTCAGCATGTCACGGCGATACGCTCACAACTTGAAGGCAAGGGATACAAGCCCGCAACGATAAACAAGATTCTTGCGGCGGTCCGTGGCGTATTGCGGTCCGCATGGCAGGCCGGCCAAATGAGCGCGGAAGATTATCAAAAGGCCGTCAGTGTGAAATCTGTCAAAGCCACAACCCTACCCGCTGGGCGTGAATTACAAAGCGGCGAAATTAGCGCCCTTATGGAAGCGTGCGAAGATGACAAGACCCCGGCCGGCGTGCGTGACGCGGCGGTGATTGGCCTAATGTATGCGGCTGGCTTGCGGCGCGCGGAAGTTATCACCCTAGACCTAGCCGACTATGACCAGGACACAGGCCGCTTGACCGTTCGGGGCAAGGGCAATAAAGAACGAATCGCCTGGCTGACAGACGGCGCGGCGCGTGCCCTGGGCGATTGGTTATCTGTTCGCGGTGGTGTGCCTGGGGCGTTATTTGTCCCCGTCAACAAAGGCGGGCGGATAACAACCTATTCCCGCATGACATCGAAGGCAGTTTATAACATGCTAGAGAAGCGGGCAGAACAAGCGGGCGTTAAGCATTTTTCGCCCCATGATATGCGGCGGACCTTTGTGAGTGACCTGCTTGACGCGGGCGCGGATATTGTGACCGTCTCAAAGATGGCCGGCCATGCAAACGTAAGCACTACGGCCCGCTATGACCGACGGCCCGAAGATGCAAAGCGCAAGGCGGCGGGCATGTTACACGTCCCCTATCATGGGCGCGCATAGAGACATGATTCGATTTTTCGCCTGTGACCAGGCAAACAAAAACGCCCTACCCATGCGGTAGAGCGCGCCACACTTGCCAGATATAGCCGTTGAATTTTAGACCGTGTGCCTGTAATCCTAAGTCATGCCTGTCTGCCAATTCCAGCACGTCCCCTTGACGTCCAGTTGGCGGGCCGATTATACCGCACTCGGTTGAGAATTGCGCTTTTGCAAAGAGTGGAGAGCGCAATTCTCAACCGTGGGTATCATATAAGCGACGCGGAGGGGGCGTCAACATTGCGGTATAATCGCGCACTTGAACCCCGCACCTGGAGAGAACCCTTTTGAGCCGCGTCATCAACCCCGAATCTGCTGGAAAAGAACGCACCCGCCTGACCAAAGCCATCGTGCTGGCCCTCCGTCAACTTGCCGCTCAATCTGAACCTGGACCTGTTTCCCGTGACCTGGCTGCTTTCATCGCCCTGGCCCTTGAGGCCATTGCCGAGGGCATCGACGCCTCGGTGACCGCCTGGGAGAAGCGCGACTACTGGGTCAAGGCCGATAAGTTCCGCATGGAGTGGATGTGGGCGGGTACGACCGCCGCCAAGATGAAAAACGCCGTGTTGATCGATGACTGGGGCACTGTGGCTCTGCTCATGCCGCAGATTGCCACCAAGTTGAACAAGGTGGAGGTTGGTCCAAATCACCGCCTGGGCACACCGTGGGTGGGCGCGTACAAGCAGTTGAAGAGTCAGGAACAAGCCTGATCTTGTAAGAACCTGAAAATGAAAACGCCAGCCTGCAATGGCTGGCGTTTTGTGTTTCGTGTGATTAGTTGTTGAGTGCGCCCTGGTTGATCCAGTCGATGATCAACTGGACTTGCTCAGGAGTGAGCTTGGGTCCGCGCTTGGGCATTTTGCCGCTGGAGATCAAGTTGGCCAGCGTGCTGTTGGCAGCGTCTCCAGCCACTATCACGGGGCCGCGCTCCGAGCCGTTCATCAGAGACGCATAGGATTTCAAGTCAAGGCCCTTCTCCGTGCGATCCCCACCGTGGCAGTTGATGCAGCGGCTTTCAAGGATCGGCAGGATGTCTGTGGCAAAGCTGATCGTTCCTGAAGCGGCGGGAGGCTCCGTGGCGGCGGGAGCATTGGTGGCGGAAGATGGGTCCACGTAGGCAGGCGGTTGGGTGGCCGTCGACGGGTTCGAGTAGGCGGTGGGTGTTTCAGAGGCGGTGGAGCAGGCAGTGACGACCATGACAGCCGTCATGACCACGAACAGGATCTTGACAAAAAGTTTGGACATGTTTCCTCGTAGTGAAATTAGAATCCGTACAGGATGACACCTCCCAGAAATCCCAGCACGGCTGCCAGACCAAAACTGACAAAGTAGGCGGCCACGTACCAGGGCTTGCTGGAGGGAGTTTCAAATAGGTTGGAATTGCGCGCACGTAGGATCGCGGTGGCACTGGTAAGGATCAATAGAAGAGTGGCAAGCGCAATCTTGATACTGGCGTTCGGGGCAGCTCCGTCGTAATTGGAGATGTTGTCCATCATGCCTGTGGCAGCAGCGGCCAGGGTACTGACCGAGGCCAGGGCGATGTTAGCGAAAGCAGCCTGTTCGAGCATGGCACTGCGCTTCCACAGAGCCAGCAGGATGAAAAACGCTGCGGCACCCGTCAG
Source organism: Chloroflexota bacterium (assembly GCA_016191845.1). Classification (GTDB taxonomy): domain Bacteria; phylum Chloroflexota; class Anaerolineae; order Anaerolineales; family Villigracilaceae; genus JACPVF01. The sequence continues at coordinate 272,035 of JACPVF010000016.1, forward strand.
CGCGATGGGGAAGTGGACGATCATGGGATGCAGCGGATGCGTAACAGTAAGGGCCGTAATCAGTCTATTAAAGAAATCCATGACTCACCTCCATCAGTGATGTGTAACTATACAGGTCATAGTTTAATTTTTTATGAGAAAAGATTGGGGAAATTTAGAGGAGGTTAAGAACTAAGTCAACAAAAATCCGAATCTGTTGCTTAAACAACAGAGCGGATGAATTCATCCGCTCTGTGTAATAGGTCCGTTATTGTGGACTTAAGGCAGGTGACGCTGAGTGTTGTTGAGCAGGTCGATCATCATCTCGCGGATGTGGCGATTGAGATAGTGGTGTTCCAGTGTGGAGAGCGGCAGGAAGCGCGCCCCTGCCACCACGTGGATGCAGCTTGGCGATCCGCACAGGCAGATGAACGGGGCAGCCATCTCCCACTCGGTGGAGGGGTAGAAGAAACTCAGTTCATCGCCCGCTTTGATATCGTGGCAGGCCACCACCACCATCTTCTCCATGTCGAGGATGACGTTGGGATCGCAGGAGTGATTGAGTGCCGAGAGCTTGCCGACTTCAGTGTGCAGGTTGCGATCCATTTGCACAGTGAAACGGTTGGGCTTGTCAGAGACTTTCTCGGCGGGGATTTGGTAAATGATATCGCCGCGCTTGAAGTCCTGGCGGGCGACCAGACTGCGAACTTTATTCTCAGTGTGAATTGCAATGACATCGGTTGGCATGTTCGTGAAATCCTTTCCTTGTTTGCTTTATCCATATGATCCATGTATGATCATGTTGTTTAGTATAGCAAGCAAGAAAAAGATGACAAGGGGGATATCCTTAATAATTGATATATTTTAAGGTTATAAACAAAGAAAACGCATGCAATGAATTTCATTGCATGCGTGATGAGTACTTTTATAGCAATGGCTGTCTTAAAAGAGCGCAGGTTGCAGGGCAGGCCGCTTCCCGTTCAAGAGCACATATGGCGCAGCGCGTTCGGCAATGGCTCCCAGCTTTTTTAATGCGGAAAGATCATTGACTTTGGATTGTCTGCGCGTCGAGAGGATCGCTTCAGCGGTTTTGGGTCCGATGCCAGGGACGCGCAACAGATCGTGCTTTTCGGCATGGTTGATCTCGATTGGGGCGTTAAGCAAATTCAATTGCGCCCAGGCCAGCTTGGGGTCCGTTTGTAAGGGCAGGTTTTCATTGTTCGTGAAGGGCAGGTCTTCCAGGTCGAATCCGTAATCGCGCAATAGGAAGGAAGCTTGATATAACCGATGTTCCCGTAGCGGGTCGACGGCAGCTTTGTTTTCGAGCGGGGTGTCTGGGATGGGATGGAAGGCCGAGAAGTAGGCGCGCTTCAGGCGTACGTTCTGATGCAGCCACTGGGTGGTGGTAAGGAGTTCGAGGTCTGACTCATCGGCGCCGCCCGCGACGAATTGCGTGACAGTCGAAGGCCAGCGACCCTTCCAACCAAGGTGGGCGGGTTGACTTCGGCGGATCTCTTCGACCCACCGCAGGGGGCGAAGCAATTCTTCCATGAAGACCTTGTGCGGCGCCAGACGCGATAGGCGATTCGTGTTGGGCGCTTCGAGGTTGATCGAGACACGGTCGGCCAGTTGCATGGCGCGGAAGACCTGGTCTTTATCCGCACCTGGCATGATCTTGAGGTGGATGTAGCCTTGGAAACCATGCTTCTTGCGTAGAATCTCTGCGGTGTCGAGTAGCTTGTCCTGAGTAGTGACACCGCCGTTTGCCAGCCCCGAACTAAGGAAGACGCCTTCGGCTGCACCCGACTGGGTCAGTTTGCTGAACAGGCTGGCGAATTCGTCGGGTTTGAAGGTGGCGCGGCGGAAATCGCGCCCTGCACGGAAGGGGCAGTAAAAGCAATCACGCTCACAGGCCGAGGAAAGCAGGGTCTTGAGCAGCATGATTTTCTGCCCGTTGGGCAGTTGAGCAGGGTGGACGAAAGCCTGATCCCGTTCCTTGGGGCTGAAACAGGTCGGAGGACGCGTGACACTTTCCCCTCGTTCTGCATCAGGCTCGAAGGTCATCTGTGAGGAGAGCAATTTCAGGCGGTCGATCGCGTCCATGAATTGATTATAGAATAAATGTTCTATTTTGACAAGTAAAAAAACAGCGGACTCCTAGGAGTCCGCTGTTTGGATTTTCGCTACTTGACGCGAACTGTCAAGTTATATTCGACCCTTGTGCCCCCAAATGGTACGACCGCAACCACGTAATCCTGGGTGGTGGGCAGGTCGAGGCTGAAGTCGGTGATGCCAGATTGGGCGCGGGCGTAGGGCTGGCCATCGTCAAGGCCCCAAATGCTCAGGGCCGCCGAGTCAGGCGGGACGCTTAGGGTGACGTCCATCTTTTGGCCCTGATTGGCATGGATCACGTACGAGACTGCGTATCCGCCTTCGGTCAGACCTTTGAGGACGGTGCGGGTTTCTCCCGCCGCAAATCGGATGCGCGCCATGACAGTCAGGCTCAGACTGAAGCCCACGGTGGCAGATCCGCCTTGAAGGTCGATGAAATAATCCTGGCTGGTGGGAGCCAATCCCTGCCAGTAAGATTGATTCGAGGAAGCGGGAAGGAGCACGATCCCATTGGCCCCGCGGATGGACAGTTTTGCATCCTGGTTGGCCGAATCAACCTGGATGACCATCGGCTGTTCGGCAGATACCCAGATGGCGTAGCTGAGGGTTTGTCCCGCCTGGATCTGCCCCGTGAGGACCGTTTGCGTGGTCCCCTTTAGGAACTCGATCCGTACGGATGGGACAGGCGGCGTGCTGGTCAAGGTGGCAGGCGGCTGGACGGTCAGTGTGGGAATGGGAGTGGTCGTCGAATCCGAGGTGGGCGTGGCTTGCGCTTGATAGGCTTGCAAGGTGTTCGCCACCATGGTGGCCACGGTACTATCATCGGCGGGGGTGACGGCGGTCCCGCCGCAGGCCGCAATGATGATCAATGCCAATAGAAGGGTGATTATCTTCTGCAAGGGGGTAGGCTGTCGTTTCATATTACCTTTCATGGCGTTCCATCAGAAAATGCTGAACATTGCGAACCTTCTCGTCCTTGTCGGGCTTGAGGCGTTTGTAGGAGCCATCCGCGTTCATCAGGCGGACGCTGGAATTATCCTTGAGATAGAGTCCCAATACCTCGTCGCGCAAGTAGCGGATCTGGTCCTGGTTCTCGATGGGGAAGACGACCTCGACCCGGTTGTTGAGGTTGCGCGGCATCAGGTCGGCGCTGCCAATGTAGATCTCTTCCGCACCCTGGTTGAGGAAGTAATAGATGCGGCTATGCTCGAGATAGCGCCCGACTACGCTCAACACGCGAATGTTCTCGCTCAAACCTTTGATACCCGGCCTGAGGCAGCAGATGCCGCGTACCAACAAATCCACGCGCACGCCTGCCTGTGAGGCCTGATACAGCAACTGGATGATCTGCGGATCCACGAGCGAATTGGTCTTGAGGATGAGATGCGCTTTGTGTCCCTGGCGGGCATGCTCGGTCTCGCGCACGATCATGGCTTCGAGGCGCTGCCGCAGGTTGACGGGTGCCACCAGCAGTTTGCGATAATCCTGTTGGGTGGAATACCCCGTCAGGTAATTGAACAGGTCGGTCGAGTCGGCGCCGATGGCTTCGTCGCAGGTGAACAGGCCCAGGTCCTCATAGATGCGCGAGGTGACCATGTTGTAATTGCCCGTCGCCAAATGGACGTAGCGGCGAATGCCTTCACCTTCCTTGCGAATCACCATGGCGATCTTGCTGTGGGTCTTGAGCCCTAGCAAGCCATACACCACATGGACTCCTGCCTGCTCCAGCTTTTGCGCCCAGCCGATATTGCTTTCCTCGTCGAAGCGGGCCTTCAACTCGACCAGCACCGCCACCTGCTTGCCGCGTTCCGAGGCTTCGAGCAATGCGTCCACCACGGGTGCATTGCTGCCGACGCGATAGAGGGTCTGCTTGATGGCCAGCACCTGTGGATCGCGGGCAGCGGCGTTGAGGAAGTCTACCACGGGGGTGAAGGACTGGTACGGATGGTGGATCAGGATATTGCCCTGGCGGATAACGTCGAAGATGTCGCCCGTGAGGCCCACCTGTCGAAATGGCTTGGGAATGGACGGCCTGTAGGGCGGGAACTTGAGGTCGTGCCGTTCGACGGCATCATACAATTGCCAGAAACTGCTCAACCCGAGCGGACTGCCCGTCACGTAGAAATCGGATGGCCGTACTTCGAGGTTGTCCAGTAACAGGTCACGGACCTCCTCGGGCATGTTCTCGTAGATGCCTACCTGCACCACCGACCCGAACTTGCGGCGACGGATACTCTGCTGCATCGACTCGAGCAGGTCATCGGCTTCCAACTCCTGGATCTCTACATCGGCATCGCGCACCACGCGGAAGGGATGCGCCGACAGCACCTCCATGCCTGGGAAGAGCGCGCCCAGGTTGGCGATGATGAGCTGTTCGAGCCAGACGAAGTAATGGTGGCGCGGCACGGTCCCATCCTTGCGGACTCCGCCCGAGGAGCGCTTGAGCGGAATCAGGCGCGGCAGGGTGTCGGGCACCTTGACGCGTGCAAAGCGCTCCTTGCCCTTTTTGTCGCGGATGACGATGGCCAGGTTCAGGCTGAGGTTGGAGATGTGCGGGAAGGGATGACCAGGGTCCACGGCCAGCGGGGTGAGCACCGAGTGGATCACCTCGTGGAAGTAGCGGTCGGCGCGTTCCTTTTGCGGTTTGGCCAGCTTGTCGTAATCCAGCACATGGATGCCTTCCTTGTTAAGCTTGGGAAGGATCTTGCGCTGGAGATGTTGTATGGCGTTGTTGTATATGTCCAGGGAAGATTTGCGGATGGCGGCCAATTCCTCGCGCGGGGTCAGCCCGTCGGGTGAGACGCTGCTGATGCCCGACTCCACCTGCTTGCGGATGCCCGAGACACGCACCATGAAGAACTCGTCCATGTTCGAGCCGAGGATGGCCAGGAACTTGACTCGTTCGAGCAAGGGATTGTTCTCGCTTTGCGCCTCTTCGAAGACGCGCTTTTGAAAAGCGAGGAGTCCGAGCTCGCGGTTGATGAACTGGGGCGCGAGCTTGTCTGTAATTGGGGTGCCAATGGGAGGGAGGGTCATACGTCACCTTTGGGTGTGGGGCTGGCCTGCCACGGGAAGGGTTGGTTGGGCGCTGGTCTCCAGAATACCAGCAATTCCCCTTTGTCGTCCAGATAGGCGGAGGTCCGTTCGGTGCGGAGTCCCTCGAAATAACGGCGGGCAGGCTCGGGGTCGAAGGAAGAGTCTTCCTCGGCGGTTTCCTCCAATAGGTTCAGGAAAGAGACGGCATCCTGCACTTCGCCCATCAGCGACTGATAGTCGTGCATACGTTTGGGCAGGTCCTCGGGGAAATCGAGAAGGGCGGGATGGATGATCTCGACCCGATAGCGGAATTTTTTGAAGGCCAACCGCAGACGGTGGATGCTGGCGGGATGGGCGGCGTCGATCTGGACGTAACGTTTGGTCGCCGTTTCATAGGCCTGGTCCACCGCCTGGAGCAGTTCCGTTTCCGCCTCGGGACGGGCAAGTTGCTCCTCCAGGCTGGCGCGGATCTTCTCGAAGCGTTTCTGGAGCGCGGACAGTTTGAGATTCTTGATTTGCTTGCGGGCCTTGCGTAGCAGGCGTTGTTCATTGGCAAGCAAGTGATCGTGCAGGGGCGTCAACTCGGGGTGCGATTCGGCGGATTCGGCCAACTCGGTCAACATCACCTGACAGTCGCGCAGGTCGTCGAGTTCGTCGATCTGACTCTTGAGGGCGCGGCGCATTTTTTGCAGGCGCGGATGCGGGTCGAGCGCGCGGGCCATGTCGAGACAGGCCACCAGGCGGCGGGTCGCCACGCGCAGGTCGTGGACGGAGGCCTCGGAGAATTCGCCGCGGCAGTTGGCGAGTTCCAGGTTGAATTTGTCCCAGCGTTTGATGAAGGTCATCAGGAAGCGGCTGGGGAGGTTCCCGCCTGAAAGAGTCGTCCTCGTGCTGCCAGCGGATTTTTTCATATAGACAAGTCTAACGTATTCTTGAAATTTTCGGCAGGGCGGGAATGTTAAGGGGTTGCGAACGCCATACCATGACCAACGTGCGAGTGCTCCTGGCGGAACGCTCGTTATAATCCGCTCAACCAATTTGGAAAAGGAGCATTCTCATGAATAAGTATCGTTGGCTTTTAGCATTGGTTGTGCTGGTGCTGGCCTCGCTGGCTTGTCAGACCGTGATGGGCGGCGGACCGCAGGTCCCCGATGTGCCGCAAGTGCCGCAACAGTCACCCAATGACAGCGGCCCCGCGCCGACCCAGGTCCCCTCGGATAATGGCGGCAGCACGGATGGCGGCGCGCAAACCATCGGCGGATTCCCCGTCCCTAGCGATGCCACCAACGTGGTCCAGGCGCAGGATACCGTTGTGTTCGAAACGAAGATGAGCACCGATGACCTGATCAAGTTTTATCGTGACGAATACGGCAAGCAGGGTCTCAAGGAACGCACCTCGATGACCGTGACCATGGGCCAGCTCTTCACCATCGTCTTCGACGGCGACTCGAGCGGCAAGGCCATCTCGATCAGCGGCGCGGACTCGGGCCAAGGCACCACCGTGGTGACCATCACCAAGCAAGCCTTTTAGTCTGACACAACGAACTCCCCGTCAGCGGCGGGGAGTTTTTGATTCTCGTCCTGCGGTACAATCGCGCGCATGTCCAGACTCAAAACCTTTTTACAGACTTGGGGCCCCGCCTTGTTGATGATGGCGGCCATCTTTGCCTTTTCTTCGCGCACCAGCGATGAGCTGCCGAACTTCGGCAGCCTGGATTACTTCGTCAAGAAGTCGGCGCACGGACTTGGCTACGGTCTGCTGGCCCTGGCCTACTGGCGCGGACTGGGCTTCCGCCGCAATCTGCATTGGGTCGCCTGGTTGATGGCCCTGGCTTACTCTGCCACCGACGAATTTCACCAGTCCTTTGTACCTGGGCGACACCCGTCCGTGACCGACGTGCTGGTCTTCGACAACCTCGGCGCGTTGCTGACAGTCAACGTTGTGGCGTGGATTCGGGATTGGCGTAGAAAATAAAAAGTGAGGTGAGCCTGTCAGGTCCACCTCACTTGCCTACTGAAAAAGTAAGATGGGTGGACGTTCAACGTCCATCCCACCTGTTTTTACTCGAATTCGATCTCGATCTCCTCGGCTTCCTTCCACTCGCCGCGCCGCTCGAACTGGATGTCGCCGAACAGGCCGTCCTGATGCGCCTCCACATGGTAACGCTTGACCAATTCGAGCAGGGCCAGGAAGGTGACCACGATCTCCACACGGGTGGCCTTATCGCCGATCAGGCCGCGGAAGCTGGCGCGTTCCATTTCCTTGAGTGTTTTGGTGATCAGTTCGATCTTCTCGCGGATGGTCACGCGCGGCGCCGAGATGACCGTCCCCAGCGACTTCTTTTCCTTTTCGCGGCCAAAGGCACGTTCGGCGGCGGCCAGCAGGTCGCCCAGGGTCAGGTTCGAGAGGTCCAGTTTGGCCTCCACCTTGGGGGGTGGCGCCACGCGCAGGTGAGTCCGCAGGTTCGCCGACTGGCGGTCCAGCAGCCAGCCTGCGATCTCCTTGTAGCGTTTGTACAACTTGAGTTGTTCGACCAGCGAAGTGCCTGGATCTTCTTCGCCCACCTCGCGCTCGGGTGGACGCGGCAGCAGCGCCTCGGATTTGATCTGCACCAGTTTGGCGGCGATCACCAGGAAGGCTGAAATCTCGTCGGGCTGCGCCTCGGCCATGGCGTGAATGTATTGCAAATACTGATCGGTCACCGCAGCCAGGGAGATGGTGGTGATGTCCAGTTCTGCGCGTTCGATCAGGTTGAGCAGCAAGTCCAGTGGCCCCTCGTAGATGGGGGTCTGCACCTTGTATCCGCTGACCTGTTGGCCGAGAATGTTTTCCATAGGGCGCGAATTATATCACTCCGCCCTTCGACTTCGCTACGCTCCGCTCAGGGCGGTATAATCTCGGCATGTCTGAACCTAAATTGACCCATCTCGACGAACACGGCCAGGCCAGCATGGTGGATGTGGGCGCCAAGCCCGACACCGAGCGCATTGCCATCGCGCGCGGCGAGGTCCACATGCTCAAGGCGACCTTTGATCTGATCCGCGCTGGGCAGATCAAGAAGGGCGACGTGTTGACCGTGGCCCAGATCGCGGGTATCACCGCCGCCAAACGGACCTCGGACCTGATCCCGTTATGTCATCCGCTGCCGCTCACCAAAGTGGACGTGGACCTCGCGCTGGACGAATCCCTGCCTGGTGTGGTCATCACCGCCACTGCCAAAACGGTCGGCAAGACGGGCGTGGAGATGGAAGCGCTGACCGCTGTCTCGGTGGCCGCGCTGACGGTCTACGACATGGCCAAGGCCGCCGAGAAGACCATGCGTATCCAAAATATCCGCCTGGTTGAAAAGCACGGCGGAAAGAGTGGAGACATTATCAACGAGTAAGGAGTTTTATCCGTGGAATATCAAGCTGTCGGTCTGAAAGAAAAGCTCTCGAAATTTGCCGAGCAATGGTCTCCCAAGATCATCGCGCAGATGAATGACTATCACGTCAAGCTGGCGAAGGTACAAGGAGAGTTCGTCTGGCACGACCATCCCGAGACGGACGAGTTATTCCTGGTGGTGGATGGCGAGCTGACCATCCTGTTCCGTGATGGACAGGTGATGCTCAAAGCGGGAGACTTGTATGTTGTCCCGCGCGGCGTGGAGCACAAACCCGTGACCGCCCAGGAATGTCACATCTTGCTGATCGAGCCTGCGGGCACCGTCAACACGGGCAACGTGCAGGACGAGAAAACAGCACCTAACAATATCTGGATCTAAAAATGAACAACATCAAACTTTTATTTTTTGCCACCCTGCGCGACCGCGCTGGAACCAAGTCGATGGACCTGGAGATCCCCGAGGATCTGACCATTCAAGGCCTCAAGGATAAGCTTGCCCGGGATTTCCCCAACCTGGCGCAGTCCATGTCGAGCGTGATCGTCACCATCAACCGTGAATATGCCTTCGATGAAGCCGTCGTCCCGCCCAGCGCAGAGATCGCCCTGTTCCCGCCTGTCTCGGGTGGATAGCCATGCAGTCTGAACTTCCCACCATTTACTCCATCACCGAAGACGAGATCGACCTGGACGCCCTGCTGGCCGCCATCACGCTCGAGTCCACGGGGGCGGCGGCCATCTTTACGGGCATGGTGCGCGGCGTGACCCGTCGCGATGACCCGCACGAGACGGTCTACCTCGAATACGAGTCTTACGTCCCGATGGCCGAGGCCAAGATGAAGCAGGTCGCGGACGAGATCCGCGCGAAGTGGCCTGTGATCGAAGGCATTGCCATCGTGCAGCGTATCGGCAGGTTGTATCCCAAGACGCCGACCGTGCTGATCGCCTGCACTGCCGCGCATCGCGACACGGGCGTGTTCGACGCGGCCCGCTATGGGATCGACCGCCTCAAGGAAATCGTCCCCGTCTGGAAGAAAGAGGTCGGCCCGAACGGCGAGGAATGGGTGGAAGGTGATTACATCCCCAAGCCCGGAGAGTGACCCATGCCGCTTCCGCTGGTGACCGAACGCCTGTTACTGCGCCACTTTCACGAGTCAGACCTGGACGCGTTCCATGCCTATCGCAACGACCCCGAGGTCTTCAAGTATCAGGGATGGAATGTGCCCTACTCGCGCGAAATGGCGGCCGAATTCATCGCCACGATGAAGGATGCCGTTCCAGGCGAGGAGGGACATTGGTTCCAGGTGGCGGTCCAGCGTAGATCGGATTATGCGTTGATCGGCGATGTGGCATTCTGTCCGCTGCGCGGCAGCCCGCGCCAGGCATTTTTCGGATTTTCGCTGGCTCGCCGATTTTGGGGACAGGGGTATGCGGTCGAGGCGACCCAGGCTGTGCTCGATTACCTCTTCCGTGAATTGGACATGCACCGCATCGTGGCTGATTGCGATGCCGAAAATGTTCATTCCATCCGCCTGTTGGAGCGATTGGGCTTTCGGCGCGAGGCGCATCACCTGGAAAGCTACTGGACGGGAGAGCAATGGCGCGACGAGTACGTCTACGCCCTGCTGGAGCGGGAAGCGCGCCGCCCTTAACGGGAGCAGGTTGGGGGTCCGCTGGCGTGACGATATATCCCCTTTGGGGTTTTATGTAACGCAATATTTTCGTATCTATTTTTGGAGGCAGAATGCAGGATCGTATCGTGATTACTGGGATGGGGACGGTCAACCCGCTGGGGTTGAGCGTGGAAGAATCGTGGAAGAACGTGACGGCGGGCGTCTCGGGCGTGGCCCCGATCACGCTGTTCGACTCGACCCCCCTGAACGTTCATATTGCGGCGGAAGTGAAGAACTTCAACCCCGACCAATACATGGATGCCAAGGAGGCGCGCCGACGCGACCGCTATGAGCAGCTCGCCACGGCGGCTGCCAACGAAGCCATTCGGCAGGCTGGGTTGGAAGTCACAGAACAGAGCGCGAGCCGCATCGGCGTGATTGTGTCGTCGGCCATCGGCGGCTTGAAGTCGTTGCAGGATGCGGTCATCACCAACCATGAGGAAGGTCCGCGGCGCGTCAGCCCGTTCCTGATCCCCATGCTGATGTCGAACGGCGGGGCGGGGATGATCGCCATCGACCACGGCATCAAGGGACCGTGTTTCTCGGTGGCTTCGGCCTGTGCCTCGGGCGCAGATGGCATCGGCGTGGCGTTGATGATGCTCAAGACGGGCATGATCGATGTGGCCCTGGCGGGCGCGGCGGAGTCGACCATCACCTCGACGGGTGTGGCCGCCTTCGACCGCATCGGCGCGACCACCCGCCGCAACGACGCCTATCACATGGTGCCGCAGCCCTTCGACAAGAATCGTGACGGCCTGGTGATGGGCGAGGGCGCGGGCGTGCTGGTGCTCGAACGCGAGAGCCATGCGCGGGCACGCGAAGCAACCATCCTGGCCGAGATGGCGGGATACGGCGCAACGGCGGATGCCTTCCATGTGACGGCTCCGCACGAACAGGGCGAGGGCGGCGCGGCCGCCATCCGCATGGCATTGCAATCGGCGGGGGCCAACCCCGACGAAGTGGGCTACATCAGCGCCCACGGGACAGGCACGCCGCTCAACGACCAGGCCGAGACGCGCGCCATCAAAGCCGCCTTCGGTGCGGACCTGGCCTACAAAGTCCCTGTTTCGTCCACCAAGTCGATGACGGGGCACATGATGGGCGCCACGGGCGCGCTGGAAGCCATCTTCTGTGTGCTGGCCGTGCGCGACGGCATCTTGCCGCCGACCATCCATTACGAGACCCCCGACCCCGAGTGCGACCTGGACTACATCCCCAACCAGGCCCGCGAGAAGAAGATCGACCTGGCGATCAGCAATGCCTTTGGTTTCGGTGGTCACAATGCGGTGCTGGCGGTGAGAAGGTATTCGTAAAGAAACGGGAGATTGCTTCGCCGCCAAAGGCAGGCGGCTCGCAATGACGGCCAGAGTCTTGCGCATAAATTTCACTTGTTCATTCAGAAAATGCGTGCTATAATGCGCCGTCGCGTTTGAAACTAAACTAATCATCATTGTAAGGAAGAACGAACATGACTGATCTGCTGAAGGCCGTCGAGGCCAAACCGAACGAGAAAATCCCTGAATTGCGCCCCGGCGATACCGTCAGCGTGCACGTCCGCATCAAGGAAGGCGACCGCGAGCGTATCCAGGAGTTCAAGGGCACCGTCATCCGCCTGCGCAAGGGCGGCAACGAAGCCTCCATCACCGTCCGCCGCATGGCCAGCAATGGCATCGGCGTGGAACGCACCTTCCTGCTCCGCTCCCCGCGCATCGACAAGATCGTGGTGGAACGCCACAACGTGGTGCATCGCGCGCAGTTGTACTTCATGCGCGGACGCACGGGCAAGTCGGCTCGCCTCAAACAGAAGTTCGACTAAGTCAGACAAACGGGCGCAGGAAACTGCGCCTGTTTTCATTCATGTTGAATTTATAAGAAAAACGCCCTGCAATGGGCGTTTCTTTATGCTTGTGAACATTGATAAGACGATAAAATGAAATAAAATTTTGATATGAATATCTATACTCTTTTCCTGATCGTCGTACCAGTAGCCATATTCTTTGGTGCCTTCCTTGTTACATGGCAATTCCGTTCGCTGCCAGTCATTTTTGAGATATTTGTCAAACGGAAATGGCTGGTGAGCGTAATCATGGGAAGTTTGTTCAGCGGAATTCTTTCTTTGGTTTTGATTTTAGACACCAAATTTTCTGCACGAAGTATCTTTGAATTTATTGTCATGGCCCTCGTTACTTCCCTGATGTATTATTTTGGATTGACATTTGGCCAGAGAAGGGTGGAAGCCTCGATTGAAAAACTGCCGCCCGTCAGCCCAAGCCAGGAAACTTCACTTCCTGAGAATATTATTGTTGATGACACAATCGGTTCCGTCAAAATTACCGTCAATACTAAAAAAAGGTGGGTATGGTTTACCATGGAAATATTTCAATTGTTGATCATGGGGTTATGCGCTTTGCCTATTCTTGGATTGGTCGTGATTTCGCTCCTGCAAAATTACTTGCCTAGGAGCTTGAACATTCCTGTTCGGGTTTTGGTAGGCGGATTGGTTTTATATCTCATTTATACAAAATTCCAGGAGGCGCTCGAATACATCTTTGACAAAGAGATCATCGAGATCGATGCTCTTTCTGTAAGAATTGAAAAATATGGTTCGAGTTTCAAAAGCACCAAGGAATTCCCAGCAGAGAATATAAAAAAAATAACAACCATGTTTCCATTTGCCAGTACGAATGTTGCTGTAAAGCGTTCTCCGTTTATCAATTCAAACATGCCAGCATTGATGATGTGGCATAATCGTGGCTTAAAGCGGTATCGTGCATTTGGCAGGGCTATTGATTTTGTAGACGCCCAAAGAATTCTGGAAATGATTTATGCCAGGTTTCCTCAATATAAAGGTTAAGGAGTTAGCATGTCCAGACCGTTGATCGGCATCACCACGCGCAATGGCAAGGATATCGATGGGCATCCGATCATTGCCTTGCAGCATTCCTATGTCAACGCGGTGACAGGCGCGGGCGGGGTGGCGGTTCCCATCTCGTGCAACCTGCCCGAGGGAATCCTGATGGACCTGTATGCGCGCCTGGATGGGATCCTCTTCTCGGGCGGTGGGGACATCTCGCTCGACCACTTCGAGGGCGACGCCCATCCGCGCATCGATGGCGTGGACCCGATGCGGGATTCCGCTGAACTGGCGTTGCTGCGTTCCGCGGCGGAGGGCGGCAAGCCCATGCTGGGGATTTGCCGCGGCGCCCAATTGATGAACGTGGCCCTGGGCGGGACGCTGTACACGCATCTGCGGGATCAACTCCCGAACGCGCTCGACCACGATTACCCTGGCAACCTGCGTCGCACCCTGGTGCACTCCGTCAACGTGGACGAGTCCAGCCGCGCGACGGAGATCTTCGGTGAGACCCTGTTGCGAGTCAACTCGCTGCATCACCAGGGGCTGAAGGATATCGCGCCTGTGCTCAAGGCGGTCGGCCATTCCTCGGACGGGCTGGTGGAGGTCGTGGAGATGCCCGAGCATCCGTATGCGCTGGCCGTGCAGTGGCACCCCGAATGGCTGACCGACCAGCCGTCCATGCAGCGATTGTTCCGTTCGTTGGTGGAGGCGGCGGAAAAGAAGTGAGCTTCTGGACTCGGCTGCGCGAACGGTGGGTGAATTTCTATCCGCCCATGCTGGGGGCAGGGATTCGGTCTCATTACGTGGACGAGCGCACGATCGACGTCGAGATGAAATTGACGGCGTTCAATCGCAACATCGTGGGCGTACATTTTGGCGGATCGTTGTATGCCATGTGCGACCCGTGGTTCATGTTGATCCTGATGCGTGCGCTCGGGGGTGACTACATCGTCTGGGACAAGGCTGCCAGTATTCGCTTCGTCAGCCCTGGGCGTGGGACCGTGCGGGCGCATTTCCACATCCCGCAATCCCGCGTGGACGAGATCCGCGCGGCGGCCGACCGCGACGGCAAGGTCGAGCCGACCTTCAGCGTGGATGTCCTCGATGCACAGGGGAAGGTGGTGGCACAGGTCGAGAAGCTGTTGTATGTGCGCAGGAAGAATAAGCCATAGAGACGACTCTTTGGGCAGTAGGTTTGTAGACATTGCAGGCTATTTCTCGGGGTGTTAGAATGTGCAAAATAGTTCAGGGCTTTTTAATCTTTAGCGGGCTAAAACCCCAAATAATGATCAGGAGGTAAAAAATCTTGGTTAATCGTCCATATCGAAGAACTTGTCGTCAATTTGTGAATGGAAGATATTCAGGGCAGTACCTCACTCATCCTAAATTCGCACAATCCCCTGAACACTATATTCGTGGATTTTTGCTCCTTCAGAAGGATTTGCAGGAACTTTTCGATTACATTGAGCCCGCCGATGAAAATCTTGTTTGTTTTTCTTATCGTGTACATGCGTTGCTACTTCGAGCCTGCGTGGAAGTTGAAGCAAATTGCAAAGCTATCTTGAAAGAAAATGGATATACCAAGAAGAATAAAAAGGGTGAAGAAATTGATATGAATATGGGAGATTACAAGAAAATCAATGCCACTCATCATCTCTCGTCATATCAAGTAAAAGTTCCATATTGGAACGGGACAAAATTTATTCGCTCTCCTTTTGTCAACTGGTCAACTGGTGGCAAGCTTGATTGGTATGAAGCATACAATACCGCTAAACATGACCGGCTCTCAGGTTTTAAACAAGCTACGTTCGACCACCTTCTTGATGCATGTTGTGGTGTTCTCGTGATCCTATCTGCACAGTTTCACAGAGAAGATTTTTCGCCAAGTTCCAGTCTTTTGGCGTTAGAAGGCCCTAATGATGGAATGGAGAGTGGAATCGGTGAATACTTCCGTGTGAAATTCCCTGATGATTGGTCTCAAGATTTGCGTTATGATTTTGATTGGCAAATTTTGAAAGATGAACCAGATCCTTTTCAAACTATCGATTATTCGCAAATCGCCTAACACAGCGTGCACTTGACTGGCGGGTACGTGCCGCGTTTTTTGAGCTTTTTCTTGGCTCAAGTAAGTTCCGCTAAAATAGCGTTATCTTGTCCCTCCCGCCAGCAAGTAACGCACACCGTTAGCTTGCTAAGGCTTCAAGTCGCTAGTTGAAGAGAAAAAATGCAACAAAGCCAAGAAACCAAAAGAAGAGTTGCCAACTGGCTTGTTTCGTTTCTTGTCTTATTGAACATTTGTATTGTGTCAAATTTTCTTTCAGTCTTGTTCCAACGTGGCGCGTTCAAATTTTGGAAATTATTACCAAGTCTATCGTCGCCCGTAATTCAAATCGTTAATGCCGATCCATTTAGAGTATGGGTAAAAACGAACGAGGGTCTTGTGTTTTCGGCGCACATGACTTGTGCCAATGATAACGACTGTCATAAATGGGTCTTAGTGAAAGATATCGGCGAAATTTATCCAGTTCAAGCAGAAAACACAATCCGAAAAAACAACTGCGAAGGCTTCGACGAACAATTTCCGAGAAATCCATCAGGCAAAGTAATCGAATGTATTCAAACTTACCAGCCTGGTATGCCTGAAGGCGGAGGCTTCAGCACTTATTACGCACTAATGTCTGATGGTACGATAAAATACTGGCAGTTATTTGAAGGAAGTTTTTTTACACCAGTTCTTTGTCTCTTAATACCCAGCATTGTTTGTCCTCCAATTGGATTATTAATCATCAGTAGTATCTATACACGTTATTCTAAAGTCAAGGAAAACGCAGGCTAACAAAGTGTGCGTTTGACGTTTGGGACTGCCACCTTCAACGGCGTGCGGCATTTTTCTGGCTTCGAGTTTTTTCTGCTCCCAAGCAGAATCCACGCCCGCCCACACGCAGGTATCCCACTCGCTCCGCTCGGGGACGATGCCGTAAACCGTTAGGCCGCCGAAGGAATGACTCATGGACATATGGAAGTTCTACGACATTACTCACCGTGAACATGTAATATGCAATCCTACGAGCGAAGAGAAACTGACGCGTCTCGTCGAGCTTCTGTGCCTTCCGACCGACGCGCAGGTGGTCGACATTGCGTGTGGAAAGGGCGAGTTCCTGATTCGCCTAGCCGAAACCTATCGCGCTCGTGGGATAGGGATCGATATTTCTCCTTTCCATATCGCCGATGCGAAGAGAAGGCTCGAGGCGCGGGCATCAGGTGCCGACATCATCTTCACTGAGATGAATGGATCGGATTTCAAGCCAGACGAGCCGCACAGCTTAGATCTGGCGTCATGTATCGGAGCCAGCTGGGTCTTCGGGGGGCATGCAAATACACTCGAAGCGCTGAACAGGATGGTGAGGCCTGGCGGCTGGGTGATCGTAGGAGAGCCATACTGGCGGCAGGAGCCGTCAGGGGATTATCTAGAGGCATTGGAGTGTGTGCGAGAGGACTTCGGGAGCCATTCCTCGAATGCAGAAGCTGGAGAGCGGCGAGGCATGGAACTCGTTCACACCATCGTGAGCAGTAAGGACGACTGGGACAGGTATGAGGGTCTCCAATGGTTTGCAGCAGACGGGTACGCTCGCACCCATCCAGATGATCCGGACTTGACGGAGGTGGCTGAGCGAGTGAGCAAGGCGAAGGCGGCATACCTACGTTGGGGACGCGACACGCTTGGTTGGGCGATCTACATGTTCAGACTGCGTCCTACTCGGTTCTCGGGTGGTACGACGTCAGGTTGATCGGAGACAAAGCTAGTCGTGATTTCATGTGCGGTCTAACACAGCGTGCACCCCGTTTTGCTTCGCTCACGGGGCGACCGGCCTGACCCTTCGACAGGCTCAGGGCAGGCGGTGTGGGATTGCCTTCGCGGCGTGTGGCACCTGCGGCGAGCATTTCGCGAAGCGTGGCTTCGAGTCTTCCCTGCTCCCAAGCAGAATCCACGCCCGTCCGCCGCCCCTGACACAAGCCGTTAGACGCTTCACAGAAAATATACGAAATATGAAGATCGAACCATTTCATCCCTTTAGATCAGACCAAGCCAAACAGCAATATTTGGCGTTCTACGACCACAGGGCGGAAGGATGGACTGTGGCATCCGAAACAAGAATGGTAGCCACTTCTTTTGGTCAAACTCTCGTGAGAATTAGCGGAGTGAATAACACTTCACCGCTTGTTCTATTACCTGCCAGCGTCTTCAACTCGCTAATGTGGATTCCAAACATCGAAGCATTGTCTCAAAAATATCGAACTTATGCGATAGATAATATTTATGATTGCGGACGTAGTATTTACACACGTACGCTGTCTAGTCCAAAAGATTTGACGAATTGGCTAGATGAATTATTTACCGCGCTTGACCTTGACGATCACATAAATTTGTTAGGGCTTTCTTATGGCAGTTGGTTAGCACATCAATACGCTCTGCGTTTCCCCAAAAGAGTAAGGAAACTTGTCCTTTTGGCGCACCCTACTATCGTCTCAATGAATCCAGCCTTTATTTTTCGTCTTCTCCTTTCCTTTGTCTCACCCGTCTTTTTCAAAAACTTCGTTTATTGGTTATTTCAGGACACGGCAAAGAAGGATGAGCAATCTCAAAATTTAGTTGAGGGTGTTTATGAAGACATGCGACTGGCTGGAAAATGTTTCAAGCCAAAGGCAATCGTCAATCCGACAGCAACGAAAGAAAGTGAAATATACAATCTTCGGGCCCCTACTCTGTTTTTAGTAGGAGAAAATGAAAAAACCTTCTCGCCACAAAAAGCCATTCAGCGACTAAATAAAATTGCCCCCCAAATCAAGACCGAAGTTATTTCTAAAGCAGGTCATGACCTGAATTTTGCTCAGGCGAGCTTGATAAACTACAAAGTGTTAGAATTTCTAAGTGATTAAAAGTCAAAAAGCGCCTAGCGCAGCGTGCACCCGACAAGTGGGATTCTGCGCGGTTTACAAGCGCTTTCCTAGCTTTGGGTTTTCCCTGTTCCCAAGCGGAGTCCACGCCCGCCCTGTTGTCGAGCCTGTCGAGACACACGCAAGTATCCCACTCGCTCCGCTCGGGGACGATGCCGCAGACCGTTAGCCATCGCCTATAATATAATTAGATTGCGTGTACTTTTTTACAGGTTACCCAAAAATTGGAGGCTTTATGCGTAGGATTCGATACCAAGTTGCGTGCAGTCTAGATGGATACATTGCAGACACAGCTGGCTCAACCGGCTGGATCGTCAATGAACCTGATATCGATTTCGGCGCCTTGTTCGATCAGTTCGACACGTTGCTCATGGGTCGCCTTACCTACGAGGGGTTAGTCAAAGATGCCGACGGATTCTGGGGAAAGACCGCTCTGGTCTTCTCGCAAACTCTTCGGCAAGAAGATCACCCTCAGGTGACCATTATCTCCGAAGATATTCAGACAAAACTCAAGGAACTGCGTTCGCAACCTGGAAAGGATATTTGGTTGTTCGGCGGAGGCAAGCTATTCCAAAGTCTGCTTGATTTAGGTTGTGTCGACACCATCGAACCGGCAATCATCCCTATCTTGTTGGGGGAGGACGTCCTCTGCTCCCAACCTCGGCACTTCAACACATGCTCACTTTAACTTCTCAACGAGTATTTCCCAGTGGGATTGTATGGCTTGAGTACACTGTACATCAGGCACACGAGTCCCACTCTAATAGCAATGATGCCTAACAAAACGTGCACTCCGTTTTGTTTTGCTCGGGGACGATGCCGCAAGCTGTTGGGCGTTTGAGTTCATTGCATTCTGTTTAGAAAAAAACCGTTAGGAATCAAGGAACAATGAATACCTATGTAATCCTTTTACGCGGCATCAATGTTGGCGGCAAAAATACAGTACCGATGGCAGGTTTGAGAAAATGTCTGGAAGAACAAGGATTTTTCAATGTTTCGACATATATTGCCAGTGGTAATGTAATCTTAAAATCCGACAAACGCGCCAACGATGTAAAAGCCAAGATTGAAGGGACTTTACCTGTAAACTTCAAACTTGATGATGGGTTCGTCAAAGTTTTGGTATTGACTTACAAGCAATTCCAGGCCGTCATTGATAACAAGCCAAAAGGCTTTGGTGAGCAGCCCGAGAAGTATCACAGTGATGCAATTTTTCTGATGGGTATTGATTCGGCTCAGGTTATGCCTGCATTCAGTCCTCGAGAGGGGGTCGATCAAGTCTGGGCAGGTAATGGCGTAATCTACTCACAACGTCTCAGTTCCCAACGCACCAAAAGTCGTCTTAATAAAATCATGGAAACATCATTCTATAAATCCATGACCATCCGCAACTGGAATACAACAACGAAATTGTTAGAAATACTGAGAAAAATGGACACATAGGCTTTGGATATTGGCGTGGTTTCGTCCAGTTATCGTTTTGGTAGGCTCAAAAACGCCCAACAAAGTGTGCATCCAACAAGTGGGATTTTGCGCGTTTTCAAGCCGTTTTTTGAGCTTCGAGTTTTCCCTGCTCCCAAGCATTGTCCACGCCCGCCTGGTTGTCGAGCCTGTCGAGACACACACACAGGTATCCCACTTGCTCCGCTCGGGGACGATGCCGCAAGCCGTTGGGCGCTTAGCAGGTTCGGAATCTAGTATATTTCCTTCTTGACGAGACAGAACATAAGTTCTACAATTTCATGAAGGAGAATACCCATGACAAAAACAATCGCTTCATCTAGAAGCAAGTCCACGCAAGACACCACTTCGGTTAAAGAGTTTATTGCTTCACTTGATGAGCAAACCCTAAAAGATAGCAAAGTGCTTATTGAAATGATGAGGGAGATTAGTGGAAGTAAGCCTAAGTTGTGGAATGTAGGTACGATTGGATTTGACTCTTATCATTACAAATACGACAGTGGGCGCGAAGGTGACAGTTTCATCATTGGCTTTTATCCAAGAAAAGGTAAGATAACTGTCTACCTGATGGACGGCACAGCACGTTACTCTGAATTACTGACTAAGTTAGGTAAGCATACTACTACTGGGTACTGTGTTTACATCAAGTATCTTAACGATGTGGAGTTGCCAATCCTCGAACAAATCATGCAAAGGTCATATAAGAATATAAAGTCGCAAGATGGGCATATCAACCAAATATTATGGAAGGCTGAAAAATAGGTATTTCTGCCTTACTTTCGTTGGCTGGCTTCGTAAAAAATAGTAATGACATTATTGTTGAATTAAGTAACCAAAGGAATTACCATGAGTTCACTTGACAAGGCAGTTCAAACCCAACTTGATAATATCCAAAAGAAAACAGGGAAATCGCTCACAGAAATTGCATCAATTGTCAAACAAAGTGGATTATCCAAACACGGGGAAATACGCGACTTTCTCAAAACCACACTCGGCTTGGGTCATGGCGACGCAAATGCATTAGCTCATGCCATTCTTAAATCTGATGGCGAGCGAGCCGCAGAAGGAAAGTCCCTACAAACAGTCCTCGAAGAAATTTACACAGGTCCAAAGTCGGGCTTCCGTCCTATTCACGAAGCACTGATGAAGCAGATCAATACATTTGGTACATTTGAGATCGTTCCGAAAAAAGGGTATATCAGCCTGCGACGAAAAAAGCAGTTTGTAATGATTGGACCCAAGACCAATACGCGCTTCGAGGTAGGTATCAATGCAAAGGACTTTAACAAAAACAGACGCCTGCTTGAACAGCCAAAAGGAAGCATGTGCAATTACATCGTTAATTTGTCCGACGCAAAGGAAGTTGATGCTGAACTGATTTCATGGATAAAATCTGCATACGAGCAGGCAGAATAAATACTCAAATAGTCGCCAGCCAACGCAGCGTGTATCCCGTTTCGCTTCACTCACGGGACGGGCGGACCGACCCTTTGACAGGCTCAGGGCAGCATACGGCACCTGCGGCGAGTATTTCGCGAAGCCGCGCTTCGAGTTTATCCTGCTCCTAAAGGTGGTTTTCAATCAAAATCCTGTCCTGATGATGGAAATTGTGAGGGCTGAAAACTTGTTATAACAGGTTCGAAATCCTGTTAAGACTCGTTTGGAATCGTGTTAAGACTCGTTTGCAAGGCTGTTAGAACAGGATTACCCTTCGTCGCAGGAATAAAGGAGGGCGAGATTGTCATGCTATATAGAATTCATCGGCATGCAGGTGAATCCTGAATATGGCACACTTATGCAAGGTGGAGAATATGGGCATATGGGGTAGTATGAAGGATAAATTATCGGGGTTGAGCTGATAGAAGTGAGTCCACAAAAAGAGCAACAGTGCATGTCACAATAGCTGCATGAGCGGCCGCCTAACACAGCGTATACTGGGGACACGAAACTGGCCTGTCATAGTATCATTTCAGCATGACTTCACAGAATCATCCCATTGGTGTCTTTGACTCAGGCGTGGGCGGATTGTCCGTGCTGCGGGCGATGCGCGCGCAAATGCCCGAAGAGGACGTGATCTATTTCGGCGACCAGGGGCATGTCCCGTACGGGCCGCGTCCCATGCAGCAGATCCAGCATTTCTCGGAGGGCATCACACGCTTCCTGCTGGCGCAGAATGCCAAGCTGATCGTGGTGGCCTGCAACACGGCGTCCGCGGCGGCCTTGAAGCATCTGCGCGAGAAATTCCCCGAGGTGCCCTTTGTGGGCATGGAGCCTGCCGTCAAGCCTGCCGCCGAACACACGCGTACGGGCGTGGTGGGTGTGCTGGCCACGCCCGCCACCTTCCAGGGTGCGCTGTATGCTTCGGTGGTGGAACGCTTCGCCCACGGCGTGCAGGTCTTGCAGCATACCTGTCCAGGCCTGGTGGGGCAGGTCGAGCAGGGTGACCTGGACGGTCCGCGCACGCGGGCCATTCTCGAAGAGGTGCTGCTGCCGATGATGGAGCAGCACATCGACACGGTGGTGATGGGCTGCACACATTATCCATTCGTGATTCCCCTCATCCAGCAGATCGTCGGCACGGACGTGCGGGTGATCGACCCCGCTCCCGCGGTGGCGCGCCAGGTGCGACGTCTGCTGGAGGCGGGCGGGTTGAAACGCTCCGAGGGGGGCGCGGGCTCGATGCGTTTCTACACCTCGGGCGATGCGGGGGCGGTCCAATCCCTGCTGCCTGTTCTGCTGGGGGAATCGAGTCAGGTGCAGGCGGTACACTGGAAGAGCGATCTGGAAATCGAGAGGTAAACAAACTCCCGCAGACAACTGCGGGAGTTTGTTTGGGGTAACTCATGTTATGCATTGCGCTTCGACTCCGAGCGGGAAAGAGCGCCCGCTCTCCGCTCAGCACGAACTCCGTCCTTCGACTGCGCCGCAAAGAGCGCGGCTCCGCTCAGGACGAAGTTTCCTCGACACAAACTTTGGCACCCATCGACTGCATATCGTGGAACAGGCGCTCGGGTTCGGCCAGTTGACCCATCAGGTGCAGGCCCACGCGGCGGGCGGAGCCGTCGAGGTATTGCTTGAGGTAGGCCACGACGGGGATGGCGGTCAGCTCGTAGCCATCGGGATGGGAGACCTGGGCGCGGACCGTGGATTGCATCCCGTTTTTTAGCCCCTTCGCTTCGACGGCGATCATCACCACATAGGGCGGCGGCGACTGCTGCATGCCCCACCACATCAGCTTGCCCAGCGGACGGAGCCCCTTCTTCGGCGCGAGCTTCAGTCCCAGCATGACGATGGGGGTGATAAGCAGGTCCGCGATCCAGTTGGAGCCTGAGATGTAGAAGCCCGTCTCTTTCAGGGTCGGGTACATCTCAGGCAGCTTGCGCAATTCCTCGAAGAACATCGAATAACACGAGCGTTTCCCGATCTCAGAGCCGAAATCGAATTGGGTCATCGACCACTCGCTGGGTTTGGTCCACGCACCGTTCTTGAAGACCTGCGCTTCATAATGGATGAAGCCTTCCATCAATTCATCCACGGCTTCGGTGTAGGGCAGGCCGTGACCCATGTTCAGGTAACCTGCGGTGACGGCGCTTTCGATGCGGTCCAGTTTTTTCGCTGCATAGCGCACCATCGCCGAGGGCAGCCCAGGGTGGAAGCCCGCCTCGGTGACGAAGCAGCGCCCTGCCTGACGAATCTGAACTTCAGCGGCTTGCAGCGCCTTTAGTTTGGACGCGGAAAGCTGAACATCGAGGTAATCCGCGCCTGCGGCCAGACAGGCGTAGAGGACCGTCTCGGCGTGGCTCGTCGTCGGTGCGGCGACCAGGCACAGGTCCACGCCTTGCAGCGCGGGCTGGAGTGTGGCTGCAATGGTGGCATCCACCTGACGGGCGGAGGCGCGCGGGTTCCCCAGTTGAGTCACAAAGGCCTGGGCCTTGTCCAGGCTGCGGCCTGTGATGACGATCTCGGCGTCGGTTTCGGCGAGCAGATATTTGGCAAGCAGTTTGCCCGTATATCCGTACCCGCCCAGGATCAGGATCTTGGACATGCTTCACTCTTTTTCGGGTTGGACGGCCAGCAGGGTGAGGTTCGAGCCGAGGGCGCGCAATTCGTCCTCGTCCTTGAACTTCATGCCGACCATGGCCATGACGGAGCGTGTGTACGCGGGTTTGCGATGAAAGAACTGAACGAGCATCTCGCCCGTGTCCGCATTGGAGAGGGGCGCGGCGCGCGCGTGGAATTTTCTGCGCCCCACCTGCGCCTCGAAGACGGGATGGCTCTGGATGTTCCTGTACCAGTCGGCGCGGGCGCCATAGGCGGCTTCGATGTAATAGGTGTCGGTGGACTTGTCGTAGTCCATCACATCGACCATCGCCTCGCGGCGCTTGCCTGTCTTGCGGCCCGTGGTGGCGATCAGCATCCACTCCGCGCCGATCAATTTTTCCCAGCCGCCCAGTCCCATTTTGTGGAGGTAGAGCGGCACCTTGAAGAAGAACTTGAGCAGACCGCTGGGTGGCTTGCCAAAAGCGGACATGTTACCTCCCCGTGAACAGAAAGTGGAAGAATACAGGGATTTGCCCTGGACGTGGAAGGAAGGCGGGAACCCGTTTGCGATATTCGATATAGGACGGACCGAAGCGCTCGATCAATTCCTTTTCCTCGACCAGCCGCAGCCAGCCCCACACGCCCAACAGGAAGAAGACCGCCAGCACAGGCCCGAACCAGGTCCCGTTGAGCAGGGCCAGCCCGAATATGATCCACAACCCAGCCGCATAGACGGGGTGGCGGATGACGCCGTAGATGGCGTGGTCCACCACCTGGCCTTCGCGTGGATGGTAGACGTACAGCATGGTCAAATAATCCACACCGATGGCATCCACCGCGCGGATCCACAACATCGCGCCGATCAAGATCAGAAGGCCACCCAGAATGGGCAGGACGGGGTATCCAACAAAGTGCGGAATCGGCGGCCCAGGGATGTAGCCGACGCGCGCCGCAACCGAGAAAACGATTGTTAAGCCAGGCAGGGCAATCCGTGTGAATGCCAGTTCGAATGCCTTTGGCCCGTATTGCTCTTTCAAGGCATCTTTCAGGCGGAAGAACAAACTGAGAATTGCGTACCCGAGTGTGCCGAGGACCACCTCACCATCCAGCAGCCATAACTGCCAGGTGGAATCTTCGATGGAGAAAAACATATAGATGAGGAAAGCGATCAGCGCGGGGATGAGGAGCAGACGCGCGAGGCCGAAGCGTTTCTTCAACACGGGCAGGTGACTGCTCAGTTTATCGAATCCCTTGAGGGGTGATGAGGTGGACATGCCTCCAGTATAGTGGGAAGCGTCACAATGTCAAGCGCGGGCGGGAGGTGCATCAAAAGTACCAATTCCTCAATCGGTTCCCCTAATTCCTTAAAATTGGATAAAATAAATCATATTTTATCGTCAAAGATCGACCGTTCCACTTTATTGATAAGGAGAATTGAAATGAAGAATGTTTTGAAATGGATCGGGATCGTGCTGGGTACGCTGATTGGAATCATCTTGATCGTGGGGGTGACCATGTTCGCGCTCGGGACCGCGCGCATGAACAAGACCTATGATTTTCCACCTTCGAACATCGAACTTCCCACCGACCAGGCCAGCCTGGAGTTTGGCAAGCATCGCGTGGAGACCCTGTGCGCGGGCTGCCACGGCGCGGACCTGAGCGGGATCGAAAAATGGTTCAACGCGGGTCCGCTTGGCACCATCGACTCGGCCAACCTTACGTCTGGCGAGGGCGGGTTTGGGCGTGAGGCTCAGAGCACCGAGGATTACGTGCGCGCCATTCGCCACGGGATCGACCCCGAGGGCAAATCCTTGTTCATGCCTGCTGTGACCTCCACATCCCATTTGAGCGACGAGGACCTGGGCGCCATCATCGCCTATCTGAAGACCATCCCGCCTGTGGATCATACGACCAACGGAAAGAATTTCAAGCCGTTGGCATTGATCCTCTACACGGCGGGCGTGATCGCACCCTTGCCCGTCGAGGTGGTGAGCCACGAGACGCATGTCAGCGCGCCCGAGCGTACCGCCAGCGTGGAATATGGGGAATACCTGGTCAATACCAACGACTGCCATGTTTGTCACGGCCCTGACCTGGCGGGCGGTCCCTTCCCCGACCCAACCATCACCAAGATCTCGCCGAACCTGACGCCGGGCGGCGAGCTTGCGGGCTGGACCGAAGAGCAGTTCATCAACACCATCCGCACGGGCGTCACGCCAGGCGGCCACAACCTGGATCCCGAATTCATGCCGTGGAAGGATTACCGCCTCTTCTACGACGAAGAACTGCAGGCGATCTGGCTGTACCTGCAGTCCCTGCCCAAACTGCCGCAGTGGACGAAGTGAGTCTCTGAAAGCAACAGGCCATGCGTATGCATGGCCTGTTCGTTGTTACAGATCGGCTGGATGGACGTCCACCCGCTCGAGCGGAAAGGTCCATTCGCGGGCAATCTCGAAGGTCAACTGACCTTCGGGCAGTTCCAGGAGTCTCGCCAGCTTCCCGTACAAGCCGAGATAACTATCCTTGACGGCGGCAGCCATGTCCAGCCCAAGCGTTTCCGTCGTAGAGCGGATGTCCGCTATGTTGGTCCCTTCGATCTCGGTGAAATCGCCATAAGGGAGTTCATCCAGCATGATGTGACAGCCGCCGAGTTCGTACACGGTGCGGTATTTTTCGTAGACGGCCACCTGCCGATAGCCGAGCGCTTCGAGACATTTCCGCGCGGTCTCGAAATCCCCGACGGTGAATTCCAACTCGGGGCGGGTGATGATTCCCTCCACGATCTGGCTCGCACCCTTGAAGGTCAAACGAGACTCGGTATCCTGCCGCAGGCGCAGGACCTCTCCTTTGGCACGCAGACCGCTGTCGGGCTGGTCGAAGCGCAGGTTGCGCTCGAAGACGCGCGCCTGAATCAGACGGGCCTTCCTTTCGAGAAGGCCCGCTTCGATTCGCTTCAGGTCGCGCACGAAGAACTTGACTTCGGTTTCCTGGTCGCTCATCTTGACTCGTTGCTAATGTAACGCCAGCAGTATCTGGCGCTGCTCCACGGTCTCGCCCGCCTTGACGCGGATGTGGCGCACGATGCCTGCGCGTGGGGCCTTGAGCTCGTTCTGCATCTTCATCGACTCGAGCACCACCAGCACCTGTCCCTTTTCGACCTGCTGTTCCTCGGCCACAGGGATGGCCACGATCAGGCCTGGCATGGGCGCCTTGAGTTGGAACTCGCCGCCGCCCTCCGTGCTGCCGCCTGCCGCCGTGCGCAGCCGCCGCTCGCGCTCGTCCACCACCTTGACGGGGTATTGCTGTCCGTGCAGGAGCACCTGCCAGCCCTCCTCGCTCGGGTAGACGAAGGCCTCGTAGGACTTGCCGTCCACGATCAGCGAATAGACGGGCTGTCCGCTGACCGACTCGAAGTTCACCTCCAGCAGGCGTTCGCCGATGCGGATGTGTTTTTCGTCGAGGATCTCGACCTCGAATTCCTTGTCTTCAACACTGGTCACGTATTTCATCGCGTCTCTCCTCCTGCATCAACGATGCATGCGTTCCCAGCGTCCGACCCATTTCCAGTTGCTGGCGTCGCGCGTGCCGCGGCGGACGATCTGCGCCGAGCGCTCGGTCTCCTGGTGGGCTGCCAGGGTGGCGAACACGGCCGCGATCTCGGCGTGCACGTCGTCGCCCTGACGTTCGGTGTCCATCGAGAAGCGTTCTTCCACGAAGCGGGTATCGTACTGCCCGCCCATGAAGCGGTGCGAATCCATCATGGTCTGGTGGAAGGGGATGTTGGTGCGCACGCCCACGATGCGATATTCTTCCAGCGCGCGGCGCATGCGCAGGATGGCCTGGGCGCGCGTCTCGCCCCACACGATCAGCTTGGCGATCATCGGGTCGTAGTAGGGCGTGATCTCGAAGCCTGGATAAACGCCTGTGTCCACGCGGACGCCTGGTCCCGTGGGGAGCAGGCTGTGGGTGATGCGTCCCGTGGACGGCATGAAGTTGTTGTATGGATCCTCGGCGTTGATGCGGCACTCGATGGCGTGACCGTTGAACTGGATCTGCTCCTGGGTGTAGCTGAGCTGGCGTCCGCGCGCCACGCGGATCTGTTCGGCCACGATGTCCACGCCCGTGGTCATCTCGGTGACGGGGTGTTCGACCTGCAGACGCGTGTTCATTTCGAGGAAGTAGAAATTGCGGTCCTTGTCCACCAGGAACTCGATGGTGCCCGCGTTGACGTAGTCCACAGCCTGGGCGGCCTTGACGGCCACCGAGCCCATCTTTGCGCGCAGTTCATCATCCAGGAAAGGCGAGGGGGCCTCCTCGATCAACTTCTGGTGGCGGCGCTGGATGGAGCATTCGCGCTCACCCAGGTGGATGACGTTGCCGTGTGAATCGGCCATGATCTGGAACTCGATGTGGCGCGCGCCCTCGACCAGCTTTTCGAGGTAGACATCTCCGTCGCCGAAAGCGGATTCCGCTTCGCGGCGGGCCGACTGCAACAGCAGCGGCATCTCTTCGAGGCTCTTGACCTCGCGCATGCCCTTGCCGCCGCCGCCCGCCGTGGCCTTGATGAGCAGCGGGAAGCCGATCTTCGGGGCAACGCGCAGCAGGTCGTCGTCGGTCAGGTTGCCGACATCCTCGGTGCCAGGCACCACGGGCACACCCGCCTTGATGACCGTGGCGCGCGCCTCGGCCTTGTCGCCCATCGCTGCAATCGACGAAGGTTTGGGTCCGATAAAGGCAAGGCCCAGGTCCAGGCAGGCTGC
Organism: Chloroflexota bacterium; assembly: GCA_016191845.1. Taxonomy (GTDB): domain Bacteria; phylum Chloroflexota; class Anaerolineae; order Anaerolineales; family Villigracilaceae; genus JACPVF01. The sequence goes on from JACPVF010000016.1 coordinate 300,292, forward strand.
GGCGAAGTCTTCGCGCTCCGCCAGGAAACCGTACCCAGGATGGACGGCGTCCGCGCCCGATTTGCGGATCACGTCCAGGATCTTGTCGGCACGCAGGTAGGATTCGCGCGACGGGGCGGGGCCGAGCAGGTAGGCCTCGTCGGCGTAGCGCACGTGCAGGGCATGACGGTCCGCTTCGGAGTAAACGGCCACGGTCTCGATGCCGAGCTCGCGGCAGGCGCGGATGATGCGGACGGCGATCTCGCCTCGGTTGGCAACCAATACTTTTTTGAACATTGGAATCCTCATGTGGGCGGGGAGACCCCGCCCTGCAAATCACTAAAGGGGAATGTTGCCGTGTTTCTTGGCGGGATTGGAGTCGCGTTTATTGCTGAGCATTTCCAGCGCGTTGATCAGGCGCGGACGGGTCTCCTTGGGTTCGATCACGTCGTCCACGTAGCCGCGTTCGGCCGCCACGTAAGGGCTGGCGAACTTTTCCTTGTATTCCGCCACCAGTTCGGCCTTGCGCTGGAGGGGATCGGCGGCCTTGTCCAGTTCCTTGCGGAAGATGATGTTGACCGCGCCGTCGGGGCCCATGACCGCGATCTCGGCGGTGGGCCAGGCCAGGTTCACGTCGCTGCGGATATGCTTGGACGACATGACGCAGTATGCGCCGCCGTACGCCTTGCGTGTGATGACGGTCAGTTTGGGGACGGTCGCTTCGCAGTAGGCGTAGAGCAACTTCGCGCCCGAGCGGATGATGCCGTGGTGTTCCTGGAAGGTGCCAGGCAGGAAGCCAGGCACGTCTTCGAAGGTAATGATCGGGATATTGAACGAGTCGCAGAAGCGCACGAAGCGCGCGCCCTTTTCGCTGGCGTCGATGTCGAGTACGCCCGCCAGGACGGCAGGCTGGTTCGCCACGATGCCGACCGAGTGCCCGCCCAGGCGCGCAAAACCGACCACGATGTTCGGGGCATAGTTCTCGTGGATCTCGAAGAACTCGCCGCCGTCCACGATGGGGCGGATGACGTCCTTGATATCGTAGGGTTTGTTCGGGTCCCCAGGGACGATGTCGTTGAGCGAATCATCCATGCGCAGCGGATCGTCGCCCTGCACGAAGGGCGCATCTTCCATGTTGTTCTGCGGCAGGTAACCGAGCAGCTTGCGGATCAGGTAAAGCGTATCGGCTTCGCTGTCGGCGGCCACATGACACACACCTGATTTCTCCGAGTGGATGCTCGCGCCGCCCAGATCCTCGAACGAGACCTCCTCGTGGGTCACGGCCTTGACCACGTCTGGCCCTGTGACGAACATGTAGGAGGAGTTCTTGACCATGAAGATGAAGTCGGTCAGGGCGGGGGAGTAGACCGCACCGCCCGCGCAGGGCCCCATGATGGCGGAGATCTGCGGGACGACACCCGAGGCCATGGTGTTGCGCAGGAAGATATCCGCGTAGCCTGCCAGGGCCACCACGCCTTCCTGGATGCGCGCGCCGCCCGAGTCGTTCAAGCCAATGACGGGTGCGCCGTTCTTCATGGCCATGTCCATGATCTTGCAGATCTTCTCGGCATGGACCTCGCCCAGGCTGCCGCCCAGGACGGTGAAATCCTGCGAGTAGACGTACACCAGGCGGCCTTCGATGGTGCCCCAGCCCGTGACGACCGAGTCGCTCGGGACCTTTTGCTGGTCCAGGCCGAAGTCGCTGGTGCGGTGGACGACGAAGGCATCCACCTCGCGGAAGGAGCCGCGGTCGAGCAGGATGTCCAGGCGTTCACGGGCGGTCAGGCGTCCCTTTTTGTGCTGGGCATCGATGCGGTCCGCGCCGCCGCCCAGGCGGGTGCGCGCCTTGCGCTCATTCAATTGCTTGATCTTCAAATTTTCGCTCATAAGCCTCTCTCTGGAAAAAGTCCGACTTGTAAATAACAACGATCAGGACGAGCACGAGCAGGTTGACGAACAGGATGAAGGGCCAGTTGGCCCGTTCGGTTTGCAGGACCAGGCGGTCGGTCCAGTACCAGACCGTGTACACGGAACCCGCTCCGAGGGCGAGTCGCGGCGCCCAGGGCCTTCCGCCATCCAGCCCCCAGACGAGGACCAGCCCCAGCATCGACCAGAGGATGCCCGTCAGCCCGATGTAGAGCGGACCTGGCCTGGGGGTGAACTCCGCCAGGACACCCCACCAGGCGAAGGCCGTCCAGGCGCGGAAGAGGTTCCACACTGTCAGCGTTAACACCGCGAGGGATAATAGGGTTACACGGAAAGGCGGTCGATTTTTCACGGGCTGAACTTCATCAATGACTTGCCGCCGTAGCGGGCAATGGTGCTTCCAAGGGCATACTGACTTCGATAGGGCACGCCTTCGAGCATGCCCGAATTGGCGAAGACATAGTCCAGTCCGATATGGTCGAGATAGTCATTGGCCTGTCCCGCCTTGAGCGCTTCGAAGTAGGCGGGACTGTTGATCAGGCCGTCCATGTTGACGATGATGCGGTCTTTGATGTAATAACCCACATTTCCGCCACCCGTCATGCCGATCATCGAGCCAGGCGGGGTATTCTCTTCGAGAAAGCGCACCGAGTCGAGGTACGGCAGCGTGGGACCGTACAGGCCGTGCGGCATGCGTTCCACGATGGCTGTGCCCAATAACCAGAACCTGGAGAGGAACACGCCCGCCACGACCAGCCAGAGGACCAGTTGCGCGACCTTCAGCTTCATCAGCGGGCGGACGAGGATTCCCATCACGAGCGAAAGGGTCAGCACAGCCAGGATGGGCTGCATGATCCAGTACCATTCCTTCAGGGCCGCGTACCCCATCAGGTTATAGGAAAGGACTTGAATGAAGGAAGCCGTCAGCAATACAGGCAGGCTGAAGTGTGCCGCACCGCGCACCGCTTCACGACGGTTAAAGGCCAGCACGAACACGAACAGGATGACGATGGCGATCAGCAGGGTGATGTAGTAATCGTCGATGCGGTAATCTCCGCGCAGGCTGGCAAAGAACTTTCCCGCGCGGACGATCCAGCCAGTGAAGGGGCGCCAGGCATCGAAGTCGCCTTCGAAGTTGACGGCCCAGAACGAGAGCGGACTGCGGGCCGTGCCGCCGTACACCTTGGAGCCGAAGGTACCCCACCAGCGTTTGATCTCCCCGCTGACGGGCATGGCGCTGCCGATGACGATCTTGTTGAAAGCCATGTAGGCCAATAATGCCCCGCCCAGGATGCCGTAGAAGGTCAGGCCTTCCTTGAGCCAGGTCCGCCAGTGGGTCTTGAGCAATTCCACGGGGGAGAGTGCGGTGCGGTCCGTGTTCTGGCTGAAGGCCCGCGCCAACAGGCGGAGCAGGATCAGGCCTATAAGGTTGAAGACCCAGTCATAGATCAACGTGACGCGCGGGAAACTTCCCAGCAGGGGAGCCGCCGCCAGCATGACAGCGGTGGTGAAGAGGCTGCTGGCGGTCACAGCCAGCGCAACCTTCTTCAATGTTTGCCCCAGCGATTCGGTCGCGGGCGGCTGGTACAGGCCGAAGAAGAAATACGCCAGGAATTTGCTCCCCACCGAGAGTGCCAGCATGACGACCGCCGCATTCTTGTAGAGATAGTAATCGGGCAGGCCCAGCCTGTAGAGGAGGCAGGCAGGCACGCTGACGGCGGCCAGCAGAATGTCCAGCGGGAGCAGGGAGCGCAGGCGGGTGCCGCGCAGGAGGATCCACGCGCCTGCCAGCACGGCCAGGAAGACCAGGTCGAGGCGGCTGAACATGGCCAGCATGGCAAAGACGGCCAGCCCTGCCACGCGCCGCAGGGATACGCCCTCCGTCCGCCAGGTCCGCTCGAATTTCCACAGCTGATAGAGCAGGAGCGTCACCGTGAAGGCGGCCAGCCCCGTCTCCAGGCCGAACTCGTACATGGCGGAGTGCAGGTACAGGTCGGTGACCCACCAGGCGGAGGCCAGTACGCCCAGCATGGGCGAGACCGTCCCTTTGACCATGCGGAAAAGCAGTACGCCTGTCGCGGCGCTGAGGGCAGCCTGTACCATCAGCAGGATGCGCAGCGGCAGGATCAGGTCGAAGCGGGCCAGTGCGAAGATGGGGATGTTGACCAGCATCCACAGCGGATGATAGCCGTTGGTCGGGTTGACCCCATCGAAGGTGATGCCGTGGCCTTCGGTGATGTTCTGCGCGACCTTGAAGTAGTAATAGGCGTCGTCACGGGTGAACCAGCTGGCAGGGAAATTGAAGGCGTCGGACGTGGCGGCATACAGGTGCACGCCCAACACGGCGGTGATGAGCAGGATCTCGTACCAGGTGGACAGGTGAATCTTCTTGAGCAAAAAAGTCTCCGTATCGTGTCATTGCGAGCCCGAGCAAAGTGAGTGGCAAAGCAAGGACATTAGATATGTAGTGTGATCTTTCCGAAATTTTCTCGGCGCTCGAGGCGGGTTTGGGCGGCGGCGGCATCCTTTAGATCGAAGGCCTGATCCAGCGCGGGGTGGATTTTACCCGAGGTGACCAGGTCCATGACCTGGGTGAACTCGGCGCGCGTGCTCATGGTGGAGCCGAGGATGCTGAGGTGCTTGGCGAAGACGAAGCGGTTGTCGATCTCGAACTTCGGCCCACCGCTGTTGCCGACTGTTAACAGGCGGCCGCCTTTGCGCAGGACCTTCAGGCTCAACGGGAAAGTGGTGCCGACGTTGTCCACCACCACGTCCGCGCCGCGCTTTTGGGTGGCGAGATAGACCGCCTTGGACCAGTCGGCTTCCTGCGAACGGTCGATCAGGATGTCCGCACCGAGGGCCTGGACCTGGTCCAGTTTCTTGGCATCCGAGCCGACGACGATGACCTGCGCTCCGAGGTACTTCGCGATCTGTACGCTGGCGGTGTTGACCCCGCCGCCCGCGCCGACGATGACCACCGTTTCGCCAGCCTGTACTCCGCCGCGCGTGACCAGCGAGTGCCAGGCGGTCTGGAAGACCAGCGCCGCTGCGGCCGCGGTGTGGAAGTCGAAGCCCGCGGGCAGGCGATAGAGTTGGCGCACGGACACGCAGACATATTCCGCGTAGGTGCCGCGTACCGTCTCACCGAGCAGATGCCAGTTGCTGCACAGGTTATCCTGTCCGCGCTGGCAGGCTTCACAGGTGCCGCATCCCAGGTTGGCGTTGATGACCACGGGGTCGCCAGTTTTAAGCCCCCCCTCGGTCTCTCCCGTTTTCGGCGAAAATGGGGAAGAGGAAATTTCCACAATTTCCCCTGCACCGTCGGCGCCGTTGATGTGGGGGAGTTCCAACTTGAGCCCAGGCCAGCCGTTGCGGACGAAGATGTCCATGCGGTTGAGGGAGGCTGCGCGCAGGCGCACCAGTGCCTCGCCTGGCTTGGGCTCGGGGGTGGGGAAATCCGTGTACTGCAGGACCTCGGGTCCGCCATGTTGATGGAAGAGAACGGTTTTCATGGCGCTCTCAGGGTTGGATGTCGAAAAGGATGGGGTTGGATTGCAGCGGCGCATGGCCGAATGCGTCCACCAGGTTCTGGTCGCTATCGGCTTGCAGGGTACAGCGGTAGCTGCCTGGATCCAGGTGGAGGGGGATCAAGCCGTTGCTTTGCGGCTTGTCGAAGCGCAGGGACTGGACGGGCAGGGGCTGGTATTGATCCTGGGTGGGGTCGAAGGCGGAGTCGGGTGTGATGACCAGCGTGTCGATGAAGATGGCCATAAAGGACATTGGGTCACCCGTGTAGGGACGTTCGAGGATGAGGGTATTGCTGCCGGTATGGACGGGGAAGGGTCCCACCCGCTGCCAGTTCCATTGCTGGAGCGTCGTCCCAGGCGCGGCCACGGTATCCGTTTTGTCGTTCAGGGTCAGCCGTACAGAGGTGGCGTCAGAAGTCCGCTTGAGGGTGCGCAGCCACAGATAGATCGAGCCATCGCTGGGAGAGTCGAAGCTGTACTGGATGGGCTGGCTGTTGTAATTATCCAGCAGGAAGCCGCTGCCGCTCCAATCGGTGGCGAAGGCGGTCTCGGTCTGCCAGCCTGGGGACAGGGGCAGGCCTTCGGCCTCGATCCACTGATGGTCCGCATTCTGGACCTCGCAGCGCAGCGACAGCCCCGTGGCCGACCCCTGCGAGAGCGACCAGCTCAACCCGCGCTCAGACTGCACCTGCAGGGTCAGGTCGGCGGCGATGCAGGCGGGGTCGGCCAGGGCGGCGGCGGGCAAACTAAAGCGGTTGAAGAAATAGCCCTGGAGGAGTGTCCCCTTGGGGTAGCAGCGTTGCAGGGCGGCTGTCAGTGCGTCCCGCTGCGCCTGCTCGGAGTTGGTCTCCTTATCGAGGATGATCTCCAGGTTGGGACGGTCCGTCAGGCCATGTGGCAGGGCGGGGAGCAGAGCCTCCAAAGCAACATGCGTATAGGCACCAGGAATGGCGGATGAAGGAAGTTTCTGGAGCATGAACAACTCGATCATCTGATACTCGTTGTTCAGTGGTTCGTCGCCGCGCGGGACGCTGGGCAGCACCACCAAGGTGTCGGGACCCGCCGCCGCGGCGGCCATCTCGCCCACCTCACGCCGCACCTGACGGTCATGCGGGTCGGATACCTCGTTGAAGTAGATGTACAGGTTCATGAGCGGCAGCCAGAGCACCACCACCAGGCACAGGGTCAGGAAGAGCGGGTGGAAGGCTTTGCCCAGCGCGCGCAAACCGTCGCGGGCGAAGAGATACAGCCCCAGCGCGGCCAGGGCATAGGCGGCGGGCAGGCCAGGATAGTACAGCCGTCCGAGCGGAGAGTGGGCGGCGATGGGCACGGGCAGCGTGAAGAGGGCGAACCAGGCCAGGGTCCAGGCAGAGAAGCGCTGGCGGAGCGTGACCAGGGTGACGATCAATCCCAGCACCAGCCAGGGCAGCAGGAAGGCGTTCAGCAGCGGCCCGGGACGGTTATAGAGGAAGTCGGTATTTATGGCGAGGAACCAACTGGACACCACATCCGTGAAATGCGACCAGAGCGTGGAGGCGCCGTGTCCCCAGCCCTTCGCGCCGAACTCGTAGTACACGACGCGGCTGGCGAAGTATGGCATGAGGATGGGCACGGCCGCCAGGGAGGGCGCCAGCAAGGCCGTGACCTGCTTGACCTTTTCGCCAAAGTCCTCTTCCTGTCGGCTGATCTCGAGGATCGTTAATAACAGGGCCAGTCCCAGCAGGGGCCAGACCGTGTCGTAGGTCAGCAGGCCGACAGCCAGCGCCACGCCGCTGACGGCGTAAGCCTGCCAGCGTTTGGTGGGGATGGCCCAGGCCAGCAGCAGCAGCGTCAGGATCGGCCACAGCTTGACGTGGCTCTCCACGTTGGCCAGGCGGCTGGCGCTGATGTCGAAGATCGAGCCGCTCAGCAGCCAGGCCGCCAGCAGGGCCAGCGGCAGGTTGGCGATCCGCTTGACGAGCAGGTAGAAGAGCAGGCAGCCCAGGATGCTGAAGACCGCCACCGCCAGGCGCGCCGAGAAGATGGACGGCCCGAAGATCTCGTGGAAGGGCGTCTGCATGTAGAAGCTGGTCGGCAGGGCGTCGCGGTGATACAGGCCCGAGAGGTCGGGCAGGCCGCGGATGCCGAGCCAGACCACCTCGCCCGTCCACTTGGCCTCGTCGCCTTCGATGCCGTACGGGATGGTGCGCAGCTCGAACAGCCGACCAAAGACCGCCAGCGCCATGACCAGCAGCACCAGCGCGATCTCTGCGCCGCGCGAGAGTCGTACGGGCTGGGTCACATCGGCCTGGGACTGCCTGCGCGTGGTCCAGGCCCAGAAGGCCAGTCCCGCCACGGCGGCCAGGTACAGGCCAACTCCCCACCAGAAGCCGGGTTCGCGCGCCAGGCACCATTGGGCCGCGCCCGCCAGCCCGAGCAATCCCCACAACAGGGCGGTACGCAGGCGTTGGAGCGAACGTCCGCGCCAGGCGGCGAGCAGCATGACCACGGCCAGCAGGCCCGTCCCCAGGTTATAGAGTTGGGCGGCCTCGTAGAAGAAGACATCCAGCGTGTTGCGCTGCCAGTGCAGGAAGAAGAAGGGGCGCCCAGGTTCGCGCGGCGTGATCGAGATGCGGCCCGTCAGCTGGGCGGGTGCGAAGACGATCAGGTACAGGATCACCGCCAGCCCGACCGCCGCCAGCAAAAGTCCCCAGCGATGTTCGCGCAGGAAGGCCCCCAGGCGGGATTTGAGATCCGCTTTCAGCTGGTTGCCATTCCCTCCCGCCTGGACCTCGGGCTGGGACTCCGCGATGGGCGGCTCGGCCCAGCCCTGGCGGCGCGCAACGACCAGCAGGGCGAACGTCCCTGCCAGCGCGGCGAAGAGCAAGGCCAGCGACCAGAGCGGATAGTCGGTCATGCCGAATTTATTTGAGGCCGAGTTCACTGCGCGAGATGACCAGGCGCTGGATCTCGCTGGTACCCTCGTAGATCTCGGTGATCTTGGCGTCGCGGAAGTAGCGCTCGACGGGCAGCTCCTTGCTGAAGCCCATCCCGCCGTGGATCTGCACCGCGGCGTGCGCGCAGTACATGGCGGTCTCGGAGGCGAACAACTTGGCCATCGAGGATTGCAGGGTGAAGCGCTCACCCGTGGTCTTGGAGCGTTCCTTGGCCAGGGCGGCGTTGTAGACCAGCAGGCGCGCGGCCTCGATGCGGGTCTTCATGTCTGCGATCTTGAAGCCCGTGCCCTGGAACTCGCCGATCTTCTGGCCGAAGGCCTCGCGTTCGGTGGCGTAGGCACGGGCGGCCTCATAGGCGGCCTCGGCAATTCCCAGCGCCTGCGCGCCGATGCCGATGCGGCCCACGTCCAGCACGGTCATGGCGATCTTGAAGCCCTCGCCCTCCGCGCCGAGACGGTTCTCCGCGGGGACGCGGCAGTCTTCGAAGATCAGCTCGCTGGTGGCCGAGGCGCGGATGCCGAGCTTGGGCTCCTTCTTGCCGCGCGTGAAGCCAGGCGTTTTGGCATCCACCAGGAAGGCGCTGATGCCCTTCTGCTTTTTGCCGGGGTCGGTCATCATGAAGACCACCACGTAGTCGGCCACGGGGCCGCTGGTGACCCAGGACTTGCGTCCGTTCAACACGTAGAAATCCCCGTCGCGGACGGCGCGCGAGCGCATAGTGCCCGCATCCGAACCAGACTGGGGCTCGGTCAGTGAGTAGGCGCCGATGGCCTCACCCGAGGCCACGGGCGCGAGGAATTTCTTCTTCTGCTCCTCGGTGCCGAACTGCAGGATGCCGTGGCAGTACAACGAGTTGTTGACCGACATGACCACGCCGTGCGCGGCGTCCACCTTGCAGATCTCTTCTATCGCCAACACATACGACAGCGTGTCCAGGCCTGCGCCGCCATAGGCCTCGGGCACCTCCACGCCCATGAAGCCCATCGCGCCCATCTTCTTGATGGTCTCGTAGGGGAACTCGCCGCTTTCATCGAACTGGGCCGCGATGGGCGCAATCTCCTTTTGCGCAAAGTCGCGGGCCGCGTTGCGGATCATCTTGTGTTCGTCCGTGAATGGAAAAATAGCCGTCTCGCTCATCCTGCCTCCGTTTGGTGAAAGTCTGGGGCGATTATAATGCGTTTGGAAAATCGGCTCTACCGTTTTTTTGACGGATTAAACACAAAGGACACGAAGGTCACAAAGGAAAAAAGTGCAGGCATATCGGACGCGGAATCAACGCGGACACTTGCACCGAACGCCAGCGCGGTGTGGACGCTGATTTTTTAGTATCCTTCCGCGTTGTCTGTGCTCGTCCGCGTTCCCTATCGATTTTGCACCATAAAGGAGAACCCATGAAAATCTTGATCGCAGCGGATATGGAAGGCGTGACGGGCGTGGTCAACTGGGACCAGGTGAATCCCAGCCACGCGGAGTATGCCCGCTTCCGCAAACTGATGACCGAGGACGTCAACGCGGCGGCGCGCGGGGCCTTCGATGCGGGCGCGGACGAGGTCCTGGCGGTGGACGGCCACCATGACGGGGCCAACCTGCTGGTCGAGGAACTGGACCCGCGCGTGCGGCTGATCTCGGGGTCGCCTGCGCCTTTATCCATGATGCAGGGCGTGGACGAGACGGTGGACGGCGTCTTCTTCGTGGGCTATCACGCGCGGGCGGGGACGCAGAACGCCATCCTCGACCATACCTGGTCGGGGGCGGTGATGAACGTGTGGCTCAACGACGTGCTGGTGGGGGAGTTCGGCTTGAACGCCGCCGTGGCGGGGCATTTCGGCGTGCCCGTCCTGCTGGTGACGGGCGACCAGACCGCCTGCGCGCAGACGGCCGCGCTGCTGGGCGAGCTGGAGATGGCCGTGGTCAAGCAGGCGCTGGGACGTTTTTCGGCGGAGTGCCGGTCTCCGCAACTGGCCCAGCAGGAGATCTACGAGGCGGCGGTGCGCGCCGTCTCACGGCTGGAGCAGGGCGACGCGCCCGAGCCCTTCATCGTGGACCTGCCCGTGCAGGTGCGGATCGAGTTCGCCAAATCGAGCCAGGCCGACCACGCCGAGCTGATCGCGGGCCTGCGCCGCGAAGGGACGCGGGTCAGCTTCCAGGCGGGGGAGATGTTGAGCGCCTACCACACCTTCCGCGCGGTGGTGGAGTTGGCGGGGTGAAGAAAGACAAAAGAGACCCTAGGTTTCCCAGGATCTCTTTTGATTTGCGCGTAGGCAAATGGCTTGTTTTGAACCCCAAAGTGACTACTGCTGGTCCTGAACCAAGGCACGGAACGAGTTCAGTTCATCCAGCATTTTCTGGACACGCTGCACGTTGAGGGTGATCTCCTGCTCGAAGGCGGACGGTTCGGCAGGGACGATCTGGCCTTCGATATATTCCAGCCATTCCGCCGCGTCGCGTTGGGCGCGGACCACGCCCTTTGGGGATTTAATGAAGACCATGACACGGTTTTGCGAGATGGCCACGTCTTCGACCACGCCATACCAGTGTTGCACCTTGACCAACGCGCCTGGCTTGAGCCAGACAGGGGGATTAGTCTTCCCATCCATTCGATAAAAGCCTTTCTGCCAGATCCATGGCTTCGCGCCGCGACATGGGGTGATAGCCAAGACGATTCAGAATGTAATTGAGCATGTAATGTTCGCCCGAGGCAGATGAGCCTTCGTCAGGGTCAGGTGTGCGCTCGAACTGGTCGCGTAATTCATCCCATTGGGCGCGGGTGAGTTTCTTCTCCATGTTTATGGCAGTAAGTGTATCGTAAATCAAAAGAGAGTCAAGGGAGGCAGGGAGATATGTGGACCAAACACCTTTACTTGCGCCGCGAGGGGACGCGGATCAGCTTCCAGGCGGAGGAGATGCTGAGCGCCTACAGCACCTTCCGCGCGGCGGTGGAGTTGGCGGGGTGATCTACACCACCTGGCGCGCCTGGAAGGTGCCTGGGGACAAGGCGGCTGGGCTACGAGCATTTTTTGGCGGCTTTTGGCGTTGATGTTGGATGCGGTGTTGTAGGTTGGGATGCGGACGTGTGCCCGAAAGGGTAGAAGTTCATCATCTTTTCGATGATATAAAAAACGAACTGGCGGCGGTGCAACTGCCGCCAGAGCTAGAGGGGCATATCAGCATGTTATTTCAACATGGAATGGGACTGTTCAAAAGGAATAATTCATAAGAACTATCAGGTTGTGTAAAATATGAGCAACCATAGAGCCATATATACTTTTTTGTTTTAAAACTGCTAATCCGTACAGCAATCCGGAACCTATTGGTAAGAAAAGTAAAAATGGATACTGCCAGTATTTTCCAATATGAAACATTCCAAAGATTAGCCCTTGTAAAAGGTTGACAAGGGTTTCATTGTTAATATGTTTTTTTAAGTAATTCATGAATAAACAACGGAACACAAATTCCTCTGCGATTGCTATTTGCATAGAATAGAATATCGACCCTGGAATCCATTTCAAACTTTCGCCCTGATTTGGAATTCTAGCGAGAGACAGGATTAATATAACTGCCCCACCAGAAACGATACCGATAATAAATCCTGTGATCAGATTAATCAATCTGCCCCTAAACATAAAATTTACATCAGGTTTCCTTAGATGAAGCCAATATAGAATAAGTATCCAAACTATGTTGATACTAATCTGGCGATACTCACCAAGGGACACGTTCAAGCTTATGGTGGAACTAATCAACATGCTACACAATAAAAATAGAGGAAAGTCGAGCATTAGACTCCTCTTGTATTTCCACCTTTGAAATAATGACACCAGCAACCAAATGAATAGTATCAAAATTAGAAAGAAATAAATCATAAATGCATCCTTGTCCAAATGCAAATCATAATTACAGAGCGCCAAAAGATATTAAGCTCCTAACACGCCCTTCAAAATATCCTTTGGCGCTCACTATCCTATAATACTATTGTCTCAAAAATACCCTTGCTAGGTAAAAGTCCCAAATTTACAAGGAAAATTCAACGATTTTAGGCACTTAACCATTTTTGAGACGGCTTCTACTTACTCTCTATATCTGTCGCATTGTAGTTTATTTTTTACGGCCAACTAAAGCGAAAGCCATTCCAAGAAAATGGCCCAAATGTTCCACTCGGTATTGATCCACTTATAACCTTATCTGGTGCGCGAGCTGATATAGGAGTAATATATCCTTCAGTCTCCCACGCCTGGTGTATAGGGGTAGAATAAATATTTGTAGTCTTGTAAGTTCCATCGCTCTGTAGTTCTTTATACGCAGTTAACATTACAGGAACTGCATATTGAAACCTGATGTCTCCTGCGTCAACTTTAATATTCGCTGGACCATTAAGTGAAATATTAAAAGGAAGTTCTAAATCCAGTTCATCATTACCAATATTAACAGGGGCACCACTAGAATATGCATTACTAGGTCCGAATGATATAACTGCAGGAAAAGTAAAGTGATAAGAATTTGGAAAAATGTTTGTTACTCCAATATCTTCCGTATAAGCTGATACGGGTGGTGCTACCACGGGAGCCGGAACTGCTACTATAGCTGATGGGTCGGGCGTGCTAGTAGGAGCTGGTGTTCTGCTTGTGGGGCCAGACGGCGGAACATATCCCGGGCAATGTCCATTTACGTCCTCATCTTCGCAAAGATGCCCAGTAGGATCTGAAGCATTAACAGGATTGTTATTCACGTATGCATAATGATCCCAAGCCTGTGCACCTTGTGTTTGCTCAGGTATTATGCTGTCCGCCTGGGCAAATCTGCCGAGGGCGGGGTCATACCAGCGGGCGTTGTAGAACATCAGGCCGAAGCCTTCAGCCGTGCCGCTGGTGGTGGGGTCGTCCATGTAGGAGTACTGTCCCGTATAGGTGTAGGCGGGGGACCTGTAGGCAGGCGTGGTGGTCGGGTTGGCGGTCCACGTGGCGCGGACCTCGCCCCAGGCCTTGTAGCGCAATTCGAGTACCTTTGCGCCGTTTACGTCCGTGGTGAGCGAGGTGCTGCCCAGATGGTCACTGAGCAGGTATTCCACGCTCATGTTCTGGGGGATGGTGTACTTGCGCATCGCCACGCGGGTGGTGCCTGCCAGGTAGTACTGGGTGATCTGGTTGCCGTTCTTGACCTCGTAATGTGTACCTACGAAGAGGATCGTGTCCGTGCCCATGACGGATTTAACGCGCTTGCCATCCGCGTCATAGGTGAAGGTGGCTACGACCGCGCTATTCTTTTGCACCTGTACCAGACGGTTCCCCCACAGGGACGCTTCGCAGTCGGCATTGTAGCTCAGGATGTACGTGTCTCGCGGCTGGAGCAGGGCGACGCGCCCGAGCCCTTTATCGTGGACCTGCCCGTGCAGGTGCGGATCGAGTTCGCCAAATCGAGCCAGGCCGACCACGCCGCGCTGATCGCGGGCCTGCGCCGCGAGGGGACGCGGGTCAGCTTCCAGGTGGAGGAGATGCTGAGCGCCTACAACACCTTCCGCACGGCGGTGGAGTTGGCGGGGTAATTGCTGTGTGCTGTACAACCTGGACCACGAGCATGTGCCTGGCAGCTCCTGGCGTGGATGTTGGATATGGTGTTGTAGGCCAGGATGAGGACTGAGAAGTTCATAAGCTTTTCGATGGCATCATAAACGAACTGGCGGCAGTACAACTGCCGCCAGAACTGGAAAACAAAGGAAAGGAACCAAGAAGAAGGGGGTGGTGTTGCCCATCACGGATTTAACGGATCTGAGGTATTCTCATATCATCGCTCTAATTTGTAAATCTGACCCAAATCATAATCAACCATCCAGACATTTCCGTTTTCATCTTCCGCAATTGGTGAAAAAGCATCCCCCGGAAATGACTGAGTTGAACTCCAACACCAATTATCCTTACTGGCATCATACCACACAGCTCCAACGCCTGTTACGAACCACATGTTCCTGTCGGAAAACTGCGCCACCGAGAATACAGGAGTCCATTTGTATACATAGACTGCGCGATCGTAGGTGTCGTAGATATGAGTATCATCTACAAGTATTGGCGACCGTTTTATCTCACGCCATGTGTAGTTTCCGCTTTTATCAGGCTCCAGTCTGTCAAAGTAACCTACCCAGATTCGCCCTTGGTTGTCAATAGTAATCGCCTGAAGAGAATCTCTTGCCAAGCCCGTTTGGTTCGCGTTATCCTTGACAAGACTTGGCGGCTCACCATACTCCTTTACCTGACTTGTCAAAGGGTTTAAGGAACGGATTACGTAGTCGTCCATGGTCGTAAACCATATACTATCGTCTTTAGCGACAGCAATGGTATTTAAACGAAATTCCGTTTTTAATCCCGACAATTTTTTTGCCTCTTGATTCTCAGGGTTATAGGAGAAGATTTCCCCACTCAGAACAAATATCAACTTCCCGTCAGATAGTTCTCCAATAAATGTTTTGCCATCCACTGTTGCTCCATACACATGATTCAACAGGTTATCCTTATCATGTGCAATTATAAATTCGTCTTTGGCTACATCGTACTTAACTAGCACGGAAATGGATGAGGAAAGAATCGCCCAAATCTCTCCGTTTCGCAAATAAAGGGCGGAAAATCTATAGTATTTTGGAAGCGAATCTACTTGTACCCGATATGTCTTGATGATGTTATGCGTAGCATCGAAGCGCACTACTCCACCATCATGTGCAATCCAAACTTGATTATCGTAAACTAACATATCCAATGCGGCATAAAACCCACGCTTATTCATAATATCCTCATATTGAGCCTGCTGTTCCGCATTCAGTTGGGGTTTCCACCAGATTGGGATTTCAAGATGAGGTCCAAAGGTTACAGTCCGCGGATTTTTCTGGGGCATGGGTGAGGGGATCACAACAAGGTGCGGCTTGAGACAATCAAGAGCAGTTTGTTCCCGTTTGGCCAAGGTCAGGCCAAATAGGGCCATGATTATTAGTGTTGCCGCAGACAATATTAGAAGTAATTTTCGAATTTTCATTTTTTGATCCATATACATATGAGAGGAAAAGTCTTTGATTTGATCAGCACCACTAATGTCCATATACCCATCCATTTAGAACTGGCGATGTATATTGTTCAAAAAAAGTATTATCAACTGCAAGAGCCGTGTGCGCCTGAACAGTGGTCGGTTGGGTAATCGCTGGGAGGGTTACTGTGTCATCAGTATCCAAATTCTGGTAATCTATCGAACTGTATGATTTAACGTCAACTCCCTTTTGAATCAATGCGTTAATATTGGTGTTGATATCCGTCCGACTAATTAACATCCTACCAGGATCTAATAGTAAGACGCCGTGAATTAGAGGGAAATTCTTATTATTGTCTGGTGTCTGTTCGAGCGCGGCATTCCAAGCCGCATCCGCGCCTGCGCTATGTCCAACCAAAATAAACCGTAAGATGGGATTGTCTTTTATGAATTGCTCAATTTTTGCTTGAACATCTCCTATAGTATCTCCGTCTTCAAAACCGAAATATTCGGATTCCAATCCGTTCTCCTCTGCCCACTCTTCGTAATCCGAAAGGGGTTTTTTGTTATCATAAGAGCCTTTTTCACATGCTCTTCCGGTCTTGACGCCACAGACTAGTATAACAAAAGTCGTTTTTGTGGCCTTCGCCCAAGTATCTGTTTGTTCCTTACAATAACCACGGTCATAACAACTGGAATCCCTTGGGTCATGTCCTGACCAATCTGTATACATCAAAGGCGAATTGTTGACGTAGGCATAGCGATCCAGTCCTTGCACACCGCCAGGGACAATCGAATCCGCCTGAGCGAACCTGCCTATCGCTGGGTCATACCAGCGGGCGTTGTAGAACATGAGACCAAAGCCCTCAGTGCCGCTGGTGGTGGGGTCGTCCATGTAGCTGTACTGTCCCGTATAGGTGTAGGCAGGGGACCTGTAGGCAGGCGTGGTGGTCGGGCTGGCGGTCCACGAGGCGCGGACCTCACCCCAGGCCTTGTAGCGCAATTCCAACACCTTTGCGCCGTTGGCGTCCGTGGTGAGCGAGGTGCTGCCCAGATGGTCACTGAGCAGGTATTCCACGGTCATGTTCTGGGGAATGGTGTACTTGCGCACACCTGCACTGCACCGAACGCAGTGCGGTGCAAGTGTCGCCACGCGGGTCGTGCCTGCCAGGTAGTACTGGGTGATCTGGTTGCCGTTCTTGACCTCGTAATGCGCGCCCACGAAGAGGGTGGTCTCTCCGTCCATGACGGATTTTACCCGTTTTCCGTCCGCGTCAAAGCCTGCCCTGCGAACAAAGGGAGTGTCGAAGGGGTAAATTGAGCGATAAGACTTCTCTGTTTCCAGAGTGATGCACTTTGGCCACAAAAGGTGGTAATGTTTAGGGCCAAAAGTGTCACCCATAAAAATACATTATGGACTCTCTGACAGGCGATAGAGGTCATTATCAACAAGCATCCATAAATTACCATCGGTGTCCTTTTCAAGATTTGGACTGGTAGAGACCCAACACCATTCGCCTGTCTTAAAATCGAGGGAGTATGTACCACCTTCCCCGGTAAACCAATATACATCATTAAGGGTTTCAAATCGAATATCCGGGGGAAGCCAATGATAAAGACGATCACCGCCGCCATCAACAACGGCTTTAACAAATTCGGGGGGACGGATTACTTGATACCATTTTCCATCTGGCTCTCGCCAGCCAAAACTGCCTGCCCACAAACGCCCGGTATGGTCAATGAACAAGTTTTTTCTAAAAACATCCACCTCAAGACCAATCCCAACATGTTCGATGGATTCTGTCTGTGGCGAGTACAAGAAAAGCGCATCGTGTTCTCCGTCAATAGGTAACCCGTGTCTAAATAAGTACATATATATTGTACCGTCGGATGTCATTACGGCTCCGGTGGGATACATGTCTGTGATCGAAATATGTGGGATCAAACTATCTGACGCGGGATCGTAACTATAAATATACCCATTGGGCACAAGGAACCAAAATACTCCCGTTTTTTCATCCATCAGTATGGGACTTTGATGACTGAAATTGGGATAGGGGGGTGTTATTTCCCCCAGATTTACAATCGGAATCATCTTACCCAGGGTCTCATCATATTTTTCCAAAATATGTATCTGCGAGCCTGTTGAAAGTTGGCGGATAATCCACACCGAATTGTCCGGGGCAACAAAGAAATGTGTTATTGGGTTACTATACTCATAAGCCGCATCATCCAATAGAACTGGCTTAAGACCGGTTCCATCGGTTCGCAAAATGAATAGTTGCTGTTGCAGAGAACTTTGGTCAGCAAGCCAAATACCCATATCCCAAAACCAGAATTCTTTATCCTTATTCGGAAGTACTCTGATGCCTAGAAACACAGGATTCTTCAGATCTACGGTCATTTCTAGTACCCAGGGATCTGACGGAGCAACTGGTTCATCGGGATATGGGGTTCCCTGTCCGGTGAAATATGCAAAGTCTGTAAGCGGCGGAATGCAGGTGCTTTTGACATTGGGGCTTGGCGCGCAAGCCGCCATAAAACTCAATATTCCCAAAACGATGAGTTGTTTTTTTACATTCTCCATGAATAAGTTCCTCCGTGATACTATGGAAAACGCACTTGATATGCGGGGTCTTGTATCCAAGCCCAAACTTGTGGCCATATAATCGAAGATGGATTATCAACTGTGGTGTGATCTTCAAGCCCAGTGACATCAACATGCTGAATATTGCCTCCTGTAGGAACATCAACATCACCTAAAATGTTGCCATCGTAGATTATTAGTATGTTAATGTTTTTACTCAAGTTGATTATTGCAGTGGTAAATGTATCTTTCCCGATAAAGATGTCAGGATTGACACCAGTCTGGGCATAGTAAGCTCCACCTATCAGTACCATTGATTGAATAGGGTTATTTGTTTCCATTGCATACAGGAGGCAAGAGTCAACTCCTGCACTGTAGCATATTAGAACTTGCGGTGCAGCGGAGGCAATTTTCTCTTTTTGTTGGGGCTTTGGCGGATTTCCGCCTGGATAGTCAATAGGTATAACAGAATATCCAAATGGAGCACTCGTATTCAAACCCGCAAGATGGGTTTCACCCTGGGTGGTTTGTTGAACACAATTCGGCCCCGGCCCCGTCATATTATTAGGCCAACTACCACAAACAGCGCCTACTGAAGTAGGGGTTGGTGTTGTGGTTGGTGTGGGTGGTGCTGTTGGGGTAGTGGGCTTTGTATATTTCGGTTTATGTGTACAACCAGTTTGCCCTACTCCGCATTCCGTATCATGCCCTGACGGATCGATGTGTTTGACCGGATTATTATTCATCGCGGCATATCTATCCAGCCCCTGAACTCCACCTGGGATAATCGTGTCCGCCTGGACGAAGTGGGTAATATAAGGGTCATACCAACGTGACTGGTAGAACATCAACCCGAAGCCCTCGGTCACGCCGCTGGTGGTGGGGTCATCCATGTAGGAGTACTGTCCCGTGTAGGTGTAGGCGGGGGACCTGTAGGCAGGCGTGGTGGTCGGATTGGCGGTCCACGTGGCGCGGACCTCACCCCAGGCCTTGTAGCGCAATTCCAACACTTTTGCGCCGTTTACGTCCGTGGTGAGCGAGGTGCTGCCCAGGTGGTCACTGAGCAGGTATTCCACGCTCATGCTCTGCGGAATGGTGTACTTGCGCATGGCCACGCGGGTCGTGCCTGCCAGGTAGTACTGGGTGATCTGGTTGCCGTTCTTGACCTCGTAATGCGCACCTACAAAGAGGATCGTGTCCGTGCCCATGACGGACTTGACGCGCTTGCCGTCCGCATCGTAGGTGAAGGTGGCTACCACAGAGCCATTTTTCTTCACTTCCACCATGCGGTTTTCTGCATCGTAGCCCAAGAGGTACGTGTCTGTGCCAATGATGCGCTGGGTCATGTTGCCATTGGCGTCGTAATAGTATTGATTGCCTGCAAGAGCGCTGACTGCGTGGGCATGGTTGGCATCATAGCTGTAACTGACCGTATTGATCATGGCTGGAGTGCCGCTCAGGTCGGTATAGGTGCGGCCCGCGCCCGCATTATACAGCCAGGTGCGCTCATTGGTGTTCAACACACGTTTGTAGAGCGAGACCTCATCGATGCGCCCGTTGAAGACATAGGTCGAGTTGGCGTGCCCGCCGATGGAGAGCGGGTAAGTGGTGTCCATTGCGCCGCCACTGTAGCTGGCAGAACTCACCGTACCGTTGTCGATCTGGATGTTGATGGTGTCATTGACAGAATCGTGCCAGGCCACCACCGTATGCCAGGTATTGGCCGTAAATGTGGTGCTGGTGACGGAGGCATTGGTCGAGCCATTGCCCACACGGAAGAGCAGCGTGTTGTTCGACTGGATCAGGGCGTAGTCACGTTGATTCTGGTCGGTGCTGGAGCCCTTGTTGACCAGCACGGTCACGCCGCTGACAGAGGCGGCATAGAAATTGGCCGACAAGGTGAAGTCGATGTCGCCCGTGCTGAGTTGTGCATTATCGGTGCGGGTCAATATGCCCGTGGGGCTGGAACTGAAACTGGCCGCGTTGGTGCTGGTGGGTCGCCCCGTTGCCGAGGTGACCGTGCCCGTGACGCTCAAATGGTTGGCAGAGTGGCTGTAATTGCGCTGGCCGCTGGTCTCGTTCATGGTCCACCAGGAGACCAAGTTGCCCAGGCCCGGGTTGAACAGCCAGGTCCGTTCGTTGGCGCTCAAGATGCGCTTGTAGAGCGAGACCTCGTCGATGCGCCCGTTGAAAACATAGGTTGAGTTGGCGTGCCCACCGATGGAGAGCGGATAGGTGGAATCGCTGGCCCCGCCGCTGTAACTGGCCGTGGTGGGGGTACCGTTGTCGATCTGGATATTGATGGTATTGTTGACCGAATCGTGCCAGGCCACCACCGTATGCCAGGTGTTGACACCGCTGAAGGAGGCGGATACCGAAGCGTTGGTCGAGCCGCGGCCCACGGCGAAGATGATGGTGGAATTGGACTGGATCAGGGCATAATCGCGCACGTTGGGATCGCCGTTGGCGCCCTTGTTGACCAACACCGATACACCACTGGAACTGGCAGGATAGAAACTGGCCACCAGCGTGAAGTCGATATCGCCCGTGCTGAGCTGGGAGTTGTCGGTGTGGGTCAGCACACCAGGCGCGGTGGAATTGAAACTGGCGGCGTTGCCATTGCGTCCCAATGCGTATCCAACCGTATTGGATGGGCTCACGTGGCTGAATCCCTGGCTGTCGCTGCGCTGGCCGCTGGCCTCATCGAGGCTCCATTTGGCCGCCAGGCCGCTGGTGCCCGGGTCGTTGGTGGTCACCGTATCGCCCCTGGCCTGCAGGTTGCCCGTGATGGGGTCGTAGGTGTAGGTCTCGTTGTATGCGCCCTGGCTGGCGCCGCTGGCCTTGGCACTGGTCAGGCGGTCGAGGGTGTCGTAGGTGAAGGTCTGGGTCTCCGTGTTGATCGTGTCGTAGATGCGGGTGATGTTGCCCGAGGCATCGTAGGTGTAATCCAGGTTCTGCAACGTGCTGGTGAAACTGGACCCGTTCCAGGTGCCAGATGTGATATTGTCCAGGCGGCCGCCTTCGGAGGTCCACGGATTATAGGTGAACTTCTGGGTCAGGCCGTTGCCGAGGGTGCGGTCGGTCAGGCGGGAGGATGCATCGTAGTGGCTGGATTGCACATAATAATAATTATCGGTATTTTTCAGGCTCTCCAGTCGCTTTAGTTCGTCGTAGGTATACTTAAGGTGTTCGCCGCCGTTGCCGGGGTAGGTCATATCTGTGGGCATATCCGCCAGGTTGTACTCGTAGCTGGTGGTATATGGCGTTGAACTGCCATCCTGAACGGTCTCGGAGGTGACGCGTCCGCGTTTGTCGTAGGTCCAGGAATTGGTGATGCCATTGCTGACGGTGGACGTACGGCGTCAGATGCCATTCGTGCCAGTGTCATAGGTGTAGGTGGCGCTTACCTGCGTTCCACATGCGCCGCTGGAAGACTTGCCCGTCATGCGGTTGAGGGCATCGTAGGTCATGGTTAGGGTGCAACCGCGCGCGTCGGTCTGGGAGGTTATATTCCCCAGCGCATCGTAGTCGTAGGTCCAGCCGCCCATGTCGGGGTCGGTCATGGCGATCTTCTGCCCGGCCTGGTTATAGGTTAAATAGGTGGTCACGCCGCCGCGCGAGGCGGTCAGCATATTCCCTTGTTCGTCGTAGGTATAAGTGACAGCAGGTCCCGTGGGTGGGGTGACGGAGAGCGTACGTCCCCACACATCCTTGACACTGGTGGTTACATTGCCACGCGGGTCGGTCACGGTGCTGGTCAGGCCGTTGGTGGCGGTGACCGTGGAGGTGCCGTCGGGCGCGGTCACCGTGGATGTGCGCGCATTGATATTGGACGTAGTGACCGTGTATTCTGCGGGGTCGCCGATCAAGTGCGGCGCGCTTTGCTGGGTAGTGCTGGCAGACGGGTATTCAGTCTCCATAGAGACGGCTGTGAGTGGCAGTGGATGGGTAAAGTATCCACCCTCAAAGCTAATGGATTGTACCTGCCTGCCCATGCCGTCGTACACTCTTTTTATTGTGTAGTAGGGGTGTGATAAATCATCCACATGTTGAGTGATAAGGGTTGTAAATGGAATGGTGTCGTAATATTCCATGTGGATGGAATAGTTTGGATTCGATGGCGGTAACCCTGAGTCCTTATCAGGAAGGAAAATATCGGTGATTCTCCCAAACTCATCATATTCCGCCCGCGTCGTAGCGCCGTTGGGATCAGTCTCGGTGAGCGGAACACCCATGGCATAATCGTAAGTGATGTAAGTGGTTTGGCCTTTTGTATTTCGGATCCATGAAGGATAAGTGTAATACTGCTCCGTATTTTGAGAATCTCCACAACCATTAGTCGGGTCTAATTCGCCATAGCAGGTGTACGTGCTCTGAGGAAGCCCAATAAATGGAGATGCCCAGAGTCCTTCATCTTTGTAAGCACTTACGGTTGTACGATTACCCCAAGAATCATATGCGTATTTAATATCACTATAACGCCGGTTGTTGGTTGAGGTGCAATCATTGTTGATGCACCTGATCAGAGTGCGTTGACCGGTTAGTTTCCCGTTGTCAGGCTGGGATGAATATGAGGTGTGGCCGTCATATAATGACCAGGTTTCAGCAATCAATGCTCCGCCAGCATTCGTGACAGTCTGGCGGGCAGGTAGACCTACCAGGTAAGGGGTCCCACTATTTGGGACGTATTCCGTGGTGATGGTTCGGAATAAGCCTGTACTACCTGACTCGGTCGTGCTGGTCAGGTTGCCGTAGGTGGTTTCGTAGGTGTTGTCAGTGAGTGTATAAGAATAAGTCACACCGTCATTATTGTAGGTGCGGTGCTCTTCGGTGTCGGTGTAGACCCAATATTGCTTAAAGCCCTGGATATGATAATAGGACCAAAAGCCTATGTCTGCAGAGGTTACTCCATAAGTGTACAAGGTCGAATTCATTAGGACATTGGCCAAATCCCTGGTTTCAACGCTGATCGGCATGCCTTTTCTGGCATCGTCCTGCCAGAAAGTTGTCTTGATCTGGCGGCCGTCTGGGGAGGTTTCGGTTACTTGGGCGTGCCCGCGAAACTCGGACAGTTCCTCGTTGTATTCATTACAATCCACCTGATTGGGGTAGCAGGCTTGCGCCATCAGGGAATGGGCAGTATCGTTGACCGCGGCACCAGAATATGAGTAGGCATAAGTGTAGCTATTTGTTCCATCAGAAATTGTCTTTCTATACACACGATAGAAAGTCGGCAGAAGCTGCATCTTGTAATCACTGACATAAACTGTTCCACCAGTCGTAGATTGGATGATGGGCGCAGCTACGGATGCTGTGGCGGGAAGCAATATGAAAGCACTGGTTCCATTTCCTGAGGTAACCGTGCTACCATTGTATAGCCCTACCGAAGGAGAATTGCCACCAGCTGTCATGGTCAATTTGTAATACCCTCCAGGCCTGATAGAGACCAGGGTAGTTGGGTTATAGCCTGTCCCTTGTACAGATAAGTAGCCACCAGTAGTGCAATTTACAGTTCCGCTTAGCGCAGTCCAGCCGCCCTGATTTCCTGAAGCATTAAGGCAAAGTCCCATTTCGCCGCTTGGCCCGAATTTAAACTCGGCGGTATAGGTCAAGCGGGCATTGGTATCGTAATACCATGGCTGATAGAGGACTTGGTTGGGGTCGGAATCGTAGTCGAACTGTACAGAACCACCATATCCATTGGTTGCATAAGTTAGATGGAGTTTATCTGCATAGTTAAAGGTGTATCCCGGCAGTCCTTCCTGTCCAAATGATACTAGGGTTGTGACCTTCCCCAATTGCTGTTCAATAGGATGCCAGGCGGAAACACCAGGGAATATTATTTCTGTCGAATTGTTAGGGGCGTACCCAAAATTGTACTTACTTACCGTGGTCCAGGCGCCGCTGGCATAGTTTTGAATGTGCAAGGATTTCAATCTTTGCATTTGGAAGCTATGATATGCTTGGTCCGTCTTCCAACCGTCATAATAATCCCATCTGGCCTCCTTCTCAAACCAAATACGATAATGGTTGTTGGGGTAGATAATGTACTCAGGATATATAGCCGTATCTGCCGTGTCTGTTACGGTCGCGCCATTGACATTAATGACCGATAAACTTTTTGTTTCTTTAGTGTAAGTATAAAGGATGGATTTCCCAAAGATATTTTGCTGTCTTCGTAAGGCCCAGCGATAGGTTTGTCTAATTAATTCATGCATGTCGCTGGATCGATAAAGCATATGGGAGGTAGAATTTACATTTTCTTCGGCTACATCTCCAAAATAGTAGATGTTTCCAGTTTTATCCCAAACAGTCCAGGTATCTGCAACACTGTTGCGTTCTATACGCCAAAAGTTTTTATCTTGTGCTTGATATCCACCATAACCCATGTCGACGAGACGAGTACTGACTCCTGCTACGGAGAGCATAAAGGTGTCGTCGCCTGTATCCGAGCTTGTTCCGTGGGTATCTCTTTCGATTGCAGGTGCATCCAGGGACCAACCCATACCCACCCAGGATGCCTGCGTGTCAATCCTCGCTTGATCGATGACCTGGCTGTTGTAGCTGAGCGTTAAACTGGGCTTCAGTCCACCTGGGCCGACAGGTAGGTCAATAGGTAGAGAGAAAGAGCCTGCGCCGGTAAACTGTGATACCTGGAAACCGTCTACGGTAGGCAAGTGAGTGGCCTGCCAGTCATTGATGCCAATATCGAATACAGAAAAATGGGTTGTCTCAGTACTGATTGTTTGTGTTTCAGGGTCAATACTGGAGACTAGGGCTTCCCAGCCTTTAGCCTCAGGATTGTACCAATATACATAAAGGTCATTAAGCCTTTCTTTTGGGATATTTAATCCTTCATATTGCATGCTAATGGTGATGGGTTGGTCAAATCGATGTAGTTTGGTATCATCTGAATTTGTGGTGGCTGTGATCTCAATCGGATGTCCACTTAAGGATTGAACAGGTGCATCCTCACCGCCTGGCAGGCCCACGGAAATGGTGGTTTCCTCGGGGAGCACATTCTCGGGGAAAGTAATGGTGACGTTTCCATCATCCGCTACAACCTCACCGCCGGTCTCGTCCACGGTGAATTGTTCGTGGGTGGGCAATGGCAGGCTGAACTGGGCCAGAGAGGTATTCGATTCCATCAGGGAGGCAAGCATGAGGGCGTCTTCGGCGGGCTGCTCAGCCTGCAGGTCGAACTGGCCACTTTCCTGGAGAACGGGAAGCGTCAGGGTGCGAGTGGTCCCGTTGTAATCGAGATTGGAATCTTTGAGGGTAAAGCCTTCAGGCAGAACAATGGAAAGATAAAGTTTATGCTCACTGGCCGAGATCCCCTGAATGGACCAATTGACGGTAATAGGCTCCCCGGGGGTCACAAACCCAGGGGTGGAATACATGTTGATCGTGATTTGGGGTTCAGCAGGCGGGGGAGTAACTTCCTCCGTGGGCACCTCGGTGCTGATGGGCGCAGGGGGGATGGTCTCTGTGACGATCGGAGTTGGCGTTTCAGTCGGGGGAACCGTGGGAGTGGGGGTGGCGATATCCCCGGCAGGAGCGGCATTAATATTTGCGCTGACAGGCCTGGTCAAAGGCAGGTTGAACTGGCCTAACAGCAGGCTGAAAACGACCAACAGATTGGCAAGAAACTTCATGACGACGAACCCCTTTCACGACATTTATTTTTTGTGTTTTTGGAAGTGGTGGAAACTTTCCCCCACAGGTGCCTATAATTTACTCATTTGAAGTTAATTTTTCCAGTGACTTTTGTCATTTATTGATGGGACATGGCGTTTGCACGGGTAGTACATTAGTACTGATGCCTGGCCTGCGCCGCGAGGGGACGCGGATCAGCTTCCAGGTGGAGGAGATGCTGAGCGCCTACCACACCTTCCGCGCGGCGGTGGAGTTGGCGGAGTGATCTGCACCGCCTGGCGTTGATGCTGGATGCGGTGTTGTAGAGGGGGACACGGACGAGCGTCCGAAAGGGTAGAAGTTCATGGTCTTTTCGATGGCGTCATAAATGAACTGGCGGCAGTATAACTGCTGCCAGAACCAGAGTTGTGTTTTGAAGAACTGTTAGATATTGCCAGCCAATTACGACGGATGTTTGGTTAGGTCAACGAACATATACGGCTGGAGAATATAAATTTCACGGAACGACAACAATATCAGTAAATGCGCCAGAGCATTCTTCCGTTTCAACGCCATTCTTATAAATATGCCCATAGAGTACAATTCTTAAGGGTGTCTTTGCAGCTACTATTGGCCTAATCGAAAAAAATGTGTAGCTATACTCAGTTTTAGGATTACTTTTCCCAATAATATATTTTGCATCCAGCGGTAGGTACTGAATACGATTCCCCTTCTCAATCCAATTATTTTCGCCACTGTCAAACTGCAATATGTGAATGTTAAAACCCGCTGGAAATATTACAGACGAATCAGAAATGCTCTCCAACAGTACTTGCATATCTTTACTGTTATTATCACCAGATTTCTCCGGGCTTAGTCGCAAGTCTTTATTCATAGAACAATCTTTATACATTTCCGCGAACAATTGTTCGGCGTCGTATGAAGGCTCGGAATTCATGCAACTTGTCAAAATCAATGCGGAAATGAAAATTATATAAATATAACTACAAAAAGTTTTTTTCATCATTAGTATCTCCGTGGTATTGTGTAATATATGGGAATTGAGATATAGTCAGTCGTATACATATCAGAAAATAACATAGACACACTTAATCTTACCTCGATCAAATTATCCTTATTGTTGTAAAACGGAGCAGTAAATACTGTCCTGCCATCCGACATGCAGTTTTGGCATATTGTAACCAAAGTTGTTTGTCCAGGGTCTGTAATGACTGGGGCATTGGGCTTAAAAGTACAAGTCTTATTCACCGTACAGGCGGTAAAGTTAGGAAGTTCCGTTTCTGTTAGTGTAATTTCTTCGAGTGTCACGCTTGACTCGCCAGAATTTTCTATAACCACGTTAATACCTGTAACATTTCCATCAGAGTCGGTTTTGTAAACTAAATACACTTTCAAAGTTGGGCTTCCGCCAGCCGTAATCCCTTCAAAAATATCTTCTGCAGCGCTAGTTACTTCAGGTAAGCGAGCCCATCCCTTTGCGCCTGCCGGGCCGTCTGTAATAAACCCAGGCACCTCCGCTGGTGTTCCGCCACCTATGTAGACTTTAGTGTAATCAGGATCTTTATCGCAATATCCCTTATCGTAACAATTTCCCTCTGGGTCATGCCCTGATGAATCTATGTATTTTAGTGGACTATTGTTAACATATGCATAGCGATCCCATGCCTGCGTTCCATGTTCTTGCGGAATCATCGTATCCGCCTGAGCGAACCTGCCGAGGGCAGGGTCATACCAGCGGGCGTTGTCCCTTCGCTGCGCTGCGGGATGCTTCGCGATAGAACATCAGGCTGAAGCGATGCCCTGAGCCTGTCGAAGGGCCCTCGGCCGTGCCGCTGGTGGTGGGGTCGTCCATGTCCCCAAAGGGGATGCTATAGCAGTACTGTCCCGTGTCCCCTCCGCCATGCTTCGGGGATGCTGTGCGATAGGTGTAGGCGGGGGACCTGTAGGCAGGTGTGGTGGTCGGGCTGGCGGTCCACGTGGCGCGGACCTCGCCCTCATGCTGAACCTCTATCGAACCTCTATCGAACCTCTATCCATCCTCTATCCCCGCTTTTCCAGCTTATCCAGGGGGGAACTGGGTGGCGGGGGCATCTCTGCCCTCAGGGGGGATCCGATCGCTTTTGAGAAAGCTTGGTTGTGCATTTTGCGAATATTTCAACGTTTTTCATGCCTCCTGCTGGTTGAATATAAATATTATCCCCCTCTCGCAAATCTTTTCTGCGAGAGGGGGATGTGATGCGCTACGGCATTGCCAGGTGGAAGGTGCGTTGCAGGAAGACCGCCATCTGCGCGCGGTTGACCGCCGTCTCGGGGCAGAAGAGCCCGCTGCTGCAGCCGCCCGTGATGCCCTCCGCTGCCAGTTGCTTGATCCATGCGGCGGCCCAATAGCTGGCGGGGACGTCCGTGAAGCCTGTGCCCGTGCCCACCTCGGGCGGGACGTAGGCCGCGCCATGCTCCGCCCGCAGCAGGAAGACCGCCATCTGCGCGCGGCTGACGATGACCTCAGGACAGTACATCCCGCCGCCGCAGCCGCCCGTGACGGCGTCGCCCGCCAGTTGCTCGATCCAGGCCGCGGCCCAGTAATCGTAAGGCACATCCCCGAAGACCGTCCCCGTGGCAGGCGGCGGGGTGAAGGTCGAGTCGTGCATGCCGCGCTCCAGAAAGACCGCCATCTGCGCGCGCGAGACCGCCGTATCGGGGCAGAAATTCCCGTTGCCGCAGCCGCCTGTGATGCCTGCCAGGTAGATGCTTTCGATGTAGGACCAGGCCCAATAGTCCAGGGGCACGTCCGCAAAGGCGGGATGCGGCAGGATGGTGTAGACTTCCCCGCCCGTGAAGTCCCCGTTGCCAGCGTCGTATCCGCCCAGGCGGTTGTACATCGAGTCCTGGATGCTGTCGTCGTCCACCAGGTCCAGGCGCAGGGTACCTGATGAGGCGCCCGTGTGGACCGTCACGCTCCAGGTATCGCCCGAGCCGCTGACCGAGGTCACCGAGGCGTTGACCACCCCCGAGGTAGTCAGGGCGAAGTCGCTTGCGTCCACGCCTGTGACGGATTCACTGAAGACCACCATGTAGGTCACCAGGTTGGCGTCGGTGGGGTTGGGGGAGGTGCGCAGGATGGCCAACACGGTTGGGTACTTCTCCAGCGGGACGTAGTATTCGAGGTACAGGTAGGGCTGGTCGCCCACGGCGGCATCCCCGCTGAACAGCTTCAGGAAGTCCGCGTTGTGGTTGTCGTTGTCGTCCAGGGTGAAGCGCAGCCGCATCTGGGTGGTGCCGTAGGGGTGGATGAGGGGATAGGCGGATGGGTCCAGAAAGGCGGTGTACCAGCCCGCGCTCAGGCCCGAGCCGACAGTGCCGCCGCCGTTCAGGTCCGCGGCCGCTTCGAAGTCGGTCGCTTCCAAGGCTGCCGCGCCGAAGGCGGGCTTGCGCAGGTCCACCAGCAGCGGCCCCAGCGAGTTGAAGGGATTGCCGCCCGTCACGCCCTGTTTCTTGACCTTGAGCACGGCCTGCGTGATGACGGCGTTGTTCGGCAGCGATGAGGTGTCGAAGTGCAGGATCGCGCGGTATTGCTGGTCGTTGGCGGCGTCGCCCACATACAGCAGCGTGGATTGCGAGTCCACATGCCCGCCGACCTCGGTGTCCTCGCCCGATTCGATCACCCAGCCGTCGTAGCCCCCAGCCGAGGTGTAGGTCTTAGCCACGGGCGTGAATACCTCGCGCTCGAAGACGTCGCTCGCCTCGTTGGTGTCATTGGGGACGATGGTGTGCGAATCGGATTGGAAGGCCAGGAAGCGTCCGTCGCTCGAGATCGCGGGTCCGCCCAAGGAGTCGGTCTCGTCATAGCCTGGGGCCACGACGGTCGTCTCGCCCGTGACGCAGTCGTGCAATTGGATCCTGCGCCCTGGCAGGCCGTCGCCCTTTTCATCGAACTCGAAGGCCGCATAGCGCCCGTCCGACGAGATGACGGCTTGTTCCGAGAGTCCCACCATCGGGCCGTAGTCGTCATACGAAGAGACCAGGATCGTCTCGCCCGTGAGCAGGTCGTGACGGAAGGCCTGCGTATACCCGTAGATGTCGTCCTCTATCAGGTTCTCCGAATGGGATGAGAAGACCACATATCGTCCGCTCGCCGAGAGGGACCCCTCGCTGCCGCCGCGGTCGGCCTGTTCGCCGCTCGTGTTGACCGTGGCCAGGAAGGTGGTGCCCGCCTGGCGGTCCCGCACGAAGACGTCCAGGGCGTCGTTCGCGTCATCCGCCACCAGATTGGTGGCGCTCGAGGAGAAGACCACCAGGTTTCCGTCCGCCGAGATGGACGGCTCCCAGGTGTTGCCATTGGCCTCGACCTCGCCGCTGGATACGTTGACCCGTTCGGTGTGGCCCGTGATCAGGTCGTGCACGAAGATGTCGGCCCTGGTGTTGTTGTCGCCGTCCACGAGGTTGGTGGCATAGGAGGAGAAGGCCGCAAAGTGCCCATCCCCCGAGAGGACGAGGGAACTGTCGGTCTGGTCGTTGCCCTGTTCGCCCAGCGAGCTGACCGAGACCCGCACGGTATCGCCCGTCTGGCGGTCGTGGACGAAGGCGTCGTCCACGTTGTTGGTGTCCCCGCTGACCAGGTTGGTGGCGCCCGAGAGGAAGCCCACGTAGCGGCCGTCGCCCGAGATGGCGGCGCGATACGAGCCGCTGTTGGCCTGCGTTCCGCCCGCGCCGAGCGAGGCGCGGGTGGTCTCACCCGTCAGGCGGTCGTGCACGAAGATGTCGGGCGCGCCGTTCGTGTCCCCGCTGACCAGGTTGTCCGCGCCTGATTCGAAGGCCACGTAGCGTCCGTCCGCGGAGATGGAGGCCCATGAGGAGCCAGCGTTGGCCTGTGTGCCGCTCGAACTGACCGAAACCCGCACGCTGGGCGAGAGCGCCTCGGCCTTTCCCCCGTGGATGGACAGGCCTGCCGTCAGCAGGCTGACCAGCACGACCCAATGCGCCAGAATCCGCATTCTGGAGGTAGCCATAGGATTTCCTTCCAGGAATCAGGTTGGATCGCAGGGATGACTTGTTTCGACGATGACCCGACCCCCATTCATTATAGGACGGAGTCAGGCGGCATTTCAAGCCACCCCTTTATTTCCGATCCTTTGCGTTGAGCGGAGCGAGCCAGGAGCGGGCGAAGCCGAACCGCTGCGCCCTCAGCGCCTTGGGGATCAAGAAAGCCAGGGTATGGACGGCGAATTCACCCTGTTTCCTTCGGGTCCAAATGAGTTAAAAATCGACAATTATTCCTTTTAGTCTTTCCGTTTCGGAAGATTGTATTTGACTCTCGTGTCGATTCCGCTATAATGCGCGCAGATTTTCCACTGTCCCATCCTGCTGGTTGTGGAGTGCCCTGACCTTGAATTCGTTTCAACGGCAAATACGCTTGGAGGGAGGTGGTCTTTTGTTTTAAGTGACGAAGCTCGGCCCAACCTCAATATTCGACCCATGATTCCCAAAGGAGAAGAGACGCATGAAATCGAAATGGTTTGTATTTCTATCGGTACTGGCCCTGGCGAGCCTGGTGCTGACCGCCTGCGGAGGAGCAGGCGGCGCGGCCCAGCCCATGAAGTCGCTGGGCAAGGGCGAGGGCGAGGTGGATATCATCGCCTGGGCGGGCTACATCGAGCGCGGTGAGTCGGATCCCGCCTACGACTGGGTGACCGCCTTCGAAGCGGAGACAGGCTGCAAGGTCAACGTGAAGGTGGCGGCCACCTCCGACGAGATGGTGCAGTTGATGCTCGGCGGCGGCTTTGACCTGGTGACCGCCTCGGGCGACGCCTCCAACCGCCTGATCGCGGGCGGCACCGTCCAGCCGATCAACCTGGACCTGATCCCTTCCTATAAGAACGTGGACGAGCGCCTGCAGAACGCGCCCTGGCACACGGTGGATGGCGTGCATTATGGGACCCCGTATCAGTGGGGCCCGAACGTGTTGATGTACAGCACCGACGTGTTCCCCGAGGCGCCCACCACCTGGGGCGTGGTCTTCAAGGAACAGGACCTGCCCGACGGCAAATCGAACAAGGGCCGCGTGCAGGCCTATGACGGCCCGATCTACATCGCCGACGCCGCCCTGTACCTGAAGTACAACAATCCCGAGCTGGGCATCACCGACCCGTACCTGCTGAACCAGAAGCAGTTCGACGCGGCCGTGGCCCTGCTCACCGACCAGCGCAAGCTGGTCAACCGCTACTGGCACGATGTGGCCGTCCAGATGGACGACTTCACCAACGAAGGCACAGCGGCTTCGTCCTCGTGGCCGTATCAGGTCAACCTGCTGCAATTCGACAGCAAGCCCATCGCCTCGACCATCCCGCAGGAAGGCGCCACGGGCTGGGCCGACACCACCATGATGCACGCCAAGGCCCCGCACCCGAACTGCGCTTACATGTGGATGGAGCACTCGCTCGATCCCAAGGTGCAGGGCGACGTGGCGGCCTGGTTCGGCTCGGTGCCCTCGGTCCCTGCGGCCTGCACGGGCAACGAACTGCTGACCGACGCGGGCTGCGCCACCAACGGCTTCAACGATTTCGACAAGATCTATTTCTGGAAGACCCCCACGGGCACGGACGTGGTTCCGTACTCCAAGTGGGTCGAGGCCTATAACACCATCAAGGGCAGTCAGTAGATTTCGAGCGGCTTTCCCCACCGCGTCAGGGAACTGGCGCGGTGGGGCTTTGTGATTGGACGGGACCGACGATGAGTTCTTCAGCCATTATTTTCGAGCATGTTACGCGTCACTTCGGGGAGGTGCGGGCGGTGGACAACGTCAGCATGGAAGTGCGCGACGGTGAATTTTTTTCCATGCTCGGGCCCTCGGGTTCGGGCAAGACCACCTGCCTGCGCCTGATCGCGGGCTTCGAGCGTCCCAGCGCGGGGCGCATCTTGTTATACGGGCAGGACGTTTCGACCCTGCCGCCCTATGAACGGCCTGTCAACACGGTCTTTCAGGATTACGCCCTCTTCCCGCACATGACCGTCGGCGAGAACATCGCCTATGGGTTGATGCTCAAGAAGGTCGCCAAACCCGAGCAAAGGAAGCGCGCCGAAGAAATGCTGGAACTCGTCCGCCTGCCTGGCTTGGCCGACCGCAAACCGTCCCAGCTCTCGGGCGGACAGCGTCAACGTGTGGCCCTGGCCCGCGCCCTGATCAACCAGCCCAAGGTGCTTCTGCTCGATGAGCCGCTCGGCGCCCTGGACCTCAAGCTGCGTCAGCAAATGCAGGTGGAACTCAAGGCCATCCAGCAGCGCGTGGGCATCACCTTCATCTTTGTCACCCACGACCAGGAGGAGGCCCTGACCATGAGCGACCGCATCGCGGTCTTCAATCAGGGCCAGATCGAACAGGTCGGCAGCCCCGCCGAGATGTACGAGCATCCTGCCACGCCGTTCGTGGCGGGCTTCGTCGGCGTCTCGAATCTGATCAGCGGTCCGCTGGCGAAGCAGATCACGGGCTCGGAGGAGCGCTTCTCCATCCGCCCCGAGAAGATCCGCCTGGCGCCGCTCTCGTCCCAGCCCGAAGCGGATCAATATGCCGTCGAAGGCCTGGTGCGGGACGTCATCTACCTGGGCCTGTACACGCGCTACCTGGTGGAAGTGGGCGGCGTCGACCTGGTGGTGGTCGAGCAGAACCTCAAGACCACCTCGATGGACGTGTTCAAGGTCAAGGGCCAGCGCGTGCGCCTGCTGTGGGACCGTGAGCACGTGCGCACGATCGGAGGCTGAGATGCTCAGACGCCTGTCCACATACCTGTATCTGCGGCCCAAGTTGGTGTTGTGGCTGCTGCTGGGTCCGCCCATGCTGTACATGCTGGTGGTCTATCTGGGCTCGCTTTTCAGCTTGTTGCTGAACAGCTTCTTCTATCTGGATGGCTTCACGGGCAGGGTGGTGTATCAGTTCACCCTGCAGAACTACTTCAAGTTGTTCGAGCGCGCCAACCTCGAGATCTTCACGCGCACCACGCTCATGGCGGCGGCCGTC
Organism: Chloroflexota bacterium; assembly: GCA_016191845.1. GTDB lineage: Bacteria > Chloroflexota > Anaerolineae > Anaerolineales > Villigracilaceae > JACPVF01. The sequence goes on from JACPVF010000016.1 coordinate 333,913, forward strand.
ACCCTGGCGGATGCCGCGCTGGCCTTTCCGCTCGGATATTACATGGCCAAGTTTGCCTCGCCGCGCGTCAAGTCCTTCATGTATCTGGCGGTGTTGGTTCCGCTCTGGTCGAGTTATCTGGTGCGCGTCTACGCCTGGCGTCTCATCCTCGCCAAGGAAGGCATCCTGACCTGGATGTTGGGACACATCGGCCTGCGCGGCGTCCTCGACTGGCTGCTGACCCTGCCGTACATCGGCGGTACGTCCCTGGGACTCTCCTCGATCGGCATGTTCCTGGCCTTCACCTACGTCTGGCTGCCGTACATGGTCCTGCCGATCCAGACCGCGTTGGAGCGGGTTCCGCGCTCGCTCGAAGAGGCCTCCAGCGACCTGGGCGCAAAGCCCTTCGAGACCTTCCGCACGGTCATCCTGCCGCTGGCCTTCCCTGGCGTGGTGGCGGGGTCGATCTTCACCTTCTCGCTGACCCTGGGGGACTTCGTCGTGCCGCTCTCGCTGGGCAATTCCAGCCCGTTCATCGGGACGGCGGTCTACTCGTATCAGGGCACCTCGGGCAACATTCCGCTGGCGGCGGCCTTCATCATGGGACCGATCACGATCATGATCGTCTACCTGTTGATCGCCCGCAAGATGGGAGCCTTCGATGCGCTCTAAGTCCCTGCCCGACCAACCGCGCGCGCCCTTCGTCGTCTGGCTGGGAGCCGTCGGCGCGCTGCTCTTCCTGCACGTCCCCGTGTGGATCATTTTCCTGTACGCCTTCACCACCGACGAGTCGACCTACTCCTTCCCGCCCCCTGGGTTGACCACGCGTTGGTTTGGCGAGGCCTTCGCCCGCGGTGACATGTGGGACGCGCTGGCCGTCTCGTTGGGGGTGGCGCTCATCGCCACTGCGGTGGCGCTCGTGCTGGGGACCCTGGCCGCAGCGGCCGTCTATCGCAGCGAATTCTTCGGCAGGGACGCCGTCTCCTTCTTATTAGTGCTGCCCATCGCCCTGCCTGGCATCGCCACGGGCATCGCCCTGCGCTCGACCATTGCTTCGCTGAACATCCCCTTCTCGTTCTGGACCATCATCATCGGCCACGCTACCTTCTGCGTGGTGACCGTCTACAACAATGTGCTGGCGCGCTTCCGCCGTTCGAGCGGATCGATGATCGAGGCTTCGATGGACCTCGGCGCCGACTCGTGGCAGACCTTCCGTCACGTAGTGCTGCCCAACATCGCCACGGCCCTGCTGGCGGGCGGCATGCTGGCCTTTGCCCTGTCCTTCGACGAGATCATTGTCACCACCTTCACGGCGGGCCAGCAGGAGACCCTGCCCATCTGGATCTTCAGCCAGTTGGCCCGTCCGCGTGAACGGCCTGTCACCAACGTGGTGGCCATGCTGGTCTTCTTCATCACATTGGTGCCGATCTATCTGGCCCAGCGCCTGACCTCGGAGACGGCCGACACCGAAGGTAAGGAATGAACGAAAGAGCCTGTCCAGTGACAGGCTCTTTTCTTGACGCCGATCCTGCATTCGCATCATCCAAAAATCAAAAGTCTTCGCGTTGAGTGGAGCGCGGCGCAGTCGAAACGCCTTTGTCCTTCGACTACGGGACTGCAGCGAACACGCAGTCCCTCCGCTTAGGATGAGAAGAAAATTTCGGGTATGCTCTTAAGTCTTTCGGGAGGTTTCTCTTGTTGCGGTGGGACTCGTTGAAAGTTCAGCCCGTCATGCTTGTGGTGTTGTCGTTGTGGGTGCTGACGATGATCCTGACCCCCATCGTCGGCTGGACCTGGGGCGGGACGGCGCTCAGAGGGGCCATCCAGGCGGGAGTACTGTTGCAAGTTGCGGCGGTGCTGACGGCGCTCTTCCTCCACATCGGGCGGCGGACTCTCCTCCCCGTGGGGATCGTCCTGCCGCTGGCCTGGCTGGCGGAGTTCGTCGGCAGTCACACAGGTCTGCCCTTCGGCCGTTACTCCTACACCGACGTGCTCCAGCCGCAACTGGGCGATGTGCCGCTGCTCATCCCGCTGGCCTGGCTGATGATGCTCCCGCCTGCCTGGGCCGTCGCGGACCTGCTCGCCCCGCGCGGTCCGCGCTGGGGGAAGGCCGTGGTCGCGGCGTTGGCCTTCACTGCCTGGGACCTGTTCCTCGACCCGCAGATGGTCGCCTGGGATTTCTGGCGCTGGCATGAGCCTGGCGCATACTTCGGCATTCCTCTGCTCAATTATTTCGGCTGGCTGCTGGTTTCGTTCCTCATCACCTGCGCGGCTCTGCCCACCGGCCTGCCGCGCGGGGGCCTGCTGACCATCTACATCATCACCTGGGTCCTGCAGACCATCGGGCAGGCCTTCTTCTGGTCCATGCCTGGGCCTGCCGCCTTTGGCTTTGTGTGCATGGGCATTTTTGGAGTGCTGGCGTTGCGCACGTATCGGGTCTCTCGTCCTTGAAAAACTGAACCAGAGATGAACGGCGATGGACAGAGATGTGCGTAAAGAATCCATGTTTATCTTTGTTCATCTCTGGTGAATACCAAACCTGCTTACTGAAACACAGCCTATGACGTTTCTCTTTTTCACCCTCTTTACCCTCTTCTCCTTTCTATGCGGCGCCCTGCCGTTCTCGGTCTGGCTCAGCCGACGGGCGGGCCGCGATGCGCGCGAGGTCGGTGACCATAACCCAGGCGCCACCAACGCCCTCAAAGCGGGTGGATGGGCCGTGGGCTTGCTGGCTTTTGCGCTCGACATCTCCAAGGGGGCCTTCCCCGTCGGCCTGGCCTGGTTCATCCTCGGTTGGCGCAGCTGGGAGATCGCGCCCATCGCGTTGGCGCCCATGTTCGGTCACGCCTTCTCGCCCTTCCTGAATTTCCGCGGCGGCAAATCGCTGGCGGTCTCGCTCGGCATCTGGATTGGCCTGACGCTCTGGCGCATGCCGCTCTTCATCCTGCCGCCGCTCGTGCTGACCTTCCTGTTCATCGATAACTCGGGCTGGGCCGTGAGCGCTGCACTGCTGTCTCTGGGCGTCGGCGTCTGGCTGGCGGGCGACCCCGTCTTGTGGGCTGTCTATCTTCCCATGGCCGCCTTCCTGCTTTGGAAGCACCGCGTTGAATTGCGCCAGCCCATCCAGTTCCGCGCCCGCCGATGACGTACGACCTGTTGCTCTTCTTCGTCACGGCGGCGCTGACCGTCATGGCGGGCATCGCCATCCTGAACGCCCTGACCTTTCCGCGCCTGGATGAACGCGAAGTCGACGCCGACCTGCCCTTCGTCTCGATCCTCGTCCCTGCGCGGGATGAAGCTCCCCGCATCGCGCGGACCGTGGGCCTGCTCCTCGCCCAATCGTACCCTCACTTCGAGTTGATCCTGCTCGACGACTCCTCGAGCGATGGAACCGCCGACCTGGCCCTGTCTGCCGCCCAGGGCGACTCCCGCTTCCGCCTGCTGTGCGGAGAACCCTTGCCCCCGGGCTGGATCGGCAAGAACTGGGCCTGTCATCAACTCTCGCAGGCGGCGCGCGGCGACGTGCTGCTCTTCACCGACGCGGACGTGTCCTGGTCACCGCGCGCATTATCTGCCCTTCTCGGGCGCATGTCTCGTTCCCGCGCCGACCTGCTGGCCGTGTTTCCCCCAGCAGACGGAGACTCTGGCCGAACGGCTGGTCATCCCGTTGATGGCCATGACCGTGCTGGGTTACTTGCCTGTCTGGGCCGTGCACTTCATCCCCTGGCCTGTCTTCTCCGCCGCCAACGGGCAATGCCTGGCCTTTCGTCGTACCGCCTACGAGAAGGTGGGCGGCCATGCCGCCGTCCGCGCAGTGATCGTCGAGGATATGGCGCTGGCGGGCCGCATCAAGCGCGCAGGGCTGCGCTTGCGCCTGGCCGATGCGGCAGGACAGGTCCGTACGCGCATGTACGCAAACTGGGCCGAGGTGCGGAATGGCTTTGCCAAGAACATCATCGCGGGGCACGGCGGGGTGATTCCGCTGTTGCTTTCCACACTCTTTCATTGGATCGTTTTCCTGCTCCCGTGGTTCTGGCTGATCCTGGGGGATTGGCGCGCGCTCCTGCCGATCCTGCTCGGCGTGACCATGCGCGCCCTGACGGCTGCCGTCTCCCGTCAGCGCTTTGTGGATGCGTGGCTCATGCCTCTGTCCGTGTTGGCGATGACGGCCATTGCCGCGCAGGCTTTGGTCTGGCGCTGGCGCGGCGGTCCCGCCTGGAAGGGGCGCAGGTATGCGCGCTAGATCGTCGAATCTTTACAAAACCAACGATTGACATCCCACTGTTTCGCAGTACAATAGCCGCTGTTAATTTTTCAAGGAGCAGATCTATTTCCAAACTCGCACGAGTGTGAATGCAATACCCCTTGTGCCCCGTTCTTAGCCAATCCCGCCAACCTTAACCTGGCATCCGCCGCCCTTCGATTTCCATTCTCGAGGAGGCGGCGGGAATGCTTAAGGTGATTGGAAAATCCATACGGAGGTTCTATGTTTTTGGCAAGCCCTGAGATACGACGATCTGATTTCCACCACGTGTCCTGCTTTGCCGCCTGTCCCGTGTTGACAGGCAAAGCGCCGAGCATTGACTTCCTGGGCATCGACGCCTATGCCGAGGATGACCTGGGCGATGCGCCCTCGTAACGACTACAAAACGAAAGGATAGAATGACTGGTCAATATCACTCCTACATGAACCCGAAGTGCGAATCGGGCCCGTTTGGCGAAAAAGGCGGATGCGGGGTCTTTGCCCGCCAGCCCATCAAGAAGGGTGAACTGCTCTCGTTATGGGGTGGCCGCATTGTGGCCGAGAGTGAGTTGGACTTCAACATGCGCGATTTCACCCAGCGCATCATCCAGATCGAGGAAGGCCTGTATCTGGAAACCCCCGAGCACCTTGAACCAACCGATTGTTTCAACCATTCCTGCGACCCGAACGTTGGCTTCATCGGCCAGATCGGGCTGGTGGCCATGCGTGACATCGAAGTAGGCGAAGAACTGAACTTCGATTACGCCATGTGCGACGGCTCCGTCTACGATGAATTCGACTGCTACTGCGGCTCTCCCAGCTGCCGTGGACGGGTCACGGGCAATGATTGGAAGAATCCCGAACTGTGGGAGCGATATAACGGTTACTTCTCTCCGTACCTGGCACGGCGCATCGAGGCCCTCAAAGCTGAATTGCTCGTGCATGCCTGACCCTCGGATGAGATTCAATGGCGCGGAGTTGACTCCGCGCCATTTTTCTTTGTGGTACACTGACGGTTGTCCTCCCCTGCGCCCTTGCGGCGCAGAACTTTTATCTCGGAGCGGGCGAACCCATGAAATCCCTTCTCGGCGAAAGACTGCGCTTCGACTGGAAGATCGTCCTCATCACCATCGTCAGCACGACCGTTGTGCTGGCGGATTATTACATCAAGCTGACCCCCAACGATGGTTGGGACAAGACCCTGTACTTCCTGCTCCTGCCGCTCTTCATCATCCTGTTCATCTTCCGCGAGGATCCGCGCGAGTACGGTTTCGCTCTCGGGGACTGGAAGGCGGGGCTGGTCATCACGGTCCTGGCTATTTTGCTGATCGCACCTGTCTTGTGGTGGGTGGGACGCGGCTCGGCCATGGCCTCGTATTATGAAGCCAATCTGGGTGGATTGCCGTGGAATACCTTCCTCGATCTGCTCGGTTGGGAGTTCCTCTTTCGCGGCTGGCTGACCTTTGCCTATGTGCGCAAGTTCGGGCCTGAGGGACTTTGGCTGCAGGCCGTCCCATTTGCGGTCGCCCACATGACCAAGCCTGCCGTGGAGACGCTCAGCACCATCTTCGGCGGATTTGTCTTCGGCTGGGTGGCCTGGCGCACGCGTTCCTTCCTGTACCCCTTCCTCATCCATTGGTTCGTGGCTTCATTCACCATCCTGGTGGCGGCAGGCAGACTTGGCTGAGTACACCCTGCGTCCCGCCGTCGAAGCGGAAGCTGCCGCCATCCAGGACCTGATCCATTTGGTCGGGATCAACCCCACGGGGTTGGACTGGCGACGCTTCATTGTGGCGGTCACGCCCGAAGGGCAGATCATCGGTTGCGGACAATTGAAGCCCCACGGTCGGGACCTCCTCGAACTGGCCTCCATTGCCGTTCTGCCCGACCGTCGCGGAGAGGGTATTGCCCGCGCGGTGATTGAACGCCTGTTGGAGGGGAGTCCGCGCCCGCTATACCTGACCTGCGTCTCGCGCCTCGAACCATTCTATGAACGCTTCGGATTCTGCGCCATCGAATATGACCAGATGCCGCGTTATTTCCAGCGGCTCTCGAAACTGGCTGGGTTGGTCTTCACACTTTCCAAGCGCAGCGAGACCCTGTCGGTGATGAAGTTGAAGTAAAATTCGGGTATGCGTACCGTACTGAAAATTCTGATCGGAATTCTGGTTGGTTTCGTCCTGGCGGGCGTGCTGCTGCTGCTCAGCCGCAGGCCGACGGGGACCGTCATCCCTTTGGTGCCGCCACCCACAGCCTCGCCCATCGTGGTGCACGTGGTGGGCGCCGTGCCGCGGCCGGGTGTGTATGAGTTCCCCAAGGGCGCGCGTATCCGCGATGCCATCGACGCGGCGGGCGGATTGTTGACCGACGCTAATATCACTGCTATCAATATGGCTGCTCTGCTGAAAGACGGTCAGCGTTTGGAAATTCCTTCCTTGAGCGGCACACCAGGCACCCCTGATGCTTTGTCTCCAGGGGTGGAGGCGACATTTGTGGCCGCTTGTGCTGGCGATAAGATTAACATTAACACCGCCTCCGTTGAGCAATTGAGAGAGTTAGGTTTAAGCCAGACCACTGCTGATGAGCTCCGTGCGTACATTGAAGAAAACGGATATTTTGTGGATTACAACGCATTTTCAACAGCAAGTATATCTGGCTTAACTGATATTCAAAAAGTTCGTTTAAAAAATATTATTACTTTCTGCGCTCCCTAGCCTTCCATGCCCTTCGATCACTTCGACTTCATCGCCCCTGTCTATGCCCGCGCTGGGGAGTACGGCGGCCTGTCCACGCTGACCCGTCTGTTGGATTTACCAACGACGGGTCGCCTGCTGGATGTGGGCGGCGGTACGGGACGCGTGGCCCGCTCCCTGCGCGACCAGGCGGGACAGGTTGTGCTGGCGGATGTCTCGCTGGGGATGTTGCGTGTGGCCGCCTCCATCCCTGGACTTCAGCCTGCCGCCTCTGCCTCCGAACGATTACCCTACCCTGATGGCTCTTTCTCTCGCGTGTTGATTGTGGATGCCCTGCACCACGTTGAGAACCACGCTCAGACCGCCGCCGAGATGTGGCGCGTACTTCAGCCTGGAGGACGCATCCTCATCATCGAACCAGACATCCGTGTCTTCGCGGTCAAGTTGATCGCGCTGGCCGAGAAGCTCTTGCTGATGCGCAGCCACTTCCTCGCCCCTGATCAGATCGTTGCCCTCTTCCCGCAAGCCCGCACCGAGATCCACATCGAAGTTGGCACCGCGTTTGTGTTGATACAAAAAACGTAGCGCAAGATATTCTCGCGCTACGTTGAACATGATGAGTTGAACAGCGGACTTCTTGTCCGCTGTTTTTTGTTATGCCAGGATCTGCCTCGCGATGACCAGCCGTTGAATTTCGCTGGTACCCTCGCCGATGGTCATCAAGCGCGCGTCGCGGTAGATGCGTTCGACGGGATACTCGCTCGAATAGCCGTACCCACCGTGGACCTGGATGGCATTGCGGCACACGCGCTCAGCCATCTCGGTGGCGAACATCTTGGCCATCGAAGCTTCCTTGAGGTAGGGGCGGCCTTCCTCTTTGAGCCAGGCCGCCTTGTAGAGCAGGGCGCGCGCCGCCTCGATCTCGGTGGCCGCATCTGCCAGCATCCACTGGATGGCCTGGAATTCAGCGATCCGCTTTCCGAAGGCGCGCCGCTCCTTCGCGTAGGCGAGTGCGTGCTCGTAGGCAGCCTGCGCCAGCCCAATCGACAGCGCGCCAATGCTGATGCGTCCGCCGTCCAGCGTGGACAGGGTCTGCTGCAGGCCGTGTCCCTTCTCGCCGATCAGGTTGTCGAGTGGCACGCGCACATCCTCAAAAGTCACGGCATGGGTGGGCGAACCATGCAGGCCCATCTTCTTTTCCGCGGGACCAATCGTCAGTCCAGGGGTGTCGGTGGGGACGAGGATCTGGCTGAGGGAGCGGGAATTCCCTGAGGTGTCGGTGCGCACGAGGGTGATGATATATTCCGCAATGGACGCGTTGGTGGTCCACATCTTCGCGCCGTTGATGACCCACTCCTTGCCGCGCTGCTCGGCCTTGGTCCGCACCCCGCCCTGCAAATCGGACCCCGCGCCTGGTTCCGTCAATGCCAGCGCGCCCAGCTTGTGGCGTCCGCTGGCCACGCGCGGCAGCCATTTCTTCTTGAGCGCCTCCGGGCCGTAGAGCACCAGCGGCGCAGTGCCCAGCCCATTGTGGGCAGCCAATGCCAGTGCCGTGGAGCCACAGCCCCAGCCCAATTCCTCGATGGCAATGGCGGCGCTGATGGCGTCCACGCTCGCACCGCCGTATTCCTCGGGGATGTTCAGGCCCATCAGTCCGAGCGGCCCACCCTTGCGGACGGCGTTCCAGTTGAACTCGCCCGTCACATCTACTTCGTGAGCCTTGGGGCGCACCTCTTTCTCGACAAAATCGTGCACGGCCTTGCGCCATATGCGCTGTTCATTCGAAAGATCGAAATCCATGGTCTCTCCTCTGTTTGGCGATGGGGCGATTGTAGACGAAAATGGTGGTTAATGCGAGGATGTCGTTGCGAAGGCTGCATTCTTCTCCCTGAAGCAACCTCATGAAATCAAAATGCCACCTGAGATGGGAGGTTGCTTCGCTTCGCTCGCAACGACATGAGCTAGTTCATGTGCAGGATCAAATTCCCTGCCTCGTTCTTCGTCACACGCAGACGGCGCAGACCTTTTTGGGCGGGACCCTTTTCCATCTGGCCGTCGCTGCCATAGATCGAACCGTGGCAGGGACATTCGAACTTGTCATTCTTTTGTTCCACCGTGCAGCCGAGATGGGTACAGATCAGGCTGAAGGCCACAAACTCGTCATTGCCTTTGCAGACCAGTGCAGCGGGGATGTGCATCAGCAGGGTGGTCGTGTCAGGCTGGAAGTTGATGGCGGGGCCGAGATCATATTCGCTGGGTGGAGCGGGATCCATCTCGTAGGAGAGGAAGCGAACCAGGCCGCCGATCCCGAGCGTGGCGCCCAGGGCTAGCAGGCCGTCGGTGGTCAGTTTGAGGAAATCGCGGCGGGAGTATTTGGACATGGGATGTTTTGTGTGATAAATGCGCTTCGACTGCGGACGGAAGAGCACCGTCCTCCGCTCAGCGCGAATTATTTATGAAGTAAAAGCGGCCAGCGCGGTTAGGATGAGGATGATCGTCACCAGGACGGCCACAAGGATCTGTGCGATCCGTCCACGGCGGGGGAACCAGTGACCAAGTTCTTCCTTTGCGGGGGCGGGCAGCACGTAGGGGATCAGCGCCAGCACGCCCAGCACAATGACGGGCACCAGTACGCCCAGTAGGAACGGGTCACCCAGTTTGAGCAATTGTTGCACCCACAGGAAGAACCAGGGCGCACGCGTGTCGGTCTCGAGCGTGGGCGTCCCGCGGATGGGAGCGCCCAGCGGCGCGGGCAGGAAGGTCGCCAATAGAATCAGGACAATGCCCGCGAGGAACATGCCCAACACTTCACGCTTGACCAGGTCGAAGCGGGTGATGCGGGCGGGAGTCTCCGTCAGTGTGGGCAGTGGGGCGGCGATGCCGCCGTCGCGCCGCACGCGGAACAGGTGCCAGATCAGCACGAAGGCGGCCACGGCGCTCAGGGCGTAGATGTGCCAGGTGTAGAAGCGCACCAGCGTGGACGGGCTGATGACTGAACTGCCAACGGCGAACTCGTACAGGCGCGGCCCGATCCACGGGATGGAGCTGAGTAGGTTGGTGCCTGCCGTCAGCGCCCAGCGGATGCCCTCGTCCCAGCGCAGAACGTAGCCCGTGAAATCCAGCAGCAGGGCCAGCACGAAGAGTCCCAGCCCGAGCAGGAAGTTGAAGCGGCGCGGTCTGGCGTAGGCGCCCGTAAAGACCACCCGCAATAGGTGGACGGCGGCCACGATCACCAGCAACTGCGCGGACCAGTAGTGCAGGTTGCGCACCAGCGCCCCAAGCGGCACGAAAAAGTGGATGGTTTCGACCGAGACGGGCGCCAGTTCGGGCGTGGGGATGTAGTAGAACATCTCCAGCAGGCCCGTCGCGCCGAGCACCAGCATCAGGAAGACGGCCAGTCCACCCGCGCCGAGGGTGTAGCGCCAGCGCGATTGGGCAGCGGGGATGCTCGGCGGGTGCAGGTGGTAGACGAAGTTCGGACGGGGGAGTCGGCTCTTCGGGGCGGTGCCCGCTGCGAGGTCCGCGGGGAGGGGGCGGCGCAGGATTTCCTGAAGCAGCCAGCCCAGCATGATCGCCGTCAGTGCGGCTGCCAGGATCAGGGCCAGGGTCGTATCGTTGGGCGGCGCGCTGACCTTGCGATGCACAGGGATGGCTGAGGCCACCTTGCCGTCCAGCGGGATATCGGCGGGCAGGGTGCCGTTCATCTTGAGCAGGTAGGCGGTGACCTGCCAGGCCTTTTCGGGGGTGAGCGAACCAGGGTTCCACCAGGGCATCATGGCGTAGATGTAATCGTAGAGTTGCTGGGCCGAGGTGAAGCGGCCCAATTTGCCGCCGCCCACCAGGGCAGGCACCGTATGCGGAAACTCGAAGCCCTGCGGCGGATGGTTGCTGGCGTGACATTTGGAGGTCCAGCAATCCTTGTCTTCACCGAAGGCCAACTCACGCCATTCGTCGGTGAGGCCCTGGCCTTCGTTGCCGTGACAGGCCATGCACACCCCCCAGAAGATGAGCGCGCCCTGGTCCAATTGGGTGGGCGGTTCGGAGACGATGGGCGGGTCGAGCGGATTTTCCGCTTCGATGGGGGTAGCCTCGACCTTTTCTGCACGAGGCAGAGCGGTGACAGACAGGAGCAGAATCCCCAGTCCCACGGCCACGAAGAGAACAGCAATGAAGGGAATACGGGAGCGGTCAGTGTTCATGAATCAGAGGCTGATAACCTTGCCTGCTTTGAATTGGGCTTCCAGGATGTCCCCCATGCCGCCCACGATACCCACCTCCACCTGGCTCAGGCCGAAGGTCTCAAGACAGGTGGAGCAGATGACGAGGTGCACGCCGTTGGCCTCCAGGGCCTTGAGCGGCTCGAGGACAGGCGAGCCTGCCACGGTCAGCTTGACGCCGTCGGTGTAGAAACAGATCGCGGCGGGGAACTGGCGACTCTCCAGCAGCAGGGTCAAATATTTATTGAGCAGCCTGACTTGCAATTCAGGCACGTTGGTCGCGTTTCCCATGCCGTAGTGCGTGATGAGAATGACCGTATCTTTCACTTTTCTTCTTGTCCTTCTTCGGGGGGCGTGTTAAAAAGGATCAGCAATTCCCGCGCCCGTTCGAGGTTTTCCTTCGGCACATATATTTCCACGGGACCAAACTCGTCCGCCGTGAACGGATAGGTGCTGGGCATGCCCGTCTCGCGGATGATCTCCACGGGGACGTCATTGGCCTGCAGGTAACTTTGCAGTACCTCGGCCTGGATCAACCCATCGATCTGGGTCAGGAGTTCCCACGACAATTTATCCATGTCTACCTCCAACAAAGGATGAACAGGATCGTCCACAACGTGCTGACGATCAACTGACGGATGCCGATGGCGGTGGGCTTCCAGCCCACGGCAGGATGGGTGACGCCCCAAACGGTCTCAGCCCATTGGACGAGGAACGGCAGGAAGATCCACTGCGGCTGGAAGTGGATCCAGCCGAGGATCAGGGCCAGCGCCAGGTTGAAGGACGTGTACAGGAAGGCCCGCTGGCCCATCTGCCATCCTTCGCTTCGGGTCAGACCCTTCGACGGGCTCAGGGCGGCTCGTTCCCGTTGTTCGAGCCGCAAATAGGCGTACACGATGCTCCCCGAACTCTGCAGCCAGGTCCATAGCCACAGCCACCAGCCTTCGGCGGCATAGTGACCGAGCCCCACCCAGTAGGCGGCGGGTGCAGCCAGCGCCAGCACGCCCGTGGCGAGGATTTCCACGCCCGCCTGTCGGCGCTCGGCGCGTTTCGAGACCAGGATCAGGTGCCAGGCAAAGACGGGCGCGCCAGGCACGGCCAGAAACAGCACATAAGTGAAGCCACGCACGATCAAATATCCCAATGCCAGCAGGATGACCGTTCCGTAGAGGATGATCCAAAAGCGAGCGGCGGGCAGGTCCGTGCGCGGACGGCGTCCCGCGTAGGCTTTGACGGCCATGGTCACAGGTTGGCGGATCAGGAAGGCGGCCATCGCGGCGATGACCAATGCCAGGGAGGCGGCGGTGAATCGCCCGCCTGCGAACAGTCCCACCAGCAGCGGACTGAGGATAAACACCCACGAGCCGTGGTCTTGCGGAAGGGCGATCTGGCGGCGAAGATAGCTCTGCATGGCAAGGATTATATGATGAAATGAAACTCCCGCGGTCATGAAATCGCGGGAGTATTGTCAGGATTTTGGGACAGAAATTGGGGGATTTTGCCTATTTTAAACACGAAGGACACAAAGGTTACGAAGGATGAGCGGGACTACTCTTCAAACTCATCTTCCTCGAATCCCAGCGCGTTGAAATCCAGCTCGGGCTCGTCCAACGGATCCTTGGGTTCGGGGTTCATGGGGATTACCCACAGTCCGCCCTCGTACATCAACTCCGCCACGTGGTACGGCTTCGGCAGGGACTCGAAATCCTGTCCCGCCATGCACTCGAGGATCAACGCCTGCGGCGGCTTGACCTTCTTGAAACTCTTCTGCACCTGTCCGAGAAAGTACTTGGCACTCTCGTTCGAGACGCCGAATTGTGACGCGATGATTTCGTAGGGTTTGGGGTTGGACATGGGAGGGATTATAGCAAAGTCCGTGGTAAAAAAGATATATTTTGCTGTATACTTTTTTAGGATGTCCGAGGCGGGGAAGCAGGTCAACGGGTTGTTCGAGCCCTTGCTGGCGGAGAGCTTTCACGGAGGACGAAATGGCCAAAAGGATTCAAGAATCCATTTCTATGCAAAAGGAAAAGGAAAACGACACTCCCCCTGGCATTCTCATCCAGGAATATAACAGCCTGGTCAGTCTGTATACCCATTCAGAAAATACATTATTTTCCATATTCAACTTTTACGTCACTTTGCTGACAACCATCACGGGTGCCATCGTTGTTGTTTTTCAACTAAGTGAAAAGAACGCGGACAGCCCATTTGGCACTATTCTTGTGTTGCTTGTGTTTATTGTGCTAATTGGCATTATTACACAGGATGCTCTCATTCATAAAAACTGCGACCTTGCTCATTTTGCGCTGGCGATTAATTCCATAAAATCTCACTTACTTAAAAAGCATCCCGATGCGCAACAATATGTGTTTTATATGTGGGATTTACATGTTCGAGTCAATCCTCTTAAATATAAAATCACATTGGATGAGAAGATTGATAAATACCTATGGTGGATGTTGCCCATTGGGATGCAGCAGTTATTTGTCAGTTTGATGAACAGTTTTGCCCTTGGTTTATTCGTAATAATGCTTGTGGCTGTTTATGGCGATCTTCAATTGAATTTGTTGAAACTCTTTATTGCTATTCCCTTTGTAATTGTTTTTTCCTTTGTCGCTCAGTGTACTTATGCCAATGTCAAGTTTAACCATAGAATCAGACGATCAGCTATTGCAATGAATGGGCAATTGCAAGAATGGATCGGATCACGATAACGAAGTGTGGTAGCGACCGAAGGAGGTGTCGAGTTGCTGGAGCACGTCTGAGGCGAGGGAGGAACTCGGCGCACTGAGCTTGTAAGGGAGTAGCATTTTGATTCTGTTTTGCGTCGGGGGTGGTGGAAATCACGCTTCAATCGTGCTATGCTATCCATAGTCGCAATTTTGCTTTTTTCAAGTCGGAGGGTTTTCCATGTCGGTTGCATCTGAACTCATCGCACGCGCGGCGGAACTATCGCGGGCGGGGCGCAAGGGGGAGGCCCGCGGCCTGCTCCAGGAAGCCCTGCTGCAGGAGCCCGCCAACGAGCGGGCCTGGCTCTGGTATGTGGATACCTTCCAGACTGCGGAGGAACGGATCAAGGCCCTGCGCGGCATGTTGACCTTCCTCCCGAATCACCCGACTGCCACCCGCGCCCTGGCAGCGCTGGAGGCGCAATCCCCGCGTCCTGCCGCACCTCCGCCTACAACTGCTCCCGTTCCCGTGGCTGCTCCTCCGCCCGCAGCTCGTCCTACACTCTCGCCTGAGGTTTTAGCTGCCCTGCCGAAGAAGAAGGCAGGCAGCGTTCCTGCTGCGCCGCCCAGGCCGTCGCCGAGGGCCGCGATTCCCACCCCCGCCGCCCCGTCCCGTGCGTGGACTCCGACCAACGGGGCGATGATCGCCCTGCTCCTGTTGACCCTGTTGGCGTTTATTTTCGGTGGGGTAGGGTTGATCCAGGCGATCTCCGCCCGCTCCCAGCTTGTGGACCTGCAACAGGCCAACACGTCGTTGAACGCACAGGTCCTCACGCTGACGTCCCAACTGACCGACGAAAGATCCCGAACCCAGGCCCTGCAAACGGAACTAACCGACTTGAAGAAAACCGCCCTGCTGCCGCCGTATATTTCCATCGCCAATCGCAGCATGCAGATCGCCTTCGTGACCACCCAGGCGAAGAATGAAATCTGGGATGTCTCGTTCGATGCGCTCGAATACGAATTGCAGCGCGGCGCCTACGTGCGCTACAACCTCGACGGCGACAGCTCCATGTGGCTGATCTTGAACAACGAGTACACGGGCGAGTCTTACCGCGTGGTCAACATGCCCGCCTTTGTCGATCCCTCCTCGTTCGACCAGGTCATCCCCGACCTGTATTCCGAGGCGGGTAGTGACGATGCCTTCATCCGCGAGGTGTGGAATATCGTCACGCAATTGGCCACCTACTCGGGCGACATCGGCGAGACGCCGCGCTACCCGCTCGAGACCTTCCTGGCGGGTGGCGGCGACTGTGAGGATACCTCCATCCTCTTTGCCAGCATGATCCGTGCCGCGCCTGTGTCCTGGGACGTGGAATTGATCTTCATGGACATCGACAACCCCACCCATCCGCTGGACGTGAATCATGTAATTGTGTACATCAATACGGGCAGTCGCGAATATCGCATCGAGACCACCGAGCACAAAGTGATGGAGCCTTATACGGATGGAGTCAACGGCTGGTATTTCAAGGTGCCGTAGTAATGTTTGATCGGATGCTGGGGTGATAAATCATTACGGCAGTTTGCCAAAAGGAAAACCCACCGCAGGGTCTCAATCTGCCTGCCACGCGATGGTTTTCCGTTGTCCTCTTTCTGGCGGGCAGACATGGCAGGAGGCGCCATGAACAATTACCTGTTGCTGGTGGATACCTATGAGGCGGAGACAATCGATGAAAACACCCTGGTGGCGAACAACGTTGCTGGCATGATCGTCCGCCTGAATCATATCGAGGGTGGTCATCATCTGGATGAAACGTTTACGAACCAATGGGCGGAGACGGGGATGGCGGGGTTGGTGCGGATTCCCTACTTTGTCTATAACCCCTGGGTCGACGGCCCGACCAATTACGAGTGGCTGGTCAAGCACATGCCTTACGAAGCGGGCGCCGTCATGGTGGATGTGGAGGTCCGAAAGTCGGGTTATGCGCCAGGGAAATACAGGGAAGAACTGGAAAAATTCAATGCTCTGGCCAAAGCCAAATGGAATGTGATGCTCTACACGGGAGAGGGTTATCTGGACCTTTTGGATTCCTGGCCGACGGACCTGCCCTATTGGTGGGCGCAGTACCCTGCTGCCTTGTATCCGAAGAAGGCGGAGAAACGTACCTGGGCGCAGGTCAGGACTTCCGTGGATGGCTTGCCTGGCCCAGACAATGCGGACAAGGTGCCTGGTGGCGTTTGGAAATTATGGCAGGCCTCAGGTGACCGTCTGATCCTGTCTGGCAGCGCCAAGCCCATCGATGTCAACGTCTTCCCTGGAACGCTGGCGGATCTCAAAGCCTGGGCGAATGAAAAGGAAGTGATCGACCCCAATCCCTTCGTCGAAGAACATGGCACTCCCTTCGACGGGGTCGAATATCACAAGGTGTACCGCTTCAACTCCCATTGCTTCGTTACTGTGATCGACCCTGCAGGCAAGAGTTTTCTGGTGACGAAGTTCGCCCACAGGAAGGTGTCCACTGTGGCGCGCGAACTTGGCGCCCAGATCGTCATCAACGGCGGAGCCTATCGCGGGACCAGCGCTGTTGGGTTGCACGCCTCCCAGGGACAGGTCTTCACGCCCGTATCCGAATATGAGCCCTGGGTCAATCTGACCGAGAATCAGCAACCGCAGATCAACCCGTATAACTCCAAGGCGAAGAAATATAACGCCCTGGCGGGAAAGCGCTACATCGTCAAATCGGGTGCGATCAGCCCGAATACCTCCAATGCGTGGAAGGAGGTCCATCCGCGCACGCTGGTAGGCGTGACCCAGGATGGGAAGCTGATCGAGTGCGTTGTGGATGGGCGGCAGGGTCCCAGGAATATCGGTGTCAACCTCTACGATGCGGCGCGCATCATGATCGAGTTCGGCGCCTGGGAGGCCATCGACCTGGACGGTGGCGGCAGCAGCACCATGTGGGTCAAAGACAAGGTGGTCAACTCGCCCATTGAGGATGGCGTGCCAGGACAGGAACGATTGGTGGGCGACCATCTCGTCATGTGGGTGGGCGGGGTCATTGTGCCCCCGAGCAAGGATTACGAGGTGGTCAAGCCCGTCAAGCCGCGCAAGACCCCCAGCATGTTCGAGACCAGCACCAAGCCAAATCTGCCCATTGGAACTCTTTTCCAGAGTGAGGTCACGCAGGCGGTGACGGAGACCATCCCCGCTGTGAATGGCAAGGAGTACACCATCGTCTGGGTCCAGATGCCTGACCTGTACTGGGTTCCCAAATTTTACAAATCTGAGTACGTCAGAAATCTGTTGGGTTGACCTTCCTGAATGAGAACAGGCTTCGGGTTATCCCGAAGCCTGTTCTGGCTCCTCACGGGATTCAGTGGCGTTCTGATCCCTGAAATGGAAAGATGGTACTAGCCGCAGCCGCCGCCGCTCTTATCGCGTTTGAGCTGCAGGACGATCTTCTGCGCGAAGGTCAGTTTCTCGTATTCGATCGGGCTGGGCGAGCAGGATTTGTAGCCCGCACCTAGGGCGGCAGTGAAGGTGTACTTCAACTGGTCGTCACCCGCATTCAGGTTGGGCTGGAATTGGGGGTCGTCCTTGCCGAAGAAGGCAATCCAGTTGTTCACTCCGCCTTCGAGGATGTAGACGTTCGGTACGCTCGAAGCCGACAGGGTCTTCCATGCTTTCACGGCAGCGGTCTCATCATTGCTCATCACAATGAAGACCGAGTTGGCAGGCGGCTCGCTCAGCAGGGTGGGGATGACCTCGGTCAGACGGTCCAGCGGTACGTTGACGGCATCCTGGATGTGGTACAGGTTGTAATCCGCTTCGGAACGCACATCGAGGTAGATCGGATTCATGGACTGGTTATACTGCGCTTTGAAAGCCTCGGCGGGCGAGATGAAGACCAGCCGTTTCTCCAGCATCTGATCCGCGGTATAGGCTACTTGTTCCCCGTTCACGGTGCGGGTGAAGGTCAACTTGACGTAACGCGAGTCGAGGCTGGGCTGGCCGATGAAGACCACAGCCAAAGCCACGGCCACCAACGCACCTGCACCGACCAGGCGCAGCTTCGGCTCATGAGACATGTCCTTCTTGCCGATGATGCGCTCCAACTGCTCCGAACCCCAGAACATGAACAGGGCCATCAGCACGATCAGAAGCACCACCACGCCGACAGGCAGGTGGAAGACCTGGTCGAGCGTAAGGCGGCCGAGATAGCCCGCGTTGTTGTACCACTGGGTGAAATACTGCTCGGTTTCACCGAACAGGAAGGCGCCCACGAAACCACCCAACATGAACATCATGCCGTCGATCTTGCCCGTGGAGGCCGAGGCCAGTGAGGTGGTGGGGCAGAAGCCGCCGACGATGAAGCCCACGCCCATGATCAAACCGCCAAGCACACCCGAGGCGATGTAGGTCGTGTTGACCCACACCTGGCTGAAATCCAGGATGCCCAGGCCAACCGCCCCGAAGAGCAGCACCA
The DNA here is from genome assembly GCA_016191845.1 of Chloroflexota bacterium. Lineage (GTDB taxonomy): Bacteria > Chloroflexota > Anaerolineae > Anaerolineales > Villigracilaceae > JACPVF01. The sequence continues at coordinate 352,207 of JACPVF010000016.1, forward strand.
TGGCGGTGACGATGGCGGTGAACATGACCTTGAGGACGGTCAGTTCCTTGAAGTAGAACTGCGCGGCCAGTTTGGCGCTGTTGCCAAAGCCCGACATTTCAAGCGTAAACCCGAAAGCGAAGCCAACCACGCCGAAGAGGACGTACGTCCATGGGTTGGCGGCACTGACAGCAATAAAGCTTTGAAGTGGGAATTGCATGTCAGCCTCCTAATTCCACAATTTGCGGACGAAATAGGCCAGCGCGTAGGCGCTGCCGAAGATGGAGAACATGATCAGCCACGAACCCGCCGCAAGCGTGGTACCGCCTGTCAGCGCCTGGCCCGAGGTGCAGCCGCGCGCCATGCGCGCGCCGTACAGGAAGATCACGCCGCCCAGGAAGGCCATCAGCCAGCGGGTGCGGACCGAGATGTTCGGGCCCTTGGTGGTCTCGAATTTCAGGCGTCCATTGAACAGGCCCGAGGTGAAGCCGCCCAACAGGGCGCCGAAGAAGACGGGCACGATCCAATCGTCCAGCGGATTCTTGTCACCGCCCGCCATTTTGAGCAGGTAGGGATTGTTGTCCACGTGCGAAGGGCTGATCGCATCCACGATGGCCGCGTCGATGCGGCTGGTGGCGCCCGAGGAACCGAGTCCGTTGCCCGTCAGGAGCAGAGCCAGGAACAACACGATGCCCAGTACCATCCCGCCAAAATAGGGATGTACGTACGGTCTCGGAGTTTTCGGGAAGAGGCCCCTGGGTTTTGCAGGAGTAGCAGTTGTCATGATAAGTCTCCTTGTCACTAACGCGGATTACGACGCGCTCGGTTCTTCATGGCTGTGGGCTTCCACTTCCTCCCAGCCTGTGACCATGGCGCGGATGGCCTCGAGCGGGGTGGCGCCCGTGGTGGTCATGTACACGTGCACCACGATGAAGGCTGCAAACAGCCAGGCCACCAACGAGTGGAAGGGGGCTAGCACGGGCAGGCCGCCGAACCAGCCTGCGATGGCGGGCCAGCGCTGAACGCCCCACATCAGTGCGCCCGTCAGTATTTGTAAGGGCAGCAGCACCATCAGGATGCCGAAGTAGGTGAACTTCTGGATCGGATTCATGCGGCTGTTGGGCGTCTTTTCGAAGGGATGAGGTTCACCCTTGAAGATACCGCCGATATAGTACTTGGCCTGTACGATGGCGTCATCGAAGAAGCCGTAGGGGCGCGGGATGTATTCCTGCATGCGGCCCGTGCTCAGGTGGTAGAAGACCGAGAGCAGGGCGTTGACCACCAGGATGGCGGCCAGCACATTGTGGATGGTCACCACGCCGCGGAAGGAGAAGATGCCGAAGATATCGGGGCGGTGGATGATCAGGCCCGTGAAGAGCAGCATCACGATGACCACGGTCTGGAGCCAGTGCCAGAAGCGGCGGTAGGAGTCGTACATGTACACGGCCTTTGTTTCCGCCTGGGCCTTGGGCCTGCGCATGAAGTTGACGTAACGCAGCGTCCCGTGGCCGAGCACGCCCAGCAGCGATCCGAAGAAGGCCAGCGCGCCGAACCAATCGATCCAGTTTACGCGGCTGGAGCCGAAGACATACAACTTATCGTTGGCAGGTTTGGGCTGATAGTACACCGACCCATCCTCGTGGATTACGATCTCGCCGCTGGCCTGGACGTTGGTCCCGCCAACGAACTTGGGCGTCACGCCGTTGGGAGCGTAAGCCGAGAGTTCGATGGGCTGGCTGACGCGCGAAGCCTGCTGGTTCGTGTGGCAGGATTTGCAGTCGTTGACGGCGTCATCGCCGCGGGCCACACCGTGGTTGATACTGTACGGCTGGACCTGACCCTCGATGCGCGGATTCTTCAAGCCGAGCGCCGCAAGGCGTCCTGCGATCAGGTCCTGCTTGGCCTGTGAGTCGATCTTGAGTTCCGAGGCGTCGAGCGCGCCGCTCTTGTCCGCGTCGAAGGCAGAGAGGACATCGGCAGCGTAGACACCGTTTTCAAGGTAGGCCGCTTCCAGGTCCGCGAGGCGGACGGGGCGCGGGCCGTTCGGGTCGTCATAGACCCAGAAGTAGGTGGTGATGAGGTTATACGGAGCCAGCAATTGCTTTCCGTCCACGTTGGTGCGGTTGAGCAGGGCGGGCTCGAACCCCGTGACGAGAGAGTTGATCGAGTTCGGGTCGCCTTCCACGCCGCGACATACGCTGGCGGCCTGGCCGCTGGGCGTCACCACGGTCCAGTCGTAGGACTGGATGGCAGGGGCATACATCTTCGAGATATGGCAGGACTCGCAGGCCACAGCCGCCATGTGTTTGTCCACGTAGGGCAGCCAATCGGCGTGAGCCTTGTTGGCATCGTGGCAGGACTCGCAGCGGCGCATGGTACCCTTCAACTCGGGGTCGATGTTAAACTGGGCGCTTTGTCCGCGCGCGAAGTTGTGGTCGGGGCGCTGGATATATTCGCCGATATCCAGTTTGCGCGGGTCATAGACCAGGTGATCGGGGTTATTGCCCTGGAGTTCCAACGCGTGCGCGGGGTTGTTGAGCGCGAAGTGACAGTCGGTGCACTTCAGTTGTCGTTCGGCGTGAATATCCCACGAGCGGTTAAGAGTCTGCTTGTCGGCCAGGTTCATGCCTGAGGCGTTGATCTTCTGGGCGGCGATGACCTGTCCCGTGGTGGCGGTCTGCGGGTAGTTCAGGTCACAGGCGCTGACGACCAGCGGTTCCTGCGTTTCTGGGTGGACTTCACCGTGGCAGGCTGCGCAGTTGGCATTGGTCGGGTCCTGGATCAGGACATATTTGTCCTTGAGGTTGCCGTTCTCATCGAAGGCGGCGTCGTTCCAGAAATAACCTTTGGAGGTGTGCGTGACGATGCCCGTGCCGACCAGGGTGGCGGTGTTCGCGCCGCCGAAGTCGCCCGCCTGGATGGCCTTTACGCGCTGATCGTTATTGGGATCCTGGAGATGGCAGACGAAACAGTTCATCTCCATGGTGCCCGATTGGGACCAATCCCACGCCTCGGGTTGACCCGTCTCCGCGTTGAGGATACTGGCCTCGGGGTTGTTCGCATCGCTCTTGAGGCTGGTCAGCGCCTGGCCTTCGCGTGACGTGTCAGCGGGTCCGCCGCCGACGACGCGGTTGGCATTGACCATCAGCCACTCGGCCGTCGAGAGGTCGAGGCGCTGGTCCCCCTTCTCGGAGAGATAGCGATAGGTGAGCGGGTCCCATTGGCCGAAGATGCCGTTGCTGGCATCCCAGGTCTTGTCGGAGGGAGCATACGCGCTCAGGCCCAGGTCCGAGTGGAAGGCGTGCTGTTGGATGTAGGCCGTGTCATGACACTGCCCGCAGGTCTGCATGGTGGAGATGTTCTTGCCACTCTTGAGCACCTGTTCACCGTTTGCATCGAGCAGGGCAAAGGTCGGGTGGATGGGGGAAGCCGCTGCGATGGGAGTCTCGCTGCGCTTCGCCAATGCAGACTGAATGCCAAATCCCAACCCGAGGATGAGCAGGCCAGTCAGCAGGAGGACAAAGGAAAGTTGACGTTTGTTCATTGTGTCATCCGTTTATTTCGGGGTGGCGCGGGCGCCCCACTCGATCGGGTCGCCCGGATAGCCGAGGGCTTTCCAGTCCATGCGGCCGTTTTCACCGTGGCAGGCGTCGCATTGCAGTGCCTGGGTTGCGGGCTGGACCATGTGTGTGGTGGGCCAGTACATGTAGGTGGTGGTGAAGCCGTATTGTCCGCTGTAGTTCAGACCAGTGATGGGCGCGGCCAGTTTGAAGGCCTGGTCCCAATTGAAGTTGGTCCAGAAGCCGTCCTTGCCCGAAGTGATCGGTTGGAGCAGATACTGGTTGACTACATCATAGGGCTGCTTGGCGATGTGCAATTTGAACGGGAAGATCTTGGCGGTCGGGTCGCCGATGCTGCCCGCAGGTTTGTTGATGTAGGTGACGCCATCGGCGCCGATCTTGTCGCCGAGAATATAGCGATATTCGTTGTTGCCATTGAACCACAGGTAGGTGGGTGCAAAATTCTTGTCGTATACGAACTCGCCTTTGATCTTCAGGTAAGTGAAGTGATCGTCTTCGCGGCCTTCCTGTCCAGCCTGGGACCAGTCCCAGTAGACCTTGGTCGGATCCTGGACAGCCAGGGCGGGGATATGGCAGGTCTGACAGGCCACCGAGGTGAGGTGCGAGTTGATACGCTCATCCTCGTGCTTCTGGTTGACGTGGCACTGCTCGCAGGAGACCTGTTCCTTCGGGTCGATGGTGTAGTTGTCAGCTATCATGCGGCCAAGCACCTGGTGATTGGTGGTGACGTGGCAGTCGGTACACTGGAAGTTGAGCTTGCCCATGTGAACGTCTTCGTTCTCGTCGGGGAAGTACAGACTTTCGTCCAAATCGCCATGCTTCACACCGTTACCGCCGCCACCGTCGAAGTGACATTTGCCGCAGTTCTCGCGTGTGGGAGCGCGCACGCTCTGGGCGGCCGCCAGCAGGTCCACGCCATCGGCGGGGTTGCCGTAGGTACCCTTGCCGTACAGGCCTGTGTCGGCATGGCATGCCAGACAGTCCACATTTTCGGGATTGGCCTGCTCTGTTTTCTTGCCTTCCTCCCAGCCATACCCCGCGTGGCAGGACATACACTTGTTCTCATTGCCCTGGGTGCCAATGCAGAAGTTGTTGATCTGGTTGATCTTGCCAATGGTCACAGGTTGATCGCGCCACGGGACATCGAAAGGCTTGCTTTCCCAGGTCCAGTGAGTGGTCATCATCAGGTCTTCGGCAGCGTCTTTGTGGCACACGAGACAGGCGCGGGTAACGTCCTGACCAGTTTTGAAGTCGCCTTTGACGATATCCTTGTGGTCTACATGGACAGGGTGCTCGGGCAGCTTCGACCAGGGGTCATTGGATGAGGCGGCAGCGCGCGGCATGAAGTAGAGGATCGGGACAAGCACGATCAACAGGATGCCGACCAGGCCGAGGATCCAGAACGGGAAACGCTTCTTCATGGAAACTCCTTAAATGAGTTCTGTCACCAGGCTGGCATGATACGCAATTCGCTCGCGCATGACGGCGCGCAACAAATCGAGCGCCTGGATCAGGCGTTTGTCGGCCAGACTGTAGGTGACGGTGGTGCCTTGGCGGGTGGTTTGAACCAACCCACGGTCGCGAAGGATTTTGAGATGACGCGAGGTGGTGGGTTGGGGGATGCCGAGTTCGGTGGTCAGTTCGGTAACGTTGCGCGGTTCCTCGCTGAGGGCATAAAGTAGAAGGATGCGCGTAGGATCGGAGAGCGCCGAGCAAAAATCGGCCTCGAGTTGTGAGATTTCCTGTTTGAGTGTGGGTGTAATCATGGCATGCCTGTCTTATATTCGGATAAACGCATATTCGAGAATATATTACCCTTGTGTAGATTTTCACTAAAGTGGGGGCTGTCATATATTTTATTGTTTAATGTCACATTAATATCGTGTATAATACGACATACTTTCTCCGCATTACAGGAGCGTTTATGGAAACCTTTCAACGGGATGCAATATCGGTGGATGTGGGTGGGCGATTGCGCGAATTGCGCGAAGCACGCAGCATTTCCATGCGTGGGCTGGCCACGGCCAGTGGTCTCTCTGCCAATGCGCTTAGTATGATCGAGCGCAGCAAGACCTCGCCTTCGGTCAGTACCCTATACAAGTTGGCGGATGCGCTGGGGGTCTCCATCACGGCTTTTTTTGGCGCTGAAGCGGAGAAACGGCAGATGGTCTTCATCCGCTCGGACGAGCGGCCACGCATGGCGTTTGCGCGCGGCGTATTCGAGGGCCTGGGCGGGGAGCAGTTTGCGGGTCGTGTGGAGCCATTCGTGCTGACACTGGAGAGCGGCGCAACGAGCGGTCCCTCGGCTATCGTTCATTCGGGACATGAGTTCGTGTTCTGCCTGCGCGGCAGTTTGGAGTATCGCGTGGAGAAGGAGATCTTCACCCTTAATGCGGGTGACAGTTTATTGTTTGCATCTAAATTAAGTCACCGCTGGCGTAATCCAGGACATATGGTGACGAATGCCCTGATCATCATCTCGGGCTTTGCTGAGGGCGAGCAGCCACACGTGATGCACTGGAAGAAGTCCTGAAGTTGATTAAAACAAAAACGCCTGTCCATAACGGACAGGCGTTATCACTGTTTTGCAAAACCTTGATTAGGCGTACATACCCCAGTCAAGGGCTGACGGGTCTTCCATCATGGAGAAGTCCCACATCTCCATGCCCATCTCAATGGTGACGGGCATGTTGAGCCCCTCCACAGCCTTGGCCTTGGTCATTTCGATCATGGCGGGGCCATACGGGCAGAACGGGGTGGTCAGGATCATCTTCAGGCGGGCAATATCATTCTCGATGACCACGTCACGGATCAGCCCAAGCTGGATGATATTCATGCCGATTTCGGGGTCCACCACCTCGGCTAGTTTCTCCCGCACCACAGGCACAAGATTTGGGTGGGTCGAGTGGATGTTCCACTGGATTTCTTTGATCTCAGAGTCGCTCATGATATCCTCTAAAGGTTAGTTTTTGGCGTCAGCCGTCTGAACCACGTAAGTGCATTGTGAGCCGCCATCCAGAATGCACTGGACCTTGCTGGCGGGCAATGCCAACATTTTGGAGATCAGGGTCTGATCCACGGTGCAGACCTCGGGATGGGCCACACCGATCTGGTAGTAGGGGCAAGAGATCTCGTGGATCTGATACTGCCCGCCCTTCTTCTCCCATTCGACGGTGAAGCCTTCCTGGGCCAACATTTCCTTGACGAAGTCAAGCCGCTCTTCCATACTCATGCCGAGCATTTGAGTCTGGTAATCGCTGGCCAGATCCTCGGCAATCTGGTTGAAGAGCTTCGCCACCATCGGCTTGGGCATGGTCTCCTTCATCTGACTGAGGAGGCGGGTGGTGAGGCGCAGATAGCGGGTGGGGAATTTTTCCATGCCTGCTTCGGTCAACACGTACACCAGACGCGGGCGACCTACTCCGTGGCGTTCCTCCTGGCCTTCGACTAGGCCTTCCATTTGCAGGTTGGTCAGGTGATGACGCACGGAGATGGGGTTGATGCCGACAGCATCCGCCAGTTCGTTGATGGTCGAGCGAGGTTTGCGAAGCAGGGTCTGTAAAATTCGGTCACGCGTACTTTTCATGGGCGAGAGTATAACCGTCGGAGCGGCAAATGTCAATATATTAGATAAATATCATAAATATCCTGAAACAAAAAGGCGCTCCAAAACATGGAGCGCCTTTTTGAAATTTATGGCAGGCTGAAGGTTCTTACAAGAAAGACAGCCATCTGGTCGCGGGTGACGGGCGTGGAGGGACAGTAGTCCCCGTTCCCACATCCACCTGTGATGCCTTCGTTGGCAAGCTGCTCGATCCAGGCGGCGGCCCAATAGTTTTGCGATACATCGCCAAACATGGTACCTGTGGCGGTAGGAGGAACATATCCGCCACCGTGCTCACCACGCAGGAGGAAAACCGCCATTTGGTCGCGGGTGACGGGCAGGGATGGGCAGTAGTTTCCATTCCCGCAGCCACCCGTGATTCCCTCAGTTGCCAATTGCTCGATCCAGGCGGCGGCCCAATAGTTTTGCGGCACATCCGCGAACATGGAGCCTGTGGCGGCGGGGGGTGTGTAGGAAGAGCCATGTTCGCCGCGCAAGAGGAAGACTGCCATTTGATCGCGTGTGACGGTGGTCCCAGGGCAGTACAGCATCGGACTGTTGGAACAGCCTCCCGTCACGCCTGCACTATAAAGGCGTTCGACGAATTGCCAGGACCAATAATTAATGGGTACATCGTTGAAGGTCTGAGTGCGAACCGAGTAGACCTGTCCGCTGGTGTATGGCAGACCGACAAGATTGTTGTTGCCGTCGCTGATGGTGGCACCATTGGGAATATCGAGACGGAGAGTCCCTGCACCCATCCCTGTGTTGACGGTTACGGTCCGCGTGGAGCCCGATCCGCTAACGTTGGCAATGCTCTCACCACTGATGCTGCCTGTCTTGGTCAGGGTGAAGTCAGCAGTATCCACGTTTGTCACGGTCTCGCTAAAAGTGACCATGAACTCCACGCTGGCGGCGTTGGTTGGGTTGGTGGAAGCGCGCAGGTTGGAGATGACGGATGGTGCGGTGACATCGGCTCCATAGGCGGCTACGTAATCCGCCGTCTTCAAGACTGTGCCGTTGTTATTGACATCGTGGAATGGTCCACCTGCATATACAACACTACCGAGCGCCAACGCATGGACGGGCTTGTTCAGGGATCCGTTCCCTGCTCCATCATTTCCCAATGCGGACCAATGCGAGCCATCCCATTTGGCAATGAAGTCTGCGGCGGGAAGCAACCCGCTTGAGTCGCTCACGCCAGTGAAGTCGCCGCCCACAAACAGAGTGTTACCTGCGCCTGCCAATGCTCTGACCTGAGAGAGCAGCGAACCATCTGTACCTGCCTGGTTGCTGCCCAGCGCCGACCAGCCCGCCCCGTTGAAGCGGGCCACGTAATCGGCTTGCGGGACCCCGCCTGCATCGGTGAAGGATCCGCCTGCGTACAGGTCGGTTCCGAGCACTTCAAGAGCCAGCACTGAGTTGTTGAGCGCTCCGACGCCTGCGCCGCTGTTCCCCAGTGCGGACCAGGCTGCGCCATCCCAGCGGGCGAGGTAATCCGCTTCGGGGATTCCGTTTGCATCGGTGAAATTTCCTCCAACATACAGGTCGGTTCCGAGGGCTTCGAGGGCAGTGACGGAATTGTTAAGCGGGCCGCCTGCTCCTGTGGTGAGGGCATGCCAGTGCGAGCCATCCCAGGTGGCGATGTAATCGGCATCGTTAAGCGTGCTGCTGTCCGTATCTTTCACGTTGGTGAAAGTTCCGCCCACGTACAAATTTGTGCCGATCTTTGTGATGGCATAGACCGTGTTGTTTAGAGACCCTCCACCTGCGCCATCATTGCCTATGGCTGACCAGGTCGTACCGTTCCATTTGGCGAGGAAATCAGCCGCACCGTTTCCGCCTGCGTTCTGGAAGGTTCCCCCGACGTACAAGTCTGTGCCATCCACGAACATGGTTTGAACAGTGCTATTGAGACCGTTGCCCAGTGCGGACCAATGCGAGCCGTCCCATTTGGCGATATTGTCGGCAGCAGAGAGGTTAATGCCCTGGTCGTCCAGGTCAGTAAATGAACCACCAACGTAAACATCCGTGCCAATGACAGCCAGCGTATTAACAGTAGGGGCGGGCATGTTCCCAATGGAGCCATTGGGCGTTGAACCCACCTCCGACCAGTGCCCTGCCTTCCACTCGACGAAATGCGAAGAGAGTGGGAGGGTCGAACCTTCATCGCTCACGTCCTCGAAAAAACCGCCCGCATACACGGTTCCATTAAAAGCACGAATGGCGAATACGGCGGATGATCCGCCCACGGGATTGATGAGCGCACCGTCGCCTGCGCCATTGCTGCCGAAGCCTGACCAATTCGAACCATCCCATTTGGCGATACGATCCGCGGTGGGGAGGACAGTGCCTGAGTTGTTGACATTGTTGAAATATCCACCCACGTACACGTTTTGATTGGAGAGGTCGATGGTGATGGCTTCGACTGCTCCCGTGATGGATGGGTGGATGCCATCCGTCCCGATGGCTGACCATGCGGACCCGTTCCATTTGACCAGACCGGCCGCATCGGGCATGTTGGTCGCGCCATTATTTACGTTCGAGAGATTCCCGCCCACATACAAATTTCCTGCTGTATCTACGGCCAATGCATAGACCGCCGATCCCGCCTGGTCGATGGCCCCATCTCCTGCGCCGTTGTCGCCCAGGGCATTCCAGCTTGAACCATTCCATTTGGCGATATAGTCGGCCGCAGTGTTCCCTCCTGCGTTGGTGAACGTGCCGCCTGCGTACAGATCCGTGCCGTCCATAGCCACCGCATAGACGTAATTGTTGAGCGCGCCCACACCCGCTCCATTATTGCCCAGGGAAGCCCAGTTTGTGCCATCCCATCGGGCGATATAGTCAGCCTCGTTGAGCAGGGTACCGTTGTTGTTGACGTTGGCGAATCTGCCGCCAACATACAAATATTGCCCATCGTCCACGATGGCGCGCACGTCGCTGCTGAGCGAACCGTTGCCCGCCCCGTTCGAGCTGAGGCTGCTCCAATCCCCGCCGTCCCAGCGCGCAATGTAATCTGCACTGCCCAGGACGGTGCCGTTGTTATTGACGTCTATAAAAGCGCCACCTGCATACAGGTAATTGCCGTCAAAGTACAGGCTATACACGCTGGAATTGAGCGAGCCGTTTCCCGCTCCGTTTGAGCCCAATGCATGCCAGGTAGTGCCGTCCCACATGGCAACGTAATCGGCTTCGGCGATGCTGTCTGCGTTGGTAAAGCCGCCGCCGACGTACACATCCGTGCCGATCAGCACAATGGACGAGACATAATAATTCAACGCCGACCCGCCCTCGCCCAGATTCTCCCAGTTTCCCAGTGCGGGCGAATTGGCCTGCGAAAATACGGGACCCTTTTGCGGGTCAATGGCGACATCCCAGCCTTTCAGGTCGAGTGCGCCGTTGAAGGCACCGTCCACCTTAAGCGTGCCGTCGGGGTTGAGCATCCCGTCAGGAGAGGTGAGCGCAGATCCGCTCTGGGCGTGGACTGCCACCGTGGGTAGGCCGACCAGGCCCACGGTCAGACAGAAGATAAAAAATAGATTCAGGTACTTGCGAAGCTTTCTCATGTCGACTCCTTTGGCTTATTTCATTCGACCGATTCGTCCGCTGTGTTCGAGAATCCCAGCGAGCGTTCGATCGATTCCTGCTCGGCTTTCTCCACGGGGTAAAGCTGCCAGTTGCCTGCCACATTCATGAATAGAGACCGGCAGGATGGACAGCGTGCATACAGTTGACTGGGGGCCATTTCGAGCGGGGTATGACAATTCAGACATTCCATAGACATCTCCTCTTAAGCGGTTGTTCAACATCATAAGGAATTGCCTGTTGACAGCCGTCATTTTTGTTGACGGGTTCCGCGCTGTCAACAAAACAGGTGAGGTAAAATTCTGTATGCCCAAAAAACAGACAGGTATCACCCCCGAGAGTTTCACAACTTTTGGCGAATTGTTGCGTTATCTGCGTGAGCGTGTCCAACTTTCTCAGCGCGACCTGGCAGCGCAGGCGGGATATCACTATAGTTACATCAGCTATTTGGAAAATAATGCCCGCGTTCCCGACCTGGCGGTTATCAAGGCGCGATTTATTCCAGCGCTTGAATTGCGTTATGAAGAGGAATGGGTTGGGCGTCTGCTTTCTCTGGCCCAACAGGCACAAAAGACGGCTTCAAGCAAATCTGAGCCTGCCAGTGAGGTTGTTCCTCTTTCATTCAATCTGACCCCCATGCTGGGACGTGAAGAGGAAGCGGCAGCAGTCGAGGAGCTTCTGGCGGCAAACACGCGCATTTTGACTCTAGTGGGCCCTCCTGGGGTGGGGAAGACCCGTTTGGCCCAGCATGTAGCGGAGCGGCTTGCGCCTCGCTTTCAGGATGGGGCGGTATTTGTCAGCCTTGCGCCTGTCGAGCAGGCCGACCTGGTGTTGCCGACCCTGTGCGAAGCGCTCGGCGTTCAAGACGCCTCCTCTGCAGCCTCGCGGCTGGCCTTGCTGCAGGCCTTCCTTCAAAAGAAACAGATGTTGATTGTGATCGACAATTTCGAGCAGGTCTTGTCCGCTGCCCGCCATCTAATGGCCCTGCTGGCAGCTGCTCCACGGGTCAAGTTGTTGGTGACCAGCCGCGAAGCATTGCGCATCGAAGGGGAACGCGAATATCCGCTGCGGCCATTTGACTTGCCGGGCGACGGAGAGTCCTTGGTGGAAAGCCCTGCCGTGCGCCTGTTTGTGGACCGTGCGCAGGCCGTCCGCCCCGATTTTTCTTTGACCGACGAAAACGCCCCTGCCGTGGTCGAGATTTGCCGCCGTTTGGATGGGCTGCCCCTGGCGATCGAGTTGGCCGCTGCCCGCATCCAGACCATCGGCCTGACCGCCATGCTCGACCAGTTCCACCGCCGCTTTCAGTGGCTCACACGTGGACGGCGCGATCAGCCTGCCTGGCGTCAGACGTTACTAGGCGCGCTCGAGTGGAGTTACAACCTGCTTTCCGAGTCTGAACGCGTGCTCTTTAGGCGGCTGTCCGTTTTTGCGGGCGGCTGGACCCTCGATGCCGCCGAAGCAATTTGCAGCGACGAGGCCGCCTGTCCGCGGGAGGCGATTTTCGATCTGCTGCTCGGGTTGACCGATCGGTCCCTGGTGGCTGTGGACTCCGATGAGCACGAGTCCCGCTACCGTTTTTTGGATACCATTCGCCATTTTGCCTTACAGCACCTGGAGGAGAGCAGCGAATGGACTGTTGTGCGAAGCCGTCACCTTGCCTACTTCACGTCCTGGTCCGAGCAGATGGTTGCTCAACTGGATCAGGTTGACCCGCGCGAGGTGCGCCGCCGTGTGGAGCAGGAGCATAACAATCTGCGTGCCGCCATGGACTGGGGCCTGAATCCTGAAGCGCGCCTCGATGACGAACTGTCACTGGTGGTCTCTCTGGGAACGATCTGGTTGAAACACAGTAATTATCGCGAGGCTCTCGAACGGGTGCAGTCCTGTCTTCCTTATACTGCACGGCCCGGACAGGACTCTCTGCGCGGACGATTGCTTTATCTGGCGGGCGCGTTGTCCTACTGGCGCGATGACCTGGCTCATGGGGAGGAGTATTGCCTGTCGGCAATTGCGCATACCGAGAAGAATGGTGATGCGGTCACTCTGGCGAATTCATTGTACTACCTGGGTGATGTTTACCGCGAGCAGTGGAAACTCCCGGAGGCGCGTGCTGCATTGGAGCGCTGCGTTGGACTGTGCCGCCAGCATGGGCATGTCCACCGCCTCAGTTTGGCGCTGACCAGTTTGGGATTGGTGTTATATCACCAGGGCCTGGGTACCGAGGCGCAATCTGTGCTGATAGAAGCGGCACAGGTGGCCGTTTCGGCTCGTAACGCTTGGGCGCAAAGCTACGCAATGCGTATCCAGGCTGATACTTTACGATTCGATGAGAAATACGCCGAAGCTCTTCATGCCTATGACCGCTCTTTGCGCGTAGCCAGTCACATTGAAGATCGCATTAGCATGGGCATTAATCTTGCAAATATGTCTTTGGTGGCTAATATGTTGGAAGATTATGAGGCCTCAGCCAAATACGCCGAGCGGGCGTTGGAGATGTTCCAGGCCATTGGCAATGACTACCAACAACCGTTTCCACATCGGATGCTGGCCTACGCCGCCCTGCACAAAGGGGACTTGACGGAGGCCCGCATTCAGGCCATGGAAAGCTTATACGGCAACCACGCCCTTGGTCACAGAACGGGGATATTGGCTGCTTTTATTGCCTTGGCCGCAGTCGAACATTTTGAAGGGAATGCGGAACGCACCGAAAAGGTTTTATCGGTGGTGGAGTATGAGCTTGGGTCGAAGAATTTAACCCTCATGTCTCCCGATCGAAAAACTCTGGAACATCTTAAATCGTACGGGAAATTCAGGGCAATGCAATCTGGTACGTTAGAGAATTTGTTGAAGGATTATGGTGTGGAGCAGAGGACTTCTAGGTAAAAAATTTCATTGACTAATTTTGTGAAATACAATACAATTTCTCTTTAATAGTTTATGGGCAGTCAGGCATAACTCGCTCATAACTATACCCACACCCGGACAAACCGGGAATTTTTATACTTCCACGAGGAGGAAGAGAATGACCAAGCGTATCTACGTTCTGGCGTCATTGCTGCTACTCGCCAGCATGATGCTCGCTGCCTGTGGCAGCACGCCGACCGCGGCTCCTGCCGCTACTGAGGCTTCCACTGAAGCTCCCGCTGTTACCGAGGCTCCCGTTACGGAAGCCGCCGCCGCTGGCGCCCCTGAAGTTTGCGCCACGGATGAATTCGGCTGCGCCGTGTTCAAGCCCGGCGATGTGATCAAGATTGGCATGGGTGCCCCGATGACCGGAGACTACGCCGCCTTCGGTATCGATATTTCCCAGGGTGCCATGATCGCCATTCAGGATGCCGGCGATATCAACGGTTTCAAGTTCGAGCTTGTCACCGAGGATGACGGTGGCTCCCCTGAGGGTGGTGCTGCCGTGGCGAACAAGTTCGTCACTGACCCCGCGATTGTGGCTATTGCCGGTCACATCTTCTCGGGCGCGACCAATGCCGCCATGCCGATCTACGAAAAGGCTGGCATCCCGATGATGTCACCCTCCGCCACCAACCCCGACCTGACCAAGCAGTCCTCCAAGGTTTTCAATCGCCTGGTCTTCACCGATGCCGATCAGGGCCGCTTTGCTGCTGAGTACTTGTTCAACAAGCTCGGCATCAAGAAACTGGCCGTTATCCACGATGGCTCCTCCTATGGCCAGGGCCTGGCCCAGGTCACCAACGATGAGTACATCAAGCTGGGTGGCGAGGTGGTGGAATTCACCGCCATTACCCCCGGTGAGTCTGACTACAGCGCCACCCTCGCGGATGTGGCTGCCAAGCAGCCCGAGGCCATCTACTTTGGTGGCTACAATGCCGAAGCGGCTGTCATCGTTAATCAGATGAAGCAGTCTGGTCTCGATGGCGTGATCTTCTTCGGTGACGATGGCACGTTCGGCCAGGACTTCCTGGATCGCACGGGCGCCAACAGCGAAGGCACCTACTCCACCTCGCTGGTCCCGCCTGCCACCGATGCCAAGGCTGCGTTCGACGCTGCCTACGAAGCTGCCTACCAGACCCCCGCTGGCAAGCTCTCCCCCTACACTTGGACCGCTTACGACTCCGCCGCGTCGCTGATCTCGGCCATCAAGTCTGTGGCCGTCCTCGGCGGTGATGGTAATCTGTACATCCCGCGTGGTGCCCTGGTTGCGGCCGTCCGCTCCATCAAGGATTACCAGGGCCTCTCTGGCGTGGTGACCTGCCAGGAGAACGGCGAGTGTGCGTCCTCTGGCCCGACCTTCTATGTTGCGAAGGATGGGGCCTGGGTCGAGGCTGAGAAGTAAATCTCTGTTCGATCCCGATTTGAAATGATCATGCAGCGGGGCGGGGGGACTCTCCGCTCCGCTGCATGACGTCTGCCTCGGAGGTTCGATGGCAACAGAAAGTAAAGTCAACAAGAAGAAGGTAAGCACCTATCAGATCGTGCAGATCATTTTAGGTGTCGTGTTCGGGGGATATGTAGTCTGGCGCCTGTATCAGATTTTGATTGCCAACCCTGTCTATGGACCTGATACCTGGCTGCGATTTGCGATCGCTGGCATTATTCTCGGCAGTGTTTATGCATTGGTCGCCATCGGGTACACCTTGGTATATGGCATCCTTCATATGATCAATTTCGCTCACGGCGACATCATGATGATTGGAGCCTTCGGCGGCTATTTTGTTTTTGAGGCGCTGAAGAACATTCAAACCCCGACCCTGGCTGACCCGAAGCTGAATTTTTTGAACGCGCATCCTGTTATTTCGGTCATTTTGGCTTTTGTGGTGGGCGTCTCGGTTGCGGCTTTGAGTGGTTATTTCCTTGAACGCATTGCCTATCGTCCCTTGCGGAACGCTCCGCGCCTGGTGCCGTTGATCTCGGCCATTGGCGCGTCGATCTTCCTGGAGAACGCGGCCATGCTGATGTTTGGTGCCCAGCGTCGTGACTTCACCAACCCGCTCGTGTTGACTCGTGGCGAGGGCTGGGAGATTCCCGTCGGCGGGGGAACGGTCATCCTGACCTACACGGGTGTTTTGACCTTTGTTCTTTCGATCGTCATTTTGGTATTGCTTTATCTCCTGGTGCAACGCACCCGCATGGGACGTGCCATGCGCGCCGTGGCTGAGAACAAGAACGTCGCTGCCCTGATGGGTATCAACGTGGACGGCATCATCAGCCAGACCTTTATCTTGAGTGGTGGCTTGGCGGGCGCAGCGGGCGTCATGTGGGGCATCCACCTGGGGCTGGTGTATTACTTCCTTGGCTTTATTCCAGGCATCAAGGCCTTTACTTCGGCGGTTCTTGGCGGCATCGGGAACCTGCCTGGCGCCATGTTGGGCGGCTTGTTCCTGGGTGCGGTCGAATCGCTTGGTCCCGCCGTGTTGGGCATCGACTTCCAGCTCAAGGATGTGCTGGCCTTTGGCATCCTGGTCCTGGTGTTGATCTTCCGCCCGACGGGCATCCTGGGTGAAGTGCTGAGCGAGGAGAAGGTGTGATGAAAACACAGCTCAAATCTTCTTTGAACGCGGGCATCACCTTCGGCATTGTCAGCTTGTTCCTGTATCTGATCGGCTTCACGACCACGGCCAGTCAGATCATCCAGAATCTGTTGAAGCTCAAACCTGCTTCCACCGTTCTGGGCATGGACTCTTTGACCTTCAGTTTTGCTCTGTTCATCGGCCTTATCGGCTTGTGGGCGGGCGTGAACCAGGCGCGCTCGCAGAAGGGGCAACCCTTTGGTACCGTCCTTTTGTCTGCTGTGTTGACGGGACTTGTCCACGGTTTGATCGTGGCATTGGCAGCTTACATCACAGGGTCCCTGAATGCCTCGGGTGTCAAGATGAACACCTACTTATCGCAGTTGCTGCCAGCGTCGGTCAAGCTTTTCCTCTTCAATCAAACACCTGTTCTCGGAGCCTTGTCTCAACTGGCTTTCCTGACGCTTACTGCACTTGTGGGCGCGGCGGTCACCTACGGCCTCATGGTCAGCAATGTCTTTGGGAAGCTGGCTGATGCCTGGCGCTCCATGTGGAAGCAGGTCAACGCAGTGCCTGCCATCGCGAAGTTCCGCGCCAGTCCGTATTTCAGCTATGTGATGTACAGCCTGCTGTTGCTGGTCATGGTCTTTGTGCCGCTGCGCGCTGGACAGTACTGGAACTATACGCTCGGCACGGTGGGAATCTATGTCCTGCTCGGGCTGGGATTGAACATCGTGGTTGGTCTGGCGGGACTCCTCAACCTGGGGTATGTGGCCTTCTTCGCCATCGGTGCTTACACCGTGGCCTTGCTGACCTCTCCCGCGCCCCATGGCCTGGTCTGGAACTTCTGGCTGGTTCTACCCCTCGGCATTCTCGCCGCGACATTGGTCGGCGTGCTGTTGGTTGTCCCCGTACTGCGCATGCGTGGCGATTACCTCGCCATCGTGACTCTCGGCTTCGGTGAGATCATCCGCATCTTGAGCAAAAGTGATGCGCTGACCTGGCTGACGGGTGGCCCGAAGGGTGTTAACAACGTGGGCGGCCCCGTCTTGTTCGGCTGGGTCTTCGATGATGTTAGTTACCTGTATCTGATTTTCCTCTCGGTGCTGCTGGCTATTTTCGTCACGCGCCGTTTGCAGAACTCACGCGTTGGCCGCGCCTGGGAATCCATGCGCGAGGACGAAACCGTCTCTCGTGCGATGGGCATCAACATCCTCAAACACAAAGTGCTGGCTTTTGCCATCGGCGCAGCCTTCGCTGGGCTGGGCGGGGTCCTCTTTGCAGCGCGCAACCAGTTCACAGGTCCAGAGGATCACAATATGATGGTATCCATCAACGTGTTATCGGCGGTGATTGTGGGCGGCATGGGCAGCATCCCAGGTGTGATCGCGGGTGCCTTTGTGTTGAAGGGCCTGCCCGAGATCCTGCGTGAGTTGGAGAATTATCGAGTGCTGGCTTTTGCGACCTTGCTGGTGGTCATGATGCTCGTACGCCCTGCGGGAATCCTGCCCGCCTCTCGTCGTAAATTCGAGCATGAGAACGCCCCTGGCAATGAAGGGAGCAAACAATGATAGTCGCCCTCGAAACTCGCGGAGTGGTCAAACAATTTGGCGGCCTGGTGGCGGTCAACAATGTGGACCTGGTCGTTCCTGAAAATTCCATCTTTAGTGTCATCGGTCCCAATGGCGCTGGCAAAACCACGTTCTACAACTGCATCACGGGTTTTTACACGCCAGAAAAAGGCGACGTGCTGTTCTATGGCGAGTCTCTGCTGGGACTATCGCCCGACCAGATTACCTATCATGGCATCGCACGTACCTATCAGAACATTCGGCTTTTTTCAACCATGAGCGCCATCGAAAACATCATGGTGGGCGAACACTCCCGTCTGAATGCCAGTTGGGCCGAGGCCATCATCCGCACGCCGCGCATGGTCAAAGAGGAAAAGGCGGCTGTCGAAGAGGCGCGTCGTTTGTTGAATTTCGTTGGGTTGGCGGGGCTGGGGGACCAGGCCGCCCGCAACCTGCCGTATGGTGCGCAGCGTCGTCTGGAGATCGCGCGCGCGTTGGCCAGCAAGCCAAAGCTGCTGCTGCTCGACGAGCCGACGGCGGGTATGAATCCCAACGAAACGGCCGAGATGGTGGCCTTTGTCCATCGTCTGCGCGATGAGCTGGGTATCTCGATCCTGTTGATCGAGCACGATATGCGCATGGTTATGGGCGTCAGTGACCGCATTGCCGTGCTGGACTATGGCGAAAAGATCGCCGAAGGCAGCCCGACCGAGATCCAGAACAACCCCCGCGTCATCGAAGCCTACCTGGGGAAGCCCATGTCTGAGTACGAGGCGTAATCGAGGAATCACATGGCGATGCTTGAAGTTTCGAACATTCATACCTATTATGGGAACATCCATGCCCTGAAAGGCATTTCCCTCACCGTCGAAAAGGGCGAGATCGTGACGTTGATCGGCGCGAACGGCGCGGGCAAGACCACCACGCTCAGCAGCATCTGCGGCCTGACAAAACCCCGTCAGGGCACGATCAGCCTCGAAGGACGGGATCTGACCTCCGTCAAGCCGCACGACATCGTGACGATGGGCGTGTCGATGGTCCCCGAAGGACGCGGCATCTTCGCACGCCTGACCGTGGCCGAAAACCTGGACTTGGGCGCTTACTCCCGCACCCCCAACCGCCAGGAAGCCGAAAAGGATTTGGAGGAGATCTTCTCCCTGTTCCCACGCCTCAAGGAACGCTACAGCCAGGTGGCTGGGACTCTCTCGGGCGGCGAACAGCAGATGCTGGCGATGGGACGCGCCATCATGGCTCATCCGCGCCTGCTGTTGCTGGATGAGCCTTCGATGGGTCTGGCCCCCATCCTGGTGCAGAGCATCTTTGACATCATCAAGTCCATCAACCAGCGCGGGACCACCATCCTGTTGGTCGAGCAGAATGCGCTGATGGCCCTCTCGATCGCCTCGCGTGGCTACGTGCTCCAGAGCGGGCAGATCGTCCTGAGCGATACGGCCCACAATCTGCGCGAGAACGAAATGGTGCAGAGAGCATATCTTGGCGCAGGGTAGGGAGCATTCTTCTTGTTGAAATAGAACAGGGCTGACAATTGTCAGCCCTGTTTGCTTTTGTGATAGAGGTTTACGGAAGGTTGAAGGCCCTGACGAGGAAGACCGCCATCTGGTCACGGGTAACGGTGACATTGGGACAGTAGTTCCCATTCCCGCAGCCACCGGTGATACCTTCGTTGGCGAGCTGTTCGATCCAGGCGGCGGCCCAATGGGTGGAAGGAACGTCCGCAAACATGGTGCCCATTGCCGTAGGTGGGGTGTATCCACCGCCATGCTCTCCGCGCAGGAGGAAGACCGCCATCTGGTCGCGGGTGACAGGTAGGGACGGGCAGTAATTGCCGTTACCGCAACCACCCGTAATGCCCTCGTTGGCAAGTTGCTCTATCCAGGCAGCGGCCCAATGGCTGGACGGCACGTCTGCAAACATGGTGCCAGTGGCAGCGGGTGGGTTGTATGCGGAACCGTGTTCACCGCGTAGCAGGAAGACCGCCATCTGGTCACGTGTGACGGTGGTGGCTGGGCAGTACATCAAGGGGCTGGCCGAGCACCCGCCTGTGATGCCATCATTGTACAGGCGCTCGATGTACTGCCACGACCAAAAGCTATAGGGCACATCTGCAAAAGTGGGATTGTCTGTTTTTTCGTATGCGCCAATATCGCAATGTGTGCCTTGCGGACGCGTTACACTGCGCTGATCTTTACCACCCGCACCGAAAGTTGGCGAGCCGACAACTGCCGCGCAGGTGGCGTCATCGCCCGCGTCAATGGCTGGAGAACCGTCTAACAGCACCAGCGTCCGGGTGGAGCCGCCGTTATTTGCAAGCGTGCCCAAATTCGGATTGGATGTAAACGCAGGTGTTCCGCATGCATTCACACCCGACGCGTTTGCCTGGATTAGATTCTTTACATCCGCTCCGATAGTTCCGCCGTTATTGTAGCAATCAAGCCCGCCGCTATTCCCGGCAACGATCGTATTTTTAATATTGAGGGTTGTTGAAGAGCCATTCAGGATGCCATATGAACCTGAATTCCCTGCGATGGTGCTGTTGATAATGGTCAAGGTATTTGCGGTACCCGTGGTGCTGTTTCCAATCGTATCATCGGTCGCTGTGTTGCCAGTGAACGTGCTGTTCGTAATGGTCAGCGTTCCGCCCGTCATGTTTTTGATACCGCTGCCGCCAAAGCTGGCAAAGTTGCTGGAGAACGTGCTGCCAATAACATTTACTGTACCTCCGCGGTTGTCTATTCCACCCCCATCCCCGTTATTTGCATGGTTATCCGTGAAGTTGCTATCGGACACACTTAAAGTCCCACTATTTTCCACACCAGCGCCAGAGTTTGCACGATGTCCGGAAATCGTGCTATTTGTGATGGTTAAGGCTCCAGCATTGTAAATACCTCCGCCGTTGGTGCCATTTGTTGAGCACGAACCGCCACATCCGCCATTTGCAACCGTCACATCGTTCAGCGTCAGGTTGCCTGTACCTGAGATTTCGATGATGCGGTGAGTACCTGTTTGCGAGGCGGCAGCACCTTGAATGATCGTGTTCGCCGCGCCATTGCCATTGATGGTGATGGGGGTTGTCACTACAGGGAATTGACTTCCAGCGGTGATGGTGTAATTGGCGGCAAAAGAAATTGAGTCTGCACCGGAACCCGCGGAA
Organism: Chloroflexota bacterium; assembly: GCA_016191845.1. Taxonomy (GTDB): domain Bacteria; phylum Chloroflexota; class Anaerolineae; order Anaerolineales; family Villigracilaceae; genus JACPVF01. Next base: position 373,188 of record JACPVF010000016.1, read on the forward strand.
CATTCCCCGACGGCTGCACCAGAAACGGCGTCGGAATTGGCCGATGTGATTGCCTCGCGCAAAGTACAGACGCCGTCATTTGCAACCGTATCTGCAGTGCTGGTGACAGTGATGGATGCCGCATAAGCAGGGGTAACTGTAAGCGCACCGCTGAACAGGGTTAGAACAAGCACAAAAGGGGTAAGAATATTAAAGATTGCCGATCTAGTGCGGAATTTCATAAATTTTTCTCCTTGGAGTATGGATGCATTTGAGCATACCCTGATCCCCCATACATTAAGGAGAATAGTTATCCAGCTCATGGATCAATATAGATATTTTACATCTAAATACTCTCAGAATAATCCCCAATGTTTCCCATAAACGTGAAAGGCCGCGGGAATACCCCGCGGCCTTTTGATCTTCAGAATTGGTCCGTCTTACGGCAGACTGAATGCCCTGATGAGGAAGACGGCCATCTGGTCGCGGGTGACGGTGATACTGGGACAGTAGTTCCCGCCCCCGCAGCCGCCGGTGATACCCTCATTGGCGAGTTGCTCGATCCAGGCGGCGGCCCAGAAACTGGACGGAACATCCGCGAACATGGTGCCTGTCGCGGCGGGCGGAGTGTAGCCGCCGCCATGCTCTCCGCGCAGGAGGAAGACCGCCATCTGGTCACGGGTGACGGGCAGGGTGGGACAATAATTCCCGTTACCGCATCCGCCCGTGATGCCTTCGTTGGCGAGTTGTTCGATCCAGTCTGCGGCCCAATGGGTGGATGGAACGTCCGCGAACATGGTGCCAGTAGCGGTCGGAGGATTGTATGCGGAACCATGCTCCCCGCGCAGGAGGAAGACGGCCATTTGATCGCGAGTGACGGTGGTTGCAGGGCAGTACATTAATGGGAGGTTGGAACAACCACCCGTTATGCCAGCGTTGTACAGCCGTTCGATGTATTGCCAGGCCCAATAACTGACGGGCACATCATCAAATGTCGGGGCAGGCACGGGCGATTCAAAGGCTCCCATGTCACAACCAGCACCCTGTGGTCGTCCGATGCCGCGCTGATCTGTGAGTGGACAGGCAGTGCCTGAACCGGAATCGATCGCAGGGCTTCCGATCCCGAGCGTCATGGTTTGTGTGGGACCGCCGTTATCCGCCAGTGGACCCAGTTTCGGGTCCGGTCCAATAATATTGCCATTCACACCTTGAGTTAATCCACATCCATCGATTGCATCTTCTATTAAGTTGTTGTGGCCGATCAAAGTGCCGGCATTGAGTACGCAGTTCGCAACGCTGGTGTCGCTATTCGCAAGAATATTATTATCCAGGCTAAGTATTGGAGTAGAGAAAGTCGAGTAGTAGATACTGCTGCCATTGATCCCAGTGCCATTGCTGGAGAATGTACTATTTGTAATCGTAGTCGTCCCTGTGCTATAAATTGCACCACCGTAGTTCGTGCTTGTATTGTCGACAAAGGTACTATTCGTAATGGTAAGTGTGCTGGTGGTGCCATTTATAATTGCGCCTCCTGAAGTTGCACTGTTGTTGATGAAGGTGCTGTTTAGAATAGTTGTAGAGCCGTCGTCGCTTATGACCGCACCTCCACTGGATGTGGCACTATTGCCAGAGAAGGTGCTGTTCGTTATAGTTACTGTGCCTGTATTATAAATACCACCCCCATGAACAGTACTTGTGTTGTGGTCGAGGATACTATTGGTGATTGTCAGTGTGCCATTTACATTTTGGATACCGCCGCCAGTATTACCTTTTCCATTCTTGATGCTTAGATTTTGTAAGTTTAGAACTCCAGCAGGGAAAATATTGAATACCTGGTAAAGGTTTGCACCGCTCACAGTTACATCTCCGCCGCCATTGATCGTAAGCCCGTTGATGTCTGAGATGACTGGGAGGGCTGTGTTTAGTATGATTGTAGATGTGCCAAGAGAATTATCAAAGAGAATGGTGTCATTTCCAGATCCCGCAGCACAATCGGCAAATGTGGCAGAGTCTGAATCCGCATTGGTTACGGCTTCCCGCAAGGTGCAGAGACCATCAACCACTGTATTGTCTGCTGAACTGGTGACCGTAATGCTGCCTGCGGCGACGGCTTTCCCTGGGAAACCTGACGCCATCAGTGCTGCGATGACAAAAGAAATCATCAATAGGTGAGTAGCTCTTCTGGGAAACATAGGGCTCCTTTGAAACTAAAAGATGAGAATTTCATTATATAGATGATATATCTTCTCTTTATTCCCCATTAAGTCCTAATTTGGAATTTTCGACCACGAATTTCCCTTTGGATATAAAAAGCCACCCTAATTTCAGGGTGGCTTTTTGGAGACAAGCACTAAATTACGGCAGGCTGAAGGCCCTGACGAGGAAGACGGCCATCTGGTCGCGGGTAACAGGTGTGGAGGGACAGTAGTTGCCATTTCCGCAGCCGCCCGTGATGCCCTCGTTGGCAAGTTGCTCGATCCAGTCTACAGCCCAGTAGGCATTAGGTACGTCACTGAAGAGACCCGTGGCTGCAGGCGGAGTATAGCTGCCGCCATGCTCTCCGCGCAGGAGGAAAACCGCCATCTGGTCGCGGGTGACAGGTAGGGTGGGACAATAATCCCCATTCCCGCACCCACCTGTGATACCCTCGTTGGCGAGTTGTTCGATCCAGTCTGCAGCCCAGTAATCGGCTGGCACATCCGCGAACGTGGTGCCAGTTGCGGCGGGCGGAGTGTAGGCGGAGCCATGTTCTCCGCGCAGGAGGAAGACCGCCATCTGGTCGCGGGTGACAGTGACGGTGGGACAATACTTCATCGGGTTAGTCGAGCATCCGCCGGTCACGCCCGCATTATAGAGACGCTCGATGTAGGTATTGGCCCAATTGCTGAAGGGGACATCTGTAAAGATGGGCGGGATGATGTCGCCGTCCAGTTTGGATACAAAGATGTCATATCCGCCTGTGTGGCTGGTCAGATTGGCGGTGCCGGGACCGGGGTCGAAATCGACCGTCCCTGTAAACGATCCAATCGTGAACATATTACCTTGTGTATCCACAGCGATCTTGCTGCCACCGTCGTAAGAATCCCCCCCCATACCCTTCGCCAGGACAAGGTTGCCGTTGCTGTCCCATTTGGAAATGAAGATATCGCTATCGCCTGCGCTGGTCAGGGTGTATACTCCGGGTCCGGGGTCAAAATCGAGGGTTCCGATAAAAGCGCCTGTCACATACACATTATCGCTGATGTCCACGGCTATGCTTTTGCCTATGCCACCAGCAGTATTAGGCTGTTGGGCCCCCATTTCATTTTCCCAAATGATATTGCCATTATTGTCGAACTTGAAGATTACGATGTAATCGATCATGGGAAAAGGAAATGATGGGCTATGATATGACGATGCGAGGACAGCATCATAGCCCGTTGCCAGAATATTGTTGCCCGAGTCCAAGGTGATAGCTTTGATGCCTGTAGCTACCTTCTCGGCCAGGACGAAATTGCCGTTCCCATCCAGTTTGCTTAGGAATCCGCATTGCGCACCCGGGTAACTGCAATCTAGGTTGAATTCTCCCGTCCCGGGGTCAAAATCCCCCACGCCTGCGAAGTTTCCTGCTGTGTATATGTTGCCTGTCGTATCCACCACAATAGCTAGCAAATGCGCATCCAATGTGCCCATGCTGCTCCCTGTGATCTTCGCCAGGACGTAGTTACCGTTGGCATCCAGTTTCGAGACAAAGGAAACCATAGCTCCTGAACTTGTGAAGGTTAGATTTGCCTTGCCCGGACCGGGATCGAAATCGACCGTGCCCACAAAGTGCCCCGTGGTGTAGATGTTGCCGGCCGCATCCACTGCAATGCCGTACCCCTCAGCCCAGGAGTATTTCCCACCCATATCCCTGACTTTGACAAAGTTGCCACTTCCATCCAGTTCGGCGATATAGAGATCACAAGAACCGATGCTGGTCGCCCGGACCCGGATCGAAATCGACCGTGCCGCAAAACCTGCCTGTGACATAAACATTGCCATTGGCATCCAGGGCAATGGCGTTGCTGGTCGTGACGGCCGTGTATGCATTCGGGCCGCTCCCGCCCATGTTTTTGGCCCAAACAAAATTGCCATTGCTGTCCAACTTGGAGACAAAGATATCAAACCCTGTGCTGGTTAAGTTGAAGGTGCCTGGACCGGGATCGAAATCGATCGTGCCGCCAAATCGGCCCGTTGTATACACATTGTCATTCGAGTCGATGGCGAGGCTGATTGCCTCACCCACGTCTGAGGCGCTCCAGTTTTTCGCCCACAGGTAATCGCCATCTGCGAGGAGCGGACGGGATGGCGACTTGGCTTGGGCCAGGGTGGACGGAATCCCCACGATTGCTGTCAGCAATACGAGGATCGCAATGACATTGAAGACGAGTTTGTATTTGCCGTGCATGAACATATCCTCCTTAATATGATCGAACCTTTTCGTTTGTACATACCCACAATGATTCTACACCCGCCTTCCGAAAAAGATATTCTTCGTATCAGTAATTTACTAGAATTTTCTCATAAATATTGACATTTTCCCCCCGCTTTGCTATAATCGCGCCGCAATCGGTAAAACCGCCAGAAATGGCTTAATTTCAGGAGTGAAACGCATGTCGTACTTAGAGATCAAGAATCTCCATGTCAGCATCGAAGACAAGGAAATCCTCAAAGGCCTCAACCTGACGGTGGAGCAGGGCAAGGTCCACGCCATCATGGGGCCGAACGGGACGGGCAAGTCCACGCTGGCATACACCTTGATGGGTCATCCCAACTACACCGTCACGCAGGGTGAGGTCATCTTCAAGGGCCAGAACATCCTCGAGCTGGAACCCGATGAACGGTCCCGCCTGGGCATTTTCCTGGCTTTTCAGTATCCAGTCGCCATCCCGGGTGTGACGGTGGCGAACTTCCTGCGTTCGGCGGTCAATGCCCGCCGCCGTGCGGAAAACCCCGAGGACAAGGGCTTGCCCATCCCCGAGTTCCGCAAGATGCTCAAGGAGAAGATGGGCCTGCTCAAGATGGACCAGGCCTTCGCGGGTCGCTATCTCAACGACGGATTCTCGGGTGGCGAGAAGAAACGCGCCGAGATCCTGCAAATGGCCACTCTGAAACCTGAGATTGCCATCCTCGACGAGACCGATTCGGGCCTCGACATCGACGCGCTGCGGATCGTCTCGGAGGGTGTCAACGCCCTTAGCGGACCCGACCTGGGCGTGCTGGTCATTACTCACTATCAGCGTTTGCTCAATTACATCAAGCCCGATGTGGTCCACGTGATGATGGATGGACGCGTGGTCGAATCGGGCGGTCCCGACCTGGCCCTGCACCTTGAAGAGCGCGGCTACGACTGGATCCGCGAAAAAGTGGAAGAAGCGGCGGCCTAGCGGGCGCGCGGCCTTTGGAATTTATTGGAACCCAAGGCCGTCTTCCAAATTGGAGACAACCATGACTGACGACGCAAAGATCCTCGAAGATATTGGTGAATACAAGTACGGCTTCCACGACCGTGATGACAATTATGTCTTCAGGTCTCAAAAGGGACTGAGTCGCGAGGTGGTCGAAAATATTTCGCGCATGAAGGGCGAGCCGCAGTGGATGCTCGAGTTCCGCCTCAAGGCGCTGGAGCACTTCCTCAAACGCCCGATGCCGAACTGGGGTCCTGAGTTGAAGGAACTCGACCTCGACAACATCTATTACTACGTCAAGCCGACCGAGAAGAGCGAGAAGTCCTGGGATGATGTGCCCGATGACATCAAGCGCACCTTCGATAAACTCGGCATCCCCGAGGCCGAGCGCAAGTTCCTGGCAGGCGTGGGCGCGCAGTACGAGTCCGAGATGGTGTATCACTCCATTCAGGAGCATCTCGAAAAGCAGGGCGTGATCTTCCTCTCCATCGAGGACGGTCTGCGCCAGCACCCTGACTTGTTCCGCGAATACTTCGGCACGGTCATCCCGATCGAAGACAACAAGTTCGCCGCGCTGAACTCGGCGGTCTGGTCAGGCGGATCGTTTGTGTACGTGCCGAAGGGCGTCAAAGTGGATTTGCCTTTGCAGGCCTATTTCCGCCTGAACACGGCCAACGTCGGTCAGTTCGAGCGCACGCTGATCATCGTGGACGAGGGCGCGCAGGTCCACTATGTGGAAGGCTGCACTGCGCCGCAATACACCACCGACTCGTTCCACTCGGGCGTGATCGAGATCATCGTCAAGAAGGGCGCACGCTCGCGCTACTCGACCATCCAGAATTGGTCCACGAACGTCTACAACCTGGTCACCCAGCGCGCCAAGGTTTTCGAGAACGGCACGCATGAATGGGTGGACGCCAATCTTGGCTCCAAGGTCACGATGAAATATCCGTCCTGTTACCTGATGGAACCAGGTGCACATGGCGAAATGCTCTCGATGGCCTTTGCTGGCCCTGGCCAGATTCAGGATGCAGGCTCGAAGATGGTGCACTTTGCGCCGAACACCACCAGCAAGATCACGTCCAAGTCGATCAGCAAGGCAGGCGGGCGCGCTTCCTATCGCGGCCTGCTCAAGGTCTACAAGGGCGCCAAGGGTGTCAAGTCCAATGTGGTCTGTGACGCGCTGCTGCTCGACCCCAAGTCCCGCTCTGACACGTATCCCTACATCGAGATCGATGAAGATGACGTCACCATCGGCCATGAGGCCTCGGTCTCGAAGGTCGGTGAGGAACAGCTCTTCTATCTCATGTCGCGCGGCCTGAGCGAGGAAGAGGCCACGACCATGGTCGTCTCGGGCTTCATCGAACCGCTTGTCAAGGAACTGCCGATGGAATACGCCGTCGAGATGAACCGCCTGATCCAGCTCCAGATGGAAGGCAGTATTGGATAAATCCGCCCTGAGCGGAAGAGCCGAGCGAAGGCGAGGCTCTGAAGTCGAAGGGCGCTTCGACTTCGCTGCGCTCCGCTCAGCGCGTATTCATGGAAAATAAAAATGCAGGAAAAACCAAAAGTTACAGTTTCAAGGACTCGACGGGCTGACTCTGCCGCAAAGGATTTCGTCTTCACCCAGGCGGATATCCGCGCTGTGGACGGAACCGCCGCCTCCTTCCGTGCCCAGGCCTGGGAAGCGTTTAAGCGGCTTTCCCTCCCCGCGGTTGTTGATGAGCCGTGGCGCCGCACCGACATTCACGCCCTGCCCACCGACCAGTTTGTCCTCCCGAAGGAGGACGCTTTCGAAGACCTGCCGCCTGTCCGCGAGGATTTGCTCAAGCCGCTGACGGCGAATCAGCATGGTGGACAGATCGTCCTGCTGCCTGGTGGTTCGAAGATCGACCTCGATGAGAAACTTGCCAGGCAGGGCGTGATCTTCACCGACCTGAAGACCGCCGAACAGAAGCACCCTGAATTGTTGGCTCGGATGCTCGGCAAGACCGTCAACGTAGAGGAAGGCAAGTTTGCTGCACTGGCTGGCGCTTTCGCGCAGAACGGCGTCGTGCTGTATGTCCCCAAAGGTGTGACGGTCGAAGAGCCATTGCACTCCGTGTTGTGGGGTCCGGGCGCGAACCTGGCGCATGTCTCGCATGTCCTCGTCCTGATAGATGAAGGTGCGTCGGTGACCTACGTCCACGAGGCGGCTTCACCCGATGAGACGGGCGTCAACTCGATGCATGCAGGCAGCGTCGAGATCCAGGTCATGCAGGGTGCGTCCCTTCGTTTCGTGGAGCTTCAATCCTGGGGTCGCCATGTCTGGAACTTCAGTCACGAGCGTGCCCGCGTCGAACGCGACGGCAACCTTGACTGGATCTTCGGCGCGATTGGTTCGCGCCTGACCAAGAACTTCTCCGAGTTGGATCTGGCGGGGCAGGGTGCCACAGGCCGCATGTCGGGCTTCTACTTCACCGACGGCAACCAGCACCTCGATCACGACACCCAGCAGAACCACCTGGCTCCCAACACCACCAGTGACTTGCTCTTCAAGGGTGCGCTGAAAGGTAAGAGCCGCTCGGTATGGCAGGGCATGATCTACGTCGCCCCTGGTGCGCAGAAGACCGACGGCTACCAGGCCAACCGCAATCTGGTCCTCAGCGACCAGGCCCGCGCCGATTCGATCCCTGGCCTCGAGATCCTCGCCGACGATGTGCGCTGTACCCATGGTGCGACGGTCGGCAAGCTTGAAGCGGAACCGCTCTTCTATCTCAAGTCGCGCGGTATTCCGCAGGCCGAAGCCGAGAAGATCGTTGTGGAAGGTTTCTTCGATCCGATCTTCCAGCGTATCCCATTCGAAGGTGTGCGCGAACGGTTCCAACAGTATATTGCTGATAAAATGAGTGTGTAATACAATGCCTGGCGAAAATTTCGCCAGGCAAAATCTCTTTTCAAGGACAGTCCATGAGCAAGACACGTGTCATCCAGGTTCAACCCGTCCCTGCGGAATCTGCGGGTAAAACCCGAGCAGCGCGCTCGGGTCGACAATTCTCCTATATGCGCGCCCCTGGGGCGGAGCATGCCTTTGAGGTGGGCGACAACGTCGAGGTCTTCTGCGACCACGAGAAGAATAACGACCGCATCCGAGGCTGGATCAAGGGCATCGTTGTACAGGTTGACAACAAGATGGTGGCTGTCCAGTTCCGCTCGAACGTATTCCTGACCGACGGCTGGATGGTGCCCGATCGCATCCTCTGGTATCCGCTGACCTCGGAGCACATCCGCCCCGTCAGCGGCGGGAAGAAAGCCGCCTCCAAGAAGGAAAAGGAAATTCCTGATTACTAGCCGTCATTGCGAGGGCGTAGCCCGAAGCAATCTCCTGTATTTTTGAAACTTGAGATTGCTTCGCTCCCTTCGGTCGCTCGCAATGACTATTCCATTTATGTCCCTCAACATCGAACAAATCCGCAAAGACTTTCCCATCCTCGCGCGTGAGACCCAACCTGGCACGCGCGTGGTTTATCTCGATTCCACGGCCACCAGCCAGAAGCCACTGGCCGTCATCGAGGCGATGAACGATTTCTATCGCCGCTCGAACGCCAACATCCATCGCGGCGTGCACACCCTGGCCGAAGAATCCACGGCCATGTACGAAGGCGCGCGCGAGAAGATCGCCAAGTTCATCAATGCCGTCTCGTCACGTCAGGTTATTTACACGCGCAACACCACCGAGTCGATCAATCTCGTGGCTTATTCCTGGGCGCGCGCTAACCTCAAGGCGGGTGACCTCGTCGTCCTGACCGAGATGGAGCACCACTCGAATCTCGTTCCCTGGCACATGCTTCAGGCGGAACGCGGCATTGAGTTGGAATTCATCCCCGTGACTGGGGATGGGCTGCTCGACCTGGACGTGTACCGCGCCCTTCTGACTCGCGGCCCGAAGCTGGTCTCGTTTACGCACATGTCCAACGTCCTTGGCACGATCAACCCCGCTGCTGAGATCATCCGTCTGGCTCACGAGGCTGGCGCGCTGACTTTGGTGGACGGGGCTCAATCGGTCCCGCATTTGCCGGTGGACGTGCAAGCCCTCGACGCCGACTTCCTGGCCTTCTCCGCGCACAAGATGTGCGGTCCGACAGGCATCGGCGCCCTCTACGGAAAAGCGGACCTACTCGAAGCCATGCCGCCCTTCCTCGGCGGTGGCGATATGATCCGCGAGGTCAAACTGCGCTCCTTCCGCCCGAACAGCCTGCCGCACAAATTTGAGGCGGGCACGCCCGCCATCGCGGAAGCGGTCGGCTTCGGGGCGGCGGTCGATTATTTGTCCCAGCTTGGCATGGACGCGGTGGCCGCGCACGAACATGCCATTACCGAATACGCGCTCGAACGTCTGGAGGAAATTCCTGGCGTGAAAGTCTTTGGCCCGTCTGCCGATAAGAAGGGCGGGGTGGCAGCCTTCACGCTCGAAGGCGTTCACCCGCACGATGTGGCCCAGATCCTCGACCAGGACGGCATCGCTGTCCGCGCGGGACATCACTGCGCCCAGCCGCTGCACGAGAAATTCAACATCCCTGCCACCAGCCGCGCTTCGTTCTACATCTATAACACAAAGGATGAAGTCGACCTGCTGGTGAACGGGATTTACAAAGTCAAGGAAATGTTCGGATAATTTACGTCATTGCGAGCTCCCCGTTCTTTGGGGAGCGAAGCAATCTCATGTTTTCTGAAACCACGAGATTGCTTCGTCGGGATTTCGGCGCTGCGCGCCTCAACCCTCCTCGCAATGACATCGGAGAACTCATGGACGATCTCTATCGCGAAGTCATCATCGAGCACTACAAGAATCCCTCCTATCGCGGACATCTCGACCCGCACGACATCTCCTTTGCGGACAATAATCCGCTGTGCGGAGACCACATCCAGGTTGATCTGCGCGTAGACAATAACGGCATCGTGACCGACGCCCGTTTCGACGGTCATGGATGCGCCATCTCGCAGGCCTCCGCTGATTTGTTGATGGAAACCATCATCGGCAAACCTGTCGAAGAAGTGAAGCAGCTCAACAAACAAGATGTGCTCGACATGCTCGGCATCGACCTGGGTCCCGTGCGCCTGAAATGTGCGTTGTTGTCTCTCAAGGTTTTGAAGGCTGGTGTCTATGGGTTGGGCGAAGCCAGTGATTCTTTGGTGGAATAACAACAGAAAACCAGTTCTCAAGATTTTTCTTCTTTGCGCTGGTTTGGTTGGCTTATGCCTTCTTGTTTTGATGTTTTCAGGTCCCTTGATAAGTAAATATGTGTTTTGTACCAGCGCAGCGAGGTTAAATAATACTATTAGTGTAGAATTATCTGGGATGCCTGAAGCGACCTCGTATAAGGTTACCTTTCATTTTCCCCAAGAGGAGACGCGATCAGTTTCTTGTGTCTTCGGAAACGAGGATCTAAGGAACGGGTGCAAGAAAAACGGTGCGTTTGTTTATATGAACCCTGAATCCTATGCTCCAGAAAGTTTTTCTTTGACCGTTTTGATTAATGAAAAGCAGATTTCAAAAACCTTTCATCCTCTTTACAGGAAAAACAGGCCATTTTGGAATAATTGTCCTATTACTGACTACGACGAAACAGTTCTTTTGACTATCCCTGATGATTTCTTTGGTGAATGACATGTTCAACTACACAGCTTTGGATGAAACTAAAGTCGACTTTATAGAGATCGTCTCCGCCTCCGAGCTTCCCAATGGCTGGTGTCTATAGATTGGGGGGTGAGTAATGAGTTGGTGGAGTGAACATAAGAAGCATATTCTTTTGCCTCTTGCAGGTTTTGTGATTTTGGTTGGAGTATTGATTACTTCATTGATGCTCCTTGGCCCTGTGATCGGTGACACATTCTCTTGTACTTTGGTAGTTTGTTTTGGCTCTATACATGTAGATGTGTTTGATTTACCAGCCTCCGAGCCTTATCTTGTCAAATTTGAATTTCCCTCAGGTAAAACAGAATATGCTTATTGTAGGGTGGGTGAGTTCAATTTTGAGGAAGGTTGTAGCGAAACTGGAGCACATATTTTTACGGCTCCAGATGTTATACCTGAGAATGAAGTGCTTGTAACGATCATGGTTAATGGTAAACAAGTCTCAGAAAGGTTTTATCCTGAATATAAAAAAACGCAGCCAAATGGTAAGAATTGTGCCCCAACGTGCTATTATGCTGCAGTAAACATGACTATTCCTAAAACAATTTTTTCACGGTGAAGGATTATGTTCAACTACACAGCTCTGGATGAAACTAAAGTCGACTTCATAGAAATTGCCCCCGCCTCTGAGCTTCCCAATGGCGAGCGACTTTTCGTGGAAGTGGCCGATCGTCCGATTGTGATCTTCAATATCGCGGGCCAGCTTTTTGCCATTGGCGACGTCTGTACCCACGATGATGGTCCGCTGGGAGACGGCGACCTGGAAGGCTACAACATCGTCTGTCCGCGCCATGGAGCGGAATTCGACGTCCGTACGGGCAAGGTCATGCAGATGCCCGCCGTGGTGGATATCCCTGCCTATCCCGTCCAGGTGCGGGATGGGAATATTTATATCGGCATCCCGAAGGAATAACATGTGGAAAAAGCTGCGAAGAGAATTCTCTTCGCAGCTTTTTTTGTTACCAGTCTCCTGCGTACAGGATGTTGTGTGTTTGAGTGATCCGTTCGATATGTGCGCGCTGGAGTTCCACCAGCTGGCGGATGTGCAGGTTGTCGTGCGCGATCCAGCAGGCGAACATCTCGCCCGCCGAGAACTGACCAAACTCCGAGTCGTAGGTGATATCCCAGTCCACATCGACCAGGTCGATCAACCAATCCAGGGATTTGCGGCGTTCTTCGAAGAAGCTGATCTTGACTTCTTCGAAGTCCTGTTCGTTGTACTTGCGGGATGTGATCCATCCCTGCGGATCGATCTTGGCCCATTCTCGGTTTTGCGGGTGAAGGATGAAATCCAGGTGTTCGCGGAAATCCTCGCGTTCCTCGTCGCGCAGGTGACACATCACCTCGAGCATGGACCAATCCTCGGATGTGGGCCTGATCTGCGCTTCGGCTTGGGACACATTCTCGGTCAGGGCGCGGATGACCTCCGTGCTGTTGACCATCTCCTGGTAATACTCCGAGAATTTCATATCGACCTCGTTTTCTATTCTTCGAATATGCCGACGATCCTCAGGATATCGAAACCTTCTGCAAAGGGAATCTCTGCCAGCGCGCCGTGGCGGACCATGATCGAGCGCGTCAGTTCGGAGTTGAAGTAATACTTGTCGCGGTAGGTCTCGTATTGCGAGAGTGCTTCGATCTTTTTGTTCACACTTTCTTCCGAGACCTCGACCAGGAAGTGCGGGAAGAATCCGTACGAGGAGCGCACCACATCGAAGCCCAGCACCGTGATGCCGCGGAAGGCGCGCAGGGCCTCGTCGGTCATGGTGTTATGGTCCTGGTGGATGTCGTGCTGTGAGTGGACGAAGATCAGGTCGGGCTTGAAGTCCTTGCGCAACTTCAGGAAGTATTCGAGGATCTCCTGCCGCGAATCGGGGAAGACGCGCGTGGTGAACGGGCCGAAGGCTACCTTTTCTGCGGGCACCCCCAGCACCGCCATGGACTTGAGATGCTCATCCTTGACGTTTTGCAAATCAGGGTTCTTCTGGTTGTCCGAGAGTGTCACGCACAGCACCTCGGTCTTGTCCACGATCTGGTGCAACAGAGCGCCGCATCCCAACTCGATGTCGTCGGGATGCGCGCCGAGGAAAAGGACACGTTTGCCGTAGAAATTCATAGGGATTTATGTCATGGCGAGGGCGTGCTCTTCGCCCGAAGCAATCTCCTTTTATATGGAGGTTGCTTCGTCGGGCAGAACACCCTCCTCGCAAAGACATGCCTTTTTACTTCGTCGCCAGAATTCCGCCGACGACCTTGGTCATCACCAGCTTGCCGTCGCGGTCGAACCACTTCTGGGCCACGGCCTGGATCTTGCCGATCAGGGCCTCGTACTCGTCCTTACCGTTGAACATCGAAGTCCACAGCTTGCGGTCCTCACCCAAGGAGGCGCGCACGTATTCGATGAACGGTGCCACTTCGGGGAAGGTCAGATGATTCTCGAACTTGTGCAGTTCGGTCTTGGCGAAGATGCGGTCGATGGTGTTGAAGATGTCGCCCTTGAAGCGGCTGGAGCCTGGCATGGGCGGGATGGTCTTATCGGTGGCTTCCTTGATGATGTCGTAGAACATCTGCTTGTTCTCGGGCAGCGGACCCGAGACGAACAAGCGTCCGCCTGGCTTGAGCACGTGATGCGCCTCGCCAAAGGTGAAGTCCAGATTTGAGGCGTAGTAGATCGCGAAGGCGCTGGTACACAGGTCGAAGGTGTTATCAGCGAAGTTGAACGGCTTGTTGAAATCGAGGAACTGGAAATCGATGTCCGCGCCGACCTGTTGATTTTTCTCGCGAGCCTTGCCGAGCAACTCTTCTGAGAAGTCGCCGCCCGTGATCTTCGCGCCGCCGTGCGTGTATTCGTTAAATAAGAAACACAGCTTGCCCGCGCCGCAGCCCACGTCGAGGATGTTCATGCCAGCCTGCGGCTTGAGCAGCTCGTTGGTCCAGACGTCGATGTTGGCTGAGCCATATTTTTCGTGGATGTCGATGCGCGTCAGAAGGTCCTTGCTGGGTTCCTGATAGTTGATTTGCATGGTTCTCTCCTTGTTGAGTGTGATTGGATTATAAACGGAGCAATTCCAAAATTCAAGTACTGAATTTTGGAATTGCTTTCTGTGGTCTGGATTTTATAGGTTGGGGAGTTTCAAAACCTATCGCAAATTTTTCTGTGCGAATTCCTCGATCAGCATGCAGACTGCGGGCAGCATTTCCTCGACCTCGGGGCTGAGTCCTGCGCCGAGGTCCATCTGGCCTGCCTCGACGCCGATCAAGTGGATGGGGGGCAGGGTCAGCCCGAGTTGGCGGGCCAGGCCCAAGGTCTCGGCCACGCCCCAGCCGTGGGCGGAGTTGGAATCCGCTGAAAAGGCGAGCAACTCCTCGGGGCCGATTCGATGGATGGTCCCGACTCTCGCCCCGCTTTGAACGGCGTCCACCAACAGGACGGAATCCGCCCCCTCGAACAAATCCAGCAGGCCCAGGCCAGGCAACTCGCAACCCTCCACCTGGACCTCGGGCCTGCTGGCCGTTTCGTTGAATTCATCCCGCCATCGGCGGACGGCTTCCAACCCCACAGCGTCGTCGCCGCGAAAGCTCTGACCGATGCCGATGATGGTGATTTGGCTCATGCTGAAATTCTACCAAAGAGCCAGTCATCTTTTGGATGGCTGGCTCTTGATTGGCTTTATACGTTTTCGACTTTCAGCTTGAGGAAGTGCGTGGCGCACGAAATGCATGGGTCATACGCGCGGACCAGGTGCTCGGCGGTCAGTGTGGCCTCTTCGTGCGGCATCTCCACGATCTTGGGCGCCAGCGCAAACAGGTCGGCTTCGATGCGCGGCAGGTTTTGCGCGGTGGGCGGCGTGATCTTGGCGAACGTGACCAGGCCCTGATCGTCGATCTTGTAGCGGTGATAGAGCAACCCGCGCGGAGCCTCGGTGGCACCCGTGCCTTCACCCGCTTTCAGTTTCAGCGACACGTAGGAGCGGCCTTCGGGTTTGTAGGCATTGATCAGTTGAATGGCCTCTTCGTAGAAGTGGACCAACTCGATGGCGCGCGCCAGCAGCGACTTGTACGGATTCTTGAGCGGCAGTTCGACGCCCGTGTCCTTGAGGGCCTGCTTGGCGGCGGGGGACAGCTGCTGGTTATTCAGGTTCAGGCGCGCCAGCGGACCGACCAGGTAGGTGCTGCCGTCCACGGTGTGGCTGTGCAGGGCATTCGAATGCTTGACGTGTTCCTCGATGTAGCCGTTCTCGTACTCGGGGATGGTCAGCACGCGGCCCTTTGAAGAAAGCACCTCGCCTTCGATGACGCCGTATTCGTTGGGGTGATGCAGTGCCACAAACTCGTAGTCGATCTCCAGGTCGGGATAGGGAAGCGTGGCGGCCCACTTGGCGCATTCGATCGAGGCGGCCAGACCCCATTCGAGATCGGGCAGCAAGGCTTTGAGGTCCGCGGCCTTGGGCCATCGGTAGAACCCGCCCACGCACACGTTGACGGGGTGCACGGAACGTCCGCCAATGGCTTTAAGCAGGTTGTTGCCGATCTTCTTCAGGCGCAAGGCATTCTTGACGACGTCGGGCGCCGTGGCAGCCAACTCCAGGGCGGACTGGACTCCCAACATGTCGGGGGCCTGCAAGAGGTAGATGTGCAGGGCATGGCTTTCGATGTATTCGCCACAATACATCAGGCGGCGCAGCGCCCGTGCCTGCGGGTGGATGGTCACGCCCAGAGCGCGTTCGAGCGCGTAGGCTGCACTCATCTGATAGGCCACGGGGCAGATGCCGCAGATGCGGGCGGTGATATCGGGCACTTCCTGCAGGAAGCGTCCCACCAGGAAGCCTTCAAAGAATCGCGGCGGTTCGTAGATGTCGAGGCGGATCTCCACAGCTTTGCCGTCTTGCAGGCCGATGAACAGGCCGCCTTCGCCTTCCACGCGAGCCAGGGCGGGGACTTCAATGTTTTTCATTTGGCCTCCTTGAGGAGCATGTCCGCGGTTTCGCGGAAGGTGGGTGCATATCCACTGATGCCACGGAACAGGCGTACGGTTTCGCCAGGGGTGCGTTCGAGTTTGGTGAGGATGTTGGTAAGCGAGTCGAGGTTGGTGGAGCGGGTCGGGCCGAAGCAGCCGTAGCATCCGCGTCCGTTGGCGGGACAGATCGCGCCGCATCCTGCCTGGGTAGCGGGACCAATGCACGGAATGCCCTTGTCGACCAGCACGCAAATGGTGCCGCGGCGTTTGCATTCCAGGCACACGCTGTAGGCGGGCAGGTTCGGACGGCGGTTGTTGAGCAACGCGCTGATGACCTCCAGCACCTGGCCCTTGTTGACGGGGCAGCCCCACAATTCCATGTCCACAGGGACATGCTCGGCGATGGGCGTGGCGGTGTCGAGGTAGTGCAGGAATTCGGGATGGTCGTAGACGGTTTGTGCGTAGGCTTTGGCGTCGGTAAAGTTGCGCAGAGACTGGATTCCGCCCGCAGTGGCGCAAGTGCCCAGAGCGATCAACACCTTCGACTGGCGACGGATTTCCTTAATGCGTTCGGCTTCGTGGGGCGTGGTGATCGAGCCTTCCACGATGGCGATGTCGTACGGACCTGGGCGCTCGGCACGGGTGGCTTCCAGGAAGTAGGCGATGTCGAGGGCGCCAGCAATGTCGAGCAGTTCATCCTCCATGTTCAGGATGGAGAGCTGGCATCCATCGCAGGAGGAGAATTTGTAAACGGCGAGGGTGGGTTTATGGTGAGTCATTAGAACTCCTCCACATTGAAGTAGGGCTGTAACGCGTCGAAGCGGAAGACGGGGCCGTCCTTGCAGATGAAGTACGGGCCAAGCTGACAGTGGCCGCAGGAACCCTGTCCGCATTTCATGTTGCGTTCGAGCGAGACATAGATCTGCTCGGCGGGGACGCGGCGGGCGAGGCCTTCGTACACTACGAAACGGATCATGATCTCGGGTCCGCAGGTGAGTACCACGCTGTTGGGCGCGTCCATGCGGAAGCGGTAGAACAGCATCGGCACCACGCCGACCTGTCCCTGCCAGTCTTCATCCGCGCGGTCCACGGTGACCTGCACCTGGATGCCTGCCCGTTCCCATTCCTCGAACTCGGTCGGGTAGAGCAAATCCTTGGGGGTGCGCGCGCCGTAGAGCAGATAGACCTTGCCAAATTTCTCGCGGTTATTCATGATGTGATAGATCGCGGGACGCAGGGGCGGCAGACCAATGCCACCGCAGGCGATGATCACATCGTGGCCTTCCATTTCCTTCATCGGCCAATAGGAGCCGAAGGGGCCACGGACGCCGACTACGTCGCCGACTTTCAGGCGGCTGATGGCACGCGTGACGTTGCCCACGAAGCGGATGGTATGGCCGACCAGTGTCGGGTCCGCAGGGTTGGAACTGATCGAAATGGCGGCCTCGCCGTAGCCGGGCAGGTAGACCATGTTGAACTGTCCAGGCTCGAAGGTGTAGGCGGCTTCCACGGCAGGGTCGGTGAACTTCAGCCAATACGTGGAAATACCTTCTGCTTCATTGGTGATGTCCATGACCTGCGCCCAGACGGGTTCGAGCAGGCGCTCGGAAGGAGAGGCTGGAGAGTGAGTGTGAGCATGAGCGGCCATTAGCGGATCTCCTTGCGCAGGTCGGCAACTTCAACCGTGATGTCGATCGCAGCAGGGCACCAGGTGATACAGCGACCACAGCCCGTGCAGCCGAAGGTTCCATATTGGACCTTCCACGTGCCGAGCTTGTGCGACATCCACTGGCGGTAACGCGAGTGGATGGTGGGGCGGGTGTTGCCGCCTGCCTGGTAGGAGTAGCCAGGGTTGAAGCACGAGTCCCACACGCGCTCACGGCGGGTCTGATTGCCGTCGAGGCTGAGCGTGTCGGTGGCGTCCCAGCAGAAGCAGGTCGGGCAGACCTGGGTACAGTTGGCGCACGAGAGGCAGCGCTCCCCGATGGCGCGCCAGTGCGGATGGTCGAGGTTGTTGAGGATCAGGTCGGGCAGGTCGCTGGTGTCCATGCTGCGGCCCATCTGCAGGGTGGCACGTTCGAGACCGCGGTTGGCGGCGTTCAGCACGAAGGCGCTGGCCGATTCGTACGGCAAGCCCGCCAGGATGTTACGGCCCAACTCCGAGCCGACGTTGAGCAGGAAGACATCTTCCAGTTCGGTCAGAGTCAGGTCGGCGTCGCCTTCCACGCGCGGACCGGTGCCCATCGAAGCGCAGAAGCAGGTCCCTGCAGGATGCATGCAGTTGACAGCAAGAATAAACGCCTTCTCGCGTGCGACACGGTAGATCGGGTCCGTGAAATCGCTGCGCAGGAAGGCGTTGTCTTGGATTTGGATGGCGGCCAGCTCACAGCCACGCACGCCGATGAAAGCGTAGGCGGGAGCGGTCGGTTTGGGAGTCTCCATCTCCCAGGCCCCGTTGACCTTTTTCAGGTTGAACAGATTGGCATGAGACGGGAAGAGGAATTGCTTCCAGGATTGTGCACCCGGGATGACGTCGAAGTAGCGCGTGTGTCCCGTGTACACCAGGCGGAAGGAGCCCGCCTCCTGCTCGGTCACGTACCCGCGTGGCAGGTCTTCGAGTTTTTGGATCGGCGCATATACGAGAGTCTCGTTCTCCACGTGCGGGCCGACGACTTCGTATCCCTGCGTCTTGAGTTTTTCGAGAAGCGCGTTGAAGATGTGTTTCTGGATGGAAACGGTGCTTCCGATTTCTGGGCTGCGATCACTTGGCATTTTTGTTCTCCGGTTCAGCAAACATGTCCAACAATTGCAGGCGGCTGCTCATCAGGCGGCTGGCCACAATATTGGACAGGCGGCGCATTACGAGGTAGCCGAGGTCATGGTCCTGGTCGCACAGTTCGCGCAGTCTGGCCGAGTCGATCATGGCCAGG
This sequence comes from Chloroflexota bacterium, assembly GCA_016191845.1. GTDB lineage: Bacteria > Chloroflexota > Anaerolineae > Anaerolineales > Villigracilaceae > JACPVF01. Next base: position 392,157 of record JACPVF010000016.1, read on the forward strand.
CGACTGTCCACTACAGCGGTGGCACTGGCAGTACGCTGATGTACGACAGGCGTGGCGCTCGACCAACCAATGACCTCCCACGGATCGGCGGTGTGGAAACGCATTTTGCCGCGCGGCGGGACGGCCATATCCAGGGCGATGCGCCCTGACAGTACGATGTAGATGTACTCGGCCCGGTCGCCCTCGCGGAACAGGACCTCACCCGCTTTCACATTGCGCAGTTGCGAGATGCCTGCGATCATGTCCAAGTGTTTGATCTGCAGTTCTCGGAACCAGGGAATTTTTTGAAGTTCAAGCTTCAATTCATCCAGCGGATCCATGAAATCGCTCTCCTTGTTAAGTTAGAATGTTCTCACCATAATTTGTACTATTTTTCACAATTATTAACCAGTGCGTTTACTCCTTAGTCCATGAGCCGTTTGTCATGCAAAACGGCGGAATATGCTACAATGCGGACAGTTTTTTCACGGAGTCCATCATGAAACCTAGCATCCAAACCGTCAAAGGCGCGCGCGATTTCTATCCCGAGGAAATGGCGCTGCGGAATTATCTGTACGCGAAGGCCCGCGCGGCTTCGCAGGCGTTCGGCTATCAGGAATGGGATGGTCCCTTCCTCGAAACGCTTGATCTGTATGCCGCCAAGTCAGGCGAGGAGTTGGTCAAGAAGCAGTCCTTTGTCTTCGCCGATCGGGGTGGGGACGAGGTCACCCTGCGTCCCGAACTGACCCCGTCGTTGGCGCGCATGATCGCCGCCCGTCAGGGTTCGCTCACCTTCCCTGTGCGTTGGTGGTCCTTCGGTCCATTCTGGCGTTATGAGCAGCCGCAGAAGGGACGCTCGCGGGAATTCTTCCAGTGGAACATCGACATGCTGGGAGTCAACTCGCCCGAAGCGGACGCTGAACTGCTGGCGATCGCTGCCACCTTCCTGCGTTCCGTTGGCCTAGACCCTCAGCGGGCGACCATTTTCGTGAATAATCGCCGCCTAATGGATTCCCAGTTCGACGCGTTGGGCATTGTCCCCGAGAAGCGGCTGGATGTCTCCAATCTGGTGGACCGCCGTTCGAAGATGGACCCGTCCCAGTGGGACGCCAACGCCCTTGACCTCGGCTTGAACCAGGCTCAACTGGATGGGTTGAAGTTCCTGTTGGCGGATTATGACCTGTGGAAGAAGAGCGAGGAACTGACGCGCTTGTTTGCTGCGCTTGAAGCGCTGGGCGTGAAGGAATACATCAAGTTCGACCCAAACATCATGCGCGGACTGCTGTACTACACGGGCACCGTCTTCGAAGCCTTCGACCAGACAGGTGGTGTGCGCCGCGCCATCCTCGGCGGTGGCCGCTACGATAACCTGCTGGCTGACGTGGGCGGGCAGCCGCTTTCGGGCGTAGGCTTTGCCATGGGTGATGTGGTCATCGGCATCGTCCTCAAGGAGGCGGGCCTGCTGCCCGATTTCGACCCGACTCCCTCGTCCGTGCTGGTGACGGTCTTCGATGAAAAGTTGTGGATGACCTCGTATGCGTTGTCCTCTGAATTACGCGCCGCGGGCCTGAACGTAATCACTTTCCCCGAGCCTGCCAAGCTTCCCAAGCAATTCAAGTATGCGGATAAGATGAAGATGCGGGTTGTCGTCACTGTGGGCCCCGACGAAGCGGAAAAGGGCCTGGTGGCGGTGAAGAACCTTTCGAACGGTGAGCAGGTCATCGTCGCGCGCGCTGAGGCGGCGGAGGCCGTCCGTAAAATTCTGGGCTGAGTCTTGATGCCCTGATAAACTGTGATAAAATATCGTCCGCTTGTGGTACGGAGCCTGTAGCTCAACGGCAGAGCGCCACACTGTGGATGTGGATGTTGTGGGTTCGAAACCCATCAGGCTCCCCTAAAAAGGGCGGATCTTGTGTCCGCCCTTTTTTGCTACATGGAGAGGAGAAGAGGAGAGTGCAATGAAACGTTATCGTGTGGAACCAGGCAGGAAGATCGACTTAAGCAAGTTTGATCCGAATGACACAGAGGCTTTTAAGGGAGACAAAGAAAAAGGCCTGAAGGCTCTTTCTAAATTAAATGCAGAATTACAGGCACTGCAGGAATTGCTGTATGCCGAGCAGAAACATAAGGTGCTGATCGTATTGCAGGCCATGGACACGGGCGGCAAGGACGGCACCATCCGACGCGTGTTCGACGGGGTGAATCCGCAAGGGGTGAAGGTGGCCAGCTTCAAGGTCCCGACCGCCGAGGAATCGGCGCACGATTTTCTGTGGCGCGTCCACAAGGTGGTGCCTGGCGCGGGTGAGATGGTCATCTTCAACCGCAGCCATTACGAGGATGTGTTGGTGGTGCGTGTGCATGGATATGCCCCCGAAGAAGTCTGGAAGAAACGCTACGGCCAGATCAACGACTTCGAGCGCCTGCTGGACGAGAGCGGAACGACCATCCTGAAGTTCTTCCTGCACATCGACCTCGACGAGCAGAAGGAACGCCTGCAGGCCCGCCTCGATGACCCGACCAAGACCTGGAAGTTCCGCCTGGGCGACCTGGAGGAACGCAAACTGTGGGGCCAGTATATGCAAGCTTATGAGGATGCGCTCAACAAGACCAGCACAGAGTACGCGCCCTGGTATGTGATCCCCGCCAACCGCAAGTGGTACCGTGACCTGGTCATCTCCACGATTTTGGTGGATACGCTCAAGGGCCTCAAGATGGAATTTCCCAAATCTGAGGAAAACCTCGACGGCGTGGTGATCGAGTAACACCCGATTCGTTGTACAATAATCTCATGCCTGAAACCATCAATGTTCTATTCCTGGCTGCGGAAGCCGATCCGTTCATCAAGGTCGGCGGCCTGGGTGACGTCTCTGGCGCGTTGCCGCGCGCCATCCGCGCGCTGACGCCCGAGATCACGGGCGAGACCAAACTGGACCTGCGCCTGGTCCTGCCGATGCACTCGGCGGTGCGGGCCGACCCGTTGCGGCCGCTGGCCGTCTTCCCGTTGAAGCGGGGCGACTCCGAGGTCCAGGTGGAGGTCTTCGAGAGTGTGCTGGACGGGATGCCCGTCTACTTCATCTCGGGCGATCCCATCCGCAATAGTGGATCAGTCTATTCGCTCAAGGCTGAACTGGACGCAGAGAAATATCTCTTCTTCTCGCTGGCCGCGGTGGAACTGCCGCGGCAGATCGGCTGGGACGTGGACGTGCTGCACGCCAATGACTGGCACACGGCCCTGGCGGCCTACGTCAACCTGACCCGCCGCTGGGAGGAAGGCACGCGCCGCGTGGCGTCCATGCTGACCCTGCACAACCTGCCCTTCATGGGGCCAGACATTTCCGAGTTGTTGAAGTTATATGGCATCCCGCTGGCGCAGACCGACCTGCCCGAGTGGGCGCGCGTGCTGCCGCTGCCGCTCGGACTGTGGGCGGCGGACGTCATCACGCCTGTCTCGCCCGGGTATGGGGAAGAGATCCTCGGCGAAGAATTCGGTTGCGGCCTGTATGATTTTCTTGCCACGCGTCGTTCCAGCTTGCATGGCATTCTGAACGGCATCGACATGGCGTCCTACAACCCGACCGACGATGCCGCGCTCGAGTCACCCTTCTCGCGCCTGACCCTGGCCGACCGCGCACCCAACAAGTCCGCGTTACAGACCCGCCTGGGATTGCCCATCAATGCGGATGTGCCGCTGCTGGCGATGGTCACACGTATGGACGTGCAGAAGGGCGTGGACATTGCCATCAAGGCGCTGGCTTCCTTCAAGAAGCGCGACTTTCAATTGGTCATTCTCGGAACAGGCGACCCCGTGCTGGAGGAATCTGCGCGGGCGTTGCAAGCATCTCATCCTGACCATATCCGCATCGAGACGCGCTTTGACGCGCAGCTGGCCCGTCAGATCTACGCGGGCGCGGACCTGTTCCTGATGCCCTCGCGCTACGAGCCCTGCGGACTCTCACAGATGATCGCCATGCGTTACGGCTGTGTGCCGCTGGTGCGCGCTACAGGCGGATTGCGCGACACGGTCACGCCTGATGCGGGCTTCCTGTTCGAGAAGGCCACTCCGCTGGCTTTTTCCAACGCGCTCCGCAAGGCGCTCAAACGCTTCCCTGACCGCGAGGCTTGGACCAACATGCAGTTGGCAGGCATGGCCAAGGATTTCTCGTGGGTCAATTCGGCCAAACAATATTTCGAGTTGTATCAATCCCTCGTTTTGGAAAATAGACCCAACCCCGTTTCATAACCTATGACTTTCAAACGCGTCTCTGGCATTCTCCTGCATCCTTCCAGCCTGCCTGGTCCCTATGGCATCGGCGACATCGGTCCTCAAGCCTATCGCTTCGTGGATTTCCTGGCCGATTCGGCTTGCAACCTGTGGCAGGTTCTGCCGCTCGGCCCGACGGGCTATGGCGACTCGCCTTATCAGTGTTTCTCCGCCTTTGCGGGGAACCCGTACCTGATCAGTCCCGATGAGCTGATCGGCGATGGCCTGCTCACCCCCGAAGACCTGCACGACAAACCCGCCTTCGATGAAACTCGCGTGGACTTCGGCTCATTCATCCCTTGGAAGTTGTCCCTGCTGGGCCGCGCCTATGACCGTTTCGCGGCGGAATCCACGGCAGGGCTGCGTGAGGCGCTGTCTACCTTCCGCGCCGAAAATGCCGCCTGGCTCGACGACTATGCCCTGTTCATGGCCCTCAAGGAAGCCCACGGCGGCGGTTCCTGGGACGGCTGGCCCGAGCCGCTGCGCCAGCGCGATCCCAAGGCCCTAGCCGAGGCTCGCAAGACTCACGGTGAGGTCATCGCGCGGCACGTCTTCTATCAATTCCTGTTCTACCGCCAGTGGAATAACGTGCTGTCCTATGCCCATCAGCGCGGGATCCAGGTCATCGGTGACATCCCCATCTTCGTCGCTTATGACTCATCCGATGTGTGGTCCCACCCTGACCTGTTCCACCTCGACGAGGCGGGCAAGCCGACCGTGGTGGCGGGCGTCCCGCCTGACGTTTTTTCCGCCACGGGACAGTTGTGGGGCAATCCGCTCTATAAGTGGGAAGTCCACAAGGCCAGCGGATATGCCTGGTGGATCGAGCGCATGCGCGCCACCCTCAAGTTGGTGGACATTGTCCGCCTGGATCACTTCCGCGGGTTTGCGGGTTATTGGGAGATCCCCGCGGGTAACGCAACGGCGGAATTTGGTCGTTGGGTGCCTGGCCCTGGCGCGGACCTGTTCGATGCGCTGATGGCCGACCTGAAGGAGCACCTTGGCACCGAGGACTTGCCGATCATCGCTGAGGACCTGGGCGTGATCACTGCCGATGTGGTGGAACTGCGCGAACGCTACAATTTGCCTGGTATGAAGATCCTGCAATTTGGGTTCTCGGGTCCTGATAACCCCTTCCTGCCGCATCATTACGTCACGAACTGTGTGGCTTATACGGGCACGCACGACAATAATACGACCCGTGGCTGGTACGAGTCCGCGCCCGAGCAGGAACGGGATTTCGCCCGCCGCTACCTCGGCGTGGACGGCAACAATTTTGCCTGGGACCTGATCCGCGCGATCTGGTCTTCAGCGGCAGTCTTCGCTGTTGCTCCCATGCAGGACTTCCTCAACCTGGGCGGCGAGGCGCGCATGAACTTCCCCAGCCGCCTGGGCGGCAACTGGGAATGGCGCATGCGCGACGGTGACTTGAACGATGGGTTGCTGGGTCGCATCCGTGAGTTGAATTATCTGTATAGTCGATAAAATATGACAAAACACGACCGCCCTCAACAAGGGCGGTCGTTCATTCTAGGCTATGGACTTACCCCAAAATAGTCTTCAGGACAAAGACTTGATGGATCGCTGCTAAGTTCTGTGGCGCAGGCGACGTTGGTTTTTGTCGCACTCGTCACCATCCAGAACGGCCCCACGCCCACGGTCTGGCAGGTCAGATCGTTGTATCCGTCGCTGAAGACCATCCAGGATACGAAGATCATCTGTGTGGTGTGGATGTGGTCCCAGACAGCATAGCCCTTTGTCTGTAGCACAAATTCTCGGCAAGCGCCGTATGCGGAGAACCTGTTGGTCTCAATAGACCCGAGGAACATGCTCAAAAGGACGACGAGAGCTGCCGATAAAAGAATGCCGACTTTCATCTTGCGCGACATGGGGTCCTCGCTTTGACTACTCCTTCGTAACCGCCGTCAAATTCATCGTCAACAGTACGCCTGGCTTGGGCAGCTCGTTCACACCGATGACCGTCCGTGCGGGGCGGTGGTTTCCCATCATTTCGACGTAGGCGCGGTTCATTTCCTCGAAGTCTTTCATCTCTTTGAGAAAGACATTGATGTGGACCACATGCTCCAGGTCTGAGCCGACCGATTCGAGCATCACCTGGAACGACAAGAGGATTTGCCTGGTTTGTGCGTAAGCGTTATCGCCCGCCAGTTTCCCTGTGGACGGGTCCACCCCTGCCGTCCCGCCGACGGTGATGAACGGACCCACTTTGGCGATGTGGTTGTAGGGTCCGATGGGAGTTGGGGTGTTGGGTGGAGTGGTAGTTTCGACTTTGGGCATAATTGGTTCCTTTCGTCATTGCTTCGCTCGCTTGCAATGACATCAAATCACAGGTTTCTCGCGATCCGTCAAATTGACCACGATGGCATTGCAGGCCTTGATCAGGTTTTCGGGCGTGATGAAGATCTCCTCACCCCATTGTCCCGCTCCAACGCCGAGCATCGGCTCATTTACCAGGCTGGCTTCGAGGAAGGTGCGGAATCCCTCGGGCTGCCAGCAGAAGGGCGGGATCGAGCCGATGACGTAGCCCGTGGTCTCCTTGACCACTTCGGGCGCGGCCATCTGAATGTTACGCGAGCCGATGGCCTTCTTGAGGTTGCCCGAGATGGCGTTCTGGTCGCCGCCCAGCATGACCAACACCCGCTCGCCCGTGTCCACCTGGAAGATGAGGGTCTTGACGGCCTGCCGCTCGGAGAAGCCCAGGGCGTGGGCTACGTTGGCGGCTCCCTTTTCGGTGGTGTTGGGGAAAGATTTGCGCGTGTAAGGGATTTGATGTTCATCGAGAAAGTTATGGGAGGGAAGTTTAATTTCCATGAGGTGTAATTCCTTGATGATGGTGTCAACAATGGCGGATGGCTCCATTGTAATATCAACTACGATGGCTTGTGCGGGTTCTTCGAGAATCTCGAATTGGCTGTCGAGCATGGCGGGCTTCATGTAATGTCCGTGCCGACCCTCCAGCCTTGACCTGATCTGTTCACGCGTGCCTTTCAGATAGACAAAGTGCACGTCATCATTGACTTGCAGAATTTGGCGATAGCTCTCCTTCAAAGCGGAGCAGGCTAATATGAGCGAATGTCCAGCCTGTGCATTGCTGACCAACAACTCGCGCAGCGATGTAAGCCAGTCGACGCGGTCGGCGTCGTTCAGTGGGATGCCAGCTGCCATCTTCGCGCGATTGGCATTCGAGTGGAAATCGTCCGCGTCGAAGAAGGGCCAGCCCAGCCGCTCGGACAGAGTTCGCCCGAGGGTGGTCTTGCCCGAGCCAGCCACGCCCATCAGGATCAGAATCATTGGGCCGTCAGGAGTTGGTCGGCCCATTTCTTGTGGACATCGAGATCGTTGGCGAATTCCGCCCACATGAGCACGTCGCGCCAGTCGCGTTTGGCAAGGTCAAGAGCTTGGCCGAATTTCGTCCAATCGCCGCTGCTGATCTTCAACACAGCGAAGCGGATGCGTTCCAGTGTTTCGGGAGTGCCCTTCTCGCAGAAGGGCAGATTCTGTCCACATTCCTCGACGAGACGTTGTTCTGCATCTGCTGCCAATTGAGGGAAAAGTTTTTGTACGATCTTCTGCGTCCGTGGGCTGAGTGGGGTCATTCGTTGCTCCTTGAGGCCAGGTAAATGCCAGCCAGGATCAAAATACCACCGACGATTGTAAAGCCAGTCGGTTTCTCGCCGAGGATGAACATCGCCAGGATGGCTGAGCCGATCGGTTCGCCCAGGTTGGCGGTGGCCACCATCGAGGCGGGCAGATAGCGCAGGGCCCAGTTATAGGTCGAGTGGCCGATCAATTGCGGAATGAGCGCCAGCGCCAGGATCCACAGATAAGTCACGGGTTGGTATCCCAGCGGAGACTGACCTGCGGCCAACATGATGACGATCAGCGCGAGCGCGGCCATCCCATAGACGAGGAAAATGTACGGAATGAGCGACATCCTGGCCCGCAGCTTGCGCCCGATGACCAGATAGCCTGTCACCGCCCAGGCGCCCGCCAGCGCGAGGAAGTTGCCCCACATGGCGCGTCCCTGCAGCGCATCGGCCAGGGATGGACAGACCAGTCCGCCGTTCCAGACGCAGGCATCCGCCAGACCGACGATGGTCCCACCCAGGAGGGCGAGCGCCAGCCCAAGCAGCGCGGAGCGTCCCAGATGCTCCTTGAGTAGCAGCGGTGAGACCAGCGCCACCCACAACGGTCCCGTGCTGACGAAGACCACTGAACTGGCCACGGTCGTGTATTCGAGCGAAGAGATCCATGTGGCGAAGTGTACGGCCAGGAACAGGCCCGAGAGCAGTGCCAATCCCAACTCGCGGCGGGTCAGTGCGGATAACTCATCGCGGTGGCGGAGAAGCGCAATCGGCGCGAGCACCAGGCTGGCGAAACTGATGCGTAGCGCGGCGATGACCAACGAAGGCGCTTCGGCCTGCGCAAAGCGGATCAGGATCGAGGCGGTGGAGACGGCCAGGATGGCGGTCACCAGGGCGAGGGGCAGGAGGAGTCGGTGGCGGGGCGTGGGCATAAGGGTGCGTCCTAATTCGGAGTAGATTTGCCCGAGTATAAGCGAATTATAAGAGTTTGTACCATTTACTTGACAGGCCTTCCTTGAAGCGATACAATTTTGATTATATTTATCATAAATATCCGACTCAAGGAGAGATAGAATGGCATTCGAACTGCCCAAGCTGGCTTACGCGTACGATGCGCTGGAACCGTACATCGACGCGCGCACGATGGAGATCCACCATACCAAGCACCACCAGACCTATATCACCAACCTGAACGGTGCCGTCGAGAAGACGCCCGAGCTGGCGGGGAAGTCACTGGAAGCGTTGCTGGGCGACCTGAATGCCGTGCCCGAGGCGGTGCGCACCGTGGTCCGCAATCACGGCGGTGGGACCTTCAACCACAACCTGTTCTGGGAAGTGATGGGGCCCAAGGCGGGCGGCGCGCCGATGGGCGAGTTGGCCAAGGCCATTGACGCTTCCTTCAACTCCTTCGACGCTTTCAAGGAAGAATTCACCAAGGCCGCCAACGGACGCTTCGGCTCGGGCTGGGCCTGGCTGGTGAAGAAGGGCAGCGGACTGGCGGTGGTCTCCACGGCCAATCAGGATTCGCCCCTGTCGGATGGTCTGACCCCCATCCTCGGCATTGATGTGTGGGAACACGCCTACTATCTCAATTACCAGAACCGTCGCGCGGATTACGTCACCGCCTGGTGGAATGTGGTCAACTGGGATGTGGTGACCGAGAAGTTCAACGCGAAGTAAAGTTCTTGCTGGTTATGAAAACGGAGAGCACAAGGCTCTCCGTTTTTTTATTTCATCACTACATGTACCCACTGGCCGTTCACGAAAAACACCCTGACATTATCGTAGCGGTTAAACCAGGCATCCTGAATGAAATCTTTTTGAAAAGAGTCATCGATTACTATTTCTTGCTGTGTAAATGATCGAAATAAAGATTTGACGACAACTATCTTGTCGTTCCCGCCAGCAATTGCGCTAACAAAATACTGTTCGCCATTTTCATTTAGCACAGTTTCCAATTCAGTATCTTCTTCCATAGTGCTTACTTTTTGATCAGTGATGTCGCGATCTTTTGTTAGGATGATCACCCATTTGCCTTCTCCAAACGTAAGGCTGGTGACAAAATAGCCATCTTTTTGATCAGAGGCTAAATCTTCAATTGATAGATTGGTTGAAATAATGATTTTTTGAGTATCAGATTCGTTTGTAGTGCTATAAGTTACAAGCCATATCTTATCGCCTTGAGCAACACTATTGATGAAATATCCACGGTCAATAAGATTGTTTAGATCATTTTCTGTTAACGCAGAGAGAGCATCTATGTATTGTATTTCCCTGTTGTCTCTCAATAGAGTTGAAACCCAATATCCATCTCCGTAAGCCACGCTGAGAATTCTTTCATGTCCTTGACCCAAGTGTTTCCTTAGTTCATCAACAGGTTGTTCGATGGACAATATCCACATATGTCTGCCGTCTGCTGATATTTTGGGTATGGATATGTCGCCATGTGACAAAATTTCTAGAGTATGGGTAGCGGGACTGCTTTTCGATTGTGCTGTTGAGGCAGCATTATCAATGGAATGAGTATTTGCCTGACAGGCTGTGAGTGTAATGAAAATTATCAAGCCAGCAAGTATTTGAATACCACGTCTTCCTGATGTATGGTTCATAGATTAATCTCCTTTTCGATAATTTGTATTCTCCACTCATACAACCCCAACGACATCGCCAACACAGCCCACGCGATGACCTGCTCTGCATGGAATTTTCCAAGCAGCAAGGTACTATCCGCGCGGAAGGCGGCGAGGAAAATCGTCCAGCCTGCGGTGAGGGCGGTGAAGGTCAGGAAGAGCAGGCCCGAGCGGGGATTCGGCTTGAGAGTCCAGACCAGGCCGAAGGTCAGCAGGGCGGCCAGGGTTTCGTAGATCTGGGTCGGATGGCGGTCTGCATTCCACAGGTTAATGGCCCAGGGTAGGTCGGTTGGCTGGCCGAAGGCGGTCCCTGCCGCGAGGTGACTGAGTCCCAGTCCGACCATCAGAACGGAGAGGAGCGGCGTCAGTGCGTCGAACGTGTTCCACAGGTCCAGCTTCTGGCGCTGACCGTAGATCAGCATGGTCAGTATGGCGGCAACGACTCCGCCAAGGGCGTCGAACAGGTCGGGGTTGAGCGCAAATAGACTGAGCGGACTCTTCAAGAAAGCATCGATGTGGCCAAAGGCAAAGAACAACCGCCCGCCGAGGATGAAGGCGATCAGCCCATAGAAAGTCAGGTTGTTGAGCGCTTCGATGCTGACGTTGTGGCGGGTGGCGCGCTTCTCGGAGAGGGTCATGCCCAGCCAGGCAGCGGCCACCAACAGGATCATGTGGCGCGGCGGGGTGAACAGGCTGCGGAAGAGTTCGATCATCTCAGGATGTCCTCAATACGGGTGCGGAGCAGGGCCTCGGCCATCGGGCCGCCGATGATGACCTGGCGCACGATGCCTTTGCGGTCGATGAAGTAACTGGACGGCAGCGAGCGAACCTGATAGGCGTTGGTGACCAATCCCGTGTCATCGAGCAATATGGGAAAGGTCAAGCTGTGCTCGGCGGCGAAGGGCGCGACGGCAGAGGCGGTGTCCTGCACGGTCGAGTTGACGGCCAGGATCACCAGCCCCTGATCTTTGTATTCTTCATACATCTTTTGCAGGGCGGGCATCTCCGCACGGCAGGGCGGACACCACGTGGCCCACAGGTTGATGACCACCGCCTGTCCGCGCAGATCGGAGAGGGTGTAGGTTTCGCCTGTGATGGATTGCAGCGTGAAGTCAGGCGCAAGGAAGCCTTCCTGCGGTGCGGCGGTGACGGTTTGAGTCCCGCCCGCGCTGAGGCCGATCCACGCCAGGCCAGCGGCAAGGATCACGATAAAGAGAATACGGCGGATGGTTGGTTGCATGGGTTGGATTTTACTCGGTGGAAATGAATTTTATTTTTGGATGCAAGGGAAAAGATAAAGTGACAGCCACCTTCGCCCACTCCATGACACTACAGGTTGCTTTGCAAGGGGACTGTCACCTGGATCAATTTATTGCATAAGTTTTCCTTTTCGGCTACACTGATAAAAAGGCCCATTTCCTATGCTCTTTACAGACTCCGTCTACGTTGGGATCGACCCTGCTTCGGGACGCAAATCCTTTGCGTACGCCGCGCTCGATCGTGACCTGCATCTGGTCACGTTGGCGGACGGCGAACTGGACGATCTGACAGCCTTCCTTGGCGCGCAGCGTTCGGCAGTGGCGGCCGTCCTGGCGCCTTCGAGCGTCAATCAGGGATTGGTGCGGAGGAAGCTCGAAAGCGAGAGTCTTACCCCAGGGATGCACATCCGTGGAGCGGACCTGCGCATGGCGGAATACGACCTGCGTGAACGCGGCATCACGGTGACGGGCACGCCCGCGCGCGCTGAGTCCTGCCCCGCGTGGATGCAGTCTGGTTTCGACCTGTATAAGAAGCTGACGAAGATGGGCTTTGCGACCTACCCACAGGACGACGCCCCGTACCAGATGCTGGAGGCGAATCCGCATGCCTGTTTCTGCGCCCTGCTGGATCAGATCCCGCTGCCCAAGCCGACCCTGGAGGGGCGTCTGCAGCGACAGTTGGCCCTGCACGAGCGCCGAGTCCGCGTGAAAGACCCGATGGATTTCTTCGAGGAGATCACGCGCCATAAATTACTGCGAGGCATCCTGCCGACCGACCTGATCTATGCCGCCGACATGCTGGACGTGATCGTTGCGGCTTACACGGCCTGGCTGGCGGCCCAGCACCCCGAGCAGATCGTCCACGTAGGGGACCCATCCGAAGGGCAGATTGTGGTCCCAGGGCGGCTGAAGGAGAAATATTGATTTGTTGCAGGGACGGCCCATCAGGCCGTCCCTGTATTTTATTCCTCGGTCTCCATCGCGTGTTCGGCCAGCATTTCCTCCAGTTTACCCACGCGTTGTAACACTTCTTCAATTTCCAACTCCGCCTTCAAGTTGACACGGTAATCCAGCTCGCTGCGCACGCGATCCTTGGCGTCCTGTCGGTTCTGGCTCATCATAATGACGGGCGCCTGAATGGCTGCCAGCATGGACAAGAACAGGTTCAGCAGGATGAATGGGTAAGGATCCCAGGGCTTCGCGAGTTCAGAATTTAGGAAGATATACACCACCAGAATCACCGCGAACGTGATGACGAATCCCCAAGAGCCGCCGAAGCGTGCCACGGCATCCGCCATCCGTTGACCGAAGGTCTCCTGCTCGTCGATCTCCTCGTTAGGGTTGCGGGCTACGCGAGTGCGCATCAGGTCGTGCGCCACGCGCAATTGCTTTTCTACAATAGTCATCATGTCCAGACCTGCTAACGGTTTGACGGTGAGCAGCGCAATGATGTCATTGCGGTCGATCTCGATGGCGGTCGTGTCCTCCATGGCCACGGCCGTCGTTTGGTGTTTCTCGCCCGCCATCAGCGAGGACATGCCCACCAGTCCGCCGTCGTCTGCAATGTCCACCACCACGGTCTCGTGGTTGGCATCCTTGATGCTGACGTGGATCGTCCCCTTTTGCACGAGGTACGCCAGCCCGCCAGGGTCACCTGCTCTGAAGATGACCTCGCCTTCTTTGAACTTCCGCACGGAGACCTGGTCGGCCAGCACCTTTCGTTCATCCGCGTCCAGTAATTGGAACAAAGGGACATCATTGAAGAGATCAGGATCGACCATCAGACACCTCTTTTTTAGCGAAATTTGGGCTAGGATACCACGTTCTTATCTGTTCACGATGGTACAATAGCACATTCTATTTTTTGGATTGACTATGACCCCCGACCTTCAAACTCGTTCCATTAATACGCTTCGTTTTCTTTCCGCTGACGGCGTCCAACAGGCCAACTCAGGCCACCCTGGACTTCCAATGGGCACCGCTGCAATCGCCTTCACCCTGTGGACGCGTCACCTGCGTCACAACCCCCGCAACCCCAAGTGGGCGGGCCGCGACCGCTTCGTCCTCTCGGGCGGACATGGCTCGATGCTGTTGTACTCCCTGCTGCATCTCACGGGCTACGATGTCTCTCTCGATGACCTCAAGAACTTCCGCCAGTGGGGCAGTATTACACCTGGACATCCCGAATACGGCCTGACCCCTGGCGTCGAGATGACCACGGGTCCGCTTGGACAGGGATTCGCCACAGGCGTGGGCATGGCGATTGCCGCCAATCACATGGCCGCAACCTTCAACCGCCCTGGGCATGAATTGATCGACCCGTTCATCTACGCCATCGTTACCGACGGCGATCTGATGGAAGGTGTCGCCTCTGAGGCCGCCTCGCTGGCGGGACATCTCTCCCTGGGCCGTCTGATCTACCTCTACGACGACAATCACATCTCCATCGACGGCTCGACCGACCTGGCTTTCACCGAGGACCGCGCTCTGCGTTTCGAGGCTTATGGTTGGCACGTGCAGAAGGTGGCCGACGGCAACGACGTTGAAGCCGTCGATGCCGCCATCCAGGCCGCCAAAGCCGATCCGCGCCCATCGATCATCGTGTGCCGTACCACCATCGGCTTTGGCTCCCCGAATCGCCAGGGCACTTCGAAGGCCCACGGTGAGCCGCTGGGCGATGAAGAACTGGCCCTCGCCAAGCAAAACTTGGGTTGGCCGACCGAGCCGCGTTTCTTCATCCCTGAGGACGTGCTCGAGTTCTACCGCCAGGCCGTAACCCGCGGAGGCAAGGCCGAGGATGAGTGGAAACTGCGCTTCGAAGCCTATCGCCGCATCCACCCCGAGGCAGGCAAGGAACTGGAGCGCCGCCTGAAGGGCGAGTTGCCGCAGGATTGGCAATCTGCGTTGCCAAGTTTCCCCGCCGACCCGAAGGGCATGGCTACCCGCGCCTCCTCGGGCAAGGTGCTCAATGCCCTGGCCGCCAAGCTGCCCGAATTGATCGGCGGCTCCGCGGATTTGGCCCCGTCGAACAACACCAAGCTGGATGGTTACCCCGCCTTCCAGAAGGACAGTCCGCAGGGACGCAACTTCCACTTCGGCGTGCGCGAACATGCCATGGGCGCGGCCCTGAACGGCATGGCCGTCTTCGGCGGCGTGATTCCCTACGGCGGCACCTTCCTGGTCTTCTCCGATTACAACCGACCCGCCATCCGTGTGGCGGCGCTCTCGCACATCCCGTCGATTTTTGTCTTTACACACGATTCGATCGGCTTGGGCGAGGATGGCCCGACCCACCAGCCCGTGGAGCATCTGGCCGCGTTGCGCACCATTCCCAATCTGACCGTCATCCGCCCCGCCGACGCGAATGAGGTGACCGCCGCTTGGAAGGTTGCTATCGAGAACAGGCACGGACCGACCGTCCTGGCCCTGACCCGACAGAATGTCCCGACCTTCGGCCCCTTCAGCGAGCCGACCGTCGAGCGCGGCGCGTATGTCCTCAAGGACTTTGGCGCCGAACCGAAGTTGATCCTGATGGCCTCAGGTTCGGAAGTGGGCCTGATCTACGCCGCCGCCGAGAAACTGGCCGCGGAAGGCATCGCTGCTCGCGTGGTGTCGTTCCCGTCGTGGGAACTGTTCGAGAAACAGGACCAGGCCTATCGTGAGTCCGTGTTGCCGAAGTCGATCCAGGCGCGATTGGCCGTCGAGGCGGGAGTCCGCCAGGGCTGGGAGCGCTACGCGTCGGCCTTCATCTGCATGGAGTCCTTCGGCGCATCCGCGCCCGCCAAAATCCTGTTCGAGAAGTTCGGCTTCACGGTCGAGAACGTGGTGGCGAAGGCGAAGGAACTGCTATGAAAGTTGCCATCGCTGGAGACCATGCAGGCTTTCCGCTCAAGGCGACTGTGATCGAGGCTGTCCGCGCGGCGGGCCACGAACCCATGGACCTGGGCACGGATAGCACCGCTCCTGTGGACTTTCCTGATTTTGCCGAGAAGGTCGGTCACGCCATCCAGAACGGCGAGGCCGAGCGCGGGATTTTGATCTGCGGCTCGGGCATCGGCGCGTGCATCGCCGCCAACAAGATGAAGGGCGTGTATGCTTCGATCTGCCATGATACCTATTCCGCCATGCAGGGCGTCTTACATGATGACATGAACGTGCTGTGCATGGGCGGACGTGTGATCGGCCCCGAATTGGTCAAAGTGCTGGTGCCCGCCTTTTTGAATACGGAATATCAAGGCAATGAACCTGGCGGCGAACGCCTGGCGCGGCGCGTGGCGAAGATCAGGAAATTAGAAGAAGGAAAGTCGTTGGAAGGTTAAAAGGTTGGTAGGTTTGTAGGTTGGCCTTACACTTTCTGACTTTGAGGCCTGCTAACGAGAGCCATCATGCCCACCATCAAACGCTTTGAAGAAATTGAGGCTTGGCAAACTGCGCGCGACCTGACAAAAACGATCTACGCCGTCACGGAGCAAGGAAAGTTCGCCCGCGATTTTGGCCTGCGGGACCAGATTCGCCGTGCGTCGGTTTCGGTGATGAGCAATATTGCTGAAGGATTTGAATCCCAAACGCAACAACAATTCATCCGGTATTTAAGTATCGCGAAGGCGTCTGCTGGTGAAGTGCGTTCGCAATTGTATGTCTCTCGCGACCTGAATTATTTGACTGAAGAACAATTTACTGGCTTGTTTCAAATGGCCGAGAAAGCATCCCGCCAAATCGCCAACTTTATTTCATATCTTGAAAGTCATCCACAATCCCGCACAGTGCGGGAGGATTTCACAGAGTACGAAGCCTGATCCTTCAATCTGTAAACCTTCAAACCTGAAAACTTGGAAACAAAAATGACAACCCCAATCGAAAAGCTTACCTCTCTCGGCCAATCCCTTTGGTACGACAATATCCAGCGCCGTCTCTTGGAGAATGGCGAACTCAAGGCCATGATCGACCGCGGTGATATCCGCGGCGTGACCTCCAATCCGACCATCTTCAACAATGCCATCGCCAAGACCAACGATTACGATGCGGCCCTGACCCCGCTCGCCTGGTCGGGTTGGGACGCGGAGCAGATCTTCTGGCAGCTCGCTGTCGAAGACATCCGCGCCGCTACCGACCTGTTCCGCCCGCTGTACGACGAGACCCGCGGCGGCGATGGTTACGTCAGCCTCGAAGTCAGTCCGTTCCTCGCGCGCGATACGGAAGGCACCTTCCAGCAAGCCCTACAGCTTTGGGATCGCGTCGCCCGTCCGAACCTGATGGTCAAGATCCCTGCCACGAAGGAAGGCATCCCCGCCATCCGCAAGGCCATCGCCGCGGGCATCAACGTCAACGTCACGTTGATCTTCTCGCTGGAGCGCTACGCCGAAGTGATGGAGGCCTACCTGAGCGGCCTCGAAGACCGCGTGGCGGCGGGGCAGCCCATCGACCACATCGCCTCGGTGGCCTCGTTCTTCGTCTCGCGCGTCGACAGCAAGATCGATCCGCGCCTGCCTGAGAACTCTCCGCTGTGCGGTCTGGCGGCCATCGCCAACGCTAAGCTGGCCTACAAGGCCTTTGAAGAGACTTTCACCACGGCGCGCTTTGCGGCGCTCAAGGCCCGCCACAGTGCGCGCGTGCAACGTCCGCTGTGGGCATCCACCAGCACCAAGAATCCCGCTTACCCCGACACGATCTATGTCGATAACCTGATCGGCCCCGACACGGTCAACACCGTGCCGCCCGCCACGTTGGACGCCTTCCGTGACCACGGCAATGCGGCGGTCACCATCACGCGTGACCTGACCGACGCCGAAAAGGCCCTGGCCGATCTGGCCAAGGCGGGCATCTCGATGGATACCGTCACCCAGGAACTGGAGGACGAGGGCGTCAAGTCCTTTGCGGATGCGTTCACCCAGCTGTTGGCGACCATCGACGAGCGCAGGAAGTCCGCCCGCTCCCAGATCGGACATCTGGCGGATCCCGTTTCCGAGCGGGTTGCCCAACTCGAAGCGGAGTCCGTCCCCGCCCGCATCTGGCAGCATGACCCGCTCTTGTGGGCCGACCCATCTGACGCGGCGGGCACGAAGGAAGTCACCATCCGTCTCGGCTGGCTGGATTCGCCCGTCGCTTCGCGAGCGGCTGTTGCTGAGATCCAGGTTTTCGCTGACGAGGTCCATGCGCAGGGCATCAAGAAGTTCCTTGTCATCGGCATGGGCGGCTCCTCGCTCACGCCCGAGGTCTTCTCGTTGTTCTTCCCGCACCCCGAATACAAGCTGTCGATCCTCGACTCGACCGATCCCGCTCAGGCGTTGGAAGCGAGCAAACATTTTCCGCCTACCGAGACGCTCTACATCGTTGCCAGCAAATCGGGCGGTACCGCCGAGGTGATGGCTGGTTTCAACTACTTCTGGGAACTGGCCAAGGGCGACGGCTCGCGCTTTGTCGTCACTACCGATGCGGGCTCCTCGCTGGAAGTGCTCGGCAAGGAGCGCGGCTTCCGCAAGATCTTCAACGCGGACCCGATGGTGGGCGGCCGTTATTCGGCATTGACTCACTTTGGGCTGGTCGCCGCCGCGCTGATCGGCGTAGACCTGAACCAGTTCCTCGCCCGCGCCGCCTGGATGCGTGATCAGTCGCTGGCCGACGTGCCCGCGGCGCGTAACCCTGGCCTGGTGCTGGGTGCCGTGTTGGCCGAATCCACTTTGGGTGGGAGGGACAAGCTCACCATCTTGAGCGACTCGGCTCTGGCTCCGCTTGGTTCGTGGATCGAGCAGATCGTGGCCGAATCGAGCGGCAAATTCGGCAAAGGCATCATCCCCGTGGACGGCGAGCCTGCGGGCATCCCATCCGATTATGGCGCGGACCGCCTGTTCGTGTACCTGCGCCAATCGGGTGAGCACGATTCGGCCGTGATGAAACTGCGCGGTGCGGGCTTCCCTGTCATTGAGTTTCACCTGCCTGACTCATACGCACTGGCAGCTGAGATGTTCCGCTGGGAAGTGGCCACCGCCACGGCTTGTTATCTCTTGGGTGTAAACGCATTCGACCAGCCCGACGTGCAGGACGCCAAGGAGATGACCAAGGCCAAGATTGCCGAATATCAAAAGAACGGTTCCTTGCCCGAAAGCGACCTGGTGGCCCTGACGGTCGCGTCGACGGCTCTCAAGAATTTGCTGGAGAAGGTCAAAGCGGGCGATTATATTGCCGTCAATGCCTATCTGCCGCGCAATTCCGAGACGACCGCCGCACTGACCCAGTTCCGTATGGCGCTGCGCACGCAGACGGGCTGCGCCACCACCGTCGGCTTTGGCCCGCGCTTCCAGCACTCGACGGGTCAACTCCACAAGGGTGGACCCGACAGCGGCGTGTTTATCCAGATCGTGGCGGATGCCTCGCCCGATGTAACCATCCCCACCCAGGGCATGAGCTTCGGTACCCTGGAACGCGCTCAGGCCCTCGGCGATTATGAGGCTTTACGCGCCCGTGGACGCCGCGCCATCCGCATCCACCTGCCCAACGCAGATGCGGTCAAGACGTTGGTAGACCTGCTGTAAAAAAACAGTGAGGCGGACCTTCAAGGTCCGCCTCTTTATTTAAGAGTTTTGGTTTTCAGGGAAAAGTATGGCCCAACAATCTGAGGTGCCTGTAAGCAGGCCCAGTCCTTTTCTAAGGGGCTTGTCGCAAGGCTGAGCATGGAGCGTCTTTGCAATCCGCTCTGCTTCAGGTGAAAAATAGGCGTTTACCTCGCAGTGTAAACGATCCTCTGAATCATATCGTGTAAAAACAGCCATTCCCGCAGGCCTGCCCGCTGCTTCGAAATACGCCTGGAACGAATCGCGTATTTGATCGAGTACGTCGGTGGCCGTCATGCCATCTCCAAGCGAAAGGTGAAACCATGTGGACATAAGCTAGGGTGGATTCTTAAGTTCTCGACCCTACAGGAAGAAACTTCCGAGGTAGATCAGAAAGTCCACCACCAGCGCCGCCAGCGCCACGTAAAAACTGACCAGGAGTGCGGTGAAGTTTCGCTTTCTGGCGGGATTCTTCTCCCAGGTAGCCAGGTCATGCAGGTTGGCGATGTCGCGGGTATGTTCGCGAAGTGGATCGCTCGGGTAACCGTTACTGCGGATTACGCTCTTGATGATGCCCCATAGAATGATCAGGATCAGGGCCAGTGGCAGCAGAAGAAGCAGGGGAAGATTGTCAGAGGGCATAATGGTGCTCGCGGGAATGGGATGATTATAAATCCGCCGCCATTCGGCGGCGGAAGCGGATGTCTATTCTTTCATTTTCACGTAGATCAGGATTGAACCGTCGATTTCCTGGCTACGCATCTCGAAATCATCTTTCAGGCTGCGCACCAGACGTGAGAGCTGTTTCTGTCCATACGTGCGTGGATCGAAGCTGGGATCGAGCTGATACAGGTTGGTGCCCATCACATCCAGGCGTGCCCAGCCATCCTCACGGACGGCCATCTCGTAGGCTTGCTCTAGCAGGGGCATGGGATCGGCCTCGGACGATTTCTCGGCTTCGACCTTTTCTTCTCCGCTCTTGCCTTCCTTGACCTGCTTGCCGTTGCTCTTCTTTTGGGTGCGAGGTTTCTTCTTGGCGGGGACCAGGTTCTCCGTATAGACAAACACGTCGCAGGCGTTGACGAAAGGTTTGGGCGTCTTCTTTTCGCCGATGCCCATCACGAAGGTGCCCGACTCGCGGATGCGGGTGGCCAGGCGGGTATAGTCGCTGTCGGACGAGACCAGGCAGAAGCCTTCGACCACACCTGTATGCAGGATGTCCATCGCGTCGATGATCATGGCGCTGTCGGTGGCATTCTTTCCCACCGTATAGCGGAATTGTTGGATGGGTTGGAAGGCGTGGAAGTTGAGCGTTTCCTTCCACGAATTCATGTTCGAGGTGGTCCAGTCGCCGTAGATGCGGCGTACGGTGACCTGCCCATAACGGGCGGCCTCCACCAGCATCTGTGCGAGCAGGCCCGCCTGGGCATTGTCGCCATCGATCAGCATTGCAATCTTATGTCGCGGAAGAGAGGTGAGTTGTTCGTCAGCCATGCGCCGATTATACAACACAAGCATCTCGTGGGGCTTATTTTGCCCGGCAGGGTGCTTTACACAATCTTTAAACTCTCTTCAAGCAGGATTTATGAAAATCAGACCGTCGGGGTTAGAATTGGAGCATGCCAAAGATATTAATCGTGGATGATGAACCCTCCATTGTGAACCTGGTCAGCGCATACCTGAAGCCCGAGAGCTATGAGGTCTATACAGCTGCCGACGGTCCTTCGGGCCTCAAGGCTGCGCGCGCCTACAAGCCTGACCTGATCGTGCTGGATGTGATGCTGCCAGGCATGGACGGGATCGAATTGCTCTCGCTCTTGCGCCGCGAGTCGGATGTGTACGTGATCCTGCTGACAGCCCGCACCGAGGAGACCGACAAGGTGGTGGGCCTGACCGTCGGCGCGGACGATTATGTCACCAAGCCGTTCAGTCCGCGCGAGTTGACGGCGCGCATCAAGGCGGCGCTGCGGCGCGTCAAAACGGGGGCAGGCTCGGGGTCCGAGGCGCGGATATTGTCCTTCCATCGATTGCGCATAGACACTGGAGCGCGCGTTGCCACAGTGGATGATCAGCCCATCGAGCTGACGGCCATCGAGTTCGACCTCCTGCGGGTGCTGGCCGAAAACCGCGGACGCGTTCTCACCCGCGAGCAATTACTGGAGAAGGTGTGGGGCGGTGAATATTTTGGCGAGATGCGTGTGGTGGATGTGCACCTGGGCCACGTGCGTCAGAAGTTGGGCGATGGGAATTTCATCGCCACTGTGCGCGGCGTCGGCTACCGTTTCGAGGATGAACCGCTATGAAATTGATTCGCTCGCGCCTGGGCGTCCGATTGTTCCTGTCTTTTCTGGTGGTCATCCTGCTGGGCATGGCGGTGTTGTTCCTGACCACGGTTTTCACCCTGCCTCGTGCCTATCAGAGTCACCTTTTGTTCATGGAAGAGCAGGTCGGTTCTGGCATGATGGGACAGGGACAAGGTCAGGGGATGGGAATGGGCCGAGGCCAGGGGAATGGTCAGGGCGGTGGAATGATGGGCGATTTCTATCGCAATTTCCAGGCGTCGTTCAACGAGTCGTTGTGGGTTGCTGCAGGTGTGGCTACGCTGGCTGCCGTGGGCGCAAGCCTGCTGATCAGCCGTAGCATTGTTGCGCCCTTGCGTGAAATGATGAATGCCAGTCAGCGCATCGCCGAGGGTCGTTATGAGGAGCGGGTGCAGGTGACCAGCGCCGATGAACTTGGTCAACTGGCTGCGCGCTTCAATCAGATGGCTGCACAGTTGGAACAAGTCGAGTCGATGAGGCGGCAGTTGATCGGCGATGTGGCCCACGAGTTGCGCACTCCGCTGACGGCCATCAAGGGATCGATGGAAGGGTTGATCGATGGCGTCTTGCCCGCGGAGGACGAAACGTATGAACAGATCCACCGCGAGGCCGACCGTCTCAACCGTCTTGTGGATGACCTGCAAGAATTGAGCCGCGTCGAGTCGGGGGCGTATCCGCTGGATATTCACTCCGTGGACGCCTCTGCGCTGGTAGGGACGGTGCTCAAACGGTTGGGTTTCCAGTTCGACGAGAAGGGCGTCACCCTGACCTCCAGCCTGCCCCCGTCTCCGCTGAGAATCCGCGCCGACGAGGACCGCATCGTGCAGGTTCTGACCAACCTGGTGGGAAACGCCCTGCACTACACACCTGCGGGTGGCAGTGTGACTGTCTCCATCCAGCCCATGAACGACATGGTCCAGTTCGCGGTTCGTGATACGGGGATCGGCATCCCCGCCGCGCACCTTCCGCGCATCTTCGACCGTTTCTACCGTGTGGATAAATCCCGTTCACGTGCGCGGGGCGGCTCGGGTATCGGCTTGACCATTGCCAAGCGCCTGGTCGAAGCGCATGGCGGACAGTTATGGGTGGAGAGTGATGGTGAAGGGAAGGGAAGTACGTTTTTCTTCACGTTGCCGTTGACGAAATGATCGAAAGCAAATCCGCCCATCCAACTGGATGGGCGGATTTTTGTACGATAGTTATGGCGTGATCGGCTTAACTACACCGATATCGCCAGGTACGCCGATCCCCAGGACATCGAGCGAGGTGCAGGACTGCTTGTCGATGCGCAACAGCACCACGTCATTGGACAAGCCGTCCACCTGGATGATGGTATCCTGCTTGTAAGCCGAGTCCACGGTTAACTTCAAGGTGACTCGATAATTGACAGGCAGGTTGGGTACGCAGGCCTTCTTGTCAGGATGTTCGCGGTCCTCGTCGGCGGCGCGTAGCAGGCCGCAGGCGTTGGGCAGATCCACAGTGCCTGTGTTCTTGAGGGTGACATAGGCATTCGTCACCTCGCCCATGCCGTGAGTGAAGTCGAAGCCTGTGTTGCACCCGATGATCTCGATCTGCATGGCTGCCACAGGCACAGGAGTAAACGTCAGCGAGGCCGTATCAGTGATGGGCGGCAGACTGGGCACGAACGTGGGTGTGTCGGTAGGTGGTGAGACTGGCGTGACGGTGCTGATGGCGGCTGTGGAGGTGGCGGTCAGGCTGGGGATCAGGACGACAGGCGTAGGTGTGAAAATGGATGGCGTGCGCGAGGGAATGGGCGTCCACACAGGGAAAGGCTGCGGGGCCACATTCCATGTGCCGCATCCAGTGAGGAACAACGCAAGCAGAACGAAAAAAACAATGGTTCTCATGGGGACATCCTTTTTTCGGCGTTTCGGATGGTTGACCATTCAATTGTATCCCGCCTACAGCGCCTGACAAAGGGCCTTCTCATGGTTCACATGCCACCCTATTGAAATTCTTGCCGAATTGTGTAACAATAACATTGACCCTGTCGTTGGGTGCCCCCCTCACCCCGCGGCGGGGTCACTTCGTACGGTCCCGCTGGATGAAAAAACGGCGGAATTCCGCCGTTTGGTGATTTTCAAGATTTGGAAAACTTCTCGCCCAATTGAGTGTTGGATGGTTCGACCAGGAGTGAACCGTCAGGGAAGACAATGGTTGGAACCGTGCGGTTGCCGTGGTTGACCTGACGGACAAAATCTGCACCCTGCAGGTCGTGGTCCACATCCACCAGCAGGTAGGAGATTTGGTTGCGTTCGAAGAAAGACTTGGCCCGTTTGCAGTCTGGGCACCAATCGACGGAGTACATCACGATCTGTTTAGGTTGCAGGGTGTAAAGATTGTCAGTCATTTTGCCCTCCCGAGGCATGGAGTGAGAGTGATTTTATCCCGACGAGGAAAGGAGATCGCTTACAACTTCCAAACAATCTTTTCCTGCCGCAAGCTTGCCTGGCATGGATGCGTCGGCGCCTGAAGATCTTTCCACGACAGAATAAACTGGTGATGTGCACCATACCCAAAGGCTGCATAAGAAGATACACTAGGAAGGTCAACCTGCCCATGGATTGGGTATAGGTTGGTTCGAAATAATCATATTCTTTTGATTGCCGGTCTTTTTTTCTTCAGGATTTTTCTTATTTTATGAGAGTTTCATCAGGCCGTGCACTTCATATTGCCCTCGCGGTGAACGATTCACCCCGGGTGGATTTTGTTTCCCGCATTTTGGGGGATTCGGGGGAAAGATTTGTCGTCACGCAGATTCCCAGCCTTGATTCTCTCGTTCAATCTGGCGGTCCACTGACCTTCGACCTGCTTCTGCTGGACCTGGCTTTTCCTAACACCCAGGCCTGGCTGTCCGCACGGGAGGATGGATGTCCTGTCCTTTTGTTGATCAGCGCGGACGAAGAAGCCGAGGCGCTCACTCTTCTTCAGGATGGACGGGTTGTGGATTACCTGCTATGGGATGAAGCGCAACTTAATCGGCTTCCTTTTATAGTGGAGCGGGCAGTTGCCAGGTATAAGGGGCAGGATCAGAATGGGCAACAGAACCAGACTCGGGTCTTGCAAGAGGCGGTGTACCAGATCGCCGAAGCGGCGGTGATGACTATATCCCTTGAAGATTTGCTACCCGAGATCCATCGGATCATTTCCCAGGTCATGCCTGCTGAAAATTTCTACATTGCCCTTTACGATCCCTTGCAGGAAACGCTGAGTTTTCCGTATTTCGTCGATGAACAGGAGACCCTGACTGAAACCACTCTTCCGTTGGGCAGAGGGTTGACGGAATTCGTTTTGAGAAGCGGGAAGTCACTACTATGTGCCGATGAGAGCCAGGAGCGCCTGTCCCTTTCTGGTGAGGTGGATGCGGTAGGTCCCCCTTCCGCCATCTGGTTGGGCGTGCCGTTGATCGTGGATGGCGCCGCCATCGGTGTGATGGCGGTTCAGCATTATCGCGATTCAACTGCGTATGGCGAGGCTGAACGACGTATGCTGGAATTTGTCTCGTTCCAGGTGGCAATGGTTATTCACCGCAAGCGCATGGTGGATGCCTTGCGCGCCAGCGAGGTCAGTTTTCGTGGAGTTTTTGAGAATGCCACCGTGGGCTTGGGTCGCACCACGCCAGACGGGCGCATCCTGTTGGCTAACCCAGCCATGGTCCGTATGTTGGGATTCGAAAACTTGGAGGACCTGAAAAGGCGAAATCTGTCGAAGGAAGGATATCCTGAGGGATACTCGCGTGAGGAATTCCTGAATCGTATGGAGCGTGATGGTGAAGTGCAGGGCCTGGAATCAGCCTGGGTGCGTGCTGATGGCTCGCTCATCTATGTGCGGGAAAGCTCCTGGGCTGTGCGCGATGAGGAAGGACACATCCTTTATTTTGAATCGGTGGTGGAAAATGTCACTGATCGTCGTCGCGCAGAAAATGCTCTACAGGACAAGGTCGTGGCCTTGCAGTCACTGGCAGAGATCGACCGTGAGATCCTGGCGGCAAATGATTCGCGATCGATCCTTGACCTTGTGTGCAAACGCATTGCTGAATTGATCAAAGCACCCAAATCAGCCATTGTGGCCATGGAAAAATCCAATCGTCGTTTTGTAATGGCTTTCCATGGTTTTTCTGATGGCGAGAGCCTGCGGAGCGAATTTAGCAACGTCGTCCGCGAAGGGATGCTTGATCACTGGCAGCCATATGCGGTTAATGATGTGTCTGGTGAGCAGGCCAGATATATGTCGTTCCTACGCGCGAATGAAAACCTGCGCGCGCTGGTAGTGGAGCCATTTCAGCTATCGTCCAGTGTGCTCGGCGCATTGGTGGTGTTTGACACATCACCGCGTCAATGGTCAGAGGATGATATTCAGTTGGTGCGTCTATTGGCGGGGCAGGCTGCTTTGGCGCTCGAAAAGATGCGCCTTTTGACTGAAGCGCGTCGCCGTGCAGATGAAGTTTCCAGCTTGTATCAGGTAGCGGTCGAGATCATGAGCCGCCGTGACCTGAACACGGTTTTGGGGGTGATCGTTAACAAAGCGGCTGGCTTCTATCGAGTGGCCAATGCTTTCATTTATTTGTACGATGAGGCGCACCAGGAAGTAGTGCTCTCGGTGGTTTCAAACCCTGAGATGGTACTGGGGGTTAAATTGAAACTGGGTGAGGGCATGGCCGGCAAGGTGGCTGCCACTCTCCAGCCTATGACCCTGGAGGATTACAGTAGATGGGATGGGCGTGCCCATGCGTATGATGATCGCCATGTGATGTCTGTGCTTGAAGTGCCCATGCTCTACGGTGGAAAATTGATCGGCATTCTCGGCATTGAGTCGTTGGACAATTCGCGCACATTTGATGACGCTGACCAACTTTCCTTGTCTTTGTTGGCGGAGCAGGCGGCCAGCGCCATCTATAATGCGCGTTTGTTCTCTGAGATCGAAGACCGCAACCGCGAATTAAATCGCCTTTCACACGCGTCCGCGACCCTGTTGGCAGGCGTCTCCAGTGATATTCCGCATCTGTGCCGTGATATTGCCGCCTTGCTGGCATCCGAATTCCATAATTCCCATTGCAGTATCTGGCTGATCAAAGACGATGACCTATCTCTGGAGCGAGTGGGAGTTTCTGGTCCGTATGTGGATGTAATCAAGGCTGCCCTGCTGACCACGAAGGGCCCAGGCTTGATTGCAAAGGCCATTCGCACTAAGGCTTCCATCAATGTGGGAGATGTTCGTGGTTACGAGGATTACATTGAAGGCTGGGAGGACGCCGCGTCGGAACTGGTGGTGCCCCTCCGCACCGGGGACCGTATCCTGGGTGCTATCGATCTGCAAAATCATTCCCTGAACGCATATAGCGATGATGATGTCCGTTTGATTGGATTAATCGCCTCGCAAGCCGCGTTGATGGTTGAACATGTTCGTCTCTACCAGCAGACCGACCATCGCCTGCATCAATTGACTGTGCTCTCGAACATCGATGCGGCCATTGCTTCGAGCCTTGATTTGCGAGTCACGCTCAATATCCTTGTGTCACAGATCTCCACGCATTTGGAAACCGATGCCGTGGACGTGATGTTGCTGAACAACCACTTACAATTGCTCGAGTTTGCGGCTGGACGTGGTTTCCGCGGGAATGCCATCCGCCGTGTGCCACTGTTGCTCGGCGAGGATCCCGCTGGAATTGCCGCCCTTGAGCGGACTGTCGTCAACATCTTCGATTTGTCCACCCAAACGGATCTCCAGCACCCTGAACGTATCGCAGGCGAAGATTTCGTCTCGATGTACGCTGTTCCCTTGGTCGCCAAAGGACAAGCTAAAGGTGTGCTTGAACTGTTCTATCGTCGCCCCGTCGAATCTAATCCAGACTGGATCCACTTTCTAGAGATTCTGGCGCGGCAGGCGGCGGTGGCCGTGGAGGATGCCAGCCTGTTCAACGATATGCAGCGCTCGTTCACCGAGTTGGCCGTGGCATACGATGCCGCCATCGAAGGGTGGGCGCGCGTCTTACAGATGCGGCATCATGAACCCGAAGAGCTCCCGCACACACTGTCAACTTTGACCCTCGAACTGGCCCGCCGTATGGGCGTTCCCGAGTCGGAGATGGCGCACATCTATCGCGGTGTGTTACTGCATGATATCGGGAAATTGGATATCTCTGAGAAAATCCTTTTCAAACCGGGGCCGTTGACCGTTGATGAAAGAGATATTATCAATCATCATCCTGCCTACGCCTACGATTTTCTGCAATCCATTGCCTATCTGCGTTCCGCAATGAACATTCCATACTGTCACCATGAACGATGGGATGGTAGTGGCTATCCCCGCGGATTGAAGGGAGAGGCGATTCCCCTGGAGGCCCGCATTTTCTCCGTCGTCAAGGTATGGACCGTGCTCCAGTATGAACGTCCCTTCCGTCCGGCTTGGAGCCGCACCGAAGCCACTTCCTACATCACCGAGAAGGCCGGACAGGAGTTTGATCCCCATGTAGTGGCGGAATTCCTACAAATGTTGAAAGACCAGGTGTGAAATTGGCACTACGGATCATAGTGTGTTCATCTGTTGTTAATTTTGGATGTATAATATTCATTCATTCGCGCGTCCGACCAACCTCAATTTTATAGAATGTAACCATGGCCGACCTAAAAAACTCCGTCGCAATCCTTCTTTCGTACGTGTTGATAATTTTTGGAATCGCGAACATCTCTGTTGTCGAGGACACGATTATCAATTTCAGCCCGGCGTTCTTCATTTTGATGACGCTGGCAGTAGTTTCCGCCTTTATTGTCAGACCGTCCCCTAAATTTACTATCTATGTTTTCCTGGGTATCTGGGCGGGTATCTATATCCTGACCTGGGCTTTTTACTGGCGGGAACTGGATCCCATCCCGCTTCAAGTCCATGGCATCCAGTTCCTGCTGATTGAGATTGGCGCCGGGCTGGCTTTTGACGTTGGCCGCCACATCAACCAGATCGTGAATCTGTTTGAAGGGTTGACCGCCAGCACCTTTCCCAACCGGACCCTGGAGTTGCGCGAGGCCGAGGGGCGAATCAGTTCTGAGTTGACTCGCAGCCGCCGCTACCACCATTCCATGGCTGTGGTATTGGTGGAGTTGGAAGATTATGGGCGGGATTCGCTTCGGAAAAATATCGTTCTTGAGCGCGACATCCTATCCCGATTTGCGGTGGCCAAGATTGGGCAGATCATCAACGATTGCGCCCGGGAGACTGATCTGATTATTCGCGATGACAAAGGGCGTTTTGTGATCCTTTGCCCTGAGACCACTAATCAGAACTCCAAGATCCTGGCGGACCGTATTGAAAAGGCCGTCTCTGAAAAATTGAATGCAAGGGTCTTTTTGGGCTCCTCTTCATTCCCAGACGAGGCTTTGACCTTTGACGACCTGGTCCATAAGGCTTCCGAACGTTTGGCCGATGCGACCCCGCTCGAGATCGCAAATGGAGCAGAGGTCGAAGCCGCCAAGACGGTCAGTGAGAAACGCGCGTTATGAAAAACAGTGCTGCACTTGATCTGGGCTGGGTTAGAAAATTTAATCCCAACCAACGCATTCTGACTGGCAGAACCTATCTGATCGCCAAGCGTATTTTCGACCTGGTGGTTGTGATCGGAGCCATGCCGTTCTGGCTGCCGCTGGTCGGTGTGATTGCGTTGCTGATCCGCATCACTTCGCCAGGTGCTCCTGCCATCTTCGTCCAGCAGCGGACAGGCAAGGGCGGTCGGCGTTTTTCCATGTACAAGTTCCGTTCCATGGTTCCCAATGCCGAGGAGTTGAAGGCCAAGTATGCGCACCTGAACGAGCTTCAGTGGCCTGATTTCAAGATTACCAATGACCCGCGCATTACGCGTCTGGGTCGTTTTCTGCGTAAGACCAGCCTGGATGAAATTCCGCAATTGTTCAACGTTCTTTTGGGTGATATGAGTCTGGTCGGTCCACGTCCAACCTCTTTTGGCGCGGAAACTTACAAACTCTGGCAGACCGAGCGGTTGGATGTCCTGCCTGGGCTGACAGGGCTTTGGCAGGTGGAAGGCCGCGCCTCGCTTGAATTCGACGACCGTCTGCGCCTCGATATCATCTATATCGAACGCAGGAGCATGATGCTCGATATAGTCATCTTATTCCGCACGGTGTATACAGCGATCTTGAAACAGCAGGGGGCCAAATAGGGGCTCTTTTTTTTATTGGTTTGTTGATTAGGTAAGATGGAGAACTCGTGCGTTTTCCTTAAAATACTAGGAGAGTAGAGAAAATGAAGAAAAGTCTGTTCCATCGCCCCGCCTTGTATATCATCCTGGGCTTATATATCATTGTGTCCTACCATTCCCTGGCGATAGAGGGAAATCAGATCGATAATTTCTTCTTTACGGAAGACCATTATTTCGAGAATGTGGGCGCGATCTCGCTGTTCATCACGGCGGGACTGTTCTTTTATGGATTCCTCCGCATCCGCCAAAAGCCCTTGCGTGATAAGACTCATTGGATCAAGCAGTTGGCCTTCCTGGGCTTCGCGGTGATTGCCTTTTTCGGTGGTGGCGAAGAGATCAGTTGGGGGCAGCGCATTTTCAATATCCAGGAGCCTGCTGCGTTGGGTCAGATCAACGCGCAGGGTGAGTTAACGGTCCATAACATCGAAGTAAACGGGCAGCAATTGAATTTTGAGACCCCCTTCGACATGATGTGGTTCACCGTGGTGGTGCTCATTCCGCTGGCGGTCATTGCTTTTCCGTTTGCGAAAAAACTGGCTACCACCTACTTCCCTGCCGTCTTCCTGCCGATTGGTGGATTGTTCCTTACGAATTATCTTTGGGCGAAAGTAGCGAAGATTTTGTATATGGGTGTGTATACCTTCAACAATACCATCCCGTTTGTGCAGGCCGTGCAGGAAGTGAAAGAGAGTCATTACGAACTGCTCTTTGCCTTGACTGCCTTGTATGCGGTGCTTGACCTGATCTCTGGCGATTCCTAGGTGGTTTTGGTGACAAGTTCCAGTGATGAGATGCGGACTCTGGATGGGGTCCGCATCGTTGAATATGATCGCGCTGGTGGGATCAGTGAGATCGAGCGCATCTGGTGCGGACTGCAGGCGCAGTGTCCGCATGATTACTTCCTGTCATGGGGATGGATTTCCACCTGGCTGGAGAGCCTCCCCAAAGATGTGGATGTGCGTCTGATCGTCGGCCTAGTACAAGACCAGCCTGTTTTGGCCTTCTTTGTTGGTTCTGCCCGCCGACGAAAATATGGCCTCCTGCCGACGCACTCGCTTGCGTTGAACACCACGGGCAATCGTTACTTCGATTTGTTGTACATCGAATATAACTCAGTCCTGGCTCTGCCTTCGCTGAAATTTTCGTTGGCGGATCTTTTACATTGGCTGGGAAACAAGCGTTGGCATGAATTTTCGCTCCCGGGACTCTCGTCGGAGTTCGTTCAGCAGATGGGGTTGCTCGGTTCCGAATCGCCGACCTCGGTTGGGGTGTTGCTCGAAGAGGAGTCCAGTGCCTATTTCGTGGACCTGGCCAAGGTCCGCGAAGCGAAGATGGACTACCTCGGTTTGCTCAGCTCGAACAAACGAAGCCAGATTCGAAGGTCCATCAAGGAATATGAAAAGGAGGGCGAGGTTCATATTCAGGCGGCGGAGTCTGTTGCAGAGGCGCTCGAGATGTTGTCTGCCCTGGCGGAACTCCATCAGGAGGAATGGCAGAAACGCGGCAAGCCTGGGGTGTTCTCCAACCCGTATCTGATGGACTTCCACAGGAAATTGATTGTGTCCCGTTTTGAGGCGGGCGAGATTCAGATCTTGCGCGTCTTTACTCCGCAGGCCACCATTGGTTATTTGTATAACTTTGTGTATGGCGATAAGGTTCTGTTTTATCAATCAGGCCTGAAATATCGCCCGGGTAATCTGTACCGTCCTGGGTTGGTATCGCATTATTTTTCCATTATGCAGAACGCCCGTACCGATATGCGTGTGTACGATTTCATGGCGGGTGAGGCAGGCTATAAGTCAAGCCTGGCCACCGACTCGGTTCCCATGTATTGGGTGCGGTTGGTGAACGGTCGACTGCGGTTCTCCATGGAGCGGACAGTCTTGAGTCTGAAGGAGCGCCTGAAGGAAATGCCCTCGGTAGCCGACCGCCTTAAGCGGATGCGCGACCGCTTTTCCTCCGCCCCAAAAACGAATTCCGCATGAAGGTTCGAGTCTTCGCCCTGACCTGGCTCCTGTTGCTGGTTTCAGCCTGTGCGCCGACGGCATCTGAGGCGCCTGTCATTGCGCCCTCGCCGACGGTGACAGCCATCCCCATCCCGCTGACCGAGATTCCTGCGGAACAGATTTTTTGTGCTCCGCCGTATGCGCAGGACTCGATCTGGAACACGCCCATCGATTGGCAGGTCGCGCGCATCCATCCGCAGAGTAACCAGATGATGGCAGCTTTCTTCAAGCGCGACGACTGGATCGGTTCCGATGTGACGCAGTACGCGCCGAATATCTACTATGCGGATGCGAACACCCCGCTCGTGCCAGTCACGATGTGGCCCAGTCGCAGTTTCCGTGATGCGCTTTCGGATGCGGAGATCTTGTACGGCCAGCCTGGGGACGTGGTTTTTGTGCCACTGCCGTCTGAGGCGCAGCCCGCACCTGGTACGGATGGCGAACTGGTGATCGTCAATCGCGATACAGGCGAGGAATGGGGCCTGGCCAAGGCCAGCCGTGAAATCGACGGGAGCTGGTCGGCGGGCAGTGTGTATCGTTATCATCTTAATAACTCTGGTGTGCCGCCCAAGGGATTTGCCCAACGCGGTGCAGGCATTGGATCACTGGCAGGTATTGTGCGTCCATGCGAGGTGAAGCAGGGTGAGGTCCGCCATGCTGTCACGATTGCATACGATTATCCCTGTGCGCCCGATGTGTGTGCCACCAATGGCTGGCCTGCCGTCATTCCGCCTTTTACCAAGACCGATGGAGAGGGTATTTCGCAATATGACATCCCTGAAGGCGCACGGTTGGTGATCCGCCCCGAGATCTCTGCAAGCGAAATCGAACAGGTTTGCAAGGGAATGCGCGGATGTGTGGTATGGGTCAAGGCCATGCAGGTTTACGGCGGATTCATCGTGGACAATAGCGGCCACCCCAAGACTTATGGTGAAGGCAACCTGACCGCTCGCTGGGACTCCTCGCTCTGGTCGGATGATATGCTGCGAAACATTCCGCCTGACTGGTATGCCGTGTTGGATTGGAATTTTCCCGCGAATTAGTGGGTTTGGTTGTACAATTGATTTGCTTATCGTAACCACGAAGCGCGTTTGTTTTATCAGAGGAAGAGAGAGCATGACACTTCGTAAAGATTATCCTTATATTCTGCTTGCCGTAGCGCTGACTGCGTTGGCCGCGACGGCGGTGGCCGACCCGGGCGAGTCGATCGGCACGTATGCCCTGTTGGGCTTGATGGGTGTAGCGGTGGTGATGGCAATTATCATCAACCCGAGCCTGGGCGCCTACGTGCTGATCGGGGCGGTTTTTTCTAATGTCTCCCGCCAATTATCGGATCAGGGCCTGCCGGGCGTGATCAAGCCGCTGGTAGTAGTGGTTTTTGTCGCGATTCTGGTCAGGAATATCTATGTCGGTGGGATTCCGCTCAATCGTCCGCGCACCTCGCGGATCGAGCTTTTCTTGATTGCCTACTTGTTCGTTGTAGCGGCATCTTTCCTGGTTGCCTCTGATCGCGACCTGGCCCTTGAGCGCGTCATCGACTTGGGCAAAGATATCGTCATTATTTACTGTATCATCTTTTCTCTGCGCAATCTGAAGGATTGGGATACGGCCATCTATCTGATTGTGCTGGTCACGGTCGCTTTGAGCCTGTTGGGACTCTTTCAGGTGGCGACGGGCAACTACTCGCAGACCTTCTTCGGCTTTGCCCGCATCGGCTCGGAGAACCGCCTGGGCGGCCCCATCAACGAGCCGAACATGTGGGGACAGGTGCTGGTGGGTGTCATTCCATTTGCGATCTTTGGATTCATGCGTGAGACATCCCCCCGCAAGTGGATCTATGCAGTCAGCCTGGTGATTCTGCTGGCAGAATTGCTGAACACATACAGTCGTGGTGCATACCTCGCTTTGATGTTCGGACTCGTATTGATTGCCTTCTTCTTCACGCGTTTCAATCCAGTGCTGATCTTTTCGGGGGTGGCGGCTCTCGTATTGTTGCTGCCCATCCTGCCGCCGCAATATCTGGCGCGCCTCGAGACGATCTCCTTCCTGGCGCCCAACACCCAGAACGGCGTGTATCAGGAATCCTCCTTCCGTGGACGGGCCAGCGAGATGCAGACAGGCCTGCTCATGTTCGCATCCCACCCAATTTTGGGCGTTGGAGCCGCCAATTACCCGGTCAATTATCAGAAGTACACACAACTGATCGGCCTGGAGGTCCGCTCGGAGGACCGCGAGGCCCACTCCCTATACGTGGAAACGCTGGCCGAGACGGGCATCCTTGGATTTGCGGCCTTCCTCGGGATACTGATCTCCATTTTCCAGGCGCTGGCTCGCATCAAGCTGGATGTGATGAACTCGGTGGCGCACCAGAAATGGATTTCGCATATTTCCGCCTTGCAGGTATCCTTCCTGAGCTATCTGTTCGCGGCCATCTTCCTGCATGGTGCATATATCCGCTTCTTCTGGATGTTCCTGGCCCTGGCGATGACCCTGATCACCCTGCTGTACGAAGATTTGAACGATCCCTATAAAACTACGACCACGAACCGGGTGACCATTTGAGCGAGATCCAATCCAACCCAGCCGCGGAAGGCGAGGGTCTGACCCGCAAAGCCGGCCGCGGCATTTTTTGGAATTTCCTGACCTATGGCTTGGGCAAGGGTGGGGTGTTGATCACCACCTCCATCCTGGCCCGCCT
This sequence comes from Chloroflexota bacterium, assembly GCA_016191845.1. Lineage (GTDB taxonomy): Bacteria > Chloroflexota > Anaerolineae > Anaerolineales > Villigracilaceae > JACPVF01. Next base: position 426,690 of record JACPVF010000016.1, read on the forward strand.
ATTGGATCGCGGCGACTTTGGTCTGGTATCCATTGCCGTCATTGCCATCAACTACCTGTCGGTGTTGAAGGACCTGGGGCTGGGCGTGGCTCTCGTCCAGCGCAGGGATGATGTGGAAGAGGGAGCCAACACTGTCTTCACCATCAACCTCCTGCTTGGCGTGACCTTGAGCACGGCGGCCTTCTTTTTGGCTCCGTGGATGGCGAATTACTTCAACGAGCCGATGGTGACCTCTGTCCTGCGCTGGCTGGGACTGTCTTTTGTCATCAATGCCCTGGGAGCGGTGCACAGTGTTTTGCTGGTGCGCGAACTGGATTACCGCCGTAAGATCGTCCCCGACCTTGGCAATACCGTTGTCAAGGGCGTCGCCTCCATCGGATTGGCCTTTGCGGGGTACGGGGTCTGGGCGCTGGTCTTTGGTCAGTTATTGGGCTCACTGGCATCCGTCATTCTTCTGTGGATCGTGCTGCCATGGCGACCACGGCTTTCGATCAACCGTGGTATCGCAGGTTCGCTCGTCCGCTTTGGAGCTTCCATCATTCTCGGTGATGCGTTGAGCGCCTTGATCGACAACACTGCCTCGACCATTGTCGGGCGCGTGTTTGGCGCGGACAAATTGAGCATTTATACGCTGGCTTACCGTCTGCCCGAGGTGACCTTGATCGGCAACCTGTGGGTGATGAGCGGCGTGACTTATCCCGCTTTTTCTTCGATCCAGCATAAGCCCGAGGAGATGCGGCGTGGCTCGTTGTTGGCGATTCGTGTTGTCCAACTGTTGGCAGCACCTATTTCGGTGGGATTATTGCTTGCGGCGGACCCCATCGTGCGGGTGGTTTTTGGTGAGAAGTGGGTGGATGTCATCCCGCTTCTGCGTGTGCTGGCGATTTACGCCTGGGTGTATTCCATTGGCTACCACGTCGGCGATATCTACAAGGCTATCGGCCGCCCCTACATCCTGTTGATCCTCGACGTGTTGACCCTGGTTGTGCTGGTGCCGTCCATGTTGTTTGGTTCCAAGATCGGGCTGACGGGTGTCGTCCTGGCCTTGTTATTCACCACGATTGTCGAGCGCATCGTCGGCCTGACCATCGCTTCGCGTTTCGTGAAGATCACCTTCCTGGAGATCCTGGGTGAGCTCAAACCTGCCTTGTTGGGCGTGGCCGCGATGGCGCCTGTCGTGCTGGCTGCCCTGTACCTTACCCGTGACCTCAACGTATTCCTGCAATTAGCCTTGGTCATCTCCGCGGGTGGATTGGCCTATGTGGCCGTGTTGTGGCAGGTGGAGCGCGAGAACCTGATGCGCGTCGTGACGATGTTTACTTCGCGAAATAAATAACATCCATGAGTATGGCGAAACCCTCCAATATCGTTTATATGATCGACGGTCTGGGGCTGGGCGGCGCGGAACGGTTGATGATTCCGCTGCTGGCCAACCTGGACCGTGAGGCTTTCTCGCCGCGTGTGTGTGTCTTCCAGGTCCGCAATGGCAACCCAATTGCCGAAGATCTCAAGGCCCTTGGCGTGCCCGTGGACCTGCTGCCCATTCCATATCTGCGCGATCTCTCGGCCCTGCCGCGCCTGTGGCGGTACCTGCGCGATACCCGGGCGGACCTGGTACATACCCAGTTGGAGTTTGCCAACATCCTCGGCAACCTGGCCGCCAAGGGAGCACGCCTGCCCAGCGTTTGTACCGTTCATACCATTCCTTCGCAGGAAGACATGAAGACCAAGACCCGCCTGCACCAGGATGTGGAATTTTTCTGCCTGCGGAATTTCTGCGACACGGTCATCTCGGTCTCTGAGGAAGCAGACCGTTTTCATAAGGACGTTGGACGCCTTTCGCCCCGCAAAACAACCACCATCTACAACGGCATCGACCTGGCACGCTTCACTGCCGAATCCCAGCGTGCGGACCCTCAAGCGGTCCGCCGCGAATTTGACATTCCCGCCGCCGCGCCGTTGTTTATCACGGTAGCGGTTCTGCGCGAGTTGAAGGGCATCCAGTTCATGATCCAGGCCATGCCTGCCATCCTGGCCCAGCAACCCGAGGCGCGTTACCTCATTGTTGGTGACGGCGACCATCGTGCCCAATTGATCGAGGAGGTTCGCAGACAGGGTGTGGAGGGCCGCGTGATCTTTGCGGGCGCGCGCAAGGATATTCCTGCGCTGATGTCCGCCGCGGATGTGTTCGTCCTGCCCACGCTGACGGAGGCCCTGCCGACCGTCCTGGCGGAGGCCATGGCGGTGCGCCTGCCCATCGTGGCCAGCCGCGTGGGTGGTGTTCCTGAGATGGTCACGGATGGGGTGAATGGTCGGCTGCTGGAGCCAGGCGATCCCCGTCAGTTGGCGGAAACCTGCCTCGAATTGCTGGCCAAGCCCGAAGTCCGCGCGGAAATGGGCGGGCGGGGCCGCTCCATCGTCGAGCAGAAATTCGATGTCCGCGTCCAGGCGGAGCACTTGCACGCGCTGTATCAACGTTTGATGGGATCCTATGGAAAACGATAAACTCCAAATCTGCGTGATCGAGTCGGCCAACGGCGGCGGCCTGATCCATTTTGCCTATCAGTTGTGCACGGCGCTGGCAAATGAAGGCGCCGATGTGACCTTGATCGTCGGAACGGAGTACGAACTGGATTCCCTGCCGCACAACTTCAAGGTTTTGAAGATACTGCGGCTATGGAAGAGTTTCGAGAGCCGCAGCGAGGAGGACCTCTCCAATCGCCTCCGCTTGATGCAGAAGAAAGTGTATTGGATGGGGCGCCGTGTGGTGCGAGGTGTGCGCTTTGTGGCGACCTGGATTAACCTGGTGCGCTACCTGGTACGGACGCGTCCGCATCTCATCCAGTTCTCGCGCTTCGACCACGCCGTGGAGGCCTTCTTCATCACGTACCTCAAGGCGCGCGGGTTCACGCTCAGCCAGGTGTGTCACGAATTCGAGTCACGCGAGAACGGACACGTCATCCAGAACCTGCTGGCCAGCCTGTATATGCGCGCCTATCGTTCCTTCTCGGCCATCTTCCTGCTGGCACACGAGAGCCAGGGACGCTTCTTGAGCCTGTTCCCGTCGCTCGACCCTGCGGTCACACACGTTGTGCCGCACGGGAATTCGGACTGGATGCTGGGCGTTCAATCCCCGCCTGAGAAGGTCCAGTTGCGAAACCGTTATGGTCTCAATGATCAGGACAAGGTCGTGTTGTTCTTTGGCTTGCTGGCCCCCAGCAAGGGACTCGAGGATCTGGTGGACGCCTTTGCCCTGGCACTGTCTTCGTGCGATGCAAAGCTGGTCATTGCCGGGTACCCGACCAAGCAACTGAATCTACTCAAGATCCACGAGCGAATCGCGGAATTAGGCCTGGGCAACAAGGTCATCCTCGACCTGCGCTACATTCCCGTGGACGAGGTCGGCTCGTTGATGGACCTGGCGACCGTGGTGGTGTATCCCTACCTCTCCAGCACCCAGAGCGGATCGCTGCAGGTGGCATACACCTTCAGCAAACCCGTCATTGCCACGGAAGTCGGCGGGCTGCCCGAGGTGGTGGAAGACGGCAAGAGCGGATTTCTGGTGCCGTCGCATTCGCCGTCCCTGTTGGCGGAGAAGATCGTCATGCTGGTCAACGACCCCGAGCGGGCACGGACGATGGGCCAGTATGCCCGTCAACTGGCCAGCACGCGCTTTGCGTGGGATACCGTCGCCAAACAGATGATGGACGTGTATCGCGATCTATAAACCTGAACAAAAATCCCGCCGACAATCGGCGGGATTTTTTATTTTGGTGTGATCAACGTCTCAGGCGATTGATCGGGGTAATCAACGCGCAGAATTCAGGCATGGTGTGTGCGTGCGAGATGAAACTCCTGCGGATGGCATAAGGTGATTGACGTACCTCTCGCAGGCTGGTGGGTCCGTTGAGCAGGGTGTAGGCGGTGATGCAGCCCGCTTCTTTCGTGATCTGGATCACGGTCTCGTTGAAGTCGGTGCTCATGCCGTTGGGATAAGCAAAGCTGGTGACGGGCTTCCCCAATTCGGCGGAGATCTTCGCGATCGAGCCTTCGATCTCGGTCCGCGCCCGCTCGGGCGGGATGCGGGTGAGGATGGGGTGGTTGACGGTGTGACCGCCGAACTCGATGCCGTTGGCGCTTATCTCGCGGACCTGGTCCCAGCTCATCATCAGGGATTTGAAGAAACCCTGCGGCACGGCCACTCCCAGCGCCTCGGGCAGCCCTCGCACCCAGGTCTGTTTCTCGTCCTCGGTCAACCGCTTGAGGGACTCGATCCAGGCATGGGAGACGCGCTGCCTGCCTGCCTCCTCCTGCCAGGACTGCTCGGTCCCGTCGGGGAAGGTGATGCGGTCCCGCTGGGTGTGGGAGAAGCAATAGGCGGTCAGGTCCCAGAAGAAGGGCGTGTCCGCTTCGATGTGCCCCGCGGTGAGAAAGATGACCGCCGAGAACCCGTACTTGCGCAGGATGGGATAGGCGTTGACGTAGTTGTCGAGGTAGCCGTCGTCGAAGGTGATCAGTGCAGCGTGGGGCGGGAGCGGTTTTCCTTCCAGCAGCCAGGCGTGCACATCCTGCACGGAGACCACGTTGTACCAGCGCGAGAGGTATTGCATCTGGCGGTCGAAGTCGGCCGCCGACGCGCTGACGTTGGGTTGGAAGGTATCCGCGTCCAGGTCGGCGATGCGGTGATAGTTGAGCACCGTCAAGGACTTTGCCCACAGCGGGCGCCCCAGTCGAATCAGCCCCGAGTTGAATCCGAAATTGAGCAATCCCCTGACCAGGTTGGAGCGCTTGAACCGTTTGGGTGGCGACGACAAATACATGAAATATCCTTTTCAGCGCTTGCGGGATTGATGAAATAGAAATGCCTTGCGGTAGGCGTCCATGGTTTTTTGGAATTGCGCCTCCAGACTGAACTCGGTTTGAATGCGCCGGACGGCGTTGCGGGCCAGTTGACTGGCGAAGTCGGGATGGCCGAGCAATTCCATCAGCGCGGAGGCCAGGGCCATCGGGTTCTCGGCGGGGACCAGCAGCGCCTCCTGGCGGTCACGCACGAGCTCGGGCATCCCGCCCACGTTCGAGGCCACGATGGGGCGTCCCAGCGCGCCTGCCTCCAGCAGGGCAATGGGTGTGCCCTCGTAGCGGGACGGCATGGCGAACAGGTCGCTGGATTTGAGGATGGACAGCACCTGTTCGCGGTTTTGTTGTCCCGCCAGGGTGACCCGTTGCGACAGGCCCAGACTTTGGATCTGACCCTCCAATGCTGCGCGCGCCTCCCCGTCCCCGACCAGGAGCAGGTGCAGGTGAGGTGCGTCCGCTTCGAGCAATTTGACGGCGTCGATCAACACGTCATAGCCTTTGATGGGGACCAGCCTGCCGACCGCCGTGCACACGACCGCGTCCGCTGGGATGGAGAAGGTGCTGCGCAGCCAGTCCCTGTCACCCGAGATGTCCTCCGTGCGGATGGAGACGGCGTTGTAGATCAGCTCGATGTGGTCTTCAGGAAGCCCCGAGCGCAGCAAGGCTTGACGGTCCCGTTCGGAGACCGTGATGTACAGGTTCAAGGCATGATTGGTGGCCAGTTCGAGGGCGGTGTACATCCGCCCTTTGAGCGAGGCGCGGCCATGTTCGCTGGCATACCAACTGTTGATGGTCGAGACGAAGGCCACATCTGTGAAAAGAGCCGCAGCGCTGGCCCAAAACTTGGACTGGATGTTTTGCGTGTCCAGCAGTTGATAACCCTCCGCACGGATCAGGCGCACCAGGTTTTGGAGGATGCGCAGGTCGGTCTTGCCCTGGCCGACGATGCGCTGGGGGATGCCCAGGCGTTCGGCTTCGCGGCTGATGGCGCTGCCAGCCAGGGCGGCCAGGGTCAGGCGGTCCGCTTCACCGCGTTGGAGGATCGAGAGGATGCGGGAGGTGGATCCGCCATACTTCATGGACAGGTCCACGACCAGCGTCTTGGGCGGGTTGGACATCGGGTCTGCGCTCACGGTTTTATCTCCGCTCGATGCGAGTCCACAGGTGACCGGGCTGCTTCTTCAGGAATTGGAAGAAACCCTGCAGGGCCGCCAGGTTGCTGTTGGTGAGGAAGGTGGGCAGGTAGAACAGCAGGCGCAGCTTGCTCTTGCCCTGCTTCTGCTGGATGAAATTCCCCACCAGCGCCATCAAGTAGAACAGGACCTGCAGGGCGAGTAGAACCCATCCCAGAGGGGCGGTCAGGAAGAACCCATTCGCGGGCCGTGGATACGGAAGGACCACCGCCAGGAAGTTCGTCAGCAGGGCCGCGATCATGAAGAACGGCACGAGCGGACGCATGAACTTGTGGGAGAAGATCTGCCAGACCAGCATGGGTTGATTGAAGGGCAGCACCTGGCGTGACATGGCGATGGCCTGATAGCGCCCCGCGTTGATGCGCCTGCGGCGAATGACCTCGTCCTTTGCGCTGGGCGAAACCCGCTCGCTGGACCTGGCCTTGGGCTCGTACACCAGTCGATACCCCTGACGTACGACCTGCATGGCCGTGAAGAAATCGTCATTGATGATGTTATCGGGAGGGCGGACGTAGGCCGCCTTGCGGATCGCGAGGATCTCACCCGCCACGCTGGTGCAGGACCCCAGGCGGGATTCCTGTTTCTTGATGAAGGACTCGTACTTCCAATACAGGCCCTCCGATTCGCCCAAATCCCCGTCGCCCTTGAGGATGACCTTGGCCCCCGTCACCGCGCCCACGTTCGGGTCGTGGAAGGGCAGGGCCAGCTTCTGCAGCGTGTCGGGTTGATAGAAGTTGTTGGCGTCTGAGAAGACGATGATCTCGCCCCGCACCTGCTGCATGGCGCGATTGATGGCGGCCATCTTGCCACGCCGCTCGGGCTGGTGGAGCAACTCCACGCCCTGGCCCACGAATTTCTGCGCCAGGTCGGGCGTGCCGTCGTCGGAGCCGTCGGTGACCACCAGGATCTGCAGCTTCTCACGCGGATACTCGCTGGCGAGGCTGTTCCTGAGTTTCTCTTCGATGACGGACTTTTCGTTATAGGCCGCGATCAGCAGGGTGAGCGCAGGAAGGGCCGCATCGGCTTCCGCCCCTTCCTCCTTTCTCTTCTTTGCAGGCAGCAGGGCGATGAGGAGGGGGTATCCAAAATACGTGTACGCGATGAGCAGGAGGCTGACCCAAAAGAGGATGGAGAGGAGGCAGGCGGCAAGTAATTGCATGGTGATTTCCAATTCGGATTAATTTTCGATGAAAAAATGCACTTAAGCAATACCCATTTGGGGGATGTCCAAATGGCACACCGTCCCTTAACATGCTGAAGCAGTCAGGAGACCCGCCGTCTGGTTTATTTTATGCGTAAAGAATGATAAAATAATCAGACGGTATTTGCCCGATTATAGCATCCCAATTCTAATTTCCACTCGAGAGTTGGAGGCTCCATTTCGGGAGTTCCGCGGAGAGAGACGGGCCACCCGGTTGACCCGTGGATGAGTTGAGAGAGTTCTTCGAGTTCGATCAGATTCAGAGGAGAGACAATTTATGGAGATTCGTTTTTTCTTCAAGGTCATCCAGCGCGGGTGGTGGATGATCCTCATTTCGGCTTTACTGGCGGTCAACTTCTCGTTGATTTATTCTTATTACATTGCCAAGCCGGAATATGAAGCGGTGGCGCGCTTCATCGTCAGCCCCAACCTGCAGAACACCGACAGCCGCGACATGGTCAACAGCCTGGAGGCGTTGGACAAGCGATCCATCATCGCGACCTACGCCGAGGTGCTGAACAGCTACCAGATCACCAACGAAGCGCTGCAGATGCTCCGCAAGAACCCGGCCGAATTCGTCGAGTACACCACTTCGGCCACCCTCCTGCCAGACGCGAACATCATCCGCTACAGTGTGCAGGGTCCCGACCCTGAAGTGGCGGCCATGCTGGCGAACAATATCGGGCAATACGCCATCGACTACGTCCGCAAGTTATACATCGTCTATAACATCGACTTCCTCGACAAGGCCACCGCGCCCGAGGAACCCTACAAGCCGCGCCCGCTGCAGGACGCGCTTTTGGCTTTGCTGGTGGGCATCGTGATCGGCATGGGCCTGGCGATCTTCCGCGACCAACTCTCCGGGACGCTGGCGCGCGTGGGCCAGCGCAATATCGTGGATTACGAGTCGAATGCGCTCACGCGGGTGCAGTTCGAACGCCGCGTGCGCGAGGAGATCTCAAAGCAGCCAGACGTGGTCATCACGCTGGGTATCATCTACCTGAACGGCATTCAGGAGATCTACGACTCCCTGCCCCAGATGTACGTGAACCAGATCCTGCGCAAGGTGACGGAGACGCTCAAGTATCAACTGCGCGGCAACGACCTGGTGGGACGCTGGTCGAAACTGCAATTCTCCGTGCTCTTGCTGTCCACTGACGGTACGGCCGCCCTGAGCCGCCTGGAGCGCATCCGCGAGATCCTCGATCAGCCGATGACCCTCGAAGGCGCCGAGGAACTCAGCATCCACCTCGACCCGCGCATCGGCTTCGCCGACCGCCAGGGCGGGGAGGCGGTCTCGGTGACCTCGAACCAGGCCGAGAACGCACTGGACGTGTCCATGGCCTCGGATGTCAAGGTCAACATGTACAAGGTCCGCCCGTTCGGATAAACCTCAAGATGCGTTTAGTGGATAATGGAGTTTGTTCATGAGAAGTAAAATCCTTGTTCTTACCCTCCTGGTGGCGATGCTGCTGGTCTCCCCGTTGCAGGCCATGGCCCAGAGCCAGACCCCGCCAGGGGTCCAGGTGACCGCCGACCGGGTGACGTTCTCCTTCGCGGACCTGCGTTCCACCGACATCAGCCTGTTGAGTCCGCTTTCCATCAGCCGCCTGTTGTTCAGCTTCCCCTCCAACTGGCAGTTGACGGGGGGCACGTTCGAACTTCAGTACGACGTCCTGTTGACGGGCTCGGACATTGCGCGCATCCAGAACGGCGGCGGCGTGTTCGGGGGCAACCTGTTCGTCAAGGTGAACGATACCATCGTGGCCACCCTCCCGATCAATGCCAGCGGCAGCTACGTGCAGAAGATCACGCTGCCCGCCCAGGCCATGATCCCCATCCGCGAGGACGGCCGCCACATGGTGACCTTCACCTTCGACTCGCAGGTGAGCTGCGTGTATGACATCAGCGCCATCGTGACCTTGAAGAGCGCCTCGTTCTTCGACATGGGCTACACCTCCACCAGCCCCGCGCTGAACCTGGCCCGCCTGCCCGCCCCCTTCTTCCTCGAGAACTCGCTGGTGCCCGATGGCGCGCGCGTGGTCGTTCCCGACCAGCCGGATGCCACCGAACTCCAGGCGGCCATGAATGTGATGGCGGGCTTTGGCGCGATGATCGCCAACACCTACGACCTGAAGCTGGTCAGCCTGAGCAGCCTGAGCGAAGCCGACCGCGCCAACTATCACCTGATCTTCGTCGGCCGCCCCGAGCAGTTTGCGCTGCTCAACGATGTGGCCTTCAAGCTGCCCGTCAAGGACGGCAAGTTCGTTGATATCCCCGAGAAGTCGGCCGAGGATGGCATCCTGGAAATGGCGCTCTCCCCGTGGAACGCGAACAAGGCCATCCTGCTCGTCAGCGGGACCAACACCCAGGCGGTGCTCAAGGCGGCCTACGCCTTCAGCTCTGCGCGCGTGCTGGTCTTCGAGGACCCCGTGCTCTCGTACGTGTCCAACGTGCAGCTCCTCACGCAGGACCTGCCCGCCGTGGAGGACTTCACCCTGGCGGACCTGGGCTACACCACTGCCAATGACGGCCTGCTGAGCGGCGTGGGTGTGAACTCGCGCGAGTTCACCTTCTTTGCCGCGAAGAACCAGTTGAGCAGCCGGGACGGCTACATCGACCTGATCTACTATCACTCGGGGATGCTCGATTACGGCACCTCGTCCTTCTCGCTGTACCTGAACGGCGAGGTCTTCTCGACGATCGTATTCAACAAGGACTCGGAGCAGGTCACCGACCTGCGTGTGCGCATCCCGCCGGGCCTGCTGCGCTATGGCGAGAACCGCCTGGAAGTGCGCGCCAACATGCTGCAGCTGCCCTCCTGCGACCAGAACCTGTCCTTCGACCCCTGGCTGACCGTCTCCGATCAGACCAGCTTCCACCTGCCGGTCTCGGAAGGCGTGGATGTCAAGACCCAGGTCCTGCGCGACCTGAAGTATTATCCTGGCCTGTTCTCCACCAGCAGCGACCTGGGCGACGTGGCCCTGGTGGTCCCCTCGAACAACCCCGATAAGTGGACCCTGGCGGGAACCCTGGCCTACAATCTCGGCGAGACGGTCCAGCCGGTGCTCTCGAACCTGGCTTTGACCTTCGGCGAGGATGTGCCCGAATCCATCCGCAACTCCTACTCGTTGATCGTGGTCGGCAAGGCCTCGGAATTGCCCTTCCTGGCGGCCCTCAACGAGCAGCTGCCCGCGCCCTTCGACCTGGCCACCAATACGGCCAGCGAGCGCCAGTTGCAGATCTCCTATCGCATCCCGCCGGGCCAGAACGTGGGCTACCTGGAGTTGCTGGCCTCACCCTACAACACCGAGAAGACCATCCTGGTGGTCTCGGGGAACACCGACACGGGCGCATCCATTGCTGCGAACGCGTTGCTGCAAGGCACCCTGAAGGACCAACTGGCGGGCGTGTTCGCCGTGACCAATGGTTCGCAGGTGGCCAGCGGCAACGGCCTTTCCCCGTTCTCGATTGCGGGGCAGGTGGTGCCCGGGTCCGAGCAGGTGGTCAACCCGCTGCCCGCGGGTGGTCCCGCCGTCCTCACGCCGCCCGCCTGGCTGGTCCCGTTCATGATCGGTACGGGAGTGGTCATCCTGCTGGTGGCCCTGTTCGTGCTCATCCGCTACATGGAGAAGAAGCGCATCCGCCGCCTGACCGAACGGCCGTCGGAAGCCGATGAGGAAGTTGAGGAAGAGGAACAGGACGAGCAGGGCAAGTAAACCCTGTCTGAAAGCAAAAGCGCCTCCGTTGTATAACGGAGGCGCTTTTATGTTGATCAGGTCAGCGGACCTTCTCCCGAGCGGCCCGTTCGAGGATGCGGAAGGCATAGGCCAACGTCGCGGCGGGATCCTCTGGCGGCTGGCCGTTTTCCAGCCGCTCCAGCATCCCCAGCAGGGACCCGCGCACCCCGCTGGCGCGATGCGCCCAATGCGAATCGACCGAGATGCGCTCCAGGCGGTCGAGCAGCAGGCGCAACAGGGCGGGGGAGATATCCACGACGGGGATTGTATCGTAAAATACGCGGGCGGAATATGCCCGCCCCGACCAACCTCAACTGGAGAATAGGATGAAGATTCGTGTTTTGATCGTGTCCCTTATGTTTCTCTCGATCTCTGCCTGTGCGCCCAAGCCCACCCCGCTCCCAGAACCGACGGACGACATGATCGGGACGTTGACGGTCCAGATGGCGGCGGTGATGATGACCCAGACGGCCGCCGCGTATTCGCCCACCCCGCCGCCGACAGAGACCTTCACGCCCACCCCCGATGTGACGCTCGCCCCCACCAAGGACGCCAGCAAGAATATCATCACAGTGGTCAACTACACGGGCTGTTACCGCGGACCAGGCCCCAGCTACCCCTTGCAGAGTTACATCAACGTGCCCAAGAAAGTGGAACTGCTGGGCATCGGTAACGTGCCAGGCTGGTACGTCATCAACGGGCCCTATTTCTACACGCCCTGCTGGGTGGCTGCCGCAGACGTCCAGATCGACCCCGACGTGGACCTCACCCGCTTCCCCGTGATGACACCAGGGCCGTAGGGGCGGCGAGTTATCGGGATCTCGTCGAGGCGCGCCCCGCGATTGCTAACAAAGCTGTAAATCGAAAATTCCTTGCGGGAAACGCGGGGATTGGGGACAATCAGGGCATGAGTCCCCCTGCACCAGGCGGATCAGGATGGAATGGCCCCCGCTGTGTAGAGATTTCCAAGATTGCGCATAGGCACGATATCGAGATCGCCCTGGGAGATCGAAGGCGGGTGGCCAGGCGATGGATAGGGGAGAGACGAAGGTTAAGCGAAGGATGGACGAAGGATGAGCGAAGGATGACCCTGGGTGCTTCCGCGCCGCCCCGCGCGGCGGGAGGCCCAGGGCAGGGAGGTCCGCTCCTGCGGAAGAGGCAGGCCTCTTGTTCGGGACCGTTCAGCGGTCCCAAGGAGTGACAGGATGGCAAAGGTACGCTCGAATATCATCATCGACGGCATCGGGGGGATGTTGGGCAACCAGCTGGTCTTCAAACGCGACAAGGCGGGACGCACCATCCTGAGCGTCAAGCCGACCTTCGACGAGAATCGCGTCTTCAGCGCAGCACAGCGGGCCCAGCAGGAGGCCTTCCGCGAAGCGCAGCTATATGCCAAGGCGGCCAAGTCGGACCCCGTGTATGCACGCAAGGCCGCAGGGACCGCCAGGAGCGCCTACAATGTGGCCATCGCCGACTGGTTCCACCCGCCCGAGATCCTGGAGATCGACCGCTCGGGCTGGCAGGGAGGGCCAGGCCAGAAGGTCCGCGTGAAGGCGCAGGACGACGTGCTGGTGACGCAGGTGACGGTGACGATCACAGCCGCCGACGGCACAGTGCTGGAGAGCGGCGACGCCACCCAAGTGGACGGCCTGTGGTGGGAATATACCTCCCGCACGGCGGCAGAGGCGGGCGCCACGTTGACGGCCTCGGCGCGCGACCTGCCTGGGCATGTGGCGAAGAGGACGGGGTAGTTCGCTTTTGCCTTCAAGATGGACGCTGCAAATGCTTTTCAAAGCATAGTGAGGGTATAATTCTTCCACGTTCTCGATCGTAGTGATTCTCCGCATATGTGAGGTCTTATGTCATCCGATCCCGAAGAACAAGGCAAAGTAAGAAAAGTGTCTCAAGGGCAAAGAGCCAAACTCATAGAAAAAGACCTTACATTTACGGATGACGATGCACTCAAGAGAGCCTTCGTCGAGATACAAAATGCACTCCAAGGGTCGAGTCCATCCAAAATAGCCCCAGATAGCGTCGCTCATCCAACCTACACTTATGGCGGCATTCCTGATCGGGAGTACGCTGTCAAATTTGCAGGCGCACTGGCCCCTGGGGCGTTGATCTCAGGTACAGGCGAACCCGAACCAGTCTATGTCCGCATGGCGGGCATACTTCCGCTCGGAGACCCAAGGCTCCCGCTCTCCGACGAGTTCAAAAACCTGCTCGACGAGATCGTGGAGGAAACCAAGCTGGACAAGGAAACTGTCCTGAGGCAAGGGCTGGTCTTCGTCAGCCTGGCGCAAAAGGCCAAACAGGCGGGCTTTAAACTGGCCATCGTGGACAACGATGGAACCACCATCGCCAATATCGACGGGTTCTAAACCATCTCTTGGAGAAGATGACATGGACATGGTACCCACCTACAACGTCTCAGATATCATCGCCAACCCGAAACTTCTGAAAGAAGCCACCCTCGCCAGACCCATGACCCCCGAGGAGCGCAAGTCCAGCATCAAGCTGGAAGAGTGGAAAGCATTGGTCAACCACGTCAAGGACATCGGCATCTCCCTCTTTGCCCTTATCGCCGTCTCGCTCTTTATCTACATCTGTATCTCCACCCTCTATAACCCCGCCGCCAGCGTCGATGACAAAAAATGGGCCACTTCCGTCGTCACCCTTATTGCCAGCGGCACCGTGGGCTACCTTACGGGCAAGTCTTCGAAGTGAGGCGCGATGAACCCAACGACATCATCGCTCCTCATATCTACCGCCTATACACTCTTTGTCCTCAGGCCGCCGAAGAAGGTTTATTCTGCACATTGGATCGGACTATGAACAAAGAAGATAAAGAAAAGAAATATGTTGTTGACGAAAGTGGCGTCATAATAAATTCGGAATTAATTAACGAAGAATCACAGTCCGATCTCCACGAACGGCTGAGTTCTGTGTCATTACCTTATCGAAAAAAAACAGTTCGCAATACAACATCAGCTTCAAAAGCGCTTCAGAGCATTAAGAATAATAAAATTCCAGGAAGTAACAAAAAACATCACCGGAAAACAAATGGGTCTTTTCTAAATAAGCGCGAATTAGGACAGGATAAACTAGCAAAATGTCCGTTTTGCGAACATAAAACGGAATACAGCGTATTATTTGTTCACTTGCAGGTTAGCCACCCTGAAATGAATCCAAAGATCGTCATGGCTGCTTACAATCAAGTTCACAGAAATAATGGTGAGGAAATAACTAAATATAAAATTGCACTGGATAAGTTAGTAATTGATTATGAAGTGATTAAGAAAAATAGTCATAACAACACCCCACGAGATAAATAAAGCGGTAACAGCCTTTGTTTTTGGCATCAATTCTTGCCGTCTGGGTGGCTTGGTGCTCAGCAGCCCATTCTCGGAAAATCCTAATTGCTAGGAGAGTCTCTTGAATACCAATCTTGTCATCCCTTCCCAAGCCCTTCTGGACGAGATTGCCCAGACCCCCCATGCCCTGCATTTCGTCAAGGACGTCCCATCGTCCAAGTGGATGGACTTCAAGCTGGGGTTTGTGGAATCCATGCGGGAAATCTTCCACCCCGTGCATGAGATCCCCCTGCGTGTGGACTGCAGTCTGGTCGAGACCGAACAGATCACCCTCAAGTTGATCTGTGAATTATATGAAGCCCTCAATAGCGATAAAGACCTGGCTTATCGCTTATCCCCCGAATACCGCCAGGATTACGTTGCCATCTACACCCCGCTCAAGAACAAGATGAAATACATTGTCAAGCGCGGCAATTCGGTCAAACGTCAGCAAGAGCAGGGAAGGACCACTGAGCTGACAGGCAACCTCGAAGCCGAGGTCAAGATCGCCCTGCCCCCGCTGACGGGCAGCGCAGCCGCCAGCAGTCAACAGGTGATCAGGGACGCAGCCAGGGCCATTGCCGAGTGGGAAAAACACTACGAGCACGCCACCGAGCAGGTCCCCGAGCCGCTCGACCTGTCCGATGCGGTCAACCTGTTATGCAGGCTCCTCGAAGTATTGGAGGATAAGCAGCTCCTTTTCTATTACGGCAACTGGAAATTCCTCAAAGGCCAGTTCTGGAAGGATTTGACGGGTGGAAAATGGGGTGCAACGTTTACCGACGTGCGCCACATCCTTTCGCAGTATTTTGGAACCAGGCGGCGCTCCCTGTCGGATCGACTCAAAGAGGTGGGTACGCGGCGGGTGCGCCCAGTCTTTCTTATCTATATCGACCAGTCCAGCATGGACTCGCAGATTTCGAGAAAACAGCTCGAAGCCCTGGCCGCCAACTCGAAGGCCCTCTACATGGTTTATGTCCAGTGACGGCAGAAGGAGGCCTTCCATGACCTTCGATCCACGTCGCAGCGTTGCAGGCCTTCCAGCTTAGGAACTTCTATACCATAGCTGCCCTTCGACTACGCTCGGCGGTCGCCTCGCTCCGCTCAGGGCGAAAGCAGGTCTCGAGCCCACAACAGGTCTGACTCATACAATCAGAAGCTGTGATTCAGCCTGACAGTTGGTTGCCCCGATTGGGAAAATGGAGATAAAATCGCCATGACCCTTGGGCCCCCGCCATGGTATGGCAGGCGACCTCTCAAGGATTATACTTATTGGTACGTTTTAGTTGTTGCCGCAAAAAGACCTGGAATTCTTAATGTTATTTGAAGAGCCTTTCATGAAATTGAAACCCTCCACCCAGCGAGCCCTTACACGGCTGGCCGCAAAACCAGCGGGGTAACCATGCGCTCCAAATCAACCAAGACCGCCGAACTGGATTTCAAGAAGATCCTCGATGCTGCGCCCAACAGCCTGCTGATCGTCAATGCCCAGGGAGCGATTCGATACGCCAATGCCAGGGCCGTCAGGATGTTCGGCTATTCTGCCAGGGAGTTACGGGGAAAACCCGTCGAGCTTCTCATCCCCAGCCGTTTCAACGAGCACAGGCAACTTCGCGAGGCCTACCAAAAAGCCCCGCATGAACGGGCGATGGGCATTGGCCTCAAGCTGGCCGCCCGCCGCAAAGACCGTTCCGAATTCCCAGTTGAAGTCTCGTTGAACCCCATCCGGTTCGGGCGCGACATCTATGTCGTCGCCGCGATCCAGGATATCAGCTCCACCAAGCAGACCGAAATCGAACTACAAAAGAGCCTGATCCGCTATCATTACCTGCTGGATAACATGCTCGAAGGCTGCCAGATCATCGATTTCGACTGGCGTTACATCTACCTGAACGACATCGCCGCACAACAAGGGCGCCGCAAGAGCGAGGAAATGCTCATGCGCACCATGATGGAGATGTATCCCGGCATCGAAGATACTGCTTTGTTCGCCGCCCTGCAAACCTGCATGCAGCAACGTATCTCCATCAAACTCGAAAATCAATTCATCTACCCGGATGGCAGCACAGCCTGGTTCGACCTGCGCATCGAGCCCGTTCCCGAAGGCATCTTCATCCTCTCCATCGATATCACCGACCGCAAACAGGCCGAAGAACTCCTCCGACGCAGCGAGAACCGTTACCGCACCCTGTTCGTCGATTCGCCCATCTCCCTCTGGGAGGAGGATTTCTCAGAGGTCAAACGCCGCATCGATCTTCTTCGCCGGCAAGGGGTCACCGATTTCAAGGCGTACCTCTCCGCTCATCCCGAATTGATTTCCGAATGGGCCAGGCTGGTGCGCGTCGTCGACGTGAATCGCTCTGCGGTGGAACTCTACCAGGCTGGGAGCAAGGAAAACCTGCTCGCCAATCTCGAGACGATCCTCGAGAAAAACATCGCTGAAACCTTCCAGGACGAACTGATCGCCATCGCAGAAGGCAAGACCTATTACTCGCGGGAGACCACAGACCTGACCCTCACCGGCAGGCGCATCAATGTTCAAATCACCTGGTCTGCCGCCCCCAATTTCGAAGATGACCTGTCGAAGGTCATCGTTGCCATTGCCGATATCACCGAGCGTAAACAGGCCGAAGAAGCGCTCAAGGCCCGCACCGAAGAACTCCGAGCCCTGTATGAACTCTCCAGCGCCCTCGCCGAAACAGACAACCTGGAAACGATCCTCGACCTCGTGAATCACCAGGCGGTGATCAACGTTCACGTCACCTTTTCCCGCATTGCGCTGCTCGAGGGCAATGACCTCGTGATCCGCTCCGCATACCCGATCCGCCCCCTGGACCACAGCCTCATGCTGGGGAGCCGCGTATCCCTCAACCTCCTGCCGACCTGTCGCCGCATTCTGGGGCAGGGAGAACCTGTGGTCTTGAAGGTCGAAGACTCTCAGGTCGAAGGCCTGGAACGGGAAATGCTCCTCTTCCCCTTCATCAAATCCACCTGTCTGATCCCCCTTCGGGTGGGCGGCGCCTCTTCAGACGGGCAGGTCACCCTCGGCATGCTCATCCTCGGGGAAGCGCGGGATGAAAACCGTGAACCGTTTACCCAGCCCAAGATCCTCCTGGCCGAGAGCATTGGCGACCAGGCGGCCACGGCCATCCGCCGCATGCTGCTCCATGAACAAACCCGGGGACAGCTGCATACCCTCAGGGCGCTCCACGAGATCGACAACATCATCACCTCCACCACCGACATACGCACCAGCCTGCGGGCCGTCATCCCGCACGTCATGGAACGGCTCCATGTGGATGCCGCCAACGTATGGTTGTTCAACCGCGCTTCGGGCTCCTTCACCTACGGGTACGGGCGCGGCTTCAGGGTGGAAATAGCCAGAGTGCCCGGGGAGTCGCCGCTCAGTGAAAGCCTGACTGGTCGCGTTGTGGTGGAAAACCGCATGATTCACTTCCCAAACCTGGCGGCGGCGGCAAATGAAAATCCCCGCGTCACCAGGCTTGTTACAGAGGAAGGCTTCGTCAGCTACTTCGGCGTCCCCATGGTGGCCCAGGGCAGGATCGTGGGGGTCTTTCAGGCGTTCCACCGTTCTCAACTCACACCCGATGAAGACTGGCTCGAACTTCTCCAGACCTTTGCCGGTCAGGTTGCCATTGCCATCGACACGGCTTCGTTATTCAACGATCTGGAGCGGAGCAACATGGAACTGACCCTGGCGTATGAATCCACCCTCGAAGGCTGGTCCGCCGCATTGGACTTGCGCGACAAGGAAACCGAAGGCCACACCCAGCGGGTCACCTCCATGGCATTGGAACTGGCCAGGGCAATCGGCATGACAGAGCAGGAATTGGTGAACGTTCGTCGTGGTGCCCTCCTGCATGATATCGGCAAGATGGGCGTCCCCGACCATATCCTCCTCAAGGCAGGTCCGCTGACGGATGATGAGTGGGCCGTCATGCGGAAACACCCGATTTACGCGTTCGAACTAATGACCAAGATCGCCTATCTGCGTGATGCCATCGAGATTCCATATTGTCATCACGAAAAATGGGATGGCACGGGCTACCCGATCGGCCTCAAAGGCAGGGAAATCCCCCTCGCAGCGCGTGTCTTCGCGGTGGCAGATATCTACGACGCGGTGACGAGTGATCGGCCCTATCGAAAAGCCTGGTCCCGCCAGCAGGCCCTGGACTACATCCGCGAACAGTCTGGCAGCCATCTCGACCCGGATGTGGTCCGGGTCTTCTTGAAAATGATGGAGGATTCTGTGCAAGGGTAATCTCGATATGCCTACCCGGTAAGAAAGGAACCCTGTGTAGGCGAAGTTGCGAGTCGCCCTTCGGCTACCTGTAGGGTAAAAAAAGACCCCCATGCGGAGGCCTTTTTGGTTGGCGCCCCTGGCGGGTCTCGAACCCACAACCTACTGATTCGAAGTCAGGCATACGTTATATGGACGGCCTGATGCCAACTTTTCAACTTTGGAAACTCAAAATACCAACATATATGTAATAATCCATATGCAACAAAAACCTTTTATGAGAGGGCCAAATGAAATATAAAAAGTCTTTCCAGCTTGTGTGTTTTGGTTTGGCGTTGATACTTGGTTTTCAGAACGTCAGGCCGATGATTGTTTTGGCTGATCGAGCCGATGCGATAAAGGAGGGGATTCCTTCCAATCCTATTCTTTTTATAGAGAATGTCGGTCAATATGATTCTTCTTTGGGTGGAAATAGTGATGACAGTACGAGCTTTCGTTTTCAAGTGATGGGAAATGTCTATCCCACCTGGCTTGCTGGAGATTCTCTCTGGGTGAGCATCATGGAGGCGGACACCGCCGAAGATGCGGAGCAGGGATATGATCATTTTCGCCCAGAGAGGGATGATTTGAGCGAGACGGCTGTCCATCGGCACAGGGTAAACCTAAGGTTGTCCTTCGTTGATGCAAACCCTGCGCCCATCCTGGAGCCATTCAATCGCATGGA
>JACPVF010000001.1 GCA_016191845.1 Chloroflexota bacterium
CGCGGCCTGGATCGAGCAATTGGCCAGGGAAGGCATTACAGGCGGGTGTGGGGGTGGAAAATATTGCCCCGCTACGGTTGTTACTCGTGACCAAATGGCAGTTTTTCTCCTGCGAGGTAAATACGGAGGGGATTACACTCCGCCAGCCGTTACAGGAGTTTTTGGCGACGTGCCTGCAAACTACTGGGCGGCTGCCTGGATCGAGCAACTGGCAGCCGAGGGCATCACAGGCGGATGCGGCGGAGGGAATTATTGTCCGACTATACCTGTTAGTCGCGACCAAATGGCTGTATTTCTTGTGCGAGCATTCAGCTTACCGTAGATATCAGGAAGCAACCAAAAAGACCTCCGCATGGAGGTCTTTTTGGTTGGCGCCCCTGGCGGGTCTCGAACCCACAACCTACTGATTCGAAGTCAGGCACTCTATCCATTGAGCTACAGGGGCGTGCGGGGAGCATTATACCCGAAAGCCTGCATCCGCCGTAAGTCCGCGCGGAAACACTCCCAGGGGAGGGGAACTACTTCCCCAGAACCCCTCCCAAAGTGGGGGCGTTTTCCTTGCCCAGCCTGCAATTCCCACGTAGAATCGAACTTATCCCTGTTGAAAGGACTTTTTCTCTGATGGACATTCAGGCTTTTGGCGAACGTGTGGTCGGCAATCTCGAGAGCGTGATCGTAGGCAAGCGCCAGGCGCTGGAGTTGATCGTGGTGGGCCTGCTGTGCCAGGGGCACGTGTTGATCGAGGACGTGCCTGGTGTGGGCAAGACCATGATGGCCCGCAGCCTGGCCCGCTCGCTCGATTGCACCTTCAACCGCCTCCAGTTTACGCCCGACATGCTGCCCAGCGACGTGACGGGCGTTTCCATTTACAACCAGCAGAAGGGCGCCTTCGAGTTCCGCGCGGGACCCATCATCGGACAGATCATCCTGGCGGACGAGATCAACCGTGCCACGCCCAAGACCCAGGCCGCCCTGCTCGAGGCCATGGAGGAGCGTCAGGTCACCGTGGACGGCGTGACGCACATCCTGCCGCGCCCGTTCATGGTGCTGGCCACCCAGAACCCCATCGAATACGAAGGCACCTTCCCGCTGCCCGAGGCCCAACTGGACCGCTTCCTGCTGCGCCTGCGCCTCGGCTACCCGAGCGTCTCGGACGAGATCCGCGTGCTGGACGACCAGCAGTTGCGGCACCCGATCGAGGCGCTGCAATCGGTGGTGAAGACCGAGGAGGTGCTGGAGGCCGCCGAGGCCATCAAGAAGGTGTACGTCTCACCTTCCATCAAACTGTACATCGTCGAGCTGACCAGCCGCACCCGTCAGAGCGGGGACGTGTACCTCGGCGCCAGTCCGCGCGGCAGCCTGGCCTTGTACCGCAGCGCCCAGGCGCATGCCGCCCTGCGCGGACGCGACCACGTGCTGCCCGACGACGTCAAGGAACTGGCCGTGCCCGTGCTGGCCCACCGCATCATCGTCAGCCCTGCCGCGCGCCTGCGCGACCTGGGATCCGACCGCATCATGCAGGAGATCGTCTACAACACGCCCGTGCCGGGCGGCGCATTCGCGCCCGAGAAGGAAAAGAAGGTCGCGAGCGGGAAGGCCAAATGAGAAGCGGGCGCATCCTGGTCACCCTGCTGATCGGGCTGGGTGTGATCGGAGCCATCGTGACGGGGCAGGAGGCCTATTCGCGCCTGCTGTATCTGGGCGTGTTGATCGTGTTGGTCAGCGCCGCCTGGACCTGGCTGGTCACGCGCCCGCTGCGCGTCCAGCGCACCACGCGCTCCCTGCGGGCTAATGTGGGAGATATGTTCGAGGAGCACTTCGAGATCCATAACGCCAGCGTGCTGCTAAACTTGTGGATCGAGGTGGCCAACGAGACGACCATCCCCGGGGCGGCGGGCTCGCGCCTGTTGACCCTGGTGGGCGGACGCCAGAAGCGCACCTACACCGCCCGCAGCTGGCTCACCCGCCGCGGCGCGTTCCCGCTCGGGCCGACCACCCTCACCTCGGGAGATCCCTTCGGGCTATTCCGTGACCGCCGTCAGTTCCCGGCGCACGAGTCGTTGATCGTGCTGCCGAACATCTTCGAGATCCCCAGCTTCCTCTCCCCGCCTGGCCTGTTGCCCGGCGGACAGGTCATCCGCCGCAAGGCCTCGGACGTCACCCCGCATGCCTCGGGCGTGCGCGAGTACGTGCCTGGCGACCCGATGAAGCGCATCCACTGGGCCACCACCGCCCGCCGCGGACAGGTGATGGTCAAGGAATTCGAGCAGGACCCGCAGGCCGAGGTCTGGCTGTTCGTGGATGCACAGGAGACGGTCCATTACCAGAAGGAAAGCTCCGCTGCGGAAGCCTCGAGCGTGGACCCGCTGCTCTTCAAGCTGGACGCCTTCCTGTTGGGCCGCCGTCCCGATTTCCACCTGCCGCCCTCCACGCTCGAATACGCCGTCACCATTTCCGCTTCGCTGGCGCATTACTTCCTCGGCCAGAACCGCGCCGTGGGGATGATCACCTCGGGCCGCGCCTATACCATGATCCCTGCCGAACGCAGCGAACGCCAGGAGGGCAAGATCCTCGAGACGCTGGCCTTCGTCGAGGCGGAGGGAGCGCTCTCGCTGGCGGGCCTGGTGGCCGCCCAGGGACGCGGCCTGCCGCAAGGCTCCAGTGCCATCCTCGTCACGCCCAGCGTTTCCTCCGAGTTGCTGGCCGCCGTGGACGACCTCCAGCGCCGTCACCTGCGGCCTGTGGTGGTGCTGATCATGGCCGAGACCTTCGGCGGCCCGCCCGGGTCCGAGCGTATCATCGCCTCGCTCGGCGAGCGGCGCGTGCCCGTCTGCCCGATCTATTGCGACGCCGACCTGGGCATGGCCCTGGCCAGCTTCTCGGCCGCCTATCACGTACAGGATAATCACGTATGGCAAAGACCCCCGTTACCCCACTTGACTTGAACTTTCAGGGCAGGCCGCTGGCCATTGCCTCTTATTTGATCCGACATTCGACGGGCGTGGTCCTGGTCGAAAGCGGACCTGGCTCCACGCTGCCTGCCCTCGAAGCGGCCCTCGCCAAAGAGGGCCTGTCTCCCCGCGACGTGACCCACGTCCTGCTGACGCACATCCACCTCGACCACGCGGGGGCGGCGGGTTGGTTCTCGCGACAGGGGGCCGAGATCCTCGTTCACCCCGTCGGCGCGCCGCACATGCTCCAGCCCGAGAAGTTGATCGCCAGCGCCACGCGCATCTACGGCGACCGCATGCAAAGCCTGTGGGGAGAGTTCCTGCCCGTCGAGGAATCCAGGCTGCGGGTGGTAGCCGACGGCGAGGAGATCGTCATCGGAAACCTGCGTTTCGTAGCGGTGGATACTCCAGGCCATGCGGAGCATCACTATGCCTACCTGTTCGAAGATCTGCTCTTCAGCGGAGACGTGGGCGGGGTGCGCATCCCAGGTTATTCCTACCTGCGCGTGCCCATGCCGCCGCCCGAACTGCACATCGAGCGTTGGCGCGAGAGCGTGACGCGCATGCGCAGCCTCCATCCTGCGCGCATCGCGCCGACCCATTTCGGCATCTTCGACGACCCCGACTGGCAGTTCACCGCTATCGAAGAGGGCCTGAACTCCGCCGAGCGCTGGTTGGAACAGGTCATGCCCAACGACCCGCCCGCCGAGGAAATGCGTCACAGCTTCACCGAGTGGATGGAACTGCAAGGCCGCGAGATCGGCCTGACCCCCGAGGTGACCCAGGCCTACGAGCTCGCCAATCCGCTGGGCATGTCCGCGGATGGACTGGCGCGTTACTGGAAAAAAGTCCGCATGGCGTAGATCGTCGCACGCTGCATTTGTCAGACAGATGTCACTTGGGAAGTGTGATGCTTGGAACGTAGCAATAAAAAAGGCAAATGATATACTTCACAATTAAAGGAGAAGTCATGGAACACTTTTTGGCGATTTCTGATCTAACCCCTGACGAGACCCAGGACCTGCTGGATGTAGCCGTCAAGTTGAAGAAACAATATTTCGAGGGCGGCAACCAGCCGCAGTTCGCGGGCAAGGTGCTCGGCATGATCTTCCAGAAGCCCAGCCTGCGCACGCGCGTCTCGTTCGACATGGCCATGCGTCACATGGGCGGCGATGCGCTCTACCTCTCCCCGAATGAGATCGGCCTGGGCAAGCGCGAAGCCATCTCCGACATTGCGCGCGTGCTCTCGGGTTATGTGCATGTGCTGATGGCGCGTGTCTTCGAGCACGAGCACGTGCTCGAATTGGCCAAATGGTCGAGCATCCCCGTCGTCAACGGTTTGAGCGATTACAACCATCCCTGCCAGGGCATGGCCGATGCGCTCACCATCCAGGAGAAGTTCGGCAAGGCCAAGGGCCTGAACGTGACCTTCGTGGGTGACGGCAACAACGTGGCCGTCTCGCTCATGCATGCCTCGGCGCAGTTGGGCTGGAACTTCACCCTGGCCAGCCCCGAGGGGTACGACCTGACCCCCAAGTCCATCGAGATCGCCCAGAAGATCGGCGCGAAGACGGGCAGCCAGTTCAAGTTCATTCGCGACCCGCATGAAGCGGTCAAGGGTGCCCACGTCATCTACACCGACACCTGGACCAGCATGGGCCAGGAGGAGGAGACCGCCAAGCGCGAGAAGGTCTTCCCGCCATACCAGGTCAACGCCAGGCTCGTGAGCGAAGCGGACAAGGATGTGATCGTGATGCACTGCCTGCCCGCCCACCGCAACCACGAGCTGACCGACGAGGTGGCGGACGGCCCCCACTCGGTCATCTTCCCGCAGGCGCATAACCGCCTGCATGCGCAGAAAGCCATCCTCGCCCGCCTGCTGGGTGTGGCCTAATACCTTGAAACGTTGTGCGGGGTCCGCGAGACCCCGCACATTTGTCAATATTCAAAATTCCGAAAGGTGCTGAATGAATACCAAAGACTTTATCGCGATGGAAGAACAGTACGGTGCGCACAACTATCATCCGCTGGATGTGGTCATCGAGCGTGCCGAAGGGGTGTGGGTCTACGATGTGGAAGGCAGAAAATATCTCGACTGTCTGAGCGCGTACTCGGCGGTCAACCAGGGGCACGTGCACCCCGCCATCCTCAAGACGCTGGTGGAGCAGGCAGGCAAGGTCACGCTGACTTCGCGCGCCTTCCGCAACGACCAGCTGCCGCTGCTGTACAAAGAACTTTCCGAGATGACGGGTTACGAGATGTCCCTGCCAATGAACTCTGGCGCGGAAGCGGTCGAGACGGCCGTCAAACTGGCGCGCAAATGGGCCTACCAGGTCAAGAAGGTGCCTCGCCACCAGGCCGAGATCATTGTGGCGGCAGGCAACTTCCACGGCCGCACCGTGACCATCGTCTCATTCTCGACCGAGCCGCTCTATCGCGATGACTTTGGTCCGTTCACGCCTGGCTTTATCACCGTCAAGTACGGCGACGCCGCTGCCATCGAGAAGGCCATCACCCCGAATACGGCGGCCGTGATGCTGGAGCCGATCCAGGGTGAGGCGGGTGTGATCATCCCGCCCGCGGGCTATCTCAAGGCTGTGGCCGAGATCTGCAAGAAGAACAATGTGCTCTTCATCGCGGACGAGATCCAGACGGGCCTGGCGCGCACGGGCAAATTGTTCGCGTGTCAGCACGAAGACGTGCGTCCCGATGTGACCATCATCGGCAAGGCGCTGGCGGGCGGCTTCTATCCCATCTCGGCAGTCCTGGCCGACCAACCCGTCATGGGCCTGTTCCAGGCGGGCGAGCATGGCTCGACCTTCGGCGGGAATCCGCTGGCGGCAGCTGTGGCGCGTACCGCGCTCAAGGTCATCCGCGAGGAGAAACTGGCGCAGCGCGCGACCGAACTCGGCGAGTATTTCGTCGAGCAGTTGAGCGAAATCCCCAGCCCGCACATCAAGGAAGTGCGCGGACGTGGACTGCTGATCGGCGTGGAACTCAAACCCGAGGCGGGCGGAGCCCGTCGCTTCTGTGAGCAGTTGAAGGCGCGCGGCATCCTGGCGAAGGAGACACACGACAACGTCATCCGCTTTGCGCCGCCGCTGGTGATCGGGAAGGAAACCATCGATTGGGCTTTGCCGCATATTCGCGAAGTCTTGAATATGGCGTAAATCTTTGAGCATGTTGGAGGTTGCCATGAATATAGGAATTCCAAAGGAACGACGCCCGTTCGAATACCGCGTGGGCATGTCGCCCGCAGGCGCGGAGATCCTGACCCAGCAGGGGCACAGGGTCTACGTGGAGCACGATGCGGGGGTGGGGGCGGGCTTCAGCGACCAGGAATATGAGAAAGCGGGCGCGCGCCTGGCCTATTCTCCCGAAGAGGTTTTTGGTCGTTCGGACCTGCTGCTCAAAGTAGCCCGCCCGATGAAAGAGGAACTGGAATGGCTCCAGCCCGGTTCTGTTGTGGCGGGCCTCCTCCACCTGGCTTCGGCCCAACAGGATAAGGTGGACATTCTGCTCCAGAAGAACATCACGGCGGTTTCCTACGAGCAGATCCAACTGGCGGATGGGTCCCTGCCCGTATTGCGTCCGTTCAGCCAGATCGGCGGCATGATGGCCGCGCAGACGGCCGCACGCCTGCTCCAGAACAACTGGGGTGGCAAGGGCATCCTGATCGGCGGCGTGCCAGGCGTCCCGCCTGCCGAGGTGGTCATCATCGGCGCGGGCGTGGTTGGACGGAATGCGGCGCACGGCTTCCTCGGCCTCGGCGCACATGTCACCATGATCGACATCAATATCAATGCGCTCCAACGCGTCGCGGATCATTGCCCTGGGGTGGCGACCATGGTGTCCACCAAGCGTAACATCGAGCGTGCCACCGCCTACGCAGACGTGGTGGTGGGTGCGGTGCTCAAGCCTGGCGAGCGCGCCCCGATCCTGGTCACGCGCGAGATGGTGCAGGCCATGAAGCCGCGCTCGGTCATCGTCGACGTGAGCATCGACGAAGGCGGCTGTGTCGAGACCTCGCGCCCGACCACGCACGACCATCCCACCTACGAGGAAGAGGGCGTGCTGCATTATTGCGTGCCGAACATGCCTGGCGTGGTGGCTCGCACGGCCACGCATGCCTTCGTCAATGCGGCGGTGCCGTTCATTGTCGAGATGGCGGACAAGGGCATCGGGCAGGCCATGCATGATAATGCAGCCATCGAGGCCGCCGTCGTCACCCATGCGGGCAAACTCCATCACATGAATCGAAGAACGGACCGACGGGAGGTGGACGATGGACTGGACTAAGATCTACAACAGTCGTCTGACCACGGCCGAGCAGGCGGTCAAGGTCATCAAGAGCCACGATCGCCTCTTCCTGACGGGCAATGTCTCGGTCCCGAAGGTGCTGCTGGGTGCGCTCGTGGATCGCGCCCATGAATTGGAAGACGTGGAGATCTGCCAGGCGCTGACCATTGGCCCCGCCGATTACGTCAAGCCCGAGATGGAAGGCCACCTGCGAGTCAACACGCTGTTCATCAGCGGGAATGTTCGCAAGGCGGTGCAGGAAGGCCGCGCCGATTTCACCCCCGTGCTGCTTTCGGAATTCCCATTGCTTTTCAAGAACAAGGTCCTGCCTGTGGACGTGGCCGTGATCCACGTGTCCCTGCCTGACGAGCACGGCTTCTGCAGCTTGGGCGTGGAAGTGGGCCTGACCAAGTCTGCGGCGGAGTCGGCCAAGGTCATCATTGCCGAGGTTAACGAGCAGATGCCGCGCACCCTGGGTGATTCCTTCATCCATGTCAGCCGCCTGACCCACATCGTCCACACCGACTATCCCATCCCCGAGATGGCCATGGGTGAGGAAGGCGACATGGACGTGGTCGAGAAGATCGCAGGCCATATCGCGGAGTTGATCCCCGATGGCGCCACCATGCAAATGGGCATCGGCGCCATTCCTGACGCGGTGCTGGGCTTCCTCAAGCACAAACGCGACCTGGGCATCCACAGCGAGCTGTTCTCGGACGGTGTGATCGAGTTGGTGGAGTCGGGCGTGTTCACCAATGCGCGCAAGACCCTGCACCCAGGCAAGATCGTGGCGGGATTCATCCTCGGTACCAAACGCCTGTATGATTGGGTGGATGACAATCCGATGATCGAGTTGCACCGCACGGAATACATCAATGACCCGTTCGTGGTGGCGCAGAACGAGCGCATGGTGGCCATCAATTCGGCCATCGAAGTGGACCTGACGGGCCAGGTGTGCGCCGACAGCATCGGTCCCAAGTTCTACAGCGGCGTCGGCGGTCAGTTGGACTTCATCTACGGCGCATCCCGCTCGAAGGGTGGCGTGCCGATCATTGCCCTGCCCAGCACTACGACCCTGCGGGATGGGACGTTGGTCTCGCGCATCGCAGCCATGCTCAAACCTGGCGCGGGCGTGGTGACCAGCCGAAACCACGTCCATTATGTGGTGACGGAGTATGGCGTGGCCGACCTGTATGGCAAGACCATCCGTCAGCGCGCGCTGCAGTTGATCAGCATCGCGCACCCTGATTTCCGACCTGACCTCGAGAAGCAAGCCAAAGAATTACACTGGATATAATTCGGTAAAAGTGTGGTAAAACAAGAGCCGCGGCACAACTTCTGCCGCGGCTCGTTGTTATCCCTGTGGAGGTATTATTCCATGACTCGTCGAACCAAAATTGTTGCCACGATCGGCCCCGCCAGCCAGAACGAGGAAGTGCTCGAAAAGCTCATCCGCGCGGGGATGAACGTGGCCCGTATGAACTTTTCGCACGGTACGCATGCCCAGCACGCCGAACGCATCGCCGCCATCCGCAGGATCTCTGCGAAGATGGGGAAATGTGTCGGCATCCTGCAAGACCTGCAGGGCCCCAAGATCCGTGTGGGGAACCTGCCCATCCCGCTGCAACTAACCGAGGGGGAGGTGGTCTGCCTCTACGCCGCCGACGATTCCGCCCCTGAGTGCTCCAACCAAACCATCCCTGTGGATTTTCCCGAGTTGTTCGACTCGGTCCACGTGGGGGACCGACTCCTGCTCGATGACGGCCGCCTGGCCTTTCAGGTGGTCACCGCCCAGCCCCGTACATTGACCGCCAAGGTGGTCGTGGGTGGGACGCTCTCCTCGCACAAGGGCATCAACCTGCCTGGCGTGCGCATCCGCGTGGCAGGTTTCACCCCCAAGGACGAAGAGGACCTGGCTTTCGGCATGCAGCAGGACGTGGATGCGGTAGCCATCTCGTTCGTGCGTTCCGCTGATGACGTGCTGAAGGTCCGCACGGCGATGAAGAAGATTCGCAAGTCAGGACGCATGCCACTCTTGATCGCCAAGATCGAGAAGCCTGAGGTGCTCACCGAACTGGACCGTGTGCTCGAGATCGTGGATGGCGTGATGGTGGCGCGCGGCGACCTGGGTGTGGAGATGCCGCCCGAAACCGTGCCCGTCATGCAGAAGCGCATCATCCAGGCCGCCAATGCGCGGGCCAAACTGGTCATCACGGCTACGCAGATGCTCGAGTCGATGATCCACAATCCGCTGCCCACGCGTGCCGAGGCTTCGGACGTGGCCAACGCCATCTTCGACGGCACGGACGCGGTCATGCTCTCGGCGGAATCGGCTTCGGGTGAGTATCCCATCGAGGCGGTCACTATGATGGGCCGCATTGCCCTGGAGGCGGAGTCGCACATCAGCGAGTGGGGCAAACAGCCGCCGCGTACATCGCTCGGTGAGAACGACGCCGCTTCGATGGTGCGCGCCGCTTACGAGATCGCCCGCGACCGCGACGTGGCCGCCATTGCGGTCTTTACCATGCAGGGACGCACCGCCGAATTGGCTTCCAAGACCCATCCGCGCGTCAGCATCCTGGCCTTTACCCCCGATGAACTGACCTATCGTCGCCTGGCCTTCATGTGGGGCGTGGAACCGCACCTGGTACCCTTCGCCAATACGGTCGAGGATATGCTCAAACAGGTGGATGGCGCCATGCTCAAAAGCGACAAGATCAAGCCTGGGCAGCAGGTGGTGTTGTTGTGCGGCTTCCCGCTCGGCGCGATGCGCACCCCCAATATGGCGCTCCTGCATACGGTCGGAAGCGACATCTCCGGGGTGAATGGCGTAGATTCGAATAAATAAAAACAGGGCAGATCATCGATCTACCCTGCCTGATAGCGCGAGACATGTCTCGCGCTATTATTTTTCCGTGCTGGCGATGACCAAGCCGATGCCGATCAACAGTCCGCCAAACAGGAACAGCGGCGTGATGTCCTCACCCAGGAACAATGCGCCCAGAAGTGTGCCGACCACGGGCTGCGCAAAGAAGGTCAGCGAAGCGACTGCGGCGGGCAGTTCGGCAAAGGCGTAATTCCACAGGAACATAGCCAGGGCGGTCGAGATGATTCCCAGGAACAGGATGCCGCCGATCGTCCCAAACGTGATGGGACC
The DNA here is from genome assembly GCA_016191845.1 of Chloroflexota bacterium. Lineage (GTDB taxonomy): Bacteria > Chloroflexota > Anaerolineae > Anaerolineales > Villigracilaceae > JACPVF01. The sequence goes on from JACPVF010000001.1 coordinate 10,408, forward strand.
CAGCCCCTGTGTGTTCACTTCCCAGGCACCGAAGGCCAGGCTCGAGGGCAGGCCGCCTGCCAGCATGATGGCCGTCGGCAAAATGACATCCAGATTTTGCGTCACCTTGCGGACCAGCACCGAATATAACGCCCAGGTCAACGCAGCGGCCAGCAGGCTGAGATTGCCCCAGAACAAGCTGGGGGAAAGTTCCGCCGTGCGCGGGTCGATGACGGCCACCACGCCCAGGGTCGAGACCAGTAGGGCAACCAGGCGGCGGGGAGTTGTCCGCTCGCCGAGCAGGAACGGGGCGAAGAGCAGGATGAAGGCGGGTGTGGCTGAGGTCACCAGCGAGCCGTTCGAGGCTGTGGAGAGTTTGGTCCCCACGAACTGAAAGCCGAGCGAGATGCCGTATCCCATCACGCCCACACCGAAGATCTGCCAGACCTGCTTTGCCGTCAGGTTGAATTTGGGGCGCAGGGCGATGACCAGGCTCAGGGTCAGGATGCCCAGAATCAGGCGGGTGCTGAGCAGCGCGAAGGGCGGAATGACCTCCAGTACCACCTTGCTGACCACGTACATGCCGCCCCAGATGGCTGCCGCGCCCAGGCCCGCCAGCAGGCCAAGAAAAGAATGTTTGTGCTGCATAATCCGCCGATTATATTCGAGAATCAAAACTTCCCTCTATCGAGAGGGAAGTTTTGATGTAGGTCAAAGATGATTATCCGCCGAGTTCCACAGCCAGGGTGTCGTAGTAGGTGCCTGCGCCGAAACCGTCGATCAGGATGTGATCACCAGGTTTGAGTTCAGGTAACTTACGCAGGAAGGCGATCATGTTCGAGGCCGCACTGACGTTGCCGAAGTCGTTCAACAGCCACGGCATCGGCAGGCTGATGCCTTCATTTTGCAGGTGCTTCTGCTTGAGCAGGTTGATCTTGTAATTGGCATGGTGTACGATGGCCACCGCCAGTGACTTTCCGCTCATGCCGAGCTGACTCAGTTTATCCTGATAAGCTTGGTAGGCATCGCGCACCACCTGCACGCCTGTGCGCACGAAGAGCTTGACCATGCCCATCGGTCCCGCCATGACGATTGAGGAACCATCGACTGGTTCATGCATCAGTCCCGCCACGCGGATGTTGGTGGCGTTCGTTTGGGTCACATCGATGTTCCAACCGCCGTCGCTTTTTTGTACTGAATGCGGATAGTTCATTTGCACTTGCAGAACGCCTTCCGTATCGTACGATTCGAACGAGCGCCCTGCCAGGAACTTCATGGTTTGGTCAGGGATGATGCCAATCACGCCCGCGGCGTTTCCAAACAATTGCAGGGCATTGGCATCATGCGAGCTGTTCACGAAGCGGCTCAAGCCTTCAATGCCGCCCACCAGCACCTTCTTTCCGCGCAGGCGCTCGGCAATGTTCTGCGAGAGCCCTTTGTTCTCAGGCAGGTCGGGGTTGAGCGCCAGGTGCAGGCTGCTGACCGATCCGTCGCAGGCCTTGTGGACAGCCACTTTGAGTGCACGATCAGGGATGCCAGCTGCACGGGCGATGCGGTCGAGGTAATCTTCAGAGATGGGGGCGCTCATACCGATCAAGATGCCTTCCACCTCAGACGGATCCCAGTCGCAGGCCAGGGCGGCTTCGCGCAGGAAGCGCGCACCCATCTGTACTTCGAGTTCCAGGTTCTCTTCCTTGCTCAAGCTTGTGACGTGATGGCGGCTGAGGAAGCCCAACTCAGCGAGATTCAATCGTTCGGAGTCAGGGATGGGGGCACCCAGTCGGCTTTCGAGCATGCGCGGCAGAGAGGCGTTGTCGTAGCTCTCGCCCCAGGTGCCGTACACGCCGCCAATGCGGACCTGTGGGTTGGTCACGCGTGCCAGACCAAACGGCACACCCTGGCCGATGGGAACGACGCCTTTTTCCACGTCGGGTCTTTCAAAGAAGGAGAGGTTGGTTTCCATAGTCTCTAATCCTTTCGTCTCATGAATAGGCAAACACTATGGAGGCGGGAAAGTTGCTCTTCTGAAGCTTCGCGTAGTCACTTTGGATTTGGAGGTCAGATGAAGATAGCAGAATAGATCTACATGGACCTTGGACTGACACTGACCCTTAGCCTGCTACTCCGCCCTTGGGCGGAATCCGTTGATAGGGTTAGGTGGAAGGAACTTACATTCCGTGATCATGGACTACGCTGGCAGGTGTGATGCTGCGATAGTACAGCCCATCCCTGGCTTGGAATCCCATGCGCTTGAGGTAAGCCTCGTGGCGCGGAATGCCAGGCTCGGAGGTGAAACAGGTAATGCCGCGCTGGCGGAAGAATTCGGCGCTTTCCTCGAACAGGAAACGGCCCGCGCGAAAATCGCGGTAACCAGGAATGACGAAATCGAGCACTACGCGGGCCTTGTCACCTTCCTGATGGACGACCAGTGCCCCCGCGGGCACCATGTTTCGCAATACAAAAACCGCCACATCCTCGGGGTGGGGATCGATTTTGTAGTTAGGGAAGTATTCGGCCACGCCCTCGCGATAATACTCGACGAAACTCTTGAGGTAGGCACTGTCAGGGCGCACCTCGAGCAGTTTGAAGTAATCCTTCTGTTGCCACATCTGGATGAGGTAGTAGATGTCAATGCCGACGATCAGGCTGTTGAGCGCGGCCACGGGGTAGGCTTGGATCAGCAGTCCGTATATCAGTAGGGTCAAAGCACCGAAGACGTTGATCAGCCGCAGCCGCAACAGGGACTTCATGGTCATCGAAATCCCCACCAGCGCCGAGCCTAGATAGCCGATGAGTTGTAATTGTTCCTGGGTCATTTTGTTTTATTTCCTTATTAATCGAATCGGCTTTCCCGCCTGGTCTTCTTGACCTCACTGCGGATCTTCTTGGCCTTCAGTCGTTCCTCTTTCGAGGCCAGGGTGGGACGGGTGGCGCGGCGTTTCTTCGGCTTTTGGGCCGCCTTGCGGACCAGCTCTGTGAAGCGCAGGATTGCATCCGCGCGATTGCCCTCCTGGGTGCGATAGTGTTTGGCTTCAAGGACTAGAACTCCATCAGCGGTGACGCGCGAGCCGCCAAGGTGAATCAGCCGTGCCTTGACCTCTTCGGTCAGGGACGAAGATCCGCGCACGTCGAAGCGCAATTGCACGGCCGTGGATACCTTGTTGACGTTTTGTCCGCCTGGGCCGCTGGCGCGTATGAAGTCAATCTGTAACTCGTGTTCGTCGATGGAGAGGGTGGGGGTGATTTCCAGCATCATTTTATTTTGCCACAAAAATCGCGCTGAGGGAGCAGAGCGAAGTCGAAGCGCAAATTACTTCGTAATGCGCGGCGCGAGCAGCCACAAAACAAACAGGATCCCGCCCCCGAGCAGGAACGGCACGGGCGCTCCCAACCACTGAAAGAGCGACCCGTAAAACAGGGGAGCGACCATATTGGCCGCGCTGTACATGCCTGCCGAGATGCCGAGGATGCCGCCTACTTCATGCTTGTCCGTTGATTTGGTAATCAGACTATTAATGGCGGGATGCAGCACACCGCCACCCAATGCAGCGGGGAAACTGGCCACCATCAGCCACAGGATGCCGAACCAGCCGCGTGCGGCCTGGTCGGGCAATTGGATGTGGATGACCTGTCCCGATACCCGCTGAGTTAACTCGCCTGACAGGCTGGCCAACACCCTGGCCTGGTCATACCACGGGACGGGGACAGCAGGCGTCAGTCCCGTGCCGAGCAGGCCCAGTGCCAACGCTCCCAGCCCGAGCAGGACCAGCCAGCGGTCGCCTTTGGCGCGCGACCAGCGTCCGATCAGTCCACCCTGGATGATGATGATCAACACACCTGCCAGCGCCAGCAATCCTGAGGTGTCGCGCGCATCCATGCCGAGGCGGTTGAGCGTGAAGACCGCAAAGAGTTGTTCGTAGCCGCCAAAGGCCAGTTGATAGAAGAACATCAAGATTAGCAGAAAGCCGATGGTGGGGCGCCCCAGCGCCTGGAACATGGCTTGGAATGTGAATGGACGCCTGCGAGCAGCGGTGGGGTCCACGCCCTCGACCAGAGTTTCCTTGAACCAGAAGGTCGTCAGCAGGATGGACATCAGCGAAAAGAAGGCAGCGGTGAAAGCCACAGCTTGATAATTTTGTCCAGTGGCTGCCAGCACGATGAGTGCCAAGATAGGCCCTAGCACAAAGCCGACGCCGAAAGCCGCACCGATCAGCCCCAGGCCCTGGGTACGGGTTTTCTCGGTGGTGCTATCGGCTATGGCGGCCTGGGCCATGGCTACGTTCGCTCCGGAAAGCCCGTCGATGATGCGCGAGAGGAAGAGCAGCGGCAGACTGCTGGCGAATCCCAACAGGAGGAATCCGCCCAGAGTCCCCATCTGGCTGACAACCAGAACAGGTTTGCGCCCAAAACGGTCGGAGAGACGACCCAGCAGTGGCGCGCCCAGGAATTGCATGGCTGGATAAGCCGCCTGCAGGAAACCGATGGTCAGCGCGTCTGCGCCAAAGCGGGCTGCGTACAACGGTAGTAGCGGGATGATGATGGACAGGCCCATCAGGTCCACCAACACGATTACCAGCACGGGCAGGACGCGCTTGAAGTCCAGCTTATCTGAGGAGGTTTCAGGAGTGGTCATGGAATTTATAAATGCAAAACCCTCCCCCAAATTCCACACTTTGGAATTTGGGGGAGGGTAGGTTAAGGGTTAGAACATCATCGCGTTGATGCGATCGATCGACTCGCGGCTGGGGCGCAGGTCCGCTTCGGCCAGGCGGTTGAGCGGGGTGTCCACCAGGTTGTAAGTGTCGGTCAGGGACGGCTTGCTCGGCTCGACGTAGATCAGGCCTGTGATCAGCCAGTTCTCGCGCTGAGCCTCTTCGAGCATCCTGAGCGCCTCCCAACGATGGGTGGGATTGTAGTCCTTGTCGAGGTTCTTCAACACGATGGTCGAGCCGTCGTGCAGTTCCACCTCGCGGATCTCGCCGTCCTGCATATCGGCTTCGAGCATGATCTCGTTGCGGGCGGGGATGAAGGAGATCTCGTGCAGGGGGGCCTCATGATCCTTGCCCCAGGTGTAGGAGTGCACGGCATTGTCCTGGTTGTTGAAGGTCACGCACGGACTGATGATGTCCAGCACGGCGATGCCGTTATGCGCCAGCGCCGCCTTGAGCAATTCCTTGACCTGCTTGGGGTTGCCCGCAAACGAACGAGCCACGAAGGTGGCATTCGAGGCAATGGCCTCCATGCAGATATCGATGGGCAGGTATTGGTTGACGCCCTGCTTCTTGAGCGTGAGCCCCACCTCGGCGGTGGCCGAGAACTGGCCCTTGGTCAGGCCGTACACACCGTTGTTCTCAACGACGTAGACCATGTTCACGTTGCGGCGCACCGCATGCTTGAACTGACCCATGCCGATGCTGGCCGTGTCGCCGTCGCCCGAGACGCCGATGCCGCGGATGGTGTGATCGCCGAACAGGGCGCCCGTCGCCACCGAGGGCATGCGTCCGTGCAGGCCGTTGAAGCCGAACGAACGGTTGAGGAAATAGGTCGGCGATTTGCTCGAGCAGCCGATGCCGCTGAACTTGGCTACGCTGTCGGGCGAAATATTCATTTCGTACAGGGCCGAAATGATCTGGTTCGAGATCGAGTTATGTCCACAACCCTGGCACAGAGTGCTGGGGTTGCCGCGATAGTCATTCTTGGAAAGGCCGACGGCGTTGACCTGGATGTTCGCGCCAGCCATGGGAAGCGTATCAGTCATGTCATTATCTCCTTGTTACCGTTCAGGCTACTTCCTGGATTTCTTTGCCGCAGCGGACTTCTTGGCCGTCGATTTGGGCGCGGCTTTCTTGATGGGTTTCTTCGCTGCCGCCTTCGTGGACTTCGAGGCGGGCTTGGCCTTAGGGGCCTTTTTCGCCGCTATCGCCTTGGTCGGCTTCGAAGCGGCCTTTGCGGCGGCAGGCTTTTTGTACTTCGCCAGGATGCCTTCACGCACCCACTTGGCGGAGGCGGGCATGCCATCACCGTAGGCCACCGAGACCAGCCTGGTCGCCAGGGCGGGATATTCCACCGTCAGCAATTGATACATCTGGCCGTCGCGATTCATGTCCACCACGAAAGTCACCTCGTGCTTGGTGATGAACTTCTTGACCTCATCGGTGAAGGGCAGGGCGCGCACGCGCAGGAAATCGGCCTTGATGCCGTTTTCCTTGTCAAGCAGGTAGCGGGCTTCTTCCACCGCGGACTCGGTCGAGCCGTAGGCGATGATGCCGATGGTTGCGCCGCGCATCGCATGGAGCACGGGTGCCGGGACGTACTTCTTGGCCGTCTCGTATTTCTTTTTCAGACGGTCCATGTTGCGCAGCCAGATGGAGGCTTCCTCGCTGTATTTGGCGTATTCGTCGTGGCCTGTTCCGCGCAGGAAGTAGGCCGCCAGCGGATGCTTGTTGCCAGGGAAGGTGCGATAGGTCACCCCATCGCCGTCCACGTCGAGGTAGCGGCCCCAATTGCCCTTGAGTTCTTCGAGGTCCTTTTCCCACAGCACCTTGCCGCGGTCCATTGGAGTCTCGGGGTAGGCAAAGGGCTTGCTCATCCACTGATTCATGCCCATGTCCAGATCGCTCAGCACGAGGACGGGGGTCTGCAGCCGTTCGGCGACGTCCAGCGACTTCCAGCCGAACTCGAAGCACTCGTCCACGCCGCCAGGCAGCAGGATGACCTGCTGGGTGTCGCCGTGGCCCATGAAGGCGGAGAAGGACAGGTCGCCCTGGGAGGTGCGGGTGGGGAGGCCCGTCGAGGGGCCGATGCGCTGCACATCCCAGACCACCACGGGCACTTCAGCGTAATACGCCAGGCCCATGAACTCGGTCATCAGCGAAAGGCCAGGGCCCGAGGTGGAGGTCATCGAGCGCAGGCCGCTCCAGGCCGCACCGATGGTCATGCCGATGGCGGCCAGTTCGTCCTCGGCCTGCACTACGGCGTAGGTATGTTTTCCGTCTTCACGCTTGCGCAGCATGGGAAGGTATTCGTTGAGCGACTCCGCCAGAGATGAGGCTGGCGTGATCGGATACCAGGCTGCAAACTGCAGGCCGCCGTAGATCGAGCCCAACGCGCCCGCGGTGTTGCCATCGGCCATGATCAGGCCGTGGGTCTTGTCCATGGCTTCGACGTAGAAGGGATCCTTCTTTTCGAGATTGGCCTTGGCCCATTCCGCGCCCGCCACGACGGCGTCATAGTTGAGCGCGATCGGCTTTTCCTTGCCCTTGAAGTGGAAGGTCAGCGCCGCGCGGATCGTTTCGAGATCCATGCCGATCATCTGGGCCAGCACGCCCACATAGATCATGTTCGAGACCAGGTCGCGCAGGTTGGCGGGCAGATCCTTCTGCTCGCGGATCAACTGCTTGATGGGCATGGCGTACACGGTGATATCGTCACGCGTAATGGGTTGCTTGATATCGTCCGCGTAGAAGAACGCTCCGCCAGGCTGCACATCCGCCAGGTCGCGGGCGAAGGAGTTGGGATTCATCGTGATGACGATCTCGCGTTCGTCACGGCGTGCCACAAAGCCGTCCTTGTTGACGCGGATGGTGTACCAGGTTGGCAGGCCCTGAATGTTCGACGGGAACAGGTTCTTGCCCGAAACGGGGATGCCCATCTTGAAAATGGCTCGCAGGATGGTGTTGTTGGCTGTCGAACTGCCCGAGCCGTTGACGGTCCCGACCGTGATCGAAAAATCGTTCACGATGCGCGCTGGGGTTGTGGTGCTGTTTACAGACATGCAATGCTCCTTTGAGATGCAATTATTTTTTTGAAGAAGCCATCAACTGGAAGATCAGGTCGGTATGTTCGGTGAGGGCCTGATAGCCCGCATCGTAATCGCCCGAGCAAATCGACTCGACCATGCGTTGATGATATTGCCAGACCTCTTCGAGGTAGTTCAGATCTGTGTAGAAATGCAAACCGACCGCCTCGTACGCGTCCCAATACGCTTCCAGGATTCCTGTGACGAAGGGATTGTTCAGGCGGCCGTAGATCGACAGGTGTAATTTACGGTGTTCTTTGTGGGGAATTTCAGGCTGAGAGCCGCGCAGTTTTTCCCAGGCGCGGGCAACCAGCTGATTCAGTTCAACATGGTCTTCAGGGGTAAGCAGGCGGACGGCCTCGTGCCAGTAGGCAGTTTCGAGGTGACGACGCAGGTCGGCGTATAGGTCGAAGTTTTGCCTGCTGAGCCGCATGGCATATCCCAAACTCTGGGTGACGGCGGAACGGAAGGTGTAGGGCAGGCGGCGCATCCCCGTGCGCGGCTTGACCTCGACCAACCCCAGCGCGCGTGCCACTTCCAATTGCTCCCGCAACGATGCCACGCTGACCCCCAGTTCGCGGCTGAGTTCCGTTAAAGCGGGCAATCCCTGCGATTCGGCCTCCTCGTGATTGGCCAGGTACCGCATGAACTCAGAGATCGCATCCGTGCCGTTTTTGTCGCGTAGCATGTCAATACTTTGATTAATCAGATTATTCCAATTATTCTTAGGATTGCAGTATACGACTGGACGGCGGGTTCGTCAAGAGAAAGGGAGCAAAATAGAAAAGCCGCCCGAGCGGGCGGCTCCTACGAACGTCTATTTTGTGGCGCGGGCGTTTTTCCACCAACCTGTCAGCGCGCGCCAGATGGGGCAGCGATCATACACACCCAGGAACATGACGACTGCTCCAAGGGGAATCAGCGGCCAAAGATTGTACTGGAAGCCCAGCCAGGCGACGAATCCGCCTGCCAGAAGACGGAAGGCACGGTCAAAGGTGCTCATCGCTGCTGGGGCAGGGGCCGCCTCTCCTGCTGCCAATTGGGCAAACATCTCGCGGTAGCCCGCCTCAGAGCGAGCGCCCGTCTGACGCAGGACCTGCTTCCCGTCGCGGTACACAATCAGGGTCGGGATGGCCATGATGCCGAGGGAGCGCAGCAGGTCAGGACTCTGGTCCGCATCCACTTCGAGAAAGTCCACACGGCCCTGATATTCCTTGGCCAGTTTATGTAGGATGGGGCTGATCATCTTGCAGGGACCGCACCAGGTGGCCCAGAAATCCACCACCACAGGATTGCCATGAGACTTGATTTCGGTTTCGAATTGTTGAATGTCCATGCCAATTGGATGTGCAGGGGAATGGAAAGTTGCAAAGAAAAAATAGGCGGCAGTTGCAACTGCCGCCTGAACATTTACATGCCCGCAATATACGCCAGGCCGACTGTGCCTGGCCCCGCGTGGGTGCCGACTACGGGGCTGACGTCTGTGAGTAGGCTCTCGATCGCGCCGAGTTGCTGGCTGGCCCTGTCCAGCATGGACCTGGCCTCATCGGCGGCGTTGGCGTGCAGGGTGGCCAGACGGATATTCGACTGCCCCTTGACCTGCTCGCTGACCAGTTCGATCACGCGCTCCAGCGCCTTGCCCTTGGTGCGGATACGTTCCACGGCTTCGACGCGTCCACCCTGGACGGCCAGCACAGGCTTCATGTTCAACGCAGTGCCAATGAAACGTTGCGCGCCGCCGATGCGTCCGCCACGGTGCAGGAACTCGAGCGTGTCCACGGCGAAGTAGACGCCCGATTTCTCACGGGCCTGTTCCGCCAGGGATAGGCACTCCTTGACGCCCGCGCCTGCCTGGGCGGCCCGTGCTGCCGTCAATACCTGAAAGCCCATTGCCATGGCAGTGGATTGACTGTCGAGCAGGGTGACCTTCTCGGCTGCAGCGCCCAACATCTCACGCCCCTGGATGGCCGACTGCATCGTGCCAGATAGCTTCGAGGAGATGAAAATGCCGATCACCTCGAAGCCCTGGTCAACCAATCCCTGAAATGTGTTTTGCATGACGGGAATCGGGACCTGCGAGGTGGAGGGCATCACTTTTGAGCCCTTCAGACGGGTGTAATACTCCTCAGGGCGGATATCCACCCCGTCATGAAAGGTCTGTTCCCCCCAGATCAAGACTTGCGGCGCGACGGTGATGTTGTATTGCTGACAAAGCTCGGACGGAATATACGCAGTGCTATCGGTGACAAAAGCGATCCTGGACATAAGGCCTCCTCGGTTGGGAATCTGAATATTCTAACCCCGTTTTTTGCGGTTGGTTTTACAGAATTATCAGGTATTTGTAGGGTTGAGGGCCGCCGACAGGAGTATAATTTAGCCAGACAGTATCATCTGGGCGAGGCAAAATGCCTCGCCTTTTTCCGCCCTTCCACCCAACCTACACAAATGAAACACCTTCTTCGCACCGCCACCTTTTTGCGTCCCTACGTCTGGCAGATCCTGGCCACGCTGGTCATTTTGCTGACCATCACGGGGCTGGGCCTGCTCGTGCCGCGCATCATCCAAAATGTGATCGACGATGGCTTGATGCGCGGTGACACCGCCTACCTGATTCGTGCCGCGCTGCTCCTGCTCGGACTTGGGCTTGGCTCCGCCCTTTTGAACTTCCTCAACCGCTACCTTTCCGCGTGGATTGCCGCCAAAGTGGGCTATGACCTGCGCAATCGCATGTACAACCACATCCAGTACCTGCCGTTCACTTATCACGACCACACCCAGTCGGGACAGCTTATCAGTCGCTGCATCGAAGATGTGCGTTCCATCGAGAACTTTGCTGGTTCCTCGGTGGCTGAACTGGTCCGTTTCGTCTTCCTGACCATTGGCATCCTGTTATCCATGCTCTCGGAGAATGCGCGGCTGGCCGTCATTGCGCTGCTGCCGATGATCCCCCTCATCCTGATGACCTCCTCGTTTGGGACGAAGATCGGCGCATTGTTCTTTGCCGTGGATATGGCCGTCGGTGAAGTGTCGAACCGTCTGCAGGAGAACGTGGTGGGCGTACAGGTGGTGCGTGCCTTCGCGCGCGAACCATACGAGACCCAACGCTTCGATGAGGCCAACAAGGACGTGTTCGTTAAATGGGTCAAGGTTATCGACGAGTGGGCCAAGATCATGCCCACCACGGGCTGGCTGACGACCCTCGGCACGATCCTGATCTTGTTCTTCGGCGGGCAGATGGTACTGGACGGTACCATGACCGTCGGTGCGATCGTGGCTTTCAATGCCTACATCCTGATGCTGGCCGAGCCCGCCCAGTCGCTGACGGGGCTGGTCAATGCAGGCGGCGAAGCAGCGGCGGGCGCACAGCGCGTCTTCGAGGTGCTGGACACGCAACCCGCGATCCAGTCGCCTACGGATGCGGTCAAGCTCGAGTCGCTGCGCGGCGAGGTTGAATTCCGCGAGGTGGGACTGAAATATCAGGATGAAAAGACCGCCTCTTTGAGCGGAATCAACCTCAGGGTCCAGCCGAATCGCATTGTGGCACTGATCGGCCCGACAGGCTCGGGCAAGACGTCGTTGATCAACCTGATCCCGCGTTTCTACGATGTGAGCGAGGGAGAACTGTTGATCGACGGTGTGGATGTCCGCCGCATGGACCTGGTCGCGCTGCGCCGCCAGATAGGGATCGTGCTGCAAACCTCACTGCTGTTCTCCGATACGATCAAAGGCAATATCGCCTATGGTCGTCCCAATGCCACGGACGAGGAAGTGGTTGCAGCGGCCAGGGCCGCGCAGGCGCATGAGTTCATCAAAGGCTTTCCAAACGGATACGAGACCATCGTGGGGGAGCGTGGTGTGACCCTCTCGGGCGGACAGCGCCAGCGTGTGGCGATTGCGCGCGCCCTGCTGATGGATCCGCGCATCCTGATCCTGGACGACTCTCTTTCCAGCGTGGACACGCAGACCGAGAAATTAATCCAGGCGGCGCTTGACAGGTTGATGGAAGGCCGCACGACCTTTGTCATCGCGCACCGCCTCAGCACTGTGCGCCGCGCGGACCTGATCCTGGTCATGGACAAGGGCCGCATCTTGGAACGCGGCACACATGAGGAATTACTGCATTTCGATGGTCTGTATAAGGAAATCCACGACCTGCAATTGATGCAAAATGTGGATTTCGAGGCCGAAATGGAAACACTCGAAGCGCTCTCCGATTCTGAGCTTCCTTCTCCGCGTGTTGAAGAAGAGGATATGTAATTTTCTCCGCCCTGAGCGGAGCCGCGCGGTTTTTGCGCGGCGCAGTCGAAGGGTAATGTTTCCAAATAACTTTACACTTTGAAGTATATGCGCTTCGACTGCGGACGGAAGAATACCGTCCTCCGCTCAGCGCGAATGGACTACCTAACTAACGACCACCCGACCAAATACATGACAACAAAAATCATCCCTCCAGCTTTTATCACCCAGTCTGAGGAAAACCTCGACAAGGGCTATGACCCCAAAGTGGCGCGCGGCTTGTTAAATTTCGTGCGTCCGTACACAGGACAGATTCTGCTGGCGCTGTTCTTTATGGTCATTGTGACGGCTTCCTCGGTTTCGGGACCGTACTTCGTCAAACTGGCCATCGACAATGGCATCGCCGCCAACGATCCTGTTGCCTTGCGCAATATCGTGCTGATCTACTTCGTGGTGGCGACGGTACAACTGGGGTTCAACTATTCGCGTGTGCTGATCATGTCGCGCGTGGGTCAGCATGTGCTGTACGACGTTCGTACGGCCATGTTTGCGCATTTGCAAAAACTCTCGCTCAGTTTCTATAACCGCTACAGTGTGGGACGTGTCATCACGCGCGTCATCAACGACGTGGGCACGCTGCGCGAGTTCATCACCTGGGCCACGCTGGCCATCATCCGCGACATCCTCGGTATTGTCGGTACCATTCTGGCGATGCTGGCGCTTAATTTACACCTCTCGCTCTTGACCTTCGCCGTGCTGCCATTCATGGTGCTGGCTACGGTGCTCTTCCGCCGCGCAGCGCGTCGCAATTATCGTAAGGTCCGTGCGGCTGTCTCATGGACCAACTCGGTGCTGGCGGAAAACGTCAATGGCGTGCGCGTGGTGCAGGCCTTCTCGCGCCAGTCTCACAATTACAAGAACTTCAAGGACTATGTCAATCGCTACTTCCTGGAAACAGGCCTGGACGCCGCCAAAGTGGCTTCGGTCTACACCCCCGTGGTGGACGTGTTGGGCGCGATTACCACGGCCTTGGTGGTTTATGTTGGCGGGACGGCTGTGTTGGGCGAGTCGATCACGGCAGGCGTGTTGATTGCCTTCGTGCTGTACATCGACCGTTTCTTCGAGCCGATCCGCGATCTCAGCCGCCGCTTCGACACACTGCAATCCACAATGGCGGGCGGCGAGCGCATCCTCGAACTGTTGCGGACTCCCATTGAAGTGCAGGATGCCCCGTCTGCAGCAGACCTGCCGCCTGTGCGCGGCGATGTCCACTTCGATCATGTCTCCTTCCATTATTCAGATGATCCGACCCTGGTGCTGGACGGCATCGACTTGGATGTGAAGGCGGGGCAAACCATAGCCCTGGTTGGTGAGACGGGTGCGGGCAAGACGACCATCGTCAAGTTACTGGCACGTTTTCACGATCCGACCTCGGGACGGGTCCTCGTCGATGGGCATGACCTGCGCGAGGTGACCCAGTCCTCGCTGCGCCGTCAGATGGGCATGGTGCTGCAGGACCCCTTCCTGTTCAATGGGACTGTGATGGAGAACATCCTTTTCGGACGGCTGGATGCCAGCGAGGCGGACGTCATTGCGGCGGCGGAAGCGGTAGGCGCCCATGAGTTTATCCAAAACCTGCGAAACGGATACCAGACCTCGGTCGAGGAGGGCGGGGTGTTGCTTTCGGTCGGGCAGCGGCAGTTGATCTCATTTGCCCGCGCGCTGTTAGCCGATCCGCGTATCCTGATCCTCGACGAAGCCACTTCCAGCGTGGACACACAGACTGAGCAGGTCATCCAGAACGCCCTGATGCGCCTGTTGAAAGGCCGTACCTCGTTCGTCATCGCACACCGCCTCTCGACCATTACCAGTGCAGACCGTATCGTGGTCATCGAGGGCGGACGCATCGCCGAGCAGGGCACGCATGCCGAACTGCTGGAACGCAAGGGCTTGTATTATGAGCTGTATAAGACGGGCTTTCAGGAGTAAATAGATTGATATATGTAAAAGAGACTCCATGTGGAGTCTCTTTTGATTTAAGTGTTATCGACACCTTGCTGAAAGGACCAGTGATTATTTGGCAGCCACTTCAACGCTTATCACGCTTGGTGTCTTCCTTCCACTGTTCAGTTCAATTATCTTTCGAAGCCCTAATACTAAATGCCTGGGTTCTTCTAGAGCACTCAAGCGGTTGCGATCAAGTAGCGAAAATTATTGGTAAGATAATACCCACCAGAACTTGTTTTGAAGGGTGCGATGACCTGCAGCACGACATCGCGCACCACCTCCTCCCCCTTGTTTTGAATTGCCCGTATGGCTGGTCCCGATGACAATAAGCCACGTAGTGCTGTCTTTTCGTCAGGGTAATTCCACGGGCATTCGACTGTCTTGACAGTTGCAGGAGTTAATCCTGCTTTGATGGCCAGGGCCTCCAAAGCTCCATCAGCCGAAAGCGCAAACGGCCCAGGGGCCTCTGGTGGCGGCGGTGGCAATAATGAGCCCATTGCCCTGATATAGGCGGTGGATTGGTTTTCTTCTGGTTTACCAAAAACAGCGATCACGACGGTCCCAGTCCGCGAGACACGACTTGCCTCTCGCAGCGCATTGACAGGGTCGGCGGCAAATTGAAACGAGTTGAATCCTGTGACTACGTCAAATGCCCGATCCGCGTAGGGCAATTCCTCCATTTCACCCGTTCGAAAATTACCAGCCTGTACGCGCTCGCGGGCAATCGCTAAGAGAGGCTCGGACGCATCCAGTCCGCTGACCTGTGCACCGCGTTTTGCCGCCATTTCACAAAATATACCCGACCCACACCCAATGTCCAAAACGGATGCGTTCGTGCCTACAGCAATTTCTTGTAAAACCGCCTCGAAGAGCGGAACCGCCACGCTTTCCTGCACATCCGCCCAATCTTTGGCTCGTGTTCCCCAAATTTGCCCTTGCACATTTGCAGTACCCATAAGTTTTCTCCTTGTTAAAAATAATAGCATTCAATAACTCAGTTTGATGGGGTGACGATCATCTACAGTCGCGTTTTGCGATAACGCAGAAACAAGGCCAATCCCAGGATGGCAACGGCCAGCAAGGCCAACCATAGCACGTTATAGGCCGTATCAGGTGTCTTCGGTTCTTGCCCGGTGGAATTCCTGACACTCGCCGCAACGGCATCTTGCGCGTCGAACCAAGTTCGAACTTGCAGCGGTTCTGCCGAGGAGGGGTCCCCGTTGACGAAGAATATGGCGCGAGATCCTTCACTAAACGCAAAATTGGGCGCACAGACCCAAAAATACCCTGAAATTTTAACTGTTTTGGGACCATGTCCCTTCAAGTATCGCTCGACTTGTACTGTGAGGATGCTGTTCATATCGGAGCCAATGACCCATGTCTTCACAGTGCCATCCAGCACGATTTGTGTATCCTGAATGACGCTGGCAACTTGTGTTTCCAGTGGGATCGGAGTGGGCGGTATGTAACCGGGCAGTGCCATGGTTGGCTCGCATGCCAGTGCGGACCGGGGTGCAGATCCAAAGACGAGCATGAGCGCCAAAAGGAGGATGCCCAAAAAGCCGTACGCGATGAGGTAACGTTTGGATTTCATGAGGAGTAGTCCGTTTACCGCAAGAACAAAGCGAAACGGGGTGCGCACTGTGTCGGCTGCATTTGCTCGGAATACACTTATATCTTAACTCACTCAATAATTTTTAGGTGAGGAGCGTACTGGTTAATACTTGCGGATAAATTTCGAGAATTGAAGAAGCCAAATTGCGAAAATGGGATTCCTAATTCTCTTATTCCACTTGAAACATCCCAGGGGAGACACTTTGCCCAATTTCTAAGAGTAATGTCAGACTGTGAACACAGAAGTGTTTTGGATAAGTCACTCGGAGTCTGAATTGTTCCAATTGATAGGTCAGACCAATTCGCCTTTATTATTGCTGAAATTGTATGAAATTCGACTCCTTCGGGTGATAAAACAATTTTTGCCCAGAATGGGATTGCGAGAGATAATAAACCAATAGGAAAGCAGATAGCAACAATAATGATAACCACAACGTAATCCAAAAAATCAGAATTTCCAGCCAGTAAATTGGGAAGATTCTTAATCAATGTACCGACCACCATTATTTCGCAGGCAATAAATGCAAAAAGGAACAGAAACCAGTAACTAATTTTGTATCGATATGTTTGAGCACCCATGCTTTTTCGCCTGATCTACACATTACGAAATTGACTATCTTACCCAACTATCAATGCCGCCCAACTAGTGTTTAGGACGCCATTTTGCATCCTCATTGCTTGTATACGGCTTGGATTCTAATGCCTACATGAATTTGGGGTTGTAGGCGGCCATGGATAAAAAGCGTCGACAAACTGATTGATTAATTGTAGCATACCTCCCCCTATTGCCCTCCCATCTCATTTTTCGTATACTTAACCCAAATCAGAGCCACTTACTCAACTTTTGGAGAGTCCCATGGATCCACGGTCAGCCATTGTTGCGATCAAATCCAACCCGCGTTCCGAGCAGATTCTCGGCACAGGCTTCTTCGTGTCCACGGGAGTGATCCTTACCTGTGCGCACGTCATCGAGGATTACTATCACCCCGAGATGACCGCCTTCTTTCGGCTGGAAGGTTCCGCTGATGTGCTCGGTGCGGACCTGGAGTTTTACAGCCCAAAGGAGGAGTTCGATGTGGCTGTGCTCAAGCCCAAGCGCAAAGTAGATTTTTCTCCGCTGCGCGTAGCCACTTCAGAGCAGAGCAAGCTGCACGAGTTCTCCATCTTTGGCTATCCCGCCTTGGGCGAGATTCACGGGCTCAACGGCGCGGGCAGGATCCTCGGCTGGATTCAGAGCCCCGCAGGTCACAACCAATTGCAGCTTGACTCCGACCAGGTCACGCACGGCTTCAGCGGCGCACCCATCTGGGACGAGGAGCTGGAAGCTGTCGTCGGCATGTTGCAGAGCGGGGTGGCGGTCGAAGAGGTGGGCAAGCCATCCTTTGGGTTACCGATGGAGGTCCTGAAAGAGATTTATCCCGACCTGCCGCTGGAGAAGGTGGTGGGTGGCAAGGTCCAACCTGCAGGCAAGGGGGGCTCGGCGGGGGAGGGTGGCACCACCGTCAATGTCGAAGGGGATGTGACGGGCAATATCGTCATCGGCAGCAATAACGTCATGGTCGGAAAGAACAACGGCACCATCCAGTACGGTTCAAAATCCTAGAGGCTCCACGGCGATTAACGTCGAAGGGAACGTCACGGGGACCATCTTTAACCGCCGACTTTCATGCAGTACAATGGGCCGATGCGACTCCGTTTATTGGTTCTGATCCTGATCCTCTCAGCTTGTACCGCTCCGCCTATCGTCGCGACGCCCACACCTGCACGACTCGAAGCTGCAGTCGTTGCCGACACCCCCACACCCACCCTCATCCCATCTCCGACTGCCACACCGACTGCGGAGGAGTGGATCTTCCCTTACACGATCGCGGGCCTGCGCCAGCACGACTTCCAAAGCGGGAAAGTGACCGTCCTCGAAACGCTGGAAAAGACGGACGTTTACACCCGTTATCGTATTTCCTATCCCAGCGACGGCCTGACCATCACGGGCATCCTCCAAATCCCTGTTGAAGGACGTGAGCCGTTTCCCGTCATCGTGATGAATCATGGCTTCTTCTCGCGTTGGGAGTATCACTCGGGTGACGGCACCGACCGCGCGGCCGAATTCCTCAATCGGCGCGGTTACCTGACCGTCTCCTCGGATTATCGCAGTTGGGGCAACTCAGATGTCGGTCCCAGCCTGTTCTACTCGGGTCTGGCCATTGACGTGGTCAATTTGATCTGTGCGTTGCCGTCCATCCCGCAGGCGGACTCGTCGCGCGTGGGCCTGTGGGGACATAGCATGGGCGGCGGTGTGACCATGAAGATGCTGATGCTCGACCCTTCGACAAGCTCAGGGTCTGTTCGCGCGGCGGTGTTATACTCCACCGTCAGCGCCGATAACGCGGACCTGGTCGAGCGCTGGGGCATGGGCTGCATTGGCGACATTGCCGAAGGCGAGGCACGTTACGGCTGCAATTCCTCCGACGTGCTGCCCGAGTCCCTACCACAGGGGTTGATCTCCGCCTATGAATTCGCCGCACTGGACACTGACCTGAACAAGGCTGTTTCCCCGTACTACCATCTCGACCTGGTCCAGATCCCCGTTCAGATTCACTATGGCACCGCCGATGGCGTCGACTATGCTGGCACGCCGCCCGATTGGTCGAAGAAACTTTATCAGGGTCTGGTCGATGCCGACCGTCCCGCCGAGATCTTTGCATACGACGGCGAGAAACATTCGTTCTTTGCCGATGAGTGGTTTGCCTTCATGGAACGCACTGCGGCGTTCTTCGATACGTACGTGAAGGGCGCGCCATGAACTTGAAGCGTTTATTGGTTTCCCTGATATTTCTGGTAATCCTGTCTGCTTGTGCCGCGCAGTCTGTAGCTACCCCTGCGCCGACCGCCGTGATCCCAGCCTCACCTTACGATGGCGAGTGGAAAGGGGAATCGACCCTGCAAGATGGCCGTCCCTTCACGCTGACCTTCAGTGTCGAAGGCGGGCGCCTGCGAGGGATCGTCTACAAGTTTCCAGGTACCGATGGGATCGACTGTAACGGCATCGAGTACGGCCTGATCGACGCGCCGCAGCGACCTGCCCTGGAAGGGAGTCACCTCGATGCTCCACTGGGCGTGGACCTGAACCTGACCGCCGCCTTCGAGGGGGACTCCGCCTCTGGGCATCTGTCCATATACTGGAGCGGACACCAGCCGCGCTGTAACGGCACCTATGACCTCGATTGGACCGCCACGCGACAAACTCCCCCAGCGGCGGCGCAAACGCCTCCATCCACATCGACCAACCGACCGAACCCACTCGCTACGTTCTTCCAGATCCTCATCTTCGGTCTTTCGAATGGCGCGGTCCTGGCGCTCAATGCCATCGGTGTGACCATCATCTACAGCACGGTCCGTACGCTCAACCTGGCACATGGCGATGTCTTCGCGCTGACCACGGCCCTGGTCACTTCCACGATCAATGCGGTGGGCATTTCCCAGAATTGGCCGCCGCTTCAACTGACCCTTGCGCTGGTCCTTGTGCTGCTGGCCGCGGCCGGCGCGGGTGCTCTCCTCAGCATGGGTGTGGACCAGTTCGGCTTCAGGCCGTTCCGCGGATCGTCGCGTCTTGCGCCGCTGATTGCCACGCTGGGTCTTTCCTTCATCTTATTCCAAGGCGCGCTGGTTTGGCGTACCTTCCAGGGTTCGTGGATCCCTGGCGAGCACCGCAGCGTGCCTGGCCTGCCCGAGGTCCCCACCGACGGCATCCCCAGCCTGTTGCCCGAGATCAACCTGGCCGCGAAACTCGGGATTCCCAATCTGGTCATCCGCTTCAGTGACCTGCTCATGCTGATGCTGGCCTTGCTCTTCGTGCTGCTGGCAACCTGGTTCTTGAATCGTACCCGCACGGGGCGTGCCATCCAGGCTCTGGCGCAGAACACGCAGGCGGCACAGATCATCGGCGTGAATGTTGATGCTGCCATCCGCCGTGCCTTCGCCGTGGGCGGAGCCTTCGCGGGCGCGGCGGGGTTCATCTTTGCGTTGTATTATGCACGTCCGTTTGGGGCGCACGGCGCGCAGAGTGGACTGCTGGCCTTTGCGGCGGCGTTGTTGGGCGGCATTGGTTCACCCGTCGGGGCGCTGGTCAGCGGTTTGACCATTGGCGTGGTTTCCTCGCTGAGCGACTACTATCTGTCTGCACAGTGGACGCCTGTGCTGATGCTGGCTTTGCTGGTGGTGCTACTGGCCTGGCGCCCGTATGGGCTGGCTGCTTCGGGCGGGGCGGGGACGGAGTCCGCTTTACCGCGCGACTCGGTCCTGGCCGCGGGGTCAGGCACCAGGTCCGGGATCTGGCTTTGGGTTTTGCTGGCGGCGCTCGGTCTATTCCCAATCCTGTCAGATGCGCTCGGCTGGGGTGGTCAGGTCATCTTGCGCTCGGTCGAGGTCTTCATCCTGCTGGCGCTTGGTCTCAATCTGGCGCTCGGCCTCTCAGGCCTGCTCGACTTCGGCTTTGCAGCATCCTTTGGCGTCGGTGCGTATGCAGGTGCGCTGCTCAGCCGCTTCGACGCAAGCGTAGCCCTCCTGGCAGGAATCGTGCTGGCGGCGGGACTGGGTGTATTGAAGGGGATGTTGGCTCATCGGCTGCGTGGGGACTTCCTGGCCGTGGCTACGTTGGCGCTGGGATTGCTCGTCCGCCAGGTGGCGATCAACCT
Organism: Chloroflexota bacterium; assembly: GCA_016191845.1. GTDB lineage: Bacteria > Chloroflexota > Anaerolineae > Anaerolineales > Villigracilaceae > JACPVF01. The sequence goes on from JACPVF010000001.1 coordinate 30,733, forward strand.
GCCGACGCTGACGGGTGGGGCGGGCGGTCTGGGCGGATTCCCCGCCTTGCACTTCCTGGACCTGCGTTTTGCCAGCCCGACGATGAAGTTTTATCTCGTCTATGGCGTGGTCCTGTTGGCCGCGCTGATGAGCCGTCGCCTCGCGGAGTCGCGCACGGGCCGCGCCTGGCTGGCCTCCAGCGAGGACGAGTCCGCCGCCCTCTCGCTGGGCGTGGACGTGAACCGCTCGCGGCTGTGGGCCTTCGTGTTCAGTTCGGCACTGGCGGGTCTGGCGGGGGTGTTGTACGCGGGTACGCTCTCCTACGTGGACCCCGAGACGATGTCCTTCCATGTCACTTCGATGGCGCTGACGATGGTCATCCTGGGTGGGGCGGGCAGCGTCCCTGGGGCCGTGATCGGCGCGGCGGCCATCGTGCTGTACGACAAGGTCTTCGTCCCGCAACTGGCAGATTGGGCCGCGCTGCTCTGGCCCAGCGGACTCGCCATCGGTTCCGCACCTGATATTCGTGGTGCGAGCTTCTTCAACTTCGGCATTGCGCTATATCTGACCGTGTTGATCCGCGCGCGGCGACGCAACAAAAACGCTTGACGCCTCACCCTCTCTGGACTAGAATCCCGATATCTCACCCGAAAGGAGGCACGTGACATCGATGAAAGCCATCTCAGCGTCTGTCCAGACTTGTTTCTGCGCGCCTCTTTTTGGTGTAGGCCTCGTATAACTTTACGAGAGCTTTGTCTTCCACCCGCAGGCGCGTCATGCCCTGCGGTTTTGTTTTAACGCGGGGGTAGGTCGAGACGTTTATTCATTACAAGGCAAATTACCACCATGAATAGAAATCAATGGGTCGAGTTCTTCGAAGACCTCGAGGACTCCGACGTAGAGCATCCGCTGTCCTCGCAGAAACATCTACAGCGGAAACGTGAATCGAAAAAGAACGAGACCGACGCCAGGCTGTTCGTCCGTGCGCAGGAACTTTCGCGTGAATTCCAGTTCACTTACAAGGCCGCCCGCTTCGAGGAAGCCTGGCTGCTGGATTCGTTGTTCGATATTGCCGAGCATCAATGGATCTCGGATGTGTTGCGCAAGGTCAAGGGCGGAAAGGAGGCCTCGGTCTATCTGTGCAAGCCAGGTGCGGCCATCCCTAACACAGATTACGTGGCCGCCAAAGTCTATCGTCCGCGCATGCTGCGCAACCTGCGCAATGACGGTCTCTATCGTCAGGGCCGCACCGACCTCGATACCGAGGGCCGCCAGGTCATCGACGACGGCATGCTGCACGCCATGCAGAAGAAGACCGAGTATGGCCGCGAATTGCTGCACCAGTCCTGGATGGCCTACGAGTTTACGTCCATGCAGGATTTACATGCCGCAGGCGCAGACGTCCCTGAACCGTACACTCTGTCGAACAACGCCATCTTGATGGAGTACATCGGTGATCTGGATGGTTCCGCGCCGACGCTCAGCGAGGTGGGGCTGGACCGCACTGAGGCGGGGGCGCTCTTCGAGCGCGTCCTGCGCAACCTGGATGTGATGCTGACTCACGAGCGTATCCATGGCGATCTCTCAGCGTACAACATCCTGTACTGGGACGGCGATATCACCCTGATCGACTTCCCGCAGGTGGTTTCACCCAGGATCAACCGCCACGCATTCCGCATCTTCGAACGCGACGTGAAGCGCGTGTGCGATTACTTCTCGCAGCAGGGAGTCCGATCCGACCCCAAATCTTTGGCTCAGGAGTTGTGGACTTCACATGGCTATAACCTTCCACGCGAGAAGCCCGAAGAAGAAGAGTAACTCCGCGCTGAGCGGAGCGAGCCGTCAGGCGAGCGCAGTCGAAGCGGCGGGTTTCTTGGAAATACTTTGTTTACAGGACACCTTGCCCTTCGACTGTGCTCCTCGATGGGCTCTCGTCGCTCCGATCAGGGCGTCGACTTGATTTTTCCCCACAACCCATACCCTTCCTCACGCCGCTGCTCGCGGCGTTCGTGCTGTTCGTGGATTTCCTCCACGTGGCCGATCTTCTCTTCGATGGCAGCCTCCAGCCACAGGCGTCCCTTCTCGGCGGTGGCGTGACTGCCCGCGCCGTAAGCGCCTGTCTTCGAGTCATCATCCCAGGGCGGATTCGCCACCAGTGCGCCACCCTCGATCCAATCCATGTAATAGGATGGGGTGGTTACGAAGTCGGTCTCGTCCACCACACGTTCCATGTGACACAGGTCGGGACGCAGATGCAGCATGAACGAGGTCTCCAACTCGCAGGCGTGGCCCATCCCGCCGATGGCGGAAGTGCGATACTTCTCGATGGCCGCCGCGCCGATCATCCCTGCCGTGTGCAGGAAAGCCGTGGCACAAAAGATGCGGCGGTGACGTTCGCCCGCGTACTTGACGATATTGACCAGGAACGACATGTTGCCGCCGTGTCCGCTCATGAAGTAGAAGCGGTCGAAGCCGCGCGCCACGAGCACATCGACGACCGCCACCCAGAAATCCTCGAAGGCCCGTCCGCCTGCGTTGAGCGTGGCCGCGAACGAGGAGCGATGTGTGCTGACCCCATATGGCATGACAGGTAAAGCCTCGCTGCGCGTAGCCACTCGAGATGCCACACCCTGGGCAATCGAATCAATTATGATCGTATCCACTGAGAGGGGCAGGTGGTAGCCATGCTGCTCGGTATGCCCGATGGGGATCAGGATCACTTTTCCGTGTTCAGAGTCTGGAGGTAGAAATATGGGACGCGCGTACTGAGTTTGGTTGGGGACCGTGATGCGGGACTCGGGATTTGGAATGGGCGCAAAAGACTGCGGGGCCAGTCCTTGTGGTGCGAGATAATAAACACGGGTAAAGCCATCGTCGCGCAGGCTGTCGAGTAGATTGGCCACATACTGACCAAAAATCGCCTCAGGGACGGCCAGTCCGCTGCTGCGCCAGCCGAAGGGAATCGGCGGTAATATCCCAACTCGCGGTGGATTGCCCAGCGCTGAGGCCAGTCGGGTGAGGTCGTATCCTTTACCCAATGGGATGACCAGCGGCAGGTCGCGCGGCAGTTCAGCCACTTCGGGCCAGGTTAGTTCATCGTAGGCGAAAAAATCGGTCATGGTGAAGCCTCCGTACTTGTGGGAGTAGACGATAACTGAGATTTGTACAGTTTTCGATTGGCAACCATCCACAAATTGTGGTTTTGATCTTCTATGATGTTGGTATATTCGGATGTAAACCAACATCCCTGCATGGTTTTGGGGTTCAACCATGCCATGCCCCAGTCCGCGTCCTCATCGATGATCCTCCGAAACCATAGCCTCCCGTCAGAACTTTCGAAAACGATATTGGCTGGGCTTCCAAAACGGAAGTTTCCCGTGTTCAAATTAGCGAAGTAAAGAAAGGGATGCGGATAGATTTCATGCCATGTGCCACCCAGGTCTCTCCATCCTATGGCTCCTATCCATAAGCGGTCAGAGGAGTCGACCCACAAATTACCCGCATTCGGCCAGTATATTTCGGGACTTATAATTGTTTCCAGTGAACTTGTCCCAGGGTCAAAGCGAAGGATTTCTTCCTTTCCCATTTTGAATGATGGCATACTGTCAGTCGGATCGTTTGGATAGCGCCAGATGTATATCTTGCCATCCATAGATTGATAAGCATCATTCACATATATATTTGATAGATCAGCGTGGCGTTTGATAGTTTGACTGGTCACATCGAAGCTGTATATTGCATCTCTTTCTACGACAAACCAAAATACACCCTGTGAATCCAGGAAGGTATTTGCCCACTGCGGCAAGTCACCTGTATATGGATTTGCATCTTTTGTGCCATTGGGAATTGCCCTAGTTGCTTCTACAACCTCAAATTTTTCCGTCTCATCGTTGTATCTACTTAAAACGGGTTGGTAAGACGTCTCAGAAAAAGAGCTCGCAACGTTACAGCCCCACAACGTGCCATCCGAGCTTACGAAGAGCTCGTTGACGAAAATCTGACTATCTCCAATCCCTGCCACCACAGTTTTCCATTCTTGTTTGTTTACCTGGTAAACGTAAAATTTATATGTCTTCGCTTCTTCCTCGTTCCTGTGGTTGCGTTGAACCCAGACTTCTGTATCTCCATTGACTTTCCGCGTGGCTAGTACAGTTGCATCCATGGTAATGTTGGGAACTTTTGCTACCATTGTCCACTGGGAAAGAGGAATGTTTTCTCTCTGGCTGGAAGCAGGATATGAGACTGCATATGCAAAATCTTCAAATGATGCGAAGCATTCATCGTCGGCGTAAGGGATAACCGCATCGGTTGGTGAAAAATATTTGACCACTGAATACCCAATCCAAATGGGAATCGCAAAAATCACCAATACCCCCAGGATGACAAGTCGCTTACGTTGCGTATTCATCATACAACCTCATTCAGAATGCCTTCCTTTGGGCCATTTGCCAGGAACAGATGGAAATCAACTTGGGTAACTTTGAATTGCGCGTAGCCATTTATCTATAAGCCAGTCTTCCCCAAAAAACAACCCCTAAACAGAGAAAAGACCAAACTCATCAGCATAACGCACCAATCCACTTGGCAACTCCCTGCCCGACAGGTTCAGGACCATAAACTCCTCGTCCACCCCATATTCGTTTTGCAGGCCAAAGGCGCTGGCGGTCTGAAAGCCAAAGCGATGATAATACTCAGGGCTCCCTAGCAGGACGACAAAATCAAAGCCATCGGCTTTGATCTCGATCAGGCTGGCGCGGATTAACTTTGAACCGATGCCTTGATTCTGAAACTCAGGCTGGACCGCCACAGGCGCGAGGCCCAGTCCGTGCGAGGGCAGGGGAGTAGTAACAGGACTGTACAGCACATGACCCAGAACTTTGTCCTGCTCGTTGACTGCCACGAAGGAATAGATGGCTTTACCATTAGCGCGCAAAGCGTCCACCAGCCACGCCTCGGCATCCGTGGGGAAGGCCGAGGCGTTCAAGGCGTGGATCACGGGGATATCTTTGGGTTGTTCGGGACGAATGAAGATGTTCATAGGCATTATTTCGCCCTGCCTGCACTGTGCCGCAGGGCCTCCGCTCAGTGCGGATTACGGCAGCAAATACCAATCCAGGAAACGCTCGACGCGCTCGTACACATCGGTTAGATTCTCACGGCGCAGGAAGCCGTGCGGTTCATCTTCATAGGTCTTGTATTCGAAGGTCTTGCCTTCGCGCTTCAGGGCCTCGACCCATTCCTCGGAGGCTTCAGGCGGGACGATGTCATCCAGCAGGCCGTGCAACACCAGCACAGGCTTCTGCACGTTCTTCACGTCATATAGCGGCGAACCGTCGAGGTAGACCTGTCGATTCTTGGCAGGGTGACCGAGGAAGATCTCGGTGTACAGGCGCAATTCGCGGTTGCATTGTGCCCACGAACTGACCAGGTTCGAGTCCCCGTACTTGGCCACGCCGCAGGCGAAGAGATACTCAGGGTCACGCGAGAGCGCGGAGACGGTCATATAGCCGCCATAGCTGCCGCCCATGATGGCGATGCGCGTCGGGTCGATCCACGGCAGCGTGCGCAGGAACTTCGCGCCGTACAGGCAATCTTGTAGATCGCCCTTGCCCCAGTCGCCGTAATTGCGATGTTCGAACTCCACACCATAACCCGTCGAGCCGCGATAATTCGGAGCGATGAAGGTGTAGCCCTTGGCCAGCAGGTATTGGGCCAGGATGTCGAACTCCATCGAGTACAGCGAGGACGGTCCGCCGTGCGGATGCAACACTGCCGCGCCGTTGGGTTTCTCGGGCTTGAACAACAGGGCGGGGATATCCAGCCCGTCGAAGCTTTTATAGGTAATGTGTTCGGGCATGACCAGCTTTAACGCGGCCAGCGCAGGCGGTGTGGAGAAGGTCAATTGCGTGACCTGTTGACTGGCCAGTTCGATGCGATAGATATCGGACATGCGCACAGGCGACTCGAACTCGAAGGTCACTGACTTCCCGTCGGGCAGCCAGCACAACCTGGAATGTACGCCGGGTTCCGTTTTTAGGTCGGACACCTTGCCTGTCTCGACATCCACCAGCACCAGCTCGAACGACACATTACGGATACGCGTCCCCGCCAGCGATTTGCCATCAGGTGCCCAGACAAACTCGGCGAAGTCGAGGCCTTCCTTCGTCAACTGACGCAACCCAGATCCATCAGGCCGCACCAGCCACACATCGTCGTGACCTGCTTCCTGCGAGATGAAGGCCAGCCATTGACCATCGGGCGACCAGCGCGGCATTCCCATGCGGACCTTCGGCAGGCCGTGAACCATCCGTACCTCGTCGCTGGCCAGGTTGATGACGCGGATGTCGAGGCGGTTCAAGTCATCGAAGGGACGATAGACGAAGGCCACGGACTTCCCATCGGGGGCAGGCTGGGGGTCCCAGTGATCGCCGTGGGTGTCGGTCGTCAGGGCGCGGGGCCAGGCTCCATCGCGGTCGGTCAGGAGCAGTTGGGCAGCATCGTCGCGCTCCACGCTGACGATCAGGCCGTTCGAGTCGGGCATCCACTTGGGAGAACTGGCATAGGCGGTAAAGTCGGTGACCTTGCGCGGCAGGCCGCTCCCTTCGACCACGCTCAGGGAGGCAGGCACCACGTGAACATGACCCTTCATCGTGAAGGCCAGCCATTTCGAGTCAGGGGACCATTGCGGCACTTCGTCGTCCCAATAAGGGACCAGTCCGCGCTCGGTGCTGATGCGGCTGGGCCAGCCCCCGTTGGACGGCATCAGGTACACGTCGGAGAGGCTTTCCCCGTCCTTGATATAGGCGATGGATTTTCCATCAGGGGCGAGGTTGTGCGAACGGATACGCTCCAGCGAGGTCATCAAGGAAAGATTCCAGCCTGTGGGCGGCTTGAGGTCGGGCCGCACCACCGAGGGCCAGCCGTTGCGCTCGTACTTTTCGGTCAGTTTGATGGGTTTCTCCATGGATCCTCCGATATTCCCCAGTATAAACTCTTTTCCTTATTCTCAAAATCCAGTACAATTTTTATGAAAGGATAAACTTGAAACCCACAAAAGACCGTTCTATTCTTAACTTCTTGCCACGCTGAGCGTCCGCGCCCGAGCAGAGTTCTGCATGGGCGCGGACTTTTCGCATTTCAGATTCTCTGGAGGAGAGAGCCATGAAACGAAATTTGCTGTACGTATTGGTCCTGGTCACCCTGCTGCTATCGGCGTGCGGTGGCGGGACAGCGCCGACTGCGACCAGCGCCACCGAGGCGCCTGCCAGCGGCATCAGTGATGCGACCCTGAAGATCGGCTGGATCGGCAAACCTGATACCCTCAACCCCGCTTATGCGTTCCTGACCGAATCCTATACCATCTTTGACCTGATCTACTCCACCCTGGTCACCGAGTCCGCTGACGGGACCTATGTGGGCATGCTGGCCAAGGACTGGTCCGTCTCGGAGGATGGCCTGACCTGGACCTATCACCTCAAGGACGGCATCCAGTGGCACAACGGCGAGCCCTTCACGGCGGGACAGTTGGCCTGGGCCATCAACGCCATCATGAAGGACCCCGATGGCTGGGCCGCCTCGGCCAACTACACGGGCGGCTTCAAGGAAGTAACCGCGCCAGACGACAAGACCCTGGTGATCGTCACCGAATACCCGATCGCCAACATGGATTACCGCACCTCCTTCCTGTATGCGGTCTACCCGCCCGACTTCGAGACCTTTACCACCTCCGAAGACTTGCAGAACTTCACCAACTTCAATGCCATCGGCACGGGACCCTTCAAACTCAACACCTTCGACAAGGACACAGGTGTGCTGCTACTGGGGGCGAACCCGGCCTATTTCGACGGCGCGCCCAAGATCGGCGGCGTGATCTTCCAAACCTTCGATAATACCGACGCCATGATCCAGGCCCTCAAGGTGGGCGACATCGACCTGGTCAATGAGGTGCCCGCCAGCGCCTTCGAGACGGTCAAGGGCTTTGAGAATGTGACCGCCTCCGCCATTGACGGACGTTACTTCAACGAGTTGATCATCAACTCCGTGGACCCGAACAACGATCCCGCGCCGACGGGCAACCCCGCCCTGGCGGATCCCGCCGTGCGCCTGGCCATCGCACATTCCATCAACAAGCAGGATATCGTCGAGGTGGTGGCGCAGGGGCTGGCCACGCCTGGCGATACCATCGTCCCGCCCACCCTGGGCGGCGGATTCTGGCACAGCCCGAATATCAAGGAAATCCCCTTCGATACTGCCGAGGCCGGTCGCGTCCTGGAGGATGCGGGCTATGTCCTCGGCAGCGACGGCGTGCGCGCCAAAGGCGACCTGCGCCTGGAGTTCCGTCTGCAATTCCCGTCCGACTCGGCCGTCTATCCGCGCATCGCGGACCTGATGGCGGGCTGGTTCGCCCAGGCGGGCATGAAGGCCACACCCGAAGCCGTGGACCCCGATGCCCTGGTGGCGGCCACCACCCCCGCGGGCGATTACGACCTGGTGCTGTGGGGCTGGGGTCCCGACCCCGATCCCGATTTCATCCTGTCCGTCATGACCACCGACCAGTTCGTGGACGGCGGCTGGAGTGACAGCGGCTATCACAACCCCGAGTATGACCAGCTCTACCTCGACCAGCAGCAGATCGTCGACAAGGCCGAACGCCAGAAGGTGGTCTGGAAGATGCAGGAGATGGTCTTCAACGACCGTCCGTATATCGTGATGTACTACGAGAAGATGCTGCAAGCCTACCGCTCCGACCGTTTCACGGGCTTCATCGAGTCCCCGCTGGGCATCGAGTCGGCCCAGTCACTGCTGAGCGTGACGGCTGTGAAATAACATAGTGGCTACGCCCTGAGCGGAGCCGCGTTCTTTGCGGCGCAGTCGAAGGGCATGGCACAATGGAAATAATCCTTTCCACGTGCGCTTACCCTTTCGGGTACGATGTCGACTGCGGCCCTTCGGCAAGCTCAGGGCCTCCGCTCACATGTGCCTGCGGCCCAGTGCAGGCAGCGCGGAGCAAATCCATGAACCGTCGCGATTATCTTCTACGCAAATTCGGCCTTTCGATGGTGACCATCTTCGTGGTGGTCATCATCAATTTCCTGTTGTTCCGCGTGCTGCCAGGGGACCCCGTGCGCGCGGTGGTGGGACGCAATGTGCGCATCTCCGCGCAGACCCAGCAGGCCCTGCGCGAGCAGTTCGGCCTGGACAAGCCCGTCTTCCCCGACCAGTTTTTCGATACGCTCGGGCAGTGGGCGCAGGGCAACCTGGGTGTCTCCTGGTCGCTGCGGCGGCCCGTCAGCGAAGTGCTGATGTCCAAGTTATGGAACACCGTCCTGCTGATCGGCCTGGGACAATTGCTCTCCATCATCTTCGGCGTGATCCTCGGCCTGCTGGCGGGCTGGAAGCGCAAGACCGCCATCGACGTCGGCGCGCTGACCTTCTCTCTGATCGCCTGGGCCATCCCCACCTTCTGGCTGGGCATCATCCTGCTGGCGGCGGGCAGCACCTGGTTCGGCCTGCCCACGGGCGGAATCGTCAGCCCGATCAACGTGGGCAAGCCGCTCTACACGGTCATCCCCGACGTGGCCCGACACCTGATCCTGCCGACCTTCACGCTGACCATCCTGTACCTGGGCGAGTACATGCTCATCATGCGTTCGTCCATCCTCGAAGTGCTCAGCGAAGATTACATCCTGACCGCCAAGGCCAAGGGCATGAGCCACTGGCAGGTGTTGTGGAAACATGCCCTCAAGAACGCCATGCTGCCCATCGTCACCCTGATCGCGCTCAACCTGGGCTTCACCGTCTCGGGCGCGATCTACATCGAGACGGTCTTCTCCTACGACGGCCTGGGCAAGCTCTTCCAGACTGCGCTGACCAAGCAGGACTACCCGCTCTTGCAAGGCGCCTTCCTGCTGCTGGCGGTCAGCGTCATCATCGCCAACATGGCCGCGGACGTGCTCTATGCCGTGCTCGATCCGCGCGTGAAGGAGTCGTGACGTGAACGAGAACTGGGCTCTCTTCAAGCGCAACCTGTCTGATTTCTGGAAGACCTTCCGCAAGAACCGCCTCGGTTTGCTGGGCGCCTTCCTGGTCGTCACCTCGATCCTGGTGGCGACCTTCGCCCCCTGGCTGACCCCCTACAGCCCCAGTGACATCATCCGCGACGAGGGCGGCCACGGCCTGACCTTCGCCTCGCCTGCCGTCCATGCGCCGCTTGGCACCGACGATGCGGGCCATGACGTATGGACCCAGTTGGTCTTCGGTGCGCGCATCTCGCTCATGGTTGGTTTCATGGCGGGCTTCATCGCCATGTTCGTCGGCAGCCTGTTCGGCATCCTGGCGGGCTATTTCGGCGGCGCAGTGGACAACCTCCTGATGCGCATCACCGACATCCTGCTGGTCATCCCCGACCTGCCGTTGATGCTCATCCTGGTGGCCACCATCCGTCAGATGGATCTGAAGATCTCCCCGCTGACCGTGCTGATCGCCGTCATCGGCCTGCTCTACTGGACCAGCACTGCGCGCCTGATCCGCTCGCAGGTGCTGACCATCAAGGAGCGTCAGTTCGTGGCGCGTGCACGCGCCATCGGCGCGGGGCACGGACACATCATCCGCAAGCACATCCTGCCGCAGATCATGCCGCTCATCGTGGCCAATACCGTGTTGATCCTCTCCACCGCCATCCTGGTCGAGTCGGGCCTGGCCTTCCTCGGCCTGGGCGACCCGACCCAGCCCTCCTGGGGCACCATGCTCAACTTTGCCTTCGACCGCAGCGCGGTCACCAACGGCGCGTGGTGGTTCTACCTGCCGCCTGGCCTGGCCATCGTGTGGGTCACGCTGGGCTGTGTGCTGCTCGGCAACGTGCTGGAGGAGATGCTCAATCCGCGCTTGACGGCGCACCACCTGGAGGGGGATCAAAACATGGTCCCGCGCGCTCCATCTTCCTCAGAGGAAACGCGCGGGATGATCGCGGTACCAGGCAAGGGGGCGGAATGACGACTCCATTGCTCTCCGTCCGCAACCTGACCACCGAATTCCATCTCCCCGACGGCAAGGTGGCGCGCGCGCTGGAGGATGTCTCCTTCGACGTGCTGCCAGGCCAGACCGTCGGTCTGGTGGGAGAGTCGGGCTGCGGCAAGACCACCACCTTGATGTCGGTCATGCGCCTGCTGCCCGCCAGCGGACGGATCACCTCGGGCCGCGCCCTCTTCCAGGGCAGGGACCTGCTGCAGCTCAGCGAGCCGCAGATGCGCGCCGTGCGCTGGAAGGAGATGGCCATCGTCTTCCAGGGCGCGATGAACGCCCTCAACCCCGTCATGAAGGTTGGCGACCAGATCCGCGAGGCCATTGAATTGCACAACCTGATGGACCGCGACGCCGCCGAGAAGCGCGTGGGCGAACTGCTCGAGATGGTCGGCATCCAGCGCGCGCGGCGGGACCAGTATCCGCACCAGTATTCGGGCGGCATGCGTCAGCGCGCCATGATCGCCATGGCCCTGGCCTGCTCGCCCGACCTGCTCTTCGCCGACGAACCCACCACCGCGCTGGACGTGATGATCCAGGCCCAGGTGCTGCAACTGCTGAAGGAGATCCAGAAGGAACTCGGCCTGGCCATCGTGATGGTCACCCATGACCTGGGCGTGGTGGCCGAGGTGTGTGATTCGGTGGTCGTGATGTACGGCGGCAAGGTGGCTGAATATGGCACGGCCGACGCCATCTACAATGCGCCCCAGCACCCCTACACGCGCCGACTGTTGGCCTCCTTCCCCGACTTGAACCGTCCCGGCGATACCCTGGCTTCCATCCCAGGCACGCCGCCGCGCCTGACCGACCTGCCCACGGGCTGCCGTTTCCATCCGCGCTGTGACGTGAAGGTGGAAGCCTGCGAGACGGTCTCTCCGCCCATGCTCGAAACCGAACCAGGCCATTACGCCGCCTGCCATCTCTGCCAGGGACGGGAGGCCCGCTTCTCATGACCGCGCCCATACTGGAAGTCCGTAATCTCTACAAGTATTTCCCTATCCGCCAGTCGCTGACCGACCTCCTGCGCCGCAAGCCCGCGGACTACGTCAAGGCCGTGGACGGGGTCTCGTTCACGCTCGAGCGCGGCGAGGTGCTGGCCGTGGTCGGCGAGTCGGGCTGCGGCAAGACCACCATCGCCCGCACCCTGATCGGCCTCGAAGAGCAGACCGACGGCGAGATCCTCTTCCACAACGAGACGGTCGGTGCGCATGAACGTCGCGCCCGTGCGGGCCTGGTCCCGCTCGAATCGGGCGGCGTGGGTACCCGCGAACAGCAGGTCCTGCCGCGCATGTCCATGAAGCGGCTGCGCCAGCAGGCCCAGATGATCTTCCAGGACCCGTACGAGTCGCTCAACCCGCGAGCCACCATCCTCGAGATCGTGGCCGAGCCGCTGGTGGTGCACGGACTGGCCCGTAACAGGGACGAGCGTCTCGCGCGCGTGAAGACCGCGCTCGAAGAGGCAGGCCTGCGCCCCGCCGAGGATTACTTCCTGCGCTACCCGCACGAGCTCTCAGGCGGACAGCGTCAGCGCGTGGTGATCGCCTCGGCCATGGTGCTGCAACCCGAGCTGCTCATCGCCGACGAACCCGTCTCGATGCTGGATGTCTCCATCCGCGCCGAGATCCTCAACCTGCTGCGCGACCTGCGCCAGAAGCGCGGCGTGAGCATCGTCTTTATCACGCACGACCTGAGCACCGTGGCCTACTTCGCCGACCGCATCGCGGTCATGTACCTGGGCCGCATCGTCGAGACGGGACCCGCCCGCGAGGTCCTGGCGAACCCGCAGCATCCGTACACCAGGGCCCTCATCTCGGTCATCCCCGTGCCCAACCCGCGCCAGCGCCGCGAGCGCGTCATCCTGCAGGGCGAGACCCCCAACCCGATCGACCTGCCCAGCGGCTGCCGCTTCCATCCGCGCTGCCCGATCGCCACCGCAGAGTGTGGGAAAAATGACCCACCCTGGCACGCCATCAGCCCCACCCACCAGGCGGCCTGCCTGCGCATCGAACAAGGAACCTCATAATGCTGTTTCGTATCCTTCGCATCCTCTCCACCGCCCGCGCCGCCCTGCATCTCTGGCTCTTCCGCCGCTCGTCGGAGCGGACCAACATCCAGCGGGACGTCGAGCGCTGGCTCGAGGTGACCTCCTTCGCCGACTCGGACTGCGCCGACTGGAACGGCCTGGTCTGGCTGCTGTGGAAGTTCCCCGAATTCCGCACCCTGTTCTACTACCGCATCAAGCGCCAGCGCGGACTGGCCACGCGCCTGTTCCTCGAACTGGCCAAACTCTTCTACCGTCCGCTCGACAGCCTGTATCTCGACGTGCCCTCCATCGGCCCCGGGCTGTTCATCCAGCACGGCTTCAGCACCATCGTGGCGGCCGAGAGCATCGGCGAGAACTGCTGGATCAACCAACAGGTCACGGTCGGCTTCGCCAACGAGACCGACCGCCCCGTCATCGGGAACCACGTCCAGATCACGGCGGGGGCCAAGGTCATCGGCAGGGTCCACATCGGCGACCACTCCATCGTCGGCGCCAACGCTGTGGTGGTCAAGGACGTCCCGCCCCACTGCACCGTGGTGGGTGTCCCCGCCTACATCATCAAACAGGATGGGGTCAAGGTACGGAAGGATCTTTAAGTAGTCTCTTCGCCCTGAGCAGACGCTTCGCGCTGCCTGCACTGTGCCGAGGTACGCAGGCACACGTGAGCGGAGGCCCTGAGCTTGCCGAAGGGCCGCAGTCGAAGCGTGGGTATCTTGGGAGTCTCTTCGCCCTGCCTGCACTGTGCCGAGGCACGCAGGCACACGTGAGCGGAGTGACCTCCGGAGCAGGGAGCGAAGTCGACATCGTACCCGAAAGGGTAAGGGCATGTATCTTGGTGAACGCTGTCCTTCGACTACGGCTTCGCAAAAAGCGCTCAGCCTCCGCTCAGGACGGAATATCCACTGACTCTTCGCCCTGAGCGGAGCGAGGACGTGTTCTTCGTCCGAACGCAGTCGAAGGGCATACTATGGGAGAAAATATGCCTTATCGCGTCTACATCCTCGAATGCTCCGATGGGACCTACTACACGGGCAGCGCCGCGGATGTGGACAAGCGCCTCTGGCAGCATCAGGAGGGGGTCTCGCACACGGCCTACACCTACTCCCGCCGCCCCGTGAAATTGGTCTGGTGTTCCGAGGAAGTGGAGCGCTACTCCGACGCCCTGCGCTATGAGCGCCAGATCAAAGGCTGGAGCCATGCCAAGAAGCAAGCCCTGATCGCCAACGACTACACCAGGCTCCACGAGATCGTCACCGAGGAGAGAAGACGTAGAGAAAAGAAACCTTCGCCCTGAGCGGAGTGAGCCGTAAGGCGAACGCAGTCGAAGGGCATATATCTTGCTAACCCCGCCCTTCGACTGCGCCGCGCAAAATGCGCGCGGCTCCGCTCAGGGCGGAGGTAGAGCGGATATAATACCCCCATGACCTTCGATATCACCAGCCTGCAAAACGAGCGCGTCAAAGCCGTCGTCAAACTGCGCGAGGACAAGCGTCAGCGCGGGCGCGACGGCCTGATGTTGGTGGAGGGCTGGGACGAGTTGACCCTGGCCCTCGCCTCGGGCCTGCGCCCGCGGACCGTCTTCACCGCCCCCGAGCTGACCTCGCGCCCCATCGACCTGCCCGCCATCGAAACGCTGACCGTCTCCCGAGCAGTCTTCGAGAAGATGTCCCACCGTGAGGGCCCTGATGGCTGGCTGGGCGTCTTCCCTATCCCCAAGCGCTCGTTGGCTGACTTGCATCTGCGCCCCTCGCCCCTGGTCATCCTGGCCGAGTCGGTCGAGAAGCCTGGCAACCTGGGCGCCATCCTGCGCACCGCGGACGCCGCGGGCGTGGACGCCCTGCTGGTGTGTGACCCGCGCGTGGACCTGTGGAACCCGAACGTCATCCGCGCCAGCCGTGGCGCCGCCTTCAGCGTGCAGACCGTCGAGGCGGACAATGCCTCGGCGCTGGCCTGGCTGCGTGCGCAAGGCATGCAGGTGCTGGCCGCCACCCCCGCCGCCAGCCAGCCCTACACCGCCGCCGATCTGACCCGTCCCACCGCCATTGCGGTCGGTACCGAGGACGCGGGCCTGAGCGACTTCTGGCTCTCCCACGCGGACCAGCAGGTGCTCATCCCCATGTTCGGACAGGTCAACTCGCTCAACGTCTCCGTCTCGGCGGCCCTGATCGTGTACGAGGCCGTGCGCCAGCGCACTTCGCCCTGAGCAGACTCTCCGCGCTGAGCGGAGGCCCTGTAAGGGCCGCAGTCGAAGCGTGGGGTTCTTGGGATCTCCGCCCTGCCTGCACTGCGCCACAGGCGTGCAGGCACATGTGAGCGAACACTCCGCCCTGAGCAATCTTCGCCCTGAGCGGAGGCCCTGAAAGGGCCGCAGTCGACATCGTACCCGAAAAAGGCTTCCAGGCGCACATCTTGAAGGGGGGATATATCAACCCACTCTCTCCATACAGAGACTTGATCATCGTACCCGCTTGGGTCAGCATACCGTCGTTTCAATCCACTCTCCCCATGCAGGGAGAGACACCAGGCGCGAAGAACACAGCAGCGGAACAGCCAGCGTTTCAATCCACTCTCCCTATGCAGGGAGAGACCACTGATCTCATCCTCTTGAGGACCAGCGGGTAGTTTCAATCCACTCTCCCTATGCAGGGAGAGACTCCACATGCGCCGCTGAAGGAACCATGCACCAGCGTTTCAATCCACTCTCCCTATGCAGGGAGAGACATCGGGTCCTCGCACACATCGCTCACGATCTGGTTGTTTCAATCCACTCTCCCTATGCAGGGAGAGACGCGCATCCTGCTCACCTGCCTGCACGATGCGAGCGTTTCAATCCACTCTCCCTATGCAGGGAGAGACGGACTTGTTGACATCCACGCGTGCCGATCTAAGAGTTTCAATCCACTCTCCCTATGCAGGGAGAGACCTGGGCCGACGGCGCGCAGGCGGTGAGCACAAACAGTTTCAATCCACTCTCCCTATGCAGGGAGAGACGGCGTGTTCCGAGTGCAAGGCCTGGACTCGGGTGTTTCAATCCACTCTCCCTATGCAGGGAGAGACAATAGCGCGAACGACATCGAGACCGCCGAACTGTTGTTTCAATCCACTCTCCCTATGCAGGGAGAGACGCCCATATCTTTCCCTTCCTCAGTATCTTTCTCAGTTTCAATCCACTCTCCCTATGCAGGGAGAGACGACATGGGCAGGCAATAATTCCCAATTGTTCATGTTTCAATCCACTCTCCCTATGCAGGGAGAGACCAGCGCGGATGCGAACAGGGCAATCAGAAGGAAGAGTTTCAATCCACTCTCCCTATGCAGGGAGAGACTACACCGTCGAGTTCGTCGGCGCGCTGAGCAACAAGTTTCAATCCACTCTCCCTATGCAGGGAGAGACACTCGATGCTGGTTGCGGACTGGCCCTGCACCATGTTTCAATCCACTCTCCCTATGCAGGGAGAGACGGCCGCCCGGCGTACCGCTGTTAGCGGGGACGTGGTTTCAATCCACTCTCCCTATGCAGGGAGAGACCATGGTCAACGGTTTTCCCTCACCGCCCATGCGGGGTTTCAATCCACTCTCCCTATGCAGGGAGAGACTACGTTGCTCTCCGTCCAGGTGCCAGCGGCGTCGGGTTTCAATCCACTCTCCCTATGCAGGGAGAGACCAGGCGATCAGCTATTACATCTCTGGAAAGTCGTTTCAATCCACTCTCCCTATGCAGGGAGAGACGCGGAATGCCCGCAACTGGTCGCGGATTTTTCGGTGTTTCAATCCACTCTCCCTATGCAGGGAGAGACTGCTGAGACATGACGACACCTCCGCAGATCGGTAGTTTCAATCCACTCTCCCTATGCAGGGAGAGACTTGCCGCGCTGCGCGGCCGCGCAATGGGCGAGGATGTGACGTTTCAATCCACTCTCCCTATGCAGGGAGAGACGAACCCGAAGCCGACGCGAAGCCGCGCCGCAAGAAGTTTCAATCCACTCTCCCTATGCAGGGAGAGACCCGATGTGCGGGAGATTTTGCGCCGCTGGCAGATGGAGTTTCAATCCACTCTCCCTATGCAGGGAGAGACTCATTGCTGCGCGGTGGCAATATCAACCTGAACGTTTCAATCCACTCTCCCTATGCAGGGAGAGACGGCCATCAGGCAGCCACTCGTCCGCCTGCAGGAGGTTTCAATCCACTCTCCCTATGCAGGGAGAGACGATTTACGCTCGGCGTCGAAGCCAGGCAGAAACCGTTTCAATCCACTCTCCCTATGCAGGGAGAGACTCACCCGCGGCGAGTGCCGCAAGGAGACCCCCCATGTTTCAATCCACTCTCCCTATGCAGGGAGAGACTAGTGGATCGCGTTGGGATTTCCATACTTGCAATGTTTCAATCCACTCCCCCTATGCAGGGAGAGACTATCAGGGCGGGGGTCAGGCCGTGCAATTGGCTGTTTCAATCCACTCTCCCTATGCAGGGAGAGACTGCGCTGGCAAGGATGGAAATGGCATCCGTTTTGTTTCAATCCACTCTCCCTATGCAGGGAGAGACCAGTGGGGGAGCGACCTGGACATCGGGGCGGATGTGTTTCAATCCACTCTCCCTATGCAGGGAGAGACGCGCTTTGCAACGCGTGGGTGTGACCTTCACCGAAGTTTCAATCCACTCTCCCTATGCAGGGAGAGACGACGATGCGCCCGCTGTTTTTCAAGGCAGTAGTAAGCAGTTTCAATCCACTCTCCCTATGCAGGGAGAGACGACCATGGGAGATGGTGCGCAACTCCCTGCGGGTGTTTCAATCCACTCTCCCTATGCAGGGAGAGACTTGGATCAAATTAGTACCCAGCAGCCTGGCGAGGTGTTTCAATCCACTCTCCCTATGCAGGGAGAGACTACGAAACGGTCGAGCGCATTATGCGCAAGATGCAGTTTCAATCCACTCTCCCTATGCAGGGAGAGACCAGGTTTTTCTTCATACGGTCTCCTTCTCACACAAGTTTCAATCCACTCTCCCTATGCAGGGAGAGACGAGGCGTGTCATCCGCCGAAACCACGTTATTGAGTTTCAATCCACTCTCCCTATGCAGGGAGAGACCTCAAGGCCACGAACGGGGAACACATCGACATCGTTTCAATCCACTCTCCCTATGCAGGGAGAGACTCCTGGACGCCATCCACACCATCGCCAACAACGGGTTTCAATCCACTCTCCCTATGCAGGGAGAGACGACGGGCTTCATCCCACCGATGCGACCGTCCTCGGTTTCAATCCACTCTCCCTATGCAGGGAGAGACCACGATCAACATGCAACTCAACTTCCTGCGCAAGGTTTCAATCCACTCTCCCTATGCAGGGAGAGACCGCGTCCACCCATCGCGCCTAAATTCGATAATGCGTTTCAATCCACTCTCCCTATGCAGGGAGAGACGGGGACTCTACGACGAACTCAGCCAAGAGGCAAAGTTTCAATCCACTCTCCCTATGCAGGGAGAGACCCAGATGAGGATTGGGTGGCATCCTACTCGCTGTTTCAATCCACTCTCCCTATGCAGGGAGAGACCAGGAAGGCACCGAACACGGCGGCCATGATCTCGTTTCAATCCACTCTCCCTATGCAGGGAGAGACATGGCGCACCGAATTTGAAACCTCATTTTTCAGTTTCAATCCACTCTCCCTATGCAGGGAGAGACTCGACCACGGTAAGCAGGTTGGACGTGACCAGGGGTTTCAATCCACTCTCCCTATGCAGGGAGAGACTTATCAACGCGCCCTCGGCTGGCTAATCCAGATGAGTTTCAATCCACTCTCCCTATGCAGGGAGAGACGCGGTGGCGGTGTCGGCCTGAACGAAAAGACATTGTTTCAATCCACTCTCCCTATGCAGGGAGAGACCCGCCGCGCTGGAGAAAATCTCCGCGTGGATTGTCGAGTTTCAATCCACTCTCCCTATGCAGGGAGAGACTCGCGCGCGAAGTGCGCTATGCCTGGGACCTGGAGGTTTCAATCCACTCTCCCTATGCAGGGAGAGACATGATGTCCTCTTAATGGTCAAAATGCGCTGGGGTTTCAATCCACTCTCCCTATGCAGGGAGAGACGACCTGTTTGAAGCATGGCTTCGTGCCCCAGTAACGTTTCAATCCACTCTCCCTATGCAGGGAGAGACACTGGCCTCCGCAGGACGCGCGGATCGAGACCCAGTTTCAATCCACTCTCCCTATGCAGGGAGAGACGCCATGACCATTGACATTTCCAGCCTGACGGGTGGTTTCAATCCACTCTCCCTATGCAGGGAGAGACCGCCTGGTCCGCCTTTATGACGGTCACAAACGAGGTTTCAATCCACTCTCCCTATGCAGGGAGAGACGAACGCCCGCAATACCCAAGAACTTTCCAGCACGGTGTTTCAATCCACTCTCCCTATGCAGGGAGAGACGATGATCAGGCCGCAGCATCGAAAGCAAAGGAACAGTTTCAATCCACTCTCCCTATGCAGGGAGAGACCTATCTTCGCCGAACGCACCACCGCGTACACGGAGTTTCAATCCACTCTCCCTATGCAGGGAGAGACCACGTTGGGCACGTTCGATAATTTCGGCCGCGTTTTGTTTCAATCCACTCTCCCTATGCAGGGAGAGACCGCCGCGCTGCCCGTCCAGATGCAGATGCTGTAGGGTTTCAATCCACTCTCCCTATGCAGGGAGAGACTTCGTCGGCCCGCGTCCATAGATGATCTGGAACTGGGTTTCAATCCACTCTCCCTATGCAGGGAGAGACAAAGTGCTGGTCGGTAAGGTAGTCCCTGGTGTGTTTCAATCCACTCTCCCTATGCAGGGAGAGACCTGGAACTGTAGCCATCGTCCTTCTCCTTATTGAAAGTTTCAATCCACTCTCCCTATGCAGGGAGAGACCAAGTGCCGCAAGGAGACCCCATGAACGCGACCGTGTTTCAATCCACTCTCCCTATGCAGGGAGAGACTCCTGCCCAGCCGAAGCCTGGCATTCAGTATTGGGTTTCAATCCACTCTCCCTATGCAGGGAGAGACTTGAAGCACCTATGCAAGCAGTTAAGTCTTGTTTCAATCCACTCTCCCTATGCAGGGAGAGACATACTCGTAGATCATCGGGCCGCCTGCGCAGGTGTTTCAATCCACTCTCCCTATGCAGGGAGAGACTCGATAAGTCTTGCAAGAGCCTTTCAGCGAGCGGGTTTCAATCCACTCTCCCTATGCAGGGAGAGACGAGGACGCCCCCCCTTTTTGCCATTGGCGGCTGTTTCAATCCACTCTCCCTATGCAGGGAGAGACTCCTCGCTTTGTCTTGTCTTATAGCCATATCTGTTTCAATCCACTCTCCCTATGCAGGGAGAGACGTCTGAGCAGGCCCTGCAGGAAATGGGTAATGCTGTTTCAATCCACTCTCCCTATGCAGGGAG
>JACPVF010000018.1 GCA_016191845.1 Chloroflexota bacterium
ACGCTAGTATTCGGTCTTCAAGACCTTGCAACTGTTCGGGCTCTCCTGACAAACGGACATGGCGATCCTGCTGCACGACGGTCTTGCTACGACCTACCTGACATCGATCTGCCATGTCCGCTTTTTATGATACTACCTGACCAGCGGGAGTCTGCGGCATTTTCAAGCATTTTCCTACTCCCAAACAGAATCTTGGTCTTGGAGTTTTTTTCTACGCCCGCCCGCTGGTCAGGTAACGCAAGCCGTTGGGCGCTTGGTCTTTAGCATGTGGAAAAACATTTTGCAGGGAAAAGTGAATCCAAAACAGAGACCCAATGTTCATACTTGGGTATTTTGGGAGTATCTATGAGTTTCACTTCTTCGACAGCTTTCTCATGTGTTTCGGTTGGTCTCATTCTTGTTCTCCTCTTCGCCCTTTTTCGATACTTCAGTAGAGAAAAATACGCACAGAGTTTCTCCAGAATGCCAGATCCAGTGAAGGAGAGACTTGTCAAAACAGACAGGGTATTGATTCAAGTATTCAGAATCTTTTTATGGGTTTCTCCGCTTTACTTGCTAGTTGTTCCACTAGCGCTCTTCTTCGTCGATAAAGAAAATTTCCTTGCAACGGCTATCTGCATGGCGCTCTTAGTTGTCACGATTTGGCAAGAATATTTATTTCGAAAATGGCTTATCAATTATCTGGAAACCAGGCAACTTTTGAAATCAAGTCCTGAAAATGGGCTGTGATAGATGTACTCGTCGTAAAATGAGGAAGATGCCTTTGATCCGCAATCAAGTCTTCAATTCATTCAGCGCCCAACACCGCGTGCACCCCGTTTCGCTTCGCCCACGGGGCGAGCGGCCTGACCCTTCGACAAGCTCAGGGCAGGCAGTGTGGGATTTTGCTCGCTTCGAGTTTTTCCTGCTCCCAAACATTGTCCACGCCCGCCCACACGCAGGTACCCCGCAGAGAGCATGCGGGGCTTACGCAAGCCGTTGGGTGCCATCAAGTCAAATAAAATGAAAATCAAACTACTCTCGCTATTCACCTTGTTCCTTTTCCTCTCAGGCTGTTCCTCAAACTCCTCACTGGAGCGTGCAGTCAACTTCGAAAAAGGGATTTCTAAGATTCCGGAAGGTTATTCCATATTCCTTGAATATGTAGGAAGGAGCGTTTGCTCAGATCAATGCAACTGTGCGCCGGAAGCACCTGCGCCGCTCTACGAATTCACTTCCTCTGATGAACTGTGGATCGAACGGGACTTGGGAGTCACATCCACCGGTGAACCGTGGATCGAAAAAGACTTAGAAGGGCTTCCGACTTTGTCTTCTCCAATAGTAGGATTTTTTGTCTTTAATGATTGGGGAGGTCGAATATATGTCGTGGATACATTGCCTTTTACGTTAGATCCTGGTGATACCCCCATTGCTACTCTTTACAGTGTAGATACTGATGGAACGGCGGTGGTAGAGGTTTATGGCGAAACGTATTTCATCAAGCCAGGTCAGTCATGGACGGACAGTGGTGATACGAGGCGAGAACCACCCTTTGGCTGTCATATTTCATACACCACAAGTTTAACGAATTTCGGCTTATTCTCTCAAAAGCAAATTCGATTTGGATATCCAGATCGACATCAATAAACTATGTCTTACTTTCGGAGTTCGTTGAGAATCATAAAGATGCACCCAACAAAGCGTGCACCCCATTTCGCTTCGCTCACGGGGCGACCGTCCTGACCCTTCGACAAGCTCAGGGCAGGCAGTGTGGGACCTACGGCGAGAGTTTTCCTCGTTTCTAGTTTTTTCTGTCCCTAGGCAGAGTCCACGCCCGCCCACACGCAGGTACCCGCAGAGAGCATGCGGGGCTTACGCAAACTGTTGGACTGCAGGTTAGGAACATCATAGTATGTCATCAATAAAAGTTGAGACAAAAAAGAATCTCGAAAAGTTAATGGGCTTACCGCTCAGTTTATCGCGCCGTGCTGCAGATATGTTGGTTCTACATTTTGGCACAATTCGAGAAGTTGAGAACAGAAAACACAAAGACAAAAAGGCTAGTGTTGGCGACTATGCTTTGCACATACAATGTCCCTGGCGGCTTGAAAACTCTGATAGTGTAATTACAGGAAGGGGAGATTTGTATTACTCAGCCGAAACGGGTGAGTATTTTGATATGGAGCAACTAGACGATAATTCGTTTCAGAAAAAGGGCAGAAGTATTCAAGATAAAAAGATGAGCGAAGTTTTACAAGGTACTGACCCTATAACTGGCTCTTATATGAATATCACAAATCTGCTAGTCGTTGAAAACATAGAATCTGATGATTTTGGCGGAGCAGTGATTTACCTTTCTGGAGATTATCGAATTAGAATGTTTCCAGCAAGTTCAAAAGGCGAACAGTGGAGATTATTTCAGCCTACAACAGATGAAAAGCATTTTGTTGTAGAAGGTTCAAAAAGTGAAATTGAGTAAGGCAAACTTATCTTGCAAAATATGCAGCCCAACAAAGCGGTCGCCTACGGCGAGCATTGTCCATGCTTCGGGTTTTTCCTGCCCCCAAGCATTATCCACG
Source organism: Chloroflexota bacterium (assembly GCA_016191845.1). Taxonomy (GTDB): domain Bacteria; phylum Chloroflexota; class Anaerolineae; order Anaerolineales; family Villigracilaceae; genus JACPVF01. The sequence continues at coordinate 2,559 of JACPVF010000018.1, forward strand.
CCCGCCCACACGCACGTATCCCACTCGCTCCGCTCGGGGACGATGTCGCAAACCGTTGGCTGGCTTAATCCATAAACAAGGAAGGGTTACGTAATGAATAAAATTAAGATTATTGTTCAATTACTTTTTGTCATTCTTTTTTCAAGTTGTTCAAATTTGCCTATATTGCCATTTTCATCCGCAACGCCCACCCTTACTTTGACACCGTCAGTAACACCGACTAAAACACCTACACCTACTATTACACCTCGCCCTACAATGACAATTGAAGCGTATTCAGATTTATTTCCTTTAGGTAACGCCTATTTGCCATTATCAGACGAACAGATAAAAGAGGTTCGAGAATGTGATGTTGAAAACCTGGCAGCAGAAAGGTATCCTGAAAAAGAAACTTCTGAAGAATTAATTTACTTGTTTGCTCCTGAAAACTCATGCGACTGGGCAAGTTTGGCGTTTGCATATGCTGAGCGCTTGAAAGATGACGAAAAAATGCCAGATATTGCTAAAAATGCTTTTGGTAAAGCCATATCAGATAATATAGGCTTTGCACTTTCAACTCCGCTGTTTTATAGATACTACTACGACAACTTTACTATCGTTGAGACTCCAGACATTCTTAAGCAAAATATTACAAAAGTTCATATTGAGTACAAATGGGGAGGAATGGGAGATCAAATTGAATACACTATTGACATTAACCAAGCAGATACTGATCCAACTGTAACTTTAAAGAACTTAACGCCTATCACACTAAAAGAAAATACAAAGGCAAAAGTCAATATCGAAACGGTACAGGCACTTGGAAACTCGTTGATTAATTTAATCCCAATCAATTCTCAATTCCCTCTTACAGTTTGTTATGATAACTACCCTGACTGGGCGGCAACACTTACCCTAGCAGATGGTTCAAAGATTGAATTGAACACAAATGAATCGAATATGATTTATATCGGAGGACCCTGGCAGGTAAACATTGATGGTCAAAATTACATTCAATTCTCGCTTGAATTTATTAAAACGATTGACACGTTAATCCAAGAAATTGGATTACCCTATGGTCAACCGATGGCTATGACTTGTAGTGGAAGTGATGTGTTTGAGCAGGCGTATCCGTAGCAAAACAGCCAGCCAACAAAGCGTGCACCCCGTTTCGCTTCGCTCACGGGACCCTTCGACAAGCTCGGGGCAGGCAGTGTTGGATTTTGCTCGCTTCGAGCTTTTCCTGCTCCCAAGGAGAGTCCACACCCACCCACACGCGGGTACCCCGCAGAGAACATGCGGAGCTTACGCAAACCGTTGGCTGGCTTCTTGCAAAGTCAATGTTATGAGATAATGCTGAAAAAGGAGTCTTTTATGGGTAATTTTCTTGAGTCTCAAACCAATCAGGGATCAGTCCTTCGAGTTGCCGCAAATGAAGATCAGTTTGGCGAGCATCGCGGACTGGGCGTGAGTGAAATCACTTTCAAAGTGACGTCTAAGGATGGTAAGGATGTCTTTATTATCGAGAACACCTTTCACCAGAAGGGTGGCCCAGCGAAACATTTGCATTACGACCAAGAGGAGTGGTTTTATGCTGTCGAAGGCGAGTTCCACTTGGAAGTGGGTAAAGAAACGTTCAGGTTAACCCCTGGCAATTCGGTCCTTGCTCCCCGCAAAGTTCCTCATGTTTGGGCATATACAGGCAACACACGCGGCAGAATCCTAATCGTCTTCATGCCAGCAGGAAAAATGGAAGCTTTCTTTCGAGAGGTCACAAAAGCCAATGCCATGCCTCCTCAAGACCCCGAATTGTGGCGCTTGCATGGCATGGAGTTACTTGGACCTCCCTTAAAGGTTTAGCCAGTATCATTGGGTAGGTAAGTTATTGGTTCTTGCAAGAGGTTAAAGTCCGCAAAAAATTTGTCAGGCTTGCGTTCCGAATAGCCAGCCAACAAAGCGTGCACCCTGTTTCGCTCCGCTCGGGGCCGATGTCGCAAACCGTTGGGCGGTTTATCCGTTGAAAATATATTTATTAAAAACCATGAAACGAATGGAATAGATAATGAAAGATTTTGACCCTGCTAAAAGTTTTGGTTCAGATGTAGCCGCACACTATGACGATTACAAACGTGGCGATGAAGAATCTGCGGCTTCTTTTCTTGCAGAATTTGCAAAAGAAGGTACAGCGCTCGAATTTGCAATTGGTACAGGACGTATTGCGCTTCCGTTAGCAGCAAAAGGTGTCAAAGTTGATGGCATCGAATTATCACCTCACATGGTTGAGCAACTTCACGCCAAACCCGATGGCAAAAATATCAATGTAACTATTGGGGATATGAGTAATGCCACAACCGATCGACTTTACTCACTCGTATATCTGGTTTTCAACACAATCTTTAATCTCCTCACCGCGGATGATCAGATTCGTTGCTTTGAAAACGCTGCACGCCATCTTTCACCCAATGGATATTTCATAGTTGAAACAGCCATGCCACATGCTTGGATTTCTCCAGATAAACCCGATTACGTTCACGCCGAGCATGTAGGCAAAGAGACAGTCGGCCTTGATGTTGCCCGTTATGATCCAGTAACACAGTTACTTGAAGAAAACCATATTGAATTCACCGCACAGGGTATAACTATGTCGCCAATCGTGTGTCGCTTAATTACCCCTGGTGAGATGGATTTAATGGCACGAATTGCAGGAATGCGGCTCATACAAAGATTTGCTAATTGGCAACGAAGTACATTTGATATAAATAGCAAAGCGCATATATCAATTTATGGTTTTTGAAAAACACCGCCCGACAAAACATGCACCCTGTTTCGCTTTGCTCGCCCACACGCAGGTATCTCACTCGCTCCACTCGGAGATGATGCCACAAGCCATTAGGCCACTGATAAGAGGTCTCGAATATGAAAACAGTAAATGCAATTCAGGGATCAGGCTTCCGCTCGAAGGATCGAACCCTGGGAATGATAGGAGCATGGACTACATTCATTGTGAATGAGGCATATGCTGTCACCTCAGGTTTAGCCTTCCTTTCCGCCAAGGATTCCTCGGCGCCAATCAGCGATCCATATCTTTCCATCATGTCTGCGCTTGTTGTCCTCATGGCGCCTTTCCTCGTTCTCACCATGGTTGCCGTTCATGCCTATGCAGCACCCGAGCGCAAGTCCTACAGTCTGGCTGCTCTTGCATTTATGATCCTTCTTGCAGGCATCACGTCCGTTGTCAATTTCGCCCTGTTCAGCGTTGCCCGTCAGCCTACCCCCATCGCGTCAATATGGGTCGCGTCCTTCGTTCCTTCCAGTTGGCCACCATTGCCGCAAGCTTTGGACTTTTTTGCCTGGGACTGGTTCTTCGCGCTTTCCATGCTGTTTGCAGCTCCTGTATTTCAGGGGAAGAGTGGGCTGGAGAACGCGGTGCGCATGTTAATGGTCCTGACCGCCATCCTTTGCCTTCTGGGGCTTGTATGGCTTCCCGTTTCACCTGCGCAAGCCAATACCATTGGCATCATCGGCTGGGGAGTAGTTGGACCTATCGTATGTCTGCTCCTGGCCAATCTCTTTACTCGCATCAAGCCCGAGTCCGATCTGTCTCCAGCGGCCTAACAAAGCATACACCCGACAAAGGCGAGCGGCCTGACTCTTCGACAAGCTCAGGACAGGCAGTGTGGGACTGCCGCCTTCGGCAGCGTGCGGCGCCTACGGCGAGTATTTCGCGAAGCGTGAATTTGGGTTTATCTTGCTCCCGAACAGAGTCCGTGCTCGCCTGGATGTCGCGACTGCAGGGAGTGTCGAAATACGCACAGGTAACGTTCGCCGGTCAGCGCTTCTACGAAAAGCAGTTCATCTCTTAAATTACAAAGGAAAATTCCATGTCAGATAAAGCAGAGACACATTCCATAATGTTGCGCATGCGTCGTATCATATACGAAGATGCCTATGTTGCGGTGCCAGTTACAAATGCGCTCATGAAGAAAAAAGGAGACGGCACTTTTGGGCTGGACGTTGACGCTCTTGTTGCTGAAGCCCTACGAATTAGTGACGATCAGCAAGTCGAGTGGCAAGTGGAATCTTCACAAAAAGAACCGCATCCTACACAAAAGCCGAAACCAGAAGACCGCAAAGTCTTTGACGCGTTTTATTGCTAGTCTTAGTTTCAAAAGTTCTAACTTTTTGCATAAATCAATGGTTTATGTGAAGAAATGGACGCATAAGAGGCGCGAAATTAAATGCAAAATCGCGGCTTTAGTGCTTAGGTTACAGATGAGCTAAAATATTTTGTTGATTAATATTTGTCGCGTCAATTTTTTGAGGATTGCCAAAAAATTAAGTTGTATGTGCAAATCTGGCGTGTTGACGGCAGTATCATGTTACCCCGCAGAGAGAGCAGGGCTTACGTCAATCGTTGGGCAACCGCTATATAAATCTTAAAAGTAAGGAGCATACAAAATGAGAAAAGTTGTCTTTGCCATCAATATCACCATTGACGGCTGCTGCGGACATGAATCGGTAATCGCCGACGACGAGCTGCACGAGTACTTTACCGGGCTCCTGCAGGATTCGGACATTGAAATTTTCGGGCGCAACACTTATCATCTGATGTATCCGTACTGGCACGATGTCGCAGTGAATCAATCGGAATCAAAAGCGACCAACGAATTTGCCCGCGCGTTCGATTCGATTCCCAAGATCGTCTTTTCAACAACGTTGGAGAGCGTGGAATGGAATAACACAACGTTTCTTCGCTCAAACCTTCAAGAAGAGGTCGTGAAACTAAAACAACAGCCGGGCAAGAATATTTCCATTGGCGGATTGAACATTGCATCACAACTTGCTCAGTCTGGCCTGATCGACGAGTACCATTTTCTCATTCAGCCGATCGTTGCAGGAAAAGGTCCCCGCTTGTTCGAATTGGGCAAGAATTTCACATTGGAGCTTATCGGATCAAAAACGTTTCGCTCAGGCGTTGTAGGGTTGCACTACAAAAACATTCATAAATGATGACATCAGCTTATTATTCGCAAGGAAGTTGTCACAGCGCGAGCTATCAGTAAGACCTTGCATCTTTTTAACAGTCAGCGTTCTGGAAAATTCGTAGTTGCTCAACGTCTGCCCGTTAAAAACAAGGGTCTAAAGATCGATCATCGACTTTTCAGGATCAAAGGAGAAAGAGATGACAACCGCTACCCATATAAGATTCGGTCGAGGTTTTGTTGTTGTTCTTACAATCCTGGCATTTACTTATCCATTGGGATTCGCTTATATGATCTTGTCATGGCTGGGCATCCAGAGTTATGACCCGCTTCTCTGGCCAAAAGATGCGCTTCCCATTTACGCCCTGGTTTTCCTTCTCGGTTGTGTTGGCTTGTTCTGGATCTGGAAGCGGAGAAAATTTGGGGTTTATACACTGACAGGAACGTGGATCCTGACGGCACTTCTTAACCAAATGATACGCTCGTCTGCGCCAACATCCTATCTCAGTATTCTCCTGGCGTGCGCCTTGATGATTGCATTTTCTCTGTTTCTAATCCCCGAATGGGAACACCTGGATTAGCCTCCCAACAGTGGCCCCCATAGGGCTATTTTGGGAACAATTGCAACCTGGTATGGTATACATTGTCTTCATGGCATCCCATGATTTTGAAAGATCGATGGAGGTAAACGATGGCGCGTGAGGCCAAGTATTTCTCTCTCAGCCTGGAATCCCTCAGGTCTCTGGGGAGTTGGGCCGCGGACTGTGCCGAGAGAGCGCTCACCGTTTACGAGAATCAGGCGAATGCAGACTCCCGCCCGCGTGCCGCCATCGAGGGGATTCGAGTGTTCGCCAATGGAGGGAAACGAAGCGCCCAGTTGCGGTTGCTTTCCCTGGCGGCGTTTTCTGCTGCGCGTGATGCGGAAAGCCCGGCAGCTATAGCGGCCGCTCGCGCCGCGGGCCTGGCAGCATCCAGCGCTTATACACATCCGTTGGTGGATATTCAGCAAACAAAACATATCGTAGGTCCCGCAGCCTATGCCGCACTGGCACTCGAACTGGACCAGGGTGGCGATCATTCCATTGGCGATAATGAAATTAGCTGGGCTGTATCACACGTCACCCCAGGAGTTTGCGAGATTCTGTTGCACATGCCCCCTCACGAAATGGGGAAAACGAGACTGAAAAATATAATGCATAAGATCGATGCCAGCATACGGGGCCGAAATTAGCTCAAAGGTTATCCAGCACAAAATGAAAACGTGGTTCAGATGTAATCTGAACCACGTTTTAGTTACTTCCAATCTGGCTCACGCTTCAGCGTTGACCAGATCGTGGATCCACTTGCGCGAATGGAAGCGGAACTGGATGACGATGGCCTTGACGGCCTCTTCAGCCAGCACCATGACGTACACCCAGTATACAGGCAGGTGGAAGACAAATCCGCCGAGCAGGGCCATCGGCACACCCACGACCCAGATGGAGAAGATCTCCATAAACATGGCAAAGCGCGTATCCCCGCCCGCACGCAGCGCGCCAATGAACAGCATGAAGTTGTGGACGCGCAGCCACAGGCTGAGTGAGAAGACCAGCATCAACATACGCAGGTTGTCCGCAGCGGCGGGAGAAATATCATACAACCCCAGACCGATGAACGGTTCGCGGATCAGGATGACGGTCATGCCTGCCAGCAGCGCCCCCAGGATGCCCAAGGTCAGGAAGCGCCGCCCGTATTCATAGGAGATTTCCTTCTCGCCCGCGCCGATCTTATTGCCGACCATGACCGAGCAGGCATTACCCAGGCCGATGAACAGCACGAAGAACAATTCCTCGATGGTGGCGTTGATGTTGACGGCGGCAATGGCGTCCGTGCCGATGCGGGCGTAGACAGCGTTATAGACCGTGATGCCGAAGGACCAGAAGACCTCGTTGACCGCGGCGGGCATGGAGGTCCGAAGCACCCTGAGCAGGAAGGCGCGGTCGAAGCGGAAGAAGGTCAGCGGGTTGGCGGCCAGGGGAGTCCGCAGGGCGTAGACCAGGATAAGGAGCAGGGCCAGCTCGAAGGTCCAACCAAGGGCGGTGGCGATGGCCGCGCCGCGCACACCAAATGCGGGCAGTCCCCACTTCCCGAAGATGAGGATATAGCCAAGCCCTGTCTTGAAGATCAGCGCCATGACCGTGACAACGGCCGTCAGCATGACCATGGCCATGCTGCGCAAGACGGCCATGTACGAGGTAACAATGCCCACCATGATGTAACTCAGCCCGACGATGCGCAGATAGCTGGCGCCGAGTTCGATCACTGCGCGGTCTTCGGTGTAGAAGCCCATAATGGTTTCGGGGACCAGCAGGGCCGCCAGGGTAAACAGTCCGCTCGCCAACACGGAGATGGAAAGCGAAATTCCCAGCACCCGGCGGATGCTGTGTGTGTCACCCTTGCCCCAGAACTGGGCGGTGAAGATGGCCATGCCGCTGGTCACGCCGAACAGGAACAGGATGAGCAGAAAAAAGACCTGGTTGGCAAGACCGAGGGCGGCAATGGAGGTTTCGCCCAACTGCCCCACCATGAGCACGTCCACCATGTTGAGCGAGGCGGTGATGAGCTGCTGGAACGCCACCGGCACGGCAATCACCAGCATGGACCAGAGGAATTTCCTATCGCGGAGAAAGTCAAGATTCATGGAAGGGAGTCATATCTTTCAGAAAAATCCGCCGCCCAAGACGGCGGCGTAGATCAGAAAATCTTGAGATTGCTTCGGTTGCTGACGCAACCTCGCAATGACGAGCTAGTTATAGGGATGCGTCCACTGTTCCATCGCAACAGAGTCGGCCACGTAGATGCGGCGATCCTCGATGCGGATCGCGCCGCTGCGCTCCAACTCTCTGAGCGAACGCGCCACCACCTCGCGGACAGTGCCCAACCGCGCCGCCAGTTGTTCCTGCGTCAGGGGCGGAGTCGGGCGTCCCTGCGCATCCTCCTGTGGCAACTCGTTGATCAGGCGCGCCAGTCGATGCGTGACCTGATAGAAGGCCATCTCGCTGACCTTGTGCACCATGCCGCGCAACATCTGCCCGAAATTGGTCAACACCTTCTGCGCAAATTGCGGATGCAACAAAACCAATTGCCGTAACAGGACGCTGTCGATGACCCAAACGCGGCAAGTCTCCAGCGCCTCCACGTTGACAGGATGCGGGCCGCCATCGAAGGCGGGCACCTCCGAGAAGGTATCGCCTTCCTGCAGGACACGCACGATGTATTGGCGTCCCTGCGGGGAGAGGCGATAGATCTTGGCACTACCCTGCTCGATGATGTGCAAGCCCGCGCAGGGATCGCCCTCCCAGAAAAGCACCTCGCCGCGCTGAGCCTCGCACAAACGCATGTGTGCAGCGATCTCCTTCAACATGGACTCGGGCAAGTCGTTGAAGTATTCATTGGCACGCAAGGCTTTGATCTTGGCAGCGGTGGTGACTTCGACGGAGTTCATACAGCTTTCAAATCTCGCCAAGCAGCACGTGGTCGGTGCCGCGATCGATTTCCCACGGATAGACGATGAACGCGTCGGTAACGGCGGCATAGTAATCGGGGCGGACTCCGCCAAACAGGCTGCGGTACGGGTTGTAATGCAACACACAGGTTTCAGGGAATCCACCCGCCGCCGAGACACGGTTCTTGACCGCTGTGATGGTGCGGCCCGAGCCCCATACATCGTCCACGATCAGGGTCGGGCGGCCGCGCAGCTTGTCATCGGCAGGAAACTGGATGAACTCAGGCCAGGCCATCAACGCACTTTTCTGCTGCAACGATTCGGCAGGGAAATCCACCGCAGCGGTCAGCACATGCGTAATATCCATGGCTTCCGCCAACATCCCGCCTGGCACGATGCCACCACGCGTGATCATCACCATGGCGGTGAACTCGCGCTTGAACTGCGGCAGGAGGTGGTCGATCAGGCGATTCACCTCCTCCCAACTCACCAACTCACGACGGCGCTCGGGCTGCATATCAACCCAGCACGGCCGCCAGCGGAGCAGGCGCAGCCACGGCGGAGGTCTGTCCCTGGGCGCGGGCCTTCTCGGTCTCGCGGGCCCAGATGTACAGGCAGGTGTGATAGGCAGTGCCCGTGTAGGTACTGATTACGCTGGCCACCATCACGAAGGAGAAGAAGATCAGCGCGCCCAACACAATGCCGATGACGATGCCGAACGTGGCGGAACCCGTCACCAGGATGATGCCATAGCCCACGCCGAAGCCGAGCACTGCACCGATCACACCCAGCACGAAGCCGATCAACCCCGTCACCCAGTTGACACCCACCGCGCTGATACCCACCAGCAGCAGGTTCTCGCGGGTGATCTTGAGGATACGCTCCAGGCCATCCTTGAGGTTCAGGTCGTCGATGACCATGGCAGGCAACACCAACAGGGCCGCCTCGGTCCACAGGGCCTCGAGCGCACCCGCTGCGGCGCGAAGCACACCTGCCAGCAGTCCCTTACGGTTCTTCTGCGCGGACTGGCGCAGCAGGTTGACCACGGTCGAGACCGCCGCCAGGGTCAGGATGTCGAAGAAGTCGCGGCGCACAATCGCCCAGGCCTTATCCATGCGGCCATCGCCCTCGGCGAGATACCCGTAGATCAGGTACACGGTCATGGCTGAGAAGACATAACTGACCACAAACTGCACAAAGACCAGGATCGCGCCCAGCACGAAGAGGATCGCCTGGCCCACCGTGCTGTCCGTGCCGAAGATGAAGGCCGACAACGCGATGGGGATGATGCCGATCACCGAGACGATCATGCCGACGATCAGGGCATAGATCGAGGGTTTGATCAAGTCCCTATCCTTGAAGGCCATCGACCAGGCTTGCTGAAGAAAAGACCAACCACGGGTAAAACTCTGCATTGCTGCCTCCTGTGCTAAGAATGCATCTGATTATAGCAAACTTATCGGGTCCACTTCAACCCGCCAGCCGCTGGGAATACGTCCGTGCAGGAAGGCGACAGGGTCGGGTCCGCGCACGATGAGCTGCCAGCGGTGGATGCCGTCCACCTTGGAGAAGAAGGCGGGCGCGGGACCGATCAGCCCCGTCTCGACCCGCCGCTCGGACCGAATCCACGCGGAGAGTTGGTCGGCCAGTTTGCGCGCTTCCGCCTCCGCCCGACCCTCGTCCTGGTCCCGTATCTCGAGCCGCACCAGCCGCCCAAAGGGTGGATAGCCCAGCCGCTCACGCTGAGTCAGCTCCGCGCGATAATTACCCTCGAAGTCGTGCCGCGCCGCCGCCTGGATGATCGCGCTCTCGGGCTGGAAGGTTTGCAGCACCACCTGTCCGCCGCGTGCGCTGCGGCCCGCACGGCCCGCCACCTGCGTCAGCACCTGGAAGACACGCTCGCTCGCGAAGGGGTCGGGCAGGTTGAGGCCCACGTCGGCCAGGACGATACCCACCAACGTGACCAGCGGCAGGTCCAGACCCTTGGCCAGCATCTGCGTGCCCACCAAAATATCCGCTTGATGGTTGGAGAAATGGGTCAGGATCATCTCGTGTGCGTCCTTCTGGCGGGTGGTCTCCCAATCCCAGCGCAGGGTGCGCGCTTTGGGGAAGAGGGCCTGCGCCTCGGCCTCGACCTTCTCGCTGCCCAGTCCATACTCGCGGATCTGCGTCCCACCGCATTGCGGACATTTGTGCGGCTTGCCCCGCTCGTAGTTGCAGCGGTGACAGCGCAAGGTCTCTCGTGCTTCGAGGTGCAGGGTCAGCGGCGTATCGCAATTCGGACATTTGAGCGCATACCCGCAGTCGCGGCAAAAAACGTAAGTGGCCGTGCCGCGACGGTTGAGGAACAGGATGGCCTGCTCGCCGTTGGAGAGAGTCTGGGCCAGCGCCTCCAATAAGGCGCGGCTGAAGATGCCACGCTGTCCCTGTTTGAGTTCCTCGCGCATGTCCACCACTTGCACGGGCGGCAGACCGTTGACGTTGAGGATGCGGTTGGGTAATTCCAGGCGCGCCAGCGCACCATGCTCGGCCTGATACCGTTGAATAATGGAAGGCGTGGCGCTGCCCAGGATGCAAACCGAACCCGTCAGGCGCGCATAGACTTGGGCTGCCTCCACAGCATGATAAAAGGGCGGGTCCGCCTGATAGTACGAGCCGTCGTGACACTCATCCGCGACGATCAGGCCCAGGTTCGGCAGTGGCGCAAACAGCGCCGAGCGAGCGCCGATCACCAGCTTGAGCAACCCCGCGCGGGCACGCCGCCAGGTATCGTAGCGCTCACCGTCCGACAACTTCGAGTGGACCAGCCCCACCTGCCCGGGGAAACGCGCCAGAAAACGGCGCACAGCCTGCGGGGTCAGCGCAATCTCAGGCACAAGGATGATGGCCTGTTTGCCGCGCCGCACGGTCTCTTCCACCGCACGCAGGTAGATCTCGGTTTTGCCCGAGCCCGTCACGCCTTGCAGGAGGAAGGGCGGGATGGAAGTCCCCGCCGCCAGCGCCTTGAAGCCCGCTCGAATTGGCTCCCAGGCCTGGGCCTGGTCGGCGGTCAACTCGGGCTTGCGCTCCGCCTCGGAGATCTGAATCTTCTCCAGCGGGTCGCGCCAGATTTCGCTCTCGCGCAAGAGGATCAACTCACGTTCGGCCAACTCCTGCAAGTCGGCCAGGTTGCATCCGCTCTCAGCATAGACCCACGAGACGTTGACCGCGTCGGGCACGCGCATCAGGAATCGCAGGGCCGCCGCACGCCGCATCCGCGTGGCTTCGGTCTTGCCGAGGCTGGACATGGCCGCCTCGGCGACCTCGGGCGCGACGGCCAGTTCCGCCACGCGAATGAACTTGGGGCGCACCGTCGGCGCGGGCAACACGGATTGACTCGCCAGCACGCCGCGTCGGACCAACATCTGCGCGGTCTTGCGCCAGTCCACCTGGGCGAAGTGGCGGTCGATCTGCCGTCCGCGCAGAGGGCCTTTTTCCTGCAGCAATTTGAGTAGGCGCGAAGCCGTTTGGGATACGTCAGAGAGTTGGAGATTGGGGTCACGCAAGGTGAACAACATATCGGCCTGCTGGCTGAGGCCGGGCGGCAGCATCAGGTCTACGAAGGCAGCCAGCGGCGCAAGGGTGGAGTCCGCCAGGGAATGAGCCAACTGAATCTGTGCGGGAGTCAGCACAGGCTGCGGGTCGAGCGTCGAGAGGATCGGGCGCACCTCCGCTACGGACGGCGTTTCCACGAACTCAAGGATCACGCCCTGTACAGTCTGCCGCCCGAACGGCACCGTGACCAGCTGTCCGAGCGTCACCTGCCCCGCCAACTCGGGCGGGATGGCGTAATCGAAACTCCCACTCACGGCGGGCAGGTTGACCGAAATGCGCGCAAACATGGGGTGATTATAATCGTCCCCCTTGAAAAAATTCACCACGGAGGTCACAAAGATTTTCTCAAGTAATCTTTAGTAAGACAATTCCCCGAGCAACTCTTCGACAATCCGTGAAGTAGCCCCTCTATCCCCTGCTCTTCAAAATCGCCGCCGCGCCATACCCTACCACGGACGAGAAATCGCCCGTGACGTCGCCCGAGGTGGCATGATGCAGCACCTGGACCCTGTCCGCGCCGAGGCCGCGGGCCGCCCACAGGACCGAAGCCACCGCACCCAATCCGCAGGCGAAGCCCTTGCCCGCCTCCTCGGTCTCGAAGAGACTCTCGGGCGTGAAAGCCTCGAACTGACGGAGCATCTCCGCATCGAAACGTTCGGCCTGCTTCTGGGTATAGAAATGCGACAGGTCTGTGCTAGCCACCAACAGGAAGTTCCGTCCACGCAACAGGTCGGCCAGGGCCTGACCCAACCCCTCGGCCAGGTGCGGATCGATGACACGCACCATGACAGGCAGCAGGTGAAATGGTCTGGCCAACGAGCGTTGCAGGAAGGGGAGTTCAATTTCCAGCGAATGCTCACGGTCACGGGCAACGCGCGTCAGACCGACGCCCAGGCTGTGGTGCAGGCGGTCATCCAGGTCCTCAAGCAGATCCTGCGCGACAGGGATTTCCCCCAGCGGCGTGACGTAGGCGCTGTGTGAACTGGTGAGGAACGGGCTGGTGTGGAAGTTATGATACGGCGAGAGCACGGCGATCCCGTCGGGGGTTTGCCCACGCAAGGCAGCGAAGGCGTAGCCCGCCACAGGTCCCGAGTAGATATGTCCCGCGTGGGGAGCAATGACGCCCAACACTTCCCCGTTCAATTCGGGCAGCTCAGCCTGGGCAAGATACTCGTCCACGCTGCGGGCCAGGGAGTCGGGGTCGGCGGGGTACCAGGTCCCCGCCAGGGGAGAGGGACGCAGGTTAATGGTCATTAAAATAATTGTAGCGCAAGATGGCATCTTGCGCTACAAGCGATCCAAAAATTGAAGCTATTTACGGGACGCGATAGCTGGCGATGACGTCGTCGAGCGTGGACTTGTACTGGTCTTCTGCGCTATTCACCCATTCGACGGTGAAGAGCAGGAAGGTGTTGGTTCCGCGAGTCTCGAGGAATGAGATGCCTGAGTAGCCGCCTGCTTTCGAGGTCCAGATCAGCCGTTCGCTGCCGTCTTCCATCATGCGGTCATCGCTGACGCGGATATCGCCTTCCTTACCCGTCTTGCTATAGAAGGTGTTGAGCAGGTACAACGCAAACTTGCCTTTGTCGTTGCCCGCGAAGGGCTTGCCGTCATCGTACACGATGTTCTCCACCAGAGCCATTTGGTCAGGCGAGGTAAAGGTGTCGATGTAATAATAGTTCTTCTCAGAATCCACCGTCTGGCTGTAGGCCCAGTCGCTGGGGATGTCGATGGCGTAATACTTGTTCTGATCCGTGAAAGTGGTCAGGCCACCCGAGCTCTGCTGTTCGGGCGTCGGCTGAACATCCTGCTGGGGCACAGGGGTCGGCTGCTGCGGGACGGGGGTAGGCTGGCTTTGTTGTTGCTGTTGAATAGGCGCGGGAGTAGGCGTTCCGCCGCCGTAACAGGCCAGGCTGACAAACACGAACACGAACATCAATGCAAACAAACGATACGAACCTTGCTTCTTCATTCATTCTCCTTCTTGGGCGATAAAAAGTTTCGGGCATTATATAAAGGGTATGCCCGCTTGACAACCATACTTTTGGTCTATTTTTGGGAACAGCATCTCGAAGGCTGTGATCCAGATCTTGTTATTCCTGCCCCAGAACCACGCGGGTGGCACGAAAAGCCAGAGGCGGCAATGCGTCGCGGGGGAACCAATCAGCGGCATCGGCGTCGTCGGCAGCGACCAGGCTCCCATCCACGATTTCAGCGGCATAGACGAGGATGAAATCCGCGCCGCGTGGATGCTCGCGCCCGGGCACAACGCCCACCACCCCTGTCACACGGACCCTCAGACCTGTCTCCTCCAAACATTCGCGGGCGGCCGCCTCGGCAGGATCCTCGCCCGCATCCACGAAGCCCGCAGGCAGGGTCCACAAGCCGCGATACGGTTCGTTGACACGCCGCACCAAAAGCACGCGGCCGTCCTGTTCGACCAGGACAGCCGCGGCCACCTTCGGGTCCGCAAAATGGATCCAGCCGCACTGCGGGCAAACCGCGCGGACCTTGCCAAAACGTTCGGCGTGGTCCACGGGCGCGCCACAGCGCGGACAAAACCTTATTTCATTTTCTTGCGCCATGACTGGTTGGCAAGCTCAGCCAGGATATAACCCAGACCGCCAGTAGAAAGGGCCACCACCAGCAGGGCGATCTGCCAGCCCAGCGGCACGGGTGCGCGGACAGGTTCAGGAGCTGGCGGCTCACTCGGTCCGACCGTGCGTGCCGCCTCAGTAGAAGATTTCATGGCTGAGTCGGGTGCGGTCTCGGTGGGCAGGGCCATGGATTGACTATTATCCAAGGCGGGGACCTCCGTGGGAGCCAAGGCCAGGACGGGAGGCTCGGTAGCGGCAGGGGCCTCGGTAGCCGCCGCCGCAAAGGCGGGCGCTTCGGTGGCGGGGGCTTCCGTCGCGGCGGGCATGGCTTCCATCATCGGGACCTGGTCATCTCCGCCTCCCCCTCCACCGATGCCATAGGGTACTTGACTGGCAGCAAAGGAAGGCGCAAGGGCGTTGGCGGCCATCGAGAGGAACAGTAAGAAGGTGGCAAAAGACGTAGCCCAACGCAGGGCGGGGACGGCGCGCGGCAGGGGCGCTTTGACCCCCGCCATCTTGGGCGTGAGGGTGAAATTACGGGGAGCGCGGCGTTGGGGCAATTTGCGGAGCAGGGTACGGGACTGAGACAGATCGTCCATGACGGCGCGCAGGTCGGGGTCCGCTTTGAGGCGGGACTCGAGGCGCGCAGAATCGGCCTGGGACAGTTGTCCATCCAGATAGGCCGAAAGCAGTTCAACGTCGCGGAAGGTAGGAGTTTTCATGCGTTTTCTCCTTCCAGACGATAGGATGCGGGCAAAAGTTCCGCGAAGCCTTGCAAACACTCACGCAATCGCAATCTTGCGCGAGCCAGGCGGCTCTTGATGGTGCCGAGCGGAACGCGGACGGAGGAGGCCACCTCGGTGTAGTCCATGCCCTGGATGTCGGCCAGCACCACCACGGCGCGGAACTCGACGGGCAGGGCTTCCAGGCAGTGCTGGATGGCATGCTCGACCTCGTCGGCTTCGGCGACCTGCTCGGGTGTGAAGTTGGGGTCGGCTAGCCAGCGCGGGGAATCCATCTCGTCGCCGTCGTCCAGCTCGGGTTCGAGCGGTGTGGTGGGACGGCGCTTCTTGCGGCGCAACTCGTCATAACAGGCGTTGGTGACGGTACGCATCAGCCAGGCCTTGAAGGAGCCGCCGCGGAAGGAAGTGATGCTGCGGAAGGCAGAGATGAAGGCTTCTTGCGCGGCATCAGCAGCCTGGTCTTCATCGCCAAGGATGCGCAAGGCGGTATTGAAGACGGTGTCCTGGTAGTGCAACACCAGGGTGTTGAAGGCGTCAAGGTTGCCGCGTTGGGCGTCGTGGATCAGGGCAGGTTCGTCCATGAGGGTATTTTATCATTGGTCTGGGAAGTGGTGATACTTGACCAACTTTTCTGTACACCATAGTACTTCAAGGGGTTCGCAGCCAGGTCCGCTTTGTGTTATAAGGACTAAAGTCATCCGCGCGGATGACGACAAGACAATCAACCAGAGGAGTTCCCCATGAATTTCATCGTTTGGATCATCGCGGGCATCGTGGCAGGCAGGCTGGCTGGCCTGGTGGTGCGCGGCCGCGGCTTCGGCCTGATCGGTGACCTGGTCATCGGTCTGCTGGGCGGCTTGATCGGCGGCTGGATCGCGGGATTGGTCGGCTTACAGGCCACCAGCTTCCTCGGCCAGATCCTCGTGGCGGCCCTGGGAGGCGTAGTCCTCGTCGCCATCGTCCGCTTCCTGAAACGGGCTTAGCATGAAAAAGGAATGGATGCAAATGCATCCATTCCTTTTTTGTAAGGTAAATTCCGTTGGATTTTCCCCTCATGAATTTACAAAGAAAAATAAAGTCACTATAATATACCTACATGGAAAACAGCAGGCGCGGGCATCTTGGGCTGGTCATCCTCACGTTGGCATACCCGCTGACGCATTTCATCGTCCAATACATCCCCAATCCGTTCGTCCCCTCGGCTGACATCGCGCTGAACATGATCTTCCCCATCCTGGCGGGATATTTCTACGGCCCCATGAGCGGTGCCGTGGCAGGTGCCCTCGGCACGGGACTCTCCGCCTGGCTGGGGGCTGACCTATACGACCTCGCAGCCATCCTACCTCACGCTTTGATGGGCGCCACCGCAGGCCTGGCGGGCGGATCGCGCGCGCAGTTCCCAGCCGCCTTCAGCGTCCTCATCGGGCACTTGCTCAACATCCTATCCTACTGGCGCTTTGGCCTGCTAACCTTTGAACACCTCAACACCCTGGTACTTGGGTTGCTGACCGAGACCACCATCGACGTGGTTGCCACGATCCTGCTGATCGTCCTCCTGCAGCGATGGCTCTACAAAGAAAAGGAACTCCGATGGTAAGGTCGCGCATCACGATCTCGAACACCGTATCCATCGTCGTGATTGCCGCGTGGATCAGCGTCGCCGCCCTCGGGACCTTCCTGCTGCCCACCCCCACCAGTGAACTGCGTGAGATGTTCGCCTTCTCACAGATCATCCCCATTCTCGTGGGGGCTTTTTATTTTGGGCAGGCGGGTGGATTGCTGGTGGCCTTTGCCGCCAGTCTGGTCAGCGGTTCGCTGGTCATCCTCAACATGAACGAGATCGACACCCTCTTTGTCCAGCGCGTCATGTTCCAGATCATCTCCTTCAACAGCGTGGCCCTGCTCACCAGCTTCCTCTCCGACCAGGAAAAACTGCACAGACATCAGGTCACTCAACAGTTGGAACGCATCACCGCCCTGCGCGCCATCGACAAGGCCATCACCTCGAACTCCGACCTGAGTTCCACGCTTTACATCCTGCTCGAGAGTCTGTCACACCTACTGGAAGTGGAAGCCGCCGCCATCCTCCTGCGCGATCCCCGTACCGATCAACTGGACCTCAAGGCCAGCCTCGGTTTCTTCGGCGCCTACCCATCCCAGCCTGGCGGCCTGGTGAAGGACGGCGCGACCCGAGCCGCGCGCGAGAAGCAGACGGTCCATTACCCCGACCTGGCGGTTCGCGATCCCGCCATCTCAGATTTGATCCACGGCAAGGGCACCATCGCCTACTACGCCGTCCCGTTGATAGCGCACGATGAGCTCAAGGGCGTGTTGGAGGTCTTCGACCGCGCCTCCCATCCCGATGATGATTGGCGGAACTACCTGGAAACCCTGGCAGGACAGGCCGCCATCGCCATCGATCATTCGAAGCTACTGGAAAACCTGCAAACCGCCAACGCGGAAATGTCCCAGGCCTACGAAGCCACCCTGCGGGGTTGGTCCCGTGCGCTCGATCTGCGCGACAAGGAGACCGAGGGTCACACCCAGCGCGTGGTGGCGGTCTCGATGCAATTAGCCACGCGCATGGGCATTCAGGGCGAGCAATTGACCAATTTCCAGCGTGGCGCAATTCTGCATGACATCGGTAAGATGGGCGTTCCCGACGAAATCCTGCTCAAGCCAGGTCCGCTCGGTGAACAGGAATGGACCGTGATGCACAAGCATCCCATCTACGCCCAAATGCTGCTCTCCCCCATCCAATATCTCGAAAAGGCCCTGCTCATCCCCTACTTCCACCATGAACGCTGGGATGGCAGTGGCTATCCGCTCGGCCTGCGGGGCATCGACATTCCGCTCGAGGCCCGCATTTTCGCCGTAGTGGATGTGTGGGATGCCCTGCGCTCCGATCGTCCCTACCGCAAGGCGCTCACCGACGAGGAGACCCTGGCCTACCTTCGCGAACAATCAGGGAAACAGTTCGATCCCGACGTGGTGGATCATTTCCTAAACATGCTCGACGAGATGCGAAGTCCCGTCAGCTTGATTTCCCCCGAGTAACCCACAAGTACAAAGCACGCCAGACCAACATCCCAAACGCGGAGGTAGACGCCAGCACCACCGCGAAAATCGGGATGATTGGCGCGTTGAGAAGCAGTCCGCGCAGGACGGCAGCCAGCGGCGCGGCAAAAATCATCGCCAGCACGGGACGCCAGAGTTGCCTCGGCTCCGAGACATTTTCCGCGCGGAAGAGTCCCAGCGCGGGCGCCAGGATGAACCACGCCAGCGAAACGGGGAAGAATGCAGCTGCCATGCGCGGCAGGAAAGCTAATCCCGCCTCGCCGTGTGTAGCGAATCCGATCACGGTCACAATGAAGATCGCCAGCAGATCGCCCAATGCAAGATAGAGAGTCTTCTTTGACATAATATCCCTTTCAAACATAAAGCCCTGTTGTTTGGCAACAGGGCTTTTTTCCTTAAAATCCATTCCTAAAAAAGAGGTAGGCCAGCGCTGCCACGATCACCACTGCCAGGAAAGCCAGCACCAACATACGGCGCGTACGACTGTTCTCTTCGGCAAACGGGTCGTCGCTGGAAAAGTCTAAACCTGGCGGACTGACTGCAGGCATTTGCTCCTCAATGGCTTCCACATAATCCTTGGCTTCTTTCAAACCCAGGTTCGTGGCCAGACGATAGACCTTGATCGCCTCGATCTTCTGGCGCTTCGCCAACAACACACGGATCTGGTCATCAACTGAAGCACCATCCATCACCACAGAAGGTTCGGGTACGGGGATGGTCCCCATCTCTCCGCGCGCCATAGCCTCGACAGCATCTTTGGCTTCCTTCAGCCCAACGTTGGTCCATTCGCGATACAACTTGATCGCCTGAATTTCCTGATTACGCGCCATCAAGTCGAGGATCTGTTGTTCGCGGGACGACGCTGATACGGCAGAGACAGGTGCACTGGTCCCGAAGCGCAACGCTTCCACTGCAGCCTTGGATTCCGCCAGCCCCGCGTTGGTCAGCAGACGATACTCTTTGATCGCCTCGATCATTCTGCCGCTTTGAGCGATTTGGCGGATGCGCGCCTCTTCTTCAGGCGGAAGATCGGACACGGCTACTCTTCCTTGCGCAAGGCGGGGAATAACAACACCTCGCGAATGGAATGCTTGTTCGTCAGCAGCATGACCAGGCGATCCACGCCCATGCCGAATCCACCGTTGGGCGGCATGCCGTAGCGCATGGCGCGCAGGTAATCCTCATCGAGCGGATTCTTCTCTTCCTCATCGTCCGTGTAATCGCGGCCCATATCAAGGAAACGCTGTTCCTGATCAAGCGGATCGTTCAATTCAGTGAAGGCATTACACAACTCGAAGCCCGCCGCGTACCCCTCGAAGCGCTCCACCGTCAACGGGTCGCCAGGCATGGATTTGGCCAGCGGCGAAATGTCGCGCGGATAGTTATAGAGGAAGGTCGGCTGAATCAGGGTCGGTTCGAGGAACTCACCCAGCAGGAAGTCGATCATCTTGCCGCGCGTCACCTTTGGGTCGGGAGTCTTGTTCGGGTGCCTGGCGCGGATGGCCTGGAACAAGTCGGCGGCAGTCTTGTGTTCAGCAATGTCGATGCCGCTGGTTTCGAGGATGCCCTGACGCATCTCCACGCGCCGCCACGGCGGCTTGAAATCCAGTTCGTATTCGCCATACGTGACCTTTGTAGTGCCATTGACCTTCTCAGCCACAAAGGCCACCATCTGCTCGGTCAACTCCATGACCTTGAGGTAGTCTGCATAAGCCCAGTAAAACTCAAGCTGAGTAAACTCGGGGTTGTGTTTGAACGAAACGCCCTCGTTGCGGAAGTCACGGCCGATCTCGTAGACGCGCTCCAGGTTGCCGACCAGCAGGCGTTTGAGATACAGTTCGAATGAGATGCGCAGGTACATGTCCTGCTCCAACTCGTTGTGGTGCGTGATGAACGGACGCGCCGCTGCTCCGCCGTACAACGGCTGGAGGATGGGCGTCTCCACCTCGAGGAAGTCGTGGCTATCCAGGAACTCGCGCAGGGCCTTGACGATGGTCGCGCGCTTGCGGAAGGTATCACGCACCTCGGGGTTGACGGCCAGGTCCGCATAGCGCTGACGGGCGCGCAGTTCGGGGTCCTCGAGCGCGGCATAGCGGATCACTGTGCCGTCGTCCTGCTTCACATCCTTGTCGGCGGGCAGCGGGCTGACGGATTTGGCGAGCAGCCTGAAGTCCAGGACCTGCAGGGTGGCTTCGCCCGTCTTGGTGCGCATCATCACGCCCGACGCCTGGATGAAGTCACCGATGTCGAACATCTTGTCGAAGAAGGCCAGACGTTCCTTGCCGACCTCGTTGACGCGCAGGAACAACTGTATCTTGCCGCTGCCATCTTCGATGTGGGCAAAGGATAATTTGCCCATCGAACGCATGGCGCGGATGCGTCCCGCCAGCGTGGCCTTGACCTCGTGAGCTGAACCCATCAAGGCATCCTTCTCGGCCACCTCGAATTCGGCAATGGCTTGGGCAGAAGTGTGCGTACGTTCGGCGCGAGTCGGGTATGCCTCCACGCCTTCGGCGCGCAACTCTTCCAACTTCTGCAAGCGGATCTTTTCGAGCGAATTATATTCTGGCATGAATGATGACCTTTCTGAATAAAAAAAACCTCGCGCCCTAAACAGGTGCGCGAGGCAAGACAGGCGCGCGCCTGTTAGCTGACCTTGACGATCTTCACCTTATACGTGCCGCTGGGCGTCTCGACAGCCACTTCCTCCCCGTGGCGGCGGCCCAAAATGGCCTTGCCGATGGGAGACTCGTTCGAGATCTTGCCTTCACGCGGGTTGGCCTCGGCCGCACCCACGATGACATAGGTCTCAGAGTCGAAACCCTGTTCCTTGATGGTCACTTTGGAACCGATCTGCACCAAGCCCGATTTATCCTTGCCATTCTCTTCGATGACACGAGCGGTGGCAAGGAGCGTCTCCAATTCCTGGATACGGCCTTCGACAAAGGCCTGCTCATTCTTGGCAGCCTCATACTCGGCGTTTTCGATCAGTTCCCCGCCTTCCATGGCCTCGTGGAGGCGGCTGGCCACTTCCTGGCGCTTGACATTGCGCAGGTAGTCCAGCTCATCCTGGAGCTTCTGATAGCCTTCTTTGGTCAGGAAATTGGTTGGCATGCTGATATCCTGCTAAATAGAATTTTGCATCTCTTCTCAGAGATGCAAAGGGTCAATGGTTATATTGGTTTCCCAACGAGCGGGCATACTATATCATGATTCATAGGCAGAGGCAAGGCTAAACGGCTACTCGGGCCTCCACAAGCCGATCCCACCTTTGTCCCGCCAGGAGGCACGGACCGCTTCCAGGAGGCCCTCGGGGGTCTCGAAAATGGACGAAAGTTGCGATTTATAGGCCTGAATCGCCTCCAGCCACGCCCTGAGGCCTGTTTCCGTGACCGGTTGGAGCGATTCCTTCATCCCAGCCGTGTTCGGGGCCGCCTCTTCGGGGTGGTTGAAGGCGTAGGGCAGGTCCACGTCATACCAGAGCAGACGCCCCAGCCGCTCGACAGCCCGCCGCACGGTGACGTGGTCCACATGGCGGCCGACCGAGAACTGACAGATGACCTGGTCATCGGGCTGGAGGCGGGCCAAAAGGGCCGCAGCGATCTGGTCGGGCAGGTCCGCTTCCTCGTCGACGGGCGGGTCGAAGACGCCCATCGCATAGAGCCAGCTTCCGTCGGCGCCACGGCGGTAGATGCAATCCAAAAAGTCAAAGTGAACGGTTTTGGCGCCCACCATGGCAGCGGCGGCCTCATCCTCGGCGCGGCGCCCGCGGATGGCCTCCTCAGCGGTCGGGAAACCCCACTGATAGTGGAGCACCTGCGCCAGGGGCGAGATGGCCTCCTCGGGCGGGAATCCGCTCATCATGGTCCAAATCTCCACGGGCTGGCCCGCACGGGCCTGCTCGTAGATCAAACCGCCCGCCGAAAGCACGGCATCATCCAAATGAGGGGAAACATAGATCCAACGCATAGCGACATTTTTACCATAAAAATGCAATTCTCCTGCGCCTGACTGCAAGTACACTAAATGAAAGAGGTGCGTTATGCAGGAACGACGGAAACAGGACCGAAAGAATCTGATCGCCTATTCGCAGGTCTTTGACCTGTATGGCGGCATGATGCTGGGCTATCTGGGAGACCTGACCCCCCTGGGTGCAATGGTAATCGGTGAGAAGCCCGTGGCAGTGGGCACAGAGTTGACCCTGCAACTGGTGGTGCCCGCCCTCGAGCAGGAGACCGTGCGGCGCATCTCCATCCCCGCACGCGTGGCCTGGTGCGAATCTGACGTCAGCCCGAACTTCCATGATATCGGCTTTGAGTTCAAACAGGTGACCGAGGAGCAGAAAAAGGTCATCGAAGCCATCATGAAGAGCTACGAGTTCAGCCACGAAGTGCCAAAATACCCCTATCGACCTTCAGCAAGAAGGTAAAAAAAACAGCCCGACGAATGTCGGGCTGTTTTTTTTACGCAGTCAGTGTTTTTTTATTTCTCAGCCTTTGCAGGCTTTTTGCTCGCAGGCTTCTTCGTTGTGGAAGTCTTTTTGGGTGAAGGCTTCTTAGTCGCCGCGGGTTTCTTCGCCGTCGTCGCTGAAGTCTTTTTCGTAGCCGCAGGCTTCTTCACCGCGACTTCTTTTTTCTTCACCGTCACAGTCTTCTTCGACTTGGACGCCGTGCTGGCCTTCTCGCTCTTGACCGCGGGCTTCTTCGTGGGAGGAGTCTTCTTTGCACTTTCTTTCGTCTTCGGTGCAGCCTTCTTGCGCGGCTTCTTGCCCTTCACTTCCTCGGCAACTTCCTCTTCCTTCACAGCGAACAATTCATCGTACTTGGCCTGGACTGAGTCCACGCCTGCGCCGTTGAGAGCCTGATGAACCTCGGCCCATTGCTCACCATCCACGAACCACCAATCCATGAAGACATGGCAGTGATAGGCGGCCAGTTCGGCGTAGATGCCGCGCTCCCAGATCTCGGCGCACGGGCGGATGAATTCCAAGTGCGAGGTGTAATCGCGGAAGATGGCGTAGCCTTCGCGCGGCAGGCCGAGCGCTTCGCCCAGGGTCTTCTGCACGAGTTGGCCCGAGTTCTTGTCCAACGCGGCGGCTGAGACTTTGATCCAGCCGCGGGTATCGGCGTAGCAGTTGTGATAGATGACCAGTCCGCGTTCGTCGCCATGGCGGTTGGAGTAGGCAAAGACATTCTCGTCTACGTGGCCGTCAGCGGTGTAGAAATCGTAAAGCTGGAAGGCTTCCACCTCGGCGAACAGGTGGCGGCGATGCAACAACGGGAAGATCTTCCACTCGTGGCCGCGGATCAGGCCATCGTCGGGAGTCTCCTCCCATTTCGGCTTGCGGAACTCCATGCCATATTTCTCGTGGAAGCCCTCGACCTGTCCGTGGCCGAACATGGGCAGGCCAGGCAGCGTGGACAAGACCGTGGCGATGCCAAAGTATTTGTCGCCGTTGCCGAACTGCTCGACAGCGGTCTTCTCGTCGGGGTTGTTCATGAAATTGACGTAGCGCTTGAGGATCTGCGGGTCGAACTCCAGTGTGTTCTTGATGGCCGAGCGATACTTGGCATTGTCCTCGTCGCGCAACATGTGCATGAAGGCCGAGTTGTAGACGCGGTGCATGCCCAGCGTGCGGACGAAGTACCCTTCCATCAGCCAGAAGGCTTCGGCGAGGAGCAAGGTATCGGGCACTTCGGCAGCGACACGGTCCACGACCTCGCGCCAGAATTCCTCGGGGATGGCGGCGTCGAAGTCCGCTTTGGTCATGCCATGCTCGGCGCGCGAGGGAATGGCCCCGCCCGAGCCTGGCTCAGGGAACCACAGGCGCTGGATGTGTTTCTTGGCCAGCGTCATGGCCGCATCGAAGCGAATAATGGGGAAGTTACGCGCCACATGCAGGATGGTCTGGATGACCGCTTCACGCACCTGGGCTTTGGAATAATCCAGTTGAGCAGTGTCGTTCCACGGGAAGGAAGTACCGTCGTTGCCGTGGTAGATGTAACGCGTTTCGCCCGAGGAGCGATCGTAGCGCTTGAAAACGACCGAGGCGTCGGAGTGATTGTAGTAATGATCTTCGAGGACGATGCCCGCGCGGCCATCATCGGACAGGTCTTCGGAGTTGAAGGTATAACCAGGGTAAGGCGGGTTCGGGAGCGACAGGAACCAGTCGGGGTGCAACATGACCCACTCCGAGTCGATGCCCATGTGGTTGGGGACCATGTCGGCAGAGAGGCGCAGTCCGCGCTGCCAGGCACGTGAACGCAGATTGTTGAGCGCGTTCCAGCCGCCAAGGTCCTCAGCAATGTCATAGCTATGCAGGGAATAAGCCGAAGCCACAGCATCGTGCTGCCCCATGCGCTGCTTGATGCGCTGACTGGCGCGGCTGCGCTCCCACAGGCCGATCAACCACAGGCCCGTGAATCCACGCTGGGCCAGCAGGTCGAGTTCTTCGTCGGGGACCTGGTCAAGGGTCTGGATCCAGCGTTCGTATTTGCGCGAAAGCTGTTCCAGCCAGACGTAGGTGTTCTTGGCCATCAGCACCAGGCGCGGCATCCAGTCACGGTCGGGACTGAATCGTTCGTACTCGGCATAGTCCGCGCCGCCATAGGTCGGGACGGGTGCTTCAGGCTTGAAGTGGCCTGGCCCTGCGTGGCGGATGACCTCCTCGCGGATGAAGTCCATGCCGCGCAAAATGCGAAAGATAAAACTCTCACCAAGCAGGAAACCCCACTTGTCAATGATGAATTGCAGTTGACCTTCGAGTGAATACGGTGAAGCCTTAGCTGGCGCAGTGAGCAGATCGAGCAGCGTCTCACCGCTGCGCTGGGCCGACCCGCTGAAAGGCGGCTGATGCGAGAGGAAGCGACCGAGCAGGGTCAGCGTTTTGTCATACGCGGGGGATTTGAGGGGTGAATCATCGAACAGGTCCCGATATGGATGAATGGCGGGATTCTGGTTGCTGACGTGAATGAGCAACAACTCCTCGACGGCGATCTGGCGATGCGGACGGCCGTCGGCGGCGCCTTCAAGGTACTGGGGCGCACTGACGACCCCGCCTGCAACGGCCAGGGGTGGGAACTCTTCGATGAAGCGAATCAGGGTTGTATCGAGCGGCTCTCCCAGTCCTGCCTGGATATAACCCAGGGCGCGGGTGAGCAGGCCAGGATTCTGCAACTCATACTGGCGCAGGAGGATGCGCAGCACCTCGTCGAGCAGGGCCATGGCCTGGATATCGGAAGCAGGCACGGGGTCCGCACGATGAACCGACATCTGCTCTGCAAAACGGCGGGCAGCAGAATAATCCTTGAAGGTGGCGCGGCCATCGGGCCTGAAGAAGTCCAGGTCGAATTGATACTTTTGGCGCGCAAAACGGGAAATGAGCATGGGAACCTCAACAAACAAATTTCGGCGTCGAACTTGAGGGCCTTACAATCTTAATGATACCCCATTCGTTGAATTCGAGTATACTTTTGGGTAATGCCCGTACTTGACCCACAACTGCTCACATTGATCGGGTTGCTCCTCCTGGCGCTGCTCTACCTACCCGTGCTGATCTTCGCCTTCCAACGCAGCGAAGGACAGGAAGCCAGCGGCGGATTGGTGGCCGCGTATTCGTTGATCTCGCTCGTGCTGACGGCGGGGGAAGGTTTCTGGCGCAGCGGCCGTCTGCCCAATTTGACCGACCCCATCGTACAAGAGATCCAACTGTACTCGGCCCTTGCGCTGGTCTTCGTGACCATGCTGACCATCCACACCTTCATGCGCCGCGCCAACTGGTGGACCTGGGCCGTGGCGGGAGGCGTCTGGGTGGCAGGCTTGACGGCCCTGCTCGTCAGCATGCCGGGCCTGCCCGAGATTGTATGGGCCAACGGACAGTGGGCCCTTCCGCGCGAACGACTGGGGGCCGTCTGGGCGCTGGCGGGCTGGCTGGTGTTCGTGCTGGGAGGCATCATCACGGTGATGAGGGCGCAACAACAGACGCGCCAGCCCCTGCTCCGCAACCGTCTGTCCTACTGGATCATCCTGTATGGTTTCGTCCTGATCAACGACTTGTTCGTGATCGGCGGGCGTGCCCTGCCTGGCAACCCGCTGCGATTGGGTGCGGCCATCATCCTCGCCTATGTGGCACTGACCCACGACCTGCCCGACGTGCGTCAGATCGTTCGGCGCGTGCTGATCTATCTCATCACCACGCTGTTGATCGTCGCCATTTACATCGCGGGTTTTCTCTTCACACAAACCGTCTTCCGCGCAGCATCGAACTACAATCCGCTATTGATCGGCGCAGGCATCGCATTAGTGCTGTCACTGGCCTTCACGCCCCTGCTGAGCGCCGTCCGCCGCATGGTGGACCGCTGGCTGCGTGCCGACCAGTACGACCCGGGCCGCGCCTTGCACGAATACAGCGAAAGCATCAGCAACATCCTCGAAATGGACCGTCTGGCCACGGTGGCAGTCGGCATCATCATGGAGACCATGCGGGTGGAACGCGGCTTCCTTTTCTTGGTGGACAGTGGCACCACCGACGAAGGCAAGACGCTCTACCGTCTGCGCTCAGCCCGCAGCCAGGCCGAACGGCAGATCATGGCCCTGCAGATGGACGACACGGGTCCCATCGCCGCCTACTTCATGCGCGAACAACGCCCCCTGCTCCAATATGACCTGGACCTGCTCCCGGCATATCGGTCGGTGCCTCCGCTCGAGCGGGAGTGGTTCCGCCGCCTCGAGACCGAAGTCTATGTGCCCATCTTCGCCAAACGCAAGTGGATCGGCCTGCTGGCCTTCGGCGCAAAACTCAGCGGCAACCGCTACACCAACGAGGACCTGGTCACGCTCAGCGCGCTGGCCAACCAGACCGCCGTGGCGCTCGAAAACGCCCGTCTGGTGGACAACCTGATGCGTCTCAACACTGAGCTGCGCCAGGCCCGCCGTGCGCTGGAAAAATCCAACCGAGACCTGGAACGCCTCGACCAGACCAAGTCCGATTTCATCAGCATTGCCTCGCACGAACTCCGCACCCCGCTGACGGTCATCAAGGGCTACACCGAGATGCTGATGGAAGATACCAACCTCGACTCGAACTACAAGCCCATCATCAAGGGCATGCACGAGGGGACTCTGCGTTTGCACCAGATCATGGACTCGATGTTCGACATTGCCCAGATCGACTCGCGCGCCATGCAGTTGAACCTGCAAACCGCCAGCCTGTCCACGATGCTGACCGAGGTCTGCACCGAGCAAAGCAAGACGCTCAAGGAGCGTCAGCAGTCCATCACCATCGATCTGCCCGTTCTGCCCAACGTCAAAGTGGATCCGAACAGCATCCGCAAGGTATTTCAACACTTGATCGCAAACGCCATCAAATTCACACCCAACCAGGGCAGGATCATCATCACCGCGCACACCGTCAGCCCAAACGCAGGTGAACTGCCCAACGGCGGCGTGGAGATCGTGGTCACCGACACGGGCGTGGGCGTGGACCCGAACATGCGCGAGATCATCTTTACCAAGTTCTATCAGCCCGGGCAGCTCACCAAACATTCCACCAGCAAGACGCGCTTCAAGGGCGGCGGCTCAGGGCTGGGACTGGCGCTGTCGAAGGGCATCGTCGAGGCGCATGGCGGGCGCATTTGGGTGGAAAGCCCGGGCTACGACGAGATCAACTTCCCCGGCAGCCACTTCCACGTATTACTGCCGCTGACCAAGCGTGAGGAAAGTTCCACCATCCCGATGGCCCGCGCCGTAAAGGTCAAGATCGAATAGCAAAAAACCGCCAGTTGCACTGGCGGTTTTTTCTTCGAAAAATATTAACTCGCTCAGGATGATATCACAGGCGTAAACGCCTCCACGATCTCATCCACAGCACGGCGGACAGGTTCGCTCAACATCTCGCCCACTTCGTTCTGCGCAGGCTGGATTCCCAGCACCTGCACAGTACAGCCCAGGTCCAGTTCGATGAACTCTGCCAGGATCGAGAGCGGCAGGCTGTGGCTGGATGCGCTCATGCCGTCGATGGTGTTCAACTCGATCCAACGAATCGAGCCAGGCGGTTCGTCCATGTGGGCGGCATCGAGGAAGATGACCACCTCGGCCTGAAACCTGCGCAGGGTGGCGGTAATATTTTCGGGAGCGGGACCCCCTTCGAGTGCAAGGAAGTGATCGGAAGTCCATCCGCGCGCGATGATCTCGCGTACAGCCACCAACCCCGCGGAGTCATCCCCGCGCAGATCGTTGCCCACCCCCACCAGGCAGGTACGGGGCGGGATAAAGCGATTACTCTGGTTTGGCGGGCTCGACTTTATTTCCAGAAAACTTTGCCAGGAGGGTATCGATGTCTTCGTCGCGTCCATACAACACCTCAAAGGCCTCTTTGTTCAACGCAGCCAGTTCCCAGTC
Source organism: Chloroflexota bacterium (assembly GCA_016191845.1). Classification (GTDB taxonomy): domain Bacteria; phylum Chloroflexota; class Anaerolineae; order Anaerolineales; family Villigracilaceae; genus JACPVF01. The sequence goes on from JACPVF010000018.1 coordinate 31,414, forward strand.
CTCGTTGGACATGCCCATGCATTTGAACTTGCAGGATTGGATACACTGGCCGCAGTAAGTACATCGGTCCATGTGGTAACGGGCCACGAACTTCTTGGCAGCACGGTCAAGGATGACGATCTCCAGCGCGTCAGAGGGACAGTCCTTGGAGCACAGGTTACAGCCCGTGCATTTGGCGGGATCGTAGAACAGCTTCCCGCGGAACCGCTCCGCCACCTCGGGCCGCTCGAACGGATACTGCTCCGTGACAGGCTTGGAGAAGAACGAGGTCAGCAGGTCTTTGAACATCGAGCCGATTTTCATGACGGCCTCCTATTTCAACACGATCAGCGCCAGAATTTGCAACAGCGCCAGGATGGCGCCCGCGCGCCACCACATGCCCACGGTCTGGTCGATGCGCAAGCGGACCAGCACCGATTGCAGGAAGGCCATCACCAGCAACAGGCCAAGGGTCTTGGCGAGGAAGATCAGCGGATTGCCGAGTCCGCCCAGGTAAAAGGCCGTGACCAGGGTCACGCCGATCACCATCTCGACCGACTTGCCGATGTGAAAGAGAGCCAGACCGCGCCCCGAATATTCGGTCAACGCGCCCGCCACGATCTCGGTCTCGGCCTCGGGGGCATCGAAGGGAGGCAGTTCCAACTTGCCCATCAGACCAATCAGTGCGATGACAAACCCCACAGGCTGCAGGACGATCATCCAGTGCGTCTGGGTGTAGGCCACGATCTTGCTGATCTGCCAGGAGTCCGCCGCCATGGCGGGGCCCAGCAGGGCCAGCAGGAAGGGCGCTTCATAGGCGAAGAGTTGTGTCAGTGTACGCGTCGCACCGACGATGGAAAAGCGGCTGTCGGAATTCCAGCCCGCCAAACCCGTACACATGGTCAATAGCGAGAGCAGGTAGAGCGTGACGATCAGGTCACCTGGGAAGGAATGTGCGGGCTGCAGGCCGAAGATCGGCACATACAGGGCGGCCGTCAACGCACCCGCCAGGGCCACGATGGGCAGGCCAAAGAACAGGGCCTGATTGACGCCCAGCGGCTGGATCTCCTCCTTGGAGATCAGCTTGATCGTATCAGCCAATGGCTGGAACCAGCGCGGCCCGATGCGGTTCTGGAAGCGCGCCACCAGCTTGCGGTCAGCCCACTCGTATAGCATCCCACCCAAGATCAGGCTGATACCCGCAGGGAAGAACATGATGGAGGTAATCGCGAGGATAGTTTCCATGTTATCGGCTCTTATATTTTTCAATGCCATACGCGCGCAACTGTGCCCAGGTCATTGTCTGGCTGTCGTCCTTGCGGCGGACGGTGACCATGCGGTCGTTACACGAGAAGCACGGATCCATACCCGCGATCATCATCGGCACGTCAGCCAGTTGATGACCGACCGCCTTGTTCAGCACGGAGGTCCAGTTGCACAGGCTGGGCGTGCGGATCTTGAGGCGCGTGGGGCTTTCGCCGCCTTCGCTCTTGATGAAATAGAAGGCCTCCCCACGCGGTGCTTCCACGCGGCTGACGGTCTCACCAGCGGGGACCTTGCGCGGGAAACGCACAGCCAACTCACCCGTGGGCAGATTATCCACGATGGTGCGGATGGTGAAGCACGAGACCAGCAATTCCTTCAAGCGGACGACGAACTTGGCTTCCAGGTCGCCGCGCTCATCGGTGATCAGGCTGACAGGAAACTTGGGATAGGCGCCGTAGGGTGCATCCACGCGGACATCGCGTTCGAGGCCCGAGGCACGGGCGGTCGGTCCCAGCGCACCGTACAAGATGGCCTCGTCGCGGCTCATGGTGCCAATGCCGCGCGTGCGCTGCAGGAACATCGCGTCCGAGGTGACCACGTCGAGGTAATAGCGGATGCGCTCTTCGAGATAATCCATCGCCTTGTGAATCGACCTGGATTGTTCCAGGCCAATATCCTGCTTCACGCCGCCCAGGATGCTGATCGAGTAGTTGACGCGATTACCCGTCAGTTCTTCGAGCAGGCTCATGACGGTCTCGCGGTCGCGCCACGAGTACATGAAGAGGGTGTCGAAGCCTGCCTCGTGCGCCGCGACTCCCAGCCACAACAAATGACTGTGGATGCGTTCCAGGCCTGCCACCAATTCGCGGATGGCTTGTGCGCGCATCGGAACTTCGACCTGTGCCAGTTTCTCCGCACCCTGGGCATAGGCGCTGGTATGCGTGTGCGAGCAGATGCCGCAGATACGTTCGAGCAGATACAGGTTCTGGATCCAGTTGCGCTGCTCGGTGGCCTTTTCGATTCCACGATGGACGTAGCCCAGACGCATCCTCGCGCCCGTAATGATCTCACCGTCCACGGCGAACTCGAAGTGACCTGGCTCCTTGAGGGCGGGATGCTGCGGGCCGATCGGGACGATGAATTTGTTACCCATCCGTCCCTGCTCGGGGACCTTGGGCGTGTCCCGCTCGACAGGCGCGGCATCCTCGATCTTGAAATCCCTGCGGATGGGGAAGACGCCGTCGGGCCAATCGTCGGGCAGGAAGAGGTGGGTCGGGTCGGGGGTGCCGACCACGGTCACGCCGAGCATTTCGCTCAGCTCGCGCTCGTAGAACGAGGCCACGGGGACCTGATCGGCCACAGAGTCGATCTCGGGCTGGCCCTCGCGCGGCAGGCGCACGCGCAGGGACGTCACCGCGGCGGCATCGCAGAAGTGGTAGAGCGCTTCGAGTTGACCCGCATCAGGCCCAAGGTCCATGCCCGTAATGGCAGAGAGGTAACCCCAGTCCGCGGATTTCAGGGCAGCGGTGGCCTTGGTCAGGTCCGCGGCGTCGATGACGACGTCCACACGGTTGGCTTCAGGGGTGAGGGTCTCCCTGGCAAAAGGCGCCAAAATCTCCTTGGCGCGTTGGAGGCGTGCTTCGGTGTTCATGCTTGCTCTCCCAGTTGGGGTTTAATCGGCTCGGGGCGGGTGCCATTCTTGAGGTGTGTCAGCAACTTGACGACGCCGTCGATGATGGCCTCGGGGCGCGGCGGGCAGCCAGGGATGTAGGCATCCACGGGCAGGACCTCGTCGATGTGGCCGACGATGTTGTAGCAGCCCGCGAAAGTGCCGCCCGAGATGCCACACGAGCCGACCGCCACCACGAACTTGGGCTCGGGCATCTGCTCGTAGATGCGCAGCAGGCGGTCGCGCGCCTGGCGGGTGACAGGGCCCGTGCAGATGAGCACGTCCGCGTGGCGCGGGCTGCCCTTGAGCTTGATGCCGAAACGCTCGATATCGTAATACGGTGTGAGCGTGGCCAGGATCTCGATATCACAGCCGTTGCAGGAGCCGCTGTTGAAGTGGATGATCCACGGCGAGTTGACCCGTGCCCAGGTGGTAATGCCCGACACGACTTTGTTGATCAGGTTTGGAGTTGTGATCATAAAACGTCTCTTTTCTAGCGATGGTTTCGGTGCACCTGCCGTGATTGCGTCAGGCTGCTCAACCACCAGACCAATCATCCAAGGATCAAGGCGATCAGCGCCAGGATCAATCCGCCGATGTACACACCCGTAAACGGCGAGAAACCGCTGGTACCGATCATCAGCACGCCCAAATGCAGCACGGCAAAGAACAGAGCCACCTTGAAAAACGGACGGTAACCAGGCGCGGCAGGCTGAGAGTCATGTTCCTCGCCACCCGCGTAGCGTTCGCGCTTGCCCGCAGCCGCCTTGCCACGCACCGCTACAGCACGCCCGACCAGCGAGAGGATGGCAACCAGTGCCATGTAAAAGGTGAAGGCGATGACAGGAGAGAGAATTAGGTCAGACATGTCTTCAGCATCCTATCGAAAGATACTCATCAACGCGGCGCCCGCAGGCTCGGTCAGCCAGTTCATCAGCGAGGGGAACAGACCAATCACGACCACGGCCAATGCCATCAGCAACAGCGGCAGTTGCATGGTCCAGCTAATGGAGGCGGAACCCTTCTTCACCGAAGTGGCGGTCACGCGTCGATACATGCGGTTGACCAGCGGTGCGTAGTAGGCCAGTGAGATCACGCTGTTGACGGCCGCAAAGACCACGAAGCCCATCAGCCAGCCATTCCCACTCTGGAAGCCTGCCACGAAAATCTGCCACTTGGACATGAAACCCGCCAGGGGAGGAAGTCCGCCCAGGGCCAGCAGTGCGATGCTCAGCGAAAGCGCCACCCACGGGTAACGGGTGGAGATGCCGTTCAGGTCGTGCGCCACCAGCGGACGATGGATACCCTGCTCATGGAACAACGCGTACATCACCGCGCCCACTGCAAGGAAGGCCAGTCCCTTCATCAGCATGTGCGTGAAGAGATGGAAGGCCGCGCCCTGTGCGCCAGCGGGCTGTCCGCTGACCAGGGCGATGCCCAGACCCATCAGGATGTAACCGATGTGGCTCAGGCTGGAGAAGGCCAGCATGCGCTTAACCTGCGACTGTTGCAGCGCCAGCAAATTGCCATACAGCATGTTCAAGGCGCCGAAGGCCAGCAGCAGCCAACCCCAGGAGAGCGCGAAACCCGTCAACGTGGAGAGGGCGCGCAACATGGCGACCAGGCCCGCTTCAATGACCACGCCTGAGAGCATGGCGCTGATCCCGCTCGGAGCCTGCGAGTGCGCGTCGGGCAGCCAGGTGTGCAGCGGCACCATCGCCACCTTCACGCCGAAGCCGATGAAGAACAGCGCACCCGCGGCCAGCAGCCCAGCCTTATTGAGGTCCATCGTGCCGACCATCAAGCGGATCTGGTCCATGTCGAGGGTGCCCGTCTGCGCCAGCACCAACGCGATACCCAACAGGGCCAGCGCCGAGCCGACCGCGCTTTGCACCACATACTTCATGCCCGCTTCGAGCGAGCCAGGTTGTTCACGATAGAAAGCCACCAGCAGGTACGACGAGACCGCCATGGCCTCGAACCAGACCCACAGGTTGAATAGGTCGTTGGCGCAGCCCAGGCCGATCATCAGGCCGATCATGGCCAGCAGCATGGCGTAATATTTTTCCTCGCCGAAATCGCCCGCCATATAGCGGCCCGAGAACAGAATCGCCAGCGTGCCAAGCGTCAGCACCATGGCAGCCAGCAGGAAGCTGATGCCGTCCAATTGCAGCCAGATGCTCTCGATGTTGAAGAACATGCGCCTGCCGCGCGCCTGGAATTCCAGCCACAAATTGATGAACGGGAACCAGGTCGCCACTACAGCCAACAGCGCCAGCAAACGCACGATCCAACCCTGGCGGGTCAACACCTGGGCGCGCGTGGTCAGCCGTCCGAAGAGATACACCACAGGTGATGACACCAGCGGGATCCCGACCAACAAAGTAAACATGGGAATGTTCATGACGCACTCCACAATAAAATTCCCAGCACCACCACCAGGGCGCCGATGATGCCGACCACGTTCCAGTTCATCTCGCCCGTCTGCGTCTTCTGCACTACTGCCGCGGATTGGGACACAAGCTTGACGACCTGCTGATTCAACCAATCCAGGCCGAAGCTCTCGCGGCTGAGCGCTTCCAGCGCCGCGGGTACGGGACCTGTCGCCTGCTTCCTGACCATCCAGCTGATCGCCAGCCCGAGCGCCACCACGCCCAACGCGATATAGGTGGCGGGCGCGAGGAAGATCTCCTCGGCCAGCGTGCCGAGCGTCAGCACGTGGAATTCGTGGAACGGCAGGGTCCGTTCGAGCAGTGCAGAGAAAGGACCCGCCAGCAGCCAGGTGGTCAGCGAACCGACCGCCAGGATGCCGAGCGAAACCTTCATGGCCGTGCCCGCGTCATGGGCATGCAGCGCCTCGCGTGGTTCGCCAAAGAAGACCATCCAGGTCATGCGCAGGGTGTAGAAAGCCGTCAGGCCTGCGCCAATCAACATACCGATGTAGGCCCACAGCGGCGTGTGCAGCAAGCCTTCTTCAAGGATGAGTTCCTTGCTCCAGAAGCCGTTCATGATGGGCAGTCCCGCCAGCGCCAGCGCGCCGAGGATGAAGACATTGCGCACGAAGGGCATTTGCTTGCCAAGGCCACCCATGCGGCGCATGTCACGCGTGCCCGCACTATGGATGACCGAGCCTGCCGCCAGGAACAGCAACGCCTTGAAGACCGCATGGCTCAGCAGATGGAACTGGCTGGCAAAGATGCCGCCCGCGCCGATGGCGTAGACCATGTAGCCCAACTGGCTGACGGTCGAGTAGGCCAGCGCGCGCTTGAGGTCCATGGCGGTCAACGCCATGACGGCCGTGATGAGCGCGGAGATCATGCCCACCAGCATCACTGCGAAGGTCCAGCCAGGGACATATTCAAAGACAGGGTAAAAACGGGCCAGCAGGTACACGCCCGCATTGACCATCGTGGCCGCGTGGATCAGGGCGCTGATGGGCGTCGGCGCTTCCATCGCGTCGGGCAGCCAGGTGTGGAACGGGAACTGCGCCGACTTGGCCGCCGCTGCCAGCAGGAAACCGAATCCCATCACGGCCAGCAGGCTCGGGGTCAGCTCGGAGAAGCGGGCCAACAGGTCGGGGATCTGGTACGTGCCCAAGGTCCCGAACACGGTCAGGGCGCCCGCCAGAAGTCCCACGCCGCCGAACTGGGTGATGATGAGCGCCTTCATGCCGCCCGCCACCGCCTTGGGGTCGTCGTTGTAGAACGAGATCAGCGCATAGGAACACAGCGCCGTGATTTCCCAGAAGAAGAACAGGAACAGCAGGTTACTGGTCAGCACCAGGCCTGTCATCGCACCAATGAAGAGCAGCACGAAGGTGTAGAAGCGGCCCAGTTGATGCTCGCCGTGCATGTAGTCTACGGCAAAGATCACGGCCAGCGAACCGACCACACAGGCGATGGCTGCCAGCGCCACGGACAGGCCGTCGGCGATGAAGGTCAGGTCACCGAAGAGCGCCCCCATCGGCAGAGAGAATGCCACGTCGCTGGAGGCCTGCGGGATGAGGATCAGCGAGAGGATGCCCGCCAGGACAGAAAAAGAGACAGCCAGCCCGTGTTGCCATTTCGGACGGCTGTCCCCGACGCGCCAGACTACGAGCGCGCCCAACCAGGGGATAAGGATCAAAGAGGGAACGAGAAGGCCAGTCATCCTAACCTCGCAGGGAAGAGATCTTCGGGATGTCGAGCGTGCCAAAGCGGATGCGCACCTGCACCGCCAGCGCCAGCGCCACCACGGCCACGATCGTGTCGGCCACAATGATCGTTGCGGCCACGCTTTCGCCGATGCCGGGATGCCCGCTGACCTTGCCTGCCACCACGAAGGCCAGCACCACCGACTTGACCAACAGTTGCAGCACCACCACGATCTTGATCAGGTTGCGGGTGATGAGCAGACCGTACAGCCCCACGCCGAGCAGGCAGGCCACGGTGACAATCAACACATTGAACAGAGTCATGATCGGACCTCCGCTTCGGAGGCGGCTTCCGCCTTGCGCCAGCCCGCTTCCTGATGAGCAATCACCGCGCTGACAGGTTCCAGCGCCTCAGGCTCGATCTCGTCCTCGGTGACGGTCTGGCTCTCGGTCAACAGGCCGAGGATACCCAGCACGCCCGAGAAGATCAGCGCGATCTGAATCCACACGTCGAGGGCGCGCTGTTTCCAGAGCACGTCCACCAGCAGCAGATCACGCGTGGCTTGCGGAAGCGGCAGCATCGGCAAGGTCATCCAGCCGACCAGCCCCGCCGCCACGACCACCAGCACGAAGGCCAACGGCTTGGGGATGTACGAGGGCGGGTCCTGCGTGTCCTCGCCCACCATGCTCAGGGCATAGACCAGCAGCACGGTCACCAGCCCCGCGCCCACGCTCAGCTCGATCACGGCCACTTCGGTCGCGCCGAGCAGGAACAGCATCACCGAGACCAATGCGCTGACCACGGCCAGGTACAGCGCGGAAGCCAGCAAACGCGGCGACCGCACTGCCTTGTATGCGCAAAATACCGCGCCCAAACTTAGAAGTACGTACGGGACGATTTCCATTTGTATAGACTCTCCATCATTCCAGTTGTAAGTCTAGCCGCGTTATTCGTCCTTGTTATGTGAAAATAATCACAAAATGTCATGTAGTCCTTCCTGATATTTGTTACATCAATGGTCGTCAATAAGTCGAGATAATGGAAGGGCACCCTGCCTATTAGGTAAACAAAAAGCCAGAGGATTCAACCTCTGGCTTCAAGAAAAAAGTCCATCCTCCGCCCTTCGACTACGCTCAAGGCGAAGGTGCCTTTTTCAACCCAACGATCAGCGCATACAAAATTCCTGCAAAGAAAAAGAAGAATTTGACCGACGCACAGGCGGCAGCGATCATGGGCCAGGGATCCGCTGCCCCGTTCGAGAGGATTCTCCACAGCGCGGCGTTTTCCACCGCGTCGAAGGCCGCCGCGACGAACGCCCCCCAGCCTGCCACCGCGCCCAAAGATCTCAGCCAGCCCACGTGACGTCCCGCCGCGAGCAGAGTCGCGAGCGCAATCGCCATCGCGTAGACGGGCATGAACAGGTAGTCGAAGCCCAGGCCGAAGGCGGCCTTCAGACGGGCGGCCTCATCCCAGGTTTTCAGGATGTCCGCCGCATTCTTCACGCTGCCCGCCAACTCGTAGGCAACGATCCCGCCTGGAACCTCGAAGAATCGGAAGGCGACCGCAATGACGAGAGTCACGGACAGGAAAAACACAAAGAGAGGTCTGCGCAGCGAAACGGGGACAGCCTCGAGCGGATGTCTCATGGCAACTCCTGAGCAACCACAGAACTATCCTTCCAGCGTCTTCCGAAACACGCGATAGTTCTTGTATTCCACGCCGTTCAGATTCTTCAAGTCGGCGCGCATCTGCTCCGCGGATTCGGCCACCTGGGTCATTTCCACGTGGCTGAACTGGCGGAACTCCAACAGGGTGCGCCCCATCTCGGCATACAGCAGGGCGTTGCCACCCTTGCCGTGGTACTCGGGCAGAATGCCCATGCCGTTGACCGAGACCGTCTTCGTGCGGCGCATCTCCAGTAGCAAATCCGCCAGCGTGAACGGATTCAACTTTCCCCTGGCGCGCTGCAGGGCCGCCGACACATCGTGGAAGGCGAACAGGAAGCCGACCGCCTCGTCGCCGTGAGTGACGATCTTGATCAGGCGGTGGTCGGCCACGGTCATAATATTCTCAACTACAAAGTCGATCTCGCGTTTGGTAAAGGGGAAATATTCCCAGTTGTTGACGAAGGCCTTGTTATAGGCATCGCCGATGCGGTCCGCCCAGCCGACCAACTCTTTTTTGTTCTTGAACTTCTTGACCGCCAGCCCGCTGCGTTCGGCGGCGCGGCGCGCGATGCGCTCCACCCGTTCGGGGATCTGGAACTGGTCGGCGGGCAGGTAGCAGGAGACGAAGTCCACCTCCTTGACGAAGCCCTGAGACTCGATCAGCTCCTGGTAATAGGCATAGTTGTAGGTGAGCATGGTCATGGTCTGACGATGCTCGAAGCCGAGGACCTGGATGCCATATCCATCCAGCGGACCCATGCCCTTCGGCCCGACCACGCAATCCAACCCGCGCGCCCTGGCCCAGTCGAAGACCGTGTTGAACAAGGCCGCGGCGGCCTCGGGGTCGTTCTCGCAATCGAAGAAATAAAAATCGGCTTCCTTCGAGTGGTGATATTGGTTGAAGGGACGGTTCTCGATGGCGGCGATGCGACCCACGTCGCGGCCATCGCGCACGGCCAGGAAGAACTCCACGTCGGAATGCTCATAAAAGGGATGCTTCTTGGGATTAAGCTGGTTATATGCATCTAGGTTGAGCGGCGGCACCCATTGTGGACAGTCGCGGTACAGGCGATGCGGAAGTTCCACAAAACGGCGCACCTGGGCCTTGTTGTGGGTGTCCACCTTTTCGATGTTGAGCATGAGACGACTCCCTGGAGCAAAGATACGTTCGGGTTTAAGTATATAACAGAAACCGCGCGGAGGGGTTGCTCTCCCCTAGTCCAAAGCGGGCTTCCGCCAGAATGCGCAAAAACCCGCCCATTAAGAAAAGAAATCAACTACATACCCTCTCCCTCGGGAGAGGGCCAAGCGGACTTACCGATTGCTCAAGCCAATCAGGGTGAGATCCTTTTGCCGTTGTGCTTTGGGATACATAAGCATAAAGTATTGCATTTTACCTAAATTCGCCCTATAATTTTGTACTGTTGTCGTTTACTAGACACCCCAAAGGAGGGTTCCATGAGCAAAACTCTTGAAGCACAAAACAAAATAATCATTTCATTACTCGCCAGAACTGCGCTGGGTATCAAAGAGATTGACAGGATTGTTCGAAGTGGCAAGAAGAAAGGCGATCCAGATAATTTTGCTTTGGTTTATAACTCATTAGATGGCACTAAGAGTGGCGCTGAACTAGCTAAAATAGTTGGTATCACTCAGCAAGGAATGTCATCTGTTCTGCAAACGTGGGAAGAAGAAGGTATTGTGTACAAAAACGATGAAACTGGATTTTATGTTGGGTTATTAAAACTCCCCATAAAGAAAAAGCCTTCTGCGAAAGCGAAAACGGGGAACCTAAACAATGAGGCTAATACAAACAAGCAAGAGGAGAGCGAAAATGGTAAAGAAAGCTAAAACCGAAAAGACTGGTGTAAGTCAAGAACTACTCATGCTTGGTTATCTCTGTGTTAAAGATCTTGAAACTTTACCTGAAATGGTCGAGGTGCTAGATCGCTTTGGATTTTCGGGACCCGATATAGCAAAAATCTGCAATGCAGCCGAAGGCTCAATTCGAAATGCAAGATTGGGCTTAAAATCCAGGAAGAGGAACAAAGATGGCAAAGGATCTAATCAGTCAAATACTGAAGAATAAGAGCGATGTAAAAAGAGAAAGTCTTCAAGTGACTTTATCAAGAATAAAAAAACGACTTGATCTCAAGAGTACAGATCAAGCCGCTTGTTATTACATCAAAAAGAACAATCTCGACATTAATGTGTCTTCCATTATTGATGATGTGACAAGGCGTGCTGTTCAAGATGAATTCGCACCCGCCACGAAGCACATTGCAAGAAGAAAATTGCCTAAACTTCCCTCGAAATCAGAAGATCCTTTCATTAGCGATGTGGCTTTTTCTGCAGCTAGCAACAATGCCGAGATTTACCCAACGGTATATTTATTTGAGAATTCAGTGAGAAATTTTGTTGCCGCTGTTATGAAAAAAGATTATGGAGAAAATTGGTGGGCAGATAAAGTTGAGACAGTAAATACTGGTGTACAAAAAAACGTCACAATTCGGAGATTGGCAGAAAAAGAAGCGCCGTGGCACTCTAGTAGAGGTGCTGACCCTATATTTTTTACTGACATTGATGATTTGAAAACAATAATAAATAGCAATGGAGCAGTTTTTCGAAAAATTTTGGCAGGTAAATATAATCATCTAATCGTATGGATAGAAGAAATTGAGAAAACAAGAAATATATTGGCTCACAATAATCCAGTTACAAAAAAAGACAGGGACAGACTAATGGTCTATGCTCATGACTGGAGTAAATTAGCTGTAATTGTATTTGAAAAACTGAAATGACTTTACAAAAGACTCTGAGTACTCAGAGTCTTTTATTCTTAATTATCTTTTGCATCATAAATATAAAACTTCTAAAGGGTCTTTTCATCTACTCACTACTCTCCCTCACTCCCCCGTCGGCACCCAGATATTCTTCCCCTGAATCGACTCTGCAAAAAACTTGCACAAACAACATGATCGCAATCGCCTTCTCATTTAGAGATCAGGCGGATTATCACTTGAACTATACTCTGACCTCTCTAAAGAGGAAAACCAAGACTTCTAAATGTCTTTGGCAACACATTTAGAAGTCTTGGGAAACACATTTAGAAGTGTTTTAGGCCTTCTCGAACTCGATGGCGTCCAGAACCTTCTTGAATTCCTTGCCAGGAATAAAACGCGGCAGGACGGTATTGATCTGGTCTGCACGCACGGCTTCGGCGGTATCCACACCTTCCGAATTGCTTTTCAGCCAGAAATTGCCAAAATCGCCCAACTCCACGATGTTGCCCGCCGCCAATTCCTCTGGAATGGTGGTCAGCAGGGCTTCCAGCACGGCCATCGTATCTGCACTGGAAACGGTGGAAATCTGCGAAATGCGGCCCGCCATTTGCCGCAAAGTTTTGCGTCCGCTGGATGCGATGGACGGGTAGAACTTCTTGGGCGCGGCAAGGTTGGACGGATTCCCACGCTCGACGACGTTGTATTTCACGGTCATTTTTGCCTCCTGGAGCTATGAAATAGGGGGAACGGTTTTGGGAAACGGTTTCTTGCAATGGTTTCCCCACAATGGATAAAAGTATAGCATGAAAAATTCGAAGGTTCTCTCTCTTCACCGATTACAAATTTGATATTTTTCGACTATACAACGAGCAAAAATCGGGCAAATTGTCATCTAAAACCCCTCACACCTATACTTATGAAGAAACCCGCGTCCATGCTATACTTGCCGCATCTCCCCTCAAGGATACTCCCATGTCCTCTTTTGACGAACTCCTGAACCAGTACGCCAAATTGATCATCCACGTGGGCCTGAACCTGCGCCAGGGTCAGCGCCTGATCATCAACAACGCCTCCACGCGCGGGGTGCCACTGCACGCCGCTCCGTTGGTGCGCGCGGTGGCGCGTGAGGCCTATCAGGCGGGCGCCCGCTATGTGGACGTGCTCTGGAACGACGAGGAGTTGATCCGCACGCGCGTGCAGTACGCGCCCGAGGGCAGCTTCGGCGAGTACTCCGATTCGCACGTCAGCGCCCTGCTGGATGTGATGGACAAGGGCGACGCCATGCTGACCATCCGCTCGAACAACCCCGACCTGCTGAGCGACCTGGATCCCGAGCGGGTCGGCGCGATGCAGAAGGCCCACCTCGAAAAGTTCGCCCCGGTGGGCCTGGGCGTGACGGGCAACAGAATCAACTGGCTGGTGGTGGCCGCCTCCTCGCCCGACTGGGCCGTCAAGGTCTTCCCCGACCTGCCGCGTGACCAGGCCTACGACAAGCTGTGGGACGCCATCTTCCAGATCACCCGCTCCGACCGCCCCAACCCCGTGGCGGCCTGGGAGGAGCACGTCCAGAACCTGCTCAAGCACGCCAGGTATCTGACTACGAAGAATTACAGCGCCCTGCACTACCAGGCCCCAGGCACCGACCTGACCGTCGGCCTGCCGCGCGGCCACAAGTGGATCAGCGCCCGCGAGCACGCCCAGAACGGCATCGAGTTCATCGCCAACCTGCCGACCGAGGAGGTCTTCACCCTGCCCCACCGCGACCAGGTGGACGGCGTGGTGAGCGCCTCGATTCCGCTCAGCTACAGCGGCACCTTGTTGGAAGATTTCAGCCTGACCTTCGAGAAGGGCCGCGTGACCAAGGTCAGCGCGCGAAAGGGCGAAGCCACGCTCAAGAAGCTGGTCGAGACCGACGAAGGTGCGTCACACCTCGGGGAAGTGGCCCTGGTCCCGTTCTCCTCGCCCATCTCGCAGCGTGGACATCTCTTCTACGACCCGCTCATCGACGAGAACGCCTCCTGCCATCTGGCGGTGGGACGCGCCTACCGCATCAACCTGGACGGTGCACAGGACATCACCGACGAGGAGTTCATGCAGCGCGGCGGCAACGTCAGCCTGACGCACGTCGACTTCATGATCGGCTCGAACCAGATGGACATCGACGGCATCCAGGAAGACGGCTCGCGCGAGCCCGTCATGCGCAAGGGCGAGTGGGCCTTCGAGGTGTAGTCGGGTTGCGTCCGCCCTTCGACTGCGCTCAGGGCGAAGAGACCTGATCATATGACAGTCTCCAGAGTTTCTGGAGACTGTTTTTTTCCCTGGTACCGTCCTGAGCGGAGCGACGAGTGTAAGTCGAGGAGCGCAGTCGAAGGACATGAGATAAGCATCCAACCTGAAATTGAATTAACCAATTGATGATGCTATACTAAACCCGTATTTCATTCCAACTTCTGTCAGGAGACAGCATGAAATCCTCCGAGTTCCAGCAGTCGCTCGAAAAGTATGCGGACGTCATCGTCAAGGTCGGCCTGAACCTGCGCGAGGGTCAGCGCCTGATCATCAACGCGGGCATCGCCGATTATCCGCTGGTGCGCGCCGTGACCAAGAGCGCCTACCAGGCGGGCGCGCGCGTGGTCACCGTCATGTACAGCGACGAAGAGATCGCTCACATCCGCCTGAAGATGAGTTCGCGCGAGGCGCTGAAGGAAGTCCCCAACTGGCTGCTCCAGGCCTATCTGGACCACGCCAAGAAGGGGGACGCCTATCTGGCCATCAGCTCCGACAACCCCGACCTGCTCGGGGACGTGGACCCTGAAGCCATCGCCATCCAACGCAAGGCGGCGGGCAAGAAGATGATGAAGGTCGCCGAGTACATCATGCGCGACGCGATCAACTGGTGCGTGATCTCGTATCCCGCCGAGGATTGGGCCAGGAAGGTCTTCCCGGGTGTCTCGGGCAAACAGGCTCAGGAAAAGTTGTGGGAGGCCATTTTCCAGACTTGCCGCATCGACCAGCCCGACCCCGTGGCGGCCTGGCAGGAGCACATCATCAACCTGAAGAAACGCAGCGAGTACCTGAACAGCAAACGCTACAGCGCCCTGCATTATTCCGCCCCAGGCACCGACCTGACCGTGGGCCTGCCGCGCGGACATCAATGGCTGGCCGCCCAAAGCGAAGCCGAGAACGGCATCAAGTTCACCGCCAACCTGCCCACCGAGGAAGTCTTCACCATGCCGCACAAGGATAAGGTGGAAGGCACGATCCGTTCATCGCGCCCGCTGGTGGTCATGGGCACCACAGTGGAGGACTTCGCGCTGACCTTCAAGAAGGGCAAGGTGGTCGATATCACCGCGAAGAAGAACGAGGAAACCCTGCGCAAGCTGATCGAGACCGACGAGGGCGGCTCGCGCATCGGCGAGGTGGCGCTGGTCCCCGTCAGTTCGCCCATCTCCAAGCGCGGACATCTCTTCTACAATACGCTCTTCGACGAGAACGCGGCCAGTCACATTGCACTGGGACGCGCCTACCGCTTCACGATGAAGGGCGGCGCGACGATGAGCGAGGAAGAGTTCCAGAAGCGCGGCGGCAACTACAGCCTGATCCACGTCGACTTCATGGTCGGCTCGGACAAGATGAACATCGACGGCATCCTGTCGGATGGTTCCAGCGAACCCATCATGCGCAAGGGGGAGTGGGCCTTCAAGGCTTAAGTCGGCTCGAAAACGGAAACAGACAAAAGGTCCCGCCCCAGCGCGGGGCCTTTTTGATAAAGTTGTGCGATAATTATCGCAATCCAATCCGAGGAGAACATCCCATGGCTCTAAAACCGAAGATGAATCCCGAAGACCTGTTGAAGGCGGAATACGAGTACATCGCCCAGACGGCCTATCAAGCCAACGAGGACCGCGCCCGAGGGGCGTCGTTCTATTTTGTCTCGGTCGGCTCGATCGTGGCCGCCATCCTGGGCACGCAATTCACCGAGAACAACCTGCAAGGCGTGGCGCTGGCGTTCTTCATCCTGTTCGTCGTGATGACAGGCCTGGGCGCATTGACCCTGGCACAACTGGCGCGTCTGCGCGCCGCCTGGCACGAGTCGGTGCAGGCCATGAACGTGGTGAAGGACTTTTATCTTGAGCACTACCCCGAGTTCGAACCCGCCTTCAAGTGGCGCGTGAGATCCATCCCGCCCACCGACAAGCCTTACAGCATCGCCAACCTGACTGCCGTGGAAGTAACCCTGCTCGGCGGGCTGACGGCGGGCGCAGCAGTGTACTTCCTGCTGCTCTGGATGGGTGCCGTGAACTGGTTGGGCTTCCTCGCGGTGGCAGCCTCGGCGGCCGTCGGCGCGGCCAGCCTGTGGGCCTTCTACAAGAAATTGCTGGTAGACGACTAATATGAAAGACACCCTGCTTCACATCCTGCGCGTCATTGTGGCGGGCCTCGTGGCGGGACTGGCCTTCGGCGTGGTGGTCGGCCTGTTCGGCTGGATCTCTGGCTGGAAGTCAGCCCTGGAGTTCAGCAACGGACTCTTCGTGGCGGGCAGCGCCATCATCATCTTCGGCCTGCTCAGCGCCTGGGGGGGATTCACGTCACGCGGCAACTTCGCCCTGACCTATACCCAGACCGCCAGCGACATGAACCTGACCGAGCGCGCCAAGTGGACTGCCATCGAGGTCATGCACGGCTACAACGTAGTCGGAACAGGCACGGTGGTCGGCCTGGTGCTGATCGGCCTTTCCGTCCTCGCCTATACTCTTTTCGGATAAGACCATGCCCCGCGAATACATCGGACAACCACCCACCGCTTTTCAACGCCGCCCGCATCTGACCCGCGACGAGGCCTGGATCCGCGCCTACCTGAAGGAGGCGCAGGTCGGGCACATCGCCACCTCAGACGGCGGCCAGCCCTTCATCACGCCCAGCACCTTCTGGTTCGACGAGGACCATCATCAGATCGTCTTCCACTCGAACATCGCAGGCCGCGTCCGCTCGAACATCGAGGCCAATCCCAAAGTCTGTCTGGAAGTCAGCGAACTGGGAAAACTCCTGCCCTCCAACGTGGCGCTGGAATTCTCGCTTCAGTATCGCAGCGTGATGGTCTACGGAACTGCACGCCTCGTGACCAATCCCGACGAAGCCAAGCGCCTGTTATATGGTCTGATCACCAAATGTTTCCCGAAGATGCAGGTGGGACGGGAATATCGCGAGATCACCGACAAGGAATTGCGCGCCACCTCGGTTTACATCATCGCCATTGAGTCATGGAGTGGCAAGGAGAACTGGGATGAGCGCGCCGAGCAGTCGGGTGAGTGGCCCGCATTGGACGAGAAGTGGTTCGAGTAAAACAACGTCAGACAACACACCAGGAGCAGCATCATGGACCAAAAAGCAGGCGCACAGATCAGCCAGCGGGCATTCATTCAGTCGCTGGCCATTTTGTTCGTGTTGATGATGGCGGCGGGCATCCTCACCCGGGTCATTCCAGCAGGCAGCTACGTCCACATGAGTTTGGGTGGCCGCCCGGGCATCGATCCTGATTCCTTCCGCTTCGTGGATCCGCCCGATTACCCGATCTGGCGTTGGTTCATCGCGCCGCTCGAAGTCCTCACCAGCCCCAGCGGGCTGACGGTGGCGATCATCATCATCGTACTGTTCTTCGCGGGTGGCGCCTTCGCCGTCATGGACAAGACGGGCACCCTGCGCGCCTTCATCGGTCGCATCGTACGGCGTTTTCGCGACCGCAAGTACCTGCTCTTGTGGATGGTTTCGCTGGCCTTCATGTTTCTCGGCGCGACGCTCGGTACCTTCGAGGAAGTGGTGTTGCTGGTGCCCGTGATGATCGCCCTCTCCTACTCGCTCGGCTGGGACGCGCTGGTCGGGCTGGGCATGTCGATCCTGGCCACCAATATGGGTTTCTCGGCCGCCATCTCCAACCCGTACACGCTCGGGGTGGCACAGCAACTGGCAGGACTTCCGCTCTTCTCCGGCGCATGGTTCCGCATCCTCATCTTCGTGGCCATCTACCTGATCTTCACCCTGTTTCTCTCGGGCTATGCACACAAAATCGACAAGGATCCCAAGGCTTCCCTCGTCCACGGCGAGGACCAGGCGGAGCGTGAAAAATACAAAAGGGCAGATACGGCCTTCACCGCCGATGACCCGAAGCAGAACCGCGCCATGACCTTCTTCGGCGTTTTCCTGCTGCTCATCTTTGCCGTCATGTTGATGGGGCCCTTCGTCCCGTTCATTTCGGATTTCGCCCTGCCGCTGGTCGGCATCCTGTTCCTGATCGGCGGGTTGGGCGCGGGCTTCCTCTCGGGTGCTGGCAGCAAGACCGTCTGGCAGGGGCTGTACGAAGGCGCGACAGGCTTGCTCCCCTCGGTACCGTTGATCCTGATGGCCGCCAGCATCCGCTACATCATCGACAGCGGCGGCGTCACCGACACCATCCTGCATGCCGCCGCCGAGCAGTTCAAGAACCTGGGCGCCTTCCCTGCCGCGCTGGTGGTGTACGGCCTGGCGCTGGGCATTGAGTTCTTCATCGCCTCGGGTTCGGCCAAGGCCTTCTTGATGATGCCGATCATCCTGCCGCTCGGCGATTTGATCGGGGTCACCCGTCAAACCGCGGTGCTGGCTTACATCTTTGGCGATGGCTTCTCGAACCTGGCCTATCCCACCAACCCCGTGCTGCTCATCAGCCTCGGCCTGACCGTGGTCAGCTACCCCAAGTGGATCCGCTGGACGGCCAAGTTGTGGCTATGGGTGATCCTGGCCACCATCGCCTTCCTGGGAATCGCCGTTGCCATCCATTTTGGACCGTTCTAGCTTTTGTGTCGTTGCGAGAAGGGCGTAGCCCGACGAAGCAACCTCCTTATAAAACAGGAGGTTGCTTTGGGCGAAAGAACATCACCCTCGCAACGACATCGGAGAAACCATGGAATTTCTCTTCCCCTCCACGTATGAAGATTCCCGCGCCCGTTTCCGCGCGGACTTCGAGCAGATTCGATCACAGTGGGCGGATTCCCATCTCGAGTCGCATCCGCTGCAGGCCGACCCCACCCTGAGCATCGATTACGCCTGGGCCGAACCAGCCCGAAAACAAAATCTCGTCATCGTCTCCACGGGCCTGCATGGCATCGAGGGGTACGTCGGCTCGGCCATGCTCAAGCTCTTCATGGACGAATTCACACCGCGTCTCGACCCTGAGAACACGGGCCTGCTGTTGGTGCATGCCATCAACCCATATGGCATGAAGCATCACCGCCGCTACAACGAAAACAACGTGGACCTGAACCGCAACTTCATCTGGGGGGAAGTCTTCGACCCGCAAGTCAATCCCGATTACGAACCGCTCCGCCCGATGCTGAATCCCGCACGACCCATCGTCAACCTGTTCGCCAGCGATGTGGCATTTTTCTCACGTCTGGTTGGGAGCATCGTCAGGCTGGGCATTTTGCGCATCCGCCAGGGCATGTTGAGCGGACAGTATCGCCATCCGCACGGAGTGCAATTCGGCGGACAGGCCACCCAGGAAGGCACGCAGTTGATGCGCGAATTGTTCGACCAGGCCTTCGAGCAGTACGAGCAGATCATCCACCTCGACATGCACACGGGCTACGGTCCGCGCTATCAGATGAGCATGGTCAACTCGACGCGGGAACCGGCTTCGGGTCCAGAGTTGGTGCAGCGGTTCCAGTATCCGCTTGTCGTGGCGGCCACCCCGTCTGACTTCTACACCACAACGGGCGACATCACCGAGTATTTCTACCAACTGCACGACGAGAAATATCCCACGAAGAAGATCTTCGGCACCTGCTTCGAATTTGGGACCTTCGGCGATTCGCTGCCGGCCCAGATTCGCAGCATGCGCATCACCATCCTCGAAAACCGCCTCTGCCAGCACGGCGCCAAGTCGGATTCGCTGCGCCAGGCGGTGCGGAAGGAATACGAGGAATTGTTCTATCCCGCCGAAGAAAAGTGGCGTGAGAAGACCGTGACCGATTGCAGACAGGCAACCGAAGGCATCCTGCGTGCGTATACCCTGTTGAAGTAAACGCCATAAAAGGAGAAAGTCATGTCTGAAAAAATTCACACCGAAGAGTTTCGCGTCAACGGCGAGGAATTGCTCGCCAAGGTCAAACAATTGCTGCACGAAGGCAAGATCCGCCGCATCATCATCAAGGACAAGGAAGGCAAGATCGTGATGGAGATCCCGATGACGCTGGGCGTGGTCGGCGCGTTGATCGCGCCCCAACTGGCGGCCATCGGCGCCATCGCTGCACTGGTGACCGAAGCCACTGTGATGGTCGAAAAGGTGGAGTAATTTTCGTCCGTGCAGGGTCAACGGGACTCAGCCTTCGGGCCGGGTCCCGTTTTTTGTGCGGAACCAGGCTACAGATCCGCACAAAGGGATTGTAAGGATATTCATGGGCGGGAAGTGATATTTTTCCCTATTCAAAAATCGGGGGTTCTGGAATAATAAGGTCAGCCATAACATTTTGTAAAGGCAAGCCTTATGTCTCTCCTGCAACTGAGCGAAAGCACGGAAATGTATCTCAAGGCCATGGTGGAACTCGGCCTGAGCAACGTCGTGTCCATTGGCCGTCTGGCCGAGCGCCTGAACGTGACGCCCGTCTCGGCCAACGAGATGGTACGGCGGCTCGGCGATCAGGGCCTGCTGACCCACACACCTTACAAAGGCGTCTCACTGACCGACAAGGGCCGAGAGGCGGCCTGCGACGTGGTGCGCCGTCAACGCTTGTGGGAAGTATTCCTGTACGAGCATCTGCACATCGAATGGGCCAAACTATACGAGCTGGCCTGTTCCCTGGAACACGCCACTGCCCCCGAGGTGACCGAGGCACTGGCGGCCTTCCTCGACGATCCAAAGTTTTGTCCGCGCGGCAACCCCATCCCCGCCGCAGACGGGACCTTCCAGCCGCTGGACGGACATCCGCTCAGCACCGCCTCGGTCGGCGAGACCATGGAGGTGCTGGCCATCAACGCCACGACCACGGATGTGCTCAAATATTTGCAGGAACGCGGCATCCTGCCAGGGCAGACGATCCGCGTGCTCGAGGCCGCTCCGCTCCAGGGTCCGCTGACGCTCAAGGTCGGCGAAAAGGAAGTGGCGCTTGGCTTGTCGCTGGCTGAATTTGTGATCGTGAAAACCGAATGAATCAAGGACTCATCATGACCGAACCCACCCAACTCCATTTGCTTCGCCCGGGCCAGAAGGCCACCATCACGCGCATCGGCGGGAATACCGCCCTACGCCGCCGTTTTGCCGAAATGGGCATCGTGCGCGGCGAGACCATTTTGATCGAGCGGCACGCGCCGCTGGGCGACCCCGTGGAATATTTCATCAAGGGCTATCACCTGGCCCTTCGCAAAGAGGAAGCCGCCCAGATCGAAGTCCTGCTGCTCGGGGTGGATCATCATGGCTGACCTGACCATCGCGCTGGCGGGCAATCCCAACGCGGGCAAGACCACCATCTTCAACGCACTGACGGGCCTGCATCAGCACACGGGCAACTGGCCTGGCAAGACAGTCGAGAAAAAGGAAGGCGAGATCGAGCTGGGCAACCTGACCATCAACGTCGTGGACCTGCCTGGCACCTACAGTCTGACCGCCTACTCGCCCGAGGAGATCATCGCCCGCGATTACATCATCGAGGAACGGCCTGACGTGGTCGTCAACGTTCTGGATGCCACCAACCTCGAGCGCAATCTGTACCTGACCGTGCAGATCCTCGAACTGGACGTGCCCGTGGTGCTGGCCCTCAACATGACCGACGACCTGCACAAGGATGGCGCCCGCATCGACTCGGGCGAACTCTCGCGCCTGCTGGGTGGCATCCCCATCGTTTCCACCACTGCCAACCAGGGCAAGGGTATCGACGAACTGATCAATACCGCCATCAAAGCCGCAGGAAAGAATTGACATGACCGTTGCTTCCCGTGAAATTTTCCGCCTCGACTATGGCGGCAAACTCGAACGCCAGATCGCCAGCCTCATGGCGGCCTTCGAGGAAATCCAGTTCGACACCGGCCGTTATCCCAAACGCTGGCTGGCCATCAAACTACTCGAAGCCGACCCCGATATCCTGGCACGCGTCCAGGCCATGCCCAATGGAGAGCAGGTCATCGCACGCGCGCAGCAGGGCGCGGAACACATCAAATCCATGCTCGGCGATGAAGTGGACCTGATCACCGCCGACCATCGCTACGGCTTCATCAACGGCGTGGTGCGCCAGTCGCTACACCGCCCGCTCATCGACCGCATCACCCTCACCGACCGCATCGACAACATCGTCACGCACAAGTGGCTGGGATTGCCCGTCTTCTTCGCCGTGATGTACATCATCTTCCGCCTGGTGATCGACGTCTCCTCGCCCTTCCTGGATTGGACCGACGCCCTCATCACGGGCCCCATCTCGCGCTGGCTCTCGGCCCTTCTGAACCTGATGCTGGCTCCGTCATGGCTGCGTTCCCTGCTCGTCGACGGGATCGTGGCAGGCGTGGGCGGCGTGCTGGTCTTCGTGCCTGGACTATTGATCCTGTACTTTTTCCTGGCCCTGCTCGAAGACTCAGGCTACATGTCGCGCGCCGCCTTCGTCATGGACCGTTTCATGCGCGTGGTGGGTCTGCACGGCAAGTCCTTCATCCCGATGATCCTCGGCTTCGGTTGTGCTGTCCCCGCCGTGTACGCCACGCGGACCATCGCCTCGCGCCGTGACCGCATCCTGACCGCGCTGCTCGTGCCGCTCATGTCCTGCTCGGCGCGCCTGCCCGTGTACGTGGTCTTTGGGCTGGCCTTCTTCGGCTCGCGCGCAGGGACGGTCATCTGGGCCATGTATGCGTTGGGCATCGTGGTAGCCATGTTAGCAGGCATGGTCTTCACCCGCACCATCCTCAAGCCCGACGTCTCCTCCGCGTTCGTGCTGGAACTGCCGCCTTACCGTCAGCCCGCGCTCAAGAGTGTGCTGATCCACATGTGGGAGAACACGCGCGAGTTCATCCGCAAGGCAGGGACCACCATCCTGGCCGCGTCCGTCATCATGTGGATTCTGCTCAACCTGCCCTGGGGCGTGACCAACCAACGCGACTCGTACTTTGGAAAAGTCAGCGGCGCGATCTCGCCCATCTTCGCCCCACTCGGATTCGGCAACTGGGAGACGGGCGGCGCACTGGTCTCGGGCTTCATGGCCAAGGAGATCGTGGTCAGCACCATGAGCCAAATCTACGTCGGCGGGGCAAATGCTCAGGTAACGGAGCCCACCACGGTCACGGAAGACCTGGTCGGCATCGGCAAAGGCTTCGTCGACGCGGTGGTCCAATCCGCAAAGATCGCGGCAGACATCATCCCAGGTGTGCACCTCGTGGACGAGAACGCCGCCAGCGAAGATACCGCCCTGAGCACGGAACTCCGCGATCACTTCACGCCGCTCAGCGCTGCGTCACTGCTGGTGTTCGTGCTGCTCTACGTGCCCTGTGTGGCCACCCTCGGCGCGATCAAACAGGAATTTGGCTCGTCGTGGGCCGTAACTTCGGCCGTGTATCAGACCGTCGTGGCCTGGATCGCCGCTTTCGTCGTCTATCAAGGCGGCCACCTGCTGGGGCTGGGTTAATTCGCCCGAGCGCAGTCGAAGGGCGAACCAAGGCTTCTGAAAAATGCTGACACAACTCACTGAACTATTGGCTTCCAAAGAAAGCGGCTTGAGCCTGGCCGAGATCAGCCGCACGCTGAACGCCCAGCCGTCGGCAGTGCTATCCATGATCAACCTGCTCGTCCAGAAGGGCCGCCTGATCGAGATCGGCCCCGACGGCGGTTACTGCGCAGGCTGCGGCTCCCAATCCGATTGCAACCTGCTGGCCGCGCGCGGAAAGCGCTATGTGCTGGCAACGCAGGGGCAGGCTGCGGCTCCCATCGTCGGATGCCAAAAGTCGGGAGACTTTTAACTCCACAGTCTCAGTTTGTTAACGTTGTCTAAACATCTATCATTTGGCTTTGACAAATCCTCCCTGCCCTGCTATACTCACCGCGTTTAAGTTGACTTTCACTGCCATTCGGCAGTTTGTTTGAAACAATCGCATGTGGAGTGGCCCCTCGCGAGTTAGTCGGCAGGGGCTTTTTTGTGCAACGATACTTGAACCTTTCCGCCATTAGGCGGTTATTATCCTTTTTAACTGAGGTTAGAAAAACAAATGAGCAAGAGAGAAAAATTGAAGATCATTCCCCTGGGCGGACTTGGGGAAGTGGGCAAGAACATGATGGCCTACGAGTACGGCCACAATATCCTCGTGGTCGACGCGGGCATCATGTTCCCGCACAACGACATGCTGGGCGTGGATTACATCATCCCAGACTATGGCTATTTGATGGACAAGATCGACCGCGTCCAGGCCCTGGTCATCACCCACGGACATGAAGACCACATCGGCGCCATCCAGCACTTCCTCGAGGACGTGCCCGTTCCGGTCTACGCCACGCCGCTCACCCGCGGGTTGATCGAGGGAAAGCTAGCGCGTAACGGCGCCAGCAGCAAAGCCGTCATCCACACCATGCAGGCGGGCGACACACTGAACCTCGGCCCGTTCAAGGTCGAGACCTTCCACGTCTGCCATTCCATCCCCGACGCGGT
This sequence comes from Chloroflexota bacterium, assembly GCA_016191845.1. Lineage (GTDB taxonomy): Bacteria > Chloroflexota > Anaerolineae > Anaerolineales > Villigracilaceae > JACPVF01. The sequence continues at coordinate 55,555 of JACPVF010000018.1, forward strand.
CGGGCTGGGGGTCACCACGCCTGCGGGCCTGGTCGTCCACATGAGCGATTTCAAGTTCGACCATACCCCCGTGGATGGCTGGCCAACTGACTACGCGAAGCTCGCAGACTTCGCCAGTCGCGGCGTGGACCTGCTCCTCTCCGACTCGACCAACGCCGAACGCCCAGGCTGGACCCCATCCGAGATGGTGATCGGCCCCGCCTTCGACAAGGTCATCGGCGAGGCGCAGGGACGAGTCATCGTGGCGACCTTTGCCTCGCTCATCTCACGCGTCCAACAAGTGGCCGACTCGGCCAAGAAGTTCGGGCGCAAGATGACGCTGGCGGGTCCCAGCATGGTGGACAACGTCAAGATCGCGCGCAAACTCGGTTATCTCGACATCCCCGATGAAGTCATCATCCCCATCGACCAGGCCCTGCAAATGCAGGATCACAAGGTGGTCATCATGTGCACGGGCTCGCAGGGCGAACCCTCGTCCATTGTGGGACGCCTGTCGGCGGGGACCAACCGTCAGTTCGACCTGAAGGCGGGCGACACGGTGGTGCTGTCCTCGCATCCCATCCCTGGCAACGAAGAGACCATCAGCAAGACCATCAACCGTCTGTTGCGGCGCGGCGCGAAAGTGGTATATGACTCCATCGCCCCCGTGCACGTTTCGGGTCACGCCAGCCAGGAGGAGCAGAAATTGCTGCTCAACCTGGTACGCCCCAAACACTTCATGCCCATCCACGGCGAACTGCGTCAGCTGATGCGCCACGCCGAACTGGCCAAGATGGTCGGCGTCGAAGCCGAAAATATCATTGTGACCGAGAATGGACAGGTGGTGGAACTCCTGGGCGGCAGCATCAAGCTCGGGCAGCGCATCCCTGGCGGATACGTCTTCGTGGACGGTGAGTCCATCGGTGACGTGGATCACGGCGTGATGCGCGAGCGCGAGCAACTGGCCCGCGCGGGCATCCTGCTGATCGACCTGAACGTGGACAAGTATTCGGGCCGCCTGCTGCAAGACCCCGAGGTCATCACGCGAGGCTTTCTCTCCCCTGAAGACGCCGAGCATCTCATCCCCGAGGTACGCCAGCGGGTGATGGGCATCGTCAACCACAACGGCCTCGACAGCGAGAAGGACATCGCCAGCGCGGTCAAATCCTACCTGCACGAGCAAACAGGGCGCAAGCCGATGGTGTTCGTGACATTGAGCAAATCATAATTTTATGTAGAGGCGACCCGACGGGTCGCCTCTACAGTTTCCTGGCAATCTGCCGATCGACCTTGCCCATCGGATAATTTTCCAGTTCGGCGATCGGAACCCATTGGAGATTGGGACGGCGGGAAACACGAGCCGCTTCCGCGCGAAAGGCGTGGACCGTGATCTTGAAATGAGTGTAGGCATGTTGGACGACGCCCACCGTCTCTCCCGCCTGGACCTGGAACCCATATCCCGTTTCGACGGCCTGCGCCAACCCCTCGGCGGGATCGCCCGCCACAGGCCCGTTGGGGAATTCCCACATCCCGCCCAGCAGTCCCTCAGACGGACGCTGCGCCAGCAAGACCTTCCCCTCCCTGACGATCACCGCCGCCGCATGGACCACATGCGGCGTTTCCTTTTTCGGCTTGAGCACAGGACGCAATTCCTGCGTGCCTGCCTCACGCGCCGCGCACAGCTCTGTCAACGGGCAGAGCAGGCAGCGTGGATTCTTCGGCAGGCAGATGGTAGCACCCAGGTCCATGAGCGCCTGGTTGTAATCACCCGCCTGCCCTTTGGGGAGATGCTCGGCGGCCAGATCCCACAAGAGCTTCTCGCCCTTGGGTGCGTCGGCAGGCTCGGACACATCGAAGAGACGCGCAAAGACGCGCCGCAGGTTACCGTCGAGGGTTGGCTCGTCCATGCCGAAGGCGATGGACGCAATCGCGCCGACGGTGTAGCGTCCAATGCCAGGCAGACCCCGCAAGGCGTCCAGGTCACGCGGCAGTTCGCCATTGTATTTCTCGGCCACGATCTTCGCCGCTTTATGCAGGTTACGCGCGCGGCTGTAATAACCCAATCCCTCCCACTGATTTAAAACCTCCTGCTCCGAGGCCTTGGCCAATGCAGTGACCGTCGGGAAGCGCGCCATCCACTTCTCAAAATACGGAATGACCGTCTCGACGCGGGTCTGCTGGAGCATGATCTCCGAGACCCACACGGCGTACGGGTCGGGATGTCCGCGCCAGGGCATGGAGCGGGCATTCAAACGGTACCAAGCTAAAAGTCGGGAGGAGAGGTTATCCGTCATCGGTCAGAAAACAAACATCCCGCCTCGCGACGGGATGAGAAAAAGGCTGGGTCGGGCGTCAGAATTGAAATCCACCGCGGGCAGGGACGACTTTGCAAGAGTAGTTCTTGATATAGGTGAAAAGCCGATCCTGCAGCTGGGTCCAGTCAGTGGAGTCCAGCATACGGCGGGCATGCGAGACACTTTCCGCCAACAGGACGACCTGGATCTGCGGATAGGTGCCGTACAGCGTGGCCCAGGCCTCGGTCGGTTGAAATCCCAGTCGTTGCACACCTGGCACAAACTCACCGATCACGAACTCGAAATACTCCTGTTCGTGTTCGGGTGCGATATCCCAGGTCATCAGTACTTTGACGGGCATGGACGCATCAACTCTTCTGGTAGTCGAGCGCGACTACATGAGTCTCGGAGGGCAGGCCTGTGCGCGTGACCTTGAGCGAGGGCTGGGCTTCGACCTTGCCAAGGCCCATTTCCTTGAGGAACTTGTTGAGTGAGTCAAGCGAGACCTTTACATCGGGCGTGGAATAGTGCATCGGGATGACGATGTTCGGCTCGAGCAGGCTGACAACTTCCGCCGCCTTGGCCGCGTTCAACCCACCGCCGCCACCCACAGGGACGAGCGCCACATTGACCGTGCCAAGGGCCTCGATCTCGGCCTGTGTGGGAACCTGCTGCAAGTCACCGAGATGCGCCACCGTGATGCCATCGTAATCGAAGACGTACAGGGTGTTGCGGGTACCGTTGGAATTCTTCTTCTTGGCCGAAGAACTGCTGTCGGTCTGGACGCCCGTGATGAACACGCCGCCGATCTCGAATTCGCCTGGTCCCGTAATAGTGTGCGTGACGCCCTTGACCGCGTCGACGTTGTTATGTCCAGGCGCGGCATGGCTGACCGTGACGATCTCCGCCTTGAGTTTGAGCGGTTCATAGCCAATGGCCTTGCTGTCGAATGGATCGGTCACCACCGTGGCGAAATTGCGCTCAGTGAGCCGAAAGCAGGAATGTCCGTACCAGGTAATTTCCATGAAAGAGCCTCCGAAGGGCATATTATACCCGATGGAGATTGGGGAGTCGGGAATCGGAAATCGGGTTCCGGGGAGTGACGTATAATCAGGAAACTTTACCCGAGGAAAATGGAATGTCCAAATCGCGCCTTGTCCCCTACCTGGAAGCCCTTTTTGCCGTCGTCGTGTGGGGCGGATCGTTCATCGCCACCAAGATCGCCGTGGGACAGATGTCCCCCGTCGCCGTGGTCTGGCTCCGTTTCGCCATGGGAATCCCCATCCTGGGTGCGGCCGTGTTTCTGCGCAGACAGTTCGCCTGGCCCAAACCTGCCGAGTGGGGTTACTTCGCATTGCTGGGTTTTATCGGCATCTCCTTCCATCAGTGGCTGCAATCGAACGGACTCCAGACCGCGCAGGCCACCACCACCGCGTGGATCGTCTCGACCGCGCCCGTGTTCATCGCCTTGCTAGCCTGGATGGTGTTGAAGGAAAGAATCACCCTGGTGCAGGGATTCGGCGTGGGCGTGGCGCTGCTCGGCGTGATCGTGGTGGTCAGCAAGGGCAACCTGGGGAATTTCTTCGCAGGTCAATTCGGCGTGATCGGCGACTTCCTGATCTTCATCAGTGCCATCAACTGGGCGGTCTTCTCGATCCTCTCGCGGCGCGGGCTGAAGGAACATCCATCCACGCGGATGACGTTCTGGGTGATGACCCTCGGCTGGTTGATCACGTCGGTCGCGTTCTTCACCCAGGGCGGACCTGCCCAACTTCCGCGCCTCGACTCGCGCGGCTGGGTCGCGATGATCTTCCTGGGCATCTTCACCACGGGTCTGGCCTACATCGCCTGGTTCGACGCGCTGGCCACCCTGCCCGCCACACAGACGGGCGCCTTCCTTTATATCGAGCCGCTGACCAGCATGGTGGTGGCCGCGCTCATCCTAGGCGAACAGGTCACCTGGGCCTCCCTGCTGGGCGGAGCAGTCATCCTGCTGGGCATCTGGCTGGTCAACCGAGAGTAGTGCAGCATCAACAGACCTCGAACAAGGTCTGTTTTCTATCAGGGCAGGCCAAATCCATAAGATTTGTTTATGACCAAATTTTGAAATAATGCTACACTTGGATTAAGAACGTTTATCGAAATTCATCCATGCCTAAGAGAAAATGACGGAAATTGGACGAAACAAAAAACGCCCGTCTGAACTCAACGCACAGCGCATAGCAACAGTTGTGGTGATGTGTGTGGCAACCTTGTTCCTGTTCAGGCCCGATTTGGCTTCCGCCTCTGTAGCGAAACCGCCCCTTCTGATCCTCACCGACGACATCCACATATATCTACTGGGCTCTTATCTCGACTATCTGGAAGATCCACAGGGGACTCTAAGCCTGGACCAGGTCCGTTCGGCGGAATATGAAAAAAAATTCAAACGGGGAACGCAGGACATCCTGAACTTCGGGCTAACCGACTCGGTCTACTGGCTGCGGCTGCGCGTCCGCAACGATGCGCCCATCACGACCAAATGGCGGCTGGAACTGAACCGTCCCTCAATGAATACCGTGGTCTTGTATCTCCCCACAGAAGATAACTCCCAATACAACGAAAAGAAAACGGGATACATCTATCCATTCTCCACGCGGGATGTGCAGGAAGAGTCCTTCGTATTCAGACTCCCGTTGCCGCCACATTCCGAGCAGGTCATTTATCTGAAAGTCCGCGACCAGGTCATGGAACTGCCGCTCCGTATCTGGGAAACGGAGGCCATGGAACAACATGATCAGACCAGCCGCCTGCTGATCGGGCTGTCCTTCGGCGCATTGATCATCATGCTCGTCTACAACCTGGTGCTGACCATCATGGTCAAGGACAGGAGCTTCATCCTCTATTCGTTCTTCCAGGTCTCGGTCTTGCTTTTCCTGGCGAACGTCCAGTCGTATGCCCAGCATTATCTATGGCCTGGGCAGACCTACTTCAACACCTTCAGCATCCCGTTGTTCGTGGAACTGAGCATGATTAGCACGCTTTTATTTGGCGCCACTTTCCTCAAGATCCATGAAGCGCCAAGGGTCTGGAAGCTGCCTTATTTCATTCTGCTATGGGTCATGACACTGTGCATCCTTCCCACCCCGTTCATCGGAGCGAAGATCCTGGAAGTGGTTCTGCCCATTGGGTTGGTCGTGCTGATATACATTCCCATCATGGCGATCCGCGCCTGGCTGCAAGGATTCAAGCCCGCCCGCTTCTACCTGCTCTCGTGGACCGTCTTTTTCGTGGCGGGGTTCATCGTCATCCTGGAGCGAATGGGCGTATTCACCATCGGGCAGCTCATCCCCGAACAGACCCTGCAATTGGGAGCGATCTACATCGTGGCGTTCCAATCCATAGCTTTGGCGGACCGCTTCAACCTGTACAAACAGGAGACCATCAACGCCCAGGCGGCGCTGATGGAAAAACAGCAGGAGACGCTGAAACTGCAAAACGCCCTGACCGAGACGCTCGAATCTGCCCGCGTGGAATTGGAGCAGAAGGTTCAGGAACGCACCCAGGCCGTCACGGAGATCAACAAGAAACTGGAACTGGAAGTCCGAGAGCGCAAGCGCGCCCAACACGCGGCGGAGCTGCTGGCACGCATCGACCCGCTGACAGGGCTGTTCAACCGTCGGCATTTTTCGCAACTGGCGGAGATGGAGTTCAAGAAGGCGGTCCGCTACAACCTGCTGCTCTCGATCCTGATCTTCGACATCGATCACTTCAAGGACGTCAACGACACCTTCGGACACCAGATCGGTGACAAGGCGCTCATCCACGTGTCGCACCTCTTCGAGCAGAATGCCCGCAAGTCAGACGTGCTGGCCCGTTACGGAGGCGAGGAGTTCATCGCCCTGCTGCCCAACACGGACTTCCACGAAGCGGAACTCACCGCCGAACGCCTGCGCCAGACAATCGAGGACGCAGACATGCTGATCGACGGCCAGAGCGTGCGCCTGACCGTGTCCATCGGCGTGGCCAGCAACGTGATCTCGGGCGAAATCGAGGACCTGGGCCTGCTGCTCAAACAGGCGGACGCGGCCCTGTACGAGGCCAAGAATCACGGGCGGAATCGGGTCATCGCGTTCGAAAGCAAATAAAGTCACCATGCTCATTGACATGACAATTGTTATAGATTGAAAACCGATTCAGTCGTAAAATTACCAGGTCATTGGAGACCGAATGGCGATCAGGGGAGATGCCAGGCTCGCTACCCAAGATTTGACACACATCAAATTTAGGAGACCCAAATGACCCCATCCTATCCCCCCGAACCCTTCCGCATCAAGGTGACGGAACCCATCCGCCTGATCTCGCCCGAGTCGCGCGAAGCCGCGCTGCGACAGGCTGGCTATAATCTGTTCTCAATGAAAGCCGAGGACATCTTCATCGACCTGCTGACCGACAGCGGCACGGGCGCGATGAGCCAGGAACAGTGGGCGGCCATCATGCGCGGCGACGAATCCTACGCGGGCGCGCGATCCTTCCAGCGTCTGAAAGCCGCCGTGGACGACATCTTCGGCTTCAAGTATTTCGTCCCCACCCATCAGGGACGCGCGGCGGAGAACATCCTCTCGGCCTGCCTGGTCAAGCCTGGCACCTATGTGCCCTCGAACATGCACTTCGACACCACGGACGCCAACATCCGCGCGCGGGGCGGACGCCCGACCAACCTGGTCATCGACGAGGCCTTCGACCCCGCCAATCCGCATCCCTTCAAGGGCAACATGGACATCGCCAAGCTGCGGGCCTTCATCGAGCGCGTCGGCGTGGACAAGATCCCCTTCGGGATGGTTACCGTCACCAACAATGCGGGCGGCGGTCAGCCCGTCTCGATGGAAAACCTCAAGGCGGTGGCGGCCGTCTACCGCGAGTACAAGATCCCCTTCTTCATTGATTCCGCCCGCTACGCCGAGAACGCCTACTTCATCAAACTGCGCGAAAAGGGCTATGAGAACAAGTCCGCCATCGACATCGCGCGCGAGATGTATGCCCTGGCCGATGGCATGACCATGTCCGCCAAGAAGGACGCCATCGTCAACATCGGCGGCCTGTTGTGCATGAACGACGACGCGCTCTTCCAGCAGGTCAAGAACGAGCTGATCCTGCGCGAGGGATTCCCCACCTACGGCGGCCTGGCGGGACGTGACCTGGACGCGATGGCCGTTGGCCTGTACGAAGGCCTGGACGAAGCCTACCTGGCCTATCGCCTCTCGCAGACCGCCTACCTGGCGGCGCGCCTCAACGACGCGGGCATTCCCACCATCCAGCCCGCGGGCGGGCACGCCGTCTACCTCGACGCAGCACACGTCTTCCCGCACATCCCGCAGGGTGAGTTCCCAGGCCAGGCGCTGGCGGTGGAACTCTACCGCGAAGGCGGAATCCGCGGCGTGGAGATCGGCTCGGTCATGTTTGCCTACCCCGATCCCGATTCTGGCAAAATGATCTATCCCAAGCTGGAACTGCTGCGGCTGGCCATTCCGCGCCGCACGTACACGCAAAGCCACCTCGACTACGTGGCGGATTGCGCTGCGCGCATCAAGTCCCGCGCGGATAAGATTCGCGGCTACAAGTTCACCTACGCACCCGAACTGCTGCGGCACTTCACGGCGCGATTCGAACCGTTGTAATTTCCTGTAAGGGCGGAGCATGCTCCGCCCCTACAATTTAAAAATGTGGTAAAACCGAGCCAACCCGTCCCCGTCAGCAGCGCCCCTGCTGACGATTTTTTATTGGAGAATCCATGCCCCGTCTCATCACCCTCGGAAGCCTTGCAGCTTTATTCTTCAGCAGCACCTTCATCCTCAACCGCGCCATGAGCCTGCAGGGCGGTCACTGGGCGTGGACCTCCAGCCTGCGCTTCGGGTTCATGCTGATCTTTCTGATCGTGATCCTGCTTGTCACGCAAGGAAAAAGGGCGCTGGCCGATGTAAGAGACGTTTTCCTGCAACACTGGCGTTTCTGGATTCTGGCGGGGGGCATCGGCTTCGGCGTCTTCTACTCGCTGATCACGTTCAGCTCGCAGTACGCCGCAGGCTGGATCGTCGCCACCACCTGGCAAACCACCATCCTGGCCTCGCCGCTGGTGCTGAGATTATTCGGGCATAAGGTCCCCACCAAAGGGCTGCTCTTCACGGGCATCATCTTCGTGGGCATCCTGCTGGTCAACGTCGAACACGCCGCACTGACGGGATTTCGCGAGGTGCTGCTCAGTGCGTTGCCGATCCTGGGAGCGGCCTTCGCCTACCCAATCGGGAATCAACTCGTCTGGGAGGCTCGTGCGGGACATAACCCACGCATCCCGCAGATCCATCATCCGATCCTGGAAAATGGTTTCGCCCGCGTCCTACTCCTGACCCTCGGCTCGATTCCATTTTGGGTGGTGCTGCTCCTCGTCAGCGAGCCGCCTGCCCCCGCCCGCGGACAGTTCCTCAGCACGGCGCTGGTGGCCCTGCTGGCAGGCGTCATCGCCACCACGCTCTTTCTGTACGCGCGTCATCTCTGCCGCCAACCCTACGAGATCGCCGCCGTGGACGCGACCCAGTCGATGGAAGTGGTCTTCTCACTCTTGGGCGAAATCTTCTTTCTACACGGCGCGATCCCAGGCCCGTTGGGATGGGCAGGCGTGGCGCTGACCATTCTTGGGCTGATCGCCTACATGCGCATTCAGGCCGAATAGCAAACGTAACTTGACACCTGGCACCTGACACATGATACTTGCCGCATGACCCACTGGCTCGACCCTCAATCCGTCCGCACCGACTCACTCGACTCCCTAAATCTGCCTCCGCTCGTCGCGCAGACCCTCGTCCGTCGCGGCTTCAGCGACCCCGCTGCCGCGCGCGCTTTCCTGCATCCCGACGAATTGCCGTCCACGTCCTTCCCTGGCATCGAGCAAGCTACGGAGATTATCCGCGCGGCCATCCGCAAGGGTGAGCCGATCTGCGTGTGGGGCGACTTCGACGTGGACGGCCAGACCTCCACGACCCTGCTGGTGCAAACCCTGCGCGCCCTGGGCGCGGACATCCGCTATTACATCCCCGTGCGCGGCAGGGAGAGTCATGGCGTTCATATCGAAAGCCTGCAACCGATCCTTGACCGCGGCGTGAAGTTGATCGTCACCTGCGACACAGGCATCACTGCTCACGCCGCTGTGGACTACATCCATGAGCGCGGCGCGCAGGTGGTCATCACCGACCATCACGATCCCCTCCCCGCTGAGCGGAGCGACCAGCGGGAGCGCAGTCGAAGCGGCTACGACCTTCCCAACGCCGAAGCCATCGTCAACCCGAAACTGCTGCCCGAAGGTCACCTGCTTGCCAACCTGGCGGGCGTAGGCGTGGCCTACAAATTGGCGGAAGCATTGCTGGACGGCGGGCGCTCTGAAGATTTGCTCGACCTCGTAGCCCTCGGCCTGATCGCCGACGTGGCCTTACTCAAGGGCGAGACGCGTTCGCTGGCACAGAAGGGTATCCAGCGCCTGCGCGAAACGGGACGGCTGGGCCTGCGCGTCATCGCGGAACTCTCGAACACGCTGCTCGAAACACTGACCGAGGAAACCATCGGCTTCACCTTTGCGCCGCGCCTGAACGCGCTCGGCCGCCTGGGCGACGCCAATCCCGCCGTCGAGTTGCTGCTCACCAACGATCCCGCCCGCGCACGTGTGCTGGCGACCCAGATCGAAGGACTTAATGCCCAGCGCCGCCTGCTGACCAGCCAGGTCTACGAAGCGGCCGAGGCGCAGCTGCGCGAGAATCCCAGCCTGCTGGACGAACCCGCACTCGTGCTCTCGCATCCCAACTGGCCGGGCGGGGTGGTCGGCATCGTGGCCAACAAGCTGGTCGAGCGATATCACAAGCCCGCCCTGCTGCTGACCGAGTCCGAGGATGGCATCTTGCGCGGATCGGCCCGCTCGGTGGAGGGACTACACATCACCGAGGCCATCAGCGCCAACGCGGACCTGCTGCTGGGTTTCGGCGGTCACCCGATGGCGGCGGGACTCTCCCTGCGCCTGGAGGACCTGACCGCCTTCCGCCGCGGGCTGGGAGGAGCCGTCGAAGCACAACTCGGGCAGACGGTCCGCGAAGAGCCGACCCTGCAAGTCGATGCCTGGCTCGGGCTGGACCAGATCACCCTGGAGTTGGCCGACTCGCTCGAGGCGCTGGCTCCGTTCGGGGCGGGCAATCCCAAACTGACGCTGGCCAGCCGCCAGGTCACGTTGAAGGCTGTCTCCGAGATCGGCAAGACGAAGGAGCATCTGCGTCTGAACGTCGAGGATGCGCACGGCAACGTGCAAAGCATCCTGTGGTGGGGCGGCGCGGGCGCGGACCTGCCCGAGACGGGCACCCCGCTCGACATTGCCTACTCGCTGCGCGCCAGCAGTTTCCGCGGACAGAAACAGGTCACGCTGCAATTCGAGGAGTGGCGCGTCGTCGAAGAGAAGGCAGCGGAAATTCGACCTGCGAAGATCGAGGTTGTGGATTATCGGTTGCAGGTTGGAAGGTGGAAGGATTTGAAGGCGGGAACGCTGGTTTGGGCCGAGGGCGCGGACCAGACCAAAGGCAAGCCGCGCTTCGAGTTGGTCCCCGCGGACGAGTTTGCGATCTGGACGATGCCCCCCTCCCCCGCGGAGTTGCGCAGGGCTCTGGAGATCGTCAGGCCCAGGACCGTGACCGTGTTCGCCGTCCCGCCCGCGGAGGAAAAGCCCGAGGCCTTCCTCAACCGTCTGACGGGGCTGTGCAAATACACGCTGAGCAATTACGGCGGCAGGACGCAACTCGCCAAACTGGCCGCCGCCCTGGCCGCGCGCGAAAGCGCCGTGGAGATCGGCCTGCAATGGCTGGCCGCGGGCGGACACCTGACGGTTAGTGTGGAAGAGGACGAGGTGGTGCTCTCCGCGCAGAAGCCCGAGGCGAATCCGTATTTGCAGAAAGAGCTATTCGTGGCCCTGCGCGGGGTGCTGACCGAGACGGCGGCGTATCGAAAGTATGTTGCCAGTGCACCGGACTTAAAAACCCTGATCTCATAACAACCTGGCACACCAGGCAAATTTCACTGCGAAGAGCGCAAAGGCCACGAAGATCCTTGTTTTTCTTCGTGGCCTTTGCGATTCAAATACCTTGGCCGGACAGGGTCACAAATTTGTATTACGCACCAAACTTGATCCCCTGCGCCAGGGGCAATTCCTTCGACCAATTGATGGTGTTGGTCTGACGGCGCATGTAGGTCTTCCAGGCGTCCGAGCCCGATTCGCGCCCGCCGCCTGTTTCCTTTTCGCCGCCGAACGCGCCGCCGATCTCCGCGCCCGAGGTGCCGATGTTGATGTTGGCGATGCCACAATCCGAGCCAGCCGCCGAGAGGAAGGTCTCGGCCTCACGCAGCGAGTCAGTGAACATGGCGCTGGAGAGTCCCTGCGGCACGTCGTTGTGGATGCGGATGGCCTCCTCGACCGTCTCGTATTCCAGCAGGTACAGGATCGGCGCGAAGGTTTCCTTCTTGACGATCTCGGTCTGGGCAGGCATCTTGATGATGGTCGGCTCGACGAAATTCGGGCCAAGGTCGGGACGCATATGCCCGCCTGCGACCAGCTCGCCGCCGTCGGCCAGAGCCTGCTGGACGGCTTCCATCATTTCCTCGACTGACGAGTTGACCACCAACGGCCCCATCAACGTCTCCACCTGAAGCGGGTCGCCGATGCGGACCTGACGGTAGGCATCCGCCAGCCGCTGGGTGAGCGTGGGGCTGATCGACTTGTGCATGATGATGCGGCGCGTAGACGTGCAGCGCTGTCCCGCCGTGCCGACCGCGCCAAACAGGATAGCACGAGTGGCCATATCCAGATCGGCTTTCTCCGAGACGATGATGCCGTTGTTGCCGCCCAGCTCGAGGATGGTCCGCCCGAAGCGGCGCGCCACCGCCTCCGAGACGTGGATCCCGATCTCGGTCGAACCCGTGAACGACACCAGCGGGACGCGCTTGTCGTTGAGCAGCAGCTCGCCCACGTCGCGGCCCGAGCCGATAACCAGGTTGAAGATCCCGCTCAGGCCGTGGTCGGCCATCACGCGGTTGGCGATGTGCGTCACCGCGATGGCGGTCAGCGGCGTGTACGAGGATGGCTTCCAGATGACGGTGTCGCCGCAGACGGCGGCCAGGGCCGAGTTCCACGACCAGACCGCCACGGGGAAGTTGAAGGCCGTCACCAACCCGAGGATCCCCAGCGGATGCCACTGCTCGTACATGCGGTGCGCGGGTCGCTCCGAGTGCATGCTCAGGCCGTACAACATGCGCGACTGCCCGACGGCAAAGTCGCAGATGTCGACCATCTCCTGCACCTCGCCGTGACCCTCGGCACGGATCTTGCCCATCTCCACAGTCACCAGGTCGCCGAGCGGCTCTTTGAACTCGCGCAGCGCATTCCCCAGGTCGCGGACCACCTCTCCGCGTTTGGGCGCGGGCACGTTGCGCCATTGAAGGAAAGCCTGCTGGGCGGCGGCCGCCACCTTCTCATAGGTCGCGGGCGTGGCCTGCACGATCCTGGCCAACGCCTCGCCTGTAGTGGGATTGTACGAGACTAACTCCTTGCCCGCGGGATCGGTCAGCCAGCTGTCCGGGCCGATGCACGCGCCCGCATTGACGGGTTGAATGTTCAATTTTTCGAGCAGACTTTTCATGGAGTCCTCCAGTGGCGATTTGATTTCGGGAATTATACAATCCCCCACTCCCAACGGGAGAGAGGTTGGGGTGTGGGTTAAGTTACAATTCAATCCATCTTTATCATCGCAAGGGAGATTCATTCATGGAGAAATGGGCAGTCATCACAGGGGCTTCAAGCGGCATCGGCGAGGAATTTGCGCGGCAATTGGCCGCCCAAGGTTATGATCTGTGCCTGACAGGTCGGCGGGCGGACCGTCTGGAGGCGGTGGCAGCCGAAGCGCGGAGCCAGCATGGGGTCCGTGCGGAGGTGGTAGCCGCCGACCTGGGCACTGACGCGGGCATGCGCCAGGTCGAGACATGGATCAGCAGCCATGCCCCGATCGAGATGCTGGTCAATAACGCGGGCTTTGGCATCCGCTCGTTGTTCGTCGATAGCGGGCCCGACCCCGTGGTCGAGATGATCGCGGTCCACAACATCGCGCCTGTGCGACTGATCTGGGCCGCGCTGCCAGGCATGAAGCAGGCGGGACACGGCACCATCATCAACGTCTCGTCGCCCGCGGCCTATGCCTCCCTGCCTGGCAACGGCGGTTACGCGGGCACCAAATCCTTTCTGAACGCCTTTTCCGAATCGCTGGCGCGCGAACTGGAAGGGACAGGCATCCGCGTGCAGGTGCTGTTGCCCGGCTTCACTTATAGCGACTTCCACAAACGGCCCGCGTATCAGGATGTGGACCTGTATCGCTCGATCCCCAAGTTCATGTGGCAGACCTCCGAGTACGTGGCGCGCACCTCGTTGAAGGCATTGAAGCGCGGCGGCCTGTATTGCACGCCCGGCTTGCTGTATAAATTACTCGTCCTCGGCGGCAGGCTGGGATTTGCCCGCCTGGCGCGCGGTTCGATCCTGTCCCGCTTTGGGCGCGATAAAAAATAAGGAATCCATGAAACGACAACTTCCCTATCATGGCTCGTGCTTCGTGTGCGGACCCGATAACCCGCACGGCATCGGTCTCACGTTGTGGGTGGACGACGATGGCGTCATGACCTCGGATTTCACGCTGGGCGACGCGCAGCAGGGACCCCCAGGTCACGCCCACGGCGGCGCTTCAGCCGCCATCCTCGACGAAGCGATGGGGCTGGTGGTTTGGGCGGCAGGACTGAAAGTGGCGGCCGTCAACATCGAGATCAACTATCACAAGCCCGTGCCGCTGCACCAACCATTGACGCTCGAAGCGCGCGTCACAGAGCACGACGGGCGCAAAGCCTTCTCGACGGGAGAGATCTACCTGCCCGATGGGACAGTGGCTGTCAGCGGGCGCGGCATCTACGTTACCGCGCCAAAGTTGTTCAAAAAGGTCAATCCATTTCCGAATGTGGACTCTGCATGAAGATAATGGATGCAGAGGGGATGGGGAGCGCCGCACAAATTTACCGCAAAGTCCGATAAGGGTAGCAGCGCGCTTGCTTCCTCCGCCCCTTCGGGGTACAACTACAAGAGGAGACCCGCGATGAAACCGAGTACCCTCTTCCGATTTTTTTCCGTGCTTGCGGTGCTGGCCTTAACCCTCTCCCTGCCCGTTCAAGCGCAGAAGCAGACGAACTCTTTTAGCGAACTGCGCGACTTCGGTTTTGACTCCGCCACCCAGGGCTGGGTGCTGCTCGACGGGCGTCTCTTCCGCACCGCCGATGGCGGCTCTACGTGGGCGGAAATCACACCCGAGCCGTCCATTGCGGCGGTGACCTTCCTCGAGCAGACGGGCTGGGCGGTGCTGATCCACCCACAGGGAGATAGAGTCAGCTATTCGTTGGCAACCACACAAAACAGGGGAGACAGCTGGTCCGCCCGACCGATCCCGTTGTTCGCGGTGGAACAAGCCTGGGTCCTGCCCAAGTCGGTCCACATCCACTTCGAGGATGCCCAGCATGGGCAGATCATCGTTCAACACGCCACCAGCGCAAATTTCAATCTTCAATCCACGTTCGAAACCACCGATGGCGGCGGGACGTGGAAACAAACTGAAAATGCAGTAGAAAAAACACGCGTCGAGCCATCACAGAAAAACGGCCTCCAACGCCGCGACATGCTGAGTGCCTCGCTCGGCTGGGGCATAGAGCAACGCGGCGACTGCACTTTTGACGACCCCGTTACCAAACAGGGCGCCGATTGTGTGCAGCAGACCCGCCTGGTCCGCACGACTGATGGCGGCGCGAGTTGGCAAACCATCCCATTGCCACAGACTCCCAATGGAATCCTTGAGCGACATATCCCTGTCGCAGACACACCAGAGATTCAGCCCAGCCTGGCGTACACCCAAACCTGGGCAGGCCAGGGCGTGGACATCTGCGAGATCCCCAGCCTGAGCAAGTTGCAGACCTGGTGGAGCAACAGCCCGTACGCGGCTGTCAACCTGTACATCGGGGGCTCGTCGCGCGCCTGCGCCAATGTTAACCTGACCAAGGCGTTTTTGGTGCAACTACATCTACAAGGGTGGAAGTTCATCCCCACCTGGGTGGGACCGCAGGCGCCCTGCACCGGGTACTCCTCGGTTTTTCCATACAACACCACCGACGCCTACGACGAGGGTGTCACCCAGGCGGCCGCAGCTTTGTTCACAGCCTACAGCCTGGGGTTGACTGAAAGTAACGGCAGCGGCACGGTCATCTACTACGACCTCGAAGCCTACGATACCAGCAACACCAGTTGCAAGAACGCCGCCCTGGCCTTCATCCGCGGCTGGACCGACCAGATGGAAGCGGTGGGAGATGTCTCTGCGCTGTATGGCGCCTCCTGCGCCTCGGCCCTGACCGACGTGGGCAACCTGGCCAACCCGCCCGACGCCATCTGGATCGCTAACTGGTATCCCAATTACGTGTACAACCCCAGCGCCACCGTCTGGAACACGGCCTGCCTGGCCAACAGTTACTGGCCGAACCACCAGCGCATTCGCCAATACACGGGCGGACACAACGAGACCTGGGGCGGCGTGACCATCAACGTGGACAGCAACGTACTGGACAGCGTGGTGGCCATCCCCGCGCTGGGCCTGGTCAGCGACGCGTTTACCAGCGCGACGGCGATCTCGTCCACGCCGTATATGGACGCACAATCGATTGGTCTGGCTACCAATGAGACGAACGATCCTGTCCTTCCATGCGCCACGGGCCAGGGATTCAACACGGTTTGGTATCAGGTGACACCTGCCGCCAGCGGACGGATGCTGGTCAGCACGCGCGGCAGCAGCTACGACACCGTCCTCGCCGTGTGGACAGGCACGCAGGGCAGCCTGACCAACCAGGCGTGCAACGATAACTTCAACGGGACCCAGTCCGAGGTCCAGATGGATGTGAACGCGGGGACGACCTACTTCATCGAGGTCGCCAGCCCGTCGGCAGTCCCCTCGGGCACGCTGGTCCTCTCGGTCTTCCAGCCCGCACAGGACGACTTCAATGGCGCGGTGACACTCGCCCAGCAGCCATCGACCGTCAGCCTCGATACGTCCACCACGGGCATTTCCAGCGACGACCCCGCCATTCCTGCCTGCAGTCTTGGTCCAGGGTCGAACACGGTCTGGTACCAGTTCACGCCCAGCGTGAGCGGACCCGTCTCCATTGACACCTTCTCCAGCACCTACGACACCACCCTCGCAGTGTGGATGGGGGCGCGCGGCGCACTGACACCCGTGGCCTGCAACGACGACACAGCAGGTGGGCAGCAATCACAAGTGGACCTGGCGCTCACGGCGGGGACGACCTATTATGTAGAGATTAGTCAGTTCAGCGGAAACCTTTCCGCGCCGCAAGCCGCTGGCGGCGGGACGCTCGCCCTGCACCTGACCAGCTTCCACGATGTGCCTGGCAATTACTGGTCGTGGAAGTGGATCGAGGCGCTGTTTGCCAGCGGCATCACAGGCGGGTGCAGCACATCGCCGATATCCTATTGTCCCGAGACCGAGGTGACGCGCGCGCAGATGGCGGTCTTCCTCGAACGCGGCATGCGCGGCTCGACCTTCATCCCACCCAACGCGACGGGCACCACCTTCCTCGATGTTCCCGCTGACCATTGGGCGGGCGGCTGGATCGAGCAATTGTTCGCAGACGGGATTACGGGCGGCTGCGGGAACGGCAACTACTGTCCCAACCTGGCAGTGACACGCGCGCAGATGGCCGTCTTCCTGCTACGAGCGGAACACGGATCCACTTACCAGCCGCCCGACATCGGCACCGATACGGGATTCGCCGATGTGCCCGTCGATTACTGGTCTGCGGCATGGATCAAGCAGCTTGCCGCCGAGGGCATCACGGGGGGCTGCGGAAATGGCAATTACTGTCCCGAGCAAGCCGTCACACGCGCGCAGATGGCCGTCTTCCTCACGCGGACCTTCAGCTTGCCTTTGCCCTAGCGGAACAAACCATCCACATCCTGCGTCTGGAAGAAATCATGGAGCCAAAATGAAACGCACCTTTCTCTTCACCTTACTGATCGTCCTGTTGGCCGCCTGCACCCCTGCGACCGCCTACCCCAATGAGGGTTACCCGCCCGCAGACCAACCCGTCACGAGCGGCGATACCCCCATACCGTCTGACAACAACTTCCTGCCCCAGCCATCCGACAGCGATTTGACTCGCGGCGAAGTTCTTCTCGACTCGTCCAGTCTGTCCACCCTGGAAAGTTACCCGCTTCAATTCATATTGACGTTGAAGGGCAATCTACCGACCCCCTGCCACCAATTGCGTGTGGCCGTCGGCCAGCCTGACGCTGACCGAAAAATCAACGTGGACGTGTACTCGGTCGCCAAACCCGACGAGATCTGTGCCCAAATGGTCAAGCCGTTCGAGGTCAATGTGCCGCTGGGCAGTTTCCCTGCGGGACATTACTTCCTGTTCGTGAATGGGAACCAGATCGCAGAATTCGAATCGTAACTAAAGATAGAGGCGGACAATTGTCCGCCTCTATTCATCCCTGCTGACCTTCCCCATTTTCGCATTCGTCAATTTGACCAGGTCCTCCACCCGCAGGTGGATGTCCAGTCCGCGCTGGCCGCCCGAGATGTAGATGCGCTCGTAGGCCTGTGCGGCGGAATCGACCACCACCTGGAAGCCTTTGTTGATCAGCGCCAACGGGGAGATCCCGCCCGCCTGGAGTCCCGTCAATTGTTCGGCTTCGCGCTCGGTCGGCAGGTAGACCTTCTTCTCACCGAGGAAGGCCGCCAGCAGTTTCAGGTCCACACTGGAAGGCCCAGGCACGGCCACCAACAACGGCTTTTTGGGTTTGTCGCGCGTGACGACGATCGTCTTGAAGACCTGTTCGGGCGGGACATTCATCAATTGCGCCACTTCCAGCGCACCCATTTTCTCGGCGGGAAATTCGTGTGCCTCGTAGGGGATCTTTCGAGAGTCGAGCAGGCGGGTAATATTGTTCGTGATCGGCATCTTGACATCCATGCTATACTATTTGCAGCTATTTTATCCCAATCCACGGAGGGCACGATGATCACGAAAGAATTTTTAGCCGAGTTCGATCTTTTCAAGGGGATTTCTGACGTCGTCCTGCACGAGATCGCGGGCATTTGCAAGGAGATCACCGTCAAAGAGGGGGATGTCGTCTTCCGCGAAGGCGAAAAAGCGGACCTGCTGCACTTGCTGGTCAAGGGCAGCATTGCCCTGCGCGTCAAATTGACCTCTCGGCCTGATTCCGTGACCGTGAGCATCGTCACCCACCCGCATCAGACCCTCGGCTGGTCGGGCGTAGTCAAGCCTTTCCACTATACCGCCACCGCCTACTGCGAAGAAGACAGCCAGCTGATCGCCATCCCCGCGGAAGGTTTCCTCGCCATCCTCGACAAGCACCCCGAAGCGGGTTACCAGATCATGCTGCGCATCACCGAGATCATCTCGGACCGCCTGCGCAACAGCCGCCAGGCACTTTTGAAGACCATGTGAGGTGAAGCATGTCCCCCAGCCAGGAAGAGGAACGACTCAGGCGCCTGCGCGAGCGTCAGTTGTCGGACCGCGACCCGCTGGTCAAGCAACGCAGACATCAACGAACCAGCGCCGTCCGCACACGCAAGGCGATCAGGTCCTTTTCGTTCGGCGAAAGTCTGTCAGCCATCCCACATATCTGGAAAGGCGCCTTCATCGGACTCATCCTGGGGCTGGCGGTGGTCTTCATCCTGCCGCTGGTGTGGGCCTCGCCCTATGCCTTGCTGATCGGCATCCTGGCGGCAGCAATCTGCACGATTTTCGGCGTCATCACGGGTAACGCCCTCGACCTACGCGACGATATCAAAAAGGATATGTGACCCGGCGCCCCTGCCGAGGCAGGGGCTTTTTCTCTCATCCAAGCGTAGTAAAATACGCAGATGAAGACCTCCACTGCCGCCGTCCCCCTCGAAAAATTACTTGAGCAGCTACCCGATACCTACAGCCTCGCGGACCGAGACCTGGTTCAGCGCGCCTATCGGGTGGCAGAGGAGGCCCATCGCGAGCAGAAACGCGCCTCAGGCGAGCCGTATATCAACCACTGTCTGGCCGTGGCCAGCATCCTGGCCGAACTGCGAGTCCCGCCCGAAGTTATCGCGGCGGGACTTTTGCACGATACCGTCGAAGATACCACCGTCACCCTGCATGACCTGCGCCGTGATTTTGGCGACACCATCGCCACCCTCGTGGACGGCGTCACCAAGCTGACCAACCTGCCACGCGTCTCTCGTGGCGACCAGCACGCTGAGAACGGCAATGGCAAGGATGACGTCAACACAGAGCAGCCAGTTGTGTTGGGCCGCCGCGCCGACATGGTCTCCGAGACCCTGCGCAAGACCTTCCTCGCCATGGGCGACGACGTGCGTGTGGTGCTCATCAAACTGGCCGACCGTCTGCACAACATGCGCACCCTCGGCTACATGCCCGAGCATAAGCGCAAGCGCATCGCCCAGGAAACGCTCGACATCTTTGCACCGCTCGCCAACCGCCTGGGCATCTGGCAGATCAAGTGGGAATTGGAAGACCTCGCATTCCGCTACGTCAACCCCGAAAAATACAAAGAGATCGCCGAGCAACTCGCAGGGCGCCGCCCCGACCGCGAGGCGCAGATCGAGACCATCAAGGACAACCTGGCTAAACTGCTGGAGCGCAACAACATCAAGGCAGAGATCAGCGGGCGGCCCAAGCACATCTACTCGATCTACAAGAAGATGGCCAAGAAGGGCAAGCCCTTCGACCTGGTGCGGGACGTGCGTGCCGTGCGCCTGATCGTGCCCGACGTGCCCTCCTGCTATGCCGCCCTGGGCGTGATCCACACCCACTGGCGCCCCATCCCTGGCGAGTTCGACGACTACATCGCTGCGCCGAAGGATAACTTCTATCAGTCACTGCACACGGCCGTCATCTACGATGACAGGCGCCCCGTCGAGGTGCAGATCCGCACCGCCGAGATGCACCAGAGCGCGGAGTACGGCATCGCCGCCCACTGGCGCTACAAGGAAGGCACCAAGCAATCGGACAAGGCCTTCGAGCAGCGCATCAACTGGCTGCGCAACATGATGGAATGGCGTTCGGACGTGAAGGACGCCGCCGAGTTCGTCGAGTCGATGCGCACCGACGTGTTCCAGGACCGCGTGTATGTCTTCACCCCGCGTGGCGACATCATCGACCTGCCCGCGGGCTCCACGCCCATCGACTTCGCCTACCACGTCCACACCGACATCGGCCACCGCTGCCGCGGCGCGCGCATCAACGGGAAACTCGTCCCGTTGTATCAGGAACTGAAAACGGGCGACCAGGTCGAGGTCCTGACCGCCAAGCGCGGAGGCCCCAGCCGTGACTGGCTGAACTCCAACCTCGGGCTGGTCAAGACCCAGCGCGCCAAGTCCAAGATCCGCGTGTGGTTCAAGAAGCAGGAGGACGAGCAGAACCTCGCACAGGGGCGCGCCACCCTCGAGCGCGAGATCTCGCGCCTGGGCATCGGCGAGGTCAACTTCGAGCGGATGGCGCGCGCGCTCGGCTTCAAGGTCCCGGACGAGATGTTCATCTCGCTCGGCACGGGCGACCTCTCGGTCAGCAGGGTCATCAAGGAGTTCTCGGAGGAGGTCGAGATCGCCGACATCCTCGCAGCCACGGGGACCGCCAGCGAGGCCACCTCCACCGACGCCGTGGAAGTGGTGGGCCTCAAGGGCCTGCTTTCCTCGATGGCGCGCTGCTGCAACCCCACGCCAGGCGACCAGATCGTGGGCTACATCACGCGCGGACGCGGCGCCACCATCCACCGCCAGGATTGCCCCAACATCCTGCGGCTGAAGGATCGCGAACGCCTGCTGCAAGTGGACTGGGGCCGCTCCGAGCGGACTTACCCCGTGCCGGTCGAGATCAAGGCCTACGACCGCCAGGGCCTGATGGGCGACATCTCCAACCTGCTGGACGGCGAAAACGTCAACATCGTGGATGTGAACGTCAAGGTCAACCGCAGCCTGGCCGACCTGCACCTGATCGTGGAGGTGCGCGACCTGGCCCAACTCAGCCGCATCCTGACCCGCATCGAAAATTTGCCCAATGTGCTCGAAGCACAGAGGACAAATCCTGGATAATTAAGCGGAGTGCATATTTTTAATCTGCCCTGTAATGCGGGTCGAAATGTGTAGATGGTGAAAACATAGATTATGAAAAAAATACATTTCGGCCAAGATATACATTCAAAGGGCTCTGGGATGTAACAATTCTCTTTCTGTTAGGGATATTTTCGTCACTGTTCTCCTTTTTGAAAATTGGTTCTAGCCCAATTAGTCTCTTGGGGCTGATATGTTCTGGCATAGTATTAAGCTGGGTCTCGCATTTTCTTATTCGGCGTATTGTTTTTTCTTCCTCTACTTTCTATATCGAACAATATATTTGGCCGTCGAGGACCATTAAATATACTGATGTCATTGACCTGGGTTGGTCAAAAATAAAGACTCGGAAAGGAGATGTTAGTTTAATAGGTATGAGCAATGCGGCTGATTTACGTTATCTATTTAAAGAATTGATCGAACAAGGCAAGATCAATCAGCATCAAATTGAGAATAAGGCTGTCGTTGAAGACATGGTTCAGCGAAAATCAATCTTTCCCTCAATAATTATCACTTTCATGTTATGGGGCGTGTTGCTGTTCTTTTGGCCCTACTATTATTATTCTCTCCGTTTCAATATTTTAGGTATTGGGTTTTCCTATTGGCTTATCTTTATAATTGTATCTCCCGTCGTTCGTTGGGTAATAAAAAAACGTATAGATAATCAATAAAAGCAGGGAAAGTCTGCATTTTAGTTTCCGCCTCTTCCGATGGATGCAGGATGATTCACAGCGGTGGTATAATCGCGCCGTTTTATGAGCCTATTGAGCGTAGCCGAGGCGCGCGAGCGCATCCTCTCTCATTTCCAACCTGTTGCGGCTGAGTCCCTGCCTTTGGTGGAGTGCGCCTCCCGCGTGCTGGCGCGCGACATCACCGCCTCGACCAATCTCCCCCTCTTCGACAATTCCTCCATGGACGGTTTCGCCCTGCGCGCCGCGGATGTGGCAGGCGCTGCGCCCGATTCCGCGCGGACCCTGCGGGTGGTGGCCGATATCCCAGCGGGCGCCACGCCGACAGTTTCCCTCGCGGAGGGTCAGGCCGCGCGCATCATGACGGGCGCGCCCCTGCCCCAGGGCGCGGATGCCGTCCTCCCCGTGGAAGACACCGACTTTCAGAACCGCTCGGCGGGCCTGCCCGCACCCGAGTTTGTGCAGGCTTACCAGGCCGTGAAAGCGGGCAATAACGTCCGCCCGCGCGGCATGGACATCCATGCGGGCGAGGCGGTCTTGCAGGCAGGTCACCTGCTCAAGCCGCAGGACCTGGGCGTGCTGGCCATGCTGGGCGAGGCCCAGGTCCGCGTATATCGCAGGCCGCGCGTAGCGTTGCTCTCCAGCGGCGACGAATTGCTGGCCGTGGACGCTCCGCTCGAAAGTGGCAAGATCCGCGACTCGAATTCGTACACGCTGGCAGCCCTGATCGAAAGCGCAGGTGCGGAGGTTCTCCGCCTGGGCGTGGCCGCCGACCGACGCGAGGCGGTCGAGGCGCTGGTGGAGCAGGCCGCCACCCTGCAAGTGGACTTGATCCTATCCTCGGCAGGAGTCAGCGTGGGGGCGTTCGATTACGTCAAGGAAGTGATCGAGTCGAACGGCAGGCTGGATTTCTGGCGGGTGAACATGCGGCCAGGCAAGCCGCTGGCTTTTGGCGACTATCGCGGCATCCCGTTCATCGGCCTGCCTGGGAACCCCGTCTCGGCCTTCGTGGGCTTCGAGGTCTTCGTGCGGCCCGCGCTGGGGCGGCTGGGCGGCCTGAAAACGGTCAGCAGGCCGAGGGTCCGCGTGCGGCTGGGGGAGGCGGTCGAGTCCGATGGGCGGGAAAGCTACCTGCGGGCCGAAATCCGCGAGGAAAACGGCACCCTGACGGCCTACCTGAGTGGCCACCAGGGCTCGGGCAACCTGCTCTCGCTGGTTCGGGCAAATGCTTTACTTATTATCCCCGCTGGGGTAAAATCTGCGCCTGCTTATCAGGAAGTAGACGCCTGGATGCTATGAGGAAACATGGATAAATGGCTCTACCGCACGATGATCGTACTGGCCGTGATCGGTCTGCTTGTGGCAGCCTACATGACCATTTACAAATGGACCAATAACAACGCCATGTGTCTGGGGAGCGGCGACTGCGGAACCGTGAACGCCAGCAAATATTCGGAAGTGAACGGCATCCCCGTGGCGCTGATCGGCTTTCTTGGGTACGCCTCCATTTTGGGAGTGCTCATCCTCGAAAAACGCAAAGTCTTCCTGGCTGAGTTCTTCGAGGAGAATGCCACCCTGCTGACCTTCGGCCTGGCACTGACAGGTTTCCTGTTCACGCTCTGGCTGATCTACGTGGAAGTGGCCTTGATCAAGGCGTTGTGTCCGTTCTGCCTGACTTCACAGGTCGTGATGACGATCATCTTTATCCTGTCCATCATTCGGCTGGTGCGCCAGCCAAACCTTTAGGAGGAGTGATGCCTCGTATCAAGTGTCATTACATGGATTGTGTGTTCATCGACGAGGGCTTATGTAGTGCCGCCGCCGTGGAGATCGACCCCGACACGGGCTGTGTAACCTACTCGCCGTCGGAGGCGGCCGCCATCGACGACGAATGGGAGGACGATGAAGAGTTGGATGAATGGGAGGACGACGAAGAGGAAGACGATGAAGAGTGGCTGGACGAAGAGGAAGACGAGTTCTAGCCTGCAACCGAGTCAAAAAAGCCTTCTCGCACGAGAAGGCTTTTTGATTCTTCCATGCATGTCGTTGTGAGCGAAGCGAAGCAACCTCATTACTACAAGCTTGTATGCAGCGAAGCGTCAGGCATTCAGCGCGTACAACAAAATCCCCGCCGCCACCGCCAGGTTGAGCGAACTGACCCGTCCACGCATGGGCAGAGAGACGGTCACATCGCAGGCGGCAACCTGCTCACGGGAAAGACCCTTTTGTTCGCTGCCCAAGACCAGGGTCCACGGCTTGCGCGGGACGAGGGTGTGATAGTCCACATCGGCGTGGGCTGAGGTGCCGATCAACTGCATGGACTGGGTCCGTGACCAGGAAACAAACTCGTCAAATGAGGTCTGCACCACGGGTTTCCAAAACAAGGCACCCATGCTGGCCCGCACCAGGCTGGGATGGTACAAGTCCACGCCGCCGTCGAGCAGGAACAAGCCGTCGGCGTCGATGGCGTCCATGGTGCGCAGGATGGTCCCCACGTTGCCAGGATCCTGCGGCGAGACGAGCGCCACCAGCTTGGTCAGCTCCTGCATGGAGGTCAATGCCTGGCTGCGCTGGGCCACGACTGCCAGCAACCCCTGCGGATTGTCCTTTTCGGCCAGGGACTCCATCACAGATGCGGAAACAGGCTGAAGTCGCGTTGACACAGCGCCTGGATCAGGATGCTGCAAGCGCTCGACCAGTTCACGGGCGAAATGGCTGGTCAGCGACTCGGGCGCGTAGAACAGGGTCTCCACCTCCCAGCCCGCTTCGACTGCCTGACCCACGTGATGCAATCCCTCGACCAGGAACCGTCCCATCTCGGCCCGCGCCTTGCGCTGACGGAGCGCGCGCGCCTGTTTGATGGATGGATTGGAGAGGCTGGTGATCTGCGGCTGGGGTAAATTCATGCCCTGATTGTATCAAAAAGAAGACCCGCCTTTCAGCGGGTCCAGAACTTACGGCGCGACCACAACCAATTTGCCGATCATACCTGCCATGTAATGGCCCGGCGTGCCGCATACGACCTGATACTCGCCAGGGTCCGCAGGGGCCGTGAAGGTCTCCGTCTTGTTGCCACCCGGGTCGACCTCGACCTCCCAGTATATGTTGCCTTCGTCTTCATCACCGAAATTGTCACCGACAGTGGTGCCCAGTTTCATGATGACGAATTCGTGCACCACCGCGCCATTGTTCGTGGCAGTGAGGGTGATTTCCTTCCCTGCTGGGATGGTAAAAGCGTCAGGCGTGAACTTGAAATCGGTAAACATCACGTCGATGGTGTCTTTCGCAGCGGAGCCACTTCCACAAGCTGCAAGCAGAATGGATGAGACGATAAGCAGTAAAGCCAGGGATACTTTTTTCATGGGTTCCTCCACCAGAGTAAAAACAGGATATTAATACAATACTAATCTTAATTGTCATAAATTTCAACACCCGAATCTCCTAGTATTCCCTACCGAGGTTGCCAGTTTTCCATGGCTTGTGTATAATCGGCCCATTCAATCAGGAGCCACTCCAATGACGGACAGCATTCACTAACTTCAGGCTTTTCAGGGTATGACCCGCTGTTTTGATTCACAGCCGAGGGCATGGCCCTCGGTTTTCTTTTTTAAGTTAGGAATGCACATGCTTACAGTCCATCAACTTCGCAAATCCTACGGCGTACAGCCGATCCTCCAGAATATCAACTTCAGCCTGAGCAATGGTGAACGCATCGGCCTGATCGGCCCGAACGGCAGCGGTAAAACCACGCTCATGCGCATCCTGGCGGGCTTCGAACCCGCCGATGCGGGACAGGTGATTCCCAATCGCTCCCCATTACGAGTGGGATACCTGGCCCAGGGCATGGAATTCGACCCCAAAGACACGATCCAATCCGCCCTGGGGCCTGCTCCCGTTAAACCCGAGGAACTCGAAGCTGAATTCGCTACCCTGGCGATGGCCCTCTCCTCCACCCCCGAGGACACAGACCTTCAGGCCCGCTACGACCTGACGCTCGCTCAACTTACCACCGCCCATCGTCCACTATCCTCGGTCCTCGCTCCTCTCGGCCTCGCAGACTATCCGCTCGACATCCCCGTAGCCCATCTCAGCGGCGGACAGAAGACTCGTCTGATGCTGGCGCGCGTGCTGCTGGAAGAGCCGCATCTGCTGTTGCTTGACGAACCCACCAACCACCTCGACATCCAGATGCTTGAGTGGCTGGAGGGCTGGCTGGAGTCCTTCCCCGGCGCGGCGCTGATCGTCTCACACGACCGCGCCTTCCTCGACAACACTGTCACCTCCATCCTCGAACTCGATCCGCTCACCCACGGTCTGCGCGCCTATGAAGGCAACTACGCCGACTACCTGGAACAGAAGATCACCGAGCGCGAGAAACAGGCTCAGGCCTATCAGGATCAACAGGACGAGATCGCTCAACTGTGCGCCGCTGCCGCTCACATCCGCGGGCTGACTAAAATGAAGAAAGGCGGCAAAGCCGATAGCGGCGACAAGTTCGCCAAGGGATTCTTCGGCAACCGCGCCACCAAGAATACGGCGGGCCGCGCCAAACACATCGAGGCACGCATCGAAAAACTGCTAACCGAGGAACGGGTCGAGCGCCCCTCGCGCTCCTGGCAGATGAAGCTGGATTTCGGCGCGCCCGAACATCAATCCAAAAATGTACTGGTGGCGGAAAACCTATCAATTGGTTACACGCAAAACTGTCCCCTGCTTACAGGACTGAACCTGCACATCCGTGCAGGACAACGCATCGCACTGACGGGGCCAAACGGCTCGGGCAAGACCACGCTCATCCGCACCATCGCAGGCAGACTGAGTCCGCTGGGCGGCACGCTCAAGCTGGGTCAAACCGTCAGGCTCGGCTACATGGCGCAGGAACAGGAACTGCTCGACCCGTCACTGAACGCGATGCAGACCGTGCAAAAGATCGCGCCGTTCAACGAGACCGAGGCGCGCCACTTCCTGCACTTCTTCCTCTTCAGCGGCGACGACCCGCTGCGTCCCACGCGCGACCTGTCCTTTGGCGAACGCGCGCGCCTGCAGTTGGGGCTGCTCGTGGCGCAGGGCTGCACCTTCCTGATCCTCGACGAACCGATCAACCACCTCGACATCCCGTCGCGGGCGCGCTTCGAGCAGGCACTGACCCAGTTTAACGGGACCATCCTGGCGGTCGTGCATGACCGTTATTTCATCGAGCAGTTTGCTTCCGAGGTGTGGACCGTCAAGGATGGGAGCATCGAAAAATGGTAGAACCAACCGCTTATCCTGAGATAAATTTATTATTGGATGAATTGTTAGCAGATGCAAAATCTGCATTGGGCGGGCAGTTCATCGGCATGTATCTGTACGGATCGCTCGCCAGTGGCGACTTCAATCCCGACACCAGCGATGTGGATTTTCTGGTCGTGACCGAGGGCGAATTGTCAGAAGAGAAAATTCTCGAACTCAAAACGCTGCACCAGCGGCTGTGGTCCAGCGGATTGAAATGGGCCGCCAAACTGGAAGGTGCGTATGTTCCCAGGCAGATCATTCGCCGCCATGACCCGTCTGCGCCGCCCTGTCCGTCGGTCAACGAGCGCCAATTCTACGTGGCACGCCTTGGCAGCGACTGGATCATTCAGCGCCATATTCTGCGCGAGTGCGGCGTGATCGTGACAGGGCCATCTCCCGCCGAGTTGATCGACCCTGTGTCAGGTGAAGAGATCCGCACGGCTGTGCTTCAGATCATGAACGAATGGTGGGAACCCATGCTGCACAATCCCGCCTGGCTCGACGAGCGCGGACCCGAATACAAGGTCTATGCCGTGGTCAGTATGTGCCGCGTGATGTACACGCTGGAGCATAAAGAAATTGCTTCCAAGCCCACATCCGCGCGCTGGGCGATCCAGCAAGTGGACGAGACTCAAAGGCAACAGATCGAAGATGCACTGGTCTGGAAGTATGGCGTTGAGTGGAATCACACGCTCGAAGAAGCGTTGGAACTTATTCAATATACCGTTGATCGTAGTGCGAGATAAGATCTCGCACTACTTTTTTTCCAGCATCTGACGATAAATATCCAAATGGCGGTTGATGACCGCATCATACGAGAAAAATTCGTTGACATACGTGTGGCCTTTTTCGCCCAATGTCCTCCAACGGTCATTTTCTAATAAGTAACGCAGCCCATCTGCAAAGTCATCCTTCTCAGCAAAATAGCCGAACTGAGTAGCGAACTCGTCCGGGTTGACCGAACTGAGGATGGCACAACGATGCGCGGCAGCTTCAATGAACGCGTTAGGCAGCCCTTCACGCGCAGCCGTGTTGACCAAGATCCAGCTCTTCTCGTAGAGTTGGGCCAATTGCGTCGTATCGAACTGATCCACGAAGCCAGGCAGTTCAAGGTTGGGCAGCTTGCCATATTCGGCGCGCAGAGACGTATCCCAGGCCTTGTCATGGCTGGCACCCACCGCAATAAAATTGACCTGTGGGAACTGCCTCGCCAGTTCCAGGAACATCTCGGGGCGTTTACGGCGGTCCCAGCGGGCCACGAAACACACGGTCGGTTTCTCGGCCTTTTTGACCGTTTCGGGGATCACCACAGGCGTCGCCAAAAACTCGGGCGGTGGATTGAGGTGATAGCGCTTGCGGGCTTTCTCCTGCACGATGTAAGAAGCGGCGTAAACTTTATCCGCATTGCGGACAGCCCATTCCACCAGATAGTTATCCTCGTAAAGTTGATTCTTGATGACTTGAAAAACGCTCCTGGTTGGCAGACTGCGTTCGATCCGCCAATCTTCTGCATCGCGCGTGTCACGGCAGGTGACCAGATGCACCTTCTTGGGCATGGTCACCCGCGCCAGAAAGGTCCCGAACGACGGCTCCTCCGAGTGGTAAATATCCGCATTTACCTCGCGATACAGATGCCGCGCCGAGAGAAAACTCGACGGCTCGAAGCCATACACCTTGATACCATCCAACACCTCAAAGGGTTTCTGGTTCCCACGCCGCGGGATGATGGCGCTCACATCCACACCACGTCGCACCAACTCCCGCCCGATGGTGCGCGTCGCGCGTCCGAAGCCACCATATTTTCCCCACGCAAAAATTTCCACTGACACAAAACAGATCTTCATAACCCTGTCCGATGATTTAGTTTACAGACCTCGGAAGTCTTCGAGACTTCCGAGGTCTTAAGCCAAAAAATTATATCCCATTATCGGGTAGAATCTTCGCATGCGATTTTATCGACTGGCGCTTGCCCTGATTCTGCTACTGACAGCCTGCGGAACGGGCGCACCTGCCCCTGCCACCATCAACGTGCTGGATAACGGCCAGCTTCACACCCTGGCCGTCGCCTCTGGCACCGCCGCGGATACGTTCATCCGCGCGGGATTGATCATCACCCCCAATGACCGCGCCCTGCTGAATGGGATTCCCGTCTCCATGAACGACCCCGTCCCCATGGCTGGTTCCGTGACCTTGCAGTTAGTCCGCGCTCAAGCATTGACTCTGGTCACGCCCGAAGGGACGCGCACGCTGCAGACCTCCGCACCAACGGTGGGCACCGCGTTGCGCGAAGCAGGCATCGACCTGTACGCCAGCGACCTGCTTGATCCGCCCGCCGAGACCCCCATCAGCGCCCCGCTGACCGTCACGCTCACGCCCGCCCGCGAGGTCACCGTCAGCGTGGGCGGGCAATCGGTGCGCATCCGCTCCTCCGCACAGACGGTTGGTTCGGCCCTGGCCGAAGCGGGGATTCCGTTGCTCGGACTGGATTACAGCCTCCCGTCGGAGAGCGAAGCGCTGCCCGCCAATGGGCAGGTGCGCGTGGTGCACGTCCGCGAAACTGTCGTACTGGCTCAGAAATCCATCCCTTTCGACAACGAGTTCATCGCCTCAGCGGATGTTCCACTCGACCAGCAGCAGATCCTCGAGCCTGGGCAGACGGGTCTGAGTGTCAGTCGAGTGCGAATCCGCTATGAGGATGGGCAGGAGGCCTCGCGCCAGAGCGAAGCCGAGACGCTCGTCCGCGCACCGCAGAAACAGATCACGGGCCATGGTACCAAGGTCGAAATAAAGACCACTACCGTGGACGGCGTACAGATCGAGTACTGGCGCGCCGTGCAGATGTATGCCACAGCTTATTCGCCGTGCCACTCGGGGACGAGCCAGTGCTATCCCAGTACGGCCAGCGGTAAACCCGTCAAGCGCGGTGTGGTGGCGGTGATCTCGGCCTGGTATGCAAACATGCGCGGACAGCCCGTCTACATCCCTGGCTATGGCTATGCCACCATCGAGGACGTGGGCGGCGGCATCCCTGGCCGTCACTGGATCGACCTTGGCTACAGCGACGCTGAATATCAATCCTGGGGCACATGGGTCACCGTCTATTTCCTCACCCCCGTGCCCGCCAATATCATGTACGTCTTGAATTAATGATGAACACACTTCCCCCACTCGATGCCTCCGCCCTACTTAAACGCTACGGCTTGCATGCTGATAAACGCCTCGGTCAGAATTTTCTCGAAGATGCCCAAGCCCTGGAGGCCATCACCCGCGCCGCAGAGATCCACCCCGACGACACCGTGCTGGAGATTGGCCCTGGCCTGGGAAGTTTGACCCGCTACCTGGCCGTCTCCGCCAGACAGGTCATCGCAGTCGAACTGGACCCGAACCTGCTCCCACCCCTGAAGGCGACTCTCAAGCCCCACGCCAACGTGCGGGTCATCCACGCAGACATTCTCGACCTGTCTCCGTCCGAGATCGTGAACCAGCCCGAGTACCTGGTCGTGGCGAACATCCCGTACTACATCACCTCGGCTATCATCCGCCACCTGCTGGAAAGTGAACGCAAGCCGCGCCGCATCGTGCTGACCATCCAAAAGGAAGTGGCCGAACGTATCTGCGCCCAACCCGGTGATTTGAGCCTCCTGGCCCTCAGCGTGCAAGTCTATGGGCTGCCGCGCATCGCCGTGAAGATCCCTGCTTCGGCCTTCTTCCCCGCCCCCAACGTGGACTCAGCCGTGCTGGCCATCGACATCCATCCTCAGCCGCTTATCCCTACCCCACAATTGGGAACCTTCTTTGAACTCATCAAGGCGGGTTTCAGCCAGAAGCGCAAGACCTTGCGCAACTCGCTCTCGGCGGGCTTGCATATCGCCCCCGCCCAGGCCGAGTCCATGCTGCATGAGGCGGGTATCGATCCCATGCGGCGCGCGGAAACGCTCAGCATCGCGGAGTGGGAGGCGCTGGTTCACTTGCAAAAAAAATAGGCCCGACGGGCCTATTTCATTTCTACGCTTAGTCGAGCAGATTTTCCGCTCCGACGCAGGTCACGGTAATTCCACAACACCTGCCAGATGCGGACCGCCGCTTCCGCCTGGATCTTGAATGACATCTTTGACTTGCCCCAGCGACGGTCCGCAAAGTAGATGGGGGACTCGCCGATGCGATATTCCACACAGTGAGCTAAATAGATCATCTCGACCAGGAAAATGTAGCCATTGGCTTTGATGCGATGCAGGGGCATGCCTTCCAGCGTGGTGCGCCGCCACATGCGATAACCTGTGGTCACATCATGCAACGGGAGACCAAGGATGGTCCGCGCATAAAAATTCCCAAACGCCGACAGGAACTTGCGCCATTGTGGCCACTGCTTGTCCACCGAGCCGCCTTCCACATAACGGGACCCGAGCACCACATCCGCGGTTTCGAGACGTTTGGCCATGTCTGCCAGTGCGGCAGGATCGTGCGAAAAGTCCGCGTCCATCTGGACGATGACATCGGCTCCGTCAGCCAGGGCGATCTGAATCCCCTCCAGATAGGCCGAGCGCAGGCCCAATTTCCCAGCACGGTGGTGAACTCGCACCCGTTTGTCGGACTCCGCCAAACGGTCAGCAATCTGGCCTGTACCATCGGGGCTGTTGTCGTCCACCACTAAGACGTGCAAATCCAATGGAAGCGCAAATAAAGCGGAGACCAGTTTGGGCAGGTTCTCCGCTTCGTTATAGGTTGGAGTGATGACTGTGATCTTCAAAAAAGCCTATCTCTTTTGCCGCAGGAACTCCGTCTTGAGCTGATCCAGACTGGCAAATTGTACGGAAGTGAGGTCGATCTCAGCGATCTTGACGGCCAGGCGATCCTT
Source organism: Chloroflexota bacterium (assembly GCA_016191845.1). Taxonomy (GTDB): domain Bacteria; phylum Chloroflexota; class Anaerolineae; order Anaerolineales; family Villigracilaceae; genus JACPVF01. The sequence continues at coordinate 87,923 of JACPVF010000018.1, forward strand.
CCGCTTGGCAGCCTGCTCGCGATCCTTGATCGGATAGAAATAATCGAGGGACTGCTCGAGGCGGGTGCGTAACCGCTCCTGCAACGGGGATAGATTGGGCTGCGGCACCACCAATACGAACTCCGTCGGGCTAAGGTGGCCGAGGAAGTCGTCAGGGTTGCTGAGCTCGCGCAGGGTATTGGTGATCATCACGCTGACGGCACGCAGGACATCGTCGGAAGCCACAAATCCGTAGGCCTCGCGGAAGGCGTCCATGTTCTCGAGAGAGACGAGCAACAAGCCTGAGGCGTTGATCTTCATCGCGTCGTTCAGGCGCTCATCCACCAACGCGCCTTCAGGCAGGCCGCTGACAGGATTGGTCAACGAACCCTGGCTCATACGTTTGAGCGCATTGCGCACGCGCAGACGAAGTTCCTGCACGTCGAAGGGTTTGGTGATGTAATCGTCCGCGCCCAACTCCAGCCCTTGCAGGCGGTCAGCGCGTTCACGCTTTTCGGTAAGGAAGATGATCGGAATATCCGCGGTGCGTCGGTCGCTGCGTAAGCGACGGGCCACCTCATATCCGTCGATGTCGGGCAGGCGGATATCGAGAATGACCAGGTCAGGATGGACGGTCTGGGCAGATCGGACCCCGTCCTCACCCCAATTGACGGTGAAGACCTCGTACCCCTGAACGCGAAAATACGCGTTCAACATCTCGGCTACATCGAGATCGTCTTCAATGATGAGAATTTTCGGCTTGGCTTCGGCCATTGTTGCGCCTAGGAAATGGGTTCTTTTTGGATGATGAACTCGCAAACGCTATCGCCGACCGCCACACACTTGGACTCGTTGACGCGGAACTCGTTGCCGCCCGAAACCCATTTGAGCGATTCTTGCAACAGACCGGTCGAGATGAAGCAGACAGGCTTGTCAGCGCCCGAACGACCCCAACAGCAGGGGCATTTATGGATGGTCCAGATGAACTCGTTTTCCTTTTCCTCGACGGTGGTTACCTGGTCGGAGAGTTGGGTGAAGATCTTGGCAAAAGCGGGCAGACCGATGCGCAACTTGGACTGGAGCGGCAGCACCACAAAGGCCAGGTCCGCGGCACCAGCCAGGGCGCCGAAGTTCTTCAGGGCGTCCGAGAAGGTCGCGCGTCCAGCACGCAGGGCCAGACCACGTCCACCGCGGGGGCCATACATTTCCTCGAGCGCCAGGCCGATGGCCGAGAGTTCGGCAAAATCAAAGCCCTTCTCGAGGTTGTCCGGCGGATAGCTTTCGATGTAGTTCGTCATGCCGCCCAGGTTCAGGATGGCATTGAGACCGTTCTTACCCATCACCTCTTCGAGGGACTTGATGGTGATCAGACCGAATTTATTGGGATAATACAGACCACTTTTTTGAACTGGGCTCATACGGACTCCACTAGATTAGTTTCGCCAAATCTTCGGCGGCTCGGCGCATGTCGAGGAAGATCAAGCCCAATTTGGCCTGCTCGCGCGCGAGGGCGGTCAGCACGGCTTCCTGGCCGACTGACATCAGCACAACGTACCCTTTTTCGCCCTTGATGTACACTTGCTCCAGGGAACCGCGTCCCAGTTCGGTGGCAATGCGCTCACCGAGGGAAAGCATGGCCGCAGACATGGCCGAAACGCGGTCCTCTTCCACGCCCTGCGGAAGCGCGGATGCAATGCTCAGGCCATCCACACTGACTACGGCGGAGGCTTCGATATCGGGGGATGAAGCCTGCAATTCTCGCAGACGATCCACCATCTGTTGCGTGCGTGATTTGGACAAACCGGCCCTCCTCAAGAAAAATTACATCCGAATTATGACAAACGGATGCAAAAATGGCAAGGATTGAATAAATTTAGCACATGGGGTAGATTGTGTCAAGTTCGGCATCTACGGCTTTGCAAATTAGTAAACCCGGCCCCATGCTATAATCCGCGTCCATACGAGGTTGCCATGAAGAAAATTCTATATCCCATCCTGGGCATTTCCTTAATAATTACGACTTTGGTCTTCACCCCCGTCCGCGCACAGGATACCACCCCGCCCGAACCCGACAGCGGAGCGGTGGTCTGCGAGCCGGGCGTCTATTTGACCACCCCTGACGACTGCCTGCCATTGGGCCCCTCCGCCTACTTGACCGATCTGGCGCGTCTGGGCATGACCTTTCCCCCGCGGCCCCTGCCCGCCTCCAAACCGGACCCAAGCCTGACCCAGCTCCCTTACCTTTATTTCCACCTTGATGACACTTATGTGCCCGTCTACAGCGCCCCTGGCGAGACTGGCTCAGGCGCACAACAGTTCATGCCAGGCTTTGTTTATGTCTCCTATGTAGACCGCGTGGAACAGGGTGGCGTGTACTATATGCTCCAAAATGGCGGCTGGATCCCCGGCAAAGGGGCCCGGGTGGGTGAAATTTCTGCCTTCCAAGGACTGACCTTCGGTCATACCCCGCACAACTCGTTTGGCTGGGCCTTCGAGCAAATTCCCGTGCTGAGTTCTCCGGGCTACGGAGGCGCTCCCACAGGGAAACAAATCTACCCCTTTGAAGTGGTTCAGATCTTCGCAACTCAGAGCGTTGACAATGCGGATTGGAACCTGATCGGCCCGGGGGAATGGGTCGAGGCGCGCAAGGTGGCGCAGGTGGTGATCAACACCACCCCGCCCGAGGGCGTAACCAACGGCCGCTGGATCGATGTCAACCTGGCAGAGCAATCTCTGGCGGTGTACGACAACTACCAACTGGTCTTCGCCACCGTCATCGCCAGCGGACTGGAGCCCTTCTGGACCCGCCCGGGTCTCTTCCAGATTCAGCAGAAAAAAGAGACGGAGACGATGCGCAACAACGATCCGTCCGATTTCTATTATCTGGATAATGTCCCGTGGACCATGTACTTCGACGGCGCACGCGCATTGCACGGCGCTTACTGGCGCACCCGCTTCGGCTATCCTCAATCACACGGATGCGTGAATCTCTCTGTGGGGGACGCGCACTGGCTGTTCAACTGGGCCGTCCAGGGCGATTGGGTGTTCGTCCACGATCCGTCGGGTCAGACTCCCACCGATCCCGCACTTTACACAGGCGGCGCATATTGACAAGGTGAGATGGGCATGATAAACTATCGCCCGCTCGACAAACAGAAACACTGTTGAGTGAGACTGGTCCCGTGGTGTAGCGGCTTAACATGCGGCCCTGTCAAGGCCGAGATCGCGGGTTCGAATCCCGTCGGGGCCGCCAGTCAAGGAGAAATCGCCTCTGCTAAAGCAGAGGCGATTTTGTTTTATACCCCTTCTTTTCTATATTCTCGAAATTGAATAACCAGGTGATGTACCTTCCCATCGCGCTGGAAAATGGAGCGGCTGGTCATTTCATCTATACGGTGGTCATCAACAGCCTTTGTACTTCCACCAGCAAAATAGATGGCGATGCTGTCAGCGTTGGCGGATTGCAGCACGATCGGTACCTGACAAAAAGTAACAGCGAATGAACCGGTGGGCAGTTCAAGGCGTTGGAAGATTCCGTCCACGGACAGGTACTCGAAAGTAGTGGGAACCGCCAACAGTTCCGCCTTATCCAATAATAACGGATCAAAGGTCAGACATCCTTCCTCAATGGTCAAGCCTGCTTCGGCCAGACGTGTAAGAATCTCCTCCTTGACCATACCAGTCATGCCAGGCTGACGGGCACCCTGCCCCTTGGGAGTATGCGAATACGGATCGGTCGGGAAGGCACCATACACAGACGGGGACTTGTGGAATCCCAGCCCTGCGCGAATATCTCGATATGCTTCGACCAAACGCGACGCAAAAGGCGCATCCTGATAACGCAGAGCAAGTTCCTGAACTGCCAACAGCAACTTGGACACCATATGCCAGTAGATGCTACCCAATCCCTCGTAGGCGAAGAAGGTACCCGAACGCCCAGTGAACTCGTTGTGGCGGAAGACCGTCTCGAACAGAGCGGAGATCTGCTTCCCTTCCGCTTCGACCAGTTCGGCAAACTGTGGCTGACGGCTGAGCGCCTCCAGTGCGCGGTGGACATCCTTGCCGTTGCGCAGGTTTCCGCTAAAGTGGAAACCGCCGTCCATGTCCCGGACAAACAAGGAAGTTTCCTGCGTCTCGGCCAGAGCAAGAGGCAGGCGCAGTCCACGCAATTGTTCCTCGGTCAGACTGTTCTTTTGCAGGAAACCTGGCAGGACCTTATCGGGATAGAGGATGTAGGAATGCTGGTCGGCGCGATACAGAGCAGAGTGCCGCAGGCTATCGAGCAGGGACAGCGCCTCCTCACCCGTCAACATCCCCGACGACAAAATGGAAACCTGACCTTCGAGCATCTCATACAGATGACCGACTTTGGCATGTTCCTGATCGAGGTGCAGGATGTTATAGGCATGATACAGGCGGTCGCTGCGACGGTTGGCACGCAGGGAATGTTCAATGTAACGCTGCGCAAGGTCAAGGAAGGACAGCACATCTGCGCCAGAGAGCGAGGTCAACTGTCCAGAGAATCCATTCTTGTAATAACCCCAGCGGAAGGTGCTTCCCACCTCGCCCAAGGCTTTGAGCATAGCGTAACGCTGGGTATCATCGAAAGACACGGCCAGCTGCGACTGGAAGTGCTCCAGCACGGCAGCGATCTGCGCGAGGAGTTGTGCGATCTCCGCGCTGACCTGCATGGATGCAGGCATCTCCTGGGCAAACAAATCGCGGCAGAACGCGACGTAACGACGCAGGTAGCCCAGCGTGACGACCGACAGGCCCTTACCGACCAGGGCATTGTTGGCATCGTTCCACTCGGGGCGCTGGGTGTTCATCCAGATGCCGCCCTCGGGAACGAAGTTGATCAGTTTGGCAAGCAGCAGGCTGAGCAGTTTCTCCGCCAGAGAATGATGCAGTACCTGTCCATCGGATTGACAAACCAGTTTGCCGTCCGTGCCGCGCGTTTTGACCCGCGCCTCGATCTCTTTCTCCAGAGCATAGTCGAACCCGATGGAGTTATAGGGGTCCTTCTGCAGATCCGCAAAGGGCTTGATGCGATATGGGACATCGGCGTAGCTGAGGATGGGTTGCTCCAGGCTGGCGCGGAGTCGGCCAGGGTGAAGCTTGACGCTGAGCTCCATCAACTTTTGCAGATAAATGATCTGGTGGTCGCTCCAGTAGCCGATATTGGCCCAGGGGTTGCCTGGCTCGGGAATTTCCCAATCGAGGCCCGCGCGCGTGATGCGATAGGGGTTGTAGCCATCAGCAGTAGTGGCAGAAAGAAAAGTGAAAATCATCCCCTCGACATACTCGGGATAGGAATAAGCCAGGGCCTCCCAGTTCTGGAAGATGTCGCGCCAATTGCCCTCGAAATCGAGCCGACGGGAGCCATCGGGACCCTTGAGACTAATGGAGAAGCGGTTCCAGGGTCGGCTGGGATCGCCGTGGCGGCGGCTGAAAGTGAGCGGAAGATACATATAGCTCAAGCGGATCAAGTCCGCGGAACCCGATGCCTTGGCACGCGTTTGTAAATCGGCGATCTGACAATGAGACGGGAGGCTATCGAAGAAGGCGGCGTGCGTTTCCAGCAGTGTGCGGTGATGCGTGGACACGAACTCGACGAAGTCGGCTTTCTCGAACCCATATTGGTCGGCGAAGACTCCGCCGCGCATGACGTTGAACATGACGTTGGCGAAATGATGCGATGTGCAAAGCGGATCAGCGGAGACCTGCAGACCGTCCGCGCTGGCGACGATTTGGCGCAAACGCGCGGTGTTGTCTGCAATGTCCTGCCCGATCTCTCGGCCGAGGGCGGCAGCCCCGCCCTTGAGGCGGTTCAACGTCCTGACGATGGCTGCCGCATCCTGGTGGACATCGGCCACCAGATGCCAACTCCGCTCCTCGCGCGGAGCCAGCTCCAGGTCCGCGTGGACGAAGTACGCCCCACGCCGACCGCGGATCTCCGTCTCGGGTTCGATCTCCCAGCCCGCACGGAACTTGTCCAGTTGCAGCGACGAGAGCAGATAACGGTCCCCATCCAAGCCAACCTGAAAGATGGTCGTAGCCAGCAAGGACTCGCTTGGCTCGGCCAGGTCGGTGAGGGTGGAGTTGAGGGCGAAGATACCAAGGCCCGCCGTCGGGTTCAGTTCGCTGCGTTTATAGCCGTCCAACAGGCAACTGAAGGTGTTCTGCGTCTGCGAGGTGACGTTGGCGGGCAGGAGGTTTTGCAAACCGTCCAGCAGTGCCACCTGACAGGCGGGGTCGAGGTCGTTGACCAGCCAGGTGGTTTTGACGAAGCCAAACTGCTCGCTGGTGCGCCAGGCGTAACGGATCGTCAGCCCGAGGTCGCGATTGATCTCTTCAAAGACCAAGACCGTGCCTGGGACGTTCTTATACAGGTTGCGTTCGACGGCATATTGCCCGCGCTGTCGGGCGGAGAACGGCTCCCATAACCAGGTCTCCCCCCCGCGCGTGACCAGGAAGATGGACTTGCCACCCGTGTTCTCGCTGTTCTCGGTCAGCTTGTCCTCGGTGTAATATGGGAAGAGTGCCCGTTCCGCGTTGACGCGGCCCGCGCTCAGGCCGCCGCTGGACGAGATGAAAAGCCAGTGATCCGAACTGCTGACGATGCTCATGAAGAACGGTTCGAGCGCGTCGTAATTCCTGATCTGGTAGAAGGTTTCCCCCAACAGGGTGACATAAACGCCCTCGACCGCGGTCGAGGGCAGCTTTTGAGGCGTATCGCCGATGATGATCTTGCGGGCAGGCTGGTTCATGGAGTGGAGTATCCTGACGGAAAATGGAAGTCGCATCCACCCATGCGGATGGATGTGTTTATTCTACCAAACCATGGTCGGGTCGTGTCTCGCGTGGGAAAATAGGGTTTAATCCTTCAAATCTGCTCTCGGGAGGCTCCACATGGGACAACTCTTTGCCGGCGATTATCCAGGCCCTGCATTCGAATTATTCGGCCCCGCGCACCTGGCCGCATTATTGGCCATCGTGCTATTGAACCTGTTCCTGCTGCGTTTCAAAGGTGCGGATGAACGTACCCTCACGCGAGTCCGCTGGACGATGGCCATCATCCTATGGGTCAACGAGTTTGCCTGGCACATCTGGAATTATTCCGTCGGCAAGTGGACCATCCAGACCATGCTGCCGCTACATTTGTGCAGTGTGCTGGTATGGGTGGGCGCACTCATGCTGGTGACGAAGAATTACCGCATCTACGAATTCGCCTACCTGATCGGCATCAGCGGCGCACTCCAGGCCCTGCTGACGCCCGACCTAGGGATCTATGGCTATCCCCACTTTTGCTTCTTCCAGACCTTCATCTCGCACGGGCTGATCGTCACCGCCGCCATTTACATGACCGTCGTGGAGGGTCTCCGCCCGACCTGGAAGTCGTTGCTGCGGGTGGCCTTCTGGATGAACGTGTACATGGTGGTCGTGTTCTTTATCAACCGCGCCATCGGCTCGAACTACTTAATGATCAATGGACGTCCGTCTACGCCCAGCCTGCTGGACCTGTTGCCCGACTGGCCCGTGTACATCCTCTACATGGAAGCCATCGGCGTGGCCTGCTTCCTGCTGTTGTACCTGCCCTTCGCGATCAAGGATTGGCGGACGGCCCGACAGGTGGCTGCCTCCGATTAAACGGAATCTGGCTTGATCATCCGCTGCCATCTTGACGGAATCCCCCCTTCGGGTAGAATTATCCTGCCGGGGCGATGGCGGAATCGGCAGACGCAGCGGACTTAAAATCCGCCGGTAGAGATACCGTGAGGGTTCGACCCCCTCTCGCCCCACTTCATCCATGTCATTGCGAGCCGTTTCATGAGAACCGTGTCCTCGCAATGACATTTCCATCTGAAAGCGAGACGGCATGTTATTCACTCGCCAGCAATTGGAAGAGATCGAAGACAAGAGCCTTGCGCCGTATGGGATGCGCAGCAAGGACTCGAAGGGCCGCGCCCATCTCGACCATGAACCCGAGCATCGCACAGCCTTCCAGCGCGACCGTGACCGCATCATCCATACCACGGCCTTCCGCCGCCTGGAATACAAGACGCAGGTCTTCATCAACTTCGAAGGCGATTACTTCCGCACACGGTTGACGCACACCATTGAGGTGGCCCAGATCGGGCGGACCCTGGCGCGGGCGCTGGGCGGAAACGAGGATCTGGTGGAGACCATTTGCCTGGCTCACGACCTTGGTCACTCCCCTTTCGGCCACTCGGGCGAGGTGGCGCTGGCACGGCTAATGAAGGATTTCGGCGGCTTCGACCATAACAAGCAGTCGCTGCGCATCGTAACGGAACTTGAGCAGCGCTATCCTGAGTTCCCTGGCCTGAACCTGACCTGGGAAGTGCGCGAAGGCATGGTCAAGCATGAGTCGGAATACGACATCTCGGACGCCCGCGATTTCAACCCCGACCTGCGCGGCAACCTGGAGACACAGATCGCCAACGTGGCTGACGAACTGGCCTACACCACCCACGACCTGGATGACGGCCTGCGCTCGGGCATGATCACCCCGCACATGCTGGATGGCATCGCCCTGTGGGAGATCCTGCGCGAGACCTTCAACTGGAACGGGCCGATCCTGAGCGACATGGAACGCCACCGTATGATCCGTCACCTGGTCGGGTTGATGGTCACGGACATGGTCGAGGCCACGGATGCGCGCCTGCGCGAGAGCGTGGTCAAGTCGCCACTCGATATCCAGAAATTGAAGCACAACGTCATCGGCTACAGCGAGGACATGCAGCGCCGCCACCGCGAGTTGAAGGACTTCCTGTACGCCAAGTTATACCGTCACTACCGCGTGGTCCGCATGCAGGTCAAGGCGGAGCGCAACATCACAGACCTGTTCAATGCCTATCGCGCCGAGCCCGCCATCCTGCCCGACCACGTCCAGAAGATGATCGACAAACGCGGATTGGAGCGCACCATTTGCGATTACATCGCGGGCATGACCGACCGCTACGCGATCGAGGAATACGAAAAACTGTTCAACCCAGGCGAGAAACCCTAGGAGACATTGAGGCAACCATGACCCAACAACAATCTTATCTAACCCCCGAAGGGGAAGCCAAACTCAAGGCCGAACTGGCCGAACTGACAGGTCCGCGCCGCGAAGAGCTATCCCAGCGCCTGCGCTCAGCCATCCAGATGGGCGACCTCTCCGAGAACGCCGATTATCACAAGGCCAAAGAGGATCAGGCCTTCCTCGAAGGCCGCATCCAGGAAATCGAGGCCATCCTGCGCAGCGCCGTCATCATCGAGAAGACCACCAACCGCGACGTGGTCTCCATCGGCTCACACGTTACCATCCAGGAAGAGGACTACCCGCCCGAGACCTATCACCTGGTCGGCCCCACCGAGGCGGACCCACGCAACGGCCGCATCTCGCACGAGTCGCCCATTGGCCGTGCCCTGCTCGACAAGAAGGTCGGGGATGTGGCCGAAGCCGAGGCCCCAGGCGGCCAGATCAAGTTCAAGATCCTGAAGATCGAATAAACAAAAAATCGCCCGACTTTCGTCGGGCGATTTTCATTTCAGGGATTATCCGCCTTTAGGCCAGATGGCCAGTTCGAGGGTCAGACGCTCGAAGTAGCTGTTTCCCGCAGGCGCAGCCTGACCGTATTGCAGGTCCGCGACGGTGGCCAGCAGTTGCAGGGTCTCGGTCTCAAGGATGATCTGCTTGTGCGGCTCGACCAGCACCAACTCACCCTTGGGTTCGAGGCGACTGCGCAGGTTCTGGTCATTGAAAGCGTGTTCGCTCATCAATACCTTGGTGGCCGTCTTGATGTCGTTCTTGTCGAACAGCCAGACCTCCAACGCGGTAACCTTCTTCGGGTCGCCCACGCCGACAGTCTCGGAAACGCCCACGCCGTATTCGCCAAGGAACTCGCCACCCTGCGTGTCGATGCTGAAGGACTCATCATACAGGTCGTCGCCGAGCAGGTAGGTGGTCATTACCTGGGTGATGGGCGGGGCCAGGCCCAGACCTTCGAAGTCGGTCCGTTCGGCGTTACGGCTGGCTTCCACGGCTTGCATCGAGACAGTCGGCTCGCCGCCGCCACTTTTGGCAAGCAAACGGCGCAGGAAGATAAAGCCACCCGCCACTGCCAGTGCCAGCAAAGCGATCAAGAAAATGCTCAACACCCAACCGCTCACTGAAGTAGTCCCACCGCCTTGCGAAGCGGCCGTGGGCGGGAACTGACCCGCCAACTGTGTGAACGCAGCCAGGGTATTCGGGTCCAGGCCCTTCGGGTTGGCAGTGACCCGCTGAAGGAGTTCAGGGCCAAACTGGCCAAGACTCTGCCAGCGCTGGACTGCCAGGTTCGGGTCCGCATTGACTCGGAAGGAGTCGATTGTCATTCGCAGGTAATCTTCGCGCAGGTCGTCGCGCAGGTACGCGGGGGTTGCATCCACAAATTTAACAGGGTCGACCCCCCAGCCCCACGCAAGGCCAAGCGCGATCCCCACGATCGCCGCCAGGACCACCATCACGATCGGGCGTTTCAGGAAATTCAACACGGTCTGCATCTGCATAATCGGCTCCTTTTCGGTGACGATTTGATTATACAAGAAAAATCAGCGAACTTCCATAAAATACAAGGTTCGTTCAGAGTCCCGAAGGTCCACCTTCTCCAGGATCTTGAAGCGAGGGGCAAAGGCCGCCTCGAAACCGTCCAGCGTATAGGTTGGGAAGATGTCGGCACGGGTGGCAAGCAACTTCTTCACCTGGCTGTCGGATTTGGGCACGAACTCGAGGATTAGCCGTCGACCCGCCTCGGCGAAGAAATCCGCCAGTTGCGGCAGAGGGACGTTATTCGAGATGGCCAGGTGGTGGATGACTGCCAGTGCCAGCACGAGGTCGGCGGGACCGCGCTGGGCGAAGGAATCGCGCTCGCGGTTGGCCCAGCCCAGGGAAGGGCTGGGATTGGTCAGATCCAGCACCAATGGCAGGAGGGTCTGCTCCTTGGCTGCCTTGACCTGACGATAGTTCTGCTCGACGGCGGCAGGGTCCACATCGAAGGCAACGGTGAACGCGCCCGAGGCGGCCGCCGCGCGGCTGAAGACGCCGTTGTTCGCGCCCAGGTCCCAAACGACGGACGGCTCAATACGCGCCGTCCACTCGCCCACCAGTTGCTTCTTATGCTCGAAGGCGGCGTCGGAGTAATTGGTGATGTCGTAGTAGTTGCCCCATTCCGTGCCCGCGGGTTTCCACTCCAGCTTCCTGACCGCCCCTTCCAGGCTCTCCAGCAGGCCCAGGAAGGCATTCTGCGACATTTGCGCCCTGGGGGCCGTCTGCTTGACGTCTGCGTCGGCGTAGCGGGTCTGTGCGCCCGCGTGGACGTGGATATGGGTCAGCAGGCCGAAGTCGAGGCGGGTGCGGAAGGGGAGCAGGCGGCTGGCCAGGTCGAGCGGAACGCCGTCGATGTAGACGCGCAGCAACTGGCTCAGGCGGACATCCACATGGGCCATCAGCGCCAGCGGAACCAGGAAGTGCTGGCAGAACTGACGGTAAGCGTCCCAGGGCTGGCCTTCCTTATACAGGCCGAACGAGAGGGTGTCGATCAAAGTCGCCTTGCCGCGCACGAACTGGATGTTGTAGGCGCTGGCATCCTTGAGTGACATGCCTGCCTTGAGCGCGCGCTTCTGGATCGACAGCGTCGCCAGGGCGGCATCCTTCAACTGGCTGAACGACCATTCGTAGGGATAGGAGATGAACGGAACGCGCTCAGGCTGGATGACCTTGAACACGAACTCGGCCTGGACCGGAGCCTGGTCCGCTTCGACGTGCGGAATCAGCAACCCCGCCTTGACCAGCCTGTCGTACAGGCCCGAGTCCATCAGGCGGGTATACTCGTCCGCGTAGGAGCGGTTGATCTGGCGCAACAGGACCCCATCACGGGTAAACAAAAACCCGCTGGGGTCCCGAAACGAGGCAGACAGCTGATTCGACTCAGGCATCGGCGTTGTCATCATCCTGGTCTACGGCCTGGTCCTTCTTGCCGAAGAGACTTTTGATCTTGCTCCAAGAGGCGCGCAGGGCAATTCCGATTGCCAGCAGGGACGCGATCAAGACCTGAATGATGATACTGCCCGACCCAGGGTCGAGGTAAGGGGGAGGTGAGAATAACATGGGCAATCCTATTCGACGATCTCAGGAACAACTTCCTCCAAGAGGAAGCTTTCCTGGCATTGGGTGCACTGCGCTTCGCGCTTGTTGGCGATGACCAGCAATCCGCTGCATTTCGGGCAGGGACGGGCCAACGGTTTCTTCCACGAGGTGAAATCGCAGTTGGGATAATTCAAGCAGCCGTAGAAGACGCGGCCCTTACGGGTCTTGCGTTCCACCAGGTCACCGCCATCCTTCGGGCAGGAGACACCGATCTTCTCCAGCCACGGCTCGGTATATCGGCAGGTCGGGAATCCGCTGCAAGAAATGAATTTGCCGTAACGGCCATAGCGGATAACCAGGTCCCGTCCACACTCGGGGCAGGCGCGGCCGATCGGCTCGGGTCCCGACTTGACAACGGGCATGTCGGCCTGGGCCTTCTGCACGTCGGCGGCAAAGGGTGTGTAGAACTCCTGCATGACCTCCGCCCAGTGAGCCTGGCCCTCGGCGATCTTATCGAGGTCCTCCTCCATGCGGGCGGTGAAGGACAGGTCCACCACGTCGGAAAAATACTGGATCATCAAATCATTGACCAGTGTGCCCGTCTCGGTGGGAACCAAACGCTTGTCGATGCGTTCGACGTATCCGCGCGCCTGGATGGTCGAGAGCGTGGGCGCATACGTGGACGGGCGTCCGATGCCGTTCTCTTCGAGCGCAGCCACCAGCGAAGCCTCGCTAAAACGCGGCGGCGGCTGGGTGAAATGCTGCTCGGGGATCAGACGGACCAATTCCTGCTTCTGGCCCTCGGCCACATCCGCGGGGATACGGACGTTCTCTTCTTCGTCCTCGGTCTTGACATCCTCGTTCTTGGCCTCTTCGTACACGACCAGGAAACCAGGGAACTTGACCGCTGAACCCGACGCGCGCAACAAATACTCATGCGCGGACGTCTTGCCCGTCACTTCGACCTGCAGGGTGTCGTACACAGCGGCTTCCATCTGTGAGGCCACGAAGCGCTGCCAGATCAAATTGTAGAGCTTATACATGGCGGGCTCAAGGAAGGGCTTGACCTTCTCAGGGTCGCGCATGACCGAGGTTGGGCGGATGGCCTCATGGGCTTCTTGAGCGCCCGCAGATTTGGTCTTGTAGACGGGCGGTTCGGGCGGCAGGTAGTCGGCTCCGTATTTGCCCGTCACATATTCGCGTGCTTCATTCTGGGCCAGCGTTGAAACGTTGGTCGAGTCGGTACGCATGTAGGTGATGAGGCCCGTCGTGCCACCATTGCCCACATCCTGACCTTCGTACAGGCCCTGGGCCAGCGCCATTGTCCGCTTGGCGGTGAAGCCCAGTTTGCGAGAGGCCTCCTGCTGCAACGTGGATGTGGTGAACGGCGCAGACGGTCTGCGGCGGCGCTCTCCGCGCTTGACCTTGGTGATGGCGTAGGCCGCCGTCTCCATATCGATGAGGAAGGGCTTGACTGACTCCTCATTGGGCAGCCCGGGATCGTTATTGTCGATCTTGACCAGTTTGGCGAGGAAGGACTGCTTCAAGCCTTCGGGCTTGAACTCCGCATGGATGGACCAATATTCGACGGGCACGAACGCGTCGATCTCACGCTCGCGCTCGACGATCAGGCGCAGCGCCACCGATTGGACGCGTCCCGCCGACAGGCGGCTGCGCACCTTCTCCCACAGGATCGGGCTGATGCTGTATCCCACCAGACGGTCCAGCACGCGGCGTGCCTGCTGGGCGTTGACCAGGTTCATGTCGATCTCGCGCGGGTGCGCAAAAGCCTCGTTAATGGCAGGCTCGGTGATCTCATGGAAGACCACGCGTTTGGTACGCTCAGGCTCGATCTCGGCGGCTTCCATCAGATGCCAGGAGATCGACTCGCCTTCGCGGTCGGGGTCGGTCGCCAGGTAGATTTCCGCGGCGGACTTGGCCAGCTTCTTGATCTCCTTGACGACTTCCTTCTTCTCGTTCGGGACGCGGTACTTCGGCTGGAAATTATTCTCCACGTCCACGGAAAGCTGCGACTTCAACAGGTCACGCACGTGCCCTACTGAGGCGCGGACCGTATAGCCCCTGCCCAGGAAGCGGCCCACCGTCTTGGCCTTGGCAGGCGACTCGACGATGACCAGCTTGCCTTCACGGGGCTTTTCCACCTTCTGCTTCTCGGGCGGAGTCATCCCAGCGTGCGCATCGGTCCTGCCCATGCGGAACAACTTGGTCCCGCACTCGGGACACACACCGACGGTCACAGGTGAACCCTTGGCATTGAAAGACGCAACGGGATCCTTCATCTCCCGCTTGGTCTTGCACTTCATGCAATAAGCTTCCAAAACTCAAACCTCCAGGGAACCTGGCCTACCGATCCGTTCCCTCATCACAAATATTGATGTAATTCATTCTTTTTCAACGTATCCACCACGGCGCGGACCTTCTGTGAATGATCCTTGTGGCAGACCAGCAGCACATCGCCGCTGTCGACGATGATGACGTCGTGCAGGCCGATGGTCACGACCAGACGCTCGCTGCGATTCCCATAGACCAGCGAGTTGCGTGTGTCTTCCGCAATATGCTGGCCTGCAAAGACGATATTGCCATCTTTATCGGGCAGGAGCACATCGAAGAGCGAATCCCACGAACCGACATCGCTCCACTCCAGACCGCCTGCGGGCAATACCGCCACCTTCTCGGCGTGCTCCATGATGCCGTAGTCGATGGTCTCATTCTTCAACCCAGGCCAGACCTTCTGGACCACCTCATCCCGCCTGGGCGTCGCCCAAGCAGACTCGATCTGGCACAGGGATCCGTACAGGTCGGGCATCAGGCGTTCGATCTCGGTCAGGATGGCACCCGCCTTCCAGACGAACATCCCCGAGTTCCAGGAATGATCGCCTGTGCTGAGCATGACGCGCGCCTGCTCTTCCGTCGGCTTTTCCCTGAAGCGAGAGACATGATACACGGGATAGATTACACGCTCGGGAATCGGGTCACCGCGCTGGATATATCCGTAGCCCGTGCCTGGATAGGTGGGCGTGATTCCCAGGGTAACCAGGTAATCCTTCTCGGCCACATCCACCGCCACGCGGATCAATAAATGGAACAGGTCGCGGTTGCGGATGAAGTGATCGGCAGGCAGGACCGTCATCACAGCCTGGGGATCGCGCTGGCGCAGGGCGACAGCCGCCAATCCTACCACCGAAGCGGTGCCGCGTGGAAGGGGTTCCATGAGGAAATTTTCGGCGGGGAGTTCGGGGGCCTGCTCCTGCAGGCTGGGCGCCTGGTCAGCCACGGTCACCACCAGGATGCGCTCAGGGGGCAATAGACCCATCAAACGGTCCACGGTGGTCTGGAATAACGTGCGATGTTCCTCCAGCAGGGGGAGCATCTGTTTGGGGCGGTCGCGCCGCGAGACAGGCCAAAGGCGAGTCCCGCCGCCGCCTGCCATGATCACCGCATAGGTGTGATCAAGGATATCGGTCATGTAAGATAATCTCCATTCGCTTCACGGATCGAGACATAGTGCATTCCGCCAACCTGACGCACCATACCTTTAAGTTCCATCAGGGTAAGTGTAGCGGAGACTTTCTCAATTGGCAAGCCAGTCTGATTTCCCAGTTCGTCCACGTGGACGGGCTGTTCACCCAATGCTGCCAGTAGTTTCGCCTCAACCTCGTCACTGGGCAAGATCTTGCGGGCGGCCTTGTGCTCGCCCATGCGCGTCAGGTTCAGGGCCTGCATCAGGTCGCTGGCGGTCAATAACGGTTGTGCGCCGTTCTGGATGAGCTTGTTGGTACCCTTGCTCTGCGGAGCCAGGATACTGCCAGGCACGGCGAAGATCTCACGTCCCTGCTCGGCAGCAAACTCGGCCGTGATGAGCGCTCCGCTGGTCTCGCCCGCCTCGATCACCACCACCGCCAGCGACAACCCCGAGATGATGCGGTTGCGCGGCGGAAAGTTCGAGGCGTCGGGCGGTGTGCCTGGCGCGTAATCGCTGACCACCGCGCCGCGTTCCATCATCTGTTCGGCCAGGGCACGATGCTCAGGCGGATAGATACGGTCCACGCCCGAGCCGAGCACGCCGATGGTGCGTCCGCCCGCCTTGAGCGCGGCCGTGTGCGCCACCGCATCCACGCCGCGCGCCAATCCGCTGACTACAGTGATACCGTTGGCGGCCAGGAAGGAGGCAATCTCCTCGGTCACCTGTCGGCCATAGGGCGTGACCCGCCGCGTCCCCACGATTCCCACGGCAAACACGTCATCGGGCAGGTACTCACCGCGCAGGTACAACACGGGCGGCGGCTGGTCGATCTCGCGCAATCGCGCGGGATACAACTCGTCGTCCCAGGTCAGGATTTGGATGCCTTGTCGGGCAATCTGCTCGGAGATTTTTTCGAGGTCCACGCTCTCACGTGCCTGGATGACGCGCTCGACCAGCTTCGCCCCCAAGCCTGCCTCCGCCAAATCGGCGGGATTCCCCTTCCAGGCCGTTTCCAAATCCCCAAAATGATGGATCAGCGCCTGCAAGCGCACAGCGCCAATCCCTTTGATCAACGTAAATCCGACCCAATACCGTTTATCGTCCATACCTCTTGGTAGCGCAGAATGAACTTGTCGCTACAGCCCCTCTAATAGATGTACGCGAATGACTCCCGCCTCAGGCTGCACATCCAGAATGACGGATGGAATGGCGGGCAGCAGGGTTTCCTTGCCCGCTTCATCTTTCACGACGTACACGTCATTCGCGCCCGTTTCGAGGATCTCAGTCAACGTACCGAGCGGATGATCCTCTTCATCCACCACCTTCAGGCCCAGCAACTGATACTGATAATACTGGCCTTCGGGCAGCGGCGGGGCATCCTTGGTCTTGATGAAGATCCAGGTGTTGCGATACTGTCCCGCCATCTCGGGTGTGTTCACCCCGCGCAGGCGGACCAGCATATTCTCGCCGTGCGGGCGGACGGAAGCCAACGTCATCGGCTTGTGCTCATCACCGACGTAGATCTTGCGTCCCGTGCGAAAGCGCTCGGGGAAGTCGGTGTGCAGGTCCATGAGAATCTCACCGCTCACCCCGAACGGGCGGCGCAGAAATCCGATCACCAAATATTCAGGCTCGCCGACTGGCGAGCCTGGAAGTTTCACATCAGCCATTAGGGTTCAACCACATCGAGCGTGACTTGCTTGCCTTCCCGCTCCGCCGCCACACGCAGGAGGGTACGGATGGAGTTGGCCACCCTGCCGCTCTTGCCAATGACGCGCCCCATATCGTCTTTGGACACGCTGAGTTCGAGGCGGATGCGGTTTCCATTGCCGTACTCCTGCACCTGCACCTCTTCGGGATGCTCCACGAGGGATTTGGCGATATATTCGATGAGTTCTTTCATGGCTCTATGTAGAATCAGTGCGGAAATCGCTCTCCGCACTGATCATGTGTGAATTAGTCCTTGCGGGTGCGGACGGGAGCAGCGCGCTTGGCAGCTGCGGCTTCGGCCTCGGCCACGAGGGTCTCGACGGCTTCGCCCTTCTTGAAGCGGTCGAAACGGTCCAGAGTGCCAGCCGACTTGAAGACCTTTTCCACGGACTCGGTCGGCAGCGCGCCGTTCTTCATCCAGTGATACACGCGGTCTTCCTTGAGCGTGATGGTGGCCGGCTCAGTGCGCGGGTTGTAGAAGCCCAGGATTTCCAGGAAGCGGCCATCGCGCGGGGCTTCCTTGTCCGCGGCGACGATGCGGTAAGAGGGCTGGCCCTTGAGACCGACACGGCGTAAACGAATACGTACCATCGAGAACGTTCTCCTTATGTTGAAAATGCGAATTCAGTGTGCAATCCCCACACACGCGAGAGAGGGGTGCGTGTAAAGGTCACGCGCTCACGGGCGGAAACTACAGCGGCATATTGTACCAGACTTTACGACGAGAGAGTGAATGAAATGCGCGTTCCACCCTCGATTCGGTTCTCCGCATGGATTGTACCGCCGTGTGCCTCGACCAGCACCTTGGCAATTGCCAGCCCCAGGCCCATGCCACCCGAATCGCTGGATTTGTAAAAGCGTTCGAAGACGTGCGGCAGGTCGGCAGGCGGGATGCCAGGGCCGTCATCTTCCACGGATATGCTCACGCCATCATAGCGGACGCGGATCATCCCACCAGCAGGTGAATAGCGCAGGGCGTTGGCGATCAGGTTTTGCAGGACCTCGCGCACGCGCACGGGATCAACCTCCACGGGCGGGGTCTCAGTGAGGGAGATTTCCAGTTTAACGGAAGCAGCCTCGGCCCTGGACCCGAAGCCTGTTACCGTTTCGCGGATCAGGTCGGCCAGTTCGGTCGGTTCCCGTTTCACCAGCAACGTCCCACTTTCGGCCAGTGCCAGCGTGCGCAGGTCATCCACGAGGCGCGAAAGCAGTTGCGTCTCTTCAAGGATGGATTTGAGCTGCCTCTCGTCGGCGGGATACAGGCCATCAAGCATGCCCTCCACGTTGCCCTGAATGACCGTCAGCGGGGTGCGCAGTTCGTGGGTCACGTCGGCCAGCATGGCGCGCCGCTGACGGTCGCTGACTTGCAGTTTCTCGACCATCGCGTTGAAGCCACGCACCAACGAGCGCGTCTCAGGCCAGCCCTTTTCTTCCACGCGCACCGAGTAATCCCCTTCCGCGACCTTCTCGGAAGCAGACAACATCTCATCCAATGGAACCGACATGCGGCGCATTCGCACGGCGGCAAAGCCCATGGCTGCCACAGTGAACAGGGCAAACGCGACACCCGCAGGAATCAGCAACCAGGAAAAAGAGTCAAAAACAAAATGCGTCACCCCAAAATAATTCAGGGCATAGATAAAAGCGAACAGGAATACGGCCGTACCGACGAAATTGAAAAAACCGAACAAACACCCAAACCTACGCGAGAATGGCGAACGATGCGCGCGCCATGCGGGGCGAGTGGGCGGCCAGGGCTCGTTCTCTGGCCACCACGGCGGGCGGTGTCGTTGGGGAAATTGGTTGGGAGAGGTCATCGAAAATTGGTAAATGGATTGCTATCGGTCGGCAAATTTGTAGCCGACGCCGTAGACAGTGAGAATGTATTGCGGCTCGCTGGACTTGACCTCGATCTTGCGGCGGATGTTCTTGATGTGCGCGTCGATGGCGCGCTCATAGGATTCGAAGGCCACGCCGTGGATGGCATCCAGTAGTTGAGCGCGGGTGAAGACACGTCCAGGCTGACGGGCCAGGGCCGCCAACAGCTCGAACTCGGTGGGGGTCAACTCCTCGATGCCCCGCCCTTCTGCGGTGACGCGCAGGCGCGGGACGTCGAGCGTCAGGTCGGCGGCACGGATCAGGTCAGGCGTCGTCGCAGCGGAGACTTCCATGCGGCGCAAGACGACTCGTACGCGGGCCACCAGTTCCTTCGGGCTGAAGGGTTTGGTCATGTAATCGTCCGCGCCCAACTCGAGGCCGATCAACTTGTCGGTCTCTTCAGCGCGGGCGGTCAGCATGATAATGGGCGCGTTGGACGTCTTGCGAAACTCACGGGTGAAGTCCAGACCGTCCATGTGAGGCAGGCCCAAGTCTAGGACGATCAAGTCGGGCTTCTCGGTCTTCGCCAGAGACAGGGCCGCTCGTCCATCATTGGCTACGCGCAATGCATATCCAGCCCGTTCGAGGTAATCCCGTACGAGCTGGGTGATCTTGGGTTCGTCGTCGACAACAAGGATGGTTTTCATGGGATTGATAGGGGCGGGAGGTCTCCCGTCCCTATCTCAGATTATATTATTCTTTCTTGTCTTCGGCAGGCGTTTCGCCATGTGCGCGCTTGTGCCACTCATCGAACATGGGCGGGACGTTGCCTTCGCCCCAATGGCCGCGGCCCCACGGACCATGTCCGTGCATGTGATGGCCCCAGCGCGGTCCCCAGAAGGCAAAGCGGAAGGCACGCATCGCCAGGAAAAGCAGGAACAGCGGGATCAGGATGCCAAAGCAGCCAAAGCCGAAGAAAGGCATGGGGTGGAATCCGCGATAGCCGAAGGGCATTCCGTAATATGGCATCTGTGCCGATTCACCCGAGGGTGCCTGAATGGTGACAGGCGAGCCCTGAGCCACACCCGCCTGGAAGGCGAAGAAGGCGATGCCCGCAATGGCGGCCACCAGCACCAGGCCAGAGAGGATGCGTAACCAAATTTTACCGTTCATTTTTCACTCCTTTGTGTGAACTTATGAACGTGAGTATAGATTTTGGTTGTGAATTGAGTGTGAATACCGCAAGGAGACAAGATGGAAAGGATCCATTCGAACCCATCAGGTTGAAATTCAAAAACCCGCGTGCTATGATGGAAACGAATTCCACAAGGCGGGTCTTCGTAAATATTCAATCAGAAAGATGGAGGTTCAGGATGCGAAAAAAGGTGTCAGGTTTTGTAACCGTCCGAGCAATCAGCGGGACACACGTTGTTTTTCTGGCCTTTAGCATGCAGGAAGGTGACGCAAAGGGTCTCATGGGATTTGCGATCCAAAGAGAGGATCTTACTGAAGATGAAACCGTCTGGCTGCGAGGCAACAAGACCTTTGCCAGCATTCGTCCATCCACGGGCATCGAGGATGCCAGCAGCCATGAGCATCCCTTCCAGGCATTTCAATGGGCAGATTATTCAGCCAAACCTGGTTACCAATATCGGTACCGCGTCATCCCCATGTACGGGAAACCAGGTGAGCTATCGGAAAAAGCAGCTACCACTATTGCGATCAAAACCGAACCTCTCGCCGGCGGGGTGCATGAGGTCCACTTCAACCGCGGGGCGATTGCGTCCCAGGCATTTTCAAAACGCTTCCCTGGACTCACGCTCGACCAGGCTGGAGCACCCGCCTACGCGTGGCTGACGCGTGACCTGTTGCCATCCCTACTGGACTTCATCAAAAAGGCAAAGGATCATACGTACAGCCTTCATGCCGCCATTTTCGAAGTGCAATGGCCTGAAGTTCTCCAGGCGTTCAAGGCGGCCACTGACGCAGGCGCCAAACTGGAACTCATCTACCACGCAAAAGACGATTCGACAGGACGGGAAAACGAAGAGCAGATCGATCAGGCTGACATCCGGGCGCTGTGCATTCCGCGCAAGAATGCCAAACTGATGCACAACAAGTTCATCGTACTCAGCAGGAACAGCAAACCCATTTCCGTGTGGACAGGCTCCACGAATCTGAGCCGAAATGCCTTATTCGGCCAGCTCAACGTTGGGCATGCGATCCACGACCCCAAGGTGGCGCGTGCCTTTCTGGATTATTGGACTGAACTAAAGATGGATCCCATTGACGCAGACCTCAAGGATTGGGCCGAATCCAACAATGGGCTGCCCTTCGACGAGTCAGTATCCATTACGCCCATATTCTCGCCCCATCGCGGCCGCGACGTTTTCGACTGGTGGATCGAACTGGCCAAGTCGCCCAACAAGCCGTTATTCATGACCTTCCCCTTCGGCATTGTGCAGGATTTCCGCCGCGTCTACGACAACAACGATGGCGTGCTGCGCTTCGCCCTGTTGGATAAATACGTCAACGGTGGAACAGCGGCCTCGCGCAAAGCGGTAATCGATGATATCGAGCGCATCCGCAGATTCCCAAACATCGGCATGGCCCTGGGCGAACGCATCTTCGTGGATTGGATCGACGGCTGGCTCAAAGAGTCCAGCCCCATCGGGGTCAATGTCAACTGGGTCCATACAAAGTTCATGCTGATCGACCCGCTTGGAAACAACCCAGTCACGCTCAGCGGTTCAGCCAACTGGAGCGAAGCCAGCGTCGACACAAATGATGAAAATATGATGGTGATCCGAGGTGACAAGCGTGTGGCAGATATCTATTTTGGGGAATTCATGCGCATCTTCGCGCACCACCGCTTCCGCGAGTCTATAAAACGCCATATCAAGACATTTGGCTCAACGGCTTTCAACACGTGGAAACCCCAGGACCTCTTCGAGGACTGGCGCAAATGGGTACCGCAACACTTCAAGCTAGGTTCGGAGTATGATATCAAGCGGCGCTATTTCGCCGCCACAACGGAATAAATAGTTGCTCAGTAAAAAAAGACGGTCACCTTTCGGTGACCGTCTTTGGATTTACCCAAACAACTTGCCCAGACCCTTCCCACCTGTTTTCTGTAAGGTCTTCATTAACTTTTGCGACTCTCGAAATTGCTTGATCAGACGGTTAACTTCCTGCACTTCCACGCCCGAACCTGCAGCAATACGACGACGGCGAGATGCATTCAGGACGTCGGGATTGCGGCGTTCCTGCAGGGTCATCGAGCTGATGATGGCCTCGGAGGTCTTGAAGTTCTTCTCGATATCCTTCGGATCTACTTGACGGGCAGCCTGCCCAAACTGTCCTGGCAGCATGTCCATGATCTGGGCCAACGGTCCCATCTTCTTCATCTGTCGCATCTGATCAAGGAAATCCTCCAGCGTGAACTGGCCCTTCATCATGCGATCGGCAGTTTTCTGCGCGGTGGCCTGGTCAAAGGCGGCTTCAGCCTTCTCGATCAAGCCGATCACATCCCCCATGCCCAGGATACGCGAAGACAGGCGCGATGGATCGTACGTCTCAAGCGCGTCCAATTTTTCGCCAGTACCAATGAACTTGATCGGCACACCCGTCACCGAGCGGATGGAGATGGCTGCACCACCTCGCGAGTCGCCGTCCATTTTGGTGAGGATCAAACCCGTAATATTGACGTTATCACGGAAACCCTGGGCGATGGGCAACGCCTCCTGACCGATCATTGAATCGATCACGAGCAGGATTTCCACGGGATTGATCTTCGCGGTGATGGCCTTCAACTCGGACATCAACTCCGCGTCCAACTGGGACCGACCAGCCGTATCCACGATCATGACGCCGTATCCACCCTTTTCAGCCTTATCGAAAGCACGCTTCGCAAGTTCAGGTGGTTTGATGGAGAGATCCGCTTCGACGGGGACATCCAGCCGTTCGCCCAATTGCTGCAACTGCTGGACCGCTGCGGGACGATATGGGTCCCCCGCCACAAGCAATACACGCTCACCCTTCGAACGAAGCAGACGCGCCAACTTGCCTGCGGCTGTCGTCTTGCCTGAACCTTGCAAGCCGACCAGCATGATCACGCGCGGTTTTGGGCCCGACAGATTCAGCGGAGCAGGCTCACCCAGAGTAGCAATCAGTTCTTCGTTGACAATTTTGATGACCTGCTGCCCAGGGTTGAGCGCCTTCGACACCTCCGCCCCCACCGCGCGTTCGCGCACGCGCGCAACAAAAGACTTGACCACGCTGAAGTGTACGTCCGCTTCAAGCAAAGCGAGGCGCACCTCGCGCATGGCGGCATCCACATCTGCTTCAGAGAGCTTGCCGCGTTTGCGAAGCTGGTCAAAGAGTTGGTTGAGTCGTCCAGTGAGTGTTTCGAACATGAGAGTCCCTTTCAGCGCAGGCGGGGATTGTAGTGCGGAAGCAGGCCAGGGTCAAGGGAGGATGAAGGTATGCATTCATTACCAATGGAACTGCCAAAGCAAGTTCCAATTTGATTTGCGGATTTCGCTTGACAATCTCCAACCCTGCTAGTAAAATCACGCTCGCTTAACAACCAAATAACTGGCCGAGATAGCTCAGTTGGTAGAGCACGCGACTGAAAATCGCGGTGTCCCCAGTTCGATCCTGGGTCTCGGCACTCTCGGTCAGTAAGACGGCCAAGAAATTGCGGGCGTGGTTCAGTGGTAGAACGTCTCCTTGCCAAGGAGAAGGTCGTGGGTTCGAATCCCATCGCCCGCTCTTGTTTTTTAATCGGCGTCGTGGCCAAGTGGTAAGGCAAGGGTCTGCAAAACCCTCACTCAGGGGTTCGAATCCCCTCGACGCCTCAGGTACGCAAGCGAGCCCGCAAGGGCTCGTTTTCATTTCTATTCATCCTAATGCTACTACAAACAAAACCGCCCCGAGACATCTCGGGGCGGTTTTGAACGTCACCGCAATTCAGGCTTCAAGACTCCTCCCCCTCTTGCCGGAAGTCTCGCCATTGCGATGTTGGGTTTGATTCTCTCAACCTAGCTTACGGGAGCGGGAGTTGGAAAGTACGGACGAGGAAGACAGCCATCTGGTCGCGAGTGACGGAGGTGGCAGGGCAGAAGTTGCCGCCGCCACAACCACCGGTCACACCCTCGGCCGCCAGCTGCTTGATCCAGGCCGCCGCCCAGTAGGTGGTGGGCACATCGGCGAAGCCCGTGCTGGCACCCACCGCCGGCGGG
>JACPVF010000017.1 GCA_016191845.1 Chloroflexota bacterium
GGAGATGGTGATGCCGGGCGACAACGTGAACATGACGGTGGAACTGATCGTGCCTGTGGCGTTGGAGCAGGGTTCGAAGTTCGCCATTCGCGAAGGCGGTCTGACCGTTGGCGCGGGTGTCGTTACCAAGATCATCGAGTAGGTGAGAGATGATGGCTAAACAGAAGATCCGCATCCGCCTCAAGGCTTACGATCATCGTGTCCTCGACCAGTCCGCCAAGCGGATCGTCGAGACGGCTGAGCGCTCCGGTGCCCATGTTGTGGGCCCCGTACCCTTGCCAACTAAGGTGGAACGGTATACAATACGCCGCTCGACTTTTATCGACAAGGATTCTCACGAGCACTTCGAGATCCGTACGCACAACCGCCTGATCGATGTTCTTGATCCTGATTCGAAGACCATCGACATGTTGATGCGCTTGAATATGCCCGCGGGCGTGGATATC
This sequence comes from Chloroflexota bacterium, assembly GCA_016191845.1. Lineage (GTDB taxonomy): Bacteria > Chloroflexota > Anaerolineae > Anaerolineales > Villigracilaceae > JACPVF01. Next base: position 447 of record JACPVF010000017.1, read on the forward strand.
GAGATCAAAATCTAAGTTTTCAAACCCTGCGGTTCTCCGCAGTTTTTGAGACAACGTAAGAGTAGGTCTGTGAGCGGACCCTGATACGCGCTCTGCTCCAGACCTGCTGACTGCGTTGCACGGAGATGATGCAACCGAAGCCCCGGTTGACAGTCTCGTCAATACACTAAGAAGGAGAAAATTGAGCATGTTGAAAGGGCTGATTGGCAAGAAGATCGGCATGACCCAGATCTTCGATGAACAAGGCGTCGCTTATCCTGTGACCCTCATCGAAGCTGGGCCATGTTACGTTACCCAGGTGCGTGAGCCCCAGAGCGAGGGGTACTCGGCCGTGCAGTTGGGTTTCGCTGAGGTCAATCCCAAGCGCCTGACTAGCGGCGAATTGGGACACCTAAAAACCAATGAACTCCCCCCTCTGCGCTTTTTGCGCGAATTCCGTGCCAAAGACCATGACCTCAAGGTCGGCGACAAGATCACCGTTGCCGAAGCTTTTGCCGTTGGTGAGCGCGTGGATGTGATCGGTGTGAGCAAGGGTAAAGGCTTTGCCGGTGCCGTCAAGCGCCATCACTTCCATGGTATGAATGCCACGCACGGTACCTCTGACCGCAATCGCGCGCCTGGCTCCCGCGGCTCGGGTACCACGCCCGGTCGTGTGTACAAAGGCGCTCGTGGTGCCGGTCACATGGGTATGGATCGCGTCACGACGCAGAACCTCAAGGTCGTCCTGGTGGATGCGGAGCGCAACCTGCTCGGCATTCATGGCGCGGTTCCCGGGCCCAAGGGCGGTCTCATCATGATCAAAGAGGCGCGCAAGCAGTAGGCGCGCGGGAAACGGGAAGATAAGCCATGAAAGTAGACATTTACAACATCGAAGGTAAGAAGCTTCGTGAGGTGGAACTGCCCGCGAGTGTCTTCGAAGCCGCGGTCAACATGGACCTGATGCACCAGGCCTACACTCGCCAGATGGCGAACGCCCGCCTGGGCACGCATGACACCAAGACCCGCTCCGAAGTCTCCGGCGGTGGTCGCAAACCCTGGAAGCAAAAAGGCACCGGCCGCGCCCGTCAGGGCTCGACTCGCGCCGCCCAGTGGGTGGGTGGTGGACGTATCCACACGCCGCACCCCCGCGGCTACGAGCAGCGCATGCCCAAGAAGATGCGCCAGGCCGCCCTGCGTTCAGCATTGACCGTCAAGGCTTCCGAGGCCAGCATTGTGGTGGTGGATGAGTTCAGCTTCAGCGAACCCAAGACCCGCCTGATGGCCCAGGCCCTGACCAAACTGGTCGGCGAGTCGACCGCGTTGGTGCTCATGCCCGAGAAGGATCAGTCTTATGAGACCGTCTCTCGCATCGCCAGCAACATCGAACAGACCAAGGTTCTCTTGGCCAGCTACCTGAATGTCCGCGACCTGCTCGGCTACGACAAAGTCGTCCTGCCGCTCAAGACGCTGGATGTGCTGACAGCCCACCTCGGATAGGAGAGAGACATGACCAACCTTTACAGTGTCCTTGTCCGACCGCTGGTGACCGAGAAGTCCAACTATCAGTCGAGCAAGTTGCAGCAATACGCTTTTGTCGTCTCGAACGAGGCGACCCGCACGATGGTCAAGGATGCGATCGAAACCATCTATGATGTCAAGGTCGTGCGCGTCAACGTTGTCAATGCGCCCGCCAAGCGCGGACGCCGTGCCCGCAGCCGTCGCTTGCTGGTTCGTCGTCCCGCCTTCAAGAAGGCCATTGTGACCCTTGCCGAGGGACAGTCCCTCGAGATCTTTGAAGGGGTGCAATAATGCCCGTCAAAAAGTATAAACCGGTAACGCCAGGCACCCGCGGGATGACTGGTTATACCTTCGAAGAGATTACCAAGTCCACCCCCGAGCGCTCTTTGCTCGTCCCGTTGCGCAAGCAGGGCGGCCGCAATGCTCAGGGCCGTGTCACGGTCCGACATCGCGGCGGTGGCGCCCGCCGTTACATCCGCGTCGTGGATTTCAAGCGCGAAAAGCACGGAATTCCCGCCAAAGTGGCCGCGATCGAGTATGACCCGAACCGCACCGCCCGCTTGGCTCTGCTGTTCTATGCGGATGGCGAGAAGCGCTACATCATTGCCCCGCTGGACCTGAAGGTGGGTGACACCGTCATGTCTGGCCCCACTGCCGAGATACGCACCGGTAATTTCCTGCCGATCTCCAACATCCCCGTCGGTACCATGATCCACAACATCGAGGTCCGTTCGGGCAAGGGTGCGCAGATGGTCCGCTCCGCGGGCGGCGCTGCCCAGTTGTTGGCCAAGGAAGGCGATTTTGCCCAGATCCGTATGCCCTCCGGAGAAGTCCGCCTGATCCATCAGGTCTGCTATGCGACCATCGGCCAGGTTGGCAACCTTGATCACAGCAACATCAAGCTGGGCAAGGCAGGCCGCAAGCGCCATAAGGGTATCCGCCCAACCGTGCGCGGTACTGCAATGTCTCCCCGCGACCATCCACACGGTGGTGGTGAAGGCCGCCAGCCGGTTGGCCTGCCCGGTCCGAAGAGCCCGTGGGGCAAACCTACCCTGGGCAAGAAGACCCGCCGCAACAAGAAGACAGACCAGTACATTGTGCGCCGCCGCAGCAAGAGCAGCCGCTAGGCGCTGAGAGAATCTGAGGTACGAAGATATGTCCAGATCACTGAAAAAAGGTCCTTTCATTCAGCCGAAGCTGCTCAAGCGCATCGAGGCCATGAATCAGAAAGGCGAAAAGAAAGTCATCCGCACCTGGAGCCGCGCGAGCGTGATCTTCCCGCAGATGGTGGGACACACGATCGCTGTCCACGATGGCCGCCGTCATGTGCCGATCTACATCACCGAGAACATGGTCGGTCATCGCCTGGGTGAATTCGCGCCCACTCGCACCTTCCGCGGCCACATGGCTGGCGAGAAGGCTGCAGCGTAAGGAGAAATGAGCCATGACTGATATTCGCGCTCATTTGCGCTTCCTGCCCCTCTCTGCTCAGAAAGTGCGCCTGGTCGTCGACCTGGTGCGCGGGAAGAGCGCCAACGAGGCCCTGGAGCTCCTGCGCTTCGCCAACAAGCGTGCCGCCGAGCCGGTCCACAAACTGGTGGCTTCCGCCGTGGCCAACGCGGAAGAGAATTTTGGCGTCAGCCGCGATGACCTGTATGTTGCCAGCATTTTTGCCGATGAAGCCCCCACCCGCAAGTGGCGTCGTTTCGGGGCCCGCGGCCGCTTCAAGCCGATCCTGCGCCGCACCTCGCACGTGACCGTCATCCTGCGCGAGCGCGGAGCATAAAGGAGAAATTATGGGTCGTAAAGTTCACCCGATTGGAATGCGCTTAGGAATCAATCAACCCTGGCAAGGCCGCTGGTTTGCCGAAGGCGCCCAGTACCGCCAGCAGTTGCACCAGGACCTGGCGATCCGCAGCCTGCTTTTGGGAAAGACCTCCAAGGGCGGCGCCGCGGCCAACGCCACTGTCCGAGAACTCCGCAAGAGCCTGCCCGAAACCATCCTGAATGGCAAGGCTGGTATCTCCCGCGTGGATGTGGAACGCACCCCCGGCAAGACTCGCGTGGCCATCCACACCGCCAAACCCGGCATCCTGATCGGCCGCAAGGGCGAAGGCGTCAAGAAGATCCGTGTGGCGCTGGAAACCTTGATCGGCAAGAAGATCGAGCTCGATATCAAGGAGATCTCCTCGCCCGATATGGATGCCATGTTGGTGGCTTACAACATCGCTGACCAGCTCGAGCGCCGTATTGCCTACCGCCGCGCCATGAAACGCGCGATCCAGCAGGCCATGCGCCAGGGTGCCCAGGGCATCAAGATCATGGTCGGTGGCCGCCTGGGTGGCGCGGAAATGTCCCGCGACGTCTGGCTGCGTGAAGGCCGCGTGCCTCTGCAGACCCTGCGCGCCAACATCGACTTTGCCATGTCCGAGGCTTCGACCACCTATGGTCAGATCGGCATCAAGGTCTGGATCTACAAGGGTGAAAGCCAGCCCGAGGTTGAAGAAAAAGCCGAAGCGACGGAAGGCGTGTACGTCAGCGAGTAATCGCGACGTCGCTTTGAGATGAGGTAGACATTATGTTGATGCCAAAACGTGTCAAGTGGCGCAAGCAGATGCGCGGTCGTATGAAGGGCAAAGCCCTGCGTGGAGCAGAGGTTTCCTTCGGCGAGTTCGGTCTGCAGGCGTTGGAACCGGGTTGGATTACAGCCCGCCAGATCGAAGCGGCCCGCCGCAGCATCGTGCGCGAAATGAAGCGCCGTGGCAAGGTGTGGATCCGCATTTTCCCCGCCAAACCGTATACCCACAAGCCACCCGAAACCCGCATGGGTTCCGGTAAGGGCAACGTGGAATACTACGTGGCGGTGGTGAAGCCCGGCCGCATCATGTTCGAGGTCGGCGGCCTGCCCGCTGAAATCGCTGTTGCTGCCCTCAAGAGCGCGCAGTACAAGTTCCCGATCAAGACCAAGGTCGTGACGCGCGAAGGAGGCGAATAAAATGAAAGCCGCCGAGATTCGCAAACTCAAAGCGGAAGAGATCCGCAATAACCTGGATGAAAAGCGCCATGAGTTGATGAACCTGCGCTTCAATCAGGTGACCGGTCAGCTGACCGACTTCACCAAGATCCGCTCCCTGCGCCGCGATATCGCCCGCATGGAAACGATCCTGCGCGAGATGGAATCGGCTGGCGCCGTGGAAGGTGTAGCATGAACAATCGCCGTCGTATGACTGGTGTGGTCACCAGCAACAAAATGACCAAGACCGTCGTGGTCGAGATCACGCGCAAGTTCCGCCACCCCCTGTATCAGAAGGTGGTGTACAGCAGCAAGCGTGTCAAGGCGCATGATGAGATCGGCTGCCAGATCGGTGACGAGGTGCAGATCGTAGAGTCCCGCCCGCTTTCGCGCGACAAGCGCTGGGTGGTGGAATCCGTGGTCAAGCGCGAAATTCGCACTGCCGATCAAGGCGTGGGAGAGTAGACCATGATCCAGCAAGAATCACGCATCAAGGTTGCTGACAACACTGGCGCGCGCGAATTGCTCGTGATCCACGTGTTGGGTGGCTCGACCCGCAAGTATGGCGCGATCGGTGATGTGGTCGTGGCGACCGTCAAGTCTGCCGCCCCACAAGGCTCGGTCAAGAAGAGTGAAGTTGTCCGCGCGGTGATCGTCCGCTGTTCCAAAGAGTGGCGCCGCGAAGATGGTTCCATTATCCGCTTTGACGATAACGCCGCAGTCATCCTCGATACGGATGGCACCAACCCGAAGGGCAGCCGCATTTTCGGTCCCGTGGCGCGCGAATTGCGCGACAAGGGCTACATGAAGATCGTGTCGCTGGCCCCGGAAGTTCTGTAGGCGTGGGAGCGTAGATATGAAAGTTAAGATCCGCAAAGGCGATACCGTTGAAATCATCAGCGGCCGCCTCGAAGACAAAGGCAAGCGCGGTGAGGTCATCAACGTCCTGGTCGAGGGCCGCCGTGTGGTGGTGCAGGGTGTCAACATCCGCACCAAGCATCAGAAGCAGGTGCAGGCCGGGAATCGTCAGATCAACCCGGGCCGCATCCAGTTCGAAGGTCCGGTGGATATCTCGAACGTGATGCTCGTCTGCCCCAAGTGTGGTGAGGTTACGCGTGTCGCTGTCAAACGCGATGATGATGGTGCCCGCCGCACGTGCAAAAAATGCCAGGCTCTGATCGACTAGGCCGTGGAGCGTTAAGAATGAATCGAATGTTGGAACTGTACAAAAACGAAGTGGCTCCCGCCCTGTTCAAGTCGTTCGGCTTCAGGAACGTCATGCAGGTGCCGCGCATCCAGAAGATCGTGGTGAACATCGGCCTCGGCGAGGCCCTGGACAACCCCAAGGCGATCGAAGCGGCGACCTCCGACCTGATGCAGATCACCGGACAGAAGCCCGTCACTAACAAGGCGCGCAAGAGCATCGCGAATTTTAAGCTGCGCGAAGGCCGCCTGATCGGTACCAAGGTGACCCTGCGCGGAGACCGCATGTGGTCCTTCCTGGACCGTCTGATCAACGTGGCCCTGCCGCGTGTGCGCGACTTCCGCGGCATCTCGGCCAACGCCTTCGACGGTCGCGGGAACTACACCCTCGGTCTGAAAGACCAACTGGTCTTCCCCGAGATCGAGTACGACAAAATCGACAAATTGCGCGGCATGGAGATCACCATTGTGACCTCCGCCCGAAATGACGACGAAGCGCGCGCGCTGTTGCGAATGCTCGGAATGCCGTTCAGCAAGAAGGAAGCGTAACTTATGGCAAAGAAATGCATGCAATATCGTGAATTGCGCCGCCAGCACACCGTGCAGGTGCGCAACCGCTGCCAGCGCTGTGGACGTCCGCGCGGCTATATCCGCCGCTTCGGTCTGTGCCGCATTTGCTTCCGTGAACTCGCGCTGACGGGCAAGATCCCCGGCGTTGTGAAGTCATCCTGGTAGCCGGTGGAGGTGAGATCATGAGTGTAAATGATCCGATCGCTGATATGTTGACCCGCATCCGCAATGCGGTCCTGGCAGGACATGCCCAGGTCGCCATGCCCAACTCCAAGATCAAGGCGGAAATCGCCCGCATCTTGAAGGATGAGGGTTTCATCGAAACATTTGAAGTTGTGGACGGCGAGCAGGCCCTGCAAAAGGTGCTGCGCCTGAAGATCAAGTATGTGGGTGAGCGCCGTGAGCGTCGCCCGGTGATCTCCGGCCTCGAGCGCGTGAGCAAGCCCGGCCGCCGTATCTACACCAAAAAGACTGACATCCCCTGGGTGCTCTCGGGTATTGGCGTTGCCATCCTTTCGACCCCCAAGGGTGTGATGACCGGCGCACGTGCCCGCCAGTTGGGCGTGGGCGGCGAGATCCTGTGCAAGGTCTGGTAGGAGGTACAAGTGTCTCGCATTGGTCGTCTGCCTGTTGAAATTCCGGGCGGCGTGCAGGTGAACGTCAGTGGTTCCGACGTGCACGTCAAGGGCCCGAAGGGTGAACTCCAGCGCACCTTCTCCCCGTTGATTGGGATTGCGATGGAGAATAACCAGATCGTCATTACCCGCAACTCGGATAACCCCGCCGAGCGTGCCCTGCATGGGACCACGCGTGCGGTGCTGGCCAATATGGTCCATGGCGTCAGCCAGGGCTTCCAGGTTGTGTTGGAAGTGGAAGGCGTGGGCTACCGCGCCGAAATGGAAGGCAAGAACCTCATGCTGTACGTCGGGTACTCGCACCCGGTCAGAATGGAACCGCCTGCGGGCATTTCCTTCGAAACCGATGCCAAGACCCGCCAGATCAAGGTGCTGGGGTTCGACAAGGAAACCGTCGGCCAGGTGGCCGCCAACATCCGCAAGGTGCGCCCGCCCGAGCCCTATCATGGCAAGGGTCTGCGCTACCTGGGCGAACGCGTCCGCCGCAAGGCCGGCAAAGCCGGGAAAGGAGCCAAGTAAGCCATGGCTAAGAGTCGTTCTGCTGCTCGTGCAAAGCGCCATGCGCGCGTGCGCGCCCAGGTTGTGGGCACCACGCAGCGCCCCCGCTTGAACGTGTTCCGCAGCATCAGTGAGATTTACGCGCAGGTCATCGATGATAGCGCCGGCCACACCCTGGTCTCGGCCTCCTCGGTGGACAAGGAATTGCGCGAAAAGATGAAAGGCCTCAAGAAGGCCGAACAGGCCAAGTTGGTCGGTCAGACCGTGGCCGAACGCGCCAAAAAGAACGGGATCGAGACCGTTGTCTTCGACCGTGGCGGGTTCCGCTATGTTGGGCGTGTCAAAGCCCTGGCCGATGGCGCCCGCGAGGGCGGCCTGCAATTCTAGTTGGCCTGAGTGGAGTAAATTATGTCGGAAAAAGAAGTTACCGAACAGCAGAAATACGAAGGCAGTGAAGACGGCTTCGAGGAACGCGTGATCGAGATCGCCCGCGTGGCGAAGGTCGTCAAGGGCGGCCGTCGCTTCCAGTTCCGCGTGACCGTTGTGCTGGGCGACAAGAAGGGTACCATCGGCATGGGCGTGGGCAAGGCCAACGCTGTTCCCGATGCGATGCGTAAGGCCTCCGAGCGCGCGCGCAAGGATCTGCGCCAGGTGCGCCTGTCTGGCACCACCATCCCGCATCAGACGCTCGGCCGTGTGGCCGGTGCCAAGGTCTTGCTCAAACCGGCTTCGGCTGGTACGGGCGTGATTGCGGCGGGCGGTGTGCGTGCCGTGCTCGAAGTGGCCGGCGTGCGCGACATCCTCACCAAATCGATGGGCAGCGCCAACGTGCTTAACGTGGTCATGGCCACCTTCGACGCCCTCGACCAGATGAAGTCCCCGCAGGAAGAGGCGGCCCGCCGCGGCAAGAAGGTCGAAGATTTGCTGCCGTTCTGGGAGCGGAGGAAGCAACATGCCTAAGAAGCAAACCAGCGAAAAGACCCTGCGCGTCACCTGGGTCCGCAGCGATATCGGTTATACCAAGGATCAGAAAGCCACCGTGAAGGCGCTTGGACTGCGCCGTCTGCACCAGACCGTGGAGCACAAGGACACCCCGGCCCTGCGCGGTATGCTGAACAAGATCATTCACTTAGTCAAGATCGAAGAGTAGGTCAAGATGAAGCTACACGACCTCAAGCCCAACGAGGGCTCCAAAAAGAATCGCAAACGCGTCGGCCGTGGCATCTCGGCTGGCCAGGGCAAGACGGCCGGTCGCGGTACCAAGGGTGCGGGTTCGCGCTCCGGCGAGGGCGGTCACCTGTATCGCCAGGGCGGCAACCTGCCGTTCTACCGCCGTCTGCCGTTCATCCGTGGTGAAGGATTTACCCCCCCGAACCAGGTCGAGTTCAACGAAGTCAATCTCGACCAGTTGTCGGACTCCTTCAAGGCCAACGCCGATGTGACCCCCGAGGCGCTCGAACAGGCCCACCTGCTGCGCGATCCCCGCAACCCGGTTGTCGTACTGGGCCGCGGCGACATCAACGTGGCTCTCAAAGTACGCGTGCATCGCATCAGCGCGGGCGCCAAGGCCAAGATCGAAAAGGCCGGCGGCAGCGTCGAGTTGATCGCATAATTCCTGTGGAAGGGATGCTTTCATGAAGACAACCTTTTCGGGTTGGCGTTACCTGTGGAAATCCGAGGACATCCGCCGCAAACTGATCGTCACGTTTGCGCTGTTGGCTCTTTTCCGCATCGTGGCCATCATCCCCGCTCCGGGCGTGAACCAGGCCGTTCTCAATGCGTTCCTCAACTCGGGGTCCGCCAGCGGAAACTTCCTGGGATTTCTGAATCTGCTCTCCGGTGGCACGGTGACGCGCTTCTCGTTGCTCTCGATGGGCGTCTATCCGTACATTACCGCGCAGATCATCATCCAGTTGTTGGTACCGATCATCCCCGCCCTGCAGCGCCGCATGGAAGAAGATCCGCGCGAAGGCCGCCGCTGGATGGAGAAATGGACCTACTACCTGGCCGTTCCCATGGCGGCTCTCTCTGCCATCGGCCAGATCAACATCTTCAACAGCCTGTCTGTGAACAGCACCCTGAACCAGCAGATCCTGCCCTTCGGTTTTAGCGGTGACCTGCTCCTGCCTTCCGTCACTGTTTTGTTCGCCATGACAGCCGGCACCATGTTCGCCATCTGGCTGGGCGAGTTGATCTCCGAGTATGGCATCCGCGGCCAGGGCCTGTCCCTGATCATCTTTGCGGGTATCGTTTCGCAGTTGCCGCGCAACTTCGTTGCGCTGTTCTCTGACCCGACCACGGCTATTCAGTTGTTGGTTATTACCGCGATCGTGATCGTTGGAACAGTCCTCGCCATTGTGTACGTGACCCAGGGTCGCCGCAATGTCCCGGTCATGTACCCGGGCCGCCGCATGGGTGGACGCATGTCCATGCCGGTCAAGGGTACCCTGCCCCTGATGGTCAACCTCTCGGGCATGATCCCACTGATTTTTGCGAGCGCCATTCTCCAGTTCCCGGCCATTGTTGCCGGCTTCTTCATGGGTTCTACCAATGAATCTGTGAGGTCGTTTGCCACCGCGGTGCAGGAGTTCTTTAACAGCAGCCGTGGTATTGGTCATTGGGGTTACTGGGTGATTTACATGCTGATGGTGGTCGCCTTCACCTTCTTCTATACTTCGGTGTTGTTCGACCAGCAGAATTATGGTGAGAACCTCAAGCGCGTGGGTGCCACCATTCCCGGCGTTCACACTGGCGCTCCCACCCAGAAATACCTCAGCCGTGTACAGAACCGCATTGCCCTGCCAGGTGCAATCCTCCTGGGCGTTGTAGCGATCATGCCTTATCTGATCAGTTTAATCCTGCAACTGGCGAAGATCGGCACCACCAACAACACTGCCGGCCTGTTCCTGGTTTCCTCCTCAGGTCTGCTCATCGTGGTTGGCGTGGTGCGTGACACTTTCATGAACATCGATGCCGAACTGAAATTGCACGGATATCAAGACTCGATCCTTGTTCGATAGGAGAAGCCATGCCCACCTTCATCGTCCTGCTGGGTCCTCCTGGGGTAGGCAAAGGTACGCAGGCCAAGATCTTGGCTGAGCAGACTGGGTTGGTGCACGTTTCGTCGGGCGAGTTGTTTCGAGAGAATCTTAAAAATCAGACCGAGCTTGGCAAACTGGCCAAGGCGTATATCGACAAAGGCGAACTGGTCCCGGATGATGTGACCATCTCCATGATCCGCGAACGGCTGAGCCGCCCGGACTGCAAGATGGGCGCCATCCTGGACGGGTTCCCCCGCACCCCGGTCCAGGCCGATGCACTGGAGAAAATGCTCTCCGAGTTCAACGGCCAGGTGGACACCGTTCCGTATATCACCGGTGAAGAATCGGTGCTGGTGGAACGGGTGAGTGGGCGTTGGACCTGCCGCGCAAGCGGCCATATCTACCACGAGAAGTTCAGCCCTCCCCACCAGCTTGGTGTGTGTGATGTGGACGGATCCGAGTTGTACCAGCGCGATGATGACAAGGTCGAAACGGTCAAGAAGCGCATCCAAGTCTATCGGAACCAGACCATGCCTCTCGTGGATTATTACCGTCAGCGTGGAAAGCTGGTCGAGATCGACGGCATGCAGGCCGTTGAAGTAGTGAACGCAGCGTTATTGACTTGCTGCATGAATTGAAAGAAGTAGTTATCGATGAATTGGGCCCGCCAGATCCATTTAAAGTCCCCCGCTGAGTTGAAGATCATGCGCGAAGCGGGACGCATCAACGCCAGTGTTCTGGCGGCCACCAAGGCTCTTTTACAACCCGGTGTGACGACCGCCGACCTCAACGCGGCTGCTGAGGAAGTGCTGAAGTCATACGGATGCTTTTCGCCTTTCAAGGGCTATGGCCGTCCGCCATTCCCAGCCTCTGTCACGATTTCGATCAACGACGAGCTGGTGCACGGTATCCCCAACAAGAAGCGCAAGCTGAAGGAAGGGGACATCGTCTCGGTTGATTGTGGGACGGTGTATGAAGGCTTTGTCGCCGACTCCGCTTATACGGGCGGGGTGGGGGATATCTCCCCCGAGGCGAAGGCCCTGCTGGAAGTCACCGAAGGCGCCCTGTATGCGGGCATCGACAAGATGCGCGCCGGCAACAAGACGGGCGACGTTTCAGCGGCGATACAGCAGTATGTTGAAAGCCGTGGCTACTACCTGACGCGCGAGTATACAGGCCACGGCGTCGGGCGCGAGATGCATGAAGGCCCGCAGGTCCCCAACTACGGGACCCCGGGAACGGGCATCCTCCTGCGCCCCGGCATGACCATCGCGATCGAACCGATGGTCTTGGTTGGAACGGAAGAAACGCGCGTTTTGCCCGACCAGTGGACGGTCGTCTCTGCCGACGGATCGCTAACGGCGCACTTTGAACATAGTATCGCCGTTACCGAAGGGGATCCCCTCCTCCTGACTGTCCTGTGAAACGTCGCAGGCGACACGCTGGACGGAACAAAAAAGTGCAAGTATAATCAGTTCTTTGGTTGTGCCACATGGCAATCATTGAGCAAGGAGACCGAATTTCATGAAAGTATCACCCTCCATTCGCAAGCGTTGCGCCAAGTGCCGCATTGTGCGGCGCAAGGGGCGCATCTATATCATTTGCGAAAATCCCAAACACAAGCAGCGACAGGGATAGGACAGTAACCTATGGCGAGAATCGAAGGTGTTGACCTGCCCCGCAACAAGCGGGTTGAAGTTGGCCTGACCTATATCTTTGGCATCGGGCCTACGCGCGCGCAAGAGATCCTTACCCACACCAAAGTCAATCCCGACATCCGTGTGAAGGATCTGAGCGAGGCGGATGTTTCTGCTTTGCGCGAGTACATCTCCAAAAATTTCAAGGTCGAAGGCGATCTGCGCCGCGAAGTTCAGATGAACATCAAGCGCCTGATCGAAATCGGCTCCTATCGCGGCCTGCGTCACCGCCGCAATTTGCCTGTTAATGGGCAGCGCACACGCACGAACTCCCGCACCCGTAAGGGCACCAAGAAGACGGTGGCCGGGCGCGGTCGTCGCCGTGGCGGCAAGAAGTAATCCTGACCCGAAAGGTATAGAACATGGCTCAGAGTGTACGTTCCACCCGGCGCTCCACCGGCGCCAAAAAAGGGAAGCGCACCCTGTCCTCCGGGCAGGTACATATTTTTGCTTCCTTCAATAACACAATTGTTACCGTGACGGACAACGAAGGCAACACGGTCGCCTGGGGCAGCGCTGGTTCGGCCGGCTTCAAGGGTTCTCGCAAGAGCACGCCCTTTGCCGCCCGTCTGGCTGCCGAGCAGGCCGTGAAGGCTGCCCAGCAGTTGGGCATCCAGGAAGTTGAACTGTTCGTCAAGGGCCCTGGCCCCGGCCGCGAGAATGCCATCCGCGCCGTTCAGTCCATGGGCATGAAAGTGCGTTCCATGTCGGATATCACGCCAGTCCCGCACAACGGCTGCCGTCCTCCGAAGAAGCGCCGCGTGTAGTTTTAGGTGAGGTAGTTCCAATATGTCGAAATCACTTGGACCGGTTTGCAAACTTTGCCGGCGCGAAGGCGAAAAACTTTATCTGAAGGGTGAGCGCTGCTTCACCCCGAAGTGCGCTTTTGAAAAGCGCAGCTTTGCCCCTGGCCAACATGGCCGTACTGCGGGACGTTCCGGTGGCGGTGCCAACCGCACCGGGCGCGAATCTGACTTCGCCCGCCAGTTGCGCGCCAAGCAGAAAGCCCGCCGCGTGTATGGCGTGCTTGAGCGCCAGTTCCGCCGCTATTATGAAACTGCGCGTGGACGTCTGGGTCTGACGGGTCTTAACCTGCTCCAGATCCTCGAGTCCCGCCTGGATAACGTGATCTTCCGCCTGGGCTTTGCGTCCAGCCGCGCCCAGGCTCGCCTGTTGGTGACCCACGGTCATTTCACCGTGAACGGCCGCCGCACGGACGTCCCCTCGATGCTGCTGACGCAGGGCGACCAGATTGCCATCCGCGAAGGTTCGGCGCGTCTGTCCTATTTCAAGGACCTGAACGCTGAAGTCCGCAACTCGCCGGCTTGGCTCAATCGCGACCTGAAGAACATGACCGGTATGGTTGCACGCCTGCCGGAGCGCGCCGAGATCGATGGCAGCCTGGATGAACAGCTGATCGTCGAATACTATTCGCGCCGTTAGTCCGCCAATGGCATGATGGGCCGGCCATTTACCGGCCCATCCTCTTCTGTCATAAAGAGAGAGGTGAACCGTGACGGGTATCACGAACATGGTCATGCCGAAGATCGAGCGGGAAGCTGAGGCTCGAAATTACGGCAAATTTACAATCAGCCCGCTGGAACGCGGCTACGGGGTCACGTTGGGCAATGCCCTGCGCCGTGTGTTGCTTTCCTCGCTGGATGGCGCGGCTGTGACCTCCGTCCGAATTGCGGACGTTCTGCACGAATTCAGCGACATCCCCGGTGTGCGGGAGGACGTCATTCAGGTCATGCTGCAGATCAAACAACTGCGCATCAAGCTGGATGGCGTGGATAGCACCCGCATGCATTTGGAAGTCCGCGGCGAGGGCACTGTCACCGCCGCCGATATCATCACCCCGGCCGAAGTGGAGATCGTCAACCCTGATCTCTACCTCTTCACCGTGGACAACAACAAAACCAAACTCGATATCGAGTTGACGGTCGAGCGCGGCCGCGGGTACTCCCCGGCCAATGACCGCTCCGGGCATATGCCCATCGGCGAACTGCCGGTGGACGCCATCTTCAGCCCGGTCAAGCGCGTCAACTGGGAGGTGGTCTCCGCCCGCGTGGGCCAGAGCACCAACTACGACAAGCTTGTCCTCGATATCTGGACCGACGGCACCATTTCGCCCGAGCGCGCGCTCAGCACCTCGGCCAAGTTCCTCATCGACCACCTGCGTTTCATCGCGGGTGTCAATGAAGAGACCCTGGCCGTATCGGTGGAGCGCGAGGTGAGCGGAAGCCGTCTGAGCAGTGAAGTGGCCGAGACTCCTGTGGAGGCCCTCGATCTTTCTGTGCGCGTCTTCAACTCCCTGAAGCGCACGGGCATCACCACCGTCGGTGATGTGCTCGACCTGCTCGAAAAGGGTGAGACAGCCGTCATGTCCATCCGAAACTTCGGTGAAAAGAGCCTGGACGAACTGCGTCAGAAGATGCGCGAAAAAGGCTTTCTGAAAGACGATACGACCTCTGCGGAGTAATTGAAAGATGCGACATTCGGTTTCTGGTTACAAACTGGGACGCACCATGGGCGCTCGCATTGCCCTGAGGCGCAACCTGATCAAACAGCTCTTCACCCACGAGCGGATCCAGACCACCAAGGCCAAAGCGGCCGCGGTGCGCGGCGATGCTGAACGCCTGATCACCATCGCGCGCAACAGCGCCGATGCCAGTGACAGCGCCAAGGTTCACGCCCGCCGCCTGGTGGCCTCCCGCCTGGGTGATAACCAACTCGTCAAGCGCCTGTTCGACGAGATCGCCCCGCGTTTTGCCACCCGTCCGGGCGGCTATACGCGCGTCATCAAGCTGGGACCCCGTCTGGGTGACTCAGCCGAGATGGTCATCCTCGAACTGGTCGAAGAGTAGTTTTGTGAACGACGGTTGGCAACGAACCGCCAACTGACATGGCACGTTACCAGGTGATCCTTGCCTACGACGGCACCCTTTTTGAGGGCAGCCAGCGGCAGGCAAATTCCCGAACTGTACAGGGTGATTTCGAAAAAGCCCTGCGCAAAGTAGGCTGGTCTGGAAGCTCGGTCCTCATCGCCGGGCGGACGGACACAGGTGTTCATGCCACGGGGCAGGTGGCTGCTTTCGACCTCGATTGGTCGCACGCGGAGACCGAACTCGTGAACGCGCTGAACGCGTATTTGCCAGCCGATGTGGCTGTGCGTGAGGCTCGAGTCACGCGGGATGATTTCCATCCCCGCTTCGACGCGACCTCCCGCCGCTACCGTTATCGCCTGTTCTGTCAGCCGGTCCGCGACCCGTTACGCGAGAAACTGGCCTGGCGAACCTGGCCCACGGTGGATGGCGAATGCCTCGTCCAGACTGCGGCTCTTCTCATGGGAACGCACGACTTTGCGGCCTTCGGTTCACCGACGACCCCAAAGGGTACGACAGTGCGCACCGTGATAAAAGCCGAATGGCAGTCTGTGAGCGCAGACGAGTGGCAGTTTGAGGTCCAGGCGGACGCATTTTTGTACCGCATGGTCCGACGGCTGGTCTTCGTCCAGGTGGCCGTGGCGCAGGGAAAGGCCTCAACGGAGGCGGTGGCCCGTTCTTTAGCGGAACAGGCCCAGGGTCCAAGAAAAGTGGATCTTCCCTCCGGGCTGGCTCCCGCGCATGGGCTGACGCTGGTTGAAGTCACCTATTGAATCATCTGGTTCTGAAAAAAAGATAACGAAACGGAGAGACGAAAGTGCAACAGAAGACGTACTATCCGAAAGCGAGCGAGATCGAGCGCAAGTGGTATGTGGTGGACGCCGACGGCCAGAATCTGGGCCGCCTGGCCACCCGCATTGCTCACGTGTTGCTCGGCAAGCACAAGCCGTCCTTCACGCCCGGCGTGGAAATGGGTGACTATGTGATCGTGGTCAATGCGGAGAAGGTTACCGTGACCGGCACACGCACCAACAGCCGCCTCGACACCAAGACCTATCATCGCGTGTCGGGCTATCCCGGCGGTATCACGAGCATTTCGCTGCGCGATCAATTGAAGCAACATCCCGACCGCGCCCTGCGCGCGGCCGTGTGGGGCATGCTGCCGCACAATCGCATGGGCCGCTCCCTGCTCAAGCGCTTGAAGATCTATGGCGGGCCGAATCACCCGCATGGCTCGAGCCAGCCCCAGGAACTGAAGTAGAAAGGAACGGAGAGCCATTATGTCTGTTCAATATTTTGAAGGCGTTGGTCGTCGCAAGGAAAGCAGCGCGCGTGTGCGCCTGATGAGCGGCTCCGGCAAGTTCGAAGTCAACGGCAAGGAAGCGGCCGCCTATTTCACCCGCATCGGTGACCTGCAGGATATCCTGCGCCCGTTCAGCGCGGTGGGTGAGGACCTCCAGAAGTACGATGTGACGGTGGTCGTCAACGGCGGCGGCGTGACGGGTCAGACCGAGGCGGTTCGCCTGGGCCTCGCCCGCGCCCTCCTGCTCATCAACAAGGACTGGACCTCCTCCCTGCGCAAATTTGGCCTGCTGACCCGCGATGCCCGCATCAAGGAACGCAAGAAACCAGGCCTCAAGCGCGCCCGCAAGGCCCCGACCTACACCAAGCGCTAAATCGGTTTTTACAACCGTTGCGTGGACCGTAATGCGTAATTCGTAAGGGACACTTTACGAATTACGTTTTACGTTTTAATGCGAAGGAGAGAACGATGGACTTCACCCGGATTGCCGCGACCTTTTCCACACTTGGACTCCAACCGCCCTCGAAACTGATCCTGCTCGAGGCGGCTGACTTGCGCGAAGCGCACGTCCTGCCGACCCCGCCCGACTGTGCCACCCTGATCACGGGCATTGATTCGGCGGAACTGGCTGCACAGGTCGGGTCGGTGCTGCGGGCGGTGTATCCGAAGGAACACATGCTCCTGTCGGTAACAGGCGGAAAGAAACAAGAAGAAAGTGTGGAATCGTGGAGCAGCAGCGCGGACAGTCTGTTCGTCCCGCCGTTGGCGACAGGTGCGAGCTTCGAGGCCTTCCAGGAGATCGTGGCTCATCTGCGTGCGCCAGACGGTTGTCCGTGGGATCGCGAGCAGACCCATGCCAGTCTGCGTACGCACCTGCTCGAAGAATCCTACGAGGCGCTGGGCGCCATCGACAGCGGCGACACGGACGCCATGCGCGAGGAGTTCGGCGACCTGCTGCTCCAGATCATGCTCAATTCACAGATCGCCAACGAGGCAGGTGACTTCAACGTCAACGCGGTGGTAAAAGGCATCTACGACAAGATCATCCGCCGCCACCCGCACGTGTTTGGCGAGGTGCAGGTGGATGGGGTGGACGGTGTCCTGCAAAACTGGGAGAAGTTGAAAGAGAAGGAACGCAAGGATAAGAAGGAGAAGAAGGGCATTCTCGATGGCGTGCCCGCTGCCCTGCCTGCGTTGACGCAAGCTCAGGAATACCAGGATCGTGCCGCGCGCGTGGGCTTCGACTGGCCCGAGATCGAGGGCGTGCTGGACAAGATTCGCGAGGAGATTCGCGAGGTGCAGGAGGCGACGGAGCCAGACCACGTGGCCGAGGAACTGGGCGACCTGTTCTTCGCGCTGGTCAATTTGGCGCGTTGGAAGAAAGTGGATGCCGAGTCCGCGCTGCGCGAGACCAACCTCAAATTCAAGACGCGCTTCGCCCACATCGAGGCGGGTGCAAAGAAGCAGGAACGCAATCTGAGCGACTTGTCGCTGGATGAGATGGAAGCCTTGTGGCAGGAAGCCAAAAAGAAGTAATTGAAAAATCCCACGGTTGACCGTGGGATTTTTTTGTGGTCATAGTCTCTTTTGACGTGAGTTTATACCCTGTCCACGAAGCGGACCATAAGATATTCGTCATAGTACTTTCCATCGTAGAAGATGGCTTGCGGTTCCGTGCCATAGGTCTTGAAGCCGCAACGCTCGTAGCAGCGGATGGCGGATTGATTGTCGCTTACGACCGCCAGTTTAACGATGCCCACTTTGTTGGCGCGGGCCCAGTCCAGGCAGGATTCAATCAGGGCCTCTGCGATGCGTTGTCCACGCCAGGCCGCGTTGACGTATACACCCCAGATGGTGGCGCTGTGTTTGACCTTGGGCGCACCCGGGCGGATGATGCCCGTCATGCCGATCAGGGTTCCTTCATGTTCGGCAAAAAACACGGACAGGTTCGGGTCAGGCTGCAGGCGCTCGACCCAGTAGCTTGACGGGCGTGCGACGATGTCCTCGTAGCTTTGACCGAAGGCGGTGGGATGATTCTGGAGCGCTTCCAATCGCAAGGCGCGATAGCCGTCCACATCGGCCAGGGTGGCGGTGCGGATGAGCACGTCCCCTATGGAGGTGTGCAGCAGCCTGGGCATTTATTGCTGACAGACGAAACGGTTGAGCGCGTCGTTGAAGAGCGCCTGGGCTGAGCCGCTGTCGGGGGTGTAGGTCTTCCAGGCGAAGACGCGGTCGCCGCAGGTCCAGCCGCCGACGCCGCCGAAGGGCAGGAGCGGCGAGGCGTTAGTGCCGATGGAGGAGTACAGCACGTTCATGTTCCGCACCTGGGTCACGCTCAACTCGCCGGTGCGGGTGTCGTAGGCGTCGTCGAGGATCAAGTCGATCAGGAAGGTTGGGTCGCTCGCACCGGGCGCAGTCTGCCACAGCACCTGGATGAACAGATTGGCGCTATAAGCTGCAATCATCCCTTGCGCGTAGCCGCTGACGTTGCCCGGGTTTTGCTGGGCACTGACGTCGAAGAAGGCCATCTCAGGCGGATGCCCGATGCAGAACTGATACTCGCAGAACAGGCCAACCAGGCTCATGGGTGTGGCGGTTGGGATGGGCAGGGGCATCTCGGCGCGGGTCGGCGTGGGGATGGCGGCCAACGTGGCGGCTACTGCCTGTTGGATTTGGGCCTGGGGATTGGGGGTGGGACGGGCGCAGGCGGCCAGTAAAACGGAACCAGCCAGCAGTCCGACGAAGAGCAGGGGGAGTTTTTTCATGGAGTGATTATACAGTCAAAACAAAGAGTGCCTGCAAAAGATGCGGGCACTCTTTGTTTGTTCGCCCTGAGCGGAGCTGCGTTTTTCGCGGCGTAGTCGAAGGGTGGTCTTGGCTAATGCCCGCTGCCGGGGGTGACCGTCCCGCTGAAGACGTCTGGGTTATCGGGGCCTTCCACGATCAGGTATCCAGCCAGGCCGCGCTGCATGCGCGAGAGGGCGTGGTCGACGAGGATGTAGCGTCCGGGCACCTGCAGGCTGAACTCGACCATCGTCGCGCCACCAGGCGGGACCATGGTGGTCTGCACATCGGTGAGCGGGTTGGAGGTGAGCGAAGCCTGGTCGTACACGCGGTCGAAGATCTCGCCGATGACGTGGAACGAAGAGGTGAAGTTGGGGCCGCCGACGCCGAAGAAGATGCGCACGGTCTCACCGACCTTGGCTTTCAACGAGTGCGCGTCGCTGGTCAGCGCCATGGATGCGCCGTTGAAGACGAAATATTCGGGATGTTCGTCGAGCAGTTTGGTCGTGTCGCGGGTGAGTTGGCCCGCGGTGCCGAAGGGCTGGGCGGTGTAGAGCTCGCCCTGCATGACGTAGAACTCGCGGTCCACCTTGGGCAGGCCGCCCTCAGGCTCAACCAGGATCATGCCATACATGCCATTCGAGATATGGTCGGCCACCATGGGAGTGGCACAGTGGTAGACGAACAGGCCGACGTTGAGTGCCTGGAAGGTGAAGGTGGTCTCCTCCCCGGGCTTGGTCTGGGTGGCGACCGCGCCGCCGCCCGGGCCGGTCACAGCGTGCAGGTCGATGGAGTGGGCCATGCTGGAGGTCATGTTATTCTTTAGGTGGACTTCCACTGTGTCGCCCACGCGCACACGGATCATGGGACCTGGGACGAGGCCGTTGAAGGTCCAGTAGGTGTAGGTGGTGCCGTCGGCCAGTTTGCCTACCACCTCGACGGTCTCCAGGTCGATGCGAATGTGCTCGGGGCCGCGGTTTCCTACGGAGGCGGGGATGTCGGTCGGGTCACGAGTGATATCCACGGCGTTGGCATCGGCGGGGCCAGCGGCAGCAGCCGATGCGGCGGGGGCGGATGTCATGTTCATATCCGTCATGCTGCTTTGCGCGCTGGCGGCTGCCACGCCCGTTCCAACGATGAACTTGCCTTCCATGCCTGCCTGACGGTGGCCGGGGATGCTGCAGTAATAAGCGAAGGTGCCGTCTTTGTCGGGGGTGAACTCCAGAGTGGTTGTGCTGCCCTGGCCGACCACATCCTCTGATTGGGCGTTGACGCCTTCGAAGAAGATGTTGTGCTGGATGCCGTCCGCGCTGGTGAGCGTGATCTGCACCTTGTCGCCGACGTTGGCCTTCAGGTCGGGGTTGACCTTGCCGTCGATGTCGCCGCCCTTACCAAGGAAGACCATCTTGCCGTCCTGCATGGCGGTATCGAGTGCATAGGTCACGGTGACGCCCGTGGGCTGGACGCTTGTCGACGAGTCAGCCGCCATGTCCATGCCTGTGGATTGGGCCACGGCGGGGGCCTCTGTGTCGCCGACTAGCAGGTAACCCTGCATGCCCGCTTCGGCGTGGCCAGGGACGCTGTCCATGTAGGCGAAGGAACCGCTGCGATCGGGCGCGGTGAACGTGACCGAGGCACTGCTGCCCTCTCCGCTGACGCGGGCGGTCTTGGCATCCACATCGGGGAAGAAGATGTCGTGCTCGGCGCCTTCGCCGTTGATAAGGGTCACGGTGACCTGCTCGCCTGGCTGGGCCTTAAGCGCGGGATTGACCACGCCTTCAATGTCGCTGCCGACGCCGACAAAGACCAGTTTGCCGTCCTTGAGGGCGGTGGTCAGTACGTAACCGCCCTGGTCGCTGGCGGGTTTTGTGCCGCAGGCCGTCAACAAAAGGACGGTCACCACGAGTAAGGTGAAAATTTTGGAAATGGATTTCATCGTTCACTCCTGATTAAGAGATTTGAGTCCTGAATCGCCTTGCCCATCTCTTCCATCCATTCTTTGGGCTGGATGTGATAGGTGTCCGCCACATCCTGCAGGGAGCAGAAGCGCGCCAAATAACAGCCGATGCAGGCCGTTTTGAACGCCTGAAAGACGCCGGCTGTCTTGGGCCAGTTATTCAGTGTTTCGTATACACTGGTGTGGAGTTGGGGCGGTTTGCGATCCATGCGCCTACTTTATCCCCTCGGCGCGAGTCTGTCTTTGCGCTAGCGCAAATAACAGACAGAAATTATCTTAATTTAGGGTACTACGTCCTGAGCGGAGCTGTGTTCCCTTCGATAAACTCAGGACGGACTTTGCGGTGTAGTCGAAGGACGAGTGCAAGAGAAATGTTTTCAATCTCTGCGCTTCGACTGCGAGATGAAGGACACGCCCTTCGCTCAACGCGATTCGTCCAACTCTTCGGCGATCTGCACGATCCCATGTGGATTGGAAAGCACCACCCGCTCGCGGCCTGTTTGCACGAGCCCCAGCCGCTCCCACTCTGACAGGGTTCGGCTGACGGTGTACAGTGTGGTACCAGACATCTCAGCCAGGTCCTGGCGAGTGAAGGCCAGCTCGATGTGTCCTTGCGCGTTCTTGACGCCCATCTGGGCCGTCAGCCGCAGCAGAGAACGGGCGATGCGGCGTTCCACTTTCTCGGTAGCCAGCTCTCGGTAGCGGGATTGCATCTCTTGGATGTAACCCGTCATGAGCTGCATCAGATCAAAGGAGAGATACGGGCGGGTCTGCATCATTTCGTGTAGGAAAACACTTTCGATGGCGAGCGCGCTGCTGGATTCCAGAGCTTGTGCCGTGGCGGGATAGGTCACCTCTTTTTCACGGACTGCGCCCAGGGCACCGAACATCTGCCACTCGTTGATCGTCCGCAAGTTGACCTGCTGCCCTGCCGCGCTGGATTGCATCAGCTTGGCGCGGCCCGAGACGAGAATGTACAAATATTTGGCAGGATCCCCCTGAAAAAAGAAGAACTCGCCCTCCTCGATGGAGCGCAGGATGCCGCGATTGAGCAGCAGACTCAGATCATCGTCAGTAGCGTTCTGGAAAACGCTAACCCGTCGCAGGTCGGTAGGGTGGAGGTTCATGAAGACTATTCTACTCCGAATAGGACGACTTTCCTGATAAAAAGTGACATTCTGTCTGGAGTTTTTCCTTGACGAAGTGGAGCGTTATGGTATGATTTTAGAACCCACCCCCCTGGGGGGGGGGGGGTAAGATTAGAGACTTCGACACGATCAGAGAGCAAGAGGAACCGATGAACAATGATAATACCCTACGCCGTTTGAAGACCATTGAAGGCCATCTGAAAGGTGTCATCCGCATGGTGGAAGAGGATGCCTACTGCATCGACGTCATCCGCCAGATTCAGGCAGTGGAAGCCGCTCTCAACAAGGTCAGTTCGCAGATTCTGGAGAGCCACCTCAACTCGTGTGTGATCACTGCCATCCAGGGTGACGATGCCAGCGAGCGCGAACGTGTGCTCCAGGAGATCACCGAAGTCTTTGAGATGGCCAACAAAGTGTAATTCTACGTCCTGAGCGGAGCGACCGTCAGGGAGCGCAGTCGAAGGACAGTTTTATGCGCTTCAACTTTGCCTGCGGCTCCGCTCAGCGCGAAGAAAAAACAAATCATTTTCAAGGAGAAACTACCATGACTACCGTTACCTATACTGTCCCTGCCATTTCCTGCGGACACTGCACCCATACCATCGAGACCGAAGTCGCCGAACTGGCGGGTGTCCAGTCTGTGAAGGCTGAAATCGACACGAAGAAGGTCGTCATCAGCTTCGACGTCCCCGCCAGCGAAGAGAAGATCAAGTCGCTGCTGGCTGAGATCAATTACCCCGTGGCGGGCCCCATCGCTTTGTAAGTGAAAGCAAGTTAGTGGCAGGTCATGCTGAGGCGTGACCTGCCTTTGAGGATTGAAATGACCGATACCAAACAACTCACCCTTCCCATCACTGGCATGACTTGCGCGAATTGTGTTGCCACGGTGGAGCGCAATCTCAAGAAAATGGACGGCGTGCAAACCGCAGTGGTCAATCTCTCCTCGGAGCGGGCCACCGTGGAATTCGATGCCTCGAAATTGGTACTGACCGATGTGATTGCACGCGTGCAGCGCGCGGGTTACGGCGTCGCCACGGGCGAAGCGGACCTGGTCATCAAGCGCCTGGCCGACGATAATGACGCCCGCCGCCTTGAGAAGACTCTGCAAAAGCTGGATGGCGTGCTCGAAACGCAGGTCACGTTCACAACCGAGAAGGCGCGTATTAAATACGTGCCGACCATCATCAGTCAGGCCGAAATTCGACGAGCCGTCAGTGCGGCTGGGTTCGAGGCGCTGGAACTGGGCGGCGACGCCGAAGATGCCGAAGCGCTGGCGCGCGAACATGAGATCAACGAGCAGCGCCGACTGCTGCTGACAGGCTTGCTGTTCACTGTGCCGCTGTTCCTGTTCTCGATGGCGCGTGACTTTGGCTTGCTCGGCATGTGGGCACACGCGGAGTGGGTCCATTATGCGATGTGGGCGGTGGCGACGCCCGTGCAGTTCTACGTGGGCTGGCAGTATTACGTGGGCGCATACAAGTCGCTGCGCAACGGCTCAGCCAACATGGACGTGCTGATCGCGATGGGTTCGTCGGTCGCATATATCTATTCGATCTTCATCACGCTGGGCATTATCCCAGGCCACGTGTATTTCGAGACCTCGGCGGTCATCATTACCTTGATCCGCCTGGGCAAGTTCCTCGAAGCACGCGCCAAGGGACGTACCTCTGAGGCGATCAAGAAGCTGATGGGCTTGCGCGCCAAAACTGCGCGCGTCGTGCGCGATGGCGCGGAGACTGAAGTGCCCGTAGACGAAGTCCGCGTGGGCGACGTGGTGCTGGTGCGCCCTGGCGAGAAGATCCCCGTGGACGGCGTGGTCGTGGAAGGCCGCTCGGCCGTGGATGAATCCATGCTGACGGGTGAATCGCTGCCTGTCGAGAAACAGCCAGGCGAGACGGTCATCGGCGCGACGCTCAACAAGCTGGGTCTGCTCAAGTTCGAGGCGACCAAGGTTGGCAGGGAGACCGCGCTGGCGCAGATCATCAAGCTGGTGGAAGATGCGCAAGGTAGCAAGGCGCCCATTCAAAAGATGGCAGACCAGGTCTCGGCCATCTTTGTCCCTGCGGTGATCGGGATCGCGCTGTTGACCTTTGCGGGCTGGTACTTCTTTGGGCCTGCATTGCCTGTCAACGCGGATATGGACAACTTCACGCGCGCGCTGATCAACATGGTGGCTGTGCTGGTAATCGCCTGTCCGTGCGCGATGGGGTTGGCCACGCCGACCGCCGTCATGGTGGGGACGGGCAAGGGCGCGGAAGCGGGCATCCTCTTCCGCAACAGTGAGGCGCTCGAACGTGCGGGCCGCATCGGCGTGGTGGTGCTGGATAAGACGGGCACCATTACGAAGGGTCAGCCTGCGGTGACGGATATCGTGACCGTGAACGGTGGACCGTTACCCGAAGAGCAGCTCCTGCGTCTGGCAGCTTCTGTGGAGAAAGGCAGTGAACATCCGTTGGGTGAGGCGATCTGGGCGGAGGCGACTCAGCGTGGGCTGGTTCTGGCGGAAGCGGCTGGGTTCAAGGCCGAGCCTGGGAACGGAGTCCAGGCCGAGGTCGAGGGCAGGGTGGTGGCTGTCGGTAACGTGAGGATGATGCAGGCACGGAACATTTCGCTAAACGGAATCCAGCCCGAGGTCGAACGTCTGCAAGCCGAGGCCAAGACGGCCATGCTGGTCGCGGTCGATGAGCAGATCGCGGGCGTCATCGCCGTAGCGGACACGCTCAAGGACGGTTCGGTCGAGGCGATCCAGGAATTGCATCGACATGGCTTGAGGGTTGCCATGATCACAGGCGACAATCAGAAGACTGCCGAGGCGATCGCAAAGCAGGTTGGCGTGGATACGGTTCTGGCCGAAGTGCTGCCTGCCGACAAAGCCAGTGAGGTGAAGAAGTTGCAGGAAGCCGCCAACGTGGTGGCGATGGTCGGCGACGGCGTGAACGATGCGCCCGCCCTGGCGCAGGCTGACGTGGGCCTGGCCATCGGCACGGGTACGGATGTGGCCATGGCTGCCGCGCCTGTGACCTTGATGAGCGGTGACCTGCGCGGTGTGGGGCGCGCCATCTCGCTCTCGCGCAAAACGCTGGGCACCATCAAGCAGAATCTGTTCTGGGCTTTCTTCTACAACGTGATCCTGATCCCTGCCGCGGCGCTGGGATACCTCAACCCGATGCTGGCGGCTGGCGCGATGGCGTTCAGCAGTGTGTTCGTGGTCAGTAACAGCCTGCGCCTGCGCGGGCAGAAGATCTGAAATTTAAGGGAGGCCTGTGAAAAACAGGCTTCCCTTTTTAAAAAGGACAAACTTTAACATGCGTTTCAATAAACTTTCCTTTATCATCTCTTCGCTCCTGTTCATCTCATTGCTGGCAGCCTGTGCACCCAAAGCGGCTGAGATGCCGACCGTGGTGCTGCCCGCGGGTATGGCCTACGTGGACGGCAAGGAGATCTACTTCGTCCATACCGAGGCATCGGATGCGGATGTTGCCAAACTGCTGACCGACATGATGGATTCGCCTGTACTGTATGTGCCTACCCTGGCAAACACACCTGATGAGGCATTGGCGAATGTATATGTGTTCGAGAATGGTCTGAAAGGCATGGGTCCCTTTGGTTTTCAGTCGGATGTCTTCGACAATCCGCCAGGCAGCGAGGGATATTCACCCCTGCGCCGCATCAACGTGGTGACCTGGGCAGACGCGTCCAAGGCGCGTGAGTTGAAATCAGTGGCCGAGATCCAGGCGGCGGAAGCGGCAGGCGAGGTGACTCTTGCCCAGCCTGGCGTGGTGGTCAACATGCCCTTCGTCGTCTGGGACGGCGGGAAGCGTTAGCCATGTCGGCCAACCGATCTCAAAAAATTAACAAGCCACGCTCGCCACAAGTGGATCCTGTAGTGCTGGCTGCCCTGGGCGTGCTGCTGGTGGCAATTGCCATTTTGATGATCGTCAACCCATCGTTGGGTCAGCGTGGCGTGACGGTGGCGGGCGGCGCCTTCTCGATGAGCCAGATCATGGTGGCCTTCGTCACAGGTGTAACCACGGGTGGCCTGAGCTGCCTGGCGGTGCAAGGCGGGCTGCTGGCCAGTTCACTGGCGCACCAGATCGAGCAGGATTACCTGCAAAATGCGCCGCAGGGTAAAAAGGAAAAGGACAAGGTCCAGCCGAAACGTTCCAACAGTGCCTTGCCGATTTTGCTTTTTCTCTCGTCCAAGCTGGTGATGTACACCCTGCTGGGCGCGCTCTTCGGCTGGGCGGGTTCATTCCTTACCTTCAGCCCCGTCACGCGCGCGGTGCTGATGATCGCCATTGCGATCTTCATGCTGGGCAACGGTCTGCGCATGTTGAACGTGCACCCGATCTTCCGTTATTTCTCCATCGAGCCGCCCAAGTTCATCACACGCTACATCCGCCGCACTGCCAAGAATGGAACGGAGTTGTTCACCCCGCTCTTCCTCGGCTCGCTGACAGTCTTCATCCCCTGCGGCGTAACGCAGGCCATGCTGGCGACCGCGCTCGGCACGGGGAGCGCGCTGGCGGGTGCAATGCTATTGTTCGCCTTCACACTGGGAACCAGCCCCGTTTTCTTCATCGTTGCTTATCTGACAACCGAACTAGGTGCGCGTCTCGAAAAGTTCTTCATGCGCTTTGTGGCCGTAGTAGTGCTGGTATTGGGACTTGTAACGTTGAACGGCGCGCTCAATCTGTTGGGTTCCCCGCTCTCCTTTGAAAACCTGACCCGTGGGCTGATCCCGTCTACGAGCGGAGTCTCGGCCCAAGCCACCTCGGCGCCGATCGCCTCGACAGGCGGGATCACGCTCGAGGTTCGCTCGGCGGGTTATTTCCCGCAGACGCTCAAGGCTCCCGCGGGACAAAAGGTCACGCTCAACCTGGTCACGAATCAGACCTATTCCTGCGCCCGCGATTTCGTCATTCCCGACCTGAACTATTATCAGCTCCTGCCCGAGACGGGCACCGTCACCGTGGACATTCCCGCCCAGCCCGCGGGCACGAAGATGTTCTTCACCTGCTCAATGGGCATGTACACGGGACAGATCATTTTCGAGTGAGGTTCTCATGATCAAGAAGACCTATTCTGTTCCCGATATGCACTGCTCGAACTGCTCGATGCGCCTCGAAAGTATCGAGGACGACCTGCCTGGCATCCGCGAGATCAACGCCAGCTATCACAAACAGCAGATGGTGGTCGAGTTCGATGAGGCCCAGGTCAGTGAGGAGCAGATCCTGGCGGCGGTCAAGAAAAAAGGCTATCAGGCCATCCCCGCATAACAAAAATGGACGGTGGATGCCGTCCATTTTTTATGGAATTGCATTGCTCATTTGGAGATGTTGTCGAGCCGACGTTCCACATTGCGCTGAACCGCGGGAGTCATTAGCTGCCGTTTGACACCAAATGTGCCAAAGAGAAAACCGAGTGCGGACCACACAAGAAAATAAGGGAATTTCATCGTTTTTCCTTTCTTGATCGATAATGTACGGAAGACGACTCCTTCCCATGAATTGTTCCCGTTATTTCGACTGTTAATGATTTGGAAGTTGCCTTCCTTGAAAATCTACTCTATACTTGGCAGGCCTTTCAAAAAAAACATAAACTGAAAAATTACATGCCAGATTCATTGATGCAACCTAAAGATACAACCCGCCTCCATTGGGTGGATTTTTTGCGGGTGCTGGCCACCTTCCTGGTCGTGTTGGCCCACGTGGACTTGTGGGGAAGTCCGCCGCGACAAGCCCAGTTGTTCTATTATGTTCTGTCGCGAGTGGGGGTTCCGTTCTTCTTCATGATCAGCGGTTATCTCCTGCTCGGAAAACAGGAAGGAATTGGGGAGTTCCTGAAAAAACGCGCGTGGAAGATCCTGGTCCCTTTTCTTGTCTGGTCCGTTCTGTACGACGTGTTTTGGAATCAATCTTTCGCTCCAACGGGATTCACCGTAGAGGCCGTGCTCAAGATGTTCATACGCATCCTGCGCGGCCCCCGGGCTGGTCACCTGTGGTTCTTTTATCCGTTGATCGGGCTATACCTGTTCATGCCCACCCTGCGACTTTTTGTCGCCAAGGCCAGGCAATCCGATCTGTATTATTTTATCGGTCTCTGGTTCTTTGCCGTCCCAGTTCTGTATATTTTGAGCGAGTTCACGCCCCTGAAAGTTGGCTTTGACCTGCAATTCGCGACAGGATATGTGGGTTATTTCCTGCTGGGACTGGTGCTCGGGCGGCTGGAACTTACGCCGCGCCTTTTATGGATGGCGGTCTGTATCTTTTTGATAGGGTCCGTGTTTACCTACGCAGTCCACTACTTCAACCTGCCGCCACAGAATAATGAAACGGTCTTCCGTAGTTATCTGAGCCTGAATGTCGTGCTCATGTCTGCGGCGGCTTTCCTGCTGGTGCGGGCGGCAGGGGAGCAAATTACTCCGCGTTTCGCCCCCGCACTGACTTTGTTCAGCCAGACCAGTTTTGGCATTTACCTCGTACATCTCTTTGTCATGAACTGGGTCGCCTTGGGTTGGAATGCTCTGGGTTTCAGCACAGAGGTCGGACCTTCGGCGTTGATCATCCCTCTTGTTGCGCTGACTGTCTTCCTGATTTCCTTCCTGATTACTTATATTTTGCGTAAAATTCCACTTGTCCGTTCCATTGTTCCCTAGCCAAAGGAAGAAAAATGAATAAAGGTATTCTGTACGGCATTGGCGCGTATGCGTTGTGGGGATTCTTTCCCATCTATTGGAAGCTTCTCCATCACGTGCCCGCCCTGCAATTGCTCGGCCATCGTATCGGCTGGTCGTTCGTCATGCTGATGGCGGTTGTCTTTGTCACCCGTCAATGGGCGGACTTTCGCTCGAAACTTAACGGGCGCACTCTTGGCATCTACTTCATCGCTGCCATCCTGATCGGCGTCAATTGGCTGACCTACGTCTGGGCGGTCAACGCAGGCTTTATCGTCGAGACCAGCCTGGGCTATTTCATCAATCCGCTCCTGAGCGTATTGTTGGGCGTGATCATCCTGCGCGAAAAGCTGCGCCCCGCCCAGTGGATACCGCTTGGGTTGGCCGCCGCGGGTGTCATCTACCTGACCGTCGTCTACGGCAAGCTGCCGTGGATCGCGTTGACGCTGGCCTTTTCGTTCGGTGTCTACGGCCTGGTCAAGAAGTTGGCTCCGCTTGGCTCGCTCTACGGTCTGACGCTCGAAACGGGCATTCTCTTCCTGCCGGCGCTTATCTACCTGCTGACGATGGAAACGAACGGATCAGGCGCCTTCCTGCACACGGGCACCAACTCTGATCTGTTGATGATCGGTGCGGGCATCGCCACCACGGTCCCGCTGCTGATGTTTGCCTCGGCGGCGAAGAGTATCCCGCTTTCAATGGTCGGCCTGTTGCAATACATCGCGCCCACCATCCAATTTCTCTTGGGCGTCTTCGTCTACAAGGAAGCCTTCGACTTCAATCACCTGATCGGTTTCAGCGTGGTCTGGCTGGCGCTGGTCATCTTTTGGGTCGAGAACTACCTCGCACATCGCAACGTTTCGACGGAACCCATCCCTGAGATGGGGGAGGGCTAGATGAAAATTCTGTTCATCGGCGGGACAGGGCTGATCAGCTCCGCTTGTTCGGACCTGGCTGTCCAGCGTGGACACGACCTGACCTTGTTGAATCGTTCCGCCTCGACGAAGTATCCTGTACCCGCACCTGCTTCCGTACTCCAGGCGGACGTCCATGCCGATGAGGCGGCGCTTTCCGCGCTGTTGGCGGATCAGCACTTCGATGTCGTCGTCGATTGGATCGCCTTCAATATGGACGACATCCAGCGCGACCTGCGCCTTTTCCGCGGCAGGACCGACCAGTTTATCTTCATCAGTTCGGCCAGCGCCTATCAGAAACCGCCGCAGAATTACCTGATTACTGAAGAGACGCCGCTGGAGAATCCTTTCTGGCAATATTCGCGCGACAAAATTGCTTGTGAGGATCGCCTGATGCAGGCCTATCGTGAAGAGGGCTTTCCCGTCACCATCATCCGCCCGTCGCTGACGTATGGCCCGTCGCAGATCGCGTTATGTGTCAACTCGTGGCAGCACCCGTGGACGGTCCTCGCGCGTATGAAACGCGGTGAGAGGGTCATCGTGCCGGGCGACGGTACCTCGTTGTGGGTGATGACCTGGCACGAGGATTTTGCCGTCGGCCTGCTGGGCTTGTTCGGGAATCCCAAGGCCATCGGCGAAGCCTTCCACATCACCTCGGACGAAGTCCTTTCGTGGAATCAAATTTACCTCGAAGTGTACAAAGCCCTGGGTGTGGAACCGAACATCGTCCACGTGGCCTCGGAGTTGATCGCTGCTTACGACGAGCACGCCGTCGGCAGCCTGATCGGCGACAAGGTCAACAGTGTGGCCTTCGATAATAGTAAGATCAAACGTTTCGTACCCGAGTACAGCTGCCAGGTCCATTGGGCGGAGGGCTGCCGCCGCACCCTGGACTGGTTCGAGGCGCATCCCGAATTCCAGACCGTAGACGAAGACCAGAATCGATTGTGGGATCGCATCCTTGTGGCATACGAGAATGCTTATCCGGCAAAAGCCTGACAGCACCGGAGCAATTGCCCAATCTCCATAGAGATTGGGCTTTTTTATCCCCCGGTTGAATTCGACTCCTGCAGGTTGTACAATGGTTTCAATCTCCTTCCCACTTTCTTTAGTAATGGAGGCAACATGTCAGTCCATACCCGCGCGGATTTGATGGTCTCTCCTGAGACGTGGAAGCCTAATTTCGAAAAGGAAGTACGGTTTGCAGTGGTCATGTATGGGGGGATTTCGCTGGCGATCTACATCTACGGCGTGGCACAGGAACTCTACAATCTGGTACGCGCTACGGCGGTCAAGACCGGGGAGGATGGAGGCGAGGAATTCCTGATTTCGTGGAGCCAGCTTACCGCGATCCAGCGCGAATATCGGGCGTTGGGGCGCAAGCTGCGCGCCCGTTTCGTGGTGGACATCCTCTCGGGTACATCCGCGGGGGGCATCAACGCGGTGTACCTGGCCAAGGCCCTGGTCAACGATCAGGATTTCAACAAGCTCAAGAATCTATGGATTAAAGAAGGCGACATCGGGCGACTCCTCAACGATAAGGGGTCGCGTCCTGAACTGGGCGGGCTAAAAGAACAGTCTATACCCGCCTCACTGCTGAACAATCAGCGCATGTACTTCAAACTGTTGGAGGCCCTCGATCGTATGGAAGACCCTCCCAGGAAGGAGGAATACACCTCGCCTTACGTTCAGGAACTGGACCTGTCGATCACTGCCTCGGATATCCGCGGATATCCCCTGCGGGTGAACCTGCCCGGTAACACCCCTGGCACGGAAGTGGACGAATATCGCTATCGGTCGGTCTTCCGCTTCCATTACTCAACGGAAGAAGCGGCGGGCGAATATAGTAACGATTTCACGCTCAAGCAGAATCCCTTCCTGGCTTTTGTGGCGCGCTGCACCTCCTCGATCCCGCCTGCCTTCGAGCCGATGCGTTTGGACGACACCAAGCCCATTTTGGAGACGGGATATTTCCGCAACCGCTACTCCTACGACCCCGAATCCTGGAAGAGGCTGTATCGTGACTTTCAGCGCCCGGGCGAGGATTTCCCTGCCCGTGCCTTTGGTGATGGCGGCTATCTCGACAACAAGCCCTTCAGCTATGCTACCGGAGATTTGTTACGCCGCCGCGCTGACCTGCCTGTGGACCGCAAGTTGATCTACATCGAGCCAGCGCCCGTATCGCTGACCACGCCCGGGGGCGACCCTCCCCGCCCGGATGTGGTGGAGAACGTGTTCGCCGCCCTGGTGTCCCTGCCGCGCTATGAGACCATCCGCGAGGACATCCGTCTGGTGGAGGAACGCAACCGCCTCATCGATCAGGTCAACCACGTGCTGGAACATTCGCAGGAGTCCACCATTGACTTCATGCGTTCGAATTGGAACAAAATCCGCGACTGGCAGACACGCGGACCGAAGTTTGCGCTGCGCTATCTCGATGACCTGATTGCCGCCTATGGTCCAGGCTACCTTCTATATCACAATCTGCGGGTGGCGAACGTCTTGAATAATCTCTCCGAGGCGCTGGCACGCGCCCTGGGTTGGGATGATGATGAAAGGCTGGGGGATGTGTTGAGGAAACTCCTGGAAGCCTGGCGGTTTCGATATTACGATATCAAAGAGCCGGGCAATCAGAATAAGAAATCGGAGAACGATCTGGTCTACAACCTGGATATGTCCTGGCGGTTGCGTCGCCTGTATTTTGTGCAGAACCTGATCGACACCCTGCTCTTCGCTTTGACGGAGTCTTCGGAGGGCGATCTTCGCGCCACCGAGAACAGACGCCGCGCCCTGAACCTGATCCAGGCCTCGGTGGAGGGTCGGCAGGGAGCGAATGCGCTCCGCCGCGCCAGGCCTTGGACTCTGCCCGAGCCATCCTCTGAACAGGCAGGGCACATGCGTGAAGTCCTGCTGTGGTACAAGCAATACCTCAACAATGTTCACGTTGCCTTGCGCCGAAGCGGACGCAACATGCGGAAGCGAAACCTTGTTTCCGATACCAGCACGATCCCCAGTTTTCAGGCTTATATTGATGCATTGAAGCCGCTGGCCTCCTCCAAGGATGTACTCCAGAATACTTTCATAGTGGACGAGAAGTCTGAGCAATGGCAGTCCCTGGTCGAGGTGGTTGACCGGGCTGTCGAGGCACTCACGCACCAGGCAAAGGATGAGACGGAGTCCAATGGCCTTTTGTATGAGGCGTTGGACGACGCCTCCCGTCGGTGCCGCGCACCCCTGAAGATCTACGGCAGAGATGGGAAGATCCCACCGATCGAAAAAGAAATGTTACCCAAATCGGGTGACCTGCCCAACTTCCCGCAGGAAGAGAAGCTCGTTCGCGAATTCATCGGCTTTTACTTCGACCGCTATGAATACTTCGACATGATCAGCTTCCCGATCCAGTTCGGCACACCCATCGGCGAATCGGACGTGGTGGAGGTGGTGCGCATCAGCCCTGAGGATGCCACCAGCCTGGTGGACGAGCGCAAACAGGGACGAAAGAAACTGGCGGGGATCAAGCTGGCCAGCTTTGGCGCCTTCTTCGCCGAGGAATGGCGCAGGAACGATATGTTGTGGGGCAGGCTGGATGGGGCGGAGCGCCTGTTCGATATGCTCTGGCCATCGAGCGAGGACCCTGAGGCGCGGAAGGAATGTCTGCGTGCTGCCCATCAGGCCATCCTGGCCGAAGACCTGCTCCCCGATCTGACGGATAACCTGCAGAAGTCTCTCAACGCGACGGGTAAGGTCGGCACGTACCCCATTCCACGGCCGCAGCCGCAGGGATCCAGACCGGGGTTGATCCCGCCTGAGGTGCAGCGTTTACGGGCAAACAAGGTCATGTTGGAGGAAACACGCCGAAAAATCGCTAGGGCTATTTCCCCCTGGCCGTTCGGCGAAAAACTTCCACGTGCGGAGGGGCGAGCTGCATTGCAATCGCTCGATGCAGTCCTGGCCGACATCAACCAAAAAGTCAAGGCTCATGAAACAGCGCAGGTAGGGAGCGCGGCAGAAACGTCCCTGCCCGGCCTGGAGACGGCCATGGTCGACGGGAACGCCTTGCTGGAATATTTTGTCCGCGTCCACCGCGTGCGCGATGGCTTTCCGCCCGAAGAGACCTCCAGGGTGATCGCACGCGGAGCAACGGTCACGGGCAAACTGATGCAGGGATTGTCGGGCTCCTATCAGGCGCTGGGAAACCCGGGGGCGTTGGTTGCCCGCCTTGGTCAATGGGCGATGGGTGTGGTGGAAGTGGCGCTGCCGGGCAGCCTTCCCAATCTCCTTCTCCGTCATGGTCTGGGTGTTTTGTATGCCTTTGAAGTGTTCCTGATCGTGGTTGGAGCGTTGTTGGGGTTCAATAATACGGTGATGAAGTTTGGGATCGGGGCACTGCTCGTGACGTTGGCGGCCAACCTTGGAATCCTCCTGACGGGATACTTGGTTCGGGGAGTGGGTGCCGTACAGAAATGGGCCCGGGCTGGGATCATCTTCATCGCCACCTTGGCGGTACTGACCCTGGTTGTGCTGGTCTATCTGGGCTTGGTCCAGTTGGGATTGGCAAGCCTGCCCGGTGGCCTGATCGGCGAATGGCTTGGAGCGCTCAAGCCCAAACAGGATGCTGCACAGGGCTGCGTGGACTGTCTGTGCACGTTGCTGGCTACCTGCGGCAAGTAAAAGTTTTTCTTTCGAACAAGAACGCGGCAGGGATGCCGCGTTCTTGTTTTGGATTACCGAGCTCGAAAGTGCTACAATGATATTGACGCTGTTCCGCGAGGGCCCAATGCAAACACACTCGCCCTTTTATGCTCAACAAGCCAGGAACCTGCTCATCTTTCTCGTCGTGCTGGGATACGTTGTCACTTTCTTTACCGCCTCACGAAACAACGTACAGTTTACCGCGCTTCGAATCCTGTTGGGGATATCATTCGGGGCGGCCTACTTGATCCTGGCCTTGTTCGATGAGGAGCTTCTCCACCGCTTTCCTGAAAACACACGTCACATTCTTTTCTTTACCCTGCAATGTGTGTTCGCCACAGGGGTGGGGGTCACGCTCGGGCCTGGCGGCAATTGGCTGATCAGCCTGCCGCTGGTGAGCATTGCCGTTGAGCGACTCACCTCTCGTTGGCGTTGGCTTGTCTACCTGGGGGTGCTGGCAACGGTCATCCTTCCCATCCTTTATCATTCGACCTGGGAGACCGCGTTGATGAATACGATGTTCATCTCCCCGGCGATCCTGTTCGTAGTACTGATCGCGCAATCGCAACTCAACGAACGGCACGCCCGCGAGAGTGCTGAACGTCTCACCCTTGACCTTGAGGTGGCCAACCATCAAATGGCCGAATACGCCTCCCAGGCGGAGGAACTCGCCGCCACCCAGGAACGGAACCGTCTGGCCCGCGAGATTCATGACAACCTCGGTCACTATCTGACCATTGTCAACGTGCAGATCGAGGCGGCAAAGGTGACATGCAAATCTGACCCTGCTCGTGCGCTTGCTGCGCTCGATAAAGCGCAGGAGATGGCGCGTAAAGGATTGAGCTCTGTGCGCGAGTCTGTCGCCGCGTTACGCGTCTCGCCCGTGGAGAATCGTCCGCTCGAAGAAGCCATCGTCGAGCTGGCCAACGAATCGCAATCCGCTGGAATCGCTACCGAGTTTCACCTGGTTGGCTCATTGCACCCCGTCGAATCGAAAGCCGCCCTTGCCTTCTATCGCGCTGCCCAGGAAGCGCTGACTAACGTCTGCAAGCACTCCCGCGCCTCTCATATTGACGTGACCCTCGATTTCTCCGAACCTGATCTTGTCCGTCTCACCGTCTGCGATGATGGAGTAGGCGCGGGCGATGTCACAGGAGGCTTTGGCCTCATCGGTATTCGCGAACGTGTCCAATTGCTTGGCGGTGTATGCAGGGTGGAGACTGAAACAGGCAAAGGGCTTCGGCTTGAAGTCTCAATTCCTGTGGCAGAAGGGGAGGGAGTATGACCATCCGCGTCCTTCTCGCTGACGATCAGGCTCTCTTCCGCGAAGGGCTCGAAACCTTGTTATCTGTCCACCAGGATATTCAAGTGGTTGGTCAGGCGGCCAATGGCCAGGATGCGGTGGATCAGGCGCTGAAGTTTCGCCCCGACGTAATCCTGATGGACATGCAAATGCCCATCCTCAACGGTGTCGGCGCGACCCATCGGATCAAACAATCCATGCCCGGTTGCCGCGTCATCGTGCTGACCACCTTTGATGACAAGGAAACCGTCTTCGACGCGCTGCGCGCAGGTGCGGTGGGGTACCTGCTCAAGGATGTCGGGTCGGTGCAATTGGCCGAATCCATCCGCCGCACCGCCCGTGGCGACTCGATCCTCGACCCGTCGGTGGCGGCGAAGGTAGTGGCCGAGTTCAGCCGCGTATCCAGCCTGGTTTCGGCGACCAGTTCCGAGGTCCTGCCCGAGCCGCTGTCTGAACGCGAGATCGAAGTGCTGCGGCTGCTTGCGTTGGGGTTGTCGAACCAAGAAATTGCAGACAGACTCTTCATCAGCGCGGGGACGGCGAAGACACACATCCACAATTTGTGTGTAAAGTTGGGCGTGCATAATCGTACCGAAGCAGCCATGCGTGCGAGGGAGTTGGGACTGGCATAACAAAGGATCGGATTTGCGAGACGACAGCCAACATGGCTGTCGTCTTTTGGTTTATTCCCAATCTACCGTTTCTAAACCATCGGCTCTACCGTTCGGTAGATGACCTGCATTGCACAAGGGAGTAAATTAGGAGCGTACGTTCAATCTGACCTTTCAAACAAAAGGAGAAAAAATGGACATGTGGCTCGTTCTCTACTGGGGAGGCCCGATCGGTCTCGGCGCGTTCTTCGCTGGTCTTGGCGTTCTGTTCATGGGCATTGCAAAACTGTCGCAGATCTCGAAGAAATAATCGTCCTCTCTCGTCATCGGCGGCGTTTTCGCCGCCGATGACCTGATACTTTTGACCTGGAATTATTCTTCACGATTTTTAGATGGAGTAAGAAATGGAAAGCAGAAAACGAAAAGCGTTCTGGCTCTACATCGTTTTGGTTTACGTCATCACCTGGCTGCCATGGATTCCCGTGGAAGTGTATGCGGCGCAGCGCGGCTACGTGATACCCAACCCTCGGACCATCCCTGAGTTGCTTGCCAATGGCTTTCAAGACGATACCCATCTTTTGCTTGTTTTGCTCACCTTTGTCTCTATTTTGCTCCCAGGGACGGTGATTGCTGCAATCGTTTCCCAGGCATACGAATCAGGGAAGGCGGGACTGCAAGGCTGGTGGAAACGGGTAACACATTGGCGAGTTGGATGGCGCGGGTACGGGATGATGCTTGCGCTGATCGGCATCATCTATTTGCCAATCTTCATTCTGGGGATGGTGAAAGGTCCGCTCCCCGCAGCAAGTCAGGTCTCGACCGTTTTGATGTCGCTCGTCCCGATGTTCGTCTACACCTTCTTCGCCTCTGGCATGGAAGAACCGGGCTGGCGCGGCTACCTGCTCCCCAGTCTCCAGACGCGTCTGAGCGCAAAGAAAGCCAGTTTCATCGTCGGCGTCGTTTGGGGCCTCTGGCACTGGCCTGTGTTCATCCCCATCTACATCAGTACACTGAATTCTCCCGGCGGAGTTCCACAAGCGGTCACTACCCTTCTAGTGCAAGTTGTCTTATACACCGCGGGTTCTATCATGAGCGGCGCATTGATCTACACCTGGTTGTACAACCGTACAGGCAGCGCTTTTCTATGCATCCTGTTCCATGTGATCCACAACGATGTTGGGACCTACCTATTGATGCTCTTCCCGAGCATTGGAGATATTATTCCTTTGGTGGGTACGGCCATCCAATGGATCATCGCCATCGTACTGATGCGTTTCTTCTGGATCGAAGCACGTGAGTCCAAAATTGGGCAGGTTCCTGTCCAATCTCAGACTTCTGCACTCTAACAGGGAGAAATGATATGAAAAAGCTTAATCTTTTCCTCGGTATCTTGAGCCTGCTTGCTGCACTGGGACTGGTCTATGCCAACTTGACTCTGCCGCCCGAAAGCATCTGGTTCGACATCGGCTACGGAAATATGCCCTGGGTGCCGCCGGTCATTTTTGCCATCATCGGCATCATTCTACTTGCACCTTCAAATAAAGGAGAACCTCAAATGTCTGAGCAAACCCCCAACCCCACCCCCGTCATCGACCCTGAAAAGGCTGTCCTCAACAAACGCCTGGAAACCGCCTTCTGGGGCCTCTTCCTCATCATGCTCGGCGGCCAGTGGCTTCTGCGCGACGCCAACATCCCGAAAGGGACCTGGGATATCGGCGTCGGCCTGATTTTCCTTGGCCTGAACGCAGCGCGTTACTTCAATGGCCTGCGCATGAGCGGATTTACCACCTTCCTTGGCACCCTGTCCCTGGTTGGCGGACTCGCCCAAATGATCTTCAAGTTCGACCTCGGTGGTGCGCTCCTGCTCATTGTCCTCGGCGCATACCTGATCCTCAAGCCGTGGTTCGACGAGCGGAAACTCTTTGGCAAGGCGGAAGAGAATTGAGTGAAGAGTCGTCTTCGGCTGGGACCCCTAGGCCAGACGGCCTTGGGGTCTGCCTTTTTCAGGGCGACGAATAAATCGGACAGGTGTTGTTATAATTGCCAAAATCTTCCCAAAGGAGCAAGAAATGAACTTCAGCATGTGGCGCAAAGCGCTCAACGTCATTCCAGAGGTTTCCAAGGAGGAATGGGACCGTCTGGATCTGATCTCGAAGTGGCTGATCTCCACCCGTGCAGCCGTCCTTATCATGACTTTTATCTCTGCCGCCCTGGCGGGACTCTTCGCCTTCCGCGACGGTGCCTTCAACTTCCTGCCGTGGCTGGCCCTGGCCTTCGGCCTGATCATGGCCCATGCCACCAACAACATCTTCAACGACTACACCGACTTTGTGCGCGGCGTGGACAAGGACAACTACTACCGCACGATGTACGGCGCGCAGCCCATCGCCAGCGGCCTGATGACCCAGCGTCAGCACCTGACCTACTTCGCGGTGACAGGTTTGATCGCCCTCGCAGCGGGCTTGTACCTGATCTTCATCAACGCCAGCGACCCGCTCATCTGGATCCTGCTTGGGCTGGGGGCGTTCTTCGTCCTCTTCTATACCTGGCCGCTCAAGGGACTGGGGCTGGGTGAAGTGGCGGTGCTCATCGTATGGGGTCCGCTGATGATTGGCGGCGGATACTATGTCCTGGCCCATCATTGGAACTGGAACGTGGTCATTGCCAGCATCCCCTACGTGCTGGGCGTCACCACCGTCATCTTCGGCAAGCACATCGACAAACTCGCCATCGACAAGGCCAAGGGCATCCACACCCTGCCCGTGGTCATCGGCGAGAAGGCCGCCCGCTACACGGTCCTGAGCATGATGGTGCTGCCGTATCTGTTTACCTTCTACCTGATTGCCATCAAGTTCTTCACGCCCGTCATGGCCATCGTGCTGCTGGCCCTGCCGGCCTTTTTGCAGACCTACCCCGCGCTACTGAGGCCCAAGCCCACCGAGCGCCCCGAGGGCTTTCCCGATGGGCAGGGCGGCTGGCCGCTCTACTTTGCTCCGCTGGCCTTCCGCAACAACCGTTCCTTCGGCACACTCTTCATGTTCGGCCTGTTGATCGATGTGCTCCTGCGCGTTTTCCTTCCAGCCTTCTGGCATTAGAACTCAAAAAAGAGCGGAAAACTCCGCTCTTTTATTTTTTAAGCCCGGGTTTGGTTGTATAATTTGCCACAATCAACTTCTTTGGAGGAAGAATGAAAATTAATTTTGCCATGTGGCGCAAGGCCTCATGGGAACTCATCAAGATGGATAGCAAGAAGGAATGGGATGCCCTTGATGTGATTTCCAAATGGCTGATCGCCACTCGTTCAGCGGTAACGACCGTTACCATTTATTCATGCATCATCGCGGGATTGCTGGCCTGGCGCGACGGATATTTTTCCTGGCTGCCGTGGATTGTCCTGACCCTGGGCCTGTTCATCGCCCACGGGACGAACAACCTGCTCAATGACTACACCGACTACTCGCGCGGCGTGGACAAGGACAATTATTTCCGCACGCAGTACGGTGTCCACCCGCTCGTGCAGGGCTTCTGGACCAAGCCCCAGCAGATTCAGTGGTTTCTGGTCAGCGGCGTAATCGCCTTCCTGTCGGGGGTCTTCGCGTTGTTCTATACCAGTTTCAATCCCATGGTCATTAGCCTGTTTGCGTTCGGTGCGCTGGTCCTGCTGTTCTACACCTGGCCGCTCAAGTATTGGGCGCTGGGCGAACTGGCCATCTTCCTGATTTGGGGGCCGATCATGATCGCGGGTGTGTACTTTGTACTGACCCTTGGTCATAACGGCACGTTCGAAAACATCTGGAATGTGGCGCTGGCGGGCATTCCCTTCGGCCTGAGCGTGGCCAGCATCAACATCGGCAAGCACATCGACAAGATGATCCCCGACAAGCAGAAGGGCGTGGGCACCTTCCCTGTGCGCGTCGGCCAGACCTTTGCGCGCTACGTCAACATGGCTTCCATCGTCATTGCTTATGCGGTTGTGATCTACCTGGTCGCGACGGGGTATTTCTCCACCTTCATGCTGTTGGTGCTGTTCGCGGTCAAGCGCGCCTTTTATGCGATTGCCGTGCTGTCCAAGCCGCGCCCTGAGGGTCCGCCCGCGGGCTTCGAAGCCTTCTGGCCCACCTGGTTCTCGGGCTTCTGCTTCTACCACAATCGCATGTTCGGCGGCCTGTTCATCCTGGGCGTTCTGCTCGATGCAGCCGCGCGTCTGTTCGAGAAGAGCCTGCCGCTCTCGCTCAACTGGATGGGCGCCATCGCCCTGGGCGTGGCTGCGGTCTATGCCGTGGTCAACATGTGGCTGGATAAGTCCAAGAAGGCCAAGGCCGCGTAGTTCCAGTAGTATCAATCAAGACCCTAAAGGTTTTTTGAAGCCTTTAGGGTCTTTTTATTTCCAGTTCCTCGATCTCCAACCAAACCTCTGGATGCGCCAGCACCCCGAACGAGATCTTTCCCTCGGGCGTGAAGGCCGCAAACTGATTGTCGATCCACAGGATCATCCCCAGCGGCGGATGCGGACTTACGCGCGTTTCCATTACGAGGGCATCATCCACTTCGAAGAGGACGCTGTCCTCCCGCCACCTCAGCCTGTATCCATGCCATTGGGTGACGTCCACGCTGAGAGCGACCGAGTCTTCGGCGATGACCTGACTCAACTGTCGCCGCGCTGTAACGCGCGAGAAGGGTAAGGCCAGCCCTGCACTAAT
This sequence comes from Chloroflexota bacterium, assembly GCA_016191845.1. Lineage (GTDB taxonomy): Bacteria > Chloroflexota > Anaerolineae > Anaerolineales > Villigracilaceae > JACPVF01. Next base: position 41,574 of record JACPVF010000017.1, read on the forward strand.
CAACGATGGGTGAAAATGCGGCGACCGAAACGTCTGCGCGAGGAAACCGTGGGCGGGGTGAGCCTGCCCTGAGCCTGTCGAAGGGTCGTTTTGGAACGAGAGGTAATTTTGCGGAGAGGCATAAAAGAACCAGGCGGCGTTTGGCAGCGCAGGCAGGCGGAAGGGACTCCCGCCGAAGCCCAGGCTCAGCCCAAAAGGATCGTTCCACAGGCCAAAACCCCACGTTCCAGGCGCGGATTCGGCGGAGGTGCGGGCACGCAGGCTCAAGTCCAGGGAGCGGTGGGGGAAGGCCCGTCGTGCGAGGCCCGTGTAATCGTCCAGTTGGGCGTCGTCGTAACGGGACCCATCCGAGGCGGGGATCGTCAGGCGGAATCCGCCTTGGGTCGAATCGACGGCCGCGCCCTTCGTCTGCCTGGCGGATAATCCCAATTCCACGCTAGTCCTTTTGCAACCGATACGGCAGGACGATCGGGTCGGGGCGCTCGGGATAGCCGTCGAGGTGATAGGCGTAGACGTAGCCCGTGTGGCGTTCCACCGAGAACGGCCAGGGCGTGGCGCAGATGACGCCCTCTTCGACGGTGTATTCCACTTTGACCGTTTGGTCGCTCCCGTTGCGCGGGAAGACCTCAACCGAACCGCGAGCGGGGACATCGAAGCAAAAGTCGAAGGAGATTCTGTCGGTCAGGTCGGTGATACGGTCGATGCGGTCGAACAGCTCGCGCGAGAGGTGATGTTCCTCCAGTTGCGCGTCGATGCCTGCCGTGAACTCCCGGGCGAGGGCCTGCCGCTCGGGCAGGGGATTGGACGCGGCCAGCCGTCGGACGTGATATTTGACGATGGTATCGGCCACGGCATCCGAGTTGTGCATGCGGAATCCACGCCGCGCGATGCCATGCCAGGTCTCCTCGCGCATTTCGCCGATGGCGTCGTTGTCGAGCACGCCATAGCCGCGGTCGTGCAGGCTCATGCCTGCAACCATCGAATTGTGATTGACGGGGGGAAGGTCGAATTCGGCGTTGCCCCATAATAGGGCCAGCGCGCCCACCAGCCTGAGATGCTCGGACTGGGGGACGACAATCGGTCTGCGTTTGGATTTGAACATGGGAACTCCTTCACCAATAAAACGGAAACGGCAGTCTCATTTTAATCCATTTGCATACACTATAATTCGGCCCATGTGGATTGGAACCCGAAGACGCGCGTTCGCACTGACGGCGATCCTGGCCGTGACGTTGGCCTGCTCGGCCGTCGACTCGATGCTGCCCCAGCCGACGGCCACGCTGTACGTGGCCCCCACGTTGACGCCCGTCCCGACCCAGACCTCCACGCCGACGGTCACGCCCCTGCCGCCCACACGCGTCGTCCCGCCGCCGCCCGCCTGGGTGGCGGATTTTTCCGACCCGATCCTGGCGGCGCTGGCGAACGTTCCGCCCGCCTTCAAGGATGATTTCTCAGGCTACAACCTGGGCTGGTTCTACGCCAAGCGTGGCAGCGCGGACGGTCCCTTTTATGCGCCCATCGAAGAGGAGACCCTGCCTTTGCGCATCCCCACAGGCCAGGAATACAGGGACTTCTTCGTCTATAACCCCTATTTGCGCCGCACGGACTTCGTGCTGACTCTCGACTTCAAGTTCGGCAAGACCCAGCCGTTCGACGTGTTGCGCTTCCAATTCAACCAGTCCGCCGACCAGAGCGTACAACTCGACCTCTCGAAGCACGAAGATTGGAGCTTCGACTGGAGCCTGCACAGTCCGCTACAGACCGCCTCGGGCACATACCAGTATTTCTCGCCCGAGTTCATCCGTGTGACGGTCATCATGCGCGGACAGGAATGTGCCTTCTACGTCAACGACGATCCGCTCGGGTATCTGAGTCAGTGCAGGGCGGAGGCTGGGGTGGAGAAGTCGCCGCGCGCCGTGTCGTTCCGCCTGCTGTCCACCACGGGACAGCAGGCGCTGGTGACGGTCGACAACGTCAGGTTATGGGATTTGGATCAGATCCCCGGGTTGCGCTGATGGTGCTGCTTCCTGTGGCGGGATAGCGGGCATCCTGCGGGCGAGGATTCCGCCCAGGATCGGGTACTTGAATTCGTGTCCGCGCATGGTGCGGAGGGCGCCGATGCCTGCCAGCAGGTAGTATAGCGGAACCAGGAGGAACGCCAAAAGTTCCACCAGGAACATGCCAAGGATCAGCAGGAGGAGCACTCCGCCCGCGGTGTTATATACTGACTCGTTGCTCCCGTCCCTGCCGCCCACCACGATGACTACCGAGGCCATGAGGACAAAGAAGAACACGAGGCTTCCCACGGAAGTCAGAACGTAGGCGATTACTGAGATCAACTGATAGAACGCAGCCTGCAAGGCCTGAAGCCGTAATTTGACGGAACGTTCCTTTTGAGTGAACCAGACGATCAGCGGGGTGATGATCCCAAACAGTTGTACAACGACGGTCAAGTGGCAGATGCCGCCCACCCAGGCATCCTCCCAACGCTCGAAATCCTCATCCGTGACCTGATCCGCGAAGAGTTTATTCTTGAGCCAGGGCCCGATGATCGGATAACGAAAATCGTGTCCCGTCATGCAGAAGACTGCACCTGCCAGGCCGCCCAGGAAGAAGAAGCCCCATAAACCGAAAATGGATAATATCATGAAGAATTGCAGGAAGATTTCAATGGCAGACGATTTCATCTGGTTTGCATCGAGCACGAGGGCCGCCAGGAAAGTCACCCCGAACATGCCGATGAAGGCAGCGATAACCCCCAGGATCCAGCCCCAAAATCCCAGGGCCTGGTATCCCATGGCCTGCAAGGCATGGAAGCGGACGTACTTTGATTTTTTCCGCTGCGTGATCCATAGGATGGTCGGCGCGATGGGGCCGAACCAGGCAAAAAGCACCGATCCATGTGCCAGTGCCGCCAGAACTTTTTCTTCCGAGGTGGGGTTTTCCATAAGCGGGTTTCCTCCTGAAAGTGGATGCGGGTAATGATACCCCAAATCTTGTTTTCCCAACGTTGCCCAAGGCGGTAAGAGCCTCTGTGACAATGGCATCCTTTAACGTAGTCTACAAGGAGATTTTCAGAACACTATGAGCGACTGGAACCAGAAGATCATCGACGAATTTCGGGCCAACGGCGGCAAGGTCGGCGGACCGTTCGAGGGCAAGACCCTGCTGCTTTTGCACACCGTCGGCGCCAAGAGCGGACAGGAGCGCGTCAACCCCGTGGCTTGCATCCGCGACGGCGGAAACCTGGTGGTGATCGCCTCGAAGGGCGGCGCACCGAATCACCCCGACTGGTATTACAACCTGCTGGCTCATCCTGAGGTGAGCGTGGAAGTGGGGACCGAGACCCTCAAGGTCCGCGCGCAGGTGGCCCCCGAGCCCGAGCGGACCCGCCTGTACGAGAAGATGGTGGACATGATGCCTGGCTTCGACGACTACCGCCGCAAGACCTCGCGCGTGATCCCCGTCATTGTGCTAACGCCTGAAAAGTAGAAAATCGAGAAAAGAAAACGGCCTTGGGTTATTTCCCGAGGTCGTTTGTTTTCTTCCAGAATTAAGCCATTTGGCTTTTACGATTTACTGACCATCATTCACTGATTCCCACCATCCCATCAACTCGGACAGGGCCAGGCTGGGGGTGGCGTCGCCCTGACGGCCTGAATTCCAGGTGACGATCAGGTCGCGTTTGGCGCGGGTGAGACCCACGTACAGCAGGCGCAGGCGTTCCTTGACGTAGCCCAGGCGCGATTTCTGGGTGGCCGCGCCTTCCTCATACCAGTCGAATTCGCCGTTCGATTCCAGCGCGGTCAACTGAGCCAGGGCTTCGGCCTCCAGGTTCAGCCCGCCGCGTACGAACCACTTCTCCGAGATGAAGCGGTCGCCCGGCAGGTTCGCGGGGAAATCATAGTTGTTGACCGACATGATGTACACGCGGTCCCATTCGAGACCCTTGGCCTTGTGCAGGGTGGTCACCACAACCTTGCCGCGGTGCCGTTCGGGGTCGAAGCCCGAGTCGTCGGACGAGAAGCCGATGAAGCGGCGTTCGTTCTTGGCGATGACGGCCAGCTCCGAGGTCAGTTCGGGCAGACGCCAGTCGCCGTGATCCGCGGCGGCCTTGCGCAACACCAGCGCCAGCTTGTGCGCCAGCGCCAGGTCCGAGGCGTCGCTGAAGATGTCCTGCGCCAGGGTCAGGATCAACTGGTCGATGGGCAGCGTGACCGCTTTCAGCCAACGCTCCACGTTGACGCGGAAGTCGGCCAGCTCTTGCAGCACCTGCTGCGATTCAGACTCGCTCAACAGCGCCAGCCAATCTTTGTTCACCCCTCTGGAGGTTAGATTCGCGGGCGCGACGAAGGTCTCCACCTCGCTGATGCGGCGGATAACGTCGATCGTGGCCTTGACCAACTCCATCTTCTCGGCGTCCGAGCGCCAGTCGCGCCGCCAGACCTCGTAGGCCTTGGCCAGCTTGCGCGCCGACTGTGGGTCCGCAAGGTAGGACAGCAGGTAGTTCAGCGATCCCGCCGCCGCGCGCGTGTTGGACGTGGACGAGATCAGCTCGATGGTCTCGATCCCGCGCTTCTTGAGCGCCTCGATGACCTCGATGCCGCGGTTGTTGCGCGGTACCAGCACGGCGATGGTCGGCTTCTGCTCGTCGGGCAGGTCAGCCAGCGAGTCGACGTAGCCCTTGACCGATTTGGCCACGGCTTCGAGCTCCTCTTCGGGCGTGAACTTCTTGTCGATGAAGCGCACCGCCTCGGGCTGGTCGGGCGGGTTGACGGGTTGGTAGCCCTCGGGCACGGGCTGGATGTGCGGCAGCGAGAGCGCGGTCCGCGCGAGGGGCTCGGGATGCGACTGCATGACCCAGTCGATCAGGTGGTTGGCCAGCGCGATGACCGACGGCTGGGAGCGGCCCGACTCGGGCATGTCCGCGTTGGGGTTGGTGCGGATGAAGTCGCGCAGTAGGTCGGGGTCCGCGGTGGTGAAGGTCTCGAAGATGGCCTGGTTCGGGTCACCGACGCGCACCCAGTTCCCATCCCCCCTCCTGCTTCCAGAGGACGAGGGGGTGGCAGCGCCAGACAGCAGTCCCAGAATCCGCTGTTGAGAGAGGCTCGAGTCCTGGGCCTCGTCCTCCAAAATATAGGGGTAGCGGAAGCGCAGGCGTTCGAGGAATTCCTCGTCGTGTTCGAGCAGGGTCAGCGCCAGGCGGATCAGGTCGTCGAAGTCGACCGCGCCGCGATAGGCCAGCGCGCGCTGATAGTCTGCGTAGATGCTCCAGCCGAGTTCGGCCAGCGGCAGCGGGGCGGGGGAGGCGTCCAGCAGGGAGCGCAATTGTTCGGGTGTGAGCAGACGGTCCTTGGCCGAACGGATGAAGGCGTTGGCCAGCGCGTCGACCATGTCGGGCAGTTGTTGGCGGCGGACCCACTCACGGCGCGATTCGTCCAGCGCGGGGTCGAGGTACTCGTCCAGCGTGTGTGAGGCCAACCAGGCGTTGACCGACTCACGGCGGATGAAGCCCGCTTCACGCTCGTCGATGATGCTGAACTGGGTTTCGAGTCCCACGCTGGCGGGTTTCTCACGCACCAGGTCGTGCGCCAGCCCATGCAGGGTGCGGACACGATACTTGTACAAGGCCTGCAGCGGATTCTCGAAGAAGCGGCGGATGCGCGCCTCGAAGTTGTCCACCGCCGAATTGACCAGTGTGACGATCAGCACTTCCTGTCCGTCCTGCAAGCCGCCCTCCGCGATGATCTGCGCCGCCAGCGCCGACAGGATGTGCGTCTTGCCCGCGCCTGGCACGGCGGCAATGCCAAGCAGTCCGCCGCGGTAGCGGAGGATGTTTTGTTGGGAGGGGCGGGGAAGGAAGGTAGGGCTCATGTCTAAGTCATCGTGAGTTTAATAATAAAACTCTAACCAAAGACTGGAGTGCAATTTCCATACTATCCTCCAGTTTGGTCCGTCGTTGAAAAAATCTATCCAGCTTGGAAGGCGTTCCTCTGGACATCGCAGGATGTATTCTGACAGTACTGTAGCATAAAATGCAGCTTTTCTGTAATCATCGAAATTTTGCGAGGCTACAAGTATTTTGGCCAGAATACCTTCCACTGTTAAGGCTGATGTTCTACTGTCGTCCAGCGAAAGCCTACGAGTATAAAGGGCCTGAAATAGTTTCATCCGAAAATGCCGAGAAAAAACTTCAAACTGCCCTTTTTGCCATGATGGGTCAATACGGAAAAGTGCGGTTCTGAGGGCACTGGTGACAGAGCTAAAATTTTGAGGCAGGAGAATATCAAGCAACTTATCCACTTCATTATCAGAGAAACGGAAATGCTCATTTTTAACCGTTTTATTTTTGGAGGCATATTGAACCGCCTCTGTAATCTTCTCTTTTGCTCTTTGTCTCTCAAAGATATCGCTCATTTTTCTTTCCTGAATCCTACGGCGCAGGCGTGTACGTGGCACAGGTGGTCCCGCAACCCGCCGGGCAGGCGGTGCCCGAGCAGGTGTACACCTCGTTCGTGCCGATGGCGCACAGCGGCGGCGTGCAGATCGCAACGGGCGTGACGCAGACAAATCCGCAACCGCCGATGCACTGTCCCTGATCGCAGACCAATGCCTCATACGGTCTGCAGGCGGGCTGGGTGCAGACGATCTGCGGCGTCGCCGTGGCGATAACAGCCAGGCTGACGTCCACCACGGGGTTGGGCGTGCGGACGGCGTTGACGTACACGGTCTGGTCGATGTAACCTGGGGCCTGCACTTTCAACTGAAAGTAGTCCCCGTCCACGAAGTACACATTGGGGAAGATGTATTTGCCGTCTAGGCCTGTGAGGACACTGGCGTTGCACGGTGCGGTGGATGTGACTGAGAAATGCTGACAGGTGATCTTCGCCCCAACGATGGGCAGGTATGTGACCGAATCCGTGACCTTGCCCTGGATGTTCCCCCAGCCGAGGTCACCGTTGGGGGTGGCGGTCGGCCTGGGAAGGTCGGTGGCGATAACGGTCATCTGCGCGTTGATGAAGTTGGACATGTCCTGTGACAGGGTAGGGGTGGCGATCGGGCCTGGCAGCGCACTGCAGGAGGTCACCAGTAAGGCGAGCGTCAGCACAGCCAGCAGAAAAGCGGAACGTTTGATTTTGTTCATGAGGAACCTCCGAATCAGGCAGGGCACATCCGTCCCGCCTTTGAGACTTAGTGGGCGGGAGATTCAGGCCTCGTCTCCAACCATTGGCGGACGAGCAGGGACACGACCATTCCCGTGTTGAGCAGGATGGCGGTCAGCAGAAATAGCTGATTCTGCTGGTCGGTCATCCTGAACAGGAAGAGCGCATATACCAGGCTGGAAATGACCTGATATCCCAGGGCCACATACCAGTAAGACGGCGCAAAGAAAGCCAGCACGTACGCGAGATTGTCCGCGGGGTAGAAATAGCGATCGTGCATACGAGGCAGCAGGAAGGGCGTCAGGGCGGCGGACACGAGCGCCGTGAGCAGGACCAGCCGCGGGGTCAGTGCGAAGCGGCGGCGGGCGTAGACCAGGATCCAGCTACCAAGGACGACCGCTGTCAGCGTCAGCCCACCCAAGTAGATCGGCTGTCTCCAGGTGGGATGTCCCACCGCAAACGAGTACAGGTTGGGCGCGTGCATGGACACCTGTTGGAATTCGCCCGATTGCGAGAGGTAGATGGTCAGCGCTTCCATGAACGGACGCCCTGCCCAGACGGCGGGCAGGATGCTGACCACGAACACCAGCGGCGGAAGCAGCAGGGTCGGCCAGGGGATGCGCTTCTTCAAGAATAACACTGCCAGGAAGGGAAACAGGAAGATCGCCTGGGCCTTGATCGAGAGCGACAGCCCCAGCATGAGCATGGCGGGCGCGGGACGCTCCGTCAGCAGGAAGTAGACGCACAAGAGCAGGAAACTCGTGTAGAGTGAGTCGATCTGACCCCAGTACGCGCTGTTGAGCAGGATCGTGGGCAGCAGCAAGAATCCCGCCGCCGCCAGCCAGGGAACTTGCCCCTGCGGGAATTTCAGCCGTACCAGTTTGTAGACTGCGAAAGCGCTCAATGCGTCGAAGAGGACGGGGATCAACTTGATGGCCGTCAGCGGCGGGAGAACGCCCCTGACCAACGTCGCCAGCCACAATAGATACAGGTAGGGCGGCGTGTACACCGAGAAATCGTCAGCCAGGGCCGCAAAGCCACGCGTCTCGATCTGGCTGTACCAGTTCAGGTAGCCGTGCGTGTCGATGTTCTGGTTCGGGAAACTGGCAAGGCGCAGGCCGACGGCCAACACGAACATCAGTGCGATCAGGGCAGTAACGAGCGTTTGTTTCCGCATGGTTAGGAGGCCTGCTCCTGCAAGACTTTCTGGAAGGCACGCAGCAACTCGCCGCGTTGTTCAAATCCGCTTTCGCCGAGTTCAGCCAGCCCAAGATAGACTCGCTCGCGGCAGCGCCTCAGCAGGCCGCCGATCAGCCGCGACATGGATTCCTGCGAGGCGTTGACCTCGTCAGCGTCGGTCCAGGCCTGGCCGAAGGGCCAGGTGCGCGCCAGCACGTAGGGATGGGTCAACGGTTGGGCCAGGCGCTCGTACCAGCCGCTCGAGCCAGGGTCCAGCCAGAACTGCACGGCGGCGGGACGGTTCATTAGCAGGAAGGTATGGGCGGGCGCCACCAGCACCGCGTCGGTGGTCTGCTGCTTCCAGGCCTCCACGTACGAGGCGGCGATCACGCCGTCTTGCAACATGGCGATGTATTCTTTTCCAAGACCTGATAGGTTTGTGGAACCCGTCGGGTCCAATGCAATGCGGAATTTTCGGAATGACTCGATCAGGCTGGCGGCCACACGTACGCGGTCGAAGTCTGCGTGGTAGCCGAATCCAGGCTGAGACAATACTTCGCCGAACAGTTTGCGCAGGAAATGATCGAGCGGAAGCGGCTCCGCCTCGCGCTGGGCCAGCAGCCAGTCGCGCAGGATGGAGTAACTCAGCCCGAGCGAGAAGGTGATGCGTTCCTGGACCTCGGGCTTGATCCCGTCAAACGGAGCGAGCGCCAGCTCGCGCGGACGGTAGACGATCTCCGTCAGCAACTGGGCGCGGATCAGGTCCAGGCCGTCGATGGCCTGCATCAGGGCGTAGGCCACGTCGAACTTCGGCGGGCGGATTTCCCAGTGCGGATGCGCCAGAGTCGCCAGGGTCAGCAAGGCCTGGCTAGCGGGTTCGTCGCGCAGGGAGCGCGAGGGACGATGGGAGCGCCACGGGATGCCCAGCGTTTCGAGGCGGTGCGTGAGCGAGAAGCGCAGCGCATCCGAGAGGTACGGCGCAAGGATGACGACCTCCGAAGGCGGCAGGCCGCCGTCCAGTAGCTGCCTGACCTCGCCCGCCACCGCGTCCAGCATCTCGGGATAGAAATGCGACTGGATGATGTGCAACGCCTCGACGCCCGTGGAGTCCGTGCTGGGCGGCGGGACCAGGCTCGGGGCGATGGCGTGAGGCAGGTGGGCGCTCAGGTCCGCAATGGGCGGACTCATCACGAAGGACGGGTCGAAGACGACCTGCTGATCGCACAACTCGTGCAGGGCGAAGCCCGTGCTCATGTCCGCGCCGAGGAAATAGCGGAAGCCGCCGCCCTCGTCGTAGATCAGCAGCGCGGAGTCGAAGTCTGCCAGCCAATCGCGCATCAGGTCGTGCGCGCGCGGACCGTCTTCCTCCACGTTATCGTAGATCAGGTGACGGTAGGTGCGGGCCAGGTATTCGCGGACGGGCGGCTGCGGCCACAGCACGTTCGCGAAGACTTCCAACTGAAGCGAGAAATCCAGCAGGTTATTTTCCAGGCAGTAGGTGCGGAAGCGGTTGGCGCATTCCTGTGCGTCGGCATACACGCGGCGCTGGGCAGGCTCGCCCACATACGCCGCATCCAGCCGCGCTCCGATCTCGGTGTGCGGAAAGCCGATCACCGCCGACTTGTTCAGGTTGTCGAGGATCTGCGAGTACAGGCGGTTGCGGTCGATGGTGACCGATTCAAAAAAGCCCTGGTCGAGCAATGGGCGGACGAGATGCGCCATGTAGTATTGCGCGGTCTCGAGGGTCAGGAAGACGGGCGGCAGGTCGGGACGGGCGAAACCGCCTGCCTCGGCGGCCAGCGGCCAGAACAGGTCCACCATGCGGCGGGCCAGGCCGCCCAACGTGGCGGGAGTCACCTCGCCGCCCGCGTACGGGTCGTTGTACAGGCTTTCGAGGTAGGGCTCGTGCAGAGAACGCTGCGGCGCGAGCAGCAGGATCGAGTCGGCGCGCACGCCTTGAGACAGCAGGAAGCTCATCCGCTCCACCGCCGCCGAGGTCTTGCCCGTGCCCGCATAGCCAGAAAGAAAGGTCTTCGCGTTTAACGGGGCCTGAGCGATGGCGAGTTGGTCGGGCGTTGGGTCCATGCTTCTATTTTCTCACAAAAGAAGAAGACTTCGGTAGTCCCCCAAAAGGTGAAGAGGCGGAATTCACCAGGATTTTTATCGATGTTCAGAGTCGACTCGGGCGGTAGCTGAACTGTCGCCCGAGTCGAGAACCGTCAGTTCAGATGTTTTGCGAAGAAATTCTTCACCCGCTCCCAGGCGTCCCGGGCGGCTTCGGGTTTGTACACGCTAGGGTCGCTGTCGCGGAAGAAGGCATGGCCCGAGTCTGGATACATGATGACCTCGTGCTCCATGCCGATCTCGCCCAGCAGCTGATCGAATTCCTGGACCGTGCCCGCGGGGATCGAGACATCCGCGTCACCGAACAGGCCGAGTACGGGCGCGTGGAAATTCGTGCGCATCTGCTCGAAGAGGACCTGCATCTGTCCGCCGTAGAAGGTGCAGACGGCGTCCACGGGGCGGCGCAGCCCGAGGGCCAGCGACATGCGTCCGCCGAAGCAGAATCCCACCGAGCCGACCTTGCCCGTGCAATCGGGATGGGACTTGAGCGCGTCGTACAGCTTCTCCAGATCGGCGGGTGCGCCTGGGGCGTATTTCTGTACCAGGGTCATGGCTGTGTTGCCGTCACCGAGGGCGGCCAGTTCGCCGTGATACAGGTCGGGAGCGAAGGCCAGGTAGCCTTGCGCGGCGAAGCGGTCCGCGATGGACTGGGTCTGGGCGTCGAGGCCCCACCATTCCTGGATGACGATCACGGCGGGCCAGGGGCCCACCCCGACGGGTTTGGCCAGATAGCCAGGGACGGAACCAAGTTCAGTGCGTGTGCTCATGGATACCTCTCAAGAGTTGGAATCAAAGTCCCATCGGGAGGATTCCCGATGGGACAAAAGATGATCTAGCCCGCGGGCGTGGGGGCGGGGGTGTTTTCGCCCTCAGGCGCGTAGGGGGTCGGGGTGGTGTCGTAATAATAATCGCCACCCGACGAGCCGTCCGAGAAGCTGCCGCCGTAGCCGATGCTGCACACGCCGATGTCACCCTGAATCACACAGCCGTACAGCCCGCCGCTGAGCGTGTCGAGCAGGATGGTGACGTCGTCAGTGGTATCGGCCAGCAGGACCAGCGTGTTGCCCTGGTCACTCGTTTTGAAGAGCAACAGGCCGTTGCCCGTCCGCCCAACCTTGCCAAAGCCTGGCACCTCGATGTAAGAGGAGAAGTCCTCAGCCGTCAGGTTGAAGCCTTTCAGGAAGGGAGTCAGGTCGTCGCTTTGAGTGAAGGTCCCGAGCACGAGCAGGTCGCCCGAGCGGGGAGCCTCTTCCACCATCTTGAGGTCGACGTTGAGGAGGTGCAGGGACGATTGCATGCGCCCGAGCGCGCCCACCATTTCGGCGGTCATCTGTACCTCGGAGGTCGGCAACACCTGCACGGTCTTGCTGCTGAAGACAAAGGGGAAGTTGGCCAGTTCCGCTTTGCGCGTGCCGCCCAACAGGAAGTCCGCGATATTGGCGATCAACGTGGAGTTGTCGGCTACTTCGTTATAAGGCGTGTTGAGGAAGGTGAAGTCGCCGAGAACCAGGACGTTGCCATCCGCGCTGAGGGCGGCTCCGCCTTCGAGCGGATCATGCACATCGGTCAGCGACGAGAAGGTCTGGTCGCCGCTCGAAAGCAGAATCTGCCCCGAGTCCGTTTTGACCGAGTGCGCCCCGTAGAGTGCCACCCGCTTCAATCCGATGGACAGCGCGTCCTTGCCGAATTGATCGAAGTACACGTTGCGGAAGTTGCCCTCGTTCTCAACCAGGTTGTAGAGATAGTCGTTGTTGACCGTGATGCCGAACGAGGCCAGCAGCGGATTGACGGCATTGCTGTCGGCAAACTGGATCTCGTTGCCCGTGTTGTAGTCGTACATCAGCGTACCGCGTGTGGCGTCGGTGAAGATGACCAGCCGTCCGCCGCGTTCGACGAAGCCGGTCAGGATGCGAATCTCGTCGCTGGAGAAGTAGGCGTTCGGCGCGATGAGCACGTAGGCGCTGGCGTAGCGCAGACGCGCTTCGAGCGTCCCGTAATCCATGTCATATTCCACGCGCGCGCCACGCAGGTTCAGGGCCTCAGTCAGCGACTGGATCTCACCCTGCTGATACTGGTTGGCGTGCATGGCGTCGAAGATCACCACGCCGCCCAGTTGACTGACGGGGGCAGCCGCATTGGGAGTCTGCAGCGGCGCAACGGGTTTCTTCATCGTGGCGTAATCGGGTGTCTTGACCTCGGGCCGAGTCGAATAGCCGGGGAAGTACCACAGTCCGCGCGCGATGATCGGAAGCAGGAAGGCGACCAGGGCAATCCAATACCATGTGCGTTTCATGTCGGCCTCCTATTTTTCTGCCGCAGGCAGGGACGGGATGTAGAGCAGGTACAGGCCTGGCTCGGCGGGGTAGGGCAGGCTCACGCCGTCGCTGCTGGCCTGGAAGAATAGCCCCGAATAGCTGGCTTGGAGTCCCGCCAGGTCATACAGATCGGCGGAGTCATAATTCCACAGGTGGGCCATCTTTGCCGCTTTTTGGATGGCATCGCTCTCGGTACCGATCTCGTCGATGATGCCGAGGTTCGTGGCCTCCACGCCCATCCACAACTGCCCACGCAGGACGGTTTCGGGACCCACTTTGAGTGCGTCCCCGCGACCCTTCTGCACGGCGTCGAAGAAGACGCCCTTGATCATGTCGATCTCGCGCAAATAGGCGTCGCGCGGTGAGCCCCATAACTTGTATGGCCCTGTAGAGATGACATCTTCATAGAGGAAGGGACTGGGCGGCAGGTAACCGATCACGCCCACGTTGCCCACCTCCGAGGTCGGCTTGGCGTAGATGTAATCCGTGCCGACGGCCAGGTAGTAGGCTCCGCTGGCGGCCATCCCGTTGACCGAGGTCACCACGGGCTTCTCTGCGCGCAGGCGTTCCAATTCCATGTAGACCGCCTCCGTATCCACCACCGTGCCGCCCGGGCTGTTCAACACCAGCACCACGGCCTTGACCTCGGTGTGCTCGCGTGCGTACTTGATCTGGGCCAGCAGGTCGCTGGCGGTGGAGGAGTAGATCGCATCATCCAGGTGGATGATGCCCACCACGGGCTTGGGGATGAAGGACACCGCCACCAGGATGCCCAACAGCAGGGGAAGCGCGCCCCACAACAATCCGCGTTGCACGTGCTCCCATTTCCATTCAGGGAATTTCATGGCAACTCCTTTTCGGTCAGGATGTTTTCAGCATATACGAGGTAATGGAGTTTGTCAATCGCCATTGTGGGGCAGGCGGTTTCAATGTATAGTTACTGAAATTCCCATTCGGAGGTATTCCATGCCCACCCAGCCTTCCGGCCGCTCTGGCCTTTCCAACGTCAGTACATCTGCAGGTCAGGTTTCCTACGTCAAATTCTCGGACAAGCTGACCGACTCGCTCAACGACATCGGCCGCATGATCCAGGAACACAAGGACATGATCGACGCCATCCAGGAAGTGGCCCTCGAACTGACCAACTCCATCGGATCGCTGCACACGCTCACGGTCAAGTATGCGGGCATCGCCAACTCTATCCTCGACGTGCTGCTGCCCATCGTCAAGAACCTGCCTATCATCCCCAAGAACATCATCGACATGCTGGTCAACCTCGAAAGCATGACCCAGAAGATCATCGACAACCAGGCCTCCACTGCCAAGACCATCACCGACGTGCAGGGCGGCCTGCGCAGCGGCGACGTCTCGAAGATCAAAGGACACGCAGGCGAACTCCAGGCGGTGACCCGCGCCATCACGGGAATCCTGCCCAAATAACGCCGAATCCGCGTTGAGCGCGGTCGAAATGCTCTGGACCTTCGGTCTGCTCCCGTCAAATTGGCGCGTTCCGCCCGTTGACATGGTCGCCGCGCCCGTAGTATAATACCGCCCGCTTCTGCCTCAGCAGTTGGTTGTTGCTGAGGCGAATGCTTGTATATCCCAGCTTCCCCGTTCGCAGGCGCAGGTTCACCCCAGATGAATCAAAGGGTCGCAAGAAACCCGCAGGCACACGGCGAAGTGAATGACTGGAGAGTCAAAAACAATGAGATACGCGATCGTTGAAAGCGGCGGCAAGCAATACCGCGCCGTCGAAGGCGGCACCCTGGATGTGGACCGCCTGCCCGTGGAAGCGGGTGCCAAGCTCGACCTGCCCGTCCTGCTTATATCGGATGGGGATGAAGTTCTGGTCGGCGCCCCAACCGTCAGCGGCATCCTGGTCAAGGCCACGGTGCTGGCTCACGTCAAAGGCCCCAAGGTTCTTTCCTTCAAGTACCGCCCGAAGAAGCGCATCCGTGTGCGCGGTGGCCATCGCCACCAGTACACCCGCCTGATGGTCGACTTCATCGGCAAGGAAGGCGAAGAGCGCAAGGTCGAGAAGGCCCCCAAGGCCAAGAAGGCTGCTGAAGTGGAAGCCGTCGCTGCCGTCGAGGAAGTGGCTGAAAAGCCCGCCAAGAAGCCTGCGGCGAAGAAAGCCACTACTGAGAAGAAGCCCGCTGCCGCCAAGACCACGGAAAAGAAACCCGCGGCCAAGAAGGCGACCGCCGAGAAGAAACCCGCTGCGAAGAAGACCTCCAGCGAGAAGAAAAAGTAGTAGTGTGAGAGGTAGAAATGGCTCATAAAAAAGGCGGCGGTTCAAGCCGCAACGGACGAGACAGTAATTCCCAGCGCCTGGGCGTGAAGCGCTACGCTGGTCAGTTCGTGCTCTCTGGCAACATCCTCGTTCGCCAGCGCGGCACGAAGATCAAACCCGGCCTGAACGTGCTGGTGGGCAAGGATGACACCCTGTTCGCCACCGCTGACGGCGTGGTGATGTTTGATATCATCCACGGCCGCAAACGCGTCAACGTTGTGCCCGAGACCCCGGCGGAATAGGAACTTTACTGATGAAAGAAAAAATTCATCCCACTTACTATCCCGATGCCAAGGTCTCTTGCGCTTCCTGCGGCAAGACTTGGACCACGGGCTCGACCCGCAAGGAACTGCGCGTGGACGTGTGCTCGAACTGCCACCCGTTCTTCAGCGGTGAGGCTGCCCGCCTCATCGACATCGAAGGCCAGGTGGACCGCTTCTATAAGAAGCTTCAGGCCCGCCAGACTCACGTCGATGCCCAGCAGGCCCGCGAGGCCGCCAAGGCTGCTCCCGAGCGCACCGTCGAAGATCTCGGCCTGGCCGCCCGCGCCACCGAGGCCCTCAAGAAGGAAGGCATCGTCACGGTCAACCAGCTCCTGGCGAAACTTGGCGAAGGCGACGAAGCCGTCCTGGCGATCGCTGGCTTTGGCCAGTCCTCGTTGACCGCGGCCAAGAAGAAACTCCGCGCTCTCGGTTACGAACTCCCCGAAGCTCCCGCTGCGGCGTAAGTTTCCCTTTTCTGGTAAAACGACAGGCAGACGTGAAAACGTCTGCCTGTTTGCTATACCGCACTCGGGTGAAAATTGTGTTTTTTTAGAGGGTGGAAAGCGCAATTTTCACTTGTGGGTATTATATAATAGGGCCATCGCAAGTCATCCTCGCAAGCGAGAAAAGGACTCATGAGACATACCCACGGTTCCATCGAAGTTGTCTGCGGTTCCATGTTCAGCGGCAAGACGGACGAGTTGATCCGCCGCCTGGTACGCGCCACCATCGCCAAACAGAAGGTCCAGGTCTTCAAACCCGCCATCGACGTGCGCTACGCCGTCGAGAAAGTGACCTCGCATGCGGGTGCCGATTTCGACGCCATCCCGATTCAAAATGCGCAGGATATCTTTACCCGCATGGACGCCGATACCACCGTGATTGGCATTGACGAGGCCCAGTTCTTCGATCCCGAAGTCGTGGACGTATCCCGCACCCTGGCCGAGCGTGGCATCCGCGTGATTCTGGCAGGCCTGGACATGGACTTCCGCGGCGAGCCCTTCGGTCCGATGCCGCGTCTGATGGCCGTGGCCGAGCGCGTGGACAAACTGCACGCCATCTGCATGGTCTGCGGCGATGAAGCTTCCCGCACCCAGCGCCTGGTCAACGGCAAGCCCGCCCGCTACGATGACCCGGTTGTAATCGTTGGCGCGTCCGAACTATACGAAGCGCGCTGCCGCGTTCATCACGAAGTCCCACGCTAGTGGAGCGAAGTCCATGTTAGTCATTTGTTATGGCTACCGTCTTCGGTGGCAGTAGGAGCGAAAAGGTACTTCCATGACCAGAAACACGACTTGCAATGAATGTGGCGGAAAAATGGAAAGGGGACATGTTGTGGCTGAACTGGATGCTTTGGGGCATATAGAAGATAGAGCATTCTGGCTGGAAGGAAAACTGGAACGAAATTTTTTGGGGTGGGTGAAAACAGAAGGAAAGCGACAGCACTATATCTCTGCCTACCGTTGTGAACGTTGTGGGTTGCTCAAATTTTATGCTGGGCCAGACCAGGCGGCCCAAGGAAATAGTTAAAATATGCAAAATTACCAAGACCTTCTCTCCGAAATCCTGATCGACTCGGACAAGCTCCAGGCGCGCGTTGCCGAACTGGGACAGCAGATCAGCGCGGACTACGTCGGCGCCGACCTGCTGCTCATCTGCATCCTGCGTGGCGGCGTGCCCTTCATGGTCGACCTGAGCCGCAATATCACCGTCCCGCATATGATGGACTTCATGGCCGTCTCCTCGTACGGCGCGGGTAAACGCGAATCGAGTGGGACCGCGCGCGTGACCCTTGACCTGCAGATGGACATCCGCGGCAAGGATGTGCTGCTGGTCGAAGACATCATCGACAGCGGCCACACCATTGCCTCGGTGCTCAACCTGCTCGGCACGCGTCAGCCCAAGTCGCTCAAGGTCTGCGCCTTGCTCGACAAGCCTTCGCGCCGCGAAGCCTACGTCCCGATCCATTATTGCGGGTTCGAGATCCCCAACAAATTTGTCTTCGGCTACGGCCTCGACCTGGACGAGTACTATCGCAACCTGCGCTTCGTCGGTGTCGTGGATCTCGACAAGTACAAACCGCCCGCATAAATTCAAGAAAGGGGATCTGCAGGATGGGAGATGAAAAGGATCGATCGGCCTATGCGGGACGGTGGGTGGCCCGCTTGCATGGACACGTTATCGCCCAGGGTGGTACGCCCGAGTTGGCTCGCCGCGCCGCCCTTTCCACCCGTCACAAGGAAAGCCCTGAGATTGTGTATATGCCCGTTGAATTGACGTTTTCTCCGCTCGTGGACCAGGTCCGCGCTGTGTTGCCCGACCAGGAAATTTATCTGGTTGGTGGAGCCGTGCGTGACATGCTGTTAGGACGTTCCTCGCCTGACCTGGATTTTTCCGTGCCTGCCCGCGCCATTCCGCTGGCCCGCAAGGTGGCCAATGCTCTCGGCGCGGATTACATGACCCTCGACGAAGAGCATGACACGGGCCGCGTCATCTACACCGATGCGGACGGCGCGCGCACCTACCTCGACTTTGCCTCCTTCCGCGGTAAGACCCTGGAAGACGACCTGCGCGATCGCGACTTCACCATCAACGCCCTGGCGTATGACCTGCGCGAAGGCGCCATCCTCGACCCGTTGGAAGGCGCCGCGGATCTGCGCGTCCGGCGCATCCGCGCCTGCTCGCCGACCTCGCTGAGCAACGACCCCATCCGCGTGCTGCGTGGAATCCGCCAGGCCGCCGCCTTTGGATTCCAGATCGACAAGTCCACGCGCGAGTGGATGAAGCAGGCCGCACCGTTGCTGGGTCGGGCATCGGTGGAACGTCAGCGCGATGAATTGTTCAAGATCCTCGACGGCCCCAAGCCCGATGCATCCATCCGCGCGCTGGAGATGTTGGGCGTCCTGCCGTACTTCCTGCCCGAACTGACCGCCCTGAAGGGCGTGGAACAGTCCGCGCCGCACATTCACGATGTATGGGCACACACCCTGGCCGTCCTGCAAAGCCTGGAGGATATCCTGTCCGCGCTGGCAGTGGGGTATAGCGCCGACGCCACCAACGATCTATACACGGGACTGCTGACGCTGCGCATTGGCCGCTACCGCGAGCAGATCGCCCGCCACTTCGACACGCCGCTCAATACCGACCGCTCCGTGCGTGGACTGCTTTTCCTGACTGCGCTGTATCATGACGTGTGCAAGCCGCAGACCCGCACCGTGGAGGAAAGCGGTCGCATCCGCTTCTTCGACCACGACGAGCAGGGCGCGGAGGTCGCTGCTGAGCGCGCCCTGGCCTTCCATCTCAGCAACGACGAGGTAAGCCGTTTACGGATCGTCATCAAGAATCACATGCGCTTTCACTTCCACACCAGCCGCATGGAGGGCGAGGGAAAATCCCCGTCGCGCCGCTCCATCTATCGCTTCTTCCGAGAGAGCGGGCCCGCGGGCGTGGAGTTGGTCCTGCTTGGGCTGGCTGACCTGCGCGGTACGCAGGGTCCCAATCTCAGGCAGGAGTCTTGGAGCGCTGCACTGGACGTGGCTCGCATCCTGCTCGAAAACTATTTCGAGAAACCCGAAGAGACCATCGCCCCGCCGCGCCTGTTGGATGGTCACGACCTGATGAGTGCCCTCGACCTCAAGCCGGGTCCCGTGGTCGGCGATGTGCTTGAAGCCATCCGCGAGGCGCAAGCCACGGGCAAGGTCTCCACGCGGGAGGATGCACTGGCTTTCGGAAAGTCCTGGTTCGAAGAGCAGCGCCATTCGTCCTGAGCGGAGGGGTGGCGCTTTCCGCCCCGTAGTCGAAGGATGCATCCGTAAGTTTTGCAAAATGTAAAATGCGCCGCCCAAAGCGCATCTGGATGATGATTGAGAGGTACAGTGAACATCGTCTATTTTGATCTTGAAACGCAGAAGCTCTTCGAAGACGTCGGCGGACGCACGGGTGTGGCCCAACTTGGTCTGGCCTGTGGCGTCACCTGGTCCACGGCGCGCAATGATTTCGCCGTGTATTGGGAAAAAGACGCCGCCGTGCTGGTGGCTGAGCTCAAAGCTGCCGACCGCGTGGTGGGCTTCAACATCCTTAACTTCGATTACGAAGTTCTCAAACCCTACGCCCCGCAGGAAAATTTCCGCGCCTTCCGTTCCACCGACATGCTGGCCGATATCTTCAAGGCCTTGGGCTTCCGCCTCAGCCTCGACTCGCTGGCCAAGGCCACCCTCGGCGCCACCAAGACCGCCGACGGCGTGCAGTCCGTGGAGTGGTTCCGCAACGGCGAACTCGACAAAGTGGCCGAATACTGCAAGGCCGATGTGGACATCACCCGCCGCGTCTACGAGTTTGGCCGTGATAACGGTTTTGTGTATTACTATTCGAAACTCGGCAGTAAATTGAAACTCCCCGTCAACTGGAAGTGAGGATCCATGCAACTGGCATATACGCGACGAGGGCAGGGGACTCCGTTGGTGCTGATCCACGGCTATCCATTGGATCATTCCATCTGGGATGAAACCGCCTCCCTCCTCTCTGAGACCTTCGACCTGATTCTGCCTGACCTGCGCGGATTCGGCGCCTCAGCTTCTTCCACTGACCCCTACACCCTGGTTGACATGGCCTCCGACCTGGCCGAACTGCTCGACGAGTTGGGCATCCCTAAGGCTGCACTGGCGGGACATTCGATGGGCGGGTACGTGGCGTTGGACTTTTTGCGCACCTATCCCGCACGCGTGCGCGGGCTGGGACTGGTGGCGTCACAGGTATTGGCCGACAAACCTGAAACCCGCGAAGGCCGCTACAAGACCGCCGAGAATGTGGCACAGAATGGCGTCGGTGTGGTGGCCGAAGCCATGACGCCCAAACTGACAGCCGACTCTAGTTTGCAAGGTTTCATTCGTGCCTTGATCGAGCAGCAGACTCCTGCAGGTGTGATCGGTGCGTTGCGCGCCATGGCGGAGCGTCCTGACTCGACCGATCTGTTGCCCCAACTGAACGTGCCTCTGGCCCTCATCCACGGCGATGCGGATGTGTTGATTCCCATCGAGCGTGCGCACGAGGTGAAAGTAGCGGTGCCGCAAGCGAAGCTGTTTACGCTGTCCGGTGTAGGTCACCTGCCGATGATGGAATCCCCGCGGGCAGTGGCCGAAGCGCTCAAGACCTTGGTTTGAGAATCACCCGCGCCCGTCGAATTCGACGGGCGCGTTTTATAACGGGATCAGGTTGTAGATCCAGTCTAACGGATGGGCTGGGGGTGAGTCCCTATTGTGGGGTGAAAGGGGCCCGTTGCCCGCAGAGTCCCGGTGCCCGTGCGGCGCACCAGTTGTTTGATGTGAGCCACCAGCACGCTGCTAGGCGTGGGCTTGGTGAGATAATCGTCGGCGCCCGCATCGAGGATGCTGGCAATCATACCGGGATCGTTGAGCGCTGAGAGAATAATGATGGGGACGTTGCTGAAGCTGCGCACACTCTTGCAGACTTCCCATCCGTCCATGTCTGGCATCATCAGGTCGAGGACGACCAGGTCGATCTTTTTCTCGCGCAAAATGGCGATGCCTTCGGGGCCGCTATTGACCGCCGTGACCTCATACCCGTGCGACTTGAGCAACAGGGAGAGCAGTTCAGTTACAGCGTTATCATCATCAATGACCAAAAGGTTGATAGGCATATGAGTTTCCAATCTGACCCTATTATCCATGATTTGTCGCTCTTTTTACTTTGCAGTAGGTTAACAGTTACATGCATGGAAATGTGTTATCCTTTGCAAAATGGTAAGCATGCAACGACCTCTTCCACAGATTGTTGTTCATCTCTTCCCGAAGGACCATGGATCTGTGATGCACGATGTCTTGGAGAAGACTTTTTTGTTGACGTTTACTAAAATTAGATGATTCGTTCCCGCCTCATTTGCTGTAAGAAAAGGTAGGTTAGGACGGTGGAGGTGATCTTTTTTTATTTTGTTGTCGCACCCAACTTACTGACAATCGTATGCAAAAGTCATCACTTTTGTCCAAATTCCTTGTGGTAAAATTCACACAATTAAATCGATTTCATAACCTGTAAGGAGGTTCATGTGGTTACTAAAACCAAAAAGACTGTCAAGAAGGTCGCTGTGAAGAAACCCGCCAAGAAGGTCGTCAAGAAGGCGGCGGCGGCCCCGAAGAAGTGGGTGTACTTGTTCGAGGAAGTGAAAGCTGCCGAGAAGTATGCTGGTTCGTGGGAAGGCGTGCGCGCCCTGTTGGGCGGCAAGGGTTCTGGCCTGGCCGATATGACCCGTGCTGGCGTGCCTGTGCCTCCTGGCTTCACCGTCACCACCGAAGCATGCAACGAGTTCCGCAAGGCTGGCAAGTTCCCGAAGGGTCAGTGGGAACAGCAGTTGGCTGCGATGAAGAAGGTGGAAAAGGCCACCGGCAAGACGTTCGGCGATCCCAAGAATCCGCTGTTGGTCTCCTGCCGCTCGGGTGCCAAGTTCTCCATGCCTGGCATGATGAACACCATCCTTAACATCGGTTTGAACGATGCAGTAGCCGAGGGCTTGACTGAGTTGACCGGCAACCCGCGCTTCGTGTGGGATTCCTATCGCCGCCTGGTCGAAATGTTCGGCACCACCGTGTTCAACCTCGACGATGAGGTCTTCGAGCATCCGATGGCTGAGTACAAGGCCAGCAAGGGCTACAAGCTCGACACCGAGATGACTGCTGATGACTGGATGGCGCTCGTCGCCACCTTCAAGGAAGTCTTTAAGAAGCATGTTGGTTTCGATTTCCCGCAGGACGTCTATCAGCAGTTGGAACTGGCCACCAAGGCCGTGTTCGAATCCTGGATGGGCAAGCGCGCCATCGACTACCGCAAAGCGACCGGTATCTCTGATACCCTCGGCACCGCCGTCAACATCGTAACCATGGTGTTCGGTAACATGGGTGATGACTCGGGTACGGGCGTGGCCTTTACACGCAACCCGTCCACCGGCGAGAAGAAGATGATGGGCGATTACCTGCTCAACGCGCAGGGCGAGGACGTGGTCGCGGGCATTCGTAACGCCGACCCGATCGAGCACCTGTCCGCCCAGATGCCCAAGGTCTACAAGCAGTTCATGGACATCACATCCAAGCTTGAGAAGCACTACAAGGACATGCAGGATGTCGAGTTCACCATCGAGCGCGGCAAACTGTGGATGCTCCAGACCCGCAACGGCAAGCGCACCGCCAAGTCCACTGTGAAGATCGCCGTGGATATGGCCAACGAGAAGCTTATCTCCAAGGAAGAAGCTGTTCTGCGTGTCACCCCTGACGTGGTCGACTCCCTGCTGCACCCGCAGTTCGACGAATCGGCCATGAAGAGCGCTGAGAAGACCGGCGCCTTCTACGCCAAGGGCGTGAACGCCTCCCCGGGCGCGGCCGTCGGCCAGGCTTACTTCGATGCTGACACTGCCGAGAAGATGGCCAAGGAAGAGAAGCAAGACACCATCATGGTGCGCCCGTTCACCAAGCCGGATGACGTTCACGGTATGATCGCTTCCAAGGGCGTGCTCACCTCCGAGGGTGGCGCGACCTCTCACGCCGCCGTGGTGGCCCGCCAGTTCGGTATCCCCTGCGTGGTCGGCGCTTCTTCCATCAAGATCGACCTCGAGAAGCGTGAGATGTCGGTGGATGGAAAGATCATCAAGGAAGGCGAGTGGATTTCTGTCGATGGTACGACCGGTAAGGTCTTCATCGGCAAGATCCCGACCAGCGCCCCGACCCTCGAAGAGCAGGTTGAACTGATGACTCTGCTGAACTGGGCCGATGAGATCGCCGCCCGCAAGGATGTCCGCAAGGCGCCCAAGGGCTGGCCGACTCGCGGTCTGCAGGTGTGGGCTAATGCTGACTATCCCAAGGATGCCCAGCGCGCCCGCTCCTACGGCGCCAAGGGCATCGGCCTGTGCCGCACCGAGCACATGTTCTTCGAACCCGAGCGCCTGCCGATCGTGCAGCGCATGATCCTGGCCGAGACCTCTGCGGATCGCACCGCCGCCCTGAACGAATTGCTGCCCTCCCAGCGCAAGGACTTCGACGGTTTGTTCGCGGCCATGGACGGTTATCCCGTCATCATCCGCCTGATCGACCCGCCGCTGCATGAATTCATGCCCGACGAGGAGAAACTCCTCGAAGAGGTCATCACCATGCGCGTCAAGGGCGAGACCGAAGGTCTGAAGGCCAAGGAAGACCTGCTGGTCGCCATCAAGAGCATGCACGAGTCCAACCCGATGATGGGTCTGCGCGGCGTCCGTTTGAGCATCGCCATGCCCGAGATCGTCGAGATGCAGGTGCGCGCCATCTTCGAAGCCGCCTGCGACTGCACCCTGCGTGGCATCACGGTCAAGCCTGAGGTCATGATCCCGTTGACCGGCACCGTCAAGGAACTGGAGTGGATCCAGCCGCGCCTGACCCGCATCGCCGCCACCGTGCTGGCCGAGAAGGGCGTCAAGAAACTGGACTACAAGTTCGGCACCATGATCGAGATCCCGCGCGCGGCTGTGACTGCTGCCGAGATCGCCGGCCTGGCCGAGTTCTTCTCCTTCGGCACCAACGACCTGACCCAGATGACCTTCGGCTACTCTCGCGACGATGCCGAGCGCAACTTCCTGGTCACCTACGTGGAACAGGGCATCCTGCCCAAGAATCCGTTCCAGACCCTCGACCGCGACGGTGTTGGCCGCCTGATGAAGATGGCGGTTACCGACGGCCGCTCGACCCGCCCGACCCTCGAAGTGGGCATCTGCGGCGAACATGGCGGCGATCCCGAGTCCATCGAGTGGTGCCACCTGATCGGCAACAACTACGTCTCCTGCTCGCCCTTCCGCGTGCCGGTGGCCCGCCTCGCTGCGGCCCACGTCGCGCTGAAGTACAGCGGCAAGGCGATTGCCGAAGACAAGTAAGATCGTTCGTGAAAATACAAAACTCCCCGCCACATGGCGGGGAGTTTTTGATTCAGGGGTGATTAGGGTCTTCCACCCTGGCCGCCGGGGACGGCAGGCGAAGTGCCCTGGTTGCCATTTCCCCCCGGGGTGGTCTGGGATCCTGAACCGCTGCCGTTCTCCGAGCCACTGCCGCTGCCCGTGCCGTTCCCGCTTCCGTCATTGTTCTGCGGTCCCGGTGTGCCTGGGACGGGGTTGCCATTTCCGTTGCGGTACTGTTCACCCGTGCCGTCGAGGGCGGGGGTGCAGGAGTCTTGCGGGGTGACCGTCACATCGGTGGGGACAGGGGTGCCTGTCACGTCCGGGGTCTGGGTGGTGCGAGTCTGATTCTGGCGGCGGTAGGCATTGCGGAAGGCCTGCGGGTCAGCCAGCCCATTCTCGACCTCGTTGATCTGCGTGTGCAGCATGTCACGTGTGCGCTGCAGGATGGGGTCGCAGTCGGTGCAGGAGCCGTCCTGGAGGCGAAGCATCTGCTGGTCCTGGGTCTGTAACTGTTCGCGGATGCGAGTCAGCGTGGCGGTCATGGCTGCATCATCGTTCAGGTCGGCTGCCTGATGCAGCGCCTGTTGGATGCGGTTCTGCGTGCGGAGGAGGAGGGCCTCGTTGGGGACGGTGCCTTGGGTGACCAGCATGGCCATTTCCTGGGTGCGGGTCTGGGCCTGCTCCATCAGCACGTCGACCTTGCTCATGGGGTCAGCGGTGAAGGCGAGGTCTGCTTCTTCGCTGGCGAGCTTGATCTGGTACAGCGCGCTGGTGGGCAGGGCCTCCTGCGCAGCGGCGACAGTAGCGCTGCCACCGAACAGCAGGCCGACGATCACAAGGGTGGTGGTGATTAGTTTCATGGCAAATTGCTCCTTTTGTGAGAAGATGTTCCACACACTGTGACGCGCTTTGCCTTGTGCAGATACGGCCTGGGCCAGGAATTGGCTGCGGGCGCGGGAGGCGGCCCGAGGGTCCCGTGCGGGGACGGCTTTGAGGTCACCCAACAGGGAGGCCAGTCGTGGTTCAAGCTCTTTGTCCATTTTCATGTCATGCCTCATCCAGTAGCAATTTCTTCAGTCGTTCCAGCGCGCGATGCTGCAATGACTTAACCGCGCCGACAGGCTTACGGACCACGCGCGCAATCTCATCGTTGTCCCAGCCTTCGACGAACTTGAGCGCGATCACCTGTTGCTGGTCATCGGTCAGCTCGCGCAAGGCAGCACGCACCCGCTTCTGGCGCAGGTTCAAATTGACGCTTTCTTCCACGCTTCCATTGACGGGCAGGTCATCCTTCAACGGTTCGGGTTCAGGCGCGCGGCGATAGTGGTCGGCGATCCAGTTGTGCGCGGTACGGAAGAGATAAGCCTGCAGATGGTCGCGCGGACCCCTGCCAGCCTGCAAGGCTTGCAGGAAACGGCTGAAAGTCTCGGCGACACAATCCTCCGAGATTTGCGCATCGCCCAGCAGACGCATGGCGTAACGATACAGACGCGGGCTGTACAGGTCATAGATCTCTGCCAGCGTCTGTTCTTCGAGGGCGTACGCCGCATGCAACAGTTCCTGTTCGATGATCACGATGTTTCCAATCTATATGACGTAGAAAATGGACTTTGGATACGGGGCGAAAACAGGAGCGCGGGACTCCCGCGCTCCTGTCGGTTTATCTGGATCTAGTGGTTGCCACCGTTGCCCCAGCCGCGGCCACGCCAATAACCATTCCCGTTCTCACCTGTGGTGGTTATGATCTGATACTGGTCTGCACTCAAGTACTGTGGCTGGTAGGTCTCGCCGGTCTGCGTGAGCAGGGTGTTGGTGAAGGCTTGCAGGTGGTGGTAGGAACCGCTCATCAGGTTGTTGAAGACCTGCCGAATGTCGGCGTTATCGGTCAACGCGATGCGGGTCTGCAGATCGCGGATGTCGATCTCTTCGATGGTTGCGCCGACTTTGAGCGCGTCAGCCAGCGAGAGGCTGCCCCGGGCGGTCAGCTGGGTGTACAGCGCCTGGAGGTTGGCATCGGTGAATTGACCGGGAGCCAGCGCGGGGTCGGTCAGGCCATAGCGGTCGAGCAGCAGCTTGATCTCGTCCATGTGCTTCTGCTCGCTGGCGGCGATGTTTTGGAAGGCGGGTTGTCCCCAGGTGGTGTACAGGGCGTTGTATACGTCGCAGGCCAGTTTCTCTTCCTCGCGCATGTAGAGCAAGGCGGCGGTCTCGTCCGCGTTCAGGTCGGAGGCGGGCAGGTCAAGCACGGAAGTGCCCGCGCCGTTGCCATATCCGTATCCATTGGCTGAAACTACCTGGGACATGTTGTCGAGCGGACTCATGCCAGGTGCGGCCATGACGGAATACACGTTTGCGCCAATGGCGATCAGCAGGGTGGCGGCCAGAACGCCAGCCAGGATGTGTTTGAGTGTTTTGAACATGATGTTTATCCTTGTTTCTTGGTTTGAGAAAGTCGTTTTTGTTTACGACCTTGCCCCCATCTTATTTTGCGAATGTAAAGGAATGATAAATTTCCAGACAAGGTTGTGCGAAAAAAAACAGGTCCGCATTTTCTAGATGCGGACCTGTTTTTGTATGGTGTGAAATTATTCCGCGCTTTGTGCGCAGCGGAATCCGCGGCTGAGACCGGGTGACTTGGGGTCGTGATTGTAACGATGATAGATGGCAATGCCCTTCCATGACTCGTTGTACGAGCCGCTGCGCAGGGAGCGCTCCAGACCCGAGGTGGGGCCGAGCGGATTCGCGTTGGGCGAATACTGATAGTAGTCAGCGGCGAACCAGTCCGCCACCCACTCGCGCACGTTGCCTGACATGTTGAGCACACCGTAAGGGCTGGCTCCCAGCGGATAGCGGTACGCGGATACAGCCTCATGAATCATAGTCTCGCTGAAGTTGGCCAGGCTGGGGTTGGGCGGTTCGTTTCCCCACGGATAGGAACGGCCATCGGTGCCACGTGCGGCCTTCTCCCATTCTGCCTCGGTTGGCAGGCGTCGCCCCGCCCATTGGCAATACGCGCCCGCCTGCTCCCAACTGACGTACACCACGGGGTGGTCGCGATAGATCCATTTGCCGTAAAACGGGTTGACGCCCGGGGTCGGTTCGCTGCACCCGCCCGCGCGGACGCATGTCTCGTACATGGTGTTGGTGACTTCGACCTGGTCCATCCAGAAGGCATCCAGATACACGGGATGCGCGGGCGAGTCGCGGCCGTCGCCTGTCACGCCGTCACCCATCTGGAAGACGCCCTCGGGCACGTAGACCTGGACCATGCTGTCCAGCGGCGAGGTGCGGATCGCCACTGGAGTGACGGGCAGCCCTTGTCCCAGGTTGAAGGCCGCGATCTCGTTGCGGATCCGCTGCAGGCTGAGCGTGCCCGCCTGGGCCGCCTGGAACAGCGAAAGGGTCACGTCTGCATTCCAGACGAGCAAAAATGTCAGCAGGAGCAGCAGGATGATGAAGAGGGCAAGCAGAAGGTTTCGAACGGAGAATGGTCTGGTCATGAGGCTCACGCGCGTGGGAATATGAACAAGGCGCGATTCTACCCCGTTTATGCCGCCGTGGGTTTGTCATTCAGAAGCAATGAGGCGATACATGCAACGGGGGTATCATGGATGGGCAATCCATCCCACCCAGGCAGGCATCCATGACCGCACTCGACCTCATCCTCACCCGTTTTGAACAACTCTCCGCCGTCCCGCGCGACACCAAGAACGAGGCGGGACTCCGTCAGTGGCTGATCGATTGGGCAAACGGACGCGGACTGAGGTCCACAGTGGATGAGGTGGGGAATCTGATCGTGTACGTCCCTGCCAGCCAGGGGCGGAAGGACCGTCCCGCGCTCATCTTACAGGGACACCTCGACATGGTCTGCCAGAAAACGGCTGACTCACCCCATGACTTCACCCGCGACCCGATCCGCGTCATGCGTGACGGCGACTGGCTCAAGGCCGACCGCACCACCCTTGGCGCGGACAACGGCA
The DNA here is from genome assembly GCA_016191845.1 of Chloroflexota bacterium. GTDB lineage: Bacteria > Chloroflexota > Anaerolineae > Anaerolineales > Villigracilaceae > JACPVF01. The sequence goes on from JACPVF010000017.1 coordinate 69,817, forward strand.
TCGCCATCGCGTTGATGATGGCTCTGGCCGAGGACGCGGGTGTGGCACATCCGCCGCTCGAATTACTGCTGACGGTCGAAGAGGAAGTCAGCGGCGTGGGGGCCGATTTCCTCGAACCGTCCAACCTGACGGGCAAGACCCTGCTCAACCTGGACTCGGAAGAGGACGGCGTCTTTACCATCGGTGCCGCAGGCGGCGGGTCGGTCTTCCTGCACATGCCGACTGCATGGGAAGCGGTGGGGCAGGGCGCGGCCTTCCGCCTGACGGTGGACGGCCTGCAGGGTGGGCATTCAGGTGGCGACATCTACAAGAATCGCGGCAACGCCAACAAACTGCTGGCACGTGCCCTTGACGACCTGCAGCGCGGGTTCCCGATCCGCCTGGCGAGCATCCAGGGTGGGAGTGCCCGCAATGCCATCCCGCGCGAGGCGCACGCGGACTTCGTCTGCGATCAGGAAAATGCGGCTCGGTGCGGCGAGCTGGTCGCGGACTTCGAGCGGATTCTGCGCGAAGAGTTTTCCGCCACCGAAAGCGGGCTCCGCCTGACGCTCACCGCCGTGGAGAGTCCCATCCGCGTGATGAGCCTGCCCGAGTCGAATGCTATCGTGCGGCTGCTGCTGTCTCTGCCGAATGGCGTCTCCGAGATGTCGGCCGATATCCCGGGCTTCGTGGAGACTTCGAACAATATCGGCATCGTGGAAACACTCGAAGAGGAAGTCCACATCATCAGCAATCATCGCAGCGCGGTCTTCACACGGCTGGAGGCCATCACGCGCCGCGTGGAGGCCATTGGCCAATTGGCGGGCGCACGCATGGAGCGCAACAAAATGTTCCCGCCCTGGCAGCCGAACCTGGCGTCATCGTTGTTGAAGAAATCTCTGGCGGTCTACGAGCGGACCTTCGGTCAACCTGCCAAGGTGGAGATGACGCACGGCGGCCTGGAATGCGGCATCATCAGCGACCGCTGTGGCGGCCTGGACACGCTTTCCTGTGGGCCGACCATCGAAAATCCGCACTCGCCCGACGAACGTTTGTACATTCCATCGGTGCAGCGGGTCTGGGACTTCCTGGTGGGGTTGCTGGCTGAGATGTAGTCCTGCTGCGATGGGGGATGGAGGTTGATCTAACGAAATAAAAAAACTCTCCCAGAGGTATGTGCCTCTGGGAGAGCAAAAGGAGAAGCAAATTAGCGGGTAAATTTCTTGCCCGTGGCCAGTTCGACGCTCTTGTACGCGCCGTCGTAGATGCCAATGCTCTTGTTCTTGACGATCTGGTCGCAGAACAGCGTAAGCAGGTCCTGCTCTTCGGTCATCAGATCGATGGCCTGGAGCGTCTGCGGAATGGTGCGGGTCTCGACGGTGCTGTCGCCGATCTCCGCGCCACGGATGGCGCCCCACATCTCGTGTCCGCCGACGCGGGCGTTGAAGATCTTGGGTACGGGGTAGAAGGCCAGTTCGCTGGGCTTGGTGATCATCACATCGATCACACGCATCAGGTAGTTGGTGGCGTACACGGCGTGGAAGGTGTTGTCGTGCAGGAAGACGTGCAGTCCGCTGGCCGAGTTATGGCGGATGCTGTCGGTGAACTCGCGGGTGTCGTCCCAGGTGAAGTGGGTGTGGATCATATCCTTGTGATGGACGAGCTGCTCTTGCAGCCAGACCCAGTTGTCTTTGTGATCGCCGAGGTTGACGAACAGGGTGACCTTTCCCTTCTGGATGAGCGGGATGGCGTGCTCAATGATGGCCTTGAACAGCTCACGCTGCGCGCCCGCCCCGCCCATGGTGACGAGGAAGCGGCGCGGCTCGCCCGCCTTCATGCGTTCGATGCGGCCCGTGCAATCGGCTTCGATGTTCTCGACCAGCTCATGGTCCACGTGGTGACCCGTGTAGTAAAGCGCATCCGTGGGGACGGGCTTCATCACGCGGCCCTTGTCGTCGAAGCCGCGCATCACACGGAAGCCGTAGTAGCCGGAGGGGGATTGGACGGCGTGTTTCGCGCCTTCGGTCAACTGGAAGGCCATTGGCCAGTTATCGAACATCATGTCCACGACGTTGGTCATGCCGCCTGCGACAGCGCCCATGCAGTTCCACATGTGCGAGGTCAGGATGGGCATGTCGGAGGGCAGGGCCGCGTACAGGTTGCGGAACAACTCGCTCATCTTGTAGTCCTTGACCTCGGTCTTGATAAAACGCCACGGCCAGGTCACGATCCAGTTGTTGAACAGGGTGTTCAAGCCCGGCAGGGACGGTTCGCCTGTGGTGAGCGACTCCCACACGTACTTGTCGAACCAGGGATAACGCTGGGAGATGCGCGAGTATTTGCTGTAGTTGGTGTTGCACCAGTTGATGACGTCGGTGGTGATGCCCGGGATGGACAACAGGTCGAGCCAGTAGGGGGTGAATCCCATCGCCTTGGCCGCCGAGACGCCTGCCATGGCGATGCGGTAATGACCAAAGCCCATGCGGATGGTGCTGACGACCACCCCGTTTGTCTTGTCGAGTGGCGCGCCGCTCCCATCGCGGACGATGTCCTTCAAGCCGAAGATTCCGCCGCCGTAGGGGTGATCCTTGACACTCAGGTTGAATTTTTCATTGGGGTCGAAACTGAATTTCTTGGCCAACATTTCCTGCCAGCGATCCGCAGCGCGGCTTTGTGACTCTGTGATCGGGTTGCCGTACAGTTCGTAGCGGCCGTTCTTCTTTTGCATGATGGGTTCTTTCTCCTTGAGTGGGATGATTCCAGGGATATTTTTTGAAACCGCCAGCCTTTGTTTGGCTGGCGGTTTGCCCTAGTATACTCTTGTGTCAACCTTTGACGCCGCTGCTGGCTACACTTTCGACGAAGAAGCGCTGGCCGAGGATGAAGACGATCAGCGGCGGGATGATGGCAATGGCTGCGCCCGCCAGGATCAAGTTGGGGGTGTCGGAGGCGCGCCCGCGCAGCACGTTCAGGGCCAGGGTGAGGACGTGGTTCTTCTCATTGCCCACGTTGATCACCACCAGCGGCCAGATGAACGAATTCCAGGCGTAGAGGAAGGTGAAGGTGGCCTGGGTGGCCAGGGCAGGGATGGAGGCCGGGATGAGGATGTCACGTAGAATCTGCAGGCGCGAGGCGCCGTCCAGGACTGCAGCTTCTTCGATTTCCTTGGGGAAGGTGATGAAGTGCTGGCGCATGAGGAAGGTGCCGTAGGCGGTAAAAATCCACGGGATGATGAGCGAGGCCAGGCGGTCGGTCCAACCGATGGCTACCATCAGTTGGTAGAGAGGCACGATCAGCATTACGAAGGGGATCATGATGGTACCGAGGTAGAACACGAACACCGTGTCACGGCCTGGGAATTTCAGGCGCGCGAAGGCATATCCGCCCAGCACCGAAGTCAGCAATTGACCGAGCACCACCAGGATGGTGACCAGCGCGGTGTTGGTCAGGGCGCGGTCCAGGCCCTGAAGCTCGATCACCGCGTTGTAGTTTTCGGGGTGCCAACTCAGATTTTCCACGGGCTGGCTGAGGCGCACGTTCTGATACGCCTTGATCTCGGGATTTTGCGGGTCGATGAACTCACCTACGGTGGTCTGACTGAGCAGGATCATCGGGACGACCTGCCCGTCCACCGTCACGTCGTAGAGTTTCTCCTCCTTGCCGTTGACAGCGACCGTCTTCTGGTCCATTGCGCCGCCCGTGGGACTCACTTCTGAGAGGTAGCGTTCCACGCTCGCCGAGGGATCGTCGGCCGGGGCAAAGGTGCCCACCTTGATGTTGCTTTTGGCGAGTGCAAATTCCTTCTGCCCTCCATCTACTTCGATGTAGTAGAGCGGAAGCGGTTCCTTGTAACCTGTCACGGTGACGCTGACGGGGTCGCGCGGCAACATGCGCGGTGGATAGCGGAAGGTGTCGGCGGGCAGCTTGAACGAGGTGGACAACATGTACAGGAACGGGAACAGCATGATGAATGCGAAGAAGATCAGAACCACATACACGGCCAGGTTGTTCAGGAAGCGGATCAGACGATAGGATTGAGGTTTCATGCGGCGCCTCCTGTCAGCTTTCGTAGATGCTGGATTTGCGCTGGCGCTGGAACTGGATGAGCGTCAGCCCGAAAATGACGATGAACAGCACCCAGGCGATGGCGGATGCGTATCCCTGTTTGAAGTTCTGGAATCCGCTGCGGTACAGGTAGAGCACCAGCGTGATGGTCGAGTTGTTCGGACCTTCGGGTGGGTTCATCAGAATAAAGACCTGTTCGAAGACCTGCATGGCCTGGATGGTGGTGGTGGTGACCACGTAAAACGTGGTCGGTGCAAGCATGGGCAGGGTGATACGCCAGAACTTGTCCCACGGACCTGCGCCGTCCACGGTGGCGGCCTCGTACAACTCGCCCGGAACGTTTTGCAGGCCCGCCAGGAACAGCACGGTGTTGAAGCCCATCGTCTGCCAGGCGGCGATGATGATGACAGCCAGCAGGGCGGTTTTCTCGTCCGAGACCCATTGGATCTTTGGGTCAACAATTGCGATATGGAATAGGTTGTTCCAGAATTCGATGCCGAGCGTGATGAAATAGTTGATGTAGCCGATGGTGGCGTTGTACAACCATTGCCAGACCAGCGAGATGCCCACCACGGCAGCGATGCTCGGCATGAAATACACGGCGCGGAAGAACTTCATGCCGGGCAGTTTGCTGTTGAGGACGTTGGACAACACTAAGGCGGGTATTACACTCATGGGTACGGCCAGCAAGGCAAAGGTCAAAGTGTTGCGGAGGGCGATCCAGAAGAATTTGTCGGCCGCGGCGAACAGGATCCCAAAATTGCCGACGACCAGGCGGCCTACCTCGTCGTAAATCTTGACGTCGATCACTTCGCGTGCGAGTTGGGTGGGGGAGTTGAGCAGCGCCAGGCGGATGTTGAGGATCTTGGCGTAATTGGCGAAGCCAATCCAGTTGGGCGGGTTGAATGCGTCTGAGTCGGTGAAAGAAAAATAGAAGGAGAGCAGGAGCGGGCCCGCAAAGAAGATCAAGAATCCCAGCAGGTTGGGAGAAAGGAACAGCCAGCCGTTGAGGACCTGTTCGTGATGGGTCTTGACGTTCATGGCTGTGGCGGTTGGTTCGCGCCACATGGCCCACAGGGACAGACCGAATACCAGCATGCCTGCGACAGATGCCAACCCTGCAGGTCGGGCGATCTTCCCGATTACATATATAAGGCCCTGGACCGCATCCACCTGCCAGAGGAACAGGACGAGACCGCCCACCATCACCCAGCGACTGACGGCTTTCAGGCTTTGTTCGGGGGTGTGCTTTTTAGGGAGGTAATCTTCGAGGGTGCCGAGCAGATATCCGAGCAGGACGATGCCCAGATAGGGGACGCCGTGCCCAAATGTCCCGCCGAGGGCGTCGATGCCGATGAAGACTTCGCCCGCGTTCAGAGTCAGGACGAAACAGGCCGCGAAGGCCAGATAGTCGAGCACCAGCGAGATCATTCGTCCGCGGTGGTCGCAGCGGCCAATGAGAACGGCAGCGATTCCACTTGCGATGGCAGCCGTGACCAGCACGACCGTCAACAGGATCTTTTGCCATAGCGCGGAGATGGGCAGGCCACCCGTCCACAAGGCGGTTGCGCCGCCTATGGTCAGGAGTGCAAACAACCAGCGCCAGATGGTGCTGAGACGCAGGAGAAGCATTGTGCGAGAATCTACCTTCAAGAGATCGGTCATGGCGGGCCTCTCAGAGTGGATGGGACTCGACGACATCACAAAGGCACAAAGACACGGCTTGGTTCCTTGGGGATGGCGTTCAGCTTGGAGGGGCAGGCGTCACCGCCTGCCCCTCATCAAGAAGGAGAGAAACTACTTGGTAAAGACCTTGTTGGCTTCGTCGCAGATGGTGGCTCCGAAGTCATCTATGGTGGTGCCGCCTGTCAACACGGCCTGGATGGCGGGACCGACGATCTTGTCGAACTCGGGCCAGGAGCCAGCCCACACTGGGCCTTCAGCGGTCGGCTTGGCGGAATCCGCGATCCCGTTCAGGAAGGCCTGGTTGTTGGCGGGCGGGGTGAAGGTCAGGAAGGCATCGAGGGCTTCCTGGCTGACACGGCTGGGGATGTTCGCGCCAAGGGCGGCGACCTTGCCCTGGGTCTGGGCGGTGGTCAGCGCCTGGACGAGTTTCCAGGCCTCTTCGGGGTGTTCGGTCTTGGCATTGATCACATACGCACCCCAGAACAGCCAGTTACCGGGCGTGCCCGAGGGACCGTTCGGCAGTTCGACCACGTCCCAGTTGAAGGTCACGGTGCGGACGCCGGGCGTGGCCCAGCGGCCATTCTGGAACATGGCAACCTTGCCGGCGCGGAAGGGCGGCTCGGGATCTTCGCCGTAGGGCACGGCCACATCGTAATCAGCATACAGGGAGCGCTGGAAGTCGAGGCCCTTCAGGGCTTCGGGGGTGTTGAGGGCGCAGGCAGTCCGGTCGGCATTGAAGAAGGAGCCGCCAGCTGCATTGATCCACACGCCGTTCGGGCCCCACCAGGCGCTGGCGCCATAGCCGTAGATGTCGGAACCAAGGGCGCGAGTCTTCTGGGCCACCTCGAGGAAGGCGTTCCAGTCCCATTTGCCCTGCTTGGCCAGTTCACGCGGGTCGGGCGCGCCGGCTTCGTTGATCAGGTCCATGTTCAGGTACAGCGCGAAGGTCGATACGTCACGGGGCAGACCCCACAGGGCGCCCGAGTCGGCACCGGTCTTGTCAGTGTCGGGGTTATAGGTCAGGTGGTACATGGGACCAGAATAGAAGGCTTTCACGTCGAAGCCTTCGGTCTTGGTGGCCAGGTCGGAAACATTGAGGATCAGACCACGGGTGGCAAAGTCAGCCACATCGGTGCCGGGGATCCAGAAGACATCGGGGGCCGTGCCAGCCGCCACTTCGGCGCGGAGCTGGTCCTGATAGTTCGCGCCTTCGGTGCCGCCCGGTTCGTAGGTCAGGCTGATGCCGTCCAACTGGCCGTCGAGCTCGTTACTGATCTCGCTATAGACATTGATCTCTTCCTGGTTGTCGGGGCGGGTGCGCCAGCGAAGGGCCACGTCACCGGCGGCGGGAGCTTCGGTCATCGCGGGGGCTTCCGTGGCGGGCGCCTTCGTGGGAGCCTCGGTGGCGGCGGGTGCCTCCGTGGCGGGCGTGCCGCAGGCTACGAGAACGAAGGAGGTGATGACAAGAAGGCTGATGACCTTCCAAAACAGGTTGTGTTTCATCTTTTCTTCTCCAGAAATTGAGGGTTGTTTTTATCAGACCTGGTCGTGCCGTTCGTGTGTCGTTTTATTGCGCGGGTCAATCACCTCCTTTGCCTGAAGTGGATTGACGAACAACCAACTGGGCAGTTAGCTTCAATTGACGGGGGGTGCTGTTCCTGCCTTGTAGGATGTCAACCAGCATACGGGCCGCCTCCTGGCCGATGCGCGGAATATCCTGGCGCATGGTGGTGAGCGGAGGATCGAAATAGGAGGCCAGCGGCATGTCGTCCACGCCGATGACGGCCAGTTGGTTGGGGACATGAATGTTCATATCGCGGGCTGCATGCATCACGCCCATGGCCATACGGTCGTTCTGGGCGAAGACCGCGCTGGGAACGCGTCCCTGCTCGGCGAAGGAAAGCAAGGCGTCTTGTCCTGAGGTAGCCGTCCAGTCGCCTTCCACAATCATGGACTTGTCCACGGGCAGGCCCGCCTCATGCAGGGCGCGCGCATATCCTTCGGCGCGATCCTGGGAACAATCCTCTTCCATGGGTCCTGTCACCAGGGCAATGCGGGTATGGCCCTGCGAGAGCAGGTGACGGGTGGCTTCATAGGCTACCTTCTCGTCATCCAGGGAGACAGAGCTAATGTTCGAGTCATGCGAGCGCGCGCCCACGAAAACAAGCGGAAAATTCTGTGGGATGTATTCAAATCGCTCGTCCGCATAGGGGTTGATGACGATCAATCCATCCACGCGGCTGTGGCCGACGAGTTCATCCACCAGCGCGCGGAAAGCTTGAGGGTCGGCCGCCGAGGAGGAAAGCATGAAATAATCATGCTGGCGGGCTTCCATTTCTGCGCCTTCGATCACGCTGGCAAAGGTGAAGTCGGTCAGGTTGGGGGAGATGCAGGCCAGGGTGTGGGTCTGTCCGCGCGCCATCGAGCGGGCAATCGCGCTTGGGCGGTATCCCATTTGTTCGATGGCAGCCTCCACCAGGGCACGAGTCTCTGGCAGGACGTCTGCACTGCCGTTGATGACGCGCGAAACCGTTTGGTGTGAAACACCAGCTTGGCGGGCAACATCGCGAATGGTGGGGCGGGAGTTGGACATAGGATACTCTTGTTTGATGTTACCGGTCACGTGACCGGTAACATCATCTTACAGAATCCAGAGAGGTTTGTCAAGCACTTTTTTGCTGCTGGTAGAAAATTGGGGTATTTTGCGCAAACTCTCGAACCAAAATGCGGTTTTGGCGGCCCAATCTCTTCTTTTGCAGCGGCGGCGAGGTAAAATGGCGTTATATTTTTTACTCGAGAGTTCCATAATCCACTTTGAGGTTGGAGGTTTCTCATGCGAATGAAGGATAGGATCGTGCTCGTAACGGGTGGCGCGGCGGGAATTGGCAAAGCTACCGCCCTGCGTTTCGCCGAAGAAGGTGCGAAGGTCGTCATCTGTGACCTGAACGAGGCCGCAGGCCAGGAGACGCTTAAATCGCTCGGCGAGGGCGCCGCGTTCTACAAGGTCAACGTGGCCAGCCGCGCGGAGGTTCAAGCCTGGGTCGACGAGGTGTCTGCCAAGTTTGGCCGCATCGATGTGCTGGTCAACAACGCGGGCATCCTGCGCGACGGCCAGTTGATCAAGTTCAAGGAAGGTCAGTTGGTCGGGCAGATGTCCGAGGCTGACTTCGATGCGGTCATCTCCGTCAACTTGAAGGGCGTCTTCAACTGCACGCAGGCGGTCGCACCCGTGATGGCCAAACAAGGCGGCGGTGTGATCCTCAACGCCACCTCCATCGTCGGCCTGGACGGCAACTTCGGCCAGACCAACTACGTCGCCACCAAGTCGGGTGTGATCGGCATGACCAAGGTCTGGTCGCGCGAACTCGGCAAGTTCGGCATCCGCGTCAATGCCGTGGCGCCGGGCTTCACTGCCACAGAAATGGTGACCGCCATGCCCGAGAAGATCCTCGACGGCATGAAGGCCCGCACGCCGCTTGGCCGTCTCGGCGAACCGCGCGACATCGCCAATGCCTACCTCTTCCTTGCTTCGGACGAGGCCTCGTTCATCACGGGCGAGACCCTGCGCGTGGATGGCGGCATCGTAGTCGGCACCTAGGCCTGGAGCATCGCCGTGACCTTGTGCTCATTTCTCAAACTCGATCCTGCGTATCGTGATTATGTCTGGGGCGGAGAAAAACTCCGCCCTGGATTCAATCCCACGGCCGAGGCCTGGGTGGTCTGGGAAGAAGATACCATCCACGCGGGACCATTGGCGGGTCTGACCCTCGGGGAGGCTGCCGCTCGATATGGCGGGACCCTGCTGGGGGCTCGTCCCGTTTCCCGCACAGGGACGCGTTTCCCACTCCTTATCAAGTTGCTGGACTGCGCCCAGTGGCTTTCACTGCAGGTCCACCCCGATGACAAGCTGGCGCTCGAGCTGGAGGGTCCCGGCCAGTTTGGCAAGACCGAAGCCTGGCACATCCTCGAAGCCGAGCCGGGCGCGAAGTTGATTGCAGGCTTCCAGCCCAACACATCTGCCGAGACCGTGGCGGAGGCCATCCGTAATCAAACGATCATCGAGCATGTGCGATACGCTGCGGTGGGGCAGGGTGACACGGTCTTTATGCCCGCAGGGACACTGCACGCGCTCGGGCCCGGGCTGCTGGTCTACGAAGTGCAGCAGACCTCCGACTGGACCTACCGTGTCTACGACTGGGGCCGCCCGCAGACCGAGAAGCGCCCGCTGCACATCGAGAAGTCGATCCGCGCCACACGGCCCGATTTCACCGCGCCCATCGTCCCGATGCCCGCCTACGGTGACGGCACATCCCACACCTTGGTCGGGTGCGATTACTTCACCCTTGACCTGCTCTCTGCCTCGACCCAGCCCATCGACCTGGACACGCGCGGCGAGTCCTTCCATGCAATTACCGTCATCGAAGGAAAGGCGTCGCTCATGGCAGATGGCGAGCGCGTGGATCTGGAACGCTTCCAGACCGCCGTGGTTCCTGCCAGTCTGGGTGCCTACCGCTTCGAGCCGCAAGTGGCTTGTCGCGCGCTCAAGTCAAGCGTATAGCCATCTGGTAAAAGTGGGCGCTTTATCGGTACATCATTGTGATTTTTATCACATATAAAAATCGGACAAAATGAGTAAAATAATTCCACCATGCACGAATTACCTGTCACCCAATCTATTTTGAAGATCGCCCTCGATCACGCGGAAAAGGCCAATGCCCAACGCATCACGGCTCTGAACATCGTGATGGGTGAGCTTTCGAGCATGGTGGACGACTCGATCCAGTTCTACTGGGAGATTGTTGCCAGGGACACCATTGCCGAGAAGGCGACACTCAACTTCCGCCGTGTGCCCGCTGAGCTGCAATGCATGACCTGCTTCCACAAATATCATCCCACCGACAAGGAATTGGTTTGCCCACAGTGCGGCGGAGTGGGTGCGAAGATCATCGCAGGTGAAGAGTTTGCGCTCGAATCCATAGACGTAGAATAGCAATACGGAAATCATATGCCAACCAACATCCCCGTAGTCGAAAACATTCTCAACGCCAACGACCGACTGGCGCAGGAGAACCAGGCCCGCATCGATGCCGCGGGCGTCTTCTCGATCAACATCATCGCCTCGCCTGGTGCAGGCAAGACCTCGCTCATCGAGCAGACGCTGCCGCTGTTGAAGGATAAATTGCGCGTGGCCGTTGTGGATGGCGACATCGCCACCTCCATCGATGCCGACCGCGCCGCGCAGGCGGGGGCGCTGGCCTCGATCCAGGTCAACACGGGCGGTGACTGCCACCTCGACGCCGTCATGCTGCGCGGCGCGCTCGAGCAACTCGACCTGACGCAGTTCGACCTGCTGATTGTCGAGAATGTCGGCAATTTGGTCTGCCCTGCCAACTTCAAGCTGGGCACACACAAGACCGTGCTGGTCGCTTCCGTCCCCGAAGGCGACGACAAGCCCTATAAATATCCTGGCACCTATCGCGGCGTGGACGCGCTGATCATCAACAAGGTCGACCTGCTACCCTATGTCAATTTCCGCATGGATTACTTCCAGCAGGGCGTGCAGGTGCTCAACCCGGGCGTCACCACCTTCCCGCTCTCCTGCCGCACAGGCGAAGGCCTTGCTGCCTGGGTCGGGTGGCTGGTCCAGAACGCGAAAAAATAATGCAAGGTTTGCAGGTCCATATCTCGGGCATCGTGCAAGGGGTCGGCTTCCGACCCTTTGTCTATAACCTTGCCACGCGACTGGACCTGAAAGGCTGGGTGCGTAACACCTCGGCGGGCGTGGACATCGAAGTGGATGGCGAGCAGGATGTGCTGGATGCCTTTGTGCGAGCCCTGCGCGACGAAGCCCCGCCACTCTCGCGCATCGACGAGTTCACTGTTTTCTCCCGCCCTGCCAACGGATTCCGTTCCTTCGACATTGTCCATTCTGAGGCGCTCGAAGGCGCGTTCCAGCCGATCTCGCCGGATGTGTCCATCTGCCCCGACTGTCTGCGAGAACTCTTCGACCCATCCGACCGACGCTACCATTATCCCTTCATCAACTGCACCAACTGCGGACCGCGCTTCACCATCATCAAGGACATTCCTTACGACCGTCCCAAGACGACCATGGCGGGCTTTCCGCTGTGTCCCGATTGCGAACGCGAATACACTGACCCGACCAATCGACGATTTCATGCGCAACCTGTGGCCTGTCCCGTGTGTGGACCGCATGTCTGGTTGGAAGGTGTAGGGGCGGACGGCCGTCCGCCTATGCAGAACGATGACGCCATTGCTGAAACGCGCCGCCTTCTTGCCAATGGAAAGATCGTTGCCATCAAAGGTCTGGGCGGATTCCACCTGGCCTGCGATGCGACCAATGCCAGCGCCGTGGCCGAACTCCGCGCCCGCAAGCTGCGCGTGGACAAGCCCTTCGCGCTGATGATGCCTGACCTCGAAACGATCGAGCAACATTGCTACGTCAGCGACGCTGAACGCGAACTACTGCAATCTGTAGCGCGGCCCATTGTTTTGCTTAAAAAGAGACCCGAGTCGAATATTGTGGAAGAAGTCTCGCCCAAACAGCAATGGCTGGGCGTGATGCTGCCCTACACACCATTGCATTATTTGCTGCTTGATCGTGGACTGTTGACCGACTACCGCTCGCCGTCCATAGCATCCCCTTTGGGGACAGTCCTTGTCATGACCAGCGGTAACCTCAGCGAAGAACCCATCGCCACCAACAACGACGAAGCCCGTACGCGCCTGTCCAAACTGGCTGATGCCTTCTTGATGCATGACCGTGATATTCACGTGAGATGCGATGACTCGGTGGTGTGTGTTTTTGACGATGGACCATGGACTGTAGACCGTGATGCATTGCCCACTGTCCGCCGTCCACGGTCGGTGTATCCCATCCGCCGTTCACGCGGTTACTCTCCCTTCCCTGTCAAACTGCCCTTCGAGGTGCCGCAGCTTCTCGCCGCAGGCTCGGAGTTGAAGAATACTTTCTGCATCACCAACGGCAATTATGCTTTCCTCAGCCACCACATCGGCGACATGGAAAATTATGAAACTCTGAAATCCTATGAGCAAGGCGTGGAGCATTTTGAGCGCCTGTTCCGCGTCAAGCCTGTGGCGATTGCGCACGACATGCATCCTAATTATCTCGCCACGCGTTATGCCCAGGAGCGTGCCGAGCGCGAAGGCCTGCCGCTGATCGCAGTCCAGCATCATCACGCGCATGTCGCGGCCTGCATGGCCGAGCATGGACTGAACGAACCCGTCATTGGCATCTCGTTCGATGGCACAGGCTACGGCGATGACGGCGCCATCTGGGGCGGGGAAGTGCTGGTCGCGGATTACATATCCTATCAGCGCGCCACCCATCTGGATTATTTCCTGCTGCCAGGCGGGGACGCGGCCATCAAGCGCCCTGCGCGCACTGCCCTGGCCTTGCTCTGGTCCCTGGGCCTGGAGTGGGACGACCGCCTCGCGCCTGTTTTGGAGTTCTGCGCCGAGGACCAGGTCAAGCTGCGCATTCAGTTGGAAAAGAAGATCAACACACCACAGACCTCCAGCATGGGCCGCCTGTTCGACGCGGCGGCGGCGTTGGCGGGTGTACGCCAAAAGGTCAACTACGAGGGGCAGGCGGCCATCGAGTTCGAGGCGTTGGCGGATGAGGCTGAGGCGGGGATCTACCCGTTCGAGCTGGATCAGGCCAAAATCCAGACGCGAAGCGCGGTGGAAGCCCTCGTCGCGGATGTGCTGGCGGGTGTCCCGTTTCCGAAGATCTCGGCCCGCTTCCACAATGGTGTCGCAAATGCCGTGCGCGTAGTCACACTGGACATCAGCAGGGATGTACAAATTAAGAAAGTCGTTCTGTCGGGCGGAGTCTGGCAGAATATCACACTATTACGACGAACATTATCACTATTGGAAAAAGATGGTTTCGAAGTATACATACATCGAGAGGTACCGACGAACGATGGCGGACTCTCGTTGGGGCAAGCTGTCATCGCTGCGAACAAGTTGAGATACTAAAGGTCTCCAAGACCTTTAGTATCTGACAAGGAGCATATTATGTGTTTGGGTGTACCAGGCAAGATCGTTGAGACGTATGAAAAGGGCGGGTTGAAAATGGCCAGGGTGGACTTCGGCGGAGTCTTCCGCGAAGCCTGCCTCGATTACGTGCCCGAGGCCCGGGTGGGCGAGTATTGTGTGATCCACGTTGGGTTCGCGATCAGCGTGTTGAGCGAGGAAGATGCGCTCGAAACGCTTGACCTGTTGCGTCAGATCGGCAGCCTCGAAGAAGAACTGGGGACTGGATCAGCTGCATGAAGTACGTGACCGAATATCGTGACGCGGCGCTGGTGAAGAGCGTGATCGAAGAGATCCGCCGCACGGTGACGCGTCCGTGGACTTTGATGGAGATCTGCGGCGGGCAGACGCATGCCATCGTGCGGCACGGCATCGACCAGTTGCTGCCGCCCGAGATCGAGCTGGTGCATGGCCCGGGCTGCCCCGTGTGCGTGACTCCGCTGGAGTTGATCGACAAGGCCTTGGAGATCGCTGCGCGCCCAGACGTCATCTTCTGTTCGTATGGCGACATGCTGCGCGTGCCTGGTTCGAAGCGCGACCTGTTCTCAGTCAAGGCGCAGGGCGGGGACGTGCGCGTAGTCTATTCGCCGCTGGATGCAGTGGCGTTGGCGCAGCAGCATCCAGACAAGCAGGTGGTCTTCTTTGCCATCGGTTTCGAGACGACCGCGCCGCCGAACGTGATGAGCGTGTTGCAGGCGCAGAAGCTGGGTCTGAAGAATTATTCCATTCTGGTTTCGCATGTGCGCGTACCGCCTGCGATCAATGCCATTCTGAGTTCACCTCACAACCGCGTGCAGGGATTCCTGCTGGCGGGACATGTCAGTGCGGTGATGGGTTATTGGGAATATCCGCCGCTGGTGGAGAAATTCAGAATCCCAATGGTGGTGACGGGCTTCGAACCGCTCGATATTGTGCAGGGAATCCTGACCACGGTGCAATTGCTCGAAGCGGGTAAGATTGAGGTGGCCAATGCCTATCAGCGTGCGGTGACCTTTGATGGCCTGAAGCCTGCCCAGGCGGCGATCAACAAGGTCTTCATGGAATGCGACCGCAAGTGGCGCGGCATCGGCATGATTCCCATGAGCGGCTGGTGCCTGCGCCCCGAGTTCGGTGAGTACAACGCCGAGAAGCGCTTCGACGTGGCCGACATCCACGCCGAAGAGTCGCCGCTGTGCATCGCGGGTGAGATCCTGCAAGGGTTGAAGAAGCCGCATCATTGTCCCGCTTTTGGCAAACAGTGCACGCCCGAAAATCCGCTCGGCGCGACGATGGTCTCGTCTGAGGGCGCGTGCGCGGCGTATTATAAGTACAAGAGAGTGGAAGCGTAATATGACCGATGAAACAGTAAACATCGAAGGCGCAGTGTGTGCGCCGCCTTTGCCACACAACGAACAGATCGTCATGGGACATGGCGCGGGCGGACGCATGAGTCACCAGTTGATCCAGAAGGCCTTCGTGCCCGCATTCCAGAATCCAGCCTTGCAGCAGGGAGACGACGCGGCGTTGGTCGTGCCTGACGGGCTGCGACAGAAATTGTCGATCAGCACCGACGCACATGTGGTCTGGCCGTTGTTTTTCCCTGGCGGCGACATCGGCAAGCTGGCCGTGTGTGGCACGGTCAACGATGTGGCCATGCTGGGCGCAAAGCCGCTCTATCTCACCGCTGGCTTCATCCTCGAAGAAGGTTTGCAAATGGACACGCTCAAACGCGTGATCGAGTCCATGCGGCAGGCGGCCGAGGAGGCGGGCGTGCAGATCGTGGCGGGCGATACCAAGGTCGTGCAGAAGGGCAAGGCCGATGGCCTGTACATCACCACGGCGGGAGTGGGCGTGGTGCGCGAAGGCGTGAACGTCAGCGGTGCGAACGCCAGACCTGGCGATGTGGTGCTCCTCTCGGGCAGCATCGGCGACCACGGCATCGCGGTCCTCGGCGCGCGCGGCGAACTGGGATTCGAATCCAGCCTGCAAAGCGACGTGGCGCCGCTCAATCATCTGATCGCGGCCATGCTGGACGCCAGCCCGAACGTCCACGTGCTTCGTGACCCTACGCGCGGCGGGTTGGCTACCACGCTCAACGAGATCGCGGGTCAATCAGGGGTGGGCATCGTCCTCGATGAAGAGACCATCCCCGTGCATCCCGAGGTCAACGCGGCCTGCGAGATGCTGGGCTTCGATCCGCTGTACGTGGCGAACGAGGGTAAGCTGATCGCCATCGTGGCGCACGAAGATGCGGAGAAGGTGCTGGCCGCAATGAAGCAGACCCGCTATGGGGAAGGGGCGGTCGCCATCGGTGAGGTGGCTGCCGAGCCGAAGGGCCGTGTCCTGCTCAAGACTGCGTTGGGCAGCACCCGTGTGGTGGACATGCTGGCGGGTGAGATGTTGCCGCGAATCTGCTAAGGTGAAATAAATATTCCTGTTCCGCTACGGGAGCGTTTTAAATATTTCATCTACGATTTGCCGAGCCTGATCGAAAGACGTGACAAGTTTATCCGACAGGAGCGCGCGCAATGCCTTGTTCCGATCATGTTCTACCACGGCCTGCGCAGTGAGCATTTCGAATGCGCAATGACTTTCGAGCATGACCTGGATGTCAGTCGAAAAATGAAGAGGATTTGGGGGTTGTAAGATGCCATTTCTTACTTCCACGAGTGTTTCTATAACGGCTTTTTCTGGCAAACCCGTCAATGCGCCATGATTCTCGATATTCAACGGGAAAATCCCGTCTCGTTTTTCGGCAAGAGTCACCAACAGAGGGGCGACAATCTTTTCGTACCAGATCGCTCCCCGGGTCCGTAGTGTAGAAGGAGCGGAACCTGTCCCAGGCTTCCAACGTTGAAAATCTTCCAGCATGGAAGCGCCCAATTCAATCAGTTCTTGTGCTCTTGCGGGTCTGCCTGAAGTTTCCTTTAGAATTCGGTCAGGATGAAAGTAATACCGTATGAACGGGGATGGGATTGCTCCCAGCGCCCGCACCAACTCAGGATCCACATGCAGTTTGGGCAGGCGTTCCACCTGTGCGAGGACCTCGGGAAGACGGTCCCGCCCTGCTTGGTGTACTGCCGTGATCCAACTGTGATGGTTCATGCCCCCTAGTCGGAAATCAAGTTCGGTCCGTGGAATGCCGAGCAAACCGGCCACACCCTCCATCATCACAACGGGTAATTCGCACAGCCCTATGATGTTCACATTCGTATATGTGCGAATGGCATATTGCAACAGGCTGCAGGGATTGGTCAGATTAAGCAGAATGATGTTTGGTGAGCTCCGCTCCATGATATGGCAAAAATTCAAAACCACCGGCAGGCTTCGACAGGCATTGCTGAAGCCACCAGGGCCCAGAGTCTCTTCGCCGGGAATGCCGAAGCGGTGCGGGAAAGTCTCATCGAAGAGCCTTCCCTCGAGTCCGCCGGGCCGAATCTGATTGACACAATACGCAGCCCCTTCCAATGCCCGCTCGAAATCAGTTGTAACGGATACCTGAATGTACGCCTTGGAACCGTGTATCACTTCCTGCGAGACGCTTTGAACAAGTTTGAGTCTTTCCGTATTTCTGCCGACTAACACAATTTCATAACCTGCATGAGGGGAACAGCGAGCAATGGCTTCCGCCAATAGTGGGGTGGATAGCGAACTCCCCCCTAGCACAACGACCTTGATTCTCATATTCCTTTACCTCGCTATCCGAATGGAATGCCTTCGAAGAATCAACATTCAACTTGGCACAATCACATTGGGTAATGGTATGTGCAAATCGAATATTTAATTATAGGAGTGGAATCTCTCGAATTTATCGACCATTCTGATCATTTTTTGTGGACCCCCAGGTGAATAATTCTTCATTTATAAATTGGTGTAATTGTTGATTAATTCCTTGCAAAAATGATATGATTTAGATGATTCTCAACCTGTTTTTTTGCTACTATTAATCTAATTTTAGACTGTATTTTGTCTAGGTAGATTCTGTAGTACTTTTGGACCACTCCCATCATATGGATGTTCCGTTGACTTCAGTACAGGTTGCGATCTTGCTCGAACTGGAAGAGGCTCGAGCGCCGGTCTTTGCAGATACGATTGCGAAGAAATTTGGCCTGTCCAGTGGGGTTATTCGGTATAACATTTCTGCGATCAATACCTGGCTGCAGCCGCGCTTTGGTCACATCGTCTCCCGTCCCAAGTTGGGTTATAAACTGGATATTGAAGAATCATGCCGCGAGTCCCTGCTCAACGAATTGAACCGGGTCAGGGTACAGGCGGTTTATTCCCCGGCAGAACGCAAACAATTGCTGATCTTTGAGCTCCTGTGCAGTTCCGATTATCAGTCTCTCGAAAACCTCGCCAGGAGAGTCTCCCTTTCAAAAGCCACCCTTCTCCGGGAGTTAAGCATTGTCGAGGAGCGGCTCGCCGGTCAGCAGATCTTTTTGCAAAAACGCCCTCGTCGTGGAACAAGGGTTGTTGGCCCGGAGATCGCCATCCGCCACATGTTGGTGTTGTTGATCCTCGAAGTGGTTCCAGAAGTGACCTTGATGAAGTTGATCCAGTGGGGAATCGATGAGCAAAAGTCCAGCAATAATTTTTTGCACCCTGTTCAAAATGACATTATTCAAGTGCTGAAAACCTGGGACCTCCCTGGGGCGATGCGGCTCCTGAATCGCATGGAGGATGAGTTCTCGCTCGAATTTGGAGATAGCCGCTTCCTGTACCTGGCCCTGTATTGGGCCGTGGCTCTCTTCCGTTGTCGAAATGGACAGGTGGTGTCCATGCCCGGGGAATACACCGAGACGGCGCTTAGCGAAAAGGAAACAGGCGTCCTTCGGATGATCGAAGACGTTTACTTTCAGGAGAACCATCAGCACTTGCCCCAGGCTGAGGCGTTAGTCTTCCTGTTGGAGATCTTTTCCTCGCCGCGCAACAGCGACACGCTGACCGATGAACCCAGGGAACTTAAGCTCGATAACAAACACGTGGTTGCGCTTGCAGACCGCTTGGTGGGGCAGGTGGGGAAAATCACAGGGCGTGAGATCAATAATCCTGAATTGCTCGAACGCATGCAAAAGCACCTTGGGAACATGCTTGTCCGTTTCAAGTACAACCTGCCCATCGACAATCCCTTTGCAAATGACGTGATCCGCTCCTACCCGGACATTTGGCAGGCCACCGTGGATGCGATCAAGACCCTCAGCCCGGAGTTGGGGGATCTGAGTCGCGAAGAGACGGCCTTCCTGGCGATGTATTTTGTCCTGGCCAGACAGATGGAGGAGAATGGAAAAAATAAAAAGCACTCCCCACGCGTGATTGTAGTTTGCCCCACGGGTGGGGTCTCCGTATGGATGCTGGTCTCCAGATTGAAAACCGAGATTCCCAACCTCGAGATCGTTGCCAACGTGTCGCTGCGGGAACTGTCTCGTATGGACAAGACCAATGTGGACGCCATCATCACCACAGCCCGTAATGTTGCAGACCGCGATCTGCCGGTGATTTGTGTAACCCCCTTCCTGTCTGAAGACGATATTCTCAAAATCAAAAAACAGTTCAGGGCCTGGGGTTATCCGTTTTAGCGAAGACGTATCGATATTTCGTACCGACAATTTTTTCACCACCCAACGGAGGAAGAATGCCAGTAAAAAGGATCATCGTAGCTTGTGGATCGGGGGTCGCCACATCGAACGTTGCTGCAGAGAAATTACGGAATCTGCTGCGGGAACGCGGAATCCAGGCGGAGGTACGTGCTGTTGATATGAAAAGCCTGGAGTCGGAGGCGCGGTTGGCGGACTTGCTCGTGTCCATCACGCCTTACGCCTCCCGTGACAACGAACTTCCGATCCCTGTTCTGAGCGGCATCCCCCTGCTCACGGGCGTGGGCGTGGGGCCGCTGATCGACAAGATCGCCGAAATGACAAAGTAGGGACATTGCAGTTGCCCATGGAATGCGCGGAAGGAGGCTCGAGCCTATAAGATCAAAATCATCACCTTGTAAAGTTCTGTTCTCTGTGGATTTAAGTTCCGAAACCTAACAAGGAGAATCAAGAATGGCATCAGCACTTCAATTCATTAGCGACTTTCTCGGTTACGGCGCGAACGTTGTGCTGCCCGTGATCATGTTCATTTTGTGCCTGGCCCTGGGCATGAAATGGACCAAGGCGCTGGGCGCCGGCCTGCTGCTGGGTATTGCGTTCACCGGCATGAACATCCTGTTCGGATTTGCCTTCCCCGCCTTGCAAGGCGCTGGTCAGGCGATGATTGCCCGCTTCCCCACCCATCCTTTGCCCGCATTCGACCTTGGCTGGACCGTGGCTTCCGTGATCTCGTGGGCCTGGCCGTATGCCGTATTTATGTTCCCGCTCCAGATCGTCATCAACGTCATCATGCTCTGGGCTGGTTGGACCCAATGCCTCAATGTCGATATGTGGAATGTCTGGCACAAGGCCACTCTGGGCGCGTTCGTGTCTGCCTTGCTCAAGGACAGCTTCCTTGGCGAGGGTGGCGCTCTGGCGATGGGCTTTTTGGTCGCCGCGATTTGGGTTGTCCTCGAACTTATCAGCGCTGACTATACCCGCGAGCAGGTCTACAACCTGACCAAGATTCCCGGCATTGCCGTCTCCCACAATATGTTGCTCGACATCATCTGGATGGCCCCCATCCTCGACCTGATCGAGAAGATCCCCGGCATCGAGAAGATCAAGACCAGCCCCGCCGACTTCCGCCGCCGCTTCGGCATCCTGGGCGAAAACTACATCCTTGGCGCCATCCTCGGCCTGATCTTCGGCCTGTTGGCTGGCTTCAATCTCAAAGACATTGCCACCCTCGTGGTCAGCTGTGCCGCCATCCTCACGATCTTCCCCATGATGGCTGGTCTGTTCGCCCGTGCCCTGGCCCCGGTCGCTGAAGGCGCCCAGGAATTCATGCAGAAGCGCTTCCCCGGCAAAGCCTTCTATGTCGGCCTGGACTGGCCTGTGCTCGGTGGTGTGGACGCCCTGTGGGTGACTGGCATCATCGCGGCCCCGTTCATCCTGGTCTTCGCAGCCATCCTGCCCTACAACATTGTGCTGCCATTCGGCTCGATCATCGCTGTCTCCCTGATTGCCACCACCACGGTACTTGCGCAGGGTGATGTGGTGAAGTCCTCCATCCTGGCGATCATCGGCATCCCGGTCTACCTCGGCGCAGCCAGCTACTTTGCCCCCTATCTCACCGACCTGGCCAAGTCAACAGGTGTGTTCGAAACCCTGGCGAAGGATGCGCAGGGTTATGGCATGGTGACCTGGCTCGAGACCAACGCCGCCGGCATGCGCTTGATGGTCTTCTCCATCATCGACATGTTCAATGGCCACCTTGCGCTTGGCGCCGTGTCCATCGTAGTGCTGGCCTTCTGCGGCTGGTACTATGTCCGCGCAATGAAGCGCCGTGAGAACGCCGCGGCCGCCGCAAGCGGCGGCATTGCCGGCAACCCCCGCCCCTATGCGGATGCCCCCGCTGGCGCAGCCGACTAACAAACTCCTTTACTTTGATCCCCCGGTGGGCCTCCACCGGGGGATGCCTCGGACGGTCTGCCTTGATCCTCACTGTCACCATCCACTCTGCGCTCGATAAGATCATCCGCCTGCCCCGCCTTCGCCCCAACGATGCTGTGCGCGCTCGCATTGAAATGGTCTATGGCGGAGGGAAAGGAAATAACGCCGCGCGCGCCCTGACCCGTCTGGGCGTCCCTGTGATCGCCACCGGTTTCCAGGGCGGATACACCGGCGACCTGCTCATCCAGCAATTCGCATCCGAAGGAGTCCACACGGACTTCATGATCTGCCGCGCGCCCACCCGCACCTCGCTCATGATCGTGGAGGAGGAGACCGGTCAGACCTACGCCATCTATGAGCCCGGGCAAAAAGTGGAAGCCGATGAGTTGGAAAAATTCCGCAATCATTTTATTCATCTTCTCGATAATGCCAAACTCGTCCTGTTTTGCGGTTCGGGCCAGACTTCCGAGTTGGCGGCTCTCCACTTCGACCTGATCCAGTCTGCGGAGAAACGTGGCATCCCCTGCGGGCTGGATAGTTCGGGAATCTCCCTGCGAGAGGGGGCGCGGGCAAAACCCCGCTTGTTGAAAGTCAATCGTGACGAACTGGCGGAACTGGTCGGGCATCCCCTGGTCAGCCGCCAGGATCAGGTGCAGGCCATGCTCGAAATGCATCGCAGCGGCATCGAATGGGTGGCTCTCTCGCGCGGACGCGAAGGCCTGCTCGTCACCGATGGCAGCACCTGCCTCGAAGGTATGCTCGTTATGGAAAATGTGATCAACGTCATGGGCTGCGGTGACTCCCTGTTGGCGGGCATGGCTTCGATGATGCTCGAAAACGGGAATCTTGAATCCGTCGCCCGCCGGGGGGTGGCATGCGGAGCGGCCAATACACAGGTAATTGGTGCAGGGTTCATTGACCCTGCCCTTGTCCAGCAATTGGAGGCGCAGGTTATCCTCCGCAAGGTCGAACTATAAGAATTGAGGAATAGAAAATGTCCAACGAAATTTATGAAATGCGGAAAGCGATCGCAGAAATTGGTTCGGTCATGTATGAACGTTATCTGACCGATGCCGCCGGCGGCAACGTGAGTGTCCGCATGGGGGATGTGATCCTCATGACGCCACGCTATGCGGGCAGCAAGTTCCATTGGGATATGAAGCCTGAGAATATCCTGGTCCTCGACCTGGCAGCCAATAAACTGGAAGGCGATGGCGAGGTCTCGCGCGAGGTGCGCGTTCACAAGGACCTGCTCAATCGCTTCTACCCAGACGGCACGGCCGTGGTCCACGGGCACGCCCGTAACTCGCTGGTCTTCTGCTCGGTGGAAAAGCCCATCCCGTCCATGTTGTACTCGACCGATAAGTTTGGCAAAGAGATCGGTTACGTGCCCGATGCGCCTGCCCACACCCAGGACCTTGCCAATTATGTCTGTGGGTTTATGGAAGGACAGATCGAACGGGTTAAGAAACAGGCCGCCGTGGTCCTTGCACCGCGGCACGGGGTGTTCGTTTTCGCCAAGGATCTTGAATCTGGCTATGATGCGCTTGACCGCGTCGAGAATTCGGCATATTGCGCTTTGATGAGCAAACTCATTTAGGGGGGGACCATGGAACAAACTGACTCTCCGATCCTCAACAGGGACCTGATCCTTGTTGGGCTGGAAGCGGCGACGGCAGAGCAGGCCATCCGCATCATGGCGGAGAACATGTTCGAAAAGGGATATGTAAAGGACACCTTTGCCAGCGCTGTCCTCCATCGCGAATCTGTGTACCCGACCGGCATACCGACGGAGGTGCCCGTGGGTTTGCCGCATACCGATGTGGAACACTGCCTGAAACCTGGCATCTCTCTCGGCATCCTCAAGAATCCCGTCACGTTCCAGACCATGGGTGACCCGACCCAGACCGTGTCGGTGCACCTGATCTTCCTGCTCTCGGTGGTCAACCCGGCCAGCCAGGTCAAGCTGTTGCATCGTTTGATCGATTTCTTCCAGCAATCGGCGAAGATGAATTTCCTGGCGACGGTCGAGTCGCAGGAAGTGGCGCTGGCGACCCTGTCGGAGGGCCTGAACGTGGACGAACTGGCGGAGACGCCAGCGGGCGAAGCAGGTCAGGCCGCGGTGGAAGCGGTCCACAGTTTCGAGACGACGGTCCGTCACCCTTCGGGACTGCACGCCCGCCCCGCAGCGAAATTTGTCCAGGCGGCCAATGGATTCCCTTGTGAGATCACCATCAATAACCTGGAGAATTCCAAACCGCCCGCGAACGCCAAGAGCATCCTGAGCGTGCTCTCGCTGGAGATCTCACGCGGACACCGCATCCGCGTGCAGGCCACGGGCGAGCGGGCTGCCGAGGCGACCCAGTCTCTGCAGAACCTGGTGGAAAGTAATTTTGGTGAGGATGTGGGATGAAGACCATACAGGGCATCGGTGCTTCGGCTGGCTTTGCGGTGGGGCCTGTGTTCCTGTACACCGACGCGTTGCCGTCCATTGAACCCAAACGGGTGGATTCGGTTGAGGCGGAATTGGTCCGCCTGCGGGCTGCGCTCGAAAGGGTGGGGGAGAAGTTGGAAGCTCTGGAAACGGAAACCGCCGCAAAGGTCGGGAAGGCCGAAGCGGAAGTGTTCGCCGCCCACCGACTCTTCCTGGTCGATCCGTCCTTCACTGGCGAGATCGAGAAGTCCATCCATGAACACAACATCCAGGCAGAGGCTGCCGTGCAAGGTGTGGCCTTGAAACTGCGCGAGACCTTCGAGGCCATGCAGGACGATTATTTCCGCGCGCGGGCCGCCGACATCATGGATGTGGGCGGGCAGGTGATTCGCGAGTTGATGGGCATCTCAGCCAGGGGCTTGGAGCAGATCACCAGCCCGGTCATCGTGCTGGCGGATGAATTGGTTCCTTCTGCCACGGCCCGCATGGATGCTTCGCTCGTGTTGGGGCTGGTCACCAGCCGTGGCGGAAAGTCGGGCCACGCCGCAATCCTGGCCCGCAGCCTGGGCATCCCCGCCATTGTGGGCGCGGGGCCCGAGATCCTGAAGATCGACCCGGGCGCGTCCATCATCATCGATGGCGGCGCAGGCACGATTCTGTTGGAGGCCGATCCACAAATCCAGCAAGAGTACCTGCAGCGCAAGAAACAACAACAGGCGCGGCTCTCGCACGCTTTGACCAATGCCGCCCAACCCGCCGTCACACTGGACGGGGTGCGGGTGGAAGTGGCGGGGAATATCGGTTCGATGGCCGAGGCGGGCCGCGTGGTGGAGTTTGGCGGCGAGGGTGTCGGTTTGTTGCGGACCGAATTCCTGTTCCTGGATCGGCTGATCGCTCCAAGCGAAGAGGAGCAGTTCCAAACCTATGCGGGGATCTCGGACAAACTTGGGAACCGACCGCTCATCATCCGCACGCTGGATGTTGGTGGTGACAAGCCTCTGCCGTACCTGCCCGTCTCCAGTGAGGACAACCCGTTCCTGGGAAATCGCGGCGTTCGCCTTTGCCTGGGACGGCCCGACCTGTTCAAGATCCAACTGCGCGCCATCCTGCGCGCGGCGCACGGGCGCGAGATCCGCATCATGTTCCCGATGGTGACCACCGTGGGCGAGGTCCGCGCAGCACGGGCGCTGATTGCCGAGGCGCGGGATGAGATCGTCGCTGCAGGCGGACAGGCGGGGACTCCGCAGGTGGGGATCATGGTCGAGGTCCCAGCCGCGGCGCTGACCTCAGACCTGCTCGCCGCCGAGGTGGATTTCTTCAGCATCGGCACCAACGACCTGACCCAGTACACGCTGGCCGTGGACCGCACCAACCCGTCCGTCCAGAACATTGCCGACCATTTCCATCCCTCCGTGCTGCGGTTGATCCGCCTGACCATCCAGCAGGCTCACGAGCGTGGCGTGTGGGTTGGGCTGTGCGGCGAACTGGCGGGCGACCCGCTGGCAACCCCGTTGTTGTTGGGCATGGGCCTGGATGAGTTCAGCATGTCATCCGCGTCCATCCCGTTTGTTAAAGGCGTTATCCGCCGCTGGAGCAGGGAAGAGGCGGCTGCCCTGGTGGATTCCGCCCTGGGGCAGGAGGACGCGCAGGCTGTGGTCGCCTTCCTGCAACAACAAAAGAAACCAGAATCGGAGAATTCATGAACGAGAACCCAACCTGTGAAGAGATCCTCCAGGAGCTTGCCAAAAGCATCAACCCTGAGGCTGCGCGCGGCCTCAACGTGGATATTCAATTCGTCTTCAGCGGTGCGCAGTCGGGAACATATTACCTTCACCTCGCCGACGGGAAGTGCAGTGTTCACAAGGGTGAACTCGGTTATGCCCGTCTCACCATCCGTACGGACGTGAACGACTGGATCAATCTTCAAACGGGCAGGACCAACTGGACGGAAGCCATGATGCAGCGAAAATTCATGGCTACGGGGAACTTCCCTCTGCTGGCACGCCTGCCGCAGATCTTCAAGATCGGGTAAAGGCGGTCGCATGGCAAAACCTACTCCCTTACAGATCGAAGCGATCCTGGCTGAAATGGGCGAGGTGGGGCGCCTGCTTCACCAGATGGGTGCGTGTGAGGGCGGCGCTGGGAACATTTCGGCGGGTGTGCGCGATGCCTTGGAGATTCGTCACCTGTTCCCACTCGAGGAGGAAATTCTGCTCCCCGACCCCGTGCCTGGCCTGGCTGGGATGACCTTCATCGCCACGGGCTCGGGCTGCCGCCTGCGCGACATCGAACGGTATCCCACTGCCAACCTGGGCTGTCTCGTTGTCAACCATGGGGGGCAGACGGGCCGCCTGTTCACGGCGGGCGACCGTCATTTTACCCGCCTGACCAGCGAGTTCAACTCGCACCTGGCTGTGCACAATCTGTGGATGGCGGATCGCAGCCTGAAATTCCATGCCGTCCTGCATGCTCAGCCGCTTCACGTCACCTACCTCAGCCACATCGAGCGATATCAGGAGGAGGAGTATTTCAATCATCACATGTTCCGTTGGGAGCCTGAAACCATCTTCCAATTCCCCCAGGGATTCGGCGTGTGCAAATACCAGGTGCCTGGCTCACCCGAGATGGAAGCCGTGACCCTGGAGTCGATGAAGAATCACACCATTGCCATCTGGTGTAAGCATGGTCTGATGACGCGCTCGGACGTGTCCATGATGCAGGCATTCGACCGCGTCGAGTATGCGGAGACCGCCGCGCAATACGAGCATTTCAACCTATCCCTTGGCGAGCCCAGTTCAGGACTCTCGGTGGAAGAGATCCTCGAGATTTGCAGGCGCTTCCACATCGACCAGAAGGTATTTGCCTAGCGAACGCGGTCATCCTCCCGTGGCGATGGCCGTGGCTGCCGAACGGGTATGAACCTCTAATTTTTCGAAGATGGCTTTCAGGTGGCGCTTGACCGTGTTGGGGGTGATGTAGAGTTTTTCCGCGATCTCTTTGTTGGTCAGGCCTTGCGCCAGCAGGTCGAGCACTTCGCGTTCGCGCTCGGTCAACAGACTGAGTTTGTTGTGGGTTGGGTGCGAGGCGCGGACCTCGTCCACCACACGACGGAAGACAGCGCGGTCGAAGTTTTGTTTCTCGATGAATGCCGAAATGGCATGTTCGGAGTAGATGCGCTGGATCTCCTCCGCGCTGGCGATGCCGCTGACCACGATGGTGGGCGTACCGTCCATGGAACTGCTGGAGAGCAGTTGATAGCCATCCAGGTCGGGATCGGCGGTGTGGGTGCTGACGCGGTTGAGCGACAGATCAATGACCGCCAGCGCGAACGTCTCACGGCGGAGATATCCCATTGCATCGCCGAAGCTCGAGCAGGCACGGACCTGGAAGCCTGCATCGGTCAGTAATTCCTCCAGAATGCTGCGCCAGCCCGCATCATCATCGACCACCAAGGCAGTTTCGGTCGCTTCTTTGGGAGCGGCCGAAATTTTTTCGGCGCCTTTGACGGAGTCTGCTGCCGTTGTGGGCGGGGCGGTGGCGAGGATGCGCGAGATGATGTCGCGGAATTGTGCGCGCTGGAAGCTCTCTTTGCGCAGGAACGTGAACACGCCATAATCCGTCAGCGCGGTGACGGCTAACTCGACGGTGGCAAAGCCCGTCAACAAAATGGATTGGCAATTGGGATCCAGTCGGCGGACGGCGTCGAGCACGCGCAGGCCGTCCTGGTTGTTGTGGTCGTTTGGCGAGAGCGACAGGTCCACCACGGCCAGACGGTGTGGTTCCGACTTGAGCGCCTGCGCCGCCTCGTCCACGCTGCTGGCTGTGTCCACCTCCAACCCTGAATCGGACAGAATCTCGCTCAGGATCTGCTGCCAGGAGGGATCATCCTCGACGACGATCGCGCGGAAGGGGGCAGGACTCACGGCTTTTCCTCCGCAATGGGCAGTCTCAACAGGAAGGCGGCCCCGTGGCTGCCGTCGCTTTCCACTGTCACCGAACCGCCCAGGCGGGTCATCAGAGTCTTGACCCACCACAGGCCGAAGCCAAGTTTGCCAGGGTGAGAGTCGGCGCGGCCAGAGAAATCCAATTCGAAGATTTTTTCGTGCAATTCGGGAGAGATGCCCGGACCGCTATCGCGCACGGTCACCTCGACCCAACCTGCCGCGGACGCTCCCTGAAGGATGATCTCGCCTTTGCCTTTCATGGCGTCGATGGCGTTCTCGATCAGGTTCTTGAATACCAGCGTCAGGCTCTTACGGCCCGCGAGGACCTTGGGCAAATGCTCCAGCGTTTCGGTGCGGATGTTGATCTCGGCTGGGACCTGTGCGGCGAGGAGGGCGTCGGCCACACAGGTAGCGACCAGCACCTGTTCCATGCGGATGGGTCGCAGGTGTGAGACGTTTTCCTGCACAATTTGCAATGCATCCAGGGCGCTGCGTTCGATCTCGGCCAGATTCTTGGCCAGGTAGGCGTCGCTTTCGAGCAGGCTGTGGTATTTGTCCTGGATGGTCTGGACGCGCACGGGGATGGTGCCGACCTTGTTGTTCATGTTGTGCAGCAAATTAGACGAAATATCGCCCACCGCCGCGAAAGTTTCGGCGATCCAATGCTGTTCCCGCGAGGTCCGCAACGCCTGCTGGCGCGACTCGTTTTGCAGGGCCAGCACCGCATAATGGGCCAGGCACATCAGGATCTTCTCGTCCCATTCGGATTCGGCGGCGCGGACACTCTCGGCGCTGAAGACCCCAAAGGCGCCCAGCGGCTGGCCGTCCACTGTCAGCAAGGGCATGACCAGATAACGGAACCCGCCCTCGGCGTCGGGTGGAGGGGTGAGAGTCCGCTTGCTGTGAATCGCCTCGCGGACGAGGTCCTCGCGCGGCAGCGTATTCCCGTTCGAGGCGGCCAGCGTCAACTCCTGGTTGGCCTGCACCCAAATCCCACTGGACGAGGAGTTGAGCAGGTCATTGGCGGTGGCCACCAGATGGCCGAGCACGCTTGGGGTCGGCTGCGAGACTAGCACGCGGGCAATCTCCTGCAGGGCATCCAGCAGGCGTACTTCCTGGATGGCGGTGATGGCGTAGGTGGCCAGCGTTTGCAGCATGTGACGGTCGTCTTCGGAGAATGCACCCGGCGTGGGGCTTTCAACATTGAGCACACCTTCGAGACGGCCGCTGGCATTGATGAGCGGCACGGCCAGTTCGCAGCGCATCTCCATTTTGGAATCAAGCGGATAGTAGATCTTCGACCACGGCTCCACGCGCAGGTCGGGGATGAGCAGAGACTCGCGGCTGTGCGCCACGTGCGCCATGACGCTGGTCCCGTTGAGCGGCAGCTTTTCGACGAGCGGCCCTTCGAGGTCTGCGCCTTTGACGACGCTCGTGACCAGGAATTCCCCGCCCCGATCCATCAGGCGGAAGATGCCGTAGCGTGCGTTGGTCACTTCCATGGCGAGTTGCAAAATAGACTCGAGCGTCTCCTCCAGCCGCAGGCGTGACGAGATGAGCAAACCCGCGCGACGCAGGCGTTTGAGTTCGTCCTCCTTGTGGGCCAGGTCGCGGCGGACGCTATCGAGGTGGCGGGCGTGGTAGATGGCCATGGCCGCCTGGTTGACGAAGTTGTCGAGCATCAGTTGTTCGAGCGGGGTGAACTCACGGTCTTCGTGGAGATAGACGTACAGCACGCCCACCACCTGTCCCGCCACGATGAGCGGATAGCAGGCCACGGCCTTCACTCCCAACACGGCGTGATAGGGATGGATGTCGATGTCTGCTTCTTCGTAGGAGAAGATCTTGCACCTGCGCTGGATGGCGCGCATGCCCAGCCCGTTGGGACGGGGGGCGTCATTCGAGGCGGTGTCCAGCGCGGACGGTTGCCCCTCTGGCCCGACCGAGGCGCGCAATTCGTTTTCCAGTTTTCCCGTGGAATCGTCGTAGGCATAGATCACTGCCGAAGCGCCTGGAACCACGCGCACGGCACTCTGCACGATCAGTGCGAGGCTCTGGTCGTGCTGATCCTCGTCGGAGGCGCTGATCTGGTTGATGGAGTTGCTGATCTGATTCAGGCTGGCCAGTGCTTCGAACAGGCGCGTCTCGATCTCCTCGGGGGGCGTGGAGGAGTTCTTCTTCATGAGCTGGTACGCCTGGGCGGAAAACATAACTGGCAAAGTTTGATCATGGACCTGATTGTAATCCATGCGGATTACGCCAGGTTTTGAACGGGAAATGGTCAGGGCGGATGATAAGAACCGACAACGGGTCGCGCATGCTGTCAATGTGCGGCCCGTTGTCGGCAGAGAAAGGAGAAAAGGAGATAGAAACGGTGTCTTGAAAGGCTAGCAATCGAAGTACATGGTGAATTCGTACGGCGTCGGGCGCAGGCGCATCGGGTCGAGTTCGAACTCACGTTTGTAATCGATGTAAGCTTCGAGGAAGTCCTTGGTGAAGACGTCGCCCTGCAGCAGGAAGTCGTGATCCGCTTCGAGCGCGTCGAGCACGGCGCCCAGGGAGCCAGGCACCTGCTTGATCAGCTTGGCCTCTTCGGCGGGCAGTTCGTACAGGTCCTTGTCCTGCGGTTCGCCCGGGTCGATGCGGTTCAGGATGCCGTCGAGACCGGCCATCAGAATGGCCGAGAAACACAGGTACGGGTTGCTGGAAGGATCGGGCGCGCGGAATTCGACACGCTTGGCCTTCGAGCTCTTGGTGACCGGGATTCGGCAGATCGCGGAACGATTGCGCTGCGAGTACGCCAGGTTGACGGGGGCCTCGAAACCAGGCACCAGGCGGCGGAAGGAGTTGGTGGTGGGCGAGGTCAACGCGAGCAGGGCGGGGGCGTGTTTGAGGACGCCGCCGATATAATACTTGGCCGTATCGGACAGGCCTGCGTAGCCGGCCGCATCGTAGAAGACGTTGGTATCGCCCTTCCACAGGCTGCTGTGGACGTGCATGCCAGAACCGTTGTCACCGAAGAGCGGTTTGGGCATGAAGGTGACGGTCTTGCCGTTCTTGCGCGCCACGTTCTTGGCGATGTATTTGTACATCAGGAGCTGGTCGGCCATGCGGGTCAGGGTGTTGAAGCGCATGCCCAACTCGACCTGTCCAGCGGTGGCCACTTCGTGGTGATGGACTTCCATTGGGATGCCTGCTGCTTCGAGGGCGAGCACGATCTCAGTGCGGACGTCCTGCAGGGTGTCGGTGGGCGGGACGGGGAAGTAGCCGCGCTTCGGGGAGATCTGTCCGCCGAAGTTCTGCTTGTCGGCGCGGCCGCTATTCCACCAGCCTTCGTCGCTGTCGATATGATAGAACGACTCGTAGGTATTGCTGGAATAGCGGATGTTGTCGAAGATGAAGAACTCAGCTTCGGGGCCCATGAAGACGGTGTCGGCAATGCCCGTCTGCTTGAGGTAGGCCTCGGCCTTGCGCGCCACGTAGCGCGGATCGCGCAGGTAAGGCTGGAGCGTGATCGGGTCGTAGACGTCGCAGGTCACGACCAGGGTGGGGATATTGGCTACGGGGTCCATGAAAGCAGACTCGGGGTCAGGCATAAGCAGCATGTCGGACTCGTGGATTTCCTGGAAGCCGCGGATGGACGAACCGTCGAAAGGCATGCCTTCCGTGAACAACTCTTCTTCGAGGCGGCGGGCGGGAAGGCTCACGTGCTGCCACTGACCGGGCAGGTCGATGAAACGAAGATCAATCACCTTTGCATCTTTGCCGAGGGCAAGGACGTCTGCGATCGTTTTAGCCATGAATATCTCTCCTTATTTCCAAATGAACGATTTTCCTGTGTCAGGACGCTTGGATTATAGGCACGCGGAAAGGCCTCGTCTATTACCCAAATGGAGCATATTTCGATGGGGAGGCCGCAAGCAGAGCTTGTGGAGTCCATATCCCTGTATAATCATGACATGGATTTTCAACTTCCCGCGAATCTGTCGGATCCAGCCTCGGCGGCGCG
Source organism: Chloroflexota bacterium (assembly GCA_016191845.1). Classification (GTDB taxonomy): domain Bacteria; phylum Chloroflexota; class Anaerolineae; order Anaerolineales; family Villigracilaceae; genus JACPVF01. The sequence goes on from JACPVF010000017.1 coordinate 101,524, forward strand.
GCGCATTCAACGATTGCAGGATGCACAAGCTCGTGACTTTCCCGTTGTCTTTCAGCATTTATTTTCCGCGCTGGAGTCAGCCGCCGATGCCGACCGTTCGCTGACCTATTTCGAGCGCTTCACCGAAAATTACGGCGCGGAGTTGTTCCCCGTGCTGGAGAAGGATCCGCGCGTGATCGAGATCCTGGTCACGCTGTTTTCCGCCAGCCAGTTCCTGACCGAAATCCTGTTGCGCAATCCCCAGTCGCTGTCGTTGCTGTTGGACCGTCAGACGCTGACCCAGCGTAAAACGGTGGAGCAGTTCCAGAGCGAGGCGGAGGCAGCAGTCGCGCGCGCGGGGGACCGAACCGCATTCAACCGTTATCAGCACGGGGAGCTCTTGCGTATAGGCGTTTGCGACTTCCTCGCGCTGTTCGACTTCTCCACGGTGGTCTCACAACTCTCGCGCATGGCCATCGGCCTGACGCGCGCCTGCCTGCATTACGCCTCGCGCCAAACAGGAACCTCCACCAGCGGATTCGTCGTGCTGGCGATGGGCAAACTGGGCGGGCGCGAGTTGAATTACAGCTCCGACATCGACCTGATTTTCATCACAAAAGATGACTCGATCAACTACATCCCACTGGCCCAAAAGCTCATCGACCTGTTGGCTGCCTCCACTTCGCAGGGATTTCTCTATCGTGTAGACATCCGCCTGCGCCCTTGGGGCAACGACGGTCCGCTGGTGGCAACAGTGGACGGTTATATGCGCTATATCGAGAAGAACGCGCGGCTGTGGGAAAAGCAGGCGCTCTTGAAGATGCGTCCCATTGCGGGTGACCTGTCGCTGGGGGAGCAGGTGCGCGAACGGGTGCAGCCGTATATTTTCAGCACACCTCCTGAAGAAGTGCGCGCAGGCGTGTTCGCGATGAAGCAGCGCACCGAAGAGTTCCTGCAATCGAAGGGACGCGGTTGGGGTGAGGTCAAACTGGGCGTGGGCTCGATCCGCGATGTGGAGTTCGTGGTGCAATACTTGCAGCTCACCAATATGAGCCAGTATCCGCAGATTCGTACGCGCGCCACGCTCAAGGGGCTGCGCTTCCTGCGGTCGGCGGGGTTGCTGACCTCGGTCGAGGCGCGGATTCTGTCCGACGGCTATACCTTCCTGCGCACCATCGAGCATTACCTGCAAATGATGGATTATCGGCAGACCTACACGCTGCCTTCCGAGCCATCGGCCATCGCCTTTCTGGCGCGGCGGCTGGGATTCGAGTCGGGGGAGAAATTCGTCGAGCGTTATCAGGAACACTGCAAGGCGATCCGCGAAGTCTATCTGCGCTATGTGGGGAACGAATCCACGCCCGCGGAGCTGCCGGCCGTCAGCCGACACGTCGCGCGCATGGACGTCTCCTACGCCAAAACCTTCACACCCGAAGAGATCCATCGTCACGCCGAGCTGGCGCAAAAGTTGAGCGAGTCCCTGCCTGCCATCGTGGACGCCGTTCCGCTCACGCCAGATACCTGGCGCGTGACCATCGTCGGCTACGATTACCCAGGCGAGTTGTCCATCATCTGCGGCCTGTTCTTCGTCTACGGCTTCGACATTCTCGACGGCAGCGTGTTCACCTACGAGGCAGCGCAGATCAATCAACCTGTGCCCACGCGAGCACGCAGGGGGCAGGTTTCGACACTCCATTCAGATACGCGCCAGAAGATCGTGGACGTGTTCACGGTCAAGTCAGTGTTCCTCGAACCACCGGGCAGTACCATCTGGGACACCTATACGCGTGACCTGTTCGGGTTGCTGGCCCTCTTCCGCGAGGGAAAAAGGCGCGAGGCGCGCGGTCAACTGGCCAGGCGGGTGGGAGCGGCCTTCCAGTCAGTGCCGGGCAGGGTCGCGCCGCTGCTGCCCATCGATATCGAGATCGACAACGAGACATCTGAACGCTACACCGTGCTGCGCATCGACGCGCCCGACACAGTCGGCTTCCTGTACGAGTTCACCAACGCGCTGGCTTTCACTCGTACGAACATCGTGCGCGTGAATATCAGCACGGAGGGCAGCCGCGTGCACGACATTTTGTACGTCACTGATGCACATGGAATGAGGATCCTCGCGCCCGAGAAGCAGCGCGAACTGCGTGCGGCGGCGGTGCTGATCAAGCATTTCACACACCTGTTGCCGAACTCCCCCAACCCCGAGTCAGCCCTGCTACATTTCCGCGAATTTTTGGAGCAGCTCTTCAAACGTCCCAATTGGCCCGATGAAATTGCCACGTTCGAAAATACCGATGCGCTGCGCGCGCTGGCGCGTCTGTTGGGGGTGAGCGATTTTCTGTGGGACGATTTTCTGCGGATGCAATACGCGAATCTCTTCCCCGTAGTGCGCGACATGGACGCGCTCGAAACCGCCAAACCGCGCGCGCAACTGGACCTGGAGTTGGCTCAGGCCCTCGACTCGTGCTCCATCGGCGGGTTGGATTATCCCAACTGGCGTGCCGCGCTCAATGCCTTCAAGGACCGCGAGTTGTTTCGCATCGACATGCGGCACATCCTCGGGCTGACGGGTGAGTTCTGGGATTTTGCCGCCGAGTTGACCGAACTGGCCGAGGTGGTGATCACCGCCACCTTCGCGCGCGTCGCTCCCCCTTCCGCACGGATGACGGTCCTCGCGCTGGGCAAATGTGGTGGCCGCGAGTTGGGCTTTGCCTCGGATATCGAGTTAATGTTCGTGTATGACGAGCAGGCCACGGCTGCACTAAAGGGTGACGATTACGAAAAGTTCGTGCGCGACTTTGTCTCGACGATCCAGGCGCGGCAGGAGGGCATCTTCCAGATCGACCTGCAACTGCGTCCCTACGGCAAGGCGGGCAGTCTGGCGGTCCCATTGGAGAGTTTCCGCCGCTATTATGCGCCGACGGGTCCCGCCTGGGCCTACGAGCGGCAGGCCCTGGTCAAGTTGCGGCCGATCGCGGGTGATCCGACTCTCGGGCAGGAGGTCTGCACCTTGCGCGACGAATACACCTACTCTGCGGGCGCCTTCGATGTGACCGCCATGCGCGCCATGCGTGAGCGTCAGGTGCGGCATCTGGTCAAGGGTGGGACCTTCAATGCCAAGTTCAGCCCGGGCGGATTGGTGGACGTCGAGTATTTGATTCAGGGCTTGCAGATCAACCACGGCGTGGAACATCCGTCGGTGCGGACAACCAATTCGCGCGAAGCGATGTCCGCGCTGCACGAGGCGGACATTCTCTCGAAAGAAGATTACGACAATTTGCGCAGAGCGCATACCTTCCTGCACTGGCTGATCGACTCGCTGCGCGTGGTGCGCGGCAACTCGAAGGACATCACCGTTCCGCGCTACGGCAGCGACGAGTTCGCCTTCCTCGCGCGACGCCTGCGCTACGAGAGCGACCTCGACCGCCTGCGCGAGGACCTGGCGCGTTATCCGCACGATGTGATGGAGATCAATCAGAGGTTGTTGGGGTAGGAACCCTTCCCCCAGTTTTCCCAAAACCATTGACACATTTCTGCTTTCGAGTAGAATACCGCCCAATATGTTCAGCCTGTTTGTGCTCCCGCGTACCCGTCGTCCGCAGCCCACTTCCCAAAGAAGGTCGGGAGTTTCCCGTTTGGATGACGCGAACACAAACGTGCGCTGACAAGCACACCTAGGTCAACCAAAACAGCCCGCCTTCTCGGCGGGCTGTTTTTATTTACCCCCCTCGTTCCCCCCAAATGGGGGGAAGAAAAATCCAAAGGAGAACCAATGAACCCGAAACCGAAACCGCAAGTAAAGAAAGTCGTCCTCGCCTATTCAGGCGGGCTGGACACGTCTGTGATCGTCCCGTGGCTGAAGGAAAACTACGGCTGTGAGGTCGTGTGTTTTTGTGCGAATGTGGGTCAGGGTGACGAAGACCTGGCGGGCCTGGAACAGAAGGCCATCAAGAGCGGCGCGAGTCAATTCATCCTTCACGACATGCAGGAAGAATTTGCCAGTGAGTATCTTTTTCCCATGTTGAAAGCAGGGGCCGTGTATGAACACAAGTATTTATTGGGCACATCAGTAGCCCGTCCTTTAATTGCAAAACATCTCGTGGATGTCGCTCACGAAACGGACGCTGACGCGATCGCACACGGTGCGACTGGCAAAGGCAACGATCAGGTCCGCTTTGAACTCACCGTCATGGCGCTCGATCCGCGCCTCAAGATCATCGCTCCCTGGCGCGAATGGGAGATCCGCTCGCGTGAAGACGCGCTCAATTATGCGGCCAAGCACAACGTGCCCGTGACTGCCACCATCAAGTCGATCTACTCGCGCGACTCGAACCTGTGGCATCTCTCGCACGAGGGCGGCCTGCTCGAAGATCCGTGGAATGAACCTGAAGAGGTCATGTATCAAATTTCCACCTCGCCCGAGAGTGCGCCTGACGAGCCCGAATACGTCGAGATCGAGTTCGAGAGCGGCAACCCTGTGGCGGTCAACGGCGAGAAGCTCTCGCCTGCGAAGATCGTGTCGAAGCTCAACGCCATCGGCGGCGCACACGGCATCGGCCGCGTGGACCTGGTCGAGAATCGCCTGGTCGGCATGAAGTCGCATGGCGTGTATGAGACACCTGGCGGCACCATCCTGCTGTATGCGCATCGCGAACTCGAGTCGCTCATCCTCGACCGCCAGACCATGAACTTCAAGCAGGTCGCGGCGGTGAAGTATGCCGAGTTGGCTTACGATGGCCTGTGGTTCACGCCGCTGCGCGAGGCGCTGGATGCCTTTGTCAACTCCACGCAGGGACCTGTCACGGGCGTGGTGCGGCTCAAACTCTACAAGGGCAACATCATCAGCGCAGGCCGCACGTCGCCGTTCAGCCTGTATCGCGAAGATTTCGCCACCTTCGGTCAGGAAGATGTCTACGACCAGAGTCACGCCGAGGGCTTCATCCGCCTGTTCGGACTCAGCATGAAGGTCCGCGCGCTCAACGGTCTGCCCGTCTCGGGCCTTGACATGCCGAAGCCTGATTATTCGAAGTTCAAGAGAGACTAACGTCATTGCGAGGAGGGTGCTCTTCCCGACAAAGCAACCTCAAACTCAATCATGAGATTGCTTCGGGCTGGCGCCCTCGCAATGACGGAAAGGAAACCACATGACCCTCTGGGGTGGACGCTTTTCCACCAAACTCAACGATCAGGCCTGGGATCTGAATTCCTCGCTGTCTGTTGACCAGCGCATGGCCATTCAGGATGTGGATGGTTCCATCGCCTGGGCCGACGCCATCCACAAGGCGGGCATTCTCTCGGACGAAGAACACGAGCAGATCGCCCTCGGGCTGGATACCGTCAAAGCGGAGTTTTCCACGGGGCAGTTCGTCTTCGCCCCCGCCGACGAGGATATCCACACGGCCGTCGAGCGCCGCCTGAGCGAGTTGGTTGGCGCGGCGGCGGGCAAGCTCCACACGGGGCGCAGCCGCAACGATCAGGTCGCCACCGACTTTCGCCTGTGGATGCTGGGTGCGATTCCGCAGCTCGATGCCGCGCTCAAGGATTTGCAATCTGCATTGGTGGAACAGGCCGAGGCCGCAGGCGAGATCGTCATGCCGGGTTACACCCATCTGCAGCGCGCCCAGCCGATCCTGCTGTCGCACTGGTGGCTGAGTCACTACTGGCCGCTCGACCGCGACCGTGCCCGCCTCAATGACCTGACCCCGCGTGTGGCCGTCCTGCCGCTGGGATGCGGCGCGCTGGCGGGCACTCCGCTGAACGTGGACCGCGCCGCTCTTGCCGATGCGCTGCATTTTGCCAAGCCTGCGCCCAACAGCCTGGATGCCGTCTCGGACCGAGACTTTGCGGCCGAGTTCCTGTTCTCTACCACGCTGATTGGTGTCCACCTCAGCAAGCTGGCCGAGCAGATTGTGCTCTACACCAGCGCCGAGTTTGGCTTCTTCGAACTCTCGGACGCTTATTCAACGGGTTCGAGTCTGATGCCGCAGAAGAAGAATCCCGACGTGTTCGAACTGACGCGCGGCAAGGCGGGCACGTTGCTCGGTCTGCTGACGGGCTTGCTGGCCACGCTCAAAGGTCTACCCTCGACCTACGACAAGGACTTGCAGGAAGACAAGGCCGCCGTCTTCGCCGCGTTCGACACGCTGACGATCATGCTGCCTGTCCTGGCGGGCGCGCTGCGCACCATCACCGCCAAGCCCGAGCGGATGCGTGCTGCCATCGACTCGACCATGATGGCCACCGACCTGGCGGATTACCTCGTGAACAAGGGCATCCCGTTCCGCGAGACGCATGCCATCGCAGGGAAAGCTGTCCGCGCGGCGCTGGAGAGTCAGCTTGGGCTGGAGCAAATGCCGCTCGAAGCGTATCAGGCTCTCAGTCCCGCCTTTGAAGCGGATGTATACCAAGTGTACGACCCGCTGAGTTCCATCCAAAAAAGAAATGCGATTGGCGGCACGAGCCTCCAGTCGGTCAAAAATCAGATTCAAAAAATTAAGGAGAATCAATAATGTCTACCGTTGCCTGCCCTGAATGTGAAGCCGAAGTTACGCTGGATGCCGGCACCGAAGTCGGCGAGATCATCGTCTGTTCTGATTGCGGCGTGGACCTGGAAGTGACCTCGGTCGACCCCGCTGCCGTGCAGCTTGCGCCCATGGAACAGGAAGATTGGGGTGAATAAATTTTTGTAGGGGCGACTGGCCAGTCGCCCCTACGGAGAATATTATGCAACTACGATTAAAGATCGGCGTCCTGTTTTCGCGCGTGCGTGTCGAAGAAAAATGGATCTTCGGCGCGATGGAAAAGCGCGGCATTGACTATGAGCGGCTCGATGATCGAGCGATCCATTTTGACCTGGATAAGCCTCAGTCCTGGCAGCAATACGACGCGGTGCTTGAACGCAGCATTAGCTATAACAGCGGATTGTATGCGCTGCGCCTGTTGAACTCATTTGGCGTGCCGACGGTCAACACGGCAGCGGTGGCGGAGGTCTGCGGTGACAAGCTGATGACCAGCGCCGCGCTGGCGCGAGCGGGTGTCCCTCAACCGCACAACGCGACCGCCTTCACCCCTGAGGCCGCGCTCGAAGCCATCGAAGCCTTTGGTTACCCCGTGGTGCTCAAGCCCGTTGTCGGTTCATGGGGACGGTTGCTGGCCAAGGTCAATGACCGCGATGCGGCCGAGGCGGTGCTGGAGCACAAGTCCACGCTGGGTTCGGTACAGCATTCGGTATTTTATATTCAGGAATACATCGACAAGCCTGGACGTGATATCCGCGCCATCGTTATCGGCGACCGCGTGTTGACCGCCATGTATCGCAACTCAGAGCATTGGATCACCAACACGGCTCGCGGCGGGAGCGGGGAATTGTGTCCCATCACACCCGAGATCGAGGATATTTGTCTGCGCGCTTCGAAAGCGGTGGGTGGTGGCCTGCTCGGTGTGGATCTGGTCGAGCATCCTGAAAAGGGATTGGTGGTCAATGAGATCAACCATACGATGGAGTTCCACACCATGCAGCCGTTGAGTGGGATCGACATCGCAGGTGAGATCGTAGAGTACACCATGAGTGTCGCCAGAATGAAAGCGGAAGGGTGATGTGGACATGACTACAACCGTTTCGATCATCGGTGCTTCAGGTTATGGGGGAGGGGAATTGCTGCGCCTGCTGTTGGGTCATCCCAATGTCGAGGTAAAGCAGGTGACTTCGCGCTCGCATCTGGGCGAGTATGTGTATCAGGTCCATCCGAATCTGCGTAAGCGGACGCAGCTCAAGTTCAGCGACCCTGCCACGCTGGAGCCCGTGGATATCCTCTTCCTGGCCCAGCCGCACGGACAAGCGCAACACCACATCGAAGAATACGCCAGCCTTGCACCGAAGGTCATCGACCTGGCGGCGGATTTCCGCCTACGCGATGCGGACTTTTACGAGAAGTGGTACGGCGAAAAACATGCCGCGCCCGAGTGGTTGAGCAAATTCGTGTACGGACTCCCCGAGTTGCACCGTGCCGAGATGGCGACTGCCAACTACGTCAGCGGCGTGGGTTGCAATGCGACTGCCAGCAATCTGGCGCTGCTGCCGCTGGTCAAGGCTGATCTGTTGGATTTATCTTCTCCAATTTTTATTGAGATCAAGGTCGGTTCGTCGGAGGGGGGCGCGGAAGGGAACTCGGGCTCGTTGCACGCGGAGCGCGCCAACGTCATCCGCACATTCTCGGCGTTCGGGCATCGTCACACCGCCGAGGTCATCCAGGAAATGGGTGTGAACGCGGAGCGTGTTTCCCTGACGATGACCGCCGTGGACCTGGTGCGCGGCGTGTTGGCGACCGCGCATGCCAGGGTCAAGGCTGGTGTGGCGAACAAGGATCTATGGAAGGCTTATCGCACAGTGGCGAACGAGAATCCGTTCGTGCGCGTGGTCAAGGAACAGCGTGGAATCTACCGCGTGCCCGAGCCGAAGATCCTGGCTGGCTCGAACTACGCCGACCTCGGCTTCGAGCTGGACGAGAGCAACGGTCACATCGTGGCGATGTGCGCCATCGACAATCTCATGAAGGGTGCATCGGGTACCGCTGTGCAATGTATGAACCTGATGATGGGCTGGGACGAAACGCTCGGGTTGGAGTTCATGGGGTTGCACCCGATTTAAGAAATGTGTTCGCCTTGAGCGAAGTCGAAGGGCGTTTGTGCAGGAAAAAGTTATATCAAATGTCCTTCGACTGCGCAGCGTGAAAAGACGCGCTGCTCCGCTCAGGACGAAGATGGAGCATTTATGGAAATCACAGTTGTCAAACTCGGCGGCACCGAGGGTGTGGACTTTTCCGCGATTTGCAAGGATGCCGTGGAGTTGTTGAATCAGGGTAAGAGACTGGTATTCGTGCATGGCGGGTCGGCCGAGGCGAACGCGTTGGGCGATGGGCTGGGCACGCCACCCAGGATGATCACCTCACCTTCAGGCTACACCTCGCGTTACACCGACCGCAAGACGCTGGAGATCTTTCTGATGGCGGTCAATGGCAAGGTCAACTCGTTGCTGACCGAGCAGTTGCAGATGTTGGGCGTCAATGCCTTTGGCCTGTGCGGACTGGATGGCAGGTTGATAGAGGCCACGCGCAAGGATTCGATCCAGTCCATCGAGAACGGCAAGCGCAAGATCATCCGCGATGATTACACAGGCAAGATCGAAACGGTCAATGCGGGGTTGTTAACCATGCTGCTCGATGCAGGCTATCTGCCCGTCATCGCGCCTGTGGCGGTCAGCGAGAAGGGCGAGGCCCTCAACGTGGACGCTGACCGCGCGGCGGCGATGGTGGCGTCTGCGCTCAAGGCGCAGACACTGCTGCTGCTCACAGCGGTGCCTGGGCTGATGAAAAACTTCCCAGACGAGTCGACGCTCATTCGACAGCTGCCGCAGAGTCAGCTTGGGGCGGCGAGCGAAGCGGCACAGGGTCGCATGAAGAAGAAAGTGCTGGGGGCCGAGGAAGCGCTCAAAGGCGGAGTCCAGCGCGTCATTATCGCGGACGGACGAATCCAGAATCCCATCTCGAATGCTTTATCAGGAAATGGAACTGTGATCCAATGAACACCAAAGAAATTTTAGAGATCGAGAATCAACATACCTCGGGCGTGTACGCCAAGCAGGCGCTGACCATCGTGCGAGGACAGGGTGCATCCTTGTTTGATGCGGATGGCGTTGAATACCTGGACTGTTCGTCGGGTCACGGCGTGGCGAATTTGGGTCATGCGCACCCGAAGGTGGCGGAGGCGCTCTACAAGCAGGCCAACACGCTGATCACGTTGTTCGAGTCCTTCCCGAATGACCAGCGCGCGATGCTGATGGAAAAGATCACATCGCTGGTGCCTGGCCTGGATCGCGTCTTCTTCTGCAACTCGGGTACCGAGGCCGTGGAAGCGTCGTTCAAGTTTGCGCGCATCTCCACGGGACGCAAGAACATCATCGCGGCCATGCGCGCCTTCCACGGGCGGACCTTTGGCTCGCTCTCAGCGACGTTCAACAAAAAGTATCGCGAAGGGTTCGAGCCGCTGCTGCCTGGCGTTTCGCATGTGGCCTATAACAACATCGAGGCGTTGGAGAAGACTGTCAACGAAGAGACGGCTGCCGTGATCCTCGAAGTGGTGCAGGGCGAGGGCGGCGTGTATCCCGCCTCGCAGGAATATATCCAGGCGGCGCGGCGGATCTGTGACGAGCGCGGCGCGCTGCTCATCATCGACGAGATCCAGACGGGCTTCGGCCGCACGGGACGGCTGTTCGCCATTCAGCACTTCGGCGTGACCCCCGACCTGCTGACCTGTGCCAAGTCCCTGGCGGGCGGCGTGCCGATGGGCGCCGTGCTGATCGGACGCCACGTTCAGAATCTGACCCCAGGCGTGCACGGCTCGACCTTTGGCGGGAATCCGCTTTCGTGTGCGGCGGCCAATGCGGCGCTGGACATCATCCTCAGCGAGGACTTGCCGCGCCAGGCCGAGGTCAAAGGCGCGTATTTGATGGATCGCCTGAAGCGCATCCAGTCGCCGAATATCCGCGAAGTGCGTGGACTGGGATTAATGATCGGCATCGAGATGAAGCAGAAGGTCGCGCTGTATCTCAAGGCGCTGCAAGAACGTCACATCATCGCTTTGAATGCGGGCATGACCGTCATCCGCCTGCTGCCGCCGTTGGTCATCACCTATGAGCAGCTCGATCATTTGGTGGATGTTCTAAGCAAAGTCCTAATCGCTGAGCAAAAAGATGAGTGATACTTTAATCGGCCTTGTCTCGCAGTACAGTCCATCTGGCCAGGAACGCGGCGCGGTGGATTGGCTGGTAGCGCGGATGAAGTCCCTTGGCTATGACGACGCGTTCGTGGATAACGCAGGCAACGCTGTGGGTGTGATGGGGCAGGGACCGAAACAGGTAATCCTGCTGGGTCATATCGACACGGTGCCTGGGGAGATTTCCGTTGAATTTGTAGGGGCGACGGGTCCGTCGCCCGTGTTATATGGTCGTGGCTCGGTGGATGCCAAGGGTCCGCTGGCATGTTTTGCAGATGCGGTGGCGCAGGTCGGCGCGAAGGGGGGGTGGCAGTTCGTGGTCATCGGCGCGATCGAGGAGGAGCGCGACTCGGATGGGGCGCGCTTTGTAGCGACCCAATACAAGCCAGACTTTGCCATCATCGGTGAGCCCAATCAGTGGGATCGTGTGGCCCTGGGATACAAAGGCAGTGCCTGGGCCAATGTGACCGTCAAACGCGGACAGGTCCATTCGGCCAGCGGCAAACAGACGGCCTGTGAAGCGGTGGTGGAGCTCTGGCAGGCAGTGAAGTCCTTTACGGATTCCTACAACGCCGATAAGCCGCGCGCTTTCGACCAGATCCTGCCGACGTTGCGCGGCATGGAGTCTGGCATGGATGAAAACGAACAATGGGCTACGCTGAAGATCGGTGCCCGTTTGCCTGTGGAATGTCCGCCGCAAGATTGGTATGCCAAATTGAATGAACTCGCGGGCGATGCAAAGGTGCAGGCGGGTGGATACGCCATCCCTGCCTGGGCGTGCGAGAAGAACACCCCGCTGGTACGCGCCTTCTTAAACGGGATCCGCTCCCAGGGCGGAGAGCCGCGCTTCGTCTACAAAACGGGAACCGCCGACTTGAACATCGTCGCGCCTGTGTGGCAATGTCCCGCCGTAGTGTATGGTCCAGGCGACTCGGCGATGGATCACACGCCCAATGAGCATATCGACCTGAACGATTATCGTAAGGCCGTGGATGTGTTGAGTGCGGCATTGTCGAAATTGACCGCTTAATTCTTTGTCAGATTTGTAAACACTCGGTTAATCGTTTACATTTTCGGAAATTGCCCCTTGACGGATTTTCTTTTCTGCCTATAATCGGGCGAAATACCTAGCGCCAAATGAACACAATTTTCACCCTCTCCCTTATTGTCGTCCTTCTTGCGGTCCTTATTATTAAGGATCTATTTTTGGTTAGGATGGCAACGGTGAGAGTGCAAAAGTAAGCACACACCAAGTAGGAACGAAGAGCCGCCCTAACCACGGGCGGCTCTTTTTGTTACCCCAACCCCAGTTCCTTTCCAGGACGAAGTCATGGAGAGGGAAGGACCAAAGGAGCCGTATGCGTTCAGATACTGTCAAGAAAGGGTACGACAAAGCACCACACCGCGCGTTACTGCGCGCCACGGGGTTGCGGGATGATGATTTCGAGAAGCCGTTCGTTGCAATCGTCAATTCTTATGTGGATGTTGTGCCCGGTCATGTTCATTTGCAAGAATTCGGCAAGCTGGTAAAGGATGCTGTGCGCGCGGCGGGTGGTGTGCCGTTCGAGTTCAACACCATCGGCGTGGATGATGGCATCGCGATGGGCCACATGGGCATGAAGTATTCGCTGCCGTCGCGCGAGTTGATCGCCGACTGCGTGGAGACCATGATCGAGGCCCATCGTTTCGACGCGATGGTCTGCATCCCCAACTGCGACAAGATCGTACCTGGGATGTTGCTGGCTGCCATGCGTGTCAACATCCCGACCATCTTCGTCTCGGGTGGACCGATGGCAGCGGGTCGCACACCTGAAGGCGAGGCCATTGACCTGATCTCGGTGTTCGAAGGCGTGGGGGCTTTCTCTGCGGGGAAGATCGATGAGAAGCGTTTGTCTGTTCTGGAAAGATTTGCCTGTCCATCTTGCGGCTCGTGCTCGGGCATGTTCACGGCCAACTCGATGAACTGTCTGATGGAAGCCATCGGGCTGGCACTGCCGTACAACGGGTCGGCGTTAGCGAAGACTCCCGAACGCGAGGACCTGGCGAAGCGTGCCGCGGCGCAGGTCATGACCTTGATCGAACGCGACCTCAAGCCGCGCGACATCGTGACCGCCGAAGCCATCGACGACGCCTTCGCTCTGGACATGGCGATGGGCGGCTCGTCGAACACGGTGCTGCACACGCTGGCGCTAGCCAACGAAGCGGGCGTGGACTATCCGCTGAGTCGTATCAACGCCGTGGCTGATAAGGTGCCGCACATCTGCAAGGTTTCGCCTGCGGGCAAGTGGCACATGGAAGATGTCCACCGCGCGGGCGGCATCCCTGCCATTTTGAACGAAGTTCAGCGTGGGACGGGTATGTTGCACATGGACCGTCCGACGGTCAGCGGCACGACGCTGGGGGAATCGATTCAAGGTTGTGAGATCCAGGATGACGAAGTGATTCGTCCCTATGAAAATGCACATTCCAAGCGTGGCGGTCTGTCGATCCTTTTTGGTAATCTCGCCCCCAACGGCGCGGTGGTCAAGGTCGGCGGCGTGAGCGCAGCCATGATGAAGTTCAGCGGACCCGCGCGCATCTACGAGTCGCAGGATGCGGCGCTGGCGGGAATCCTGGCCAACGAGGTCAAGGCGGGGGACGTGGTCGTCGTCCGCTACGAAGGACCGAAGGGCGGGCCTGGGATGCAGGAGATGCTCTCGCCGACCTCTGCCATCATGGGACAGGGTCTGGGCGACAAGGTGGCGCTGATCACCGACGGCCGTTTCAGCGGCGGGACGCGCGGCGCCTGCATTGGTCACGTCTCGCCTGAGGCGGCGGCGGGCGGCCCGATCGCGGCGCTCCAGCCTGGGGATGTGATCGACATCGATTTAACGGAACGCAGGCTCGAGGTCCGCTTGAGCGCGGAGGAGATCGAGAGTCGCATCGCGGCGCTGCCTCCGTTCCAATCCAATGTGAAGAGCAAGTGGCTGAAGCGTTACTCGCATTTCGTGACCAGCGCAGATACGGGCGCAGTGTTGTCAACTGACGGTGGACGGTAGACGGCGGACGGAACGGTCCACGGTCAATGGTCTACGGTCCAATCAAAGGAGCAGAGAATGAAGAAAACTGGTGCAGAAATTATGTGGGAGTGTCTGGTGCGCGAAGGCGTGGAGGTGGTCTTTGGCTATCCTGGCGGGGCGAACATGCCGATCTACGATGCCATGCTCAATTACCCGATCCACCACGTGCTGGTGAGGCACGAGCAGGGCGGGGCGCACATGGCCGACGGATACGCGCGCGCCTCGGGCAAGGTTGGCGTGGCGATGGGCACCTCAGGTCCTGGCGCGACCAACCTGGTGACGGGCATTGCCACAGCCATGATGGATTCGTCGCCTGTGGTGTTCATCACGGGACAGGTGGCCGCGCATTTGATCGGCGGCGACGCCTTTCAAGAGATCGACGTGACGGGCATCACCCTGCCCATCACCAAGCACAACTATCTGGTGACTCGCGCCGACGAGATCGCCGAAGTGGTGCGCGAGGCGTTTTACATTGCCCGCAGTGGACGCCCTGGCCCCGTGCTGATCGACATCTGCAAGAACGCGCAGATCGAACAGACCGAGTTCATCTACCCCGAGGAAGTGAAACTGTTGGGCTATCAGCCGCCCGCGCGTGCGCCGCAGCATGACCTCGAAAAGGCTGTCCGTTTGATCGAGAAGGCCAAACGTCCCGTCATTTTGTGCGGACACGGCGTGATCGTCTCGGGCGCGGAAGAGGCACTGCTGCATTTCGCCACCAAGACGCAGACTCCCGTGGCCTCCACGCTGCTGGGACTGGGCGCCTTCCCCGCCTCGCATCCGCTGGCGTTGGGCATGATGGGCATGCACGGCGAGGCCCACACCAACCTGGCCATCCAGAACTCGGATTTGATCCTGGCCTTCGGCATGCGCTTCGACGACCGCGTGACGGGCAACCTGAAGACCTATGCGCCCAAGGCCAAGAAGATCCACGTGGAGATCGATCCGTCTGAGGTGCACAAGAACGTACACGTCGACCTGCCGCTGGTCGGTGACTTGAAGAATGTCGTCAGCGATCTGGTTCCGATGGTCGATGAGTATGACCACGACGAGTGGTTGAACGAGATCAATGGCTGGAAATCCGAAGCCGACGAGCGCTCGATCATGAATTGGCCCGAAGATGGCAAGCTGTATGTGGCGCATTTGGTCCACGATTTGTGGAAGGCCACGGGCGGCGGCGCGATCATCACCACCGACGTGGGTCAGCATCAGATGTGGACCGCGCAGTATTACGCGCTCGAAAAGCCCAATCGCTGGATCACCTCGGGCGGCTCGGGCACGATGGGCTTCGGCTTGCCCTCTGCCATCGGCGCCTGGTTTGCGAACAAGGACCAGGAGATTTGGGCCATCGCAGGTGATGGCGGCTTCCAGATGACCGCCGCCGAGTTGACCACCGCCGTGCAGGAAGGCGCCAACGTCAAGGTCGCCATCATGAACAACAATTTCCTGGGCATGGTGCGTCAGTGGCAGGAGTTCTTCTTCGAGAAGCGTTACTCCGCCGTGAACATGGTCTCGCCCGATTTCGTCAAGTTGGCCGACGCGCACGGAGTCCCTGCCCGCCGCATCACCACCCGCGAGGAAGTGGATGAGGCCATCCAGTGGGCGCGTCAGACGCCTGGCCCCGTGGTGCTCGAGTTCCGCGTGGAGAAGGAAGATGCCGTGTACCCGATGGTCCCCGCAGGTGCGTCGCTCGACCAGATGATGCGCCGCCCCGTACGTCAGTAAAGGAGAAAGAGAATGCAATACACATTCATTGCTTTAGTCGAGAACAAACCTGGCGTGCTGAACCGCGTGGCTTCGCTTTTCCGCCGCCGCAACTTCAACATCGAGTCGCTGGCGGTCGGGCGCACCGAAAAGCCCGAGGTCTCACGCATGACCATGGTCGTGGATTGTCCCAACGGCGACATGGACGCGCACAAGATCGAGGCCAATCTGTACAAGCTGGTCAACGTGATCGACGTGCAGGATGTCTCCCGCCAGCCGTCGGTGACGCGTGACCTGGCCTTGATCAAGGTCAAGGCTGCGCCCGAGAGGCGCGCCGAGGTCAACAGCCTGGCGTCCATCTTCCGCGCCCGCATCGTCGACGTGGCGACTGATTCCGTTATCGTGGAAGTGACAGGCACCGAGGAGAAGATCGAAGGCATGGTCGAGTTGCTGCGTCCGCTGGGCATCATGGAAATGGTCCGCACGGGCCAGATCGCGATGACGCGTGGCGCGAATGCGGGCATTCGCCGCATGCCTGGCATGGAAGACAATGGCTACGAGTATGACCTCGAGGCCGCGGAGATGCTGCCGTAATTGGCCACGTCATTGCGAGGGCGGTGTTCGTCCGCCCGAAGCAATCTCGCGGTATTAACAAAAATTTACTTTTGCGAGGAGATTGCTTCGGGCTACCGCCCTCGCAATGACATAAAAGGAGAACTTATCATGGCAAGAATCAATTTCGGTGGTGTGGAAGAAGAAGTCGTTACGCGCGGGGAATTCCCGTTGGAGAAGGCGCGCGAGGTCTTGAAGGATGAGGTCGTGGCCGTGTTGGGCTACGGTGTGCAGGGTCCCGCTCAGGCGATGAACATGCGTGATAACGGGATCGAGGTCATCGTCGGGCAGCGGCAGGGGACCAAGAACTGGGACCGCGCCGTTGCCGATGGATGGGTGCCAGGCGAGACGCTTTTCTCGGTCGAAGAAGCTGCCGAGCGCGGCACGGTCATCCAGTACCTGCTCTCGGACGCGGGTCAGCGCTCGCAGTGGCCGAAGATCGTCGAGTGCCTGAACGAAGGTGACATGCTGTACTTCTCGCATGGCTTTGCGGTTACCTTCAAGGACGACACGGGCGTGGTCCCGCCGCCGCACGTGGACGTGGCCCTGGTCGCGCCGAAGGGTTCGGGCACCAGCGTGCGCCGCAACTTTGTGGCGGGCAGTGGCATCAATGCCAGCTACGCCGTCCATCAAGATGCCACGGGCAAAGCCAATGAACGCGCCATCGCGCTCGGTATCGCCATCGGCGCAGGCTATCTGTTCCCAACCACCTTCGAGAAGGAAGTTTACAGCGACCTGACAGGTGAGCGCGGCGTATTGATGGGCGCGCTGGCGGGCGTGATGGAAGCTCAATATAACGAGCTGCGCAGCCACGGTCACAGCCCCAGCGAAGCCTTCAACGAAACCGTGGAGGAATTGACCCAGTCGCTGATCCGCCTGGTGGGTGAGAATGGCATGGACTGGATGTACGCCAACTGCTCGACCACCGCTCAGCGCGGCGCGCTCGATTGGAAGGACAAATTCCGCGATGCGGTTGCTCCTGTTTTCTCTGACCTCTATCACAGCGTCGAAACGGGTAACGAGGCACGCATCACGCTCGAAGCCAACAGCCGTGACGATTATCGCGAGCGGCTTGAGAAGGAACTCGCCGTCATTCGCAATTCGGAAATGTGGCAGGCTGGCGCAGCGGTCCGTTCGTTGAGGCCTGAGAACTGGAAGCAGTAAGAGTAATTGGTGATTTGTAATTGGTAATTACCATTTACCAATTACAAATCGCCAGTAGGAGTTCGTATGACCAATTATGTGAAGATCTTCGATACCACTTTACGCGATGGTGAGCAATCTCCTGGCGCGACGATGACCTCGGCGGAGAAGCTGGAAGTGGCGCGCTCGCTGGCCCGCCTGGGCGTGGACGTCATCGAGGCAGGTTTCCCTGCCGCCTCGCCTGACGACCTGGAGGCCGTGCGCCGCATCGCCGTCGAGGTGGGAAGCCCGTCCGCAGCGGAGCCAGATGCAAAGGTCCCAGTGATCGCTGGGCTGGCGCGCGCCAACAAATCGGATATCGACAAAGCCTGGGAGGCGGTCCAGGACGCTGCGCATCCGCGCATCCACACCTTCCTGGCCACGTCGCCGATCCACATGAAGCACAAGCTGAAGATGGACCCCGAGGAAGTGATCCAGCGCGTCTCCGAGATGGTGGCGTACGCCAAATCGCTGTGCGCCGATGTGGAGTTCAGCCCTGAGGATGCGGGCCGCTCCGACCCCGAGTTCCTGTACATCGTGCTGGGCGAAGCCATCAAATCAGGCGCGACCACGCTCAACATCCCCGACACGGTCGGCTACACCACGCCCGACGAGTTCTACGCCCTGATTGACGGAATCATCAAGCACACGCCTGGCATGCATGAGGGCATCACTGTCTCGGTGCACTGCCATGATGACCTGGGCCTGGCCACAGCCAATACACTGGCGGGCATCCGCGCAGGGGCGCGTCAGGCCGAGGTGACCATCAACGGCATCGGCGAGCGCGCAGGCAACACCTCGCTCGAAGAGGTCGTCATGGCGCTCAAGACCCGCCATCCCGTGTTCGAACTGGAGACGGGCATCGAGACGACGCAGATCGCGCGCGTCAGCAAACAGGTCAGCAATTACACGGGCATGGTCGTCCAGCCGAACAAGGCCATCGTCGGCGCGAACGCCTTCGCACACGAGGCGGGCATCCATCAGGACGGCATGTTGAAGCACAACCAGACCTACGAGATCATGCGTCCCGAAGACGTGGGCGTTAACCAGACCAAGCTGGTGCTGGGCAAGCACTCGGGCCGTCATGCACTGCGCACGCGCCTGGCCGAGATGGGACACTCGCTCGACGAAGCCGAACTGGACAAGGCTTTCACGCGCTTCAAGGAACTGGCCGACCGCAAGAAGGTCATTACCGACCTCGACCTCGAAGCGCTGATCGCCGACGAGTTCTATCGTCCGCGCGATGTGTTTTACCTGGAAGGCTTGCAGGTTTCGTGCGGCACGCTGGGCATGCCTACCGCTACCGTGCGCCTGCGCGGACCTGATCGTACCGTCCACAATTTCGCCTCGATGGGCACGGGTCCCGTTGACGCGACCTACAAGGCCATCGACGCCATCGTCCAGACCCCATGCAAGCTGCTGGAGTTCAACATCCACGCCATCACCGAAGGTATCGACGCGCTGGGCGAGGTCACCGTCCGCATTCAGGGTGAGAACGGTCAGCACACCATGGACGCGCAAAGCGAAGTCGAATATCCGCGCGTCTTCGGCGGCCACGGCGCCGACACCGACATCATCGTCGCTTCGGCCAAGGCCTATATCAACGCCCTAAACAAACTCATCATCGCCAAGACGGAAGGCACGCAGCCTGTTCCGAATGATTTTGGCGTGATGCTGGGATAGTATTTGCCGTCATTGCGAGGGCGGTGCTTTTCCGCCCTCGCAATGACATAAATGAAAAGGAGAGACCACCATGACCACTCAGAATGAAGAACGCGACGTTTTCGCCACCCATTGCTTTGACCCGTTCCCCGAGCCGCAGACCATCCCCGCTGGCTGGGACACGAGCGTATTCTCCGCGACCTCTCAGTCTACTTCCGCTATGGAAGAGGATGACTCAGCCCAGGGCTAAATGCCATTGCGAGGAGCGATAGCGACGAAGCAATCTCATGTTTGATATTTACTTGAGATTGCTTCGGGTGGACGAGCACCGCCCTCGCAATGACGAAGACATTGATTATGCCAAAGACACTCTTCCAAAAAATCTGGGACTCGCACGTTGTTGCGGAACAACCCGATTCCCCAGCCGTCCTGTACATTGACCTGCACCTCGTGCACGAGGTCACCTCGCCGCAGGCCTTCACGGGTCTGCGTCAGCGCGGATTGAAAGTCCGCCGCCCCGACAAGACTCTCGCCACTATGGATCACTCCATCCCGACCACGCCCATCGATGTCCCGATCGCGGATGCAATGGCTGCGGCCCAGATCAAGCAGATGGAGACCAACGCCGCTGAGTTCGGCATCACGCTGCACGGCATGACCAGCCCGCACCGCGGCATTGTCCACGTCATCGGCCCCGAGCTGGGACGCACCCAGCCTGGCATGACCATTGTCTGCGGCGATAGTCACACCGCCACGCACGGCGCCTTCGGCGCGCTGGCCTTCGGCATCGGCACCTCCGAGGTCGAGCATGTGCTCGCCACCCAATGCCTGTTGCAGAAGAAACCCAAAACCTACGAGGTCCGCGTGGATGGCAAGCTCGGCGTGGGTGTCTCTGCCAAGGACATCATCCTGGCACTGATCGCGAAGATCGGCATCGGTGGGGGGACGGGGCACGTCTTCGAGTATACGGGCGAAGCCATCCGCGGGCTGACGATGGAACAGCGCATGACCATCTGCAACATGTCCATCGAGGGCGGCGCCCGCGCGGGCATGGTCGCTCCCGATGACAATACCTTTGAGTATCTTGCGGGTCGCGAGTTCGCACCCCAGGGCGAAGAATGGGACGAGGCCGTCGCCAGATGGCGCGCCCTGCCCAGCGACGAAGGCGCGACCTATGACAAGTCCATCACGCTCAATGCTGCCGACCTGGAGCCGATGATCACCTACGGCACTAACCCTGGCATGGGCATGCGCATCACGGACCGTGTCCCCACCGCGGATTCATTCTCCGATGCCTCGCAGCGTTCTGCTTTTGAGAAGGCCATGACCTACATGGGCCTCCAGCCTGGACAGTCCCTGCTCGGCCAGAAGGTGGATGTAGTCTTCATCGGCTCCTGCACCAACTCGCGCATCTCTGACCTGCGTTTGGCGGCGGCCATGCTCAAGGGCCGCAAGGTCTCTGAGAGTACGCGCGTGATGGTCGTGCCTGGTTCGCAGGATGTCAAGAAACAGGCCGAGCAGGAAGGCCTCGACAAGGTCTTCAAGGAAGCAGGCGCGGAATGGCGCGAAGCGGGCTGCAGTATGTGTATCGCGATGAACGGCGATCAACTCCAGCTTGGACAGTACGCCGTCTCCACCAGCAACCGCAACTTCGAAGGCCGTCAGGGCAAGGGCGGACGTACGTTCCTGTCCAGCCCGATCACCGCGGCTGCGACTGCCATTGCAGGCCAGGTCACCGACCCGCGGACGATGTTCTAGATGTCATTGCGAGGAGGGTGTTCTTCCCGACGAAGCAATCTCCAGTAAACAGGAGATTGCTTCGGGCTTCGCCCTCGCAATGACATAAATTGATTGGAAATCACATGGCCCAATTCACAACACTCACTTCCCGCGTCATGCCGCTGCCTGTCAACGACATCG
The DNA here is from genome assembly GCA_016191845.1 of Chloroflexota bacterium. Classification (GTDB taxonomy): domain Bacteria; phylum Chloroflexota; class Anaerolineae; order Anaerolineales; family Villigracilaceae; genus JACPVF01. The sequence goes on from JACPVF010000017.1 coordinate 122,406, forward strand.
ACACGGACCAGATCATCCCTGCGCAGTTCCTCAAGGTCACAGACAAGAACGGCCTGGCCGACGCGCTGTTCTTCAACTGGCGCTACAACGATGACAAATCGCCCAAGGCTGACTTCATCTTGAACCAACCCAGTTCCCAGGGCGCGCAGATCCTGCTGGCGGGCGACAACTTCGGGTGTGGCTCCAGCCGCGAACACGCTCCGTGGGCGCTGACCAGCTACGGGTTCCGAGCGGTTATTTCCACCTCGTTCGCCGACATCTTCCGCAATAACTCGCTCAAGAACGGTCTCATCCCGATCATCGTCGATGAGGCCACGCACAAGATGCTCTTCGACCTGGTCGAGGAAGTGCCCGCCGCCGAGTTCAACGTGGACCTCGCTTCGCAGACCTTGTCCTTCCCGAACGGATCGGTCACGTTCCCCATTGACCCGTTCAACAAGACCTGCCTGCTCAACGGCGTGGACGAGTTGGGCTACATCCTCGGTTTTGAAAAGCAGATCGCGGAGTTCGAGGCAACTCATTAACATGTCATTGCGAGGGTGCAGCCCGAAGCAATCTCAAGTAACCACGAAACATGAGATTGCTTCGTTGCTATCGCTCCTCGCAATGACATTAGGATAATTATGCAAAAAATCCAAATCTACGACACCACTCTGCGCGACGGCACACAATCCGAAGGCTTCACGCTTTCGGGAAATGACAAGGTCCGTGTGGCGCAGCGCCTCGACGACCTGGGCGTGGCCTTCATCGAAGGTGGCTGGCCTGGCTCGAACCCGAAGGATGTCGAGTTCTTCGAACGTGCCCGCGACATGCAATGGAAGAACGCGCTGATCGCTGCGTTCGGTTCCACCTGCCGCGTCAAGGGCGGCCCCGAGGATGACGCCAACATCAAGGCCCTGCTCGATTCGCACACGCCCGTCTGCACCATCTTTGGCAAGACCTGGACCTTGCACGTCACCGACGTGCTGCTTACCACGCTGGAAGACAATCTGCGTATCATCGAGGACTCGGTGGCCTATTTGCGTTCGCAGGGCCGCCGAGTTATTTATGATGCCGAACATTTCTTCGACGGTTACAAGGCCGACTCGGTTTACGCGCTCGAAACTTTGAAAGCCGCGATCCGCGGTGGCGCCGAGACGGTTGTCCTGTGCGACACCAACGGCGGGACCCTGCCCTGGGAAGTGGAACGCATCATTCGGGACCTCAAGCCTGCTCTTAACCACCCGTTCGGGATCCACACCCACAACGACTCGGAATGCGCCGTGATCAACTCGCTGATCGCTGTCCGTGAGGGCGCGATTCAGGCGCAAGGCACGATCAACGGAGTGGGCGAGCGCTGCGGCAATGCCAATCTCATCTCGATCATGGCTGACCTGGAATTGAAGATGGGTTACTGCTGCCTGCCCGATGGCAACATCTCCAAGTTGACCGATCTTTCGCACTTCGTGGCCGAGGTGGCCAACATCACGCCTGACGAGCATCTACCGTTCGTTGGTAAATCGGCTTTCGCGCACAAGGGCGGAGTCCACGTGGCGGCTATGCGGCGCAGCGCGCAGTCGTATCAGCACATTGCGCCCGAGGTGGTTGGAAACAAGATGCGCGTGGTCGTCTCGGATTTGTCGGGGCGCGGTAATCTGCTCAGCAAGGCCGAGGAACACGGTGTGGAGGTCGAAGGTGCGGAGGTCGTGCCTGTGCTCAACGAGATTAAGGAGCTCGAAGCGCGCGGCTTTTCCTTCGAGGCTGCCGAAGCGTCGGTGGCGATGATGCTCAAACGTCAGGAATATGGCTACAAGCCGCCCTTTGAGCTGGTGGACTTTTTTGTCAACGTTGAGCATCGACAGGGACGTGGCATCTTCGCCGAAGCGATGGTCAAGGTCCGCGTGCAGGGCGAGGTGTTGCATACCGCCGCCGAGGGCAATGGCCCCGTCAACGCGCTGGATCAGGCGCTGCGCAAAGCCCTGATCGGATATTATCCGCAGATCGCAAATTTTCATCTGTCTGATTACAAGGTCCGTATCCTCGATTCGGACCACGGCACTGAAGCCATCACCCGCGTGCTGATCGACACGCGCAACAGCAACAGCCGCTGGAGCACTGTCGGCGCGAGCACCAATATCATCGAAGCCTCCTGGCGCGCCCTGGCGGATTCGGTGGAGTATGGGTTGATGATCGCACACTAACCTTCGCCCTGAGCAGAGGATCGAGCAGAGCGAGACCTGTAGTCGAAGGGCAAATCCCAAGATATATGCGCTTCGACTGCCGCTTCGGTTCGCTTCGCTCACTCAGCGTCCGCTCAGCGCGAAATAAGGAACATAATGAATTTCAAACTCACCCTCCTGCCTGGCGACGGCATCGGCCCCGAGATCGTCGCGGAAGCTGTGCGCGTGCTGGACGTCGTCGCCAGCAAGCATGGACATTCTTTCACCTATACTGAACGCCTGATGGGCGGCTGCTCCATCGACAAATACGGTTCCTCGCTGACCGATGAAACTCTCGCTGATTGCAAGTCCGCGGATGCGGTGCTGCTGGGCGCGGTCGGCGGCCCGAAGTGGGACGACCCCGCCGCCAGGGATCGCCCCGAGCGTGGATTGCTCGCGTTGCGCAAGGGACTGGGCGTGTTCGCCAATTTGCGCCCCGTCAAGGTACATCCCGCGCTGATCGACTCGTCGCCGCTCAAGCCCGAGAAGCTCAAGGGCGTGGACATCATGGTCGTGCGTGAACTGACGGGCGGCCTGTACTTCGGCTGGCCCAAGGGACGCGACGTCAAGGACGGCCGCGAGCGCGCCGTGGACACGCTCGAGTATTACGACTACGAAATCAAGCGCGTGATGGAGCTGGCTTTCCAACTGGCAAAGGGCCGCAAAAAAAAGGTCACTTCGGTGGATAAGGCCAATGTGCTTGAGTCCTCGCGCCTGTGGCGTCAGATCGCTGTCCAGGTTGGGAAGGCGAATCCCGATATCGAGCTGGAACACACACTGGTGGACACCGCCTCCATGCGGCTGATCACGGGTCCCGCGTGGATGGATGTGGTCGTGACCGAGAACATGTTCGGCGACATCCTGACCGACGAGGCCTCGGTGTTGGCGGGGTCGATGGGGATGCTGCCCTCGGCCAGTTTATCGGAGTCAGGCCCAGGCTTGTACGAACCGATCCACGGCTCGGCGCCTGACATCGCGGGCAAGGGCATCGCCAACCCGATCGGCACCATCCTGTCGACGGCCATGCTGCTGCGTTATTCGCTGAAGCTGGAAGCCGAAGCCGCGTCCATCGAAAACGCCGTGGACGCGACCATCACCGCGGGTGCGCGCACCGCCGATATCGGCGGCAAACTGACCACCCGTCAGATGGCGGACGAGATCATCAAGAATCTGTAAACCCGTAGGGGCACGGCGGGGCGGTTTCAATCATGTTGTGCGATTGTTCCGCCGTGCCCCTACCATTAAAAGGAGAAATCATCATGGGAATGGAATCCAAATTCATTTGGATGAACGGCGAACTGGTGCCGTTCGAAAAAGCCACGCTGCACTTTCTGACGCCTGCGCTGCATTACGGTGCAGCGGTCTTCGAGGGCATCCGCGCCTACGATACGCCGAAGGGTCCCGCCGTCTTCCGCCTGACCGACCACGCCGAGCGCCTGCTCGATTCGGCGCGCGTGTTCGGCTTCCGCGAATTGCCGTGGACGACCGAGGACGTGGTCCAGGCGGTCAAGGATGTCGTGCGCGCCAACGGCTTCAAGGACTGCTACATCCGTCCGCTGCTCTACCTCGACGGCGGTGGCTGGAACCTGAACGTGGATAACGGCAAGGCCTCGCTGGCGATTGCTGCCTGGGAGTGGGGCAACTATCTGGGCGAGGAGGCGCTGGCCAAGGGTATCCGCGCCAACATCTCGTCGTTCACACGTCATCATCCCAACGTGTTGATGACCAAGGCCAAGGTCTCGGGCAACTATGCCAACAGTTTCCTGGCCAAGACCGAGTCCGAGCGGCTGGGATTTCAGGAGGCCATCATGCTCGACCCGTCAGGCTATGTGGCCGAGTGCACAGGCGAGAATCTGTTCCTCGTGCGCCACGGCAAGATCGTCACTCCGTCCACCGCGCCCGTGCTCGAAGGCGTGACTCGTCACTCGATCCACACCGTGGCCAAGGACATGGGCTACCGCATCCTCGAACAACCCATCTCACGCGACCAGCTCTACATCGCGGACGAGGTTTTCGTGTGCGGCACCGCCGCCGAGGTTATCGGCCTGAGCGAGATCGACTTCCGCAAGATCGGTGACGGTAAGACAGGCGCGGTCACGCGCCAGATCCAGAAGGTCTATCACGACGCCATCCGCGGGAAATTACCGCAGTACGAAGCATGGTGCGAATACGTCGGATAAGTTGAGAGCCTCCGCAAGGAGGCTCTTTTTATGTGTGAAATTCCATTACAATGGAATGGATGACCGACTCTACGCTTCAACTTCTTTCCCCGCTGGACGGCCGTTATGCGGATGCCATCGCGCCGCTGCGGGACCATTTCTCTGAGTTTGCCTACCTGCGCGACCGTACCCGTCTCGAACTGGACTACCTGGCGGCCCTCGCCCAAACGGGACTGATTCGCCCGTTAAGCGCTGCGGAAACGGCCCAGCTTGATTCCGTTAAAGCGGGCTTTTCCCTGGCTGACGCGGATTCCATCCGCGCCTTCGAACGGCAGACCCGTCACGACGTGAAAGCCATCGAGTATTTCCTGCGCGAGAAGTTGGGCGGCACATCCCTGGGCGACCTGCTGCCCTGGCTGCACTTTGGCCTGACCTCTGAGGATGTCAACAATTTGGCGAATGTGCTGGCCCTGCGCGACTCGCGTGACGTGGTCCTGCTCCCTGCACTGGATGGTCTGCTTGGAAAGATTCTGGAGTTTGCCAAGGCATATCGCGCCTTGCCCATGCTGGCTCGCACGCACGGACAGCCCGCCGTCCCGACCACGCTGGGCAAGGAGTTTGCCATCTATGCCGCGCGGATTCGCGAGGCGCGTGCCGAGATCGCGAGTCACCGCTTCGAGGCCAAGCTGACGGGCGCGGTCGGCAACTTCAACGCCCTGCACGCCGCCGCCCCGCAAGTGGACTGGGTCGCCTTCAGTGCGGAGTTCATCCGAAGTTATGGCCTTGTGCCCAATCTTGTCACCACGCAGATTCTGCCGTATGACAATTGGATTCGTTATTTCGATTCTGTGCGGCGCGTCAATGCCATCCTGATCGACTTTGCGCAGGACATCTGGCGCTATATCAGCGACGGGGTTTTGAAGCAGGCCGTCGTAGCAGGGGAGGTGGGCTCCTCGACCATGCCGCAGAAGGTCAACCCGATCGACTTCGAAAATGCCGAAGGGAACCTGGGCGTGGCAAACGCGCTGTTTGGACATTACGCCCAAAAACTGGCCGTCTCCCGCCTGCAGCGCGATTTGTCCGATTCGACCGTGCGGCGCACCTTTGGCACTGCCTTTGGTCACACACTGCTGGCTTGGACGAATCTGCGTCAGGGCATGAACCGCATCGCCGCAGACGAGGACAAACTCAAGGCGGAACTCTCCATGCATTGGGAGGTTGTCTCCGAAGGGGCGCAGACCATCCTGCGTGCCGCGGGCCAGGCCGATGCCTACGAGTCACTCAAGTCCCAGACGCGCGGGCGGGTCTTGGCCGAAGATACTTACAAAGCTTGGGTCAACAGTTTGAAATTAAATGAAGAAATCCGCCAACGCTTGCTAGCTTTGTCGCCCGAAACCTACCTTGGCCTGGCCGTGGAGTTGGCGGATAAAATCACTTCGCCCTGAATAAAGCGATGGAAATCAGAAGTCTCAAAGAGCTTCCGATTTTTTTATTCAAATTCTCCCAAAAACGCCACTACATTATCCCCCAACGCGTCGTTGTTATAACCGCCTTCCATGATGATGGCGGTGGGCAGGCGCAGCTCCGCGATGCGCGCGCCGATCTGGCGGATGCCCTCGCGCGTGATGCGGATCTTGCCAAGTGGATCTTCGCTGTAGATGTCCATGCCCGCCGAGATGACCAGCGCCGTGGGTTGGAACTCGCGGATCAGATGCAGCGCGGCGTTCAGGGTGGTGAGATACTCCTCGTCGCCCGTTCCCGCGGGGAGCGGGAAGTTGTGGTGGAATCCCAGCCCTGCGCCTGCACCGCGCTCCTCGGCGTAGCCCGCATAGTACGGATACTCGAAGGCGGGGTCCGCGTGGATGGAGATGCTCAGCACATCGCCGCGTTCATAGAAAATGTCCTGCGTGCCGTTACCTGCGTGATAATCGATATCGAGCAGGGTCACCTTTCCGTGCGCGCTCAGCCAGTGAGCAGCGATGGCTGCATTATTGAAGTAGCAGTAGCCGCCACAATGCGACTTGCCTGCGTGATGTCCAGGCGGACGGCAAAGGGCAAAGGTAGATGTAGTATGAGTGATAGCTTGGGCAGCCGAGAGCGCGCAGTTGGCCGAGGCCAACGCCGCGGCATAGGTGCCCGCCACAATGGGTGCACTCAGATCCATCATGTAGTAGCCCGCGCGCCCAAGCAGCGACTTGGGGCGGTGAGCCTGTCCGCGCAGGGCGAAGGTGGCGGGCAACAGCGCTGACTTGTCAGTGGCGGATTCAGCTTCGGGATCGGTGGCCAGCCACTCGGTCCAGGCCGAGGCGAGGAACTCCACATAGTCGCGGTCGTGCACTGCTAGGATCGAGTCCAGGCCAAAATCAATGGGCGGGTGAATCTCGGCCCAGCCCGTCTTCCGCAGCGCAGCAAGGATCCGCTCGGCGCGTTCGGGCACCTCGAAGGTGGGCACGCGCACACCGCCATCGAAGACCTCGAAGGCAGGCGCATGCTGGAAGTGAAGATCGGAGTAGAATATTTTCATGGTAAGAACATTTTACCCGCAAGCGTCTTGGCAACGGAGGATTCTATGGACGTCATTCAAGCCATTCAAAGCAGACACAGTGTCAGCAAGGTCAAACCCGACGCGCTTCCGCGCGAGATGATCGAGGGACTGTTGCGCGCCGCTGTTCAGGCGCCGAACCATCACAAGGTGCGGCCGTGGAGATTCGTGGTGTTGACGGGGGCGGGGCGGGAGCGATTGGGCGAGGCGATGGCCGTTTCCCAGCGGGACCGTCAGCCTGACCTGCCGCCCGAAGCGTTCGACAAAACCCGGGCGTTGCCGCTGCGCGCGCCCGTGGTCATCGCCGTGGGCGCGGATAAACCCGCCGAGTCGCGTATCATCGAGATCGAGAACGTGTCCGCCGCTTCGGCCGCCTGTCAGAACATCCTGCTGGCCGCGCACGCGCAGGGGCTGGGCGCGATCTGGCGCACGGGTGAATGGGCGCGCGACCCGAAGGTGAAAGAGTTCCTGGGCTTCGAAGCCGACCAGCACATCGTTGGCTTCCTCTACGTGGGCTGGCCCGAGTTCACAGCGGAATTCGCCGAACGGCCAGGCTTCGAAGATCGCACAGTGTGGATGGACTAAATAAAGAAGCGCAAGATGAAATCTTGCGCTTCTTTATTTAGCAGGCTCGAACACGAACACGGCGATTTTGCGCCCAGCGCGGACCTTGTAGGCCTGGTAGCCCGCGTAATAGTTGGCGGCTTTCTGCCAGCAGGTTTCATATTCCTCGCCGTGGACTTCGCGGGCGGTGTACTCGCAGGCTTGTCCGTTGCGGATGAGTTGTATAGCAGGGTGGACACGCAGGTTATAGACCCAGGCGGGATGATGGGGCTGCCCGAAGTTCGAACCGATCAGGATGTAACCGTCCCCATGCGGGATGCCCACCAGCGGGGTGGTGCGCGGTTGTCCGCTTTTGGCGCCCGTGCTGACCAGCAACAGCGTGGGCAATCCTGCCAGTAGCGTGACCAGTGTCAGCTTATTTCCGCTCAAGCGGAAAATGACGCGGTCGATGGGAGGCAAAACGCGAACCAGGATCCACGAGCCGAAGCGCGTGGCCGCCAGGTATTGGATCGCCCTTTGAGCGGAGTTGGCCATTACTTTTTGCCCAACACTTCGAGCATCAAGTCAGGGCGGTCGGTGATGAGGCCATCCACACCCCAGGCGATGTATTGTTTCATCAGATCGGGATCATTCACGGTCCATGGCTCGACTTTCACGTTGCGGGCATGCGCCTCGCGGATGAAGCGCTCGGTCATCACGGGGACGCCATACGACTCGGATGTCTCATACGGCACTTGCAGCGACTCGAATTTCGGCGAGAGCAATCCGCTGAGGAAGATCTTGCCGAGCAGTACGAAGGAAGTTACTTCCGTTTTGGCGGCGGAGGTGGCGACCTCGGGGCAGGCTTGGCGGAAGGCCGACATGGCGTCATCGTGGAAGGAGGCCACCATCACGCGGTCTTGCATATCGTATTTGCGGATCAGGTCACACAGCGGCTGGCCGATGGGGTTGCGCGTCAGCTTGATCTCGATCACGTAGCGCATCTGCGGGAATTTCTGGAACAATTCCTCCAGCGTCGGCACCTGGATGCCCTGTCCGCGGAAGGGGAAGGTCTGGCCGCCGTCAGATGACCACTGGTAGGCTGCGTCCAATTCCCTGAGCTGGGCCAGGGTCATGTCTTCGATCAGCCCTGTGCCGTCAGTGGTGCGGTCCACCTTTTCATCGTGCATCAACACGATCTGGCTGTCCTTGGTGATGTGCGCGTCCATTTCCAATACGTCCACGCCCAGGTCGACGGCATGCTCGAAAGCGTACAACGTATCTCCGGGCCACAAGCCATCTCCACCCTGATGGGCGATGACCAGCGGACGAGGCGCATTAAGATAGTAGGGATGTGCGGGTGCAGGGCTCGAAAGCAGCAAGCCAAGCCCCAGCACGGCGACGAGAATGATAAGGATGATCTGCCAAAGCTTCAGTTTCATGTTTCCTCCGGGCATTGTGGACGCAATTGTATCAAACCCTCTCGTCCCAGGTCGGATGCGCAACCGGTCCTCTGGAATTGACACGGGCCCGCTTTTCACGTAAAGTTAATCATCATTTCCCAGGAGGCAGATATGTTGGCAATTCGGTTGTTATCGGAAGGCGGCCCCGATACCCGCCTGGCCTGGTTGTTGTGGGTGGCGTTCGGGTTTTTCTTCGCGATGGTGGTGATCGGGTGGCTGGTCAGCCGAAACAAGGGGAGCCAGCCTGAGGTCCGGGCGGAAGCCCATGAGCACGGTCACGATAACCATACTGAGCCCCACGCGCACGCGGAGAAGCAGGTCGACGATCTGGTCGTGTTGGAGGGTATTGGCCCCAAAGTGGCCAAGGTCCTGAACGGAGCGGGCATCGTTTCATTTGCGGACCTGGCCAAGGCGGATGCTGCCGAGGTGCAGAAGGTCCTCGATGCGGCGGGTCTGCAGATGATGAATCCCGAAGGCTGGATCGAGCAGGCCAAGCTGGCCGCTGCAGGCGACCAGGAGGGACTGGCGAAGTTGCAGGCCGAACTCAAAGGCGGCCGCAGGAAGTAAAGAAGAAGGCTCCCGAAACTCGGGAGCCTTTTGATTTAGAAGAAGAAATAACGCGCGCTGGCCATGAAGAGTGTGGATAAGATCAAGGCCCAGGTATTGATGGGGGTAACCACGCTCAAGTTCTTGCGGATGGCCGCGATCTGGGCCAGTTGTTCGGGGGTGGGCTGCCCCTGGATCTGCGCACCGAGCTTGCCGAGTGCGGTGTTATTGCGCCCGATCATGATCCCGAAGACAAAACCGATCAGGCCGAAGACACCGCCGATGCCGAACCCAATGCCCGCGCCGCTCCTCATCCATGCGGAGGTAAAACCACCCGAGTCGATCAGGTACAGCAAGATGCCAGCCAGCACGGCCGAACCACCCGCCGCCGACATCATCGTACTGAGGCGGGTTCGCCCCATCAAGTGCTGCATAAATTTCTGGCCATTTTCTGCAGTGGCACCTGCGGTCGGGGAGATGAAGAAACTCAACATCAACGCGGCACCCACCCAGAACACACCTCCAAAAATGTGGACCAGACGAAGTATCAACATCACAATATTCATGGAATCTCCTTGGTAAAAGTAAATCTGACAGATGTCGTCCATTTTACGAAATTATGGGGCCAAAATCAAGCAGCGATTTTAATTTCTTGTGATGGGGACATCTTTTTCTTGTGACAATGTTCACTTGATGACGCGAAAATTCGGGCCTATATTGGAAAAGACCGCCAAAGGCGGCGAATTCGCATACCCATATCTGAAAGGAATGCCATGAAACGGATTTTGGTTGTTGTCTCATTGTTGGTCGTGGCCAGCCTGGTGCTGACCGCGTGCGGGGGCGCGCCCAAGGCCGCCAATCATCTGGAGGCCATCAAGCAGGCGGGGGTGATCAAGGTGGGGACGTCGGCGGACTATCCGCCTTTCGAGTCGGTGGACGCCAATGGCAACAAGGTCGGTTTTGATATCGAACTGATGACCGAGATCGCCAAGCGCTTGGGCGTGAAACTCGAGTGGGTGGACATGCCCTTCGACAGCCTGATCGCGGCTGTTCAGGAAGGCAAGATCGATGCCTCCATCTCCGCCTTCAACTACAGTGAAGAGCGCGACCAGACCATCGACTTCTCGGATGCCTATTACACCTCCGAGGATGCTTTCACCGTGGCGGACGGCTTCGCGGGGACGATTGCCAAGCCTGAGGACGTGGCTGCCTACAAGGTTGGTGTGCAGACGGGGACCACCCAGGATACCTGGCTGACCGACTTGGTCAACGCGGGCACCCTGCCCGAGGCCAACCTGTTCCGTTATGACCGCGCCGACCAGGCCATGGCTGACCTGAAGAACGGCCGCATCGAGGTCGTCATGTCGGATAAGGTCCCTGCCGAGGCGCTGGCCAAGCAGCTCGGCGGTCTGAAGATCGCGTACTCGGGCGTGCTCTCCAGCGGCCCGATGAACATCGTCATCCCGAACGGCGATGTGGAACTCCAGAAGGCCATCAACGAGATCATCAAGCAGTTGCAGGATGAAGGTTTCATCGACCAACTGGCTGTGAAATACTTCGCCGAATAAAAAACTTCGCGAGGGCGGACAATTGTCCGCCCTCGCGCCATACTTATGTTCAGCAACTTCGTCTCTTACATCATCCAGGGAACCGCCATCACGGTCGCCGTGACGTTGGTGGCACTGCCCTTTGGCCTGGTCATCGGCCTGCTGATGGCGTTGCTCCACACCTATGGGGGAAAGGCGATCAACCGTCTCGCTGCAGCCTATAGCCTGTTGATGCGTGGCGTGCCACCGATCGTGTTGCTATTCATTTTGTATTTCATCCTTTCGGGGGAGATCAATCTTTCGCCGTTTTGGGCGGGTTCACTTTCGCTGGGCATCGTCAGCAGCGCCTATCAAATGGAGATTCTGCGCGGGGCGCTGTTGGCTGTCGGCGGCGGGCAGATGACCGCTGCTCGCGCGGTCGGCATGAGCCGCTTGCAGGCCATCCGCTACATCGTCCTGCCACAGGCGCTGCGGATTGCCATCCCGCCCTGGTCGAATGAAGCCTCCATTGTGTTGAAGGATTCCTCGCTGGTGTACGCGCTCGGCGTGCCCGAAATTTTGCGCCGCGCCCAGCAGCTTTCCGCCACCACGCAGCAGCCGTTTCTTGCCTTCGGGACGGCCGCCCTGATCTACTTTGTCCTGGTCTTTGCCACCAACCGCGGCCTCGACTATCTCTCCGAACGCACCAAACTCCCCACCCATCCATGACGGAGGCGACCATGCCTGAAACCATCCTCGAAGCCCGCAACCTGACCAAGGTCTATGGTCAGAACACCATCTTTAAGAACATCAATCTCAAGGTCAAGGAAGGTGAGGCCATCGTTGTCATTGGCCCCAGCGGGACGGGCAAAAGCACCCTGTTGCGCTGCATGAACCTGCTCACCCGCGCCGACGGCGGGCAGATCCTGCTCGACGGGGAGGACATTACCGCCAAAGGCTACAACGAGGACAAGGTCCGCCAGCACATCGGCATGGTCTTTCAGAACTTCCTGTTGTTCAACCACCTGACCGCGCTCGACAACGTAATGATCGGCCTGACCAGGGTCAAGAAGATGCCGCGCGAACAGGCGGTCAAAAAGGCGATGGAGGAATTGCGTCGCGTGGGATTGCTCGACCGTGCCGACCATTATCCCGGTCAACTCTCAGGCGGACAGCAGCAACGTGTGGCCATTGCCCGCGCGCTGGCCATGGATCCGCGCGTGATGCTCTTCGACGAGCCGACCTCCGCCCTGGACCCCGAGTTGATCGGCGAAGTCCTCGGCGTGATGGAGAAACTGGCACGGGACCGCATGACCATGCTGGTGGTCACGCACGAGATGGGATTCGCCCGCGAGGTGGCCGACCGCATCGTCTTCATGGAAAAGGGCAGCATCGTCGAGGAGGGCTCGCCTGACGATCTGTTCTATCATCCCAAAAACGACCGCACGCGCGAGTTCCTGTGGAAGATCACCGAGCTGTATGGCAAAAAGGAAAAGGATAAGGGCGGAGCGGCATGAGCGATTTCTTCACCTTTTTCCTGCGCTTCCTGCCCGACCTGCTGCGCGGCGCGGGAATCACAATCCTGCTCACCGCTGAAGGGCTGGCGGCTGGATTCGTCCTCGGCCTGCTGACAGCACTGGCGCGCACCTATGGGGACAAGTTTTGGCGTGGATTGGCGGTGGGCTACATCGAACTCTTCCGCGGCACGCCGCTGCTGGTGCAGTTGTTCCTCATTTATTATGGCCTGCCTGGACTGGGTATCACGCTCTCGCGCGAACTCTCGGCTTTTCTCGCGCTTGGACTGAACAGCGGCGCCTATCAGGCCGAGTACCTGCGTGGCTCCCTGCTGGCTATTGGCGAGGGGCAGATGATGGCGGGGCGTTCCATTGGCCTCTCGCGCTGGAAGACGGTCTTATATGTGATCCTGCCGCAGGCGCTGCGGCTGGCGATCCCCGCTTGGTCGAACGAACCGGTCTCGCTGCTCAAGTCCACGGCGGTGGTGTTTCTCATCGCTGTGCCAGAGTTGATGGCACGAGCCAAGTCCATTGCCGCCAAGACTTATGATCCCATTGCTTCGTACCTGGCGGTGGCGATCGTCTATCTGGCGATGGTCTACCTGCTCGATCTGGTTTTGCGTTGGATGGAAAATAACACGCGCATCCCAGGTTTCGATATGGAAGGGAAGAAAGCCTGAACAAAAAAGTCGGAGCCACTGCTCCGACTTTTTATTTAGGGATGTGTCACGCGTTTTTATTCAACAAATCCCGCGCCAGGGCGGAAAACTCACGGTCAGCGCGATGGTTGGCAATCTCTTTCAAAGTAGCGAGGGCCTGCGAATCACGCAGCCCGCCCAGTGCGAGGATGGCCTGTTTCTGTACGAAGCGTTCGGGGTCTTGCAGCATGCTGATGAGCAGCGGAGCGACGCGCGGATCCTGGATCATGCCCAGGCCGAGGATGGCGTGTTCGCGCACACCTGCTTCCGCGTGGTGTAAGGCCTCTGCCAGGACGTCCACGGCAGGCACACCAATCTTGCCAAGCGCCTCGGCGGCCACGCGGCTGACTTCGTGGTGCAGGTCGTAGAGCGCCATGCCCAATTCCTCTACCGCGCGGACATCCTTCAATTCTCCCAGGATGATAGCTGCGAACTTGCGCACCGTACCTTCGCGGTCGGCCAGGGCCTCGATCAGCGGCTCGACGGCGTCTGGCCCCATGGCTTCGATGGCGTCCAGCAGGTCGCTGGCGGTCTGTTCACGCTCGTACCACCAGAACGAGTCCCGTAAGGCTTCCATCAGGAAAGGCAGGGCGGCGGTGTGATGTGTCCCACCCAGGGCGCGAGCGGCTCCCTGGCGGACCTCGATCTTCTGGTCGTCGAGCAGCAGGCCCGCGATGTCGTCGAAGGTGGTCGGGTCACGGAAGGCTCCCAGGGCCAGTGCAGCCTGGATGCGCACCTCGGGCTCGGGGTCTTTGAGGGCGTGGAGCAGTGGCGGGATAGTCTGCGGGTCACTGAGTTGCCCAAACGCTGCGCAAACCCGCGCGCGGACGGTATAAAACTCACCTTGCAGCGCGTCTAACAACGCGGGCAGGGCCGAGCGGTCTTTGATCTGGGCGAGGATGTCCACGCATTGGGCGCGCACGAGCGGATGCGCGCTTTTCAGCGCCACGACCAGGGCTGGGGTGGCGGCGGGTCCGATGCGGACGAGAATCCGCCCGAGGATCGGAGGCAGGTTCGGGTCCCGACTCTGGAGCGCTTCGATCAGGGCGGGAGCTGCTTCCGCCCCCAGGTGGATCAATTCCTGGGCGGCCCGCTCCCGTTTGGTCGGATCGGTCAACTGCCCGATCCATTTTTTTGCGTCGTTGAGTCCGCCAGTGAACCAATTCATATTTCTATTTTACACCCGCCAAAAAGAGAGTATTTGATAGAAAACTGGACTAAAATTCTCTGATATAATGCAGCGTTTGCCCCTTATCAGGCACAACGCCAGGCAAACCCTGGTGTTTTTGTTTGCGACCCTCACGGGCCTCACGGCACGTATCTCAGTGGAGTGAAAGATGAAGAAAGAACAATTACTCGATCTGTATTACCAAATGGTTTTGATCCGCCGCGTGGAGGAACGCGGTGCCGAGCTGTATCAGGCTGGCAAGATTGGCGGTTTCATGCATCTGTACATTGGGCAGGAGGCCGTTTCGACGGGGTTGATCGCGGCTCGCGAGCCGCGCGATCGTGTGATCACGGCGTATCGCGACCACGGCGTGGCGTTGAACTGCGGCATTTCGTCCAATGAAGTGATGGCGGAACTGCTCGGCAAGGCCACGGGCATGTCGAAGGGGAAGGGCGGCTCGATGCACATGGCCGATACCTCGAAGAACATGTGGGGCGGACATGCCATCGTGGGCGGACATCTGCCTGTCGCTTCGGGTCTGGCTCTGGGTGACCAGTATGCGGGCAACGATAACGTCACGATCTGCATGTTCGGCGACGGTGCGACCAATATTGGGTATTTTCATGAGGCCTTGAACCTGGCCAAGACCTGGGGCCTGCGTGTGTTGTGGGTGTGCGAGAACAACCAGTACGGCATGGGAACGGCCGTCGAGCGCGCCTCGGCGGTGACCGAGATCCGCCAGAAGGCCGAAGGCTATGGCATGAAGAACGGCCAAGCCGACGGTATGGATGTGATGAAGGTCTACGAAGCTGCCAAGGATGCCATCGAATATGTCCGCAAGGAAGGGCAGCCCTACCTGCTCGAGGTGGATACCTACCGCTTCCGCGGTCACTCGATGGGTGACCCCGAGCGTTACCGCAAGGCGGAGGAAGTCAAGCAGTGGCAGGAAAACGACCCGATCGGCATCTTCAACAAATACCTGCTCGACAAGAAGGCTGCCACGCGCAAGCAGTTGGATGAGATCGAGGCCCGCGTGGAAGAGGAAGTGGCCAAGGCGGTGGAATTCGCCGAAGCCAGCCCTGAGCCGACGATGGAAGACCTGTTCAAGGACATTTACGCGGATAATTAAATGTCATTGCGTGGGCGTTAGCCCGACACTTGCACCCGATTTGCTTAGCAAATCGTGCGTTTAATGCAGTGCAGGTGAGCAATCTCTGGTTATAGCGAGGTTGCTTCGTCGGGAAGAACACCCTCCTTGCAACGACATAAAGAGGAATTAATCATGGCAAAGATCACAATGCGCGAGGCCATCTCGCAAGCTCTTATGGAAGAAATGGACCGCGACCCCGCCGTCTTCATCCTCGGCGAGGAAGTCGGTGTGTGGGGCGGCACGTACGCCGTCACCAAAGGTTTCTATGACAAGTACGGCGCGGCGCGCGTCAAGGACACGCCCATCGCCGAGAACGCCATTATTGGTGCTGCCATCGGCGCGGCCATGGTCGGTCAGCGCCCGATCGCCGAGTTGATGACCATCAACTTCGCCTTCTCCGCGATGGACTACATCGTCAACCAGGCTGCCAAGCTGCGCTACATGTTCGGCGGACAGTTCACCCTGCCGATGGTCATCCGCGCGGTGGGCGGTGGTGGACGTCAGCTGGGTGCGACCCACTCCCAGACGCCTGATGCCATTTTCGCGCATTTCCCTGGCTTGAAAGTCGTCAGCCCGGGCACGCCCGAGGATGCCAAGGGCCTGCTCAAGAGCGCGATCCGTTCGAACGACCCGATCCTGTTCATCGAGCATGCCACCATGTACCAGGTTCGCGGCGAAGTGCCCGAAGGCGAGTACACCATCCCGATCGGCAAATCCAAGGTCCAGCGCCCTGGCAAGGACCTGACCATCGTCACCTACTGCAAGGGCCTGGAGCTTTCGATGAAGGCTGCCGACGAACTTGCCAAGGAAGACATCGAGGCCGAGATCGTCGACCTGCGCACCCTGCGTCCGCTCGACATGGAGCCCGTGCTCGAATCGTTCAAGAAGACCAACCGCGCCATCGTGGTCGAAGAAGGCTGGAAGTCCTACGGCGTCGGCAGCGAGGTCGTCAGCCGCATCTATGAAGAAGCCTTCGACTACGTCGACGCTCCCATCATTCGTGTGGCGCAAAAGGAAGTTCCCCTTCCCTATAACCGCACCCTCGAACAGGCCGCCCTCCCGCAGGTGCCTGATATCGTCGCGGCGGCAAAGGAGGTCGTGAAATAATGGCTGAAACCATCAACATGCCCAAGCTTGGCTTCGACATGGCGGAAGGCATGCTCGTCCGCTGGGTCAAGCAGGTGGGCGAACAGATCAACAAAGGTGATGTGCTGGCCGAGATCGAAACCGACAAGGCCACCGTCGAAGTGGAATCCTCCGTCAGCGGCACCGTGCTGCAGTTGATTGCGGAACAGGGCACAATGGTGCCTGTCAACGCGCCGATCGCGATTGTGGGTGAGGCAGGCGAAAAAGTGGAAAGCAAGCCCGTGGATTCTGGATCGAAGGCCGCAGCTCCTGCTCCTCAATCCGCCCCTGCGCCTGCTCCCGTTGCCCAGACTGTTTCTGCCCCGAGCGTGGGTCCCGTCAAGGCCTCGCCGTTGGCGAAGAAGATCGCCCGCGACCAGAAAGTGGATCTTTCACGTATCCAGGGCACAGGCCCGGGCGGACGCATCGTCCGCCGCGACATCGAAGCGGCGCTGGCTGGTGGCGCTCAGCCGAGCGTAGCAAGCCGCCCTGCCGCGCAATCCGCTCCCGTCTACCAGGCACCGATTACTGCCGAAGACAAGTCCGTCTCCACCACCAAACTGCGTCAGGCCATTGGTCGCCGCTTGGTCGAGTCGAAGCAGACTATCCCGCACTTCTATGTGACGCACGAATACAAGATGGAAGCGTTGATAGAGATGCGCAAGCAGATCAATGCCTACCTGCCTGAGAATGAGAAGGCCTCGGTCAACGACTTCATTGTCAAGGCTGTCGCCCTGACCCTGCGCCAGTTCCCCAACCTGAACGCGACCCTGAACGGCAACGAGATCGTGCAGTTTGGTCACGTCAACGTAGGCGTGGCGGTCACCGTCCCTGGCGGCTTGATGACCGTAGTCGTCAAGGACGCGGACCAGAAGGCGCTGCGTCAGATCTCGGGTGAGGTCAAGGCCATGGCGGGGCGTGCCCGCGATGGCAAGGTCAAGCCTGAGGACGTGGACGGCTCGACCTTCTCCACCTCCAACCTCGGCATGTACGATGTGGATGAGTTCATTGCCATCATCAATCCGCCTGAGGCGGCTATCCTGGCGATTGGATCGGCCCGTGAAGTGCCCGTCGTCGAAGATGGACAAATCAAAGCGGGCTGGCGCATGAAAGCCACCATCTCTGTCGATCACCGCGTCAGCGATGGAGCAGAGGCGGCCCAGTTCATGCAAAAACTGGCGGAGTTTCTCGAAAATCCTGTCAGAATGTTGGTGTAAAAGAAAACTTCCGAAGTCTTCAAGACTTCGGAAGTTTTTATAATCCATTACGCATAATTCTATCTGCCAATTTGGGCAGAAAACTGTTTATGAAAATCAACAGTTTGGTCCTGCCAATAGCCATCTCATATTTATCATTTTGAAAGCCATTCCAAAATTCTTCAACCAACGCTTCAGCGGAAATCTTCCCTTTTCCTCGTCCGCGTGTCATGTCTGTATCCACAATTGGAGGAATAACTTCAAAGACCTTAATATTTGAATCTTCAAGCTGCCAGCGCAAGGATTTGGTAAACAGATGAAGCCCAGCCTTGCTTCCGCAATATACGGGAGCGCTCTGTTTTGGAACAATCCCCAAGCCAGATGAGACGTTTACAATTGCCGCCGTCTTTTTTGTCATAAGCTGCTGGAGCATCAATCGAATCAATAGAAGTGGACCGACCAAATTGGTTTGCAGTTCTGTTTTAACGTAATCCAGCGGAATGGCCGGATCGGCAAAATCATAGTTATATTGCACGCCCGCGTTATTAATCAAAATATTCGTATCTGTAAACCGCTGCGCCAGTTTTTCAACATCCTCAAAGCGGTTCATGTCTGTCACTTGCGTAACAAGTCCGGGGAAGTCCGCTTGAACCCGCTCAAGCTTTTCCTGATCTCTCCCCGTGATAATTACATGGTTACCATTGTCTAGAAACTTTTTTGCAAATGCCAGGCCTATGCCTGCCGTTCCCCCGGTGATTAGAACTGTGTTGTTGGATGTATTCATTGCTTCTCCAGAAGATTGATTTATTCCCCCAGAATACCATTCACCTTTCTAATCATCATTATCATAGGATAAGGATTTCCTCAATCTGGCGCGAATCCGACTTAATGTGACGGGGGTAACTCCCAGATATGAGGCTATCAATCGCTGCTTGATTCGGCCTTCCAGTCCTGGATATTCGTTCCTGAACTTCAAGTAACGCGTTTGAGCATCATCAAGAAGCAGGGAACTTTCCCGTTTTTCCTTCTTCACGAATAACTGTTCTGCAATGTTCTGATTTACAGTCTGCCAGCAGGGTGATGCGGCTGTGACTGTCAAATATTCTTCATAATTCGCAGTTAACAGGTTGGCATCTTCAATTGCCTGAACAAAAAGTTTCGATGGCTCGTTGTTAAGAAGCGCAGAATAAGCAGTTACCATATGTCCCTCAGCGCAGAAGGATTTGGTGAATTCAAAACCCGAATCTGAAATATAGTACAGGCGCAGAATTCCAGAAACTACAAAAGCCAAAGTCGTTGGAATGTCGCCCTCGTTAACCAGAAATTGATTCCTGTGGAGATTAGACACGTGAAAAATACCTAACACCTTATCAATTTCTGTGTTTGATATATTTGTGATGGATCGTAAAAATGCAATTAGGGAATTCTGTTCCTGTGAATACATAGTGATTGGATTCTATCTCAACTTGAATACTTTGATCGGAGCAGACCAGCTAACTTTCACGTGAAAGCCACCATCTCCGTCGATCACCGCGTCAGTGACGGGGCAGAGGCGGCCCAGTTCATGCAAAAACTGGCGGAGTTCCTCAAGAATCCCGTGCGAATGTTAGTGTAAAAACCTCCTGAAGTCTTTCGACTTCAGGAGGTTTTTTTATTGCTTGGTGCACGTTATGACAAATTATCTGCAGGTAATTGTGACAAACACTTCCACGGCTTCCGATTTGCCCGCCGCATTGACGGCTTGGATCGTATAAGTGTAATTCGCGCTGTAGCGCTTGTAGGGGGTTGAGATGGTGATGGTGTCCTTATACTCGGTGGTGTTCGCATCCAGGGTTGCCAGGAGATTTCCGTCTTTGTTGAGCTCAAAGCTGGTCTCGTCCGAGGAGTCATCCCAATGCAGGTATGCCACATACACATATTTGTAAACTGTATAGGAGTGGGCAACGACTTTTGTGCAGGTAGCATCCGCGTAGAAGTTCGCAGGCGCGTTGGGCAAGGCAGGTGCTGCCGGGGTGGGCGTAGCCTCTACAGGCAGAGGCGTTTCCGTTGCAACAGGCTGTTGCGCTTCCACCGTTTGCGCCACGAAGGTGGCCATCTGGTCTTGACTCTGCTGTGAGTCCGCGCTCGTATCGGGTGCATCCGTGGGCGGAGCCGATACCTCTGTAGGTGTACTCGAGGTGAAAGAGCAAGCCAGGATGAGAAAAGTGACCAAAGCCAGAACGGGGACAAGATTTCTATTCATGGAATCCTTCTTTGGAATAGATATTGTGCTGCTTTGTGGTTTGCATCACAAAATTATTGTACTTCTTTCAGGTTATGTTGTAAACACTGCCGTTTTTTTCTATTTTGAAGCGACTGTTAGCTTGGTTTTCAACAGTTCCCGATCCCGCGAAGAGGGACCGACCAGAATCTCGAACTCGCCCGGTTCCACTACGTTCACGCCCTGCGCGCTCACGATCTGGAAGGCTTTCCAGGGTAGATCGACCTGCACAGTTTTTTTCTCGCCTGCTGCCAACTGGACACGGGCAAAGCCCTTCAGCGCCTTATTGATCCAGGTAGCGGAAGTCACCACGTCGCTGACGTACACCTGCACGATCTCTACGCCATCTCGCTGTCCAACGTTCTCCACATCTATAGAGACTTGGACCGTGTCTCCGTTAGACAGGACAGGGGAGGACAGCCTCAGGTTGGAGTATGCGTATTTTGTGTAGCTGAGTCCATGCCCGAAGGGGAAGAGCGGTTCCTGGGTCAGATCAGCGTATCGGTCGCCGTGTTGGCCGCGGACCTGGCTGTAGAAGACCGGTTGCTGGCCCACGTGCACTGGGAACGAGATTGTGACTTTGCCGGACGGATTCAACAATCCGAACAGCGCCTCGGCCAGCGCCCGCCCGCCTTCCATGCCGGGGTTGAACAACTCGACGATGGCTGCAGCGTGTTTGGCGGATGCAGGCAGCACCAGCGGTTTGCTGTTGACCAGGACCACGACCATTGGTTTTCCTGTCTTCTCCAGCGCATCCAGCAGCGCGACCTGCCCGCCCTGCAATTCCAGCGTGGCCGTGCTTTGGGTCTCGCCGATGAAATTCAAGTGATCGCCAACCACGGCCACCACGATTTCTGCTGACTGGGCCGCTGTGACGGCCGCCGGGATGCCCGATAGGTCATCGTCGATGATCGAGCAGCCACGCTCGTAGCGGACCTCCAGTCCGCCTGGAGCCAGGGCGCGGATGCCGTCCAGGATGGTGGTCGTCTTTTCGCGCGGATGTTTGCCCGCCTCGGGCGGATGCTGCGAAGAGCCAAGCGACCAGTCGCCCAACTGCTGCATGTCGTCGTCTGCATTCGGGCCGATCACCGCGATGGACTTCACTTGTTTCGGGTCGAGCGGCAGCAGGCCATTGTTTTGCAACAGGACCAGGCTTTGGCGCGCCGCCTCGAGGTTGGCCGAACGATGCTCCGCATTCCCGATCACGAGCGCCGCTCGCTCCATGTCTGGACCGCGCGGGTTTTCGAACAATCCCATGCGGAATTTCAGTGCCAGCAAGCGGGCGCAGGGCGCGTCGATCTCACTTTCTGCCAACCGCCCGGTACGGATGGCCTCGATGGCTCCCTCGTAGAATTCTGGCGTGGTCATCATGATGTCGTTGCCAGCCCGCACGGCGGCGATGGCAACTTCGGCGTAATCCGCGCAGACCTTCTGCTCGATCACCAGCCGCCCGACGTTGTTCCAATCTGTTACCACCACGCCCTTGAAGCCCCATTCATCCTTCAGGACCTCGGTCAGCAGCCAGTGATTACAGGTCGACGGCACGCCCTCGATGGACTGGTAGCCTGTCATGAAGGTCATGGCCCCGGCTTGCACCGCACGTTCGAAGGGCGGCAGGAAATAACTGCGCAGTTTGCGGCGTGAAAGATCCGCCTCCGAAGCGTCGCGCCCGCCCTGGGTCTCGGAATACCCGGCGTAGTGCTTGGCGGTGGCCAGAATACCGGACGGATCGTCCAGACCCTGGCCTTGATAGCCGCGGATCATCGCCGCTGCCAGTTCGCCGATCAGGTAGGGATCCTCGCCGAAGGTTTCGCCGGTGCGGCCCCAGCGCAGATCGCGTGTCAGGCACAGGACCGGGGAAAAGGTCCAGTGGATGCCGGTGGGGATCACCTCGGTGGCCGTCACCCGCGCCACCCGTTCCAGTAGGGCGGGATTCCAGCTGCAGGCCAGTGCCAGTTGGGTGGGGAAGATGGTCGCGCCCTTCCAGAATGAATGCCCGTGGATGGCGTCCTCGCCGATCAACAGTGGAATCCCCAGACGGTTTTGGGCGGCCAGTTGCATGGCCTTGCGGGCCTTCTCGCCCCAGATGTGCAGGATCGACCCGGGCTGACGGGTGTTGATGAAGGACAAGTCATCGGGACGCGCGTCCCACATGATCAACTGGCCGACCTTCTCCTCCAGGGTCATGCGGCCGAGCAGGTCGGAAACGCGTTCTTCGACGCTCAAGGATGGGTTGCGGTAGGCAGGGATTGGTTTCGACATGGCGAGACTCTCCAGACAAAATTTTCCCCATCCTCCTGATGAGAAGGATGGGGAAGTTGATTTTACCCAATGACTTCGAATTCTGCGTGGAGCGTGGCCAGCGAGTCGGAGCCGACCCACAGGTCGAAGGAAGCGGGGTCTTGAATCCACTTGCCGGCGTTCGTGCTCCAGTAACCCAGTTCATCGGGACCCAGCTCAAAGGTCACGGTCTTGCATTCGCCGGGCTGGAGGGTGATGCGTTCGAAGCCTTTCAGTTCGCGCATCGGGCGTGTATCCGTGCCCCATTTCTGGTGGATGTACAACTGGACCACTTCGTCGCCAGCGACTGCGCCCGTGTTGGTCACATCCACGCTGACGGTGAGGCTGCTGCCGACCTTGACTTGCGCGGCCGAAACCTTCAGGTCCGAGAACGCGAAGGTGGTGTAGCTCAGGCCGTAGCCGAAGGGATAGAGCGGGGTGGGCAAGCCGTCCCAGTAGCGCGGGTTGTACATCGGGCTTTCCTCGGGCGAGTGGGTCAGGTTACGCGCGTAATACAGCGGCGCATGGCTGCCCTTGCGCGGGAAGCCGACGGGCAGTTTGCCGCCCGGGATCGCGTCACCAAACAGGATATCGGCCACGGCGTTGCCGCCCTCGCTGCCAGGCTCCCAAGCTTCGAGGATGGCGGGGATGTTCTCGGCGGCCCAGGTCACGCTCAGCGGGCGGCCATTCAACAGCACCAGCACGACGGGTTTGCCCAGCGCCGCGACGGCTTTGAGCAATTCCTCCTGACGGCCAGGCAGGTCGAGTGAGGCGCGCGAGGCGGCTTCACCTGCCATCAGGTCGGTCTCGCCCAGTACCATGATGACCTGGTCTGCGGCGCGGGCGGTCTCGACGGCGGCCTGGAAGGCGGCGTCTGACTCCTCTTGCGTTTGAGCGGGCTTGCTGGCCTGTCCTGCCATCATGCTCTCGAACCACGAGGGGATGTCGCGGCGGATCTCAGGGCCAGAGGCATAGGTCACTTCGGCGTTCGGCAGCTTGGCGCGGATGCCCGCCAGCACGGTCACGGCTGCGGGCGTGTGGCCGAAGACCATCCACGAGCCTTCGGTGGCCTGCATCGAATCGGCCAGCGGACCGATGACCGCTACCTTTTTGACGTCCTTCTTCAGCGGGAGCAATCCGCCCTCGTTCTTGAGCAGCACCATCGAGCGCTGCGCCGCCCAGCGTGAAGCCTCGCGGTGATCGGGGCGGGCGATGACCTGATCGAGCAAGCCTTCGTCCACGTAGGGGCGCTCGAACAATCCCATCCTGACCTTGAGCGCCAGGATCGGGCGAACCAGCGCTTCGATCTCCGCCTCGGACAGGTCACTCTTGGCGACCAGGTCAGCGGTGTTCTCGGTGTAGGTGTAGCTCGACATATCCATATTGAGGCCAGCCTTGAGGCCGCGCAGAGCGGCGTCGCGGCGGTCTTTGGCGTGGCCCTGGATGACCAGGTTGCCGACCGCGAAGGCGTCCGAAACCACGAAGCCTTCGAAGCCCCATTCCTCACGAAGCACCTGACGCAGCAGCCAGCGATTGCCGCTGGCGGGGACGTCGTTCAGGTCCATGTAGGCGCTCATGAAGGTGGCCACGCCCGCATCGACGGCGGCCTTGAAGGGCGGCAGGACGGTATTGCGCAGTTGCGTCTCGGAGATATAAGCGGGATCGTAGTCGCGGCCCGCATCCGAATAGCCGTAGCCTGCGAAGTGCTTGGCGCAGGCCAGCACGCGCTCCGAGTCGGCCAGGTCATCACCTTGGAATCCGCGCACCTGGGCGGCAGCCATCGCCGCGCCGAGGAACGGGTCCTCGCCCGCGCCTTCCACGATGCGGCCCCAGCGGGCGTCGCGGCAGATGTCCAGCATCGGGCCGAAGGTCCAGTGCAGACCCGCGGCGCGCGCTTCCCTGGCGGCCACGGTCTGCGACTTCTCGGGCACGTTCGGGTCCCAGGATGCGGCCATCGCCAGCGGCACGGGGAAGATGGTGCGGTAGCCGTGGATCACATCCAGTGCGAACAGCAGCGGGATGCCCGACGGGCTTTCCTCGACGGCGACCTTTTGCAGCTCGTTGAACTTCTTCGTGTCGTTGAGCCACAGCACGGACCCCGCTCCGCCTTTGCGGATCTGATCTTCGGCCTTCGGCCCCGGAGCGAATTCCGCCCCGCCGACCTGGTTGAGTTGCCCGACCTTTTCTTCGAGGCTCATCCTGGCCAGCAGTGCATCGACGCGTTTGTTGACTTCTGCTTCTGATAGGGCGGAGGTAGTTCCAGACTTCTTTGCCTTGTTCATGAAAAATCTCCTTTTGGGGGTTGTTGATTATTGAGCAGTTTGCTCACTTGATGTCAATGCTGTTGCGGCTTGCGAATTCGAATACTTCACGGCCAACAGATACAAACCAAGCAGACCTGCATATACAGCCAACAGGCAGGCTGGGATGATTTCCAGCGAGACCTGGCGGGCAAAGACGCCCATCAGGCCGGGGATGATGGCCGTACCCAAGCCAGCTGCCGCCATTTGCATGCCGATGGTGTTGGCGGCGAAATGGTTGCCCACCCGTGTGCTGGTTCCCGACATCATGGCGGGAAAGATGGGGGCGATGGAGAAACCGATCAGGGTCACGGCCAGGAGATTGACCGCTTCGGACGGATTCCAGACCAGCAGCAGGGCGCCTGCTACGGCCCCCACCAGGCCACCCGTCACCAGGCGGTTGACTCCCACTCGCTTGGCAAATAATCCTGCCACGATGCGGCCAATGGTGAAGGTGCCCCAATAGCTGCCCGCCCAGAAACCCGCCGCCGTCGGGTCCACTCCGCGCGATTCGGTCAGCAGGGTGTAGACCCAGGTGCCCAGAGTGGCTTCGCCGCCGACGTACATCAGGAACAAGCTGACGCTCAACCACACCCTGGGCTGGCGGAAGGTTTCGCTCATGGGCGTCTTGTAGTCAGTCAGGCGTTTGGTCTCCTCTTTCTCTGCCGACTTCTCTTTTTGATTCCACATCGCCAGGGTCAGCATAAAGCAGGCTGCCAGTGCAAACTGGAATCCGCTGACAATGCGATAGCCCGTGTGCCACGAGTGGGTGGCCGTCAGCCCCATGGTCATGATGATTGGGCCCAGGGTGATCCCGACGCCCCAACTGGCATGCAGCCATTGCATCAGACCCTCGCTGAAATGTGCGGCAACATAGGTATTCAACCCGGCGTCGATGGCGCCTGCCCCCAGACCTGCCACCACGCCCAGGAGGACCATCATCCACCATTGTGGGACGAGGGTATAGCCCAGCAAAGCTGTGCCTGTCATGGCGCAACTGGCGGCCAGGACCCTGCCAACGCCAATCCGCGCCACCACAGGGCCGCTCAAAAAACTGGAGGTCATGTAGCCGGCCGTGCCAGCGATCAGCAACATCCCGAGAGCATCCAGAGGGATGGAAAACCCCGTCCGAATCGAGGGCCAGGCCACCCCCAGCAGGCCGTCTGGCATTCCCAGGGCGACGAAGGCGACAAAGGCCAAAATAACCAGGCCGAGTTTGGGATATTGCTTGATCTTGGTCCAGATTTTCATGCAGTTTTTTCCTTATTAACGCGAGAATACTTGGAATTATCCCTATTTTACATCCATAACTTACCTAAGACAAGGTAAGTAAGTTTTGAGGTACAATCAACTTATGAAAAACACGCAGCCTCCCCGACGCACCCAGGCAGAACGGACTCGCGCCAGCCGCGAGAAGATCATCCGCTCGGCCACGGAGACCTTCGCCCAGAAGGGATTCCGCGGCGCGAAGATGGCCGATATCGCCAAAGCCGCCGACCTGACCGAGCCCGGGCTGCTGCATCATTTTCCCAGCAAGACCCATTTGTTGATGGAAGTGCTCAAGGAGCGTGATCGCGTGGATAGCGAGCGGATGCAGGTCACCCTGCAAAAGAATGGATACCGCTTTCTGGATGCACAGGCTGAATTGGTCGAACACAATCAAACCGTCCCCGGGCTGGTACAGTTGTTCAACCTGCTCGTGGCGGAAAGTATTTCCCCCGATCATCCCGCGCACGAGTTCTTCATCGAGCGCTATCAGCGCGAACGCGGACAGTGCATCCAGGCCATTGCGTTGGCGCAGAAAAATGGGGAAGTGCGGTCAGACCTTCCCGCGGAGACGCTGGTCATCCTGATGTTTGCCATGATGGACGGCTTGCAGGTGCAATGGCTGATGGAGCCTGACAAGATCGACATGGCGGGATTGTTTCGCGTGATGATGGATATGCTAAAGGGAAAGACCGGACAATAAGCCCCTGACAAGGTCAACATGAAAAGCAAGCCTCGGAAGTTCGAAGACTTCCGAGGTCTTTTTATTGCGGCACGTAGTATTCCACTATCAACACAGGGCGGAAGGCCGCCGTGGCAGCATCGCCGCTGTAGAACTTGATGGTGTCGGCCCCCAGGTCATCGTTGTCGTCCAGTTGGAAGCGCAGGCGGAATTGCGTCTCGCCCGTCTTGTTGATGAATTCCAGGGCGGACTCGCTCATCGTCGCCGAGAACCAATTGTCGGCGGGGGCGTTGGCGAAGAGTCCCGCCGAATCGAGGCTGGCTTCGGCCTGATAGTCGGGCACCTCGAGCACGCCGCGCCCGAAGGTCCCGCCTTTGATGTCCACCACCAGGTTCTGATGCGTGAGGAACGGGTCGGTGCCTGTCACGCTCAGGCGTTTGATCTTGAGCGTGGCGCGGACGATCACCGCATTGTCTGGCAGGGATGCGGTGTTGAAATCGAGGATGACGCGGAACTGGCGGTCCTCGGCGTTGTCGCCCACGTAAAAAGTGGCAGAGGTGGCGTCGATCCCGCCGCCGATATTGCTGTTCTCACTCGACTCGATCACGTAGCCGTCGTTGGCCTTGTTGGAGACAAAGGTGGTCGAGGCAAGGTCGATGGGTGCAGACTTGATGACCGCATAGGCCTCACCCGAGGAAAAATCACCGTTACCCGTTCCCGCGCCTCCAAGCGGATTGCCCGCCGCGTCGACGATGCTGTCATCGTCCTGGACCTTGAGGCTGATGCCGCCGTCCTGGCTGCCTGTGTCCACACTGACGGTGTACTCGGTTCCCGCGCCGCTGACCTCGGTCACGGATGCACCCGTCAGGCTGCCGTTGGTCGAGAGGGCGAAGTCACTTGCGTCCACGCCGCTGACGGTCTCCGAGAACTTGACCGTGAATTTCACGCTGGCGGCATTGGTGGGATTCTGGTCGACGCGCAGGATGGACGTCACAGTGGGGGCGCGGTCAAAGGTCGACTCGATGGCCCCGAGATCGGGCGCGTTGCCCTGGAAGTCATCATTGATGCCAGGCAGGGACACACCACGGTCCACGTTGGGGCTGGTAGTCTGCAGGCTGAAGTCGCCGCCCGTCGGGTTGATAAAGCCCGGTGCGGACTCGTGCCCGTTGCATTCCAGCGTGGTGGCGGCACACAACTCTGCGATGGTGTTGTAGGACAGCTTCTCCCATTTGAAGTGCGGTCCGCTCGTGCGGGTGGTGTACCAGTTGTCGTAGTCCCAACTGTGACCCGTCAGCCCCGTGACGGGACTCTCGAAAGCGAAGCCATTGCCCTGGAAGATGTTATTGCGCATGGTCACATTGGACACGGGGCGGATGACGCTCATCGCGTTGAGGTCCTTCGCATTGGTCCAGCTGGTGTTGTGATAGAGGAAGACCGGGCCGTCGGAGTACAAGTCCCATTTGAAACTGGTGCTCGTGAAGTTGCTGATCTGATTGCGCAGCACCCACACGGGGCCGTGCGTGATGGGCGCAAACGATACGCCGACCAGGGTCGAGTCGATCAAATTATTGCGGAAGCGATGATTGACGGCGGCGCCTTCGGGTTCGAGCGCGTCGTCCCCGATGTGGTGAATGTGGTTGTCGTACACGTCCACATCCAGCGCGACGGCGTAATTCTCGAGCGCCGCGGAAGCGGACGTGCCCGAATACACGCCGTTGAAGATATGATGCAATTCATTGTCGCGGACGATGGCCCCGATATGTCCGCGCAGGACGATGGCCGTACCTTCCATCGTCGAGCCTTTGACTGCCGCCCACGGCCAC
This sequence comes from Chloroflexota bacterium, assembly GCA_016191845.1. Taxonomy (GTDB): domain Bacteria; phylum Chloroflexota; class Anaerolineae; order Anaerolineales; family Villigracilaceae; genus JACPVF01. The sequence goes on from JACPVF010000017.1 coordinate 150,845, forward strand.
TCGTTGACGGGCGGATCGAAGATCTCGTTCGACTCGATGCGCGTGTCGTTGCCCTGAGCCTCGGTCCCGTTCCAGTTGACGTACACGCCCAACTGCATGTTGTGGATCTTGTTCTTGCGCACCACCAGATGCGAGACATTCTTGGCGCACACACCGCAGCCGTCGATCACGCCATAGTAGCGCATCTCGAAGCCCTCGATCCAGATCCAGTCGCGGCCTGAGATGTCGAAGGCATGGTTGTAGCGTGGCACCTGCCAGGTGTGCTTGGATGGGTCGTCCAGGCTGCGGACGTAGAGGCGGCTGCTGTTGAGGCGCATGTACCAGCCCTCGTTCATCGGCACCTTGTTGTGACCGCGCGAGTCCGTCAGACCCTTCATGTTGTCATAGTTGTAGAAACGCTGTCCGTCGCGGGCCAGGTACTTGACGTAAGGCGAAGTGGTGTACCAGATCTTGTTTTTCTGATAGACCTTCCAGATGTCGCCGCTGAGGGTGATCGACCCGTCGAGGATGGCGCCGTTGCCCTCGGCCTTGACCTGGATCCACTTGCCCTCTGCGCCCGAGGCGGGGAAGCTGACCGACTCATGGTACACGCCATCGGCCACCAGCACCTGCGTCCCGGGCGTGGCGCGGTTGACGGCTTCCTGGATGGTCTTGAACGGCTTGGACTTGGAGCCGTCTCCGCCCGCTGCGGCATCGTCGTCCACGTAGAGGACTCCCGCGGGGGTGAACTGTAACTCCTCGGGCTGGGTCGTGACCGAACCGCTGATCTCGGTCGTCCCTGCCACCACCTTGACGTTGTACTGTGTGGCGGGTGAGAGCCCGAACAGGCTGCCTGCCAGGCGCACGTTGTTGCTGAGCACTACGGGTTGGCCCGTGTGCCAGTCCGTTTCGCCGTTCTTCTGGTACATCAATGTGGCCGACTTGGGCAGGGCCGTCCCGCTGACGATCACGCCGACGGTCTCGATGTTGGCGATCAGTTCGATCTTGGCAAATGCCGTCGCGCCCGCCGCCTGGGCGGACGCCCCGGACAGGAATCCAACCAACAGTGCCGTGAGCAGCAACACGGTCACAAGATAAGTGTAGACGTTCAAGGATTTGGAACGCATAAGTGTCCTTCTCTGAGTTCCCCGCGGCCTTCTTCGGGGACGGTCTGGCTTGCAATAAAGACGGAGAATTTGCCCCACTGGTTCGATCACGACTCGATTATAAAACAAAAGGTCACGCCTTACGCGTGACCTTCAGGTACTAGCCGTACAATTCTCTCCTGAAGAACTCGGGCAGCGCAAAGGCCGCCTTGTGCATCTCAGGGTTGATGTAATTGTTCACACCCGGGGGCAGGGGAGTCTTCAGGCCGTTCTCCCAGGGCGTGTCCGAGACATACATGAAACCGATCCCGCCGCCTGGGTAAGTGGGGATGTTGGCGTAGTAGTAGGCGGGATTCTTCGTCAGCGCCCTGGCAGACTGGTAAATTTGCTGGATGAGCGCCGTGTCGAAGTAGGGTTGCTCGCACTGCGTGGACGCGGCTCCGCCAGGGATCAGGGCGCGCACCATCAGCTTGTAGAATTCATCCGAGAACAGACGCTCAGCCATGCCGATGGGGTCGGTGGTGTCCGAGATGATGACGTCGAACTGACCTGGATTTTCCTCCAGGTAGCCGAAGGCATCCCGCACCAGCAGTGTGGTGCGCGGATCGGACCACGGATCGCCGAAGGCGGGGAAGAACTGGCGTGAGAGGTCTACCACGCACTGATCCAGTTCACACACCACGGCCTGCTCCACCGACGGATAGCGCAGCACCTGTTGGAGCGATCCGCCATCGCCGCCACCGACGATCAACACACGCTTGGGCTGTCCGACCGCCAGCATCGGCACGTGGACGATCATCTCATGATAGCCCATATTGTCGCGCTCGGTGAGCTGGATGATGCCATCCAGGATCATGGCGTTGCCGAAGAATTCGGTCTCGACGACTTGCAGGTGCTGATATTGCGTCTGTTCGTCGGCCAGTACGCGCTTCACACGGATGCCTTTGCGGTAGTACGGGTGCAGTTCTTCTGTGAACCAGATGCTCATGTGCCTCCTAAATTGCCACAGGCAGGCGGGTCTCGATCTCCGCGTCGCGATCCAGCTTGCGCAGGCTGAAGTTGTCAGCCCCGAGTGCATCCTTGATCTGCTGGATCAGCGGCAGAAGGTCCTTGCCAATGGCGCAGGTAAACAGGTCAATGGCGCAATAATTGTATTCGGGCCAGGCATGCAAACTTGCATGCGACTCTGCGAGGAGCAAAAAGCAGGTAAAGCCATGTGGGCTGAACTTGTAAAAGCCCTCATCCACAACCGTCAGGCCACTATCACGTACGGCCTGCGCAAACAGCGAGTATGCCCGCTCGCCATCCATGAGAAGCTCATGGTTGCAGTTGGAGAGATCGAAAATATAGTGCTCTCCAAGTTTCAAAGTCGCGTTCACTCACACCTCCAGGGTTAAAATATAAAGAACCCATCCAGGAACATGATCTTCCCATTTCAGCCCGATCCGCAAGATGTTGGCCTTGCGTAACGAACGAAACCGTCCCTGAATAGACTCTTGTGGCGGCAGTTATACTATGTCCTGCCAGAATGTCAATCTTTTTGTGAAGTGGATTTAACGCCGCGCCAGCCGACGGATCATCAGCCCGAGAAGCCTCGCACGGTGGACGACCTGCCCATACCAGCCCGTGGACCCGGGCCTGATCCCGTAATATAGCCTGAGCCACCACTCCGAGGGGGAGCGGAACGTCTGTGCGACAAAATTTCTCCACCCAACCTGTCGACTACGCTCGAACTTCTCCTGCGGCCAGCCCTGCGGATATTGGTTGATGCCTGTCGGCGGCCGACTCTGTTCAACAGGAATCACGCCGTGCAAAACTTCAGGCAGCGGGGTGAGGCTGTAGAAGACATCCAGCCATTGCAGCAACTTCGCGTGCTGTGACCAGTCGATGCTTTCTGCGCGACCTTCGATCAGGCTGAGGATGTCCGCGATCCACTTGAGTTGCAGGGGCTTATCGGTCCGTGCCTCGAAGAGATGGCGGGTGAAATGCCGCGAGAGATAGTCCAGGTTATCCATCGGGGCAGGGATGAAGACTGTGCCACCCTCGACCTGGATCGCTTGCGGCGGAGAGGTGAAGCCTGCAAATTCGTCATCACGCTGGCGCGGGTCGTAATGATGCAATTCCACATGGACGCGCAATCCATCGTGTGGAGGCGAGTCAACCGTCAGTTCTTTGGGAGCAGGCCCATTGTCGAGGGGCAGGGGCGGGGTAGAAAATCCTGCCGTGTGGAGCAGATCCAATGCGGGGCGAATCTCGTCGCGCTGGAGTAGCAAATCCAGGTCGCTGATGGGCCGCAGGGCGGGATCGGGATAAAGACTGTAGGCCAGGCCGAGGCCTTTGAGCACGAGCGGATGAATGTCCGCCGTTTTGAGCAGATCGACGATCTCAAGCAACACCTGTGCGTGGATTTGATTGTTGCGCCGATGACGCAAATACAGTCCCTTGAGCGTGCGCGCCACATCGGCGGGAATCTGCGTGCCCGACCTTTGGATATGATGCCAAAGCAGCGGCGCCATGCCATGGGTTTCAGCTTGGACGATCAGTTCCTGCCAATCGTGGAAATCTGCAATCTGGCGCACAAGTTCAGCGTAGAGCGCATCATGACCCGAGGCGCGGGCGCACAGTGCCAGCAGACGGTAGCTGCTCAGTTTGTGAGCGTTTGCTGAATCCATGCAGTTGCGCTTTCGAGGTCGGAGTAGATGAGTTGCCAGGCGCGGACCTGCTTCGCGAGGCGCGAGGCGGCAGCCAGGCCGCCATCGGGAAAGTTGCGTGCGTTGACCAGCCCTTTCATTAATCGAAAAAGTGCATCGGCAGGTTTGAGCGGTTCGGTGTGCAACTCTGCATTTGGTGTGTAATGTGGGAAGATCAGGGTGTGCGGCGTTGCGCGTGGGTACACGTCCGCACCGAACAGGATTGGATCGATCCAGGTTGTGTCGTCGGCGAATTGCAAAAAACCGTTGACGGGTGGAATCCCCAGCCACTTTTGCCACACAAAGGCCGATCCGCGTTTGAGGACGATCGAACGTGGCAGGCCGCTGATTTGCTCTCCCTCGAGGCAGATGACTTCATCGGTCAGGTAGCCGAAGCCGTTGGCGGCCAGCCAGGCCGTCAGCGTGGATTTGCCGCTGCCACTTTCGCCGCACAGGATCAAGCCATGCTCCCCCTGGGTCAACGCCGCAGCGTGGATAACGGGCCCAAGGCGGGCGGCTCCGTTCAGGCGCGGAATGGAGTCTTGCATCAGATGAAACAAGACCTGCTCACGGATCAGGTTGGAAAATAAATCGCCACCATTCAGCGAGACGTTGAAGCGTGACTCGCCAAAGGCGGTGATTGTGTAATAAGCCGCAATCGAATTTGTTTTGCCGAGACAGTGTGTGAAGTGCATCTCGAGCGGAGCCAGGAGCTCGGCTGTCCCGTCGAAGTGGACGGAGTTACCCCCGAAGTGAATCGTGAACCCGTCAGCGGGCATGCTCATCCCGCCTTCAGCGCACCGCGCTCCACGAGGAGTTGAACGGCCTCGGGTACATCCCTGCGGATATCATCCTGCGATTCGGGATAAGCTTCACACAAAAGGGCGACGATATCCTCCACGCTGCGCACGCCGTCACACAACTGCCAGATCAGCGCGGCAGTCGGGTTGCTGTAGATGACGAGGCTGCGAGCGGGATGGAGCAAAATAGTTTCCCCGTCGAGGGTTTCCATGTGGAATCCTTCGACGGGGGAGGGAACAAGATCTTGCATGTAGCTTTAGATTACTTGGGAAATTCAGGGGTCTTGAAGACTTGGTCGTCAGTGCCCGTGCCATCGCCGGGATTCTCGAAACTCCAGGTAACAGTGATGGTGGAACCGAACCACAAGTTCGAATAAGTGATGGGCAGAGTACCCAGCCCTGTATTGTCGGTGGGGATGGTCCCTGTGCTTTCGGCAGGGATATCAATGGCGGTTGGAGGTAACGCACCCTGAGGTTCATCGAGCACGATGGAATAGCGCATCAGGATGCCAGGGGTGGGCGGTGTAATCTGTACCGTGCTGTTGATGGTGATGGGCGGCTGTTCCACGTTGTCATCGATCTGCGCGTCCGCGCCTGCCACCAGGGTGTGGACAGTCTGTGAGGTTTGTGCGTGCGCGGGGAGGACACCGAAGTCCAGGCCGGGCTTGGTCCACTTGCCAGGCAGATTGGCCAGGGCACCCGCCCCGACGGCGGCTGCCAGGACCTTGATGGTGTCACGGCGGGACAATGTCTTTGATTTCTGGTCAGTCATGGGCTGAATCTCCTCTTTAATAATGAAGTTATTTTATCATGTGGAGACGCGAGCGGCTAGGATTTCCCCCTGTTCAGCCTGGTTTGCCTCTGATACATTGTGGTGTCCCATGACTTTTGCTTACCTGCTGATCGAATTCATCGATGAACTGGTCTTCGGTGTGGGTGAGACGGCCTGGCCGCTCATCCGCAATGACCTGGCGTTGACTTACAGCCAGATCGGACTGCTGATCAGCCTGCCCGGGATTCTGGCGGCTTTCATCGAGCCGTTCCTCGGCATCCTCGGCGATGTGTGGAGGCGCCGATTGCTGATCCTGGGCGGCGGAATCCTGTTCACGGTCTCGCTCATCCTGACGGCGCTCAGTCACAGCTTCGTGCCGCTGATGATCTCGTTCATTTTGTTCAACCCATCCTCGGGCGCCTTTGTTGGACTGGCGCAGGCCAACTTGATGGACTCCGCTCCCGAGCGCTATGAGCAGAACATGGCACGCTGGACCTCGGCTGGCTCGCTGGGCAACGTGTTGGGTCCGCTGGTGCTGGGGATCTTCGTCTACTTTGGCCTGGGCTGGCGTGGGACATACGCCATGCTGGCGACGGTCTCCACCTTTTGCGTGCTCGCTGCCTTCCGCTGGGTAATGCCAGACCCCGCTTCGGTGGCGCATTTCCCATCCTTTCAAAGCGTTTTCGACGGTTTCCGCGCAGCCTTTTCTGCGCTCAAACGCGGCGAGGTCTGGCGCTGGCTGATCCTGCTCGAATTCTCCGACCTGATGCTGGATGTCTTCCTTGGTTTCCTGGCTTTATATTTTGTGGACGTGGTCGGCGTAACCGAGGCGCAGGCAGGCGTGGCTGTCACCATCTGGCTGGTGCTGGGTATGCTCACCGATTTCCTGTTCATCCCCATCATCGACACTCGTCTCGATAGTATGAAGTTCATGCGCGTCACGGCCCTGCTTGGGATCTTTGCGCTTTCCATCTTTTTGCTGGTCCCTGGCTTTATCCCTAAATTGATTGCCATCGTGCTGGTCAATATCTGCAATACGGGTTGGTACCCCATCCTCAAAGGACGACTGTATTCTGCCATGCCAGGTCAGAGCGCCAGCCTGATGGCCATTGAATCGGTCACCGCACCATTCGCCAAATTGTTTCCCTTCCTCGTGGGTCTGTTGGCCGACCAGTTCGGCCTGGGCAGCGCCATCTGGCTCTTGATGCTCGGCCCGATTGCGCTTATGATCGGACTCCCGCGCCGTCCTGAACGGAGCCGCGAAGCGGCGTAGTCGAAGGACCATTTCATGCAACCTTATAGTTTGTATCTCCACATCCCCTTTTGCAAACATCGCTGCGCCTACTGCGACTTCAACACCTATGCAGGCCAGGACGATTCGATTCCCGCCTACGTCACCGCCCTGATCCGCGAGATTGAATATGTCGGGATTCGCGCTGAGCGGAGCGATAGCGCAGTTGAAGCGCATACGGTTTTCTTCGGCGGCGGCACCCCCTCCCTGCTCTCTGGACCTCAATTTGCCTCCGTTATGGACGCCTTGCGCGCCGCCTTCCCCCTCACTGCGGACGCCGAGGTCAGCATCGAGGCCAACCCGGGCACGATCTCGCCCGAGAAGCTGGACGCCATCCGCGCGGCGGGCATCAACCGCATCAGCTTTGGGGTGCAGTCGGCCAACACCGAAGAATTGCGTATGCTCGAACGCATCCACGATTTCTTCACCGTCATCGAAGCCGTCCACACTGCGCGTCAGGCTGGCTTCGACAACCTCAACCTCGACCTGATCTACGGTCTGCCCGAGCAGACCCTGCAAAGCTGGCAGACCACCGTCCGCCGCATCGTGGACCTGCATCCCGAGCACATCTCCGCCTATGCGCTGACGCTCGAACATGGCACACCTTTTGGCCGCTGGTCCGCGCACGGCCTACTCCCTCTGCCTGACCCCGACCTGGCTGCCGAGATGTACGAGTGGGCCGATGAATATCTCGAAGCCAATGGGTATGTGCAGTATGAGATTTCAAACTGGGCCATCGACCCCGGACTGAGGACGGTGGACCGTGAGATTCCATCCCATGCCTGTCGTCATAATTTGCAATATTGGCGCTCGCTTCCGTACCTCGCATTTGGCGCGGGCGCGCATGGATATGCCAACGGTTATCGCTACTCCAATGTCTTGCGCATCAAAACCTACATCGACCGAATTGCCGATTCCCGATTTCCCACTTTACCTTTCCCTCTCACTCCTGCCACGGTCAACCATCATCGTCAGACCGAGAATGACGACATGGGCGAATTCATGATGACGGGCTTACGTCTGACGAAGGCGGGAATCGCGGAACCAGACTTCAGGTCCAGGTTTGGGCGCGGGTTGACTGAGGTGTATGGGCGCGAGATCGAAGACCTGATCCGCAAAGGTCTGCTCGAATGGGCGGGTGACCGTCTGCGCCTGACGAAGCGCGGACGGCTATTGGGCAATCAGGTCTTCATGCAGTTCATCGCCTGACGTTTTGCTGTTTCCCCTCCTACTCTTTGCTAACGGACAATTGCCTGCCAAATCGCTGGCGCGACATGCGTGAGGTCGCTCATGCCCGCGGTGAACTTTCTCCGCGCTTCGGGCCGACCGATGACCAGCCCAGGCACGGGCGCGTGCGTATGCTTGCGCACCGAAAGATCTTCCATGTTGCCGTGATCGGAGGTAAGCAGGATTAGGCCATTCTCAAAGTCCCAGCTTTCGAGCAGACCCGCCAGCACGCCGTCGAAGGTTTCCATTTGATGTACAGCCCAGGGCATGTCCTGTTTATGACCCGCATAATCGCTGGCCCAATATTCGAAGAAGGAAAAATCATATTTTGGGGCCAGCGCGGAAAGTTTCCTGCCCGCGGAAAGCGGGTCGAGGACGATGGCTTCGGAATAGCCGAGCATGTCGCGCCAGCCCTGGCCCGTGAAATCAGCCGAGAGGCCGCGGCCTGCGAAGAAGTCTGCTTCGGTGAAGAGCGACAGTCCCGCATTGGTGAGTGCCAGCGGAATGGACGAGTACAGCCGCTTGCCCGAGTCGATCCCGTCGAAATAGCGCGGAGGATAAGCATTCAGCAGGGCGGAGGTTTTGCCTGCCGCCTTCAGCTGCCCGAACAGCCCGCCGTCTGTCAGCGTGGCGGCGACCTCGGGGTTGGGCTTGGGCCCATAGTGATACCCCAACTCGGCGGGGATGTTGCGGCCCGTCAGCAGCACGGCCTGTCCCGTGGCAGATTGGGGCGGGCCCTTCACACCCAGACCAGCGTCTAGGGCGAGCAGGGTGGCACGGTCATTTTCATAAGGCGCAGAATTGGCCAACAGCCTGCGCCCATCGAGCAGGGCGCACAGGGTGGGCATGTTTGCGCGGGAGAAGGGGTTGATCTCAGGATCATCTGTCCCCAGACCGATGCCATCTAAAAATAGAAAAAGAACGCGCATACCGATAAATCCCTTTCAAACCCTAAAGGTTTCAAAAACCTTTAGGGTTTTCTATGTTGATACAGAAACCAGGCCGAGGGACGGGCCCCCCGGTCGGCGCCATCCTGGCGGTGGAGCTGGGTCAGGGGCTGGCGGACCAGTTCGAGGTCCGCTTCGCTCAGGCCGAAGCCATTGCCAGGGCCGTCGAGCGAGGCTGGAGTCTGGACGAAAGCATACATCAGCCAGAAGCCGCCAGGAGCCAGGACACGGTCTAGTGTTCGTAGATAGGCGGCGCGATCTTCTACATTGTGAAAGCAACCGATGTCGAGCGCCAAGTCGAAGGGACCCTCGATTCCGTCCAGCCGGGTGACATCTCCCACGCGCAGTTTGGCCTGCACCTTGGCCGCGCGGACCTTCTTGCGGGCCAGACCGATGGCGCGCGAGGCGAAATCCACGCCTGTCACCGACCAGCCTGCTTTTGCCAGCGTGACGACGTTGGTGCCCGTGCCACAGCCCAGGTCGAGGGCGCGGCCTGCAGGGTGACTGGCAATGAAGTCCAGCAACTCAGGCGGACTGATGCCCGTATCCCAGGGTGGACTGCCGAAATAGGAAAAGTTGAAGCCGAGGCGGTGGAGGAAATTCATGGGACGGCGTCGCGCACGCGCTGCGGGTCGAGATCGCCGATCTGCCTCCACAGTTCCGTGCCCTGGCCGTCGAAGAAGATGAAGGTGGGTGTGAAGTCGAAGCCGTAGTAACCCGTCAACTCGCGGCCGACAGGGTCCTGGATGTTCAGGCGGATGATGTGGATACGGTCCCCGAGCTCCTCTTCGAGTTCGTCCACCGTCGGGCGGATGGCCGTGCAGGAGATGCAGTAGGGCGACTGGAATTCCAGCAGCACGGGCGTGCCCGTGCCGATCATGGCCTGAACCTTTTTGGCATCATCCATCAGCGGGGTCTGGCGCGGATGCAGGATACTCCACGCCATCACCAGACCGAGCGCAATGACACCGAAGGCCAGGTAATCGTTCCATCTTGGTTTGCGTGTAAGCAGGACCAGGCCTGCAACGAGAATCAATCCCACCGAGAGGATGAGGAAGGAATAGTGGTTGAAGAATACGCTCATGGGGAGGGTGAATGACAGATGTAATGTTGGGAATGGTGACGGAGGACGTGACAGTGCTCTTTGACAATTCAGTGCGTTTCTTTTAGAATCACGCAACTGGTTTTATCCCATATAAGGAAGGGTTCTTTCAGATGAAAGAGTATACCACCGAGTTCCTCCGCAACGTTGCGCTTGTCTCGCACGGCGGGGCTGGCAAAACCATGCTGGCGGAGGCTTTTCTGCACGTGACGGGGGCGACCACCCGCCTCGGCAAGGTCGAGGACGGGACAACGGTTTCCGACTATGATGACGAGGAGACCCGTCGAAAACTTTCCATTTATTCCAGCGTGATCCCGGTGGAACACCGTGACCACAAGATCAACGTAATCGACGCGCCAGGCTACACCGATTTCGTGGGCGAGACCATCTCGGCCCTGAGTGTGGCAGATGGCGCGATTATTTTAGTGGATGCCGTCTCGGGCATCGAGGTCGGCACCGAACTGGCCTGGCGCTATGCCGACGAGTTCAACCTGCCGCGCTTCTTCGTCATCAACAAGATGGACCGTGACAACGCCGACTTCGAAAAGACCTACGCCGCGGTGGACGAGTTTGTGCGCCTGCACGGCAAGCGCGCCCTCAAGGTGCACCTGCCCATCGGCCAGAAACAGTCCTTCAAGGGCGTGGTCGATATCATTGGCATGAAGTCTTACATGGGCGACGGCAAGACCATCGCCGAGATCCCCGCCGACCTGAAGGAAGTCGCTGAAAAGGCTCACTTCGAGTTAGTGGAAGCCGCCGCCGAGGGTGAAGATGCCCTGATGGAAAAATATCTCGAGAATGGCTCCCTGACCGACGCGGAAATGGTGCGCGGTCTCGAGGATGTGGTCTACGCAGGACAGTTCGTCCCCGTGTTCTGCGCGGCGGGCGGTCACGAGATCGGCGCCATCGCCTTGTTGAACGATATCATCGACCTGATGCCCTCTCCGAAGGATGCCCCCAAACGTGTGGCGCAGGGCAAGGATGGCGAGGAAACCCTCAAACCTGAAGACAACGCCCCGCTGGCTGCCTACGTGTGGAAGACGACCGCCGACCCGTTCGTCGGCAAGATGACCTACTTCCGCGTGTACTCGGGCACGGTTCAGGCCGACGGTCACTTCTGGAACCAGACCAAGTCCGCCGACGAGCGCATTTCGGGCTTGCACCTCCAACGCGGCAAGGAGGCCATCGCCGTCAAGACCCTGCACGCGGGTGACATTGGCGCCGTCTCCAAACTGACGGTCACCGCCACGGGCGACACCTTCTGCGACAAGAACCATCCGCTCATGGTTGCTTCTCCCAAGTTCCCCGCTGCCCTCTATCAGGTGGCTGTATCCCCGAAGACCCAGGCTGACGCTGCCAAGATCACCCCGACCCTGACACGTCTGTGCGAAGAGGATATGACCCTCTCCTGGCACAACGAGAAATCCACGGGCCAGACCATCCTGCAGGGCATGGGCGACCAGCACATCGACGTGGCCATCCATCGCGCGCAGACCAAGTTCCAGGTCGGCCTGACCACGATGGAACCGAAGGTGCCGTACCGCGAAGGCATCACCCGCAAGGCTGCTGCTCAATATCGTCATAAGAAGCAGTCGGGTGGTTCGGGCCAGTTTGGCGAGGTCCATCTGCGCATCGAACCCTATCCCGATGGCGATTTCGAGTTCACCGACGAACTGGTCGGCATGAACCTGTCCAAGTCATACCTGCCGCCCATTGAAAAGGGCATCAAGGCCACCATGGATCACGGTGCGTTCGCGGGCTACCCGATGAGCAACGTCAAGGTCATCGTGTATGATGGCAAGGAGCACCCCGTTGACTCGAAGCCTGTGGCCTTCGAAATCGCGGGCCGCGAAGCCTTCAAATTGGCCGTGCAGGATGCAGGTCCCGTGCTCTTCGAGCCGATCATGAACGTGCACGTCTACGTCCCCGATGCCCACATGGGCGATGTGATGAGCGACCTCAACACCCGCCGTGGACGCGTACAGGGCACCGAGACCGAGCGCGGCACCACCACCGTCATTGCGCACGTGCCCATGGCCGAAATGCTGCGTTATACCACGCAGATCCGTTCCATCACGGGCGGCCGCGGCTACTTCACGATGGAATTCGACCACTATGAGACCGTTCCTTCGCATATTGCTGCCCCAATCATCGAGGCGCATAAGAAGGAAATGGAAGCCAAGAAGGAAGAGTAAGTCCCCTTCGCTGAGTTCAAAGTCCCGAGGCCCTGCTTCGGGACTTTTTCTTTTGCTGCTCCTCCCCTAAATCCGTTCTCGACTTGGGAGGGCAGGAGGGGTGGGGTAAAATATTCTTATGCCCAGCGTGCGACTTCCCAACCTGATGAAATACTATGTGGACAACCAGCGCGAGATCGCCGTTCCCGCCGCGAGTGTGGCCGAACTCATGGACAATCTCCTCGCGCAGTATCCCGCCCTGCGTCCGCACCTGTTCGACGCGCAGGGCAGCCTGCGCCGACATTTCAATATTTTTGTCAACGGCGCGAATATCCGCGACCTGAACGGCATGGATACGCCCCTTGCTGAAGGCGACAAGGTGCTTCTGATGGCTTCGGCGGCTGGAGGATAAATGCTCCCTGAACTTTCTCATGAAGAGATCCTGCGCTATTCGCGCCACCTGCTCATCCCCGAGGTGGGTCTGGACGGTCAGCGCAAGTTGAAGAATTCATCCGTGCTGGTCATCGGCACGGGCGGACTCGGCTCGCCGGTGGCGCTCTACCTGGCGGCGGCGGGCGTGGGCCGCATCGGCCTGGTGGACTACGATGTGGTCGACGCGACCAACCTGCAGCGGCAGGTGATTCACGGTGCGTCCACAGTGGGACAGCTCAAGGTCGAGAGTGCGCGCGCGAAGATGCTCGACCTCAACGCCGACATCCAGGTGGATGTCTACAACGAGCCCTTTACGTCCGAGAACGCCATGCGCATTGCGCGCGACTACGACGTGCTGATTGACGGCACCGACAACTTCCCGACCCGCTATCTCTCCAACGACGTGGCCGTCTTCCTCGGCAAGCCCAACGTGTACGGCTCGATCTTCCGCTTCGACGGGCAGGTCAGCGTCTTCGACGCCCGCCGCGGTCCGTGCTACCGCTGCCTGTTCCCCGAGCCGCCGCCGCCCGGGCTGGTTCCTACCTGCGCGGAGGGCGGAGTGCTGGGCGTCCTGCCTGGCACGATCGGCACGCTGCAAGCCACCGAGGCGCTCAAACTGCTGCTTGGGGTCGGTGACCCGCTGATCGGCAAGCTGCTGCTCTACAACGCGCTCGACATGTCCTTCGATTTTGTCACGCTCAAGAAGAATCCCAAATGCCGCGTGTGCGGACCGAATGCAGATATCCACGAGTTGATCGACTACGAGGAATTCTGCGGCGTGCCAGGCCACGATCACGAGGACGGCTCGGCGGGCGCGGATTGGGACATCGAGGCCCCGAAGCTGGCTGCCGCTCTATCCCTGGACCCCAGCCTGTTCCTGCTCGACGTGCGTGAACCCCACGAGTTGCAGATCTCCGCGTTACCCCGCGCCCTCAACATCCCGCTCGGACAACTGGCTTCGCGCCTCTCCGAACTCGACTCTGCGCGCGAGATGGTTGTCTTCTGCAAGGCAGGCACCCGCTCGGCCCGCGCCCTCGAATTGCTGGTCAGCGCAGGCTTCAAGAAGGTCAAGAACCTCAAAGGCGGAATCAACGCCTGGGCCAGGGACGTGGACCCGACGCTGCCGATTTACTAACATTTGCGCAGCGCAGTCGAAGTGCAACGGGATGGAAAGTGGAAAATGGAAAGAGGAAAGAATCTCCTATCACGCCTGATGGGAGATTCTTGTTTTGTCTCTCGAGACTCTTTCCTCTGTGCGGTAAAATACCCCTAGACCAAAGGAGAGTAAACATGTCGGGATTACCTGAGTCAAAGGAACTACGTGTCTTCAACAACATCCTGGGGGCGATGGGGAATACGCCGCTCGTCAAGCTGGAGCGGATCGGACGGGACCTGCCCGTGCCCTTGTACGCAAAACTGGAATTCATGAACCCTGGCGGTTCGGTCAAGGACCGCGTGGGGGCCAACATCATCGAGCAGGCCGAGAAGCGCGGCGAACTCAAGCCGGGCGGGACGGTGGTTGAGGCGACCTCGGGCAACACGGGCGTGGGTCTGGCTATCGCAGCGGCGCTCAAGGGCTACAAGACCATCTTCGTCATGCCCGACAAGATGAGCAACGAGAAAATTTTGTTGCTGCGCGCCTACGGGGCCAAGGTGGTCATCACACCTACGGCGGTCGCGCCTGACGATCCGCGTTCGTATTATGAGGTGGCCAAGCGTTTTGCGCGCGAGACGCCCAACGCCATCCTCGCCAACCAGTATCACAACCCGGACAACCCAAAGACGCACGAGATGAGCACCGGCCCTGAGCTCTGGGACCAGACCCAGGGGCGGGTCACAGATGTGATCATCGGCATGGGCACGGGCGGAACCATCAGCGGGGTGGGGCGCTATCTTAAGTCGAAGAATCCCAATATCCAGATTGTGGGTGTGGACATCGAAGGCTCGATCCTGACTGAGATCTGGCAGAACAAAGGCAAGATTCCCACGGGTGCGTACCCGAAGACCTATAAGGTGGAGGGCATCGGCGAGGACTTCCTGCCCTCAGCCACGGACCTCTCGGTGGTGGACTGGATCGAGCGCGCGGGCGACCGTGAGTCGTTCCTGTGGGCGCGACAGTTGGTGCGACAGGAGGGCATCTTCGCGGGTGGGTCATCAGGCTCGGCTATTGCAGGCGCGGTCAAGTATTGCCGCAGGCTGTCCGCGGACCGCATCCCCGTGGTGATTCTGCCTGACTCGGGTTCGCGCTACCTCTCCAAGTTCTACGACGACAAGTGGATGCGTGAGTTCGGCTTCCTCTCGACTGAGTTCGGCGAGACGACTCTCGGCGACCTATTGATTGCCAAGCCGAACAAGTCCATGTTCACTGCTGCGCTGGGCGACTCGATCCGCAAGGTGGTCTCGGTCATGCACCAGCACGGCATCTCGCAGATGCCCGTGGTCGGCGCGGATGGGGCGCTGGCGGGCCTGATCGAGGAAGTGGACCTGCTCAATCACATGCTCGAAAAACACGAGCACACCAATGACGAGACCATCGACAGCCTGGTGCAGAACGCGGGCGCGGTCTTCCCGCCCGAGACGCCGCTGGAGGAGGCCATGCCTTCGCTGACGGCGGGTTACGCCCTGATCGTGGCCGAGAGCAGCAGGCCTGTTGGCATCCTGACCAAGATCGATGTGCTCGATTATGTGGCTGGTAAGATTTAACGGCCATTGCCCCGTCGATAGGTAGGTTCATCCGCCGCAAGCAACCTTCGGCGGGGAAAGGACAAAAATGAATATTGGTATTTTGGGAACGGGAGTTGTCGGTCAAACCATTGGCACGCGCCTGATCGAACTCGGTCATAATGTGATGCTGGGTTCGCGCCTGGCCAACAACGAAAAAGGTCGCGCCTGGGCCAGGGTGCAGGGGAGTCAGGCCTCGCATGGGACCTTCGCCGAGGCCGCCAAGTTCGGCGAGATCCTCTTCAACTGCACCTCGGGCATGGGCTCGCTTTCGGCGCTCGAATTCCCGAGCAAGTCGGACCTCACCAACAAGGTGCTGATCGACGTGGCCAATCCGCTCGACTTCTCGCGGGGCATGCCGCCCACGTTGACCGTCAGCAACACCGACTCGCTGGCCGAGCAGATCCAGCGCATGCATCCGTTGCTGCGCGTGGTCAAGGCGCTCAACACCATGAACGTGGACGTGATGGTGCACCCCGAGCGCCTGCATGGTCCGCACGACGTGTTCATCTGCGGCAACGACGATCTCGCCAAGAACACCGTCACCGAGATCCTGACCGACTGGTTTGGCTGGGAGTCGGTCATCGACCTGGGTGACATCTCCAATGCGCGCGGCATGGAGATGGTCCTGCCGTTGTGGATTTCCCTGCAGAGGAAATTGGGCACCGCCTATTTCAACTTCAAGATCGTCAAATAAGCGGGTTCGTGTTAAATCCAGGCCTGGCCCAGCGGCCAGGCTTTTTGATTCCAAGGCTGCGATTTGAGATTACAATCGACCCGAAGTCGTGGAGGCTTATGAAACCGTCTTTGCTGCGCGCCCGCTATTGGCGCATCGTCGCATTCTTCGCCTGGGTCACCCTGGGCTTCATCTTTTGGGAACTCCTCCTGCCGCGCATTTTCCTAAGCGGCCTCACCCGCCGCACCCGCTCGCGGCGCATGACCGACATCGCGATTCGTTTCCGCGCGCTGGCCATCCGCATGGGCGGTGTGATGATCAAGGTGGGACAGTTCCTTTCCTCACGGCTGGATGTCCTGCCGCCTGAGATCACCGAAGAACTGGCGGGATTGCAGGACGAGGTCCCCGCTGAGGATTTCTCCGCCATCCGCGCCAAAGCGGAGTCCGAGCTTGGGTCCCGCCTAGACCTGAAGTTTGCCGCCTTCGACGAGGCGCCCCTGGCAGCTGCCTCCCTCGGGCAGGTCCATCGTGCGCGTCTGCTCCCACAGGATGCCGAGAAGGCAGGCTTCGAAAACGTGGTGGTCAAGATCCAGCGCCCGCATATCGAGCAGTTGGTGGAAGTGGACCTCTCCGCCCTGCGGCGGGTCGGCGGCTGGCTGGAGAAGTACCGTCCCATCCGCGATCGCGCCGATGTGCGTGCCCTGATCGAGGAATTTGCCGCCACCGTCCGCGAGGAGATCGATTATCTGGCCGAGGGCCGCAACGCCGAGACCTTTGCCGCCAACTTTCAGGATGATGAGAACGTCCATGTGCCGCGCGTGGTGTGGAGTCATTGCACAGGACGGGTGCTCACGCTCGAAGATGTCTTCGCCATCAAGATCACCGACTATGACGCCATCACCGCCGCGGGCATCGACCGCAACGAGGTAGCCGTCCGCCTATTGGATACCTACCTCAAGCAGATCTTCGAAGATGGTTTCTTCCACGCCGACCCACACCCTGGCAACCTGTTCGTCACCCCGCTGGACAAGGGCGCCGACGGCCAGGTCCGCTGGAAGTTGACCTTTGTGGACTTCGGCATGGTCGGCCGCATGCCCGACGGTGTGCGTGAAGGCCTGCGCGAGTTGATCATCGCCGTCGGTACGCGTGACGCGGTCCGCACGGTCAAAGCCTACAAACTGCTGAATGTTCTGCTGCCCACCGCCGACCTGGACCTGATCGAACGCGCCGAGGCCCAACTCTTCGACCGCTTCTGGGGCATGAGCATGAGCGAGCTGCGCTCGATCAACCACGCTGAGATGATGCAGTTCGCCATGCAGTTCCGCGAACTGATGTACAACATGCCCTTCCAGTTGCCCGAGAATTTGTTATTGCTGGGTCGTACGGTTGCGATTTTGAGCGGCATGTGCACGGGCCTGAATCCCGACTTCAACCTGTGGGCACAGATCGGACCCTATGCCAGCAAACTGGTCTCTGATGAAAAGGAAGGCGGTTCGATCTTCGACACCGTCCTCGATGAGGCGGGGAATCTGTTCAAGTTGCTGCTGGCTCTGCCCGGGCGGGCAGACCGCGTGCTGACCCTGGTCGAGCGCGGCGAGTTGAACGTGCAGATGCCGCTGGTCAACCGTCAGATCGCGTACGTCGAACGGGCGGTCAACCGCCTGACGGGCGTGCTGACCTTCGTCGGCTTGCTGCTGGCGGGAGCCATTGTCCTGCCGTCGAATGAGACGTTGGCCTATATTCTGATGGGCGCATCGGGCGTGGCGTTGGTCTATACCCTCTTTTTCATCCGCCGCAGAAGGATTTTGTAAATTCCCTGAACGGAGCCGCGTGTTCTCGCAACGTAGTCGAAGGGCAGGGATAATTGGAAATGTACTTATATGCGTTTCGGCTGCTGCTCAATACGAAATTAAAGGCAAACCGCCCCGTCAAGCTGACGGGGCGGTGGTCTTCTACGCGGTCTTTTTCTTTTCTTCCACGTGTTCGAGCGCGGCGTCGATCATGCTGCGGAAGGCCAGCAGCATCTCCTTGCGGGCGGCGCGCCGATGCTCCTTGAAGCCGGGCGGCAGCATCGTTTCGAAACTCTTGCGCATCTCTTCGCGGGCTGCACGCATGTGCTCGCGCGCTTCGGACGGAATTTGTTCTTCATGCGACTTGCGGGTGCGGGACGTTTTTTCAGCCATAAGAGTCTCCTTACTTATTTCTGATTATAGCGCAGCGCCGTCCAGACTGCAAACGGACGAGTTTCCCCCATTTGAAGTGTAACTTAGAACATATTTTCGTGTTATTGCTCTCAACGAGATCGGTGTGTGCCGATCCTTTATCAAAACGGAGGCAGAAATGGATTTTAGCAATATCAACTGGTTGGCTGTTCTTGTATGTGTCGTAGTCAGCATGGTCAGCGGATCGATCTGGTACAACCCCAAAACCTTCTTTCCCATCTGGTGGAAGGGCATTGGCAAGCCCGAAGGTTCCCAGCCTGGCATGGAAAACATGGGCATGACCTGGGGACTGACGGTCCTGTCGTCTTTTGTGCAGGCTGTGTTCATGGCGTTGATGGTTAACGCTCTGGGACCCGTGATGGGCGGACCATCCCTCGTCACTGGCCTGACTACAGGCTTCCTGCTCTGGCTGGGATTTGTTGCGCCCACCTATCTGGTCAACAAACTATTTGCAGGTCACGGCCTGAAGATCTGGGCCATCGAGGTCGGCAATCACCTGATCAACTTTCTGCTCTTTGGCGCCATCCTGGGTGCATGGCGCTAAGTCTAAACGCAAAGTAAAATAAGCGGACGGCATACGCCGTCCGCTTATTTGTTGAGGAGAGAGCATGACCTTGCATATCCGCTTTTACCGCGCCGATGACTTTGAACCCGTCACGCGCCTGTGGCGCCGCGCCCGTGAAGTTGCCGTGCCCGAGTTGACCGCGCGTATGGGCTACAGCTTCAAAACCGACCAGGCCCATTTCGCCGAACACATCGTCGCGGACTGCGACCTGTGGGTGGTGGAGAAGAACGGTGTCATCGTGGCCTTTATGGGCATCAAGAAGGACTTCATCGACTACCTCTACGTCGACCCCGATTACCATCGTCAGGGCATCGGCCAATTTCTGCTCGAACACGCCCGCGACCTCTCGCACGATCATTTGTGGCTGTACACGCACCTGGCCAACTCCATGGCGCGTGCCTTCTATGAGAAGAATGGTTTTGTTGCCAAGAAGTTTGGCACCAGTCCTGCGCCAGAGAATGAACCTGACGTCGAGTATCACTGGTATCGCCCCGAGTGACCATGCGTCCCACCTACGTCAAAATCAACCTGAGCCAGCTTCAGCGCAATCTGGGAGCCATCCGCGCGCACGTTGCGCCTGCCAAAGTGCTGGCGGTGGTCAAGGCCAACGCCTATGGCCACGGCGTGGATGGCGTTGTGCCTTTCCTCGAACCCTTTGCCGATTATCTCGGCGTGGCCTTGGTGGAAGAGGGCATTTACCTGCGCGAACTGGGGATCAAGAAACCGATCCTGGTGATGGGCGGGACTCTGGCCGAGCAGTTGCCCGCCTTCCTAGAACATGACCTGACCCTCACCGCTTCTTCTCTGGACCTGTTGCGGGCCGCCGAGCAGTTGGCCGAGTCTGCAGGGAAGCGTCTGCGCACCCACCTGAAGATTGATACTGGCATGGAACGCGTGGGCGTGCGCGACACGGACGCGAAGCCTTTCATTGAAACATCACTTGCGTGCAGGCATATTGAAGTAGAAGGCATCTACACTCACCTGGCCAACTCGGAAGTGCCTGACTTAATCCACGCGCGCTTGCAACTGGAGCGTTTCCAAAGCGTGCTGGCGCTGTACGACAAGTTCGGTGCACCAACGCCTGCCTTGCGCCACATGTGCAACTCGGGCGGAATCCTGCAATTGCCCGAGGGCCATTTTGATATGGTGCGGCCTGGCATCATGCTTTACGGCTACTATCCTGGTGAGGATGTCCAGCGCACGGTGGAGGTCAAACCTGCGCTGACCTGGCACTCGCGGGTGGTCTATTCCAAGATCACGCCGCCCGGGCGGCCGGTTAGTTATGGGTCGTTGTGGCAGGCCGAGGTCCCGACCCGCCTTGTCACCGTCCCGTGCGGTTACGATGATGGCTATTTTCGCAATATGACCAATCGGGCGCGGGTCGTCATCGGCGGTAAGAGCTATCCACAGGTCGGGCGCATCTGCATGGACCAGTTCATGGTCGATGTGGGCAACGATGACGTGCAAGTTGGCGACGAGGTCATCCTGCTGGGGCAGGGTATCTCGTCCGATGATTTTGCGCTTTGGGCTGGCACCAACAATTATGAGCCGCTGACCAATATCAGCGCGCGCGTGCCGCGTGTGTTCGTGACCGAGTAGAGTACAATAGGCGGGCGATTTCCAAGTTTGAGGTGAATTTTGAAGAGACTGACGAAAGACTATCTGATCCTGGCGCTGGTGGTGGCCGTGATCGTCTCACTCGACCAGTGGACCAAGTGGCTGGTGCGCACGAACATCCCCTTTACCGGTGCGTGGCTGCCCGCGGGCATGGAATGGCTGATGCCGTATGCGCGCATCGTGCATTGGTATAACAGCGGTGCGGCCTTCGGAATGTTCCAGCAGGGCGGCGGTGTGTTCGCGGTCCTGGCTGTGATTGTGGTGATCGCCATCATCTATTATTTTCCGCGTGTAGAAGAGGACGACTGGCCGTTGCGCTTGGCGATGGGCATGCAGCTGGCGGGCGCGCTCGGCAATCTGATCGACCGCCTGATGCTGGGCGGCAAGGTGACCGATTTCATTTCGGTGATGACCTTCCCCGTGTTCAACGTAGCCGATTCCAGTATCACGCTGGGGGTGGTGGTGTTGATCCTGGGCGTGTGGTGGAAGGAACACCACGAGAAGAAGGCCGAGGCGCAGGCAGAATCCCAGGCGGATTCCCAGCCTGTGGAAGATCAGGTGAGTGAATCCCGTGAGTGACCAGATCCTGGTCTTTCGGTTCGAGAAGGACGTGGCCGAGCGGCTCGACAAGTTCCTGGTCGGTTGCATGTCCGATTTTTCGCGCGCGCGCCTGCAAGGGCTGATTGCCGACGGCTTCGTGCGCGTGGACGGCGTCTCCGCCAAAAAATCTGGACAGATGATCGAGGCGGGGACGGAGGTGGAAGTGCGCATCCCGCCGCCCGAGCCGACGGGGCTGATCGCCGAGGAGATCCCGCTCGATATCATCTTCGAAAACGATGACCTGCTGGTGGTCAACAAGCCTGCGGGCATGGTCGTCCACCCCGCGGCGGGACACAGTTCAGGGACGTTGGTCAACGCCGTGCTGGGATACGATCCCGAGTTCGGTGAGATCAGCGGCGAGGAACGCCCGGGCGTGGTCCATCGCCTCGACAAAGAAACCTCGGGTTTGATCGTGATGGCCAAGAATGACGCCGCCCACCGCTGGCTGCAGGACCAGTTCCGCCTGCGCAAGGTGGAGAAGGTCTACTTGGCGCTGGTGGACGGTGCTCCGCCCACGCCGACGGGCCGCGTGGAGGCTGCCATCGGCCGTGACCCAAGTCACCGTAAAAAGATGGCCATCCTGCCGCCCGGTAAGGGCCGCGAGGCCGTCAGCGAATACAAGACGCTCGAGTCGTTCAAATCCCATACCCTGCTGGAGTTCCATCCGTTGACGGGACGCACGCATCAGATCCGTCTGCATTGCGCATTTCTGGAATGTCCCATCGTGGGCGACAAGGTGTACGGCCGCAAGAGTCAGTCTATACAGTTGGACCGCCATTTTTTGCACGCGGCCCGCTTGAAGATCACCCTGCCTGGCGAGAAGAAACCCCGTCAGTTCGAAGCGCCGCTGCCTGAGGATTTGGAAGCAGTGCTGGTGGAATTGCGCAACAAGTAACGGTGCCTTTGCGCTTTTGAATCGAAAGGAATCCCATGGAAACCATCGACCTTCGTTCCGATACCGTCACCCAGCCCACGCCTGAGATGCGTGAGGCGATGGCCAAAGCTCAGGTGGGGGATGATGTGTACGAGGATGATCCCACTGTCAACAAATTACAGGAGATGGCGGCGGCCCTGCTTGGCAAGGAAGCCGCGCTCTTCGTCCCCTCGGGAACGATGGGCAACCTGCTGGCGCTGCTGACTCACTGTCAGCGCGGCGATGAGGTCATCGTTGGCGACCAGTCGCACATTTACCTCAACGAAGCGGGCGGGATGTCTGCCTTGGGTGGGATTCATCCGCACCCGGTCAAGAATCAAGCCGACGGCACGCTGGCCCTGGATGACATCCGCGCTTCGATCCAGAGCGAGGATGTGCATCACACCATCACGCGCCTGGTCTGCATCGAGAACACGCAGAACATCTGTGGCGGGGTCCCGCTGACGGCGGAGTACACCCGTCAGGTGGGTGAGTTGGCGCACGCCAACGGCTTGGCGTTGCACATCGACGGGGCGCGCCTGTTCAATGCGGCGGTGGCGCAGAATGTCTCAGCAAAAGAGCTGGCCGCACCTGCGGACTCGGTTATGTTCTGCCTGAGCAAGGGACTGGTCGCGCCCATCGGGTCCATGCTGGTGGGGTCAGTGAAGTTCATCAAGCGTGCGCGGCATCTGCGTAAGATGTTGGGTGGTGGAATGCGTCAGGTAGGGATCGTTGCGGCGGCGGGAATCATCTCGCTCGAATCGATGATCGAACGCCTGGACGAAGATCACGCCCGGGCGCGGAAGCTGGCCGAAGGTCTGAACCAGGTCAAAGGCATCGTCGTCGACAAAGGTTCGCCATACACCAATATGGTGTACTTCGACCTGACGAAGGATGCCCCGCTGAATGCCGAACAAATTGCGGCGAGATTGAAGGAACATGGCGTGCTGGTCGGCCCCGAGACTTATACCCGCTTCCGTCTGGTGACGCATTACTGGATCGATGACGCGGCCGTGGACCGCACCGTGCAAGCCTTTGCAGATGTGTTGAATGCATAAACGAAAGCCGCCGCTCTATAGAGCGGCGGCTTTTTGATTCAAGAAATCAGGAGATCAATTTGTCCCAATGGCTGGCGGCAGGCTCGATCTGGTTGCGGCCGCGATCCTTGGCGATGTACAGGCGGCGGTCCGCCAGGTCCACCAGCTTCATGGTCTCGTCGGCTTCATCTGGGAATTGGGCGATGCCCTGGCTGAGGGTGGGGGCGGGGATGCTCTTCCGCATGGATTTAATCTTGAGCGTAGCCATGCTCTCGTGGATGCGCTGCGCCACCCGCTGGGCTTGTTTGCCACTCGCGCCTGGCAGCGCAATGACGAACTCTTCGCCGCCCCAGCGCCCGACGATGTCTGTGTGTTTGATGTGACGGCGAATCGTCTTGCACAGCGCGGTCAGGATCTCGTCGCCCGCCAGGTGACCGTAGGTATCGTTGTATTGTTTGAAATAATCCACGTCGAGCATGATCAAACTGAGGGGGCGTCTTTTGAAGCATGCTTCCTCGGTGAGTTTCTTCAACAGATTCAAGAAATACCCATGGTTGTACACGCCGGTCAAACTGTCGAGTTGGGATTGCTTTTCCACTTCGGCGTGGTGGAAGGTGTTGTCCAACGCCAGGGCGGCGTGCATGGCCAGGTTTCGCATCAATTCCAGGTCGCTGTGATTGAAGGCGTTGGGACGATAGGAAGCGAACGCCATGACGCCTTGCACGTGGATGCCGTCGATTGGGACGCCCATCCACGAGAGGCTGTTCCTGCCATTTCCGACGATAACCAGTTCCACGCCTGTCAGGTCAATGTTACGGCGCAGGTCGGGCAGGAACAGCTCCTTCTTGTTGCGGATGACCCAGCCCGAGAGCGTGCCATCCATCGTGGTTCGCACGTTGTCGTAGTACTCTCCATCATCGTAGAGCAGGCTCAGGCGGATCTCATTCCCTTCTGCCAGCCCAAAGAAGTAACTGTCGGCGGACAGGGCATTGGGGATGGTGGCGCTCAACAGGTTAAGGACCTGCTCTGTTTCGAGCGAGGACGAAATCTTGCGGCTGAAATCATTGACGATGCGAAGGCGGCTGATGTTGCGGGTGGCGAGAGTCTTGTACTGGTGAATAGCCTCATTCACAACTGCGGCAACCAGTGTTGCACCCAACAACCGCGCCCAATTATCAATCTCCGTAAGGAACTGTAAGTTGCGAATCAACAACACAAGGGTGAACCCCCCCAGAATGAGGCTGGCAGGCTTTCGGTCCGCGATGATGGAGGCGGTGATGCATAACAGGATCATCAATCCGCCGATATAGTTGTCCATGCCTTTGGGCAGGAAGCCGACGATCAACGCCGAGCCCACCACCTGGACGATCGCAAAGGTCCACACATGGGTGGGGTGCAATTGAGGGGAGGGGATCAGAACGAAGTGGAAGTGGGTCAGGAATAGGATGTTGGCGACTGAATAACAGATCAGGGCGAGGTAATTGAGATCACCTAGCTTAAGGCTCAGTCCTGTGAGCAGCATGACCAGCAGCAGGAAGATGCTGGCCAGGCCAGAGGGAATGACGGGGACTAGTTGTTCCTGCGGGGTGAGACCCAGCGCGTCCAGGCGTTCTTTGAGAATTCTATTGGTCATGGAGGAAATCTGCTCCTCCCTCCAGTACCAATTTCTCGAAGGCGGTTACGATGTCAGGGTCGAAGAGGATGCTCGCCTCTTCCTTGAGGTAAGCGATGGCTTCCAACGCGGAAATCTTCTGGCGGTAGGGACGGTTGCTTGTCAAGGCATCGAAGGCGTCCACCACGGCAAAGACGCGCGCCAGGATCGGGATGTCGCCGCCCTGCAGGCCGATGGGGTAGCCGCTGCCGTTCCAGCGCTCCTGGTGATAGCGGATGACAGGCAGGGTTTCCTGCAGGAAGGGAATCCCTTCGACGATGCGTGCGCCGATGTCGGGGTGCAGACGCATGCTGGCCCACTCGCTCTCGTTCAGTGGACCCGGCTTGTGCAGGATGGTGTCGCTGATGCCGATCTTGCCGATGTCGTGCAGGAGCGAACCGCGCTCCAGGGCCTTCAGTTGTGCAGCGGGCAGGCTAATGGACTCTCCCAGCCGCACTGCCAATTGGCTGACGCGTGAACTGTGTCCCTCGGTCTCGCGGTCGCGGGCATCCAGCGCAGACATGAGCGCGGCCAGAGTACGGTCGTAGGCCAGTTCCAATTCGCGGTAGGCGGCCTCGATCTCCTGGGCCTGCCGTCGCGACTCGACCAGCAGGATGGCACGCTCCAGCGCGAGGGCGGCCTGGTTGGCGAGGGTTTGCAAGTCGGCGGGACTGCCCGATTTATATCCACGCGTCTCGTGGACCGTCAGCCAGAGCACACCATATTTGCGCATCGGCGTCTGGATGGGGAGGCATACGCGTGAGAAGTTCTGGTCGATGGACTGATAGATGACTCGTCCCGTTTTCATGACCTTTTCGATCATGTCCATGGGATGGTCGGGATTGGGACGCACCCCGCTCGAGTCCACTTCGAGTTCGGCCTCCACCTGACGGTCGGGGCGGAATAACACGATACCCGTGACCACAGCCTCAGCCAGACGGTGGGCCATCTCGGCGATGTGCCGTGCCGCGTCGCTCAACTCCTCGGACTGGATGATCTGGTAACTCAACTCGTAGAGCAGGCGGGTGGTCCGCAGGGTGGCGCGTAGTTCCTGCTGCAGCCACACGCTTTCGATGGCGGCGGCCGCTTCTGAGGCCAGCAGATTGGCCAGGGCCTCATCGTTCTCGGTAAAGAAGACCTCGCCTTGTTTGCCGAAGGCCAGGATCGAGCCGATGTTCAGGCGGTGCAGGCGGATGGGTACCACCAGCAGGCTGCGCAGCCCGTTGTGGTCAAGGTCAATGTGTGATTTGCCCGAATATTTGCGGATATCGCGTACGCGGAAGGGCTGCACGGCGTTGATGCTGGCCCGCAGGAGAGAGTCGCGGCTGGGATCGTTCTCCAGTGATTCGAGCAGGCGCGGGGCCTGGCCTGAGTAAGCCTTCTGAGTCTGGGTGCCTTCACGGTCGAACAACAGCGACACGTAGGTGAAACGGGCTTCCAGAGTTTGGCGTGCAATGGTGGCGATCTCCTGTACGGTGGCTTCGGGGTCCACCATAGTGGAAAGGGAGATGCCCGCCTGGATCAATTCCATCAAACGATGGTGATAGCTGGAGCGTTCCCAGGCGCGGACCAGTTCCATGCACATGGTTTCAGCCAGCGCCACATCTCCGCTGGAGAAGGCGTTGGGCTGGTCGTTTTCGATCTCGATCATGCCTTTGATGTGGCCCGTATAAATGAGCGGCACAACGATGCAGGACCGAGCGGAAGTTTCTCCCGTGTGCAGAT
Source organism: Chloroflexota bacterium (assembly GCA_016191845.1). Lineage (GTDB taxonomy): Bacteria > Chloroflexota > Anaerolineae > Anaerolineales > Villigracilaceae > JACPVF01. The sequence goes on from JACPVF010000017.1 coordinate 177,092, forward strand.
AATCGGAATCGAGGCTGGTGTCGCTGACCACCTGGGTCTTACGGGTGCGGGTGGCGCGCCCAAGGATTCCCTGGGTGATGTTTTGACGATACCCAGCCGGGGTACGATGCATCATCCGCCCGGCAGTGGCCAGCACCACGTATTCCCGCCGTTCGGGCTCATGCAAGTACAGGCAGATGAAACTGCTGGGGACGGCCCGTTCGAGGGTGTTGAGAGTCAATTGCGCCGCCACGGGCTGGTCAAGCTGGGCTTCCAGTTGTTGACTAAGTTCGACCAACAGATTTAACTGTTCGGCACGGTGCTTCTCGGCCGCTACCTGACGGGACAGGGCGTTGATCTGGTCGGCTTGAGCCTCCAGCCGTGCGTGCAGTCCTTCACGAGTCAGTGAGAAGGGCTTGAGGTAGCGGGCCACACGTCGGTTCCAGGAAGTATCCTTCACGCCGGGTGGTGCGCTCGACTCGGATTCGCGCATCAGGCCATTGATGGTCATGGATACGATTGCCACCCCATAGCCCACCAGGAAGGTGGCCAGGTTGAACAGCACGAAACTGGCCTCACGGATTAGCAGCCTGCTCGGATCCACCCCCACCGAATTCAGCGACTGGTCAACCACGTCCAGCAGGATGGCGACAAAGCCGATGGCGATGCACATCACAATGCTGGCGAGCAGGATCAGACGCCGCCCCAACATATCGTCCTCGGGGAGGATGAAGTCGACCCACGGGACGGAGGATCCTGCTAGCAGGATGACGATCAACATGAGGGGGGGCAACACACACGGGATGCTGGGGATACTGGCAAAGATCAGGATCCATAACAGCCACGGGATGGTCAGTGATTTTTCGAAAAAAACATTCGCACGCGGATTAGGTTGGAAAAAGGTCAATCCCGCCAGCAGCGAGGATCCAAGGAAGGCCCAGGCCAGGAATAATCGAAATGGCTCATACGCTTCATATACTGGGTTACTGGAGATGGTCTGGTTCATGAAAAGCAGGATTCCAATGGCCCCATTGGTCACCAGAACCGAACCGATCATGGCTTTTTTCTCGAATTGACCGTTTTCCCCACGGTAAGCCAGGGTCATCAGGTGGGCGGCTACGACAGCCGAAAGCAGCAAAGCCTCGACGTACAATCCCGCCCGCAGGTATAGCCAGGTGAGCAGGCTCAACATGGCGGTGCTCATCGCTAGTAGCGTTCCGCGCGGACGTGGACGGGCAGGGATGAAGAACGCCAGGGCATTGGCCAGCGCCGATAAAATAAAAAGCACTCCAAGGAAGGTAACCGGGAGGGCTGAAAGGCTTTCCAGGAGGGCTTGCGTCCGTGATGGGATCAGGAGAATACTTTCTCCCGCCAGCCATAAGATCCCGGCGGCCAGAACGCTAAGTGTAAAGAAGGATCTCTGCCTCATTTTACAATGGTACTAGGATAGCATAAGAGTTGCTTTTTTGCTACCTTTCCCACACGACAATCCTGTGTGGTACAATTCGCCCCCGGGCGTAGTACCCTTCGCCCGAAAATCCATTTCGAAAGGGCTTAAATCCCATGAAAGTATTGCTTATCAAGGATGTGTACAAACTAGGCCGCGCCGGCGAAGTCAAGAAAGTGGCCGACGGCTTCGGCCGCAACTTCCTGCTCCCGCAGGGCCTGGCCGTGCTGGCCACCCCCGGTGCCATGAAGCAGGCTGAGCGCATCAAGGCCCAGGCCGAGATTCGCCGCACCGAACTCAACAGCGAACTCAAGGGTCTGGCCGACCAGATCAACGGTGTGGTGTTGACCTTTGCCGCAAAGGCTGGCGAGACCGGCAAACTGTACGGTTCCATCACCACCGCCGACGTGGCCACCGCTCTTCAAGAGAAGGTCCGCTTCGAAGTCAAGCGCCAGCAGATGGATATGCAACCCATCCGCGAGCTGGGCGAGTTTGCCGCTCACGTCCGCCTGACGATGGACCTGATGCCTGAGATCAAGATCATCGTCCACCGCGAGGGCGAATCGGCTGACGGCGCCCCCGCAGAAGAGAAATCCAAGCGCAAGGGCAAGAAGGCTGAAGAAGCCGCCCCCGCTGAACCTGCCGCTGAGTCCACCGAAGCCGCAGAGGCCTAACCTCCAGCGCGTCCACATCACCGGTTCAGCCCAACACGGGAGAACCGGTGATGTTTTATTACTCCACACCCCATGCCAGAATCCATCGGCCAGCGACTCAAACTTGCCCGCCAGGACCGCCGTCTCTCTGTTGAGCAGGCGGCCGAGGCCACGCGCATCCGCCCGCATTACCTCCAGGCGCTGGAGGCGGACGATTATTCCGTGATGCCGTCGGCGGCGCAGGCGCGCGGATTTTTGCGCAACTACGCCGATTTTTTGGACCTGGATCTGCAGGCCATTCTGACCGAGTTGCAGGCGGCCCAGCCCGCCGAACCTGTCAGTGGGCCGTTGCCTCAGGTGGATCTGGCTCCGCCCGCACCCGAAGCGACTGCCAATCCGCCTGTCGTTGAGGAGCCCGCCAAGCGCCCCTTCTGGCGCGCTTGGCTGGATCGTGGCCGCAAGCCCGAACCCACGCCCGAGCCGATTTCCGTGGAGCCGCCCGCCGCGCCCGAGGTGGTCCCCGTCATTGCGATTGAGTCTCAGCCCGAGCCGCTGACCGTTGAACCACCCGCCGTGGATGAGGGTACGCCCGCCATCGCTGAGCCGCCCTCCAAACCGCGCGGGCGCAAGAAGAAGATCGAGGCCGAGGCAGAGCTGCCCGTTCCCGCTGTGCCCGAACCGCCCACGCGCAAGCGCCGCTCCACGAAGAAGGTGGACGAGGTGCCTGCCGTGCAGGAACCCGCCACCCGCGTACGCCGAAAAAAAAAGCCTGAATTCGAGCTGATCGAATCTCCCGTCGAGACGCCCGCAGAGTTACCCCCACCCGAGCCGACGGTGGTCGCACCCCAGCCCGAAGCGGAGATTCCGCCTGAAGCGGGGGAGCAGGCCGAGGTCCAGATCGTGGGGGCCGACCCCAGTTTGTTGACGCGGGTCGGCGGCGCATTCAAGTCTATTTTTAATTTTCGTGTAAGAAAAACAGCGTCGAAGGAAGAGACTCCTATGCCCATTGCCGAGGTCCAGCCGGCCGAGACGCTGGGTCAGGTGGACGTCCTTCCGTTGCGCTCTGCTCCTGCTGAGCCAGCCATCACGCCCGAGGAGATCTTCGCGGAGATCGGTGGGCAGCTCCGCAAACGCCGCGAGTTGCTCAGCCTGACGCTTGAAGAGATCGAGCGCCATACGCGCGTGCGGGCGGTCTTTGCGAAGGCGTTGGAGGAGGGCAATTTCGACCAACTGCCGTCCACTGTGCAGACGCGCGGCATGTTGACCACCTACGCCACCTTCCTTGACCTCGACACCGACGCTCTGTTGTTGCGCTATGCCGATGCTTTGCAGGCCAGGCATCGCGAGCGTTTCCCTGAAAAGCCGGGCGGAGAGCGCACGCCCAAGGTTCGCTCGACCCTGCCCTCATTGCGCAGTTTCATGGCGGGTGATTTGTTCTTCGGTTTGGCTATCGTGGTGATGTTGGTGGTGATGGCGGTCTGGGGCCTGAGCCAGGTTTTCAATCAGCGCGCCGCGCAGATAGCCCTGCCGACCGTGCCATCCATTTCGGAGGCGTTGGCAGGCACACCTCTGCCGACCGTGATCCAGGAAGTGACCCTGATCCCCGCCGTGGACACGCCCTTTGCGCTGGCCGAGACGGCCACACCCGAGGGCACCACGCCCGAAGTCCCCACCCAGAACCCGAACGTCAATGTAGCCCTGAACATCGTCATCACCGAGCGCACTTTCATGCGCGTGTTGGTGGACGGCCAGGAAGTCTTCAATGGGCGTGTGGTGCCTGGCACCGCGTATCCCTTCGAGGGATCGGTTAGCGTGCAGGTGTTGACGGGCAACGGTGCGGCCCTGCGCGTGACGTACAACGGCCGCGACATGGGCCTGCTTGGGAACTTTGGCCAGGTGGTGGATTACATCTACACCGCTGAGGGAATTTTGACGCCCACGCCGCCCGCCCCGCCGACGGCGACCGCCACCCCCAAGGAATCGCCCACACCCTCACCGACCCCGTCTCCCACGCGGACTCCCACTCCTGAGCCCACGTCCACTCCACAGGGATAGTTCCCTGACGTGGATCGACCCCTTTATAGGAAAACCAACTTGTCGAAACGAACCTTTCATCTTGTATCTTTAGGCTGCGCCAAAAATACTGTTGACTCCGACTCGATGGCGCAATTGCTCATGAACGACGGCTATCGCATGGTCGAGACGCCCGAGCGTGCCAGTGTGTTGATCGTCAACACTTGCGGCTTCATCGGCCCCGCCAAGCAGGAATCGCTGGATGTCCTGCGCGAACTGGCCGAGTCCAAGCGCGAGGACCAGGTGCTGATCGCAGCAGGATGCCTCACCCAGCGCTACGGCGCGGAGGTGGCGCAGCAGGTCCCCGGTGTGGACGGGGTGCTGGGCACCCGTCGCTGGATGGACATCGTCCAGGTGGTGCGCGAACTGCGCAAGGGTCCGCACCCCGAGCCGCTGTATCATCTGCCCGAGGCACCCACCGTCGGCGCGGACGAGGGCGGGGCGGTGCGCGCAGCCATCACAGGGGCCAGCGCCTATCTCAAGGTGGCAGATGGCTGCCGCCGTCCGTGCGCATTCTGCGCCATCCCGCTCATCAAAGGCACCGCGGTCAGCCGCCCGTTGGAGACGATCATCGAGGAAGCCAAACTCCTGCGCGACGACGGCATCCGCGAGTTGATCCTCATTGCACAAGACACCACCGATTACGGTCACGACCTGGGGATGAAGGATGGCCTGGCCGTGCTGCTCGAAAATCTGACGACCCAAGTCCCCGACCTGGACTGGATCCGCGTGATGTACGCCTACCCGGGCTATGTCACCGACCGCCTGATCGACGTGATGGCCTCGCAGGAACAGGTCTTGCCCTACCTCGACATGCCACTCCAGCATGCGCATCCCAAGACGCTCTATCGCATGAAACGCCCTTCCAACATGGACTGGGTGCATAATACGCTGGCCAAGATGCGCGCGAAGATCCCCAATCTGGCCATGCGGACCACGTTCATCGTCGGTTATCCGGGCGAGACTGAAGAGGAGTTCCAGGCGTTGGTGGATTTCGTCGAGGGGACACGCTTCGACCGTGTAGGCGCCTTCCAATTCTCGTTCGAGCCTGGTACCACGTCCGAGCCGCTGGGCGATCCAGTCCCGGCCGAGGTCAAGCAGGAGCGTTACGAGCGCTTCATGGAATTGCAGCAGAATATCTCGTTGCAGGTCAATCAGGGATATGTGGGCAAGACACTGGACGTGCTGGTGGAAGGTTTTGATAACGGGATCAGCATCGGCCGCTCCTACCGAGATGCGCCCGAGATCGACGGCCTGGTGCTGATTGAAGGCCGCGTCAAGATCGGCGAGATCATCCCCGCGCGCATTACGGGCGCGATGGCTTACGACCTGACGGCCGTGGTGGATAAAGGATTGATTCAAATCTAATTCCCGCAAATGGTTTGCCCTTCGACTGCGCCGCGTAAGTACGCGCGGCTCCGCTCAGGGCGAAGACTCTAAAGCAAAAAAAACACCGCCCGACGTTGCGTCGGGCGGTGTCATTTTCAGGAAGCTCTTGCCAGGGCGGTGGCCGCCAGGATCAAGGCGGAGAGCAGCAGGTTGATTCGCAACAACAAGACTTCCCTGCGTTGCAAGCGCGCCAACTCCTCAGGATCGGCCTTCTCGGCGCGGAGCAGTCCGCGGCGGATGGCGGGGAGCACCTCCCAGGTTTGGATGGCGCTGACCACCACCATTACCACTGCCAGCGAGTGCTTGACCAGGATGGCGATGGACCACTGTCCGCTGGTGGAGAGGAAGCCGTCGTAGTGCGGGTTGGAACTCAGTTGAAAGAGGCCCGTCACGGCCAGCAGGCCCATGCTGAACCACGCGATGGGTTCCAGTCGTTTTTGCATGGCGGCCAGGAAGGCCAATTGATCACGCGGCTGGAGTGTCTGCCGGACGGCGGGCAAAACGAGAAGCGAAACGGCGACCAGGCTTCCGATCCAGGCCACGGTGGCGAGCATGTGCAGCCAGTAGATCAGGCCCAGCGCCCAGACGGGGATCGGCGGCATAACGGATTACGGACCCGTGGTTGGGACTTCGGTTGGTGGAGTGTCGGTCGGGATGACTTCCGTGGGAACAGCCGTCGGCGGGAAGCAGATCTGGTAGGCCTGGTTGTAGTGTTTGGAGGCCTCATCGTCCAGCGAGCCGCCGTTGTTGGTCACGTTCTGATACTGGGTCACGGCCGCGCACATGTCGTTCGACTTGAACAGGTCATCGCCGTAGCGCATGGCAGCGTAGTTGTAACGCTGATTGGCGTTCATGGTGCCGTCCCACAGACCCGTGCCGTTGACCTGGGACAGATATTCGGCAGCCTGTTTCCAGTCCACGTCCCAGAAGGACGCGCCGATCAGGTACACACGGGCGTTGTCGCGCAGGGCGTTGGCGGTGCGGTCAAGCGGAGCAAAACGCTCGGCCAGGGTCAGCTCGTAGATGCCGCCTTCCAGGTTGCCCGCCACGATCTGGTCGAAGCCATAGTTGCGCAGCACGAAGTAGTACATGCCGTCGACCTGGCCCGCCTTGTAGCTCGGGTCGGCCTTGCGGACCTCGTCCAGCGCGACCAGGGCGTTGGCCCAGTCTCTGGCGTTGACCAGGGCTTGAGCCTGGGTGAAGATGCCCTCCGCGCCCGTTGGGTTGGCGGTGGGGGTGGGCAGCGGTGTGACGGTGGCCGTGGGAACGGTCATCAGGACCAGGATCTCGGTCAGTTTTTGGGCGGCGCCCGGGTAGCTCGGGTCGTTGGCGACGATGTATTCCAGACGCTGTTTGGCGGCTTCATAGCGGCCAAATTGGATGTCGACCAGCGCATACTGGAACTGATCGGTCAACTGTTTGTTGACCACTTCCTTGGCGGCGGAAATACGGTCTTCCTTGGCAATTTGGTAGCCGCCGAAGACGCTGACGCCGAGCAGGACCAGCACGCCCAACACGGACAGGAGAATCCTGGGCCAGCGGGCTGGTTTTTTGATTTTGAGGGGTTGGGTGCTTTCGGTACTTTCAGACATGAGCGCGATTATACTCCAGGTCTATAGCTTGAATAACAGGCGCGCCTCGGGCCAGACGAGGGCCAGCGCGGACAGCCCGCCGAGGACCATGCCCAATAAAGCGGTGACGACGGCCCCGCCCGGCAGCCAGAGCGCCAGTGCGTAGGTCAGCGCGCCGCCGACCAGGGCGGCCAGCAGCCCCTTGGTCACGGCCCCGCCCACGCGGATCGGTTCGTGAGTGCGGCGGGACAGCCAGGTGAACAGCACGATGGCTTCGATCAGCACGGCGATCTCGGCAAAGGCAATGACGGGCGCGCCGATGTTCTTAAAGACGGTCACACCTGTGATTCCGATCCCGAGAAAGAGGACCAGTCGCAGGCCGACCGCATAGAGCGGATAAAGCGGTTCCTTGCGCGCGTAGAACGAGCGCGCCGCCACCTCGTGGATGGCGAAACCCGTCAGTGTGAGCAGGTAGGCGCGCGTGGAAGCCGTCAGCAGGGTGGTGGTGGCCTCGTCGAATCCGAAGACAGCGCGCACCAGCGGGTGGACTCCCGCTGCCATGATGGCCGCAATCGGCAGGGTCAGCGCGATCAGGAAGCGCAAGGCCTTCTCGATGGTGTCGCGAAAGCCCGTCCAGTTGCCTCGTGCGGCATATTCGGAGAGGGTCGGCAGCAGGGCGGTGGCGATGGCGGTCCCAAGGATGGTCTCGGGGACCTGCATGATCATCCAGCCGTAGGTCAACGAGGTGACCGCGCCCGCCTGGTTGAGACGGGAGGCCAGGTTGTCGCGGGCCAGCACAATGATCTGGATGCCGCCCATCGTCAAGAGGCGCGGGGCCATCAGCTTGAGGGCCTCGATCAGGCCTGAGTTGCGCAGGTCGAAGGAGGGCGTCCAATGGAATCCGAACTTGAACAGGGCGGGTACCTGGATCAGCAGATGCAGAGCCGCACCGATGATGACACCGTACACCAGTCCGTGAATCCCATAGCGCGGCACGAGGAAGATCGCGCCGAAGATCTGGCCCAGGTTATAGGCGGTGGGCGCGATGGCAGGCAGGATGAAATGCTGGTTGGCCTGCAGTGCGGCCATCACCAGGCCGCTGATCGAGAAGATGATCGTGCCGACCAGGTTCAGGCGCATCAGGTCGGCCAGCAGGGCGCGCTGCTCGGGGCCGAAGCCGGGTGCAATGCCGATCTCGGCCTCCACGATGGGCTTGGCGAAGATGGCGATGACCACGGCGATCGAACCCGTCACCACGAAGGCCACGTTTGCCACGCGCGAGAACAGGTCCCAGGCGGCGTCGCGGTCTTTTTGGGTCAGGTATTCGGTCAGGAGCGGGATGAAGGCCATGGCCAGCGCCCCGCCCGAGATCAACGCGAAGAGCACATCGGGTAGGTTGTTGGCGGCGTTGAACGTGTCGAGCGTCCCGACCGAGTCAGCGAACTGACGCGAGATGATGCCCGCCCGCACGAAGGCCAGGATCTTGTCGATGAAGAAAAAGAACCCGACGATCAGCGAGTTGCGGGTCAGGTTGGACAGTTTTTTCATGTTAGTGTTCGGCGGTCGCCTTGACTTCCATGCCAGGCAATTTCTCGGTCAGCAATTGCGGCTTGTGAATCAACTGCGGCAGGCATTGCGGGCAGATGTAGTTTGTTTCATTTTTAAAGGTCAGCACCAACAACGGGACTTGCTCTTCGGTGCGGTTGCAATTCAGGCAAATGTGCATGATGTTCTCCATTTATATGGGAACGCGGACTTGAGTCCGCATTCCATCCAATACGACGCGCAAACCGCGGTTTGCGTTCCAAATTAAAGCGTGCCTTTGTACATGCCGCCGTCCACATTGAGCATGACGCCCGTGATGTACGACGCGGCAGGTGAGACGAGGAAAGCCGCCGCATTGGCGAACTCTTCGGGCTGACCCAGCCGCCCGAGCGGACTCTGCTCCGACTGTTTTCGCGTCTCTTCCTCGACCGTGGACTGGTTGGCCGTTGCCCGGGCCGTCATCAACTCTGTGACGCGTTCCGTTTCCGTCCAGCCCGGCAGGATCGAGTTGACGCGGATGCCGTCCTTGCCGAGGTCGAGCGCCAGTGACTTGGTCAGGCCGATCGTCCCCGCGCGGATGCTGTTCGAGAGCAGCAGGTTTGCGATCGGCTGCTTGACCGACATCGATGTGACCGTCAGGATGCTGGCTGTGGACGATTTGCGCAGGTGGGGCAGGGCCGCGCGGATCAGGCGCACATGCAGCATCAGGCATAGGTCCACGCCTTTTTGCCAGGCGGCCTCGTCCAGCGTGTCGATGCCCCCGGGCGGAGGTCCGCCCGCGTTGGTGATGAGGATGTCCAGTCCGCCGAAGGCTTTCACGGTCTGCGTGATCAGCTTCGCGGGCACATCCGGCAGGCTCACGTCCCCCGCCAACCCAATGGCCTGCGCGCCTGTTTCCTTTTGCAATTTCTCAGCCACGGCCTGGATCTTGGCTTCGTCCCGCCCGTTGATGGCAACCTTGCAGCCCTCTTTGGCGAGTGCCACTGCGGTGGCATAGCCTAGTCCGCGCGATGAGCCTGTAACCAGCGCGATTTTATCTTTTAAACCTAAATCCATGATGAGCTCCTTGTATGTCGTTGCGAGGCGGCGTTCTTCCGCCGAAGCAACCTCCTAGAGAATAGGAGATTGCTTCGCTTCGCTCGCAATGACATCAGTATATGAATTCGATCTTCGAATCGATGACCTGACCGTCGGGCCAGTGCGAGTCCACCCATTTTGCCACACTTTGCAGGGATTGTTCCAGCATAACTTTGTCTGAATTGATCGCGGCGCAGGCGATAACGGCTTCGCTCCATTTGTCTTGCAGGTCCATTTCCGCGACCGAGATGTTGAACTCTCGGCGCAGGCGCGCCATGAGCGGCTTGATGCGTCCACGTTTGTCCTTGAGCGAGAAGCAGGCGGGCAGGTGCAGGTGAAAGGTGAGGGTGGCGATCATTTTAAAGAAGCGCGTAATTTTTCAGCCAGCGCGATGGCATCTTTTTCTTCGCAGGAATCATCCCGTGCAAGGAATTTTAACCCGCGCTCGGGGATTTCCCTGCGGCGTGCGACGATCCACATGTGCAGATGCGGCTGTCCTTCCATCGTGGACAGTTGATAGATGCGTTCGGCGTCGGTGTGCTGACGCAGTGCCTGGTAGATACGTTTCAGCAGAGAACCTAGCACATCGGCCTCTTCCTGCGTCATCTCTGAGTAATCCAAAAAATGACGACGCGACTCGATGAACAACGTCCCCAGCGGACCCAGCTTGCCGGGCGCGTGGCAGACCATCCAATGTTCATCTTCGTAAATATATCCACCAGGAGGAGCGGCTTCCAGTCCTTCATGCTTTCGACAGATGAAACAGGTATCCATATTTACATCCATTCTCATCCGAATCAACCACCAAAGTCTGATTTCCAATTTACCAATTCCCAATCACCCATTACAATCTCCCTCATGGACACCGAACAAAAATACAATCTCGCCATCGATTACCTGTATTCCTACGTCGATTATAGCCTCAAACATTCCTCGGAAATGGCCAAGGCCGAGTTCAACCTCGACCGCATGTTTGCGCTGCTGAACCTGCTGGGAAATCCGCACCAGGCGTATCCGATCCTCCACGTGGCTGGGACGAAGGGGAAGGGGTCCACATCTGCGCTGTGTGCGTCGGCGTTGATGGCCGCGGGTTACAAGACGGGACTGTACACCTCGCCGCACTTGCTGGATTACGTCGAGCGGATTCAAGTCGACGGGCAGCCGATCTCGCATCAACTGTTGGTCGATTTAGTGGAAGAGATCCAGCCTGCCGTGGCCCAGATCGAGAAGTTGACCACCTTCGAGATCACCACCGCGCTGGCTTTCCTGGCCTTTGCCAAATTGGGCTGTACGGCGGCGGTCTTTGAGGTCGGCTTGGGCGGACGGCTGGATGCCACCAACGTGGTCACGCCGCGCGTCTCGGTCATCACTTCGCTGTCGATGGATCACATGGCCGTGCTGGGCGATACCTTGGCCAAGATTGCGGGGGAGAAGGCAGGCATCATCAAAGATGGCGTGCCCGTGGTCTCCGCCCCACAAAAGGACGAGGCACTCGAAGTTATTTTGCGTGTAGCAAAATCAAGAAATGCCCAAGTGACTCTGGTTGGTAAGGATGTGACCTTCGAGCCTGTCAGTCACTCGCTGGAGGGCCAGGTCTTCGCCCTGAGCGGAATGACGAGCGAAGCGAGGAATGCAGTCGAAGGGCAGGCGGTGTCATCGACTCGTCCTGAGCGGAGCGACCCGCAGGGAGCGCAGTCGAAGGATGGATTAATGATCACCATGCCCTTGCTTGGCGATTATCAGCTGGTCAATGCGGCGACAGCGTACGCGGCGCTCAAAACCAGCGGGCTGGACATTCCCGATGAGGCTATCCAACGCGGCTTTGCTCAGGTAAAATGGCCTGCCCGTTTCGAGGTCGTCCGCCGCGAGCCGCCCGTCATCTTCGACTCTGCCCACAATGACGACTCGTTTGCCCGTTTGCGTGAGACGCTCGAAACCTATTTCCCTGATAAGATGGTCTATCTTATCTTCGGTGCGTCGGAGGACAAGAACATTCCTGGCATGTTCCGCGAGATGAAGCCCAGGATTCGACGGTTGATCGTCACACGTGCGCATCATCCGCGGGCGCTGGAGGTGGAGAAAATTCAGGGGTTGGCCGACCAGGCTGGGATCCCAAGCGAGGCGGTGGAGCCCGTCGAGGCGGCGCTGGCGCGGGCGTTGGAGCTATCCCAAAAAGATGGTAGCATTGTCTTATCCGCTGGCTCGATGTTCGTGACCGCCGAAGTCATGGCGGCGTGGAAAAATCATAGATCGTAAGGGCACAGCGAGACGGGAATTTACCTGGACCGTTTTATAACCCGCTGTGCCCCTACAGGAAAACAAGAATGAACCCAAATGACTGGAACGACGACGAAGAAGAAGATAATTTCAACCTGGCGCTTTCCCAGCGGACCGAAGAGTTGTACCGCATCCCCAACCGCGAGGTGGGACCCGACGGCTTGATCGAGGCGGTGGTGCTGCCACTGCGTGACCTGGTCATCTTTCCGCGCATGGTCACGCCCATCTTCGTGGGACGCGAAGGTTCGCTGCTGGCCGTGCAGGACGCGCAACGCAAAGAGCAGACTGTCATCGGTCTGACCCAGAAGGACCCCGAACTCGAACACCCGGGCGTGGACGACTTCCTGCCCGTGGGCGTGGAGATGGCGGTGGGGCGGCTGTTGCAGATGCCCGACGGCTCGTACTCGGCCCTCGTGCAGGGACGCCGCCGCGTGGAGATCGTCGAGTTCGTGAAGACGCAGCCATACATCAAGGTGCGCGCGCGCGTCATCGTCGAGCCGACGGCCGCCGATCGCCAGACCCAGGCGCACATGCGTACCGCGCTCGACCTGTTCGACCGTTGCGTACAGCTTGATCGCTCGATCCCCGAGGAGGCGCATCTCTTCGCGTTGAATATCTCGGAGCCAGGCTGGCTTTCGGACATGATCGCCACCTCGCTCTCGCTGACTTATGAGACCAAGCAAACCCTGTTGTTGATGCTCGACCCGAGGACGCGCCTCCAGCACCTGAACACCATCCTGGCCCAGGAAGTGGACGTGCTCGAACTCGAGGATGAGATCCATGCGCGGGTCCAGAACGAAGTGGACCGCAGTCAGCGCGAGTTCTATCTGCGCGAACAGATGAAGCAGATCCAGAACGAACTGGGCGAAGGCGACATCTTCACGCGCGACGCGACCGAGTTGAAGACCAAGATCGAGGCCGCCAACCTGCCCGAGGAACCCAAGGCCGTGGCGTTCAAGGAACTGGAACGGCTCAACCAGATGCCGCCCATGGCGCCCGAGGTCAGCATCATCCGCACCTACATCGACTGGATCCTCGACCTGCCGTGGACCAATTCCACTGCCGACAACCTGGACGTGAAAAACGCGGCCAAGATTTTGGAGCGCGACCATTATGGCCTCAAGAAGGCCAAGGAACGCATCCTTGAATACATTGCGGTGCGTTCGCTCAAGCCCAAGAAGGAACGCCAGCCGATCCTGTGCTTCGTCGGCCCGCCCGGCGTGGGCAAGACCTCGCTGGGACGTTCCATCGCCGAGGCGCTTGGGCGCAAGTTCGTGCGCGTCTCGTTGGGCGGCGTGCGCGACGAGGCCGAGATCCGCGGGCATCGCCGCACCTACATCGGCGCATTGCCTGGACGCATCTTGCAAACCATGAAGCGGGCGGGCAGCGCCAATCCGCTCTTCATGCTGGACGAGATCGACAAACTCGGCTCGGACTTCCGCGGCGACCCATCGTCGGCCATGCTGGAAGTGCTCGACCCCGAACAGAACAACGCCTTCAGCGATCACTACCTCGAAATGCCCTTCGACCTCTCGAAGGTCATGTTCGTGACGACCGCCAACTCGCTGGGCACCATCCCGCCTGCCCTGCTCGACCGCATGGAAGTGATCGAGTTTCCTGGCTATATCGAGGAAGAAAAGCTGGAGATTGCCAACCGTTACCTGATCCCCCGCCAGTTGGAGGAGAACGGCATCGACGAGTTGGGTCTGAGTTTCGAGCCTGATGCCATCCGCCGCATCGTGCGCGAGTACACCTACGAAGCGGGCGTCCGCAACCTGGAGCGCGAGATCGGGCGGACCTGCCGCAAGGTGGCGCGACTCAAGGCGGAAGGGAAGAAGTTCCCGACCGCCATCCTCCCCGACCAGATCGAGAAATTCCTCGGCCCTCAGCAGGTCTTTCCGCCCGAAGCGGAAGCCCAGGACGAGGTGGGCGTCGCCACCAGCCTGGCCTGGACCGAGGACGGCGGCGTGATCATGCCCGTCGAGGTGGCCGTGCTGGAAGGCAAAGGCAGCCTACAGATGACGGGTCAGATGGGCGAGGTGATGCAGGAGTCGGGTCAGGCTGCGTTGACCTACATCAAGTCGCGCGCCGCCGCGCTCAACATCGACCTGGACGTCTTCGAGCGCATGGACATCCACGTCCACATGCCCGAGGGCGCCATCCCCAAGGACGGACCTTCGGCGGGCATCACGATGGCCTCGGCGGTCATCTCCGCGCTGACGGGACGCCCCATCTTCAAGCATGTCGGCATGACGGGTGAGATCACCCTGCGCGGACGCGTTCTGCCCATCGGCGGCGTGCGCGAGAAGGTCATGGCTGCTCATCGCGCGGGCCTCAAGACCGTCATCCTGCCCGAGAAGAACATGAAAGACCTGGTGGACCTGCCCAAACAGGCCAAGGCCGAGCTGAAGATCATCCCCGTCAAGCACATGGACGACGTGCTGGGCATCGCCCTGGCAGCGCATCCCGTCCTCGAACCGCCCCGTCCACGCAGGCAGGTGCGGGAAGATACAGAAGAGTAGCAGTGTAAGAGACCCTAAAGGTTTATCAAACCTTTAGGGTCTTTGTGTTTACAGATAAACGCATGACAACATCTCTTCGCAACAAAGTCGTACTCATCACGGGCGCTTCGTCGGGGTTTGGCGAGGACGCGGCACACCTATTTGCAGAGGAAGGCTGCAGGGTGGTGCTGGCCGCCCGCCGGGTGGACCGCCTGCAGGCGCTGGCCGACTCCATCCAGCGGCAGGGCGGGGAGGCCATCGCCGTCCCTGTGGACGTCACCAACCGCGCCGACATCCAGACCATGGTCGACTCCACGCTGGCGCTCTATGGTCAGATCGACATCCTCTTCAACAACGCGGGCTTTGGTCGCCTCGACTGGTTCGAGAACCTCGACCCCGAGCGCGACATCGAGACTCAGATCCAGGTCAACCTGACGGGCCTGATCCAGGTCACGCGCGCCGTCCTGCCGCACATGCTTGCGCGCGGCGAGGGTCACATCATCAACATGTCCTCGGTGGCGGGGCGCATCGCCGCGCCGCTCTACACGATCTACTCCGCCACCAAGTACGGCGTGCGCGCCTTCAACGACGCCCTGCGACGCGAGGTCGCGCCTTTCGGTGTCCGTGTTTCGGGCATCTACCCCGGCCCCGCCGAGACCGAGTTCGGCCTGCACACGGGGGCCAATTCCGCCAAGCGCAGCCTCAACCGCCTGGCCAGTTTCCGCATGAGTTCTGCTTACGTGGCCGAGCGGGTGGTGGACCTGGCCCGTCGTCCGCGCCGCAGCCTGGTCATCCCGTGGTGGTACAACCTCGTGATCGGGGTCGACACCCTTTTCCCCGCGCTGGTAGACTTGATCATCCAAAACGGATTTACCCGCCGCTTCCACAAAAAACAGGAGACGAATCAATGACTGCTTCCCGCCTCGAACGCCTTACCGCTTTGCTTCGGACCTCGGGCCTGGACGCCGTGGTCCTCAACCCGGGTCCCACCCTGAAATATCTCACGGGACTCAACTTCCATCTGATGGAACGTCCCGTTGTGCTGATGGTCGCCCCCGGTCGGGACCCTGTGATCGTCCTGCCCGAACTGGAATTGCCCAAGGTGGGCCTGTTCCCGTACAAGGTGCAGGCCTTCGCCTACGGCGAGATTCCCACCGAATGGGACGGCGTCTTCCGTCAGGCGGTCCAGGCTCTGGGGTTGGACGGCAAGCGCATCGGCGTCGAGCCGCGTAACCTGCGCCTGCTGGAGTTCCGCCACGTCCAGGCGGGTGCCCCCGAAGCGGATTTCCCCGATGCATCTGACGCGTTGGCCGCGCTGCGCATCCGCAAGGATGCGGATGAAATCGCCTCCATGCGACAGGCCGTCAAGATCGCGCAGGACGGACTCGAAGCCACCCTGCCGCTGATCAAGGTCGGCATGACCGAGCGCGAGGTGGCCGCGGAACTGGTCATGCAGTTGCTGCGCCACGGCTCGGATTCTGAACTGCCCTTTGCGCCCATCGTCTCGGGGGGACCCAATGCCGCCAACCCGCACGCCTCTCCGTCCGACCGCAAGCTGCAGGTCGGTGATTTGTTGGTCGTTGACTGGGGTGCGGCTTACAACGGTTACATCTCCGATCTGACGCGCACCTTCGCTGTGGTCGAGGTGGATGACGAGTGCCAGAAGATCCACAAGATCGTGCAGCAATCCAACGCGGCGGGACGCGCCGCGGGGAAGCCCGGCGCTCCCTGCGCCGCCGTCGACAAGGCTGCGCGCGACGTGATCGAAGCCGCGGGATACGGTAAATACTTCACGCACCGCACGGGTCACGGCATCGGCATGGAAGGTCATGAGGACCCGTACATGCGCGGCGACAATATGCAGCTGCTTGAAACGGGCATGGCTTACACCGTCGAGCCTGGTATCTATCTCACCGAAAGCAATGGTGTGCGCATCGAAGACAACATGGTCGTCACTGAATCGGGCGCCGAGTCCCTGAGCGATATGCCGCGCGAGATCCGCGTGGTGGGATAAGCGTCGCAGACTTGTTTCCGCGAAGCAGCAAAGACACGAGGATTTTTCTTCGCACCCTTTGTTGCTTCGCGGTTTATTTTCATGCAGATTCAAAAAGCCCATCCCAACCAGGCCGAGACCCTCACCCACATTGCTCTGACCGCCAAGCGTCATTGGGGTTATCCCGAGCGTTGGATCGAGACTTGGGCTCCACTGCTTGCTTTCTCATCTGCTGACCTTGAGCGGGTGGATTTCTTTGTTGCCAAAGTGGACGATGAAGTTGTGGGTTTCTACTCGCTGACCGCCAAAGGCCCGCGCGCAGAACTGGAGAATCTGTGGGTGCTGCCTGACTTCATGGGGCAGGGCATCGGGCGTGGACTCTTTGAGCATGCTCTCGTGCGCGCCCGTGAGCTGGGATGTTCCACTCTGGAGATTGAAGCTGATCCCCATGCGGTCGGTTTCTACGAGAAAATGGGCGCACGGACCGTCGGTCAGCATGTCGGCGAAGTGGATGGCCAGCCGCGACGGTTGCCGATCATGGAAATTTCGCTGTAAATCTGTTTGTAAAATCCCCAGTTCGACGACAATTTTAGAAAGGGGCTTGACTCTGAGAAATGAATTTGCTAAAATGTTATCGTTCCTGTTATCGATAACGGGAACGATAACAGGATTTTTATGCGTCAAAAGCCTTCTCGAGCCACAATCAAGGAAGTTGCCTCTGCGGCGGGTGTCTCCACGCAGACGGTCTCGCGGGTCATTAACGGGAGGCCTGATGTTTCCCCCGAGACCCGAAAACGGGTCCAGGAAGTCGTCGAGAGGCTTGGATATCAGCCCAGCGCTCTGGCGCGTAGTTTGATCCGACAGCGGAGCCATACCCTTGGCGTGGTCACGGCGGGGTTGAAATACATTGGTCCTTCTCGAATATTGAGTGGCATTACGATGGCAGCAGAAGAGGCGGGATATGCGTTACTCTTGAAAGAATTACCCCGATTTGAAGATAATCATATTGAACCCATATTCCAGGCATTGATTTCCCGTCATGTGGATGGGATCATCTGGGCTGTGCCAGAGATCGGGGAGAACCGAAATTGGGTCCACCAACTTCCTGTGGACCTGGATATCCCCATCGTTTATCTGGCGATGAACCCCCAGGAGAACATCTCGGTGGTTTCCATTGATAACTATCAGGGTGGACGCATGGCTGTCTCTCATCTGCTCGAGCAGGGATATCGTCACATTGGCCATATCTCTGGCCCCCTGGATTGGTGGGAGGCTCGACAGCGAATAGCAGCCTGGAAAGACACATTGAAGGAAACAGGATTTGAAGTCGAGGATCGTCATTGGGTGGAGGGGAATTGGTCCTCTTCGAGCGGGGCATCGGTGATCGAGAAGCTGCTTGAGCAGTATCCTGAAATGGATGCGATATTTGTCGCCAACGACCAGATGGCGCTTGGCGTCATGCAAGTTGCACACCAAAAAGGATTGAGGATCCCTGAAGATATTGGCATCGTCGGTTTCGATAATATCGTTGAGTCCGCTTATTTCCTCCCCTCCCTTACCACAATTCAACAAGACCAATATACAGTTTCCAAAGTTGCAGTCGAGGAAATCATCAAGATCATTGAAGCAGGCTGGGCTGGACTAGATCCCATTGCTCCCAGGTCCGTCATGTTGGAAACGACATTGATCGTTCGAAACAGCTCATTGCGTCCTACAACTTAAAAATGAAGGAGGTGGTTTTTATTGTGTAAGGCAATAAACAAAATAAAGGAAGTGTCTGCTTAGCGATTGGCGTCTCCAGGCAGGCACTTCCAGGTTGGCGGGTGTACCCGTGGTATGTCATGGAAACACCTCGCATGACCATTATATCGCACCTGTTTTCTGAAAGAAACAATACTAATCCTATAAAAGGAGAGAAGAATGAAAAAGAATTTGCTCGTTCTGATCAGCGTTTTGATGGTCGCCTCCATGTTACTGACCGCTTGCGGAGGCGGTGCCAAACCTGCCTCCGAGGGAGCCAGCTGCGCGCCCAACTGCACCTACAAGGACATGGTGCTGTGTTATCCCCAGCTCGGCGCAGAAAGCGACTGGCGTACTGCCAATACAGCTTCCATCAAGGAAACCGCTGAGAAGCTTGGCATCAAGCAATTGATCTTCTCCGATGCCCAGCAGAAACAGGAAAACCAGATCTCCGCTGTGCGCGCCTGCATCCAGCAGGGGGCCAGTGTGATCGCTCTGCCGCCTGTGGTGGAAGACGGTTGGGACGCGGTTCTGACCGAGGCCAAGAATGCCGGCATCCCCGTCATCATCGTCGATCGCAGTGTCAGTGCTGATGCTTCCCTGTATGCGGCTCACATCGGCTCCAACATGGAGTTGGAGGGCGAACGCGCGGCCGCCGAGTTCAACAAACTCCTGCCCAATGGCGGCGCCATCCTCGAACTGTCTGGCACCACTGGTTCTGGCGCAGCGGTGGGACGCGCGAACGGCCTGCGCGCCAAACTGAACGCCAACATCAAGATCATCGACTCGCAGACCGGCAACTTCACCCGTGCCGAGGCATTGCCTGTCATGCAGGCTTTCCTGCAGAAGTACAAACCCGGCGTGGACTTCCAGGGCATCTTCATCCACAATGACGACATGGGCATTGGCGCCATCGAGGCCTTGAAGGCTGCGGGTGTCAATCCCGGTGACCTGGTCATCGTGTCGGTGGACGGAACGCGCGGCGGCTTCCAGGCCATGGTCGATGGCTGGTTCCAGGCCGACGTCGAGTGCAATCCCCTGCTCGGACCGCAGGTCTTCGAGATGGCCCTGAAGCTCATGAATGGTCAGACGATCGATCACGAAGTCCTGACCGACGAGACGGTCTACTACCCGGACAACGCCGCTGACCTGCTGCCGACCCGCAAGTACTAATCTGATCGACTCGGACTCGGTAAAAAACTAAGCTGATAGAGATAGAGAAGCGGCACAAAACATGTCGCTTCTCTATCTCCTGACAATGATTTTTTCATCGCTGAAGTACCTTTGGAAGAATAACGAATAGGTTGTAGCTATGGCAGAGGCTCAAGATATTATCAGGATGCAGGGAATAGCCAAGTCCTTCCCGGGCGTGATTGCCCTCGAAGCCGTGGATTTCTCGTTGCGAAAGGGAGAGATCCACGCATTGATGGGCGAGAACGGGGCTGGGAAATCCACGTTGATCAAGGTCTTGACGGGTGTCGAGCAGCCTGACAGAGGTACGATCGAGTTGGATGGGAAACCGATTCAGGTGCGCTCTCCTCAACACTCCCAGGAGCTTGGCATCAGCACGGTCTACCAGGAAGTCAATCTTTGCACCAATATCTCCGTCGCTGAAAACATCATGCTGGGACACGAGCCTCATCGTTTTGGCAGCATCGACTGGCGGAAGATGAACGAACTGGCCAGCAAAGCAATCAACCGTTTGAGCATCGATGTGGATGTCACACAGCCGTTGGGAAATTATTCGGTTGCGATCCAGCAAATGGTGGCGATTACCCGCGCCCTGGAGGTTTTGTCCGCCAAGGTGTTGATCCTGGATGAACCCACTTCCAGCCTGGATATTCACGAAACGGACCTCCTTTTTGCAGTAATGCGCAATCTAAAGAAGGAGGGGATCGGCATTATTTTCATCACCCATTTTTTGGATCAGGTCTATCAAATCGCAGACCGGATCACCGTCCTTCGCAATGGAAAGTTGGTGGGGACATTTGAAGCGGCTTCTCTCCCGCGGGTTGAGTTGGTTGCCAAGATGTTGGGGCGCAGCCTGACTGAACTGAATGCGATGTCCAAGACCAGGTCTCAAGAGGAAGAAAACAAAGAGAAACAAACCCTGATGGAGGCGAAAGGCCTGGGATTGACGGGGTCGCTGGATCCCGTCGACCTGGAGTTGAACTCCAATGAAATCCTTGGGTTGGCCGGTTTACTGGGTTCGGGTCGCACAGAGGTGGCGAACTTGATTTTTGGTGTAGATGCCCCGGATAAAGGTTCCCTGACCGTGTGCGGAGAGAAAGCAGAGCGCTTTTCACCGCTTGAGTCGTTGAAACGTGGGGTGGCTTTGTGCCCTGAGAATCGAAAGGCGGAAGGCATCGTAGGGGATCTGACGATCCGCGAGAATATTATTCTGGCCTTACAGGCCCGATGTGGATGGTTCAAATTCCTGTCCCGCCAGGAACAGGATCAGATCGCTGACAAATATATTAAGTTGTTGGGGATTGTCACCCCTTCGCCCGATCAGCTGGTCAAGAATTTGAGCGGAGGCAACCAACAGAAGGTGATTCTGGCCCGGTGGCTGGCGACCGATCCCAAGGTCCTGATTTTGGATGAACCCACCCGGGGGATCGACGTGGGGGCGAAGACGGAAATCCAAAAATTAGTAATGAAACTGGCAGAGGAAGGAAAATCGTGTGTTTTCATTTCCTCTGAGTTGGAGGAAGTGTTGCGCATCAGCCATCGCGTGGTGGTCATGCGTGACCGCAAGAAAGCCGCTGAGTATGCGGGTGATGTGGACGATCAGACCCTTATTCATACCATGGCAGGGGAATTATGAGGAACATCTCTATGTGGAAACGAATCCGTGAAAGTCGTTTGCTTTGGCCGTTCGTTGCCTGGATCATCATTCTAGCCTTCGATGCCATCGTCGAGCCGGGTTTCTTTAGGCTTGGCATCATCGAGGATCCTGTATACGGCAAGCATCTCTACGGCAATCTGGTTGACATCTTCAACAATGGGGCGCCACTCATGCTGGTGGCGATTGGGATGACGTTGGTGATTGCCACGGGCGGTGTGGACCTGTCCGTGGGCGCTGTGATTGCCATCTCGGCTGCGATGGGCGCGGTGTTGATTAACCCCGCCCTGGGCAATCAGTTGATTACGAACGATATCTTGACCAAGAATGCGACCAACACTCCGCTGCCGCTCATTATTTTGGCGGACCTGGCGGCTGGCACGCTCTGCGGCCTCTGGAACGGAATCCTGGTCTCCAGGGCGAAGATCCAGCCGATGGTTGCCACGTTGATCCTGATGGTTGCGGGTCGTGGGATTGCCCAGTTGATCACGAACGGGCAGATCATGACGATCTATTACACCCCCTACTTCTGGTTTGGGAACGGCTATATTCTGGGGCTGCCAGTTTCCATTTATATCGTGGCGGTGGTGTTTCTTCTGGCCTGGCTGTTGGTGCGCAAGACTGCCATCGGCCTGTTTGTCGAGTCGGTGGGAATCAACGCCAAGTCAACATACTATAGTGGCATTAACGAACAGAACGTCAAATTGCTGGCCTACACCTTCTGTGGATTTTGTGGCGCGATCGCGGGCCTGATCCTCAGTTCCTATGTCCATAGCGCGGATGGAAATAATAACGGCCTGAACTACGAATTGGATGCCATCTTGGCGGTGGTCATGGGTGGAACCTTGATGTCAGGCGGACGTTTCTCCATGTTCGCGAGCGTGATCGGGGCGGTGGTTATTTGGACTTTCACAGTCACGGTCTACAGCCTGGGCGTTCCGGCGAACGCCCTGTTGGCCGCCAAAGCGGTGTTGGTCATGGTCGTAATCTTGCTCTATTCCGATTACACCCGACGTTTCATGAATCGATTGTTTGAGCGTAGAGGCACTCAGCATGGTACAGCAGATTAAGCCCTTCTTTTTGCGATATGGTCCATTGCTGACCACGATCGCTATATTTATCCTGGCGTACATCACAGGGGGGCAGATGTATCCAGCCATGCAAAAGCCGCAGGTGTTCTTTAACCTGTTCATCAATGACGGCAGTCTGCTCCTTGTCTCGATCGGGATGACCCTGGTGATCCTCACTGGCGGGATTGACCTATCGGTGGGTGGGGTGTTGGCACTGACCTCAACCGCTTCCGCTGCGCTGCTTCGGATGGGTGTGAGCCCATATATCGTGATTCCATTGATGATCTGTGTGGGTGTCGGATTTGGGTCGATGCTGGGTTGGATCATTCAATATCTGAAAGTCCAGCCTTTTATTGCAACGTTGATGGGCCTTTTCTTTGCGCGCGGCATGGCGTACATCATCAGCCTGACGTCGGTGACCATTACCAACGATGTGTACAAAACCCTGGCCCTGACCCCAATCTATATTCCGTTCATTCCCAGGGCATATGTTTATCCAACGACCCTGGTCGCTCCCGTTATCCTGTTGGTGGCAATCTACCTTAGCTTTTTCACACGCTTTGGGCGGACCATCTATGCGATGGGGAACAACGAACAGTCGGCGCTCTTGATGGGGTTGTCGGTGGCGCGCACGAAGGTCGCTGTCTACGCTTTTAGCGGATTTTGTTCTGCATTGGCAGGGATTGTCTTCAGTATGTCATTGCTGGCAGGCTATGGACAATTTGCTACAGGCATGGAACTCGACGCCATTGCTTCCGTGGTGATGGGTGGCACGTCCTTGAGCGGCGGTGTTGGCAATGTCATTGGAACGTTGTTCGGTGTTCTGATCCATGGCACGATCGTCTCCATCCTGCAATTCAACGGCACTTTGAGCTCGTGGTGGACTCGTATCGGTGTGGGTGCTCTGACATTGATCTTCATCGGTGTGCAAAGTCTTTTTTACCTGAAGAAAAAACCATCCCAGGGGCAATGACATGGCTGCTCAAATGGACATCCCGAAGGCTATTGAAGCAGGAGAAACTGTTCTTGGCATCGAACTTGGTTCGACGCGCATCAAGGCCATCTTGATCGATCAGAATCATCGTCCCATTGCTTCGGGAAGTCATGAATGGGAAAACCGATACGAAAACGGCATCTGGACCTACAGCCTCGAAGACGTCTGGGCGGGCTTGCAGGATAGTTATCGCAAACTAAGCGATGAGGTTTTGAAAAAGTACAATATTCCGCTCCGAAATGTCGGTGCCATCGGCTTCAGTGCCATGATGCATGGCTATCTGGCCTTCGATAAGGACGGGAATCTCCTCGTCCCATTTCGCACCTGGCGGAATACCATCACTGGCAGGGCGGCCGAGAATCTCACCGACCTGTTTCAATTCAACATCCCCCAGCGTTGGAGCATTGCACACCTTTATCAGGCGATCTTGAACAAGGAACCTCACGTCAGGGATATCAGCCACCTGACCACGCTGGCAGGTTATGTCCATTGGAAGTTGACGGGGCAGCGGGTGTTGGGAGTAGGGGAGGCTTCTGGCATGTTCCCGATCGACAGCACGACCAACGATTACGACGAGCGCATGGTCGGGCTGTTCAATGAGCGGATCAAAGCTGACAATATTCCATGGACGTTGCGGGAGATTCTGCCTAAAGTGTTGGTCGCAGGCGACGCTGCGGGTGTACTGACCGCAGAGGGGGCAGGACTGCTCGACCCCACCGGCCAACTCAAAGCGGGAGTCCCATTCTGCCCGCCTGAGGGGGATGCAGGCACGGGAATGGTGGCCACCAACAGCGTCGCAGAGCGGACTGGTAACGTGTCGGCTGGCACATCCGTTTTTGCGATGATCGTCTTGGAAAAGGCCCTGTCGAAGGTGTATTCCGAGATCGACATGGTGACGACACCCACAGGCAAGCCTGTCGCAATGGTGCACAGCAACAACTGTACATCTGATCTCAACGCCTGGGTTGAACTCTTCCATGAATTTACGCAGGCACTTGGCTTGGAAGTCGATCAATCCAGTCTATTCGAAATGTTATACCAAAAGGGACTTGCTGGGGATGCAGATGGGGGCGGGTTGTTGGCGTATAACTATTTATCGGGTGAGCACATTACGCGTCTGGAGGCGGGGCGCCCATTGTTCGTTCGCACCCCCGAGAGCCATTTCACATTGTCGAATTTCATGCGAACACACTTGTTCTCGGCGCTTGGAGCCTTGAAGATCGGGTTGGATATTCTCTTTGAACAGGAGCAGGTAAAGATCGACCAGATTTTGGGCCACGGCGGTTTCTTCAAAACAAGGGAAGTGGGACAAAGGATCATGGCGGGAGCGTTGAATGTCCCGGTCTCTGTGATGGAGACAGCGGGCGAGGGTGGTGCATGGGGAATTGCGCTGCTGGTTTCTTACATGCTTCATAAGTCGACGGATGAGCCGTTGGAAACTTATCTTTCTGCCAAGGTTTTTTCTGGGGAAGATGGCAGGACGATTCATCCTGACCAGAGGGACGTGGATGGCTTTGCAGATTTCATGGAGCGATATAAAAATGGCCTGATTATCGAGCGGGCTGCAGTAGATGGGTTGAAGTAATACGCTGTGATAGTGAAACAAGGATTTGAGTATGCTTGAGAAGCTTAAAGAAGAACTGGTCGAGTTACACCTTGAATTGCCGAAAAATAATCTTGTTGTGTGGACGGGCGGTAACGTCAGCGCGCGGGACCCCGAGACGGGGTTGGTTGCGATCAAGGCGAGCGGAATCCGCTATGAGGAGATGCGTCCACAGCATATGGTGGTGATGGATGTCGATGGAAAGATTGTCGAAGGAGATTACAAACCATCGTCGGATGTCTATAGCCACTTGTACATCTACAGGCATCGTCCCGATGTGGGCGGCGTAGTGCATACCCATTCGACATATGCAACGGCATTTGCGGCTGTGAACAAGCCGATTCCCGTTGTCCTGACAGCAATTGCAGATGAGTTTGGCGGTCCCATCCCCTGTGGCGGTTTTGCACTCATTGGCGACGATGCCATCGGGAAGGTGGTGGTGGAGAGCATCGGAAAATCCCCTGCGGTATTGCTCAAGAATCATGGTGTATTCACAATTGGCAAGAATGCGAAGGCCGCCGTCAAAGCGGCGGTGATGACCGAAGATAATGCCAGGACCGTCTGGCTTGCAATGCAGATCGGCGAACCGGATGTCATTCCGCAGGAAATGGTCGATCAGTTGCATTATCGTTATATGAATGTGTACGGACAATAAACGCATGTAGGCGGGTTCTTTCGCCTTGCAATGCAGAACAAGGAGAAACGAAATGATTGATCTCAAACAATATGAAATATGGTTTGTGACAGGGAGCCAGCATTTATATGGCCCCAAAACATTGGAGAGCGTTGCAGCGCATTCGCGCGAGATTGCGGCGGCGTTGAACGTTTCAACCGAAATTCCCGCGCAGGTGATCTTCAAGCCTGTATTGACCACACCCGAGGACATCCGCCAGTTGTGTCTGGAAGCCAATTCTGCGCCGAATTGTGCGGGCCTTATCACCTGGATGCATACCTTCTCGCCAGCCAAGATGTGGATCTCGGGGCTGAATCTGCTCAAGAAACCCTTCCTGCATTTGCACACGCAATACAACCGTGAGATCCCCTGGTCGAAGATCGACAT
This sequence comes from Chloroflexota bacterium, assembly GCA_016191845.1. Classification (GTDB taxonomy): domain Bacteria; phylum Chloroflexota; class Anaerolineae; order Anaerolineales; family Villigracilaceae; genus JACPVF01. Next base: position 202,909 of record JACPVF010000017.1, read on the forward strand.
GGATTTCATGAACCTGAACCAGTCGGCGCACGGTGACCGCGAGTTCGGGTTCATCGGCAGTCGTATGCGGCTGAGCCGCAAGGTGGTGGTTGGTCATTGGCAGGACGATGATATTCAGAAGAGGATCGGTGTCTGGGTCCGCGCTGCCTGCGCGTGGGCGGACTGGCAGGGTGCCAGGATCGCCCGCTTCGGCGACAACATGCGCGATGTCGCCGTGACGGAAGGGGATAAGGTCGAAGCGCAGATTCGGTTTGGATACGATGTGTATGGATACGGGGTGGGGGACCTGGTCAAGGCGGTGAACGATGCCTCTGATGCTGACGTCAAAAAGATGGTACAGGCCTATTTCGACGAGTATGATGTCGTCCCTGTGCTTCAGCCGAATGGCGAGAAATATTCTTCATTGGTCGAAGGCGCGCGCATCGAAGTTGGTATGCGCAATTTTCTGAGCGCAGGCAATTTCAAAGCCTTCACTACAACTTTTGAAGACTTGCATGGGTTGGCCCAATTGCCTGGACTGGCCGTGCAACGTCTCATGCGCGATGGATATGGTTTTGGTGCAGAAGGCGACTGGAAGACATCCGCCCTTGTGCGGGCGATGAAGGTGATGAGCGCGGGCCTCAAGGGCGGCGTCTCCTTTATGGAAGACTATACCTACCATCTCAGCGCTTCAGGGGATAAGGTGCTGGGTGCTCACATGCTCGAGATCTGTGAATCCATTGCGGCCAACAAACCCAAGCTGGATATCCTCCCTCTCTCGATTGGTGGCAAAGCGGATCCCTTGCGCCTGATCTTCGACGCCAACCTGGGTCCTGCCATCGGTGTCTCCATCATGGATATGGGCCAACGCTTCCGCATCGTGGCCAACGTTGTGGACGTAGTCCCGACCGACGAGCCGTTGCCCAATCTGCCTGTGGCGCGCGCTTTGTGGCTGCCACGCCCGAATCTAAAGACCGCCGCTGCAGCATGGATCTACGCAGGCGGGGCGCATCATACCAGTTTCAGTTATGCACTCACGGCAGAGCATTTGTACGACTTCGCTGAAATGGCGGGTGTTGAATTCCTGCTCATCGACGAGAACACCAAGGTAAATGAGTTCAAGGACAAACTTCGTTGGAACGATCTGTACTATCATTTGGATAAAGCCTTCTAGGTTTGAAGCGCCTCTTGAAAACCAAGAGGCGCTTTTCTATTAAGCTGTGGGCATTTCACGCGTGAGGGAATAGTAAAATAGGAAGATGACCACTTACTGCGAGTACTGCCTCACCCATCCGGAAGATACCTTCAACAAGACCTATCACAACACCCAATACGGATTCCCTCTCGACGACGACAACCTGCTCTTCGAGCGTCTTGTCTTTGAGATTAACCAGGCGGGGTTGTCGTGGATCACCATTCTCAAAAAAGCGGATAGCTTCCGCCGCGCTTATCACAACTTTGACCTCGAAACCGTGGCGAATTACACCGAAGCGGATCGCGCCCGCCTGCTGGCCGATGCAGGCATCATCCGCAACAGACTCAAGGTCAACGCAGCCATCGTCAACGCCCAGCGGATCCTGGATCTGCGAGCCGAGCATGGCTCCTTCAAAGGCTGGCTGGACATGCATCACCCGCTCAGCAAGGACGAGTGGACCAAACTTTTCAAGAAGAACTTAACACAATATCCTCCTCGCTATTCGGTAATTCACATGACACATGCAATTTGATTTGATCGCCAAGGTCATGAAATTGAACTTTTACTTGGAAAAGCTCAAGCAAATCACGCATATCTTCAAAGGTTGCTGCAGGTAGATTTCCTCGTACATTTGCTGATATTTCCAGAATTCTGTTTTCCAAATTAGGGCTGATTTCCAGCGCAGCC